>CAVUHV010000004.1:0-372076 GCA_963741395.1 uncultured Acidobacteriaceae bacterium
GACGTTGACGGGCTTGTCCTGGAGGAAGACGTTCTGCTCTTTGTCGATGGTGACAACCATGCGCTGCTCAGTGACCTGGTTGACGGTGCGCGTCTTCGGAATTGCGACATCGATACCGGACTGCAGAACGGGCGCGGTGAGCATGAAGATGAGCAGGAGCACGAGGACGACGTCGACGAGAGGCGTGATGTTGATCTCGGCGAGTGTGGTCTGGGTGTGTCCCTTGGAGGAGAAGGCCATCGCTAGAAGTTCCTCCGGCGGGGTTCTTCAACCGGCGCGTAGGTCGGTGCGGGAGGCTGCGGCTGCTGCGGGGGTGCGAGCATGGCGGCGTTCTCGATGGCGTTGAGGAGTTCGCGGCCGAAGTCGTCCATACGCGCGGCGAACTCGCGGAGACGCGCGGTGAGCTGGTTGTAGCCGACGACGGCGGGGATGGCGACGGCGAGACCGGCGGCAGTGGTAATGAGGGCCTCAGAGATTCCGGGCGCCACGGCGCGGAGGGTGGCGGAGCCCGCCTGGCCGAGACCGTGGAAGGCGTCGATGATGCCCATGACGGTTCCGAAGAGGCCGATGAAGGGAGCGATAGCGGCGATGGTGGCGAGCCATGTCATGCGGCTCTCCATGGCGGTGAGGGCTTCGGAGGCTGCGGTCTGCGCGGCTCGTTCGAGAGCGACGGGATTGCGCGGGAGTCCGCGGCCGCCGTTCTGGCGCTGGTATTCGTCGTGGATCTCGGTAAAGACGGCGACGAGCGGGCTGGGCTTGAACTGGTCGGCGACGGCGGCAATCTCGCTCAGGCGGCTGGACTTTCGGAAGGCGCGGATGAACCGCAAGCCCTGCTTGTGGGCGCGCGAGAAGCTGGACCACTTGGAGAACATGATTGCCCAGGAGAAGATGCTGGCGATGAGGAGGATGACGAGCACCGTGAAGGCGACGGGACCGCTGTTGTGAATCATCTCGCCGAGCGCGCTCGAGTTAGCGGCCGGCGGAGGAGCGGAGGCGTCGTCCTGAAAGAGGTAAAGAGCAAGGGGGAGAATCGAGATCATCATTTAGGGTCCACCATCGGTAGTGTAAATCGTTGGACTCGGTTGCTGAGCGGGTAGGCACCTAGTGAGATGCCTGTTTTCTGGCGAAATGATGGACAGGTATCAGGTTTGCTATTCTCGCGGTACATCGTTGCCTGAGGCTCTGAAAGATGCTGCTGGAGTTACGCGCGGAAAACTATGCTGTGATCGACTGTGCGGTCGCTACGTTTGGGACTGGACTGAATCTTTTGACCGGCGAGACGGGCGCGGGAAAGTCGATTCTGATTGATGCGCTGGTGCTTCTGCTGGGTGGCAAGGCGTCGAGCGATGTGGTTCGGCATGGGACGGAGAAGGCGGTGGTGAGTTGCGTCTTTGAGATGACGCCGGGTGCGGGCGCAGTTCTTGAGGCGAATGGGATTGACGTTGAGGAAGAGCAGATTCTGCTGCGGCGCGAGATTCTGGCGAATGGGAAGGGAAGGGTCTTCGTTAATAATCAGCCGGCGACTGTTGGTGTGTTAAGACAGCTTTCGCCTGAGCTGGCGCTGGTGCATGCGCAGATTGAGACGCTGAGCTCTTTTGATCAGGCGCAGCAGCGCGGGTTGCTGGACCGGTTCGGCGGGATTTCTTTCGATGCTGTTGCTGAGGCGTTCGCAAACTGGAAGGCTACGACGGACAAGCTGAACGAGTTGCAGTCAGCCGAGCAGGATCGGTTGCGGATGGCGGATTTGTGGCGGTTTCAGACCAGGGAGATTGAGCAGGCGGGGCTAAGCGCTGAGGATGAGGACGTGCAACTCGAGGCTGAGAAGCGCGTGCTTAGCAATTCGGAGCGACTGTACACGGCGGCGATGAGCGCGCATGAGTTGCTGTATGAGAGTGAGAGTGCGGCGGAGACGACGCTCGGTGCGGCACTAAAGCATCTGGAGGAGTTGGCGCGGTTTGATGCGCGATTTGTTGAACCGGCTCAGCAACTGGCTTCGGCGAAGGCGATCGTTGAGGACGTGGATGCCGGGGTTCGTGACTTTGCCGACACAATCAATGCTTCGCCCGGGAGGCTTGAGGAGATTGAAGACCGGCTGGCGGCGCTCGACCGGCTGAAACGTAAGTATGGGCAGACGCTGGCGGAAGTGATTGCGTTTGGCGCGGAGGCGGCGCAGAAGCTCGCCGAGGTTGAAAACCGCGACGCGTTGCTTGCGGAGTTGAAGTTGAAGCAGGAGAAGGATGCTGCGGCTTATGAGGCGGCGGCGGCGCAGTTGACGGCAGCGCGGACTGAGGCGGCGAAGCGGTTGGAGAAGCTGGCTGTGTCGCAAATTAATGATCTTGCAATGAATGTGAAGTTTCATGTGCGAGTGTCGGCGGAGAAGAGCCGGGAGCATTGGGCGGTGCAGGGGTGGGATCAGGTGGAGTGCCTGATTGCGACAAATGCGGGTGAGCCGCTGAAGCCTCTGGCCGAGATTGCCTCGGGCGGCGAGATGTCGCGGGTGATGCTGGCGCTGAAGGTGACCGTGGAAGAGGGCGCTTCGGGTGGCGCGGGCAGAAAGAGGAAGACGGCGCTGCCGCGGACGCTGGTCTTCGATGAGATTGATATCGGCATCGGCGGAAGGGCGGCCGAGGCGGTGGGGCGGAAGTTGAAGACGCTTTCGAGGGGGCAACAGGTGTTGTGCATTACGCATCTTCCTCAGATCGCGGCGTTTGGAGACCAGCATCTCGTGATTGAGAAGACAGAGAGGCAGGGGCGGACGCAGACGACGATCCGGTTGATGGAGGACGCGGAGAGAACCCAGGAGATTGCCCGGATGTTGAGTGGCGCGAAGCTGACAGAGACGAGCCTGAAGCATGCGGAGCAGTTGCTCGAGAGCAGCCGGTAAGCGGGATTTCGTCGGAGGGATGACATCCCTGGGAAGATGGGTGGCATCCGAAGAATGCAAGGTGATGGAGGGCCCGTCTATGGCTGCTACAGAGCCCCAGAAGTGCGCCAAGGAAGGCTGTACCTGTATGGCCGCGCCAGGCAGCAAGTACTGCTCGCTACAGTGCGAGGACTCTAAAAAGTTCATGACCCTTCGCTGTAACTGCGGTCACCCAGGCTGCGCGTAGTAAGCAGAGCCGCTTCCCAGGAGAACATCTGGGCCAACCGATAAGGGTCTGCGAATGCGGGATGGGGTGTTTTGCGTTCTTTTGGTGTCACTTACAAGGGTTGAGGTAGGGGAGTTTCGCGCACCAGCGGTGGTTCGGATTTGGGTTAACGAAACGATAAACGCGATATACTAAATTGGTGACGACTACGACCCTCGACCATGCTGCCATAGCCGACGCCGGCACAACTTCAAAGACAAAGCGAGTCCTCCTTCTCAAGCCCCGCGGCTTCTGCGCCGGCGTGGTCCGCGCGATCGACATTGTGCGAATTGCGCTGGAGACTTTTGGTGCGCCGATCTACGTGCGCAAGGAGATCGTGCACAACAGCTATGTTGTCAATGACTTATCGAAGAAGGGCGCGATCTTCGTCAATGAGCTGGACGAGGTTCCGGAGGGGGCGCGGGTGATCTACTCGGCGCACGGTGTTTCGCCGGCGGTGCGGGAGCGGGCGAAGGAGCGCGGGCTGAAGGTGGTGGATGCGACCTGTCCGTTGGTGACGAAGGTACATGTGGAGGCGATCAAGTTCGCCAAGCAGGGGTATTCGCTGGTTCTGGTGGGTCATCGTGACCATGAAGAAGTTGAGGGGACACAGGGCGAGGCTCCGGATGTGACGCAGGTGGTCTCGACTGTGGCTGAGGTGCAGGCGCTGGTGGTGCCGGACCCGAATAAGGTGGCGTATCTGACACAGACGACACTCTCCCTGGACGAGGCGAAGTACATGATCGATGCGTTGAAGAAGAGGTTTCCAAACATTGTGGGACCGCACGCGCAGGACATTTGCTACGCGACGGAGAACCGGCAGACGGCGGTGAAGAACGTGGCGCACGGGGCGGATGTGGTGCTGGTCGTGGGTTCGCGGAACAGCTCGAACTCGAACCGGCTGGTTGAGGTGTCGCAGAACCTGGGCACGAACTCGTACTTGATCGACAAGGCGGAGGATGTTCAGCCGGAGTGGTTGAACGGCGTCGATACGGTTGCCGTGACGGCAGGGGCTTCGGCACCGGAGGTTCTGGTGCAGGAGGTCGTGACGTATCTGCAGACGAAGGGATACGGCTCCGTTGATGAAGTGGAAGTTATGCCGGAAAATGTACGCTTCGGTCTGCCGCCGGAGATCGTCCAAGCTATAGCGTCCGCTCCTCCGGCGACCCGGTAGAAGCGCGAAGGAGTACCCAGAGAGTTTGTCGTACATGAGTCAATCTTCAAGAAACCCGCAGACGGCTACAAAGACCGCACAGCCACGCTTTGGACGGCTGGATCTTGGCCTGGACCGGGTGATCAACGGCATCGAGCGCGCCAAAGAGTGGCTGCTCGGGCAGCAGCACTCCGACGGCTACTGGTGCGGCGAGTTGGAAGCCGACAGCATGCTGGAGTCAGACTATATCTTTATGCATACGCTGCTAGGCACGGGCGATCGGGCCAAGATGCAGCGGGCGGTGAACGAGATTCTCCGCCACCAGAACGAAGATGGCGGATGGAGCTTGTATCCGGGCGGCCCGTCGAATATCAGCTACGGGGTGAAGGCGTACCTGGCGCTGAAGCTGATGGGGTGGTCGCAGGACGATCCGGTGATGGTGAAGGCGCGGGAGTGGGTTCTGGCTCATGGCGGCGTGACAGAGTGCAATACCTTTACGAAGATCTATCTGTGCGCGCTTGGGCAGTATGACTACGACGCGGTCCCGGCGATTCCGCCTGAGATTGTCCTGTTTCCGAACTGGTTTTACTTCAATATCTACGAGATATCTTCCTGGTCGCGCGGGATTCTGGTGCCGCTGTCGATCATCTATGCGAAGAAGCCGTTTAAGAAGATTCCTCCCGAACAGGGGATCGATGAGCTGTTTGTTGGTGGGCGCAAGAACGCGAACTTGCATCTGCGCTGGGACAGGAAGAGCCTGATCAGCTGGCGGAATTTCTTCCTCTTCCTGGACCGCCTGACGCACTGGTTTGAGCGCGTGCATATTCGTCCGCTGCGGAAGGTCGCGATCAAGAAGGCGGAGAAGTGGATGCTCGAGCGTTTTGAGAAGTCGGACGGCCTCGGTGCGATTTATCCGGCGATGCTGAACTCGATCGTTGCGCTGCGCTGCTTGAATTACTCGGTGGACGATCCGCACGTAATCAGGGCGATAGATGAGTTTGAGAAGCTGGGGATCGACTGCCCTGAAGGGACCGAAGACTATCCGGTTCCGACCTTCCGGATGCAGCCTTGCTTCCCGCCGGTGTGGGATACGGCACAGGCGATGTATGCGTTGGGCGAGGCGGGTGTCGATCGGAACGATCAACGGATGCTGAAGGCGGCCGACTGGATTCTCTCGAAGGAGGTTCGGCAGAAGGGCGACTGGGCCAAGAAGGCCCCGAAGGTCGAGCCGGGCGGATGGTACTTCGAGTTTAACAATGAGTTTTACCCGGATGTCGATGATACTGGACAAGTTCTGATGGCGCTTAACTGCGTGGAGAATCCGCGGGAGCGCTATCAGTATGAAGTGTGCCAGCGTGCTATCAATTGGGTTTGGGCGATGCAGTGCAGGAACGGTGGCTGGGCCAGTTTCGATAAAGACAACACGAAGATGATCTTCCAGTACATCCCGTTCGCCGACCATAACGCGATGCTTGATCCGCCGACGGTTGATATTACGGGCCGGATGCTGGAGATGCTGGCGCAATATGGCTTCACGCGGAAAGACCCGCGGGTCGAGAAGGCCATTCAGTTCATCCTCAAGGAACAGGAGCCGGACGGAAGCTGGTTTGGCCGCTGGGGAGTGAACTATCTGTATGGCACATTCCTGGTGCTGCGTGGGCTGGAGGCGATGGGTTTCTGGAACCACGAGCCTGCGGTGCAGCAGGCAGCCGAGTGGATTCGGATGGTGCAGAATGCCGACGGCGGCTGGGGTGAGACGTGCGGGACGTACGACGATCCGAACCAGCGGGGCATCGGGCCGAGTACTCCGTCGCAGACGGCGTGGGCGGTGCTTGGGTTGCTTGCGGCAGGCGATACGCGCTCGGACTCAGTGGCCAAAGGTGTTCGCTGGTTGATCGAGCGGCAGCATGCGGATGGAAGCTGGGACGAACTTGTACCCGGACGCAATGGTGAAAGTTATTACACCGGAACAGGGTTCCCGCGCGTCTTTTATCTTGGGTATCACTTGTACAAGCAGTATTTTCCGTTGTTGGCCCTGACAACGTACCGGCGCGCGATGGAGCGCGAAGCGGCAGAAGCAGCGTAAGCCGCAGCATGACTTATCTGGAGGAGAGATCGCATGGCAGTACCAGTGTCACAAGCCTGGACGGTTGCAACTTATGTACTGAAGCAGAAGCTGAAGGGCCGCAAGCGGTATCCGCTGGTTCTGATGCTGGAGCCGCTCTTCCGCTGCAACCTGGCGTGCGCCGGTTGCGGAAAGATCCAGTACCCTGCGCATATTTTGAAGCAGGACCTGTCCCCCGAGGAGTGCTTCAAGGCGGTGGAGGAGTGCGGAACGCCGATGGTGTCGATTCCCGGCGGCGAGCCGTTGCTGCATCCGAAGATGCCGGAGATCGTCGCTGGCCTGGTGGCGCGAAAGAAGTACGTCTACATGTGCACGAATGCTCTTCTGTTGAAGGAGAAGCTGCACCTGTTCAAGCCCAGCAAGTATCTTTCGTTCTCGGTGCATCTGGACGGGCAGAAGGAGCATCACGACTTTTCGGTTTGCCGTGAGGGTGGGCATGAGATCGCTATGGAAGGGATCCGCGCTGCTGTGTCGGCGGGGTTCCGTGTGACGACCAACACGACGTTGTTCGATGGCGCCGACCCCAACTCAGTGCGCGCTCACTTTGATGAATTGATGGCGACGGGTGTGGAGAGCATGATGGTGTCGCCGGGTTACACGTATGACAAGGCTCCGGACCAGAACCACTTTCTGGGGAAGGCGAAGTCTCGCAGGATGTTTCGTGCGATCCTTTCGAATCGCAAGAAGACGTGGCAGTTCAACACGCATCCACTCTTCTCCGAATTTTTGATGGGGAAGCAGAACTTTGAGTGCACGCCGTGGGGCATGCCGACGTTCTCCATCTTTGGCTGGCAGAAGCCGTGCTACCTGCTTCAGGACGGATATGCCGATAGCTTCCAGGAGCTGATGGAGACGACGCAGTGGGAGAACTACGGTGCGAAGAGCGGGAATCCGCAGTGCGCGAACTGCATGGTGCACTCGGGTTATGAGGCCTCGGCGGTGGATTACAACTTCAGCTCGCTGAAGGGATTCTTTGTGACTGCGAAGAAGTATATGTTCCCGTCGCTGTATCCTGACGCCGATGCGAAGAAACTGTTGAATGAGTGGCGCCCGGAGCACGCGGGTCCGTTGGTCCAGATTCAGACGAGTGCAGCCAATAACGAACTACAGGCAGTCTCAGGAGACTAGGCGCCATGGCGACAGAGCAGCAGGAACACCTGAAGATTGAGCAGCTCCGGCACCAGAGTGCCGACGAGCTGGAGCACATTGCCGGTCGGGAACGGGAAAACCTCGAGGGGTGGATTCCGAGCCTTGCGACGGAGGCTGAGATTCGCGAGGCATTGGAGAAGGCGTTCGACTATCGCGGCGACATCACGATTACGCGCAAAGATGGCTCCCAGATTACCGGTTATCTCTTTGATAGGCGCTCGGGCCGTTCACTGGCTGATTCTTTTGTGCGAATCATCCCAGCGGATGCCCACACCAAGGTGAACGTATCGTATGCCGATGTGACGGCTTTGGCCTTTACAGGCCGCGATACGGCTGCAGGCAAGAGCTTCGAGGCCTGGGTGAAGAAGTACTGGGAGAAGAAGGCCGCCGGCGAGACGAATATTCAGATTGAGCCGGAGAAGCTGGATTAGGTCACTTGGGATTGTGGCTAGCTTTCTCGACTCAAGTGGAAATAAACTTTAGTTGAGGTTTCCAGTCGGTCGTGAAGATAAAGACGATATTCGAGAGGAAAAACCTTCGTTGGGCGCTGTACGGTGCCTTATTTTTCTGGACGCCAGACATCTTTATTCATGCCATCAAGCGTTACGAGTTCAATAATCCCATCTTAGTGAGTTTGGTGTGTCCGCTCACTCTGATTGCTGGATACTTCATCATTGCTTTCTTCTCATCTCACAGAAATTCCGCTCTGCATCCGGCACTTGCAATTATGGGCGTCTGGTGTACCGGTGGCATTGCAACAATGATCGCTTCGAGCTTTGCGGGCGCAGGCTTCGCAAGCCCAGACGGATGGCTTGCAGCCGCGGGACTATCCCTGTTCGCAGTTATTGTTCCCCCACTGACTTTCATGATGGCGACCTACGATGGCAGTCTTTTTGCACTTTTGGGAGCCACTTTGCTGATGGTTTTGGAGATGGCTGTGCTATCTGCGCGAATGATACAGCTCCGATTCTCCAAAGTTGCCGTATGAAGATTTTTCTCACCGGTGGAACCGGGTTTGTCGGCAGTCATGTCGCGCGCGCCTATGCTGCACAAAATGCAGAGCTTCGTCTCCTAACTCGCAAAACCAGCAATCTCGCCACAGTTGAGGGCCTGCCAGCCGAGATCGTTACGGGTGATCTGCGTGAGCCGGAGGGGCTTCGATCTGCGCTGAGCGGATGCGACGCGCTGGTGCATGTCGCGGCGGACTACCGGTTGTGGGTGCGTGATCCGCAGGAGATGTATGCGGCGAATGTCGATGGCACGCGCGAGCTGCTGCGACTGGCGCGGGAGACAGGCGTGCCGCGGGTGGTCTACACGTCGAGTGTGGCGACGATGGGATTCAAGTCGGACGGATCGATCGTGGACGAGGACACCCCGGTTTCGTTGGCGGACATGATTGGGGTGTACAAGCGGTCGAAGTTTCTTGGAGAACAGGAAGCAATCAAGGCCGCACATGACGGGCAGCATGTGATGATACTGAACCCGACCACACCGATTGGGCCGGGCGACTGGAAGCCCACACCGACGGGTCGCATCATTGTGGATTTCCTGAACAGGAAGTTTCCGGCGTATGTCGATACAGGTTTGAACCTTGTGGATGTGGATGAGGTCGCGCGGATGCACGTGGTCGCGCTTGACCACGGCAGACCGGGTGAGCGCTATATCCTGGGCGGCGAGAATCTGACACTGAAACAGATACTGGATCGCATGTCGGCGATTACGGGATTGCCATCGCCGACGAGGAAGGTGCCTCATGCTGTTGCGATGGCCTTCGCCTTCTTCGATGAGAACATCACCGGCAGGCTGCTTGGCAAAGAACCGCGCGCGACGATTGAGGCGGTGCGCATGGGCAGGAAGATGATGTTCGCGTCGTCTGCGAAGGCCGAACAGGAGCTTGGATTCAGGGTGCTGCCTATCTACAACGCGCTGCGGAGCGCGATTGAGTGGTTTGTGGCGAACGGATATGCTCCGGCGTTTGACGCGGGAGTTGCGCGAACATGAGGGTGGGGATCATCGCGGCTTTGCCAGGGGAGTTGAGGCCGTTGGTGAAGGATTGGAAGCGGGTAAAGGTCTCGACTCCAGGAGCGAAGAAATGGACGCTGCGACACGGCGCGGATGAGTGGGTTGCGGTGTGTGCCGGAATGGGATCCGACGCTGCTCGGCGGGCGTTTGGAGAGGCGGAGCGTGATGGTGCGCTTGAGATGGTGCTCTCGGTGGGTTGGGCAGGTGCGCTGAACGCGGAAACTGGCGCTGGGACGGCTCAGGTTGCTACGGGAGTGATCGATGCGCTGACGGGAGAGCAGTTCGGGGCTACAACCTGCGGAAGAAGATTAGTCACAACGGCTCGCGTTGCCGATGCGGAGGAGAAGGCGAGGCTGGCGGCGACGTATCCGGGAGCGACCCTCGTGGATATGGAGGCGGCGACGGTCGCAAGAATGGCCGCTATGCGGAGGATTCCTGCGCTCTGCATCAAGGGGGTGTCGGATGCGGCAGGTGCGACGTTGCCGGATTTGAACCGGTTTATCGACCAGGGGCATCTGAAGATGCTGCCGTTTCTTGGCTACGTTGCGTTCAAACCCCAATACTGGCGGTCATTGATGCATCTTGGCACCCACAGTGCCCGCGCGGCTGAGGCTATGCGAGACTTAATTGTTGGATTTATGAAAGAGAAAGATGTCGACAAACTCATTGGAAGTGGAAGTGTCTAGCGAGGCGTTCGTGGTTCCGACCACGATGCGTGCTGCGGTGTACCGCGGGGTCAAGGATGTGCGTGTAGAGACAGTTCCTGTGCCGGCGATTGGTGCGGGAGAGGTGCTGGTGAAGATTCATACGTGCGGGATCTGCGGGACGGACCTCAAGAAGATTCATACCGGTTCGCACTCGGCTCCGCGGGTGTTTGGTCACGAGATGGCAGGGACGATCGTGAAGGTCGGCGATGGAGTGAGCGGGTTTGCGGTGGGCGATCGTGTGATGGCGTATCACCATATTCCGTGCGGTGAGTGTTTCTATTGCCGCAAGCAGACGTTCGCTCAGTGTGAGACGTACAAGAAGGTCGGCTGCACGGCGGGATTTGAGGCTTCGGGCGGGGGCTTTGCGGAGTACATCCGCGTGATGGATTGGATTGTGCGGAAGGGGCTGGTGAAGATTCCGGATGGCGTGCCGTTTGAGCAGGCGGCTTTTATTGAGCCGGTGAATACCTGCTACAAGGCAGTTGAGCTGCTGAATCTCGAACTGGACGACACGGTGCTGGTGATTGGGCAAGGACCGATTGGGATTCTGCTGGCGGCGCTCGCGCGCAGGACAGGAGCGACGGTGCTTACTAGTGACCTTTACGCTGAGCGTCATGCGGTTGCGGCGAAGTTCGGGCTTGACCGGCCGCTGGATGCAAAGGGTGATGTCGTCGGTGCAGTGAAGGCAGCTACTGACGGCAGAGGCGCGGACGTTGCTCTGGTGGCGGTTGGAGGCAATGCGCTTATCAGGACGGCGATGGATGCAATTCGTCCGGGGGGACGTGTAGTGCTGTTCGCGCAGACGCAGCACGGCGAGGCTCCGTTTGATCCGGCTGCTGTGTGTATGGATGAGAAGACGCTGATGGGGTCATACAGCTCGTCTGTGACGATCAATGATGCGGTTGCTCAACTCGTGCTTGAAGGCTATCGTAGCGGCTTCGATCTAACTCAGCTTATCTCGCACCGGTTTTCTCTGGAGGACGTGGTTGCGGCGATCGATCTCGCGTCGCATCCGCAGCCGGATTCGATGAAGATTGTGATTCAGCCATGAGGCGACCGCGGATTGCCACGGATGTTTTATTGAAGCATGGCGGGATCCGTGTTCATCCGTGGTCGTGTCTTAGTCGCGTGTGCGCTTTTTAATCTCGACGTTGAGGCGCTTGATCTTCTGGTTCAGCGTTGAGAGCGGGATGCGGAAGTACTCCGCGGCCTCGGTCTGGTTCCAGTGGCAGCGCTCGAGGCGGTCGGAGATGATGCGGCGCTCGATGTCCTCCATGAGGTCGAAGAGCGAGGTGTCGGGGCGCTGCTCGAGGAGAGCTGCGGTGTACGTGTTGCCGGTAAGCTGCGGCGGGAGGAGTTCCGGGGTGATCGTCCTGGAGGTCGAGAGGACGACTCCGCGCTCCATTGCATTTTCAAGCTCACGGACGTTGCCTGGCCACTCGTAGTCCATGAGGATTCGCAGCGCCTCGGGGGAGAGTGTGCGCTCTTCCATGCCGTTCTCCTCTGCGTAGAACCGAAGGAAGTGCGTGGCCAGAAGCGGAACATCTTCGCGGCGGGAGCGGAGTGGCGGCAGCTCCAGGTTAATGACGTTGAGGCGGTAGAATAGGTCCTCGCGGAACCGGCCAGCGCGGACCGCATCGTGCAGGTTGACGTTTGTGGCTGCGATGATGCGGACGTCGACCTGTATCTCGGCGATGCCACCGACGTGCATGAAGCGGCGGTCCTGCAGGACACGCAGAATCTTGGCCTGCATGTCGAGGCTCATGGTGCCGATCTCGTCGAGGAAGAGTGTGCCTCCGTTGGCCACTTCGAAGAGACCCTTCTTGGAGGCAATGGCCGATGTGAATGCGCCCTTGACGTGGCCGAAGAGAGTAGACTCCAGCAGTTCGGATGGTACGGCGCCGGTATTGACGGGGACGAATGGTTTGTCGCGCCGCGGGGAGTTGGCGTGGATGGCTTTGGCGAAGAGTTCCTTGCCGGTTCCGCTCTCGCCCTGCAGCAGGACGGTGGAGCGGCTGGGAGCGACCTGTGCGATGAGGTCGAAGAGGCGGAGCATAGGCTCGCTCTTGCCCACGATGTTTGCGAAGTTGTAGCGCTGCTTCAGCGTGCGCTTGAGCTGTACGTTTTCTTCTTCGGCCTTGTGGCGCGCGATGGCGGTGCGGATGTCCGCGAGCAGCTTCTCGTTGTCCCACGGCTTCTGGACGAAGTTTTCTGCGCCGGCGCGTATCGCGTCGACGACGTTGCCCATAGTGCCGAAGGCGGTGATCATGATCACGGGAAGCTGGGGGTGCATCTCGACGATTCGCGGCAACAGGTCCAGACCGCTTTCGCCTGGGAGCGCCAGGTCGAGTAGGAGCAGGTCGTACTGGTTGCGGCTTAGAAGATCCATGCCGGCAGCGCCGTCGCTTGCCAGAGTGACGGCGAAGCCTTCGAGAGTGAGCATGGTATCGAGCGACTCGCGGATTGCGGACTCGTCGTCGATGATGAGGATTCTGGCGCTGCCTTCGGTTGAAGGCTCGGTGTTGTGCGGAGAAAGAACCTCGGTAGCAATTTGAGTACTGTCAGACATGAATCGTCTTTCTCTCCGTCTCCGGGGTCGCGGAGGTGCGCGACGGATGGGCTAGAGGTTTGGCTCCGGAAGCAGGGAACTCAAGCTGGAACGCTGTGCCAACGCCGACCTCGCTTTCCACATGAATCTTGCCGGCGTGTTCCTGAATGATTCCATAGCTGACGGCGAGGCCCAGGCCGGTGCCCTTATGGCCGCCCTCATGGGGCTGGGTCTTGGTGGTGAAGAATGGGTCGTAGATGCGGTGGAGGTTTTCGCGCTCGATGCCCGCGCCGGAGTCCTGGATGCGCACAAGCACGCGGCCTGCACCGGTAAAGGTGGCGATGCGGAGCGTAGCTGTGGGCGAGCCGAACATTGCGTCCCGGGCGTTCAGGATGAGGTTGAGGATCACCTGTTGCAGCTTGCCGCGATTGCCATGGATGCGCGGGAGTTGAGGATCGAAATTGGTCTCGATGTGAATCTTGGCCGTCTTCATCTGGTGATCGAGCAGCACCAGAGTGTCGCGTAGTAACTCGTTCAGGTCGACGCTTGCAAACTCACTTCCGCTGGTGCGAGAGAAGTTGAGCAGGCCGTTGACGATCTCAGATGCTCGGAAGGTCTGTTGTGTAATCTTTTCGAGGACCGGTGCAAGGCGGGCGTCGTCACGCATGTGCTTGCTGAGCATCTGGGCATAACTGGAGATGACGGCCAGCGGAGTGTTGACCTCGTGGGCCACGCCTGCGGCGAGCAGGCCGATGGAGGAGAGCTTCTCGGATTGTGTGAGCTGCGCCTCCATCTGGATGCGGTCGGTGATGTCGTCGACAAGGATGATGCGACCGATGGCGACAAAGTTGCGGGTGACGAGCGGAGCGATGGCGATGTTAGCTATGCGGGTTTCGCCCGACGGCAATGCAAGCCGGAACTTGTAGAGGGTGTGGGTTCCTTGTTCGTCGCGAGCGGCATTGAAACGCGTGACGAAGTCTGAAGGGAAGAGCTCAGAGATCGGCTGTCGCAGCGCCTCGGCCCGCGATTTCGCGAACATGACCTCCATCTGGGCGTTCCAGCTTTCGATGCGGTCGTCCAGGTCGACGGCGAAGATGCCGATGTTGATCGACTCGACGATGTTCTCGTTGAATTCCTTCAGGCGTTCGAAGTCGGAGATCTTCTGCTCGAGGCGGCGATAGAGCTGCGCGTTCTGGATGGCGATGCCGATGTAGCCTGCCAACGACTCCAGCAGCTCCATGTCTTCGCTGGAGAGGAAATCGCCCTCACCGGTGCGGCCGAGACCGATGACCGCGACGGTTCGGGTGCCTGAGCCTTCGCGGTTGGCGACGCGGCAGGGAAGGTAGTAGTTCAGGTCCAGGCGGCCGGCGCTTCGCTGCTGCGCCTCAGGGAGGCGAATGACGTGCTGCGGGTTCTCGAGGAAGATGTGGCTCTGGGCGCCGGGCCGGTCAAAGTCAAGGAACTGCACGTCGAGCGCTTCGAGTTCGGAGGAATCGAGATTGGACATGCCGTGAGAGGCGGCCAGCTCAAAGTGCCGCCCGCCAGGGGCGACATCTGGTTCGGCGGCGAGGAAGACGGCGACCCGGGTGATGAGGAGCGTCTGCGGGAGGCGCTCGACGATGGAATCGAGCAGCGCCCGGAGATCGGTCTGTGAGTTGAGGCCGCGACCGAACTCAACCAGGGTCTCGCGATAGTCGAAGCGTTTTTGGTCGAAGATACGGTCGACACGCGCCTGAATTGCACGCTTCAATGGATCAAATACAAGGCCCGTAATGATAATTGCTGCCAACAGCCCCCATGTCCGCAGACTCGGAAGCCGGGTGTGAACCATTTCAGCAGTTACCGCGACGACGCCGAAGTAGAGGCCGACGAGGGACGCAGTAGCCAAGGTGTAGGTGACACCGCGCTTGAAGATGAGATCGACATCCATCAGGCGGTAGCGGACGATCGCCCAGCTGAACGTCAACGGAAGGAAGACGAGTGAGAGACCGGCCAGCTTCGTCAGGAGGCTCGGGACGGTCCAATCCGCCAGATAAGGGATGACGTAGAGGAGGGTGAACGGAGTGACGGCCAGAAGAGTTCCGCGGGTGAGCCACTTAAGCTGTTGTCTCTCGAGCGCGGATTCGGCGCGCTGGTAGCGAAAGCGAAAGACCACAGCGGCGATGACGTAGTAGAGCGCAAGGTAGCCAACGGAGATCTGATCGAGGCGGTGCCGCAGGATCTCTGTCGCTGACCAGAAGGTCTGGGCCCAGTACTGAAGGCCAATGAGAAGAATGCCCGGAATATACAGGGCAGCGCTCAGCAGACGGCGTCGCACGCGGCCGGCGGTCGTCTCTCTGCGGTCGCCGGCGAAGCTTACGGCAAAGTGCAGGAAGAGCGCAGGCTGTATCGCTACTGCGGCGATATTGCCCCAGTAGATGATCGAGTCGAAGAGATCCAGTTCAGTCGTGTACTTGAAGGAGTACATGACGAAGGAGACAAGGCAGAAGACGTAGAAATGTGTCGACTTTGGTGCGGTCCAACGCCGGAAGAGCACATAGATGCCAATGCAGAGGTAGACGAGAGCGATGAAGCGCAAACCCTGGTTGATCGATCGGTCAGTAGGCTCGAGGATGACCTGGATATCAAGGCGAGGTGCGGTCTTCAGGTCGCTGGTGCCGGGCATTGGCCTGAGGATGGAGTAGGTGGCATGGGCCCAGATGCCGCGGCGGAAGAGTTCGCGGACAAAGGGAGCCAGACGCTCGGTGGGATGGTCGTTGATGGCTACAAGGATGTCGCCGGTCCGGACACCAGCCCGCTCACCGGACGAACCGGGAGGTACGCGCTCGGCCCGGAGGCCACCGGAGGCTTCTACCCACCAGATGCCGTCCGTCGGGACGTCAAATCCACTTTCGCGCTCCAGGTTGATCGCAGCCAAAACGCAGGCCGCCAGAGTCGCGATTGCAAGCGCGATGGCAAGAATACGCGTCTGTGCAGCGTCTTTCATACGTCTCTAAAACCAATCAATGTTACTTGCAAGCACGTCTCATGCCAAACAAAGAGCAGCGGAAACACCAAGTTTGCGGTAAATACAGCAGTTACTTGCTACAGAAAATCATAACCCATTCTTTAATCGAGATATTAGTTGATGGCTATGTTCAAGCTTTTGGACGATTCGCGCGATCAACAATTCCTGTGTTGGCACGAAGATTATTGTGAAAAAGTGACCACGGATAATTCATCCTGTTGTAATATTCATACTTTGGCTCTGCTTGAAGCGGGCCCTGGATTTGCAGCAGATTGTGACGAAAGGATTGCAGGGAATTGAGGAGTCCAGCCGACATTGAAGAGGGCTTTGTTGTAGTGGACGGGGCCAGAGTTCACTACCAGCGTGCGGGCACCGGGTACCCCCTCGTTCTCTTGCATGGATTGGTTGGTTCGGCACGAAACTGGCGCAGAAATATCAGCTTTCTCGCGAACCATGCCAATGTCTACGCTCTTGATTCCTGCAATATGGGGGAGTCGGACCGCGTTCCTGGACTGGATGCGAGCCTTGAGGCAACGGCTGACCGAATCGTTGAAGCGATGGATGCGCTTGGCCTCACGGAGGCAGATGTCGCAGGCCACTCGCACGGCGGAGCTGTGGCGATGATGCTGGCCGCCCGGCATCCCGGTCGCGTGCGGCGGCTGATCTTGTTCGCTCCGGCGAATCCTTATTGCGACCTAGGCCGGCATCTCGTCGCTTTCTACCAGACCAGGTTTGGAGTATGGTTCGCCAAACGAATTCCTTTTTTGCCTCGGATGCTCAAGGGAGTGGCTTTGAGCCGCATGTACGGCGACCCTTCGCGAGTCCCGGAACAGGCGCTGGAGGGCTACATATCAGGGCTACACATTCCTGGGACTGTCGACCACATTCTTAAGATCGTGCGCGGCTGGTCGACGGACATGGCCCATCTGCGATCTGTCCTGGCGCAGATAGCGGAGAAGCCCACTTTGCTGATCTGGGGTGATCGCGACCGCGCGGTCGGCCTCGCTTCGGCGCGGCAACTCGAGCGCACCCTAAGGCGGTCGAGCCTGATCGTGCTGCCGGGCGTCGGCCATATCGCGTTTGAAGAGATGCCGGAGGCGTGCAATAAGGCGATGCGCGACTGGCTTTCGAGCCCGCTTCCTGAGAAGCGATCCGCAGCTTAGCCGTCAGCCCTTTATTGGTTCAGTCCGAAGGTTTCGCGGAGCCATTCGAGGATCTGGGCCTGCATCTTATCCAGTTTTGCTTCGGGTGACGCAGGCGTTCCCTGAAAGAAGTGTTCCGCACCTTCAATCCATACCATGCGTTTTGGGTCGGCGGCGCGCTGCAGCATTGGCTCCACGGCATCGCGCGGGCCGAACTGATCCTCGGCTCCGCAGACGAAGAGTTTTGGCTGTGTGCAGTGCTCGAGGAACTCGTAGCTGTAGGTGCGTCCTTCAGCGAGGACGGGAACCCCGAGGCCAATCAGTCCGTTAACGCGCGGGTCTCCACAGGCGGTTCGCATCCCTACGAATGAACCAAATGAGAAGCCTGCCAGCAGGATTGGGAGGTGCAGGTTCGCGTCCAGCCAGTCGAGTGCGGCACGAGTGTCATCTTGTTCGCCGCGTCCATGGTCGAAGGTACCATCACTGAGACCCACGCCGCGAAAGTTGAAGCGCAGGACCGGCAGGCCCCGTGACGAAAAGGCTTTCATGGTGTGATAGACAACCTTGTTGTGCATGGTGCCGCCGCCAAGCGGATGCGGGTGGCAGACGAGAGCGGCGTATGGTGCGTCGGGGCGGCCCGTGTTCAGCACGGCCTCCAGCTTGCCTGCCGGACCGTGCAGATCTTCAATCGAGCGAATGTGTGAGGGTACTTGCGTCATCCCTTTCAGTCTATCGGGCGACCCGCTGAAGCGATTAGGTCTTATCGTATGCTGGAGCTATGCCTGTAGATCCTATTCAACTGACGAGACATCTCGTCGATATCGATTCCACGACTTATCATGAGGGCCTCGCCGGAGTCTTTTTGCAGGAGTATTTGAGGAATCAGCGGTACGCAGTGGAGTGTACGCCCGTCTCGCAGCCGGACAGCTCGACGCCGGGATGCGGTACCGGAGACCGGTTCAATGTCTATGCCGGGTTGCCGGGAGTGACGCCGGATGTCGTACTTTCGACGCATATGGATACGGTGCCTCCCTTTTTTGGATCGAGCGAAGACGACGAGTTTGTGTACGGGCGCGGGGCGTGCGATGCGAAGGGAATCATGGCCGCTCAGATCGCTGCAGCCGATCGCCTCGGAGAGGCAGGCGTGAAGGTTGGGTTGCTGTTTGTTGTAGGCGAAGAACGTGACTCGGCCGGAGCGAAGATGGCCAATCTCCATGCCAAGGGGTCAAAGTTTCTGATCAATGGTGAACCTACGGACAACCGGCTTGCGCTCGCTACAAAAGGTGCCTTGCGAGTGGAGTTGCGGACGAGCGGGCGCATGGCACACTCGGCGTACCCGGAGCTAGGAGAGTCGGCTATCGAGAAGTTGCTTGAGGCACTGGAAGACGTCAGGAAGATGCCGTTGCCCGTCGAGCAGGAGATCGGACCGTCGACACTGAACATCGGCCTAATTCACGGAGGGCGTGCGCCGAATGTGATTGCCGATAAGGCAGAGGCGCATATTCTGATTCGCACCGTCGGTCCTTCCGAGGAGATCAAGGAGGCGATTCTGAAGACAGTCGGAGATCGCGCGAAGGTGACCTTCTCGCTCGACTTGAGCTATGTTCGGATGCGGAAGGTCGGCAATCTGCCGACGATGGTGGCGAAGTTTGCGACGGATATTCCGACACTGACGAACTGGGGCGAGCCGTTTTTGCTTGGGCCGGGGTCGATTCATGTAGCTCATACGCCCGACGAGAAGATTGCTAAGAAGGAACTGCTTGAAGCGGTTGACTTGTACTACGACCTGGCGACCAGCCTCGTTGGATGAAGCAGGAATCGAGCGTGGTGCAGGCGAATTAGTGACGCGTTTTCCTCACGGGGCCGAGGCTTAAGATAGAGGTATGGCTGCCGAGTTTACGCATCTTCATCTCCATACGGACTACTCCCTTCTCGACGGCGCGTGTGACGTTGACAAGCTTGCCAGCCACCTCAGCAAGCTGGGCCAGACGGCCGCGGCGATGACCGACCATGGCAATATTTATGGTGCAGTCCACTTCTTCGATGCTATGCAGAAGAAGGGTATCAAGCCGATTCTTGGATGCGAACTGTATCTGTCGGAGACGGAGAATCACCGCGATCTGTCGGGCGGCTACAACCATTTCTTAGTGCTTGCGGAGAACGAAGAGGGTTATCGCAATCTAGTGCGGCTCACCAGCGAGGCTGCGCTGCATGGCTTCTATCGCAAGCCGCGTGTGTCGAAGGAGTTTCTCTCGCGCCATGCGAAGGGCCTGATTGGGTTTTCGGGCTGCCTGGCGGGTGAGTTGAATCAGCACCTGATGGCCGGCAAGTATGACGAGGCGAAGCGCACGGCCGGACGGTTTGAGGAGATCTTCGGCAAGGGTAACTTCTTCCTCGAGGTGCAAGACCATGGGCTTCAGCCAGACAAGCCGGTACGTGAGGCTCTCTACCGGATGGAGCGCGAGCTCGGCATTCCACTGATTGCGACGAATGACAGCCACTATGTCGCGGGAGACGACTCGCGCGCCCACGAGATTCTACTCTGCGTGCAGACCGCGAGCAGCATGAACGATCCGAACCGCTTCAAGTTCGACACGCAGGAGTTCTACATCAAGTCGGCCGAGGAGATGCATCGCCTCTTCGCAGACAATCCTGAGGTCTGCTCGCGGACGATGCAGTTTGTCGACCGGTGCAATCTGAAGCTGAACAAGGTTGATAATCCATTTCCTGAGTTTCCGGTTCCTGAGGGCCACACACTCGACAGCTACTTTGAGCAGGTGTGCCGCACGGGGCTTCGTAAGCGGCTCGATACGGCTGTTGCGCATCTGCGCGAGCGCGGATTGCTGCGCAAAACGATTGCCGAATACGAGGCGCGGCTCAACCGGGAGATCGATTGCATTAAGCAGATGAAGTTTCCCGGCTACTTCATGATTGTGTGGGACTTCATTCGCTACGCGAAGGAGCAGGGAATTCCTGTGGGGCCGGGCCGTGGCTCGGCGGCGGGTTCATTGGTCGCTTATGTGATGGAAATTACAGATATCGATCCGCTCCAAAACGAGTTGCTCTTTGAGCGCTTCCTGAATCCGGAACGCGTCTCAATGCCTGATATCGACATCGACTTCTGCATGAATCGGCGCGGCGAGGTCATCGAGTACGTCAAGCGCAAGTATGGCACCGAGCAGGTCGCGCAGATCATCACCTTCAACACAATGGCTGCGAAGGCTGCGATCAAGGATGTCGGCCGTGCACTGGAGATGCCGTACGGTGAGGTCGATCGCATCGCGAAGATGATTCCGGCGACGATCGGCATCACGATCGACCAGGCGCTGAAGGACAAGGGGCCGCTGGCTGCCGCGTACGACTCAGATCCTAAGATCAAGGAGCTTGTCGACACCGCGATGCGTCTTGAAGGACTTGTGCGCGGGGCGGGAGTTCATGCCGCCGGTGTTGTTATCGCGCCAAAGCCGCTTACCGAGCTGGTACCAGTCACGCACACCAAGGAGCAGGCCATCGTCACCGCCTACGACATGAAGGCAGTCGAAAAGATGGGCCTGTTGAAGATGGACTTCCTCGGCCTGACGACGCTCACTGTTATCGACGACTGTCTCAAGCTCATCAAGCAGACGACGGGCAAAGAGGTCGATATGGCGAAGGTGCCGCTCGATGACGCGCCAACCTATGAGCAGGTCTTTCATCGCGCGCTGACTTCGGGTGTCTTTCAGTTTGAATCGGGCGGCATGCGTGACGTGTTGCGCCGTTATAAGCCGAATACCGTGGAAGATCTCACGGCTCTCAATGCGCTCTACCGGCCCGGACCGATTCAGGGCGGCATGATCGACGACTTCATCGAGCGCAAGTGGGGACGACGGGCGGTGGAGTTCATGCTGCCTGAGCTTGAAACCATTCTGCATGAGACCCTCGGTGTCATCGTTTACCAGGAACAGGTGATGCAGATCTCGAACGTCATCGCCGGCTACTCATTAGGCGATGCCGATCTGCTGCGGCGCGCGATGGGCAAGAAGGATCCTGCTGAGATGGCGAAGCAGCGTGATCGCTTCATGTCCGGTGCAGCGGCAAACAAGCATCCCAAGGATATTGCGGGAAAGCTGTTTGATCTGATGGAGCAGTTCGCAGGGTATGGCTTCAATAAGTCGCACTCGGCGGCCTATGCGTTGTTGGCATATCACACTGCCTGGCTTAAGACGCACTATCCGGTGGAGTTCATGGCTGCACTACTCACCAGCGAAACGTCAAAGCCGGAGAACGTGGTGAAGTACATCAGTGAGTGCCGTGAGATGAACATCGCGGTCGTTCCGCCGAATGTGCAGGTCTCTGATGCGAACTTTACGCCGGTGCGGACGGAGGGTGGCAGCGCGATCGGCTTTGGGCTTGCGGCGATCAAGAACGTAGGTCACAACGCGATCGAGTCGATCATCGAGGCACGCGCCGTGCTACGCGGTGAAGGGAAACAGGGTTTTGCGAGCCTTTGGGAGTTCTGCGAGAAGGTCGATCTGAGCAGGCTGAACAAGCGCGTGCTTGAATCGCTCATCAAGGCTGGGGCCATGGATGCGTTTGGCGCGCGGGCACAGACGACGGCAGCGCTCGACAAAGCGATGGAACGCGCACAGAAGTCGCAGCGTGACGCGGCGTCGGGACAGCACGGTCTCTTTGGAATCTTCGACTCGGACAATGGTGCCGCTGCCAAAACGGAAGATGCGCTTCCGAATGTACCGGAGTGGGATGAGCACACGCGGCTGCAGAATGAGAAGGAGGTGCTGGGCTTCTTTGTGTCCGGCCATCCGCTCGACAAGTATCGCGAGAAGCTGCGCAACATGAAGGTGGTCGATACAGCGACGGCGATTGAGATGAAGCCTGAGCCGCAGGTCTTCCGCAGAGGACGCGACGAGCACCCTCAGAACGAGATCGCCATCGCAGGCGTTATTACTGGATTGAAGGTCGCCAAATCGAAACGTTCAGGCGAACTTTACGCGCAGGGAGCGCTCGAAGATACGACGGGCAAGATTGAACTTATCGCATTTCCTCAATCTTACGAAAAGCTTGCCGAAAAACTCAAAATCGAGGTTCCTGTGCTGGTGAAGGGCGTTCTGCGAGGTGAGGAAGACTCGGCGCCGAAGCTAGCCATTTCCAGTATTCAGGCTCTCGAGGATGTAAAGATAAAGCTCCCGGAGGCGCTACGCATCAGAGTGCCGTTGCACAATCCTGATGTCGCGTTGCTGGAGAAGCTGCACGCCATTCTTGCGGGGGCTCCGGGTAAAGGGAAGCTGCTGCTGGATCTTGAAGAGCCGGGCGAGTTTTGCGCTGTGCTTGAGCCGCACAATGTCATGGTTGCTGCAGACCGTCTTTTTATTGACAGAGTTGAGGAACTGGTTGGTCAAGGTGGCGTTCGTGTCATTGAGTAACCCGTCGCGACCAGCCAGCTCCCTTCTGTTGCTCCGTCACAGAGACTATAGCTTGACCGTGACGGCCTTCAGCTCGGTGTAGTTGTTCAATACCTCGGCGCCCATCTCTCGTCCCCAGCCCGATTGCTTGTATCCGCCGAAGGGGAGAGCAGCGTCGAAGACGTTATGGCAGTTGACCCACACTGTACCGGCGCGAATCTTACGAGCCATCTTGTGTGCTGTAGAGAGATCACGTGTCCAGACGCTGGCCGCGAGCCCGTAGATCGTGTCGTTGGCCTGTGCTGCCAGCCGTTCGAGATCCGCATCGGTGGAAAAACTCTGCGCCACCACGACCGGCCCGAAGATCTCCTCTTCGACGACTTTCATGCTCGGATCGACGTCGCGGATGACGGTTGGTTGCACAAAGTAGCCGCGATCGGCGTGTCGCTTTCCTCCTGCCGCAATCTTCGCACCCTGCTGTCTGCCTGAGTCAATGTAGCCGGTTACGCGCTCGAACTGCTCCTGGCTCACAAGGGGGCCTAGTTCCGTGGCTGGATCAAGTCCAGGCCCCATTTTGATCTTGTCTGCGATGTCCGAAACGCCCTCTACTACGCGGTCAAAGATGCTGTCATGCGCAAGCAGCCGTGAGCCCGCGCAGCAGCACTGCCCCTGATTGAAGAAGACCGCCGACGCTGCGCCCGCGATCGCAGTATCCATATCCGCGTCCGGGAAGATGATCGCCGGCGACTTACCGCCCAGCTCAAGCGTCACCTTCTTCAGATTCCCTGTGGCTGCCTTGGCGATGAGTTTTCCAACTTCGGTAGATCCCGTAAACGCGACCTTGTCCACCAGCTCGTGCGCCGCGAGTGGCGCACCTGCACCCTCGCCAAATCCGGTCAGCACATTCACCACGCCTGCGGGGAAGCCTGCTTCCCGGATGAGCTCAGCCAGACGCAGCCCGGAGAGTGGGGTCTGTTCCGCCAGCTTCAGCACGACCGTGCATCCTGCGGCCAGTGCTGGACCCAGCTTCCACGCGGCCATCAGCAGCGGAAAGTTCCACGGAATAATCTGCGCGACGACGCCGATTGGCTCGCGGACGGTGTAGGCGTGAAAATCGATGCCCGCCGACAGCGGAATCGTGTTGCCGAGCAGCTTTGTTGTCCATCCGCTCATATAGCGGAAGAGATCGACCGCCAGGGGCACGTCGGCTACGCGCGCTACCGCGACGGGCTTGCCATTATCCAGCGACTCCAGCTCTGCGAACTCTTCGGCGTGCTGTTCCAGCAGGTCGGCCAGTTTCCAGATCATGCGGCCGCGTTCGGATGGCGTCATCTTCGTCCATGGCCCGCTATCGAAGGCCTTGCGTGCCGCGCGTACGGCAAGGTTGACGTCAGCCAATTCGGCTTCCGGAACCTCGCATATCACCTCGCCATCGGCGGGGTTGAAGACCGGAAATGTCTTGCCGCTGGACGCTGGCCGGAACTCTCCGCCAATCAGCATGAGATGTTTTCGAGCGACAAAGGAGGATGTTGCAGAGCTGAGACGAGGATCGAGCGCGAGTGTTGCCATTGGGGAGCTCCCTTCGCATCGGGGGCAGCGCATTCACGGATTATGCATTGCCCCGGGAATTTTTCCGGGCACACCATAGCACCGCATCGGCAGTGCTGTCACGTCGATGCAGTAGACAAAGGTCTTGGACCGGATTCGCTACTCCCTGAGGAATTCCAGACGGCCGCTCTCCGCTACAATGAAGTAGATGGCTGATTACGAAGCACGCAAGCCGGCGCATGTGCAAGCAGCGGCAGAGTCCGTACCTGAGGCATGGCTCAAGACTGAGTTGGCACGACACCCGCAACGCCCCTATCCCATGGACTACATCGAAGCTCTCTTCAGCGACTTCAGCGAGATCCACGGCGACCGTGCGTTTGGCGACGATGCAGCCATGTCGTGCGGAATGGCCACATTTCACGGCGAGCCGGTGATGGTAATCGGCAACCTCAAGGGCAGGACCCTCAAAGAGCGGGTCGCGCGAAAGTTTGGCTCGCCCGATCCTGAGGGTTACCGTAAGGCTCTGCGGGCCATGAAGATCGCCGAGAAGTTCAATCGCCCCATCTTTACGTTCATCGACCTTGCCGGTGCTTACCCCGGCATCGGAGCTGAAGAGCGCGGCCAGGGGGAGGCGATCGCCCGTAACCTGCTGGAGATGTCGCGTCTGCGTGTGCCCACGATTGCGACGATCACAGGCGAAGGTGGCTCTGGCGGAGCGCTGGCGCTGGCCGTGGCGGACCGCGTCTTGATTCAGGAGAACGCCATCTATTCGGTGATCTCGCCCGAGGGCTGCGCCTCCATTATGTGGAAGGACGCGGCGAAGAAGCAGCAGGCCGCAGCCGCTTTGAAGTACACCGCCAGCGATGTTCGCGCACTCGGCTGCGTTGATGATGTATTGCCTGAGCCTGCAGGCGGCTCACAGAACGACCCAACGAGCGCTGCAGGGATGCTCGACGAAAAGCTTCGCTATCATCTGGGGGAATTGCTCGCCCAGCCCATCGATCGTCTGCTTGAAGAGCGTTATCGCAAGTTCCGCAACATTGCCCAGTTCTACACCACGGCCTAGCAGCCAGCGCCACTTCGGAGCCAGCACGTTGTCCGCGTTTGATTCCACCCATCCTGACCGCCCCGCACGCGCGCTCCCGATTGCAGTCTTCGGAACCGCGATGGCGTGGTACGTATCGTCGCAGATCCTGGCGACGCGTTCGGCCCGGGGAATCACGAACCGCTTCAACATGGACGCCGCACAGCCCCTCGTTGCGTCACTCTTTCTGCTTTTTCTGCTGGCGGTGGGATTTTCGCTCCTTGCAAACATCTCACGGAGACCCCAGACGCTGCGGGGGATCCTTGGCCTGCCCCGGCGGGCTACAGCGGTTCGCGAATGGCTGCTCGGCGCGGCAATTGGCTGGGGAGCAGTGGTGCTGTCCATCCTTCCGCTGGTGGTGACGGGATCGCTCTCCATTGGCTTCTGGACCGAGCCACGCGCCTTCGGGCTGATCTTCGTGAATCTTGCCACAGTTGCGGCAGGAACGCTCGCCGAGGAGATCGTCTTTCGCGGCTATCCGTTTCGCAACCTTATAGAGGCGATCGGACCTACGAGGGCTACCGTTGTCCTCGCTGTTTGCTATGCGCTTATGCATACGCTGCGTGGTGACGGTTCTTTCGGGGCGTTCTTTATTACATTCGTCGCCGGAGTTCTTCTTGCGTTGGGCTGGCTTCGAACGCATGGCCTATGGCTGCCCTGGGGGTTGCACTTCGCCTGGAATGCGAGCCTCGGAATCCTGTTCGGCCTGCCCGTGACGGGAACCGTCGACGGTTCCACGGTGATCCAGTCGACGCTAGACGGGAGGACGTCGTTTACAGGAGGAGACTTCGGCCCGGAGGCGGGGATCTTTACCGTCGTTGTGCTCGCTGCTGCCATTGTTGTACTGATCCGCACGACCCGCGACTACGAGTGGCACTATACCCATCCGACGATCGTTGCGGGAGGATTCCCGATGGATGTCCCCCCGCCTTCCGCCCATGTTGCAATGGAGCAGCAGGCCCAGCAGCCACCGCTCGTCCAAATCCTGCCGTCTACGCCACAGGGGCGTTCTGCAGAGGACGAACTGAAGCCATGATCATGGTTTGATACCTATCTACGGCCCGTTTTTATCGCGACTTTGTAAAAACCTCCTCCAGATGTAACTCCGGAGAAAACCCCCAGGAGGGCAGCCCTTGTCAAAAGGGAAGAGAAGGCGCAAGCTGATGTGTGTCTGAGGTGCTTCCATGAGAACGCGCACGTGCAGATGGGCTTTATTCGCCGGTTGTTTTGCTCTCCCCTCCCTCAGTCTCCACGCACAGGTTTTTGTCGTTGGCGAGAAGACCGCGACTGCGGATATCGACACAAACTTTCATAAGACCGATGTACCTCTGCCAACAGATCACATGACCGAGCGAGGCCGCCGGGAACTTGTCCGCAATCTGGAGGCAGAGCAGGGATTCGCGCACCGTGCCCTGCCGCTGGGAGTAGTCACTCTGCAGGCAAATGGCAACCTTTCGCCGGGACCTGCCGACTATCGCAAGATGATCTATGAGAAGGGACAGGCTGCGGCCCCCGGAGATCGCGTCATCATTACCTCTCTCGAGTTCAAAGGCGACCGTATCATTGTCGACCTCAATGGCGGTCCTTATGCGAAGCACCGCTTCCTCAGTCACGTTCAGCTGAATGATGCTCCGGTTGCACAGCCACAGGTACAGGCGACCGGATCTCGCGTCACGCTCGTCTTCGAAGGCTTTCTTCCTGAGATCTCCGCTCCCGAAGTAAAAGCTTTGCTTGAGCCGGTCATCGACTTCGGCGTCAAGACGACGGATCAGGCCTACGCTGACACGCTTCCTCCTAAGCTTCGCGATGCTGTCGCCGCTCACGAAGTTCTTGTGGGTATGAATCATCGAATGGTGCTTGCCGCCCTGGGGGCTCCTGAGAACAAGCTGCGGGAGCAGCAGGGAGCGGATGGCGGCCACTATGAGGAGTGGATCTATGGCCATGTGCCACAAACGATCCGCTTCGTTCGCTTTGTCGGCGACCGCGTGACTTTGGTTGAGATCGCTGCGATGGGCAAACCACTCGAGATTCATGACAAAGACGAGATGGGGGACTATCGGGATCCAGCAGATACGCGTGAGATTGCCTTGGGGGACAAGAAGCCCGGCAATGGTGACTCCGCGCCTGCGACGCCACCGCCCTCTCTGAGGCTACCCGGGGAAGCTGCGCCACCAGCAAACGGGCAGGGACAGGTGCAGTATCCCAAGGACAACTCCCCGATTCCACCACCGCCGGGAAGCCAGACGACCGGTCCACAGGCTCCAGCGGGGCCGACGACGACAACCAATCCGTCAACCCGCCAGCCGACCTCATCGCCGAACTTGCCGAATCTGCTTTAGGCATTCGGATCGTGTAGAATCGTAGGTGAGCGACAACCGCAGTTCTTCTCCTCCGATCTCCACCCCGATCCACACGAGAAGTCCCGGATGACCATAGCCACCAGCGCCGATGAGGCCGGAGGCGTCATTCAGCGCGCGAGCTGAAACATTCGTATCAGGGAGAGTTACTACTATGGCGAAGATTGCCAAGACCGGCGACCGTAAGAAGGTCATGGATACCCACAAGAGCACCGATTGCCCGAAGTGCTCCAAGCCGACCCGCATCGTTAAGCGCGTGAAGGACCGCGAGCGCGGAACTCCGGGCGGAGTTTACATCTCCTGCTCGGCCTGCGATTTCTTCGAGAAGCTCTAAACCACTCAATAGATTAGGCAAACGGAGAAGCCACTCAAATGGGAGCCCGGGGTTCCCTTGTTGGGTGGCTTTCGCTTGTTGTGGAACCAAAGTTGTACAAGAATTGACCGTTACACCGCTTGACGATCGTCCTTTCGGAAGGGCAGACTCTACAGCGGAAAGTAGGAACCATAGTTTTATGACAAGCATTTCCCCGGCGGCAGTATCCTCCAGCTCTTCTTCTTTTTCTCCCCTCCCGCACTTCGACAAACCGACTTACTTGATGTGCCCTCCGGAGTGGTACGACGTCGACTACGTGATCAACCCGTGGATGGCGGGAAATCTTCACAGGCCCTCGCGAGATGCAGCCTTCGCGCAGTGGAAGAACCTCTACCATCATCTGCAGCGCATCGCCGATATCCGACTCATCCATGGCCGTCCCGGATCGCCTGACATGGTGTTCGTTGGTCACGGCGCTCTCGTTCAGCATGGGATGGCCGCAGTGTCCAGCTTCGCCCATCCGCAGCGCCAGACCGAGGAGCCGCATCTGCGCCGCTGGTTCCACGAGGCTGGCTTCCTGGTGTGGGATACACCGCGGGAGACTGCCTTCGAAGGCGAGGGTGACGCTATGTTCAATGCCACCGGCGATCATCTGTGGGCCGCGCACGGTCTTCGCACCTGCCGCCAGAGCCATCGCCATGTCGCTGATGCCTGGCACACTCCGGTGACGTCGCTTCATCTTGTTGATCCGCGGTTTTACCACCTTGACACCTGCTTCGCGCCCCTGAGCGGCGGACACCTGCTCTACTTCCCGGAGGCGTTTGACGGCCCCTCGATCCTGAAGATCGAGGCTGCCTATCCTCCGGAGAAGCGGATCGCGGTGACCGAGGCCGAGGCCACTCACTTCGCCTGCAATGTCATCAACGTAGGCCGGCACGTCCTGATGAGTCCCGTGGGCGGCGACCTGGCAAAACGGCTGGGTAAGCTGGGCTACGAGGTCACTGAGCTCGAGTTGACGGAGTTCCTGCGGGGCGGGGGATCAGCCAAGGCGCTCGTCCTGCGCCTGAGCAACACCGATGTCACGAACGCTACCGAGGCTGCTAAATAGCGGGAACGGCGAGGGTGCTAGGTTCGAGTCGCCCGCGCAATCTCAGCCAGTATCTCCTTCGCGGCGATGGCGGGGTCCTGGGCCTTCGTGATGGGTCGCCCCACCACCAGCATCGATGCGCCGGACACGATCGCCTGCGCCGGAGTTGCTACGCGGCGCTGATCCTCCACTGCGGTTCCGGCAGGACGAATCCCCGGAACTACGAGAGCGGCCTCAGGCCCCAGCTCCCGGCGCAACGTGGCTACCTCCTCGGCAGAACAGACCATGCCGCGGATTCCTGAGCTCCATGCTAGCCTTGCCAGGTGAAGGACTTGCTCGGCTGGCGAGGCGGGCACTCCAACAGCGTCCAGCTCTGAGGCATCCATGCTGGTCAAGACGGTTACGGCGAGCAGGTGTGGAGCGTCGGGCTGGCTCGCGGCCTCTGCTGCAGCCCGGAGCATCGCCGATCCACCGCTGGCGTGGATGGTAAGCAGGGACGCTCCAGCACGTGTGGCGGAGCGCACGGCGCCGGCGACGGTGTTGGGGATGTCGTGGAGCTTGAGGTCGAGGAAGATCTTGTAGCCACGCCGGCGGAGCTCTTCGACGAGAGCGTTGCCTGTTGCGTAGTACAGCTCCATGCCAACCTTGAGCCAGTTGCAGGTATCGCCAAGCCGGTCAACGAGATCTAGTGCTGATTTGGCGTCCGGGAGGTCGAGGGCGACCGCCAGACGGTCTTTGACAGCCGACAGGGAAGCTTCGTCTATGGATCGATTCACGCTTCCCAGTCTACATAGATTGTTGCGGCTCTTGGCCTAGAACCCGAAGGCCGGGATATAAGGAAGATGGAGCTGGGCGACGAGTTGCTTCGCCATCTCGGGATCCTCGAGTCGCAGTGTTTCCAGCTTGACGCGGCCAACGCCACGGCTGGTCAAACCTACAGCCTTCGCTGCTCCAAGGGACAGGTCAACGATGCGGTCTTCAGGCATGGGGCCACGGTCGTTGACGCGAACAAACACCGACTTGCGGTTCCTAAGGTTGGTCACGCGTATCCAGCTTCCGAGTGGAAGGCTGCGATGGGCGCACGTAAGCGCATTCATATCGTACGACTCACCGTTCGCGGTCTTCCTGCCCTGGAAGTACTTTCCGTAAAAAGAGGCCAGACCGACCTGAAACCAGCGGCGGCCTTTGTTGACCTGCGGTGACTGCGGCTTCAATTGAGGGGCCGGATCGCTCGCCGACGCCGTAAGCCCGAGCGCCAGTGAGAGTGTCACGAGGGCAACTCCACCTTTCATCGTACGAACCCTGAGGTCTCGCAACTGAGAAGGAATCATCTTCATGGCATAAACTCCATCTACAATTGTCTTGGTTTGGAAGAGCTAAGTCAATCACTAGAATGGATTTACAGCTTCTAACGCCTTGCTTCCAGGGCCCCGGTATGGTAAAGGAAACCTGAGTCGGGAATCGGTATTCGGCCAGATTTCGGGCCATTCTAGACCCCAAAATGAGCCTGTGGAAGACAATTCTGAGCGTTCCTGCTACTTTTCAAAAAGTTTAAGAAAAATCTCATTTTGGCCTTCTTGGCCTCCTCGCAGGCCCTTTCGATGAACACCGCCCTCAGTATTGCAGGCTTCGACCCCTCGTCCGGGGCCGGGATAACGGCCGATCTGGCAGTGTTTGCTGCTCACGGACTTTACGGAACCTCATGTATTACAGCACTTACGGTTCAATCCACACTTGGAGTACGAGCGAGCCATCCGATAGCTCCCGAGTTAATTCGGGAAACCCTGGAGTTCCTCGACGCGGATGTGCCACCCGCCGGTATTAAGTTGGGCATGGTTGCGTCGGAATCTCAGGCCGAGGCTGTTGCTGACTATCTGGACGCCGTGCGTCGCCGCGGGCCGCGGATTCCGATTGTGCTCGATCCGGTGATCCGATCGTCGTCGGGCAGGGAACTACTATCGCCCGAAGGCCTGAAGGCGTTGAGGTCGCGTCTGTTGGGGGTTGTGGACTGGGTCACGCCAAATCTGGCGGAGCTGAGCGTCCTGGCCGACTGCCCGGTCAATCGCCGCGAGGACGTCCTTCCGGCTGCGCGGGCCCTTCATAGGACTCATCCGGGACTCACGGTTCTTGCCACCGGGGGGCACCTGAACCCACCCGACGACCTCCTCGTCACTCCAACTGGAGAGGGGATCTGGCTGCCCGGCGATCATATTGCCACGACCTCAACCCACGGGACGGGCTGCGCGCTGTCGAGCGCTTTGCTTTGCAACTTGGTTCTCGGTGACTCCCCGCAAGTTGCCGCCGAGAAGGCGAAGAACTACGTCTCCGAAGCGCTCCGGACGGCTACTCCTATCGGGCATGGCCACGGTCCGCTGAATCATCTCTGGCCGCTGCGGTCGACTCAGCGGCGCTGAAACTCAGGGGAGCCAAAGAGGAGGCCGGCCGCCAGCGCCGACTCAATGTCTACGCCTGCCATGTCGGCCGGCCGCCTTGCCGTACCCATGATCGCCAGCGGATCACGCTTGCGGTCCTTTACGGCGACCTGACGCAGACTCGCCTCCTGCTGCTCCGGGTCGCCGGTGACCTGCGCGAGGATGGTCTGCTTTGTGCGCTCGCTCACGGTCAAGTGAAGCAGCTTATCCTCAAGGGCGTTGACCTTGGCCTCTGCGTTTAGCGAAGTGCCGTCGCCTCCCAGCACTGAGGTCCAGTCCGTCGTCACACCGGCGACGCGGTTGGATGCCAGGGCGAGCGCGAAGTTCATACGCTCGACGAGGGAAGCGGTGTTATTCCATGCATCCGCCTTCATAGAGTAGCCGTTCGGCGTCTGCATCCCATAGATTGGCATCCCGAGATCGGCGATCACGTTGACCAGAGCTCCTGGGCTCTCCGTCTCGGCTCCCGAGGCGCGAACAGCGGAGACGACGAAGTCGAGAGGAGTTTTGACCTTGGCCCGGTAGCTATCCCGCGAGAAGAACTCCGGAGAGTTCACCATGGTGAGGAGAACGTGGCGAATATCGCCGTTGGTGCTCATGAAGGTCCTGGCCATCCGGTCGACCATCGCCGGCGGCGGATCATCGCTGACAAACCTGACGGCGAGCTTCGTCGAGATGAAATGGGCTGTCTTCGGACTGGTGGCGAGCATGTGCAACACCTGCAAGCCTTCCTTTTCGCCGCTGTCCTTGATGGTCGTGCCCAGGACCTGCTTGGATCCAGGTTCGTGCTTCGTGGGATCGTACTCGGCAGCGGCAAAATCAGCGGCGCCTGGCCGCCTCGGGCCCACCGTCCACCCAGTGAAGACTTTGGCGACCTCAGTGACGTCCTTCTGGGTATAGCCGCCGTTGACCCCGACGGTGTGCAGTTCCATGAGTTCGCGGGCGTAGTTTTCGTTCAATCCATTGGGCCGTTTGTTGGCGTTGGGATTGAAGGCGCGCTGTGGTCTCGTGGCGAAGAGCGAGTGCGGACCGATGCTGGAGGAGTTGTCGAGATAGGTCAGCATGGCCGGGCTGCTGGCCACGGCAACCAGCAAATCTTCGAACCGGCCAAGGGCGCGCGGACGAATGACGTCGCGCTCGTAAGAGGCTATATAATAAGGCGCTTGCTGAGACTTCCGCATGTATACGTTGAAGTGGTTCAGCCAGAAGTCGGTCATGACCTCGCTAAGCTGACGCTCGCTATAGATATCACGCAGGAGTTTGGTCTGCATGTCCTCTGCGGCGACGACCGCTTGAGGACTGTTGAAGGCTGCCAGGGCCTCGAGCTGCGGCGGCGTGAAGCCTGCTGTAAGTTGCTGCCACTGTTCGCCATTGAGTGACTGCCGCAGACTCCTCAGCTCTGCCGGTCTCATCTTGCAAAGAGCCGAGAAGCGCTTGTCCGGCGGAAGCGCGAGGATGGCCTCTACCTGGGCATCCAGCAACGGAGACACATCCTCCGGCGACTGCGGCTGATCTTTGCCGTTCTTCTTCGCATTCTGACGAGCCATCTGGTCTTGGTAGATGGCCTTTTCAGCTTCTCCGGAGGGGATGCCGGCCCGTCCGTTCATCGTGGCCCGGACCATGTTCTGGGTCGGGTACTCCTCCATGAGCTTCTCGATCGGCAGACGCATCGCCGGGTAGGACTCCAGTCTTGCCTCAAGACCGGCGTCGTTGATGGACTGAGGATTGAGTTGTTGCTGGAACCATGCGCTCAGCCCCATGGCGCGAACTTTCTCCACATCGCCCGGCCTGGGACCATAGGTAAACCTGTTGAGTACCTGCAGGATCTTCTCGTCGTTCGACAGTCGCGTGTTCGGCTCAGAGGCGGATACGTGCGGTTCACGGCGTCGCTCGTCCATTTGCGCCAGGGCGCCCACCGGAACTGCCATTTGCGCAACCAGTACGCTCGCGACGACAGAGCGAAGGAAGGTGGTTTTCCCGATACGAGACGAAACTATAGGCACGATCAAACTCCCGCTGCCGATATCGAGACAGCTATGTTATCGAACACGGTAAGGATGCAGTTGTCTCGCCTAACTGCAGACGATTTTCGAGGTAATGGATGGCTTCTCCACGCCGATAGGGAGGAGGACGGAGGATTTACAGCCATGTCCACGACGCCTGCTCCGATTCTCGTTGGCAACGCCGCCCCAGCGCAGTGTGAGTTGAATGCGCTTCCATTTGCGTTTTTTCCCGTCGATCCGTCAGGCAGGGCGGATCTGACGATCCATCGGCGGACCGACACGCATCATGGCAGCACCTTGCAGATATTAGGCCACGCGGCCGAGTATCTCGCAGATTCAAGGATGTTCATGATGACGGCAGGCAACGCCGATCAAGAGGCCATCCACATCCTCATGCGTCTCAGCCGTGAGGTCTTTGAAGAGTACGCAGAGGGCGTCTCTGTGAGGAAGCGTTTTCATGATTGGGTTATGGATCGTATGGTCGAGCGATGCGCTTGAGGGGTGAGTGCTGCGAAGCCTGTTAAGCTAGTGAAAGCATGTCGCTCACAGTCACTCTGAACGGTCATCATCGCAGCTTCGATTCACTCTCTCCGTCAGCCACACTGGATCAACTGATTGCAGAGCTTGGACTGAAGAACGACCGGGTCGCCGTCGAACGCAACGGCGAGATTGTTCCGCGTGCTCAGTGGTCAGAGACGGCTTTGAGCGAAGCCGATCGGCTGGAAGTGGTTCACTTTGTCGGCGGTGGCTCAGCGACAGGCGCCTTCGATTTTGTTGCTGGAGTATGGTTTACCAGCTTGTGAAGGAGCGCCTCCCATTGGTCTCCGTATTCGTCCCATCCTCCGATTGACCGTACTCTCCTCAGCGCCGCCTCGCTCATGCGCTGTTGCAAGGCAGGATCGTCGGCGAGCCGCTGCATTCTGTCAGTCAACGCTGCGACGTCACGCACTGGGACGACAAAACCCTCCACGCCGTCTGTGAACAGGTCTTCGCCTCCTGTGTTTGTGGAGCAGAGCACAGGGCACCCGCAGGCGAGCGCCTGTCCTTGAACCAGAGCCAGCCCCTCCTCGATGCTCGGCAGAACCATGACGTGGCTGGTGCTCATTAGTTGAGCCAGCCGTTCCTGTGTGACCGCTCCGAGGAACTCGACCTGATCCTGTGGGAGGCGCCCAAGCACAGTCGCGATGTCGGGGTGTAGTGACCCGGCGAGCCGCAGCCGCTTGGCCGGATGCCGAAGAGCGGCAAAAGCCTCGAGCAGATAGGGCACTCCTTTACGAAGCCCGACGGACCCGGCAAAGAGCACTTCGAAGCGGTTCGGCGACGGCTCTCCGGTACGGGTGAAACGCTCCAGCCGGACTCCGTACGGGATGACATGAATCTTGCTGGCCGGGAGGCCGCTCTCGACAAACGACCGCGCGGCAAAGCTTGAGGGGACTGTGATGGCATCGGCGGCCTCGTAGATAGCCTCCTCGCGAAGCGTGTCGCGGATGTCGGAGACTGGCCGCTGGACTCTCCAACGCTGGTACTCATCAGAGACGATCTGTTCCTGGTAGCGGTGATGGGATGATCCTCGGTCGCAGATGAAGACACCGCCCTGGGCCTGGACCTGCCGGCCAGTCTTTAGGCTAGACCCCGAGATGGCAATGAGGGCGTCAGGCCGCCCATTGCGGTTTATTCGAGCCGAAGTCCAGGCATCAAAAGCTAAGGCGTTTGCGTAGCCCATCTGGTCCAGGAGCCAGGAGTTGCGGATGCCGAAACGCAGCATGGCGGTCTCTGGGGTCTGGATCCATGGAAACGTGGCGACCAGTTCGCGGGGGACGGCCTCGCGCTTGAGCCTTGACCACGGCCATGTCGAGTAAATTCTTCTGAGGTGGCCGCGGCGGTGAAGCTGATGCGCTAGTTCAAAGTGATGGAAGACACCAAAGACGGTCTGGTCGATGCGCATAGCGGCCTTGGGTCATCGTAGCAAACTGCCGTGGAGTGGAAGGGCTGCGTCAACGAGGAGAGAGAATTGGGGCGTCCGGAGCTTTGCCTGAGCCGCGGTGTCTGTACTGTACATAATATGTGTTATCGGACATAGATTCTGACAAGATGCTTTACTCTCACTAATATCAGTCCAGGCCGTCCATACTCTCGTCAGTGTCTCTAGAGGTCTTGTCTTGCGGCGCACCCGGCTCATTTTCCGGCTCATTTTAAGGAACAGCTGCTTCTTATTCCTATCGGTGTGGATTGGCAGCGGCTGTTGCCTTTTGGCAGCCCAGACCTATACAGGCTCGTTGCCTGCGCAGCCCACTTCGGGGTCTTCCTCAACTACCGCAACCGTCCAGACGGTGCTGGGTCAGGTCGTCAGTGCGACGACCGGCCTGCCGGTCTTTCGCGCCCTGGTACGGCTCAATGACCGGGCTGTGCTCACGGACCATGAAGGCAAGTTTGAGTTCCCCCAGTTCGGCCCGGCTTCGACGAATACGTTGCATGTCACCAAGCCAGGCTTCTATTCATCTGCCGATTCGACGCAATCCGGCGATCTTTCGCTCCGGGCGGACCAGCTTGCCGAACCTATCGAACTGAGGCTTTATCCTGAGGCGCTGCTGACTGGAACGGTAAGCAGGCCGGACGGTACGCCTCTGCCGCACATCTCCGTTTCGGCGCGGCGGAGCATTTATGACGAACGAAGCCACCGATGGCGCCTCGTCGGCCAGACCCAGACGGACACTCATGGGAACTTTCGGCTTACTGTCCCCCCCGGGGATTACAGATTGCAGACCGGATACAACCCTCACAATGGGAATGTTTCAGAAGCCGTTTTACCTCTTTCAGTTCCTAGCGGTGGTGAATCTAGTACCTCAGACTTTATTAGGCTTGCGAGCGGGAGCCAGGAAAATTTCGACCTCCACGCAGTCCTGAGCCGCACCTATAGCGTGGCGATCCAGATCGACTCGGGAACCGAGCGCGGCTTTCCCATGATCACTGCGCGATCCAGCAACGGGTTGGCGTTCCCTGTGAACGGCTTTGGGCGTCCCGCCGCTCCGGGAGAGATGCGAATCGAGCTGCCCAGCGGTACCTATACTCTGTCCGCGTCGCAGAACTTTCAGGACACAACACGATATGGCGAGGCTACGGTTTCGGTGACCGACCATGATGTCTCCGGCGTAGTCCTTCATCTGGCACAGGTGTCGCCGATACCGGTTGAACTTGCTGTGGACTCCGATTCTACGTCCGATAAAACGCCGCCAAGCGTCCAGCAACTCGGGCTCATGCTCGAGTCCACGCAGACCGAGGGAGCGATGCTCGGTTTGATGACGGTGCGTGACCTCGGCACAGTCTTTCATGCTCTGCCGGGTACGTATCATCTCCAGGCGCATGCCACAGGTGCCTGGTATGTGAAGAGCGCGAGTTATGGAACCACAGATCTGCTGGACAAAGATCTGACGATATCTGCTGGCGCCGGCGGAGACACGATCCGGGTAACGGTCAGCGACCAGACGGGTAGTCTGCAAGGCACAACCAGCCTCAATGGGGCGCTGTCACCTTGCTGGGTCTATCTGATGCCTACCGGCCCCAGTGCTACCATGGTCTACTCCGCTCGGAGCGGTTCAGACGGCAGCTTTAACTTTGCAAATCTACCGCCAGGGTCCTATCGAGCGATCTCGTTTGAGCAGCGCCACTCAGCCAATTACCGCGATCCCAAAGCATTCGACAGCTACGCCACCTATCTAGGCTCGGTTACAATCTCGACCGGGGCCAAAGCCTCCCTTGACCTGAACGCGGTTCCGTTGAAAGAGATAGCCCCATGAGACTCACTTCCCTTCTCTTTCTTTGCGCGGCGATCTTCTCAACGAGCGCGATGAGCGCGCAGCAAGCCTCAGTTAATTACCGGATCACAGGCGTTGTGATCAATAGGAACAACAGCGCCCCTATTCCACATTGCCACCTCACTACATCGCGAACGGGGCGTGGCCCAATGGGCGGCAGGCAGTTCGCGGGTCCTATGGAGACGGGAGTAGACACTGACGACAAAGGGCGCTTCACGATTTTGCTTCCCTCGGCTGGATCGTGGAGGCTGGTTGCAACGGCTCCGGGCTACACAACGCAGGCGTATGAGGAGCATGAAGGATACTCTTCGGCCATCGTTCTTACGGAACAAGCGCCTGTCTTCGATCTGCAGTTCAGGCTACCTCCCGAAGCGAGCCTGTCGGGCACCGTCCTCGACGAAGCCGGCGAGGCTGTACGCAACGCTCGAGTCGGCTTGTTCACTGTTCCTCCGCAGGGGCTGGACAACGAGCCCGCAGCAATGAGACCACGGGCATCCACCACGACGGACGATCGCGGCTACTACGAGTTCGCAAATCTGCCCGAGGGCACCTACCGGGTATCTGTCAATGCGAGACCCTGGTACGCATCCTCGATGCAGCCGCGCCGAGTCGATCCTTCGGCATCGTCGACTGCCAACTCTCTCGACCCATCGCTCGATGTAACGTACGCCGAGACCTGGTACCCCGGAGTCGATGACCCAACCCAGGGCGAGACACTTACGCTCAAGCCTGGAGACATAGGACAGGCTGACTTTCATCTGCTTCCGCTGCCTGCGGTTCATCTGCGGGTCATTGCGCCCCCGGGCACTGCGACCTCGCAAGGCAGAACGTTTTCCGCTCCTCCGATGGTTGAGCGAGTCAGTCCAGGCTTGGGCTTGGGCAACACCGGCTTCGTTCCGGTTGCCGTCACGGGCGGGGCACAGGGACAGTTTGACATCTCGGGCCTCGCGCCAGGTCTCTATCAGATTCGGCTGCCGAACCAGAACCAGGACTCACGAGTCGCGCTTGTTCAGGTATCCGAGGGCGGCGCTCGCACGGTGGATTTCACCTCGACCTCAGACGAGGCAAACATTTCCATCCACCTGGACGGTGACGTGGAAGACGAGAGCGCTATTCAGGTGCAACTTACCAACGCAGACACCGGTCAACAGGTTACTCAGTTCAATCCGCGCTTCGGAGGTGGCCGGCCTGGCCGCGGCGGCGGCAGGCAGCAGGAAGATGGTCCACGAGAACGCATCATGCAGGTTCCACCGGGACGTTACGAGGTCATGCTCGGTGGCCGGCCGGACACGTACCTGACCGGAATGTCAGCGCAGTCTGCTGAGGTCTCGGGGCGCTTCGTCAAGGTCCATAGCGGCGACGCATCTTTGACGATTCACGTTGGTCATGGGAAGGCCTCCGTCAGCGGCATCGCGACGCTTAAGGACAAACCTGTCGTCGCTGCGTCGGTGCTGCTGGTCCCCGCGGGGCTCGGCGATCCGAAAGCCATTACGCTGCTTGGGCGCGATCAGACGAATACGGATGGCAGCTTCGATCTGAATTCGATCGTTCCGGGAGATTACATTTTGGTGGCGATCGACAATGGCTGGCAGATCAATTGGAAGGACCCGTCCACTCTGAATCGCTATCTCATACACGGCGTCCCGCTGGAGCTTCGTCCTGGAGCGACGGTGAAGCAGAACGTCGAAGCGCAAGCTCCCTAAGCGGACATTGTTTTCGATTTTCAGTATTGATGGGAGACAGGGATTCGAGCCTTGACGATGGGGGCAAGGCTCGGAATCATAATGCAGCAGACACTTCCACGACTGCGGTTGGCAGAGTGAAATGAAACGTCGCGCCTCGTCCGTCGTGGGATGTGGCCCACAGACGGCCGCCATGCGATTCCACGATGGAACGGCTGATCGCCAGCCCCATGCCGCTGCCTTGAGGTTTCGTGGTGAAGAAGGCATTGAAGATCTCGTCCGCTCCTCCGGCTGGCAATCCTACTCCGGTGTCGCTGACTGAGATCAGCACTTGACTGCCCTCGCCTCGTCCCGTCTTGACCGTCAGCACTCCGCCGGTCTCCTTCATCGCCTCGATTCCATTGAGCATGAGGTTCATCAGTACCTGCTGCAATTGCACTCGGTCCGCCGTGATTTTGGGGAGATCGGCGGCAAGGTCGGTACGAATAGAAACGGCATACTCGTTGGCTTCGCCCCGCAGCAGCAGGACCATTTCGCCGATGATTTCATTTATCGCGACCAACTCCCGTTTGGGAGGGGCCTTCTTGTACAACGATCGCAGACGGTTGATGATTTCCGAGGCAAAGGTGCCCGCCTCGATGATTCTTTCTGTCCCTTTGCGAACTTGCGTCAGATCGGGCGGGTCGCGCTGAAGCCATCGCAAAGATGCCTTGGCATTATTGGTTGTGGCCGTGATGGGCTGTGCCAGTTCGTGCGAGATGGAGGCGACCAGTTCTCCCAGCATGCTGACCCGGCTCGCATGGGTAAGATCCGCCTGGAGCTGTTCAGCATTTTTGCGATCTTCAATGTCGTTCGCCACTGCACACCACTTCACGATCTTGCCTCGGTTATCGCGCAGAGGCTGGGCGCGCGTCTGGAACCAGCGATAGACTCCGTCCGATCCGCGCCGAAGCCGCGCTTCATAATCCAGCGGTTGGCCAGTCGTCTGCGACGCGCGCCATCGTTCGGTGACGCGCTTGAGATCGTCGGGGTGAATTGCCTTCTCCCATCCTGAACCTGAAGCCTGTTCCGAGCTCAATCCTGTGTATTCGAGCCAACCCCTGTTAATAAAAGTGCGATTGCCTTTGGGGTCGGCAACGAAAGCCAGGGCCGGCATCGTTTCTACCGCGTCGCGGAATTTCTTTTCTTGCTCTTGCAACTGGTGAACACGCATTTGATAACCGGCCCAGAGCAGCGCAATAAAGACGGCGATGCACGACAATCGGAACCAGTAAGTTTGATAGTAGGCCGGGGCGACGTTCAAAGCGATCGCGGTTTCTGGCCCGTTCCACAGCCCCTCGCTGTTGCTGGCGACGAGCCGGAATCGATAGGAGCCGGGCCCAAGGTTCGTGTAAGCGGCTTCTCGCGCTGCAACCGGCTGGCTCCAGCTGCTGTCGAAACCTTCGAGAAAATATCGAAAGCGAATCCGCCCGGGCGCCGCTAGGCCCAGCCCAGTGTACTCAAATGTGATTCGCCTGGGAGATGGAGGAATTTGAACGACGGCGGCGAGGTTTGCGATGTTGTCATCGGCGGTGATCGCCTCGATGTGAGGCAGCGCGGGAGCTGAATTGTCTTTGATCTGGGATGGATCAACAACCGACAAGCCGCTCCTGAGTGAAAACCAGATCCTGCCAGCTGAATCCGAGACCACCGATTGGCTCCGCTTCACTCCTTCAGTGCTCTCTAGACCGTCGGCCTGGTCATACTCGCGAACATCGACTGCTTTCACAACACCGCTTAGCAGTTTGTCGCGCGGAACGCGCAAAACATGATCTTCGGTCGCGATCCAAAACCTTCCGCTCTTGTCCTCCGCCATTCCGACGATTTGTTTACGCAAAACGTCGGGCGATTCATGCGGAACTTGAAAACGGTTAGAGGCAAAAAAAGCAAGACCAGCAGACGTTCCACTCCAGAGAGTTCCGGATGAATCCTCGAAAAGGCAGTTCACCTCTGGCGAAGGCAAACCCTCTACTGTTGTATAGGTTCTCCATTGGCCGTTTGAAAAAGAACTCAGCCCGCCAGGTGTGGCAAACCACACTGCACCATCGCGGGTTTCAACGATGGACGAGACGGTATTCGAAGCGAGGCCGTTGGTCGTCGTGTAAGTTGTGAAGTGCCCATCTTTGAATTTGCTGACGCCGCCGTTTAGCGTGCCGGCCCACACAGAGCCATCGCGGCTTTCATAAACAGCATAGGCACTGTTTTGGGCCAGTCCGTTTGCCTCTGTATAACTCTGGCTCGCTATCGCACCGTTGCGAAATCGGAGACGGGTCAGTCCCCCGCGTTGACGTCCGAGCCACACCTCATCTGCCCGTCCACTGATGGAATAGACGACCTCATCTCGTGGTATCGATGTAACGGGTTGAACGCGTCCATTCTGGAGAACATACAGCCCACCTTGAGCGGGAGCGAACCATGTACGGCCCTCCGGGTCGACATATACAGGGCCATTGCGTTCGAAACGACGATCGATAACAGATGAATAAGTTACGAACGCGCTGTCCCGAAGGCGGCCCAGCCCTCGCGCACCTCCGATCCAGAGATTCCCTTCGCGGTCCTCGAACAGAATGTTAATCCCGCCGTCTCCGCGAAGCTCATTCTCTTCGGAGAACGAAATGCCTTTCGAGTTGATCCGCAGTAACCCGCGCGTCGTACCCAGCCACATGTTCGAATCATGATCGCGCAGGATGCTCAAAACCTGGACATTACCGAGGAACGACGGCAATTCGAGCCGATGAAAGCCGTTGCCGTTCCCGTGATACAAGCCTGTGTCGGTGCCGACCCACAACTCTTCACCGATCGGCAGCAGAGAATTGATCTTTCGGTCGGGCAATCCTGCGTTGACGTTGGTAGCTCGCCCGCCCGTAAGAAAAAAGAGGCCATCGCCGAGTGTGCCCAGCCAAACCTTGCCATCGGCTGTTTCTGCCATGGAGATTACTGGGGGTGAAGAGGGTCCCAGTTTCTGAACGTGGTCTGCCATGAAACGGAATGTGCCCTGCTCGATGTCCGAAACCAGTACTCCGCCGTGGTTATCTTTTGACAGGGCGGTGATTGCGGGTAAGCCATTTCTGACGCTCTCAAACTTGCCATCTTTTTGGCGTACGAGATAGGCCCCCTGTGGACGGATCCACAGTTTTCCGCCGGCGTCCGTAAGCAACTGCAATATGGGGACGTTCGAAGCGGCGGCGATGGAAGTAAACGAGACAGGCCTGAAATTAAAGCCGTCGAAACGTATCAGGCCTCTGTCAGCTCCAATCCAGAGGTATCCATCTGGGGTTTGCGCGATGCCATTGACAGCGCCGCCGGGAAATCCGGTTTCGGTGGTCCATTGTTCGCGGACGTACTGCGAAAGCAGGCGGTTGGGATCGAGTGCACGTGCATCGGTGACAAGGCCCGCTAGCACGATTCCGATAAGCGTCCATCGAGTTTGCTTCAACCAGCAAATCACGGGAGGTACTCGAATTTGTCGATTATGACCTCATTTTCGTTTTTCAGGGGTATTTTGCCTTGATGAAATACAAACAAACCGATGCGTACCGATTCTCCCTCCGGGGAAGGCACACCGGAGGTAAACACGTGCCGGTTAATGACACGGCCGCCTGTATCGCCCGATCCGGCTACGGTTGAAAACGTTACTTGCCCCGGTTCCCAGCGGAAGGAATGTGTGTAGGCGCCGGGGGGCACCCGAAAGGCAACAAAGTTAGCTGGAACGTAGTAAGGCTGGACGACATAATTCACGTTTGTATTCTCAGGGTCTCCCCAACGACCAAGCTCAACGTCCAACTCGCGCCGGGTGCTCTCTGTGCCAACGCCGTCCCAGGTGATTAGCGTTAGAAGAGCAGAAGGTTCGAGATGAGAGACATCGCGCACCTGGAACCTATAGGTTCCGTATCCCAGGCTGCGCGTGAGCTTCACCTCCGCTCCAGCCCACTTTCCCGGGCTTCCCGAAATGCGAAGATGCAGTGCACCTCTCTCGTCCGTCCAAACGTTCGCAGGATCAAAGAAGTTTCTTGACCCAGCGCGAAAAATTGGCCCGGCGCTCGTTGTCCACTCGTAACCGCTAAAGTTCAGTATCTTCGGCGACGGGAGTACGGGCGCTGGCCCTTCCCCGTTAACGACTGCCAGCGCCACCACGCCGTTACCTACGATCGGCAACGATTCAGTTTGTTCAGGCGGATTGTAGGTTGGATCAACCAACAGAGCGGCATATTGTAATCCCAGGTGGACTGAAGCTTTCCACCGGCCGTCACTTTCGATACTGGTAAACGGCTGACCTGATTGCTGGCACTCGCCCCATCGCCCATCTGTCTTTGCGTACAACACCATTCGCTGCCCGGGTCGAGCCCCTGTGACACGACCATCGATTACGTCTGTCTTGTAGTCACGTTCGGTTATGTCTGTCTTGTAGGGACTCTCCTGATATGCGGCGGCAACCTTGCCGAAAGCAACTGTCGGAGCTGAATTTTTTGATGAAGAGTGACATCCGGTCAGCACAAAGTACACCAACAGCACTGAGAATGTTGCGGTACGTGCGACTATGTGCGGGCGCGACACATCGATCTCCGTCACGATAACCTCAGATTTTACTGAGGTTATCTTACTTTGCCTGGACTCTATTGGATGCCTTGGAATCGGCAGGTGGCGGAGAGACAGGGATTCGAACCCTGGATACCTTGCGGTATACACGCTTTCCAAGCGTGCGCCTTCAGCCACTCGGCCATCTCTCCGCGAGGTGGTGGGCTTTTTCGAATCTAACACAGTTGCGCTGCCTGCGTTGGTGCAACACGATGAGGAGTTGTCAGCCCTTGAGGGGTTTCACTAGCGGCTCTTTGCGGAGGCCTCAACGATGAGTGGCTGGCCGCCGTCCGCCTTGTTCCAGATGGCTAGAAATTCCTTGTAGGCAGCCGTCCTCCCCGTTACGTCCCCATCCGCAGTAAGAAGCCTGGCCGATCCTATCTCAGCCATCGGATACAGGTTGCTCCCCTCCAGCAAGGCCATGCCCTGATGCTGCAGGACGTATCGGAAATCGTCGGCCGCCTGTTCTTGTCTTCCCATGGCGGCTTCAGCCATTCCGCGCAGGTAGGGAGTGAGCAGGTCGTTGTAATTCGGCTTTGCTCGCACTAGGGCCTCGAGCGCGGCAGCGGATTGTTTCGATCGGAGGAGTTGTGCAGCCTGCAGGTCCGGCATGTAAGACTCGGCGACGAGAGTGTTATTGAGAAATGACCGTAACTCAGTCATCGCCCGATCAGCGCCGTTCTTGTCGCCGCATAGAGCACTGGCCATCCCCGAATAGAAGACTGCCTTTGCTCCGCGCGATTGTTCTCGCGACTCATCGGCCAGCTCAAGGGCCTCGGCGCAGTTCTCTGCCAGCGCGTCGTCCAGCGCTCCTTGAGCAAGCATCGTGGTACCCGCTGAGGCGAGGTCCTTGTTGCGAAAAGCTTCGCTGGAGGTCAACTTCCAGAGCGCTACGCCAGCGCTCATCTGGCCCGTGTTGTCCAGGTAGAGGCCATACTCTGTCATCGCACCGTAGGAGATCTGTCCCGACGCGAGAGCGCGGCGTAACGAATTCAGTTGCCGTTCTGTTGCTTCGCTGTTCTTTGCAAGATACGCGGCGATCAGTCTATCTGCATGGATTACGACGCCAGCCTTTGCAGCTTGTGCTTCAAGATCCAGCGCAGCATCGTATCGATCCAGACCAAGCAAGGCCTTGTCCGCCTCGTCATAGGCCGATGCATCGTAGCCATCCATCGCATAGGCTTGTTGTGCTGCGAGAAGTGCCTCTACGTTGTGGCCCAGCGCCAGATGAAGACGCGCCAATCCAACCAGTCCGTCGACGTCCGATGGGAACCGATCGTTATAGCTTCGAATTGTGATGAGAGCATGGTCATAGTCGCCGCTACCGTTCATCTCGTAGCAAAATTCAGCGAGCAATCTCAGCCGGTCGCCGGCGCCTCTTGCCGCATACTGTGCCAGATCCGACGCCTTTGCTGAGGCAACATCGGCCTTCTCCTCGCGGTAGAGCCACGCCAGCTTCATCTGCGCCAGCGAAAACTTTGGATCGCGCGCCACGGCACGCTGGTATGCGGACAACCCATCTGCGATGCGTCCGTCTGCGACCGCCTTCTCTCCGGCCAGGTACTGGCTGAGCGCATCCACGTCGCCTGTTGCGCCGCTCGCCAACGGAAGACTCGACTCCGCAATGGACTGCGGCCTTTCTCCTACTGCACTGCGAAGCTCGTGTGTCAAACGGTCGATGGCGGAGGGGATGCTGTCACGCGATGCGGCCGTCTCAGTCACGGTCGTGAGTTTGTCGTTCGAGACGCTGTCGAGTACATCCACGCTGAGGATGTATCGACTGCCCTCGCTTTGAATCTCTCCGTATAGATAAGCCTTGGCGCCGACCTTCGTGGCCAGAGTTTGCGCCGATGTCCTTGATGCCGTCTCTTTGCCTTCGGCCTCTAGCTGCCGACGCCCTGCGCTTGCTGCAGACACGCCTAGAATCCTGAGATATGGGGACTGCCTGAGACCGATCTCCAGTCCCTCAAGGACTGCTCCCTCCAATGCGGGATCGCTTGTGTTGTTCTGGACTGCGGTGAGCAGAAGGCTATCGGATGGCTTCAGCAAGACGGGAAGGAGCTCTCCGCTACGTACGAGTACAAATAAGCTGCAAGTCACTGCGGCAAGCGCCAGCGCCGATATCACGATCGACTTCCAGCGGCGCCTCCTCTCAAGCGTACGCTGAAGACCTTCAGCATGCTGGGCCTGATCGGCAGCGTCATATCCAAACTCAAACTGATTCATCCCCGAACCGCTCTTCGGCAGAACGGGCATCGCATGTACAGCGTCTGCAGAAGGGTTGGCGTCTGACGAGCCCGCAGCGGCTCTCTCTCCGCTCGGCGTCGCCACTGCGCTCAAGCCGACGGAGTGAAGTGAACCCCCATCTCGGTCCGCGCTCGCACCGGAGATCCGGCGGGGTCGGATCATCATGTTGTCCGCACTGGAACTCGGAGCGGAAGGTTTTGCCGGAGGCCGAGTCTCCATATCTCCCTCGTTTGCCGGGGCGATCGGGCGCGCCGGCCGCCTGTGTCGCGCTACGGGCTCGACCGCGGGAACCAGAGGGACTGGGGTCTGGCTTGATCGCTTGAGCAGCCACCTTCCTTTGAGCTTGCCTGCTGACCTCGACAGCGCATCCCGCAGCTCATTCGCAGTTTGAAAACGCTCCTTCGCGTCCTTTTCCAGCAGTTTCAGGATCAATCGCTCCAGATCCTTCGGTATCGAGTCGTTCCAATTGCGAATCGGGTCGGGAGCATGTTCGAGCAGTTGCGTGTAGATCAATGCGCTGGTTGTGCCGTGGAAAGGAATTTGTCGCGTCGCCATCTCGTACATCACAACGCCCAACGAAAAGAGGTCTGAGCGGGCATCGAGCGTCTGCCCCTGCGCCTGCTCTGGAGACATATAAGCCAGTGTCCCAACGGTTGCGCCTGCCAGGGTCAAATCCAACGAGCGCGACATCCAGCCTCCGCCCTCCGTGAGACCGATCTTCGCGAGGCCGAAGTCGAGCACCTTGGCCTGCGTCTCACCATTAGGCAGCTTCACAAGAAAGATGTTGGCCGGCTTAATGTCGCGATGCACGATTCCCTTGGCATGAGCAGCAGTCAGCGCATCGGCTACGTCTTGCGCATAGGTGATGATCTCCGCGGCCTGTAGCGCGCTTCGCGCGATCTTGGACTTCAGAGTCTCCCCCTCCAGCAGCTCCATTACGAGATAGGGATCGCCGTCTTTCTCGCCGATGTCAAAGATGGTGCAGATGTTCGGATGGCTTAGCTTCGATGCCGCACGAGCCTCCTGCAGAAAGCGCTCGTGTGTGCCCGGCATCTGGTAGCCGTCATATAGCAGCTTGATCGCGACTTCCCGGTGCAGGCGTTCATCCCACGCGCGAAATACGAGACCCATACCTCCACCGCCGACGCGATCAAGGATCTCGTAACGCCCGAACATCTGGCCGATCTCAGGAATCATCCTTTAGCGAAGCCGTTCTTCCTCATTTTGTTGAAGATGTCAGGCTCTCCAGGGCCTCATCATACCGGCCCCAATCGGCTCACCGGCATGCCACCTTAGTCGTGTTACCCAGTCAGGCAACTCACCTTATAATCGGGATGTGGCTCCCGTGACCCAGCCCCTCCGCCATGCGGCCAATCAGACCCTGCTGATCGACGCTGACGATACCCTCTGGGAGAACAATATCTACTTCGAGCGCGCGATTGCCTCGTTCATCTCCTACCTCGACCATCGAACTCACACCCCTGAACAGGTCCGGGAGCACCTGAACCACTGCGAGCGGGCCACGATAGCCGCTCATGGATACGGTCTCCAGAGCTTTCGCCGCTCGCTTGTCGCATGCTTCGAGCAACTTACGGACGCTCCCGTCACTGAAGACAAGCATCAGCGAATCGTCAGCTTTACCGAGGCTATCGCCGATCACGAGATCGAGCTTCTGCCCAATGTCTCCGAGACGCTGGCCGACCTGGCGACCCGCCATCGGCTGATTCTCGTTACGAAGGGCAATCCGGTGGAACAGTCCGGGAAGCTGGAGCGGTCCGGCCTTGCACCCCACTTCAGTGCTATTGAAGTGCTTCCGGAAAAGCATAATGAAGCCTATCTGGCTCTGGTTGAGCACCACCGTTGCGACGCCACGACCACATGGATGATCGGCAACAGCCCGCGTTCGGATATCAATCCTGCCCTTGCCGCCGGCCTGCACGCAGTCTTTATTCCCCACGATTTCACCTGGGTCCTCGAGCATGAGACGGTGAATCAGCCTCCGGCTGGTCAGAACCTCCTTGAACTGGCGGGCTTCGCCGATCTCGCTATTCATTTCTGACCAGGTGGCCTGACTGTAAGGTATTTCTCCTTTGTCCGTCAGCTGTAGTGTCCGGGTTGATGCCCGGCCAAAGGAGTGACTTATATGTCCGATCAGAGCCTGTGCCCTTGCGGCCCGGTATGTCCTTGTGATGAACCCTGTCCTTGTGGTCCCGAATGTGATTGTCCAGCATCTAACTAACCGAGTGCGGCACGGGTTTTCGTGCCGCTTCACTTTCAAGCCGATGAAGACCAATCCAATCGCCGATCTCGCTCTCCAGCGAAATCAATTTTTGCAGTTTGTGCGCCGAAGAGTGGAGTCCAGTGCTACTGCCGAGGACATCCTGCAGAGCGCCTATACGCGCGCGATGAAGAGGTCTTCCGATCTGCGCAGCGGAGAATCCGCTGTCGCCTGGTTCTATCGGATCCTGCGCAACGCTGTCATCGACCACTATCGCCATCGAGCAGCGGAAGATCGGGCTCTCGATCGCTGGGCGCAGGATCTGGAGACAGAAGGCCGTCCCGAGCCTAAGACAGAGGAGATCGTCTGCAAATGCATCAACAAGGTTCTTGGAGATCTCAAGCCCGCATACAGTGATGTCCTTCGCGAGGTTGATCTAGACGGAAACTCGCTGGAGTCCTTTGCGAAGACCATCGGCATCACTCCGGGAAATGCCGCTGTTCGGGCTCATCGCGCACGGCAGGCACTGAAGAAGCAACTCATGGTGGTATGCGGGACTTGCTCTAAATCTGCCTGTCTGAACTGCACTTGTCCGTGAACTACGGGTACGGCGGACCCTTCGCGAGAACCGCATCCAGCTTGCGGTCGTGCCCGTAGATATCGTCGAAGAAATGAACGGTGCCGTCCTCTTCGGCTACCGCCGTCACGTAAAGGATCAACACCGGCACCTGTGTCGCGAGATTCACCTGTTGGTTGTCCTTCCCTGAGTCCATCGCCTGCTGCACCTTGTCGAGAGTCCATTTGCCGTCGTCCTGGTTACGCAGAAGAAATGCGGCGAGGTTGGCCGGCTTCTCCAGCCGGATGCAGCCATGGCTGAAGTCACGCCGCGACTGCGAGAAGAGCTGCGTCGCCGGCGTTGAGTGCAGGTAGACGTTGTTCGAGTTTGGGAAGATGAACTTAATGAGCCCGAGTGAATTCTTCGGCCCCGGCTTTTGCCGCACTGAGTACTTCCCTGAGCGCAGACCAGCGACCAAATCCGCTGGAATCCCCACGGGACGGCCGCCGGAGTCCGTCACCTCAAAACTCTCCTTCTCGATGTAGCTGGCACCGCTTTTGGTGACTCCGGGAATCACTGACGATCGGACGATGCTCGGCGGCACGTTCCAGTAGGGACGGAAGATGATGTACCGGATGCTGTCCGTAAACACCGGCGTCTGGGTCGGGGCTGCTTTGCCGACCACGACGTTCATCGCCAACGCAACCTTTTCGCCTCCCTCAAACGCGCGCAGGCGAAACTCAGGAATATTTACGACAACCGGAGGTTGGGGAAATTCAGGCGGCATCCAGCGCCAGCGCTCAAGCGCATCCTCAAGCTGCTGCACCCGTGATGCCAGCGGAACATTCAGCGCGCGCACTGTCGCCGCTCCGAGTTTGCCGTCAGCAGGAAGTCCATGCCGCTCCTGAAAGTGCTTCACGCCATCCGCAACTGCCTGATCGTACGCAGTTACTTCCCCACCCTCGGGCATATCTCCGAGCAGCCGCAGTCTGGCAACAAGAGGCCCCACCCCCGCATAGGCATCACCCACACCGATGCTCTTCGTGACATCTGGCACCTTAGGTCCATCGCCCTTCGCCTCCAACTCAAGATAGTGATCGAAAGCGGCCTCTGTGCGCTGATAGCCGTTGTACGGCGGCTCGACCTTTACAAGCGCCGACTTCACATCCGGCGCATTCACAATCTCCTTGACCAGGAACTGCGGAAGGTCGTACTTCTTCGTCTCGACATCGATACCAAACTTGAAGTGCTTCGGATTCACTCTCCCGATATGCAGGTCGGAGATGTAACGCATCGCTGCGACCGTAAGCGCAGCGTCGAACTCCGCCTTCTGCGCATCTGTTGCCGTGTTCAAGGCCGCCAGCCTCTGCGTCCACTTTGCCGCGTCGTAGTCGGCCGGGGTCAGCCCCTTCTGCTCGCTTTGTTCGATCACATCGATGACTCCTTTTGCCTGTGGCGTGGGCATACTTCCTCGTAGCCACAACGGAGCAAACCCTGAGGCGTCGTACGCCGCCGCAAAGAGCTTCTTGTAGTCAGTGAAGTCGCCGCGCTGCATCTCCGCCAGATGCCCGCTCTCCGCAATCTCCTGCAACTTCGCGGAGACAGCAGGTGACGCTGGTGGCATTGCCTGTTCTTGCAGAGCCTGAGATGCAGGTCCCACTGCGCCGCCCGGCTCTCCAGCATGGCCGCTGGCAGCCATCACTGGCTTCGCTGCCTGTTGCGTCTGCGAGGAGCAGCCAGTTCCTACGAGCAACAACACGGCTATCGAAGCCCGAAGAAGTACTCTACAGATCGGTTGAGAGAGCATGGGCACTATTAAACCACCTCTACCTCAATCCACCTTGAATCCTTCCGCTCGAAGCCGGTACCCTTGCTCCTGCGATTCGATACCGAGGAGGCTCTTCTGGTAATTTCACGCTCCCTTCGCCTATGCCGCTTCCTTCTTCTCGCGTCACCGGGTCTTGCGCTCTTGAGCCAGGCTCCACAGAGCACCAGTACGCCGGCGCCGCCGGTGCAACTCACTGCTGAGGAGGACCACCAACGGCTGCTCGGCCTCCTCAACATCCCATCGCTACGGCCCGGCGTGAGCCCGAGCGCAAACTCACCCAACCCGGTTAATTACGACGAAGCCAAGGCCAATCCATACACCAGCCTTCCGGACCCTCTGGTGCTTAACAATGGCAGGAGAGTGGTCACGAAGACGACATGGTTCAAACAGCGTCGCCCGGAGATTCTTGAGCTCTTTGATCGCGAGGTCTATGGCCGCGTCCCGGCGAACGTCCCTAAAGTCCATTGGCAGGTAGCAAGCACGACGCGCGATACCGATAATGGAATTCCCGTCATCACAAAGAAGCTCGTCGGGCACGTAGACAACTCCTCCTACCCTCTGATCACTGTCGACATCAACCTGTCACTGACGACACCAGCCAACGCTCCCGGACCGGTTCCGGTCATCATGGAGTTCAGCTTCGAGGGCTATCCCGGCCTACACCTTCCGCCGCCTCCTGCCGGAACGCCTGTTCAGCCGACCTGGAAGCAGCAGGTTCTCGCCAAGGGTTGGGGCTACGCGATCCTTCATCCCACCAGCATCCAGGCGGACAACGGCGCCGGGCTCACCCAGGGCATCATCGGCCTCGTCAACAAGGGCCAGCCCCGCAAGCTCGACGACTGGGGAGCGATCCGCGCCTGGGCCTGGGGCGGCAGCCGCGCCCTCGACTACTTCGAAACCGACAAGTCGGTCGACGCGAAGCAAGTTGGCGTCTCTGGCCACTCTCGCTTCGGTAAGACCGCGCTCGTCGCCATGGCCTATGACCCGCGCTTCGCCATCGCCTATGTCAGCTCTTCAGGCGCAGGCGGAGCGCAGCTCTACCGGCGCAACTTCGGTGAGGCGCTCGAAAACGTAGCTGGCTCGCGCGAATATCACTGGATGGCTGGCAACTTCCTCAAGTACGCTGGGCCGCTTCATCCGAACGATCTGCCCGTAGACTCACATGAACTCATCGCCCTCTGCGCGCCGCGGCCTGTCTTCATCGGAGCAGGAGCCACCAAGGGAGACGGCTGGGCCGACGCTGAAGGGATGTTCCTCGCAGAGGTCGCTGCCGGGCCCGTCTACAGGCTGCTCGGCAAAAAAGACCTCGGAACTTCAACCTTCCCGCCGATCGAGACCGCCCTCATTCAGGGCGACCTGGCTTTTCGGCAACATACCGGCGGACACACACCAGCGCCCAACTTTCCCTACTTCCTTACGTTTGCGAGTCGCTACATCAGGTAACCGCAACGCAACTCAGGCTTGCTGCCGATGCTCGAGCTGCAGTTGGCCCCGATGTAGCGCGGTCACTTCTCGTCGTTGTAGATCCCAACTTCAACACTGCCGCCCTCGACTACCTTCGCGCGATACATTCCGGGCGTATTGAAGCTCCATGCCATCTGCCCATCCGGTGCGATTGCAATTACCCCACCATCGCCCTTGATCGCCTTCAAATCCCTTTGCACCACCTGATCCGCGGCAGCCTGCAACGACATCTCCTTGTATTGAACGAGGGCGCAGATCGTGCGCGCCACCGTAAGGCGGATGAAGTATTCTCCGGTGCCCGTCGCCGAGACCGCGCAGGACTGATTCGACGCATAAGTCCCCGCACCGATGATTGGCGAGTCGCCCACTCTTCCCCACCGCTTGGCCTGCGTTCCGCCCGTTGAGGTCCCGGCCGCGATGACTCCGTTACGATCCAGCGCGACCACTCCGACCGTTCCGTATTTATGGGCATCTGGCGGCTCGATATCAGCCATGCCGCCTTGCGGTGCAGGAGGCGCGCCTGCCGGCCGGGGAGGAATGGGAAGATTCTCCTTCTTCAATTGCTTTATCAGTCCCTGCCACCGCCGCTCCGTAAAGAAGTAGCTCGGCTCGACCTGCTCTAGGCCAACCGAGGCTGCGAACTGATCAGCTCCGGCGCCTATCAGCATCACATGCGGCGACTTCTCCATCACTGCCCGCGCGAGCGAGATGGGATGTCGTGTCCGAGTCACGCCGGCGACGGCGCCTGCTTTCATGGTTGCGCCTTCCATTACCGCGGCATCCAACTCGTTCTTCCCATCTGCAGTGAACACCGCGCCTTTACCCGCGTTGAACATCGGATCGTCTTCCATGATTTTGATCGCTGCTTCAACCGCGTCCAGGGATGAGCCGCCCTTGTCGAGCACATCTGCCGCTGCCTGAATCGCTGTCTTCAGAGCCGCCCGATACGCTGCATCGGTCTCTTTACTCATCGACTTCCGCTCGATCACGCCCGCCCCCCCGTGCAGCACGACAGCCCACTTCTGCGGAGCCTTGGTTTGTGCGGCCGTCACGGAAGTCCCGGGTTCCAGCATCGCCCCTGAGACAAACAGACCGGCCAAGATCAAGAAAGTAAAGGCGCGCAGAAATCGACTCATACAGTCCTCCCACCGCAATCGGATTCAGGAAGCAGCAGTGTATCTCGTTGAGGCAACAGAGTCTCGCATCCTCGCATCACAAAGATCATTCGCTTGAGGTCTGCACTCGAGGTCTGCACTCGCATTTTTGCCCGCTTTCATTTACCGTGTTTAGCCTGTAGGCTATCTGCGCGAAAACGGGCCCGTTTCAAAGAGCACTCCCTGTGCTCCAAAAACCAGAAAGGTGATAAAACATGAGGAAAAACGTATTGCTCACATTGGTGTGCATGAGTGCGACTCTACCGGCCCTGGCACAAACGAAAGTGGACGACCGCCTGGGCAACTCAACAGAGGTGCTGAGGCAGTTCATCGCGAAAGGTGCCATTCCGCCACATCTTCTAGACAAAGCCGTTTGCGTATTGGTCTTTCCCAGCGTCAAGAAAGTGGCCGTCGGCATAGGCGGAACCTATGGGCGAGGCGTTCTCACCTGCCGCTCCGGTTCCAATATGCGTGGCCACTGGAGTCCTCCCTCGATGTACAGCCTCGACGTGGGTACCTTGGGCGTTCAACTGGGCACTTCCTCAACGGACTACGTCTTGCTCGTTATGAGCGAGACCGGCGCAAACAAAGTACTCTCCGGCAAGCTGAAGCTTGGAGCGGATGCAAGCGCCGTTGCCGGGCCTACGGGAGCCAAGGCAGTTGGAGCGAACGACACGAACGTCGATATCCTTACCTACTCTCGGGCAAAGGGCGGCCTGTTCGCCGGCGCTTCCTTGGGGAGTGCATCGATGGAGGCCGACAACGACGCAAATGCGAAGCTCTACGGCAAACCCGTCGATGTTCAGGGAATTGTCCGCAATGGCCAGGTAACGACTCCGGAATCAGCGCAACCGCTGCTTAGCGTACTGGAAAAAGCAACTCCGCACCATATCTAAGCACGACGCGAAACTTACGGCCGACGCACTGCCTTCCAAAAGGGTTGGGGACCGCATATTTGGGGTCGCCCAACCTTCGCGTCGTTATTTTTTCACCACGCCCGCACCTCAGTCAGATTCGTCACACTCCTGTATGGATAAGTTCTCTCAACCTGTACCTTCCCGTGCAACAGCGCCGTTTCAAGCTGCCACCGTCAAACCCAGCGCGCCTCGCTGAATTCAGCCGTTGGATGATATACTCATCTACGGATTGCTCACCGCTATCCCGCACACGTGTGCAGGGTTCAACGCGGAGGTGGCGAAATTGGCAGACGCACAAGCTTGAGGTGCTTGCGCCGCAAGGCATAGGGGTTCAAGTCCCCTCCTCCGCACCAATCCAACACATTCACTGGAAGGTAACAGTCTCCTTCAAATGGTCGCTCTTCTCGTTGTCCTGCACGTAATCGTCTCGCTCTTCCTTATCGGCGTCGTTCTGCTGCAACAAGGCAAATCGGCTGACCTCGCGGCTGCCTTCGGCGGCCAGGGCTCACAGACCGCCTTCGGACCCCGCGGCGCAGCGAACCTGCTCACCCGCCTGACCACATGGTCCGCTGTCGTCTTCATGCTTACCTCGATCGGCCTCACGATTGCACTCTCGCGTGCCAGCGCGGACCGCTCCGTACTCTCGGGCCACCCTACCTCGCAGAGCACACCGAAACGCTAGGCCGATTCAAAGTCTCACACCATGCGCAGGCCCTAAAGCCTGCGCTTTTTCTTTCACGAGAAGGCGATAATGGACGCATGATTCACGAGATACTCCCGGTTGGAATCCTTCAGTGCAACTGCTCGATCCTCGGCGGTGAAACCTCGCACGAGGCCATCGTGATCGATCCCGGCGACGATATTCCCAAGATCGTCGCCATCCTTGAGCGTCATCAACTCACGGTCAAGTACATCGTCATCACCCACGCCCACATCGACCACATCGCCGGGGCCCAGCGCCTCAAACGCCTCACCGGTGCACCCATCCTGTACAACCCCAACGACCTTCCTCTGGTCAAAATGATGGACATTCAGGCTGCCTGGCTCGGAGTCCGTACTCCCGAAGTAGCCCCACCCGACGCTCCTCTCGCCGAGGGCCAGACGATCTCCATCCCTGGAATTTCGGGTTCGATCCTTCATACTCCGGGCCACACGCAGGGCAGTGTCTGTCTCTACGTTCCGGAGCATTCCCTCCTCATTGCTGGAGATACTCTCTTTGCCGGTTCCGTGGGACGCACTGACCTGCCCGGAGGCGACAGCCGCCAACTCATCGCGTCCATCCGGAGCAAGTTACTGGCCCTTCCCGACGAAACGCTTGTCATTCCGGGGCACGGCTCTAACACTTCCATCGGTCAGGAACGGGAAAACAATCCTTTTATAACTAGCTTATAAAACAATGGATTAATCTAATAAATATCAAGTACAACTTGATGCGAACCGCTTACTTTATTATCTAACTTGATTCCCTCGAAATCCTGTTCACTCCTATCGAAAAGACCTCAGCAGGGACAATGAGGCTGACGACGATGCGTTCCTCCTCGCTCATCCCATAGAAAGACCCGGGATGAACAATCACCTTGGTGAGCTGAAGAAGCCTTTCAACACCCAGGCCTACTTTGGGCAGCCGGAGAATCGCGCTCCAACCCGCCTCGAGTCGAAGCATTTCGATCCCATAACTATTTATCGAAGCAATATTTTCTGCAATTCTATAAAGTATTTGGTGCTGTATTTCCTGGCGGCCGGCGAGCCATACAGGCAAGGCGATCTGTGTGGGCGTATTCATCGAAAGAAAGGTGTCTGCAATCACATCGAGCCGCGCTGCAGCCCGTTGCTGGTCGGCGTGAGGGCCAAAACTGGCAATCCACCCAACCTTCATTTGCGGGAGGCCGGCAATCTTGCTCATTCCGCTCAGAACGAAAGTTAACGCAGGGTGCGGTCCTTTAGCAAAGCTAACAAGCTTTTCTATATCAATAGTTTGCAACGAATAATCAAGAAATACTTCGTCTACGATCAAAGTCAACCCGTGCTGTATGCATAGTTCTTCCAGCCGCTCCCTCTCCGCCCTCTTCGTTCCATGCCCGGTCGGATTGTTCGGATGAACCACGATGATTGCTCGGGTCCGTGGGCCGATCTTCCTCTCCAGTTCGGCAAAATCGATCCACCATCCATAGTCGTAGAACAGCGGATAGGGAGTTAGCCGCACGTCTTCGAGGTCGGCGAGAAAGTCGAACAGTGGGTAACTCGGCTGCGCTACGAGAACCTCATCCCCAGCGTCGCACAGCAACCGAAAGAGAAAACCGTAGCCCTCGCTGGTGCTCGTCGTCAGAATGATTGCGTCAGGATCGACCGCTGCCCCATGCCCGGCGTAGTACTCTGCGACGGCCTCGCGGGCCGAACGCATGCCTCGGGGATCTGGGTCGTACGTAAGAGCGCGGACATCCCGCAAGGGAGCAAGAATCGCCTCTTCGTCGTATTCGAAGCCGCAGGCGGTCGGATTCGAGACAGTCAGGTCAATCAGCTCACGTCCGGCTTCCCTGGCTTGCCGGATCGCCGCCGCAAAACTGCTCTCGCCGACGTCCCAGGCCGTTCGGTTTGAAAACCGTTGATTCACCTCAACATCCTAACTGGACTGCCACCGCACACTTTACAATAGACACATCCCATGAATCCGATTCAGGCTGTTCTCTTCGACTACGGCATGGTTCTCTCAGGCCCTCCCGACCCTGCCGCCTGGCAGCAGATGCGCTCTACCTCCGGCCTCTCCGAGGAGCAGCTTCACGCTGGCTACTGGGCCTACCGCCACGACTACGACCGCGGCGATCTCAATGCGCAGACGTACTGGGCGCAAGTAGCCTCGCACGCCGGCGTCACCTTCAACTCAGAGCAGGTGGCCGGTTTGATCTCCGCTGACGTCGATCTGTGGACGCAGCTCAATCCGCCCATGCTTGCCTGGGCGCGAAGCCTGCAGCAGACCAGCGTCCGCACCGGGATTCTCTCCAACATCGGAGACGCGATGACCGCCGGCCTTCTTGCCAAATTCGATTGGCTCGGCAGCTTCGACCATTGCACCTGGTCCTATGCGTTGAAGCTGGCAAAGCCCGAGCAGGCGATCTACCACTCCGCTGCGGATGGTCTCAAGACACCCCCGGCAAACATCCTGTTTATCGATGACCGCGCCGAGAACGTCATCGCGGCTCGCTCCATCGGAATGGAGGCCATCCAGTATCACCATGCCGATCACTCGGCCTTCGAGGAGGAGATGCGCTCTCGCGGACTTGGCGATCTGCTCGATCCAACTCCAGCATCGGTAGGTACATAACTGGTCATTCCCAAATCGGAACTGGCACCGTACCTTCGTAACGAACTTCTCAAAACGAGACACCTGAACCAAGCCATCTCCATGGATATTGAGGGCAGGCTGCAACCGGAGCGGTAACCGCAGCCAGATGACCATGATGAAGCGTTCGTTATTTCTCTGCCTTTTGCTGGCCGCATTTTGTGGCATCGTCACGTCATCGATCACGGCGCAGACCTCCCAACAGTTCGCCTTCGCCGGCCTGCTCTCCTCCGGTCATCAAGGTCAGTTCAACGCCGTCCAGTCGGACTCCGCTGGCAATCTATACCTCCTCCTTGACCAGAAGGATGGCGTCCGCGTCCTCAAGACCGACGCAGCCGCCACCGGCGTGCTGGCTCAGGCCCACCTCGGCGCACACGGCGATATCGGCATCGCGCTTTGCCTGGACCCCTCTGGCAATGTCTACGTAACCGGGACCACGACCTCGGGCTCGCTTGCGGGAACCAGCGGAGCCGCCTTTCCGTCGCCTGCCGATACCTCGACAAACTCTTTCATCGCCAGGTTCGACTCGAATCTCAATACCACCTTCATCACCTTTGCCGGAAGCGGTCGCACGGCCGCCTCCGCCATCGCCGCCACCACCGACGCCGTCTTTATCACCGGGAGCATCTTCGTCTCGACACTTCCCGTCACTCCTGCCGGGATCATGCAGTCTCCCGCGTCCGGTAGTTTTCAGAATGGCTTCGTCGAGAAGTTCAGTGCCTCCGGAGCCACTCTGCTCTACGCTACGTATCTCACCGGCCTCAACGGCGACACCGCACCCGCAGCGATCGCAGCCGACGCCTTGGACAATGCCTACATCGCCGGCTATACCACCTCGTCTGGCTACCCTACCGTCGCGGCGGTGGTTCCATCTATCCTCTCGAATCCGTCGGGCTTCCTCACCAAACTCGCTCCCGCAGGCGATGGCATCGTCTTCTCGACCTTCATCCCGGGGGACGGTGTCAACTCTCTCGCCCTGGATACTACGCAGCAAAACCTTCTGCTCTCAGGAACCGTCGCACTCGGCCAGTTCCCTATCGCCACTGTCGGCTCGCCGCTCGCCGCTACGTCCTACCAATCGCTCGTCCGCATGCCACTCGACGGCAGCACGGTCCTCGCTTCGACGCTTCTTGCGCCGGGCAGTCAGTCAACCGTCACCGCTGCTCCTGCAGGCAATGCATGGGCTGCCGTCTCCCTCGCAACGCCACTGCTGCCGATTCCCACTCTTTCGACCATCGGCAACTCGGCAGTTCTGCGCATGAATCCTCAAGGTGCGATCGATCAAGCTGCACGCTTCGGCGGTCTTCCCCTTGCGGATCCCACCTTCGCATCGCTGCCAGTCACCCTCACGTCGATCGCTTCCGACTCAGGTGGCCAACCTGTCGTCGCCGGAGCCGCCACACCGACGGCCAGTTCCTCTCTCCTCGCAACCGAGACTTACGACCTGCCGCTCTACAACTCTCCCACTTTGGCGCTTCCATCAACCCTCCGAGACGCGGCCCTCACAGCAGGTACCTGCAATGGAAGTCTCTGCGTTGGCTCAGCGGCATTCCTTGCGAAACTGAACCTCGCCTCCGGCCCATCCCTTGTTCTCTCAACCGATGGCTCGCCGAACATCATCCTACGCAACCTCGGTACAGCCTCGGCTGCAAATCTCCAGCTGTCCGCCTCAGGATTCACTCTCGCCCATAGCTGCCCAACGCAGCTTGCGGGCGGCGCCGAGTGCGAGATCTCCCTGTCCGGAAGCGGCCCGGGCAGCCTCACGGTACAGGCTGCAAACGCCACGGCGCAAACCGTCAATCTGCCTTCAGCAACGGCGACTCCCAACTCAATCGTGGTTTCGCCCCATGAGCTGGACTTTGGCATCCAGACTCAGTCAAATCTTCCCATTATTCGCACTCTAACCGTCACCAACCTCACGCAGCAGACTCAGACCTTCACCTCGGCTCCTGCAGGCTCTTCGACCAACTTCTCCGAAGTGCTCAACGACTGCACGACCGTCGCGCCCAACACTCACTCCCTGGCTCCGGGAGCAGTCTGCCATGTGAACCTTTCCTTCGCTGCCTCGGCTAACCCCGCGAACGACGGCCCCGTCGAAGCCAACTGGACCATCGGCAACAGCAACGTTCTCCTCACGGCGTTTTCTCAGGCCGATCCACTCAGCGTCTCGGCTACGGAGATCGACTTCGGTACGCAGTTCCTCAACCAAACCACGCTCAACCTCCCGCGTTACCTCTATCTGTCGAATAACTCCGTCGCGGCTGTTGCTCACATTCCTGTCACCCTTCCATCGAGTTCGCCCTTCACCATCGCCGACCGCTGCCCCACGACGCTCGAGGCCCACACGGTCTGCCAGCTCCAACTCAACTACCTGTCATCCCAGGTCTCATCTGACTCGGTTACGTTAACCCTCGATCAAGGCATCACGGTGTTGGTGACAGGCCAAACGATTCCGCAACTGGGCGTTAACGGAGCCACTGTCAACCCCAGCCTTGCCGTCACTCCGGCCACGATCACCTTTGCAAATCCGGTCGTCGTCACGAATACTTCTGCCTCCACCCAGACCATCACGATCTCCAACACGGGCGCCCAGCCCTTTCCCCTGGCACTCGCACTGACCGGCGACTTCAGCGACTCCGCCAACTGCAACGCGACTCTCGCGGGCGGAGCCTCTTGCACCGTCGTCCTCACCTTTGCCCCCTCGCAACCCGGTACGCGCAATGGCCTTCTTGCCGTCACCGCCGGTGCCGGGACAACGCCCATCTACATCAATCTCAGTGGAACGGGCACCGGCATCATCGCTGCCAACAACGGCACTCTGAACTTCGGCAACGTCGTCCTCAACGAGCCCGCAATCCTCTGGTACAAGATCACCCAGCCCTTCACGACACTCTCGGCATCCACTCCCGCTCCAGACTTCTCCGTTCTGCTCGTTGAAGACATTGGCTATGGACACGGCAATCCGCCCGCCTCAACCTTCACCTCGACAGCTACCGGAAGCTGCAACAACTGCTGGCTAGGAGTACAGTTTCGCCCGTCAACGACCGGCTCGCAGACCGCCACACTCTCGCTTACCTCAACGACCTCGGGAAATCCATACACTCTCACGCTCACGGGAACTGGTATCCCGCTCTCTGGCCTGCTTCTCACGCCTACTCAAGCTGACTTCGGTCCTGTCCCCGTCAACAGCACCAGCTTCCCAACGCTCTTCACCCTGACGAATTACACGACCACCACCGCGAATATCAGCGCTCCCGTGATCGCCGGCAATTTTGCGCTCTCGACAGCTCCGACAGGAGGCGCAGCCTGCGGCGGTCCGCTCGCTCCCAATGCCTCCTGCTTTATCGAAGTAACGTTTTCGCCACTCACGACCGCGCCACTGACCGGGACCCTGACCGTCAGTTCTGATACCGCTACAACGTCGTCGGATCTCACTGGTAATGGATCACCCGACCCGGGCTTCTCACTGAACCCAACCTCGTTGATCTTTTCCAACGTCGCGGGCCTCACTTCCACACAACAGAGCCTCATTCTCACCAACACCAGCCCTTATAGTCTGCAACTCACCGGACTCGGACTCGACTCGCCAAACTTCCATTTTGCAGCCCCCTTTGCGTGCGACAACCTCGCTCCGGGGGCCTCATGCACCATCACCGTAGTCTTCACGCCGACTACCTCAACGGTTACTGGGAATCTTTCGCTGTCTCTCGCTTCCTCAGCTCCGGGCTCTCAAACTGCGAATGCCACCGTACCTCTCACCGGCGCCTACACCACCGAGGATGTCGGTCTCCAAATCATCCCCGATCAGGCCGACTACGGTCCCACCGCCGACTCGACCCTTGGCCTTACCCGCCAGTTCACCATCAATAATCTGACTGCCAAATCCCTCACCCTTGCGCTCGCGCTGCCGCGTCAGTTCGTTCTCGCCCAGCCGCCATGCGCCGCACTCTCGCCGAACGCCTCATGTACATTCAGCGTGCAGTTTCTGCCGCTCACCAACGGAGACATCACCGGAACTCTCTTCGCCCAGGCGACTCCCACCGATGGCTCCGCCACGCTCAACGGCATCGGCTACGTCGAGGGCTACGGCATCGGTCCGGGGTCGCTCACGATCACCGGCAACATCCTTCCCGGCCGCATCCTCAACTTCGGCCAGGTAGCCTCAGGCCAGACAACGACGCAGACCCTTATCCTCACCAACTCGGGCAACGCTCCACTCACCGTTCGCCGCATCACCGCGGAGTGGCCGTTTCTCTCGACAACCACCTGCGGGGCCACCCTCGCGCCCTCCCAGAACTGCTCCGTCGCCATCACCTATTCTCCGCTTAACCAGGCGGCAACCGGCTCGTCGCCCGCTCCCTTCAATACCGACTCCGGGTCGCTCATCATCGAAAGCGATGCGGCCTCCAGCCCTGACATCGTCGATCTCACCGGAACGGCAACTCCAGCTTTCGTCGCTTCACCCAGCAACGCTGCTCCGCTGGCCTCCTTCACAGCTTCGCAGAGCTCACTTACATTCGCCGCAACCTCCGGCGGGAACGCGTCCGCCGCCCAGACCGTAACGCTTGCGAACACCGGCACCTCCACCATCCACATCACATCTCTCACAGCCTCGCCCGACTTCACCATCACCGGCTCCTGCCCAGTCATCGTCGCGGGAGCAAGCTGTCCCATCACCATCACCTTTACCCCCCAGGTTGCTTCCTCCCAGACTTCCTCCACCATTGTCAGCGCACTCGAGATCTCCTCCGACTCCAGCACGTCACTCGACTTCATCAGCTTGCTCGGCACGGCAACACCATCTACCCTCGTCCTCTCGCCGGTCACCCTAAACTTCGGCTCGGTCCTGCTCGGCAGCAGCGCAACGCTTCCTATCCAGGTCACGAACGTCAGCCCCAACCCTGCCACATTCAACTTCATAAGCACCACCGGCGACTACACCACAGCAGGCGACTGCCCCGCCGCCGGCGCGCAACTTGCTCCCGCAACCAGTTGCACCGTCCAGGTCACGTTCGCCCCTGCACAGACCGGAACGCGCGCAGGCACCCTCAGCCTCTCGACCTCGCTCACCAGCCTTCCGCTGGTCGCTCAGCTCACTGGAACCGGCGCGCAGTCGAACCTTCAGATCACGCCGTCGAGCCTTACCTTCGCCTCGCTCGCTATTGGCGCCTCAGCCAGCCAGACCCTGACGCTCGCCAACACGGGCAACGCTCCCCTCAACGGACTCAGCCTCGCCATCACGGGTGACTACGCGATCACGGTTCCTTGCGGGCTCACTGTCCTCGCACCCGCCGCCAGTTGTGCAGTCACCATCACCTTTACTCCCACCGCGACTGGCCAGCGCACAGGCGCATTGAGCGTCTCAGTGGGAGGGCAGGCTCCCATCAACGTGCCTCTTTCTGGCACTGGCGTTGCTAACGGGGCCTTTACCCTCACCGTAAATCGTGGAGCTTCCGCTTCGGTCTCCGTCGCGAGCGGTCAGCCGGCGAGCTACGCGCTCAGCCTCACTCCTCAGAACGGATTCACTGGCACGATCATCTTCAACTGCACCCCTATCAATCCAGGTCAGTACGCCACCTGCTCGCTTTTACCTTCCAGTGTCGCTGTGACCAATATGACAGCTCAGAGTTCGGCTGCAACCGTGAACACCGTCACTGAGACCACTGCGCGGAACTCACCGAAGGTTCCCAGCACGAGCCGCGTCATCCTCTGCGCTCTCCCGGTACTAATGATCTTCTTCCGCAAACGGCTGACTCTGACGCAAGCGCTCCTCACCCTTCTCCTTAGCGCGGTCTTGATCACAGGGAGCGGCTGCGGCAGCGGAGGCAATCTCACTAACAATAACAATCCAAATCTCCGCTACACGCCGCCCGGAACCTACCAGTACCAGGTCACCGCAAGCTCCACCACCGGAGTCCAACTCACCCAGACCGTCACGTTGAACCTCACCGTGACTTCACAGTAGTGCGCCTGAAATCGACACCGGAACCTGCTCCACAATCTCAATCCCGAACCCCTGAAGCGCAGGCACGTGTGTCGGCGTGTTCGTCAGTAGCCGGATCTTATGGATTCCCAGATCCGACAGAATCTGTCCGCCAAGCCCTACCTGCCTCAGTGTGCGGTGCGCCCGCTCCTCGCAATGCTCCCTCGAACGCTGTTCGCGGTGGAAGATGACGCGATTCGGTGTTCCACCGCGATCGATCCCAAATCCGGCGCTGCCGTTGTGCAGATACACCAGAGCCCCGCGGCCGGCTTGCGCAATCATCTGCAGCGAGTTCTCGACCAGGGCCCTGCAGTCGCACAGTGTCGTGCCAAACACATCTCCTGCCAGACAATGGGTGTGAACGCGCACGGTTACGGGCTCTTGGCCGGTCACATCACCGTATACCAGAGCAACGTGAGACTCCCCGCCATCCACTTCGCTCTCGTAGGCGATCATGCGGAACTCGCCGTGCTCGGTTGGCATCACAGACTCTGCCACTCGATGGATGTAACGCTCGTTCTGTAGCCGGTAGCGGATCAGGTCGGCGACCGTCACCATCTTCAGTCCGTGCTCCTCGCAGAACTTCACCAAATCCGGCACCCGCGCCATCGTCCCGTCGTCGTTCATGATCTCGCAGATCACTCCCGCCGGAATCAGCCCTGCCATTCGCGCCAGATCAACCGAAGCCTCAGTCTGCCCCGCTCGTACCAGCACACCCCCCTTGCGCGCGCGCAGTGGAAAGACGTGGCCAGGACGCGCAAGATCCTGCGCTGCCGACTTCGGATCGATAGCAACTTTGATAGTGTGTGCTCTGTCTGCGGCGGAGATCCCCGTCGTGACACCTTCGCGAGCCTCAATACTCTCTGTGAATGCGGTACCGAAGCGTGAGGTATTCTCCTGAGTCATCGGTCCGAGCCGCAGATAGTCGGCGCGATCCTCGGTCAGGGTCAGGCAGATCAGACCGCGGCCGAACCTCGCCATGAAGTTGATGGCCTCCGGCGTCACAAACTCTGCCGCGAGGGTCAGGTCGCCCTCGTTCTCGCGATCTTCATCATCGACGACGACAACCATCCTCCCGGCGCGTATCTCGGCAACGGCCTCGGCAACATTCGCAAACATGGGTTGTCCTCCTGCGGTTCCATATGTATTTCGACTCATCTCATCCTACCTTCGACGCAAAAAAGAGACGCCGCCTGATAAAGGCGGCGTCTCTGACTCCTGCGCAAAAACTCTAGAGCGTGGACTCAATTTCAAATCCCCAGGCCTCGAGCAACGCCTCTGGGATGTACTTCGAATTCTTATTCCGGCGAGCCCACTCACGTAGTCTCGTCGACCGGACGTACTGGTCGGGAGTCAGCTTGTACTCCTTCACGACCTGTTCAAACGATGTTACCGTTGGAACAACCGGGCCAATTGGCTCAGGTTTGCCCCAATTCGGATTTCCACGGCGCTTTGCCATATCTGTTGGTACCCCTTCGTGTTTTGGGTTTGGTTCAGGACTTTTCTTTACGACCAGAGAGAAAAAGACACTCTATACATTCTAAGGCGTTTATCACTCAAAATCAAGGCATTTACTGCCACGGAGAGGCGCCTTCGGTTCTCCCGGGAAAACCTCCGGCAACCCGTTTCCCTTCAACAGTTGAAAACCTCTCCGGCGGCGGGAATAAGCCATGACTTCTCCTTTGTGAGGCGCGGCAGGAAGAGCTTCGTAACCTGACCAGGTGTTACCTGCCCGCGACCCTCACAAAGAGCGCCACAATCTACATGAAAATATGAACTCCTTCTTTTTTAGCCTTCCACAAAGGGAAACTTTCGGCCTTCAACTAAAAACGAGCTCACGGCGTCTTATGAGACAAGACAGAAGACGCAAAATCACGTTTTGAACGCCCGCCAACCAAACACAGCTTGTACGATTCGCAAGAGGCACATGATGAGCAAACCCCTCTGTACCGATCAGGAAGAGCTGCTTGAGCAGGAGCTCTCCAGCCCTGACATCGAGATATCCAGACGCAGCTTCGTCAAGGCAGCGGGGGTTCTAAGCGCCGGTGTCGCGACCGGAATGCCGCGCATCGCTGCCGCCCAGAGGGCCCGTAAGGCCGCTGCAACTGCACCACAGACAGCGTCCATGACGCTAAACATTAACGGTAAGGAAAAAACACTCACACTCGACACACGCACGACGCTCCTCGATGCCCTGCGTGAGCACCTCGGCCTGACCGGAAGCAAGAAGGGCTGCGACCACGGCCAGTGTGGCGCATGCACGGTAATCCTCGATGGCCGTCGCGTGAACTCATGCCTGACTTTGGCTGCGGCGGCCGAAGGCGCTGAAATCACCACCATCGAGGGGCTAGCTCACGGCGAGACCCTAAGCCCGGTCCAGGCTGCCTTCCTTGATCACGACGGATTCCAGTGCGGCTATTGCACTCCGGGTCAAATATGTTCGGCCACTGTTCTTCTCGAAGAGTACCGTCGCGGAGATCTCAGCACGATCTCGTGGCAGACCGGCCAGACGGTCACCCCGCAGCTCACCGATAACGAGATACGCGAGCGCATGAGCGGCAACATCTGCCGGTGCGCCGCCTACCCCAACATCGTCGCCGCGGTTCGTGCCGCGGCCGAGGGAGGGCGCGCATGAATCCCTTCCACTATCAGCGCGCCACCGACACCGACCAGGCTGTCCACGCAATCTCGACAACAAGAGGCGCGAAATTTCTCGGCGGAGGAACCAATCTCGTCGATCTGATGAAGTGCAACGTCGAGCATCCCACCACGCTCATCGACGTCAACCATCTCAAGCTCACTCAGGTCACATCATCCGCTAACGGCGTCACTACAATCGGCGCCGGAGTACGCAATAGCGACCTCGCGAATCACGAGATCATCCGCAAGCAATACCCTCTCCTTTCACAGGCACTGTTAAGCGGAGCATCCGCACAGCTTCGCAATATGGCGACCACTGGAGGAAATCTCCTGCAGCGTACGCGCTGCTACTACTACGCAGACACCTCCTACCCCGAATGCAACAAGCGCTCTCCTGGCAGCGGATGCGCTGCCATCAAAGGCTTCAATCGCATCCACGCCATTCTCGGAGCAAGCGACAGCTGCATCGCAACCAATCCCTCCGACATGAACGTCGCACTCGCCGCCCTGGGAGCCACCATTCACGTGCAGGGCCCCAAGGGCAAGCGAGCCATCCCCATGGCTGATTTTCACCTGCTACCCGGCGCGACCCCGCACATCGAGACTTCGCTCAAACCCGACGAACTCATCACCGCAGTCGAACTCCCAGCGCCGAAGTTCTCGAAACACGCTTACTACCTCAAGGTTCGCGACCGTCAGAGCTACGCCTTCGCTCTGGTCTCTGTCGCAGCTGGCCTTGAGATCGAGGGCCAGGTCATCAGGTCAGCCGCGCTTGCGCTCGGCGGTGTTGCTCCCAAACCGTGGCGTTCGCCTGCAGCCGAGAAGCTCCTCATTGGAGCTACCGCCAGTCCCGAAGTGTTCGGAAAAGTGGCAGACCTTGCCGTCGTCGGAGCGAAGCCCTACGAGCACAACGCCTTCAAAGTAGAACTCGCCAGACAAGGCATCGTGCGTGCCCTGACCCTCGCCGCACAAGGAGTTCAGGCATGAACGGCACGCATCACGAAGACAAGCACACCATGCGGCAACTCGATCACCGCTACGACGGCCACGCTAAGGTTACAGGTGCCGCAAAATACGCAGCCGAGTTTCCCTTCAAAGACATCACTTACGGCTACATCGTGCAGAGCACCATCCCGAGCGGGACCATCGCATCGATAGACTCCGCGGCGGCCTCGCGTGCCTCAGGCGTGCTCGCTGTACTTACTCCGTTCAACGCTCTCAAGGTCAGGGCCGCCGGCAACGTCAATCTCCTCCAGGATGCGAAGGTCCTCTACAACGGCCAACCCATCGCCGTCGTCGTCGCACGTTCTCTGCCAGAAGCCATGCACGCCGCCACGCTGCTGCGCATCCACTACACTCCGTCTCCCGCCCGGCTCGACTTCAAAGGCCTCACAGGCGAAGCACGCGATCCAAAACGCGGACCAAGCAAGTCCCAGCGTGGCGACATCGCTGCCTCGCTGGCCAAAGCAACGGCGACCATTGAGCAGACCTACACAACCCCTATCCAGAACCACAATCCCATGGAGCCTCACGCCACGATCGCATGGTGGGAGGACGGCAAACTCAACGTCTACGACGCAACGCAGGGGATCACCGGTGTACGCCAGAACCTCGTCAACACCTTCTCTCTGCAGCCCAACGACGTCCACGTGCGATGCCCCTACGTCGGTGGAGGCTTCGGCACCAAGGGATCTGTCTGGTCGCATGTTGCGCTTGCAGCGATGTCGGCGAAGGTTGTCCAACGGCCGGTCAAAATCTCGATAGGCCGCGATCAGATGTTCGGCCCCGTAGGTTCAAGGCCAAACACGCAACAGCACATCAAGCTTGCGGCCGCATCCGACGGCAGGCTGCTCGTGACTCAACACGACGTATTGATGTACACCTCCATGTTCGGCGACTTCGTGGAAGGCGCCGCCAACCAGACCCAGATGCTCTACAACAGCGAATCCCTCTCCACCAGCCATCGCATGGTTGAACTCAATCTCGGTATGGGTACGTGGATGCGCGCTCCCGGAGAAGCCACGGGAACCGTCGGGCTTGAAGTTGCACTCGACGAACTCGCCGAAAAGCTCAACATGGACCCGGTTCAGCTCCGCCTCGCCAACTACGCCGAAAGCGACCCAAGCCACGACCGTCCGTGGTCCAGCAAGCATCTTCGCGAGTGCTACGAGCAGGCTGCCGAGCGCTTCCGCTGGTCGCGCCGCAAGCCGCAGCCTGGACAAGTTCGCGAGGGCAATCAACTCATCGGCTACGGCATGGCTACCGCCGTCTACGGCGCTAACCGGGGACCATCGTCAGCCCTCGTTCGCTTCCTTCCCAACGGCCGTGTCTACATCGGCATCGGCACGCAGGACCTCGGCACTGGCACGTACACCATCCTTGCTCAAACCGTAGCCGATGCTCTCAACATGGACCCCACCCTGGTCGATGTGCAGATCGGTGACTCTACCCTTCCCCGCTCCGGCGGCTCCGGAGGTTCAACAACTGCTGCCTCAGTCTGCCCCGCTGCCTACGACGCCGCTTTGCAGGCCAGGCTGAAGCTCGCCCAACTCGCTGTCGCCGACAGCGCCTCACCTCTTCATGGAGGGACCGCGGAGGAAGTCGACATGCGCGACGGCGATCTCTTCCTGAAATCCTCACCCGGCAAATCAGAGGGCATCAGCTCGCTCATCACTCGCAATGGCAGCACCCCGGTAGAGGCCACCGCGACATCCGAGCTCCCCAAAGACCGCTCCTCCTTCAGCAGCCACTCCTGGGGAGCCGTCTTCGCCGAAGTTGCAGTCGACACCGACACGTGGATGGTTCAGGTACGCCGCGTCGTCGCGACCTACGACATCGGAACGCTCCTCAACCAGAAGACCGGAATCAATCAACTCCAGGGAGGAATCGTCTGGGGCATCAGCATGGCTCTGCAGGAGGAGGCCCACATCGATCCCGTCTACGGACGCACCGTCAACAACAATCTCGGGGAGTACCACGTCCCCGTCAACGCCGATGTCGGCGAGATCGACGTCACCTGCCTCAATATCCCCGACTACAAATTCAACCCGATCGGCTCACGCGGCATCGGCGAGATTGGCATCACCGGCACTGCCGCTGCAATCGCGAACGCCATCTACAACGCCACCGGCAAACGCGTCCGCGACTTCCCCATCACCATCGACAAGCTGATGCGTGCCTGAGCAGGTCGTAGGTTAGATTGCCGTGTCCAGACGAAAGGGTTGTTCGTACTTCTGAACTGGATAGCCCTTTGACTTCCACGCTGCCAATCCACCCTTTAGAAGCTTCAGCCGCGTGAACTTCAGCGTCCTCGCCCGGTGCACAATCTCGCGGCTCGTGCTTTCTCCCTCGCATGTGCAATAGACGACGGCGTCCTCATCCTTTGGAATCAGCGATGGATTCTCCAACAGCTCCTTCGGAGGAATCCTCACGGAGCCGGGAATAATCTCCGAGTAAGCCAGCAAATCCAACGGCTGCCGGATGTCGAAGACAAGTATCTTCTGTCGCGATTCAATCAACGCATGCAGAGTATCAACGTCGATGGAACTCTCCTCGAGCTCCTTACGCTTCTTTTGCCTGGGCAGCACTACGAAAAAGAAGATCAATACGCCCAACCCAATCGCGACAATCGCAATCAGCAGCATTCCTACCCTCCTGCTCTCTCGGAGAGCTTCTCATCTGATTCACAGCAAACAGAGAGGATTCACCTCTCGTCAAGTTACCTCGAATTGTTCCGCCATGTCCCTTATCGAACACCCATAGGCAAACAATATGCGAAGATAAGCTGGTCCATGGACCTCTCCGGCCTCCTTCACAAAACCTTCGGCTTCCCCACGTTCCGGGCGAATCAGGAGGCCGTCTGTCGCTCCGCCACCGAAGGCCGCGACGTCCTGCTGGTAATGCCTACCGGCGCCGGCAAGAGCCTCTGCTACCAGCTTCCCGCCATTGCCCGCGGAGGAACGGCCCTCGTCGTCAGCCCTCTGATCGCCCTAATGGACGACCAGTCTGCTAAGCTCTCGGCTCTTGGCCTCCGCGTCGCACGCATCCACTCTGGCCTCTCACGCGAAGAAGCGAGACAGGCCTGCCGCGACTACCTCGATGGCAGACTGCAGTTCCTCTTCATTGCGCCCGAGCGTATGCGTGTCCCTGGCTTCCCCGAGATGCTCGCCAAACGCAAGCCTTCACTCATCGCCATCGATGAGGCTCACTGCATCTCGCAATGGGGTCATGACTTTCGCCCCGACTACCGGACGTTAGGCGACTATCTACCCTCCCTTCGACCCGCCCCTGTGATCGCGCTCACCGCAACCGCGACTCCCACCGTGCAGCGTGACATAGTCGCTCAGCTCCAGCTTCACAATCCCGCCCTCTTCATCCACGGCTTCCGCCGCCACAACCTCGCCATCGAGGTCGTCGAACTCTCAAAGCCACGCCGCAACGAGTTCACCGCCAACCTGCTCAAATATCCAGAGAATCGCCCCGCCATCGTCTACGCCCCCAGCCGCAAATCCGCCGAAGAGCTCGCATCGCAACTCGGCGGCTGTGCGGCGGCCTATCACGCCGGCCTCGACCCCAGCCTCCGCGAGCGCGTCCAGCGCCTCTTCCTCTCCGGCAAGCTCGAGATCGTCGTCGCCACCATCGCCTTCGGCATGGGCATCGACAAGCCCGACGTCCGCACCGTCATCCACCTGGCGCTTCCCGCAAGCGTCGAGGCCTACTACCAGGAGATCGGCCGCGCCGGACGTGACGGCCTGCCCTCGCGCACCGTCCTTCTGCACTCCTTCGCCGATCGCAAGATGCACGACTTCTTCCTCGAGCGCGACTACCCTGCGCCCAGCGAACTCGCGCGCCTCGCCGCGAAGTTGACCGACGAATTCCAGATGCCAGACGTCCTGCGCCAGCGCCTCAAAATGGACGTCGAAACCTTTGACCGCACCGCCGAGAAGCTTGTCGCGCAAGGAGCCGCCCTCTTCGACATCGCAGGCAATCTTCGTTCGACCGGCCAGACCAGCTGGCGTTCCGGCTACGACGCCCAACTCGCCTTCCGCCGAGACCAGATTGACCGCATGATCCACTTCGCCGAGATCCCGCAGTGCCGTATGGCCGCGCTCATCCAGCACTTCGGGGACACCGCCGACGGCCTCCGCCCTTGCGGACACTGCGATTTCTGCTCTCCGGAACGAGCGACCGCCCAGACCTTCCGCGCACCCACGCCGCAGGAAGAGCGCCAACTCCGCGCCATTCTCAGCGCATTGCAAGGAGCACCGCCGCGGGCCACCGGCAAGCTCCACACCGACCTCGCCCTCGGCAGCGACCGCAAGCAATTCGATTCCCTTCTCGAAGCCCTCACCCGCGCCGGCCTTATCGCCCTCACGACGGATACCTTTACCAACCCCGAAGGCCAGCTCATCAACTTCAAGCGCGCCTCGCTTACCCACGAAGGCCGTACCCTCTCCACAGATGAACCCCTCACTGTCCATCTAAAAGATCTCGGCGACTCAGAAACATCCAGAAACCGGAATCGCTCCAGCAAACAAAAAACCGCCAGAACATCACTGCGTAAGGCAACGTCCGACGGGCTCAATCCGCGCACTCCAGAACAGGAAGAGCTCAACCGCCGCCTCCGCGAGTGGCGCAAAGCCGAGGCTGCAAAGACCGGGAAGCCCGCTTTCATTGTCTTCGGAGATTCCGTCCTCGACGCGATCATCCAGGCTAACCCGACGACAATTTCAGAACTGCTCAACGTCCCTGGCATCGGACCCGAGAAGGCCGATCGCTATGGTGCCGCCGTGATCACACTCTGTACGGGCAGAGCCGTTCCTACCGAGGCGGACAAGCCTGCGCGAGAGTTGGTGCCACCACAAAAGCCACCGCAAAAGCCCGCGAGGCCTCAGCATCCAATCAGTGCCTTTGTGCGCACCAGAACAACCGATTCCGAAAATGAAGTCTCCCTCACTCCCGAACAGCAGGCACTCGATCAACGCCTGCGCGAATGGCGTAGTTCAGAGGCCGAGCGTCTGGGTCTCCCGCAGTTTTTCGTCCTCGGCTCCTCCGTGTTGCGGACCATTGTCCTGACACGTCCCCGGACCATCGCCGAACTCAAGACCATCAGCGGCATCGCTCACGAAAAGGTCGAGAGATTCGGCCCCGCCATCATTGAAGCCTGCACCGCCTAGCCCCGCCAACCGCATCGACTGAACGCCTATTCATTTTCGTGCGCCACCTGTGCTACTGTGCAAGTGCACCATGTCCGCATCCGACACAACCCGCCACACTCCCAAGTCCATGGATGGCAACCCCACGATTGACGAACGGGCCAACCACTGCTTCGGCTGCGGTCCTGCGAACCCCCAGGGCCTGCACCTCGTCTTCACCACCAATACAAGCGACCCCGCAAACCCCGTCGCCACCTGCCACTTTCAACTCGACCGCAACCACGAAGGCCCACCCGGCCACATCCACGGAGGCATCGTCGCCACGCTCCTCGACGAAGCGATGAGCAAGATCAACCGGCCCCTTAACGTCCTCGCCATGACGCGCCACATGGAGGTCGACTACCTCCGTCCCGTGCCCCTCTATCAGCCGCTTATCCTCACCAGCCGGCACCTCCGCCGCGAAGGTCGCAAGCTCTTCCACCACGCCGAAATCCAACACCCAGACGGCACGGTCCTCGCCCAGGCCAAAGGCCTCTTCATCGTCGTCGACGCGAAACTTCTAGCCCTGGCCGGCCTCACCCAGCCGGAAGACTGACGGCCGTGCCCTAAACCTCTGCCTCTTCCCAATAGCCGTGGTCGCGCAGAAAATACTCATCGTTCCAGCTATGCATCATGGTCCAGAAGAACATCCAGATCATCCGGCCATGTCCCACCTTCTGGAACCTCCGATTTGTCGTCAGAATCTTCCCTCGGACAATCCGGAACCGTATCCGAGCTACGCCCTTTGACAGTAGATAGTCCTCAGCGAACAGAGCCCTCTCGTTGAAGCCGCCCAGTGCCCAGAACGCGTCGCGGTCAAACAACATGAACATCCCCGTAGCAAACGGCTTCAGGACCGACCCCACGCGCTGCATGAAGTTATTGCCCAGGTACATCGCGTCGTCGAACAAGCTGCCCTCTCGGCACGCAATGTTGGTCGTCGCCAGGTGCAGCTTCCGCCGCCGCATCCTCCACAGAGCCCGGCGCAGCAAGGTGGGCTCCGGAATTTCAACATCCGCATCCATGAAGAGCACATATGGAGTCGTCGCCAGCTTCGCCCCTGCATTCCTTCCCACCGAAGGCAGCCCTCCGGGAATAACCTCTACCGCCAGCCGGTCCCGATAGCTCAGCGCGATCTCCACCGTGCCGTCGGTCGATTCCGCGTCGGCCACGATGATCCGAGTCTCCGCCATCCCTTCGTAGTCTTGTCTCAGGAGTGAATCCAGCAGTCTGGGCAACATCTTCGCTTCGTTTTTGGCCGGAATTACGATCGTCAGCTCTGCGCCCATCCATCCTCCCGAATCCAGGACTCTAAGCGAGACTGTCTGCCTCGCAGGTCGATCTTGCGCCATCGTCGCGTCGTAACACGTCAATCACATTTGAATTTTCGGCTAAAACGCTGCCTGGACTCCCCGCAATTAACCTTGAAATTGAATATTCATCACACGGCAATAAAGCTGATAAACTGATCTTTCTCGCGGCAAACGTCCACAAAATCTTGTACGCAACCGCGGCTCCCAAGGAGACTCGTCATGGCAGACCACACCACCAACGGCAACCTCGGCTCTCCCTCCCTCCGCCTTAAGACCGGCCTCGCCGAGATGCTCAAGGGCGGAGTCATCATGGACGTAATGAACGTCGAGCAGGCCCGCATCGCCGAAGAAGCCGGTGCCACCTCCGTCATGGCCCTTGAGCGCGTCCCCGCCATGATCCGCGCCGAAGGCGGCGTAGCCCGCATGGCTAACCCCAAGCTCATCAAGGAGATCATCGCCTCCGTCTCCGTCCCCGTCATGGCCAAGGCCCGCATCGGCCACTTCGCCGAGGCTCAGGTCCTGCAGGAGCTCGGCGTCGACTTCATCGACGAGTCCGAGGTCCTCACCCCTGCCGACGAGACCTTCCACATCGACAAGCACGCCTTCACCACCCCCTTCGTCTGCGGAGCCCGCAACCTCGGCGAGGCTCTCCGCCGCATCGCCGAAGGCGCAGCCATGATCCGCACTAAGGGCGAGGCTGGCACGGGTGACGTCGTCCACGCCGTCCAGCACATGCGCCAGATCGTCCGCGAGATGCGTGCCCTCACCGTCATGGACGACTCCGAACTCTACAACGCCGCCAAGGTCCACCAGGCTCCCTACGAACTCATCCGCATCGTCGCCAGGGCCGGCAAGCTCCCCGTCCCCAACTTCTCCGCCGGAGGCATCGCCACCCCCGCAGACGCTGCCCTCATGATGCAGCTAGGCGCCGAGGCCGTCTTCGTCGGCTCAGGAATCTTCATGAAGGAGCGCGCCACTCCGCTCGACGTCGAGAACGACCCCAAGGAGCGCGCCGAAGCCGTCTCCCGCGCCAAGGCCATCGTCATCGCAACCACCCACTACAACGACCCCAAGATCGTCGCCGAAGCCAGCGAGCAAGTCACCGGAACCATGAAGGGTCTCGCGGCCGCTGCTATCGATGAAGCCGATCTCCTCCAGACCCGCGGCTGGTAAATTTCCGCTCTGAGCGACTTATCGCGATTGCAGTAGTGCGTCGAAATCATTCTCAGTGAGGATGCGAATCGGCTTCCCTTTTGCAATCAGATCGCGAGCTTTCTGGTGTTTCGACCTTATTTCTGCGCCATTGAGGCGTCTAACGTCCTGCTCGCCAACCACAACAAGCGTGGTGTGTTTTGTTACACCGTCATCCACCCTGCAACCAGCACTGGCCGCCCGAACTGAAACCTCTCTGCGCGGCAAGCAGAGCTGCCCTGTAAACACGATGACTTCCCCAAATAATGGTCCATCAGGATTGATCTCTAGTGGTTGCAATGAAGTGATAGGCTGATAAGCCCGCTTAAGCCACTCCTCCAGCGATAGGCCCGATTCGCGACACGCATGGAGAAATACTTCCCCACAGCAGCGGGCGTCTTCCAGCGCGTTGTGGTGCGCAAAAGAGATACCGAAACTCTGCGCCAATGTATTTAATCCATGTCCCCCATTCCCAATTCTCTCGGGCCATGCCCGTCTTGCGACACGAAGGGTATCTAGCCAACTCGTGACTAGCGGAGGAAGTCCGTACTTCGCGGCAGCTCGGGCAAGACTCACCCTATCGAAGGGGCTATGGCAAAGTACAACGTTGTTGCCGAGCACGTCAGCAAGCACTTTGTAAACTGCTGGAAATGTGACTGCACCCTGCACACTCTCGGCTGTGATTCCGTGAATGTCGACCAACTCATCTAAGAAATAGTCCTCAGGGTTTACCAGTGTTTGGATATCGAGTTCTGGATGATGACGATCATCAAGGAATCTAGCGATTCCAATTTGGCAAATACTCGCCGCGGACTCGTTGGCAGTTTCAACGTCCAGACATAAAAAATTCAAGGGTTCTACTCCAGCGGTTCTTGTTGGCCTAGTGTGACGGCGGCAAGAATCGTTCAATTTGCCAAATACTGGATGGGCTTTGGCTTGGTCGATTTGCAGGCTCCCACTCTAGCGGCAAGTCAGCCCCATCTCAAGCAAATAAAGCCATACAGATGAAATAAAATTATTGCGTGACCTCCACTCCTGTTGTAGTAGGCGTCCTAGCGCTACAAGGCGCGTATGAAGCCCACGCCCAGACCCTCCGCAAGCTAGGCGCAACGCCTAAGCGACCCCAAGGAACGCGCCGAAGCCGTTTCCCGCTCTAAAGCCATCGTCATCGCGACGACCCACTACAACGACCCCAAGATCGTCGCCGAGGCTAGCGAGCAGGTCACCGGAACCATGAAGGGCCTCGCTGCCGCCGCCATCGAGGAAGCCGACCTCCTCCAGACCCGGGGCTGGTAGTTTCAGCCAACACCTGAGCCGCAGACGAATATGGGATTGCAGTGTGGAGCACTGTTTATTTGACCGAGTAGCCCCGCGCGTCCATGCACGCTGAGAACGCTCGCTTGAACGTGCTCATCTGTTGGTCATACGCAGCCTTCTGACTCTCGTACTGCTGTTGCACCTGCGATCCAGCCTGTGCCGAGGCCTGTTCCTTGGAAGCTGCATTGGCTTTGCGCTGCTGCCTCCCGCCATGTACAGTGCCTACGGTTGCGCCTACGGCGGCGCCTGTTCCTGCATCTCCAACGATTCCGCCAACCACCGCACCCCCGACTGCACCCTTAGCTGCACCCTTCGCTCTTCCGCCCTTCGCTTGCGGCGCAGAACTAGCCGCCTGCTCCTGTGCTGCTTGAACCTCTGCGGAGGTCGGAGGCTGCGGAGCTGGCGTATCCGGGTTAACGCCCGTCTGCTGCTGCGCTGAGTTGTAGCAATCGGACTCATCGATAAGCTGCTGGTCGTGGTTCTGACCCTTTCCTGGATAGGCGTAGACACCCACTTTCTGTGCCGCCGAGAAGGAAGGGACTGGTCCCGTCGGCCCAGCAGGCGCTCCCGGTTGGCCTGGGGCCGCCGGTTGCGTCGTTGTATTCGCTGGCCCCTCTGTTTGGGGTGCAGGCTTCTTTCCGCAACCGGAGAAACACAGAATCAAGGTTGAAACACAGAGAAGACTCACTACCTGAAACGGCCTGATGATCGAAAAACCAAGCGATACCATGTCGGATCTCCTTCGATCGGGTATTTAGAATTGCTTTGCCCTCGTCTGCGCCCACGTACTCTGGCTTTTCTCGTTTAAGAACTCACGAGATGGGAACATCAATTACGTATCATCCGGCGGCGCAACTTCAGCCGATACTGGTAAAACAGCTAGACCTCAGAAATCGGTCAAAACTTTGATGGCTTTCAGAGGAAGCGGAAATTTGGTCACAACTTTTTGGCGATGATCCGCCAAACCAATTCACTTCACAAATACGAGTTAGATCCCGCAAGCATTCCTGTTACCCGCGATCCCGCCGCGCGGTATGCATTCAAACATAAGTGATTTCCACATCGATTCTTGACATCCCTGCTATTCTTAAATGAAGAAGAAGTCAAACCCGGCACCGCCGGGTTTGACTTTTTTGGCACGAAAATCGCGCAACGAAGTCCAGAGTTAAGCGTCTTATTGTGAATACTTTGCATACTTTTTGAGGGATGGGGGGCGGTACGGATGACAACACAAGGACGAGAGTTAACGATCGGCGTTCTCGCCCTCCAGGGAGCCTACGAAGCCCACGCCCAAACCCTCCGCACTCTCGGCGCAACACCCAAACTCGTCCGTCTCCCCTCTGACCTCGAAGGCATCGACGGTCTCATCATGCCCGGCGGCGAATCCACCACCATGCTCAAATTCCTCGAGCAGCGCGGTTTCTTCGAGACCCTGAAGACCTTCGTCCACACCACCCCCACCTTCGGCACCTGCGCCGGAGTCATCCTCCTCGCCAAAGACGTCACCAACCCCGCGCAGAAGTCCCTCGACGCCCTTGACGTCACCGTCGAGCGCAACGCCTACGGCCGCCAGATCGACTCCACCATCCTCCACGCCGACTCCAAACTCCCCGGCGGCCCGTTGGAGATGGTCTTCATCCGCGCCCCGCGAATCACCCGCACCGGCCCCACCGTCGAAACCCTCGCCACCCGCGCGAACGACCCTGTCCTCGTCCGCCAGGACCACATCCTCGCCGCCACATTCCACCCCGAGCTGGGCCACGACACCCGCGTCCACCAGATCTTCCTCGATCTCGTTAGACGCCATAAGGTCCACTAGCTACCGCGCAACAGTCGGCCCAATACATCTGCCGCGTAGCTCAGCTCTTCATCACGGGTCAAACAATCAGGACAAAGACGAAGCCACTCGCCTCGCGCATCGCAAACTATTCCCTCCCGCTCAAGCCGTGCCGGAAACTCCATCGCGTTCACAAGCCGGATGGCGAGGAATGCACCGTGGCCTTCATCGCCGCCTGTCACTGTGCCAACGCCGGCATCGGCGAGGCAGCCACGTAAGGCGCCAAGCTGCTGCAGGCTGTACGCGCGAAGTCTCTCGACTCCCATGGCCAGGGTGAACTCCGCGCCGCTGCGGGCCTGATACCACGTGAGCACCGGCGGAGTGGACTCGAGAAAAGCGCCGCCGCCTGGCTGGAGCGCAGGCAACTCGGGCCGGCCATATCCAAAGGTATCCGAGTTGGCAAACCATCCCATATCAAGCGGACGCAAGCCGCTCTCAAGCACCTCAGGGGCAATGTACAGAAAACAAGCCCCAGGTCCACCCCGAAGATATTTGTAACTCCCGCCAATCACAAAGTCCGCTCGCAACTGAACCACGTCGACGGGGATAACCCCGACAGCATGGTAAGAGTCGACGAGCAGCTTAGCTCCACGCTCATGACAAGCTTCCGCTAGCCTATCCAGACCAGCGACGATCTGACCGGTCATAAACATGACCTGAGACACAACAACCAGATCCGCCCCATCATCCAGGGCATCGATCAGTGATCCTACGGCGAAGTCGCCCTGTCCATCGGGCTCGACCCATCGAAGCGTGATGCGTCCAAGCGCAGCATACTGCTTCAAGATCACGTCGATCGAGTCGAACTCTCCTTGCGTACTGATCACCCGCGGTCGCCCCGGCAGCGCGTTCAACACAGCCCGCAGGCCCTGTCCCGCCGATGTCTTCGGAACAACACAATCGGCACGGGCAGCGCCGATAAGCCTTGCAACCCGCGCGCGAAATGCCTCCCGTTCTTCCAGCCACCCATCCCACGCATCGTCAAGTTTGCCGTACCACAGCGCGACCGCTTCGGCGATGTCATCCGTCATGGCATCCAACGGCCGCCCCAGCGAGTGGTTCGCCAGATAGAACGACTTCCCCGACAGTACACGCGAAAAGAGCGGGGCGACATATTGCTGAATAGGCTCCTGCCGTAACGAACCACCACCGATTGCAGACAAAGCCTGTCGAACCTGTGCGTTCATCGCTGCGATAGCCCTGTTCGCACCGCAAGCAACTCGGGAAAAAACGTAAGCTCCAGAGCCTGCCTCAGAAAACCCACACCGGATGAGCCACCCGTTCCCGGCCTGAAACCGATGATCCTCTCCACAGTCTTCATATGCCGGAAGCGCCAAAGTTGAAAATATTCTTCTACGTCGACAAGTTTCTCGCACATCTCATAGGCATCCCAATGCCTGCGAGGCTGTTCGTAAATCTCACGGATCACCTGTACCACGCCGTCGCTCTTATGGTGCGGCTCACTCCAGTCGCGATTCGTGCACTCCCCCGGAACCGAAAATCCCCGCCTCGACAGGTGCAGCAGAAACTCGTCGTATAAACTCGGTGCCTCTAGTGCCGCCTTCAGTTCGCCATGCAAAACCGGGTCGTGCGCAAATACCCGCATCGCGTCGCGATTCTTGTTCCCCAGCAGGAACTCGAGCTTCCGATACTGGAACGACTGAAAACCGGAGGCATTGCCCAGCACTCCGCGGAACTCCAGATACTCCGACGGTGTCAGTGTTTCGAGCACCGCCCACTGGTCGAACAACTGCATCTGAATCAGCTTCGCGCGAGACAGAATCTTGAAGCACGGGTCAAGCTCGTCGTGCTGCACAAAGCGGATCGCAGCACTCAACTCATGAATAAGCTGCTTGATCCACAACTCCGCAACCTGATGCTGGATGATGAATAGCATCTCGTCATGATGGGGTGGCGAAGACAGCGGACGCTGCTGCGCCAGCAACTCCGGCAAGCACAGATATCCAGCGTAGCTCAGCCGATCCGCGAAGTCCGTCACAATCCCCGGTTCGAGCGGTCTTTGGTTCTCTTTCATCTCGTTCACTCTACGACTGCTCCGTCAACCAGGCAAAAAGCGCCGCAATTCCAACCGGAGAGAACAAACCGTCGCAGAGATCAGACATCGAGCCATCCTGCGTCATCCTTACAATCGTCTTCGCAACCTTGTTCTCAGAGAAGACCCACAGGCCGCCCTTAGACCCCTGGACCCCTGGACCCCTGGACCCCTAGACCCGCACGATCATTACCTCGGTCGCCTTCATCAAGGCCGCTGCCGTCTGGCCCTTCCGAAGCTGCATCTCACGCGCGGCATCTGCGGTGATGATCGACGTAATCCGCTGCTCCCCAATCTGCAGAACCACTTTGGCCAGCAGCCCACTGACCTTCACTTCGACGATCTGTCCCACCAGTTGATTGCGGCCGCTCACCCGGCGAAACCTGTCCCGCGATGCCGTCCGCTCCTTCTTCGGAGCCGACTTCACCATCGGAGCCAGCACACTCTGGGGCACGCGATGATGGCCTCCCGGCGTTTTGATCGTCTTCAGCCTGCCGCTCAAAATCCACTGCTTCACCGTCGCATAGCTGACGCCAAGTGCCGCAGCTGCCTCACGCGGCTTCAATAGGACGTCGACATCCTTCATCTCTCTACCTCACCAGCACCCCAGTATAGTGCGTTGCTCTCATCGAATCACCGCAGGCAGTATCCTTGTTTTGTGATCCTTCACATGCCAGCGTCCGCTCTGGCTCTCACTCTGCGTTGGCTGCCTGTAGATGCCAGCGCGCACGGCCCCGCGCTCGATCATCATCTTCTCCTCAACCTCTGGGTCATCCTCGCGCTCGCGACCCTCGCTCACGTTCTTTTGTTTACCGGCCTCGTCCTCCATCGAACCGCCGAGGCTCGCAGCCTCCGGCGCCTCGAATACATTCCTCTCGCCTGTCTCACCATCCTCTTCGCCACGCTTGGCCTGAAGGCCGAGCGCCTCTGGGCCGCCACGCGCTACACCGGAGCCTCGCCCGCGGCCCTGCAGGTAGAGGTCACTGGAATGCAGTTCGCCTGGTACTTCCGCTACCCGGGCCCTGACGCAATCTTCGGTGTAACCCAACCGAAACTCGCATCACCCGCCGAAGGCAACCCCGTCGGTATCGATCCCGCCGACCCCCATGGCAAAGACGACATCGTCACCTCCGAGCTCGTCCTGCCCTCCAATCGCGAGATCGACCTCCGCCTTCACGCCCAGGACGTCATCCACGGCTTCTCCATCCCCGAACTGCGCCTCAAGCAGAACGCCGTCCCCGGCGAGACAATTCACATCCACTTCACCCCAACCACTCCGGGAACCTACGCCATCCTCTGCACACAGCTCTGCGGCCTCGGACACTACCGGATGAACGCCACCCTCCGGATACTGCCTCCCGATCTATACGCGTCATGGCTCGCGAAGAAGGAAGAGGCAGCCCAGCCATGACACCGAACCGGGACCCAACGCCGCAAGCCCGACCCACAATCAAGCTGCGTCCAAAACCTTGGGCCCTACGCCCTCGCTTTACCGACCACCGCATCATCGGCCGTCAATACCTTGTCCTCGCCTTCATCACTGTCATCATCGGAACACTGCTCTCACTCCTGATGCGCCTCCACCTTGTTTGGCCCGATTGGCGACTTCCCCTTCACGGCCCGATCCTGCCCGAAGACTATCTTGCGCTCGTCACGCTGCACGGCACGCTGATGCTCTTCTTCGTCCTCACAACCGCGCCGCAGGCCGGCTTCGGGAACCTCATCCTCCCCGCGCAGATCGGCTCCCGCCAAATGGCGTTTCCGCATCTCAACGCCGCCAGCTTCTGGATCACCGCGATCGCCCTCGTCACCCTGCTGGCATCGCCATTCGTCCCCGGAGGCACGGCCATCTCCGGTTGGACGGCCTATCCTCCCCTCAGCGCAGTCGCGAGCGCCGGCCCAGGCCAGGCCCTCGGCATGGATCTCTGGCTTATCTCCATCGCCATATTCTCCATCGCTTCCACTATTAGCTCCATTAACATTCTCGTAACAATCATCCGCCTCCGCTGCGAAGGGATGACCTGGGACCGTCTCCCCCTTACCGTCTGGGGATGGTTCACCGCCGCGCTCCTCAGCATCATCGCCTTCTCCGTCCTGCTTGCCGCGCTTCTGATGCTCTTCTGCGACCGCCACGCCGGAACCAGCTTCTTCGTTCCCACAGGCGACCTCGTCAACGGCGTCCTCCACTCCACCGGCCACCCCGGGAACGGCAGCCCGCTTCTCTGGCTCCATCTCTTCTGGTTCTTCGGACATCCCGAGGTCTACATCGCCATCCTTCCCGGCATGGGCCTGACGTCGATGCTGCTTGCGAACTTCAGCCACAGGCGAGTCTTCGCCTACCGCACCATGATCGTCACCACCCTCCTCATCGGAGGCCTTGGCATCCTGCTCTGGGGGCACCACATGTTTGTCGCTGGGCTCAATCCCTTCGCGAGTTCGGCCTTCTCCGTCACAACGATGGCCATCGCACTACCCGCCTCAGCCAAGGTGCTTAGCTGGATCGTCACCGTCTGGCGTTCACGCCCGCACTACACCACCGCGATGCTCTTCTCGCTCGGCTTCGTCTCGCTCTTCATCACCGGAGGCCTCACAGGCCCCGTTCTGGCCCAGCCCATCCTCGACGAATACCTTCACAACACTTTTTTCGTCGTCGCCCACTTCCACCTCATCATGGCGATGGCCGGTGTCTTTGGGCTCTTCGCCGCCGCCTACTACTGGTTTCCGCTCCTGAGCGCGAGCCGCAACCGTCCCGGCCATCTCCTCTCTGAGTCTCTGGGCCGTTGGCACTTCTGGCTTACGTTCTTCTTCGCCTACTCGACTTTCCTGCCGATGCACTTCACCGGCCTCGCCGGCGAGCCACGCCACTACGCCCAGCTTACCGGCATCCCCGGCCCCGGCGGAGTTCTCAGCCCAGCGGGGCAGCTTCTCTCCGCGACCTTGCCCCTAAACCGGCATATCACCTACTCGGCCTTGCTCCTCGCGGCCACCCAGTTCATCTTTCTCTACAACATCATCTACAGCCTTCGCCGCAGCCAGCCGGCTCCTCCCGACCCATGGCAGGCGACCACACTCGAGTGGAACCCCGCCTTGCATCCAAACGCCTCCGCATTTGCATCAGATGAACAGATCACCGTCTATCGTTCTCCCTGTCATTACGTCTCAATAGCCGGAGAGGAAGCTGCTCTTCCACAATGGCTCCCTGAGACGGCAACACCGGAGACAAAATCGGAGTAAGCTGTCTTCAACTGAGCCGCTGAAAGGCCGCCATGCCCCCGACCATTACGCCGATCAAAGAGCGGGAGAAAAAGAACCGCGTAGACGACCACGACAGCGGGCACGGTCGCCGTCCGCCAACTGACAAGCGAACCGGCGGTGGCGGTGACAACGACAACTGGAATGACCGTCCTCAGGGACGCCGCGGTCCCCGCGAGAAGCTCAGCCGCTACCGCATGGCCCTCTTCTTTGGCCTGGCCGGCGACCTCATGTTCTTCGTCGCAATCGTCAGCGCTTTTTTCGTCGCCCAGGGAACCGGCCACTACGACGCGTACAACAATTACATCAACCAGTGGCTCCCCACCGCTATCCCGCCCATCCTTTGGCTCAACACGGCGGTCCTCCTCGTCAGCTCCATCACGATAGAAGTAGCCCGACGCCACATGTTCCGCGAGAACGACGTCATGGACGAGTGGCTCGGCCTCGGGAAGCCCATAACCCGGCGCGCGCTGCCGTGGGTCTTTGCCACCATGCTGCTCGGCCTCGTCTTTCTCGTAGGCCAGTGGACAGCCTGGCGTCAGCTGGCACTCCAGCATGTATTCTTCGGCTCGAACCCCAGCAGCCACTTCTTCTTCCTCATCACCTACACCCATGCCGTTCACCTCTTCCTCGGAATCGGCGCTCTACTGGCTGCTCTGGTCGGGCTCTATGCATCGCGCCAGCTTGAAGCGCGGCAGATCCTCGTGGACTGCACCGCGTGGTACTGGCACGCCATGGGCCTCTTCTGGATATTCCTCTTTATCCTGCTCGCCTTCTTCCAATGAATCCGCTGAATTCACCAGGAGCCTCGCGTAGCCTGTTTCCCTTTCCGTTTGCAGCGTGCTCTCTGCTCCTCCTGATCCTGCTTTTGCCTTCTCCCGCTCACGCGCAGGGCTGCACTCAATGCCGCGACAACGCCGCAGCGACGCCTCCAGCAACGCAGCGAGCCTATCGTCACGCGATTCTCCTCTTGACGGTAACCGCCGCTGGCCTGTTCCTTGGGACTGTGACTCTGCTGCGCCGCAATCAATAACATGCGTGCCATCTAACGGATATATCTGTTGCAGATATATCCGTTAGTGATATAGTACCTGGCATGACCGATAGACAGCCGGCTCCGTCACTCGACCCAACCTCATGCCTGCCCCTCACACCGGTTGTCTTCGCGATTCTTCTCGCCCTCTCCATTAGCGAGAAGCACGGCTACGCCATCATGAAATCAGCGGCCCAAGCCGAAGGGGGAGCCGTTACCATGGGGCCGGGTACTCTCTACGGCTCCATCGATCGCATGATCCGCGACGGCCTCATCGAGGAGACCGGCTACACCGACGATGACCGCAGGCGCTACTATCGCATTACGTCTTTTGGGTTGAAGGTCTTCGCCGCCGAGACATCGCGCCTCCAGGCAGCTTTGGCCTTCATCAAGCCGCGCCGCACACCTTCCGCCAAGGCATCCACCGCCGGAGCCCGCGCATGAACTCACCCGACCGCTCTCCTCTCACCCTCTATCGTCGGTGCCTCTGGCTCTACCCGTCGAACCTGCGAAGCGACTACTCCGGCCAACTACTCCAGACCATCCGCGACGCCCGCCGCGAAACCACTACTCCGTTCCGATTCTGGATACACATCTTCGGCGATCTTCTTCAATCCTCATTCAGGGAGCGTATTCTCATGGCTCAGACCAGTGTCATCGCTCGCCCAATCCTCTTCCACGCCATCACTCTCGCCCTCATCGTCACTGTTCTCGGAGTTGGCTGTACCATGGTCGTCCAGCAGATGCTTCGGCGCGGCGCCAATCAACCCCAGGTGCAGATGGCAGACTTCTATGCCGCGCAAATTGCGTCTGGCAACCAGCCGAGTGAAGTGATCCCTCGAAACCGCATCGATCTGCGGAGCAGTCTGGAGCCCTTCGTCATCGCTTACGACGATAACGCTCGTCCCATCGCGTCAAACGGTTACCTCAACGACGCCATCCCCAGCCCACCGCCCGGAGTCTTCAGGTACCTTCGCACTCACTCTATCGACGTGGTCACCTGGCAGCCTCAAGCCGACGTCCGGATCGCCTCCGTCGTCAAGCGTATCGCCGGCCCCACTCCGGGTTTTCTCCTCACCGGCCGGTCTTTGCGCATGGTGGAGGACCAGGAAAGCCAGCTGTACACCATGGCATTCGGGGTATGGCTCTGCATCATCGTGCTCATCGCACTGGGAGCCATCTATCTCAGTCACACTCAGCCCCTTCAGCCGCAAAACGCCTGAAGCCGAGCTCGACTGGCGCTCAGCGCTTCTTCTTCGCTGGCGCCTTTTTCGCTGGAGCAGCCTTCTTTGGCGGAAACTTCACCGGCTTTTTCGCAACAGCTTTCTTCGCTGGTGCCGCTTTCCTCGCCGCCACCTTCACGGCGCCCTTCTTAGCGGGAGCGTGCTTCGCAGGCATCTTCTTAGCCGCACCCTTCTTCACCAGCGGAGCCGCCTTCTTTGCCGCCTTCGCCGGAGCGTGCTTCGCTGCATTCTTGGCTGGTGCTGCCGGAGCCTTCTTAACCGGGGTCTTCACCGGCTCAGCGGCCTTCGCGGGCGCCGCAACCTTCTTCTCCACCTTCGCAGCGGACTTACCAGGCTTGCCCGCCGGAACAGCCTCAGCCGCCTTGTCCGGAGCCGCAGCCGCAGCCACATCCACCGCAACAGACTCGCTCGCGGCTTTCTTCCTCGGCTTGGGAGCCCTGGGTTCCTTCTTCGTCGCGCGAGCCCGGCGCAAATGCACGGGCGGTGGAGGAGCAGGCGGCGAGTACGGCTCAAGGAACGCCTTCATCTCTTCTACCGTGCCCAGCTTGCCATCCATCAATTCAAAGAACAACTTCTCAACCAGTTCGTCATAACCCGGCAAGTCCGATGTGATCCGCATCTCCTGCATCAATGTGTACGGAATCTTCTGCCTGGCCTGCGGCCACTCTGTATGGAAGGCCTTGAACTTACCCTGAATCGTCGCGCCCTTGCCCGTATGGGCCGCCCACAGCACCACCTCGGGCCTCGCCGAGTGCAGCAGCTTCCACGCCTGCGACGGCAACGCCGCCGCCTTGCCCGTCAACTGCGCAGCAAACTCCTTCGTTTCCTTGTCCAGGGCCTCTATCTCTTCGACGAAGGTCTGCCGCGGGAAGCTCTTCTTGAGAGCGGCGACGTCCTTGGGAGCCATCTTGGCAGTCAGCAGCGAGAAGCTTGCCGTCGACATCTCTGCGTGAATACCCTGCATATGCAATTGCGCCTGGGTCTCCCGCAACCGCTCCAACTCCGCTACGTTCGCCTTAGCCGAACTGACCAAAGGATTCAGGTGCGTCATCCACCCCTCGGCCTCCAGCCGCCTCAACACCCGCAGTGGGTCTTCCTCGTGGAAGATCTCCTCCGTCTCGTAGCTGCGCTGGTAGGCAGGCATGGCCGAGATGTAATCCTCCTGCTTGCCGGTCTCATACCGGGCCTGGGTCTTCTCATCCATGTGCCAGCCCAGCCGAGCCATAAAACGCACCGCCCGGATCATCCGAACCGGATCCTCAATGAAACCGTAGTTGCTCACCAGTCGCAGCTCGCGGTTCTCGATGTCGGCGACACCGTTCAGAGGGTCCATCAACAGCCCGTACGACCCTTCGTTCAGCGACAAGGCCATTGCATTCGCAGTAAAGTCCCGCCTCCGCAGATCATCAAGGATGGTCGCAGGCTTATACACCGGCTTCCCAGGCTTCGGATAGGTCGCGGAAAGTGTGCTCCCAACCTCCATCCGGACCCCACCCGGAAATCGCAGATAATAGGACTGCGTCGGCTCTGACTCCCCACTAAGAACGCCGCCAGCTTTTTCTATATCTTTCTTTAGCTTGAGCGCATTTCCCTGAACCACTACATCCAGATCACGCACCGGCGAGCCGGCAGTCAGGTCGCGCACGGCTCCGCCTACAAGAAAGGTAGTAAGCCCTTTCGAACGTGCCACTTCGCGGACTTTAGCAAGCGCAGACTGCTGCGCCGGGGAAAGCCGGTTCTCAAGCAAATAAATATAATCGGCCATACTGGTTGCAATACTCCAAGCCGGTCTTAAACAGGTGACGTCGAGCCTACATCACAACCTTAAGCCGCGACGAATCAACCGTTTAGAAAGCTGTCCCAACGGAGACACAAAAGCTGACTGTAACACAGCATTGTTGAATTGACTACTCCGGACTCAGCTTTTTCGACGCCTGCTGCTGTCCGCGTGCGACAATCCGCCCAGTCCCATGTCTTCCGCCCGAAAAAAAGTTATCGTACGCCGGTTCATCGGAGACGTTCTTCCGGGCTATCTGCCCCTCTCGAGCTTTGTGCGCAGCCAGACCCATGGACGTACCCTCGATCTCCTCGACCTCTCTGGCCGCGTCGTCACCCTGCCGCTCGATGATATCAAGCACATCTGCTACGTCCGTGACTTCAACCTCAACGACACCACCAACCCCGAGCGCCTTACCCGCCGCACATTCCTCGCCCGCCCTCGCACCGAAGGTCTCTGGCTTCGTCTTACCTTCCGCAACTCTCCCTCCGAGCCCGACATTCTGGAAGGCCTCGCCCCCATCGACGCCGCCCTCCTCGACGACATGCTCAACGACGCCGGCCTCTTCCTCACCCCGCCCGACACCCGTTCCAACACCCAGCGAATCTACGTCCCTCGCGCCGCTATCACCGAGCTGCAACTGCTGGCTGTCATCACCACCCCATCCCGCCGCAAGCCCCTTCCGGCGAGTTCACTGCCGTCGCTCCAGGAAGACCTCTTCCACACCCCTCTGCCCCCCAACTCCCGGCCTAACTAGACGTCCCATCACTCCGTTACAATCCCCTTCATGAGACTCGCGGATCTTGCCAAGCACCTCGGAGCCACCCTCGACGGCGACCCCGAACTCTCCATCACAGGAGTCGCCGCTATCGACGACGCCTCCTCCGGCGACCTGTCCTTTGTCGCCAACCCCAAATACGCTGCACTCGCCCGCACGACCAAAGCCTCCGCCGTGCTGGTGGAACCCGGTTTCCCCGCCATCTCCGCAGCCACGCTTCGTATCGATAACCCCTACCTCGCCTTCGCTCGCTCTATCGAGCTCTTCTACCAGCCGCCGGCCTATCGCCCCGGTGTCCACCCCACCGCAGTCATCGCCCCCTCGGCAAAGATCGGCGCCACCCCCCATATCGGGGCCTATGTTGTCATCGGAGACAACGTAACCATCGGAGATAACGCCGTCCTGCTCCCGCACGTCGTCATCTACCCGCACGTCCGCGCCGGCGATAACCTCTTTGCACACGCACATGCCGTCGTCCGCGAGCACTGCCAGCTCGGCGACAACGTCATCCTCCAGAACGGCGCTATCATCGGATCCGACGGTTTCGGCTTCGCCCGTCGCGCTGACGGATCCTGGTACAAGATCCTTCAATCCGGCCCCGCCGTTCTTGAAGATTCCGTCGAGATTCAGGCCCTCTCCTGCATCGACCGCGCTTCTATCGGGGAAACCCGTATCCGCACCGGTGCAAAGGTCGACAATCTCGTCCAGGTGGGTCACGGATCAACTGTCGGCCAGGACACCCTCCTCTGCGCCCAGGTCGGCCTCGCCGGGTCCACAATTATCGGCAAGGGAGTCATCCTCGCCGGCCAGGTGGGCGTTGCCGGACACTGCACCGTAGGCGACGGAGCCATGGCCACCGCGCAGAGCGGCATCCCTGGGGATGTCGAGCCCGGCAAGGTCGTCAGCGGTTACCCGGCCATCGAAAACAGGCAGTGGCTCAGAACTGTTGCGCTCGTCAACCGGCTCCCGGAACTTCTTAGAAGCCTGAAGTCTCAGTCGAAGCACTCGCTTGAAACAGTGAAAAAGTAAAGATTTCTGGTTGACTTCAACCTCTCCTCGGGCATCCAATTTTGAGCAGACCGATGGCTGATTCGCCTGATCTCTTTGGTACCCCGCCCACCAGCGTGTCAAACGTTCGCGTCCTCCTGCTCGACGACGAACCGGTAAACCTGCATCTTCGTTCGGCGATCCTTCGCCAGCACGGTTACCAGTGCTTCGCGGTCTCGACGATCGAGGAGGCCATGGAGCACTTCGATGTCATCGACATCGCCGTCCTCGACTACCACCTCGGTGCTGGCCAGTTTGGCACGGAAGCTGCCACCTACCTCCGCCGCCGCCGCCCTCACGTCCCCATCATCATCCTCTCCGCCACGCTCGACCGCTCCTTCGGCGGAGTAGAGGATATGCATCTGCTCAAGGGATACAGCTCCGTCGATGACCTTCTCGCCGCGCTCAGCTCGCTCGAAGCGAAGCGACGCGGTGCCCCTGTCGTTGTCGATGCCCGCGACTTCTACTACTCCCGCATCTCGCTCGCCATCGGCTCCGACGTCCTCGTCCAGATCTTCGACGACCACGGCGTCTGGCTTTACTGCAACGACGCCGCTGCCGACTACCTCGGCCAAACCCGCGATTGGTTCCCCGGCCGCTGCGTCTTCGATGAGATGCCGACCCTCATGCGCGACTGGCGCGAGATCCTTCAGACTGTCGCCCACAGCCGCGAGACCTACATCGACCGCACCCGCCGCGGACTCCTCACCATTCCGCGCGCCAACGAGCAGAACCTCACCTGGAGCGTCCTCGCCTTCCCCATCACCCTCCACGACAACCGCACAGGAGTCGTCCTCACCGCCCGCATCCTCGATCGCTCCCCTGCCTTCTACGTGTGATCACTCGTTCGCCTGATACCCTGAATCAGATATGCGTCTGTATCGCGCCTTCTCTCTGCTCAGTGTCTGCACTCTCGCTGGATGCCACTCCTCCTTCGTCCAAACCACAATCTCCAATCGGACCACACAACCCGTCGAACTCATCGAAGTCGACTACCCCAGCGCCAGCTTTGGAGTCCAGGCTCTGCCTCCAGGCAAGGACTACTACTACCGATTCAAGGTCATTGGCGAAGGCAAGATGAAGCTCACCTACACCGACGCAGCCAACCACGAGCACAAATCAGATGGCCCCGATCTCAAGGAAGGCGCCGAAGGTCCCGTTACCATCCTCATCGCCCCCGACGGCATCCACTGGCAAACCACTCTCGGGTCCAAACCACCGTCCGACTAGACCTTTTGATCGCCGTCGCTGTTCCAGACTGCTCCTTGCCGGCCTTTCGCTGCCTTATCCTGTACTCATGCGCGGTTTCTTCATTACCTTCGAGGGGCTCGACGGCTCCGGCAAAACCACCCAACTCCGGCGTCTCGCCGCCTCCCTTGAGGCCGGAGGCCGCACCGTCGTCACGCTTCGCCAGCCCGGCGGAACAGCGCTCGGCGACCGTATTCGCACGATCCTCCTCGACTCGCGCTCCGAAGCAACCCTCGGTCCCATTGCTCCAGCCGCCGAGATGGCCCTCATGTTCGCCGACCGCGCCCAGTCCATCGCCGAGATCATCCTTCCCGCACTCGCCTCTGGCCACATCGTCCTCTGCGACCGCTACACCGACTCCTCCGAGGCCTACCAGGGTGGTGGCCGTCAGCTTGGCAGTGAGCGCATCCTCGAGATGCACCGCGCCGCCTGCGACAACCTCCAACCCGATCTCACTATCCTGCTCCTGCCGCCGCTGGAGTCCTCGCTCCATCGCGCGCGCCGCCGCAACCACCGCCACACCCAGCAGCACGGCACCGACGAGAACCGCTTCGAGCGCGAGTCCGACGATTTCTACCGGCGCATCTACGAAAAGTACGAAGAGATCGCCGCCCGAGAGCCGCACCGCGTCGTCACCATCCGCGACGAGGCCACCATCGACCAGATCGAGGCCCGCATCCGCGAGATCGTCGCCGCGCGCCTCACCGTCCCCGTAGCCTGACGTCAACTGCCAGGTCCTTTTCATAGTGTGCAGCGTGACGTTACACAGTACAATTGGCGAAGCATGATTCGAAGCTTCCGGCACAAAGGCATTGAAAGATTTTTCTTCACTGGTTCCAAGGCCGGCATCCAGCCGAAACATGCAGGCAAGCTCAACGAACAACTCACTGCTCTAAACGTCGCCACCAAGTCAGAGCAGATGAACATCCCCGGCTGGCAGTGGCACCCGTTGACCGGCAAACTCGCCGGACACTGGGCAGTCAGTGTCAATGGAAACTGGAGACTAACATTTAGCTTCGACGGCGAAGACGCCATCCTCGTCGATTATCAGGATTACCATTAGAAAAAGGAGCCTTGGCCATGCGAATGCACAACCCCGCACATCCCGGAAAGATTCTCGCTAACTATCTCGCCGGCCGGTCTGTGACCGAGGTTGCAAGGCACCTGGGAGTTACACGGCCTGCACTCTCACGCGTATTGAACGGTAAGGCCGGAATCTCTGCGGATATGGCTCTGCGCATCTCTGAGGCCTTCAATACAGAGGCCGACTTCTGGCTCCGTCTTCAGGCACAACGCGACCTCTGGGAGGCTTCCCAAAAGAAGCGTCCAAAGGTGAAGCCGCTTCCAGCTCCAAGAGCCGCATAGTGACGTGACCAACAAGACTCAGGCCAACTCTTGGAACCTTCCGCCCGGCCTTAAACACTCGCTTCCCTTCTACGCCTTCAAGCCCTGGGTCAAACTCGGCGAGCCCATCCGCCTCTTCGAACACCTCCACGCTACCTATGGTCCCATCGCCCACTACCGCTTCATGGGCACGCCAATCATCTTCATCAACGAGCCGGATTACATCCGCGAGATCCTCATCAACCAATCGTCTGCCTTCGTCAAAGAACGCACCGTCCGCCGCATGAAGATTCTTCTCGGCGAAGGCCTGATCACCTCTGACGACCCATACCACATGCGCCAGCGCCGCATCGTCGCACCGGCCTTCCATCGCCAGCGCATCGCAGCCTACGCCACCGAGATCGTCGCCAGCGCCGAGCGTCACGCCGCCCAATGGCAAACCGACCAGACCATCGACATCTCCGCCGCCATGATGGCCCTCTCGCTCGAGATCGTCGCCCGTACCCTCTTCAACACCGAGGTCACCGACGACATCCGCCGCATCAACGACGAGGTCAACGCCATCATGGACATCTACAACTTCCTCGTCGCCTTTCCGCGCATGGAGCGGTTCCTCTACCTGCCCATCCCGAAAGTCGTCCGCTTCCGTCGCTCCAAGGCCCGCCTCGACACCGTCGTCCAACGCCTCATCGCCGAACACCGCGCATCCGGGGTGGACAAAGGTGACCTGCTCTCCATGCTCATCCGCTCCCGCGACGAAGACGACGCCAGAGGAATGTCCGACGAGCAGATCCGCGACGAAGTCCTCACCATCTTCCTCGCCGGGTACGAGACCGTAGCCAACGCGCTCACGTGGACCTGGTACCTCCTCTCGCAAAACCCCGAAGCCGAGCAAAAACTCCACGCCGAACTCGACGCCGTCCTCAGCGCTCCCACCCAAGAAGTGTCATCCCGACTGGAGCGCAGCGAAGTGGAGGGACCTGCTGTTTCTTCCACGGCCAGAACTACGGGTGCGGGTGCCCCACATCTCGATTCTGAGATGTGGGATAGGCTGCCACAGAACCCAACACGAACCCACCGTCTCCCCACCCTCGCCGACTTCCCCAACCTCCGCTACACCGAACAAGTCTTCTCAGAATCCATGCGTCTCTACCCACCCGCCTGGGCCATGGGACGCATGTCCACTCGCGCCATCACCCTTGGCCCATATCGCATCCCACCTGGCTCTCACTTCTTCTTTAGCCAGTACATCCTCGGCCGCAGCGCGGAATACTACCCCAACCCGCTCCGCTTCGACCCAGAGCGCTTTTCCCCGGAAAATTCTGTCTCGCGCCCACGCTTCGCCTACTTCCCCTTTGGAGGTGGCAGCCGTCAGTGCATCGGCGAGAGCTTTGCCTGGATGGAGGGCGTCCTCTCCATCGCCACGATCGCCCAACGCTGGCGCATGCGCTACCTCGGTTCCTCGGAGCCAATCCCGCAGGCCAAGATCACGCTCCGGCCCCGCGACCCCATGCCCATGCGCCTCATCCCGCGCTAAGCATTCTGACGTGAATTTCATTTGACATCGCATATGGAGATTGTTAGCGTTCCGGTTCATCCACGGAAAAGCTGCTTCAATCTGCAGCGGTCGATCGTCCACTCCCATCACCCTCGCACGTCGGGCCCGGAAGTCAGTTCCTTCAGGAGATCTCCCCATGCGCATACGAAGCTTCCTCTCTGCAGTCGTCCTAGTCTTCTTCGCGCTCCAGCCCGTAGCGCGCGCCACCACCCCAACCTACGACGCCATCTACGTCTTCGGCGACAGCTACTGCGACGTCGGCAACATCTTTCTCCTCAGCGGCCACACCGAACCACCCTCGCCGCCCTACTACAACGGCCGTTTCTCCAACGGCCCCATTTGGGTCGAGCACGTCGCCGGCTCCCTGGGTCTGCCGACGCTGCCTGAAGTAGCCGGGGGCACCGACTACGCCTTCGGAGGAGCCGAGGTCACCGCCCCGGTGGTCACCGCCTCTGGGACCATCCCAAGCATCCCTCAACAGGTCGCTCTCTATCTCAGCCAGCACAATGGCAAAGCCGATCCCAACGCGCTCTACATCATCGAGGGCGGAGGAAATGACATCGTCAACGCCACCGGAGGATCTCCTCAGTCTCTCGGCTTCCAGATAGCCCTCGGCATCGCCGACAGCGAACTCTTCCTTCGCCTCGCCGGAACCAAAAACTTCCTCATCCCGAATCTCTTCGACGTAAGCTTACTTCCGGCTGGAAAGGCAAACGCCACGTTCGCCCAGCAAGCGTCCATCGCAACCAACAAGTCCCTTAACGATCTCCTCAAAGTTGAAATGCTTCTCGAAGGCATCAGGATCCTTTGCCTCGACGTCTTCAGCCTTCTAAAATCCGTCGTGACCGACCCCACCCACTACGGCTTCACCGATATCGTCAACCCATGCGTCAACCCCATCACCCTGGCCGTCTGCAGCGATCCCGATCACACCTTCTTCTGGGACGTCCTTCACCCAACCGAGTTCGGCCACTCCTTCTTCGCCGTTCTCACCGAAGCAGCTCTCTCCCAGTGACGCCGGCATATCGAAACTGAGCCACGCACAAAAAAGGAGGCTCCACATCCACACGATGTAGAGCCTCCTTCTATCTCCTCCGGCGCTCCGCCGAAGCTCTGTCTCGTTGCTCGCTAAGCGAGCGCTGGCTCACCGAATCCTGAAGACCAGGCCCGCACTCACGCTGATAAGCCGCGCTGCAGGAACCGTAGCTCCTCCACCCACGGTCTGGCTGCTCACAGTCGAGACCGAACCATACCCCACCTCGACCGCCCTCACATCGACAATGCGATTCACCGGATAGTCGACTCCCCCGAAGACTCCATACTGCGCTCGAGTGACATGGATAGTGCTATACGGAGACTTCGATGAGCCTGCTCCCCCAGAGATCTGAAGATAGGGGCGCAACGCCACCTTCTCGATCGGCTTGGCCACGACACGCATGCCAATCAGAAAGCTATTCAGGCGTGCGTTGTTCGCTCCGGCAAACGAATCGCGAATGTCCACCCCCGCGTCCACTGACTTGCCGTGAAAGAAGTCCCCATATCCGCCAAAGTTTGCGCCCCAGAACGTACGCGACGTCGCGCCGTCTCCAAGGAAAGCAAACGGCCCCGTATCCGGCGTTGAATTAGTGACGTGGATACCAACAGGATTGATATAGAGGCCGATCTGCGCTGGGGCTGCAGGAACCATCAGAAAAATCAAACAGAAAAAGACAAGAAGGCCCAACTTCATGGACTAGCATCCCTTCGAATTTAAACAGTGGGCCACGCAATGGCCCAACAAGCTTCGCATTCACTTTAGAAGACAACAGACGGATTTCGTTCTTTGTTTTTGGAGCTGTGCCTTTAGCGACAATGGTCTCAACCCTTCCCAATCCGCGGATTCAGCGAATACGTCCCCGTCAGCTTCGCCTCGGCCAGTACATGCCCCTTCAGCGCTGCCTGGATATTGTCGGCAGTCGGTTCTCCCTTTACATGAAGCCTTTCGACATCGAGCGCATACAGCGTGAAGTGATAGTGATGGACAATCGAATCGTTCCATGGAGGACACGGCCCATCGTAGCCGTAGTAATTCCCTTGCATCTTTGGGTCGCCGGCGAACCATCCCGTATAGTGATTGATCCCATGCCGCATCCCGCCCGGAGCCTCCGGCCCCTTTTTCCCATGCGGCGTCACCCCATCGCTCAGGCTCCCTGCAGCGATCTCCCGCATCTTCGCCGGAATCTCCCACAGCAGCCAGTGATAAAAATTCACTCGCGGCAGCGAAGCCGGAATCTCCCTGCCCTCCTTGTTCACATCATCTCCGCGGCTCGGCACATCGGGATCATGGCAGATCAGCGCAAACGATTTGGTCCCCTCCGGAATATCGCTCCACGCAAGCTGCGGATTGCGATTCCTGCTCAGCGCAACATGACTCTTCGGATCAACCACAGCAAACGCAAACTCCCCCGGAATCGCCGCGCCATCTCGAAAACTCTCACTCTTCAATTGCATGTCTCTCCACTCCCATTCCGTTCGATGCGTCCCGTCCGCAATTCGAAAACAAGATCACAACCTATTCTTCACCACTCCTGAGTATCACAGCTTCATTTGCTTGTGATAACGTTGCGCCCACGGGCCCTGGACAACGCCGGAATGGCACTATCCAAATTCCGCCGTAGCGAAAGGACTGTCACCATGCAAAATCAAAGACTGCTCAAAGGGCTTGCAGCTCTCGCTGCACTCCTATTGACGAGCCACGCCATTAACGCAAAATCAGCTGACGGAGGCAACAATTCCTTGACCTCATGCAATCAACTTCCTTCGCAATCCGCCCTCCACACCGCGCTCACCGCGGCCCGCATGCAGATGAACGGTGGCTTCAACCTCGACATGTGGGGAACTATCGTCAACCGTGACGGCATCGTCTGCGCCGTCGCCTTCACCGGAGCCGATCGCAGCTCCCAGTGGCCGGGCAGCCGCCTCATCTCCGCCCAGAAGGCCAACACCGCCAATGCCTTCAGCCTCACCGGACTGGCACTCTCCACAGCTAACCTCTACACAGCCGTTCAGCCCGGAGGCTCTCTCTTCGGCCTGCAGTTCAGCAATCCAATCAACACCGACGTCGCCTATGCCGGAGATCCCGCAAACTACGGCCAGCCTGACGACCCGATGGTCGGCGGCAAGATCGGCGGAGTCAACGTCTTCGGCGGCGGCCTCGCCCTCTATAACTCCAAAGGGCAACTCCTCGGTGCCCTCGGCGTCAGCGGTGACTCCTCCTGTGCCGATCACAACATCGCCTGGCGAACCCGTCACACCCTCAAGCTCGACTACGTCCCCGCAGGAGTGAGCGGAGACCCCACCCGCCCTGACAATATCGTCTACGACATCACCACGCAGCCCGGCTTCGCCATCGGAGTCAGCGCCAGCGGCTGGGGCCATCCCGCGTGCAGCTCTGCGGCCACGGCCATCTCGAAGACCTTGCCGGCAATTCCCTAATCCCCACCCCAAAATCAAAAGGTGTGGAGCAACTCACTCCACACCTTTCGTCACAATTCATCTCCAAACCATTGGCTCACTGCACCACCGCAGGGTAGTCTTTCTCCCAGGAGGTATTTCATGCTCCGCAGAGACTTCCTTCGCCGCTCCGCAAAAGGCCTTGGAGCCGCATGGCTCGCCACAAAAGCCGCCTCAGCCGCGCCCTTCGTCTTCGACACCCTCCCGCAGCGCTACAACGCCAGCGACGAGGTCACTCTCGGTCGCACAGGCATCCGCACCACGCGCCTCGCCATGGGGACAGGCACCATCGGCTACGGCGGAGCCTCCAATCAAACCCGTCTCGGCACCAGCACCTTCACGCGCCTCATGCTCGACGGCTACCACGACAACGGCCTCCGCTTCTTCGACACCGCCGACTCCTACGGCAGCCATCCCTACGTCGCCGCCGCCCTCAAGCAACTCCCTCGCGACAAAGTCGTCGTCATGTCCAAGTCCGACACCCGCGACCCCGCCGGCCTCCGCCGAGACCTCGACCGCTATCGCCGCGAATTAGGCGTCGACTACATCGACATCGTCCTCATCCACTGCGTGACCGAAGGCGATTGGACCACCCGCTACCGCGGTGCCATGGACGTCCTCTCCGAAGCGAAAAGCAAGGGCATCATCCGCGCTCACGGCTGCTCCTGCCACAGCATCGAAGCCCTACGCGCCGCCGCCGCTTCGCCTTGGGTCGAAGTCGATCTCGTCCGCCTTAACCCCATCGGCTCCCACATGGATGCCCACCCCGACACGGTCATCAAGGTCATCAAGCAGATGCGCGCCGACGGCAAAGGCATCATCGGCATGAAGATCCTCGGCCAGGGAGACATGCGCGACCGCCCCGCCGAGGCCATACGCTACGCCCTCGGCACCGGAGTCCTCGACGCCTTCACCATCGGCGCCGAATCCCGCCGCGAGCAGGACAACCTCGTCCACAACATCGCCGCCGCCTGAGCGCCTGGCCGCAAACAAAAAGGAGGCCGTCACAAGGGACGGCCTCTCATCGGTCACTCAAAAATCATTGCGTAGGAGGAGCACTCCGCCGCTTCCGCCCGCTGATCAGATACGCCGCCGCCCTCAACTCCAGCAGTGGATCATCCGATGGCTCGATCCCATCCAGCCTCGGAATCGGATCGAAGATCGTGCGCTGCTGCTCCTTTGCGGTGTCCGCCAACGCGCTCGTCAGCGAGACCGTGCCGAACTCCACCACCTTCCGCCCCGCCGGCCATGCAACCGTGGCATCATTCACCACATCACCATCATCTGCCACCTGCACCACGATCTTGAACTGAATCGGCCCCTTCGTCAGCCGCTGGGACAACTCATCAAACAGGTAGTCCGGTCCCTTCGCCGCCGCAGCCTCCGGAGTGAGATGCTCCTCCGCCGCTGCCGGAACGATCGTGTACCGCCCATACCGGCTCTCTCCATCCTTGTTCGTAAACTTCATCGCCGTCAGCGCAAAATAGCTTTCCGTCGCGAAGCTCGCTGGCAGAGGCGTAATCGACTGGATAAACCTCAGCGCCTTCGGATGGCTTCCAACAAACTCCTGCACCTTCGCCGGATCGCTCTGCGTTATCCCGCCCAGAAACTCCAGGAACTCCTGCCCATCCGTCGCTGGAAACCCATTCGCCGAGTGCGCCACGATATCCGTGTGCACGTGCTCCGCCAGGTTGAACCGGATCGCCATGCCGCGCGGATCGGTGTTCGGATCGTTATCCGGAATCAACGGAAGCCCCGTCGAGTTGGAGAACCTTACCGTCACCGGCGTCGACGCCTGGTTCGCATGTTGCGCCCGCGTCAGCCAGGTCGCGCCGCTCGAAGGTGTAAACGTTCCCGTCAGCATCAAGCCCTTGGCATGCGCTGGCCTGTATCCCGGATGTGGCCCAAAGATCGTCTCAAACTGCTTCAAAAGTTCTTCACTCAACGCAATCAGCTTCTCGTCGTTCGGAAGTGGCATCAGCAATAATCTCCTTTTCCAAAGGTTAACCCACAATCGCCAGGCTCATCCGCGACCCAACATCAACGCGCCGTAAATTCCTACCCCCGCCCGCGAAACCTATTCAGCACCCGTCGATCCCTCTTCGTCGGCCGCCCAGCCTCCCACGTACGCTCGTACACCGGCATCGCCTTGCGTGCCTCTGCCAACTGCTGCCGCGCCACCTTGCTCTCCTCGGTCTCGCGATACATCGTCTGCGCCACCGCAGCAGGTCCACGCACTTCGCCGACGAGCAACACCTCCACCACAAACTCGCCGCTATCATTCTTCACCTTCAGCATGTCGCCCACATGAACATCACGCGCGGCCTTCGCCACATGCTGATTCGACTCAATCCTCCCCAACTCGCAAGCCTTCGCCGCCAGGGCCCGCGTCTTGAAGAACCGCGCCGCCCAAAGCCACTTGTCCATCCGAACACAATCCATCACACCATTCTCGGGCAAATCTACTTTCTCTTCACGCCCTTCTGATCGTTGCCGTTATGATGCAGCACAAGCCCAGTGATCTCGCCCTTCTCGTCCTTCACAAAATCAATCTCAACGTCCGCGACCTTCAGGAAAAACCTCGTCTCCGATTCAGGAAAAACCGGCGCCTTCCCCTGACTATTCATCTGCCCAAACAACTGATCTCCCTCCAGCGTGAACGTGAGACTATTCTTCGGCGTCAGATCGTACGTTCCCACATACGTCTGCAACACCGCTGGCTCGACCTTCACCGTGGTCCGTTCTTTCCCGCGGAAATCCGGCCACCCATACTCCACGGCGATGCTCTGTATCAATTCCTCTGCTACTCGCGACCCTCCCTGCGCGTTCGTCATCACCACCGCGCCGTCGCCATGATTCTCATATCCAACAAACAGCGCCTCGAAGCCCGCATCATCCCCACCATGTGAAAAATAGCGATTCCCCTCCGAACCACCAATCTGCACGCCCAGCCCCCAACTCCCCATCCCCGGTGTCAGCATCTCCTTCGTTATCGCCTGCGACAGCACATGATTCGCCTTGCCCTCCAGCGACCGCTGATTCTCGATCACGTACAGCGCCAGATCTGAAGCCGTCGTCCACAACCCCGCCGCCGCCATCTCCGGATACGTATGCGCGCCGCCAGCGATTGCCCCACCCTTCCCGTCATACGGAGTCGCCGCATTCGCGCTCATCGTCACCGGCAAAGGCTGCTCATACGTGCTGTGCTTCATCCCAATCGGACCCAGCACTGTGTCATGCATCAGCTTCGGAAACGGCTCCTTCGCCGCATCGATCGCCATCAACTGCACAATCGTGATTCCGCCGCCCGAATAGTTCCACCTCGTCCCCGGCTCCTTTTCCACTCGCACCGCCGGCGTATTCGCAGGCTTCTCGCCATCCAGCACCTGTACTAATGTCGGAACCGGCTCGCCCTGTGCATATCCCGGAAACCCATGCACCGTAGTGCCACCCGTATGCGTCAGCAGTTCGCGTAGCGTCACCGGCTTTCCATTTGCCGCCGCACTCTCAGGCAGCTTCCACGTCACCAACTCCTTGTTCACATCCTCGTCGAGCTTCAGCTTGCCCTCCTGCACCAGTTTGAGGACTGCCATCGCAGCAACCGGCTTGCTGATCGAGCCCGCCTGAAACATCGTCTCCGGCGTCACCATCGCGCCGCCCACCTTTGCCACGCCAAACCCGCGAGCCCACTCGATCTTCCCATCATGTATCACGGCCACGCTCACGCCCGGCACATGCAACGCCTCCATACGATCAACAAGGCTCACACAAGGATCACCCTTCACATACACAGGCGGCCGAAGGCAGGTGGTCACTCGATCGATCCGCGTCTGGACGGCATCCTTAGTACCCGTCTGCCCCGCTGCACAGACTCCCTGAATCGAAGCCACCAAAATCCAGCCCAGCGATCGCAAGACAGTCCCTCGAATCGTCATCAACGCTTCCTCTCAGTAGTGGACTTTCACCCGTAACCGACTCCTAAGCACACACTTGCTCTTTTGTTCAACCCTCCCACACGCCACCCGGACCCTTTGCCCAGCTTTGTCTTGTCAAGCCCCATTTCCATCCCAAAGTGGCTTCCCCTCGCAATAACCCAAGGGACAGCAATAACTTAGTTCCCGAAAATAATCTCCCGAAAAGTGGCAGAGCAGTTTCACCCGCAAAGCTAAAATAGAACTAAGGATTAAGAATCTGAGATTGGATTTAGTGATTAAATTCGCCAATGTAAGCTGTTCATTCCAGCTGGCTTACAGATAAGCAACCTGAAATGAATACTTTACCATCGAAGTCCGAACCTAAATCATCTCGAATGAAGACTTTGCCACATTAAGATAGGGGGGGACCCCCGAGAAAGGAGACAGATTGACGCCACCAGCAACCTTCAACGACTTCCTCGGCAACACCGCCGCCGTCGAACAACTCCGCACCGCCATCGCCCACGGCCGTCTCCCTCACTCCCTCATCCTCGCCGGTCCCACCGGAGCCGGAAAATACACCCTCGCCCTCATGCTCGCCATGGCCGTCGAGTGCGAGCGCCAGCCGCGCGACCTATGGTCAAACGGCCAGTCCCTCGCCAGCTTCTGCGGCGTCTGCCACAACTGCACCCGCATCGCCTCCGCCTTCAACCTCGACGACGAGGTCGACAAAGCCGTAGCCATCCGCGAAGAGCTCCGCGAAGCCGACAAAAAAGACACCCGCATCCTCATCCAGCCGCACCCCGACGTCCTCATCATCCCGCCCGACCCGCCGCAGCTCCTTATCAAACTCGGCCAGGTCCGCACCCTCATCCACCGCTCCCACACGCTCCCCGGCGAAGCCCCACGCAAGATCTTCATCCTCACCGCCTCCAACATGATGAAGGAGGCCGCCAACTCCCTCCTCAAGGTCCTCGAGGAACCGCCCTCCACCGTCCACCTCTTCATCCTCGCCGAGAACCCCGGCGAACTCCTCCCCACCATTCGCTCCCGCTGCGCCCTCATCCGTCTCGGCGCTCTCCCCGTCGAAGAGATCGAGATGCTCCTCGCCGACCGCCGCCCAGACGTCGCCCCCAAACAGCGCTCCCTCATCGCCCGCCTCGCACAAGGCGCCGCCGGCAAGGCCCTCGGCTTCGATCTTGCCGCCTACACCGCCGCCCGAGCCGACGCGCTCCTGCTCATCCGCTCGGCCATAGCTGACCCTGACCACACCGCTCTCTTCAAGATGACCGAGACCTACCGCGCCGGAGCCGAAGGCCAGGAAAAAAACGCCGACCTTCTCCGCACTCTCTCGCTCCTCCTCGAAGACATCCTCCTCCTCCAATCCGGCACACCCGAACTCCTCCGCAACACCGACCTCCGCGCCGATCTGGAAAAGATCGCTCAGTCCGTCTCCTTCCAATGGATCGAAAACGCCTCCCGAGGCCTCGACCAGGTCCACAGCGGAATGCGCCGCAACCTGCTCCGCTCACTCTCGCTCGACGCCTACGCCGCCCAGCTAGCCGACGCCAGATAGCTACGAACCCAGCTATTCCGTGTCATCCTGAGCGAAGCGCAGCGAAGTCGACGGACCTGCTGTTGTTTTTACTTTTGCCTGTGATCCGACAGGCACGGTGACTATATTTGAGTTTTGAGAGGGCCCGTTAGTGAATCAAAATCGTGTCATCATAGCGGCTATAACAAGTTTTTGCTTTCTCTATTCGACCACGCTGGCATTTTTCCCGCGAAGCTTTACCAAGGGCGTCAATTGGTGGATGCGTTTGCTTGGTAATAAAACGCAAGTCGCAGTGGAAGATACGACGCGCTTACCGATGAGATTGATTGCAGGCATCGCGGCGTTTGGCTTGTTGTACATACTTCTTTTGCAACTACGGTCGGTTTTATAGACGCATGTGAGGTACGTATCACTTCTCCCTCGCAGCCTTCCGCAACCGATCCCGAATTGCCTCCCCAATCCCATCCATCTCCGGCACCGGACACACAATCACCGCCGCGCCCGCCTCATCCAGCTCCCGCAACCCGGCAAACAGCCGCCGAGCCAGCGTCTCCCCATCACCCCACGGCCCCCACCGATACACCCACGACGCACACGAAGCATCCCATCCCTCCGGGAGCATCACCCCAACCTTCATACCCGCCTCAGAAACCTCATCAATCGCCGAAACCAACCCCTGCTCAACCGGCCCGCGAGACCGCGATAACTCCGAAACCAGCACCAACCGGGCCCGCGGAGCATAATGACGAATTCCCACCCCCGGCGAAGGCAGACTCTCCGGCACACGCACCGCCTCAACCGGACGAAACACCTCCACCATCCCAACCCCACACACTCGCTCCAGCATCTCCTTCGACACGCCGCCCGGCCGATACACGACCCACCCCAACTCATCCTCCGAAGGCCCAATCACGGTCGACTCCACCCCAACCTCTGTCGGCCCGCCGTCCAGCACAGCATCGATTCTCCCATCCAGATCTTCCAGCACATGCGCCGCCGTCGTCGGACTCGTCCTCCCAAACCGGTTCGCACTGGGAGCCGCCACCGGAACTCCCGCCTGCCGGATCAACTCCAGCGCCAAAGAATGCCTCGGCATTCGAACCCCAACCAGCGGCCTCTCCGCCGTCACAACATCCGGCACAGCAGCGGTCCGAGGCAGCAGGAGCGTAAGCGGGCCGGGCCAGAACGCCCCCATCAGCTCCTTTACCCTCTTCCCAAGCTCTCCTGAGACCTCAGCCACCCGCTCCACCATTGCCTCATCGCACACATGCACGATCACCGGGTCCCATCCCGGCCTCTCCTTCGCTGCAAATATTTTGGCAACCGCAGCCGAATCAAGCGCATTCGCCCCCAACCCGTAGACGGTCTCGGTAGGAAACGCAACCGTCCCACCCTCGCGCAGGATCTTCGCCGCACGCACCAATCCCGCCGCACCCTCCAAACGCTCCGTTTTTCCGTCGGACATATCTCTCAATCCTATCGCCACCGCACTGCCGAACCGCCGTATACTCACCGCATGCAGAACGCCGAGATCGAACTCAAATTTCCCGTCTCCGATCCAGCCTCTTTCGAGTCCCGCCTCCCACAGCTCGGTTTTCATCTCGAAACGCCGCGCACCTTTGAACACAATACCCTCTTCGACACTCCTGCACGCGACCTCCGCAGCCGTCGCGAGATTCTGCGCGTCCGCAAGTACGGCCCCATCTGGACCGTCACACACAAGCGCACCGACGGGCAAAACTCTTCCGAGCCAACTCGCTACAAGGTCCGCATCGAGACCGAGACCACGGTCGGCAATGGCGAAGCCCTGGGACATATCTTCGAGCAGCTCGGCTACGCCCCCGCCTTTATCTACGAGAAGTACCGCACCGAGTGGTCGACCGTCGATGCCGATACGAACACCACACCACACCTCGTTCTCGACGAGACCCCCATCGGCACCTACGCCGAGCTCGAAGGTCCACCGGCATGGATCGACCGCACACTCACCCAGCTAGGCGTCGACCCCGCTACCTGCATCACCGACAGCTACGGCACCCTCTTCCTCAACTGGAAGCAGCGCACCGGCAGTCCCGCCGAAAACCTCACCTTCGCCTCAATCCTCACCCCCGCCTGAAGAAAGCGGGTACACCCCTAAAGCTGCTCCGAGACGCGCCGATACAGCCTCTGTAATCCAACATCGGAGGCATATCGTGTCACCCTCGCACCGTCTCATATACCGTCGTCTGTTCCTGGGCGCCCTCCTGTTTGGCTCAGCTTCGTCATTCGCCGCCGGCCCAGGACGCCGCGCCATCATCACCCGCGTCGCGCCCACCTACCCAGAACTCGCCCGCCGCATGCACATCTCCGGCACTGTCGTTCTTCACCTCACCATTCAGCCCGACGGTTCGGTCTCCGATGCAAAAGTCCAATCCGGCCATGCGCTCCTCGGCCCCGCCGCACAGGAAGCCGTCCGTCGCTGGAAGTTCGAACCCAGCAGCGACACAACCGACATGACCCTCGACGTCAACTTCACCAGCGACGGCCAATAGTCCAGCCTTTCAACCCAACCACTTTTAAACGACGGGACAGGACCCATGAAACTTGAATCGAAGCTCGGCCTCACCACTGGCGCGGTCATCCTCGCGATGCTCCTCAGCGCCTTCACCGCCACCATGCGCATCCAGGAGGCCAACCGCCTCGCCGCCAGCGCCACAACGCAACATGTCCCCATCAACACCGCCACACGCGACCTACGCCTTCAGATACTCAATAGCATTCACGCGCTTGAGTCCTACATGCTCTTCGGCATTGATCCCGCCTCCGCCTCGGCCTACCGGTCTGCGCGCGAGCAGTACGTCAAACAGGCCGACGACTCCATGGCAAAACTCCGCCAGTACACAAGCCAATACAACCTCGGCTACGACAGCACTCGCATCAATCAGATCGACCAGCAGCTCACTCAGCTCAAGACGCTCGAAGACAAGGTCGTGCAGCTCAACGAGTCCAAAACGTCGCAGGGCACAGCACAGGCCTACGACACCTTCCAGAACCAGATCAACCCGCTCGAGCGCGCTCTCTTCTCCATGACCAGTGATCTAGGCGATTCGCAGATGTCCCAGGCCAACCAGGAGATCGCGCAGCTCCAGCACGCCAACACCGCAACCCTCTGGACCCTCTGGATTGCAACCATACTCGGCGCGATCATCGGGGGCATCATCTCGTTGCTGCTCGCCCGCCGCATCACCCGCTCCATCGACCTCGTTGCTGAGCGCGCCGATGCAATCGCCGAAGGCGACCTCACCGGCCAGGAACTCGACCACCTTTACGGCAGCGACCAGATCGGCACACTCGCCACGGCCATGCAGAAGATGCAGTCCAGCCTGAGCTCGATTATCGGCACCGTGGTCGAGACGGCCGGCTCGCTCACCGGCAGCGCGCAGTCCATGCGCACCGCGAGCGACCAGATTCATCGCCGCATCGACCAGCAGAGTCAGCAGACCCAGCAGGCCGCAACTGCCATGCAGGAGATGTCAGCCTCCATCGCCGAAGTCTCGCGCCACACTCAGTCAGCCGCCGAGACCGCGCGAAGTGCCGCCCAGACAGCACGCGAAGGCGGAGACATCGTCAAGCAAGTTCTCGGCTCTATGCACTCTATCGCCACCGCCGTAAGCGACACCTCCTCAACCGTCGGCCTGCTCGGCGAGGACTCCAAGCGCATCTCGCAAATCGTCACCGTGATCGACGAGATCGCACGCAAGACCAATCTCCTCGCCCTCAACGCCGCTATCGAAGCCGCCCGCGCGGGCGACCACGGCCGTGGTTTCGCTGTTGTCGCGGGAGAAGTCCGGCGCCTGGCAGAAAGCACCGCTCAAGCCACTGGAGAAATCGCAACGATGATCCAGGAGATCCAGGACCGCACTCGCGTCGCCATAGCCAGCATGGAGAGCGGCACTGGAACCGTCCAGCAGGGTGTCGCCACCACCAACCAGGCTGGCGAAGCACTGGAGCGCATCATCGGCATGGCCGAGCGAGTCGACAAGATGATCACCCAGATCGCCATCGCCGCCTCACAGCAAGCCGCAGCCGCTGATCAATCCAGCGCAAGCCTCGACTCCATCCACTCCCTCAGCCACGACAACCTGGTCGAAATGGCCACTACCGCTGCTGGCATCGAGTCGCTCCGCACCACCGCGGTCACGCTCGAAGAGCAGGTCGATCACTTCCACCTGCAATCCGGCAACCGGTCTGTCACGTCAGCAAAACCTGTCCGGACTCTAACCACTCGCTCGCAGTCCCAAGGCTCCCTGCCGAAGGCTGCATAATCCATCCGCCTGGAAACGAAGGGCCTGCCGAAAATGGCAGGCCCTTCGCTGTTTGTAAAGTCTTTTCTAAAAAATCTGGAAGTTCACTTCGACGTTCAACTCAACCAGCACGGGCCTGCCATTCTCCATCGCCGGCTTGAAACGGTACTGCCTCACCGCCTCAACCGCCTTCTCGTCCAGGCCCATGCCCACGCCACGAATCACATGCACGTGGCTAGGCAGGCCGTTGGTATCCACCCACAGATTTACCAGGACGTTACCCGCAACCTTGGCTTTGCGCGCCTCTTCAGAAAACTCTGGCTCAACCGAATAGATCAGCACCGGTGCCGAGACACCGCCGCCAATCCTCCTCGGCCCGCCACCCATATTGCCGCCCGAACCGGGCCCGATGCCGGAGCCGTTCCCTGACCCGAGGCCCGTGCCACTGCCGTTGCCCATCGACACTCCCGGAAGTGGCGAGTTCGGCAAACCGAAATTCGGGAGATTGCTCGCCATCTTGACGTCCTTCTGGACCTCAACCGTTGGCTCGATCTTGATCTTCGGCTCCTGCAGCGGCGGAGCCTTGGGAGGAACGATCTGCTGATCGGCAAACTTTGGAGGCGAACCCTTAGACACAGGCGTCGGACCTCGCTGCCCGCCGCCGCCACCCATCGACTGCGCCTTCATCGGGGCCATCGGTGGAATCGCAACGTCGGTCACCAGCGTCGTCTTGGCAGGAGCCGATAGAGGAATCTTTTTGATCAGAATCCACGCGATGAGCAGGATGATCAGCCCGTGAATCACAACCGCGATCGCTGTCGAAGTGGGATCGCGCTTCACCCGCATCTGGTCGACGACTGCGATGGGCTTGGACTCGAGCACCAGGGGTGGCAGCTTCTCCGGAAAAAAAACATCGCGGACGCTGCTGATCAAAGAGGCGAATATGCCCTCTTCTTCGATGATGAGATCGTTGTCAGCGGGGCGCGACTCCAGCTTCAGTGGAGCCTGCTTCACTGGATTGAAGAGATCGCTCAGATTCGCCAACAGCGAGACCCACATCGAGCCTTCGGTCTCTTCATTCAGCTTCGGAGCTTCTATCCCCGCTTTCAGGGCCGGAGCCTCTTTCCTGGGGTCAATATCCGGTGGTGGTGTCAATAAGATGTTCGCCATAGTGCTGCTTGTGCCTCGTAGCAAGGAGTCCTTCGGGCTACTCACTACCTCTCTCGAGAATCGCGCGTCACTTTCATTCGATCCAACGTTTCCGGTCTTCCGCCGGTTTCATCTCTTTTACAGTGACGCAAGGCGTTTTGGCTCCAGAAACATTCTACAAATATTCACCTGCTTCTGCTTGTACCATTGGACGCAAGTCTCCCCCGGAATGTCTCTTAGCAATCTGATATCCAGCTTACAGCCGGATACAATAGACCTTTGGGCGCACCCCCCGAACCGCAGTCAAGAGGAATGAATGCCGGAAGTAACCGACACCATGTCTGGAATCAAGCCGTTGAAGTCCACGTTGAACCTGCCGGAGACCTCCTTCGCCATGAAGGCCAATCTCCCGCTCAACGAACCCCTCCGCCTCGCCGAGTGGCAGAGACAAAATCTTTACAAACAGATTCGCGCCGCCCGCGCCGGAGCCCCCAAATACATCCTCCACGACGGCCCCCCCTACGCCAACGGAGCCATCCACCTCGGCCACGCCCTGAATAAGTGCATCAAGGACTTCGTCGTCAAGACCAAGACCATGGCCGGCTTCGACGCCCCCTACGTCCCCGGATGGGACTGCCACGGCCTACCCATCGAGATCAAGGTCGACGAAAAACTCGGCCGCAAGAAGCTCGAGATGCCCGCCCTCGCCGTCCGCAAGGCCTGTCGCGAGTACGCCCAGAAGTATGTCGACCTCCAGCGCACTCAGTTTGAACGCATCGGCGTCTTCGGCCGCTGGGATGACCCCTACCTCACGATGTCCCTCGCCTACGAGGCCTCCATCGTCGAGACCTTCTACGACTTCTTCGAAAAGGGCTTCGTCTACAAGGGCCTCAAGCCCGTCTACTGGTGCATCCACGACCAGACCGCCTTAGCCGAGGCCGAGGTTGAGTACGAGATGCACACCTCGCCCTCGATCTACGTCCGCTACAAGCTGACCAGCGACCCCGCCCAGATCGACCCCGCCCTCGCCGGGAAAGACGTCTACACCATCATCTGGACCACCACGCCCTGGACCCTGCCTGCGTCGCTCGCGGTAGCCTTCAACCCCGAGCTCGACTACGTCGCCCTGCGTAACACCGACGGCAACGTCTACATCGTCGCCGAAGCCCTCGCCGCGCAGACCCGCGAGGCATGCAATCTCCCCGAAGCCGTCGAGATCGCCCGCTTCAAAGGCACGCGCATGGACCGCGTCACCTTCCAGCACCCGTTCCTCGACCGCACCGTCCTCGGAGCCCTCGCCGACTACGTCACCACCGAGCAAGGCACCGGAGCCGTCCACACCGCTCCCGCCCACGGCGCCGACGACTTCTACACCGGCGCCAAGTACGGCCTCTCGCAGCTCTGCAACGTCGACGCCGCCGGCCGCCTGCGCAACGGCCTGCCGGAATACGACGGCAAGCAGGTCTTCAAGGCCAATCCCGCCATCATCGAGCTCGTCGCCTCCCGCGGAGCCCTCATGGGCCGCTCCGAGATCCACCACTCCTACCCGCACTGCTGGCGCTGCCACAACCCCGTCATCTTCCGCGCCACCGAGCAGTGGTTCATCGGCATGGAAACCCCCATGACCGCCCCCGACGGCAAGCAGGCCACCTTCCGCCAGCGCGCCCTCGACGAGATCAACAGCGTCGTCTGGGACCCCGCCTGGGGACGCGAGCGCATCTACAACATGATCGAGACCCGCCCCGACTGGTGCATCTCCCGCCAGCGCATCTGGGGCGTGCCTATCGCCGTCTTCCTCTGCGAGACGTGCCACCAGCCGCTCAACAACCCGGCCATCAACAGGAGCATCGTCCAGCTCTTCCACCGGGAGGGCGCCGACGCCTGGTACGCCCACGACGTCGCCGCGCTCCTGCCCGCCGGAACCGCGTGCCCCAACTGCGGCAGCACCGAGTTCCGCAAGGAGATGGACATCCTCGACGTCTGGTTCGAGTCCGGAGCAAGCTGGCACGCCGTCCTCGACGTCGAGCCCGAGCTCCATACCCCCGCCGACCTCTACACCGAGGGCGGCGACCAGCACCGAGGCTGGTTCCACTCGTCGTTACTCACCTCGGTGGGAGTCCGCGGCAAAGCCCCCTACAGGATGGTCGCCACCTCCGGCTGGACCCTCGACGAGCAGGGCCGAGCCTTTTCAAAGAGTCTCGGAAATGGAGTTGATCCTGTAGACATCGCCAAGCGCCTCGGCGGCGAGATCGTCCGCCTCTGGGTAGCTTCGGTGGACTTCCGCGAAGATGTAGCCGCTAGCGAAAACCTGATGCAGCGCGTCAGCGACAACTACCGCAAGCTGCGCAACACCCTCCGCTTCCTCCTTAGCAACCTCAACGACTTCGATCCCGCAACGAACGCGGTCCAGAACTTCAACCAACTCGAGCCACTCGACCAGTACATCCTCGCCCGCCTCGCGCAACTCACCACCAGAATCCGCGCCGCCTACGATGACTTTGAATTCCACCGCGCCTACCAGGCCCTCAACGAATTCACCAACAGCGACCTAAGCGCGCTCTACCTCGACGTCCTCAAAGACCGCCTCTACACCCTCGCCCCCAACCACCCCGCCCGCCGCAGCGCGCAGACCGCAGTCTGGCGCATCGCCGAAGCCCTCACCAGGCTCATTGCTCCCATCCTCAGCTTCACCGCCGACGAGGTATGGCAGCACCTCCCCAAAGTCGCAGGCCGCGAGGCCAGCGTCCACCTCGCGCTCTTTCCCTCCATCGCCGAGATCGTCCCCGGCAACACCACGGCTCTGCTAGAAGACTGGCAGAAGCTCCTCGAAGTCCGCAGCGAAGTCCTCATCTCGCTCGAAGCCGCCCGCCAGTCGAAGCTCATCGGCAAAGGCCTCGATGCTAAGGTCAGCATCGAAGCCAGCGAACCGGTCTACTCTCTGCTGCTACGCTACGAGCCCAGCCTCAAGGAGCTCTTCAACGTCTCACAGGTCTCGCTCGCTCACATCGAGCACCCGGAGCAGAAAACCGTAGTCACCACCCTCGCCGCCGAAGGCACCAAGTGCGCACGCTGCTGGAACTACACCACCGACGTAGGCGACGACCAGCGCTACCCCACCGTCTGCCTCCGCTGCGCCGACGCCCTCGACGCAATCAACTACCCTCCCTACACCGCCTCCTCTAACGAATCGGAGCCGCAAGCCTGAAGATGTCCGAACTAACCGCACAGCCGCACACCATGATCGAAGCCCGCACCAAAGAGCGCAACTACCTCGGCCTCTCTCTTCTCATCACAGCCGCGGTCGTAGTCCTCGACCGCATCACCAAGCGCCTCGTCGTAGCGCACCTCGCAGCCGGAAGCACCCACACCGTCATCCCCGGCGTCTTCCGCATCTCGCACGTTCTCAACACCGGAGCCGCCTTCAGCGCCTTCGCCGACGCCGCCTCACCCGATTTCGTCCGCAACTCCCTCATAGCCTTCTCTGTTATCGCCGTCCTCATCGTTGGCTACATGCTCTTCCGCGTCCGCCAGAGCATCTCGCTTACCTCCATCGCCCTAGCGCTCATCCTCGGCGGAGCCATCGGCAACCTCTACGACCGCATCGTCTACCACTACGTCATCGACTTCCTCGAAGTTCGCATCGTCCACTACCACTGGCCCGACTTCAACGTAGCCGACTCCTGCATCGTCATCGGAGCCTGCCTCCTGATGATCGAAATCTTCCGCCCGCAATCGCAACCCTGACACAGCGGTACTAAGTCAGCTTTCGCCTTGCCAACAATTCGGTCAGTTAGTCACTAAACGCGTTTATCAGGACTGACATCGTGGCTCTCTTACTTTCGTATTCCCGTAAGCTTCATGTACCCTCACGTCACGGATGCTTCTGCGTAATCTCGATCTCGACACTCTGCGGACACTTATCACGGCACATGATGTGGGCGGCTTTGCGCAGGCGGCAGACCGCCTGGGGCGGACACCTGCGGCGATCAGTCTGCAGATGAAGCGCCTGCAAGAGGAAATAGGAACACCGCTCTTTCGTAAGCACGGCCGTAGCCTGAAGCTGACAGAAGCTGGACACACAGTCCTCGGATACGCTCGCCGCATGCTTGCCCTGAATGATGACCTGCTGCAGACCATGCAGGGCGTGACATTGGCCGGCACCGTTCGCGTGGGTGCGCCGCAGGATTTCGCGTCTGTGCTGCCTGACGCCCTGCGGCAGTTCACGGCGCTCTATCCGCGAACGCAGGTAGAGCTGCGTATCGAGGGCAACGGAGCGCTTATCGAAGCCCTGGATAAAGGGCAGCTTGACATCACACTGACAGTCGGTTTTGCAGACCGGAAGGACGCGCTGCTCCTCGGCGAACTCCCCGTGCTTTGGATTGCCAGCCGAACCTTCCGCATGCAGGATGCTTCACTGCCGCTTGCTGTCTTAGGCCCTCAATGTGCCTTCCGCAAGACTGCGATGCAACGACTCGAAACCGCTGGCATTCCGTACCGTATCGCCGCCACCAGCCCGAGCCTGGACGGCCTATGGGCAGCGCTTCAAGGGGGACTAGGCATCACCGCACGGACCGCGATGCAATTGCCGTCGCCTCTCATGGCGAATAAGTCGCTGCATCGCCTCCCCGTTCTCCCCAGTTTTCCCGTTGCGCTGCACCGTGGCCAAAACGTTACCGCTACACCCGCGGTTGACGCTCTGCATTCTTTGCTTGGTATGGCGACACAAGGCGTTCTTGCCGGACTTACCTATCCGCAACACTCGCGCATCCTGCGAAAAGCATAAGCGCCGCTCACTTCACCGGTAAAAAGAATCAAATTGTGCTGCATCGATGCGATTGATACGGTCCCCTCATGACCACTCGCGTTGTTTCGCTCATTGCTACCGTGGCATTGGCTGTCCCGTCAATGCATGCTCAAGTGGGTGCTACGCCCTCCCAGACGCACTCTCAGCGTCGTGCCATCGATCCTCCCAGCAAACCCACTGACTCGCCCGTTTCCCTTGGGATGCTCGTCGGAGACACGCTCTATATTTCTGGCAGGGTCGGTCTCGATCCCAAGACCGGAAAGGTCCCGGACAATCTCGACGACGAAATGAAAAACATCTTCGACGACTTCAAAGCCGTACTTGCTGAGGCCAACATGACCATGGATGATCTGGTCTATGTGGAGGTTTCCGCCTCGGACCTTGCCCTCTACGACAAATTCAATGCCGCCTATCGCAAACAGTTCACCAAGGACTTCCCCGCTCGCGGTTTTGTTGGAGCCGGTTCAATCTTCCGGGGAGGCCATTTCGAAATGATGGGGATTGCAGTGCGGCGCTAGCCCCAGTACAAGTTGACGTCGCTGGTTGGCTAAACGTCTCCATGTTTGCCTGATTGGTAATGACGAGTCGTCTTGTAAGGAAGTAAAAGATTTCTCTCGATTTAGCGAGCTGATCGGCCAATACTTCCAATCATCTTTTCAAAAAATTCGCGCTCCGCCGCTGAATGCCTGAAAATAGAAGTTTGGCCATGAGCGACCCGAAGCCCGAGCAGAACCTCGACAAGATCATCATCCGCGGAGCCCGCACCCACAACCTCAAGGGCATCGATGTGGACATCCCCCACAACGCCCTGACGGTCGTCTCCGGCGTCTCCGGCTCGGGCAAATCCTCCCTCGCCTTCGACACCGTCTACGCCGAGGGACAGCGCCGTTACGTCGAATCCCTCTCCGCCTACGCCCGCCAGTTCCTCGAGCGCATCGAGAAGCCCGACGTCGACCACATGGACGGCCTCGCCCCCGCCATCGCCATCAAGCAAAAAAATCAGACCCGCAACCCCCGCTCCACCGTAGCCACCGCCACTGAGATCTACGACTACCTCAGGCTCCTCTACGCCCGCTGCGGGACGGTAACCTGCCTGCATTGCGGGGGCGTGGTGAAACGCGACACCGTAGACGAGATCGTCGCCACCCTCCTCGCCCTCCCTAATGGCACACGCACTTACGCGCTCTTCCCCATTATCCGGGCCGAGGTCAAGCTCGAGCCCATGCAGCCGGCCTCCACGAACGCCCCCGAAGAGCCGGAGTCCAAACCCAAGAAAACCGCCGCAAAGAAATCCGCGAAATCCTTAAAATCCGCGGTCGCTCCCGTCTTCGACCTAACCGACCAGCTCAAAGACCGCCTGGCCGAACTCCGCCGCCGAGGCTACAACCGCCTCTTCCAGAACGGACCCAACGGCGAGAACAAAATCGTCGAATTCTCCACGCCCGAGTCCCTCCTCGAACTCGACTTCTCCCAACCCATCTTCGTCCTCGTAGACCGCCTCGCCCTTTCACCCGATATCCGCTCCCGCCTCGTCGACGCCATCGAGACCGGCTACCGCGAGTCCGGCGAGATCCGCTTCGTAACGGTACCGCGCCCTGACGAAGCCTCCGAAAACGAGAACGGTACGAAGTACCTCCGTTTCTCCGCCGCCTTCGAGTGCACCTCCTGCCACCGAGCCTACCGCGAGCCCGAACCTCGCCTCTTCTCCTTCAACAACCCCTACGGAGCCTGTCCTCGCTGCCAGGGCTTCGGTAACACCATCGACTTCGACCCCAACCTCATCATCCCTGATCGCTCAAAGACCCTCGCCGCCGGAGCCATCGCCCCCTGGACCACGACGAAGTACCGTGTGCACCACGGTGAAATGCTGCGCGCAGCTAAGGCGGCGGGCATCCCTACCGACGTTCCCTGGTATGACCTGACTCCCGAGCAGCAGCGCTTCATCGAAGATGGCCGCGGCTCGTTTCCGGGAATTCGTGGCTTCTTCGCCGCACTCGAACGCAAAAAATACAAGCTGCACGTCCGCGTCTTCCTGTCGAAGTACCGCGGCTACGCCCTCTGCCCCGACTGCCGCGGCCAGCGACTCCGCGCCGAAGCCCGCGCCGTCCTCATCAACAACAAGAACATCTGCGAAGTCTCCGCATTCACCATCACCGAGGCCCAGCAGTTCTTCGACTCACTCCAACTCACGCCATCCCAAACAGAGATCGCCGGCAAGATCCTCGAAGAGGTCCGTCAGCGTATCCACTTCCTCCACCAGGTTGGCCTCGACTACCTCACCCTCGACCGCCTCAGCTCCACCCTCTCCGGCGGAGAATCCCAGCGCATCCAGCTCGCAACCTCTCTCGGCTCGCGCCTCGTCGGAGCCCTCTACGTCCTCGACGAGCCCTCCATCGGCCTCCACACTCGCGACACGGCCAAGCTCATCCGCATCATGGAAGAGCTCCGCGACCTCGGCAACACCATCCTCGTAGTCGAGCACGATCCCGACGTCATCCGCGCGGCGGACCACCTCATCGACCTCGGCCCCGGAGCGGGCGAACTAGGCGGCCAACTCCTCGCCTCCGGCACCGTGGCGCAGGTCACAGCCAATCCCAACTCCATCACCGGAAAGTATCTCTCAGGCCGCGCCTCGGTCCCCGTGCCGAAGCACCGTCGCGAGCCCGGCCGCGAGCGGCTGAAGCTGATGGGCGCGCGGATTCACAACCTGCGCGGCGTCGATGTCGATATCCCGCTCAATCTTCTCGTGTGCGTCACGGGCGTATCCGGCTCGGGCAAGTCAACGCTGATCCATCAGGTGCTCTATCGTGCCTTGACGCAAGCCCTCGGCCAATCGACAGAAGGCCCGGACAGTACAACTTCGCCCACGCATCTCTATCGTGAGCTCTCAGGCACGCACTTCCTCAACGATGTAGTGCTCGTCGACCAGTCTCCCATCGGCCGCACGCCCCGCTCCAATCCCGTCACGTACATCAAGGCCTTCGATGACATCCGCTCACTCTTCGCCGCGCAGCCTGACGCGAAACGGAAGGGCCTGACGGCGGGTCACTTCTCGTTCAATGTTCCGGGTGGCCGCTGTGATGTGTGCGAGGGCGACGGAACGGTGACGGTCGAGATGCAATTCCTCGCTGACGTCGAACTACCCTGCGAGGAATGCGGCGGAACACGGTACAAGCCGTCGATCCTGGACGTCCGCTATAAGGGCAGAAACATCCACGACGTCCTCAACATGACGGTCAAAGAGGCTCTCGTTTACTTCGCCGGCCATCCGAAGATCGTCGATAAGCTTTACGTTCTGGATGAGGTTGGCCTCAGCTACGTGCGGCTTGGCCAGTCGGCCACGACGCTGTCAGGTGGAGAGGCCCAGCGCGTAAAGCTCGCATCGCATCTCGCCACCGCCCGCTCCGTCACATCACGAACGAACAGCAATGAGGCAGCGAAGAAGGCCGCCAGCCGGACGCTCTACATCCTCGACGAGCCCACGACCGGCCTTCACTTTGACGACGTCCTCAAGCTCCTGTCCGCCTTTCGCAAGCTCATCGAAGGCGGCGGGTCGCTGCTCGTCATCGAGCACAATCTCGACGTCATCAAATCCGCCGACTGGGTCATCGACCTGGGACCGGAGGGCGGCAGCGGAGGCGGCCAGATCGTAGCGACGGGCACACCAGAAGACATTGCAGCCAACCCCAGCTCTCACACCGGTCACTGGCTGGCTCCCGTCCTGAAGCACACCACAGCCACAAGGCACGAACCCGAGCTTCAAACCACAACCTAATCCCACTGCTTAAAAGCCGACTTTTCCTTACAAATCCGCTCTTTTGTCAGTAGACGCGAGCGCCAATCGAGATTTCCCCTGCTAGATTTTTACCTATGCTCAGTACCCATTTCTTGCCGCCGCCGTCGGTTCAGGCAAACGTAAGCTTTTATCAAATCTTTTTCGCATTCATCTTCACGTTCGTCATGGGCTTATTCCTTCAGCCGTGCGTGACTGCTTTTCGCCTATGGCTTCGATACCGAGCTGTGCCCGGACGCTACTCTGTTCAAAGGGTTCACTCGAAAGATCGCATTGAGGATCGAGGCGGCGAGATCAGGATAAAACCCAAATGGCGGCGTGGTTTCTTCGCTGTAAAGGCCATGCATGCTGACGGAAAGACGCAGTGGGAGGGTGAAATGCATCTCTCCCTAGATATGACAAATGTCGGTTATGGGGTTTTCTGGCATGTAGATGAAGGGACCGGCGTAGGTGACCAGAAGTTCAGATATATTCCAGAGCAGATGCGGTTACAAGTGCAAGGGGTAACTTTCGATGCAGGTAGTTCCGACCCCTTCTTCCATCGGTGGACTAAGACACGCAATTAGCACTCTCGGAATCGCCTGCCTTTCTTCTTAGGTTTCTTTAACAACGAACCGATGGTCGGTGCCCCTAGTTAGGTTTTTCAGGATGAATACCGCAACGTCCTTCGCTTTGAACACTGTCTCTGTTATTTTCGGCGTAAATACAATGGTTGCTGACACGCTTTCCTCTTTAATTGTCATAGGAGGGTCGGACAATCTCAAGAATGTGGGGCGCTCGAACCTGCGCGTCTTCCTCGCGCTCATCTGACCTTCTCGATGCATTTCCGCATAGAAATCTCCCAGGACGCTCGTTAGGGTAAACGACTCTTTGCCGTCCTGATCGTAAAGCTGAACCGGATTAGGAAGATTGGTCAATGTAATTGACTCAGGCAATGAATTGTTAATTTGATGCCATTCGCTATCCGCCTTGAACTCTATGTCAGACAGCTCGATATTCTTTTGCGCGACCTCGACTAGCACTCCAAGATGATCGCCATTTTTCGCCTTAAACAATCCTTTTATTGTCAAAGTTGCAGTTTCGCCCACGTACCCGCTGATGTTTGGCGAGAGATCTTCCTGTTTCATGAGATTACAAATCATGATTCCGGCTGCTTCGGCTACCTCAATCGCACCTTTCTGGTAGGAGGATGACGTGACCATTATTCCTACGGTCCCCGGCATATCCTCCAAAACACCCTTGAACGTAAAGACGTCACCTTTGCGAATTGGGTTATTCCAGTTCTTAGCCTGAACGACTACTTTATGGGTAACTCCGCCAAGGCAAAACTCCCAATACACATCAATTTGATGACTAGTGGCACGGCCCTGCTTGTGCACGTTGTGTTGCACGACTACGTTCAGTGCTTGGTCCTGATCAAGCATCTGTTGGTAGATTTCGCGCACAAGAAGCTCGTAGCCCTTACTGTTCACAGAAATAGGATATGACAACAACCAAGACCGAAGTATTGGGAGGATGGCCCACGTAATCAGACCTCTCAAGCCAAGATCCGCGTGCCCCAGATTGGAATTTTTGGAGCTAGGTGGCTGGCGAATCCCGCCGAACGATCCGGCCTTTGAATTTTGGCTAACATACCAACTCGCCCCTCCGCAAACTTATCGGCAAAAAGTGTTCGGTTCACCAGATCGGGACCGGGAAACGCGGTTGTATTCACTAAATCCGAAATAAATGGAACACCCGCCTCCCGACATCCAAACCCTTGACGCGCCTGTTATTCTTAAATCAGGGAAAGCTGTCGAAGCCCGGCCATTCCAGGCCGGGCTTCCGCACTTAATACCAAACAGAAGTCCGGACTTAGGTCTCCTGTTTTGAATACTTTGCACGCTTTAAGATAGGGGAGGGGTACCATCGATGAGAGAGGTGACACATCAGGGAGTCGGCCGCGCCACACTCCGGCGTCGCCTCGCCGCTGCTGTCCTGTCCCTCGTGTTTTCCACAGCCTTCCTCACCCTCGGAACCACCTACGCCCAGCTCCCCGCCGGCACCACCGACGCAACCGCCAACCCCCAGCCAGACCCACTCCGAATCCAGGCCAGTGAAGCCCTCTCCAAACAGGACTACGCCACCGCCCAAAAGCTCCTGACCACCCTCGCCGAAAAGAACCCCAGGGACGCCCAGATCCTCTACAACCTCGCCTCCACCCAGGAGGCCCTCGACCAGCGAGCCGCCGAGGCTACCTACCGCCGAGCCATTGAGGCCAACCCCAATCTTCTTGAGCCGCACCTCGCCCTCGGACTCCTGCTCGCCCGCTCCGGCAAGACCAACGAGGGCCACTCCGAACTCTCCGCAGCGGCAGCAATCCCGAACGGCGACCCAACCCTCCGCGCCCGGGCCTACCGCGCCCTGGCCCGCCTCGACCAGGCCGGTAACCCCAGCGGCGCCAGCGAAGAGCTCCTCGCCGCCCTCAATCTCTCGCCCGAAACACCGGACGACATCCTTCTCTCCGGAGAACTGGCCGAAGCCTCCGGCGACCCCACCGCCGCTGAAGCCGCCTACCGCCGCCTCCTCACTGCCGATCCGGACAACACAGACGCTACCGCTGCGCTTGTGCATCTCCTTTTGCATCAGCAAAAGCCAGACCAGGCCGAATCCGTCCTCACCGCTGCCCTCTCACGGCATCCGGACGATGTCACGCTCAACTCTCAACTTGCTAGCCTGTACGAGGCACAGAACAAGCCAGCCCAGGCCCTGCCCATCGTTGAAAAGCTACACAGTTCCCATCCTGAAGACACGAATATCACCCGCCTGCTCGCCCGGCTTTACAGCCAAAATGGCCAATACGACAAGTCCGAGCCGCTTTATGCCGCTCTCGCCGCCTCCATTCCGAACGATCCAACGCTTCTCGATGACCGAGCCGACGCACTGATCCATCTCAAAAACTTTAGCGAGGCGGAAGCCCTTCTGAACCGCGCGCTAGCCAATCCAAAGTCCTTTCCGAGCAACGACGACCTCGGCCAGGCCGCCAGCCATCTGGCTTTCGCCGCGTCCGCTAATAACGACCCGGCGACCACCTTGCGCGCGCTGCAACTTCGTGCTACAGTGCTGCCACAAACGCCGTCCTCGATCTTTCTCGCGGCGACGGCGCACGACAAGCTCCACCAGGTCAAGGAAGCATCTGACCTGTACAAACAATTCCTCTCCGTGGCGAAAGGACAGTTTCCGGATGAGGAGTGGGAGGCCCGCCACCGCCTCATCACTCTTGAACACATGAAGTAGCGCTCCCAACGAGGTGCGTTATGAAAACGATTCTTCGGCCCTCGATTGTTTTTCTCGTCCTCCCATTGGTTCTTTCTCCTGCTGTTCCTCTCCGAGCCGCAGCGCTCGACAAAAATGTTCAGGATGAACAAGCCATTACCCAGCTTGAGCAACGCGCCCAGCAGGCAAATCCACGCGATCGCTGCTTCCTCTACACCGAGCTCGTCTCTGCGATGACGGACCTTGCCGGCAAGGAGATGCTGGACGGCGACACCGACCACGCCAGCGCTATGCTGAAGAAGATTGAAAAATATACTCAGCTCATTCATCTGGGATTGTCGAACGATCCCAAGCGAGTTAAGAACGCGGAGATGCTGATGCATCGCACGGCCTACCGTCTCGGTGAGTACATGCATGAGGCGTCAGCTGAAGACCAGGCCACGCTGAAGGCGACGCTCAAACAGTTGAACCAGGTGCAGGATGAGCTCCTCACCCAAGTCTTCCAGCACTGAGGTTGCATGTTTCGACGAGTGATCTTCCTGGCCCTGCTTACTATCTCTCCTCTGCTTTACGCTCAGCGCAACGAGTCGAATCTGTCTGACTCCGAGATCGAGCAGCTCCGCGACTCGGCTTACGTCGCCAACGATCGCGTCATGGTCTTCATCAAGCTGATCGATGTTCGCATCAAGGCGATCCAGGATCTCTACGCTCGCCCCCGCCGGCCAGGGCGCGAGCAGGACACTCACGATCTAATGGAACAGTTCACAGCGCTCGTCGATGAGCTAAACGACAACCTTGACGACTATGGCCCACGTCATCGCGACATCCGAAAGTCCCTGCCTAAACTTGTCGACGCGACCGACCGGTGGGCGACTGCGTTAAAGTCACCGCCAGATGACGAGGCATATAACGTGTCGCGAAAGCTGGCTCTTGAAGCGATCCGCGACCTACGGGAGGATGCGACAGAGCTTGTTGAGCAGCAGCGAGCCTGGTTCGCGGCTCACCCACCCGCCAAGGAGAACCCTTCTGACGCGGACGTGGCACCACGCTGAAAAGCACAGCCTCGCGTGCTACTCTCAAAAAATAGTGAACTCCCCGCTCGTCTCAATCTTTGAGGAGCAATATCGCGATCTCCGCCCGCGTGCGCCTATCCCACCCATTGACATCCGCTTCCGGCGCTTTACCTCGCTCAATACAACCATCCGATTGCGCGATGGCAGGTTGCATGTGCGCCTCTCGGACCTTCTCGAGCATGCACCCGATTCGGTCCACCATGCCATCGCTCATATTTTGCTGGCGAAACTCTACAAAAAGCCGATCGCACCCAATCATGCCGACCGCTATCGTCGCCACGTCTCTTCCGAGGCCATCACGCGCCAGGCCGAGCACATCCGGCGGACGCGTGGCCGCAAACGCATTCTTACTCCTCATGGCCACCACTACGACCTGAACGAGATCTTTGACTCGCTCAATATGCGCTTTTTTCATGGTCTGCTCGGCAGGCCGATACTCACGTGGAGCGCGCACCATGCGCGTCGTATGCTCGGCCACTATGATGCAGCGCACAACACCATTGTTGTCAGCCGCGTCTTCGATCGTCATGATACTCCGCGCTGCGCCATCGAATACCTGCTGTACCACGAGATGCTCCATCTCAAACATCCGGTTCGGGTGAAATCGGGCCGCCGCTGCGTGCACTCTCGCGAGTTTCAGGCGGAGGAACGGCTTTTCCCTCAACTCGCAGAGGCAAAGGCCTATCTCAAATGCCTTTAGAGGCATTTAGCGACCATTAAACGCAGCGCGCCATAAACGCAAGCCAGGCAATTATCTCGGGGAGACAACATATTCGTGTTAGGATTTCGGCGCAGGAATCCAAATCAAGATTAGAGGTCCAACTATGCCGCTATCGAAACGTGCGTTGGCTGAGTTCTTCGGAACATTCTGGCTTGTCTTTGGTGGTTGCGGAAGCGCCGTGCTTGCAGCAGCATTTCCTTCTCTTGGAATTGGCTTCGTCGGGGTCGCGTTCGCATTTGGACTCACTCTGCTCACGATGGCATTTGCGATCGGACATATCTCCGGTTGCCACCTCAACCCTGCGGTCTCGGTCGGTTTGGCCGTAGCGAAACGTTTCAATGCTGCGGAGCTTCTTCCCTACATCGCTGCGCAGGTCCTCGGAGCTGTTGCGGCGTCGAGCGTTCTTTACGTCATTGCAAGCGGCAAAACCGGATTCTCGCTCGCCGGCGGCTTCGCATCAAACGGCTACGGTGACCACTCGCCCGGCGGATATTCTCTCATTGCGTGCTTCGTCGCTGAAGTCGTTCTGACGGCCTTCTTCCTTCTCGTCATCCTTGGCTCAACCGATGAGCGCGCTCCGAAGGGTTTCGCGCCAATCGCGATAGGCCTTTGTCTCACACTGATTCATCTCATCAGTATTCCCGTGACAAATACCTCAGTGAACCCGGCTCGCAGCACTGGCCCAGCTCTCTTCGTAGGCGGGTGGGCACTCGGCCAACTGTGGCTCTTCTGGGTCGCGCCGATCCTCGGAGCTGTTATCGGCGGGCTTATCTCGACAGCGTTCTTTGCCGCCCCACAGCCACCGGTTCGCGAAGAGCTCTCACGATGACACAATTTGATCGAGTCCGGGGCGGCTTCTGAAGGCCGGACTCGATCACTTCCCTGCTAGGACACGGATTCGCTCGCCAGTTCGGGTGCCCACTGGACATTCTTCGCTCGTGCCACTGCAATCAAGGCCAACCCTGCAGCAACGGACCCGAGGGCGGCTATCTGGGCATTGCTCATGCCCCAATAGAGCTTTGGGTTGATTCGCACAAACTCTACTAAGAAACGTCCGATGCCGCTTAGGGCGAGGTACTCTCCGGTGATGACGCTCACAGGAGGTGAAGTCTTCGCACGCCTCCACAGCCACCACGCCAGCGCCAATGAAAACAGCAGTTCGTACACCGGCGTGGGCTGAACAAGGGCATTTGGCGGATTGGGGGGCACCAGCGCATTGGCTGCCATGTGGACTCCCCAGGGCAGTGTTGTGTTAACCCCGTAGTCGCCGTCCCCCGACAGCAGGCAGCCGATCCTGCCGACACCGTAGCCGACAGCCGCAGCCGGCGCTGCGAGATCAAGCATTCGCAGAGCTCCTACGGGCTTACCCTGCGCACCGTCCAGGGGCCCCTTAAAAAATCTAACGTTGCGGCCTTGCCACATGAGTGTGATGATTCCTGCCAAAAGACCACCAAACCATGCAAAGCCTGCCTGGAACCAATGCATAAATCCCATCACAACATCCAATGGATCTCTCCAGCCCGGCAGTGCAATCTGGCGGAGGGCTAAGCGAAGCTCCAACGGATTCTGCAGCTCATGCCAGGCCTTTGCCCCAATGACTCCTGCGATCACGACAAATGCAACGATACTCAGCGCATCTCCATCAACCCCGTGGCGGGTGAAGTTCTTATGCAGTACGATTGTCGCTACGACTGCGGCCAGCCACAGCAAAAGCCCGAACGTACCCAGATGCACCGGGCCAAAATGAATATAGGGATACATACTCCTCGATTCTAAAGAAAGTATACGTGCCACTTGGCCCGGCCGCGTATTCGCGCTAACCTGACGTTTATATGTCACTCAGCGCCACCGCCAGCACACCCGCCTTTCCCTCGCCCGAGACCATGCAGGTCCTCTTCACCAAGCAGCAGATCGCCGATAGAACCCGAGAGATTGGCGCACAGATCACTGCCGACTATGCTGGACATTCCATCGTCCTCATCGGTGTACTTAAGGGAGCAGCCATCTTTTTGTCGGACCTCGCGCGAGCGATCCAGGTAGACAATACTTTCGACTTCGTCGCAGTCTCCAGCTATGGGCGCGCGCGTGTCTCCTCGGGCGCTGTCAAGCTCATCAAGGACATCGACAACCCTATCGAAGGAAAGCACGTCATCATTGTCGAAGACATTCTGGACACTGGCCTGACCCTGAGCTATCTGCGTGGCCTGATGCTGCAGCATAAGCCAGCGTCTCTGAAGATTGCGACCTGCCTCGATAAGCCGGAGCGGCGGCTTGTTCCCATTGAGGCGGACTACGTCGCATTCAAGATTCCGAATCAATTTGTGATTGGTTATGGAATGGATTATGCCGAGCGCTATCGCGGTGTGGAAGACATCCGGCTGTTTCCGGATGATGCCGGCCACTAACGCTGGAGTTGGAACTCCTCAGCGAGTAACTCGTAACTTCTGATTCGTTTGGCATGATCCCAGACGATCGTGTTCACGATGAGTTCCGATATTCTAAGCTCGCTTGCCATCTCCTCCAACTGCTCTCTCACGTGAGAAGGCGTTCCCATGAAGTATCTGGGCCACTCGCCTTCTTCCATCGGGACGTCTCGCAGCACGCGCAGCTCCTTGAGTGCGTCATCGGGCGAGGCTACGGGCCTCCGGTCGCCCAGACGAATTCTTAGCTGCAGGAGCCGTACGCTTGATGCCAAGTACTCCGCTTCGTCTTGTGTCTCGGCGCAGATGACACCGACTGCGACTGTTGCTTCGGGAGTCTGGCGATATGGACCTCCGTGAAATGCCCGGAGGTAGGTCTCGATGGCCTGACGCGTCTTCACCGGGCTGAAGAAGTGAGCGAAGGAGTATGGCAGCCCGAACTCGACGGCCGCGGCCGAACTCCACATGCTTGATCCGAGCATCCAGACATCAGGGCCACCGGGCATCGCTGGCATCGCTTTGACTCGCGCGAATGGATGGCCATCAGGGAACTTTCCATCCAGGAACGCCAGGAGTTCGGCGACCTGATCAGGAAAATCGTCCTCCATCGGAGTCTTGCGGCTGCGCCGCAGCGCGAGGGTCTCCATCGGGCCGCCTCCGGGGGCTCTGCCGATTCCAAGATCGACTCTGTTGGGATAGAGGGCGTGCAGAGTTCGGAAGACTTCAGCGACCTTGAGCGGAGTGTAGTGCGGCAGCATGATTCCGCCAGAGCCAATCCGGATGCGCTGCGTCTCCGCGCCGATTCTGGCGACCATTATCTCGGGAGCTGTACAGGCAAGGGTATCCATTGCGTGATGCTCCGACATCCAGAATCTATGGAAGCCGAGTTCATCTACCCTGCGCGCAAGGCCAATCGAACGGGCTAAGGCGTCCGCTGGAGTATTTCCTACTGTCACGGGCGACTGGTCCAGGACAGACAACCGCAGTTCGTTCGTATCCTTGGTCACTGACGATTGGATGTTCTGCGAGACCAAAGGAATCAGGCACGCTATTCGACTGGAAGTTTCGCACGGTAGCCATCGCGGGCGATGACGGAGTATTTGAGAGGCTTATGCTTCTCGTCCTCCATCTGAAGTGGATGACCTTCGTTGTCCACCAGCGTGACCTTGATCTTTCGGTAGCTGCCATCGTTGCGCGTGTTGGTAGGCCGATAAGTGAGGACATACTGATTGCGGATCGAATCGTTGATCTGCGCGAAGACGTCCGGAAGCGCGCCCTGAAACATCGGATTGAAATAGAGGCCGCCAGTCATGGAGGCGAAGGTCTTCATCTGGTTTTCGGCCTGTAGGTAGTCCAGTCGCGCGATGGGTCCCATTCTGCCACTGGCATCGGCCAACTCACGGACCAGGGCGCCAGTCCCTATGGTGAAGATGGTGACATTCGGCGTAGCTTTGACCTTGGCGAGAATCTTGTCGAGCGTAATCTTTGAGAAGGTGTCCCGGCCGGTTCCGATGAGGATGATGTATTTGCGACCTTCAATGCGGCTGACGCGGTCCAGCGTCTCATACAAAGCATCGAAGAGGTCGGTATCTGAAAAGCCGGGAATCATCAGAGAGCTCAAAGCGTTCGCGACGACGTCCTTGTTGTTGGTGAAATCGGTGAGGATGTGAGTTTTCAGATCGTAGGTGACGACGGCTACGTAGTCATCTGGGCGCAGCGTGTTGAAGAAACTGACCGAGGCATTCTGCATATCCTGGATGAAGTAGTAGCTGTTGGCTGCGAACTCAAGCAGCATGACGGCAGTAATCGGAGTCTGCGCCATCCGAATGCTGGTGACCGTCTGGGGAACCCCATCCTCCAAAACCTGAAAATTGCCGGCCTTTAGCCCAGGAACGAATTGGTGGGTCTTGTCGAGGATGACGTTGACGTTAAGATTGACGATAGGCACGTCGACCCGCAAAGAGTAGGTTTCGTTGTTTGGATTCTTTACTTTGGGCTCAGCAGGGGCAGCTGGCGGTGGTGGTTCGTCGGCCTCCTTTTTCTTTTTGAGGACAATGGGGCCTGAGTCGGTCGCAGGTCCTTCTGAGTCGGTATTGTCGGCGGGCTTCTGTTGCTGGGGCGTGGTTTGCCCGTCGGCCGTCTGGCTCCAACACGGGGGCAAAGAAAACAGAAAGAAGGCAGTTGCAAGGAGTACGGAGGCCGGGAGATGGAAGCGATTCATCATCATCTGAAACTTTACTCCGGAATATTGGACGGACGAGAGCGCCGAGGGTATAAATCCAGATTCTGGGTTTGATCCTAAGACCCATTTGGTATTGTGCCCGGAACGCTCTACTCTTGTAGACGTGATTCTCACGAGAAAGCTGCGATGGCTGGCTTGGGCGCAAATTCTTGTCTGGGCGTTCGTCGAAGGCGCCTGGGCCCAGGCAGTGCCTGTAGCGACGGCCAGTGCGGTCATCTCCCCGATTTTGCCGCCGATTCCTCCCGTTAGTACTGAGATCTTCCCTCTGGCCGAAGTAAAGCGAGGGCAGGAAGGCGTCGCCTATACCGTCTTCGAAGGCGTTACTCCGGACCCGATGCGAGTAGAGATTCTGGGTGTTCTGAACAATGCTTTGGGACCTGGCAAGGACATGATTCTGGCTCGGCTGCATGGGCAGAAGCCCGAATACACGGGAGTGGTAGCAGGGATGAGCGGCAGCCCGGTTTATATCAACGGGCGGCTAGTGGGCGCTCTGAGTTACCGCATTGGACAATTCAGCAAAGAACCCATTGCGGGCATTACTCCGATCGAGCAGATGCTGGAGGTTCGGGACGAGACGATGGCTGTGGATTCCGTCATAGCGAAGCGAGCCACGGAGGCGGGATCGACAGAGATTCAGCCTATGGATACTCCGTTGGTTTTCAGCGGATTCAGTCAGGAAGCAGTCGAACGCTTCGGCGATCGCTTTCGAGCAATGGGGTTGACCCCCGTCGCAGGGCTCGGTGGTGCGGATGCGTCGACTCCGCAACCTGAACCTTTGCTCCCGGGCTCGGCTGTCAGCGCCATTCTGGTTAGGGGAGATCTCTCAATCGCCGGAACCTGTACCGTGACGTACGTCGATCCGACACGTTTGCTGGCGTGCGGGCATCCCATCACGCAATCAGGTCGTGTCGATATGCCGATGACCAAGGCAGCTGTGCTGGCGACACTTCCGTCGCCACTGAACGCATTCAAGATCGTCAATACGACCGAAACGGTGGGTGCGTTCACGGAAGACCGCTCCTCAGCGATCATGGGACAGTTTGGAGTCAAGGCTAGGATGATTCCGGTGTCGGTCGAAGTCGTTTCGGGAGGCACAAAGTCAAAGACATATCACTTTGAGGTTCTTGACAACCGGGAACTCACACCATCGGCGATGCTGGTGTCGATCTACCAGAGTCTGCAGGGAACCAACCTGGCAGCCAACAAAACGAGCTATCAACTCGCTGGTGAGATAACAATCGAAGGCCAGCGTCCCATCAGACTGAACGGGATAATGGCCCAAACTGAGCTGAATCCAGCTTCTATCAACGCTGCCCTGTATGTTACGGACCGCTTTAGCCGCATCTATGGCAATACCTTTGAACAGCCGACTGTAACTGAGGTGAAGCTCAAGGCCGTGGAGATACCTGAGCGGAGAACTGCCGTGATTGAGTCGGCCCGCATAGGTCAGCCTGAGGCTCGTGCTGGAGAGACGATCGACGTCGAGGTAACGATTCATCCATTCCAGGGTGCCCCGCAATTGATTCGGATACCGATGGAGCTTCCTGCCTCCCTGGCTCCCGGCACCGTTCGCCTGTTAGTGAGTGATGCGCCTTCGATTGATCGCTTGGTACAGCCGCCGGGGATCGCCCAACATGCGATCGGGTTGGCCGACACCGTGGCTCAACTCAACGATCTCCACCGGAACGATCGCGTCTATGTCACACTCCTCGATCATGCGGCGCAGGCCGTGCTCGATGGTGAAGCGTTACCTGGGGTCCCTCTGTCGATGGCCAATGTCTTCGGTCCGTTGAAAGATGAGCAGAAGATGCATCTCAGCGGAGAGAGTATCGCTGACGTCGTGTCCTCCGAGACTGGATATGCTATGTCAGGCTCGCAGGTGTTGTCGATTACCATTCGGTAGCTGGCACTTCGAAGGCCTTGCGGCGCCACTCGCGCCGATTGGCTCCTTGTTTTAGGGAGATCTCTCGTCCCTCCTGTCCTTGAGGGCTTTTTTGATCAGGACCATGCTGTAGCATCAGGACAGGCCGGGGCCGGCAAGGCTCCCGCGAAAAAGGAACCGATCCCCTGATGAGTGAGATCCACGGTTTAGCTGTGCATGCGGCGGGTGCTCACCTGCTGCCGTACAAATTTGATCCGGGAGAGTTGCAGGCGACCGAGGTCGAGATCAAGATCTCGCATTGCGGAGTCTGTCATAGCGATATCCACCTCATCGACAACGATTGGGGGATCAGCAAATATCCGTTTATTCCAGGACACGAGGTCGTAGGAACCGTGGTTGCCGTGGGTTCTGACGTCCGCGATCGCAAGATCGGCGAGCGAGTCGGAGTGGGCTGGCAGGCGGATAGTTGCGGCATCTGCGAGTGGTGTCGTCAGGGAGACGAGCACCTGTGTGCACAATCGCAGCCGACCTGCGTGGGACGAAACGGCGGATATGCGGACAAGGTCCGTGTGAATTCTCGGTTTGCGATTCCGGTGCCAGAGGTTCTTGAGAGTGAGAACATTGCCCCACTGCTCTGCGGAGGGATTACGGTATATAGCCCGCTACGAAACCATGGAGTGCGACCCTCGTCGCGGGTTGGCGTGATTGGGATTGGCGGGCTTGGACACATGGGGATTCAGTTCGCTAAGGCATTTGGCGCGGAGGTGACCGCGTTTTCGACCTCGAAGGACAAGGAAGCGGAGGCGAAAAAGCTGGGTGCGCATCATTTCGTTTATACCCGGGACACAGGCGCTTTGAAGAAGGTCATGGGCTCTTTCGACTTTCTGCTCTCGACAGTGAGCGCAGACCAGGACTGGCCGGCGTACGTCAACGCTCTCCGGCCGAAAGGTGTGTTGTGTGTGGTCGGCGTACCACCCTCCGGAATGAATCTCCCGGCCTTTCCTCTGATCGCAGGTCAGAGGGCTATTTCGGGCAGTCCGACGGGAAGTCCTCGGGACCTTCACGAGATGCTCGATGTGGCCGCCAGACATAACATCATGGCGATTACCGAGCGATTTCCCATGGCAAAGGCCAACGACGCTGTGGCCAAGGTAAAAAAGAACCAAGTGCGTTATCGGGCAGTTCTGGCAAACTAGCGGCAAGAATAAAAGGGAAAGACGAGGGCTGCGGCCCTCGTCTTTTTCATAGTGCGTTTAGACTTTGGTGAATGAAGCGAAGAGAGTTTGTAACCCAATTGATCGTAGCCGCATTTCTGCTGGCAGGGATGGCAAATGCGCAGGGAACGAAACTATGGACAGTAGACCGTTACGACCAAATGGAAAAAGGAACCACCGAAGGGATCGCGATCCGGAGCGACGGGCGACTGGAGGCTGGGCCGGCGGTCAGCCTGGTCTATGACAGCGGGAAGAGCTACGTCTGGTCGCTGGCAAGCGACGCCGCCGGGAACGGCTATCTGGGGCTCGGTGGCACAACAGCCAACTCCGCTGCGGTGATGAAAGTATCTCCCGACGGCAAAGCTGCGAAGATCTTTGAAGGAAAAGAACTTGCCGTTCAGGCGTTGCGTGTGTTGCCCGACCGGACAATTCTGGCGGCCACGTCGCCAGACGGCAAGGTCTACCGCATTGGCCCGGATGGCGGAGCCGCTACCGTGATCTTCGATTCCGCGACAACGGAAGAAAAGCCAAAGTATCTTTGGGACCTGGCAGTAGGCAACGCGGGCGAGGTCTATGTAGCGGCTGGTGGCCCGGCGCTCGTTTATAAGGTCCCTGCCGACGGAGGAAAGGCACAGGTTCTCTTCAAAACTGTGGACCAGCACATTCGGTGCCTGATGATGGAGGCAGACGGAATGTTGTGGGCTGGCAGTGATGGCGCCGGCGTGATCTACAAGATCAATACAAAAACCGCGGGAGCGAAGCCCTTCGCGGTCTACGCGGCTCCGAAGCGGGAGATTACCTCACTCACTAGCGACACGATGGGAAATGTCTATGCTGCTGGGGTTGGCGCCAGGGGAGCGATGACGTTGCCGCCATTGCCCGTCACCGGCAATGTCGGAGTGACCGTGACGATCCAGCAACCTGGTTCCGCGACAGCAGCAGGTAGTAATAGCCTGGTGCCAGAGGGGAGCGATATCTACCGGATCGCAAAGGATGGCACGCCGCAGCGGTTGGTGTCGTTGAAGGATGACGTGGTCTATGCGCTGGCGGTCCACAACGGGAGGCTGCTCGCCGCGACAGGAAATCGTGGGCAGGTGTACCGGATTGATGTTTCGACTCCCGGGCAATTCAGCGATATCGCACATCTGGAAGCCTCGCAAGGAATGGCGTTTGCAACGCTAAAGGATGGGCTGCTGGTTGCGACGAGTAATAGCGGTAAGGTCTTCCGGCTGGGCGACGCTGCCGCAACGAACGCGACGTATACCAGCGAGGTCTTCGACGCGCAGCAGTTCTCACAATGGGGCCGGGCTGAGGTCCGGGCGGGAGAGGCTGCGGGCTATGACCTCTACGTTCGCAGCGGGAATGTTCAGAGCCCATTGATGGGATGGAGTGAGTGGTCTCGCGTGGGCGCAGATGGTGCCTTAGCCGTGCCTCCGGGACGTTACGTCCAATGGAAGGCCATGCTCAGAAGTGGCGGAAATGTTGACTCAGTGGGACTGAACTACCTGACGAAGAACGTAGCCCCGGTCGTTGATGAAGTTATGGTGCAGCCTGGAGCTCGGGTCGCTCCTGGCGGAGGAATCCCTCCGAACAACACGGTCCAGATTGCCTTCCCGGCAGCTTCGGGAGCGACGATGATGAGTTTTCCCCAAGAGCCCGGTGGAACGCCTCTGACGGCACAGAAAGACAGGACTGCCATAACGGCGCGCTGGTTGGCTCACGATGACAACGGTGACGACCTGATCTTCGCCGTGTGGTATCGCGGCGTAGGCGAGGCGAACTGGAGGCTGCTGAAAGACAATATCAGTGATCGATTCTTCAGCTTCGACTCTTCCCTGCTGCCCGATGGAAGCTATGAACTCAAGATTGTCGCGAGCGATTCGCCGGTCCACGTAGACTCGGAGGCACTCACAGGCGAGAAGGTCAGCGAAGCGTTTGTCGTGGATACGACGGCTCCTGTACCCGGAGTCTTGAGTGCGACGATAGTGGCAGGCACCTCAACGGGCACAAAGAGAATCCACGCAACCCTTGAAGCTCATGACGCTACTTCGCCGATCGCTCACGCCGAATACAGCGTCGATGCAGGCCCCTGGCAATATCTGGAGCCAGTCGGGAAGGTTTCGGACTCACTGACGGAACGGTATGACTTCATTGCGGAGATACCAATCGCCACGGCTCAAGTGGTGGACGCGAAGGAGCATGTGCTGGCTGTCCGGGTGTACGACCGGTACGAGAATATGGCCACAGTGAAGACGGTGGTGCGGTGATCCGCTTAAAGTTTTTTAACCTCTCCTATCCGCTAAGTTACTTACTTTCAACGATTTGACGGATTTACCCGATGTAAAATATTGCATTCAAATGGTTTAACATCAAAAATATAGATAATAAAGGAGTTACGACCGAAGTCTTTACGTGGAATCAATCACTTACGGGGATATAGACTGTAAAATATTGATTCTGCATGACTTTATGGCCCAAAGGGAAAAGCCCCGGACGTGCGGGGCTTTTCTTAGGCTCTGTAATGATTGTAGCGATTCGAATGAAACTGATCTGCCACGTTCTGGAGATTTATTTTCAGCACCCTATTAGTTTGATTTCAAATCGCTTATCCGAAATCGCGAGCTTGATTTCCACAAGCTGGGGGGCTTGACAGGATTTTGGTGCCCTTCTGATGAGCGCAGTGGTCGGTTTTGTTGATATCGCGGGGTTGTAAGCTGGGTTCGATGCGATTTGAGCTTTTTGTAGCGGCGCGGTACCTGCGGGCGAAACGGCGGCAGGCGGTCGTTGGGGTTATTACCGCGATCTCCGTTGTTGGCGTGGCGGCTGGCGTAGCCTCGCTGATCATTGCGCTTTCGATCACGAACGGAATGGAGCGTGACCTGCAGGACAAGCTGGTGGGTTCAACTGCTCATGTTGAGCTGATGCGGATCGCTGCAGATGGCATACGCGACTGGCGTCCCTTGCTTGATCGGCTGCGGAAGACGCCACATGTCACGGCCGCTGCGCCGGGCTTATATGGGCAAGTATTGATCTCACGCGGTGCTCGCAGTGGAGGTGCGCTCATCAAAGGGATCATTCTGAGCGATGAGAGAACGGTGAGCGATCTGCTGCAGGGGCTGAAGGACGGCTCTGCTGCTGCGCTGGAGCCTGACGCAACGGGGACAAAGCTGCTACCGATGCCCACGCACGAGGGCCACACACAGAGAGAAGTGGCGTTTCAAGCCATGCCGCCCATTGTGATTGGAAGTGACCTGGCTGAGACGATCGGGGCCCAGGTGGGCGACAGTGTGTTGGTAACGAGTCCTCAGGGTGAATTGTCCCCACTGGGCCTTGTACCTAAGTATCAGCGCTGCGATGTCGTAGGTATCTTCAAGTCGGGGTTCTATCAATACGACTCCAGCTATGCTTTTATGCGGTTGAAGGACGCGCAGAGGCTTTTTTCGGAGCCGGATTTGATCTCGGTGATCAGCTTCAAGGTGGATGACCTCTACCGTGCCGATAAGATCGGCCAACAGATAGAAGCTGAGGCGGGAAAGGGATTCCAGACCACGAACTGGATGGAGCAGAACCGTGAATTATTTCGCGCCCTCAAGCTGGAGCAGGTCGTCACTTTTATCGTGCTGGCGTTGATCGTATGCGTGGCTGCACTCAATATCCTGATTGCCCTGACCATGATGGTGATGGAGAAGACCCGCGACATTGCCGTGCTGATGAGTTTCGGCGTGCGCGAGGAGCAGGTTCGGAGGATCTTTCTCCTGCAGGGTCTTCTGATCAGCGTGATCGGGACCGTGCTCGGTCTAATACTCGGCTACGTACTGAGTTGGCTTGGCGGACACTATCGATTCATTCACCTGGATGCAGCCGTTTATTCCATTGACTATCTGCCCTTTGCGCCACGTGCATGGGATGCGGTGATTGTGGCGGTCGTGGCATTGGGGGTGAGCTTGGTCGCCACGCTCTACCCGAGTTGGTCGGCGGCAAAGGTATTGCCAGCGGAGGCCTTGCGATATGAGTGAGCTTCGATCGAAGCCGGATCAGACTTCTCCACAAGATGAGTGCAGCTTCCTGGAGCCTTTGCCCTTGGCAAAAGAGCCAACGGCTGTGCTGCGGGCCGTAGGACTGACGAAGGTCTACCCTGCTCTTTCAAAGTCAAACCATGGCGGTCTAGAGCTATTTCGCGACCTGAACCTGACGATCCACGCTGGAGAGATGGTTGCGATTGTGGGTGAGAGCGGTGCCGGCAAGAGCACGCTGCTACATCTGCTGGCGGCTTTGGACAAGCCGACAACGGGAGAGGTCTGGTGTGGCGATACTCGCCTGAGCACCTTTACTGCCCGACAGGCAGCCGACTTCCGCAATCGGGAGGTCGGCTACGTGTGGCAGTTTCACTACCTGTTGCCGGAGTTCACGGCGCTGGAGAATGTCGCCATGCCGTTGTTATCACGGGGGATGCGTCGTGCTGCGGCAATGGATCGGGCTCGACGATGGCTGGGCGAGGTCGGGCTTGAGGAACGAGGAGAGCATCGGTCAGGTGAATTAAGCGGAGGAGAGCAGCAGCGAGTATCTCTTGCCCGGGCATTGGTTACCGAGCCTAGAATTCTGCTTGCGGATGAACCCACCGGCGATCTGGATTCGAAAACCGCGGAGACGGTGTTCAGCCTCATTCAGGGCTTGCACGTGGTCCATGGACTTACCAGCGTAATCGTGACGCATAGCCTTGACTTTGCAAGGCGTTGCGGGCGAATGTTGCGGTTGCGCGAGGGCCGGCTTGAAGAGGACTGTAGCCTATGCACCTAGTTTGGTGCTAGTTTTGCACAACCGCGGTCAAAAAGAGTGCTAGGTTAGTGCATTACTTTAGCGGTATTACAGAGATGTTGCACAGGCAGCTACACTGTTAATGAGAGATGGGTGCTTTGCAGATGGAAGCGGCCTGAAGGGTCTTCGCTAATCTGAGTCGCGGAGACGGTTGTAGAAGAGGCGCTGCTCGGCCTGGTTTTGAGCAGTGGCCGGTTCGAAGGGGAGAACATGTTCGAACGCTATACGGAGAAGGCGCGGCGGGTCATCTTCTTTGCTCGTTACGAGGCCAGTCAATTCGGGTCACCTTACATCGAGACAGAGCATCTGCTGCTGGGACTGCTGCGGGAGGACAAGGCGCTGACGAATCGCTTTCTGCGGTCGCACGCCTCGGTGGAATCCATTCGCAAGCAGATCGAAGGGCATACTACGATCCGTGAGAAGGTTTCGACCTCGGTTGATCTGCCGCTCTCAAACGAGTGCAAGCGGGTGCTCGCGTATGCGGCCGAAGAGGCCGAGCGCCTCTCGCACAAGCACATTGGGACGGAGCATCTTCTTCTGGGCCTGCTGCGCGAGGAGAAGTGCTTTGCCGCGGAGATTCTGACGGAGCGCGGGCTTAGACTGCCTGCGATCCGCGAAGAGCTGCAGCGCACCACCCAGGAGAAGACCCCTTCTGCTCAAAGCAGCAAGCAGAGAGGCGAGCAAAGCATGCTGGCGGAGTTCTCGCGTGACCTGACCCAGTCGGCTATGGATCAGCAGCTTGATCCGCTGGTTGGACGCGACTCGGAGGTGGACCGGGTTATCCAGATTCTCTGCCGTCGAACGAAGAACAACCCTGTGCTGATTGGGGAGCCCGGTGTCGGCAAGACAGCTATTGTCGAAGGGCTCGCGCAGAAGATCGCAGATGGGGAGGTTCCGAGTTTTCTGTCCGACAAGCGCGTCCTGGCGCTGGATCTGTCGCTGATCGTCGCGGGAACCAAGTATCGTGGTCAATTTGAAGAGCGCCTCAAAACGATCATGAAAGAGTTGATGGAGAATCAGAATTCCATCGTCTTCATCGACGAACTTCATACGCTGGTGGGAGCGGGGTCGGCGGAAGGTTCGCTTGATGCGGCCAATATTCTCAAGCCTGCGCTGAGCCGTGGCGAGATTCAATGTATCGGCGCGACGACGCCTGCCGAATATAGAAAGTCTATCGAGAAAGACCGCTCGCTCGAGCGGCGCTTTCAGGCTGTCAAGGTTCCCCCGCCAAGTGAGGATGACGCCGTTAAGATCATCATGGGGATCAAGGACAAGTATGAAAAGTTTCACGCTGTCAGCTACACCGATGATGCGATCCAGTTTTCGGTGTCGCATTCCAGCCGGTATATCCCTGATCGGTTCCTGCCAGATAAGGCGATCGACCTGATCGATGAGGCGGGTGCACGCGTAAAGCTGCGCCAGACTTCCCTGCCTGAGGAACTCACGGAAGTTCAGAAGCGCATCAAGTTCATCGTCCACCGGATGGAGAACGCGATTGCCAACCATGAGTTCGAAAAGGCCCGCTTCTACTCGGATGAGGAGCGCAAGGAGCGGGAGAACCTGAGAGCGCTGCGCGATAAGTACCACTTGGATGACTCCTCCGCGGGTATTGTGACTCGGGAAGACATCGAGGAGGTCGTCAGCCGCTGGACGGGCGTCCCGATCACGTCGCTAAAGGAAGAGGAGACTCAGCGCCTGCTGCGTGTCGAGGAAGAGCTGCACAAGCGCGTCATTTCGCAGGATAAGGCGATCTCGGCGCTTGCACGGGCAATCCGGCGCTCGCGTGCCGGCCTGAAGAGCCCGGCGCGGCCGATTGGCAGCTTCCTGTTCCTTGGCCCTACAGGCGTCGGCAAGACAGAGATGGCCCGCACACTGGCGCAGTTCCTCTTCGGCAGCGAGAAGGCGCTCATCCGCTTCGATATGTCGGAGTTCATGGAGAAGCACTCCGTCAGCAAGCTTATCGGCTCGCCTCCGGGTTACGTTGGCTATGAAGAGGGTGGTCAACTCACCGAGCGCGTCAAGCGCAACCCTTATTGCGTCGTTCTTTTGGACGAGATCGAGAAGGCACATCCGGATGTCTTCAACCTGCTTCTTCAGGTCTTTGAAGATGGACAACTGACGGACGGGCTTGGCAACACCGTCGACTTTAAGAACACCATCATCATCATGACCTCGAACATCGGGGCCAAGCATCTGCAGAAGCGCCAAGGTCTCGGTTTCCAGAGCGAGAAAGAGAACCTAGTTCTGGACAAGATGGAAGAGTTAGTCCGGGGCGAAGTAAAGAGGACATTCAATCCCGAGTTCCTCAATCGCCTGGATGAGATCATCATCTTCACTTCGCTCTCGGATCAGGACCTGATGCAGATCCTCGAACTGCTGGTCCAGCAGCTCAACGCGAATCTGGTCCACAAAGCCATCACGATCTCAGTCACAGATGATGCGAAGAAATGGATCATCGAGAAGACGGCATCGGATCGCACATACGGAGCTCGCCCGTTGCGCCGTGCTCTGCAGAAGTACATCGAAGACCCACTCTCGGAGGCGCTGATCGGCGGCGGCATCACGCAGCGGCCAGCGTTCCTTGAGGTCTATATGGAAAATAACGCCCTCTTCTACCGTCCGATTTCGTCGGACGGGGAAGAAAAAGTTGCCGGATTCGCCCTTAGCACAGTGTAGGTAAAACAGGAACGAACAGAGAATTACCCCGGCGATGGTCGCCGGGGTAATTTTTGTTTACCCGCAAAGCAAGCTCGAGAAACATCTTGACGGGCAGGACCTCCGGTCTTGATCGGCTACACAAGAGATTGCGCAGATTTGACCGCATCCGAGACAACGCCCTCTGCTTTGTCGACAACGGTGCCTACCTGGTCCTTTGCGCGATCCAGCGCTTTCTGCGCTTCGGCGCTGAAGCGGTCAGCCTGCGCTTTCAAATAGTCTCCCGCGCTCTCCAGATAATCCCCAGCGTCTTCAACTCCCCGGCGGAGTTGTTTGCGCGTCTTTACCCCGCTTTGCGGCGCATAAAGCAGAGCGACAGTTGCTCCTGCGACTACTCCGATTCCAAAGGCCAGCCAATAGTTTCTTGAATTCATGCACTCTACCTCACGCACCTACTTCGTTCGTCTCTGAGATTCCGAGCGGCTGCGATTGGTTGGATAAGGCTCATACGGGCTCGCGAGCGGCTGGACCGAATCAAACTTGGTAGTAACGACACTTGCACTCATCCCCAACGGGTGGTTTCCCTTGACCGGCAAGCAGATAGAGTCAGAGGCGAGGTTAACTATGAAGGATTTTCTGATTGCGACGGTATTCCTGATCATGATCGTGGCGCCGGCGTTCTCGGCTTTGAATGTCTTCAGAGCCGACAAAAACAGGTTCTAACTGGCAAGCCCCGCCAACTCCCGTGCCCGTACAAATATTTGAGCGAACATCGCGGCGTTCAGTCGACCGGTATTTGTGTTGCGGAGAGATGGATGATAACTGGCCAGCAGGCGAATTTTATTTGGCATCACATAGCAGGCTCCATGAGCGAACCGATATTCGGATTTCCGTTCTACGATTCCCCGGGTATGCAGATAAGCCAGGTAGCCGTCGAAAGCAATCTTGCCCAGACACACAACGACGCTCACCTTTCCAAGGCCCTCAAGCTCTTCCGCAAGGTGATCGGCACAATTGCGGATTTCCTGTGGTGTGGGCTTGTCACCAGGGGGCGCACAACGCACCACCGAAGCGATCCAGGCGTGCCGCAGCTTAAGACCATCATGAGCAGAAACACCCTCCGGCTGGTTCGCAAAGCCAACCTCGTGAAGAACCGGATACATAAAGTATCCGGAACCGTCACCAGTGAACGGGCGCCCGGTACGGTTCGCTCCATGGGCGCCAGGAGCCAGCCCCAAGATCAGTACGCGTGCATTGGGATCTCCGAAGCCCGGGACGGGTCGAGCCCAATAAATCTGGTCCTTGTATGCGCGCCGCTTTGTTTCAGCGATGCCCTTGCAATACTCTCGTAAACGAGGACATCGTTCGCATTCGATGATAGACTTCCGCGCTGCCAGAAGCGCGGCTGGAAGCTTGAAGGGGTTAGAACGTTTCACTACATCTGATGATAGTTGGTGGAAGTCATCGCATGCGAGGCAGGTGCCTTAGCTGAGGTTTAAGTAGAATTCTCCTAGCCGAAGCAGGAGACGGGTGGGGTTTTGGAAGATCCAAGAATTAGTCGAATGTATGTCTCGCTGGTAACCCGGTGGTTCTCCAAGGCGCGTAAGCAACTTTGGCATGCTACAGTGATGCGCTCCGGCCTCCTTACCATTCTGATGGTTACCGCCGTGCTAATCGCTTTAGCGTTTGGGTGGAAGGCTCACCAGCGCGGACGTTTTTCGCAACTTAAAGCAGAGTTGAAGAAGGCACCACCTCCCGTCGCTCCCGTGATACGGCCCGGAGGACAAGAAGCAGTCTTTCTTGAGCGAGCCCAGATCGAAGGCGGCGCAGTTCCGGAGTTTCTCAAGGCCACTCTGTTACCTGGTCGCGGCATGAGTTTGCTCCAGATCACTGCCTATCTTCCTCAAAAAGGGGAAGTTCAATTGCTTGCGTCTCCCCCGCTTGAGAAGGCGGCGAAGCTGCTCACGGGAACAGGCGCAGATGCCACAGGAGCGGCGAGCCTAACTATCGGAAGCGCCTTTGAGGCCCCTTGGGCTGGGCGGCTCTATGGGAACATCTCCTCCGATGGGAAGGCACTGGATACGGCCTGGGAGGGACGCATGCTAAGCGTTCCCGTAAGTTGGCATAATGGCGGGCTGGCCAGTTCTGTTGGCGGCCTTTTGCTGAAGATGCCCTCCACAACCACTAGCACAAACGTCATGCCAGATGGCGGAGAGGTGGATGCCATCTTCAATGCAGGAGATTTCGATGGCCACTGGCCTTCGAATACGCAGGTCACCACGACTGTCCAGTTGAACAGTCGTGCGATCGAAATGAAGATGGTCGCTCACAATATTGGTGACCAACCCGAACCCATCGGACTTGGATGGCAGCCTCTACTCGCAGTTCTGAGCGGGGATCGCAGTTCGATTAGGCTACGACTGCCATCCGATATGAGGGCAGATGTCAACCGAAAGACGGGCTTGCCCACTGGTAAGCTGCTCAGCACAACCGGCGGAGCCTACGATTTCACATCACACGATGGTGCCCCGCTGAACGCCCTTAGCCTCGACGATACCTTCGTGCATCTTCGGCAAGCTATGCTTGACAACGGGCCGGTGGTTGAATTGCGCGACACAGCGAGTGATTACGGATTGCGAATAACCACGCTTAGCTCTACGATCAAGGCTCTTCACGTTTACGCCCCGGCGGACAAAAAGTTTGTCGCAATCGAGCCTCGGTTTAACTACGACGATCCATTTGGAAGAGAGTGGTCGGCGGATGAAGACACTGGAATGGTAACCCTTGTCCCGGGCCAGTCCGTTGAATGGCGTATTCGGCTTGAAATCTTCTCCCTCACAGAGCCACAACACTTCTAGTTTTCGCAGTTTTGCAAACCTCGGGTTCGTTTGACCCCTCCCAACAGGGGCCTTACAGTAGTAAGAGGGCGCAGGCCATACCGCCATTCCACGCGACTGGCAGGCCCAATGAAGCGTCCCTTTGGAAGGCATGGATTTGACCCCGACTGAGACAACAGAAACGAATGGGACTGCCGGACAGCAGCCCGAAGCAGCGCACACGCATGCGCATGACCACGATCATGATCATGATCATGAACATCATCACCCCGCCCCCACCCTCAACCCTGAGTTGACGCGCGAGATCGAGGTCGAGGTTGAGGCTGACGAAGTGTCAAAAGCATTTGGATCGGTTATCAAGCGCTACCGGAAGCTAGCGCGTATCCCCGGCTTCCGCGCCGGTAAGGTGCCGGAGTCACTTATCCGTACCAAATTTGCCCGCGAGGTTCGCCAGGAGGTCCTTGAGAGCCTTGTGTCGGACCGCTTCCGGAAGGCGATCGATGAGCACAAGCTCCGTCCGGTTTCCGAACCGCAGCTGCTTGACCTTCAACTGAATGACGGCCAGCCTCTTAAGTTCAAGGCCGCGTTTGAGGTGTCTCCTGAGCTCAACGTCAGTGGCTACGACGCTGTCAAGATTGCAAAGCCTGACGTCGCACTGACTGATGAAGAGTTCAATGCGGAGTTGAATCGCGTGATTGACAGCCATGCCACGGTCGAACCGGTCGACGACGATCGTCCTCTGGTTGATGGCGACTGGGCTGAGATTCAGTTTCGCGGAGAGGTGAAAGACATCGCCCAAACTGTGACGGAAGCGGGAGTCGAAAACACCTCTCAGCGAGATCCCATTACCGGCGAGGACGTCCTTATCGAGATCGGCGGCAAAAATACGCTGCCCGCGTTCAATGAAGCGCTGCGCGGTGCGAAGCCTGGTCAGGAGCTGAAGTTCGAGGTGGACTATCCTGCTGACTTCGGCGAGCGTCGCCTGGCCGGCCAGTCAGTCAGTTACGACGTGACGGTGAAAAGCATCAAGCGCAAAACCTATCCCGAGCGCGACGCTGAGTTTGCAAAGCAGCTCGGCAACTATGAATCGTGGGAAGATTTCGAGTCGAAGCTGCGCGAATACACCTCAAATCGGAAGAAGGATTCCCTCGAGAGCCAGGCCAAGGACAGGCTTATCGAACAGCTAGTCACAAAGTACCAGTTCCCTGTCCCCGAATCGTTCGTGCAGCAACAGGTTGATGCACGACTTGATCGCGGTCTGCGCGCCCTGGCACAACAGGGCATGAGCCCGGAAGACATGCGCAAGCTCGACTTCGGTCGTCTTCGCGAAGCACAACGTGACCAGGCTCTCAATGAGGTCAAAGCCTCAATGATCCTGGACAAGATCGCCGAAACCGAGAACGTTACAGTGGCCGATGAAGATCTGGATCGTGAGCTTCTGATGCTTTCCCTTCAGTCGCGCGAGCCGATGGAAGCTCTCCGCGAACGGCTCTCGAAAGACGGCGGTCTCGACAGGATCCGCGAGCAGATGCGGCGCGAGAAGACAGCAAGTATCCTTTACGAGAAACTGGCCTCGTAGAATCAACTGGACTCATTCACGCAAAACGCGGACAGGAGAAAGAGAGCTTTATGGGACTAGTACCGATGGTGATCGAGCAGACGAGTCGCGGCGAGCGCGCATACGACATCTACAGCCGTCTGCTCCGTGACAACATCATTTTTCTGGGGACACCGATTGACGACAACATTGCGAACGTCATCATTGCGCAGATGCTGTTTCTGAGCGGCGAAGACCCGGAAAAGGACATTCAGCTCTACATCAATTCGCCGGGTGGATCCATTACGGCGGGTCTGGCGATCTACGACACCATGCAGTACATCAAGAACGACGTGGTGACATTTTGCATCGGCCAGGCCGCCAGCATGGGAGCTTTTCTGCTGATGGCTGGAAAGAAGGGCAAGCGATTTGCCCTGCCTAACTCACGCATCCTCATTCATCAGCCGTCGATGGGCGGGCTTAGCGGACAAGCAACAGACATCGATATTCACGCTCGTGAGATTCTTCGGATTCGGGAGATCACGAACAAGCTAATGAGCCAGAACACCGGCCAATCGCTTGAGCGTATAGAACGGGACGTTGAACGTGACTTCATCATGACCGCGCCGCAGGCCAAGGAGTATGGAATCATCGACGATATCATTGATCGCCCACGAACCTAATCGACCTGTAGCATCATTCAGCGGCCCGGGCACAGGCCCGGGCTGTTCTGTTTATGACCATTTCGATGTACCTCGGTAATCTTGACGGGCCGAAGCTTCGGAGTGAAACGGGTGTAAACTTTAAGTGCGGTCTTTCTCTTCACCGCTTTTGTCAGGAGTCGTCCTACCTATGAAAACGTCTCGGGGCTCGGAAGAATCTCTTCGCTGCTCGTTCTGCCATAAGTCGCAGGACGCCGTCGCCAAACTCATCTCCTCACCTTCCGACTATCCCAGGGCTTATATCTGCGACGAGTGCGTGGCCGTTTGCAACTCAATCCTCGAGGACGACCGAACCGAAGCCCAAACAGGCGCTGCCAGCGCGCATCTCCCCAAGCCGCATGAGGTTAAGGCGTTCCTTGACGAGTATGTCATTGGGCAGGACCAGACGAAAAAGAAGCTGGCCGTTGCTGTGTACAACCACTACAAGCGCATCCAGATGAATAAGACGCGCGGGAACGATGTTGAACTGGCCAAATCGAACATACTTCTTGTGGGGCCTACGGGATCAGGCAAGACGCTGCTTGCGCATACCCTGGCCAAAATGCTCGACGTGCCCTTTGCCATTGTGGATGCGACTACCCTTACTGAAGCGGGCTACGTGGGCGAAGATGTGGAGAACATTATCCTCAAGCTTCTGCAGGCCGCCGACGGGGACGTGGCCCGAGCGCAGAGCGGCATTATCTACATTGACGAGATCGACAAGATCGGCCGAAAGGACGAGAACCCCTCCATTACGCGCGACGTCTCTGGTGAGGGTGTGCAGCAGGCCTTGCTCAAGATACTCGAGGGTACCGTGGCAAACGTGCCTCCGCAGGGTGGCCGCAAGCATCCGCACCAGGAGTTTACCGCCGTCGATACGACAAATATTCTCTTCATTTGCGGTGGCGCATTCGTCGGTCTGGAAAAAGTCATCGGCCGACGGGTCGGCAAGAAGGCGCTGGGGTTCCGTGCCCTCTCTGACCCCGATGCCAAGGACGGCGACGTAACCCCTATCCGCGCTCAGCGCGACTCCGAGCTTCTCCGCCAGGCCGAGCCCCAGGACCTGCTGAAATACGGACTGATTCCCGAGTTCGTTGGACGCCTTCCCGTCATGGGTATTCTTGATGAACTGGATGAAGTGGCCCTCATTGAGATCCTCACAAAGCCTCGCAACGCGATCTTGAAGCAATACGCGAAGCTATTTGATTTTGAGGGGGTCAAGGTCACTTTCAGCGACGATGCTGCACGGGCGATCGCCCGCGAGGCCTTGATGCGTAAGGTAGGAGCGCGCGGTCTCAGGATGATCATCGAAGAGCTGATGCTCGACCTGATGTACCACGTACCAGGCAACAAGAAGGTCAAGGAGATTACCATTACTGAGCCGATGGTAAAGAACCGCGACCTTACGCTGCCGATTCTGCTCGAAAAGGCTGGCTGAGCCAAGGAAAACTACGTTTTTCCGATGTTATTGCCGCCTTTTCCACAGTCTTCTTGTGCTCCCTCATTGACTTGGCCTTTTTTCGGGGGTGCTCTTTTTGGGCACTCGCACGGGACTTCCGTACGCATTACAATCACATCGACAAGCCGCAGCCGTCGCAGTTGCATCGTTGCGCCAGCAAGAAGCGTCTAATCGGGGAGAGCGATGACTAATCAACCAAAAGAACCCTTGAGCGGCGAAGCTCGCAAACTGCCCATGATGCCCATTCGGGACATGGTCATCTTTCCCTACATGATGACCCCGTTTGTCGTCGGGCGCGAATCGAGTGTACGCGCTCTGGAAGAGGCACTTACCGGCGACCGCAAGATATTTCTTGCCACCCAGCATGACGCTTCTGTCGATGAACCCAGTGCGGATGATATCTACCAGACGGGGACCATCGGAAATATCGTCCAGAGTGTCAAGATGCCGGATGGCAACATCAAGGTTCTTGTCGAGGGCGTAGAGCGCGCTCGAGCGACCGAAGTCACCGATGTTGACGGATTCTTCGTTGCGACGGTTCGCACGGGCCGTACCCATCTTGAACTCACGCCCGCGGTCGAGCAGCTTGCTCAGCGAGTTCATTCTCTGTTCGAGCAGTACGTCAAGCTGCAGCAGTCTCTGAACTACGAAACGATGGCCGCAAGCGTCCGTACGGATGAACCTGCAAAGCTCGCCGACACAATTGCCGCCAACCTCCAGCTCAGCATCGAGGAGAAGCAGCAACTGCTCGAAGTCTTCGACCCTGAACTGCGCCTTTCGCGCGTAGCAGACGTCCTGGATGTTGCTATCGAAAAGCTGAACATGGACCGCACCATCCAATCCCGCGTAAAGCGGCAGATGGAGAAGGCACAGAAGGAGTACTACCTCAACGAGAAGATCAAGGCCATCCAGAAGGAGCTCGGTCGCGGTGAGAAATCGGAATTTGACGAGCTGAAAAAGAAGATCGAGGCGGCAGGCATGCCTAAGGATGTCCTCGACAAGTCCCTCCAGGAGCTCAAGAAACTGGAAGCGATGCCTCCCATGTCGGCGGAGTCTACCGTTTCACGAAATTACCTTGACTGGTTACTCGCTGTGCCGTGGAAGAAGCGCTCCAAAGAGATTCGCTCTATTGACCACGCCGAAACAATCCTTAACCAGGATCACTACGGTCTTGAGAAGATCAAGGAACGCATTCTCGAGTTTCTCGCAGTTCGCCAGCTCGTCAAGAATCCCAAAGGATCCATTCTCTGCTTTGTTGGACCTCCGGGTGTCGGCAAGACGTCGCTCGGCATGTCGATCGCAAAGGCAACCGGCCGTAAATTCGTCCGCATGTCGCTTGGCGGTGTGCGCGACGAGGCGGAGATCCGCGGCCACAGGCGCACGTACATCGGTGCTCTCCCGGGTCAGATCATCCAGTCGATGAAGAAGGCAGGAACCAAGAACCCCGTTTTCATGCTCGACGAGATCGACAAGATGGCATCGGACTTCCGGGGCGATCCCGCCAGCGCCCTTCTCGAAGTGCTCGATCCGGAGCAGAACACCTCATTCCAGGATCACTACCTCGATGTCGAGTACGACCTTTCACAAGTGCTCTTTGTAGCGACAGCGAACGTACTCCATACAATTCCTGGCCCGCTCCAGGACCGCATGGAGATTCTCCGACTGCATGGTTACACCGAATTGGAGAAGCTCGAGATCGCCAAGCAGTATCTTGTCAAGAAGCAGCGCGAAGCCACTGGTCTAACCGAAGAGCAGATTGTCTTTGAAGAAGATGCACTCCGCCAGATCATCCGGGCATATACGCGCGAGGCTGGCGTCAGAAACCTGGAACGCGAGATTGGCAACGTATGCCGCAAAATAGCGCGGCGCGTCGTCAAGAACGGTCCCAAGCACCAGGAAAAGGTTACTGCAGAGAATCTATCCGACCTGTTGGGTGCGCACAAGTTCCGCGATTCCCAGGTGCACGAGAAGAGTGAGGTGGGTCTGGTCACAGGTCTTGCCTGGACCGAAGTGGGTGGAACGATTCTTCAGACCGAGGTTCAGGTACTTGATGGCAAGGGCAAGCTCACGACGACGGGCCAGCTTGGAGATGTCATGCAGGAGTCCGCCCAGGCGGCGATGAGCTACGTTCGTTCAAGAGCTCATCAGCTGGGCCTCGCCAAGGACTTCTACCGCAACGTCGATATACACGTCCACGTTCCTGAAGGAGCAATTCCTAAGGATGGCCCTTCGGCAGGAATTACGCTCGCAACTGGTCTCGCCAGCGCACTTACGAAGATCAAAGTTCGGCGTGATGTTGCCATGACCGGCGAGATTACTCTCCGTGGCAAGGTATTGCCCATCGGCGGATTGAAAGAAAAGCTGCTGGCAGCTCATCGTGCTGGAATCTTTGAAGCTATTCTGCCAGAGGAAAACCGTAAGGATCTTGCCGATCTGCCCGAGTTGCTGAGGACTTCCATGAAACTCCACTTCGTCGAAGACATGGATCAGGTCCTACAGCTCGCTTTAGAGGGCAAGCTCCCGGAACTAAAAGAGGAAACCCCGGAGGGGCTCACACCAGTTATTCCAACGCCGGGAATCGATATCCAGCCCGTGGCACACCAATAGGCTTCCACCACCTAGAACACTTAGAGGCTGGGCTCCCTGAGCTCGGCCTCTAGATTTTTCTGGCTCGTTAGACTGCTCTCTTGTTGCTGACGAAGTGCATGATCAGAGAGATAATCGCAAACAGCAGAAGAAGGTGAATTAACAGACCCGCTGTCTTGAATAACAGAAAGCCTCCAATCCATAAGATCACGAGCACAACTGCAATGATAAGAAACATCGTTAACGCCTCTCTGTCTCCCCAAGGGGGGCCTTTTCAGGGGTTTAGAACCTGAAGAGGGCCTTTGCGTTGCTCCGCGTATCGAAAACACCAAAATTGAGTTTCAGTGGGCTATCTTCTGCAAAATAGTACCTTTATGACCGTGGCTAATGCGCAGATAATAGATAATAAAGGCGCGCGCGAGAAACACGTGCGCCTCGTTGTTCCGGACCCAACCAAAATTAGATTGTCCCTCCAGCGATGGAAGGAATCAGCATGACCTCATCGCCATCCTGAAAGGCGTACGCTTCCCCTCCCAGAAAGCGAATATCTTCGTCATTGACGTAAATATTGATGAATCGCCGCAACTTACCATCGTCGCCCTTGATGTGAGTGCCGAGTGCGGGAAACGTTCTGTCAATATCGACAAGCAGGGCTGGCAAATTTTGTGCCGTTGAATCGAACTGTTTTTTCCCATCTGTGTGCCTTGTAAAGGCGGTGGGAAGCATTACTTTAATAGACATCTTTACTTTCCTCCTGCGGCAACCAATTCCGTCTCTGCTAGTCCATCGAGTTCACGCAGATAGGCATCGAAATCAGCCAGCCGCGGGCGGACAGCGCGCTCCTGCTGGTACTGTCCAGTCAGAGCATCTGTTGTCTTCAATCCGTTACCTGTAATGCAGGTAACCGTAAGCTCGTCGGGCGAGATCCGGCCATGCGCGTACAGACGAGCCGTCACGGCAGTCGTGACGCCGCCAGCGGTTTCGGTGAAGATTCCTTCCGTCTCAGCCAGTTCCTGCATGCCGGAGACGATCTCCACGTCGGAGACATCCTCGGCCCAGCCACCGGTCTCCTGAATCATCTTCGCGGCAGCTGGTCCGTCGGCCGGATTCCCGATCGCAAGGGAGCGCGCAATTGTGTTCGGCTTCTGCGGCTCGATGTAGTCGCGGCCTTCTTTCACAGCCTGCGCAATAGGTGAGCAGCCGGTGGCCTGCGCTCCAAAGAATCGCACCGGCTTGTCCTCAACCAAGCCGAGGTAAACGAGCTCTTGAAATGCCTTGCAGATCTTGCGAATCAGCGAGCCTCCGGCCATAGGCACGACCACGTTGTCCGGCAGCCGCCAACCAAGCTGTTCTGCGATCTCATATCCGACGGTCTTCGACCCCTCGGCATAGTATGGCCGCAGGTTCACATTGACAAAGCCCCAGTTGTACTCGTCGGCGATCAACGTGCAAAGCCGGTTTACATGGTCGTAGTTCCCTTCGATCCGCACCAGGCGTGCGCCGTAGACCTGAGTATTGAGAATCTTCGCTGGCTCCAGGTCAGCGGGAACGAGAATGCACGCCTTCAAACCAAGCCTGGCAGCCTGCGCGGCTACTGAGTTGGCAAGATTACCTGTCGAGGAGGCCCCCACTGTTTCAAAGCCAAAACCTTGGGCATTCGCAAGCGCAACGGATACGACGCGGTCCTTGAAGCTCAGCGTGGGAAAGCAGACAGCATCATTCTTTACATAGAGGTTCTTCGCGCCAATGCGCTTTCCAAGGTTCTTCGCCTTGACCAGCGGTGTAAAGCCTACCGGAAGATCCGGTTCAAACCCCTTCGGAATAGGGAGCAACGCAGCGTAGCGCCAGATGCTGGCCGGTCCTGCGACAATAGCCTCGCGGGTAAACACACTGCGCGCGGCATCCAGATCATAGGCCACCTCAAGCGGGGCGAGGCAGTCGGGGCACGCTGAGAGCGGCTGGTTGCCAAACCGCTTTCCGCACTCGTTGCACTTCAGCTCATAGGCCGTACAGGAATAGGTCATTTCGCTCTCTCCGAGAGGAAAGAAGAAGTCTGACTTTTGACGATTCTCTCAGGAATTGACTGCCGGGAAGGTGAAATGCGGATGCACACCCTACAACCGGCTGCTTCTCCGAATCTCATGTTCCCTGTCTCCAGGAGAGAGTTGACACCGGTACGCCTTTATTCTGTCCGGTTGTCGTGGCGTCAAAGGGCTCGTCCCTCAACCACTCTGCATGAAATTCAAATTTGCCCGAAAGGCAAACTGGAATACTTAGTTTGTACCACAAGCTTTGAAGCGACCGCAAGTTATCGAATCGGAACTCGACTACTGCGGGAGTCTGTTTGTCTAGGATTGCGGAAGGATGCCTCGAACACCTTCGACAAAAGCTGTAGGGTTGAACTCAGTGCGAACGATCTCATCCGGGCAGTCTGTCAGAGCCGCCACGCGCCAATTGCACACAAAGGCTACGAGCTGTTCCTTGCGCTCCGTCTTGATCTCGGAACAAAGTTCTTCGGCGTCTTCTATTCCTGACTCCCCTTCTACGTCAATCAGAACGAGGTCGTAATTGGCCTTTCGAATCAAGGAAAGACCTTCCCCGTGATTCAAGGTCGAGTCCACCACAAATCCTGAGATACGCAGAACCTTATCGCGAATGGGCCGCAAAGTCTCCCGCGTACACACATGAAGTATCGAAGACTTCTTCCCACTTGAGTCTGGCATTATTCTTGTTCCCTTCCCCAACCCCTCAAAGGATCCGCATCGAGAACCCGGTTCGATGAAGAACATCGAGGAAGGTTGACACGAACGGCCGACGTCATGCACCGCGCCTCAAATCAGAACACAGAGTGCGGGGCATTCGAGCCGCTTGTACTTTTGGATATGGCTCTCATTCGTGTCCACGAATCAGGCCAGGATTTCCGCCGAATCCTCTTCTGACTGAACGACGTCCGGCAGCTTATGCGTGGGAACAAGAAGGTCTTCCTTGCGCATGACGAGGTTTGTCGCGTTAAGAGATGCCAGCTCAAATCCGTGTCCATGCGTGATAGCATCCGTGGGGCATGCCTCGACGCAATAACCGCAGAAGATGCACCGGTTATAGTCGATGTTGTAGACCTTCGCATAACGCTCAGCGCTCGAGATTCTCTTTTCCTCGGTGTTCTCCGCCGCCTCGATGTAGATGCAGTTTGAGGGACAGGCAGCTGCACATAAGAAGCAGGCTACACACTTCTCAAGGCCGTTCTCGTCACGCTGCAACTGGTGCTTGCCACGAAAACGCTCCTGAAACTTCGCCCCGCGCATCGGCCCCTTGCCGTCGGGATAGTTTTCCACTTCGGTGGGCTGAAACACCTCCTTGAGCGTGATGCTCATTCCCTTGGCGATGGCGGACACATTGCGGACAATGGACATAAATTAAGTATAACGTGTAGCCGAAGTATGGCGCTCCCTTCGATCATGCAAATGAGAAAACCATCTTTCACAGCTATCTTCGCGTTGAAGGAACCGACCACTACTACGTCCTATACTCGGGTTCCGAGATAGAATCTGCCATGCACAACGCAGACGTTATCGTAGCCATCGCCTTGGATGGCAAGCCACTCACCGATGACGGCCAGAATCAAGCTAGTTGACAGTGCTGATAAGCGCCCGGCCCGATGGGTGCGCAACCTCAGCGCAATCAATGTCGTGACGGTGCTTTAGGCTACTCGATCCCCAACTTCTTCCAGATCGCATCCACTCGAGCCCTCACTCCGGCGTCCATCGTCAGCATCTGCGGCCACGGCCGGTTGAAACCCTCCGCCCCCCACTTCCGCGTGGCATCGATCCCCATCTTGCTCCCGTAGTTCGGCAGCCTGCTCGCGTGGTCCAGTGAGTCCACCGGCCCAAGCGTGAACTGAATATCCCGTTCCGGGTCGATATTGTTGGCCACCCGCAGAGTCACCTCAGCCAAATCCTGCACGTCGCAGTCCTCATCTACGACGATGATGCACTTAGTAAACATCGCCTGCCCCATGGCCCATATACCGTTCATCACCTTGCGGGCCTGCCCGGCATAGGATTTCCTGATCGACACGATCATCAGGTTATGAAAAACCGCCTCTGGCGGCAGATTTACATCCCGGATCTCGGGTAGTGTCAATTGCATCAGCGGCAGAAAGATCCTCTCGACCGCCTTGCCCATCCACGCATCTTCCATCGGAGGCTTGCCAACGATCGTCGCCGCATAGATCGGATTCTTACGATGCGTAATACATGTCACATGAAAGACCGGGTAATCTTCCTTCATCGTGTAGAAGCCCGTGTGATCTCCGAACGGTCCCTCCGTCCGCAGCTCTCCCAACTCAACGTAGCCTTCCAGGATGTACTCCGCGTGCGCCGGAACCTCTAGGTCAACGGTCTCGGCCTTCACCAACTCAAGTGGCCTCTGCCGTAAAAATCCTGCAATCAGGAACTCCTCTACGTCAGGCGGCGCTGGCACGATCGCGCTGAATGTCGTCGCAGGATCGGTGCCGATAGCAACTGCAACCTCCATCCGCTCCTGGCGAATCTTCGTCAGCGTCACCGCTGGAATTGTTTCCAGAGACGACGCCGAGGCCGTGCCGCCGGCCGTCAAAGCCATCAGGTCGACAGCCCCGCTTGCATCCACTGAGGTCTCCCGCAAACGGTCACGGAGATGCTCAGCCGCAATCTTCTGGCGCTGCCAGTGCATCCCTGTCGTCTGTCCGTCATAGACCTGCATCCGATACATCCCGACGTTGCGCTTGCCAGACTTCGGATCGCGCGTCATCACGCATGGCAGCGTAATGAACCTGCCGCCATCGTGCGGCCAGGTCTTCAGCACCGGAAGCTTGTTGAGGTCCACATCCTTGCCACGAAGAATTACCTCCTTGCACTTCGCATCCTTCGCTGCAATCGTCCTTGGAAAGAAGCTGCCCACCTCGGCAAGTTTCGGCAGCATCTTCAGCTTGTCCAGCAACCCTGTCGGCGTCTCTGGCTTTAGCAGGACTCTTATCCGGTCCGCAATCGCGTCCAGCGAGTCCGTCTCGAGCGCTAGTTTCATCCTTCGGTCGCTGCCGAACTGGTTCATCAGAACCTTTGCGCCCGGAAAGCCCTTCACGTTTTCGAACAGCAGCGCCGGCCCTCCAGCCTGCGATGTGCCGCGACCCATCTTTGCCGCGCGATCGGCGATCTCGGCCATCTCAAGGATGGGGTCCACCTCGACGTCGATTCGCCTCAGCTCACCGGCTTTGTGCAGTGCATTAATCCAGTCGCGCAGATCGTCGTAGGCCAAGTCTTCGTTCTCCTCCACCCAATCACTACCACTCTTATGCTAACTTCGACCGGCTGCCCGGCGCGCGGCCATTTAGATCTTAATGAACATCCGCTTTCGCCACAGAAGCCAATTTGGAATGAAGCACACAAGAACAAAGACCAACGCAAAAGCCAGCGAGGTCATCTCGGTCGAGTCTCCGCGAGCAAACATGTGGGCGTAGATCCAGCCCCACACAGAGAGAGGCTTACCGTTGGTGCCCAGGCTCGACGTCTTGAAATAAAGCAGTGCTTTTACCAGAAGAACTGACGTCGTAAACGCCACAATCGCATTCGATCCGAAGACAAGCCATGGCCATACCAGCCATCCGCCAATCTTTGTCTCATGAAAGCGTTGGATGTCGATCAGCCAGTAACAAGCCGCTAGCCCCAGAAGCGAGCATCCCGCTGCAAACAGCACGTACGAGCTGGTCCAAAGATTCTTGTTGATCGGAAACCAGACGTTCCACAGGAGCCCGGAGGCCACACCCAGCAGGCCAGCGAGCAGGAGCCCCGTCGCACACTGAGCTTTGGTCAGGACAGGCGCTCCACCCTTCGGACTCGTCGCAGCGCGCCGCATCCACAGTCCAGCTACCGCTCCCAGCAGGGTCGTCGCGATAGCCGGAATCGTGCTTAGCAATCCCTCAGGATCACGCGTCTTCTCATACAGCACACCGGTATGTATCGTTCGCTGCAAAAAGCCGATCACGCCGCGATCGATCCAGGCCGCCAGGTTTCTCTCTTGATCGAGCAGCGGAATATCCCTAACCGGAACACCGAATCCCGGCACTGGCACAAAGCGCATCAGCGCCCAATACCCCACCAGCAGCACAGCCGAAATTGCCAATAGATTCCGAGCCCGCTGCGTCGCCAGGCAGATCAACCCTGCGCACAGATAGCACAACGCGATCCGCGGCAAAACGCCATACAACCGCAGATGAGTGAACCGAAAATATGGAATCAGATTCAAAATCATCGCCAGAGCAAAGATCGTCACCGAGCGGCGAAGAACATGTCCGGCCAACTGGCGGCGGCCCTCTCCCCGAGCCACTCGCGATGCCAGCGAAAAAATGATGGAAGCTCCCACGATAAACAGGAAGTTGGGAAATACCAGGTCGGTCAAAGTCCAGCCGTTCCACTTTGCATGGTCGAGTTGGCTGTAGACATGACCCCAATCACCAGGGTCATTCACCAGAACCATGAACGCAATCGTGATACCGCGAAGGACATCGACGGACAGAACGCGGCCGGACGATGTGCCTGTTGGAGAACTACTCTGCATAAGCATCCATGATGACTCAGCCGAAGCTTCTTGCGCGCATTTTCTTAGTAAGGGAACAATTCACACAGCCTGAGGTGTCTAATTCAGCACGGACGCATTCCTCGCAAGTGCGCCCCCTGGAACGAAAGGGGTGCAAGCCATGTTCGAGGACTGTCTCGTCGAGTCGCAAACCGCTCCGATCTCAACCACAAAGCAATGGACTGCCATCGGTTCTGTTATTGTTCAGAGCGCAATTGCCACTCTGCTCGTCGTTCTTCCCCTCCTTCACCCGGAGCGGCTTCCGCTGCACTTCGAGCCGCCACGCTTGCTCGCGCCAATATCGCCCCGGCCCGTAGTCCACATCCGACCGGTTGCGGCTTCTTCTGGCAGCACATCAGTAGCCGCGCTTCCATCCGCCTCGCATGTCTCACTTATCTCCGGGCTGCGAGGGAATAACCCAATTCAAGATCCCGGCCCCGAGCCTATTGTCTCGCTGGCCGGAATGGGCTCCGGAGCGCTGCCAGATACCTTCGTAGCGACAGGACACACTACTGCCGTAGCTGTCGCTCCAACGCGCCCAGCCAAGCCTCTAAATGTCTCGGGCGGTGTCTCAGCGGGGATGCTTCTCACTCCGATAAGGCCTATCTACCCTGCTATGGCGCGCGCCGCGCACATCGACGGCACAGTCATCGTCGAAGCTGTTATCTCGCGCACAGGAGCCATCGAGAGCCTAAACGTAATCAGTGGTCCAGCGCTCCTCAGGCAGGCGGCTGTGGAGGCCATCCAACCCGCGCGCTACCGGCCCTATCGTCTCAATGGGGAACCTGTGGACGTCCAGACCACCATCACAGTCAACTTTCGTCTCGGGTCCTAGTCGCTTCAGAGAAGCGGCAAAGCTGGATTGGAAGCCGTCGAAGATCCCGCAGGCGCAATGGAGGAAGACAGCACCGCAGAAGTCGGGGCGTCCGTCACGTACTGAACCAGGGGATACCCCGCGTTCTTCCATCCATCAAATCCCCCGCGCAGGGGCCGCACTCGATACACGCCCATCTTATGAAGCTGCAGCGCAAGCTTCGCACTGGTCTCCTCACTCGGACATGTGCAGTAGAGCACAACGTCGCGGTCCCGCGGAATGATCTCACTGTGCTGTTTCAACTCATTCGGTCCAATTCTCAACGCCCCCGGCAACACCCTCGGATCAGGTAGATAGTCCAACGGATGTCTCAGATCTACAATGAACGGCGGCGTGTTCCCCTGCTCGATGGCAGTGTCCATCATCTGCTTCAACTCCTGAGGCTCCAACCGCAACTCCCGCACTTGTTGCAGGAATTTCTGCTGTTTGAGGAACCGATACGCCATGAACCCGAGAACCATGAGGACAAAGATCGCAAAAGCGAACCTTCCCAGCAAGTGAAAGAACACTGAGCTCCTCTTTGCGATATCCCCGAAGAAGCGACCGGCGAGGAGAAACGACTCCGCCCAGACAAAGGATCCGGCAAGGTCCCATGAAAGAAAACGCAGATAGGGCATTCCCGTTTGTCCGGCGATCGGCGGAGCGACGGTGCTTAGCCCTGGCACAAACTTCGAGAAAAGAAGCGTCGAAGGCCCGCGGCGGCTGAAATAGCCCTCCGTTTTGCTCACGCAGGTAGAAGCTTCAAACGAGAAGCGGCATACCAATTGCAAAACACTGTGTCCGTAGCGGCGCCCCAACCAGAACCACAGCGAATCGGCCACGGTACACGCCAAGAGTGCCGCAAGCAAAGAATAGAAGTGGCTGACCTGGTGAGTTGCGCTCAGGGTTCCCGCCGTCAGCAGGATAGGAATACTCGGAATCGGCAGGCCGACCTGCTCCACCAGCACCCAGAGAAACAGGAGCAGATAGGCATAGTGAATGAAGAATGCGATCGCGATCGGCATAAGAGAGATTCCCGTTATAAGTATGAACGATTCTTCGAATTGGATGCGACCCGGTTACTTAAAGATACACAGCCCGGCAACCAGAAGGCTACCGAGCTACCTACCTCATAGGCGAGGTCTTACTTTACATAAACCACGGGCGTCACTGAGAAGCCTGGGCGCAGCTTATGGTCGCTGTCCTGCTGGTCCAGGTTCGTAAAATCGATCCTCACCGGGATGCGCTGCACGACCTTTACATAGTTGCCTGTAGCATTCTCCGGTGGGAACAGGGAAAGCCGCGATCCCGTGGCGCCGCCAATCTGCGTCACCTTGCCATCGAACTTCTTGCCACCCAGCGCATCGACCTTGATGACGACCTTCTGACCTGGGCGCATCTTCTCAAGCTGCGTCTCCTTGAAGTTCGCCGTGACCCACAGATCATTCAGCGGCACGATGGTCAGCAGATCCTGGCCGATCGAAAGATTAGCCCCAACCTGCACATTCTTCTTGTTCACAATTCCCGAGACCGGGGCCGTAATCTTCGTGTAACCGAGGTTGAGCTTCGCCTGGTCGACCTTGGCCTGCTCCGTGAGCACGTCCGCCAGCGCCGCCTGCGCCTTCGCCTGTTGTACCTTCACCTGGCTTGGCCCATTCTTCACTGCTTCAGACGCCTGCGACCGGGCCTGATCGAGTTTCTGCTGTGCCTCGCGCACAGCCTCCTGCTGGGCAATCAATTGTGACTCAGCCTCGAGCACGCCAGCTTTATTGGCATCCGCCGATGCCACCGCGGCATCGAACTGTTGCTTCGAGATAACATCCTTCTCCACTAACGGCTTGTAACGTTGCACGTCCAGATCGGACTTTATCGAGTTCGCCTTAGTCTCATCTACGCGAGCGGCGGCAGCTGCCACCTGCTTCTGGGCCTCCGCGAGGGCAGCGGTTGCCGCTCCGACATCCGCACCCGTCGAGGTCACACTCGTCCGAGTACTCACACTGGTAATCGGGACATTGACGCCAGCCTGCTCCGCAGCAGCCTTCGCACTGGCCAGACTTGCCTCCGCCTGTTCCAACGCCACCTGATAATCCTTGGGGTCGATCTCAGCCAGAACCTGGCCCGCCTGAACCTCCTGGTTGTCCTCTACATAAACCTTGATGACCTGGCCAGTCACGCGCGAGCTCACCTGGTACAGGTCGCCATCCACCTGCGCGTCGTCCGTATCTTCAGTGAATGTCGAGTGCCAGTAGAAAAGTCCTGCGCCTATCGCGAGCAATAAAACTACCGCGATAACGATCAATTTGCGTCTCGAACTCTTGTCCGGGGATTCTTCTACCACCGGCTCGTCTTTTTCGTATGTCTTCTCTGCTTGCTCTGGCAAGGTTACTTTCCTCCGAGATAGTCTTTGTAGTTTGTCTGGGCTACCCCCAGGGCTCGCGCCAGCGAAAGCTTCGCAACATTATGCTGGTATAACGCGCTAATGTACTGATCATTGGCCTGCTCGGTCTGCGACTGCGCCTGCGAGACTGCGAGATTGTCCGAGACGCCCGCCTTGAACCTCTGCTGCGCTTCGCTCAAAGCCTCCTGCGCCAACTCGACATTTGAGTGCGTGGCTTCAACAAGCTTCGCGGCTGCCTGAATGTCGAGAATGCTGTCGCGAACGTCCTGGTTTACTTGCTGGATTTGATCGCTCAGCTTCGCCCGCGCCTGTTCATATTGTGCATTCGCGACCTGTTCCTGCCCCTTGGTCTTGGCAACCTGCAGGATCGGGACCGTAATCTGCCCAGTCGCTGAATAGGTGCCGTGCGAATGGCCAGGTGTGGTTCCCAGGTCTCCGAAGTCTCCTGTAAAACTCACTACGGGAAGCTGGTATGCCCACGCCGACGTCTTCTCGGCGCTCGCAGTCTCTACATCCTGTGCTGAGGCCTGCAAATCTTTCCGGGTCTTCAATGCCTGATCGAACGCAGCCTGAGGATCAATATCGTTGAACGCCGCATAGGGCACGAGGTCTGTCAGCCGGAACTCCTGGTCGAGCGGCAGCCCGATAACGCGCGCAAGAGCCAGCTTGTCCTTCGCCAATTGATTTTTCGCAGAGATCAGCGACTGCTGCTCGTTCTGGTAGTCCACCTGGGCCCGTAGAACATCCAGCTTGGGACTCGTGCCTGCGTCATGCGCAGCCGTCGCCTGATCAAGCGACACCTTTGCTGTCGCCAACTCGGCGGTCACAGCCTCTACACGGGCATTGTCCGCAATGCAAAGCAGGTACGCGTTCCCGACCGTCAACACAACCAGGTCACGCGCATCTTCGGCTGTCAGCTTTGCGCTCTCAAAGTTGTGCTTTGCGGCGATGTAGTTCTGAAGGGCCGATACGTTCAGAAGGTTCTGCGTCAGGTATGCCCGGAAGTCGACAACCTGAAACGGTCCAATGATCGGATTAAGTCCCGGAAACTTCAGTCCGTATGCCGCAAGATTTATTTGCTGCACGTTGATGCTCGCAGCACCGGTCACAGTCGGCAGCAGCGCCTGCAACTCTTCAAGCTTTTGGCCGCCGGCGTTCTTCTGGGCTACTCCCTGCAGAATGAATCCAAGGTTATTCCTCAGGCCCCACTGCATCGCATCGTCGAGCGACAGGTCCATGACCGTTCCAGTCGACTTCCCTTCAACGATGCTGCCCTTGAAGGAGTCCTGCGAGCTCGTCGCCCCATTCTGTCCCGAGGCCGTATAGAGTTGCTGCTGAGCGCCCGCAACCGCCGAGCTGTCCGTCGCACTGCTAGGCCCCGTCCCGGTCGGTCGGGGCGTTGTTTGGGCCTGTCCGGTGTTTGGGCCTGTCGGTCGGGGCGTTGTTTGGGCCTGTCCGGTGACTGTTAGCAGGCTAAGTGCCAGAATTGCCGCAACAACAGCTGTGGAAGCTGTGGCATACGCTGGTTTTAGATCACTCATAGGTTCGATGGTACCTGTTTTGTCTCACCTTCATGGCATGGAATCTCCGGCCTCAAAGGGCACCGTAGCTCCCGCGCTTATGTAGCTTCGAAATTGAGATGCTCCTGCATCACGTAAGTCTTCAAAAAAGTTTCGGATACACTTCTTTGGAGAGTCAAACTTAATCCTTCCGTTGGGGTTCCCGATGTTTCTTGGCATGGATGTAGGCACAGGCGGCACCAGGGTTGTACTCATCGACCATGAGGGACGTGTCCTCGCATCCTCAGCCAGCGATCATGCGCCGATTCGCTCCTCCCACATCGGTTGGGCCGAGCAGGACCCCGAAGACTGGTGGCGCGCCGCCCGCGAGGCCATCGCCGGAGTCATGGCCATCAGTGGCATTGCTGGCAGCGAGATCGAAGCCGTTGGCCTCACCGGCCAGATGCACGGTTGCGTCATGCTCGACACCGACGGTCATGTCCTCCGCTCCGCCCTCATCTGGTGCGATCAGCGCACGCAACCGCAGTGCGACTGGCTTACCGAAAAGATCGGCTTCGAGCGGCTTATCGAACTCACCTGCAACCCCGCTCTGCCGAACTTCACGCTCACCAAGCTCCTCTGGGTCCGCGATCACCAGCCTGAGATCTTCGCTCGCATCGCGCATGTGCTCTGCCCCAAGGACTACGTCCGCTACCGCCTCACCGGCGAGTTCGCGATGGACATGCAAGAGGCCAGCGGGACGCTCCTTCTCGACGTTGCCAACCGCCGCTGGTCCACCGAGGTCGCTGAAGCAGCCGGAATCCCGATGACCTGGCTCCCTCGGCTCTTCGAAGGCCCCGAAATCTGTGCCCGGATCAACCCCGCCGGAGCGGGAGCCACGGGTCTTGCCCAAGGGACGCCCGTCGCCGCCGGAGCAGGCGATCAAGGCGCAGGAGCGGTCGGCATGGGCATCCTCTCGCCCGGCTCGGTCTCAGCAACTATCGGAACTAGCGGAGTCGTCTTCGCCGCAACAGACTCTCCCGTAAAAGACCGCCTTGGCCGCCTTCACACCTTCTGCCACGCAGCCCCAAACCGATGGCACGTCATGGGAGTCACCAACGGCGCGGGCCTAAGCCTCCGCTATTTCCGCGACACCTTTGCCCCAGGCGCCTCCTACGACGACCTCAGCGTCGAGGCCGCGCATGTCTCTGCCGGCAGCGACGGTCTCCTCTGGGCACCATATCTCTTCGGCGAACGAACTCCACACCTCGACCCAAACGCTCGCGCCGCCTTCGTCGGAATCACTGCCTCGCACATTCGCGGACACTTCGTACGTGCCGTCCTCGAAGGCGTCGCCTTCAGCCTCCGCGACACCTTCACGCTGTTCTCCGAACTGGGTGTTCCCGTACGGACTATCCGTCTAGGCGGCGGAGGAGCGCGCAGCCCGCTGTGGCGACAGATCCAGGCCGATGTCTACGGTCATTCCGTCGAGTTGCTCGAAGCAGAAGAAGGCGGAGCCTTTGGCGCGGCCCTCCTCGCCGGAACTGGCGTCGGCGCGTGGCCTTCTGTCGACGCTGCATGCGAAGCCACTATTCGTGTTGAGCAAACCATTCCGCCCCAACAGGCTGCAGCGATGGATGAAGCCTACCAGCAATATCAGAGGCTCTATCCCGCTCTGAAGCGGATCAGTCACAGGTAGTCTCGCAACACTCGCAAACTTTTGCTCGAATGCCGGCCAGAATAGAACCGCGTCCGCATGAATCCGGGGTTGGTTGCCCGTTGATTTAGGCAATATGGAGTCCTCAAGCGAGCACAACGAAAATATCGTCCTCATGACTATGACCATGGTTACGATCACGATCGCGACTAATTGGTTCTGAAACTTTGGAACAAGAAAGGCGGGAATCATCTTCCCGCCTTTCCACTTTTGTGCCCACAGCGCGTGTCCATTCCTGTCCATCTCCCGAAACGCATATTGAACCGTGCGAACGACTGCTGCGGCTCGCTTCCGTTTGTCGCGTGACAAAATGAGTGAGAGAACAAAACCGGTTTCAGGAGAGCATCATGCCAGAGATAGGTGCAGCAGTCATCGGCTTCGGCCTAGCAGGCCGCGTCTTCCACGCCCCCTTCATCAGCGCTGTTCCAGGGTTGAAGCTTGAAGCCATTGTCCAGCGACGCGGAGAAGAAGCCGGAAAAGCCTATCCCAAGGTTCGCATTCTGCGCTCAGTCGTGGAGGCATTCTCCGACCCCTCCGTCCAACTCATTGTGGTTGCCACTCCTAATGAGACCCATTACGACCTCGCCCGCGAGGCGCTCCTCGCCGGCAAGCACGTCGTCATCGACAAGCCCTTCGCGGCCACCAGCGCTCAGGCCCGCGACCTCATTGAAATCGCCAGCCAACGCAGGCTTATCCTCGTCCCATTCCACAATCGCCGCTGGGATGGCGACTTTCTAACTGTGAAAAAGATTCTTGCGGCGGGTGATCTCGGCCGGCTCGTCACCTACGAATCCCACTTCGACCGCTTCCGCCCGCTCCCTCGCGAGGGTACATGGAAGGAGTCTTCCAACGCGGCCAACGGCATGCTCTTCGACCTCGGCCCTCATCTCGTCGACCAGGTCCTCGCCCTCTTCGGTGCACCCCAGGCACTCACCGCGAGCGTCCGCCGCGACCGCGACAACACTGATATCGAGGACGCCTTCGACATCACTCTCCACTACCCCCGCCTGCTCGCCCACTGCCGGGCGACCATGCTCGCCGCCGAGCCCGCCCCGCGCTTTCTCCTTCACGGCACCCATGGCAGCTTCCGAAAATACGGCGTCGATCCGCAGGAGCCCGCCCTCGTCGGCGGAGCCACCGTACCTCGCGTAGGCGACGCCCGGCCGTGGCTCGGTGAAGATCCATCCGCATGGGGAACTCTCGCCCTCGCCCCCAATCCTGCGGATCCGGGCCATCTTATCCGCACCCCCGTCCGCACCGAAGCCGGGGACTACCGCGGCTATTACGCTAACGTTCGCGACGCCATCAATGGCTCCGTTCCTTTGGCAGTCACGCCAGAAGATGGATATCGGGTAATCAGGCTCCTTGAACTGGCCCGTGAGAGCAACGCCAACGGCAAGACTCTCGAAGCAGCTTTCTAGCTAATCTTTGCGCTGCCCGTACGTCGCCCTCGCGCCGTGCTTGCGAAAGTAGTGTCTGTCCAGCAGGCACTGCGACACACCTTCGCAATCGGCCCGCAAGGTGAGCGTTCGATACGCCATTCGGGCCACTGCCTCCAGCACGACCGCGTTGTGCGCCGCTTCATGAGGCTCCCGGCCCCAGCAGAAAGGCGCATGGCCCGCGACCAACACAGCCGGCACGGCCAGCGGATCAATCGCTTGATCCCTGAACAGTCTCACAATGGCCACGCCGGTCTCATGCACGTATCGGCCATCGATCGCCTCATCGGGGAGTTCCTCCGTCACTGGAACCGGACCATGGAAGTAATCGGCATGAGTCGTGCCAAGCGCCGGTATTGACATGCCGGCCTGAGCAAAGCTCGTTGCGTACTCCGAGTGCGTGTGTACTACCGCCCCTATCCCGGCAAACTCTTTGTAGAGCAGCAGGTGGGTCTCCAGGTCTGACGACGGCTTTAGACTCCCCTCCACGACCTTGCCCTGCAAATCGGTTACGACCATATGCTCCGGCTTCAGCTCGTCATAATCCACCCCTGACGGCTTGATCACAACCAGACCACGCTCCCGATCCACCCCGCTCGCGTTGCCGAAGGTGTAAAGAACGAGCCCTCTCCGCACCAGTTCCAGGTTCGCCTCGAGCACTGATGCACGTAGTTCACTCAACAACATCGTTTTCTCCCCCATCATGGGCTTCGACTTCCAAGCATACAAAACCCACCCTCTAAGCGGCTTTGCACCTTCGAGCCGTTTCCGCTTGATACAGTAGAGATGATGGAAATAAAGCAGGCACCGAAGCAATCCGTCCCCAAAGGCTTCCGGTGGGGCGCGGTGAAGGCCGGCATTAAAGCAAGCGGGAATCTTGATTTAGCTGTTGCCGTCGCCGCACAACCCGCCGCCGCCGCGGCGATGTTCACCAAAAATCAGGTTGTAGCCGCTCCAATCGCCGTAGGACGGCGCCACGTTGCGGCGACGGGCGGCCGTGTTCGAGCCGTACTCGTCAACGCCGGCAACGCCAACTGCGCCACCGGCCAGCCCGGAATTGATGCCTGTCTCCAGACCTGCGTCGCCGCGGCTGAGACCTTCCGATGTATCTTCGATGAGGTCTTCCCTTCCTCCACCGGCATCATCGGCGTCCCCTTACCTACAGAGAAGCTCATTCACGCACTCCCCGAGGTCGAGAAGGTTCTGGGCGATACGCCTGATCACGCCGAGCTATTCGCGAAGGCGATCCTGACCACCGACACGCGCATGAAGACAGCTCGAGCGGTGATCGGACTAGACAGCTCCGAGATACGAATCTTCGGCGTCGCCAAAGGCGCCGGCATGATCCACCCCCAACTCGGGCCGCCGCACGCCACCATGCTCGTCTACCTGTTCACCGACGCTGTGGCAGAGAGCGAACAACTTCGCTCCCTCCTGGGCCACGCGGCCGAACAAAGCTTCAACTGCATCTCCATCGACGGAGACACCTCCACCAATGACACGGTCCTGCTGCTCGCAAGCGGAGCAAGTGGGGTCCCGATCGATGAGCGCACGAAAGAAAGCTTCGCGAACGCGTTGGATCTGGTCTGCCAATCGCTCGCGTATCAGATTGTTGATGACGGTGAGGGAGTGACTCACGCCGTGACCCTTCACATCATGGGCGCCCGCACAACGGCCGAGGCGAAGCAGATCGCCAGGACAATCGCGCACTCACCCCTCTGCAAGACGGCCTGGTCCAGTGCGGATCCAAACTGGGGTCGCCTGCTCGCAGCGGCGGGATACAGTGGCGTCGAATTCGATCCCGCCAACCTGAGCCTTTATATCGGCAATCAACCTGTCTTCGAGGCCGACACGCGTTCCCCGCTCTTCGACGAAGCCGCTACTCATGCTGTCATGAAGCAGCGCGAATACACCATCACTCTTGACCTCGGCCAGGGGGACGCCGAATGCCGCTTCATCACCTGCGATCTCACTGAAGAGTATGTCCGCATCAATGCAGACTATTCGAGCTGACACCGTGCTCCGAATCGCCCTAGTGACGACGATACCGTCAGGGAATTATCTTTAGATGTGGCGCGATTGCTATCACCCAGACTCGCGAATGAGGATATAAGAATTCATTATGACTACAAAACTTGAAACTCCCGCCCAGATTGATTTTGCCTCCGAGGTATCCGAGTGGATCGAGGCATTCGACGAAGTCGTCGCGAGCGACTGGGAACAGGGAGCTGAGCTCCTCGAAGCATTGCGAGCGCGTGCCCGCCAGGCCGGGGTCCCTGTCACCAGCGAACTGGTTACGCCCTATATGAACACCATCCCGAAGCATGATGAGGTGCCGTATCCCGGCGACCGCGCCCTTGAGCGAAGAGTCGAGGCACTCATCCGCTGGAACGCCCTAGCGATGGTCCACAGCCAGAACAAGAAGGACCCAGGAATCGGCGGCCACATCTCGACGTATTCTTCACTGGCAACCCTTCTCGAAGTTGGATTCAACCACTTCTTTCGCGCGAAGTACGGCGACCAGCCCGGTGACTTCATCTACTTCCAGGGTCACGCCTCTCCCGGCGTCTACGCCCGCGCATTTCTCGAAGGCCGCTTTGACGAGAAGCGCTTGAAGAACTTCCGCCACGAGTTGAGAGGCGAGCCAGGCCTCAGCAGCTACCCTCACCCGTGGCTCATGCAGGACTTCTGGAGCTTCCCTACCGTATCGATGGGAATCGGCCCCCTGAACGCCATCTATCAGGCGCGCTTTATGCGCTACCTCGAGAACCGCGGCCTCATTGAAAAGACCGACCGCAAGATCTGGGCTTTCGTTGGCGATGGCGAAACCGATGAAGTCGACACGCTTGGCGCCATCTCGTTAGGTTCGCGCGAAAACCTCGACAATCTGATCTTTGTCGTCAACTGCAACCTGCAGCGGCTCGACGGCCCGGTTCGCGGCAACAAACGAATCATCGATGAGCTTGAAAGTGTGTTCCGCGGAGCTGGCTGGAACGTCATCAAGGTCATCTGGGGCTCGGACTGGGACGAGTTGTTCAAGCGTGACCACAAAGGCCTGCTGCTGAAGCGCATGGAAGAATGCGTCGACGGCGACTATCAGGCCTTCAAGGCGAAGGGCGGCGCGTATATCCGCAAGGAATTCTTTGGCAAGTACCCGGAGCTCCTCGAACTGGTCGCAGACAAGACCGACGATGAGGTTTTTCATCTGCACCGCGGCGGACACGATGCGATGAAAATCTACAACGCATACAAGCGTGCTCTCGAACACAAGGGCGGTCCGACGGTAATCCTCGCAAAAACCGTGAAGGGATACGGACTCGGGTCGACTCAAGCTCGCAACGCGTCCCACCAGGAGAAGAAGCTGACTGAGGACTCCCTGGCAGATTTCATCTCAAGGTTCGAGATTCCACTGCCGGAGAGTGCGGCGCGAGAAGGCTCGTTTTATCGTCCAGATGAATCGTCCCCTGAGATTAAGTATTTGCAGGAGAGACGCAGGAAGCTAGGAGGCTACCTCCCGACCCGAGAAGTTCCGAAGCTGAATTTCAAGGCTCCGGAATTGTCCACACTGGCCGAGTGGACCGGCGGCTCAAACAAGCGTGCCGTCTCTACAACAATGGGCTTCGTAAGCCTCCTTCGTCATCTGCTGAAAGATTCGGCCATCGGAAAGCTGATCGTTCCTATCGTGCCGGACGAAGGCCGCACCTTTGGCCTTGAGTCTGCCATTCGCCAGGTTGGTATCTACGCACCCGAAGGCCAGAAGTACGTTCCTCACGACTCCGACATGTTGCTCAGTTACCGCGAGGAGAAGGAAGGCCAGATCCTCGAAGAAGGCATCACCGAGGCCGGATCGATGGCCTCGTTCACGGCAGCCGGCACAGCCTACGCGAACTATGGGGTACCAACGATCCCCTTCTACATGTACTACTCCATGTTCGGCTTCCAGCGAATCGGCGACATGGTGTGGGCCTTCGCGGACTCGCGCGGTAAAGGCTTCCTCATGGGCGGAACCGCCGGTCGCACGACCATGCTGGGAGAAGGCCTGCAGCATCAGGACGGCCACAGCATCGTGCTCGCGAGTACGGTACCTACCTGCCTCATCTACGATCCTGCCTACGTCTACGAGCTTGCGGTTATCGTGCAGGATGGTATCCGGCGCATGTATGAGAAGGGCGAAGACGTCTTCTACTACATCACCATGTACAACGAGGACTACGCGATGCCGCCCATGCCCGAGGGCGTCACGGAAGGCATCCTGCGCGGTATGTATAAGCTCAAGCCGGCTCCCGCAGGAGACCCCGTCGCGCAACTCTTCGGCAGCGGGCCGATCTTGAATGAAGTCCTCCGCGCGCAGGAGATCCTTGCGACCAAGTACGGCATCCAGACCGACGTCTGGAGCGTTACCAGCTACAACGAGCTTCGGCGCGATGCTCTCGCTCTGGAGCGCTGGAATCGGCTGCATCCGGCCGAGCAGGAACTCAAGAGCTACCTTGCGCAGGCGCTCGAGAAGACAACTGGCCCCATCATTGCCGCGACCGACTATATGAAAGCAGTTCCCGATCAGCTGTCGCCCTGGCTCCCATCGCGTCTCGTGACGCTCGGAACCGATGGCTTCGGCCGCAGCGACAACCGCGAACATCTGCGCCGGCACTTCGAGGTGAACGCTGAGTCCATCGTCGGGGCCACGCTCTCCAAGCTGGCACGGGACGGCAAGTTCAAGGCCAAGGCCGCACAGAAGGCCCTCGCGGAGCTTGGGCTCGATGTCGAAGCAGCCGACCCAGCACGCGCCTGATCAATAATCGTTCTGCACTATCTTTACTGAGAGGGTTCCCTTCGGAACCCTCTCTTTGCATCCTCCATCAACGAAAAGGTAACGATGACCACAAGACGCAAAAGGACTGGTGCAAGCAAGGCCGAGCCCGGAGAGAACCCACTCATCCCCCATAAAAAACTGCGTCAGATCTACACCGCAATGGTCGAGGCGCGTCTGCTCGAAAGTCACGTTGCCAAGCAGCAGCGCAGGCTCAAGCCTGCCCGGCGCGTGGACTCTACCCTCGGTCAGGAGGCCTGCCGGGTGAGCACAGCGCTTGAACTCAAGGCTGGCGACCTCGTCAGCGAGAAGACGACGACTCCCGTGACCCGTCTTATTCTCGGCACCGATCCAGGCTCCCTCTTACGAGAGCTTGTCCCAACGCAAAAAGGTTTTCGAAGGCAACCTTCGGCTAAGCGGGCTCAGGCGGAAAACCTCGCCCAGCAACTCCCTTCCGTGAACGATGCCAGGGAGCGCCTGCGAATCGGTATGGGCGCGGCCCTCGCTCTAAAGTCGGCGAAACGCTGCGGCATTGTCGTTGCCTACGTCGGTCATCGCGAGCTACGAGGCAACGCCTGGAGAAAGATCCTGACTATCGCCGCGAAGCTCGAACTACCCATGATCTTCGTCGTCCTCCCAGGGGCCTCAGGAAAGAGCGCTTCGGACATGGTTGTCTGCGACAAGGCACGTTCCTGTGGAGTTCCCTGCATCCCCGTCGATTCCGCAGACGCTGTCGCACTGTTTCGCGTCGCCCAGGAGTCCCTTGGCAGAACCCGTGGAGGTGACGGCCCGGTTGTAATCGAATGTCTGGCTTACAACCAGAAGGACAAGACAACCGCGCAATACGATCCGATCATCCAGATGGGAAGGTTCCTTTTGGATCGGAAGGTGTGCAATCAGGCCTGGCTTGATGCCGCTGGCAAGAGATTGCAGACTCGATTGAAGTCATTGAAACACTGAATGCTTTGAGGGGCTTGGGACGGCTTCGGCAGTCCGAGACTACACTGAAATTGGGTTCAATCAGACTTTGAGGTACGAGTGCGGACCAGGGGAATTCTTCTTCACGCGGTTTGGCTAGTGTGTACGGTTTCGGCGGGTCTTGCACAGGCGCCTTCCCCTGCACCACCGACACCATCCGAACCAACTCCTTCAACGGCTCCGTCTTCGACTCAACCAGCTCGTCCACCATATGATCCTGATCGTCAAGGCCCTCCGCCTGCTGCACCACAGCAGACGCCCCCGCCTCCCCCTAAGAATCAGACGACCCCTCCCCCGACCGGCTCAGCGCCCACCCCGCAGCCGGTGTCTGACGTGCCCTCTTATGCCGCGTACAACCCAGAAGAGAAAGAGGAAGTTGATAGTCTTGGCTCGGTTTATATCCCGGTGGATAACTGGGTATATCCGGAGATGCTGCGGCTTTATTCCATGGGCTACCTCGATACTGCTTTCGTGGGTATGCGTCCCTGGACGAGGCGCAGCGCCCTCCATATGCTCCTCCAATCCGAATCGAGCATTCTGGATGGCAACAACGAAGAGGCCCAGGAGATCCTCGCGAAACTTCTGACCGAGTTGAGCGCCGAGGTCCCCGCCAACAATATCGATCGCGGGGCCGTCTATGGCGCCTATAACCTCTACTCGCGGTTCATGGGTATCGGTGGTCCCATCCTCCGAGACAGCTATCATCTTGGGCAGACGATCAGCAATGATTACGGCCGCCCTTTCGAGACCGGGTTCAACAACATTACCGGCTTTTCGAGCCTGAACGAAGCAGGCCGGTTCTCTCTTTTCGTTCGCGGCGAGTATCAGCATGCCCCAAGTGGGACCGGCTATTCCCAGCAGATGGCGACCTTCCTCTCCAGTATCGAAGAGATTCCGTACGTTGGGCCGAACGTGCCTCAGGACACGATTCCGGCAGGTCAGCTTCCGGCACAAAACCCTTTCCGACTGGTAGAGGCATACGCTTCGTTTCACCTGCTGGGCCACGAGATCTCCGGAGGCAAGAGCGATGCATGGCTTGGGCCGGCAGCGGGCAGTGCGATGGCCTGGTCAAACAATGCGGAAAACATCTATTCGTTCCGCATCAATCGAGTGGAACCCCTTAGAATTCCTCTGCTCTCGAAGGTGCTGGGTCCGGTACGCTATGACTTCTTCTACGGCAGCCTGAAGGGGCACACGGATGTTCATGAGCCTTACGTACATTCCGAGATGTTCGCGTTCCGTCCGACCAATAACTTCGAGTTTGGCTTCCAGCGAACCATCATCTTCGGTGGCTCGGGGCACGCTCCCGTAAACTTGCACTTATTTCTGAAGGGCTTTTTCAGTATCAATGACGTACCGGCGAACGTAAAAGTATCACGTGACGATCCAGGGGCGAGGTTCAGCGCGTTCAATTTCTCTTACCGTCTTCCCTTCATCCGGCGTTACGCAACGCTTTATGCCGATTCCATTTCGCATGACGACGTCACTCCTATCAGCGCTCCTCGGCGCGCCTCATACCGGACAGGGATTTATCTTTCGCAGTTCCCTGGCCGGCTGAACAAACTCGACTTCCGAGTCGAAGCGGTCAACACGGATCCTGGAACGTCACGCAGCAATGCCGGCCAGTTCAATTACTGGGAGATCATTCAGAAGCAGGGCTACACCAACAAGGGCTACATTATGGGCGACTGGATAGGCCGCGAAGCCAAAGGCGGCCAGGCGTGGCTAACCTACCACCTCTCCGGAAACGAATGGATCCAGCTTGAGTACTTGAACAAGAAAAACGCCAAGGATTTCATTCCAAGTGGCACTACGCAGAACCAGTTCACCGTGAGTCTGGTAAAGCGTCTCAGCGAAAATGTGGAACTCAACACCTGGGTACAATTTGAGGGCTGGAAGGCTCCTTACTACAAACCGGGCCTCCAGAGAGACACCGTCGGGGCCCTTCAGCTAACGTGGTACCCAAAGCTGCACACTTATCCTGAACGCCCCTGATGGGTGAGGTCCCCCGCGCCGCCATGATTGCGCAAAGTATTCATAAATAATATTTTAAGTTCGGACTTCCCTAACAAAGCGTGCAAGAAGACGCGGTTTTGCCGCTTCGTTCCGGAATGAAGTTCCAAATACGGCAAGAGCCCCGGAGGATCGGGGCTCTTGTTTTTATTATAACAATTCTTCAGAACTGGTCTGCCCTTGTAAGCTATTTGTTTTGTGTAGGTTTACGGTAAGGGGGCCTTGACAGAATCACTATGGAAAACGGCTTGCCCAACGAGATAAACGGTGAGCCCAGGGCTATGAGATACAGCTCTTGAAATAGGCCAGCGAAAGCTTAAGCCCCTCGCGCAGCTTGACCTTCGGTTCCCATCCGAGAAGGGTTCTGGCCTTCTCGATGTCGGGCCGACGGCGAGTTGGGTCGTCCTCAGGAAGTGGAAGGAAGATGATCTTGGATGAGGACCCTGTGACGGCAAGCACCTCACGGGCGCACTCGTGAATCGTCCACTCCTCGGGGTTGCCGATATTGACGGGGAGATGCTCACTGAAGCGGGAGAGCCGGACGATTCCTTCGATGAGGTCAGAGACGTAGCAGAAGCTGCGGGTCTGGGAGCCGTCTCCGTAGATGGTCAACGGCTCGCCACGCAGCGCCTGAATGAGGAAGTTCGAGATAACCCGGCCGTCGTTAGCCTGCAGGCGGGGACCGTAGGTGTTGAAAATCCTGACCAGGCGGGTGTCGACCCCGTAGTAGCGGTGATACGCCATGACGGCCGCCTCAGAAAACCGCTTGGATTCGTCGTAGACGGAACGCGGGCCGACAGGGTTAACGTGGCCCCAGTAGGTCTCGATCTGGGGATGCACTTCCGGGTCGCCGTAGCACTCAGAGGTTGAGGCGTGCAGGTAGCTCGCGTTGTACTTGCGAGCAAGGTCGAGGGTGTTGATGGTTCCGGCAGAACCAACCAGGAGCGTTTCCACGCCGAGGCGGGTGTAGTCTGCCGGACTGGCAGGCGAGGCCAAATTGAAGATGTAATCGATTCTTCCGGGATCGAAGGGGCGAACGATGTCCTGTTCGATAAAGGTGAATCGGGCCTCGCCAGCCAGATGGGAGAGGTTGGCGGCGTTCCCTGTAGAGAGGTCGTCTACGCCAACGATCGTATGTCCTTCCGCCAGCAGGTAATCACAGAGATGCGAACCCAGGAAGCCGGCAGCGCCGGTAACAAGGATTTTCTTTGACGTCATCTAAACCTTTCCAGTCTTTTACGCGATGGGCCGGACCAACGGACGAAGATTTTCAGTCGTCCCAGCCTTGATGAGGCTTCGGGGGTTGGCCCCCTTTCGAGATCTAGCCGTGCACCGGAGCAAGGTTACGCACCGGGTACACTCCAGGCCTGCCTGTACTAATGTATGTGAACCCTTGCTCTGCCATGAGGCGAGGATCGTAGAGGTTGCGGCCATCAATGATGATGGGATAGCGGAGCGCATGATTGAGCCGTGTGAGGTCGAGAGCGGCGAACTCCTGCCACTCCGTGAGGATGAGCAGCGCATCGGCGTCTTCGGCAGCGGCGTAAGAGTCTTCGACATAGCGAAGGTTCGTACCGGGGGGCAGCACTTCTTCTGTTCGCTTCATTGCAGCGGGGTCATAGGCCGCAATGTAACACCCCTCGGCGAGTAGCATCCGGACGATCTCAATGGCAGGTGACTCGCGGATATCGTCGGTCTCTCCCTTGAAGGCAAGCCCAAGGACTCCGAGGCGCTTTCCGCGGAGGGTCCAAAGAGCTGAGCGAACTTTGCTGACGAAGCGCTTCTTCTGCTGGGTGTTGATCTTCTCCACCTCGGTGAGGAGGCTGAAGTCAATCCCCATTTGCTCGGCGACAGAGCGAAAGGCAGCGACATCTTTGGGAAAACAGGACCCGCCGTAGCCGATACCGGGCCGAAGAAAACGGGGGCCGATACGGCTATCAAGTCCCATGCCCTGCGCGACCTGCTCGACATTGGCGTTGGTCGCCTCGCACAGGTTGGAAACCGCGTTAATGAAGGAGATCTTGAGCGCAAGGAAGGCGTTTGAGGCGTGTTTGATGATCTCGGCACTCTTAGTAGAAGTCACAAGCAGCGGAGGGGCCTCGTCAACACTGCAGAAACCGGGAATGGCATCGGCCTTGGTGTAGTAACTACCCGTGGTGAGAGGAAGGTAGATGTCTTTGAGTATGGCGGTGGCGCGCTCGCTGTCTGCACCGACGACAATGCGATCGGGGTGCAGGAAGTCGGCGACAGCAGTTCCCTCGCGAAGGAACTCGGGGTTGGAAACAACGTCGAACAGGTCCCGGGCCACCCCGTTACGCTCCATGGCCCTACTGATCCACTCGTTGGTATAGACGGGCACTGTGCTTTTTTCGACGATGACCTTGTATGAGGTCAGGGAGCGGGCAATCTCGCAGGCGACTGCCTCGACGTAAGAGAGATCCGCATCTCCATTCTCGCTCTGAGGCGTTCCGACGGCGATGAAAACTGCCTCGCTGTCGCGGGTCGCCTCGGCCAGATCGGTCGTGAATCGAACCTTTGTGTTGCGGTGGCGATCGAGCAGCTCGGGAAGGAAGCTCTCATGAATCAGGTTATCGCCGTTCTGCAAGGCAGCGACCTTGCGCTCGTCGTTGTCCACGCAGATAACGTCATGGCCCATCTCAGCAAAGCAAACAGCGGCCACGAGGCCGACATATCCCGATCCGACAACAGCGATTCGAATACTTTTGTTCATAGAAGGTGTGTTGGGGTGACCGTCTACTCCGGCTGCCCGCCGTTATTGAGAATACCGGCTTTACCGCCTTCTGGAAACTGAAGATTACATGGAGGGTGCCCGGATGATTCTCTGTCTCATCGGCAAGGATGGTCTAGTAGACTAAGGATAATGGGTTTCGAAAGCTCGCAGACACCGCCCGGGATGGGCTCCCCTGAACTGAATCAGGCAGGATTGAGTACGGCCATTGCCGATACAACTTTGTCGGAGGCGCTGATTACACTGCGCAAACGGCGCTTGGTTGTGATTATCGGCTTTATCCTGGGGCTGCTTTACGGTCTCTATCAGGCATTAAATCAACCGAGAATTTATGAGGCGTTTGGGCGAATCCAGGTACGATCCGGGTCTTCCAACGAGTATCGCGTCACTGCGATCCAAGGCTATAGCGGCGACGCTACATCGAGAATGCAGACCGAGGTCGCGATTCTGCAAAGCGACACGCTGATGCTGACTGTTGCCCGCGAGATGAACCTGTGCAACAACCCTGAGTTTCTCGGCGTCACCGGCCCAGTACCACACTCTTCGCTTGACGAACCCAAGGTGCGGCAATCGACCGTCCACAGGCTACAGAGCAACCTGCATATTTCCGTGGTTGCAAAGACCGATATCATGCGCATCAGCTACGACAGCACTAATCCAAAGCTGGCTGAGGATATCGTCAATAAGGTCATCTCGGCGTACATCCAGAGGAGTTACGAGACACGATTTGCTTCCACCCAGAGAGTCTCCAATTGGCTTTCAAGTCAGCTCGACGATCTGAAGCAACAGGTCCAGACCTCGCAGGAGCAGATGATGGACCTGCAGCGTCGCCTGGGAATCCTGGGGTTTGATCCAAATCATAACCAGATCAGCTCCGCGCTTGAAGACCTATCGAAGGCAGCCAATGATGCTCATCTGAACCGGATCATCGCCGAGTCACGCTATCGGATGCTGAGCGGCATGGATCCAAATTCGATTGAGGGTTCCATCGAGACGACTCCCGGCACCATGCCGGGAGAGTTGAATGCTCTTCGCAGCCAGATCGCGGTGGCAAAAGCAAACTACGCGCAAATGCAGTCGACGCTTGGCCCGAACCATCCGCAGGCCAAGGCGCTGAAGGCACAGATCGATGAACTTGCGCGGGAGATCGATAACGAGCAGAACCGGCTTCTGCTGCAGGCGAAGCAGAACTATCTGGTAGCACGCACCAATGAAGAGCAGACCTCAGCCGCTCTGGAGGCACAGAAGGCGGCGGCCTACAAGCTACGTGACGATCTCGTAGAGTACACACTGCGGCAACGAGAGTTCGAATCGAGCCGGGCCCTGTACGAAGGACTGCTGCAGCGGCTGCGAACCGCTGGCGTGCAGGCGGGCCTTGAATCGCTGGAAATCGACGTCGTCGACCAGGCCATGCTCCCTGCTGAACCGATGCTGAAGCCTAAATCGAGGATTGTGCTGACAATGACGCTCTTCGGGCTGCTGGGCGGCATCGTGGTGGCATTCCTGATGGAGAGTCTCGACACGGGACTGCGGCGCGTCGCCGAGATTGAAAGCATCACGGAGCTGCCTTCGCTGGCGATTATCCCGCGCTCACGTCGTTCCCCGGGTGAACAGGACGCCCAGATGTCGATCGCACAACGCAATATCACGGTTCTCACACAACCTAAGTCTCAGTTCGCAGAAGCGTTTCGTTCCCTGCGGACGGCGCTTCTGCTGTCGACGGCCGGACATCCTCCGAAGTTGATTTTGCTTACCAGTGCGACAATGTCAGAAGGCAAGACAACGGCCGCGACAAATCTGGCTTGCGTGCTTGCGCAGGGCGCCGCCAAGGTGCTGTTGATCGATGCCGACCTGCGCCGTCCTGCAATTCACCATCGATTTGGGCTCAATGGCAAAATTGGTTTGACAACTGTGTTGACAGGCGCCACGACTCTGGAGAATAGTGCGCAGCACATTCCTGAGATTCCAAATCTGGATGTGTTGCCGAGTGGGCCGATTCCGCCGTTCCCGACCGAGATGCTCAGCTCTCAGGCGATGAGGGACCTGCTCGATCATTGCCGTGAAATTTATACTCACGTGGTCATTGATTCGCCGCCGGTCCTGTCGGTCACCGATGGCGTGATCCTGTCACGGGAGGTCGACGCTGTGGTCCTGGTAATCCGGCACGCAAAATCGAGCAAACACGTGGTCCGCAGGACCCGCGATCTTCTGCTTCGCGCCGGTGCGCCGGTCATGGGCATCGTGCTCAATGCCGTGGACCTGAATTCGCCTGAGTATTACGGATATTACGGCTACTCAGGATACTCGTATTCCAGTGTTGACTCGCAGAGCTGGGAGTCGCAAGCGAAGGCCGAAGATCAGGTAGAAAAGGAGACCCGTTGATGAGACTGAAAGACCAGCGCCTCCCCGACGGTGACCGGCGCCGGCGAACGGTTGACGGTTCGCTCCGGGCGCTTCTCTACATCTCTCTCCTGCTCCTGTTTTCGTTTTCATGCAGTCAGGCGAGGGGGCAGTTCAGCGGGCCGGCGCTGGGTGCGTCCACTCCGGTGAATACACCATTGACTCCGACTACCGATCCGGCAATTCTCTATCCCGCAGCCCGCGAGATCCGACTAGGCCCCGGAGACCTGATTTCGGTCCACATCTACGATGCGCCTGATTACAACCCAACCGTCCGAGTAAGCATTGATGGCGTGATTCAACTGCCGCTCGTCGGTACGATGCCCGTTCAGGACGTGACTCTCCATGACGCTGAGAGACGAATCGCTGAGCGGCTTGTAAACGCAGGGATGTATCGCAATCCGCAGGTCACCATCCAGCTCATGGAATCGCCGAACCAAGTGGCTACGGTGACGGGAGAACTGCATTCAGTCGTTCCCATTGTTGGTCAGCGACGTCTGTTTGACGTGCTTGCGTTGGCGGGAGGCCTGCCTAACACTGCGAGTCATCTGATCACAATCAACCGCCCCGGTGTTGATCAGCCAATTGTTATCGATCTGGGGACTGACCCTGCGCATAGCAAACTGGCAAACGTCCCTATATTTGCAAAAGACACGATCGTTGTTCCGCGGGTCGGCCTGGTATATGTCCTCGGAGCATTCAAAGGCCAGGGCGCATTCGCTCTGAACCAGAACACCCCTTTAACGATGATGCAGGTCGCTGCTCTCGCCGGCGGCCCGGGATTTGAAGGCAAGAGTGCCGACCTGAGGCTGATCCGCACGGTGGGGACGAATCGAACGGTCGTCAAGCTCAACATCAAGCGGATTATCAACGGCAAGGATCCTGATCCGGTCTTACAAGCCGACGACATTGTCTTCCTGCCATCCGATGCGGTGAAGAGTGCCATCAAATCTGGCGGAATTTCAACCGTGCTCGGTATTGCTTCCCTCCTCATCTTTGCTGCCGGAAACCTCTGACGGCGCGATTGGATGAGCATTCTGCAATTTTTGCAAGAGGACCGCAGACGATATATGGCTTCTCCTCCCCGGGAAACTACAGGCCTGAATAAGACCGTCCGTCTCGCCTATCTGGTCAGCCACCCGATTCAATATCAGGCACCGTTGCTCCGCCGCATCGCCAAGGAGCCCGATATTGATCTGACCGTATTCTTCGGCTCCGATTTTTCGGTCAGAGGCTATAAGGACGAAGGCTTTGGCGTGGGCGTGAAGTGGGATATTCCCCTGCTGGATGGCTATCGCCATGAGTTTCTCCCGAAGCTGCACGATACCAATACAACATCGGTGACCAGTCCGCTGAACTATGGCATCGCGAGCCGCCTGCGCGGCCAGGGAGGTGCGGCCGCATTTGATGCGCTCTGGGTGCATGGCTACTCCACCGTGAATGCCATCCACGGGATCATCGCAGCCAAATCGCTCGGCATTCCCGTACTGCTGCGTGCGGAATCGTGGCTGGGAGATCGGGCTCGTACAGGGACGAAGCTGGCTGCGAAGGACCTGTTTTTCAAGATGCTCGAGCAGTTCGTGGACGCTGTTCTGCCAATTGGCACTCTCAACAGGGAGTACTGGCAGCACTACCTTGGCCATGACTTTCCGATGTTTCTGATGCCCTATGCCGTGGACAACGACTACTTTCGGGGGAAGAGTCTTGAAGCACGGGCGGGCCGATGCGCGCTGCAGGAAGAACTGAACCTGGATCCGGCTCGCCCGGTCATCCTCTTTGCTTCCAAACTGCAGAGCCGCAAGCGTTGCGCGGATCTGCTGGAGGCATATGGGAACCTGTCGTCTGAGGTCAGCGTAGAACCGCTCCCGTATCTGGTCATCATCGGGGACGGTGAGGAGCGAGCGGAGTTGGAGCGAAGGGCAGCGGAACGCGAGTTGAGCGGAGTACGTTTTTGCGGCTTCAGAAATCAGTCTGAGCTGCCGCGCTTCTTCGACCTGGCGACGGTCTTTGTGCTGCCATCACAGCATGAGCCGTGGGGGCTTATCGTCAATGAGGTCATGAACGCCGGCCGGGCAGTCATCGTCTCCGACGATGTCGGCTGCCAGCCAGACCTTATAAGGGATGGCGTGGAAGGCTGTGTCTTCCCTGTCGGCGACGTGGGTGCGCTGACGGCCGCACTGCGACGGGTTCTTGCAACGCCTGAAACCGCGGTGGAGATGGGGCGGAACGGTCTTAGACGAATTCAGAGCTGGGGTTTTGAGAAAGACATTTGCGGGCTGCGACAGGCGCTGAGCGCAGTGACACGAAAGATGTACCCCTGAACGCGTCTCAGCCGGAGGGACCGGTTGATATGCTCAAGGACGAACACTGATGCGAATTTTGCACATTATTGGAACACTCAATCCAGAGGCAGGCGGCCCGACCGAATCGGTGCGAGTATTGCTGAGCTTTGGGCCGATCGGCTATACGGGCGAGGTGGTGACACTGGACGACCCGAAGGCACCCTATCTTCAGAAGATCGACTTCCCCGTGCATGCATTGGGGCCAACCAGCACCAAATACGGCTTTAACTCGAAGCTTCTGCCGTGGCTTAGGGCCAACCGCAGCCGATTCGACGGCGTCGTGGTAAATGGCTTATGGCAATACTGCGGATATGCGGCCTGGCGCGCGCTGGCAGGCAACACTCCCTATGTTGTTTTCACGCACGGAATGCTCGATCCGTACTTCAAGTACGCGTTTCCGCTGAAACACATCAAGAAATGGCTCTACTGGGTTCCGGCTGAGTACCGCGTCCTGCGCGATGCGTACCGTGTGCTGTTTACGTCGAAGGCAGAGAAGAGGCTCGCGGAACAAAGCTTCTGGCTTCACAAGTGGAACCCATATGTGGTGCCATATGGCGCGAGCGGCCCACCTCAAGACTCAGACCGCTTGAGAGACGCTTTCTATGCGCGATGCCCGGCCGTGAGAGGCAAGCGCTTCCTGCTCTTTCTGGGCCGCATTCACAGGAAAAAAGGTTGTGATCTTTTGATCAATGCGTTCGGACAAGTGGCTCATCAGGACCCGGAGCTCGAACTCGTGATGGCCGGTCCGGATCAGCAGCTCTGGAGTACAGAACTGAAAGAGATAGCCGAAAGGATAGGGATCGCCGATCGGGTTCACTGGCCGGGAATGTTGACCGGCGATGCCAAGTGGGGCTCATTTTTCGCATCCGAAGCATTCGTTCTGCCTTCGCACCAGGAGAACTTCGGAATTGCTGTAGCCGAGGCACTGGGTTGCGGAACTCCGGTGCTGCTGGCCGACAAGGTGAACATCGCTGAGGACATCGTTGAAGATAGAGCCGGTCTGATGGAGCTGGATACGCAAAATGGTACCGTCAACCTGCTAAGGCGATGGATCGCCCTGCCCAAGGAAGAACGCGTTGCGATGTCGCAACGAGCGATTGAGTGCTTCCACCGCCGATATGATATGCGTGAAAATGCAAAGGCGATCATCCGGCTGTTTGAGACGGCCACGCATTCCAGCAAGTGAGTGCCGTACGAGGAGACAAACACAGGCATGCCAAAGCAGGTCCACTACAATGCAGCCGAGCACATCTCCGCCGATAGCGCCGCCGATGCTTATCTGCGCCCGGCGTTTTCGCTCGGCAACCGGTTGCGGCGGCAGTTGTGGAACGTCTGCTGGGCGCTCCTCTACCGGTGGTCGCCCCGTCCACTGCACGCCTGGAGAGCTCTGCTGCTGCGGTCCTTTGGGGCACAGATGGGGCCGCGTTGCCACTTTTACCCGGGCTCGCGGGTATGGGCACCGTGGAACCTGATCTGCGCTGACCAGGTCTCGGCGGCCGACGGCGTTGAGATCTATAACCCGGCGCCGATCCGTTTTGGGTCGCACGCCATTCTTTCGCAGCAGGCATACATCTGCGGCGCAACCCATGACTACGACGACCCGGCGTTTCCGCTCATCGCCTACTCGATGAGCTTCGGTGACTACAGTTGGATCTGTGCCCGGGCTTCAGTCGCTCCGGGGGTCGACGTCGGAGAAGGTGCAGTGCTGGGCCTCGGTTCAGTGGCGACACGGAGCCTTGAGCCCTGGACAGTTTATGCCGGGGTTCCGGCAGCCAAGGTCAAAGAGCGCCGTCGTCCATTATCGAGATAAGCGTCTGTCATTTGCGGCCCTGACCTGATGTAGAGGATGACGGGATGCCTTCGAAAGGCTTGGCGACTATCAAGCTAGCCAATCAGCTGCGTAGTTTGCTTAGCAGGTCGGTGGGGTGTACTGGTTTAGCCAGAATTTCAAACTCGTGCCCTTGCTCCCGTGCCTTCTCAAGAAGATCCGCAGTCGCGGCCTGACCTGAGAACAGAAGAACCTTGCACTTTGGAAGCTTTGCGCGAGTGATGATTGCGGCCTCAATGCCGGTCATACCAGTCATGATGACATCGCTGATAAGCATGTCAGGCTGAAAACTATCGAGCAGCTCAACCGCTTTTTCTCCGCTAAAAACGGCTCGTGCCTCAAAACCAGCCTGATTCAAAATGATTGCCAGAGTATTGGCGATTACTTGCTCGTCGTCGGCGACAAGCACTTTGGGCTTTGTTGCCGCCGTTGTTGTCTCTGCCATTCTTCGTTTCCCCGAAAAAGAGATCGTACAAGTGTAGAAATTTTGACTTACGGGCCGAAGAGATCTGGCGTACCCCGTCCGCTCTGGAATTTACCTTTTCACCTACGATGTAATGATACGCTGACCGCATAGCAGGCGGACAGCCCAACTAACCACAATTTCAACAGATACGACGAAGAGCGACCGATGCAGACTGCGACGCCGACAACGATCATACGCGCCGAACGGGTGGAGAAATATTACGCTCAGCCGAGCGAAAACCGGATCCAGGTAATCTCGCCGACGGACCTTTCCATAACCGAAGGCGAAATTGTAGCCCTTTTGGGGCCCTCGGGATCAGGAAAATCGACTCTACTGCGGATGCTCACAGGGCTGTCGAAGCCCTCGGCCGGCGAGGTGTACTGGCATGAGAAGCCGATCAGCACGGCAGACGTCCACGTCTCGATTGTCTTCCAAAGCTTCGCGCTGTTTCCGTGGTTGACAGTCTTTGAGAACGTGGAGGCCCCACTGAAGGCGCGAGGCCTTGATCCCGCCGAAAGGCGCAAGAGATCGCTGAAGATCCTCGACACCGTAGGTCTGGACGGTTTTCAGGCGGCATATCCGAAGGAGCTTTCGGGCGGTATGCGGCAGCGGGTCGGCTTTGCCCGGGCCCTGGTCGTCGAGCCGGAGGTCTTGTTCATGGACGAGCCTTTCTCTGCGCTTGACGTGCTGACGGCCGAGAACCTGCGCAGCGAACTGCTCGAGTTGTGGCAGAACAAGACGATCCCCACCAAGGCGATCTTTCTTGTGACGCACAACATCGAAGAGGCGGTGCTGCTGGCCGACCGGATTATCGTCCTGGGGCGGAATCCGGGTCACGTGCGAACGGACTTCAGGGTGGCGATTCCTCATCCGCGTGATCGCAAGAGTACGGCATTCACTCAACTGGTGGATTACATCTACAAGGTGCTGACGCAGCCGGATGCCCAGCCTCCTGCGCTCCCGCAGACGCCAGCGGGAAAGCCGGTTCGCGATCAGCGGTCGATGCACTATCAGATGCTTCCGCATGCACGCCCAGGAGGCATCGCAGGCCTGCTGGAGTTGCTCCTTGACCACAATGGCAAGGACGACATCTATCGGCTGGCTGACGATTTGGCCTTCGAGATCGACGACCTGCTGCCGATTGTGGACGCGGCGCAGTTGCTGGGCTTTCTGACGGTCACCGAAGGTGACGCGGCGATCACTCCTACCGGGGCAGAGTACGCGAACTCGGAGATTCTGCGCCAGAAGGAGCTCTTCCGGAAGGCGGCTGTCGACAACGTGCTGCTGCTGCGACAGATCGTGAGAGCGATCGAGGCAAAGAGCGACAAGTCAGTGCCGGAGGAGTTCTTCCACGACATGCTGGACGAGCAGTTCAGCGAAGAAGAGACGCTGCGTCAACTGGAGACCGCGATCAACTGGGGGCGGTATGCGGAGCTCTTCGACTACGATGCGTCGCGGCGCAGGTTCATCCAGCCGGCAAAACTGCACCCTGAGTCGGAGCCCGCGACAAAGGAAGAGGCAGAGACGCGATGAATCTGCCTGTCGACTTCAGCAATATCCCCGGCCGGGAGATACTCGCCCGGACGCAGGTGCTCAAGCGTACCTGGCCGGTTGTGCTGGACCTGTGCGTGGCCGCGATCGCTCTGGCTTGCTTTTATGCGGTCGTACAGATTGCAAAGTACTGGTTTGGGCATCCGGTACCGGAGATCGTCATCTCGCTGAGCCCTCGCGCATTGCCCTTATATGCCTTCTATTCGGTGGTACGTATTGGGCTGGCATATCTTCTCAGCCTGTTGTTCGCGATTGGATACGGATATCTGGCCGCTTACAACAAGCGAATCGAGCCGCTGATGATCGCGGGCCTCGACATTCTGCAGTCGATCCCGGTACTGAGCTTCCTTCCCGGAGTGATGCTGGCGATGGTCGCTCTCTTCCCGACGCGCCAGATCGGTGTCGAGATGGGAGCGATTCTGCTTATCTTCACCGGCCAGGTGTGGAATATGGCGTTCAGCTTCTATTCCTCGCTGAAGAGTATTCCTCGCGAGCTGATGGAGGCCTCGGGGATCTACAAATTTTCGCGATGGCAGCGGCTGGTGCAGCTGGAGTTGCCGTATTCAGCGATTGGCCTGGTGTGGAACTCGATGGTCTCGGTGGCGGGGGGATGGTTCTTCCTGATGGCCTGCGAGATGTTCGTCCTGGGGAGTCGGGACTTTCGCCTGCCCGGGCTGGGCTCGTATCTGCAGACGGCTGCCGGACTGGGCGACCTGAAGGCAATTACGTGGGGGCTTGTGACGATGATCGCCATCATCGTCGCGACAGACCAACTGATCTGGCGGCCGGTGATCGCGTGGAGCGACAAGTTCAAATTTGAGCAGGGGCACGGTTCGAACCGCGTCACTTCCCCGCTGCTGCACTTGCTACAACACTCGCGCGGGCTGCGAACGCTGCGTCACCGTACGATAGAGCCTTTGGGTGAAGGCATCAGCCAGTTTTTCGCACAAGGACGTCAGCAGCAAATTGCGAAGCAGGCCGCGCAAACAAAGGTCGGCACCGTGCACGAGGACAGCAAGCTGGGAATCGTGCTGCGCTGGTGCATTATTTTTGCGATCGGCTTCGGTGTTGTGTATGCGGCATTCCATGCGCTGTCATTGCTGCGACAAGTGCAACGTGCTCAGTTCGACGGAATCATGAAGGGCGCGCTGGCGACATTCTTACGGGTCAACGCTGCACTGCTGCTGGCCTCGGCATGGACGATTCCGGCCGGCGTCGCCATCGGACTTCACCCGCGGCTTGCACGCATCGCTCAGCCTCTGGCGCAGATTGCTGCCTCAGTGCCGGCGACGGCGCTATTCCCTGTCCTGCTGCTGGCGCTGGTACGGTTGGGCGGCGGACTGGGCATCGGGTCAATCGCCCTGATGCTGCTAGGAACCCAGTGGTACATCCTGTTCAATGTCATTGCCGGAGCGATGGCGATTCCGTCCGATCTTCGCGAGGTGGCAACGCTGTTCCACTTCAGTACGGTGCAGCGCTGGAAGACCGTTATCCTGCCGGGAATCTTTCCTTACCTGATCACGGGCCTGGTAACTGCCTCAGGCGGGGCGTGGAACGCGAGCATCATCGCTGAGTACTTCCGGCTGAAGAACGAGACTCTGCAAACAGTGGGGCTTGGCGCGGTGATCAGTGCAGCATCTGACAGCGGACAGTTCCAGATACTTCTCATGGCAACGATTGTGATGGCCATGATGGTCGTAACCATCAACCGCCTCGTGTGGCGACCGTTGTACCGGGTGGCCGAGACGCGCTACAAGCTCGGCGGCTGAGGTGGGTTCTTTGAGGACGGATCGTCGAGAAGCGCGAAGATCACAGCGAGAAGGGGCGGCGCGAAGAGCACTCCCCAGAACGGGATGAGGATTCCCAACAGAATCGGACCGAAGAACGCCGCCCACCACGGGACGCGCGTCTTCCGATGCAGCACGTAAGGACCGATGACGAGGCCCTCTAGAATCGCGATGAGTCCATAGAGTCCGAGGACGAGGCCGAGCCGCCATTCATCGTGCCCCGTGACCGCTACGGAGATAATCGGGCCAATCAACGCAATCATCGCACCGAAGGTCGGGATAATCTGCAACAGGCCGCCGAGGACAGCCCACATTGGCGCCAGCGGCACACGGATGAGTTCAAGGCCGATGAGCCACAGCACGCCGACGATGAGTGCATCGAGCGTCGCTGCGCGCCACCAGGCGGCGAGCGCTCGTCCGGCGGTCCTAAGGTGCGTTGCGGGTTTGCCGTTTCCCAGGTTCATGCCGACCTGCTTATGCTATCGCGCATCACACCCGCTATCTGGGAGACAAGTGGTCCGGACTTCGGCTAAGACGCAGTGGCCAAATCAGAGGTTCAAGCCTGGGGGTGGGACGGGCACGATACGCACGACAGACGCTGAGAGGAACGCTGAATTCCCTGCTCCGCCGCGCGGTTACGCGGTCTATGTACCTGCCTGGACAGCACGGCTGTGGCGTAAGCGAGTGGTATCCTTAAGTCATGAAATTCGGCGTTCTGGTCTTTCCAGGCTCCAACTGCGATCACGATACCTATCACGTAATTGACGCACTGGCGCACCAGCCGGTGACCTTCCTCTGGCACGCTTCAGAAGACCTTGAGGGCTGCGATGCCATCCTGGTTCCGGGAGGATTTGCTTATGGAGACTATCTGCGCACAGGAGCCATCGCGAAGTTTGCTCCAGTGATGCAGTCTGTCGCAAAGTTTGCGAAAAACGGCGGTCTGGTGCTGGGAATCTGCAATGGCTTCCAGATTCTCTGCGAGGCTGGGCTGCTTCCTGGTGCGCTGATGCGGAACGCCGGCCAGCACTACATCTGCAAGCAGGTGCATCTGAGGACCGAGACGACTGAGTCGCCCTTTACGCACGGCCTCATGAAAGGCCAGGTGCTCCAGATGCCCATCGGGCATATGGAAGGCAACTATTTCTGCGATGACGAGACACTGGCGAGGCTGAAGGCTGAGCACAGGATCGCCTTCCGGTATGCCACTCCCTCCGGCGAGGTGACAAAGGCCGCGAACCCAAACGGGTCGCTGGAAAACATCGCCGGAGTCCTGAATGAGGGTCGCAATGTTCTGGGAATGATGCCCCATCCCGACCGCTCCAGCGAGACTCTGCTGGGATCGGCCGATGGTCTTCTCCTGTTCAAGGCGATGGTCGAGTCGCTGGCGACGGCGCAGAAGGTTCCCTCTTCCGGTTTCGTCTCGTATCCCATCCGCCGGGTGATAGGCTAACGACGCAATGATTGATATTCACCACCACATTCTGTGGGGCCTGGACGATGGTGCTACGAGCCTTGAGACCTCGCTCGAGATGGCTCGGATGGCAGCTGCCGACGGCATCACCCACATCGCATGCACTCCCCACTCGAACGAGCAGTATGTCTATGTTCCGTCGGTGATTGACGCAAAGATCGCAGAGTTGCAGCAGATGATCGACGACGAGCGGCTAGACCTGAAGCTCGGCCGTGGCTGCGACTTCCATATGTCTTATGACAACATCCAGGAGGCGAAGAGCGATCCTGCGCGGTTCAGCATCAATGGGCTCGGCTACCTGCTGGTTGAGATCCCCGACTACGGCGTTTCGCCAGGACTGACCGAAGTCTTCTACCAACTCCAGCTTGAGGGATTGAATCCCATTCTGACGCATCCTGAGCGGAATGCGACTCTGCAAGCCGACTCTTCACGGCTCAACGACTGGCTGCGAGGCGGCGTGCTGGTGCAGATTACGGCGGGATCGATCATGGGCCGGATGGGCAAGAAGGCTGAGCGGATGGCGCATGAACTGCTCGCCAAGCGGTGGGTCCACTTCGTCGCCACAGATGCGCACAATACAGGCTCGAGGCCGCCAAAGATGAAGGCTGCCTTTGATGCCGTAGCTGAGAAGTACGGTCCCGAGTATGCGCATCTGCTCTTCGTCTCGAATCCGCTTGCCGCATTTCTGGGCAAGCCCATGGCTCCGCAGCCGGAGCCACTCGATCTCTACGACGATATGAAGCCCAAGAGCTGGTGGCAGAGGCTTGTGAGCCGGTAACAAAATACGTTAGAGCCCCAATCCCCCATCCACCGTCAGGACTTGACCGGTGATGAAGGTGGGAGCCATAGCAAAGAAGACTGCCGCCGCAGCGACGTCGCCGGCAGTCCCATTGCGGCGCATCGGGGTCTTTTCGGCGAAGTGCTGATAAGACTCTTCGATCTCCCCCTGCACAATCATTCCCGGCGCAATGCAGTTGACGCTGATGTGAGGCGCCCATGCCTTGGCCATGGTCTGCGAGAGCATGTGCAGCGCAGCCTTCGAGGTGCAGTAGTGGCCATGTGTGGCCCACGGGTGTGAGCCGCCGAGCGAGCCGATGTTGATGATGCGGCCTGAGGCTGCGCGCAGGTGGGGATAAGCAGCGCGCGCAACCAGAAACGGCGCGCGAGTATTCGTGGCAAACATGGCGTCCCACTGCTCAACGGTAATCTGCTCGAGGGCCGCGGATTCAAAGACGCCCGCATTATTGACGAGGATGTCGATCCGGCCGAACTCCTCGACGACGGCTAGGACTGCCTGCTCGATGGCGAGCGGATCGCGGAGATCGCACCGGACGGCAAATGCATCAACGTCGAAGACGGCAAGGTCACGGACGGTCTGCTCGGCCTCGGCCTGAGAGCCCAGATAGGTAATGGCCACGTCAGCGCCGCTCTCCGCCAGCGCAAGAGCGATGGCGCGGCCGATGCGTTTGGCCGCGCCTGTGACGAGTGCTATCTTGCCTGCCAGCGGCCTTCCCATGCCGCTAATGGTTTGGCGCGTTCTGCGCAGGCGGCGTCGTGGTCGAGGACGACGGCTTGTCTGTGGGCTTCGCGGCTGGCGGCGGTGTTGTGGGGTGATTAGGTTCCTGCACACCCGGTTTGCGGGTGGCGGCCTTGCCAGAGTTGTCCTCGTAGGAAGAGACCTGCTCCTGCGGACGCAGAAGGGCTACTGCGATCTCCTTGCTGGACTCGTTGATCTTGTAGTCCTCCGCAAACGTCGCGAAGCCGTTGGCGATGACCTGGACGCGAACGATGCTGCCCGTGGGGATGATGTCGACGGTGGCCTTCCCTTCCGGATCAGTCTTCACCTCGAGGCTGCCCAGGTCCTTGCCGTCCTTTGTGGACGGATTGAAGACGACGGCCGCGTTCATGATGGGCTTGCCGTTGAACCTCTTGGTGACCTGCACCTCAATGTGAGAGGTCGGTGGTGGCGGCTTGTACTTGCGGCCGTGGTGCGTGGTGGAGTCGCTCTGGCCCAGCAGCGCAAGAGGAGAGGCCACAAGAAAACTACAGATGAAGACAAGAGACAAGCCGATGAGTCGAGTGCAGCGCATACCACCATTTTACGCCGCCGCAAGACATATGGAGACCGTCTATCCTTGCCCCCGGTCTCTACTTCGCTCTAGTGAACGTGACCACGCATGGGCGGCGTTCCACGCGTTTGCCGCTTCCCTCTTCATCGGTGAACTTCGCATCGATGTGATAGTCCATACTCTGTTCCAGCGGGACGCTGACCCACTGCATATTCTGAGGCGCCCACAAGTCCTTTGGCGTAGAGTCTGGCGGTGCCATCGGGCAGAATCTAGGTGCCGTCGAAGCGCACGAAACGTGCAATCTGCATCTGGTTTGCCTCACGCTCCTGTCGCACCTGGCCTTGCTGGCTGCCGACAAGCTGCGGGCCAACTTGAATTTTGAATGTCGAAACAGGCCTCGGATGATCCTAGCCAGGCGATAGCTTTTACCACGGCTTGCAGTCTCTGGTGTCGGGGGCTTGGGCCGCAAATAGCTGCTAAATGGGGTGTTAGGTCCAAATGGATAAGCTTTATCCTTTGATACGCAAAAAGCTGCGCGAGTTTCACTCACATTTCACATGGCCGGGTTGACAGACGGCTGCAGCCTACCCTATCGTTAGCAATCGGAGGGCTTGAGTGCTAACTCGCCTGTCGAGACCGCTTCAACGGGCCCCGGCAGGAGCAGTTCAGGTCAGATCCACCCTACTTTTGTGCGGCGTTTCCGCCGGACCTACCGGACGGTGAAGCTGCGCAAGTAATAAGCGGGCGAGCGAGATTCGTCCGCCAACAATCGCACTAAGGAGAAGGAAACAATGGCGAAGACATCGTTTACACCGCTGCACGACCGCATTCTGGTTCAGCGGATCGAAGAGGGCGAGGTTACTCGTGGCGGCATCATCATTCCGGACTCGGCCAAGGAAAAGCCGCAGCAGGGCAAGGTCATCTCGGTCGGAAAGGGCAAGTCCAACGACGAGGGCAAGGTGTTTCCGCTGGACGTGAAGGCGGGCGACAACATCCTGTTCGGCAAGTACTCGGGCACAGAGATCAAGCTGGACGGCGAAGAGTTCCTGATCATGCGCGAGGAAGAGGTCCTCGGCATCCTCAAGTAAGACTTCGGCGCTGTGTACCGACAGACGCCGTTCCGCGGCAATAACAAAGATTTCGAATTGACTAACCTTTCGATCGGTTGAAGGCCGATAACAGGAGTAAGACATGGCAAAGCAGATTCTGCATGGAGAAGATTCGCGTCAGGCGATTTTGCGTGGAGTGAACACGCTGGCCGACGCAGTGAAGGTGACGCTCGGTCCTAAGGGCCGCAACGTCGTCATCGAGAAGAAGTTCGGCTCGCCCACGATCACCAAGGACGGCGTGACCGTCGCTAAGGAGATCGAGCTGGGTAATGCTCTTGAGAACATGGGTGCGCAGATGGTGCGTGAGGTTGCTTCGAAGACCTCTGACGTCGCCGGCGACGGCACCACCACCGCGACCGTTCTGGCGCAGGCTATCTACCGCGAGGGCGTGAAGACGGTTGCTGCCGGCGCGAACCCGATGGCGCTGAAGCGCGGCATCGACAAGGCCGTTGAGGCCATCGTGGGCAAGCGCGATGAGAACGGCGTAGCTGTGGGCGGCGCTCTGAGCAAGCTGTCGAAGCCTGTTTCAGGCGACATGATTGCCCAGGTTGGCACGATCTCGGCCAACGCGGACGAGCAGATCGGCACCATCATTGCCGAGGCGATGAAGAAGGTCGGCAAGGACGGTGTCATCACTGTCGAAGAGTCGAAGACGATGGAGACGCAACTTGAGGTGGTCGAGGGCATGCAGTTCGACCGCGGCTATCTCTCACCCTACTTTGTGACCGACGCGGAGCGCATGGAGGTTTCTCTCGAAAATCCGTACATCCTGATCTACGAGAAGAAGATTTCGTCGATGAAGGACCTGCTTCCCCTGCTCGAGTCGATTGCGCGCACGTCGAAGCCGCTCGTGATCATCGCTGAGGACGTGGACGGTGAGGCTCTGGCGACTCTCGTGGTCAACAAGCTGCGTGGCACTCTGAACGTTGCTGCCGTCAAGGCTCCCGGCTTCGGTGACCGCCGCAAGGCCATGCTGGGCGACATCGCGATCCTGACGGGCGGCAAGGCGATCACGGAAGACCTCGGCATCAAGCTCGAGGGCGTAAAGATCGAGGACCTTGGGACAGCGAAGCGCGTGACGATCGACAAGGACAACACGACGATCGTGGACGGCGGCGGCAAGGACTCGGAGATCGAGGGCCGCGTGAAGGAGATTCGTTCTCAAGTCGAACAGACCACCTCTGACTACGACCGCGAGAAGCTGCAGGAGCGGCTGGCGAAGCTGGTTGGCGGCGTTGCCGTCATCAAGGTCGGCGCCGCGACTGAGACCGAGATGAAGGAGAAGAAGGCCCGTGTCGAGGATGCGATGCACGCAACCCGCGCTGCGGTTGAGGAAGGCATCGTTCCAGGAGGCGGCGTGGCGCTGGTGCGCTCGGCTGCGGCTGTGGACGATGTGCTCAAGGGCCTCGACGGCGACGAGAAGATCGGCGCAAATATCATCCGTCGCGCACTTGAGGAGCCGCTGCGCATGATCGTCTCGAACACAGGCGCGGAGGGCGCGGTTGTGATCGGCAAGATCCTTGAATCGAAGGAGCCTAACTTCGGCTTCAACGCCGCTACGGGCGTCTACGAGGACCTGGTGAAGGCCGGCGTCATCGACCCGACCAAGGTTACGCGGACGGCACTGCAGAATGCAGCTTCGATCGCTGGCCTCATGCTCACCACCGAGGCGATGATCTCGGAGATTCCTGAGAAGAAGGAAGCTCCGGCAGGCGGCCACAACCACGGCGGCATGGACGGCATGTACTAAGCCGCTTCCCTTCTGCGGAACCTATGAACCCCGGAGCGATCCGGGGTTCTTCTTTTTAGGTCACCTCAGTACTCCTGCAGGCCCAGGCGATGCACAATCGGACTATCGGCAGGAATCGCATCGGGATCGTGCTGCTGCAAATACCGTCTGCGTGCGAAGCGCAGCATGAAGTGAGTCGCAACCAGCAGAATCGCTGTAGCCATAAGATGACCGAGGCTGGCTTCAATCCACAGCTCGCGGTCGACGACATACAGAACAAAGGCCGGAAAGAGGACAAAGTAGCGAACGAAGCTGATTGGCAGATCCTTCGTGGATGGCTGGCGCGTCTCAGTGAACGGAATCGCGTGCGCGCGGAGAAAAAAGATATCCGCGAGCAAGACCGAGAGACCGAACGCGACGAGCAGTTGTGTCAACAAGAACGGGATATTGCGGAGTTCCGGTGGTGCCACAAGGTAAAGAGAGACAACAGCAGCGAGACCGATTGTACTGACGAAGAACGCCACCCAAACCTGAACCGCATGGAGATGCTCACGAAGCGGATGGCCGTGGATCACGTGAAACAGCCAGCTTCCCTGACGGCCGATCGGAGCGTTGAATGAAGTGCGCAGGCCGATCGCAATCAAGAAGGCGAGGATAGGGGGCACCGTTCTGATGCCGTATCCCGATAGAGCCAGCCCTACGTGCCCGGGACTGATGCGCAGCAGCAGAATTCCGGAGAGTGAGAGTGCCACGCCGACCCCGACATAGATTGAAAGATACAGATGAAGGCGCTGTGTACGTAACAGCGTCTGGCTGATGAAGTGAAAGATCGCTCGCTGCTGCGGCGAGCGGAGCAACGTGCGGTGTAGAACGTAGCAGGCGACCTGGGCTACCTGGCTCCGCTTATCACGCGTTGCTCCACCCTCAATCAGGTGGCGTGTGCGCCGGGCGTATGCCAACGGATACATTCCGACGGCCAAAATAAGCACCGCAGCCGTTGCAACGACGCCAGTCTTAGCAAGCTCGGAGAAGATAGGGAGCGTCACTGCCCCCCACAGCAAGCGTTCATAAAGCCCTAGAAACCACAGCGGAGGAAAGAACCTGACGACGGCGCTGCCAGAGCCAAGCAGAGGTTTCAGATGACTCGCCAGCAGCGGAAAGAGAAAGAGAACAGCAACTAAGGCCACGATGGAAAGAGCCTGCACGATGGGTGAGACCCACGCAAACAGACGCCGGCCGAGCACACAGAGAAGCAGTCCCTGGAGCGCCACAAACAAGACCGCGGCAAAGCCTCCGGCTGCAGCAACAGCGAGAGTGTGCGCGAATAGATGGTGCCACCACATCCGGTGCAGATCGGCGACGGCGGGAAAGAAGAGCGCGCCGAGAAAGTTAGTTCCGATGAGCACGAGCCCCAGGAAGATTCCAAGAGCAAGAAGGCGCGCCAGCAGAAGGCGCCGCTGCGGAATGGGGAGCGTGGTGAGGACGAAGACATCCAGAAGGTCGGGAAAAAGCAGGTCCCACTCAAAGACCGTGACCGCGCCCATGACGACGAACGCATAAGTCACGTAAAAGTAGTGATCCGCAATCTGCAGCCATGCTGGCCGCGGACCAATCGCATGAGGCTGATGGTAAGGTGCATACAAGTACAGGGCGACGAGCACGCCTGGTAGAGCGATCGTGTAGGCGAGTTGAGTGACGCGCGTGGGAATCTCTTCACCGAGAGCTTCGTTATTGACCAGCCTGTCCAGCAGATGGCGCGTCAATATCTCAAAGACAGTGCTTTGTTGAACCGGAGCTGGATCGCCTGCCTGTACTGCGAGCGAACGAACGCTCTGCTCCGGACCACGCAGTATGCGGCGAAGACTAAACATGCGGCACCCTGATGGCCTCGACGACTTCATGTGCGATGGAGCGCGTGTCCTGCTGACGGACAAGTTGAGCGAAGACGCTCTCGAGATTATTGAGCTTCATCAGACTGGCCAGCTCTGAAGGCGGCGCATCCGCGAGAATCTTTCCCTCCGCAATGACGATAACGCGATCGCACACCTGCTCCACAACCTCGAGGACGTGAGAGATGTAGAGAATTGTCTTGCCCTCCGCGGCCAGTTCGTGAAGCAGATCCTTGAAGAGACGAGCCGATATGACGTCGAGGCCGGAGAGCGGCTCGTCGAAGATGAGCAGTTTGGGATCGTGCAACAGAGACGCAGCCAGCAGAACTCGCTGCCTCATGCCCTTCGAGTAAGATGACAGCGGCGAATAGCGCGAGGAACGCAGCCAGAGAAGTTCCATGAGGCGGTTGGCGCGCTCTTCCAGCGGCCGCTCTTCGATGCCGCGGAGCCTGCCTACGAGCTGAAGGTATTCCAGCCCGGAGAGGTGCGTGTAGACGTGCGCCTCCTCAGGAACATAGCCAAGCGTGGCGCGAAACGCAGGCAGATCGTCCCGAATGTCGTTCCCCTCAAAGAGTACGCGCCCTTCGTTCGGTTGAAGAATGCCGGTGATGATCTTGACTGTTGTGGATTTTCCCGAGCCATTGGGGCCGAGGTAACCGACGACCTCTCCAGGCGTGACGCGGAAATTGACGTCATCGATTGCAGGAATGCCGCGATATCGCTTTGAGAGGTTCTGCACTTCGAGCATCGGTTAGCCTCCGGTTCCGGCATACCCTATGTAGCATTCTACTCGCGCCTTGTCAAGTAGCTTGCTACATAGGTAGAATCACCCGCATGAGCGCCGAGGCGAAGCTCTCTCACACCGCCGCCATGATCCTGCAGGCGATCTACGCCGGCTCGATCTACGGCTTCAGCGTCATGGAGATGACTGGCCTGCCAAGCGGAACCGTCTACCCGGCTATGCGGCGGCTGGAGCGGGATGGCCTGATCAAATCCGAGTGGGAGAAGCAGGCAATAGCCGACAAAGAGCTGCGCCCTCCAAGGAAGTATTACAAGCTGACGAAGGCCGGGAAGGTGACGCTCGAAGCCTCACAGAAGCGATATCCATTGCTCGTGAAGCTGATCCCCTCCCCCGAGGAGGAGCGCGTATGAAAGCACCTCGCTCTGGATGTGGCGCTATCTCATGCACGATGCTGTGCTGCGCATCTTCGCTGGTCTTTCGCAGCAAGCGAAGCGACTGGCTTCAGGAGTGGCGCTCCGAGTTGTGGTACGTGTGCCGCGCCCTCCGCGAGCAGGGCTGTTCCGCCTTCGAAGTGGAGAAGCAAGCCACAGTCTTCTGCCTCGGAGCGTTCAGGGATGCATGGTGTGTGCGCCGGCAGTCGAAGAATGCGGTGACACGGCCGGTCCGGACTTCGCGATCAGCGATGACGTGCACGGCAATACTCGCTCTGCTGGTCACCATCAGCGTCAGTACGGCCTGGCTTTTGCCGAATGTGCGGACAGTGACCCAATCGTGGCCATATAAAGGCTCGCGGGAGATCGTCGTCCTCTCGCCCTCGGGCGCGCCCAGTCAGAACGTCCCGCTGATCCGAATGAAGCAGTTTCGGGTCTGGCAGAGCGGATCCCAGCACATGTTCTCAACGTTCGGATTTTATGAGCCGGTGACCAAGCCAGTTCTGGTTGGCTCGCACTACACGCAAGAACTGACGGTTGCCCGAGCGAGTGCGAATCTCTTCGCGATGCTGGGTGTTCGGCCGTCTCTTGCGATAGCGAATGCGACAGAATTCCCAACACTGTTCGTGAGCGAGAGTGTGTGGCAACGGGATTTCCATGGCGACACCAATCTGCTTGGCAGCACGGTCGAGGTGGGCCTGCGAAAGGCGAGACTGGTTGGCATCGTCAGCAAAGAGCAATGGAGACTCCCAGGCAGGTTCGACGCATGGCTGCTGGAACCGGGATTCGACGCGCCGGCGATAACAGACAACTCCCGGGGCTTCGTCGTGGCGCGGCTGATTCCTTCGGCGAGGAATTTCAGGCTAGGCGAACGGTGGACGATGTCGGCTCCCCAACCTAACGGTGACATGAGCGAGTACGCATGCATTGCGGTGTCCGCAATGGAGCGGGCTCCGTTCGGCATATACGTGTTTACAGTGCTCCTGGCGCTGTTGGCTCTGCCGGCGACGACTTCGTTGCCTCTCGGTGAGTACCCGGTCTCGGGAGATCAGGTCTCGTGGTCCATACGGCTGAGACGATGGATGTTTCTGGCGGTGAAGTTCAGCCTGATATTGCCTACGGTCTACTACGGTTCGCTGGACCTGGCTCACGCGGCCACCGCCAGTCCATTGACGGCTGAGTATATCCAGATCGTCAGCTCGTTCCTGATGGCGCTGTTCGGCTTTCGTTGGGCGCTTAGGGACCAACGGAAGCGGTGTCCGGTCTGCCTCTGCACCTTGACCCATCCGGCCCGCGTCGGACAGCCGTCGCGCAACTTCCTTGCGTGGCATGGAACCGAGTTGATCTGTGCCGGAGGGCATGGACTGCTCCACGTCCCTGAACTGCCGACGAGCTGGTTTGCCACACAGCGCTGGCTGTATCTCGACCCCTCGTGGAGCGCCCTATTCCTGCAGGCTGTTTGAGCAAATTGCCGCGATGAGAGATGATGTTCGGGACGTTGACTAAGACGTTCTGTCCATCTTCCCTTGAGGTGATAAGGAAATGATCGTTTCGCGACGCGAGTTTTCCAGGCTGGGAGCCATGGGCCTGGCAGCATCCGCACTCCCTGTCGTTCGAGCCCAGGCACAAGCTGAGCGCAAGATTGGCTACTGCGTGATTGGCCTGGGACGCATCGCAGACCACTTCATGCGTGGAGTGGCGCAGGGGTCGAGCTCGAAGATCACCGGGCTCGTGAGCGGGCACAGAGATAAGGCAGAGCGCATCGCGGCGCAGTATGGCGTTCCAACCAGTTCGATTTACAGCTACGAAGATATGGACCGCTTCCACGAGAACAAGGCAATCGATGCAGTCTACGTCGCGTTGCCGAACAGCATGCATGCGGAGTACACGATACGGTCCGCGAAGGCTGGCAAGCATGTGCTGTGCGAGAAGCCGATGAGCGTAACCGTGAGCGAGGCGGAACAGATGATCGCGGCCTGCAAGGCTGCGAACGTGAAGCTGATGATCGCGTATAGGTTGCACTACGAACCACTGAATCTGAAAGCGGTGAAGCTTATCAAGGATGGTGCGCTGGGCAACGTACACACCATCAACGGGGCGTTTGGCTTCAACAGTCCGCCGGGCGAGTGGCGGCTGACGAAGAAGCTCGGAGGTGCAGGGTCCCTCTATGACGTCGGTATCTACGTACTCAACGCCAGCCGCTATCTAACAGGTGAGGAGCCGGTGGATTTTGCGGCCTTCACCTCGACGATGGACCACGATGGTCGGTTCGACGAGGTTGAGGAGAACATCTCGTGGACGCTGCGGTTTCCATCTGGTGTGCTGGCAACCGGCAGCAGCACCTACGGGACGCAGATGCCGGGTTACTACAAGGTGTTCGGCACCAAGGGTTGGCTGGAGATGAGCCCGGCGTTCAACTACGACGGGCTGCATCTTCACGCTAATTATTCGACCGGGGAAAAGGGTGCTCCGCCCGTTGTGATCGACGAGGTTAATCCCGAAAAAGACCCCAAGCAGTTTGAGCGCGAGGCAGACCACTTCAGCGAGTGCATTCTCCAGAACCGAACTCCGAGGAGTCCCGGTGAAGAAGGGCTTCGCGATATGGAATATATGCGGTCGATCTACAAGTCGGCTGGAGTCAGCTTAGGCTGATCCAGCCGATCTTTATCTTCATCATCACTGCGGATTGACACTGTTGCCCGGGCGAACCTCCTGCGGAGCACGAAGCTTGGTACCTGGAAGTTTCGTCGAGACCTTGATGGGCACGAGGTCTTTGCCTCCGGGGGCGTTGAAGGTCGCAACGTAGGTCTCGGCGATAGCTTTGCGGAACTGGTCGAGGAAGGGCGACATGGAGACCGGGTTTCCCGTGCCCTGAAAGTAGGCGCGGCCTCCTGTGCCGTCGGCAACCTGAGCGAGATAGCTCTGCCCGGAAAGGCTGCCGCGGTTGCCACCGAAGCCTGCATCTGTGTAGTAGATGGAATAGACCGCTGCCCCGGCCCGTTGTGCGTCAGTAATGGCAGCGAGGACGTAGGAGCTATTCTGGTTCATGATGCTGGTGCTGCCGTTGTATGGATCGACGCCGTTTGTGATCATCATGACGAAGCGCGCCTTGCGGGTTCCGCCGGTGGACGAAGCCGGCCAGTTCTTGACGAAGTCGGAGAGGCAGAAGTAGGGACTGGCGCTGATTCCGACGGTCCCAAGCGGGATGCGGACGCTGTTGGCAGCCGCGGCATAGTCGGTGGTGAAGTCCTGTGCGGGCTGGACGCGGCCGTTCTGCATGTAGCCGATAAAGATCTCGGTTCCGGGAGGGAGTGACGTGATGAATTTTTTCAGATCGCCGATCTGCCGCCCGACGCTCTCGCGAAGACCGTCGTCGATCAGAAGCGCAACCTGCGCGCCGCTGGGCCGAACCGGGACGATGGCTGAGAGCTGAGAGTCGCGATTATTTACCTTGATCGCGATGTTCTGCGTCGTGGGTGTCTGTGGGCTCTTCGAATCCAGATTGATGAGAGCCTGGGTTGGGGTTGGGCCCTCCTGGGCCGGGAGAACCGGGGCGATAAGGAGGATGGCAGCCAGCAAATATTTGGTCATTCACATTTCCTTCCAGATTCTTAGACGTGTGGGTCGTGCGGCGCGGCTCTAACAAAAAGAAGGTCGCTTCCCCTCACGCGCCTTTTTCCCCTCAAAGCACTCATTTCTCTGATTTAGGGTTCGGACCTCCTATGCACATGCCGATCCAAAAAGAGAGCGGAGCTACGAGCAGTTCCCTTTTGATGCCGAAGGTGCCAGCTCGAGCGCTCCCTCCTTCAGCAACACTCCTGTGTACTGCCTCGTCCGCGCGGCTTGCAGGTACCAATGCAACCGCGCCGCCGCGTTCTCTGGAGATAATCCGCCTTCGCGAATATTCGACAGACAATTGCGGTCCGCATCCGTCCTCTCCGCACAAGGCTCCCAGGTTAGATACGCTCCGAGACTATCCGGCGACGAGAGTCCCGGCCTCTCACCAATCAGCACCAGTCCAAGTCTCGCTCCCAGCAAAGGCCCAATAGCATCGCCAACACCAACCCTTCCCTGCTCCACCACAGTGATTGGAGCAAGACACCATTCCTCCGCAGCCAGCAGCGGCAGAAGATGCGCGAGCACCGCGATCGCATTGCGCTCCACGGCCAGCGCCGAAAGTCCATCTACTACCGTAATCGCCAGATCACACTCGCGTCTCTGCAGCAGTTGAGACGAAGCGGCAGCAAGGGTCCGGCCTAGATGAGGCTGACGTAGATATGCGGTACGATCATGCGCATTCGTCTGCAGCGCAATCACATCGATCGAAGCCTTGCCGAGTACAGGTAATTCATCTTTCAGTCGCTGCGCAAACGAAGCAGAGTGCAGCGCCGCATGCACGGCATCGCGCGCCTGCGCGTGCGCGAGACTGAACTCCAGAACCTCATCCGTCGTGATGCTATGCCCGGTCGTCGGCAGCGACACACGCGCTGGAGTGAAATCTCTCAGATCAGGGGCTGCACCTCGGGCGATCTCAGTCATCGCAGCATTCACCCCTCGGTTAATAGTTGCAGTTGCGCCGGTAGAGCAAGCTGCCGCGGCATCTCACCCTCAAGCCAAGCCTCAAACTCAGGCGCCGGACGCAGCCCAAGCGTCGACCGCAGATACAACGCATCATGAAATGACGTGCTCTGATACTGCAGCATCACATCATCAGCCCCCGGAACCCCCATGATGTAGTTCACTCCTGCGGCGCCAAGCAGCGTAAGCAGCGCGTCCATGTCATCCTGGTCGGCCTCTGCATGGTTGGTGTAGCAGACATCACATCCCATCGGCAGCCCCAGCAACTTCCCGCAGAGGTGATCTTCCAGTCCGGCTCGCAGAATCTGTTTGCCGTCGTAGAGATACTCAGGCCCAATAAACCCGACCACCGTATTCACCAACATTGGCGAAAAAGCGCGCGCCACCGCATAAGCACGGGCCTCGCAGGTTTGCTGGTCTACTCCATGATGAGCGTTCGCCGAGAGCGCGCTTCCCTGGCCGGTCTCAAAGTACATCACGTTCTCGCCCACCGTCCCGCGATGAAGAGCGCGCGCAGCATCGTCTGCCTCCCTCAGAAGCGCGAGACTCACTCCAAACGATGTATTTGCCCCCTCAGTGCCGGCTATCGACTGGAACACGAGGTCGACCGGAGCCCCCTGCTCCAGCGCTGCAAGTTGTGTCGTGATGTGCGCAAGAACGCAGCTCTGAGTCGGAATCCTGTACCGCTCGCGCACCGAGTCGATCAGCCGCAACAGCCTTCCCGTGCTCTTCACATTGTCCGCCACCGGGTTAATCCCGATCACGGCATCGCCCGAGCCCAGTAACAGCCCATCGATGATGGCCGCCGCAATACCAACCGGATCATCCGTTGGGTGGTTCGGCTGCAACCGGGTAGAGAGTCTTCCCGGCAATCCGACGGTCGTTCGAAACCGCGTCACCACGCGAATCTTCCGTGCCACAGCAATCAGGTCCTGCACTCGCATCAGCTTCGACACTGCGGCAGCCATCTCCGGAGTTACGCCAGGAGCAAGATCAGCCAGGAGTTCCGTCGTCGCCTCGTGCGAGAGCAGCATGTCGCGAAAGCTGCCTACCGTAAGGGTCGCAATCGGCGCGAATGCCACCCTGTCGTGGCCGTCCACAATCAGCCGCGTTACCTCATCCGCTTCATACGGAACCACAGCCTCATTCAGAAACGCGGTCAGCGGCAGGTCCGCGAGCGTCATCTGCGCTGCGACCCGCTCCACTGCGCTACGCGCAGCGACTCCGGCAAGCTCATCGCCCGAACGCGCCGGTGTCGCCTTCGCCAGAAGGTCTTTCAGGTCCAGAAACCTGTAGGTGATGCCACCAATCGTATGCTGGAGACGCACGCATGACCTCACTGGCAACAGCTTGAATGCAGTCTATCAACGGTCCAGGCGGAAGCCGCTAAACCTAACGCCAGCTCACCGCCAGATGCCACCGCAGCGCCCGCTCCCGCGTCTTGGCCAGGACCTTTCGGTACTCCAGCAACTCGGCCAGCACTTCTATACCCTCTGTCCCCAACTGCTGCGGCTCATGTTGCAACTCTCCCACCAGTGCCTCCACAGTCGCCAAGCCATCGTCTGCCGTATACCACTGCGGCGGCGGCAGCCGGCTCATCAGCTCACGGCTCCCCGCTCCCTCTTCGATCAGCAGAGACATCGAGTTCTCGTCCGCGGAGAAAAACTCGATCAGCGGCCGCACCCCAAGCCGCAACGCCAGCTTCTCCAATGCATCCTCATGCCGGGCCAGCGATCTGCCGTTTACAAACGTATCGAACCCAGGGTCTTCACCCTGCACGACGATGTACATCGAAGCAGCCATCCCTCGCAGTGTATCGCCCCAAAGCCTGTGCGAAAAGTATCACGTGAGCGACAGACTCGTCTGTGATTCTCTCGCTCTCGCGGCAAGCATCCACCAGGCCCCTACCGCCAGCAGAACAATCCCAATGACCAGCCTCCCAGTCACTGGAGGCCTCAGCAAGACGACCCCTTCTACGATGGTTATCAATGAAATCACCAGGTAGCGCGCCGAGAATCGAATCGGCTCCATCTCACGTAGCAGCCAGATGATGAGAAGCGTCTCAATCATTCGTGCAGCGGGGATGAGAGACAGCTCGCCCCGCAACGCACTCATTCGCAACACCAGCTCACCACGAACACCACACCACCCAAGCAGCACTACCGCACTGCACCCTCCCGCAATAGCGATCCCTTCCCAGACTCCTGCCGCCTTGAGTAAAGGATGCAGCCAAACTGCTGCCGCTCCTGCCGACACTACAGCAAGCGACACCACGGCGAACGCTCCCCACTCGCGCGCTGATGCCGGGAGTTCAAACGGCAGTACGCACAAAACCCCGCCCAACCCCATCAGCGCAGGCACAAGAAGTCGCTGCAGATCGCTCCCCCCTCCTGAACGACTCGCTACCGTCAGCACCACCACCACTGGCGTCAACGCAAACAAAGCCGAGATGCTCGTCGCAGGAACCTGTCCGCTCACGGCATCCACCAAAATCACCGGCATGCAGAAAAACAGAACGCAGCCCACGGCCAGCCGCCACCACCCTGTGCGAAGCCTCGCCCATTCCGCGCTCCGCCCCCCAAGGATCGGCGCCCCGATCAGCGCCCCGACAGCAAGCGCCGCATCAATCAGAGCCTGTCGCTCGAGCGACGGCACATCTCCGGCCACAACTGGAAGAACGAACCACTCTGACGCAATCAGCAGGCAGAGCAATAAAAACGCCGTCCACACAGCCCACTTCTTCCGAATTTGAATCCCGAATTTCAAATGGAGGACCAAAAGAAAAAGCCACGCATCGAGCGTGGCCTCTTCTCCTAATTCAATTTACCTTAGTGGTTCCCGCCCTGCGATGGCCCTCCACCGGGCCCGCCACGGCGGCCGCCACGGCGACGCCTTCCACCGCGACGCTGTCCTTGCCCTTGACCCGGACGCTGCTGTTGACCACCCGCATGGCCCTGCGGCGTTCCAACAGGAACATCGGCTCGGTTGAAGTTGGGCTCTTCGTCTCCCTCTCCCTCTTCCTCATCCTCATCGAACTCATCGCCATCTTCAACCTCAGTGGCGACAGCCGGCGCACTCTCGCGTCGCGGCGCAGAACCATCCTGCGGAGGAAGCTCAGGTAATCCCAGCTTGGCACGCTGCTCACGCAGCACCGCCTTCCTCGAGAGCTTGATACGGTTGCCCTCGATCGCCAGCACCTTCACCAGAATCTGGTCGCCCTCGCGCAGCTCGTCCTTCACTTCCTTCACGCGATGCTCTGCGATCTCAGAGACGTGCAGCAGGCCGTCGGTTCCGGGGAAGATCTCGACGAACGCGCCGAACTCAGCCAACCGAACCACTTTGCCCAGGTACGTCTTGCCGACCTCAGGCACGGCCGTCAGATCAGTGATCATCTGAATCGCGCGCTGCAGACCATCCGCGTCGCTCGAAGCCACATTCACGCGGCCCGAATCATCAACGTCGATCTTCACGCCCGTCGCTTCGATGATCCCGCGAATTACCTTGCCACCCGGACCAATCAGATCGCGTATCTTGTCCGTCGGAATCTGCATCGTGTGAATGCGCGGAGCATGCTTCGAGGTCTCCTCATTCGGCTTCGAGATCACAGCGTCCATCGTGTCCAGCAGGAACATCCGTCCATGCCGCGCCTGCTCCAGCGCCTCACGCATAATCTGCGAGGTGATGCCCATAATCTTGATGTCCATCTGCAGAGCGGTGATGCCCTTGCGCGTTCCGGCTACCTTGAAGTCCATGTCGCCGTAGTGGTCCTCAGCACCGGCGATGTCCGTGAGGATGGCGTAGTTGCCACCCTCCTTCACCAGACCCATCGCCACACCGGCGACAGAGCCCTTGATTGGGATACCGGCCTGCATCAGCGACAGCGAGGCACCGCAGACCGTCGCCATTGACGACGACCCGTTTGACTCCAGAATGTCCGAGACCACACGCAGTGTGTAGGGCGATTCAGTCTCATCCGGCAGCACCGATTCGATCGCGCGCGACGCCAGAGCGCCATGCCCAATCTCACGCCGCCCAACGCCGGTCATCCTTCCAACCTCGCCTACCGAGAACGGCGGGAAGTTATAGTGCAGCATGAAACGCTTCTTAAGCTCGCCCTCGTAGCTTTCCAGCCGCTGCGCATCATCGGTCGTTCCCAGCGTCGCCGAAACCAGCGCCTGCGTCTCGCCACGCGTAAACAGCGCCGAGCCGTGCACTCGCGGAAGCACACCCACTTCAATCGTGATCGGCCGAATCTCATCGAACGCGCGGTGGTCCGGACGAATCCTGTCTTTCAGCACCTGCTCACGGAAGACGTTCTCGCGCAGCAGCTCGAAATACTTGCTCAGCTTTTTCGCTCCTTCAGAATCGTCGGGCGCAAGCTCAGCCTTTAGCTGGTCCTTGATCTCCTTGACCTTGGCATAGCTGTCAAACTTCGGATACTTCTTGGTGTCGAGCGCATCCTTCAGCTTGTCGCCAATCTTCGCCTTCAGCGCAGCCAGGTACTCATGGTCGGTCTCCGCGGCCGTCACCAGACGCTTCGCCTTGCCGGCGCGGCTCACCAGATCTTCGATGCCAGCGCAGATCTTCTTGATCTGCTCATGACCGAATTCGATCGCCTCGACAACGCGCTCTTCCGCGACCTCCTGCGCGCCCGACTCGATCATAACGATGCCGTCCTTCGTGCCCGCAACCATGATGTTCACCTTGCTCTTCGCACGCTCATCATAGGTCGGATTCACGATGAACTGATCGTCCACCAGCCCGACACGCACCGCGCCAATCGGCCCATGGAACGGAATGTCGCTCAGCGCCAGCGCGCAGCTCGCGCCGTTGATGCCAAGCACGTCCGGGTCGTTCTCCCTGTCGGCCGAGTACACGAACGCAACCACCTGCGTCTCGTTCCGGAAGGTCTCCGGGAACAGCGGACGGATCGGGCGGTCGATCTGACGGCTCGTCAGAATCTCCTTCTCGCTGGGCCTTCCCTCGCGCTTGATGAATCCGCCGGGAATCTTCCCGCCCGCGTAAGTAAACTCGCGATACTCCACCGTCAGCGGAAAGAAGTCGATGCCTTCCTTCGGGTCGGGAGCCGCTACGGCCGTCGCCAGCACCACGTTATCGCCGCTGGTCGTCAGCGCCGCGCCGGAGGCCTGCTTGGCCATGCGTCCGGTTTCAAACTTAATATGCTTGCCACCTGCAAGCTCAATCGTCACGTCCTGCTTCATACGATTTCCTCTTCTCTTTGTCCTGGTTTGAAACTTGTTGTTCGTGTCCTCCGCTTCTGCAACGGGCACGAAAACGCGCAGCTCTCCTGTGGCGGCTACCTGGCCGTCAACGAGCTGCGCCTGGGGGTTGAATCTTCCATGGGCTGCGGTCTGCCAGCGCCATCAACCGTGATACCGCCCAGAACCGTCATCGTCAGAATCCCCGCTCGCAGGGCTTTCGATTGCCTTGCACGAGAGTTTCAGCCGAATCGGGTCGGTCTGTGCGTGATTCCATGTCGGAACGGTATCTCCGGTGGAGGATGGGTTTACTTGCGGATACCCAGCTTCGTGATCACATCACGATAGCGATCGGCGTCACACTTCTTCAGGTAGTCGAGCAAACGGCGACGCTTGCTCACGAGCATCAAAAGCCCGCGGCGCGAACCGTGGTCCTTCTTGTGCTCCTTGAAGTGCTCCGTCAACTCACCGATACGCTCGCTCAGAATCGCAATCTGAACCTCGGGGCTACCAGTGTCGGTGTCATGGGTGCGGAACTTCGTAATAATGTCGGTTTTCTTAGCGGCTGCTAACACTGCTGTTTCTACTCCTAGTCTTCTTCTATTCCACTCTTAGTGTCTTCAAAAGGATACCACATAGGTGGCCGCTGCCGGAGCTTCCGCCTCGCCAAATCCAACATCATTCATGACTTCCGCCTAATCCTTGCGAGGTCCCTCGGCGTACTCTTTCATCTCACCCGTCCACCGCAGGAATCGCAGAAGCTGCCCCCGCTCATTCACGGCCAGCCTCCAGAAGTCCCCCGCCGTCACCGACTCAGCCTTCAGCCCCGAGTAAGTCTCCAGCCGCCAACGAAGATAAGGGCTACGCCACGGCCGCAGCCTGTAACCCACCGTCGATCGCCACAGAAACCGAATCATCCCGACCATGCCTCTCAGCATAAGCCACGCCACATAACCCACACAAAGCAATATCGACATTCAAGCCGCCTGCAGCAAAGGCAGCACGCGAATCTTCACCTGGTCCGCCGTAAACGGCTTGCAGATATACCCCTGCGCTCCAGCGGCAATCGCCCGCAGCACAAACGGCTCACTCCCCTCTGTCGTAATCATCACCACCGGAACTCCCGGCGCAAGATTCTCATTACGCCGCGTCTCCAGAAACTGCAACCCATCCATCACCGGCATATTAATGTCACTGAGAATCAATCCAATCGGAGCAGCCTTCCCCGCATCATCCCGCAGCACCTGCAGCGCCTCCTCGCCATTCGACGCCTGCACCACCTCGGCAAGCTCCAGCCCCGACTGGCGCAGCGCCCGCTCCACAACCTTACGCATCACAGCAGAATCATCCACAATCAGAGCTCGCACCTGTCCTCCACGGCCATCCTTGTGGCCTCTTCCTCACTATCGGCAGCAAATCTGTCCGCTTGAATCCCGCGCTCTTCTTAGCGTCCTTTAACCAGCAACCCTCCATCTCTGGCACCCAAACTGCCTTACCCTTCCGCATGGACAGCGGACTCTACGCGGCGTACACCGGCCTCATGGCGCGCACCCAGGCGCTCGACACCGCCGCCAACAACGTCGCCAACGCCGGAACCAACGGATTCCGTGCCCAGCGCGACTATTTCCGCTCCGCTCTCGTCGACGGTCTCTATCCCAACTCCGACGCCGAGTCCCAGGTCGGCGACACCGTCAACGACTTCGGTGTCCTCGGCGGCAATCATCTCGATCTAGGTCAAGGCCAACTTCAAGCCACCGGCAATCCGCTCGACCTCGCCATTCAAGGCACAGGCTTCTTCGCGATTCAAACCGCACAAGGCATCCAGTACACACGCGACGGAGCCTTCACCCGCTCCGCAACCGGAGTCCTCGAAACCGGTCAGGGCGAACCCGTTCTCGATCAGAAGCAGCAGCCCATCACCATCCCCACCGGCAACATTCGCATCGCGCCCGACGGCAGCGTCTCGGTCTCCACTCCGGACGGCAGCGCCATCGTCGGTCAGATCGGCGTCTTCACATTCTCCGATCCCTCCGTCCTCACCGCCGAAGGCACCAACCGCTTCACCGCCAACGGAGCCACGCCCACCATCGCCGATGGCGCCGTCGAACAAGGCTCGCTCGAAGGAGCCAACGAAGACGCCGTCCACGGAACCATGCAGCTCATCCTTGTCCAGCGGCAGGCGGAGATGATGCAGAAGGCCCTCAGCGTCTTCAACAACGACTTCGACAAGATCGCCGCCGAAGACCTTCCGCGGGTCTGACCCTGAAAGGAACGTGAGAAGAATCCAATGATCCGAGCCCTCTACACAGCCGCCAGCGGCATGAGCGCCCAGCAGGCGAACCTCGACACCATCGCCAACAACCTCGCCAACTCAGCCACCGCAGGCTTTCGCGCCCGCCGTCTCCAGTTCGAGGACATGATCTACCAGAACATGATCACGCCCGGCTCCGCGCAGACCCAGCAGACCGTCTCCGCCGGTCTCCAGATCGGTCTCGGCACCCGTTCCGTAGCCAGCGAGATGGTCCAGACCCAGGGCGACTTCAACCAGACCGGCAATACGCTCGACCTCGCCATCCAGGGCGCGGGCTTCTTCCAGGTCTCCATGCCCGACGGCACCATCGCCTACACCCGCTCCGGAAACTTCCACATGAACAACCAGGGCCAGATCACCACCGCCGACGGTAATCTCGTCATTCCGGCGATCACCATCCCCTCCAACGCGACATCCGTCACCATCTCGCAGTACGGCGTCGTTTCGGCCACGCTCCCGGGCCAGACCAACCCCTCTCAGCTCGGAACCATCCAGCTCGCGACCTTCGCCAACCCCGGCGGCCTCAGCTCCGTCGGAAGCAATCTCTTCACGCCGACCGCGTCCTCCGGCAATCCCATCACCGACACCCCCGGAGGCTCAACGGGCATGGGAACCCTCCAACAGGGCTATCTCGAAAACTCCAACGTCGATGTCGTCGATGAGTTCGTCCAGATGATCCTCGCCCAGCGCGCCTACGAGAGCAACTCCAAGGTCGTCCATGTCGCCGACGACATGTACTCGCAGATAAACAACATGATTCGCTAGGAGAGCCTGAACCGCACACAAAGCAGTCCTCACGTCGCACGCAACAGATCGAGAGAAAGCGTAATGACCAATAAAAAAGAGTGTCATCCTGAGCGAAGCCTCTCGCAAAGCGAGAGGCGCAGTCGAAGGACCTGCTTCTTGCCCGAGGTGGCACGACTCTCAGAGAACCCCGCGAAATCCATCCAGCTAGCCTGTCTCACCGCACTCTGGGGACTCACCGCCACCTCGCAGTCGCTGGCCGCATGCGCCAACGCGCAGAGCGCCACCGTCATCCACGTAGACCCAATCCTTCATCAGCGCTGGGCCATCACATCCGACTGCGAACATCCCGCCCATCCCGCACGGGCAACTCCCCTGTCCCTACCCGCGTCCGAGCCCCTTCGTCCCGTCCGCTTGCAGGCGCCGCTCGCCATTCACGCCGGCGACCGAGTCCGTCTCTGGACAAAGCAGCAAGACCTGAGCATCGAAATCACTGGCATCGCCGAAGAGAGCGGCGCCATCGGCTCTATCATCCACATCCGCCTCACGCAACTCACCTCAGACGAGACCGCCATGCAGATTCTGGGCGTCGTTCGCGGTCCATTCGACGTGGAGATGCAGCCATGACCACACCCGCGCGCATCTTCCTGGTCTCCTGCCTTATCGCTCTCTCAATATCCGCACACGCCGCTGACGACAAAAACATCCCACACCCAAAGACCAATGTAGCCTCGGCATCGCTCGCCGCGTATCTCGATCGCGTCCGCACGGAAAACTCCACAACGCAACCCACTCCCGGCGCCATCTGGACCGACAGCGGTCGTCTCACACGCATCACGACAGACGTCCGCGCCATGCGCCCGCACGACCTCATCTCCGTCGTCGTCTCCGAAAACCTCAACGCCTCCACCGACGGCTCCGTTAAAACTCGCGCGCCTCCAACGCCAGCTCGCAGATCTCCGCTCTCTTCGGCCTCCTGCACGCGGGCAACGCCATGCAGAACCTCGTCAATCAGAACTCCGCCGCCGCCCTCAACGCGCAAGGCACGACCGCCACCAACTCCAGCCTCAGCACCACGCTCGGCGGCCAGGTCATCGAGGTCCTCCCCAACGGCATGCTCGTCGTCGAAGCTGCGCGCCAAGTCGAGTTCAGCGAACAAACGCAAACCATCGTCCTCCGCGGCCTCGTCCGCCCCGAAGACATCTCGCAGCAGAATCAAGTTCTCTCCATCGCCATCTCGTCGCTCGAACTCGAAGTCCGAGGCAAGGGCATCATCAGCGACTACACCCACCGCAACAATCCTCTCGTGCGCCTGCTGCACCAGATCCTTATCTTCTGAAGGCTTATGAATCACAAACACCTGCTCACTCCCAAGAAGTGTCATCCTGAGCGAAGCCTCTCGCGCCGCGAGAGGCGCAGTCGAAGGACCTGCTGTTTGATCGGAGCGGCCACCTTCGCTCTCCTCTTCACCACCTCCACCCAAGCCAGCGACATCCCCACCACAAAACTAGCCCGAGTCAAAGACATCGCCTCCATCGAAGGCATCCGCGACAACCAGCTTGTCGGCTACGGCATCGTCGTCGGCCTCGATGGCACAGGCGACAGCCAGCAGACCGCCTTCCCCACTCAAACCCTCGCAGCCACGCTCCTCCGCATGGGAGTCAGCGTTCCCGCCTCCGCCATCCGCGTACAGAACCTCGCCGCCGTCTTCATCTCCGCAACCCTCCCACCCTTCGCGCGCCCCGGCACCAAGCTAGACGTCACGGCCTCATCCGCCGGTGACGCCCGCAGCCTCGAAGGCGGCCTTCTCCTGATGACCCCGCTCTACGGAGCCGACGGCAAGATCTACGCCCAGGCCCAGGGCCCGCTCGTCGTCGGAGGCTACTCCGTCAGCGTCAACGGCAACACCCGCCAGGTCAACCACCCCAACACAGCGCGCATTCCCTTCGGAGCCATCGTCGAGCGTGCCGTCACCCTCGACATCGAAAACCGCCGCTCTTTCTCACTCCTCCTCAACGACGCCGACTTCCGCAGCGCCGAATCCGTAGCGAACGCTGTCAACCACGACCTCGGCCACCCCGCCGCCCACGTCATCGACAGCCGCCGCATCGACCTCGCCATCCAACCCGGCGAAGACATCCCCGCGCTCCTCGCCCAGGTCGAGTCCACCGAGGTCTCCGTCTTCCCCCGCGCCAAAGTGATCGTCAACGAGCGCACCGGCACGGTCGTCATCGGAGGCACCGTCGTCCTCCAGCCCGTCTCCATCCTCCACGGAGGGCTCGCCATCAACGTCGTCAGCCACTTCGAAGTCTCGCAGCCATCGCCCTTCTCCTCCACCGGCACAACCCAGGTCGTCCGCCAGACCAGCGTCTCCGCCCAGGACAAACCCGTCAACCGTATCGAGCTCAAAGAAGGCGCGACCGTCGACGACCTCGTCCGCTCCCTCCAGACCATCGGAGCCACCGCCCGCGACGTCATCTCCATCCTCCAGGCCATGAAGTCCGCCGGAGCCCTCGAAGCCGAGATCGAGGTCCTATGAACATCTCCTCCATCGCATCACCGCAACCAGCCGCCATCGACGCCGACACCCAGCGTCAAGCCAAACTCACCGACGCCGCCCACCAGTTTGAGGGCATGTTCCTCCAGGAACTCCTCAAGCCCATGCAAGCCAAAAACTCCCTCACTGGCGATGACAAATCCGACGACTCCGACTCCTCCGCCGACACCCTCCAAAGCTACGGCACCGAAGCCGTAGCCAAAGCCATCTCCGCCCAGGGAGGCTTCGGAATCGCCCGTCAGGTCATCCAGCAGATTAACAATTCAAGTCAGGAGCACCAAAGGACCCAGAAAACTCTCTCCGACCGCTAAAGTCCCTCCACGCTGCGCCGATACATCCAGTAGTTGGAGAAAACACATGAGTTATACAGACGGTATCGGCAACCTGCAGCAGATCATCAGCTCCCTGGCCACACCGGAGACTCGCGCCTCGCAGACAAACTCCACCCAGGAAACCGCCACGACCACCTCGGACACCTCCCCCTCCACGTCCCCGACGGCACAGAAAGCTGACCAGGCCAGCCTAAGCGCGACCAGCAACGCCATCTCACAAGCCCTCAGCGGCGACGACGTCCGCACCGGTAAGGTCGCCGCCCTCCAGCAGGCCATCGCCTCCGGAACCTACAACGTCTCCTCCTCCGACGTCGCCGACAAACTCATTCAATCCCTCCTCAAATAGCCATGACTGCTGAGCCCGCCCCCCAGAGTCTCCCGGCCATCCTCGATCTCATCGACGAGACCATCCAGGCCCTCGTCCGGCTCGACTCCGACGCTCTCCTCGCCCTCGAACACCAGGCCTCCGCGCTCTCTTCCGCCCCTCTGGCCCTCAGCGCCGAGATGACCCGCACCCTCCTCCGCAAAAAATCCCTCCTCGCCCACCTCCTCGAAGACACCGTCTCCAACCTCACCCTCCTCCGCCGTCTGCGCGCCACAAAGGAAGACCTCCCATGGGCTCGCTGACCTCCCTGCTCAACCTGTCTCAACAGGCCCTCATGGCCGACCAGTCCGCCCTCAACATCACCGCCAACAACGTCGCCAACCAGAACACGCCCGGCTACACCCGCGAGGTCGTCACCTGGCAATCCGGAGACACCGTCAGCATCAACGGCGGCCTCGTCAGCACCGGCCCCAGCGTCACCGCCGTCTCCCAGCGCGACCGCATTCTCGAGCAGCGCCTCCAGCAGCAGACCCAGATCCAGTCCCAAAGCTCCACCCTCTCCAGCGCCCTCACCCAGATCGAAGACATCTTCGGCCTCTCCTCCACATCCACCTCGGCTGCCAGCACCGCCCTGGGCTCATCCATCGATGGGTTCTTCAACTCCCTCAGCACCCTCACCTCCAACCCCTCCGACGCCTCCACCCGCCAGAGCGTCCTCTCCGCGGCCGACACTCTCGCCAGCACCTTCAACTCCGCCGCCAGCCAGCTCTCCGGCATCTCCTCCAGCCTCGACCAGCAGGTCGGCACCATCGTCGGCCAGGTCAACTCCCTCACCTCCAGCATCGCCTCGCTCAACCAGCAGATCGCCAGCCTCAGCCCCGACGCCGATGCTGGAACCCTCGAAGACCAGCGCCAACAGGCCATCACTCAGCTCTCCCAATACGTCGGTCTCAACCAGATCACCACCGAGAACAACGGCATCAGCCTCACCACCAGCAACGGAGCCGTTCTCGTCAGCGGCAGCACCGCCTACGCCATGAGCACCTCCAACATCGCCGGCACCACCCACATCCTCGCCGGCACCAACCCCCAGCAGGACGTCACCAGCGGCCTCACCGGCGGCCAGCTCGGCGGCGTCCTCAACGCCCGCGACCAGCAGATCCCCGCCATCTCCACCCAGCTCGACCAGCTCGCCTACGCCATCGGTAACGCCGTCAACCAGCAGAACCAGCAGGGCCTCGACGGCAACGGCAACCCCGGCCAGCCACTCTTTACCCTCCCCGCAACCGCCACGGGAGCCGCTGCCTCCATCACCGTCGCCACCACGGACCCGCAAGCCATCGCCGCGGCCGCAACCGGCCAGGGCGCCTCCGGCAGCAGCAACGCCACCGCGCTAAGCAACCTCGCCACCGCAACGATCATCTCCGGCGAAACTGCTTCCGGCTACCTCGCCGCATTTCTCGGCCAGGTAGGCACCGCCGCCGCCAGCGCCAATACGGACAGCACCACCCAGCAAGCCTCGCTGTCCCAACTCACCACCCAGGTCAACTCACTCTCCGGCGTCTCGCTCGACGAAGAGGCCGCCAACCTAACCAACTACCAGCGCTCCTACGAGGCTGCATCGAAGGTCTTCACGATCGTCGACACGCTCCTCGCCAGCGCCCTCAACCTCGGAGAAGAAACGACAGTGTCCTAACAAGTCGGAAGAGCAAATCGAAGAAAGAAATAAGAAGCGTCATCCTGAGCGGAGCGCGAAGCGCGTAGTCGAAGAGCCTGCCCTGAGCGAAGCCGAAGGGACCTGCTTTTTGTTCGGGGCGATAAAAATCTTTCAACTGGAACGGAAAAATGCGAGCTGACCCAACCTACATCCAGAACCTCTCATGGTCCCTCGACCAGGCCAGCAGCAACGCCGAATCGCTCACCAACGAGCTCTCCAGCGGCCTGCGCGTCAGCTCGCTCTCCGACGACCCCCTTGCCGCCGCGCAGAGCAGCATGCTCGCCTCCTCCATCTCCCGCGACGACACCTTCACCCAAACCTCCTCCACCGAAACCTCCCTCATGCAGGTCACCGACTCCACCCTCGGCGAGGTCGTCACCCAGCTCACCTCAGCCATCTCCCTTTCGGTCTCGGCCAACAACGGAACCAACAGTGCCGCCAACATCTCCTCCCTCGCCCAGCAACTCAGCGGCATCCGCGACCAGGTCCTCTCCCTCGCCAACACCAGCTACCAGGGCAGCTACCTCTTCGGCGGCAGCCAGAACATCACGCCCTTCACCCTCGACACCTCCACCACCCCCGCCACCGTAACCTACAACGGCGACTCCAGCCTCCAGTACATTCAGACCCCCAGCGGCCAATCCCTCCAGACCAACCTCCCCGGCTCCTCTGTCTTCGGAGCAGCCTTCAGCGCCCTCAACCAGCTCATCTCCGACCTCACCAGCGGCTCCGCCTCGGCCTCCACCCTCAGCGCCGACAACTCCTCCCTCACCTCCGCCCTCAACAACGTCTCCACCCAGCGCAGCATCCTCGACAGCTCCCTCAGCCGCCTCCAATCCGCCAGCACCTACAACCAGACCGAAGAGACGCAGCTAGAGGCACAGCAAAGCACCCTCGTCGCCGCCGACCCCGCCACTATCGCCACCCAACTTCAATCCACCGAAACCCAGTACCAGGCCCTGCTAAGCGTCATGAGCACCCTCCAAAGCAAGAGCCTCTTCGACTACCTCCAATAGATCTCCCGACCACCGTCTTCAGGAGATCCCTCATCTCCCCATGTCATTCTGAGAGAAACCCCACCGCTATCATCGGTGGGGCTGAACGAAGAACCCCTGCATTTCGCTTTCGCGCCGGATGCCTCGTCTCCGCTCTGAAACACATGTGCGACACCCAGGCACACCAATACCCCAAAGTGTCATCCCGACCGAAGCGAAGCGGAGTGGAGGGACCTGCTTTTTCTGCTCGGAGCCGCTATCAAACCCCCGTATCACTTTACGTACTCAACGGACATCCCGTCCCTTTTCCACAAGCCCCCTTGACCTCAACGCTAAAATTAAGAATAGGGGGCAATACCAACAATCTAATGCCCTTAGAGCACCAGTGACGGAATTAACTCCAAACGGTGGAAGACTTTACGCGTCGCAATGCTGGATTTCCCTTGATCTTCAAGGTCTGGCAATCCGCGTGCGCAAGAAGTCCAGACCTAAAGTATCTGTTTCGAAGACTTTGCATTAAAACAGGGGGGAGGGTACCCTCCGGAAAAGAGAACCAGATCATGCACCACGGCACCCACAACCCGCTACCGTACACTGCTGGCGCCATGCGTCTGGACTCGCTTTTTAGTTGTCATTCCGCAGCGAAGTGGAGGAATCTGCTTCTCGCTTTTTCTCTCAGCCTCATAGCACTTCTTCTACACGCCCAATGGGACCTCGAGGACTCCCACACCACCGCCAGCCTGCGCGGAATCCACAACGTAGGCGGAGGCGTCGCCTGGGCCAGCGGGACCAACGGCACCGTCCTCCGCACCGAAGACGGAGGCTACCTCTGGCAGACCTGCGCCACCCCTCCCGGAGCCGAACACCTCGACTTCCGCGGAATCCAGGCCTTCGACGAGAACACCGCCATCGTCATGTCCTCAGGCAAAGGAGACCTCTCCCGCCTCTACAAAACCACAGACGGCTGCCAAACCTGGAAACTCCTCTTCACCAACCCCGACAAAGAAGGTTTCTGGGACGCAATACTGTACGACAACGATTTCGATGAGATTTTTATTCTTGGTGATCCGGTAAATGGTGAATTCCGACTCTTCTCACAGGGACAGGGCGGAAAATTTTCAAGCAATTGGAACAATCATCCCCTCAAAGCAATTCCTGGCCAGGCGGCATTTGCGGCCAGCAACTCAATCATCATCACGAACGTGGGTGATGGTGCATTCTCGTTTGTCACAGGCGGTACAAAGACCGAGATTATCCATGAGGAGCACGGCATAGATCCAAAGAGGGGCATGTTTTCTGAATGGTCACGAAGCTCCTTACCCTTTGCTGCGGGAGAAAGCAGTGGGGCCTTCTCTATTGCGAGTGCTCCATACGACAAGGTAAGAAAATCCAAAACGGTTGTCGCTGTGGGGGGAGATTACAAACATCCAGATGCCTCGAATCAAACCGTGGCAATCAGCAATGATTGGGGCTATAACTGGGTCGCCCCTAAAACCCCACCCCACGGCTACCGAAGCGCAGTAGCGTACGACGCCAACACCAAAACCTGGATCACCGTAGGCCCCAACGGAACCGACATCTCCACCGATGACGGCAAAAACTGGCGCCCGCTCCGCCCCTAGCCCAACCAGCCCGCCGACGCCGACAAGAACTGGAACGCCCTGTCGCTCCCCTTCGTCGTAGGCCCCAACGGCCGCATCGGCAAGCTCCGCGACGACGCCCTCCAACCATGAAGTCCGAACCTAACATTCACGCTTTGAATACTTTGCACCAAATGGAACGGGAGGGGAGGCAAATTATCAAGCGCCAAAGGCGCGACACCATACCAGCCTGGGGCAACGCCCCAGGTTCAAAGGAGCAAAGATGACAAGCGCTGAAGGCGCGGCCCATCAAATGAGCGCCTCGAAAACAAAAGAGGCGGCCAAAGCCGCCCCCTTCGCAAACAAAATAACGTCTTACTTGACCACACTCTGGAACAGCGGAGAAGTCAACAAACTGGCAAACTGGCTGTCCGAAGACGAGTACGAAACCGTCAGCGTACCCGAGTTGGAGTCGATCGTCGTCGCATCGATTGCCGTCTTCTCCAGCGGGCTTCCCTGCGTCTTCCGCATCAGCGAGACGCCCTTGAGCAACGTCGCCGCAGTTGCCGCTGTCATCGTGTCCGACATGACCACCGCCATGTCGAACTTCACGCCGTTCTGGAAGTCCATCGTGTACCGCGAGCTCTTCATCGTGTTGCGGATAGTGTCGTAGTCGGCAAGCTGTGCCGCATCGCCCAGCACGCCGCGCATCATCGTCTGCGTGCCCTTCTGGTCAAGCAGGCTCCACACTGCCTTCTGGTCTACCGAGATCATGTCATTGATCATGTCGCCGTTGGCCAGGAAGTTCGGAGCAAGCCCATCGCGAGCATCCAGTGCAGCCCTCACGGCGTCGCGGTCGCCGAAGACCATCGTCGTCTGGTTCAGAAACACGACGCTCATCCCGTTCGAGCCCATGGGATAGATGCTGTTGTTCCGCAGCGTTACCGCTTTGGTCTTGTTCTTGGTGAAGTTCGCCATGATCTCGCGAGTATGGAACTGACCCTGCGCGATCCCGACGATCCGGGTACCCGAACCATTCGCCTCGCGGAAGGACGCGAACGCCAGCGCGTCGGTGTCCTGATCCACCTTCAGGCCCGAGCTCTTCAACGCCGTCTCAAGCCGCTTCAGCTCAGGAGGCAACACGCGGTCCTTCAGCTCCATGGCCGCCGGCGAGTTCTGCATCGCTCGATAGTCAACCACGATGATCTGCTGGACATCGCGAGGAATGGAGGACTTAGCATCGCTCGAAAGCTGGGCCGCCTGAGCCAATGTGGCCGAAACCACGAGCGCGGCGATGGGGAGGAACGATCTAATACGCAATGGATAACTCCTTGACTACGGATATGCAGTCAGCGTTTCTATTTTTTCGTGAAAAACCATGGCAGGCAAGTGCCTGCCCATGCCACTTTGGACGTACGGCCCGGTGGAACGTTGGCCTATGCCCTGCTCCATTCCAGCGGATGTTCGAGCCGCCTTTCCAATACTTTGAGCTCCGGATCGAAGTTTGGGATGCGCGCAATCCACTCCGCTCCCGCCTCGTAGGCGTCCTGCGGAATCAGTCCAATGAGTTCGCTGTCGTCCAGATGGACTCCATGCCGCCGAGCCAGCTCAACCAGGCGCGCATAAACCTTCGGCATCGGCGTCGTGTGATGGTCTGTGATGTTCATGCTCACCTGCGCCCGGCCGTTGGCAAAGACGCCCAGCGCCTTAACGCCGTACAGGCCGCCGTTCGACGCGCGGATGTCTCGGGCAATGGCCCGGGCTGCGGTCACATCCGGCTCGTGAAGATGAACGTTGTACGCAATCAGGAAGCTGCGTGCTCCAACAGCCGAGGCCCCAGCGGTCTCGTGCAGCTCAGGACCGCCAATGTCGGGACGCCGCGCCGCATCTCTCCTCACCGCATCGCGCAGCCCCTCGAACTGCCCTTTGCGGACGTCCTCAAGCTGGACCCGATCGGGCCGCGCCGCTGCGGCGCCGTAGAAGTACACAGGAACGCCGTACCGCCGCCAGATGAGGAGTCCCGCCTGCCTCGCCAGAACGGCGCAGTCGGCAAGCGAAGCGCCGCTGACCGGAATGAACGGGATAACGTCAGCCGAGCCGATTCGCGGATGCACCCCGCTCTGCTGCGTAAGATCGATCAGCTCAGCGGCCTTACCGGCAGCGCGGACGACTGCCTCCACTACAGCCTCCGGCGAGCCTGCGATCGTGACGACGGAGCGGTTGTGGGCCGTGTCGAGCGACCAGTCGAGGAGGCGAACGCCCTCGACCTGCATCGCGGCAACAATACGGTTCACCTTGCTGACATCGGCGCCCTCTGAGAAGTTCGGCACGCACTCGATGATGGCTTCCGGATTCACTCTTTTATTTCCACCACGTGTAACCGACTGAGAATTGTACGCTCGCGTTGATGCCCGGATTCTTATCGCCGAGCGAAGCGCTGGAGATATGGATGGCATTCGCCCCGAAATCAATCGATCGCCTCGGCCGCACGAAGTAATGCATCCCCACGCCGAACTGAGGCGTGAAGTTCCACACGCTGGTATCGGCGTTCGGGCCATCGTTGTAAACGATGTATGGCGGCCCTCCGAACGGAGGATACTTATGATTCGTCCATATGACTCCGCCTCCACCCTGCGCCCAGGGAACAAAGCGGCCTGAAGCAACGAAGTTCCATCGCAGCACGATCGGCGTAATCGAGACGCCGGTATAGGTTCCACCCACTTGATACGGCGCCGAGCATGTCCCCGAAGGCGTGCAAAGCTCGCGAGTGATGCGCGGCGTGTACGACTGCCAGAGCGGAAATACCTCGACTCCATACTCGAAGTTTCCATGCAGCAGGCCGGGGCCGACATTTGGAGTCAATACCTTTCCGGCTCTCGCGCCGAGCATCAGGAACTTGAACCCACCGCGATCTTCAGTGACTCCGAAGCCCCCTTGCGCCAGCGCGCCGATCTCAAGCGGGAGATGTCCAATTGCCCCGTTGAATGGATTCTCGGCCGTAGGAGAGGCCTGAGCTCTCGCGGCAAGAGAGGACAGCGACAAAATCAAGGCCAGCGTGCAGAACTTTGCATCAATGCGGGTTGAACAGATCACGTAAGCTCCGGCCTCGAGATGTTTGTAGAAGAAAGGCCGCCGAAGATGGCGGCCTCAGTGAGATGTTGACCGCTGGGATTAGCTCGCGACAGCAGCTTCGTCCATGTCGAAGTTCGAGTAGACGTTTTGCGTGTCGTCCAGGTCCTCGATGGCCTCGAGCAGTCGAATCATTGCGCTCGCCTGAGTACCCTCGAGCTTGGTATAGGTGGAAGCGATCTTGGTCACCTCCGCATGCTCGGGCGTAATCTTGGCCGCCTTGAGGGCCTCGGTGACTGCTTCGAAGTCCTTGGGATCTGTGAGAACCTCCCAGCTCTCGCCCTCGTCGCTCAGGTCTTCCGCGCCCGCCTCAAGGACGATCTCGGTCAGCTTTTCTTCGTTGGCCGCTGACTTGGCTATCGTGATGACACCCTTCTTGGTGAACATCCAGGCCACAGCTCCCTCGGCACCAAGGTTGCCACCGTTCTTTGAGAACGCATGACGAATCTCACTAACGGCGCGGTTCTTGTTGTCTGTCAAGACCTCAACAATGATCGCGACGCCACCCGGTCCATAGCCCTCATAGGTGATCTCCTCGTAGGAGACTCCCTCAAGCTCACCGGTGCCGCGTTGGATCGCGCGCTTGATGTTGTCGGCGGGCATGTTCTCGGCCTTCGCCGCGGCGATGGCAGTACGCAGGCGTGGATTGCCGTCGGGGTCTCCTCCTCCCTGCTTGGCAGCGATGGTGATTTCCTTGATCAGGCGGGTGAAGATCTTGCCACGTTTTGCGTCAAGCGCCCCCTTCTTATGCTTGATTGTGGCCCATTTTGAGTGGCCTGACATGAACGACCTCTTTGGTGATTTTGCAAGGGTTGCGGTGACTTACCGAACCTCAGGCGACCTTGTGATTTTAGCACGCGGAGCGCCCTAGAGGATTTCGGGGGCGAGGAGGTCTCGCATCGTCTCGCGGCGCCGGATGAGCTTTGCTGAGTCCCCGTCGACAAGCACCTCAGCAGGCCGCGGGCGGCTGTTGTAATTGGAAGTCAACGTCATCCCGTAGGCTCCGGCGTCCAGGATCAGGACCAGATCGCCTGATTTGACGGTGGGCAGGTTGCGGTCGCGAGCGAAGAAATCACCGGACTCGCAAACCGGCCCGACGATGTCCGCGATCAGTTCGCTCTTCCTTGTCGGCTGCCTGACTGGGATGATCTCATGGTGCGCGTGATAGAGCGCCGGACGGATGAGATCGTTCATGCCGGCATCTGTAATCACAAACGTCTTGGCGCCATTCTTCTTTACGACAAGAACACGGGTGAGGAGTGCCCCAGCCTGCGCAACGATAAATCGCCCGGGTTCGAGCAGAAGGTGAGCAGACTCATCACCAAGGCCCTTGGCCAGCGCGGCCGCGTAGCGTTCCACCTGATGAGCAGGATGGAAAGGCCCATCACTGTAGTCAATACCGAGCCCGCCGCCGGCATCGACGTAGCGGATGTCATGGCCATCGCGGCGAAGCTCTGCGATCAACGCAGTGACGCGTGCGAGCGCAGATGCAAAGGGATCCACCTTGCGGATCTGCGAGCCGATATGGACGCTGACGCCGGAGGGGTCCAGCCACTTCAAGCGCACCGCCTTGCGATAGATGGCACGCGCGGCGTTGATGTCGATGCCGAACTTATGCTCGCTCAGACCTGTCGAAATGTACGGATGGGTCTCGGCAAATACGTCAGGATTGACCCGGAGAGCAAATCGCGCCCGGACGCCAAGGGCTTCGGCACGCGCAGCGAGAAGGTGAAGCTCCGCCTCCGACTCGACGTTGAACTGGAGAATGTCTGCCTTGAGCGCAGCATCGATCTCCCAGGCCTGCTTGCCAACGCCTGAGAAGACGACCTTCTTCAGCGCGGGCTTATGTGCCTTGCGAACCCGTTCGAGTTCTCCACCTGAGACGATGTCAAAACCCGCCCCCCGCTGAGCGAGCAGCCGCAAGATGGCGAGCGACGAGTTCGCCTTAACGGCGTAGCAGATTGTGTGCGGCCGGCTGGCAAATGCCTGCTCAAAGAGCTGAAAGCGGTGGACGATCTGCCGAGCCGAGTAGACGTAGAGCGGCGTACCGTGCTCCTCAGCGAGCGAGGCGAGACTCGCCCCGTCGCAGAAGAGAGTCCTGTTGCGATAGGCGAAGGGGCGTGCGTTGTCCTGGGGTGCAGATGTCTTTTTCGTCAAACCTAAATGCTCTTAGTCGGGAGTGGGTAGCGCTCTTCGGGAATGATTACCCAGGCAGCGATGTAGGCCAGCGCCCCGACGCCGGTGAAGATGATCACCAGTGCCGTAACGATGCGCGTGATCGTGAGGTCCCATCCATAGTGAAGCGCAAATGCGGCGCAGACACCGCCAATCATGCGATTGGTAAGAGGGCGCACCATTTGTCCGGCAGGACGAGGTGGGGGATAGGTATTCGCGGCCGTGGCCGCTCCACAGGCAGGGCAGAAGCGAGAGGACGGGTCCAACTCTTTTCCACAATGGCTACAGAACATGGGAGTTCTCCAGAGAAACTCTATTTTGACACATTCAACAGCGGCATAGCCGCTGTTGCTGGTACGGAGACGCCGGAAAATAGTTCGCTTAATTCGCGATGCCACTCGATGAGAGCTGCGCACTAGGAGCCGCGGGCGTCTAGCTGATAATCTTCGTCCATGGCAGAGACAATCGGATTTGCAGGGCTTGGAATCATGGGAACAGGAATGGCGCGGAACCTGGTGGCGAAGGGCCACACCGTCAAAGTCTGGAACCGAACGGCAAGCAAAGCGCAACAGCTCGCAAAGGAGCTCGGGATCGGGCAAGCCTCGACGGTGAAGGAACTGGGTGAATCGTCGACTGTCCTGATGCTCTGCGTCACCAACACCAACGACGTCCGTCAGGTGCTCCTTGGGGACGACGGCGCGGCCTTAGCCCTGAAACCGGGAAGTCTTGTCATCGATTGCAGCACGATTAGCCCGAAGGCGACCCAAGAGATCGCGGCTCAACTTCGGCAGCGCGGAATCGGGTTTGTCGATGCACCGGTCTCCGGCGGCAGCGAAGGTGCTGCCCAGGGGACGCTCTCGATCATGGCCGGCGGCTCGGAGGAAGACTTCCGGCGCGCCGAGCCTATCCTTCAGGCCATCGGCACACGAATCACCCATATGGGACCCGTTGGCAAGGGCCAGGTGACCAAGCTCCTGAACCAGATCCTCGTTGTGGTAAACATGCTCGCGGTCAGCGAGGCGCTTATCTTCGGTCGGGCCGCAGGGCTCGATCTTCGTAAGGCTGTCGCCGCTGTCGAGTCCGGAGCGGGCGGAAGCTGGATGCTATCCAAACGCGCGCCGCAGGTTCTCGACAACTACTGGCAGCCGGGATTCATGGTCGATCTGCAACAGAAGGACCTCGACCTGGTCCTGGAGTACGCAAGAGACCTGGGCGTGCCTCTGCTGACAACGAGCATCATCAGCCAGCTCTACTCCCGGCTGCAGCACGACGGCAAAGGCCATCTGGGCAATCACGCTCTCATCCAGGCACTCGAGCCGCTCGCTCCGGCGTCCGCCTGAGGTTAGTTCCTGGTGTAGGGAGTTTTGAGATATCGCTGCGCGGCTTCCGCCTGAGATTGGTCGCCGCCGTCAGCACTGGCCAGCTTGTACTGCTCTATCGCCTTGTCACGCTGGTGAAGCAGATCGAACATCTCACCGGCGTTTAACTCAGCGCGACGTCGTAGCCAGTCGCTGCACGTCGGCTGCGCCGCGGCATGCAGATAGTTTTCGGCTGCCTCCGCAATCAGGTTCTGGCCACGCTGCGTATCGGCAAGACCGAAATATGCCATTTGCAACCGAGGGTCATAGAAGTAGCCGGGCTTACGAGCATCTTCTAGAACCCGCTTATATGTCGCGATAGCGGCCGGACCATCTCCTTTGTCCTTGGTCAGATTTGCCTCTTCAAGGCGGAAGAGGAAGTCGCGCGGATACTGCTCGGCGAGGCCATGCTGCACCGCAAGTGCCTCAGCGTAACGGCCATCATGACGGAGAAAGAGCGACAATGCGGTCCGCGATTCAATATTGTTGACAACACCATGCGCAGCCGCCTCGCGCAACAGATCGAGCCCCTTCTCCTTGCTTCCGGTGACGCCGGTGATACCGATCATGATGCGGATAAATCGAGGAAGGCTCGCAACAGCAAACTGCTGGATGCCCACCGCCATCTTGGCGTCGGCGTAATCCGGGTCAATCCTGAGGGCCTGCTCGCTATCGCTACGAGAAGCGTAGCCCTGGCGGGCGGCTGCCACCCAGCTATGGTCGGCCAGCGTGATAAACGCAGCGTGCATGCCGCGCGCATATCCGCGGGCGAAGTAGGCATTCGCATCGTTCGGATTCTTGCGAATCTCCTGGTCGCAGAGGGCAATGGAGGAATTCGTCAACTGCTCGATGCGGTCACGAGTAGCTTGCGGAATGTTGACTTCGCGCTTCGAGAACAGAAAAGAGTTGTGCGCGTAATAGGTCGTATCCAGCAGGTCTTGGTGATAGAGTTCCCGGAAGATGAGCGTCATCAGAAGGTAATTGGACGCCATCGGATTCTTTGGATTGGCGCTTTGAATCGCCTCAAAGCGTGCCAGCGCCCCCTCGTAGTCGAGATTGTAGAAGTGCTCGTGGGCCTCACGAACCTGGGGAGTGAGGTTGATAGGATCGGTGTGCAGATTCGTTTGAGGTTGGGCCGCAAAGGCAGTCAGGCCAGCGCAGAACAACAGGGTGCCGAAGACAGGGAGAGTGTACCGTTTCAAAATCATCGACTCACAAATAACAGGTTCGGATGCTGATGCAGATTGAGGTTGTAAAGGCCTCAAGGTATTGGACGACTCACACCGTAAACTATACCCTTGATATCCGGACTCGCGTTGAACTGCTTCCGTTGCAGGGCACGAAGGGAAATCATGACACGTTCTGAATTGCTTCGACTGTTAGTAGGCCAGGCACGCACGAACGGCTTTGAATTCCGGAAGTGGTACGTAGGCAAACTCGGTCTGCCCTGGAAAAGTGCGCTTGAGGCCATAGATACCCTCTCGAAGGAGAGGCGCTACTACGCCCTTCTCTTCTCTCACGAGTTCGCCTCCACCTTCTGGAAGCCCGGCGAGATTATGACCTTTCAGGTGCCCACACAGACGTTCACGCGCCGCATGGCAGACGGAACGATCGGCACGGTACGGCGAAAGGCCTACACGCGGCGCAGCACGCGTGACGATGCATGGCGTTACCATCTGCGCGAGATGGCCGTGGCCGACGAGCCATTGCGCTACATGCGACGCTACCTTCGTGTGGCAGAAGAGCTGACAGACGATCCGGAACCGGCCCCCGAGATCCCAGAGGTCTTCGACGCCGATGATTCCTAGGCTTGATGATTCTGGCGAATCGCCCATATCTGCTTCATATGATGACGGCCGTGAACGAGATGGAATCTGCGCCACTGGGCAGCGCTTAGCGGTCCCAAAACGCTGTGAGTAGCTAAACACCCGGAGCCAAATCGCGACTCGGCCTCCTGCAGCACCCGATCGCCATGAGCCAGCCGTTGTGCTGTTTGTTCAGTTAGCGCCGCGCCAGAGAGATGGTCTTCCAAAGAAGAAGATGCCGGTGGCGGGACGACTCCGGAAGGAGCTTCGCGGCCGCTCGGCAAGAGGCCAGCCGTGATCACGAACATCTGCTGACAGCGCTGGAGAAGTGTTGGAACCGCGAGGGTTGCCCTGCCCTTCGCGAGCCTTTCATTGATGACTGCTTCCGTCGAGGAGTATGTCAGCCAAAGATGCTGAATAATTTGCTGAACGGTCCATTTGCCCTGTGCATTCGCGGGACGAAGCTGCGTCTGTTCGGCGGTCAAACCTTCAAGAGATCGTGCGATCTCGCCTTGGAGCCGTTCGTAAGCGGGGTGCATACCTGACAGACACCTTACACGCGGCAGTCAAGGTTTGCATCCCCAACTGACGTCAGTGTTGAAGCTGAGCCAGGGCCTTGCGCGCCTCATTGATCTTCACACCATCGGGGTTCAGCTTCAAATAGGCATTAAACTCCGCGATGGCCTCGTCTCGCTTATTCATCTTCTGCGCAATGTGGGCCAGAGCGAAATGCGTGTCCGGATCATCGGGTTGAACCTTGACCGCATCTTTCGTGCGAAGGTAGGCGGCGTTGAGATTTCCCCTGTCTTCGTAAAACTTCGCGACATTGAGGTCTTCCGTGGCCCGGTCTTCATCGGACTGCAACTTCTCCACCTTTGGAAGCTTTCTGCGCGCAGTGGTTGGATTGTCTCCCTTGTCATCGGCCGGCGTATCTTTCGAGGCTGGGGGAGTATTGTCGTCGGCGCTGGAACTACTACTGGAGCTGCTGCTGGAGCCAGCGTCCGATGTTGCCGGGACGTCTCCCGGAAACGGATGTTCTGCGGCGGCTGAGGGATGTGCAGTTGCCGGAGTGTTAGGCGCGGGTGCGTTCGGAGCGGTTGGCGCAGGCGTTTCGGTTTCGCCTGGGAACGGGAACTGGTCCGCCGCGGAGGAGTGCTTCGTATCACCGGAGGCCGGGCAGGGTTTGTCCGGGGTTGCCTTTGCGGGCTGGCACGGAGTTGGATCAGCAGGCTTCTGTCCCGAGGAAGTCTGAGCAGCGCAGACCGCTGAAAGCAACGCGACGCAGGTGATCGAGAAGATGGTAGACCGTATTGCCATCGTCCTTAAGCTTACTCGCACAACAGTTGGACACCACGGCGGCGGTTTTTGTTATAGTCAGTCCAACGAAAGCAACGTTAGCGTGGGGTTGCTTCCCTGCTCTCGCTCCAACTGAGCAGAAACCTGACATCGTGGAATCATCTTCAATATGGTCAAAGGGCTTATCATTCGTTCGTCTTCGATTCATGCGGCTGGGTGCTACACCACGCGCCCCATCAAAAGAGGCACACGCGTCGTCGAATATGACGGCCCTCGCTTCCCCAAAGAGGTTGCGGATGAACGATATAAGGATCGCTTCATCACCTACCTGTTCAGCACAGGTCCGGACGGGATGGTAATCGACGGTTTTGGAACCGCGATGTTTCTCAATCACTCCTGCGATCCGAACTGCGAGACCGAGGACTTTGACGGCCGCATCTGGATAACTGCGATTCGCGACATCGCCGCCGGCGAAGAACTGACCTACGAATACAACCTGCATGACAGCGACGATGACGATGCCGACTGCCACTGTGGCGCCGGGAAGTGCCGCGGAACCATGTTCAGCGAGGACGAGGTCAAGCGGCGTGCGCGGCTGGCGAAGAGGAAGGCCCGGGCGAAGAAATCCTGAGGCCGTTCCGACGCTACAATAGGCGAGGTGCCACTCGCGGCAACCTCTTCTTATGGGATACCAGGTCTTAGCACGAAAGTACCGGCCACAGCGCTTCGCAGATGTCGCGGGGCAGGACCATGTGACCGTTACGCTGATGAACGCCCTGACGCAGGGACGCATCGCGCATGGCTACATTTTTAGCGGCCACAGGGGCATCGGTAAAACGACGATCGCGCGCATCCTGGCGATGGCGCTGAACTGCCGCAATGCGATCGGCTCCGCGGAGCGCCCGACCGCCGAGCCGTGCCAGGTCTGCGACAGTTGCACGGAGATTCGAGCCGGCAACGCGGTGGACGTCATCGAGATCGACGCGGCGACTAACCGTGGCATCGACGAGATTCGTGAGCTGCGTGACGCTGCTCGTTACCGCCCGGCACGGGACAAATACAAGATCTACATCCTCGACGAGGCACATCAGATCACCGATGCCGCCTTCAATGCCCTCCTCAAGACGCTCGAGGAACCGCCAGATCACATTGTCTTCATGATGGCGACGACGCAGCCTGAGGATATCCCACAGACGGTCCGCTCCCGTTGCCAGCACTACAGCTTTCATGCAGTGAAGTTAGTCGACATTCTTGGCGAACTGCGCGGGATTGCAGAACACGAGGGAGTTCAAGCCGACGACGCAGCACTTAGTTTGCTTGCAGAGGCCGGCGATGGCTCGATGCGCGATGCCCTTTCCATCATGGACCAGGCGATCGCGAGCGCACCGCTTGAAGACGGCAAGCCACGGCTGGACGCAGCGCAGATCCGCAGCTTGATGGGTACAGTTCCGAACGCAGTCTTCGAGAAGATACTCGGAGCGGTCGACGGCAACCGCAGCGCCGAGGTGATGACGGTCGCCAACGAATTGCTCGATGCCGGTAACAGCCCCGCGCAATTGGCCAGGCAGTTCGTTCGCTACTTACGCAATTGCGTAATAGCCAAGGTCGCTGGAGTTGGCCCAGATGGCGAAAGCCTGGACGGCGCCGCCACAGAGTTGCTCCAGATATCGGCGGACGAGCAGCGGCGGGCCGGCCGTTCGGCTGCACTCTTCACGGAAGAGGAACTGTCACGGTTTCTGCAGGTAATGCTGCGAACTTTTGACGAGCTTGGATACCGGCAGGAGCAGCGCTTCCACTTCGAGCTTGGCCTGCTGAAGCTGGTGCATCTGCGGCGTCTGCTTCCAGTGGAAGAGGTGCTGAGCCAGATTCCGGTTCCGGGCGGTTCAGGGCCAGCAAAGGCGAGAACCGCGGCGGCAAGTTCGCCTGCCGCCCCTGTGCGTGCGAGCGCGCCAGTTGCAACGCCCTCCACTGCTCCGAAGCCGGCATTTCCGCCCTTCGAAGCGGATCGCAACCGGAAGCGCTTTGACGACACACCATCAACACCAGCAACTCCGGCTAAGGTAGAGACGCAGCTGGCGGCGAAGCCGGCCGCAACTGCCGTCATCTCGGAGCCTGAACCCGAAATCACAGTGACTGATGTCGCTGCGGACCTCCTGGGAATCGGAGCGGCCCGGATTGCTGCCATTGAGCCGGAGGCTCCAGTGGTGAGCGAGCCAAATGCTACCGGGTCCTCCGCGGAAGAGTTGCAGCGCATCGCGGTCGAAGCGCTGATGAACGCGAAGAGCCAGACCTCTGCGGCAGATGCCCTGGCGGATGCGGAGTGGGCAATTGAGAATGGCGAGATTCGCGTGCAGACGGAGCTGTCAAAGACCATGCTTCCGATGGTCGTAAACCCGGAGGCGGACAAGATCATTCGCGCAGCTCTGCGGAATGCGGACGCAGGCGCCTTGAAGCTCGTACTGTTATCGGGAACAGCCACAGCTTCAGCAGAGAAAAAACCGAAGCCTGCGAGGACAGGCAGCGCTCAGGCCAAGGCTCTCGAACATCCGATCGTGCAGCAGGCACAGAAACTATTCGACGCCGAGATCCGCAACGTGATCGATCTCCGCGAAAGCTAGGACCGCAGCGAGGAATTTATGGACCTTCCCGATCTTGCAAAGATTAAAGAGATGATGGGGCAGGCGCGCCAGATGCAGGAGCAGATGGAGCGCAAGCTTGCTGAGACAATTGTCGAGGCATCGAGCGGCGGCGGTGTTGTAACAGTGCGGATGAATGGCAAGAAGGAAGTCCTGCGGCTGAAGATCGAGCCTTCAGCAATCGGCAGCGCAGGTAGTGACCTCGAGTTGCTTGAAGATCTCATAACGGCTGCGGTGAATGAAGCGGGCCGTCGTGTAGATGAGGCGATGAAGAAAAATGTGGCGGGAATGATAGGCGGCCTGGGGCTCCCCGATCTTCCGGGGTTGAGCTAGTGTCCCGTTTTGCGGAGCCGATGACCCGGCTGATCGATGAATTGCGCAAGCTACCCGGGATAGGCACCAAGAGCGCACAGCGGCTGGCGTTCCACGTCCTTCGCTCGTCATCGGAAGATGCCGAAGCGCTCGCCGGTGCAATCCGTGAGCTGAAGGCGAGTCTTCGACTCTGTTCTGTCTGCAACAACATTACCGACGTCGATCCATGCCGGTATTGCACCAATGCGGCACGAGACCAGCGAATTGTGTGCGTCGTCGAAGAACCCACAAACATTGCAACGATCGAGAAGACCCGCAGCTTTGCGGGTGCATATCACGTTCTGCATGGAACACTTTCGCCCATCGGTGGAGTTGGCCCAGAACAGCTGCGAATCGCAAATCTGATGACGCGGCTGTCAGAGGTGGATGAAGTGATTCTGGCAACCTCACCGACGACCGAAGGCGAAGCAACCGCAAGATACCTGGCGGAAGAGATTCGTAAAACACATTCCGCCGTAAAGGTCACCCGCATCGCTACCGGAGTCCCAGCCGGCAGCGACATCGAGTATGCCGACGAGGTCACCATGTCGCGCGCCCTCGAGTGGCGACGCGAAGTCTGAAGCAAGATCACACGTCTTCATGCTCGGTGAGCACGAGGATGATATAAGGGCCAAATGAACACTTCGCTGACCCGCCGCGGATTTCTTCGTCAAAGTTTTGCTTTCAGCGCGATCGCCAGTCTCGGCTCGCTCTCAACTCTCGCCGCGCCCTCGAAATACGAATCCAGTCCCGAAGCCACGCAGCTTCTGCTAGTAGGTGACTGGGGCTACGAAGACGCAACGGCTCAGGCAAAGGTTGCGACAGCCATGCAGCAGTATGTGCGGAAGCAGAATCTCAAGACGGATGCGCTGCTGATGCTCGGAGACAACTGGTACGGACCTCTCCCGGGTGGCGTAGCTTCGCCGCGATGGAAGACGCACTTTGAGGACATGTATCCAAAGGGCGTCTTCGACTGCCCCGCATACGCGATCCTGGGGAACCACGACTACCAGCGGATGCCAGAGAGCAAAGTCGATTCAGAGCTTGCGTATGCGAAGAATGGCGGCACGCGATGGACCATGCCAAACCGATGGTACCGATTCGAGTTTCCTGAGAAGAACCCGCTGGCGACGATCATGGCCCTGGATAGCAACGCGCCGCACCCGAACATACTGCCGAAGGGCGCGAACTTCACGCTGACTCCGGAAGAATATGCCGAACAACTGACGTGGTTGAAGACGGAACTGGCGAAGCCACTACGCACACCGTACCTCATTGTCATGGGTCATCATCCGATCTACTCGAACGGACCGCATGGAGACAATGACGTTCTGATTCGTGACTGGGAGCCTCTGCTGCGCCAGCATAAGGCGCATCTGTATCTCGCAGGGCATGACCATGACATGCAACACCTGGAGTTTGAGGAGCATCCGACTTCGTTTGTTCTATCAGGCGGCGGCGGCGCGGACTTGTACACGCTGAAGATCGATGAGGCGAAGCGTGGACCTTATGCTGCGAAGGTCTACGGTTTCAGCCATCTGGAGATCGCTCCGGAGAAGCTGACGCTGCGGCATCTGGATGAGGCTGGACAGATGATCCACGGCTTTACGAAGACGCCCGAGGGCAAGGTCAGCGTTCTCGCTTGAGCTTGTTCATGTTGTTGCGAGGTTCTCGCCTGTCATCTCCGTTGGCTTTTTGAGTTTGAGGAGTGTCAGCATCGTGGGGGAGATGTCGCGGAGGGAGCCGCCGGGCTTGAGGATCGCGTGGTGGTCGGGATTGGTGTCGGGGCCGATGAGGATGAAGGGCACCGGGTTGGTTGTGTGGGCGGTGTGTGGGCCTCCGGTGACTGGGTCGATAAGCATCTCGGCGTTGCCGTGGTCGGCGGTGACGAGGAGGTTGCCTCCGCGCTGCTTGACGGCCTGGTAGATGCGGGCGAGTTGAACGTCGACGGTTTCGACGGCGCGAATGGTGGGCTCAAGCTTGCCGGAGTGGCCGACCATGTCGGCGTTGGCGAAGTTCACGATGATGACGTCGAAGGCGGTGTCGTTGACGGCCTTAACGACGGCGTCGGCGATGCCGGCGGCGGACATCTCGGGGGCGAGGTCGTAGGTGGCGACCTTCTGCGACGGGATGAGGACGCGGTCTTCGCCGGGGAACGGCTTTTCGATTCCTCCGTTGAAGAAGTAGGTGACGTGGGCGTACTTCTCGGTCTCGGCAACGCGGAGGTTGCGGAGATTGGCGTCGGCCATAACGTTGGCGAGGAGGTTTTCCATCGACTCGGGCGGGATGACGATGGGAAGCGCGAAGTTTTTGTCGTACTGCGTCATGCAGACGTAGTGGATGTTTTTGGGTGCCTCGGTGCGCGGAATCTCTAGTTCGAGCTCCGCAGCCTTCGGCAGGTCGTTGGCGTTGTGGGCAGTGAGACCGCCGGGGACGACGCAGTTGCGGGCGAGTACGCGCGTGATCTGGCGGACCCGGTCGGCGCGGTAGTTGAAGCAGATGCAGACGTCGTTGTCGCGGATCGGGCCTACGGGCAAGCCGTGGTGGTCCGCGGCGGTGAAGGGTGGGACAAACTCGTCGGTGATGTCGTTGTTGTAGAGCTCACGGATCCGAGCGATGGGGTCGGCGTAGGTTCCTCCGGCGGGGGAGCCGGTGACCATGGCGTCGAAGGCCTGGCGCTCCTTTTCCCAGCGGAGGTCGCGGTCCATGGCGTAGTAGCGACCGGAGACGCTTGCGATCTTACCGACGCCGATTTCACGGATCTGTTGCTCGAGGGCTTCCAGGTAGCCGAGGCCGCTCGTTGGCATGGTGTCACGGCCGTCCATGAAGGCGTGGACGAAGACGCGGGTGAGTTTGTGCCGCGCGGCGAGGCGCAGGAGCGCGTAGAGGTGGCGCTGCTGCGAGTGGACTCCTCCGTCGGACACGAGACCGAAGAGATGCAGGGCGCGGTTCTCCTCCGAGGCCAAACTGACCGCGCTGACGAGCGTTGGGTCGGCGAAGAAGCTGCCGTCTGCGATGGCCTCATCGATGCGGGTGATGTCCATGCGGACGATGCGTCCGGCTCCAAGATTGAGGTGGCCCACCTCGGAGTTACCCATCTGGCCGTCGGGGAGGCCAACGAAGTGATCACTGGCGTGGATGAGTGTGTTGGGGTAGGTCGCGAGGAGCTTGTCGTAGTTGGGCTTGCGTGCGAGTGCGATGGCGTTGCCGTGGGTCTCGGGGCGGTAGCCCCAGCCGTCGAGGATGGTGAGGACGATGGGTTTGTTTGGCATTTCTGTGGTTCAGGATAACAAGAGATGGTGAAGCGATGACGGGGATGGGCTGCTCGTCGGCTCGAGCATCGCACCCGCGCCTCAGACGCCTGACGTTGTGCACTCGGCTGGGGAGAAAAACTCGCCACCTCAGGCGCTATGCGCTGAAGATGGGGCGGCTGGTTTTCGTGGTCTTCGGCGGTGGCGTTGACGCTTTGGAGGATTGCTGTGTTTGCGTGGCTGGGGGCTTCTTCTGTGGCTGCGGCGCGGTCTTTGGCTAGTAGTTCGATGAGAGCAGCCGCGGTGCGCCTGCTAAGCGGGCCATATGCGGAATCGAAGTCAGGTGTGCTTGCCGGCGTGGCCTGGGTGGGTTCGGTGGCGATGGCGTCTTGCCGGGTCTCTGGGGTGGCGGGTTCGGATTTGAGTTCAGCGGGTGCGGGTGTGGGCTGGTCCTTCTGGTCTTTCTGCGAGGCGGTGAGGTTGGTCGTGGCGATCTGGAGGGCGTAGAGGATGAGGCCGGCGCGGCGGGTGTCGATGTTGTTGTTGCCGAGGAGATGAATGACTTCGCCGAGAGAGGATTGAATGGAGGCCCGGGTGTTGGGAGCTCGGAGGAGGAAGAGGTTGCGGCGGGCCTGGCGCAGGCGGGGCTGGGGGACGGGTTTGCGGGCGTCGTGGTGGTAGTAGCAGAAGTGGGTGCGGCGCATGGCGGGGCTGCCGCAGCGGAGTCCGTCGGCAAAGACGTGGCGGCACTGGCGACGTTCGGCTTCCATTTGCATCTCGGCGATGGACTGCGGGACGCCGGTGACGGTGTCCTGCATCTCGGTGATGGTGCGTGGCATGGTTCTCTCCCCCAGTGGGTGAAATGTGTGCAAAGTATTCAAAAGAAAAGACCTGAGTCCGGACTTCGGTCCCAAACCACTACGCTGGCGGCACTCGTTTCCGGATCAGGTCTTTGCTCTTGCGGGTTAAGCAGAAAGCCCGGCTTGCGCCGGGCTTCTCTCTTTTTCTCCTGATTTAACACTATCAGGGGTGTCAAGGATTTGGCTGTGGAAAAGGGCTTTCGGGCCGCGATTGGCCTGGGTAAAAGCAACGGCAATATTCTGATCGATGCGTCCTTCGGACTTCCCCCTCGACTGCGCTCGGGGCTTCGACGTTGCTCGGAGCGGAGTGGTGGCCGCCGGCACGGTGGACCGTCGAGGAAGGCGCCTGACCCTGGGGATATGCTGTCTACACCAGATGACGGCGACGTCATCGAGCGACGTCATCGCATAAGCACAGGAGCCTCCCCTTGATTCGTAAACTGATTTGCCTACTCGGTCTTGCAGCCATCGGTAGCGCTGTCGCGTTTGCGCAGACACAGACGTCTACCGGGGTATCGATCACTCCTCCAGCAACCCAGACGGTTGTCCAGCCCGCGGGTACGTCGCTGAATGTAAATGTATTGAATGGAACCTTCAACGAGGAGCTGTATCGTGGGGGTTCCACTGTGGCGGCAGGGGTGAATGCGGCTGTAGCAGCATGCGGCAGCACCAATATGTGCACGATCATTATTCCGCCCTATGCGCCCTCTGGCCAAGGGTGGACCACACCTCTTCCGAACAATGTCTACCTGATCGACCAGCGAGCCATCAACGGCATGGGCTTCACCGGAGGCACCTGCTGCACGGGCCTTCGATCGGGAACGTTTTATCAGGTCTACAACGGCGCGGACAGGCCATGGGAGACCCATTCGACGGTTGGCGCCGGCCTGTTCACGATGGAATTAGACGCGCACGCCAATGCGGGTGGGACGGCGGGGAATGGGTCCGAGTCAAATTCGGGCTCCCTGTTGATGCTTTCGGAGCGGACTGCTGGTAACCGGCCCATCTGGGGCATGGACATCAGCATGCAGTACCACACGAATGCCAACCTGACGACCGGAATCGAACTGGATGACATCAACTTTACCGGGAAAGACGATCCTGGCGATGGAAACCACGATGTAGGGATTCAGGAGATCGCTTCCAGCGCAGGGACTGCGAGCGGTGTGGCTATGTTTATCCATGGTGTTGGCGGTGGGCAGTGGATGAACGGAATTACGCTCACGAACTATAAGTCGACCGGGTTGGTCATCAATGGAGCGAGCACCCCTAAGACGAAGGTGGCCGATGTGTACCTGACGCCGAACGATGACACGGGAGCGAATTTCATACTTCTGTCAAATCATGCGCAGACCAAGAATGTCTTCGGCGTGGGGAATGATGGCCACGTTTACTCCAACAGCACGATCGGCGGTTCAGCTCTCCAATACAACAACATTGCACCCACGACGCCAGCAAACAGCGGTGCTATTGGATGGAATCAGGCTGGCGCTCAGGAGACTGATTACATCAACAACCATGGCGGCGGAGTCGGCGGGTACAGGTGGTTTGAATGCCCCTCCCCGGGCACTGGATGCGTGCAGACTGAAGTGCTGGATCAATCCGGCAACGTGGTTTTCAGCGGTTCGGTGAAAAGCACTTCGTTACAGATCAATGGCGGCGCGTCTATCGCTAATTCAAATGCTATTCCGCAGGTAGGAACACCAAGGGTGGGGCGGGCTGCATGCATTAAGGCTGCCGGCCCTCCGGTAGTGATTGGATATTGCTCGACGGCGGTGAGTTCTACCGGCTCGTGCACCTGTAATTAGAGCTCTGATCTCCACCGGCACCAAACCCGCACTCGTTATAAAAATAAAAGTGATCGATGGTTAGGAGTCCGTGAAGAGAAGGCGCGCGGTCGCTTGATCGTTCTTCGTCCGTCTGCCTTCGCGAGACTCCATGGATGGCGGCTGTCTGGCGGTGGCACGAATGGTTCGCTCGCGTGAAGATAAAGCTTCCTATTGGAGCGGCTGAGGCATAAGATTTCGCTCGGCAATAGAGGAGGCTCGTATGTTGAAGCCTTTGTTCGTCTGTTCGACGGTACTTCTGTTCGCATTCTCGCCACAGCAACCGGCTGGTGGCCCGGCCCAACCGATTCCCGCAGAGGCCGCGAAGATGGTCAATCCGGTAAAGCCGACTCCCGAATCGCAGGCCCATGCAAAAAAGGTCTACGGATACGACTGTGCCATGTGCCACGGAGCGAACGGCGACGGTAAGGGTGATCTGGTGGCCGATATGAAGCTTAAGGTGAAGGACTTCACGGATCCGGCAGCTCTGAAAGACATGACGGACGGAGAGATCTTCTACGTCATCAGGAACGGTAGAGGCCAGATGCCGGCGGAAGACGCTGCCCGCGCGAAAGATGAAGAGGTCTGGAACTTCGTTATCCTGGTGCGGTCGTTTGCTAAGAAGTAGCAGATGGCCTTTACGCGGCTCGCTCACTCGTGGGATGTTTCGAGTAACCAGCATCAAGAGATCGCAGCGGAGGATGCGTAGACGTGTGCTTTTCGGCGGCGGCTAATTTTGTGGGCAGCGGGGTTCTGGGGGCGGTGGGCGTGGTGACGCTCACCAAGGTGAAGCACAGGCGCGAGATTCTGTTTGCTTCGCTGCCTACGCTGTTTGCGATTCATCAGTTCATCGAAGGGTTTGTGTGGCTGGGGCTGGATGGGGTGCTGTCGCCTAAGGTGACGCACTACATGGGCGCGGCATTTATGCTGTATGCGCAAGGGCTGCTTCCCTTCGTGATGCCGCTGAGCGTGCTGCTGTTTGAGTCGGACGTGAGGAGCCGCCGGCGCATGCTGCCGTTTCTTGCGCTGGGGACGCTGACGGCGCTCTATATACTGTGGGCGCTGATCGCTTATCCGACCGATATCTTCGTTCGCGGCAACAGCATTGTGTACATCAATGCAGGGACGAACAATACTCTGCTGGCGGTGCTGTACATCATCGCGACGTGCGGGTCACTGCTGTTCTCGAAGGTGAAGGACATGGTGATCTTTGGGGTAGCAAATGTTGCGATTCTGCTGGCGGTGATGGCGGTGAAGCGATATGCGTTCACTTCATTGTGGTGCGCGTATGCTGCGGTGGCGAGCGTGATCATCCTGGCATACTTCTGGAAGAGCCGGAAGTACAGGCCATTTCAGTATGCGGGGTCGATGTAGGGCGTCATTTGCGGAGTTGCGGACCCGGATTGATTGGCCGGGCCCGCTGAGAGCTCGTGGGTATTTCTACGGGACAGGGATAGATAGGAAAGGCACGAAGGTTACGCCTGGGCCGCTTACAGTCGAGCATCCCTTCGCACCGGGTCCACCAAAACAGCCCCAGTAGTTGGTTCTCGCGTTGACGGTGCCGGGACCGATGTTAGCGGCGCCGACCATTCCTCCGAGCAGGTTGTTGAAGTGCACGTCCAACTCTGCTGGAGTGTTGGTGACTACGTCGTCGGCTTCATTGGTGATTGTGTTTCCCCAGATGACGGTTCCGGTGATGGGCGAGCCTCCGCCACCGCTGCTGACGTTGATCCCCGTCGGGCCGGGAGTCGCGGTGTCAAAGAGATCTTGTCCGTTGCCGGAGATGAAGTTGTTGATGATGATGTTGCCGCTGAGATCGTCGGGGGGCAGGAAGAAGTTGGGTCCGACGTGGCTGTGAAAAGCTACGCCGGGGAGGCCGTTGTTCAACAGCTTGTTGTTGGCGACGAGGTTTCCGGAGACGATGCCGATTCCGCTTCCGTCAGCGAAGATGCCGACGCCTGCGCCGGCGCCAGGTACCTGAAATCCGTTGTGGAGTGACGTGTTATTGGAGATGGTGTTGTGAACGACGCCATTGTGCTTGGCGGTTGAGCCCGGGCCGGGGGCGTGCGATGCCATCACAATTCCGCAGTCGAACGGGTTCTCCTTGGAGAGGTTACCGGTGACGAGATTGTCGTGGGTTTCACCGGTGTCGTCACTGAGGAGAATCCCGCCAGCGTTATAGGCTGAGACGTTGTTGGCCACGATGGAATAGGCCACTCCGAGAAGATGGATTCCTTCGCCGCAGTCGAAGTCTTCGCCTGTCTCGAAGTCGGGTTGGCCGGGGCAGGTGGTGTTTTCTATGTTGAGGTTGGCATCGTTGTAGAGCACCCAGTTGCCCTTGATGGCGATGTTGGTTGCGTTGGTGACCAGGACTCCCTCGTAGTCGGCGTTCTTGATGGTGAATCCGGTGATGAGGACGTTGCTTAGACCGGGATTGTCGAGGCCATCGACGTAGACACCGTTGGGAAGACCGGTGGCGTCAATGTTGGTGTTGCTGTAATCCGTGCCAATCAGCGAGAGGGATTTTCCGATGACGACGTCTTCTTTGTAGGTTCCCGGCCACACCTTGATGATGCTGCCAGGCTTTGCTGCGTTCACTGCGGCTTGAATCTTGGAGTAGCACCCCAACGTGCCGCCAGGGTTCACACAGGATGCTGAGGCGAATGCCGGGCACATGACCACGACCAAGGCCGCGCCGGCGAGGAGATGCAAAGAAGCGAACCTTGGATGCTGCCAAGGACGCCTGCAGGACAGGTTGCTGCTCATAGTAGATTTCCTCCGGAACAAGAACTGGGAGCCCTATTTGCAATCCATGTATGGGGACGCACGAGGAGACGTCCCGAGCAAACACGCTTTTGTGACGCGCTGCCGACGAAATCAAATGGCATCCCCGCTGCTGTACTGGAATCGTCGGTGGACTGGCCCGTGGTGTAGCCCGCACCCAGTGATATGGCGATAGTGATATCGCGCTTACTATCAGGGATTTCCGCTAGAGGCCCTAGCGGCGAAATTATACCCCTGCTGGTTTGGCTTCGGAAGGTGAGTGTTATTTCACTTGAGGAAAAGATTGCAAGTGAATGAGGGGAAGGTGATTGTTGATTTGTTAGGGCTGTAATTTCGACGAGTATCAACGGTGGCTCATGCGAAGGGATTGCCAGGAGCCGTCGGCTGTCCAGCCGCCGTCGACGGTGAGGGTGTGGCCATTGATGAAGCCGCTCTGCGCGGGGTCGGCGAGGAAGAGCACGGCGCGGGCGATGTCGTCGGGGGTGGCGAAGCGGGCCATGGGGATGCGGCCGGTGATGTCGTCGTCGGTGTAGGTGCCGTGGGCCTGGTCGGCGTGGTCCATGTCGGTCTTGACCCAGCCGGGGCAGACAGCGTTGGTGCGGACGCCGTGGGCTCCCCACTCGGCGGCGAGGGTGCGGGTGAGGCCGATGAGGCCGTGCTTGGAGGCGTTGTAGGCGCTGCGGTCGGCGATGCCGGTGAGTCCGGCGATCGAGGCGATGTTGATGATGCTTCCGGAGCGCTGCTGGAGCATGATGGCTCCGGCGATGCGGGCGAGGAGGAATGGCGCGACGAGGTTGACTTCGAGGACCCGGCGGAAGTCGGCGGCGGAGACGGTTTCGGCGGGAGCGATGAAGCTGATGCCCGCGTTGTTGACGAGGACGTCGATGCGGCCCCACCGGTCGTGCGTGGCGCGGATGGATTCGGTGACGAAGGCTTCGTTGATGAGGTCGCCGGTGAAGATTTGGGTGTCGGCGTTAGGGATTGGGGCGCAGGGTTTGAGGTCGATCAGGGCGAGCGAGTACCCAGCGGTGGCTAAGAGTTCGGCGGTGCGGCGGCCGATTCCCTGCGCGGCGCCTGTGATGATAGCTACTTTCATCGTCGTACCCCTCCCCGTCAAAAAGTGTGCAAAGTCTTCAACCTAAAAACTATAAGCCTGGACTTCTAAATCAGTTCTCTGTCGTTCGCATTAACGCAGAAACCCGGCGGATGCCGGGCTTCTGAGAGCTTCTGCTGATTTAAGGCTAGCAGGGGTGTCAAGGAATCGATGTGGAAAACGCGCGCCTTTTACTTCGGTTGAGGCACGAACCGCAAATACGGTCTCGGAGCCTTGAAGCCGCCGGGGTACTTCTTCAGCGCTTCTTCGTTCGAAACCGAGCCGGCAATGATCACGTCATCACCTGGCTTCCAGTTTACTGGCGTGGAGACCTGATGCCTGGCGGTGAGTTGCAGTGAGTCGAGTACCCGCAGAATCTCGTCGAAGTTGCGGCCGGTGCTCATCGGATAGCTCAAATGCAACTTGATCTTCTTATCCGGGCAAATGACGAACACGGTGCGAACCGCAGCGTTATCGTTCGCGGTGCGTCCCTCGCTCGTGTAGCCCGCCTCCGCCGGCAGCATGCCATAGAGCCTGGAGACCTCGAGTTGCGGGTCCCCAATCATCGGATAGTTCACTCTGTGCCCCTGGGTCTCCTCGATATCGATCGCCCACTTGCTGTGGTTGTAGATAGAGTCGACGCTCAGGCCGATGATTTTGCAGTTGCGCTTAGCGAACTCGGGTTGAAGCCCTGCCATGTATCCCAATTCGGTGGTGCACACGGGCGTGAAGTCTTTCGGATGCGAAAACAGGATCGCCCAGCCGTCGCCGATCCATTCGTGAAAGCGAATCGTGCCCTGGGTGGTTTCGGCCGTAAAGTCGGGCGCCGTCTCATTGATAAGGGGTACGTGGGTGGTTTCGGCTGCGGTCATGGTGCTCATGTTTTACTCTCCTCATGGATCAAATTCTGCTCTCAATTTCTTGAGAGTTAGCCTGCGGCATCTGGCTGCTGGCGTGCGGATCAGCGTCCGTGTGTCCAAGCTACCCACAGAGTCTGACTGAGAAAACGAAGGTCGTCCAAGCAGTAATCCTCATTAGCGATTAGTTGCGCTTATCGACCGGAAATGCCTGCTCGGCGCGGCTTTTGCCGCGTTGGTGAGAAGGCGGCCAATCCCGAGAGTGAATGCGCGGAGAGCGCCAGCCGGACCCTGCGGTTCCGGCCCTGAACGCGAAATGAGGGCAAAGTAACGCGTGACTCTGACACCGTTGACATGGGCGACCTTCAGCGCGCCCAACTCCAGCTCCTTAGAGATGGCCCATCGCGAGACGAAGCCGATACCGAGCCCAGCTTCCACTGCAGACTTGATGGTCTCAGTGGAATCCAGGTCCATGACCTTCCTGAAGGACTTGAGTTTGATGCCGGCTTTTTTGAGAGCGGTCTCGACTGCACGGCGAGAGCCTGAGCCTTGTTCGCGCATAAGAAGACTTGAAGCCGCGAATTGACTGCGGGACAGATGATCGAATTCGAAATCCTGTGGTGTGATCAAAACCAACTCGTCTTCCATGAAGGGTTCCGTACGCACGCCGCGGTCACGTGCGGGGGCCTCGATCAGGCCGACAGAAACCTTGTCGTTGAGCAGAAGTTGCACAATCTGGCTGGTGTTGCCGCTATGCAGCGAGAACTGCACGAGGGGATGCTGGTCGAGGAAGCCTCCGAGCAGCCAGGGAAGAACGTACTGTGCGATGGTAGTGGAGACTCCAAGCGACAGCTCTCCTGAGATTTTGCCATCGTCGGTGCCAAGCGCTTGTTCGGCCTCGGAGGTGAGTATCGCGATCTTGTTGGCATACGCGAGCAAAACTGAACCCTGGCGAGTAAGGGATATCTGGCCAGCGGCGCGGTCGAAGAGGCGCACGCCAAGATCGTTTTCGAGTGCTTTGATTTGAAGTGTGACGGCAGGTTGGGTAAGGAAGAGATGTTCCGCGGCCTTGCGAAAATTCAGGTGTTCGGCGACGGCACGAAAGACCTTAAGGCGAAAATTCTCCAACTGCGCCATGCGATGATTATCCGCCGAAACGCCTTACTGCTATTTCAGCGACGGGCGAGATTTGAGTGACATACCTTGCAACTTCTGAAAGAGTTCTTGTTGAGGGCCTTGGATGAATCTCAAAAAGATTGCGATATTGGGCGCCGGAGTGCTCGCGGTCGTCTTTCCTTTGCAGAGCCAGACGGTGTCAGGGACGCACAGTTCAGGTGAGGTTGCGGCATGCGTTCTTCCGAAAGGCCGCGATGTGTTGCTGAAGCTGATGGAGTGCTGCACGAAAGACCTGAAGAGCAACGTGGGCTGCAGAGAATATGACCCGGTGAACCGGTACGTCATCATCAAGGACAATGCCGTGACGAAGCCGCAGGGCTATCTGCTTGTCCCGACGGTGAAGATTACGGGAATCGATGACAAGCGAATCTTCGCAGCTCCGTATGTGAATCTGTGGGCGAATGCGTGGGATCAGTCGGAGAGATATCCGGGGTGGGGTGACCACAGGATAGGAATGGCGATCAATTCGGCGCATGCGCGGGCGCAGGACCAGTTGCACGTGCATATCGCATGCATCGATGCGAAGGTGGCGCAGGTTCTGGATGAGAAGGCGAAGGACAACGAGGACGGGAAGGAGTACACGGTCGCGTTGCCTCCGGAGAACAATGTTTATACGGTGGTGACGAGGAATGATCTGACGGACCACGAGAGCCCGTTCTGGGTTGCGCGTGAGTCGAGCCGAGAGCAGATGGCGAACAAGAGTGTGGCCGTGGTGAAGTCGAAGGAGCCAGGACGGTACTTCGTGCTTACGTCCGTTTATAAGGACGGCAAGGGTGGGGCTGCAGAGGAGTTGCTGGATCAGACTTGTGGGAGCACAACGCCGTAGGTAGACCTACACATGCGCGAGAACGCGCACATGAATGGGGTGCCTGGCTTCGGAGTTTAGTTTGGGCCGTTGGGGTATTGATCTCTGACGGTGTATCCCTCTGGGATCTGGAAGAGTGCGGGGTCGGGCTCGGAACGGTCGAGGTTGGTGACCTCGGTGGTGCGGGTGCCGGTGCGTGGATCGTCAGTGGTAGCGAAGACGGTTATCTTCAGATCGGGCGAGGTCCATGTCTCGTGGACGACAACAATGGGGCGGTCGTTGCCGAAGTACCCAATCGGGTAGGTCTGGGTTATGCGGACGCCTTCGGCGTAGATGCCGTTGATGGTCTTCCCGGGGAGACTTTCGCGCTGCATGGATGGACGAAGCTTAGGATCCGCGGAGGGCACTGGGCCGCCAGATACCTCGGCGGTAAGGATGCCACCCGCCACACCGCCAGCGATAGGTCCGCTGCCTGAGCCCATGCCGGAGGCGACGACTGGTCCGCCGGTATTTGAGGCGACGGCGGGCTGGGCGGGGCGCAGGGGAGAAGACATGCCTCTTCGGAGATCAGGAAGATGGATGCAGGTGGCATCCTTTCCGGAGGTCGTCCACATGCAGTGGGTATGGGTGGCGGGATCGTCGAGTATGTAAGAGATTATGTGGTGAGCGGGCTCAGGCAATTCGCTGACGTTCTCAATAAGGGTGCGGCCCTGAGAGTCGCGCGCTTCGGTGGAAGTGGAAGAGCGAGTGAGGGTGGTTCCGTCGGCGAGCTTCTGGAACGAGGAGGTCTTTTTGGTCACGGTGTAGGGGAGGTTCTGAACACCGGGCTGGACCTGGGATATGGCGGCAGCAGAGCCGAGGACCAGGAGGAAGAGGGTGAGGAGCCGGAGCGCTGGAATCAACATAGATCTCCTGTGAGCAGGACTGTGAGCTAGGACACGGAGAAGCAGGTTGAACAGAGTGCTCCGGTAGTCTCTCGCCGCCGGATGCGAAATTCAAGTGACTCTCGCGGGATTCATCGACGATTCTTTGGAGCGATGCTAGCCGCGCGGGCCTTTGGAGTCTTCGGAACGGGGGTAGAAGGCTTCGACGATGGTGGAGATGCCGCCGCGGGGGCGGAAGTCGCCGACAACTTTGGCCCAGATGGGATCGGTGGCTTTGACGACGTCGTCGAGGACCTGGTTGACGATGTTCTCCTGGAAGATTCCGAGGTTGCGGTAGGTGAAGAGGTATTCCTTGAGGGACTTCAGCTCCATGCAGCGGTTCCGAGGCATGTAACGGATGGTGAGGCGGCCGAAGTCGGGAAGGCCGGTCTTGGGGCAGACGCTGGTGAACTCGGGGTCGTCGATGAGGATCTCGTAGGACTTGAACTGATTGGGCCAGGTTTCGATCTCGGGGAATTTTGTATCGAGGCCGGCTGCGGCGTGGTCGTCCGTGTAGCCGGTTGTGTGCTTGGTGGTCATCTCTTTATTTTATCGGGTCTGGAAGAGACGGCGACCACGGATTGCGGGGATAAGCACGGATCAAAACATCTGGAAAGAAAATCCAGTCCCGTGTCTATCCGCGTTGATCCGCGGTCGTGATTTTTGTGCCGGTGCGGCGGGCTAGTCTCTACGGCCGAGGGTTGGGCGGTCGTCGCCGGTGGAGCTCGGGTTGGTGCTGTTGGGGTCGTTGCCGCTTCCACCGACACGACGGAGAGTGGGCTTGTTGTCCTTGCCCTTGTCGTTGAGCTTGCGCTTGTTCTCGAGGCGGGCGAGGCGGGCCTTGACGTCGTCGAACTCGGAGGTGGAGACGATGTAGTCGGGCTTGGCGGGAAGGATGGTCGCGATCTCGTCCTCGGAGTGAGCGATGCGGTCAGGCGTCTGCGGGTGGTCGGCGAAGACCTTGGAGAGCGTGCCGGGCTTGTGCTTCTCGAGGGCGTCGATCTTTTCAAAGAACTGGATGAAGGCCTGCGGATCGTAGCCGGCCTTGTACATGTACTGGACGCCCAGCCAGTCGGCCTCGGCCTCGTCGACGCGGGAGAACTTGAGGAAGGCCATGGGCACGGCGAGCTGCATGGCCTCGTAGATGCCGTAGCCAGTCCATGTGCCCTGGGTAAAGATGATCAGGGGGATGGAGCCGATCTGCGCGTAGTTCATCTTGGTCATCTGGCGGGCGGCGTGATGGGCGCAGACGTGAGCGGTCTCGTGAGCCATGACGCCGGCGAGCTCAGCCTCTTCGTCGGCGGCGAGGATGAGGCCGGAGTTGACGTAGAAGAAGCCTCCGGGCAGCGCCATTGCGTTGATCTCATCGGAGTCGATGACCTTGATGGTGAAGGGGACTTTGCAGTCGGAGTTCTTGACGATGTTCTGGCCGATTCGGTTGATGTACTCGTTGATGACCGGGTCGGTGATCATGTGGGCCGACTTCTCGATCTCCATGGAGTAGGACTTGCCGGCGCGAATCTCCCAGTCGGTGGAGTACCAGTTGCCGATGCCGCGTCCGCCGATGTTGCGGGTGCCTACGGCGTTGACGTCGTCCTCGCTGCCGGGCTTGATGTGGGGATTCAGATCTTCACCGGGGGACGGGAGAGAGTCGGTCTTGGTGCTAGCTACGTCCTTGGCGTCGCCCTTCTTGGATTTGGAATCAGCGGGAGCCGGTGTCTTGTTGCCGTCGTCCTTCGATGCTGCGGATGCGGAGTCGTCTGTGGCATTGACAGGGGTTTGGGCGGATCCCGTCTGCACAGCGGGGGTTTGAGGAGCTGGCTGCGTCGGCTGTGCAGAGGTCGGCTGCGTAGATGCTGGCTGCGTCTTGGTGTTAGCGGACGTCTTGGAGTTCCTGGGTGGCGGCGGAGTGTCGGTGGGCGTTCCGACGGGAGCCTGCTGGGTGGTTGGGGCGGCCGGGTTCTGGGGCTGCGTTTGAGATGCGGCAGGTGGAGAGGATTGCGGAGTCGACTGGGTCGTCGTCTGAGTCTGGGCGAAGGCGGCCGCTGAGAAGACAATAAGAGTCGCTAAACCGAGCTGAGCTGGATATAGCTGAGCGGAACGCATAACGGGCCTCCTCCGGAAAGAGTGGTCCGGACACAGGACGCGGGACGCAACTCTAACCATGTTTGACTTAGTATGCGCTTCTTTGGTGAGCCGTGGAAGGGGGCGGATCGGGACGGAGTTACCACGTGGAGTAGTTGGTTCCGTCGGAGCCGTTGAGCTGGGCTCCGGAGTGGACATCGCTGATCCCGGGTTCGGTCTGGTCGATGCCGCTGAGTATGTCGTCCTGGACGGGGACCCAGGTGTCGGAGCGCTGAGTGAAGGGGTCGACGGGCATGGATTTGAGGTAGCCGGCCTGGACGAGGTCGTCGAGGGCCTGTGGGGCCTTTTGTTTGTCTACGGTATAGGAATCAATGGCAGAGCGCATGGTGCGAAGATCTTCCCGGAGGGCAGCCTCTTTGGCGTGGCGGACGTTGTTCGTGTAAGAGGGCACGGCGATGGCGGCAAGGAGGGCGATGATTGCCATGACAATCATCAGTTCGAGCAGGGTGAAACCCTGCTCGGGGGTGGCTCCGCTCGGGATGACACGGCTGGGGTTACGGGATGGGCGGGAAGCTACCATGTGGAGTATTTCGTGCCGTCGAGGGCGGTTGCGGTGCTCTTGCTGTGGACATCGAAGACGTTCTGGCCGCCGAAGGAGTCTGAGTCGGGATCGTCCTGGTTGGAGCGGAGGCTCCAGTCGGTGTTGCCGGTCATGGGGTCGGTGGGGACTTTGCGGAGGAAGCGGACCTTTTTGCCCTGGACGTCGACTCCATTGACGAGGGTGTCGAGATCGGGAGGGTAGCCGAGGGAGTCGGCTTTGATCTGGAAGGCGCCCTTGTCGGCCGCGTCCTTGTACTTGTCGATGGCTGCCCGCATCTCCCAGAGGTCGCGTCGGAGTTCGCGCTCTTTTTCGCGCCTGATCTGAAAGCGGGCGATGGGAAGAGCGACCGTGGCGAGTATGGCCACGATGGCTACCGTGATGATGAGCTCTACGAGGGTCAGGCCGGCTTCGGAATCTGTGTGGTCCGGGAGATCGGTGGGCGAAAAGCAGATCTCACCGCTCCGCGCTTCGCTCTCCGGTCGAAATGACAGATTTGTGATGGAAAAAGTTCGTGCCTTTCGCTGTGATCGAAACTGAAGGATTGCCGGATTGTGCCGAATGATCACTTCACATGCACCACGGCCTGCGACCCGACGGCCGGAAGATTGGCCTGGGAGCTGTTGAGGGCGCCTACCTTCACGAGGGAGAGGTTCGAATCTCCGGGTCCGACGGCCTTGAAGGTAAGTGTGGCTACGCTTCCCTGTCCCGAGACGCCGGAGGCGTTGGGAGGCCGCGAGGTGGCGATGGTGACCAGGCCGTTGCCCTCATCACGATGGACGATGGAGACCGCCTGTCCGTCACGCGCCAAAAATTCGCCGGCATCGACATTGACGAGCTGGAGGACGGCGGGATTGAACTGAAGCTGAAGCGGCACGGAGTACACATCGCGCGCGTTGATGAGGTTTACAGCCACCGAGAAGGTGGCGCCCACAGTCGGATTCACGGTGGAGGGGACAACCGAGAAGCTGACGGGCGGGCCTGCGGGCTGGGGTTGGGCCTGGGGTTGAACTTGAGGTTGGGCCTGGGGCTGGGCAGGATTTTGCGCCGGCGGCGTCTGGACTCCGGGGATGACGGCTGGCTGTTCCGGAAGAACGCCGGGGGCCGGAGGCGTGGGTGGCGCGGCCTCCTGCTTCAGTTCCTGGACCGCAGCGTTAGCGGCGTTGGCGACGCTGGTGGGCTGGCCGACAGTCTGAGGCCGCGGTGCAACGATGGGCGCGAGAGCAGACGGTGTCGCGAGCGAGTTGTCGCGGCGAAGTTCGATGGACTGGCCGGTGCCAGTGTCGATGGCGCGGGTGTTGAGACGCGTGAGGAGCGATTCACGGACGATGTGGGGGATCAGCAGGAAGACGATCTCGTCCTGCTGCTTCTCGTGGGTCTGTGTGGAGAAGAGCCACTTGAAAAACGGGAGTTCTCCGATACCGGGTGTGCCGACGACCGTCAGGTTGTCCTGCTGGGTGAGGATTCCGGCGAGAATGCTCGGCTCTCCCTCTTTGAGGGTGATGGTCTGCTCGGCGGAGCGCTGGCCGATGATGGGTTCGGTGACGCCGCTGATGGTGACGTTTCCGGCTTCGGTGAGATCTTCAACCTTGAGTTTGAGGGTGACCTCGCGGTCGTAGTGCACGGTAGGCGTCATATCGATGTTTACGCCGATATCAATGTAGGTGAACTGGGTCTGGACGCCGATGCTGGCGACTCCGGTAGCGACTCCGGCGTTGTAGGAGCCTGTAGCTACGGGAATCCTCTGGCCAATTTTAAGTGAGGCGCGCTGGCCATCGGTGGCGCGGATGCGTGGGTTCTGGAGGACGCGGGTATCGCTGTCGTTGAGAAGCGCAGTGAGGGTGGCTGGGCCGATGTTGACGGCGAAGTTTGTGGCGTTCAGGTTCGCCAGCGTGTTGATGGTGAAGTTGGAGGGCGTTGTTGAAGTGGTGCCAGTGGTGGTGCTGCTGCTGGTGCTGCTGGTGGTGGTTGAGTTGGGAGATGCCTGGGGCTGGACCGAGATGGAGGTGGGGAGTGTGACACCGAGGCTCCGCGTCTTGTCACGGTTGACCTCAAGGATGGCAACATCGACGACGACCTCGGAGCGGGCGCGGTCAAGATCGTTGATGAGTTTTTGCGCGAGCAGGAGCTGATCGGGAGTGGCGCGAAGGATGATAGCGTTCTGACTGGCGACCAGATTGATCTTGACCGAGGGATCGAGCACGTTGCGCAGCGCGGTGAGGACCTCGTTGGCGTCCTGCTGCTGCGCGGCGTTGGTGAGGTAGAAGGTCTGGACGGCCTGCTCTTCGAGGTCACGGCGTTTGGTTTGGTTGTTCTGGGCGACGAAGATCGTATTCGAGGTGACGGGTTTATAGAAGGTCCCGGAGATGGTGCCGACGATGCGCAGAGCGTCAGAGACGTTGACGCTGGTGAGATCGACGGGGATTCGCTTGGAGGTGTAGTCGGGATCGAAGAGGACGTTGATTCCGGCGATCTTTCCGATGGCCTGGTAGATGTTCTTTACGTCCTCGACCATGTGGAGGGTGATGGGGTCGTTGGAGACGGGTTTGAGTTCGACGGGACCGGCGATCGATCCGATGTCGCTCAGGACCGCTTCCTGATTGGACATCTGCTGCATGAGGGCAGCTGAAGGGGAAGGCGCGGCCACCTGCTGCTGGATGAGTCGCAGCTCCTGCTGCGCAGTCTGATTAGAGGGGTCAATCTGAAGGGCGCGGGTGAATTCGGCCACTGCGGCGTTGAGATCGCCGCTCTGCTTGAGGATACGTCCACGATCGACGTGGCCCGTGGCGGCGAGAAATTTAACGCGCTCAAAGCTGGCCTTGTAACGCAGATCGTGGGGCTTCTTGAGGGTGGCCTGGCGGTAGTCTTCGTAGGCTGCGTCGTAGTCCTGGCGCGCCTCTGCATCCTTGCCGCGCTTGTCGAATGTGTTTGCGGACTGAGCGTGCGCGGAAGGCGCAGCGGCGCAGAGGCCAGCCAAGACCAGGAGCAGCGACAGCATGCGGGCGAAGCCCCATGATTGCGTGGTAAAAAGTTGGTTGCCGCGACCCATTCTGGTTCCGATTGCGTCCTTATAAAACTTGTGGCGTCTGCCGAAGAATCTGCCTGCCCCAAGGGTGCGAGCGGGCAGTACGCTACCCATTGCGGCGATGCCTGCCAGCCTGATGCGCTCGGGTGAGTATAGCATCCAGAGCAACGGCAATCTCCCCGAAAGAGTTGCGGGTTTTGAGTCAGGCGCGGTCCGCAACGGATGAAATGGGGCTGTATTTTGCATCGGCTACGGGTTTAGACGCAGAGATGGAGTGCGGGTGAGATGACACATTCGAGTCATGTTAAAGTAAGAGATTCACCATGACGCGCATGTTTACCAACCCGACAGCCTCAGGCCAGGCGAAGTCCGCGGCCAAGGCGAAAGACCGGGACCCGGTGGCGACCGGACAGCGCGACGCTGCAGTGAACCGTGCGGCAAGCCACAATTACTTTCTGACGGACCGCTATGAGGCGGGTGTGGCGTTGCGAGGGACCGAGGTGAAGTCGATCCGCGAAGGCAAGGCGAACCTGAAGGACTCGTACGGCCTGCTGAAGGATGGGGAGTGCTTTCTATTGAATGCGCATATCGGCGCGTTCTCTCACGGCAACTCGATGAATCATGATTCGCTGCGGACCCGTAAGCTGCTGCTGCACAAGACGGAACTGCGGAAGCTGGAGGGTCTGACGCGGCAGAAGGGCTTCACGCTGATACCGACGCGGCTGTATTTTCGCAATGGCCGCGTGAAGTGCGAGCTTGCTTTGGCCAAAGGCAAGCAGGACTGGGACAAGCGCGAGACCGAGCGGAAACGAGAGGCGGACAAAGAGGCTCGGGCCGCTGTGGCGCGGAGCCAGCGCCGATAGCCTGTTTGCGCTTCCGCAACCATTTCAGTTCTCCATTTCCACATTTTTCGTTGCAACGGGAGAAGCGCTTCTGTCGCGCTAGGATAGAAGAATGGAAACGAAGCTCCTTTTTCAGGATGCGGCAGCTTTTGCGACGCCGATGCTGGCGGTGTTTGCGGTTGATATCGCCATAGGCAAGGATGATGCTTTGCCGGCGCTCCTTGCGACCTCGGATGCCATTACCGACGCGGCGGCGAAGGTTCTGGCGTCAGGTGAGTTCAAGGCTGCAGTGGGAGAGACGCTGCTGCTGCATCTGCCGAATGGATTGAAGGCAGAGAGGCTGTTGATTGTCGGGCTGGGTAAGGCGAACGCGCTCACGGTGGATGAGGTGCGCAAGGGTGCGGGCACTGCGGTGCGGGCAGCCAAGCCGCGCAGCATCCGCGAGATGGCAATTGCGTTTCCTGAGGACCATGCGCTCTCCGATGAGCACCTCGATACGCTGCCGTGCACGCTGACGATGCGTGTGATTGTGGAAGGCGCGGAGATAGCGGAGCGCGACTGGGACACGTACAAGAGTGATTGGCAGGACAAGTCGGTGCAGACGTTGACGCTGCTTGCGAGACACGAAGAGAAGACGACGGTTGAAGAGATTCAGAAGGGATTTGACGAGGGGCTTATCGTCGCGAACGCGCAGAATTTCGCGCGGTCGCTGGTGAATGAACCGGGCAACGTGTTGACTCCGACAGAGCTTGGGAAGCGGGCGGCGGCGATGTGTGAAGAGGTCGGCCTCGACTGCGCGGTCTACTCGACGGAGAAGCTGCACGAACTGCGGATGGGGGCGTTCTGGGCGGTGGCGCAGGGGTCGCCGCAGCCGCCGGCCCTAATCGTGGTGACGTATGAACCGAAGCTGGGGAAGGGGCAGACACTGGCAAAGGATGCTCCTGTGCTGGGACTGGTGGGTAAGGGCATCACGTTCGACACCGGCGGCATTTCGCTGAAGCCGGCCGAGGGCATGGACAAGATGAAGTACGACATGGCCGGCGCTGCGGCTATGCTCGGCGCGATGCGCGCGATTGCGCAATTGAAGCCGAAGGTAAAGGTAATTGCGGTCGTGTGCTCGGCGGAGAACATGCCCGATGGCAAAGCTTTCAAGCCGGGCGATGTGATTACGGCGATGTCCGGCAAGACGATTGAAGTTTTGAATACAGATGCAGAGGGCAGGCTGGTGCTGGCGGATGGGCTGCACTATGCGAAGACGCTGGGTTGCACGCATCTGATCGATGCGGCGACTCTGACGGGAGCCTGCGTGGTCGCGCTGGGCATGATCAATGCGGGATTGTTCTCCAACGATGAAGCAGCCTGGCTGGAGTTCTTGGAGGCGGTGAAGGTGTCGGGCGAGAAGTTCTGGCGGCTTCCCTGCACCGATGACTACAAGGAACAGATCAAGAGCCAGATCGCGGACATTATGAATACTGGCGGGACGCGGTGGGGTGGAGCGATCAACGCAGCGATGTTCCTGAAGGAGTTCGTGGACGAGACGCCCTGGGTGCACCTGGATATTGCGGGATGTGCGTGGAATGAGGAGCAGAAGGCGTGGTTGCCGAAGGGGCCGAGCGGGATCGCAGTGCGGTCGGTTGTGGAGTGGGTGCGGCGCTATTCGGTCTAAGACCCGACCGCGGATTTCGCGGATAGAAGCGGATGAAGACATTTCCTGGTTTATCCGTGCTTTTCCGTTGCGATCCGCGGTCGTTTTCTTTGCGACTGTTCGGGTTACATGCGTTCCGGGGCTTCGATGCCTAAGTAGGCGAGGGCGCGGGTCATCTCGCGCTGGGCGACGGCCGCGGTGGCGAAGTAGAAGGCCTTGCGGGTCGGGTCGGTCTCGTGGAGGATGTGGTGGCGGTGGTAGAAGTTGTTGAATTGCTGGGCGAGTTGGAAGGCGTACTTGGCGAGATAGGCGGGTTCCGAGGTGGCGATGCACTGCTCGATCGTGAGCGTGAGCTTGGAGACGAGCAGCCAGGTCTCCCATAGGGTAGCTCCATGTTCGCCGTCGAGCAGGCCTGTGAGGTCGAGGCTTGCAAAAGCGGCGAGCGATTCTTCCGCGGTGGTGTTGCCTTTGCGGAAGATGTTTGCGGCGCGGACGATGGCGTACTGAACGTAGGGGCCGGTCTCGCCTTCGAAGCTGAGAGCATCCTTGAAGTCGAAGGCGATGACGGTGTTGCGGGTGAAGCGCAGCATGAAGTACCGGAGGGCGCCTACGCCGATCTGTTTGGCGATCGTGTCGCGTTCGGCTTCGGTGAGGTCGGGATGACGGATGTCGACTTCAGCGCGGGCGGCAGCGATGAGCTGGTCGAGGAGATCGTCGGCTTTTACGCCGAAGCCTTTGCGGCCGCTGACCTCGATGTAGGGCTTCTTCTGGTCTTCTTCGCTGATGGGGTAGCCGAGTTCGATAGCGCAGCGCGGGGTGAGGGCGACCATCTCGTAGGAGAAGTGGGTATAGTTGTCGGCGGCATGAGTGAAACCCATGCCTCGAAGCGCCTGGATGACCTGGGTCTGGGGGTCGTTCTGGCGAGAGTCGATGACGTTGTAGATGGCGTCGGCGTGGCCGAAGCTCGGGTGCGGAGTCTCGCCTTCAGTGGTCGAGATCCAGCAGGTGTGCGTGGGGTATTGGTGGAATTTTTTGTAGCCGAAGTCTTTTCCTGGAAGCAGGCCGAACTTCCAGAGGTGGTATGCGATGTCCTTGCCGACGTACGTGACAGTGCCGTTGGAGCGGACGATGACCTTGGCGTCTTCGTCAGGGAGGCTGGAGTCTTCCAATTCGATCTCTTCAGAGGTGCCGGCGCGACGCATGACGTAGCAGCCTTTGTTCTTGCCGGCAGTCTCGAGGTAGAGGACTCCCCTTTCGAGCATGAGGTCGCGGGCAGCGTCCCAGAAGTGAAGATGAAGGATCTCGCTCTCGCGCGGGAGGAAGTCGTACTCGATGCTGAGGCGCTCCATGGTCTCTAGATGGCGATGGAGGACGGCGGTGGCGATGAGGTCTGCGATGGTGGCAGTATCGTTGCCGCCAGCTTCGATCGCGTGGAGGGTATCGAGACGGATTTGCTTGCGGGCAGCGGCCTGGTCGGGGTCGGCGGTGTACCACTGCGAGACGCGGGCGTAGAGGTCCCAGCAGTAGAAGTCGATGCGCTCGCCCGAGGCTTTGAGTGAGGCGAGGAGTTCGCGTGTGGTCGCGAGGTCTTTGCCTTCGAGTTGGGTGAGGCCGACGACGACGTCGGCGACCTGGACTCCGGTGTTGTCGATGTAGTTCTGGACACCGACCTCGTAGCCGGTCTTGTAGGAGTCGTGACGGAGGAGGCGCTGAAAGGTGTCGCCGAGGATGGCGTTGCGGAGATGGCCTATGTGCGCGGCCTTGTTGGGATTGATGCTGGTGTGCTCGACGAGGCGGAAGCCGTCGCCTCCGATGTCGGCGTGATCGTCCGCAGCGACGCGGCGGGCGATCGCAGCTCGGTCGAGGCGGATGTTGAGGTAGCCCGCTCCGGCGACCTCGATGGAGGCGATGCCAGGGAGTTCGGGAAGGATGGCGTTGAGTTCAGCGGCCAGCTCGGTGGCGATGGCGCGTGGGGCCTTGCGGAGGCGCTTCGCCAGCTCGAAGGCGACGGGCAGGGCGAGCTCGCCCATGGCGATGCTGGGTGGCTGCTCCACGGCAAGCTGGGTGAGCGTGATGTCGTATCTGGCGAGAAGAATGGCCTGTATACGGGCCAGAAGGGTCTGCTGAACTGTGCGGTACATGCTTCGGATTCACCGAGAGATTGGTTTGATTTTTTTGAGGCTGACTTCAGTTTACGCGAGGGGACCGTTATGGAAGCTCTGCGGGGAGAGTCTCGATCTCCTGAAGAAGAGGCGTGCGGTTATGGATGCGAATGCGATGGATGAGGAAGATGAGGCCGCCGGCTCCGGTGACCGATGCGAGCAGCCAGGCGTGGAGGGCAAGGCCGAAGAGTGCGGATTGGGCCTCGGGGGCTCCGTGGCTCACGAGGGAGGTTTTGACAGCCCACTCGAATGTGCCGATGGCGCCGGGAGAGCTCGGAATGAGGTAGGAGAGATTGGCGACCGAGACCGCCTGCCAGGGGCCGATGCGATCGACCGCGAGGCCGATGAGGTGCGCCGCGGAGACGAAGATCATGCCTTCGCAGGTCCAGATGATGGCCGATTGCAGGAGCAAGAGAAGCGAACCGAAGATGCCGATCTGGCGGATGCAATCGAGAGCAAGCAGAATCCAGTGCTCAACCTTCTGCAACTTCGGTGCAAGGGTCGGGTTGGCAGAGATATTGGCAAACAATCTGCGGAGCAGTGGTTCAAGGGTACGGGCGCCGAGAAGCATGATGAGCAGGCCGATCGTCGAGATGGCGAGCAGCGATTCTGCAACGACGCGAGAGTGATGGCTGACTCCGGGTCCCATGAAGACGACGAAGAGAAGAACGAGGACAAAGATATCGAGCAGCTTTTCAAGGATGACTGTGCTGAGGATGACGGATGGGGATGCGCCCAGGTCGCCCGCATATGTGAAGACGCGCATGATGTCGCCGATGCGGAACGGAAGGATGTTGTTGGCGGCGAGCGAAGTCATCAGGACTCGGGCGCAGACAGAAAAGCCGGCTCCCGTGGAGCGCATCATGCGTGTCCAGCGGACGCAGCGGAGCGAATAGCTGGCGCAGGTGAAGCCAAGCACGCCGAGCAGCCATGCCGGATGGGCGAAGCGAAGCGTGCGGATCTGCGAGAACGAGATATCTTTGAAGGTGTACCAGAGAAAGAAGGCGCTGATGAGGAGTCCCGGTATGGTTTTTGCGAGGTTGCGATTACGGGAAGCACTCATGCGGGCCTGCGGAGACCTGTGAGGTGGACGGGATGGGGCGGGATACAAAGAACCATGAATTTTCATTGTATCGTTGCAAATGCCGTATTCGTTGCGAGTGATGGAACAAACGATTTTCAAGATTTTACGTCTGTATCTGCAGCCACTCGTCTGAATCGAGCCTTTGGCGGTGATCTCATCACACGAGACGAGAGTTTGAAACGAGACCGCTGAAACTGGCGGCACGGAGCATCAGGCACTTTGGCGACCACGTTTGTATCACCTCTTGTTATTGCTGCGCGACAGAGCGAATCGTCGCGGAATGATCGCTATTACGCAGCGGGATTGGTAACCGGGCTGACTTGCCTCGCGGTGGCCGTGCATGGCTATCATCCCTACGCCGAAGATGGCGGCCTTTACCTTGCGGGAGTCAAGCGTCTGCTGGATGCGGGGATGTATCCGCACGAAACTGCATTTGTGGTCGAGCATCTTCGCTTCTCGGTGTTTGCGCCGGCCGTTGCGGCGATCGTGCGGTGGTCAGGGCTCGGGACCGAGACGTGCATGTTTCTCCTATACCTTGCAAGCTTCTGGCTTACGCTGTTCGCCGCGTGGATGCTGGCCTCGCGATGCTACGGCGGCCGCGAGACGAGAACTGGGGCCGTTGCTTTGCTGGCTGCATGGCTGACGCTGCCGATTGCCGGCACGTCGCTGATGCTGATGGATCCGTACCTTACGGCCCGAAGCATTTCAACGCCGTGCACGCTGCTGGCGTTGGTGGGAGTACTTGATCTTTTAGGTGTTGATGAGACGAATCGGCGGAGATGGATGGGAGGACTGCTGTGTGGAGGCTCGTTGATGGTGGGGACGATCTTCCATCCGCTGATGGCGGCGTATGCGTTGGGATGCGTGGTGGTGCTGTCGGTGGTGCTATCGTCACGGGCTTCATTCTGGACTGGACCGCTCGTTGGGGTATGCGTGGTGGCAGTGGCGACGGGTGCGACGCTGCAGGCGATGTCGATGCCGGAGAGTTCGGCGTATGTGCGTGTCGCGATGACGCGCACCTACTGGTTCCTGAGCGAGTGGCACTGGTATGAATGGATAGGCTTGATCGCTCCGCTCGTTATCTTGTCGCTCGCGGCTTTGCGCGAGGAAGAAGGTTCGTGGCAGCGGCTGGCGCTCGCAAGGATGTCGGTGGCGACGGGGACCGCGGCCGTAGTTGTGGCACTTCTTTTTGCTCGGACTGGTGTTGCGACTCACCTGGTGGCGCGACTGCAGCCGCTGAGGGTCTTCCAACTGATCTACGTAGTGATGATTCTTTTTGTGGGAGCCGAGGTTGCAAGGCGCGTTCTGCGACGAAACGTGATTCGATGGGTCGCGACGTATGCTGTGCTTTGCGGCGTAATGCTATACGCGGAGCGGCAGACATTTTCGTCGTCAGCCCATATTGAACTGCCGGGAGTTCGGAGCGTGCAGCAGAATCCGTGGGAGCGGGCATTCTTGTGGGTGAGAGGAAATACACCGAAGGACGCGCTGCTTGCCCTCGATGCGGACTACATCGAGAAGCCGGGCGAGGATGCGCAATGCTTCCGGGCGATTGCGGAGCGCAGCGCTCTGCCTGACTACTCGAAGGACGGCGGCGAGGCGTCGATTACGCCGTCGCTGACGGACGACTGGGTTGCCGGAGAGACAGCACAGGCAAAGCTAAGCGCGGAGACCGATGGACAGAGGGTCGCCGCGCTGAAGCCGCTGGGTGTGAGTTGGGTCGTGCTCGAACGAGATGCCGAGACGGGCTTTGCGTGCGATTACGCCAATGAGTCCGTGAAGGTCTGCCGCTTACCGGGAACGGCAAACCGGATGATGCTCAGTTCCCGGTCGCAGGCTTCGCAGCCGCTGCCGGTGCAGCGGTGAGGACGACGCTCTCCTGGTCCTTGGTCTCGAACTTGTTGTAGAAGGAGCGGAGATCGGCGTATTCGTTCGGCAGAACGATGAGTTCCCCGAGGACAAAGTCTCGTCGCACAGTGACGCTGTTTGGTGTTGTGGACGACGTCAGGCTGTAGGCGGCACGATTCTGAAACTGGAATGTGCCTGATGAAGGTGCCGATTCCATTTTTATCGTGGTGGGGAAGGTAACCCGAACGGCGTCCTGCTCGACATAGGGGTAGTGGAAGTAGACAGGGATCTCACGCTTTTCATGAGGAAATGCGGGCTTTGCGTTGCTAAGAAAGATATCGTTGGAGATGAGGAGGCGCTTGCCGGCGGCCGAGCCGATCGGTCCTTTAACGGTCAGCTTGACCACAAGCGGCTGCTCATAGTTTTCGAGTTGTTCGACCGTGGCAACCTGAACGTCCATGCTGCCGGGAAGCATATGTTCGACGTAGGTCCGGAGTTCGCGCTGCAGGCTCGCCGTGTCTCCTGCGAGGGAGCGATGCCGCCAGTCGAGAGCAGGCGAGCCGGTGTAGGTGAGCCTGACGGTTCCGTTAACGACGCCGTGATCATCCATGGTGAGGTCTGCGATGCGCTCGATGCGAGACGCCTTGAAGGACTCACCGGGTGTCTGGGCGATGGCGGTGCCGTTGTCGACCTGCCGAACTCCATCGGCGAAGGTGTGCTTCCAAGCAAGGTGCTGGTAGGGGCAGAAGCGCGAGCCAGGGTCGAAGTATTGCTCTTTGCCGTCGACAGTAACGATGGCGATGTAGTCATCGAGCTGCGAAAAACTTAAGTAGCCCTTGGCAAAGATACTGCGGTCACGATTGGTGACGGCCATGACATATGCCTTCATCCCGGCGGCGCGAGCCATGGCGACGAAGAGCTGGGCGAGTTGATCGCTGCTGCCACGCTTGCGCTCAAGGATGTCGTCTGTTGTTTTGACCTCGGCCATGCCCTGGGCCTTTTCCTCCTGTGCGGTGTGCTCACGGGTGAAGTCGGTGTTTTCGAGCTTCATGACGGCGTCGTAGAGCTTGTGCAGCTTCTGATCCGGGGTGTCGGACGGTGTGGTGAGCTGCTGAACGGCGGCGGTAACTTTGGAGCCGGGCCCGATGAACTTGTCGCGGCGCTTGGACCAGTATTTGCCTTCGTTCTTCCAGTAGTCGTCGATGGTGTGGTAGGGCGTGTAGTAGAAGAGGACCCTGTAGGTGAAGCTGGAGATGGGCGGCATGTACTCTTCCTCCGGGGCGGGAGGAATGTCGTGGACGTTCACCTCAAGTGTTAGCTGGCCCGCGTCAAAGCCTGAGGCAGGCAGGCGCGACTGCTTGATCTGCGCGTCTGCCGGCAGGACGGGGAACCAAGCGATGCTGCTGGTGAGCTGCCCGCGATCGTCGTTGCTGATGAGTTGCTCACCGGTCGGTTTCCAAAGATAGTGAGCTTTGCGCGTGAAGAGCTCCGACTGTATGTACCACCGGGGGGCAAAATAATAATGGTCGTCGTAGCGGAGGGCATAGCGGTACTCGATGATGCTGCCGACCTCCACGTCAGGCAAGGTGAAGACCTTGGCCATGTGCTTCGTTTCCTGGGTCTTCTCGATGAGCTTCTGATAGGGCTTGCCGGTGAACGGAATGATGGTTCCGTCGGGATGAATGGTGCGGCCAGCGATGTCGCTTATGGTGTATCCGCCGCCGTCTCGCTCGGAGGCATAGTGCAGTTCAACGTTGGCGTAGTCTTTGCCTTTCTCGGTCAGAACTTTGAGACGGACGTAGACGCTCCATGAGTGGAGCTTGTCTTCTGTGATCTCTTCCCGGTAGAGATAGACGGCTGCGGCGCCTGGCACCTCGGGCTGCGAGGTCATCTTCAGCTCTTCCTGTGTCGGGGGCGTCCACTGATCGGCGTAAATTGCAGGAACGGCAAGGAGGAACAAAATGAGCAGAAGCAGATTGCAGAATAGATTGCGGCCTTTCGAATGACTCATGGCGTCGTGTGTGTCCTTCTCGGTTTGGACCTTGCGGCGATGGGGTTCTTGCTACTGCTTCTTTAGAACAGCGCGGCTTTGTTCGTCAGAGGCTATCGTTTGGGCTAGTTTTTGCAGATCGTCGTATTTTTCAGCTGGAAGCGTGACCTGGCGGACGGTATAGGTGCGGGTGTAGTGGAGGACGTTGTCCTTAACATGGCTGGAGCTCTCATAGGAGGCGAAGCCAACGTCGAGCTTGACGGGGTCAGGAACCTCGTCGACTACATAGCCAGCAGGGAGTGTGATCTCGTAGTCGTCTGTGGCCTGGAGGGTTTCTTTCAGGTCGATGGGGACGACGCGCTTTTTGTGGTCGGTTTCAAGGTATTCGCTGCCGAGGACGCGAGGGCGGACCATCAACAGCGGGCCGATCGCCTTTGCGTACTGGTCGGCACTAATGGAGAAACTTGTTGTGAGGTCTTTATTGAGAGTGGCGGCGTTCTCCACCTTGAAGTCCGCAACTTTGAAGGTCGTGAAGTCCTGTTCGAGCATGTGGTCGAGGAACATGGTCTGTTCCTTGGCATCGTCAGCGGTGTAAAGCTGCCGGCGTGTCTCGGAGACATCTCCGAAACGTTTTTCAGTGATCGTCCCTTTAAGCGAGCCGTCGGGTTGCAGTTGAAAGGATGCGCTGCGACGGATGGTGTTGAGTTCGGGAGAGAGAATGGGGAGCGCGACGATCTCGCTGTTGCTGCCTTCAAGAAGCAGGCCATAGCCGCCCTGAAGGTTATGTTCGAGTTGGCCGAATGCTGTCTTTTCCCAGGTGGGATCGAAGATCAGGTATCTCCGGCCTGTCTTCGTGGCGATGACGCTGTGCAATTTGGGCGAAGTATAGCCATTGGGAAGCTCAATGGCTGCAATCATGTGGTCTCCCACAATGGAAGGCGCGTTGGGATCGACGACCCCGCGGCGGTGGTCCACCATCATCAGCGCCGAGTGGACACCGACAGACGAGAGCATGGCCGAAAGCAGCGTTGCCTTGTCTTTGCAATCACCATAGCGGTTTCGGAAGATGTCGGCGGCAAAGTGAGGTTGATAACCCCCTACACCCATCTCAATTGCAAAATAGCGGACCTGAGTCTGCAGGAATTCTGCGATAGCCGCCGTTTTCTCGTAGAAGTCGGTTTTGTCGCCCACCAAGTCCTTGGCCTTGGCTGCGATCTCCGGAGTTGCAGCGAGACGATCTTTTGAGAGCGTTTGGTACCATTCGCCGATGCTCCTCCACGTTCCCTGCGTGGATGAAGGCGAACCGGAAAGCCCGTAGTGGATAGTCATGCGTCCCTCTAGGGCCATAGCGGACGGGCGAAGAAGGACGTGCGCCAGGTCGATGGCGGGAGTGTCTTTTATCTCCCAGCCCCAGCGCTGATGCTCGAGGTCGGCCGCCTTTATCGGGTCGTGGCGTGTCCATAGAGTGCTGAAGGCATAGCCCGGCGGCAGCTCAAGGGTGAATCGCTGGTTCAACTGCGGCAGATCACTTTGGAAGAACCATGTCTTCTCGGTGAGGTATGGCCGGACGCGCTGCTCGTACTCATAGGCGACGATGCCTCCTGGATCACTCCCGGGGGCCTTAGCCATCATGTACTGCGCGTCTTCGTAGAGGATGCCCTCGCCGGGGTAGCCGCGTTCGACAATCTCCTTATCCTTGAGGGCGTACTCGTGACCGTCCGGGCCGATGCTCCAGACGTGGAGCGAGAGGAGCTTTGTGTCCTTGTCGAAGGGAACGATGACAGTCGCGTCTTCCCTGCCCTGCGGGCGCAGAATTTTAAGAACGTGGCGATAGTGCTCCGTTGCCGTTCCATCGGGCGCGACGGAGAAGGTGGTTTGATCGAGAAGGACCACTGCGTTCGTTTCGGGTGAATAGGCGGGAACGGTCTGGGCTGCGGCTGCTTTGACCCAATCAGGAACGCTGTCCTGTTTGGCGAAGAGCGTTGTGGCGTTTATGAAGAAGGCGGCAGCAAGGAAGAGTTGGACTCTCCTCAGGAAGACAGCGTAACAGGTCATGGGCCCCTCACCGTACAACTCTCCGTGCGTCCGGCTGGTCAGAGATCATGGCTTACCGGAGGTGAGATTGTTCGTGTTTGAGACTTTATACGATGAAGGAGAAGTCCAAGCAAGGCAAATCAAATCTTGAACAATGCACACAATGGGTGATTGTTCGATTACCTCGCAGATGAAGATTCGGCTGGTTCGGATTTTGATCGAGGAGGAACGGCTTATGGGAGCCGCAGCGGCCGAAAGGTGGAGCCCGAGGTCGGGAAGATGCCTGTGGGATAGCTCTCGGTGGGGTATTGCGGTTTGAAGAGGTAGCGGACGAAGAAACCACCCGAGACCATGTTGTAGTTGTTCGTATTGTTGGCAATCAGGAAGCCGCCGACGTACCAGTGGTCGGCGACGCGATATGAGCCTTCTGCGTTTAGCGCGTAGTTCACGGCGGTGTTGCTGCTCTGGGCATAGGTGGCGTTGCCCGATCCGGTTTGCAGGGGCAGGTCCAGAGGGTAGTAGGGGGCCGATGCCTCCTGGAAGGTCTGCACGCCGATGGCGCCGTTGATGGTGTAGTGGAAGTCGGTTTTGTAATAGCCGTTGAAGGTGAGGGGCACGGAGGCGAGGAAGTAGACGTTCGGGCTGAAATAGCCGCCCTGGCCGTATGTCATTCCTAGCTCGTTGTAGTCATAGTGCATTCCGAAGAAGCTGGTGCCGATGTTGAGGGAGCCGTAGCCGGGCCAGCTCTTTACGCGGAAGTATGCTCCCATCTGGCCTTCGTATTTGTGGTTCTCAAGGACGTGATAGCCGGTGATGTCGGCGCCGTCGCCTGAGACGTAGAGCCCGGATTTTTCGCTGCCGATGTCGAGGCGGACGCCACCGCCGGTGGAGATGACGCCTCCCCAGATATTGCCCTGGTAGATGGGAGAGATGGTCCCGGGATCGCGGAGGCCAGCGTAAGAGAGCTGGGTGTCTTTTACGGAATCACGGTCGGCGAAGAGCGTGAAGTGACCGCCGAAGGGGCGCCATTGCCCGCGGGCGGTGATGTTCGATACGAGGAACTCGTATGGCGTATAGCCGATGGCAAGACCGATATTGGCTGTGGTGATCTGGAACTCGCCGCCTACGCCGGTGGAGAATTGCTGGGGCGGAGGGGTAAGGGCGTTGCCGGGAAGGGTCCCGAGGACCGGGATCACGCCGCCGGTCTGATTCTGGAAGGCCGTGGTGTTAACCACGCCGGAGTTGAGGAATACCGGCCGCGGAATGACTGTGGCCCGCAGCGTCTTGCCGAGTACGGCTGAGGCTTCAAACGGAGCTTCGATATCGGTGAGGCGGTCGAAGCCGGGGGTGCCGCTGCGGTAGCGGGCGTAGCCGGTGCCACCTATCCATCCGCTGTAGGAGCCTTCGAGGGCGGCGAGTTCGAGCTCGTTCTGCGCGCGCGGAGAGAGTGGGCCGCCGGGGACAACGGCGTTGGCGTCGTACCCTCCGCGGAGGGGTGGAACGCTCTTGGCGATGAGGTCAGCATCGGTGGGCGGGGTGCCCTGGGGCGCGGGGGGTCCGATGGCTGGGTAGCCGGAGTCGTTGAGCGGCTGGCGGACGTTGGGGTAGGTAATAGGAGCTTGAGAGACAGCCGGGGCGGCGGGTGGGGCGGCGGTCGTACGCCGTCTTGTCGCGGTACCGCTGCCGCGCGAAACGCCGGGCTGCGGGTACTGCTGGCCGTAGGTTTCGGGAGCCTGAGGCGGTTGGGCCTGTGCGTTGTACTGTGCGTTCTGGGTCGCTGGCGAGTTGTTGTAGTCGTCGGGCGGAGGAACGCTGATGCCGGTCATAGGATGACTGGAGGCGTGGGAGTTTGGGCGTGCGTTCGGGACGTAGCGGGCCGTGGGCAGGACGTCGGTTACATCGCGCTGCGGGGGCGCTTCATGCGGGGTATTGTCGCCGAGTTGCACGGTGACGGGCGCTGGAGTGTACCCGGTATTCTGCGGCTGGGGAGAGTAGGGTACGTATGCGCCGTAGCTCTCCTGCTGCGGAACGGCTGTAATGAGAGGTTTCGCCTCGGCCTGGTCGGTGATCCGTGCTATCTGCTCGCGCTGGTATTCGGAGGAGGTCAGGGGAACTGTTTCGATTGGGGCCTGGGAAGCGACAATTGGCGCGATCGTGGTCGCCGGTGTGGACGGCAGGCTTGACGCTGGCGTTGTCAGAATCGCGGACGTGTCGGGTACGTAGTCCTTCAGCCTCGTTGTGGTGCCGGGGTGGCGCGAGGCGGGATTCGACATGTAGAGGGGCACGACGTTCGAATGGCCGGAGGGCCCACTGGGGACCTGGACCGGAGCCTGACCGGAGGCGTTGGTGTAGCTCGGCAGATAGGGCGGCGGAGCGGGTGCGCTCTGTTGCCCGTTAGCAGTACCGTCGGGCGTGCCGAGTAAGGAGGCCAGGTCCTGTGATTGCGTGGCGCTGGGCAAGCGGCCGACTGGAGCGGGCTGGCTGAGTTCGTTTGCGAGCTCGGCGCCGGGGTCTCCGGGAGGCATTGCGGCGAGCGAGGCACGGAAGTAGTCGGCGGCGCGGTTGCTGTTGCCGCGGGCCTGCTCGAACTTCGCGCCGAGAGTGAGCATCTCGGCGTCTTTGGGATACTGGTCGAGGCCGTAGCGGAGCCATGTCTCAGCAGCCTTCATGTCGCCCGCGGCGAGTGCTGCGCCGACTGCGGCCTTGTAGTCGGAGGCTGAGGCCGAGGTCATGTCCTGCGACTTAAATATGAGAACGGCCTGCTTGGGGAGGCCGGCGCGCGCGTATCCGGAGGCGAGAGCGCGAAGGACACCGGGATTATCCGGAAAGGCCTTTGCAGCGGCGTTGAGGATGGCAAGCGAGCGCTTGAGGTTGCCGGCGGCAGCGGACTGGTTGGCGCGACGGACGGCCCAGTTGCTCCAGATCATCTGGACGGTGCGGCGCTGCTCGTCGGTGAGGTCGGTGCGGCCGCCCAACTGCATCAGCTGGCGGTAGAGGCCGGCGTCGTTGCCGCCGTTGAAGAGGAGCCATGCGTCCTGAATGTCGACATCGGCTGGCGGCGCGCTGTGCTGCGCGATGTAGTGTTGCTGCACGCGGTTGAGGAAGACCATCGCCTCCTGCGGCTGGCCGAGAGCGTTGTAAACAGCGCCGACGGTCTGGAGGTACTCGACGTCGGACTCAAGTTGGGACCGAACTGAAGTGGGGATCTGCTGAATCTGCGCGAGGGCCTCCTGATCGCGGCCCGTGGCGTGGAGGATGGTGAGCAGGCCCTTCCAGGCGTCGGCGCGGTCGGGGTTTTCAGTCAGGATCTGGCGATAGATGGGGTATGCCTGCTGCGCGTTGTTGCGGGAGAGATAGACTCCCGCGAGCTGAAGCATGATCGCGGTGGAGGGCTTCTGCCCTGCCGCGGTCTGCTGTTGAATGGATTTCTCGAGAATGTCCTGTGCGATATCGAGCTTGTTGAGGCCCTGGTAGACGGAGGCGACGGTGGTCTGGAAGCCGGGGTCTCGCATGGCGACCTGATAGATCGACGGCGGCATGCTCGTCAGCGTCTGGGCGGCCTGATCGTCCTGTTTCATTGCGTGCTGAATGCGGACGAGTCCCTGCCAGGCCTGCATGTTCGTTGGGTCGGTCGCGAGTGCCTGGCGGTAGAGGGCGGCGGCCTGATCCAGATGATTCGCCTGCTGAAGCAGGCCGGCGTACTGGAGCTGAGTTTCTACCTGAAGGCCGCGCGCTCCGGTGGGAAAGGGCAGTTCGAGCGCACTGCGCAAGACACGCTGCGCGTCGGCGTCGCGGCCCACGGCGGAGTAGGCCGAAGCAAGCGTGCGAAGGAAGTCGGGGTCCTTCATCAACTGGGCGCGGACTCCGGCGGGAATACGCTTCTCTGTTTGTAGAGCCTCGGCGGCGTTGCCTGCACCATACTGCGCCATGAAGAGGCCTCGCCAGGCGGCAGCAGCGGAGGGCTTGACCTTGACGTAGCTTTCGAAGACGGAGACGGCGGCCTCAGGATGCTGGGCCTTGAGGAGCGTGCCTCCGAGGCCTTCGAGAGCCTCGGGGCTGCCAGGGCGCATATCCAGTGCCTCGCGATATTTCTGCTCTGCCGTTGGGAGGTCGTTCTCGTTGAGCGCGACCGAGCCTTCACTCATGGTTGAGTAGAAGCGGGCGGTCTCGAGCGCTTTGTCGAGGCCAGTGTCGCGGGCTCCGTACTCCTTGGCTTGCTCGAGGAAGCTGATGGCTCCGCCGAAGTTCGACTGCTGCATGCGGACGTAGCCCATGCCCGCCAGTGCCTGCGCGTTCTGGGGATCGTTGGCGAGGATCGCCTTGAAACGGAGCTCGGCGTCATCGAGGCGCTTCGCGTTCAGTGCGGCGTAGGCGGCCTGTTCCTGTTCGGAACGGGCGCGGGCGGCCTGACCTGCAGCGATCTCTTCAGGAGTCATCGCAGGCTTGCCGGGAGCCGGCTTGGGCTGGTTCTTCAGCGCCTCACTGAGCTGGGCGTCGTTATGCTTTGCGAGATAGGCGCGAATGTCTGCTGCAGAGGCCGGATTGGCTGCGTCCCATACAAGCGACTGGCGCAGTGCCTCGACAGCCTGGGGGTCGTTTGGATGACGCTCGAGATATCGGCGTCCCTCAGCGCGGGTCTGCGGGTTGTACGTGAGGATGCGTCCGAGAGCGATCTGATAGCGGGAGTCGTTGGGGTACTTCTCGACGAGCGCACGCAGCCCCGCTATGGCGTGCGGGCGGCCGTCTTCCGTTGCGGCTTCCGTTTCGTAGTAGGCGAGGGCCCAGTCGCCGGGCGGGGGCGTGTTTCCGAAGACCTTACGGTAGACCGCCATTGCCTGCGCATACTGACCGGCCTTGGCGTACTTGCTTGCCTGCTGCAACTCCGTGGCCTGATTCTGCTCCGACCCCATTCTTTCGACGCGCTCGATGTTGGGATCGTTGGGATTGATGGCTCGCAGACGATCGAGATAGGTGCTGGCCAGCGGCTCGTTGCCGCTTAGCTTGGCGGCACGGGCGAGACCGGCCAGCGCTTCTGTGTTTTTCGGGTCCGTAAGCAGGACCTGCTGCCAGGTTTGCTCGGCCATATCCATGCGGCCGCGGACCTCGAGAGCGTGGGCCTTGTCGAGCAAAGTCTGAGTGGCAGACTCGGTGGCCTGCGCCCACGACGGCATGGCCAGAGGCGCGAAGGAGAGCGCCCCCAAGAGGATAGCTGCCGCAATTGGCCGAATTGCCCCAACCCTTTTCATGTCGTTTACTTGGACGCGACGCCACACAGGCATCGACACCCTCTGCCTTCTCTCCGAAAGCTTACCGCTTTTTTCTGTATTTGTACCGATTTATTCTGGTATTTACTGCTTTGTCAATGCCTTTGTGCGAAATTAGTTCGCCAAGGCTATTTCCACTTGACCAGAAGCCTACCATCCCGGTCGAAACGATAGCGCTGTTCGAGCCATCCTGTCGCAAATAAGGCGAGGTTCTGGTCATAATACGCCCGGTCTTTCCCATAGAGGCCGGTGGGGGCATCCATCGTTGCAGTGAGACGGACGAGTTGCTCTTTCGCCTGGACTCGGTCTCCGACGGCGTGAAGGTAGGGGATAAGTGCAGCTGAGAAGCCGGGAGGGCTCGAGGGCCCCAGTACTTTTCCGGACGCATCGACGCGCTCCGGGGGCGTGAGGTGCTGCTTCATGTAGTCGGCCATGCCGCGGACGTGGCTGAGCGATGCGCGGACGCCGGGGGTCTGGGGGTCGGCGATTCCGAGCCAGAGGTAGACGCGAATCGCATCGTAGCTGCCTACGGGGACTGCCTGGGTGTCGCCTGATGCGATTTGGGCAGGGGCCGGTGAGGGGTGAATTCCCTCCCCTGCCGCGACCCAGTCCATGGCGAAGCCGCTGCCGGAGCCCTGGGCGAGCATGGGATCGAGCGATTGCAGGATGGCGGCCCATGGACCGTGTGGCATTGTCCTGGCCAGGCTAGCGAGGACGGGCGGAGGAAGGTAGCTGGGGTTGAGGATCCAGGTCTGCGCGTTGGGATGAAAGCCAGTGGCGCCTGGCAGGAGAGTGGTTCCGAGGCCGGGAACGAAGGCGACCTCGTTCTGGGCGATGCGGGCGGCGAGCGCGATGCCGAGTTTCTGGTAGCGCGTTACGTGCCAGAGGCGGCCCGCCTCAGAGAGGTCGTAGGCCATCCAGAGGTCTGCGTCTGAGGCTGGATTCTGATCGACGGTTCCCCAGCTTCCATCGGGTCGTTTTCCCCAGCTCCATGCGGGCAGACGTTGTGAGAGGTCGCTGCCGGCGAGGTTTTGCTCGGTCCAGCTCAGCAGCTTGTCGAAGTTCGCGCGGTCGTTGGCGACGAGGGCGAAGAACATCGCGTAGGCCTGGCCTTCGCTGGTGGTGCGGTCCTGCGCGCTGTGATCGATGACGCGGCCCTGTGCGTCGATGATGGTGCGGGAGTAGGCATCCCACAGGGGCCACGAGGTCTGGGCACGGCAGCCGGAGCCGAACGTGGAGATACCCAGGCACAACAGAGCGAGAACCCGCAGACTCTTCAAGGGCGTCCGTTGAGTCATGCTTCGCTGCAGGCGTACCGATCCCAACAAGCTAGTCGTTTCCCTGCAGGCGCGCTCTGGCGCGTCTCCGCAGCCAAGTCCGAACGGCGACTGCCAGAAGGAAGCAGGCAAAGATGGTTGAGAGCACCATGAGCCACTGGAACTTGGAGAACCACATGTTCAGCTTGATCCAGATGGAGAGCGAGCCGACCTGGTAGACGTCGTTGCCGATGCGATAGGAGACGAAGCGGTTGCCGTGCAGAACGCTGACAGACTGTGAGATGTCAGACGACTGCGCGGTCTTGAGAAAGACCGAGAGGAAGTTCGGCACGACGGAGTGATCCCGGAGTGCGACGATCACAACCGACTTGTTGGAGCCGCTCGGCCACTCGATGCCTTCTATAAGCGCATCGGGCAGGCCTCCTGCAGTTTCAAGCTGACCTGACTGGATGCGATCGGAGCTGCGGACCTTCCACCATGCGTGCTGCAGCGAGGCGAAGAAGCCCTGGGTGTCCTGGATATGGAGGCCGCTGCCGTCGACCTCGACGGGAAGGTGCGGGTTGAGGCGGGCGAGCGCGGGTTGATCGTCGACGGTGCCGATGACGAGGAAGTCCTTGCGGAGGTCCTCCTTCATGCCGTCGGCGTTGGTGACGGTGACGTTCAGAACGGGATATCCGGTCTGGCCTCCGAAGTGGCCCATAAAGGTGAGGAAGGTCTCGATCTCGTCGGGCGCGGCGTTATCGGGGAGAACGACGGCGGTGTCAGCGAGGTCGGCCTTGCGGGTAAACGGATAGCCTGCGTTGGCGAAGATTTCAAGATTTGGCAGCGTCGCCCAGTGCGGGATACCGGTGATGTCGAGGTAGGAATCCTTGAGGATTGCGCCCTTCATGTTGTATGGGGCGGTGTCCTGGCAGCGGCCCTTCTTGGCCAGCAGGAAGACGAACTGCATCATCAGCGTGTTGGAGAACGGACGCATGTCGCCGATCGGAATGGGCACGATCGTTTCCAGCTGTGCCGACGCCCTGTCAGAGTGCGGGAGCGGAGTGGAGCTGACGTAGGCGTCGTTCATGAACACTTGAAGTGAGCTCTCGTTCGAGATGGGAATACCGTTGTAGCGATATCCCATGTGAAAGCCGAGATTCTGGATGCCTTCCGTGTAGAGATCCGGCGGGAGACGCATGTAGACGGTTGCCGGGCCGGAGCCGTCGGTCTGTAGTTGGCCTGTCTGAGCAATGTCGCCGAGATAGGTAATCCTGTCTGTGGTCATCCATCGCGGAGCGTCGTCGGGATCGCGAGGCGCGGGCATCTTCAGCGAAGAGATGCGGACCTGATCGCCTTCGAGCATGTCGCGCTGTAGAGCCAGGGCCATGGCTGCGGTGAGCAGATCGTCGGAGTTATCCCCGGTGAGAACCAGTACCTTGGAGTACGGGTCGTTTGGGTTGTCGCGCATGGCGATGGTGGGGCCAGAGCTTGTGCTGACCTTCAGCACGGTGGGCAGGTCGGCTGCGTTTTCGCTGAAGACGATTGCGTTTCCTGATGGAATGGAACCGATGGAGACCGGGAACCTTGCGGATCGGTAGTCAGTGAGGATGCCAAACCAGGAGGCGATGATTCCAGCGGCCTGCAGAGCTTTGGGTGAAGGGCGTGAGAGAAAGACGATGGGTACGACGGGATGCAGGTTGACGGCGGCGTCGTAGAACGGGAGCGGCAAGAGTTTCAGGTCGTTGTGCAGGGGCAGCAGCGTGCCGGCAAGCTCAATCGTTGAGGTTGGGTCGACGTGGCTCCAGAGGGTTGTGTGCGTCGGGTCTTCGCACTCCATGGTGTAGTGACCGATGAACTCAAAGGTGAGCTGGTTGTCGTGCACGAGCATCTCGGCCGGGAGGGTCAGATTTGCTTCAAGGAGCGCGCCGTTCTCGTCCTGTGTGATGTGTGCCGCTGAGCCGTTGGCGGGACCGGCTTGAATCGAGGGCGCGGGAGGCGTCGGCGCTGTTGTGACAGGCAAAGTTGCAAAGACGGTGCCGTTGAGGCTTACCTTGAGGTGACTCAGGCTGGGGATGAGGCCCGGAGAGAAGTGATACCTGAGATGCATCGAGGCGGTCTTGACGACCTGCGTCTGCGGCACCGAAAAGTAGATGGTGCGATAAGCGTCGACGCCGCGGAGGACGATGGTGTCGGTGACGCCGACGTCGGCGAGGGTGAAGATGTTGTCGAAGGAGCCGGGAGAGACGGGGCGGGCCTGCGTGCCTACTACCTGATCGAGGCTGCTGGTCGCAATGGGGCCTACCTGGGCCGAGAGTCTGCCGACTCCAGCCAGGAAGCAGAGGAGCAGAAGGGGCGCAATGCTGGTGATCAACTTGCCCTTCGGCGGAGTCTTCTTCGTCTTCATCAAACCTCTTGCTGTCTGTGAGAGTCCGTGCAGGGAGAGGATCACGATGCGTCCAAGACTCTTGAGCGGACGGTCGGCTTCGCGCGATTCGCCCCAGCCGAGCCAGGTGTCGGCGCGCGAATACAAGACCATGGTGAGCGCCTCTTCCTCCTGGAGTGAGAGCGGATCGAATTGAGCGCGGAGCACGTTTCCGTCGGCCTGGATGATGGATGCCGGAAGCGTGGCGAAGCCATCAAGGACGGGGAACGTGATTTTGATCGAGTCGCCGGACGAGGCGAGGAAGTCGCGCTCCATCTTGATCATGACGCCGCCGCTCGACAAGTCGGATGTGACGCCGTGAACTTTGCTTCCGTTGGGAAGCAGGACATCGGCGGGAACGGCCATTGCCACGCGGACAGTCTGGCGACGCTGCTGGCTCTCCCAGGCTACGGCCGTCGCTGCACCAAGCACGATCGTGTTGAAGAAGACCCAGACGAGATTCATGATGATCGTTCCCGGCCGGTCGCCGTCGTACATGTTGGCAGGGATGTTCAGGATGAATCCCAGCGGATCTGGCAAGTCAAAGCTGGGGAACGGAAAGAAGCGCGGAATTGCGCAGAGGATTCCGACGAAGTTCAGGCCAAGCAGGAAGAGGAATGGTTGCGCGATGCGGGTGTCGAAGAAGCGCTTGTTGACGACACCTCCCTTGGCGGTGACGTTGAAGCTGCCGAATTTCGGGTTGATCAGCGCGAGCATGGTGGGAAGAAAGATGAAGGGCGCCAGCACGGTCTCATAGATCTCGTTCCAGAAGGAGTGGCGGTGCTGCCCCTGAATGCGCGAATTGGTGATGCTGGAGAGAATGAGGTGAGGCAGCGCGTAGGCGAGGATGGCTGCCCAGTATCCTGGGACGTTGACCTGGCCGAGGATGAGATAGATGAGTGGAGCGGTGAGGAAGATGAGCCGCGGGAACGCGTATAAGAAGTGCGTCATCGCGTTGAAGTAGCAGAGGCGCTGCGCAGGCCTGAGACCGCGGGCAAACAACGGGTTGTCGGTGCGCATGATCTGGATCATGCCGCGAGCCCAGCGGATTCGCTGCTTGACGTGGCCGCTCAAGCGCTCTGTTGCCAGACCGGCCGCCTGCGGGATGTTGATGTAGGCGGTGTTCCAGCCGTTCATCTGCATACGCAGTGAGGTGTGGGCGTCTTCGGTGACGGTCTCGACCGCAATGCCGCCGATCTCGTCGAGCGCTGTGCGGCGAAGGATGGCGCAGGAGCCGCAGAAGAAGGTCGCGTTCCAGAAGTCGTTACCGTCCTGGACGATGCCGTAGAAGAGCTCTCCTTCGTTGGGGATGGTGCGGAACTGGCCGAGATTGCGCTCAAATGGATCGGGCGAGTAGAAGTGATGCGGCGTCTGCAGCATGGCCAGCTTGCTGTCGCGCAGGAACCAGCCCAGGGTCACCTGTAGAAAGCTTCGCGTGGGGACGTGATCGCAGTCGAAGATGGCGACGAAGGGTGAATCGAGCCGGGCCAGTGCCCGGTTGATGTTGCCGGCCTTTGCGTGCTCGTTATCGTCGCGCGTCATGTAGCCGATGCCTGCTTCTTCGGCGAAGCGGCGGAACTCTTCGCGCTTGCCGTCGTCGAGGATGTAGACGTTGAGCTTGTCGGCTGGCCAGTCAATATTCATCGCGGCCAGGGCGGTGTACTTCACGACACTGAGAGGCTCGTTGTAGCTCGGAATGAGAAGGTCGACGGACGGCCATCGCTCGGGATCGTCTGGCAGAGGCACTGGAGTGCGACGCAGCGGCCACATGGTCTGCAGATATCCGAGGAAGAGGATGACGAAGGCGTATGCCTCGGCGATGACGAGCATCATGATGAAGAAGCCGTCGATCCAGCTCCCTGCCGATCCGGGATTGAAGAAGAACTTTGCGGTCGTGGACAGACGCCAGAAGCCGTAACGAAAGGTCGAGTACATCGACGCGATCATCAGGGTCAGGGTCACGAGGTAGGAGCTCGAGCTGCGGTCCAACCACATGGCGACGAGCACGGTGAGGATGCCGAGCACGAGTTGCTGGGGCCAGGTGAGCTCCAGGATGCCGGTAAAGCCCAGGAAGAAGATCCCACCTACGACAATGACAAATCTTAAAATGCGGAGCGGAATTGCATCGCCGGATTCAAACTCCCGCCACAGAGGCGAACTCGTCATCGTTCGCTCCAGCGCACATTGCGGAAGCCCGCGGCGGCCGGCGCGGCAATGGTACGCAGCCAGGTTGCAACATTCATATAATCCTCAGACACGGCGGAATCGGGGCTGTAGTCCACCACGGTCATGCCCTCAGCCAGAGCTTCGCTGACGACAGGAGCGCGGTGGATGACAAAAGGAAGCAGGCGGTCGCCGAGCTGCCGCCGCAAGACCTCGCGAACGTCGAGATGCAACGGGAGCGAGGCATCAAACTGGTTCAGCACGTAGTAGGGCTCGAGCGGACGGCCATCACCGTCGATCATTCCGTGGAAGAACTTCTCGATCACCTGAAGGCTGATCACAGAGTTCATGTCCGGCGCCAGCGGGACAAGCACGGTCGGGCTCATGCGCGCGAGGTGGCGCACGATCCATCCGGAGCTTCCGGTGAGATCGAGAAGGATGCGATGGGTGCCGCGGCTGCTGTTGAGGATCTCGTCTGTGAGTTGGTGTTGAGCCTCTTCGTCATGCGCCTTCTCTTCGACGTCGTAACTGACGAGATAGATGGGTGCGTCAGTGCTTCCGCTTGGAGGCGAGAACGTCCTTACCGTGCCAGGCCTGAGTTCGCTGGCACCGAAGTAGAAGGGCAGAAGGCCGTGCGAGGTCGTGTCGGCAAGCAGAACTTTCTCTCCGAGTGAAGAGAGCGAGCGTCCCACCGTAGCGACGAGGCTTGTTTTGCCGACGCCACCGGCGAGTGAAAAGACGGCGAGTACAGGGGTGCGTATCTCCTTTTGACGGACCGGGGCGGGCTCGACAGGCTCCTGTCCGGGTTGCTCGAAGACGCCTTTCAGCGCGTACCAGCGCGCGGCTACGCGCTCACGGGAGTGCTGCAGCGTCTCGGCGACGGAGGATTGGGTAGGAGGGGGAGCAACGAAGGACCTCTGGGGCAACTCAGGCGCCGGCGGCGGAGCGTAGAGCCATGCCGGGCCGGCGGGGTCTGCTACGTAAGGCGCTCGCGGGCCGGGTGACGACGCCGATTCAGGTACGCCTTCAGGGGTCACACGCCGAGGCGGATCGGAGTAGCCAGTCGCCGACTGATACGCAAAGTTGTCCTGGGCCCTTCGTCCCCGCATTGAATCCTGAGGAGCAGGCTTCGCCGGGACAATTGGAGGTGGGACATAGCCTACAACAGGTTGCTGCCCGGGGAAACCGGGAGCCGCGGGAGAGACCTGTTCACGGCCCGCAAAGTAATCGTGCTCGAATTCGGGGTCTGGTACGGACCGTCCTCCTGAAGCTGTCTGCCAACCCCCGGTGCGAGGAGGCGCTGTGGCAGCCGGATCGGTTGGCACCTGACGGATCTTTCCCTGCTGCAGTCCCGGCGAGGGCTGGGGATCTGTCAGCCGTTTGCCGGCATACATCGGCAGTTCGCCGGCAGGCCGCGATTCGGCGGATTGCAATGACGGAATCACCTGCCGCACTGGTGGGGAAAGCGGGGAGTATTCCACACGTGGGGCATCGTACTCGGGTCCGCGGTAGATCTGCCGCACTCCGGAGGCTTCATCGGGGTGATAGCCCTGGGGACGCCGCTGCGACCATTGCGTGCCGGAGTCCGATGAGATCGGTTTCGACACAACCTCTGCCAGAGTCTGAGTGTGACGGCCGCCGGTCAAGCCGGGCTCTGTGCGCTGAATGAGTGGCTGTGGCGGCTGCGGCGGTGGTGGCGGCTGCGGCGGGGGCACGGGAGGAGCTTGATGAGCAGCAAAGAGGGACGCAGGAGGTTCCTGCGCTGGTTTAGGGGAGCTCTGCGCTGCCGGGACCACATTCGGGATCGATGAACTCAGCGGCGGTTGCGGATGCGGATGGGGCGTGTATGGATCAGAGATCTGGCCGGGGACTTGATGCTGGGTCTGCTTCCCAAGCTCGCGACGACGTATCTCCGACTCAGCGTAGCGAGCGGCCTGCCTTTGCGCCGATGCGTGAGCCTCAGCGATCTCGCGCTCTTCGCGGCGTGCGGCGGCCTCGGCCATTGCGGCGGCTTCTGCGCGACGGGCTGCTTCCACTCTCTCTGCGGCAGCCATCTTTGCAGCTTCTTCCGCTTCGCGAAGCGCACGGCGGGCTCCTGAGTCCGTGACGCTTCCCTGCCTGGTGCGTGCGGCCTCGGCGGCCTTTCGGGCGGTGTCGTCTGCCACGAAGGCAGCAGCTTCGGCCTCCGCCTTGGCATGCAGTGCCTGCTCGCGCTCCTGCTCGGCTGCACGATGTCTCAACTGTGCGCGATACTCTCTACGTGACGCGGAAAAATCGCGGTATTTCGCACCATGAAGGTTCGCCCACGAGTAGAGAACAGCAACATCTTCCGGAGTCTCTGCCGCAGACTTCTCTTCGATCTTGTCTTTCCCACGCGGTTCCATAAATTCCTGCCCTGCTCACCCGGATCGTCGGCGCATCGCTATCACTTGAACGGCTTCACTTGCGGTAGCTTGACGGAGACGTTGCGCCGGTGGTTATGCAATGCCCTGAGGCTACTGTGCGTGCAACTCCAAGTCAATCAACTGCTCGTGGCACTTTCGTGTGACGGTCTCAAAATTGCTTACAACAGAAGTAACGTTCCGTAACTTCGCGTGCGGACTGAGGTTCAAGAAAATCGGTGACATGATCGAAACGCGAGGGGAAGACGCTTGTAGAGAATTCGAGAGAGATGTTTCACCGTGTCGATGAGAGTTTCGGAAACGTAGCGCTATTCGCCTGGTCCTGGGGCGAAAGAGGCACCGGAATTACCTCCGCGAACAAATTGTCCTGCGGGAATTTACGCAGTTAAATGTGCTAACGTTGAGGAGTGGTACGAGAGCGTAGCTCAGTTGGTAGAGCATCGCCCTTTTAAGGCGTTGGTCCTGGGTTCGAGCCCCAGCGCTCTCACCATCTTTCCCCCTAAACTCAGGTAAGTTCGCCTTCAGACCAGAAGGGCTATGGCCTTTGCGGTCTGCGAGTAACTCGCGAGGTTCCCTCTCTAAAAAAGAGGCTTCAGGCGTGGCAAGACCCATCCATCAGCTGATGGGTTCTTCGGCAAAGGTTTGTTGCACTCCGTCCTCCAGCGCGGTGAAGGGTGCGCTATATCCGGCGGCGCGCAGACCACTGACATCGGCCTGCGTGTAGTGCTGATAGCGGTTCTTCAAGTCGCCCGGGAATGGGATGTATTCGATCCTGCCCGGGCCGTGGACCTGCATCAGCGATTGTGCTACGGCGTTGAAGGTACGGGCGCGCCCCGTACCTGCATTCACGACGGCTTGCACGGGTTCGCTGCTACCGCTCCCGGGTAGCAGGCCGGCGAAGAACATGTTGATTCGCGCGAGGTCCTTGACGAAGACGAAGTCGCGGCGCTGCTCGCCGTCCGCGTAGCCGCCAGAGCCCTGAAACATGCGGATGGTTCCGGTGTCCTTGAGCTGCCTCGTGAAGTGATGGAGGACACTCGCCATGCGTCCCTTGTGCTGCTCGCGCGGGCCGTAGACGTTGAAGTAGCGGAGGCCGACGACGGTGCTCTCCATCTCGGGGATGAGTCTGCGGACGTAGTTGTCAAAGACGAGCTTGGAGTAGCCGTAGACGTTGAGGGGACGCTCGTTTTCGGGCTGCTCGGTGAAGTTCGCACTGGCGCCGTAGATAGCGGCCGTGGAGGCGTAGACCATGGGGATCCGGCGGTCTAACGCGAAGTGCAACAGCTCCTTGGAGTAGGTGAAGTTGTTGTCCATCATGTAGCGGCCATCGTCTTCGAGAGTGTTGGAGCATGCTCCCTGATGGAGGATCGCGCGGATGGGTTCGGTTTCGAAATCGCCTGCGTTAAGAGCGGCTCGGAACTCCGCTTTGTCCATGTAGTCGGCGTATTGGGCGCCTGCGAGATTGAAGAACTTTGGGCCGCTGAGGTTGGGCGCAGGAGCGAGGTTGTCCACGACGAGGATGTCGCGCTCACCCGCGCGGTTCAACTCGTGGACCAGATTGCTGCCGATGAAGCCTGCACCTCCGGTGACGATGATCACTGGCCTTCCTCCTGCGTTGCCGTGAGCTTCTTGACGATGTTTGTTGTCGAAAATCCGGCTACCGTCGGCACGATCTCGACCCTGCCGCCGGCGGCGATGACTTCTTCGTGACCGACGACGGTCTGGATGGTATAGTCGCCGCCTTTGACCAGCACGTCGGGCTTGAGGGCGCGAATGAGTTCGAGGGGTGTGTCCTCTTCGAAGAGGACGACGGCGTCCACTGCGGCGAGCGCAGCCATGACGCGGGCTCGCTCGCGTTCTCCCACGATGGGGCGCGTCGGACCTTTGAGCCTGCAAACCGAGGCGTCTGCGTTGAGGCCCAGGACGAGCTTGGTGCCGAATCGCCGGCAGTCTTCGAGCAGCGTGATGTGGCCTACGTGGAGGAGGTCGAAGCAGCCGTTGGTGAACACGATGGTCTCACCAGCGGCGCGCCACTCTGCGACACGCAGCTTGACTCGGTCGAGGTCGAGGATCTTTTCGCCGGCGGTGAGGTTTGTGCTGGGAGTGAGCGCGGTGATGAGTTCGTGCTGCGCGATCGGCACGGTGCCCATCTTGCCGACGACGATGCCTGCGGCGAGGTTTGCAAGGTCGACTGCGGTCTCCATCTGGAGGCCGCCCGCGAGACTTGCGGCGAGAGTAGCGATGACGGTGTCTCCGGCGCCGGAGACGTCGAAGACCTCGCGCGCGCGGGCCGGGGAGTGGTAACGACCGTCGTCGCGCCGCAGGAGCGTGATTCCCTTCTCGCTCATGGTGACGGTGAGGTACTCGAAGTCGTGCTCTGTCAGCAGAGCGTGGCCTGCTTCGAGTAGAGCTTCCGTCTGATGGGCTGGAACGCCGGTGGCCGCGGCAAGTTCGCCGAGGTTGGGGCAGATGGTGGTTGCTCCGCTGTACTTACTGAAGTCTTTGGCCTTCGGGTCCGCGAGGACAGGAACCCCGGCAGCCCGCGCGGCGCGGATGATGGCCTCGCAGAGCTCGTTGCTGAGTGCGCCCTTAGCGTAGTCGGACAGGATGACGGCGTTTACCTTGGTGACGAGTTCGGTGGCGCGCTCGCGGAGGCGATCGGCCTCGGCTTGCGGCGGCATCTCGCGACTCTCGATGTCGAGACGCAGAAGCTGCTGCATGCGTCCGACGATGCGGGTTTTGGAGATGGTGGGCAATGAGCTGGAGACGACGCCGATGGTGTCGACGCCAGCATGATTGAGCAGCGCGGCCAACTCAGCGCGCTCAGTGTCGTCGCCCCAGAAGCCGGCTAGAACGGACTTGCATCCGAGGCCGGCGAGGTTCATTGCCACGTTGGCTGCTCCTCCGGCACGCTCGTAACGCTGTGCGTGGCGGATGACGGGGACGGGCGCCTCAGGGGAGATGCGCTCCACCTCGCCGTGGATGTAGCGGTCGAGCATGATGTCGCCGACGACGAGAACCTTAAGTTTTGAGAATCCACCTTCGAGAAGATTCAGGATCGAGTGAAGTTCCGGCAGCATGCAGGGTTAAAGATACTCCTTGTGTTCATCATCGCATCTTCGTAAAGCTCAGCCGAGGATGGCTCGGACCTCGGCGAGGACTTCGTCGACGGTGATGGAGGTGAGGCAGCGCTTCTTTTCGACGATGCAGGTTTCGAGGCCGCATCCCCAACACTCGGTCTGGTGGTAGATCACACGATGCTGCTTTCCGTAGGGGAACCAGACGCGAGGTTTGTTGCGCGCCGCGAAGATGGCCACGCACGGGGTCTGCACGGCGGCAGCGAGGTGCATGGGGCCGCTGTCATGACCGACGAGGATGCGTGCCTGCTGAATGGCTGCAGCGCTCTCGCGTGGTGTGAGCTTGCCGCAGAGGTTGATGACGGGGCCTCCTTTGGCGCTGCGCCAGCCATCTGCAGCAAACTCGCTCGCGGCGCTCTCCTCGGAGACGCCGGCGAGAACGAGTGCGTAACTGGGGTAGATGGTGGCGAGGCGAGAGAGTAGCGCTTTCCAGTTTTCGCGGCCCCAGTCCTTTGCCTGGACTTTGGTTCCTACGCTGACTGCAAGGAGTGGGTGTCCTGCGGTTGCGGCGAGCAGCTCAGCGGCTTTTGCGTGCTCCCCGGGAGTGAGATGAAGGTCCCAGCTTTGGGGCGCGTCGAGATCGGCGTCACCGAGCTCCTGGATGTTACGGGCGAGCCGGGCTGCCTCGGGTTCGAAGAACTGTTCCTGCTCTTGCCACTGGTTTCGTTGCATCCCGGCGTTCAGTGGCACACCGATGAGCCTTGGGATACCGCAAAGGCGAAAGAAGGTCGCGTCGCGCCGCGCGGCTTCGACTCCGCGTTGGGGGCCCAGGTAGACGAGCACGTCGGGGCGCCAGGAGGCGAGTTGCCACCACAGGGCCAGCAACTCGCGTGGACTGCGGGTTCCTACGGCGTACCTGAGATAGTCGTGCACGAGGCCGGTATGTTCGAGGATTGCGGCGGCGGGAGGAGCTTTTACGTTGACCGGAAAGTTGGTCAGCAGTCTTCTCTCTGCGCTGGGGAATGCTTTGGCCACCAGATGCAGCGCGGGAAGAGCGACCAGCGTGTCCCCAAGGCTGCCCAGGCGATAGATCAGAACCCGTTTTACATCAGTCATGGTCTATCCCTAGTCTGCTTGGTTCGACTGCATCCGGCAACCTGCTGCTCAAACTGGTAGAGTTTTGCTGGGGCTTTTCTATGCTTGACGCACTGGTGATTACTCACATGCACGACGAGATGACTCGCGCCTGGCACCAGCCCGAGGACCAGTCTCCGGGGGCGGACGAGGCGGATTTTTACGCGGACAGCCTTATGGCGCTGGCTATGGCGCAGCATCGGGCCAACTTCGACCTGTGGCATGAAGAAGACGAGGCCCGCGACCCCTCGGCTACGGATTCGCAGATCGCAGAGGTGAAGCGATCGATCGATCGCCTGAACCAACTGCGCAACGACCTTGTGGAAAAGATCGATACATTGCTACTGTCCCACCTCGAGGAATCCCCTCGCGCGCCGTTGCACTCGGAGACGCCGGGGCTCATCATCGACCGGCTCTCGATTCTGGCGCTGAAGATCTTCCACTCCCGGGAAGAGGCCAATCGCCAGACGGCAAGCGATGCCCACCGGAGCCGAAACCGCGAACGTCTGGCGCTGCTGGAAGAACAGCGGGACGACCTCGCCGGCTGCCTGGATAACCTCTGGGCGGAGGTGCTTACCGGAACGCGCCGCTTCAAGCTTTACCGCCAGATGAAGATGTACAACGATCCGGAGCTGAACCCGGCGATCTATGGGAGCAAGGTGTAATCGGACGAAATCGTAACAAGCACAGCCGTGGGTTTTGTTACTCACCCGGATGGGCAGTTGACCTCACAGCCCACTCTGCGTATAAAACCGAGACTGGACACAAACAGAAAATCGGGTCTCCGAGAACTAACGGCGACCGCAGGAGCGCCTCAGGCGAAACAGGTACTTATGGCTCAAACTAAGACCGCACCCTCATCCTTAACCAAACGTCCCCCCCGCACCCTTGCAGGTACCGTCCCGACGACGGACGATCACGCCCGCAAGCAGGTGCTCGCGAGCTACGAAGCCGCGCTTCACCTGATGCAGGAGGGCAAGTTCGACAAGGCGAAGGTCGCATTCGAAAAGATGCTGGAGGCTGGCTCGGGTGATCTTGCCGATCGCATTCGCATGTATATCAATGCCTGCCTTCTCCAGGTTTCGCGTGGGAAGACTACGTTTACCAGCAACGAAGAACGCTACGACTATGCGATATCTCTGCTCAACGACGGCCACTATGAGGACGCGCGCACGGAGTTTCAGGCCATCCTGAAGCAGGATGGTAGTGCTGACTATGCTTTCTATGGTCTGGCCGTGCTGGCGAGTATGACCGGCGACGCACAGACGTGCATCGAGCATCTTACGGAGGCTATCCGGCAGAATCCGCGCAATCGCATACAGGCTCGTTCGGACTCCGATTTTCAGGATATGGCGGACGATCCGAGGTTCACCGAACTCCTCTATCCTGAGGTGTAAGCCGATTGATGGCACGGCCGTCGCCTCACAACGGCTCTTTTGAGCACTCGCAGTCAACTTCCTACTCTTATCGGCATCTACTAGGATGAAGTTATGTCGAGTGATACGCCCTCCTTTTTTTCGAACACTCCGGGTTCAGGTGAACGGTCGCTACGTGTTGTAGCAATCGGTGGAGGCACGGGCCTGTCGACGCTGTTGCGGGGGCTGAAGAACTACGTTCCTATGCACGACCGGCGCAGGGGGATACGACAGAGCAGTCACGCAGGCGCTAAAACGCCTTTAGTGATCAACCAGAGCGGTCCGGTGATCAGCGAACTTTCAGCGGTCGTCACTGTCACCGATGATGGCGGCTCGTCAGGCCGTCTGCGCGAGGACTTCAACATTCTTCCTCCGGGCGACATTCGCAACTGCATGGTGGCGCTCTCGGAGGATGAACATCTTCTTTCGCAGCTCTTCCGCTATCGCTTCAACCAAGGCGAACTTGATGGCCACAACTTCGGCAACCTTTTCGTCGCAGCTCTCTGCAACATCACCGGCGACTTCGCGCAGGCGGTGCAGATGTCGTCGCAGATTCTGCGGACGCGCGGACGGATCTTCCCCGCGACGAACGCGAACGTGACGCTGGCGGCCGAGATGGACGACGGCTCCATTGTGCGGGGAGAGACAAATATTACCGCAAGCAAGAAGAGCATTGTTGAACTGATGCTTGAGCCGAGTGAGGTTGATCCCCTGCCCCAGACCCTTGAGGCCATCGCGAATGCGGACTTGATCACGCTTGGCCCGGGTTCGCTTTATACGTCGCTGATTACGAACCTTCTGGTGCGTGGGATTCCCGAGGCGCTTGCCTCGTCACGCGCGACGAAGGTTTATGTCTGCAACCTGATGACCCAGGCGAACGAGTCCCTGGGGCTCACGGCCTCGCAGCACGTGGAGAAGATTCTGAAGCATGCGTGCTGTCCCGACGGCCCTATCTTCGACTATGCCCTTATCAATACGGCGCCTATCTCGCCCTTGTTGCTTGAGCGGTATGCCCGCGAGGGCCAGGAGCCCATACAGGCCGATCTTGAGAGGATCCGCGCTCTGGGGGTAGAGCCCATTACGGGAGACTTTGTCCACGAAGGCGATCTGCTGCGTCACGACTACGACAGGGTTGCGGAGGCGTTGCTAGCGCTAACGCTGCCCCGGGTTCCCGAAGCTGCAAATGCCTGATTCACGCGGCGAGCCTTGTGGATGCGACACGTAAGAATCGAAGACTTATAAAGGCCGAAAGAATCGGGATGTTCGAGGCAGAATAAGGGACAGCAATCCGAGTGCAGCGACCGAAAGCGTAGCCATGCCCGCAAGGACCGGGCCGTGGCCTTTGTAGTTTGACGACCGGTCCAGCCAAGCCCAGATGAGAAAGCATCCGAAGCCAGCTACGGCTATCCCAATTCCCCACGAGACAATCCATGCCCAGCGCCGTCCGCGCACAAGTGCGCCGCCCGTGTAGAAGCATCCTGCGGCACCTGCAGCCATGAGTGCGGTACTGCCTAAGGAGCTTAGAAGACGAATGAATGCGCCGTGGAGAAGACCGTAGAAGCCAAATACAAGAAACATCAAGCCGTAAAAGGCGAGCAGGCCGCCCAGGAGCCATTCACACGACGCTATGAAACGAACGGTGAACGGAGGCTTCATCGAATCTCGACCAACTGTGGCTGCTCTTCGCTTACGGTGCGCTTGAGTTGCCCGCAGGCGGCGTAGATGTCGCGGCCTCGCGGGCGGCGGATATAGGTTGGCATTCCGCCGTCGATGAGCATCTTCTGGAAGATAGCGACGTCTTCGGGCTTGGGCTGGGTGTAGTCGATGCCCGGGCCGGGATTCCAGACGATGAGGTTTACCTTGGCCTTCATGCCTTTGAGGAGGTCGAGGACTTCGCGGGCGTGTTGGGGCTGGTCGTTGACGCCGCCGAGCAGGACGTACTCGAAGGTGACCCATTCGCGCTTGCCCAGCGGCAGGGTCTTTACGGCTTCCAGCAGCGCGGCGATGTTCCACTTTCGCGTGATGGGCATGACCTGCTCTCGTACGGTGTCGTTGGAGGCGTTCAGACTGAGTGCCAGTTTTGGCCGCAACGGTTCTAAAGCAAATTTGCGAATCGACGGCTCGATTCCGCTAGTCGAGACCGTCATCCTCGACTCGGGAATTCCGATGTTCTGCACCAGCAGGCGCACGCTCTTGATGAACTCGTCGTAGTTGAGGAAGGGCTCGCCCATCCCCATGAAGACGAGGTTGATACGATCCTTACCGATCTTGATACCGTGGCGATTGAGGACGGCTACTACCTGGCCTGCGATCTCGCCGGCGGTGAGATTGCGCTTAATTCCGAGCTTGGCGGTCAGGCAGAACTGACAGTTGACGGCGCAGCCCACCTGGCTGGAGATGCAGATAGTCGCGCGGCGGTATCCGCTCTGCTCGAGTGCGCCGAGGTTTCTCAGGTCGCGTCTTGGCAGCGCGTTGCCTTCAAGGCCATCGGCGGCTTCCTCTTCAGTGGCGGCTTCGCTGCCGTCGCCACGCTCGCCACCATCGCCGTCTGGCATCCAGACGGTTTCGACTGTCTCGCCGTCGGCCAGCCGGATAAGGTAGCGCTCGGTTCCGTCGACCGACTGAGCGGTCTGGACGATCTCCGGGAGGCCTACGGCGTATCCGGCGGCTTCGAGGGTGCCGCGGAGCTCGGCAGGGAGGGCCGTCATCTGGTCTATGCCGGTAACACGCTGATGGTAAATGGCTTCTACGAGCTGCTTGGCGCGATACGCCTTCTGCCCCATTGCTCCGATAAGGTTAGTGAGCTCTTCGGGAAGCATGCCGAACAGAGCGTTTACGGGAGGTCCTGCTCCATCTTCTATATCTTTTATTTTCTTATACATAATCGGTATTTCTTCGACTAACATACTGATTCTTCAAGTTTACTCCCGTGCCCGGCGCCTGACCAATCCTGTGAAAGAATAGAGGGGTATGGCATCAATCCTTATCGAAGAGACGGACCTCAGCCGAGGCACCGCTCGCAACATTCGCAAGACCACTCTCCCCAACGGCCTCATTGTGCTCACGGAGAGTATTCCTCACCTGCGCAGCATCTCGATGGGTGTCTGGATCGCCTCCGGATCGCGTGATGAGTCTCTGGAGGTCAACGGGATCTCCCACTTTATCGAGCATATGGTGTTCAAGGGCACGACGTCCCGCTCGTCCCAGCAGATTGCTCGCGAGGTCGACTCCATCGGCGGCAATCTGGACGCCTTCACGGGCAAGGAGATGGTCTGCTTCAACATCAAGGTACTCGATGAGAACCTGGCTCCTGGTTTGGATATTCTTGCGGACCTGGTGCTGCATCCGACCTTTACTCCCGAGGAACTGGCGCGGGAGCAGGGCGTGATCCTCGAAGAGATCAAGATGGACGAAGACAACCCGGACTACCTCGTAAACGAGATCTTTACCCAGAACTTCTGGAAGGGAGCGCCGCTCGGCCGGCCGATTCTTGGAACGAAGAAGACGGTCTCGAGTTTCAATCAGCAGGTGCTCTTCGATTTCTATGCCGGCCGGTTCACTCCGCACAACATGGTCTTTTCGGCAGCGGGCAACCTTGACCACGACAGCTTTGTGGCGCAGGTCGAGGAGCAGTTCCGTTCGCTCTCAGCCGCCAGTGTTCCGGTTCTGCCGCGGTTCGATGCCCCTGTTGCCACGCCGCACGTGACCCTGCGCCGCAAGAAGGCCCTTGAACAGGTGCAGCTCTGCCTTGGAGTCTCGGCTCCGCCGTTCAACGACCCTGACCGTTACACGGTGTACCTGCTGAACAGCATGCTGGGCGGGGGCATGAGTTCGCGGCTGTTCCAGACGATCCGCGAGGACCGTGGGCTCGCCTATTCGATCTACTCCGAGACGCTTCCCTTCCGGGACACTGGGTCGTTGTGCGTCTATGCCGGTATCGCAATCGACAAGACTGAGCAGGTCCTCCAGCTTACGCTGAACGAACTGCGCCGTCTTAAGGAAGAGCCGGTAAGCGTTTCGGAGCTCAAGCGGGCCAAGGACCAGCTCAAGAGCAATATTGTTCTTGGATTGGAGAGCTCATCGAGCCGAATGGCGAACCTTGCGAGGCAGCAGATGTACTTCGGACGGTTCTTCGGAGTTGACGAGATTACGCGGGAGATCGATGCCGTTACTCCCGACGCGGTACAGGGGCTGGCGCAGAGGCTGTTTCAGCCTGAGGCGCTGGCACTCACTCTTTTGGGTAACCTCGGCGCAATGAAGATTGAGCGCGGGGACCTTGCCTGCTGATAGAGTTTTGTGTTGTTGGGATATCGGACCACTGAGGCCATGATGAAGACGAAGTACGCCCCTGAAGAGCTGAACATGAATCGCATCCGCAACGAAGAAGGCTTCACACTGATCGAGCTTTTGATCGTGATGTCGCTGATTCTTATCCTGATGACACTCGCAGTTCCGCAGATGCTCAAGCTGACGAAGCAGGCGCATGAGACCTCGGCGATACAGTCGCTGCGGACCATCGTGCAGGCGCAGTTGCAGTACAACTCGCAGTATCCGGCCAACGGTTTTTCCTGTGCGCTGGGTCAACTCGGGGGAGATCCCAAGTCGGGCGCACCCTCGGCGCAGTCAGCGCAGTTGATTGATCCGGGACTGGCCTCGGGCTACAAGGCCGGGTACACGTTCGCCATTACGAATTGCACCAAGGTGACCGTGAACAATCAGGACATGTACACGGGCTATGAGGTGACGGGTGTGCCTAACTCCATCGGGAAGTCCGGAGACCGGGGCTTCTGCGCGGACGAGAATAACAAGATTAGTTTCGATCCAACCGGCGGCACGAACTGCACGCAACCCATCCAGTAATGCGATTCGCTCGCCTGCTGCTTGCCGCGCTGCTGCTTACCTGCTGTGCCGGTTCTACGTTGGCGCAGCAGACTGATACGCCGGATTCGCCTGTTCTGCGCAGAGTGGATGAGCATTACAACCACCTTACGTCGCTTCGCGCGCACTATGTCGAGCATTACTCGGGGATGGGTATCGATCGCACGGAGTCAGGCACACTTCTGCTGAAGAAGCCTGGGCGAATGCGGTGGAACTACGATGAGCCTGCGGGCAAGCTCTTTGTGCTGGATGGGAAGAATGCGTGGTTCTATACGCCGGGCGATGCTCAGGCGGAATATATCCCTGCAAAGCAGCTCGACGATCTGCGGTCGCCGCTGCGGTTTCTCCTGGGACATACGCAGCTCAAAAAAGAGTTGACTGGAATCACGGTTGCTCCTGAAAACGGCGGCTTTCGTATTTCGGGTGTTCCGAAGGGCATGGAGCAGCGCGTGAAGTCACTCACGCTTTGGGTGACCCCGGCGGGAACGATCGAACGGATGAAGATCGAGGAGATTGACGGCTCAGTGACGGAGTTTTCGTTCTCCGGGATCCAAGAGAATGTCGCGACCAGGGATGCTGACTTTGTGTTTCAACCTCCGCAAGGTGTGGCGATTGTTCAGGGGCTTCCGCCGGTTTAGGCCTTGCATCTGCGCGAGGGATCACGAGGGTCCAATTGATTTCCACAGGTATTGATTGACACGCCTGCTAACCTTAAATGAAGAGAAGAAAATGGAATCGGATGGTCCGGCGTGAGCTGGCCTTTTTCATTTAACGACGAGTTATGCAAACAAAAGTCCGGATTTATCTTATTTGTTGTGAAGACTTTGCACAATTTTGACGAGGGGGCAGGTTAGACCTCGAGAAGAGCAGGATCGAAGTACGCTTAGAGTTTTATACGCCTCAACCGCAAAGCATTCCCGATGACCGAGACAGAGCTGAAGCTCATGGCTGCGGCGGCGATCATGGGATTGAGCAGCAGTCCGAAGAACGGGTAGAGTACGCCGGCGGCGAGTGGAACTCCCGCAGCGTTATAGATGAAGGCGAAGAAGAGGTTCTGCCGGATGTTCTTCATGGTTCGCTGGCTGAGCCGCCGGGCCTTGAGCAGCCCGCGGAGGTCGCCGCTCATCAGAGTGATTCCGCCGGCCATCATGGCCACGTCGGTTCCGGTTCCCATCGCGATGCCGACCTGAGCCTGAGCGAGCGCAGGGGCGTCGTTGATGCCGTCGCCGACCATTGCGACTACCTTTCCCGCGCTCTGGAGCTTCCGGATGACCTCTATCTTGCCTGCGGGGAGCACTTCGGCTTCAAAGGCGATGCCGAGCTTCTCAGCGATGGCGGCAGCCGTGGTGCGGTTGTCTCCGGTGACCATGACAAGGTTCAGGTGTTCACGCTTGAGGGCCTGCACTACTTCGGCGGAAGCTGGCTTGAGGGGATCGGCCACAGCGACGAGGCCGGCGGGGCGGCCATCGATTGCTATGAGCATCACGGTCTGGCCGTCTCGGCGCAGAGCCTCGGCTCGCTGGTCCAGCGCATCGCCATCGGTTCCCTGCTCGCGCAGGAGGTTTGCGTTGCCTACGACGACTCGTTTTCCCTCCACGATGCCGGAGACCCCTTTGCCGGTTTCGGAGACAAACTGTGCGACGTTGACGAGTTCGATTCCGCGCTCGTCGGCGGCGTTGACGATGGCTGCTGCGAGGGGATGCTCGCTTGCGCGTTCGAGGCTTGCTACGAGGCGCAGCAGGGTGTTTTCGTCGATGCCGCCGGTGGACTCGATGGCTGTCACTCGCGGCTTGCCTTCGGTCAGGGTGCCTGTTTTGTCGAGGACGATGGTGTTGACCTTCTCGAAGGTTTCGAGGGCCTCGGCGTTTCGCACGAGAATTCCTTCGCTGGCACCTCTTCCCGTCCCGACCATGATGGACATGGGCGTTGCCAGGCCGAGCGCGCACGGGCAGGCGATCATCAACACCGCGACGGCGTTTACGAGAGCGTGGGCGAGTCGGGGCTCCGGTCCCCAGAGCGCCCAGACGGCGAAAGCTATCGCCGCGGCGACGAGGACTGCGGGAACGAAGTAGGCGGCAACCTTGTCGGCCAGCCTTTGGATGGGTGCCCGTGTTCTCTGGGCCTCGCTCACCATCTTTACTATCTGGGACAGGAGGGTTTCGGAGCCTACGCGCTCGGCACGCATCACGAGACTGCCGGTACCGTTGAGTGTGCCGCCAACGACCTGCGACTTTTCGGTCTTCTCGACGGGCACGGGCTCGCCGGTGACCATGGATTCATCGACGGCGCTGTGGCCGTCGATGACGATGCCGTCGACCGGGATCTTTTCGCCGGGCCTGACTCTGAGGAGGTCGCCGACACGAACATCGTTTAGCGGGATGTCGCTCTCAGTGCCGTCTTTCGCAATTCGGCGCGCGGTCTTTGGGGCCAGGCCGAGCAGCGCTCGCAGTGCTCCGCTTGTGCGGCTGCGCGCCTTGAGCTCCAGCACCTGACCGACCAGCACGAGCACTGTGATGACAGCCGCGGCTTCGAAGTAAAGGCCAAGTCTTCCTGATGCGTCGCGGAACGAGGCGGGAAAGAGCGATGGCGCAACTACCGCTACGACGCTGTAGAGGTACGACGCCGCCACCCCCATCGCGATGAGCGTGAACATATTGAGGCTGCGATGTTTCACGGAGGCCCATCCGCGCTCAAAGAAAGGCCAACCGCACCATAGGACTACAGGAGTCGCGAGCGCGAACTCCCCCCACCTGAGCCACGATCCGGAGAGCCATGGGAAGCTGCCTGCTATCTCCAGGACCATGACGATCAGCAAGGGTAGAGTGAGTGCAGCGCCTATCCAAAGGCGTCGCGACATATCGTCAAGTTCGGGATTGGATTCTTCGCCGGTGGCTTCTCTGGGCTCGAGCGCCATTCCGCAGATGGGGCAGCTTCCCGGGCCGTCGCGAACGATCTCAGGATGCATGGGGCACGTGTATTCCACTCGCGGCAACACGATGGAGGCCGGTTCCAGTGCCATTCCGCACTTTGGGCAGGAGGCCATGGTCTTCGACTCCACCTCGGGGTGCATGGGGCAGGTATATCGAGCGGCGGGTGCTGGCTGGTTGGGTTTTGGCGCAGCCGGTGCGAACGCGATAGACACCAGCCCTTCACTGGCTGGCCTGGGATTGGAGCCGTCGTAGCGTGCGGGTTCTGACTCGAACTTCTTCAAGCATGATTGGCAGCAGAAGTACCACCGCGTGCCGGCGTGCTCCGTTGACCACTTTGCAAATTCTTCAGCGACCTGCATGCCGCAAACCGGATCCTTCGCCATCCTTATCTCCTTCTTCCATAGTAAGGACGTTTGGGTTCTCGGACACTTACACTCCAGCATCGGGACGGGCGGGACGAACCGTCGAATGGCGTTGCCAACGACAGACGTAGCCGGTATAAGGGGAAACTGTTTCAATCCGTAAGAGAGGGAGCGATACGTGAGGAGATTGCCACGAGTGCGTTTCGGTTGCGGTTTTCTAATGGCGGCATTCTTTGTAGTAAGTGTCTTCGCGCAGAACGCGACGTCGATGGGCCGCTTTGATTCAAGCAACCTTCATCCGCTCGATCCGACACACAGTGTAAAGAATCCGAAGCTTGAATCCAGCACTCATACACCGCTTCCTGAGGAGTACATCTGGACTGCAGATGATGCGCTGGCGCCTGGAGAGAAGCTGGCGTACAAGCGCCCGGGACTGATGGAGAAGACCGAACCTCACTATTTCCGGCACGTCTTCCCTGTTGAGTCGGTTCCGGCGAATGCGACGTTGTACATTGCTGGTCCGCGTAGCGTGGAGGTTTGGCTGAACGGGCAGATGGCGGATTCGGTTGAAAGCGACACGTCTTCTCCGCTCGGAATGCATGTATTTGCGACGGACGTGGCTAAGTATCTGAAGCCGGGGAGAAACGTGATCGCGATTAAAGCTGTGCGTGGGCGCGGAGTCTCAGGCTTTGCCAATAGTCCGTTGGTGAGACAGCAGACGTTTGGGCAGGTGATGGTGGCGAAGATACTGCCTGCTGCATCCGGAATCATCGCCCAGCCTTTGATGATGACAGACAAGAGCTGGAAGAGTTCAACGCGGCTGGCTTCGGGATGGGAAGGAGCATTGTTCGACGATAGCGCATGGCGACCGGTGCAGAGTATCGGGAGCATCGAAAGCACGGTAGAGCTCTTTCAGTGGAATGCGGACGCCGGGCTCTATGACTGGCCCGGGTATGACGGGATCTCCGGATATCTTGCGCACATGCAGATACCGGTAAGCAAGGTGCTTGCAAAGTATGCAGGGCGAGGGAGCTTCGCCAACCTCGAAGCCTTGACCTCGGACAGCAAATTCAGCGTGAAACTGCCGGCACAGCCCCTGACAGATGCAGAGGCGCCGAGCGTCTTCCTTGATTTCGGTCGAGAGCTTACTGGACGGGTTGAGATCGTATCAGACAGCGATATGCCGGCGACGGTCACGATACAGATGGGAGAGTCGGAGGCGGAGGCGCTGAAGGTCCCTTATCTCGGCGTCAACCAGTTGACGATTCCGCCGCATGGAACTGCACATGGGCCGAAGTCGGCGTTTCGGTATGCCAAGATTCGCTTTGTCGGAGGGGGCACTGAGCTTCAATTCAAGAGCATTCATGTGGACCACATCTACTACCCGGTGAAATATGAGGGATCGTTTGATTCGTCGGATGAGATCCTGAACCGCATTTGGGAGACAGGCGCTTACACGGCGCACCTTTGCATGCAGGACGGCGTGTGGGATGCGTCCAAGCGTGACCGCGGCCGCTGGATGGGGGACACGGACGTGAGTGGGCGAGTGATCGAAGATGTTTTCGGCGAACGTCCGCTGATAGAGGATACGCTTGACCGGCTGATTGGGCCGGCACCCGTTGAGGAGCACGTCAATGGGATTCCGGGTTACAGCTCATTCTGGTTTACGGAGGTTGCGGACTACTACCGGCATACGGGATCGAAGGAGTTTCTGGAGCGCACGCACGATCGCATGTTGCAGCTTCTGCACTATGTTGATGCAGAGTTTGACGACCGCAATATCTATGCCAACAAGACGAACGTGTGGCTGTATGTTGACTGGTCTCCGGAGTTGAACGGCGACACTCCGGAGACGCGACGGGCGACGACGCTGGAGTTTTACCGGGCGTATCGCGAGGCTGCGTGGCTGCTAAGCGAGCTTGGCGATACGGCTAATGCCAGTAAATACCAGGCGCGCGCCACAGCCGTGAAGATGGCAGCCGACAAGTATCTGCTCGATCCTGCGACTGGAACGTTCGGGTCCCGTTGGCAGACGAATGCAGCCGCGGTTGTTGGAGGCTCGGCCGATCCTGCTCAGTATGGAGCGATTTGGGATCACGTGCTTTTCGCGGTGGGGCACGTGAAGTTCAACGCCTACATCATCTCGCCGTACTACAACTACTACGTGATTCGCGCAATGGCGGAGATGGGACACCGCAAGGAGGCGCTCGACTGGATTCGGCAGTATTGGGGAGGGATGCTTGAAGAAGGTGCGACGAGCTTTTGGGAGGGATACGATCCGAGCTGGTACAAAAGCGACTTTCACGCGTCGCTGCAGGCGGATAATGGCTCTGGGTACTTTGTGAGTCTTGCCCACGGGTGGTCTGCCGGACCGACGGCGTGGCTCATGGAAGAGGTGCTGGGAATCAAACCTACTGGGGCGGGCTTTAGCACCGTGAAGATACGTCCTGACCTCGTTGACCTGGCGTGGGCGAAGGGAGGGGAGCCGACACCACACGGTCTGCTGTCGGTCTCTGCTCGTCAGGAAGGTACTGGAACTATCACTGCGGTGGATATTCCACAGGGGGTGACTGCGCAAGTCTCAGTTCCAGTGGCATCTGAGAATGCGAGGGTGCTGGTCAATGGAAGCGTGCATGAGGCGTCTCCTGATGAAGGTAAGACACGGAAGATCGTTACGCTGGGTGCTGCAGGTCACTACGAATTGCGCTCAGATTAGAGCGCGTTTCTGGTGCCCGGAGGGGGACTTGAACCCCCACGACCGGTTAAGGTCTGCGGATTTTAAGTCTCTGAAGAACACCGTAAATCTATGATAGATAAGGGAAATTAAGCGTAAACTGGCTTGACCCTAAGTCTTTGTTGAAAGGCCATTTAGCGTAATTGAGCGTAATTTGACCAAACTGATGTCTGTACCCGAATCTGTACCCGAAATCGTTGCGTTTTACATCCGTCCAGTACTGCAATTGCAGTATGAATCTACCGCAATTTAGCGCCAATTCCCTTCCCTTCTTTGGCGTGCGTACTAGTTCAGGACTCCTCCAGGTCCAGTTTCGTTGCGACATCCAATTGCTAGGGGCCATGAAGGCTCCCAGACAACAGAGATGAGTAAATGGAGGTGGACGGCGTCCCGATGGAGAATAAAAGGAGAGCAGCGCTGCGCTAAGTAACGGGTTTGTCCGGAATTCGCTTTGCCAGAGGATAGGTCATAGAAAAGCAACCGTTGCTGTGCTCTTTTCGGCATTCATGGGAGCGCTCGAACATCGAGTTTTTCAACACCCACCCCTGTTACCGATAACTAAGAATGGTTGTCCACTAGGCTCTATCGCCTATCCATTCTCCGTTGGAAATCTGGCTTCTCCGGACATTTCTTTTCCGAAAAAATGTGAATCGATTAGATTGTGATCACATTCTAAAGTGGTGACTGTCCTCACAGGGCCAGTCAACGAGCGATTCATCGTCATAGGAGATGCAACATGTCGAAACGATTCCTGGTAACCGGCGCCACCGGCGCGACGGGTAGAAAAACGGTCAAATTCCTGCTAGAAGGCGGAGCCAGGGTGCGGGCATTCGTTCATCGTGAAGATGAACGTTCTGCCGCCTTGGGCTCGCTGGGTGCTGAGTTGGTCACCGGAAACCTTTTGGACTTCGAAGCCGTGCGCAACGGGCTCGAAGGGGTACAAGGTGCATATTTCGTTTACCCGATCATGCCCGGTCTCTTACAGGCAACAGCCTACTTCGCCCAGGCAGCGAAAGAGGTCGAGCTCTCTGCAATCGTGAACATGTCCCAGATATCCGCGCGGCGCGAAGCCCGAAGCCATGCCGCTCAGGATCACTGGATCGCCGAGCGAATATTCGACTGGTCCGGAATTCCCACCACTCACTTGCGGCCAACGCTATTCGCCGAGTGGGCTTTGTACTGGACAGGTCAGATCAAGACGGGAACTCTTCGACTGCCATTTGGAACAGGCAGGCACGCTCCGATCACGGCTGAAGATCAGGCGCGAGTGATCACCAATATTCTTCTTGCCCCAGAACAGCATAAGGGCAAGATCTATCCGCTCTACGGCGAAAAGGAATACACCTTCGCAGAGATCGCCGGAGAGATCGGCAAGGTCACCGGCAAGCCATTGGCATATGAACAGATCGATGCCTGGGAACTGAAGCAGCTTGCTGGTCGGTCTGGGGCCCGAGATATTTTTACTGACACCCTGTGGCAGCATTTTCAGGAGATAGCCAAGGACCATCAGAACGGAGTCTTCGCAGGCGAAAACGACCTTGTGCAGCGGATAGGTGGCAAGTCTCCCACCAGCTTTCCGGAATTCCTTCAAACACACCGCAACGCCTTCTCCGACTAGAGCAAGGCAACTACTGCAATGGGGGCAGGTCTTCCGGGACAGCATCAGACGCATCATGGAGGAACAAGACCAGGAATCGAGGACAAAGCATATTGAGTGGTTTTCCCATCACACTTCCGTTGGATTCCCGCTTCCAGATCCTGGTTTCTGAATCAGGATCGCTAGCGGGAACTCAAGCGCGGCTTCAGCGGTCCCGACTGCGTTCTTCGCGAAGTATGAGTTTCCTGGTTTCTGCAAGAATCGTATTTGCCCAGTGGGGGCTGTCTGCTATCCGCGATAAAAGCAAACCACCAACCATAGCGGAGACAGCCGCTGTCGCTCGTCTTCGAGCCTGTTCTGCGGGCACGTCCTTGATTTGCATGGCCACAAGAGCGATTAGCTTTTTCAACCCGTCAGCAGCGACTTTCGCATTGCGCCCTTCCAGGCGTCCCAGTTCGGTTCCTATTGCCGAGTAAGGACACGAGTGGCTGCGGTGATCCCGGTGTTCAGTTGACAGGTAGCTAGAAACCACCGCTGCGTAGGTGTCCTCTGGAGGAATTCCTTTGACTGAATCCTCCAGCCGGCCAAGGATTTCAGCCACACCATACCCGATGGCTTCCTCGAGCAATTTGTCTTTCGATTCGAAATGTTTGTAGAATCCGCCCTGCGTCTCCAGCCCTGCCGCTTTCATCAGATCGTTCAGTCCGGTCTCGGCTATGCCGTTCCCTCGAAACCGCTGAGAAGCTGCTTTGATGATTCGTTGACGGGTCTGCGCTGCTTCTTCTCTTGACTTTCTCATGTCAGTAGTCCCTGTGGATTTAGATGGTACAGGAGATCTAAAAGACGCTATATAGGACACGATTATGTGCCGGACCGTGAATCAGAATCCGTGCGGAGACCCGATGTCGTCAGTTGCCGATTAATTGCCGAGTATCAAACCTACAGCTGTTCAAGCATTCTGTGACTCGATGAGCGCGTTGGTCTGTTACCGATAACTGAGAACGGTTTTCCACTAGGCTCTATCGCCTATCCATTCTCCGTTGGAAATCTGGCTTCTCTGAACATGTCTTTCCGAAAAAAAATGTGAATCGTTTAGATTGTGATCTACTTCTAAAATAGTGACTGTCCCCCGCCATCCTGGTTGAGGGTCGTCATCGAGGAGGAAACATGAAGCTCGCAGGCAAGAAGGCTCTCATTACCGGAGGCAACAGCGGCATCGGCCTGGCCACAGCCCGCCTTTTCATCTCTGAAGGCGCCGAAGTCGCAATTACGGGTCGCGATCAAAAGACACTGGATGAGGCGGTCGCCGAACTCGGAGCGAAAGCGCGCGGCTATCGCGCCGACGTTACTGTGGCGGAGGACCGCAAGAAGCTCTTCGCCGAACTCTCCAAAGACTTTGGCAAACTTGACATCGTCTTCGCCAACGCAGGCATCTCCGGCAGAACGCCGACCGGGACAACCGACGAAGCGTTGTTCGAGAAGGTGGTCCACACCAACCTCAACGGCGCCTTCTTTACCGTCAATTCAGCCGCTCCTCTTATGAACGACAACGGCAGCATCATCTTCAACGGATCAGTACACAATTATCTCGGTCAACCAGGCGTGGCTGCCTATGCTGCATCGAAAGGCGGACTCGTCGCGATGGCGCGGGCCATCGCCGCCGACCTTGCGCCGCGCAAGATTCGCGTAAACGTGGTGGCCCCGGGAGGGACGAAGACTCCCATCTGGAAGCGCGGGCCGCGCGCCAATGTCACCGCAGAAGAATCCGCAAAACTTTCCGACTGGTTCTCGTCCACGGTTCCGCTTGCGCGTTGGGCCGAGCCGGAAGAACTGGCCAAGGCTGTGCTTTTCCTTGCCTCCGACGATTCGTCGTACGTCAACGCGGTTGAGCTGATGGTTGACGGCGGATTGACCGGCGCACCCTTCGGAGCCGCCATTCTTCGCGGCTGACCCTGGAGAACATCCAACACCCGAGGACAAGGAACAAAAGAAAACCTTCAAGGAGGGCCTATGCCTACGATCGTTCGATTTCATGAGATTGGTGGACCGGAGATTTTGAAACTGGAAGAGCTTCCCAGGCAAGATCCGGGCAAAGGCGAGGTGAGGCTGCGGGTGAAGGCGCTGGGACTGAACCGGGCCGAGTCGTTGTTCTACCGCGGCAAGTACCTGGAGCAGGCGCAGCTTCCTTCGCGGTTGGGGTATGAGGCCGCGGGCGTAGTGGAAGCGGTGGGCGAGGGCGTGGACGCGCAGTGGATTGGGAAGCAGGTGGCTACCATTCCGGGCTTTCCAATGAGCCGCTATGGGACAGCGGGCGAAGAGGCGGTTGTGCCGGTTGAGGCGCTGGGCGAGTGTCCGGCGAATTTGACAGCGGAACAAGCGTCGGCGATCTGGATGCAATACCTGACAGCCTATGGCGCGCTGGTGCACTACGGCCAGGTGAAGGCGGGGGATTTTGTGTCGATTCCAGCGGCTTCGTCGAGCGTGGGATTGGCGGCGATTGAGATTGTTCGGGATGCGGGCGCGACGGCGATTGCGGTCACGCGGACGTCGGCCAAGCGGGCGCAGTTGCTGGAGCTGGGTGCGCAGTACGTGATTGCAAGCGAAGAGGAAGATTATGTGGCCCGGGTGCAGGAGATTAGCGGGGGTAAGGGAGTGCGGCTGACGTTTGACCCAGTGGCGGGGCCGTTTGTTGAGAAGCTGGCCGCAGCGGCGGCTCAGGGCGGGGTTGTCTTCGAATATGGTGCGCTGTCGATGGCGCCGACGCCGTTTCCTCTGTTTGCGGCGGTGGGGAAGGGGCTCAGTGTTCGCGGCTATCGGATGGGGGAGGTCGCGGGAAATGCCAAGCTGCGGCAGGTTGCCGTGAAGTATGTTTTCGATCGGCTGGCCGATGGACGTTTTGTGCCGAAGATTGCCAAGACCTTTCCGTTCCGGGAGACGGTGGAGGCTTATCGGTACCTTGAGTCGAACCAGCAGGTGGGTAAGGTTGTGATTACGGTGCCATGAAAGGGCAAGGAAGAGAGCGCAGGCCGTGCCAAGGCGATGTTGCGCGGGGCGCTGGGCGCGAGCGACAAGCTGATCGAAACTGCTGTCGATGCGTCGAAGTCGGACGAATCCGTGCGCGCGATTCGCAACGCAATCAATCTCGGCAAGACGCTTGGAGCAATCAATCCGGAAGTCCTCAACTGTGTTGCCCCGGCAGCGAGTGAGACGCTCGGGTGTTACGACAAGCCGATCATCGAGCCACCCGGAATGTTTTCCCTTCTCGGCCAATTCCGCCACAAGGAATTGCGCGGAAGTATGGCACTCATCAACCGTTTTCTGGAAAGACTGGGCAATCAAATTAAGCTGCGTGGAGGATGTTAATGAACGACGTCGGAAACAACACAAATCGCTGGGGCATTGCGGTGGCGGGATTCTTTTTGCAGATGGCTCTGGGGGCCGTTTACGCGTGGAGCGTCTTCAGGATTCCGCTGGCCAGGCAGTTTCACTGGTCCATTGAGCAAGTCACGCTCACCTTCACAATCTCCTTCTTCGCGCTCGGCCTGGCGTGCTTTTTCGGCGGCTTGTGGCTGAACAGAGGAGGCCCCCGGGTTGTCGCGCTCACCGGCGGCTTCATCTATGGCCTAGGTGTCTTTTTGGCGAGCTTCTCCGCCAACAAGCTATGGTGGCTCTACCTGAGTTATGGAGTTATTGGCGGAATCGGCGTCGGCTTCGGTTATATCGTTCCCATCGCGGTATTGGTCAAATGGTTCCCCGACCGCAGGGGACTTATCACCGGCATCGCCGTGGGCGGCTTTGGCGCCGGGGCCCTGGTCTTTGCGCCTTTGGCGACGCGCCTCATTCAAAGTGTCGGCGTCCTGCAGACATTCGCGTGGCTGGGCATCATTTATGCGGTGATCACCATGGTCACCGGCTACTTCATGCGCAATCCGCCCGATGGCTGGAAGCCGGCGGGATGGGTTCCCAGCGCGACCCAGACAGCGCAGCGCGCACGTGTCGACTATAAACTCGGCGGTGCTCTCAAAACCTGGCAGTGGTGGGCGCTATGGTTTCTGTTGTTTCTGAATTCCTCGGCGGGCATCTCGGTGATTTCGCAAGAATCACCCATGTTCCAGGAACTGGCCAAGGTCACGCCCGTGGTGGCCGCCGGAATGGTGGGCATTGCCAGCATCGGCAATGCCGTTGGCCGGATGTTCTGGGCGTGGGTATCCGACGCAATCACCAGACGGTGGACCTTCGTGACCTTGTTCCTGCTCCAGGTAGGCCTCTTCTGGATACTGCCGAACATGGCTTCAGCAACGGTTCTTACCGTCCTGGCGTTCATTATTCTGATGTGCTACGGCGGCGGCTTCGCCACCTTGCCGGCGTTTGCCGCAGACTACTTCGGCTCAAAAAATGTGGGGCCGATTTACGGCCTCATGGTCACGGTGTCGGGCATCGCCGCCAGCGCCTTTGGGCCATTGCTTATCGCGCACATGCGGCAAAGCAGCGGATCGTACGCAACCGGGCTTCACGTGATCGCAGGGGTGATGGTGGTGTCGATGATTCTGCCCATCCTTGTCTCGCCGCCTAAAGCTTCCACGGCAGGTGCGACAGCTCCCAATAGCGCCGTCCCGGCTACATATCCCGAGTAGCGGACCTGAAAGCGGACGGAGATCCCACCAGCCGCTCGCTTTCGATTTTGCAAATGGAAGACGTTTCCGTTCAGGGAGACGGTGGAGGCTTATCGGTACCTTGAGTCGAACCAGCAGGTGGGTAAGGTTGTGATTACGGTGCCATGAAAGGGCAAGGAAGGATCCGCCAATAATTTTTTTTAGGAATCCGGGAAGGGTCCGCGCGAATCCCCTGAGCGTGCCAGCCGCGGGACGCCCTTACAGCCGTCAGCGATATCCATATACGAAGGCCTGGAGTAAATTGAATGAGAGTTGAACTCGTCCCACCCCAATCTGTCACGGAGCCGCGTCTTTGGGCGCGACCTGAGCAGGTTCTCGCAATGGTGCTGCGGCCCGGCTCGATTGAGATGGGCGTGCGTCGAACCGAGCTAACGGAGTTTCGTTACGTTGCGGGCGAGATGGTCATGCCCCACCGTCATGAGGGAAAGTGGGTTGGGCTCATGAACGCAACGTATCTACAGCTCAGTATTTCCGATGTGGCACTGATGGCCGCCTCTCACAGAGAGGTAGAACTGCGCATGTATCGCAAGTTTGCGGACCCCCGCCTGCGTGGGTTAGTTACGGCCGTTCATGTGGAGATGGTGGCTGGGTTTCCGAACGGGCGGCTGTTTCTGGATTCTGTCGAACAGGCCATAGCTGTGGCGCTGCTCAATGGTCATGCAGTTGGGCATCGGCCTGTGCAGATGCACCGGGGCGGGCTAGGCTCCGCGCGCTTACGAAAGATTAAAGAGTTGGTCGATGCGAACATGGACGACGACTTGAGCCTCGACGAGATGGCGCAATCCGTAGAGTTGAGTACAGCTCATTTCGCACGGATGTTTCGCGAGTCCACGGGCGAGACCCCGCATCAGTTTGTCCGGCGCCAAAGGGTCGAGCGTGCCAAGGCGATTTTGCGTACTCCGGATACGCGAGTGTTGGACGTGGCCGTGGCATGTGGCTTCAAGACCCAGCAACACTTTGCGCAGGTCTTCCGTAATGTGTGTGGTGTCAGCCCGACAGAGTATCGCCAGGACTTTCTGGGCTCCGAAGTGACTGTGAGCTCCGTCCAGAATTCTGGCTGGGCCCGCCGCATCTCATTCGAACTCCCTTCATCGTCCCAGTCAATATAAACCCCCAAATTTAGTTTGATTTGTTGAGCTGTGAATTCAGCAAGAACCCGACCATGCGAGCAGAAACTCGCACAAGTCCGTATCCGATGTGCGGTTTACTCATCGTTGTGAATCGAACCCCGCTTTCGATTCGTACCATCCGGTCACTCCGGATAGTAAAGAAACTCAGAAATGGTAGATACGCCATCGAACAACCGAGCGAGGTAGAAGCCGACGAGATCGTCGTCCGTCCCACTGCGCAGGACTTCTAAGGAATATCTCTGATCGGGTTTGTGGAGCCAGAGCGTATTAACAGAGCCGGCTTCGGAGCAACCGATTCCGAGGCTTTCTTTCCTTCTTCTTGCCGGAACAATTCGTTATGGAAGCTAATGACATGTTCAATTCCGGGAATGGCACTGCTGTTGTGACAGGTGCATCAACTGGTATTGGCGCCGTTTACGCCGATCGGCTGGCGCCCCAAGGTTATGACCTCATTCTGATTACGGCGCACCAATCTGAAAAGAGAGTTACCGTTAATTCTGAGAATTTTCACACGACCGGCGGCAATAGACGGCCCGGTTTCAATCTGACAGTCGACCGGGAGATGAGCCTGTGCTGGGCTGCTATCTTGATAACTTTCTGGGCTGGAATCGCTGCATATGCCGGCACGATCCGACAACAAGCTGACACACCGCCTGTTCCGAACGTTTCGCGTCAAGAGCAGCTGGAGGATCGAGCCAGTTCAGCGCCGGAAAGCGTGCTCAAGCGGTTCAGCAATGCATTGAATGTGAATGTTTCCGCGCATACAGTCACGCCTGACGAACGGATCATTCTAGTGAACGCTTTTGCGCAACTGACACCTTTTCAACGTGAGGTGCTACAGAACCGCCTGCATGCAATCTACTTTATGGATGGATTGCCGGGCAACGCGTTGACGTTTCCTGATGGCGGACCGACAGCTGAGCCGATGTATAGCATCGCTGTTCGTGCTGGAGTACTACACGAAACTGTATCTGAGCTCGTAACGCGAAAGGAGCGCACCTTGTTCGACAGTGCGGGTTCTGAGTTGTCCCTGACGGTTGAGGGGGGAACTCTCAATGCATTGGTTTATGTGTTTCTGCACGAGTCAACCCATATTGTGGATTTTGTGGCAGGAGCAACGCCTGACCCCGCACATCCAAGTGGGAATCATCCACTGGTAAGTGGAATCTGGCGAGATGTCACTACACCCGTAGATCAATACAGGTTGCCCATTCTCATGGGCATCTCCTACAGGCGGAATGGTCGGGTAATTCCCATCACGCATGCTGCCGATCTGTACGATGCGCTTGGTCGCACCCCGTTCATCTCTGTCTATGCAAGCTGCGACTTTCACGACGATCTCGCCGAACTCGTCGCGTGGACCGAACTAACCGGGCGTTTGCACCAGCCATATCGCATTCTCATCTCGAAAGGTGGGAACGTCATGCGTGTCATCCAGCCTGCCAAGTCAAAATCGGTCCAGGCGCGCCTGAAGTACTTGAGCCAGTTAACCGGATCGTAATCCCCATTTCTTGCGAACTAGCCCTGTGCGCAAGCCGCCAGCGCGGACGGAGCCACGAAGAGACCGAGACCTATGCTGGCACAGGCCCACGCGCGGCGCCCGCGCGGGAATTCGGCGCGGCGCGCCACGGCGACGGACGCAGCAACGACGGCGAAGGCGGAGAAGAGCGCGGCCTGGCGCTGCGCGGGCGAAAAGGTATCCGCGCCGAAATGCCGAAAAAGGTCCGTGCGCAGCCAATCGACGGCCCACAACGCAAAAAAAGCAGCAGCACTCCGAGGGCCGGAGACAGGCCAGTGCGCGGGCGTCCGGTTCGGCGCAATCTCATGGATTCGATCAGTACGCATCCCGTTCTCACAGCGGAGGCGCGGCGCCTCTCCACGGTTGAGCAACGAATTCAGCAAGATTGAAACCATCCCAGCAGAAATCCGCACAAGTCCGTTTCCGATGTGCAGTGTACTCATAGTTGTGAGCTGAGCCTGCCAAAATCGGAAAACTCGAAAGTCAGGTTCAATCGGTCGGAATGAATTCAACACAGGAGAGTAACTCAATGGAAGCAATCGGATTGTTAGTCACGCTCGAAGCACGCCGAGGCAAGGAAGCCGATGCAGAGGCATTTCTAAAGTCAGCTCAGCCACTCGCGCTGGATGAAAAAGGCACCCTGAAATGGTATGCGATCAAGCTCGGGCCGGGGAAGTTCGGCATCTTCGACACCTTTGCAAATGAAGGGGGCCGCAATGCCCACTTGACTGGCGAGATCGCGAAGGCATTGGGAGCGCGAGCCGACGATTTGCTGGCGGTTCCCCCGCAAATTGAAAAGGTAGAGGTCCTCGCAAGCACACCCTTAAAGGGCTGAGCGCGAGGTTCCGAGTCACGAGCAAAAGGAGAATCACATGAGTCAAACAGCTATCAGCATTGAACAACAGAAGTACGACGCCGGTGTAACAAGAGTCGCCATGAACCTCGAGGTCGACGTCTTCCCCGTGTCCGACGTCGAGCGATCCAAGCAGTTCTACCAACACTTGGGTTGGAGGCTCGACGCGGATGACGCCCCGGCAAAAAACGTCCGCATCGTCCAGTTCACGCCCCCCGGCTCAGGGTGCTCGGTTACCTTCGGCAACGGACTAACTGCGGCAGTACCTGGCTCGGCCGCGGCGGCGCTGATTGTCTCCGACATCGAAGCGGCTCATGACGAACTCATCCGCCGTGGCATTGACGCGAGTGAGATGTGGCACGGCGTGCCGTTCCCCCCGGAGGCACGGCTTCCCGGCCCCGATCCCAAGCGCACGAGCTACGGGTCGTTCTTCTCCTTCAATGATCCCGACGGTAATACGTGGCTGGTCCAGGAGGTCACGCGTCGGTTGCCCGGTCGCATCTATCCCGCGACGACGACCTTTGCGTCAGCAAACGATCTGGCAAGCGCGATGCGGCGCGCGGCAGCCGCCCTCGGTGAGCACGACAAGCGCAACGGGCAACGCGACGGGAACTGGCCGGACTTGTACGCGGTGTACATGGCGGCGGAGCAGGCAGGGACCGAGTTGCCGATGTGAACGACTATCGGCTTGTAACTAGTAAGAAGAAAGAAACAACAATTAGGGAGAAAAAAATGATCATTAAGGAAAAAGAAATGAAAATCTCACAAACGTACCGAGCTGATTCCGCGCCCCAGGGGCCCAAGTCAGCGCTCCGAGGCCTGATGCATCGTCTCGGCTTAACCCTTCTCACGTGCACGCTCGTCATCGCTGCGACCGGCTCTGCGAGGGCCGGCGAGGCTCAGGACGAAGCCGCCGTTCGCGCGCTCGGAGATGGCTTCGCCAAGGCTTTCGTTCAGAAGAATGCCGACCTCCGTGCATCGCTATTTGCCGAAGATGGAACCTTCGTAACGCCGCAGGGTGACTTTCTGCAAGGTCGGGTCGCAATGGCGAAGGACTTCGGTGCCGAGGCGCAAGCCGTCAACGGCAGCACGCAAGCGGCGTTCTCCAACTACAGGATTCGCTTCGCCAATCCCGATGTCGCGGTCGCCGATGCGCTCCTTACGCTGCACAATGTCAATGGTCCAGATGGGCAGATGATCCCAGCCATACCGGTCAACTTTTTCTTCGTGGCCGTCCGCCACGGCGATCACTGGCTGATCGAGGATGGGCGCGCGCATTTTGCACCCGCACCTCCTAATGGCATGACCGCTCATCAGTAGCGCGGAGAATACTTGTGCCACATTCCACCCAGCCCTGTAAGGAACGAATTGCTACAAGCACGCCGGAGCGTCACGCCGGCGTGCTTGTAATTCGCAGGCACCACCTGCTGGTACGGTACAGCCACTGGCTGAACGTGCCAATCCTTCTGGGCCTCATCCTGAGTGGCATTTATTGGGCATCTCCGGTTTACCGGCACAAACCAAATTCACTGACCGGGAATGTCGATCCTCTTGCGGACCTTGGTGTATGGATATGCGCGCATTTACCAGGGCTGCACCAATACAGCAGTCCTCCTGACTGGGTATACAACCACATAAGCCTCGGTCCCGGCATGCTCGCCGTTGCTCTTCGCCTTCATTGGCTCTGCGCTTATCTGTTCATGCTTAACGGTCTCGTCTTTGTTATAGGGTCGGCCATGGGAGGTGGCTGGCGCTCTCTGTTGCCACGCCCAACCGACCTCCGCGATGCAGCAAGGATGTTTTGGTACTACATAGGCGTTCCTATCGCCAAACTAACGCTTCGCACTTGGCCGCATCCCCGCTTCAACACAAAATACAACGCACTTCAGCGCGCCGCTTATTTTTCCGTTCCGGTCGCCGGGCTCCTATCGGTCCTCACGGGCTGGGCGATTCACAAACCCATGCAGCTCTATTGGCTGGCTGCGATCTTCGGTGGTTATGACAAAGCGCGCATCTGGCACTTCTGGCTGATGTGGGTTTTCATCCTCTTTGTCGTTCCTCATGGGATTCTGGTTCTCGCTGATGGGTGGGACACGCTTCGCAGCATGATCGTAGGTTGGTCGACGAGGGCGAAGAGATCGGATGACTTTCGACAATGAACCTTGAAGACGAACACTCTGCGCTGGAGATGGACAATACATCCTCGACCGAATCCGCGTCCCCACAAAAGCCCGCAAGCTTCTTCCAGGAACGGCCTCCGCAGGTGATGGAAGTGGCTCCACAGTTTTTGCGTCGGTGGACTCGCCGCGATGCTCTGCTCTTCGGACTGGGCGCGATAGCCGCGGCCGCGGGTGGCGGCTCTCTCTTGCCTCAGCCTACTCTCGAACGCCTGGGCATGATTCACGAAAAGAAGAACTGGCCGAAAAAGGAGTGGCTTCTAAATAGAGCCCTGAGCCTCGATGATGCTGTTGCAGAGGCTCTGTACTCGAGAAATCGCTTCGTGCCAACCTACACCAAATCGCAGATTACTCCGCTCAGGAACAATTACAACGGAGCCACCCCCGACCCTAGCTATATTCCAGAATGGCGTTTGACCCTAGACGGGCTAGCTTCCGGTTTAAGCGTCTCTTTGAACATCCGGAGCCTGCTTGCATCATTCCGGGTGCATGAGCAGATCACCCGGCTGGTGTGCGTCGAAAGTTGGAGCGCTATCACTTGGTGGGCCGAGGACTCATCTCGCCTAGTTCGGGAAAAGACGAGAGCGCTTATCGCGCATTCACCACCTGTGCCGCTTCATCTCTTGGGAGATTGAAGAGCTCGACGAGCGCCCTCACACGCTCTTTCTGACGGTTGCGCGGAAATCGCTTGGTTCGTGTCAGCTCGGCGATACCATGGAGGCTCGCCCAAAACAGTTCCGATATAACCTCTGGCTTCGCACTCTGCCCCTGAAACAACTCCAAGAGTTGGGAAAACGCGAAACGTAGCTCCGGAGGAGTAGCCGCATCATCGAATGGTACGCTCAGGCTGAGCGAAAACATCACTTCATACAGTGCGGGTGAAGACGCGGCGAACTCCAGATATGCTGCCGCGACCGATTCGACCGTACCTCCACGCTTAACCCGTTTCCGTGCCTTCTCCAAAGCCAGGCCCATCTCCTGGAAACCCTCGATAGCAACCGCGGCGAGAATCCCTTCGCGGCTGCCAAAATGAGCGTACAAAACGGGTTGGCTGTATGAAATTTCTTCGGATAGCCGCCGGACGGTTACGTTGGACCACCCCTCAAGTTCCGCGATTCGTCGTGCGGCGCTGATAATCTGTGCCCGGCGGGCCTGCTTGTCGCGTAGTTTTCGTTCTGCAATTCGGTTCGCTGCCAGTGTCGTTGTCATCGATAGAAAGTATAGCGCCGCTAGAATTTCTCGGGAGATGGTGAAACTTTCCCGTATGGTTGTCATCAAACCTAGCGTTGCTATATTTTATACCAAAGGACACGGTTATGCACAACGCTATTCCCCTCATCCTCGCGGCTCTCATAGCTGTGGGGATCATTGCTATCGGTTGTTCCTACCTTGCATCTCCTGAACGAGTCTTAGGATCATTTGGTCTAAAGCCGCCTGCACCCGATGCTGACACCCGTGCCTGGCTACGTCTCAAAGGGATTCGGGACGTCGCATCCGGATTGGCCGTGTTGACCGTGATGCTGACTACGGACAGTCGGACGGTAGGCATAGTTCTTCTAGTTTTCGCCATCATCCCTTTTGGCGACATGTCCAACATTTTGGCGTCGGGCGGGCGAAAGGCCACAGCATTCTCCGTTCATGGCGCAACCTGCGCGGTGATGCTTGTCGTCGGGCTCTTGTTGATCCATGCCATTTGAGACAAATGCCCGGAAGGTGATAGAGCACTGGGACGAACTTAGTCTGCTGGAAGTATTCCAGCAAATCGGCGCGGCGGCGCATAGAAAGGCGGAAGGACAATGAACCATTGGATATGGCTGTTGTCTTTAGTTGGCATTCTAAGCACAGCAGTTGTGTTTGGCACGGACATGTTCTTTTTGACTGTCGGGCGTGCCGCTCTAAGAATGGCTTCACCATCTGCTGGAACCGAGATCATGGGTTTCTTCCACATGTTCGCCGACGCGCGAATGCCGATCTGGGGCGTCTCGGCAATCTTGTCCAACGCCTTGCTAATCGTGTTGAGCAAGAATGGGCAGCGATGGTTCTATCTCGCATCGCTCCTAATGCTGGTTCTGTTCGTCATTCTCTACAATCTCTTGTCAAAACCAATTAATCGGATTCAAACCCAAGCGGCAAAAACCGGAGGAAGACTCGACAACGGTCGAGAGCTACAGGCGTCGTGGGATCGGGTGTTATTGATCCGTGTTCCGCTGCTCGTTGTCTCCCTGCTTGCCGAGTGCCTCGCCTTGCTAGTCGCTTCGGCATAAATGCGGCTGGTGCGCTCCCCTTTGAAGAGTCAAGAACTTTCGGCGATGGGTCTCGACAAGTCGGTGAGTGTCCAGCGATCCGGGCGACCGGGTCACCAGCTGTTGACTCCAGGCCAACGCATTCATCCACAATAGGTGAGTGCGTTGGTGATTTTGCGTCACTTGACAATCCTAGGAAGAGCCGGAGAAATTAGATTTTTAGGACAGAGAGTGGTGAGCATTCTCTGATGTCGACTGTTCCAAGGAAAATGTGGGTTCACCACAAGACCTGCTCAAACTCACCGGTGGTCGCAGCGAGATGCCACACTGGTTCCCCTTTATCCACCCTTGACATGAGAGTCCTCCGTACACAAAACTCCTCCCGGAGAACAGAACATTCGGCCGTAGTCGGCGATCGCCCGAAGAGCAAGGAGGTATTAGGTGAAGGCATTGATCTTTCGCAAGACCGGTGAACCGAAGAGCACATTGGAACTGGTAGAGATGCCTGTTCCGCCTTTGGGCCCCGGCGAAGTGCTCGTCCGAGTACATCTCAGCCCGATCAACGCATCCGATCTGCACATGGTGCGCGGGCGCTATGGCTATCAGCCGGTGCTGCCGGCCAGCCCGGCCATTGAAGGCGTGGGGATTGTAGAGGCGGTAGGTCCGGGCGTGCAGGCTCCGATACCTGGAACTCGCGTAGTTTTCATTGACACCTGGAGCACCTGGCGCGAGCAGATCGTGTGCCCCACGGACAAACTTGTGCCCGTTGCAGACAGCCTGGACGATTCCGCCGCCGCCGCTTCCTACATCAATCCTTTGACGGCTTGGGCATTGACCAGATCAACCCACAACCTCAAAGAGGGCGACTGGCTTCTGCAGACGGCGGCTGCATCCAGTGTGGGGAAGTTCGTGCTTCAACTGGCGCAGCAGTATCGATTCAAGACAATCAACGTCATCCGGCGGCGCGAGCAGGAAACAATCATTCGCAACCTCGGGGGCAATGAGGTAATCTGCACAGCCGACGAGGATCTCAGGTCACGCCTGCAGGAATTGACCGCGGGCAAGGGCGTTGAACGAGCGATTGACTGCGTTGCCGGAGACCTTGGCGCCGAGATTGCCCGCAACCTTGCTCCCGGGGGAACCATGCTTGTGTATGGAGCCCTTTCCAGTCATCGGCAGACAGATCCCGCGAAATTCCTCATGCCGCTGTTTGCTCCGCGGTTGATTTATTCCACAGCAACCGTTCGCGGGTGGTGGCTCCCGCGTTGGGTGCCTTCCCAGCCGCTCGCCGAAGTGCGGGCAGCGACGAGCGATCTTCTCACCATGTTTTCGAAGGGAGCACTTACGCCGCAAACGAGTGTGCGGTATTCAGTGAAGAACTTCCGGGAGGCAGTAAGCCTCGCCGATGGTGAGGCAGGGCAGGAAAAGGTCCTGCTGGATTTCTCCAATTGATCTGTTGCGAGGGCCCGGGCTGAGCAGGCCGGGATCTGCAGCTTTTCAGGAAACTCCCGAAGTACGAACTTCTAGTAGCCTTTCGAGCAAGATTCTTGTGGCTGGCCACTCCTTCATCGTGAAGGAGTAATTCACAGTGTCGCGAACAAAACCATCCCGCATGATTGTGTGACAGCGTAAGACTCCATCGCGCACAGCGCCGAGTCGCTCTATGGCTCGCTGCGAACAGACATTTCTTGCATCAGTATTCAACTCAACTCTGTTAGCTAAGATCATTTCGAAAGCATGGTTGAGCATCAAATACTTCGCTGCAGTATTGATCCGTGTCCTCCTATAGGGTGCTCCAAGCCAGGTCTTTCCCAGTTCGAGTCTCTTGTGTCCAGGCACGACCCGGTAAAAGCTTGTCGTACCCACCGCTAACTGACTAACTTCGTCGATGATGGCAAAGTTCAGCTCCGTGCCGCGTTCATTCGCGTTCATGGCGCTGCCAATCCAAGTCTGTAATTCGTCCCTCGATGCGAGGTATGCAAATGTCATATACCGCCAAATATCCTCCTCCCCTGACCAACGAGAAAGCTGATCGAGATGGGAGTAGTCAACGGGGACAAGACGAACAGAATAGCCTCGCAGAACTACCTTTTGCAGGGGCCATTGAAAGTGAAGACCCGGTTGGAGCATCGTCAACCTAGCTTCTGTCGAACGCTTTCAAGAATCTCGTCTGAAAGCTCCGAATTATGTACAGCGCGAGCGAGCACAATCCCTCCGAGTAACGCAGCTGTTTGGAAGATTGCATTCTTTCTGTCTCCTCCGGCTGCGGAGAGGATCTCTTCTAGCCCGCGTTCAAACGCAATTTTAAGTTCAAGTGTGCCGCGTGCTACCTCCGGCCCCAATGCGGCCATGGTGCAACCATTTCCAGGATTATTGCGATGTCGTTGGTTCAGATACATATCGGAATATGATTGCCTGCCCAGTCTTGTCGGGCCGTGGGTCTTAGCGCGATCTGTTGATTGGTTCTGTCCGTATGTAACGGCTGCTGCTTGAAGCTCTTGCTTGGACCCGAAGTGGGCATAAAACGCGCCGTGCGTTAGACCTGCGGCTTTCATAACCTCGCCCACGGTAACGTTTTCAAATCCCCGTTCGCGGAAGAGGCGGGAAGCCTCCTTCACAATGCGTTCATGTTTTGCGGCGGTTTCCTTCGCGGGGTAGCGCATTTTTCCCTGAATCCTCCATACATGATGACCATCATATTACATGTGTGGCGGTCATCATGATAGTGGCCGTTATTCCAAGGAGAAGAGGATGGCTACAATACACCTTCACCAGACTGCAAACGTCACGCCTGAGCAGTACATTGCCGGGCTCACGGATTTCGGATCGGACCGATCCAAGCTATTTGGCAACAGCGCCGACGAATATCTCACCGTGCATCAGCTCGGCGACTCGCATGCCGATGTCACAGAGGGTTCTAGCGGCATTTGGGAACGGCTGCATTACGACTGGTCAAACCCCGGCCGTGTGGTTCTCACTACAACCGACTCCAACGTGTGGGGAGGCGCATCCGGCCACACCTATACCTTTACTCGCCAGCCCAACGGCACAACGGACATTGATGTGGATGTCATTCGCGAAGGCAAGAATCTCAAGGGACGTTTCCTCGGCCTCGTGCTCGGGACCGTAGGTAAACAGGTTTTGGAGAAGGCATTTGAAAACAGCATCAAAGCCATCGAAGCCCGGAACGGCACGGAGACAGGCAGACGCGCAGCATGATACGTCAGATCGTACTGAACCGATTGACTCAATGGATTGTTGAGAGGGAGAGTTTATGGAAAAACTGAGTTGGAGACTTCTTTCCAAGAAACGTGCTGGCGTTACACAAGGCCTTCCACCCGGCAAGGAGCATCTAGCTTGGGTTACCAATACCGTCACGCTCATTTATGGCAAGCGCGACGCCGTTCTCGTCGATACATTTCTTTCAGTGCAACATTCGAAGGAACTGGTAGATTGGCTCGTCGAGAGCGGCAAGAATCTCACAACCATCTATATCACTCATGCTCACGGTGACCATTTCTTTGGCTTGAAGCTCCTGCTGGACAGGTTCCCCGGCGCAAAAGCACTCGCTACCTCTTCCGTTGTTGCGGCCATGCAAAACCAAATTAAGCCGGACATTGTGCGTTCGTTCTGGGAGCCGCGCTTCCCTGGTCAAGTTCCATCGGAGTTGGTAGTGCCGGAGATCCTCGACGGAAATACCCTCTATCTTGAGGGTGAAGAGCTAAATGTAGTGCACCTGGGCCACACGGACACGTCGGACACAACTGCGCTGCATGTGCCCTCAATTGGTCTGGTGGTATCGGGGGACGCGGTTTATAACAACACTCACCTCTATCTCGCTGAATGCGATGAGAGGGCCCGGGGTGAGTGGCAATCCGCCCTGGATAAGATCGAGGCTCTTCATCCGCGTGCCGTGATAGCCGGTCATGGCGTGCTTGACCCTGACAGCTCCCCTCGTCACATTGGGGAAACCCGAGGTTATCTCCAGGACTTCAATGCGAGCGTCGCGATCACATCGACCGCCTTGGACCTTTACGACAGGATGCTGGCATTGCATTCGAACCGGGTGAATCCGGGTTCACTATGGGCAACGGCAAAGAAAGTGAAACCGGACTAGTCGCCTGCCCGGGAGTTGGCTGTGACCCGCCAAATTCGGCATTGCACTCGCGTGGTCCGTCTCGATCATGAGGCTCGCATTCAAACAACTCTGACTTCGATTCAGATGAACGTGTAGGAGGAATAAACATGGCAAACCCCATTTTGGTCACCGGCGCGGCCGGCCGCGTCGGCGGGGTAGGGCGCTCGATCACCGAACTGCTGTTGCAGCAAGGCCAACCGGTTCGTGCGATGGTGCGAAATGAAGACGATCGTGCGCAGGCGTTGCGCGACATGGGTGCCGAGGTGGTGGTCGGCAATCTGCTCGATCTCAATTCGATGCATAGAGCGATCGCCGGCTGCGAAACGATATACTTCGGCCTATCGGTTTCGGATACCTATTTGGCCGCGACGGTCAATGCGGCGGCGGTGGCGAAGCATCACGGCGTGAAGGCCTTCATCAATATGTCGCAGATGTCGCTCTCACAGATGAGCATTACCGAAACAACAGCAAGCCCGCAGCATAAGCTGCACTGGCTCGCCGAGCAGGCTCTGAATTGGTCCGGTCTGCCGGTAGTGCACGTACGGCCGACAGTGTTTCTCGAAGGTCTCTTCCTGATTATGACTGCGGATTCTGTCAGTAAATCAAATCAGATCAGACTACCGTTCGGCGAGGGCAAGACTTCCCCCGTCGCGGCCGAAGACGTTGCACGTGCGGTCGCTGCACTGCTCGTCAATCCGCAGCCACACATCGGCAAGACCTATCACCTCACCGGTCCGCAGTCTGAGAACATGCATTTCTACGCACAAGAGTATTCGAAGGCTCTCGGCCGCACGATCACCTATCAGGACATTCCGGTCGAGCGGTGGCGGGACGGGCTGCTCAAGAGCGGCCAGCCGGTTCACCTGGTGAACCATTTGGCGACGATTGCCGATCTGCAGCGCGCGGGAAGGTTTGACCGGATGACGGACGAAGTGCTCACGCTGACGGGGCAAGCGCCGCTGAGCGTGCAGGAGTTCGTCAGAAGGAATGCGGCGCGATTTACCGCATCCGCAAGTAGGTAAGTGACACCACCGTCGCGCCTGTTAAGCACAACAGACTTCAGATCAGAGGAGAAAAGCATGTCCACAGTCAAGCTTCGCCAGACGACAATGGTGGGCACGTGATCACGATCGAGTTCGACGTGTCGAAAGTGGCGCGGAGGGCGCGAGAACCTAACCGGCACGGATGTCAAATTCTGGCACGATCTTTACAGATTGCGTCCTAACAGCAGGGAGACAGCAGTGCGTGTATTTGTGACGGGAGCAACAGGTTTTATTGGAACGGAACTAGTGAAGGAATTGATAGAGACAGGGCACCAGGTGCGCGGCCTGACGCGCAGCGGTGCTGGCGTGGAGAAGTTGAAGGCGGCGGGCGCGGAGGTTCATCGCGGCGACCTGCGGGACCTCGACAGTCTGCGCAGCGGAGCGAAAGGAATGGATGTTGTGGTAAACCTGGCCTTCAGCCACGACTGGTCGAGGTTTGCGCAGAACGCGGAGGAGGAGATCAAGGCCATTGTGGCATTGGGATCGGTGCTCGAACCGGGTAAGCTCTTGGTGGTGACCTCGGGGGTTGCATTGACGAGCGGCGCGGCGGGCCACGTGCGCACGGAAAGTGATCCTCCGGCGGATTTACCGGCGGTTCTACGTAGGCCTGAGCGGGCGGCTCGGCTTGTCGCGGAAAAAGGTGTGCGCGTGGCGATTGTGCGGCTGCCGCAGGTGCATGACACGCACAAGCAGGGCCTGGTGCCGCTGCTGACGCAGACGGCACGTGAAAAGGGCGTCTCGGCGTATGTGGGCGACGGTGCGAACCGCTGGGCTGCGGCTTCGCTGAAGGATGTAGCCCATCTGTATCGTTTGGTGATTGAGAAGACGGGACCGAGCGTGACGGTGTACAACGCGGTTCAGGAGGAGGGCGTGTCGATGCGGGAAATTGCGGAGACGATTGGCAGGGGGCTGAGAGTGCCTGTGAAGTCCATCACTCCGGACCAAGCAGCGGAGCACTTTGGATGGCTCGCGCACTACGCAACGCTGGATATGCCGTCGTCGAACGAGTGGACGCGCAAGACTTTGAGGTGGGAGCCGACCGGGCCGGGGCTAATCGAAGATCTGGCGAATATGAAATACTGACGGTTTACGCTGGACAATCTAAGATGGATGGAATGCAAGGCCGCTGGTCGTGTTGGAGTGCCATTAGGTCTGCGATTGCCCGCGCCAATCGCGCACGGTCGGCACAAGTCGCAGGAGGGGAAGCCCGACTTCAAATGGCTTCATTCTTCACGCTTCCCGCTGTGGCGAATTCCGACGATTCGTAGCGCCGTTAGGAACTGCCGAATTCTGTTCGCACTTGTGGAGGTGAAACTTTATGAGCATCTCTTGTCTTGGCCTGATCTCGTCACGGCAATAGTTACATTTCTGGAACCAGGCGCACTGGCTGCATCCGTATAACTTTTCGTCAAGTCTGATCAGTGATCGTTCCATCCCACAATATTAGCGACCCAGCGAGTCCATACGTCAATCGAAAAAGCGATCAGTAAAGGGAATTTCGAATTCAAAGGTGCTTAGGGTTGACGCCCAAGGGCAGGTTTTTTCGGAAGAGCCAGTGATCGGGGGGGATTTTGCGGCCGAGGATGGAACTACCTTTTACGTGAATGGCCACTGGAACAGAAATAACGGTGTCAGGCAATCGCTCAGTTGGCTCTAGCGGGGCAAGTCACTCATTCACCCAGTCGGATCGGCTATGCCTCTGGCAAGTTGCCGCATAACCGGCTACTCGGAGAAGTTGTTCCCGAGGATTGCGGTGCCGGTTGCAAGTGTCCGAGAAGGGGGACTATTCGGCGAGGTGGATAAGTTCCGGCTAGCCGACTATCCAATCGGAATCAGCGCTACTCCTAGACTGGTCTTTTGGCGTCGTGTCCCGGTGGCAATCGCCATGACTAAACTACGTCGATGACGATGATTGTGATGTCGTCCTGCTGGGCCACCGAGGCGGATTGCCAAACTCGTATTTCGGAGAGCAGTTGCTCGGATAACTCAGAAGGCGGAAGGGACTGATTGTCGCGAACCACTTGCTCAAGCTTTCGGTCGCCAAAGGAATCGCCGCTGGCATTTTGGGGCTCAATCACGCCATCTGTGTACAGCAGGAAGCGATCGCCAGGGTGGATCGATAGATCACAAACGGGGTAATCGACCTCCGGGATGACTCCGAACAGCAGACCGTTGCTTTCGATGCCTTCCAGCTTGCCTTCGCGCCAGCGCAGAAGCGGCGGATGCCCTGCCGCTGAATACAGTGCCTTGCGACTCCCGGTATCAAGCCACAAATAGGCCGCAGAGACTAATTGATTGTGTGTTTGTCCGTAAAGGATGCGGTTCAAGCCACGCAATACTTCGTGCGGCTCATGCGCGCAGATCACCACGGAATGCATCGCCACTTTGATCATCGAAGCGATGAGCGCGGCCGGCACCCCATGTCCGGTGACGTCCGCCACGAGGAATCCCACCTGTTTCCCATCGACGGGAATGAACTCATAGAAGTCACCAGCCACGGCGGCCATGGGCCGATAGGCAACCGCGATCCGGAGGCCGCGGACCTCGGGAACAGATGGCGGAAGGATTGAGAACTGCAACTCCCGGGCGACCTTGAGCTCGTCTTCGATCGCCAGCAAGCGACGCTCTTTGGCAAGGGTGACCTGCACGGCGACGTACCCGAACGAAAGCAGGAACACGGCAAAAGCCAGATGGCTTGAGAGGCCAGATTGCTGGTAGTGCAGCGGGCGCAACACGTTAGACCACAGAGCCTCGGTGGCAAAAACGAGCGTGCCTGCCGCTAGAACGCGGCGGTTGAATAGAACCAGGAACTTGTCAGACAGTTTCTTGACGGTAACCACCGCTATGAGGACAAGAAGGCCGCAATCGGAGAGAAGCCTATGGTAGGGGAGGAACTTTTCGGCTGACCCGCCGACTGCGAACCAGCCAATTCCGACAACAGCAACTACCACCTCGGCAAGAATCAAGATCTTGACGAGAAGCCGAACCCTCCCCCGGCTTAATTCCAAGAAGGCCAACATGGCAGCGACGGAGAGCAGGTACGCGATCAGAGTGTTCACGTAAGGGACGGTTGTCTGAAGCACGAGCGGCAGAGCCGCAACGACAGCCGGCGAGCGAAACAGGAGTCCGGTTCCATACATCGCGCTCCACATTCCTAGCCAGATGACGAGAAGTCCGCCGCTCCGCCGACGGATGGCAGCAATGGAGCAAGCTGCCAATCCGATGAACAGGAAAACTGATCCAAACACGATGTCGGTGAGTTGACCACGAAGCGTTGCCAGAGCTTGGTCTTCCAACCGCCCACCTCCCAAACATCGCCAAGATACCAGACTCGATGTCGACGTTCATACACCTCCGGTTGATCTTCGAACAGGACGCTTTGGCGAAAAAACACACGATCCCGAGCGGATCACGGGCAACCCGCACCTTACCAGGAAAGACTCGGCCAGCCCTAAAACGAATCGATGTAGTTGCGTCCATTGTGTTTGCCGGTACTAATTATCGAACCTGTAGAGTTGGCTTCTGTTTACTGATTATCCGTGTTGCAAAAATCTTGACTGGTGAATAACAGTCAGTATGGAGTGACCGGCGCCGATGCGCTGACCGTGGGTTAGGCTGTGAGTTCAGAAGGACGCACAGCTCAGAGCCACAAGCGGAAGGGAGCCGGTCATGAAGGAAAAGCTACGATTTTTAGGTTTGGATGTCCATGCCGAAACGATTGCGGTGGCGATCGCCGAGCCAGATGGCGAGGTACGAAGCCTTGGAACGATTCGGAACCGGGCCGATTCGATACGCAAGCTGATCAGGAAGCTTGGCCCGGCAGAGAAGTTGCGAGCCTGTTATGAGGCGGGCCCAACGGGTTATGTCGTGTACTGGCAGCTGGCAGAGCTGGGCGTTCAGTGCGAGGTTGTCGCACCCACGCTGGTACCGGTTAAGGCGGGTGATCGGGTCAAGACGGATCGACGGGATGCTGAGAAGCTGGCACGTTGCTATCGATCCGGAGACCTGACGGCGGTATGGGTTCCAGATGAAGGATCCGAGGCCCTGCGCGATCTGGTGCGCGCCCGCGAAGCGGCCAAGCAGGATCAGATGCGAGCGCGGCATCGGTTGAGCAAGTTTCTCCTCCGCTCAGGCCAGCGTCCACCGACCGGAGTTAGGCCGTGGACACGTCCCTATCTGATCTGGGTCGCGCAGCTACGTTTCACACAGATAGCTCAGGAGGCCACGCGACAGGATTATCTGCACGAGGTCGAGCACATGCGGGAACGGGTAGCGCGCCTGGAGCAAGCCATCACGGAAGCGGTGAAGCTGGCCTCGCCCGCGTTACAACAAGTCATCAACGATCTGCAAGCATTGCGCGGTATCGCAGATATCTCGGCTGTGACCATTGCTGCCGAATTGGGCCAGGTATCCCGCTTCGGCAGTGCTCGGCAACTGATGGGTTATTGCGGTGCTGTGCCCAGCGAAGACTCCAGTGGCAAGCGAACCAGACGCGGAGGCATAACCAAAACCGGAAACGCGCACTTGCGACGAATCGTTGTCGAAGCCGCATGGAGCTATCGTCGTCCTCCAGGTATCTGGTACGGACTGCGCAGGCGACAGGAGAGCATCTCGGAAGAAGCGAAAGAGATCGCATGGAAGGCGCAGCATCGATTGCACAAGCGCTATATGAGACTGGGCGCAGCCGGCAAAGATCAGAGGAAGATTGTCACAGCAGTAACCCGAGAACTGCTGGGCTTCATCTGGGCCATAGGGACCAGAGCAGAAACGGTAGCCAGGCAAGGGATAGCAGCATGAAGAAAAGACAAAAGCAAAAACATCCCAAAGAATGAAAAAACAAAGACCGCTCACTCCATGAACATCCTCGCTAATTTCGAGCACAGAGCCAGCAGCAGCCGAGGCAAGCACGAAGGAGAACCCTCGTTTGCCCTATGCGACAGGCTCAGCCGGACTCGCGATAACAGTCAGAGGCAGCTCCCGACGGATCATGATTATGCGGTTCCGACCCGCGAATATCAGACTGATCAATCGTCGCTCAAAACTGCTCCGACTGCTGCTCGCTCTGTCCTCGGGAAAAGAAAACGCAAACCACCAAAACCCCACAAATCTCGCCCAGTTGACACGGTCACTCCATATCAGGGCAACGTACTCATTGAGCCATTCAGATCAATCTGTGTCTTCAGCAAGTGGCTGTAAAACCGGCTATCCATTGAAGTGCTTGTGACGTAGTTCATGGCTCCCAACTGTACGACAAGGCGACTATTCGGCAACTTGCCTCGATCTCATTTGTCGGTGAGTGAGTTGGCGATGATGCGCCAATTGAGACAGTTGCCCGATGAGCGCAGCGCCCCCACTGCGTCCATGATGATTTGGTAGCGCATGGCTTACATTATGGATGCTATTGGAACATGTTTCCCAGTACCTCCTTGAATCGCGTGTATTCAGAATCCGTAAATCCGACCGAATTGGTCCATCGGATTCGCCCGTCCGGATCCAGGAGGAAGAGATAGGCGCGATTGTTGTCGGAGACTGCCAAGCGCTGCTTCCAGACCGCTTCGTCCACGTACGACACGATGGTCCGGTCCTGCACGGCGAGCGGCATATTGCTCTTCATGCCTGAGACGGCCACGCCGCGGATCAGCTTGGGCATCCACTCCAGCACGATCACTTGAAACCCGGGTACAGCGATAGCATTGGAATTGGAATAGTCCTTGAACAAGCGCTCGTTCCATAAGCGGGCGTCCTTACCCGCTGCTCGGCTGAAGGAGAAGATGACAAAGGCTGGCTTACCTGCCGCAGCGGCAGGCAACACCAGCGGCTTATTCGTGAGGGTCTGTCCGGAGACTTGCGGGAACGGGTCTCCAGTATGCAAAGGGGACCCGCCAGCCTGCTGACCTGCACAGGCTGGTGGCGCCAACGCAATAATGCCGGCAATCAATAACGCGAATGAAAAATGCCAGGACATATATTCTCCTCCAGCGGGTTTAGGGTTTATAGATGTTTCAGCACAGCAACGGGACAAATTTCGAATCACCCTATCCGAAGATCGAGAGGCCGATACAAAGTACTAAGTCTTTCCGCTGGTTCAATCACTTCTGCCTCGCTCTCGGTCATCGGTTTCCGCTTGGTCCCGAACATTGGATCACCTAGCGATGTCGACAATGGGATCGGAATTGCTCTCGATCGTCTCTGTGCGAACTGCGGTGGCAAATGTAGGTATCCCGCGATTTCCATTCGCCGTTGTCGCGTTCTTCCCAGGCAACGGTGAACTGTGACGAATTATCTACGTGGTAAACAAACCGGTTTGCGGGGAAGTTATTTTCCGGTTTCACCACATAGGTCAAAGTCATAGTGGATCCAATCCACCCTTCTGGCCGAAATACCTCGTACCCCGGGTCATCAGTGTCAATGAGCAAGAACTCGTTGGCGTCCCGATCGTAACCTACCCGGAAGTGAGCGACGATACCCTCCTGACTTTCGGTGAGCGTGGCCCATCCACCCTTAGCGGATGAGGCCAACTCCCTGTGAGGTGCACGATCTGGCGTGACCTGCAAGCGGGCCGTCTGATCTCCGGCTCTGCATTCCCACTGTCCAGCGAACGTGAGGCCAGCAGGCGGTGGAAACTTCGGACTGATGGGAAGCACCGTCTGAGTATGCGCGGGAATGAGAGCAAGAATACCCGCGGCTACGAATATGGCGCAGATGAGAATCTTCATCGTGCCACCTGTGCTGGCTGGATGGACCTTGCGGCTGAGGCTGTTGCAGGATTCCCGGCAAGCAAGCGTCCTTTTTCCAGGTGATACACGGCGTCCGCATAGGACGCAGCGTGCGGATCGTGGGTCACCATCACAACGGTCTTGCCGAATTTCTTGCACAGTTGCGCGAGCAACGTAAGGATTTCGTCGGCTGAGGTTGCATCCAGGTTCCCTGTCGGTTCATCGACGAGGATCAGGTCGGGGTCGGTCACAAATGCGCGAGCGACGGCGACCCGCTGCTGCTGTCCTCCCGAGAGTTCGCTTGGAAGATGGTGGAGGCGCCCTTCCAGTCCAACAACGCGGAGCGCCCTTTCGGCGTGCTCCCGGCGTTTCGCCGGCGAAAGCGAGGTGAGGCGCAACGGAAGCTCGACGTTGCCCAATGCGGTCAGAACCGGAATCAGGTTGAAGGACTGAAAGACAAACCCCACATGCGCATTCCTCCAGCGCGCGATTTCCCGTTCACGAAGCTGGTGAGGATTCACGCCGAGGACATGAACCTCCCCTGATGTGGGCCGATCAAGGGCCGCGACCAGGTGAAGCAGCGTCGATTTGCCCGAACCTGACGGGCCCATCAATGCCACGAAGGCGCCCTTTTCGATCGCGAGGTCGACGTCCTTGAGCGCAGTGACGTGAAACTGGTTCTTGACGAACTCTTTGGTGAGTCCGCGGCATTCAATAATGGTGTCTGTCATGGGTGTTCTCCTTCGACTCGAACTGTTTCTCCGTCCTTGAGGTTTGCGGGCGCGTTCAAGATTAGATCCTCGCCTCCGAGCAGGCCCTGAGAGATCCGAACTCCCTGAGGGGCGGCGGTGCCGGCAATCTGAACATGCCGGCGAACGGCTTTGCCTTCCGAGACAACAAAGACGCTCTGGTCCTTGACGGCGGATGCGGGAATGGTGATAAGCGGGTTGGCCGTTCCCTTCTGGTGCGGCGCTGTGGGATCAACGAATGCGACGCTCGCGTTCATGTCGGGCCGGAGTCGATCGTCGGGGCGTAAGATCTGCACCTTCACTTGGACAGTCGCCTTTTGCCTGTTGGCTATGGGTGCAATCTCCACCAACTGACCTTCGTATTTGCGGTCAGGGAAGGCATCGGTCGTGACAGTCGCTTTGCTGCCCATGTGGATCTTTGAAAAATCGGTCTGCGAGATGTCAAGCTCAACCTGCAGATCATTGAGATCGGCGAGGGTGACAACATATCCCTTCGCGCCCTTGTCGCCGACAAACCCGTTGGTTACGAATTCGCCCTGTTCTACAGCGCGCTCCAGAACGCGCCCGTCAATCGGCGATCGGATGACGGTGTTATTCTCCTGGTCTTCGTCGTATGCGAGCAGTCCTTCGGCCTGTTCGACCTGGCCCTTCATGGCATCGATCTCTTCGTGCCTTGGCCCCTTCTCGACCAGATCGTAGGCCTGCATGAGGGAGTTCACCCGGGCCTGAAGATTCTTGTAGTTGTACTGCGCATTATCAAAGTCCGCCCGCGAGATGATTCCTTCGTGGTAGAGCGCAGCGTTGCGGTCAAAAGAGAGGCTACTGTTCGTCAGATCCGCTTGAGCCTGCACGAGATTCGCATCTGCCTGGGTGATTTCCTGCGGACGCGAGCCGTGTTCAAGTTCCAGGAGCTTTGCCTGAAGATTGGCGAGGTTTCCTTTCGCCTGTTCGACTTGGGCGCGGTACTCGGTATCTTCGAGCCGAACGAGCACCTCCCCTCTCTTGACCTCACTTCCTTCGTCGACGCCGATCCAGGCCACTTTCCCGCTCACCTTGGAAGCGACCTGGATCTGGTGATGAGCAATGATGTAGCCGGTGGCGTTCAGAACCACAGCATTGTCTTCGCCGGCCGGGCTCTGCGCTGCAATCACGCGCGTCACCTGAACGAGCGGTGCTCTATTGTGGAGCAGGTAGGGAACGATCGCGGCAACGGCACCGATTGCGACCACCGCCGCAATGGCAAGCCATGTCACGGGGGACCGTTTCTTTGGCTCCGGCTGCGGCGTTCGGTCAATGCGCAGACCTTCCAACTCGGAATCCAGGTCAAGCTTCATGCAACGCCCCTAGGATTTCCTTCCTTGCAGCATTCCGCGCTGGGAAGAATCCTCCTATCGCCCCGACGATTGCCGCAAAAATCACGCCGATGGCCATGGTGGACAGGCCGACGCGGAAGTGGAAGGCAATTTCGCTGAACGTAAAGAAGTTGCCGACGCCGGTCGTGACGCCATTCAACGGCAGGGTGATAAGACAGCCGAGGATTCCGCCCGCGATGGAAAGCAACAACGCTTCGATGAGAAAACACGCCAGAATGCTCATGCGCGAAAATCCGAGCACACGGAGCGTGCCGATTTCGCGAGTCCGCCGCGAAACCGCTGCATACATGGTGTTCATAGCGGCAAAGCTGCTGCCGAAGGCCATGATGATCGCGACGAGGATTCCGAGGAATTCCAACGGCGCACCGGATGATGTCTGACTGGCGTAATAGGTGGGCTCCGAAAGAGCGGTCAGATTCAATTGCCGATCGGCGCCGATTGCCTTGATCAGAGAGGGAACGGCTGCCGCGTCGCTCACGCGGACGAGAATCGAGCTGAGGTTGTCTTCGCGGTTGTAGTCGGAGCTAACCTGGTTCAGGTCACCCCAAATCTCACTGTTGAGCGCCGATTGCCCGCCATCCATGATCCCGACGATCGACCAATCGCCCTTGCCGAAGCGAAGATGCCGGCCCAACTGCGCATCCGGATAGCGCTGCGCAACGGACTTGCCGACGACGATCTCACGATGCCCGGCCTGATACCATCGCCCGCTCACGAGGTGCACGTTTCGCATCGCAATGCCAACCGGGAGGACGCCGCGCAGAGTGACGTTCATTCCCTTGGGGTCATCCACGCTGGGCAGATTGATCACTTGGACCATTTCGAGCGTCGCCATCGGCTCGTTGGAGGTGTCCCTTGCGATCCCGCTCATGGTGCGCAACTGTTCGTACGACTCACGAGAGACGGAACTTCCCAGCTCCGAATTGCCTCCCTTGCGAAGGACCAGAATCTGAAGCGGGTTTCCCGTGTTCGCGAATGTAGCCCGGAGCCCGTTCACAAGTGCAAGCGACGACACGAGGACAGCCACGGTAAGCGCGATGCCGGCCACCGTCATCAATGTCGTTGTCTTGCGGACGACGAGATTGCGAAAGTTATAGGTGAGAGGAATGTTCATGGTTCACCCCGTGTGCCTGAGTGATTCGACGATCGGAGCACGCGCCGCAGTGAGCGCGGGCACAAGAGCACTGAGAGCCGAGATTGCGAGAGCCGCCAGAATGGTGAGGAATGCGCTGAGAGGCGTCATGGAAAACGATCGTAAGGACTGAACGAACGCAGAGCCATGATGGGCGGCCTGCGCGACTCCCAGACTGAGAACAACGGCGATCGCGCAGCCCACAATGCCGCCCACCAACCCGATAAACGCAGACTCGCTAAGGATCATTGCGAGGACTTCAGAAGATGAGAACCCGAGGGTCTTGAGGATTCCCACTTCCCGGATTCGCTCCCGGACCGACATGGAGATGGTGTTGGCAGAAACAAGCAGAATGGTGAACGTGACGGCACCGCCGATGGCGAGCAAAAAGAGCTTCACGTTACCCACGAAGGAGACGAAGCTGAGCATGAATGCATGCTCGCTTTCGGTCCGTGTGGGGGCTGGCGATTCTGCGAATGCCGCGTCGATTGCGGACGCCACGCTTGCAACGTCATCCTTCGATCTGGTTTCGACGTAATACTGCTGCACCATGTCATTGCGCGGATCGGTTGTAGGCAGGCTGTCCTGGAGATAGTCGCGGTTGAAATAGAGGACTTCCGTGTCGCCCGGATCGTCGAAGATGCCCACCAGCGTTAGATCCAGCGTCATCGGCATCATCGTGCCGACTAAATTGATGCGCTCGCCTATCTTCCAGCCAAGCTTGGTCGCCAGAGCGCGCGATGTGATACAGGCTGTCTTCTGCTGTTCGAACGTGGCAATCTGATCCCGGGGCATGGAGAACTCGGGATAGACGTTGAAGAGATGGGCAGGTTCGATGCCAAATTGCGCGAAGTTGTTCCTGGGGTCGCGCGCATCCTTGTAGGTGCCGCCGAACCACCGCAGGCTTGTTATGTCCTTGACGCCAGGGATTTCCGCGATCTTTCTCTCGTAGGACAAGGGCAAGTCCTGGGTCAGAGAAACCTTATGGTGAACTACCAGTCGAAGCGCCTGGCCGGGAGTTGCAGGCGGAGCCAGGTAGAGCGCGTGATAGAGCGCCATAAGGACTGCAAGCAGGCAGAACGAGAGGGCCACGCTCGCCATCGTCAGAAAGGCGCGGCGCTTGCTGCGCAAGGCGTTTTTCACAATGAATAGCAGATAGTCACGCATTGATTGATCACCTCCTGATTTGGTCTCTCTCTGTCGTCTAGCTCTGTTGGCTGCCTCTGGTGGTGGCAATTTGTGGGGAGATGCCGGCAGACGACACCGGCGCCGTCGTGCGACCTCTCGTCAGCGCCAGGGAAACTGCCAGCATCCAAACGAAGCCGACAAATCTTGTAATCGGAATGAAGAAGTTTGCTGGGTAAGCGATGAGGCTGAACCAAGAGAGCTCTCCCGTTACGGCCAGAAGCATCCCCAGAGCGACAAGCCAGCGCGGAAGCAGCCGCGTGAAGTAGCTTGTGACGGACACGCCCGCAGCCAGCAAGCCGAATCCGACCGCGTACGCGACGCCGCCGAGCAGGAAGTTGAAGAAGTCGATCGCCTTCACGACCGGCGCCGAGGACAATACTTCCGGCACGGACAGAATCCAGCCCGCGACTCCGGAAAGCAGCAACGCGATCGTTGCGGTCAAGCCCCCGAGTAGAGCGATGTTTGTTCCCGCGGCTCGGACACCCATAAACCGCAGCCGGCTGACGATTGTCACCGCGAAGATGCCGAAGGGCACCGCGGAGCCAAACAGGAAGAAGCTGCTGACACGTACAGCCGCCGGGCTTTGCGCTAAAAACGTGCGCAATTCTTCAGCCGGTGCGAAGGCGGTTACATAGGACGCTCCATGCCGGAGCGCCGCTGCCGTTGCGAGACCCGCTGCGAAGAGCAAGATGTGAACGGTCGCGAGCGGAATCAGTGATGGACCACGGAATCGAGGTGTTGATTGAGTCATGAAATCGTTTATAGCATTAACGAATATACTGTGCAATAATTATTTTCAAGATGAATCGCCATGAGACTGGAACAGGACAACCGGCGTTCCTGCTTGCACAGGTTGGAGCGCATGCCGCATCGCAATTTGCTGAAAGATTAGGAGTTCTCGAACTCACACCCTCGGATGCAGGAATCCTGCGGCTCCTCCGAATCGCAGCGGGCTTAAGCCAGCAGGAACTTGCAGCGAAGCTGCAGCTTCATCCCAGCCGGATGGTGGCGATCGTGGACAATCTCGAAAAACGGGGCCTAGTAGAGCGCAGAGCCAACCCGGATGACCGCCGCTTGTATTCTGTGTATTTGACACAAGCCGGTGGGGAATCCCTGGGAAGGATTGGCAGAGTCGCTCGGGAGCACCAGGACGCTTTGCTCTCCAGCCTCAGCAAGGAGGAACGCGATACCCTTGCCACTCTTTTATTGCGCATCGCCGACCAGCAGGGACTCGTCCGGGGAGTCCATCCAGGGTATAAGCGCATGGGAAAACCCAGGTGTTCTGACGCCAACGATGTACAGAGCGACAGCCGTCCCGCTGGAGAAAATCGAGATCGCTAGGTTTGCGGACCTGAGCCTGAACTGCCAATAAAAAGGTGAGGCTAACTGCAATATCGAACCCACAGACGGCGAGATTTTTAGCGGTAAAGAAGAATGACTCGATGAGCTTGAGTTTCATTACAAAGTCGCGCGTAGTGAGGACCGCAGCTTTAAATGGTTATCGACAATCCAGAAGTAACGAATGGCCGCGCTTTGCGGTGCGACATGGAGAATGATTTGAGAATGAGTGGAGCGGTCAAGGTCCAACCTACATCAGCCGGAAGGGGCTGATTGCATGCTTCGTCGTCCCACTGGCTCTCCTTGCGGTCGGTGGCATCCTCGGCTGGTTTGACAGAACTACTGAACTGACTCCCAGCCATGACGAAGTTCTGCAATTCTGTTTCCTCATCGCCTGTTTAGCGGGGTTGGCTTGTGGCGGCCTATCAATTCGCGAGTCCAAAGGGATGGCTCTTTGGCGTCGCATAGCAGTCGGGTGCAGCCTTGTTGTGGTGGGGTTTCTTGCTGTGTTTCTGGTGACTTCAATGGGTGCAGATCTCATCGAGGGGCACACAGATTTCCCAGAACTTACCCTGGACTACTGATCATCTCGCGTGCCTACCAAACGCATGGCAAAAGCGAAGCTGGAACATTCAGACAACACCGATATGGTCCAACCTTGATGTGACTCAGGCAGATTATGAATTCATGCTTGCGCATCGAAGTCCCGAGGATCATGGGCGCAATCCGGATGAGATATCAAGTCACGGCTTCTTTTGCGCGCGGGTGACTCTACAGCAGTCCGGTGACGCGCTTCGTGTCCTGAATGCTGGTAGTCAAAAGCTACCTGCGGGTACAGTCGTTGTCTGTCCACGACACCGTCTCAGCCGACCTTCCCTAAGTGAGAGCCTTGATCCGCGGCTGTGTCGGGTACTGGGAGTTACGGGCAATTGCCTTGGTGACCGGAGGCAGTCAATAGCCGAGCCCGCCCGACTATTCGGCAACTTGCCTTGATCTCATTTTGCCGATGAGAGGGTTGGCGATTTATCGCTCATTGAACGGCTGCTGCCGGTTCGCACAAGCGAACTACCGACTCCGCAAGCGCACCTAGGTCCCATTAGAGCGTAACTACAACTCGTCCTGGATGCTGCGGGTGCTCGGCAAGTTCATGGGCCCGAGCGATCTCCGATAGGGGAATTCGCTCGCCTATAGCGAAGCCTGACCAGCCGGCCTCAAGCGCGGCATTTATATCGCGTGCCGCTGCTGCCTTCGCTTCCGGCGTGAAGTCATCGCTACCCAGAAAAAAGAGCTGGATATTCTTGAACACCATTTGCCAGAAAGGAATCGTAGGAGCTGCAGCGTTCGTGGCATAGGTCGCGATGGATCCACCCATTTTCAGCAGTTCAACATCACGCTCGATATTTGCCCCAAATGCAACTTCAACAATATGGTCGATCCCTTGAGGGGCGAGGGCCTTCACACGCGCGGGCAGCTCCGCATCGTTGGGCAGCACCTCGTGCGCTCCTGCCTGTCTCGCTGTTTGCTCCTCTGCCGATGTACGGATTGTGCCAATCACATGAGCCCCGCCGTGACGCGCCAACTGGACCGCACATAACCCCACGGATCCTGCAGCTCCTTGTACAAGCACGGTGCGTCCGCTGACGGGCCCGGCCACGAACACGGCGCGATGACCGGTGATACCGGGAATGCCGAGGCATGCGCCTTGCTCCATGGTCACGTTTGCGGGTAGGGGAACGGCTTGCGCTGCGGGGACGACTGTAAATTCGGCGGCAGTGCCAAACGGGCGATAGGATTGGGCGCCATAGCACCATACTGATTTCCCCAACCAATCCCGAGAAACACCGTCGCCCACCTGATCCACTTGTCCCGCGCCATCGCTGTGCGGGATGACGCGAGGATACGGCATACCAACTCCAAAGTCGTCCTGACGCTTCCTGATGTCCCCTGGGTTGATTCCCGAGGTGGCGATGCGAATGCGAACTTCGCCCGGTCCCGGAGCCGGATCCGGCATTTCGCCGACGGTGAGAACCTCCCGCGCGGGTCCCTGCTTTTCGTACCAGGCTGCTTTCATGAAGTCCTCCATTGACGAAATCCACAACAGCACATGGTAGTTCAACAGGCGGATGTGATTATCTTTAGTCTTCCCTTCCTTACAGCCCTCTGGGAAAGGCTATCTCACCGGAACAATTACGGCACCAGCTTTGGAATTTTCTCGCGCATCTACCTACGATGCGTCCCTACAAGTCCGAAGCGACTCCGATACTCTGTGGGGGTCAACCCTACAACTTTCTTGAACATATGACGAAATGCACTGTTGTCCCGGTATCCGACCATGGTGGTGATCTCTTCTACGGTATGAGTTGAAAACTCAAGCGCCTCTTGTGCCCTGCTTACTCGAACATTCTGGAAGTATTCGCTCGGCTTTAGACCGGTTGCCCGATGGAACCTACGAAGCAGAGTGCGCTCTCCCATCACGGCAAACCTGGCCATCATCGCAACGCACAGCTCTTCGGAGTAATTGGTGTGGATCCAGTGCTGAAGCTGCAGAATTTTGGCGTCACCGTGAAGCAGGTTCGGAGAGAAAATGGCATACATGCGTTGCTCGCTACGCGGCGGGTCTATAACGAAGAAGCGTGCCGCCCCCAGCATCACCGTTGGGCTCATCAGCTTCTCAATCCATCGAAGGCCCAGATCGAGCCACGCCATAACTCCCCCGGCAGTGAAAATGTCACCATGGTCGATGAGCAGCTTTTGTGTCTCAATTTTGATCTTCGGAAATCGGCGTTCCATTTCTTCTGCATGAGACCAATGTGTCGTAGCTGTTCGCCCATCCAACAAACCTGTTTCCGCTAGAAGAAAGGCTCCCGCGCACACTGAACATAGTGCTGTACCATCGGCGTACCTCGCTTTCAGCCAACGACAAAGTCGCTCCCGTTTAGGATTACTGCCGCTGGGAACCCCCATGCTCGGCGGAAGAATGACAACCGCGAGCTTTTGGGTGCGGCCGGGGTGCGTGGTGTAGATTCGTCGGATGCGACCCGAATCTTCGTTAAGCTTCCAGTGGCTAACCGAAATCTCGCTGCAAGGCGACCCGCCCCGCGCGCGGTGAATGGCATTCGCGGCGCAAAACAGGTCCGTTAGTCCATAAACGGCTGCGCCCTGTGAGTTTGGATACACCAGTATGCCGATTTCAGCTCCGATCCTCGTTGGGTCGACTGTCTGTTTTACCTCTGAAAATGTCATATGGGACCTCTGGCATCGGGTTCGCGCAATTGATATAAGCATGCTAGCGCTTCCGGGAAGTATCCCCGCGGTTAGGTTCAATTCAAGTGCCGCGGTGCACTGCCGCCAGGAGACGCAACCCGAAGTGCGCATCGCAGAAAGAAGCCTGTCTCTTCTGTCGCGAACAGAGGGTGCGCAGTTCGAAGCAAATGCCACAGCCAGGAGGAGAAGATGGACACGATCACGACAAAGGATGGCGTCACGATCTACTACAAAGACTGGGGTAAAGGTCAGCCGATTGTGTTCAGCCATGGCTGGCCGCTTTCGGCCGATGATTGGGATGCGCAGATGCTGTTCTTCCTGCATCATGGCTATCGCGTGGTCGCCCATGACCGCCGTGGCCATGGACGCTCTACTCAGACTGGCGACGGCCACGATATGGACCATTACGCTGACGACCTGGCCGCTCTTATGGCTCATCTCAATCTGAAAGATGTCATCCATGTTGGGCATTCAACCGGCGGGGGTGAGGTAACGCACTATCTGGCTCGTCATGGCGAAAGGGGCGTCGCTAAGGCTGCCCTGATCAGCGCGGTGCCCCCGCTGATGGTGAAGACGACGGCCAACCCGCTTGGCCTACCCAAGTCCGCGTTTGATGATCTGCAGGCGCAACTCGCAGCCAATCGCTCACAGTTCTATCGCGACGTGCCAGCCGGACCTTTCTATGGCTACAACCGGCCGGGCGCGAAAGCCTCGGAGGCCGTCATCCAAAATTGGTGGCGCCAAGGCATGATGGGGGGTGCTAAGGCGCATTATGACGGCATCGTGGCCTTTTCCCAAACCGATTTCACGGAAGACCTGAAGAAGATCAGTGTTCCGGTGCTGGTGATGCATAGCGAAGACGACCAGATCGTTCCCTATATCGCGGCGGGGCCGCTGTCCGCGAAGCTGTTGAAGAACGGAACCCTGATAACTTACAAGGACTTCCCGCACGGCATGCCCACGACGCACGCGGAAAAGATCAATGCGGATCTGCTGGCGTTCCTCAAGGGCTAAGGATATTGGCTGTCCCGGTACTCTGCTGCATCGTTCAGAAATGAGGCGGCGATATTGGATTGGCAGTAGCCCGCGTCAGTCGCATCTCCAGTTCGCATTTTCTGCCGATCCGCGATCTTAGACAAGGCCTCTGTGCTGCGCTAATTTCACTGACCGCTCTCAACATTAGCGGACCGAAACGCGGCAGGGGTGGAACCCGGTTGAGCTGTAAGATCATTGCGATGATCGGCAAGGTAGCGATGCACATCGGAAATAACGACAGAGCCTTCTCCAACCGCGGAAGCAATTCTCTTGACTGAATTGGCCCGCACGTCCCCGACCGCGTACACGCCAGGGACACTTGTGGCGTAAGGTGTACCTTCAAAGCCGTCTGTCCCTCCCGTCAGAACGAACCCCTTCTTGTCTAGCTTCACTGTGCCATAAAGCCAACCGGAATTCGGCTCGCCACCAATCATGACGAAGACTCTAGCGATCGGTCTGGTTATCGTCGCTCCCGTCTTACGGTTTGTCCAACTAACAAATTCGAGGCTTGGCCCACCTTCCAATTTCTCAATCTCGGACTCCGTATAGAGCGTGATGCGTGGAGATCCTTTGATACGTGAGATCAGATATTGCGACATTGTTCTCTCGAGTGATGGACCGCGAACAATGTGATGTACGTGTTTAGCCACTCCGGACAGAAACACAGACGCCTGGCCGGCGGAATTTCCTCCCCCGACAACGATGATCTCTTTCTCCCTACAAAGGAGAGATTCCATCGCTGTCGCCGCATAGAACAGTCCCTGATTTTCAAAATCGCTATGGTTCTTGACGTTGAGTCGTCGGTACTGCGCACCCGAAGCTACAACGACGGATCGCGAATATACTGCCATTCCGCCGGCGAGGGTGAGCTTGTGGATACTATCGGTCTGCTGGACAGTCACGATCTCTCGGGAGATGGCGAAATGTACCCCGAATTTGAGGGCTTGCAAATGAGCGCGGCTCGCGAGCTGTGCGCCCGAGACCCCCGTTGGAAAACCGAGGTAATTTTCAATCTTCGAACTCGTGCCAGCTTGACCACCGGGAGCAGTTCCTTCAATAACGATGGTTGATAGGCCTTCGGAGGCCGCGTATACCGCGGCTGCAAGGCCAGATGGACCGGCACCCACCACAGCCACATCGTAGATCGTGTGCGCATCCGGCAGTTCGGTTATCCCCAATTCATCGGCGAGTGCCGTAATCGAAGGGCGAACAAGCGTACGACCGTCCGACAGCACAACAGCGGGCAGCTTCGAGGCATCATTGCTTTCAACACCTGGCTCTCCGCTGGGAATCTCTTCGATCCTGTGGGGGTAATAGTTGCGAACGAAGAACCGTTGTAGGTGTATGAGTTCCGCATTTCCCGCCCAGTCCCGGAGCACGACGCCGCTTGATGCTTCCGCGTTGATGCCGATCCGCCGCCAGATCGCCGCCGACACAATGATGTTGGCAATGTCTCCTTCGACTCGCATCAGTAACCTCAGTTCGCTACGGGAAATCCGCAGGAGGCGGCTTTCAACGGTCGTCCTCGCTTCGGTAACCGCTCGCTGTGAGTTGAGGAGACTGAACTCTCCGCTAAAATCATGCTTTCGATGGCGAGCGAAGACCTTAGAAGCGCCATTCAAAGATGGCAGTAACACATCGACTCCGCCATCCAGTACAACGAACATGTCGGTATTCCGGTCACCCTGGGTATACAGGATCGCGCCCTGTGGCACGATCTCTTCCCGGCCATAACCCAGTAGTCGCTGAACCATTTCCTCAGAGAGAGTTTGGAAGGCCAGATCGCGGCGAAAGTCAGCGGTAATCTCTTTGGTCGAGGGAACCTCGCTCGATTGCGTGTCATGACCAGGATCGAACTGGTCGTTGGGAATCGTCACGCTTCAATACCTCCGTAGGCGCTTCCGCCAGAACATTCACGCCATCCTACTCAAGGAGTTTAGACAAACTCTGTCGAATTTTTATCAAAAGCTCTTTTGCAATTGCCCCTGTCGTCCTGGCGCTCATAATGGCGATCCGAGCGTAAATCTTGTCATCGTTCGAGGTAGTACTGATTAGAAGATCACGATCCGAATTTACTCGTTCCACCAAAATCTTTGTCATGTGATTGTCCGCTTCGACATCGTTTTGGAAGTTTACCCGGAAAGCCAGAACAGAAAGGTGCGGAGCAGGAGCAACCTCGATCCCATCCATATTTTTCAGTTCTTCCCATAGATGTTGCGTGAGATCAAGCTTTTCATCAAGAGCCGTTCGAAACGCTTCCAGACCGTGGCAATGCAGAGGAAACCACACAGCAATTCCTCGTGCTGGACGAGTTAACTCGATCGACAAATTGGCAAAGCTCAGCAAGCTCTCGCCTCCTGGTAGGGCATGTCGGGTGTGCTTTAGGTACGGAGCGGATGGAATACCGAATCCCTCATCAAGATCTTTCCCATCTCGGACCAACAAAATACTACTGCTATTCGGCAGGAAGAGAGACTTGTGAGTATCAAGCACGATGCTGTCGGCGTTTTCGATTCCCTGGAACCTCTGTTTGCCGCGATCCGTCAACTGGAAGAAGCCACCGTAGGCAGCATCGACATGCAACCACAATCCATTTGCTTTTGCAATTTCGGCAAGGAGATCGATCCGATCAACTGTGCCGAAGCTTGTTGTCCCTGCGTTCGCTGCGATGCAAAACGGTATGTGACCCTCCGCTTGGTCTTTTTGAATGGCCTTCACAAGATCCTCTTCACACATGCACAAGTCACCATCGACCCGGATGTATCGAATCGCATCGGATGGAAATCCGGCAATCTGGAGTGCCTTATGCAGCGCGAAGTGAGTCTGTGGGGTGCAATAGACTACGCCCCGGGCGAAGTCCTGCCCCAAAAGTTTCGTCCGCGCCACTACGATCGCTGAAAGGATCGACGTTGAACCGCCTGAAGTAATCGTTCCGGCAGAACCGTCTGGCAACCCCATCAAACGACCCGCCCAGCGGATAACGTCGGTTTCAAGGGCCACGGATCCAGGACCGACAGAACTAATGCCGGTGTAGTTGTTCATGACCTGAGTCAGGAAAAAAGATGCAGCGGAAGTGACCAAGCCGGTTCCAGGAATCGCCGCAAACGCTCGCCCGGATGCACCATTCAGATCTACATCCGCGGCACGGCGAATAATGCTCAACAGTTCATCGACGGGACGTCCCACCTCAGGCGGCTCGCGACGAACGTCTGGGTCATTCAGAAATGAGCTGATTTCTTCGCTTGTCGCAGTCACATTCGCTTGTGGCAGTCCTTTGAGAAAGTCGGCGGCACAGGTGTGAAACTGCTCCACGAGCGCAGCGTACTGATCAGGGGTTAACTCAAACGGGAGAGATTCGAGATTTTTGCTAACGATCACCGATGTTCCTTCCAGCGACAGTCGAGTTCGATCCATCGGGCTAAGCTTCAAGATGATTTGCCCATCAGTGAGTTCGATTCTTCATGTCGGCTGTACACCTCTATAATCATGCCATAATGGTGTCTCTACAAACAATTAACCCTCGCTTAATTACCAGTTGTCCCATCCGGCGGTGTTGGCGTTGGATGATCTTGACCGCATGGCGGTCGGAGTAATGGGATCACTTCGAACAGCAGATCATGCAAGACTGGGCGTCCGACTCGGTCTGCCACAATGTCGCAAACCAAAGTCGCCGCCGCGGCGCAATTGCCGCCATCGCTTCATCTTCGCGGGGGTTTGTTGAAACAGACACTGAATCCTCTGGATCGAATGACATCTGGCATGTCACCAGTTTCTGTATAATAACCGGTGTCGCACTATTGCTATGTGATCGACGATCTCGCTACGTCCTAACGCTTGCCAACATTGCTTTCTTTGGCATCGAAGGGACGGAAGAGAAGCGAGTTGAATTCGGCCATACCTCAAAACAATGACCCAGTTTCCACAATTCGTCCCGGATCAACGGTTTCGCGATTTCTTCAGACGCTGTCGGTATGACTTTACTTTCAGGCGATTGCCGCAAGTCGCCATACTGCACCAGCGCCTCCGGCCGGGCCGGGTCGTATCCAAGAACCAGTGGACACAGGTTTGCTCACTGCAGCGACGAACTCGCCGAAAGTCGGCAGTTGACAACAATTCCGCTGCTATCAAAGCCACCGGTGCAAGGATCTCTTCGGCAGTGTCGGCAGCACGAACCGTCTTCAATACGACCGACTTTGATTTGGTCCAAACCAGTTGGGGGTGGCTATGGGCAGCAACCAGAAATGCGTTTAGGTCGGAAAAGTCCGGGGCCTTACCGGCCTTTCGAGATTCGACAAGACTTCTCAATACTGCACGGAGTGCTCGCGCAGCCCTGAGCAGGGCTCCGGTAGGGCGTACTTCTTCAACACCTTCAGAGGCCAGTCCCGCTTGGCGCAGCCAGCTGAAGACGTCTTCATCTGTTTCGAAGAAATCCTCTTTACCGCCGGAAGCAGTGGGCCACTCCGTGTTCAAAAAGTCCAGAGCCGGATTGCTTGCGAGGAATACTCCCCTCTTCTCAACTGATCTCGAGTTCTTCGGCATCGATTCAAGCATAGCTTTTCTTGACCGGGTAAGCACTATGAGTGGGAGAAGCCGGTGTCGGACATAATTCCAACACCAGAAAAGATGACAACTAATGGTGTGGCGATTTACTTTTTGTACGCGGAAATAACGGGTTTGGTCCCACAGTCAGGGACTCTGTGGCAGGTTTCTGACAGAAAACTACCCAACGGCTGAAAGACGTTGTCGGGCCCTTTGAAGGTCAATCGCAAACAAAATCTTGCAGTTAACAAAACAGGAGAAACCAACATGATTGAGAAAACAGGAGACGTCAGCACGATCTCTGCGACACCTAGGGACCCAAAGCAGAAGCGAAAAGTCCTCGACCGCGATATGGCGTACGTGGAAGTGGGACAGGGTGACCCCATCGTGTTCTTGCATGGCAATCCCACATCATCGTTCCTCTGGCGCAACGTAATACCGCACTTGGAGCCATTCGGCCGCTGTATCGCTCCCGATCTGATCGGCATGGGCGACTCTGACAAGCTGCCTAACAGTGGCCCTGGCTCGTATCGTTTTGTCGAACAGCGCCGCTACCTCGACGCTTTGCTCGAGGCTCTGGATGTTCGCAAGCGAGTGACTCTCGTCATCCATGACTGGGGCTCAGGACTGGGCTTCGATTGGGCCAATCGCCACCGCGATGCTGTGCGGGGTATCGCATATATGGAGGCGATCGTAGGGCCGCAAGGCTGGGATCATTGGGACAACATGAACATGCGCCCACTCTTGCAAGCGCTTCGTTCCGACGCCGGCGAAAAGATGGTTTTGCAAGAGAACTTCTTCATCGAAAAGATTCTTCCCGGGGCCATTCTGCGTACTCTCTCCACAGAGGAGATGACCGAATACCGCCGTCCGTTCGTCGAACCGGGCGAAGGGAGACGGCCCACGCTGACATTTCCCCGAGAGATCCCCATTGAAGGTGAGCCCGCGGACGTGGCCGAAATCGTGTCCGCTTACGGGGCTTGGTTGGCGAAAAGCAGTGTGCCCAAGCTTTTCATTAAAGCCGAACCCGGCGCACTCCTGGCCGTTGGTGCGAATCTCGCTACTGCCCGCTCATGGCCGTCGCAGACGGAGGTTACGGTTAAGGGTGTGCATTTCGTTCAGGAAGATTCGCCGAACGAGATCGGACAGGCGATTGCCAAGTGGATGCGGTCCTTGGGCTGACGCAGCGGATCTGTCAATCCGCAGTGCGATTGACAGATCCGAATCAAAAGGAGATCACATGATTACCTACCAGTACGCGAAGGTTCGCGGCTTAAAGATCTTTTACCGAGAAGCAGGCAAGAAGGATTTGCCCACTATTGTTCTTCTCCATGGATTTCCGACCTCTTCGTTCATGTTCCGCAATCTGATTCCGCTTCTGGCAAAGACAAACCACGTAATCGCGCCGGACTATCCGGGGTTCGGTTTCAGCGACACTCCTTCCGTCGATGACTTTGAGTACACCTTCGACCACCTCGCAGTTGTTATGGAAGACTTTCTCTTCAAGAGTCTCGGTTTAAAGAAGTTCAGCATCTACGTCCAGGACTATGGCGCCCCAATCGGATACCGCATTGCCGCAGCAAATTCAACCGCAATAGAAAAAATCGTCGTCCAGAACGGTAACGCCTATTTAGTCGGAATTGGCGCAGCCTTCGATCCGATGAAGCCGTTCTGGGCAAATCGAAATTCGGAAACTGAAGCGCCTGTCCGGGCTCTCTTGACTCTCGAAACTACAAAGTTCCAGTACATGCACGGGGCAAAATATCCTAATAAGATCAGCCCCGATACCTACACCTTCGACCAGACGTTATTGGATCGACCCGGCAATAACGCGATCCAGTTGAACCTTCTTCACAACTACCAATCAAACCCACCCAAATACGAAGGCTGGCATGAATTCTTTAGGAACAGCCAACCTCGTATGCTGATCGTCTGGGGAAGGAACGACCCTTTCTTCACCGTGGAAGGCGCGGAAGCCTATCTGAAAGATCTCCCGAATGCGCAGCTTTATTTCCTTGAGACGGGCCACTTCGCGCTCGAAGAAGAGCTCGACTTTATCGCGGACAAGATGAACGAATTTCTTGCTTAACGCAATTCGATGAGAGAGAGGATCCTTCTCTTTCTCACGTAACCGAGTGAAGGGAGTCATCATGGGGTTTCAGAAGAATGCAACTGTGATTTTTGTTCATGGAGCTTGGGCAGACGGGTCCAGCTGGGGCAAGGTCATTAATGGTGTCGCAGAAGCTGGGCTTGGCGTCATCTGTGCCCCGATACCGCTGACGACACTGAGCGACGATATCGCTGCGGTCGGAAGAGTCGTTAAGAGGATTGATGGACCCATTATTTTGGTCGCGCATGCCTATGCAGGCGCAGTCATCGCCGGTGTGGACGACGAAAAGGTGAAGGGGTTGGTCTACATCACAGCATTGGCTCCAGATGAGGGTGAAGCAACCGTTGAGGTATTCACGCGGGAGCTTTCCCACCCCGATGCGCCGAAAATGGCACCGGACGAGAACGGCTACATCTGGATGCCTCATGAGGCGATTATGAAGGCCTTTTCTCCAAACGCCGCCGCAGACGAGAAAGTACGGCTGGAGGCTATCCAACGGCCGATCAACGTGGCTTGCATATTGGAAAAAGCGCCTGCACCGACTTGGAAGAAGAAACCCACCTGGTACTTGATCGCTGGGGAAGATCACATGATTCTTGAGAAGACGCAACGGTTCATGGCGGAGCGGATGAAAGCAACGATTCGGACCGCCCCCGCGGACCACATCCCATCACTGACGATGCCCAAGCCGGTCATCGAAATCGTCTTGGAAGCCGCACAATCGACACTCAAGAACTAGATTCGGCAAATCGGACAACGCCTCATTCAGTAGACGAGGCGTTGGATCGGCGAATTGACAGATCGCACAGAATATCGGGGACCTGAAACGGCAATGGAGAGTTTCCATGGAAACAGCAAGGTTATCAGTCGAAGTCATTACATTGCCAGTAAGCAATGTCGACCGCGCGCTGCGGTTCTACGTCGATCAAGTCGACTTCACCCTAGACGTCGATTATTCGCCGAACAAGACCTTTCGAGTTGTGCAGCTTACGCCGCCTGGCTCTAGCTGCTCCATTCAGATTGGCAACGGCCTAACTGATGCCCCCATCGGTTCACTTCGCGGGGTTTATCTTGTCGTGACAGATATCGACGCTTCGCGGAGACTTCTGCTCGAACGGGGAGTCGAGGTCGGTGAGATCCGGCACAAGACACCGCCCGGAGCCTGGGATGGAGGGTTCGCACCAGGCCTTGATCCCGCGCGAGGAGACTACGCCAGCTTTGCCAGCTTTTCCGACCCGGATGGCAATGGCTGGGTGCTACAGGAACGAGGCTATCGTCGAACGTAGTCTTGGAGGCTCGAATTGAATAACATCGCAAAGATGCAGTCACTCTGTCAGCGCTGCAATTTCCTGGATGGGACGCTGAGGTTGGCTGTTCGTGCCCGAAGCGTAGCATTTAGCTTGTTTAGTTAAGCCATAGGAGGTAAGCAATGGGATTGTCTTGGCAACAAGGTCCGCTGTCGCCCGGAGCAATCGGTCGGTTTCTTGTTCCTGAACCGCTGCCTGAGAGGCTCCTGTATGTCGAACGGCTGCGTCGCCGCATGCGCGTCCGTTTCGGCGGAACTTGGATTGCCGATAGTGAGCAGGTCCTTGTGCTCTTCGAGCCCGACCGCTATCCGGTGGCCTACTTCCCGGAGATCGACGTCATTCCAGGTGCCCTGCAACTCACCGAGCATACGACCCGGCACCCAGACCTCGGCCCGACCTCCTGGTATAGCGTCCGGGCAGGTGAGAAGAGCGCGCCGCGCGGGGCCTGGCAGCATATCGAGCTGCCCTCCTATGCGAGCGAGTTGAAGGCACGGGTCGCGTTCGCGTGGCCGGCCATGGACGCCTTCTATGAAGAAGACGAACGGATCGTGGGCCATGCCGCCGACAGTTACCACCGCATCGATATCCGCCGGACCTCGCGCAGCCTCGTGGTCCGCCATCGCGACCGCGTCATCGCAGACACCAAGCGGCCGGTAGTCCTGTACGAGTCCGGCTTTGCGCCACGCTGGTACGTTCCGCGGACCGACATCGATGAGTCCGCGCTGACAGCTGTAGAACATCGAACCTTCTGCCCGTACAAAGGACTCTGTAGCTACTACAACATCGGCGATGTAAGGCTTGCGGCATGGTCATATCCTGACGCCTATCCCGAAGTCGGCCGCATTTCCAACTTTGTGTCGTTCGAACCTGACATCGTCTCGGTCCAGCTCGATGGCACCCAGCTCCAGCTGGAGCCGGGTCAGACTGTGATTCCGCACGGCCCGGATCGCGAGCTCACCGTCGACGAGGCATCCGAACGCCGATAATACGAAATTTATAGATGGGTGGCCCGGTTCCCACCAAAGCGGAGCAACATGGCTCGACTACTATCGGTGAACGTCGGACTTCCTCGCGACATCGAGTGGAAAGGCCGAACTGTGCACACCGGGATATGGAAGGATCCGGTGCATGGCCGCTGTCGCGTCAGCCGGTTGAATCTGGAAGGAGACGGTCAAGGTGATCTTGCTGGGCATGGGGGTGAGCAGCGAGCCGTCTTCGTATACCAGGTCGAATCCTATCACTACTGGAAGCAGCAGCTGAACAGGACCGACTTCGTCCACGGACAGTTCGGCGAGAACTTCACGATCGAAGGATTGCCCGACGATGTCGCGCGCATAGGTGACCGTTATCAGATCGGCAGCGCACTGTTCGAGATCACTCAACCTCGCGTTACCTGTTATCGCGTCGGAATTCGGATGAACGAGCCTCGGATGCCGGCATTGCTGACATCCAACGGACGGCCGGGTTTCTACTTCCGCGTCCTGCGCGAAGGTGAGGTAGGCGCTGGCGACGAAATTGTGAAGATGGGAGAGGCGGACGAGCGAATGACGGTCGCAGAGGTCAACGCGCTTCTCTATTCGCCGAATCATCCCCGCGATCGACTGCAGCGCGCATTACGAATTAAAGCGCTTTCGCCGGGATGGAGGTCATCGTTCGAGGCGTTATTGCAGAGCCAAATGTTGGGAACGGAGAGTGGGAACGCGGGGCTCGCACCGGCAACTGCGTCCCATCCAGTCGCACCAGGATTTCGGCCGCTCGCGGTAACGGCAATAGATCAGGAATCCGCAGACGTCATCTCGCTGACGATGCAGAGCGCGGACGGTCAGGCCCTGCCAACGGCTCTGCCAGGGCAGTACGTGGTCTTGCGTCTTCCGCGGGTCACGGGCTGCCCTCCACTTTTCCGCAGTTACTCGCTTTCAGGCCCCCTCTCGACGGAGCGTTATCGAATCAGCGTGAAGATCGAACGGAATGGGGCGGCTGGAGCTTACCTGCGGGAGCATGTCCGGGTGGGCGCTACTCTCGACGTCAGCTCTCCGCGCGGAAGTTTCATTCTGCAGTCCGGAGAGCGACCGGTGGTGCTGCTCAGCGCGGGAATCGGGTCGACGCCCGTTCTGGCGATGCTCTACGCGCTGGCGGCGGCACGCTCGACAAAGGACGTCTTGTGGCTGCATGCGGCTCGCGATCGGGAGCATCATCCATTCGGGGCCGAAGTCCGCCGCCTCATGCTCACGCTCACGCGCGGCCGCAGTTATGTTTGTTACAGCAAGCCGGGCTCGAGCGACAAGATGGGCGAGGATTTCGACGCTGCCGGTCACCTGTCGCAATCGGTCTTCGACGAGGTCGGTGTACCACGGGAGGCGGATGTCTACATCTGCGGACCGACTCGCTTCATGGCTGAGATGAAAGCGGCGCTCACAACCTTTGGCGTGGCGCCGGAGCGGATTCACGTCGAAATTTTTAACGGCAGCTTGCCGATGACACCTGGTGTCGTCGGTACAACAACGCGAGCTCCGCATCTTCCCAAGGGCGAGGCCGACACCGGTCCGCTGGTGTCGTTCGCACGCAGCGGCATCGCCGCACACTGGCAGGCCTCGGCCTACCAGAGCATTTTGGAGCTAGCGGAGGCGTGCGACGTTCCGGTCCGTTGGTCGTGCCGGACTGGTGTTTGTCACAACTGTGAGAGCGGTTTGGTTTCAGGGGCGGTCGTCTACGGACCGGAGCCACTCGATAAGCCTGCCGACGGCAACCTTCTCATTTGCTGCTCCCAACCGACACGTGACGTGGTCATCGATCTGTGAAGCCCTACGGGATTCGTTTTCCGATTCGACGGACTTCCGGGGGAAGCTTTGACTGAGACCGAGGTCAAATCTCAACTCCTACCAACAGGACAACGCGCTTATTGACCTATCGAGATCGATCTATGTCTTCGGCAAGTTGCCGAAAAACGTCAGGACTCTATCGGAGTTGCTCCGCGGGATGAGGCGTGCGCGGTGGATGGAGAGAGCGCGGAGCAGGTCGGATAGAGCGGTTTGAAGGAAGACGCTGGCGTTTGCGGCGGATGCGGTTATGCTATGGGGATTGAATCGGCTTCTGCCTGCAATAGGCAGAATAATAAAGAGTTAGAAGAAAGAAGCGAAAAGCGATTCAGGAGGCTGGGGCCGCCGCGCATGATGTCGAAAGTATCGCACGCGCAGCGTCCGCCGCGCCAGCGGCTTCGTACTAACCGGCTTCTCGTACAAGTGATTGCGGCCAATTGAATGTTAAGGTTTTTCACTGAGTCACCCGTCGATCAGTGGCGTAGATTTCCGCGGGAGTTAAGTTTCGGGTGGACTTCTATTGATCGCAAACTCAGCGATGCCTGATAGCTGAATTCGCGCAATGATCCGCAGCGCATTCCGTAATCGAGCGTAAACGACATTAATTTAGTGTGGGGCCGTGCCCGCTCCAAGAACAGATAAGTCGTTCCGTATTGAAAATAAAGAAGATGCGCACTGTACCTGAATTTGTACCTAGATTTAAACGATTACGCCGAAGACCCGCAGAAATAGCGCCTTTAAGTGTTCATTAAGGTAAATAGGTTGAACCACATAGGGTAATTGTAGGATGGTGCCCGGAGGGGGACTCGAACCCCCATGGGATTGCTCCCTGCGAATTTTAAGTCCGCTGTGTCTGCCGATTTCACCATCCGGGCAGATGGAGAACTGGTTTCGCTGCTACCTCATGCTACCTCATCACTTTGCGTGATGTACCAAGGAACCATCGCCAGAGCTTCTGCGTATAGACCACCTGTTGGCTCGTGGTAAATGAGCGATGACCTATGCCTATTCGAGAGATTCTGAAACAGACCCTGTCCGCGCTGTGGGAGAGCAAACTGCGCAGCTTCCTCACCATGTTCGGCATTGTCTGGGGAATTACATCAGTCATCCTGCTTGTAGGGCTTGGCATTGGCTTCAATGAAGACCAGAAAGAGCATCTGCGGACGATTGGGACTGATATCGCAATTATCTTTGGCGGTAAGACGGGTATGCAGGCTGGAGGATATGCGGCAGGCAGAGATGTCCGGCTGACGATTGACGACGCAATTGCGATTCAGCAGCAGGCTTCACTGGTGAAGACAGTGAGTCCGGAGCTTCGGCGCAGTGTCTCTGAGGTGAGCCAATGGAACGCAGCGAACCGTCCGGTGCGTGGAGTGTGGCCGGAGTATCAGCGCTTTCGGTCTCTGAAAGTCGAGCAGGGACGCTTGATGACCGAAGAGGACGAAAGAGAGGGCGCACGGGTCATCCTGTTGGGCGCGGAGGCGAACCGGCAACTCTTTCCGGGCAAGCCGGTCATCGGCGAAATCCTCATGGTCAACGGCTATCAGTACACGGTGATTGGTGTGCTGGCCAAGAAGAAGCAGAACGGCAGTTACGGCAGCGGGCCGGACAATACGCAGCTTTTTACGACCTACTCCGCTATGGCGCGTGACTTTCCTCCGCCAGAACAGCCAGGAGTTGTGCGCGGGTTCATCAACAATATCGTGGTTGAGCCTGTGTCACCGGATCTCCACGAAAAGGCACTCGAACAGGTGACACGCATCATCGCAGAGCGGCATCACTACGACCCCGACGATAAAGAGGCCCTGTGGATATGGGACACGTTACAGGGTGCAAAGTTCACTGAGCGCATCTTTGGCGTGATGACTCTGTTCTTCGGCGCGGTTGCGCTGCTCACCCTGGCGCTGGGAGGTATCGGGGTCATGAACATCATGCTGGTGGCCGTGACCGAACGCACGCGCGAGATCGGCGTAAGAAAAGCGCTTGGCGCCACAGCCGTTGATATCCGGCGGCAGTTTCTGGTGGAGTCGGCGATCATCACCATCGTCAGCGGCATTACTGGTCTTGCACTTGGAGTGGGCGTGTGTCTGCTGATGCGGCTGATTCCCTTGCCTGACTTCGTTCCACACCCGGTGATTTCGCCAGTCGCAATTGTCGCTTCCCTTCTGACGCTGACGGCGATCACACTCTTCGCCGGTACGTATCCTGCGCTGCGTGCCGCAAATCTCAGCCCTATTGAATGCCTGCGATCGGAATAGCCCATGAATGTAGTTGAGATTATCCGCCAGAGTATCGACTCGCTGTTGCGCAACAGGCTCCGGTCTGGGCTGACGATGCTGGGGATCATCTGGGGCCTGGTGACGGTCGTGCTCCTGCTGAGCTATGGGCGCAGTCTGGGCACTGAGGTTTTGAATGGATTTCTCGGCCTCGGCAACAACGTCATCATGATCTGGGGTGGCCAGACAAGCATGCAGGCTGGTGGAGAACGCTCGGGCAAACGCATCAAGTTTCTTGACGGGGATACAGAAGCGGTTCGAGATGCGGTGCCCTTCCTCACGGCTGTGAGTTCAGAGACAGACGATGCGTTCAGCTTTAAATACGGTCCAAAGGTCGTGAATATCTCGACGAAGGCCGTGGATATGCCCTATGGCGGAATGCGGAAGCTGAATATCGCGGAGGGACGCTACTTTGAGCCTGCTGATTTCACCGACCATCGTCAGGTGGTTATCTTTGGCCCTCATGCCGCGCAGAAGATCTTCAATGGATATCCTCCGGTCGGAGAGTCTATCGAAATTGAGGGACACATGTTCCAGGTGATCGGCGTACTGCAGAACAAGATACAGGACTCCTCGAACAACGGGCCTGACAACGAGAATGCGTTCATTCCCTTCAATATGATGAGGCTCCTCCGCGACGAACGTGATCCTGGGAGCATCGTCTTTCAGCCGAGTTCACCCGATCTGCACATCAAGGCACTGCAGGCTGTACGGGCCGTTCTGGCAGACAGGCATCACTTCAATCCGAAGGATGACAAGGCTGTTCCGAGTTGGGACACGGTTGAAGACTCGCAGGAGATCATGCAGTTCAGCACCGCGCTTGAACTTCTACTCGGAATTATTGGAGCTATGACGCTGGGCGTGGGTGGAGTTGGCGTGATGAATATCATGCTTGTCTCGGTGACGGAGCGGACGAAAGAGATTGGACTGCTAAAGGCGCTCGGTGCGAGACGGCGAGATATTCTCTCTCAGTTTCTTCTTGAAAGCCTCACCCTCACCTTTATCGCAGGAGCGGTCGGCATGGTGGTTGCGGTGATCATTGGCTATCTGGTTCCGCCGATGCCCCTGTACTCCGACATTTACAAGACGGCGAACCACGAGGGAGATATTGTCCTGAGAGCGTCACCGACAGTCATGTTTGTCTCCTTCGGGATCCTGGCGGCTGTGGGAGTCATCTCCGGTCTGCTGCCGGCGGTACGTGCCTCACGGATGGATCCTGTTGTAGCCTTACGCCACGAATAGGTGACCGTTCTGATTTAGCTGGGCGAGCGGTATCGGATGTGGCCGTCCTCAAGGAAGTACTCGGCGGAACAGTTCTCCGACCCACAAATCATCGACTCCAACCCAGCGCACTGCTGTCGCGTGATGAGGCCGAGCGAGCCACAAGAGGGGCACGCGAGAACCGCCCAGTAGGGGTTCTCCGCATTACCTAATTCTGCGTGTTCCAGCACGAAAAGCGTCCCCGGCTGCATCTGCTCCGGGATCCAAACCTCGAGGAAACTTAGCTCCGCCATCATATTTTGCCTCTTTGTCTACGGTTGTAAGACCTGGCGACTCACACTTGTTGCGTTCTGTCTTTGAGATGATTCTGCTACTGAGATTCCCCCCTCCACCCGGTCGCGTTGCACCACTTATGGTGCATAGCATAGTCGATTCCGAAGACCTGTCAATAACAGATTTCGATGAGATTCTTCCTTGATTCGTTAAGCAAATGACTAACCAAACTCAGCGGCCAGAGTACAAGGCTCGATACATCTGTTGATTACGGATGATGGCCTGTACGTATTCGCGAGTCTCGGTATATGGAATTGATTCGACGAACTCAGTGATGTCCTTGTAGTTGTTCTCTGCGAGCCATTGGCGCACGGGGACATCGCCAGCGTTGTAGGCAGCCAATGCGTACTCCAACTGTCCACTAAAGCGATCCATGACCTGTTTCAGATTTGCTGTGCCAAGCCGCAGGTTGGTCGACGGATTCAGCAGTTGAGCCGTTTTGAATCCCTTGATTCCCTGTTTTCTGGCTAAAGATTTTCCCACTGAGGGAAGAAGCTGCATCAACCCATAGGCGTTGGCTCGGCTTACTGCCCCAGCGTTGAACTCTGACTCCTGGCGGATGAGCGATGCGACGAGATAAGGGTCGAGGCCATTCTGCTCAGAATTGGACGCCAGATCCGGCCAGTAGGGTCTGGGAAACAAGATTTGCCAGTAAACAGATGGCACCTGCTCCATGGGAAGCGCGAAGAAAGATATCCCGCTATGCTTCATCGACTGGAGAGCGCGCGTGTTTTCGCCATACGATGTGTAGATCTCTGCCTGGGCCAATGCTCCCCACTCGGCCGAGGTGTCGCTTGCCTGGATCTCAGGCCCTATGTACTCGTTGAGAGCTGCGTTCGCCAGCAACCGTGCTTTTATCAGGTGCGGCTCGTTCTCGGGCAATTCTGCAGTCAGGGGAGGAATGGCAGGCGGGTGGACGGCACTCAGGACTGGTGCGGGCGGCGTTGCGGGTTGCTTGCCGAGTATGGCGAGGCGTTTTCTCGCCAGATCGGCGTAATAGTAGTTGATATAAGTCGACGAGAGTACGCGATAGTAGTTCGTGGCCTGGCTGAGATCGTGTTCCTCATCTTCATAGATACGACCGCGCCAATAGATCGCGCTCGGCACCTCAATTCCGCCAGCATACCGCTGAATCTGCTCGTCCATCAGTCGCGCTGCTTCGGAGTAGTTTCTGAGCCGGTAGTTCATCCATGCAGCTCGCCAATGGGCCGAAGGGGCGTAGGTGCTGTTCGGAAACATCTGCACGAGCGTGGCGTAGTGGTAGATCGCCTGCTGAGAATCATGTTTGAGCAGGTACATGTTCCCGCCAGAGTAAAGAGCTTCCTCGAGCCAGCGGCTCGAGGGATAGCGCTTGATCATCTCTGTGATGATCGCGTCATGGCCTGATCGATCGCCTTCGTTGCGGGATACCTCTGCGAGCATGTAGAGCTTCAGGGCGCCGGTGTCGTCGGACGTGTCAGGCAGGCGCTCGATATCGCGCTTGCTGATGTGCTTCAGCTTCATGTCGCATACGGCGGAATAGATGGCGAGCGCGTCGCGATCGGCCTGGCTCAGGCTGGGATCGCTATGCGCGATGGTGTGGTACTCAGCACCGGCTTCACTGTAGCGCTTTGCATTGAAGAGCTGGTCGGCGTGGGTCTTGCGTTCGCCAGCCGTAAGAGGCGCTCCCATCGCGTCAAGCTGCGCCTTGGACTGTGTGGCTTCGAAGGTAAGGGGTTGCTTTGCATAGATATTGCGGAATATGGGAACGGCGTGGGCTTTGTCCCCTGCGAGCTGATAGGAGCGGCCCAAAGCATATAAGAAGTCGCTGTGGCCACCCTGGGGGGTATCCGCAAGCGGTTCCAGCACTTTCAGGGCGCCCTGTGGGTTGCTCTGCTGGATGTACGCGTTGGCGAGAAGCACCGGAGCATTGGCGGTGAATATGCTGTCAGGGTGTCTCTCCGCAAAGTGATCAAGCAAGGGATAGGCGTCGGCTCCGTGGCCTCCCTGCACCGCGGCCTGAGCGCCGAGATAGTCCGCGTAGTCGTCCAACGCCTGACCCGCGCTGGCTGCTTGCCGGTACATGTTGACCGCATCGGGGTAGCGGCGGTCCAGCATGTAAGCGTGACCAAGGGCCAGGTAAGCCGCGGCCGCAGCCTCACCGCTGTGGGTCCGCGCATAGGATTGAACGCCGGCGTATGCCTCAGCGGTGCGCATCGCGGCAAGTTGCTGGGCCATCGGGCGGAGTTGCTCCGAGGCGTGGAAGGCAGACGTCAGCCTTACGGTCTCCGCGGTGGGTTTGGAGACGCGCCGCTTATTGGATGTTGTGGATTTTCCCGCAGGCCTCTTCGTGGTTTTGCTGGAAGACGCTTTCTTACTTGAAGAATGCGCAGGGGTCTTTGTTGCTGAGGTCTTCTTTTTCGATGGTGTTTTGTGAACGCTCGACGGTGCGGCGGACTCTTGAGATAGCATGGTCACACCGCTGGCTGGAGATGCTATCGCCAGCAACAAACTCCAAAGAACCGCGACCTGAAACTTATTCCAGCCCTTCAAACTTCCCCTCGCCGTGAATCCATAGATCTAATATCCACTCTAAGCTGCCGGTGTGGTCTGTAAACTTGGACTCGCCCGCAGCGGAATCACATCAGATACATGCGAAAGTCCCCTGCGCACCCCTGATCGGCCCTTTGCTCCAAGCGTGACAGCCATTTACTATATTGTGAGTGCCAATCGTGCTGGCAAATTGAGCGGAACTGGCTCAGCAGCGATTTACGCACCTTTTTGCTCATGCCTGCCATCCAATCTCCAGGAACGGAAGAAGTTCACCCCGACGTAGCGCTGGTTGCTCGCGCGAAAGAGGGCGACGAGGCTGCTTTTGAACAGCTCGTTCGCCAGTATGAGCGCCAGATATTCCGGGTTGCGCAGCACATTACACAAAACCGTGAAGACGCTGAAGACATTACGCAGGACGCTTTCCTCAAGGCATATGAGAAGCTGGACCAGTTCCAGGGGAACTCTAAGTTCTCGACATGGCTCGTCCGCATCGCTGTCAATGAGAGCCTTATGCGGCTGCGCAAGCGTAAGACAAGCAAGACTGTCTCCATGGATGAAGACGTCCAGACCGAAGAGGGATCCATACCCCGCGACTTTGCCGAGTGGCGCCCAAACCCCGAGCAGATCTATGACCAGAACGAGCTGGGGGACATCCTGCGCAAGACCATCCAGGGACTTCCGCCGGGATTCCGAACAGTCTTCACGTTACGCGACATTGAAAATCTCTCTACGGAAGAGACAGCGGAGGCTCTCGGCTTGAGTGTACCCGCCGTAAAATCGAGGCTGTTGCGAGCTCGCCTGCAGTTGCGTGAGCGGCTCAGCCGTTACTTCCGTCAAAAGAAGGAAGGCCTTCCAGCATGACCTGCACCGATTTTCTCAGCCAGCTCACCGATTACTTCGACGGCCAGATCAGTCCTGAACTGCTCGAAGAGGTACGCGCCCACCTGGCGGATTGCAGTCACTGCGAGGTCGTCCTCAATACGACACGCCAGACGATTGAAGTCTACCGGGGAAACGACATCTACGAGATTTCGACCGAGCTTCGTGAGCGTCTGCACTCCGCGATCATGGCAAAGTGCCGCGCCAAGAAGCGCGCGTAGTCCTTCTGACCTTCCTAATCCCCCTGACAAATGCCTGCTTGAACATTTACCGCACAGGCATGTAATGCTTATGGAAGTTCCTGTGCGTGAAATTCGGTGCGATAGAAGGTGCCGTGTCTCTTGAAGAGATAAGCTCCAATCCCACTTTGCTCGGCGTCAAGCAACGGCCTTCCGCCTTCTCTGTTTCGTCGGAGACTGCCTGGTGGTGCATTTGGGGCTCGTTGACTGCGATTGCAGTTGTCAATGGCTTAGCTCCCTACCCTCTTTTGTCAGGAAATCTAGGACTTCTGTACAGTTTTCTGCTGGCGGCCTGTGCCGCGCTTCGACTCTCTCTCGGTGTTAATTTTCTCTCCCGAAAGGAGCATGCCCTGGCCAAGGTTCTTCTGGTGTGCTTCTGTGTGGCTCAGTTGATTCATTGGATTAGCGCCAAGGGGCCGCCAAGCATCAACCGTGGTCTGGACTTTGATGCCTATGCCATAGCAGGAAGGCTGGTGAGCGAGAATCACGCAGCCGACATCTACAAGATTCCTCTCTACCCTGACGGGAGGATGCGATTCATTGTCCCGCTTTCTCCGACGTCCGAGTGGCAGCAGATTGCTTTTCGCTATGGCATCCCATTTTCGGTGCCATTCATCTATCCGCCGCTCTTTGCCGTTCTGATTGAGCCACTGGCTCGTCTGGGTCCCGGCATTGGCTACGAGGCGTGGAGTCTGATCAGTGTTGTGCTACTGCTCACTGCGGCCCTCCTGATATTAAATCTCGCTAGCCACCGACTTACGTGGCCACTGGGCTTACTTCTTCTTCTGGGATCATTTTCTTTCTATCCGTTTTACGAAGAGCTTCTTCTCGGCCAGATCGGCGCTTTTATCCTCTGTCTTTGGACCGCCAGTCTGTGGTTCCTCAACCGTGGAAAGACGTGGCCCTCAGCATTTTGCTTTGCGTTGGCGACGATGACGAAGGTGAGCCCCGTGCTTGCGATTCCAATTATGGTCATTCATCGAAAGTGGAAGTGGCTGGGAGCTTATGTCGTTTGCGTGCTGGGGTTGCTTGCATTTTCGACCTCGATGGCTGGCTTGCCGGTACAGCTCCAGTTCGTTCGAGATGTTCTGCCAAGCATCTCCTGCGGCTCACCTGTATTCCACAATTCTTCGATTCCCTGTTACGTTCAGCAGCTATTTCTTGGATATGTGCCCGACTGGATGGGCGCACCGATCACCATCCCGAGGCTGGCGTGTCCGGTCTCAAAGATGGTTTCGCTGGCTATCTATGTCGCTGCGATGTTGCAGATGTACAGGCGCCGTGATGGCAATCTCATTCGCCACATGGTGCTGGCCGCGTTGCTGACCTTGTCCGTCTCACCAATCAGTTGGTGGCATCACTTCACGCTGGCTGTTCTTCCGTTTCTCTATCTTTGGGCGACGATGCGAGAGGGCGAGAAAGATGGGCTTCTGCTTGCCACTGCGATTGCCATCAGCACAAACGTCGTCGGCTTTGCACTGCTGCTGCCGACGAACCGTGCCGTGCAGCTTGTCCTGGCAGCGATTGTTCCGGGGCTTATGCTGGCGCTTCTCTTTGGCCGACTCTCGCCCAGCCAGAGAGAGTCAGCTACCGAGGCCGCATAGCCGCAGGCGCTCAGGGTACCGTTGCGACCGATTGCGCCATGATGGATGCGATTGGAATGCCGAGCAAGACCTGCACGGGAACTGCCTCTTCACCGATCGTCGCGGCTTGAAATATCCACTTCATCAGGCAATCCTGCAGGAGCACGCTCAGCCTTGGATCAGGCGATTGAAGAACGTGAAAATCCTCGAGCTTTCCCTCTGCGCTCAGCTGAGCTTGAACCACCATCAAGCGACCTGTATTTGCCGTGACGAGCTGCGAGGGAAACTGCGGCAGAACCTCTTTGACGGCGTACGGAGGCGCCAGCGGCTGATTGTGATGTGCCTGCCGGACCTCCGGTGGTAATCCGTACTGCAGACTCCAGCGCGAGCGCACGCCGATGCTGGAGACGTCGAGGTAGATCGTATATGTTGGACCGCCATCGCGGAATACACCATAGTCGCGCAAGCCGCCGCCAGTCGATCCGCTGGAGATGATCGTCATTCCATATGCTTCGTGGTGAGGCAGAACCCTGGGCGGATCGGCAGGCGCTGGCTTCGGCGCGGGGTCGGGTGCCTCTTTTTTTGCCTCTACAGTAACGTTGGGAAATGGGCCGGACTGTGTGCCTGTTCCTCCTCCGCTGCCGGTGGACGATCCCCTTTCACCAGACCCAGAGCCTCGTGTGATAGAGGCGCCGGCTGTGCCGTGGCCATCTGAGCCATTGGAGTGGCCTTCCCCTGATGAGGAGCCGTTCGTGCCAGTCGACCTGGATGTGCCTGCTCCTGTTAGCGCCGAGCCCTTCCCGGATCCTGCCGCGGCAGACTCTGTCGCCCCAGGACTGCCGGCCCTGCCGACAGCCTGCGTGGCGGACGACGACGCGCCCGGCGACTGCTTGCCGCCCTGCGGCAGGAGCGATGGGACTACCTCGAACGCCCCGTGCAATTCTCCTGGAGGAGGAGAGGCGTTGGCGTTCGCATCGGCCGGAGGGAGCGCATTGACGACGAGGATGTTGCGGTCGTCCTTGCCGTTTGGTGAAGTCGTCTTTGCCGTGGAAGCGGCTTTTGGCACGGCCGTCTCGGTCGGCTTCACCTCGTGAGCCGCCGGCACTGGTGCGGAGGGAGGTTGAGACTTGGCAACCACTGTCTCGAGCGCGGGTGACGAACTGGGGCTCACGGGAAGTCGCGGCGCTTCCCTCTCCGTCAGAGGCTGAGGGGGAGGAGGAGCAACCGATTTGCTCAATAGAGCGGTGGCGTCGGGTCGCGCGAGATCGACAGGCGTTGATCTCTGAACCGACGGTAGCACCGGCTGGGGAGGAGTGGCCGCAGTCACCTTGACCTGCGGCAGGCTGGGCAGGATCAGCGACCGCGGCATGGCCAGCTTGACCATATTAGGGAGCGGAACGGGCTTTGGAAGTTTGGGCGGCGAAGGCAGATCGGGCTGCAGGACTGTCTGGAGAGAGTTGTCGGGGTTTGGCGGCGTCGAGACAATGTGCTGCACGCCGTAATAAGTCTGGGCCCGAGCATTCTCACCATCGGGAGATTGCGCTCCCTTCTCGGCTGCGGTACTCGCTTTGCCGCTCTCGCCTTCTGAACCTGCGTTTATCAGCGCCGGCAGCGGCGTGATATCCGCGAGGCGCTGAGGAAGGGATCTCTCCCTATGGGAGGGTGGCAGAAGGGAGGGAGTCGAATGCCATGCGATGAGGACGGCGAGCAGGACGCAGTGAATCGGGATCGAGTAAAGAACGCGCCAGCCCGGAAACCCAGTCATCTGGGCTAAGGTAGGCGTAGAGACGGGCGTCCGGTCCTTGGGTCCTGACATAAGGTTGTCTCATTGAATCAGTTGAACCTCAACATCAGCAAAAATGCTCCTTGCCGGCCATCCGATTCGCGGCATCCTCGTAACGTATTCGTACTAATGCGAAATCACCATCATGAAGCACCGGATAAGATGAACGTCACACTTCATCTGTGTGTTTTGGACATTCCCGCCGACGGAATTTTGATCCTTCGTTCAGCAGGTGGGCAAAGGCGATGCACAACTTCCTTCAACTTGGTTATGTGAGTAGAACTCGTCGATATTTCGCAAAGGACTTGACATGCAAGAGCGCCTCGCGAAGCTTCAACTCTGGTATCCCAGAAGCATAGTCTAAGCCGGTGGTTCTTGCTGTCAATGCCAAAAAGGTGCCATCCCATCCGTATCGAGAGATAGTTACTATTGCATCCATTAGAGTTCGCAGGAAGCCTGCATGACGTTGCATATTCACGCCGCAGACCTACCCATCCACCCTTATCACTCATTTATGGGCGGGAGGTTGACAGTACAGCCTTTGCGGTCAGGTTCGCGTGCCGTGTTTGTTGCGGCAATTCGCGCAGAAACCTGTAATCTGATGTTGTTCCAATACTTTCGGGAACGGACGAACGGACATGAGTGCATCTGATGTGCTTCCGTTGACCTCGAACTCGCGCACAACTACGCGAATATGGTGTCCGTTCCATGCAGCCCTCGCGGCACTCATAGCTACCATGGTGTTCTTTTTCTGTGGCCAATCTGTTGCGGATCCCGACATCTGGTGGCACCTGGAGAATGCCAGAATCCTCGTCACCGAACATCACTGGATTCGCTTCGATACCTACTCATATACCGCTGCGGGATCACCGTGGATTAACTCGGAGTGGCTCTCAGAGCTGGCTTACTATGCGGCCTGGAAAGCGGGTGGTCTCAAAGGACTCTTCGTTTTGTATATGTTCATGGCGGAGCTCGTGATGATGGGGCTGCTGTACCTGGCATACAAGGTGAGCGGCTCCATCAAAGCAGCCACCCTGGCATCCATCCTTGCGGTGCTGCTCGCGGTCGTTAACTTCGGTCCGCGAACAATATTGTTCGGGTGGGCATGCATGGTGGTCGTCATGCTGATTCTGTGGAAGGAGATGGACCACGGAGACGCACCGCTCTGGCCTCTGCCCATCACGTTCTGCTTATGGGCGAACCTGCACGGGTCGTGGCTCATCGGAATGGTCGTCTTTGCAATCGTCATCGCTGCGCGCTCATTCGATTTCAAATGGGGAAACATCGAGTCCACAAAGTGGAGCCGAGATCAGCTGCAACGACTGATTACCAGTTGGCTCTGCTCTGCAGCCGCTCTCTTTGTAAATCCGTACGGCTACAAGCTGGTCTTTTATCCGTTTGATCTGGCGTTCCGTCAGAAGCTGAATGTGTCCCACGTCGAAGAATGGGCATCGATTGACTTCCATGAGCCTCGCGGAAAGATCGTCTATGGCCTCATCATTCTGATCATCCTGCTCGCCTTGACCGCAAAAGAAAAATGGAGCCTGGCAGAGGTCGGGTTCATTGCCTTCGCGCTGTACACGTCGCTTACTTACATCAGGTTTCTCTTTCTGGCTGCGATTTTGCTGACGCCAATCATCGCGCGCCGACTTACTTTCGTTCCACCGTACAAGAGAGAGATCGACAGATCATGGTTAAACGCGGTCATGGTCGTCATTCTCTGCGGGATCATTGTGTATCGCTTTCCCAAGACAAAAACTCTGGCGGACGATATAGGAAAGAAGTTTCCGATTGGAGCGATCCACTTTCTGCAACACCATCTCGGCGAGCGTACGTTGAATCACTATATGTGGGGCGGCTACATGATCTGGGCCAAACCAGCGATTCCAACGTTCATTGATAGCCGAACCGATATCTTTGAATACAAGGGCGTCCTTGCGGACTATCTTGATCTTCTACGGCTGAAAGATCCTCTGGAACTGATCGATAAATATCATGCCGATCTGGTCTTCTTTCCGCCGAAGGACCCTCTGGCCTATCTTCTACGCCACTCTCCGGGATGGCATGTGGCATACGAAGACGACATCAGTTGCATCTTCGAACGCGACAAAGGAAACAAAAGTCGGAAATAATATCTTGGACAAGCTTTGGAGATGAGAGCGCGTAATGGTCTACGGACGAGTCTGGCGATGGCTAATTGTCGTACTACTTTTGGCGCTGGCCGTACTTGCCAAGTCTTTGGCACCACGATACGAGCTTAGATCGGATGCTCCCCCCGACTTTGCTGCTGTTGGCCGCGAATACCAAATCCCGGAGGATTTCCTAGATAAATACTGGGGGAAGACGCGGGAGCTTTTGTCCGCTTATGAGTACGGTCAAATGTTACCGATCAATCCGCCCGCCGGGTTTGCCGTGAGCGACAGCCGGTTCACTAAAGCACAGCAGGCAGGACTCGAACAAGAGCTATGGAAGGACGTTCGGATCATGTGGGCGGATCCTGGCAACTGGACCAAACGGTACATTCTCGACCTTCGATGGGTTCCTGATACGATTCGCAGTATCGGAAATAGGATTGGAGAAGCACTCCCCACTCTGTGAAGATAGGCCAATCTTCGTCGTGTCGAGGTGGACCTTTGGAACCAGCAGTTGTGTCAGAGGAGCTTACCGCTTCAGAGAATGATGTCAGTCCATTTGTTACGTGCATGAACTGCCACATCTCTTATCCGCCGAACGTCACGATGTGTGGCTCCTGCGGGTTACCGACATCGGTAGTCAGAGCTTGTCCTCACTGACCTTGCCACCGCCTTTGGCGGCTAATCGGATGGTAGAGAGACGCTCAGCTTGTCTCCGATCCTGGTTCCTGTGTTCACCCGAACCCCGGCAGGAAGCTCGAGAACACTTGAAGCCTTCCAATTGAGACGAGTCACACGAAACGGCCGCATTGAGTCATAGACTGCCAGGACCTCCCGTTGCTTGTTGAGCAATAGAACGTCGATTGCAAACCTCATACCAACTGTGTGGACACCGTTAGACGGCTCGATAAGCAGCCCCTCGGAGGGCAAGAGATGATTCCGCCCAAGCAGACCAATGAACCGGGAAAGCGTTGTGTCGGCGACATGAATACGGTTGCCTAAGCACACATTGCGCGTGTCGTTGACAACTACGTAAATCTTTGGATTTTTTGAGGCAAACACGGGCACTGAGATTAAATTTTCTTCTTTCTCCGCTGGATAAGAATGAAAAGAACAACGACAAACAAAACACCTGCAACAATCCGGATCATCGTAACACTATCCATACTTTGGCTCCTCGTTCGGTCGGTAAAATTTGGGCGTCTGCTACTGGAACAAGGCCCCCATGTTGTGCTTGATACTGATGATGGCTGGGGCCAACAACACGATAAACATACTCGGAAAAATGAAAAGCACCAAGGGAAAAACCATCTTGATTGTTGTCTTTGCAGCTAACTCCTCTGCCCTTTGTCTACGCTGCAGGCGTAACGAATCCGCAAACGTTCCGAGTGATTTTGAGACAGGGGTGCCAAAGCGATCTGTTTGGACCAGCATGCTTACAAAAGAAGTGACTATATCCAGTCTTGTCCTTTCGGCCATATGCCGCCAGGCTTCAATGCGGGGGGTTCCGGCGCGCTGCTCAAGGTTAATCATCCGAAACTCGTCGCTTAGTTCGGGATGAGTGATACTCATCTCAGCTCCTACACGGATCAGGGCTTGGTCCATGCCCAACCCGGCCTCCATGCAGATGACGAGGAGATCGAGAGAATCCGGCAACGCGAGCCGGATGGCTTCCCGCCTGCGAGTAATTGCACTCGATAACCAAAGGTCAGGAAGAAAATAGCCCATCGCTGTACAGGCGAACAGCCAGAAAATCAAGTTCTGCCTAAAGATAAACGTGCTGCCCAGTGCTGCCATAACAGGTAAAACAAGCTTCACCGTAAGGTAGAGCTGAACATGCTCAGGCTTACGATATCCCGCCAGTGCGAGCTGCCGCTCGACCCCGGTCGTATCTGTCAGACCGATGCGCTGAAGGAATGATGTTACGAATTGCGCAATCTGGCCCAAAGGACCTCGCTGCTCTTGTCGGTCGTCCAGTAGCCGGTCCGTACCAATGGCTTTCGAAAGTCGCACCTCTGCAGTGGATTTTGCAGGGAAAGCAAGCGTGAGAAATGCGATTCCGAAGAACAACGTGATGCCGAGGAGCACAAATACGAATGTCATATCGACCTAGACCTTAATTGCGATGATTTTACGGATAACAAGTATTCCCATCGCCATAAGGGCCAATCCAGCCCATATGAGATTGCGCCCCAACGGATCATCGACCAAAATATCGGTGTATTTCGGATTGACGATGGAAATTGCAATGAACACCAAAAAGGGCAGCAGGCATAGTATCCAGCCAGTAAGTTTGCCCTGCGCGGTATAAATCCTTAACTGCCCCTTAAGTCGAATACGTTCACGAAGAACCTGCGTCGTCTTGTCCAACACCTCCACAAGATTTCCTCCGGTCTCCCTTTGAATCAGCATCGCCGTTACGATGAAACGCAGATCCTCGATCGGTAGCCGGCCGATCAGGTTGAGCAGCGCATCGCGGAAAGGCAGACCGAAGCTTTGCTCTTCGAAAACGCGGCGGAATTCAGGTCCCAGCGGAGCTGGAATCTCTTGTGCGGCCATCTCAATCGCCGCAGATAGCGAGTGACCGGCCTTGAGCGCGCGAGCGATGAGGTCCATCGCGTCGGGCAATTGGTCATTGCATTTCAGGAATCGCATGGACCTCTTCATGTAGAGGTAGGCGAAAGGTAAGCCCATCACTACGACTGCAATAAGAAATAAGATCGCTCCGCTTTGAAGCCAGAATCTCCCAAACCAGAAGACAACAGCTCCAGCCAGCAAAGAACCCAATACAAGCTGACCTACGGTCCAGTTCTGATCTGCCTCGTTGAGCAGACGCCGGAGTCGAACTGCGGGCCCAAAGCGAGTGAGAATGGCGTTGAACCACCCCAAGTCGCTAAGATTCTCTTTTCTTAGAATGTCGACGACTTCTATTTTTCCCTGACTCATGGGATGTCCAATCTCATCAAGCCGCGACTGAACAAGCACGTCGGTCTTGCTCGGCCTGGTCAACACAACCACGACGGTAAAACCGACGATGAAGAGAAATAAAAACGAAACGACTAGAGTCATCGTTTACCTCCCGTGGAGCCTAAATGTCGACGGACACATCAAACAGGTTCATGGGCAGTTCAATTCCGGAAGCCTTCAATTTCTCCATAAACTTCGGCACGACTCCCGTCGCCCGAAACCGGCCAAGCACTTTGCCGTTGTTACCTACTCCCAACTTCTCGAACTGAAAGATATCCTGCAAACTCACTACATCCTCTGTCATACCGGTCACTTCAGTGAAATGCGTTAATCTACGCGTTCCATCGCTCATTCTGGAAATCTGAATCAGGATAGTGATGGCAGAAGCAATCTGCTGCCGGATCGCTTTTTCTGGAAGATTCAAGTTAGCCATCAAGGCCATCGTCTCCATACGAGCTATTGCATCGCGAGGATTATTGGCATGGACCGTTGTAATGGAGCCATCGTGCCCGGTGTTCATCGCCTGGAGCATATCCAGAGCTTCTTCACCTCTGACCTCGCCGACGATAATGCGGTCCGGCCTCATACGAAGTGAATTCATAACAAGTTCTCGCTGTCGAACCATGCCTCGACCTTCTACGTTCGCTGGCCGGCACTCCAGCCGTACAACGTGTCGCTGCTTCAGCTGAAGCTCAGCGGAATCTTCGATCGTAACGATCCGCTCATTTTCCGGAATGTACCCAGAGACAACATTGAGCAAGGTCGTCTTTCCCGCTCCGGTTCCGCCAGCGATGACGATATTCAATCTCGCTTTGATTGCGGCCCGGAGGAGTTCCAGCATCTGCAGTGTCATCGTCTTGTTTGACAGGAGATCTTCCGCCTCAAGCGGGACGTGCCCGAATCGACGTATCGAGAGTATGGCCCCATCCACAGCGAGCGGCGGGATAATTACGTTGACGCGAGAGCCATCACTCAGACGTGCGTCGACCATAGGTGACGACTCATCCACTCGTCGCCCAACTGCGGAAACGATCTTGTCGATGATGTGAAGCAGGTGGGTCTCGTCTTTAAAGACCACGTTGGTGTGTTCCAGCATTCCAGCCCGTTCAACATAGACTGTGCGATGAGTATTCACGAGAATATCGTTGATGGTCGGGTCTTGCAGCAGAGGCTCCAGCGGTCCGAGGCCAAACACCTCATCAAGGACTTCGCGGCAGAGGCGATCTTTCTCAATCATGCTCAACGGAGTATCGAGTTCAGCCGCGAGTTCCTGAATGACTCCCAAAATCTGCTGGCGAGCCCGCATATCCTGGAGGTAACTGAGCTTTTCAAGATCTACCTTGGCAAGCATGTTGCGATGAATGCTCGATTTGATCTCCTGATATGCCTTGACAGACATACCTCCACCCGGTGGCTCCAACCTTCCCTGGGCAAAGAGGGTCGCTCCTCCTTGAGACTGTAGTTGATTGATCATTAAACTCATTGGCTCTCCCCCATGAACTCCTCACCCAATATGTGCCTTAAGCGCTGGGCCACTAGCTTGTTATCCGCAATAAGCCGAACCTGGATTTCTGGCTCACAGATCCGGACTCGATCGGTGAGGTGCTTTTCGCATGCCCGCCGTCTATTCCATCCGCTAAACTCGTCAGCACCTGCATCAATTCTGATTTCGGACGAGCCTGCACTGGAATTCCCGCGCTGATTGCCTCTGTAAATTCGACCTCTGAATATGGGATGGTCGAGTCTATTTTGCTTGCGAGAACTTTCTCTATTTGCTCGACTGATATAGAGCTGTTCTTCGACCGTCGATTGATTAGAATCTTCGTTTTTGCCGCCGGATAGTTGAGTCGTGCCAGATACTCCGTGTAGCGCGCCAGATTTCTAGCAGAAGGAAGGTCAATACTGGAAACCAGGTTGAGCTCGTCCGAAGCCTCAAGCACCGCCAGAGTCAGCTCCCCCATCCCCTGCATACAGTCAACCAGGACGTAGTCGTACATCCTGATCAATGCCCTAAGCGTGAGTAAGACCGAATCGCCAGTAACTCTGGAACTGGAACCAAGCATCTCTGGCGAAGGGAGCAGATCCAGCCCACTAGGATGTTTCAAAACAAAGCCTTGAAGCAGTTCTGCATCGAGGCGCTGCAGATTGTGTACAAGCTCATAGAAGCCGTAGTTGTGGTGTTCCAGACCTAAGTGAAGTGTCGCGTCGCCTAAGTCCGTATGCGCATCGATGAGCAACGTGCGATGCTCTCTTTTTGCGAGACAATGAGCGACCTGAACCGCGAGCGTTGTGGTACCCACGCCCCCCTTCACTCCCTTGAAGGCAATAAGCTTTCCCTGTGCTACGGGGATTTCAGTCTGATGCCGCTTTCGGCTAAGTTGTGCGAGGGCATCCTTCAAGCGTTCTAGCTGGAGCGGCTTTGTCAGATATTCCGTGCAACCGCTACGCATCGCCGCGATTATCGACTCAGAGTCGAGGCTTGCCGAGATTGCAAAGATTGCCATCGAGCTCGGAGTTGTTCGGCTGATGAACTCGACAGTCTGAATCGCCATCTCACGATCGAGATCCAGATCAATGAGGCAAACGTCCGGGCGGCGATCTCTTATGAATCGCACAAGAGCAGCATCTTTCTCGCCGAAATATTGCTGAAACGTACCCGCCAATTCAAACTCCTCAGGCTTGCTGAGAGCGCGTCTGAGCAAAGCCTCGCTGGCGTCATCCAGATGTATGGAGACCACCTGCATTGGCTGGCTTGTCGGTACGAGTTGCTGTTCCCTCACATCAGACTCCTATGCTTTCGACTGCCGGCTCACCAGAACCGGGACTTATTGCCATTTGGGTTTGTTGTATTCTTTGTCAAATTGGTCTGAGTTTAGCTGTTTCTGTGTCATTTTCGGGTCAGGCGGTGGAGGGGCATTGACCTGAAGCGGATCCACAATCGTGGGCGTAACAATTACCAATAGCTCAGAATTTGTCGCGTTGTTCGACTTCGAACGGAATAGCTGCCCCAGGATAGGCACATCGCCAATTCCCGGAATCTTGCTCAACTGAGCTGTCGTCGTCGAATTCAGCAGTCCGGCGATACCAAAGCTCTGGCCGTCCTTTAGTTGAACCTCCGTCTCTGCTCTGCGTGTTGCGATCGCCGGTACTGTAAAGCCGCTGATGGTAACTGCATTTGTATAGTCCAAAGAACTCACTTCAGGGGACACTTTCATCCTGACGCTGCCATCAGGTTGAATTGTTCCCGTGAACTCGAGCTTGATGCCATAAGGACGGAACTGGATCGTAACAATTGCAACGCCAGCGGCTCCCGCTCCCTGCACGACCGGGTACGGAAATTCGCCCCCTGCGAGGAAATGCGCAGGGGAACCGCTCATTGCCAGGAGATTCGGTTCAGCGAGTAGCTGAAGGACGTTCTTCTCCTGAAGAGCTTGGATGGTGACACCAAGATTCAGGTCGGGACGAAACAGGAAGATATTCAGAAGATTGCTAACCGAGAAGCTTGTTGAGGTTCCACTCGCCGGAGCTGCAATGGTCCCTGACAAGGGGTTATTCAGACTTGCTGAACCAAACTGCTGCGTGGATATTGCGCCCACTGTGTTGGCGGCACCTGTGCTAAGAATATTTATGCCAAGCTGTTGTAGCTTTCCTCGATCCACTTCGGCAAAGCGAACCTTCAACATAATCTGCTTCGCGTGTTGCGGTTCAGCGACTAGCATCGCGTTGACAACATCTTTCGAATACGTAGAAGCCATCTTCAGAAGGCTATCTGCGCTGTCTTTATCTGCTGCTGTTCCAGACAGAATGACTCGGCCCTCCTCGGCTCGCACCTCTAGAGGCTGTCCTGGATATTCTTGTTGAAGCGCGTCCCGCAAGCCACTCACATCAATGTCTGAATAAACGTCAAGAAGCCTCGAGTGTCCCAGTTCATCCCAAAAGACCACGTTGCTGGCTCCCGCTGCCTTTGCCGTAATCACGACCTGCGTTGGGCTTGTCGTAGAACTTTCCAGCACTGCTGGATTGCTCACGTAAATTCGCTTAAGCCTGGCCTGCATGTTGACGACAATAGAGTGGCCTACAAGAATATGGACTGACTCCGCTTCGGTCGTGTCGGAGGGCGGCGTCGCATCTTGCCTCACGGCTGGCGCCTGTGGGGCCGGAGGGGCCGAAGTTACCGTTTGCGCTGATGTGGCCGTGGCCCACGAAGCGATTGCGATCCCGGGGAATAACAAAATAAGCCGAAGTTTTGCTTGCATATCGCTCGTCTTTCGCCTATCACATCAGAATTTATCTATCGAATGCTTGTCCCCGGCGATGGTCTCGACGGTATAGAAATCAGGCAATTTTGCAGTTTTTGCCGGATGCGTCGGAGCACTGACTTTTTCTTGCTTCGGCCCGCCCAGCATCTCTGACATCAATACAGGGCGAGTGGAAACCTTGTTCTGGTCAGCACCGTTTCTCATGACAAATTGCACTGTTCCCTGCTGGGTCGCCATGACCATTTTTTGGGAGTCGTCCGGGCTAAGCAGCAGCGTAACTACGTTTACAGGCTCAGGCTTGCCCTTCGGGTCGGGCTCAATGGTCTGCCCAGCAGTCAGCACCGTGACGTCCTGAAGAATCGTGGCTGTAACGGGGGCGGCCGCAGTTTCCGGCCGGTAGGTGAGCACGACGTCAACATGCGACCCCGGATAAAGGAACCCTGCGACACCCACCACATCATTTGACCGAACAGCAATCGCACGCATACCTTCGGGAATTTTTACTGATAAACCTATCCCCGATCCAGGTGCTGCAATATCGGTTTCAAGCACCGGTTGGTTCGCGCTTACGGGATAAATCAAGGAGCGGCCAATCACTTCCTCAGGCTTCGTAATCGCGCCCGCGATTGCGACACTGGCGGGCCACTCGGCCAGGGTTATGGTGTCCCCTGTCAGAGGACTGCCTGCCTCGAGGGCACGCGCCGCAACTACAATTCGACTCGTGGCAGGTGCGGCGGACCGTTGGCCGCGAAGACGAGAGTAAAGAAAATAGGTAGCCCCAGCTGATAGAAGCAACGCCACGAACAAAGCCAACAGGATACGGCGGATTTCCATGGAGAATCACCCTTTCCAGATTGCGGGAAATACGAGAGAGAGCGAACCCAGCGCGATCGCTACACCGTAGGGCATGCGCACTGCAGAAGGATTAGACAAGTTAACCTCCGGATGCGTCTCTGCGCCCATTACAGCGTGAAATCGAATGAGTGAAACAACATTGGTTAGCGTAGAGCGAAAGCGTTTTAAGACGATCATGTACCCGATTGCCATCACTCCCCCGCAGAGTGCCGAGGCTAGAAGAGCGTGGCCTATGTCCCGGAGACCTACCCAGGCACCAACTGCCGCCATCAGCTTTACATCTCCACCGCCCATGGCGTGAATGACAAACAGGAGAAAGAAAGTGCCTCCCCCAATCAATAGTCCCAGGCATCCGTCCAACAGGCCCCGCCATCCCAAAAAGGCAAAGCGCAATACTAAGGCTGAGATCATGGCCGAGTATGTCAGCAAATTGGGTATCCGAGCGCTTCGAATATCAAAGATCGCACCAAATAAGGCAATCGTTGCAGCTCCCACCAGAAGTTCCTGCTGAATCATACTCCGCCTCGCCCATCATTAAAACACTGGCAACTCGTGAGCAAATGTCTGCTCTCCAACTATATAAATTCACTTGGCCTGCGGTAGCTCGTTCACAGGCCAAGCCTGCTTCTTCGACTGATATTACAAGTCATTGCTTTTAGGTAATCGCCGAGCTAAGTCTACTCCCAACAATACTAAAGGCGCTGTTGATAGCACTTGCAACTGAGTTCATGCCAGCAACAGCAGCGAACGCAATAAGAGCTACAACCAGGGCGTATTCAATTAAGTCTTGACCGCTCTCATCGGAGAGAAGCCGACGTAGATTGCTTTTCAATTGGATCGAGGACATTGGATGACACCTCAAGTTGAATTAGTTGAACTAGAGGAGCGTTGTTGGGCTGACAAGCCGCATATGTCAAACGACTTGTCAGCGTTCGCGAAGCGGGAGCCTAAGTAATCGCCGAACTGAGCTTCGAACCGATCTTGCTGAAGGCACTATTTAGGGAACTTGCAATTGAGTTCATACCAGCCACGGCAGCGAACGCAATGAGAGCGGTAACCAGTGCGTATTCGATTAAATCCTGACCGCTCTCATCGGAGAGAAGCCGACGTACATTACTTTTCAACTGGTTTGACGACATTAGAGTGACACCTCAAAGTTGAGCTAAGAAAAGCGGGGTTTTGCTGACAGATCAACAAGAGAGGGTCGACCCGCCAGCATTCGTTTTTTTTGACGCTCAAGGTAATTGGGCGGGGCCGAATCCTAAGTGATCGCCGAGCTCAGCCTCGAACCAATCTTGCTGAAAGCGCTGTTGATGCTGCTTGCAACTGAATTCATACCAGCTACAGCGGCAAACGCAATGAGGGCAGTAACCAGAGCGTATTCGATCAAGTCCTGACCGGACTCGTTCTGGTGCAGATTTGAAGCGACAGACCGGAAGCGATTCATCATCTTTGTCTCTCCTGAGAGTTGCAGCATTGTGACTTTAAGCCCGCTCATACTACTCTCCACGATCTGGCGAGGACCCGAAACCAGCACTAGCAGACCACGAGATTGCCGGAAAGCCTCTTCCGAGATTTCTTGTGGGCCTACAGTACTAGTCCAACCGGAAGGTCACGATACCACATTAGAAGCACGCGTATTGCCAAATATACGCAGAAGCCCGTATCTGGATTGAAAGTATTTTGATATTTCACATGGCGATATCTAACCTTTTGCGGGTCAATAGCTAGTGGTGAAATTGATCTGGCTCTTACCTTGCAGGTCAAAAATTCTGCCACTGCAAATCAGGCATTATTTTTCATAGAAGAGGCAACCCTTTTCCGTTTCTTAGGTATATCTGATTTAGAGCCGCATAAATTCCTACCGAGTCCTCATTCTGTCCGCCACCAAAGGTTGTGGCTAAAGTAATGCACATCAAGGGTTACCCGACATCCATTCCAAATCTTGTTGAATCGGTCTTGGCTAAATCATTGTGCAGGGAAGCCGCGGTGGCCCAAAGACTTGCAGGAGTCGCAGTGCGGTCGTAGCCCATTGTTTAGGAAGGCCTTCGGATCGCGTCTCCAGGTACTCGCCGACACGCGTAAGCAGTACGATCCCAACGGCCGCCTACTGAACGATTGTTTCCGGGCGCTCCTTACGTAGGGTCTTCCATTCCTATTTTCCTGTCGACGGGCAGACACTGAAAGAAGTGATAGTTCCACGGGCCGAGATCAACATATAGGCCCGGCGACCGCATTTCATCTCCGTTGCGCTCATAGGTTGTACCGGATATTGCGTCCAGCAAGTGCCACTCTCGACTACCTGAATCCGCCCACGGGACTTTGATTCGGCCCTGTGCGGGAGAGTCGCTAAGATTGACTGCGATTAGGTATCGCTCGTCATCTTTCAACCAGTTCCAAGCCACCAGATTCTGAAAGGTGGCGTCACCGGGCCAGCCCGTTCGCTCGCACAGGCTCCACTGGCCATCGCGAAAAACGGGCTTGTCTATCGCAGCGAGAAGTCGGCTGTAGAAACCTTGCAGGCCCTGATCCACTGGTTCCTGCGGACGTCTTCCTAAAAATACCGGCAGTCTCACCGTGCGTCCCTCGAACTGACCTTCGTGAAAGAGCCTCATCCCGAGGAGCGTGGACATTGTTAGCGCCGCGGCCCTCTGCTTTTTCGGCGAAAAGGTAGCGGCAGCCCGGGGCTCGTCGTGGTTTTCGATGAAACGGAGAAGCTTTGCCTGGTAAGCAAAGTCTGCACATAAGTGAAGACGGATGTTTTCCGCGCTGTCGTGCTCCAGGCGATCGTAAAGCTTCTTGTCGTAACAGAAGTCAAATCCCCGCTGCTGAAGTTCCCACTCCAGATCCCAGTAAGCCTCGGCAATAAAGATGAAACCGGGATAGTTCTTCTTAACGGCCGAGATGACATCGTCCCAGTACTCCGTTCCGGGCCGCGGTCCAGCACGGGCGCCCCAGGTACGTTCGAAGATCTGGTTCAGCAAAAGCATGGCCATATCGCAGCGAATGCCATCGCATTGCTGGGCAATGCTCGATACGGTCTCGATCGCGGCCCGCCGAAGCCCGGGTGCGAAAGCGTTCAACTGCAGGACGTCCGGCCAAGCCGGGAAGAAAGGATCTCGTCCACGGGCGAAAATTGTTCCCTCTCTCTCGATACATGAAGAAGGATCATTCCTGGCATCGTCAAAGCTGCACCGGATGAAATACTCTCCGTGTTCGGCGACCCAAGGATGATCGACTGCTACGTGGTTGGGCACAAAGTCCAGAATCAGGTTCATGCCTCGTCTCGAGAGTTCCCGTCGCGCAATGGCAAGGCCTTCTGGCCCCCCCAGATGCTCGTCAACTACGTAGCGTCGTACGCAGTAGGGCGACCCGACGTTGTCATCTGGGCAGAAGTCAGGGAGCGCGCGCTGAAAATCGTCAAGCAAAGCCTGGTTTTGATTTGCAATCGCGATGCCTGCAGGACTCCGCTCCCAAACTCCCATCAACCACACCGCATCGAAGCCATAAACGGCGATGGCATCCCACTCGGCCGCGGGAATCGAAGTCAAGTCGACTTTCTTTCCGTATTTCTGACTCAGTTCGTAGAGCCAGACCCAGGTATTGATCTCATACAAGCTTGGGTATGGAGGCCATACGGAAACGCGAGCGAGACTTCCATTCATCCCTTACTCCTGGAAGCGCGGAATCGGCAACATACTACGCGGTCGCTTGCAAACTGGCAAAATGGCAGGTCATAGCTGCCATGGGATGAGCGACGACATGCTCAAACTACGCTTGGGATGACTACCTGGAGAGCTCCTTTCAGGAGTCGCGGACACACCACTCTATGGTCTCGCTTCGTGGACCAAACTGAACCATACTCGAAGACCATCCAAAAGGCGCAGCGCCCTTGTCTTATTCCTCGTAGCTCTATGATTCCGTTACCCTTATCGCTCCTTGAAGAACGGAGCAAATTTGAGGCTGCGGATGTTCCGATGAATGTGATCGTCGGTGTGGCCGTGGACGCTGTAATTGCCGGCCGGGTTTGTGACGTGGAGAAGAAAGACATCACAATACCCCGATGAACGTGCAGTGTTGAAGGGTTATTATGCGCCTACGCATATTTATGCGATCGCGGCCAACCGCCCTGCCGGTAAACGTCCGAATGTTTGCAGTGGCGGCTTGTAGAGACGGTGAATGATTCGACTCGGTATAGATACAGGCGGTACATTTACCGACCTGGTGCGGCTAGATGCCCACGGACTTACGGTTCATAAAGTACGCACGACCCCGGACGACCCGGCTCGCGCGATCCTCTCCGGCATTAGGGACTTGATGGGGAGCGATCCGGTGTCCGAAGTGATTCACGGGTCGACCGTGGCGACCAACGCTCTACTCGAACGCAAAGGCGCCCGCGTCGCATTGGTAACTACGAAGGGATTTGAAGATGTTCTCGTGATCGGGCGACAGACTCGAAGCGAGCTCTATAACTTCCAGGTGCGCGGCAAACGGCCCATGATCGGCGCTGGCCTCACCTTTGGCCTGACCGAAAGGATGGACTGTCACGGCAACGTGCTGGAGGCCCTGCAACCGCAGGAGCTGGAAGACCTGACCGACAAACTACATCAGGCCAGGGTGGAGTGTGTGGCCGTGTGTCTTCTTCACTCGTACGCAAATCCGCTCCATGAGCAACTGATTGCGCGTTTCTTGCAGCAAGCCGGCTTTGCCGTCTCATCTTCGCATAGCGTCCTGCCAGAATATCGGGAGTACGAGCGCTGGAGCACAACAGTGGTCAACGCCTACGTCACTCCCCTCATGTCGCACTATCTTACGAAGATAGAGCAAGAGCTCACTGGGACGCGGTTGCACATCATGCAATCGAACGGCGGATCTATCTCTGCCGCGCAGGCTCGCAACTCCGCGGTGCGCACCATCCTCTCCGGTCCTGCCGCGGGTGCTATAGGAGCACAAGCGGTTGCTCGCGCCTCCGGTTTTGATCGAGTGATTCTCTTCGACATGGGTGGCACCTCCACGGACGTAAGCCTTATCGATGGCCAGCTCGGCACAACAAACGAGTCCACCGTAGGAGACTTTCCAGTCCGACTGCCCATGCTCGACATCCACTCGGTCGGCGCTGGTGGGGGCTCGATTGCTTACGTTGATGCTGGCGGATCGTTGCGTGTCGGCCCCCGCAGCGCCGGCGCTGATCCAGGGCCTGTCTGTTACGGCAGGGGAGACGAGCTTACCGTAACCGATGCGAATCTGCTGCTCGGCCGCCTCGATCCGAAGTATTTTCTCGGTGGCCGTATGCGGCTTGACTTTGAACGCACTTTAGTACGTGCCAAGGCATTCGCAGACAAGCTTCAGATCACTCCCACGCGGCTGGCGGAGGGGATCGTCCAGATTGCCAACGCCAACATGGAACGTGCGATTCGGGCTGTCTCGGTCCAGCGAGGCTACGATCCGCGTGAGTTCGCGCTGCTGGCCTTCGGCGGGGCAGGAGGTATGCACGCTTGTGAGATTGCAGATACGCTTGAGATCGGAACCGTGATTGTTCCGGAGCATGGCGGAGTCCTCTCGGCGCTTGGAATGCTGCTCGCGGACGTGAGAAAGGACTACTCGCAGACCATCCTGAAGCCCTCAGACGTCATCACCTTCTCCGATCTGCAACAGTATCTGGCTCCCCTGGTTCAGCAGGCCCAGGCAGACCTCGCCGGGGAGGGCTTTGGATGGGAGAACATCGTCATCGAGTGCTCGCTCGATATGCGCTATCGGGGGCAAGGCTATGAGATCAACGTTCCCCTCACTCCCGACTTCAGCGCTGAGTTCAGCCGTCAACACGACCGGCTCTATGGCTATTCGAATCCCTCGCGCCTCACCGAGGTGGTCAACGTCCGCGTCAATGCCGCTGGTATAACGCAGAAGCACACATTTCCTTCACCACAGGCTGCCCACAAACCGTTGCCGCCACCTGTCAGTACCCGCTCTGCATGGTTTGCAGACCGCTTGTGGGAGACGGCGATCTACCATCACGAGACTTTGCTCCCCGGCATGAAGGGACGGGGACCAGCGATCCTCATCGGCGGCCATTCCACCGTTGTTATCACGCCGCACTATCGTTTTCGGATCGACGGCGTAGGTACTCTGATTGCCACACGCATCGTAACGACTGAGCCGAATCAACTCACGGAGATTTCCGAAGCCGAGCACGCGGAGCCATCCCAACAAAATCCTGATCCCATAGAATTCGAGATCTTCAAGAATCTCTTCGTCTCGATCGCGGAGGAGATGGGAATCACTCTCTGCCGCACCGGCTTCTCTCCCAACATCAAGGAGCGGTTGGACTACTCCTGCGCCATCTACGATGAGCGTGGCCAGACTATCGCGCAAGGCGATCACATGCCCGTGCATCTGGGCGCTATGCCGCTCTCCGTGCATGCCGCTATCGAGCACGTGAGGATGGAGCCCGGCGATGTCGTCATTCTCAACGATCCTTTTCGGGGAGGCACCCACCTTCCCGACATCACGCTGGTGCAGCCTATCTTTCTCGAGGGAGAATCAGCCCCGGCTTTCTATGTTGCCAATCGTGCCCACCATTCCGATGTAGGCGGCATCAGCGCAGGGTCGATGCCGCTCGCTCAAGAGGTCTTCCAGGAGGGACTCATCCTCCCTCCGATCAAACTCGTGCGCCGCGGTGAGATTTGTCAGGATGTGATGGCCCTTATTCTGGCGAATGTGCGGACGCCCGCCGAGCGCGCAGGCGACCTCAGCGCGCAGATCGCATCGAACCGAGTCGCGGAGGCCCGCCTGCGTGGGCTCGTTGCGCGTTACGGGACCGAGCGCGTACGCAGATATGCGCGCGCAACGCAGGACTATGCCGAGCGCATCCTCCGCCATACCATCTCCACCATTCCCGATGGCGTATACAGCTTTGAAGACGCGATGGACGACGATGGCTTCAGCCGTCACCACATCGGCATTCGCTCTACAGTCCGCATCGCCGGTGATCAGGCCGAGGTCGACTTTACCGGCACAGAGCTTCAGACCGGAGGCGGCGTGAACGCGAATTTTGCCATTACACTTGCGGCAACGCTCTATTGTTTTCGATGTCTGGTCCAGGAGGATGTTCTGTACAACTCCGGAATCTCGCGTCCCATTCGTGTAATCGCTCCCCCGGGGACGATCGTAAACGCGGTGCATCCGGCGGCAGTGGCGGGCGGCAATGTGGAGACCTCGCAACGAATTACGGACGTCGTCCTTGGAGCGCTGGCGAAGGCGCTGCCACACGTCATTCCAGCCGCAAGCCAGGGAACCATGAACAATGTGACGCTGGGAGGAAGGCGGCCGGACGATGGCTCTCCCTTCGCCTACTACGAGACCATCGGTGGTGGTATGGGCGGCCGCAACGGGCTGCCAGGTCTTAGCGGTGTGCATACACACATGAGCAACACGCGCAACACGCCTATCGAGGCCATCGAACATTACCTCCCGGTCCGCATTCGCCGCTATGCGCTGCGGCAGAACAGCGGTGGAGCTGGCCGCTATCCAGGCGGAGAAGGCATCCTGCGCGAGTATGAGATGTTGACCGAAACCTCCATCACGCTACTCAGCGAACGACGTACCAGCCAACCCTACGGGGCACAAGGAGGCGAACCCGGCGCCTGCGGACAGAACACGGTCATTCGCGCCGGCGGATCCGTCGAGACGCTACCCGCCAAAGTACGGGTCGATCTCAGGCACGGGGATCGTCTTCGCATCGAGACACCCGGCGGAGGCGGATTCGGGCCTGCGAATGCCGACAAAGGCAGCCGATGAACGAACCATTTCGGCCGGCCCGTTTTGATTGGTGGCGTGAGTCTACCCCAGAGGCACGACGCGCTCTGGCCGCCGCCTCTTTCGGTTGGATGTTGGACTCCTTTGACGTGATGCTCTATGCACTCGTCCTGGCTTCACTCATCCTCGATCTTGGGCTCAGCAAACAGACAGCAGGTATCCTCGGTTCCATCACACTGCTCGCTGCGGCAGCGGGCGGTCTGGTCTTCGGCGTCATTGCAGACCGTTACGGTCGCGTCCGAGCCTTAATCGGCAGCGTGCTCATCTACGCTGTCTTCACCGCAGCTTGCGGCTTCGCTCAAAACGTTGTCCAGCTTGCGGTATTCCGTATCCTGCTTGGGCTCGGCATGGGGGGCGAGTGGGCAAGCGGTGCCGCCCTCGTGGCGGAGACATGGCCCGACGAACACCGCGGAAAAGCACTCGGAATCATGCAGAGCTCCTGGGCCATTGGATATGCTCTCGCAGCTCTGGTCGCCGGTCTGATTCTGCCGTGGAAAGGCTGGCGCGCCGTCTTCTTTGTGGGTATTCTGCCTGCCTTTTTTACGTTGCTGGTACGTCGCAAAGTGGAAGAACCTGAAGTATGGAAGCGCAACGCCTCCCTTTCCAGCAAAGGTTCCCTGCACGGCTTTCGGCGCATCTTTCAGAGTGATTTGCTGCCTATCAGCGCAGCCCTTACGTTCATGAATGCCTGCACGCTGTTTGCGTGGTGGGGATTCAATCTGTGGGTTCCTGCCTACCTCTCATTGCCCCGCGAACGAGGCGGAGTGGGGCTCTCCGCTCATGCTATGTCTGGCACGGTGATCGCTATGCAGGTTGGCATGTGGTGCGGTTACATCAGCTTCGGTTTCCTGAGCGATCTATTTGGACGCAAGCTCTGCTATGTCCTTTATCTGCTCTTAGCAGCGTTGCTTATGTTTTTCTACGCGCGTGTACACACATCATGGTTGCTCATTGCACTTGGCCCGCTGGTGGCATTCTTCGGGACCGGTTATTATTCCGGGTTCGCCACAGTCACAGCAGAGATCTACGAGACCCGAATCCGCGCTACAGCGCAAGGTTTTGCTTACAACATTGGCCGTGTTGCAAGCGCCGCGGCGCCGTTTGCGGTTGGAAGGATGGCTCAACAGCATGGATTTGGAATCGCATTCGCCATAGCTGGAACCGCGTTCGTGGTAGCTGCGCTTTGTTGGGTTTGGATTCCCGAGACGAAGGGTAGACCTCTGATATAGTGCCTTTCGGGCTAACTCATAGTCCGGTTATGATATGCACGTCGCTCGATCCAGTGGGAACGTAAATTATGAAGTCCTGTGAACTGATACTGAGTCTGACTCTACTTCCCGGCATTGCCGCTGGTCAGGGCCTGAAGTGCAATCTAGATGGCTATAAGGCAGTCGAGGGATTGAGAGTCGAGGTGAAGGCTGATGCCGTGACCATTACCTGGGAAGGCGAGGCCGGGCAGCAGCTGATGGCCCAATTTACGATTAAGAACGGCCAACCAATGGTGCAACAGCTGGCAGCCAGGGCGTTCGGTGGGCAGTGGGCGGTCCTCGGTAAAGATTTGAGCCCCGACTTCGAAGTAACAATCGGAAAGCGTCGCATCTCCACGACACAGACAGGAACGATGGAGAAGCTCAAGATCGACACTCCAGAGAGAGAAGAGGAGAGAAAGTGGGACACCTTCTGGGATGCCCCTCTAGTATTGCCGGGCGGAAACAGCGTAAAGGGCACGCCACGAGATCCCAATGAGATTCGCCGGGCCAAAGTCAGTTATAAGACGGATAGTTGCAAAGTCGTCACGGATGGCAACCGTGTAAGCGTGGACTTCAATGGTCTTGCACTAGGCGCCTTCGCCGGAGATTTGCAGTTTACAGCGTATAGGGGTTCGAATTTGCTGCGACAGGAGGCGATTGCCAAGACCGACCTGCCTTCTGTGGCCTACATCTACAAGGCCGGATTGAAGGGCTTCACGATCGACAAAGACACGAAGCTGGTCTGGCGCGATACGGCCCGAGATTGGCAGAAGTATGAGTTCGGAGGCGCGCCAAACGATGAACCGGTCAATCTCCGCGCGCGCAATCGTCTTGAGATACTCGACACCTCAAAGGGTTCTCTCGCAATCTTTCCTGCGCCGCACAAGTTCTTCTTCGCTCGGGAGAACGAAGTGAACCTCGGCTACGTGTACTACCGCAAGGATGATGAAGGGTCCTTTTCGCTCGGGATTATGCAGCCTGAAATTGGAGAAGGCTATGTCCCCTGGGGAGCCACTGCAGAGATCTGGAAGATACGGACCGACACATCGAAGAGACAGTGGGAGAACTATGCGCTCTACAATGCCCCTCCCGGGTCGATGCAACGCATGGCGGTCTACTACTATCTGAGTTCCAAGGACGATCACGCAACTCAGCAGGCTGTTCTGGCATATACGCATAACGATGTGTTCAAACCAGTGCCAGGCTTCAAGGTTCTCTCGGGGCACTTCCATCTAGACTTCAACGAACAGCTGCGCGAACGCCACACACTCGATTACCAACCTGGCTGGGTGCCCGTCTTTCGCGGACTGGGTATCAATATTGTCTACCTCGGCGACTTCCACGATGACTCCGATCCGCACGATCCGGGACCGAAGCGATTCATGGAGCAAAAGGTCTACTTCGAAGGCTCGCAGCGAGTCTCCGATAAGGACTTTCTAGTAATCCCTGCGGAGGAAGTGAACTCATATCTCTTGGTGGGCACTGGTATCTGATGACTCCGAAGCCGGTCTACTTTTCTCATGCCGAGCCGCGACCAAAGAACCAGACGTTCGAGGAGCAGGACCCGACTTATGGTCATGTCTATCATCTCAGTTCTGCTGCGGACGTCTTCGAGATGGTCAAGCGAGAGAACGGCATCATCTGGACCGCGCATCCCCGCACAAAGAACTCTGAAGGCTATCCTGATGCTTATCGAGATAAGGACTTCTTCTTGAGCGATCGATTTGTGGGTGCGTCGTGGGAGTCACTACCGGCGGATCTTTCGCAACAGCGGCTGTGCGAGGTCCGGTGTTTCAGCACAGGGGACGACATGAGCAACTGGGCTCCCAAACCGAAGTACATGATCGCAGAGGGCGACACGTACACCAAATGGCCCGACGACGAGACCTACCCTTTGTTGGCCGTTAACTACCTTAAGTTGGACCGGGTTCCGCTCTACAGCGAGAGTTGGGCGCCTATCACCGAGGGCATGCGGCAGGGCAACTTCTTCGGCACGACAGGCGAGATTCTCTTCCATGAGTGGGGCGTTGAGGGCTCCGGTTCCAAACGCATCTATACAGCGAGTATTGAATATACCTTTCCACTGGAGTTTGCCGAGTTGGTCTGGAGCGATGGTGCCAAGGTTGATCGGCAGATCATCAAGCTGACTGACACAACACCCTTCGGGAAGAAGGATTTCAAGATTCCCTTTGACGCGACGGGCAAGAAGTGGGTCAGATTTGCTGTCTGGGATTCAGCTGGGAATGGCGCCTGGGTTCAACCCGTTGCCTTGAAGTAGCAACCCCCTTGCTTCTGCTTTTCACCATTCGCCACAAAGGCCACAAACAAGGGGCCTTGATCGAACAAATGAGTTCGGAGACTACACTACCCGGAAATGTTAATGAGCCATCGTTCAAGAACATCGATCAATTCGTGCGGAGGCTTGATCCAGACGTCCGCGATGGTCTCACGATAATCTGCCTTCACGAGGGCTGTAAGTCCACGCCCACTTAGGACATGGAAAGCATCTTCATCCGTAAGGTCGTCCCCAAAATATGCGATGGGAACACTCGGCCCAAGGTTCGCAAGTATTGACCTCACTGCATCGCCCTTGTCCGGACGTGCTACACGCAACTCCAATCCCGCTTCAAATTGGAGCAGTTTGAGTCCCGATCTTTCGGCCAATTCTGTCCAGCCATCTCGAGTCCGCGCTTGCACGCTCCTTGCTTCTGCAGGTTGCATTCCGCGCCAGTGAATGGCGATACCACCGGGTTTGATCTCGGCCCTAGATAATAGCCCTGCCGCAACGACCCACTCCTCCGCCTCTGCCAGGGACACCGCGTCTTCCTCGTTGATCCGGACGCAATCGCAGCTTCCATCGGCCAACTGATGCTCCAGGCCATGCGCCCCCCACATCTCAAGGTTGTTCATGGGAGTGAGGAGGGCCTGCAGTTCGAGGATGGGCCTTCCGGAAATGATGACGACTCTTGTCTTGCCGGATTGCACGATCCTCTCCAGGATCGAAATGGCTCCAGGGTAAGGGTAGGCACGGCTCCGGTCCACGTGAAACGGCGCCAACGTGCCGTCATAATCCAGCAGCAACACCGACGAGGGCGCTACCTTGATCTGTTGCAGAAAAGCTTCGAGCACAATTGTTGTCGCACTGTCCTGCAAGCTATCGCTCCTGCGCCTTACGAATCACAGAGATATTTGTATATCGTCTTTGTGCCAGGCGAAGTTCGCAGAGCTCACCGATCAGACTACCAGCCCACCAATATATGTTCCGCTCCTTGACTGCTCTTCTCATTCGTCTCATTCGATCGACCATCTCGCTCACGTTCATTTCGAGTGCCTGCGCGATTGCCTCTGCGGTCGATTCAATGTCGTAGGGATTCACAATGATCGCGTCATGCAACTCTCTCGCAGCGCCAGTGAAGCGACTCAGGATTAATACTCCACGCTCGTCCTGTCGCGCTGCGACGTACTCCTTTGCCACGAGGTTCATCCCATCATGTAGCGATGTGACCATGCACAAATGCGCGGCTCGATAGTAGCGCTGTACCTCCTCATGCGTGTGCTCCCGGTTCTGGAAGACGATAGGTTTCCACTTTCCTCGTTTGAAGCGTGCATTGATCCGTTCGGCCTCGGCTTTGACCTCGGTCTGAAAGTCTGCATAGCGCTTGATCCGGCTGCGGGTCGGCGCACCAATCTGAATGAATGTAAATTTGCCTTGATACTTGGGGTAGCGCTCCAGAAGTGACTCAACTGCACGGAATCGTTCCAGTATTCCTTTGGTGTAATCCACGCGGTCGACGCCCACCCCGAGGAATGTCGCTTCGATCCCCGATTCCAAGAGCAGCGCGCTACGTTCTTCCTCGGCACTCATTCCGGTCTGTGCTTCAGAACGATTCTCTGCCACTTCAACACTGATCGGAAATGGGAGTACAGATGATCGATGTTGGTTGCGCTCGATAGAAAAGTGTTCCCAGTCAACTTTGGATTCGAGTACGTTGTCCACCGTATTCAGGAAATTGTTGCAGTGTGCCTGCGTATGAAAGCCGATCAGGTCCGCTCCCAGCAGACCATCAAGCAATTCCCGCTGCCAGGGACAGATGCTGAACGATTCGGCATTAGGCCAGGGAATATGCCAGAAGATAGCGACCCTCGCGTTGGGCAGCCTCTCCTTTAGCATGCGAGGCAGGAGCGCGAAGTGGTAGTCCTGGATTAACACCACAGGATGTTCCTCGCCCCCGATCTCCTCAACCAGCGCATCGGCGAACTTCATGTTCACCTTGTTGTAGTGTTCCCAGTCTGACGTTCGAAATGTAGGACGGGTGTGAGCGATATGGCAGAGTGGCCACAAACCTTCGTTCGCGAAACCGTTGTAGTAGCCATCTTCCTCTTCCCTACTAAGCCAGATGCGGCGAAGCGTATAACGTGGATCGTCTGGTGGAACCTGCAGGCGGTCATGCGTATCAACAGTCTCTGCATCTGCATTTCCACTTCCATGAGCCGCCCATGTTCCGTGGCATGCACGAAGAACCGGTTCAAGGGCTGTGACAAGGCCGCTGGCCGGAACTGTGACGCTTATTTTTTTGTTGTTTCGTGTATGTGTATAGGGTTCGCGATTTGAGACCACAAAAAGGTTGCTGCCATTTAGCCTATTGCGCACATGATCCGCGAGCCGCTGTGCGGTCCACTGAGACTCGTTGATGTTCCGCAATCTGGCTTCCGCCTCTGCCGCCGCACGCGCCTGCCGCATGCTCTCCGCGAGCGGAGCTACCTCATTCGCGAAGGGCGACAGAAGATTAAGATCTTGCGCCGTGGGTTCAACGGCATGTCGTCCGGTACGTATCGCCTTCATCCACTGGGAAACTCGCGCGATCGGCCCCGTTAGACTCCAGCGCAAGACAAAAACAGTGATCACAGCGATTACCAGTACTTGGATCGCTATGCGAAAGAAGAATCGACTCCAGACACGAAGAATCTCGGTCCGTATGAAAGTCGCGTCGTGGATGACAATAACTTCTCCGAGCACTCTATTGTCTGCCGAGCGTATGGGGGCGACCAGCATGTGGGTTCGCTTCAAGCGCAGCCGCACAAATTCACTTATAGTGCGATCGCTATGGATCGCGTCCGTCATGAGCGTCGGCGCGCCTGATACCAGAGAACCCAGACCGGGGGTTACAACCAACGGTGTACCATCGCGACCGTAGATTCCAATTCCAAGCAGGTGGTCGCGGTTGGTGGAGTGCTGGACCATCAACTCCAATCTGCTTGTGTCACCTGTCTGTAAGGGCAACTCCGCACCAGCGGCTAAGCTCTGGCCGAGCGTTTCAGCCTTGCTTTCAAGCTCACGGCGCAGTGCATCCTTAGTAGCCGTTACTTCGTACCATGACGAAGCCAACGAAACTAAGGTCACACCAATGATCAACGCGAGAATCAATCGCAAGCTCAGGATCTTCATAAGACGACACGCCAGTCTTTCTGCAGAAAACTAAGAAACCAATGACGCAGAATTGGCGGGAGCCTTTCGAAGGTGCCCGTCGTAAATCTCTCTACATATCCATTCAATCGTTAGTCGAGGAACTCCGTAGATCGACTCATGTCCACCATTATCGCTCGACGCGAAGAAGTCTGCAGGTCGACTCCTTCCGGAAAGAACCCACAATCTGCAACTCCTTTATCCACTATTGCTACGCTCAATTCATGATGAATGCACAATGCGCGGGTCGGGCTCAACCACAGATCAGTCACGATATGTATCCTGTCCCGTAGCGGTCCGAAAAGCCGACAAGCCGACTCACTCAAGGAGGTCGCTGTGAAACGATTTGCCCTCGTTATCATGCTGTGCCTGACAGTGCCATTTGCCCTGTTCGCCCAAGGCCAGTCTGCACCTGAAATTCCTTTCGACTCTGTTCCCGATTTTCTAAGACTTCCGCCAAACGTGTATCTCGGCGAGACCGCCGGCGTGGCGGTGAATTCCAAGGGGCACATTTTCGTATTCACACGTGGCAATTCCACGGGCCCAGCCTATGGGGCCAGTGCAGCCCAACTTCTGGAGTTTGGCCCCGACGGCACGTACCTTCGCGAGATTGGACACAATCTGTATGCGTGGTCCTACGCGCACGCTGTGAGAGTCGACAAAGATGACAACATTTGGGCCACCGACAAAGGGTCGGACATGGTGATCAAGTTCAATCCCGCAGGCCGAGTAGTTATGGTGTTCGGGCGCAAGCAGGAGGCCTCGGACGAGGGCACCGGGCCGCTGAAACATGTGCGGCCGCCGCTGCCTCCAATTGACGGAATGTTCCGTCAGGTGACAGATGTCACGTGGGACCCAGCCGGCAACACCTACATCAGCGACGGCTATATCAATTCGCGCGTCGCAAAGGTCGATAAGAACGGAAAATGGCTCATGTCGTTTGGCGAACCCGGCGACCAGCCCCGTCAGTTCAATACGCCGCATAGCATCGCTGCCGACGCGCAGGGAAACATCTACGTAGCCGACCGAGGCAACCGCCGTATCCAGGTGTTTGACGGCGACGGCAAGTTCCTGCGTCAGATCACGATCGATGTGCCGTTTGATTATGTGAGTGCGGTTCCGGCAATTGGCAATAAACCGGGCCCGGACACCACCGGTACAATGGCGCCGGGCTCTCCCTGGGCGGTGTGCATCACGCCTGGACCCAACCAGGTGCTATACGCCTCGGATGCGTTTCCGGGACGCGTGTACAAACTGAGCCTGGATGGCAAGGTGCTGGGCGTGCTAGGCGAGTCCGGCAAAAAGCTTAAGCAATTTGGTTGGATTCACGAGATCGCGTGCCCGTCCGAGAACGTGCTCTTTGTCGCAGAACTGCTGAACTGGCGCGTGCAGAAACTTATCTTGCATCCCCCAAAATAGCTATTTCCGGCCAGAGGATCACCGGTTCGGACGCTATTCCGCAGGATCGTAGTTCAGGTTTTGGCCGAGCCATCGTTCGACCTCTGCCACAGTCATCCCCTTGCGTTTGTGATAGTCGGCGACCTGATCGCGGTCGATCTTGCCCAAACTGAAATATCGCGATTCCGGATGGGCGAAGTAGAGCCCACTCACGCTCGAGCCGGGCCACATCGCAAACGACTCGGTAATCAGCATCCCGGTGTTCGTGTGCACATCGAGCAGACGCCAGATCGTGCCCTTCTCGGTGTGGTCCGGGCACGCCGGATAACCTGGAGCCGGCCTGATTCCACGATACTTCTCATGAATGAGATCCTCGTTACTCAAGCCCTCGTCGCAACCGTAATCCCATTCATCTCGCACCCGCTTGTGCAGGCATTCGGCGAAAGCTTCAGCCATGCGGTCAGCGATCGCCTCTGCCATGATCGCGTTATAGTCGTCGTTCTCGGCCCTGAACCGGTCGCAAAGCTCCTTCAGGCCGATCCCGCTGGTCACTGCGAAAGCACCGATATGATCGGGCAGTCCGATTTCCTTTGGCGCGATGAAGTCGGCGAGCGATCGGCACGGCTCGCTGCCTTCCCTGTTTGCTTGCTGACGGAGGAAGTGGAATCGCTCAAGCACTCTTTCGCGCTTGTCATCCGTGTACAACTCGATATCGTCGCCCACGGCATTGGCGGGGAAGAAACCGTAGACGCCACGTGCCGTAATCAGGTTCTTCTGAATGATGCGATCCAGCAGAGTATTGGCTTCGGTGAAGATCTGGCGCGCCTGCGCTCCCTGCTTCTCATCTTCAAGAATGCGGGGGTAAACGCCTTTCAGCCCCCAGGTATGGAAGAACGGGGTCCAGTCAATGAACTCGCGCAACGTCGCCAGAGGAAAGTTGTCCAGCACGCGCACACCGGTAAACGCGGGTACGGGCAGGTCTTCGGCACGCCACTCGATCGGAGTTCGCCTTGCTCGAGCAGTCTCGAGGGAGACGACCTTCTGGCGCGGCGAAGAGTATGCCTTGCGGACTGCTTCGTACTCAGCGCGATGTTGCTCCACAAAGGTTTGCTTTCCTTCTTCGCTCAGGAGGCTGGTAGTCACAGGAACGGCTCGGCTGGCATCCAGCACGTGAACCACGGGCTCACTGTAGTGCGGCGCGATCTTGATGGCCGTGTGTGCGCGGCTCGTGGTAGCTCCGCCAACAAGGAGCGGCAACTTGAAACCCTGACGCTCCATCTCGCGAGCCACGTGCACCATCTCGTCGAGAGACGGCGTGATCAGGCCGCTGAGGCCGATTACATCGGCCTTCTCCGCCTTCGCGCGTTCGAGGATCTTTTCGGCGGGCACCATCACCCCCATGTCGATCACCTCGTAGTTATTGCAGGCAAGGACGACGCCGACGATGTTCTTGCCGATGTCGTGAACATCGCCCTTAACCGTTGCGAGCACGATCTTTCCTTGGGTCCTGACCTCTTGTCCAGCAGCGACCATCGCCGCCTTTTCGACCTCCATGAACGGTGTCAGGTAAGCCACGGCCTTCTTCATCACGCGGGCAGACTTGACCACTTGGGGCAAGAACATTTTGCCCGCTCCGAACAGATCACCCACTACGCCCATGCCGTCCATCAGCGGGCCTTCAATAACCAATAGAGGGCGGCCCAGCTTGGCGCGAGCTTCCTCGGCGTCGATCTCGATGTATGTGTCTATGCCTTTGACTAGTGCATGAGAGAGGCGTTCCTCGACCGTGCCGTTGCGCCACTCTTCGGTCTTCTTTTCACTCGCCACAGCACCGGCACCCGCAGCCTTCAGCGTTTCGCCGTACTCCACCAGGCGCTCCGTCGCGTCGGGACGGCGATTGAGTAGCACATCCTCGACCATCACCTTCAACTCAGGCTCAATCTCCTCGTACACCTCGAGCATGCCGGCATTCACGATGCCCATGTCCATGCCAGCCGCGATAGCGTGATAAAGAAACGCGGAGTGCATAGCTTCTCGAACCTTGTTGTTGCCTCGAAAGCTGAACGAGATGTTCGATACGCCACCGCTGACCTTCGCGTGCGGCAGGTTGGCCTTGATCCAGCGCGTGGCGTTGATGAAGTCAACAGCATAGTTGTTGTGTTCTTCCATGCCGGTGGCCACAGTAAGAATGTTGGGGTCGAAGATGATGTCTTCGGGTGAAAATCCGACGTCGTCGACCAGAATCCGATAAGCGCGCTCGCAGATGCGGATTTTGTCCTCGTAAGTCGCGGCCTGGCCCTGCTCGTCGAAGGCCATCACCACTACCGCCGCTCCATATTTGAGAATCGTAGCGGCGTTCTGGCGGAACTTTTCTTCGCCCTCTTTAAGCGAGATCGAATTTACGATGCCCTTGCCCTGCAGGCACTTGAGCCCCGCCTCGATGACCTCCCACTTCGAGGAGTCAACCATAAAGGGCACCTTGGCGACCTCGGGCTCGCTCGCCAGCAACTGCAGAAAGCGGCTCATTGCTGCGACGCCGTCGATCATGCCCTCATCCATGCAGATGTCGATGACATTTGCTCCGTTCTCGACTTGCTGCCGGGCTATACTTACCGCTTCCTCATACTTGCCTTCCTTGATAAACTTCGCGAACTTCGGCGAACCAGCCACATTGGTCCGCTCGCCGATCATGATGTAGACGCCGGCCTGCTGGGTGAACGGCTGCGATCCGGACAGGCGCAGCGGCTTCGTCGCTGTGGCCGTGGCCACGCTCAAGTTCTCGACCACACTCATGCTCTGCTCTCGCTCAGGAGTGTGTAGGATTCCCTTGTGGACGCTGCCCCAATCGCCCGTGGAGGCTGGCCTTCCAACGCTTTGGCGATTGCCGCAATGTGCTCGGGCGTGTTGCCGCAGCAGCCGCCGGCAATATTAATAAGCCCTCCCCGTGCGAAGTCGCTCAGATAACGGGCCATGTCCGGGGGCTCCAGGTCGAATCCCGTCGGTGAAAGTGGGTTCGGTAAACCGGCGTTCGGGTAGCAAGAGATCGCAACGTCCGCCTTCTCTGAGAGCTCTTCTAGAAATGGGTACATCAGATCGGGACCGAGGGAGCAGTTGAGTCCCACCGACAGAGGCTTCGCGTGCTGAACCGCGTTCCAGAATGCCTCGACGGTCTGTGCCGAGATCATGGTCTCACCGCCACGGCCCACCGCTGCCGAGATCATCACCGGCAACTCCGTACCGTCCTGGTCGAACACCTCCCGAATGGCGACGAGCGCCGCTTTGGCGTTCAGCGAATCGAAGATTGTCTCGATCAGAAGCAGGTCGGAACCGCCAGCGATGAGAGCGCGCACCTGCTGTGCGTATGCCTTCTTCACCTGATCGAACGTCACCACCCGGAAGCCGGGATCATCCGCATCAGGCGAGTTCGAAAGAGACACGGTTAGCGGCCCGATCGCCCCCGCCACGAACCGCTGACGCGAGGTCTCGTTCGAAACACGATCGGCCCATTGACGGCATTGCTTCGCGGACTTCTCATTGATCTCCCAGGCCAAGCCGTTGAGGAACGGATCGTCGACGATCTTTTGGTAGAACTCCGGATTCTTCCGGCCACCGTGCTCCCGAGGATCGTCCACGAAAAATTCGCTCTGGGCGATGCTGGTTGCCCCGAAGGTGTTCGTTTCGATGATGTCCGCCCCGGCATCCAGAAACCGGCGGTGGATATCACAGATCATCTTCGGCTGCGTCAGGGAGAAAAGGTCACCATTGTTCAGTAGATCCTTCTTCGAATCTTTGAAGCGCTCTCCGCGGATGTCAGCTTCTGTCATGCCATAGGTACGGATCGTCGTACCCATCGCTCCATCGATGATGGCGATTCGACTTTTGAGGATCTTCTGAAGAGGATGTAGGTGAACTGTAGTCATTTGAATTTGATGGCGTTAGGGATGCCAAAGTCGCAAGTCAACCCTTGTACACATTTGTCTATTATAGCGAGATAGCAAACGTGCCTCCG
>CAVUHV010000005.1:0-548882 GCA_963741395.1 uncultured Acidobacteriaceae bacterium
GGCTCCTGAGGTAGGACTCGAACCTACAACCCTTCGGTTAACAGCCGAATGCTCTGCCATTGAGCTACTCAGGAGTGTTATGGAGCACGTTGGGAACGCACTGCGCTGCCTTATTTATAACAAATGCAGATACGCGGGTCAAAGCCGGGTTCTCGCCCTGCATGAACAGCGACATCAAGCGAAAATCCCGCTAAGGATACAACAAAACAGCTATGTTATAGCCCGTAAACGCGCCTGTGTCGGTGTCGGCGCATGCTCCCACGACTGCCTGATGATATTTCCCGGTGCTGATGCGCGATTCGAGCTCTTCCGGAAGACGATTCAGCCGGTCTACCGTATAGCGCATGATGAACCATGGCTTGTGCTGGCCTGCGTATCCGGTCTCCATACCGCAGGTCTTGCGGGCCTCTTCGACGGTGGCGATTTTGCTGCTGATGCTGCCATTGATGACGTGAAGGCCAGTCTGCGCAAGAAGGTTGGCGACCGAATTCTCCTGTTGGTCGAACGAAAGCGCATCGACGGAGTTGGCGAAGTCCTCGACGGCGTAGAACTGGTTGTTGCGATGAACGACCGCGATTCCGACGACCTCGACTGTGGGATCGAGCAAGTTCGCCCGGTGACCCGGGGAGTTCATCCAGAGGGAGTGAATGATGGAGGAGTCGGGGGCCTCTGCGACATTCTCAGTAATCACGGAGAAGCGGGCTCCGGCGCTGGCTCCGCGCGATGCCAGATCGGGCTCTCCGGGAAACTGGTGGGAGATTGCGTCGTGAGCGGCCATCTGATTGGCGTGATAGAGAGCCGCCTGGGCAAGGACGGAGTCAAACTGAAGCTGGCGGAGTCCGCGAGCAGCACGGTCCTGATTGGCGGCCGCGAGCAGAAACTGCTCGGCAACGTTCCTCGGACTTCCGTAGGTTTTTACCGCATGGCCTGAAGTCAGAGAGAGGGCCAGAAAGAGGAGAAGGCCGCAGGCATTCCGATAAATCTTGTTGTGGTCCATGGTGTTCTGCACCCCAACGCTCCGTATGGTATATCGGAGACAGGTACCTGCGATACTAGGTGGCGGCAGGGATGGGGTTAATCCCACATTTGTGGGAGTTCCAGATAATCAAATATAGACGGAACGATTTTATTTACAGGAGATTGCGAGAGTTTCCAGATGCACAACTAGAGGGTTTCGCGGACTTGATCCCATGTGCGTCGAATGCCCTCTTCGAGCGAGGTTGTGTGTCGCCAGCCGAGTGAGTGGAGACGGCTGACGTCCATGAGTTTGCGAGGAGTGCCGTCGGGCTTGCCGGTGTCGAAGACGAGTTGGCCGCGGAAGCCCAGAACACCGGCTACGGTTTCGGCGAGTTCGCGGATGGTAACGTCTTCGCCGGTGCCGATGTTGATGAGAGGCGGTTCAGCTTCATTAAGAAGCGAGTTGTAGCGGGCGTCATCGAGGTTCATCAGGAAGACGCAGGCCTGGGCGAGATCGTCAGAATAGAGGAGTTCGCGGCGCGGAGTTCCGGTTCCCCAGACCGTGATGGTGGGAGCGTTGGTGCGGATGGCCTCGGTTGTTTTACGGATGAGGGCCGGAAGCACGTGCGAGGTGTTGAGGTCGAAGTTGTCGCCGGGACCGTAGAGATTGGTGGGCATGGCGGCGAGATACTTGGTGCCGTATTGGCGGTTGTAGCTCCAGCACATCTCGATTCCGGCGATCTTGGCGATTGCATAAGCGCGGTTGGTGGGTTCGAGGGGGCCGGTGAGAAGTGAGGACTCTGGAATGGGCTGAGGGGCAAACTTGGGATAGATGCAGGAGGAGCCGAGGAAGAGGAGACGATTGACCTGGTTGTGGTAGGCAGCGTCGATGATGTTGGTCTGGAGGATCAGGTTGTCGCGGATGAAGTCGGCCGGGTAGGTGTTATTGGCTAGAATTCCTCCCACTTTCGCCGCAGCCAGGAAGACATACTTTGGTTTAGCTTTTACGAAAAAATCATTGACAGCACTGGTGTTAAGTAAATCGAGTTCGTCGCGGTTGCGAATGAGGATGTTGGTGTAGCCCAAGCGTTCGAGTTCGCGGTGAAGCGCGGAACCTACGAGACCGCGATGACCGGCGATGTAGATGGGGGAGTTGGATTCCATGTTCTGTCTCTTAGGTGCTATGTCTCGCGTACGTTGTAGGCGTCGAAGCCATGTTGTCGAACGAGTGCGTCGCGCTGAGCGGCTTTGAGATCGGCGCCGATCATCTCCTCGACGAGTTGGTCGAAGGAAGTGCGCGGCGTCCAGCCGAGTTCGCATTGAGCTTTCGTTGGGTCCCCGAGGAGGGTTTCGACCTCGGTGGGGCGGAAGTAGCGAGGGTCGATGGCGACGATGACTTTGCCGGAACGATCGACAGCCCTCTCGTCGAGGCCAGTTCCCTGCCAAGCCAGATCGAGGTCGAGAAGCTTGGCGCAGCGCTGGATGAACTCGCGAACGGAGTACTGCTGGCCTGTAGCGATGACGTAATCCTGCGGCTCGTCTTGTTGCAACATGAGCCACTGCATCTCGACATAGTCCCGGGCGTGTCCCCAGTCGCGGCGGGCGTCCAGGTTGCCGATGAAGAGGGTGTCCTGAAGTCCTACCTTGATGCGGGTCAAGCCGCGAGTGATCTTGCGGGTAACGAAGGTTTCACCGCGCAGGGGTGATTCGTGGTTGAAGAGGATGCCGTTGCAGGCAAAGATGCCGTAGGCCTCGCGGTAGTTGACGCATATCCAGTAGGCGTAGAGCTTTGCCACGGCGTAGGGGCTGCGCGGGTAAAAGGGGGTTGTTTCGCGTTGCGGGATCTCGCGGACGAGACCATAGAGCTCACTGGTGCTGGCTTGGTAGAACTTCGTCTTCTTCTCGAGGCCGAGGATTCGGATGGCTTCGAGGAGACGGAGGGGACCGATGGCGTCGGCGTCAGCAGTGTACTCCGGCTGCTCGAAGGAAACCTGAACGTGTGACTGGGCGCCCAGGTTGTAAATCTCGTCGGGCTGCACCTTCTGGACGATGTGGATGAGTGAGGAGGAGTCGGTGAGGTCGCCGTAGTGGAGGATGAGGTGCGGGTGTGGCGCGTGCGGGTCTTCGTAGATGTGGTCAATGCGGGCTGTGTTGAAGAGTGAGGTGCGACGCTTGATGCCGTGGACCTCATAACCTTTCGCGAGGAGGAACTCGGCGAGGTAGGCTCCGTCCTGGCCGGTGATTCCTGTGATGAGGGCTTTCTTCAAAACTGCGACTCTCCTTCTTGCGTGCTGGGGTGGCTCCAGTCAGTTTATCTGATGGAAGTTAGATGAGAGATTGGAGGTCACGCTCGAATTGAGCGAGGACCTGTTGTTTGCCTAAATGCTGGACGGCATAGTGGCGTGCGTTGGCGCCGAGTCTTGCGCGCAGGGCTGGATCTTCGATGAGTCGCTGGACTGCGGAGTGGAGGGCCTGCGGATCTTCGGCAGGCACGACGAGACCGCGAGCATCGTTAGGGGTTTCGCCGTTAAGAACGTGGGCGATCTGGGTGCCGGGGTCGGCAGTGGCGATGACCGGGCGGCCGCTTGAGAGCATGCCGGTGAGCTTGGAGGGCATGACGAGATCAGCGGCTCCAGCGCGCTGCGGGAGAAGGTGGATGTCAGCGGCGTTGAGGAGATCATTGAGCCGCTCGAATGGTTGGAGCGGAAGTAAAGTGACATTGGGACGATCGGAGACCAGTGACTCGAGCGTAGGACGGAAGGCCCCGTCACCGCAGAAGAGGAAGTGAACGCGGGAATCGTTTTTGAAGGATTGCGCCAGTGGGGCGAGGAGTTCAAGACCCTGTTTGGCCCCCATGTTGCCGGAATATAGGAGGATGATCTTGTTTTGCAGGCCGAGCTCGGTGCGGAAGGAGTTGGGACTGGTGGGGTCTTTCGGGTGAATGCCGTCGATGTCTACCCAGTTGGGAAAGAGTGTGACATCCGAGGCGGGAACGCCTTTGATGAGGGCACGCTCGACCATCTTGTGAGAGATGCTGGAGACGCGAGTGAAGGCGCGTGTGAAGAACTCTTCGAGGCCGAGCCCAAGGGCGTGGATCGGACCGTGCGCAGGAAGAAGGCCGAGGTCGAAGGCGGCGTCGACCTCGAAGTCCTGAACGTGAAGCCAGGAGGCGGCTCCAGTGGCCTGGGCGACGAGTAGGGCGACAGGCGCGCCGAAGAATGTGGGCTCGACGGTGAAGACAACGTTGGGCTGCCAGAAACACTGGCGAAACATTACAGGCACGCTGCCGAGCATGAAGGAGAAAAGGTGCGCCATGCGCTTGAGGCCGGTTGGTTTGGCTGGCACGTAGAGCGGAGTGCGATAGACGACTGGTTCGCCGGGAATTCGTTCCGTGCGGTAGAGCTTGCCGCGATAGTCGTCGCGGATGCTCCACGCTGGATAGTACGGGGGGGCTGTGACGACGCGAACCTCGTGCCCCCGGGATGCGAGCCAGGAGGCCATCTCGCCGGTGTACTTGCCGATGCCTGTGAGTTCAGGGGCGTAATTGAGGCCGTAGATCAGGATTCGCAAACTGGTCCCATACTGGGCAAGCCATTTAGTGTCTTGCGTTTGTTTTTTATATTCTACCTTTTGACGATTTGGCTCGGTAACTCTGCGTTCGGCAGCCACGTCCGGGACAGTCGGTGGCGTGGCCGCTAGGCGTCATAACCAGAATTTAACACTTCGCTCGCCAGGCTGCGCTAGCATTGCCGTAATTTGAGAACGTGTAGGAGATTCCTTGGCAGAGACAATGGAAGTTCCGTTTCGGTGTGACGTGGAAAGCCGGGAAGAGAACGGCGTGAAGGTCACTACCGTCCGATGTCACGGGCGGTTGATCAGTCAGACTGCGGACCAGCTGAAGGAAACTGTGAAGCCGATCATTCCTCAGGGCGGCGAGATTCTGATCGACCTGACGGATGTGGATTTTATGGACAGCATGGGACTGGGAACACTCGTGGGGCTGAAGGTATCGGCGATCAGAGAAGGCTATTGCACTCTGAAGCTGGTGAACCTGACTCCGCGGATTCAGGAGTTGTTGAAGCTGACGAACCTGACGAATCTCCTCTCGTCCTGATTCGGTTTGATGGTTTTGGCTGAACCACAGGCGCCATGCATATACGATGGTGTGCGTGGAGAGTTCGCGCGCAGGCAGGTGGGTGAGGCGGCAGCCTTTGGCAGCAATCGGAGTGGGGTTGCTGGCGATTTTTTTCGTTTGTGCACTATTTGCGCCTTGGCTGGCTCCACAAGATCCGGCCCAGATTGCCTTGAAGGCGCGGCTCGTGGGACCGAGCGCTGCACACTGGTTCGGGACAGATGAACTGGGGCGCGACATTCTTTCGCGGACGATTTATGGGGCGCGGATCTCACTGGTGGTGGCGGTGAGTGTCGTGGGGTTGTCGCTGGCAGTCGGTTTAGTGGCGGGATGCGTTGCAGGGTTTTATGGCGGGTGGATTGACACCGTCATCACGACCTACCTAATGAACGCGTTTCTGGCACTGCCGGGAATTCTGCTGGCGATTGCGTTTGTCGCTTTCATGGGGCCGGGACTAGGAAATGTGATTGTGGCGCTGGCGATCTCCGGGTGGGTGGGGTACGCGCGGCTCGTGCGCGGGCAGGTGATGGCCGTGAAGGAGCGCGAGTTTGTGGAGGCGGCCCGGGCGCTCGGGGCGACGAATACGCGGATCATCGTTCGACATATTCTGCCCAACATTGTGCAGCCATTGATCGTGCAAGCAGCAATTGGAATGGCGGCAGCGGTGCTTGCCGAGGCGACGCTGAGCTTTCTGGGGCTTGGGATTCCGCCACCGGCGGCTAGCTGGGGCTCGATGTTGAACGATGCGCGGTCTCATCTCTTCGACTCGCCGCACCTGGTCTTCTTTCCGGCGATCGCGGTGATGCTCTGCGTGCTTTCGTTCAACTTTATCGGCGATGCGCTGCGGGATTATCTGGATCCGAGGACACGGCTGCGGGCTGGATTGTAAGGTACCCCCTCCCCGTCGAAATTTGCGCAAAGTATTCATAAAATTGGATATAAGTCGGGACTTCTGTTTAGGTGCTCTCGTTGTGGGGTAAATGCAAAGACCCGGCTGGCAGCCGGGTCTCAAATAACCTCTCCTGATTAAAGGCTAACAGCGGCGTCAAGGATTGGCTGTGGAAAATCCGCACCATTGGCAGGGTTCGCGTATGCTTGGCGCTGGTAATTCGAGGGGGTCTTGTGAGGAAGAAGCTGGTTTCGACTGAAGAAGCAGGGAGCGTCGCGGCTGCGGGCGAGTGGCTCGATCTTGAGAACATCGCGCAGGTAGAGTTGACGTCCGAGGACCCGGCGTTTCCGATTGAGCATGCTCTGGGCAAGACGGTGACAACAGGGTGGCGAGCCTCAGAGACAGGTCCACAGGTAATTCGCTTGTTGTTTGACAAGCCGCAGACGATACGGCGGATTCAAGTGCACTTTGTGGATCGGGCGTCGGAGCGGGCGCAGGAGTTTGCCATCTTTGCCCAACAAAAGGGAACGCAGGGCGATACGCTGCGCGAGGTGAAGCGGCAGCAGTGGAACTTCTCGCCGCATGGGACGACGGAAGAACTGGAAGACTACAAGGTGGAGCTGAATGGTGTGACGGCGCTGGAGTTAAGGATCGATCCGGATCGCAGTCATGACCCTAAGCAGAGCCAGCACGTGGCTTCCCTGCAAAGCCTTCGTTTAGCTTGACTGTATGTTGATCGGGGTTATCTCAGACACTCATGGTCTGCTGCGGCCTGAGGCACGGGCAGCGCTGGCGGAGTGTGAGCATATTCTTCATGCGGGCGATGTAGGGGATGCGCGGATTCTGGATGCGCTGAGAGAGATCGCTCCTGTGACGGCGATTCGCGGGAATGTGGATGTGGCAGGGGCTTGTGCGGAGTTGCCGGCGACAGAGATAGTGGAGTTGGGTGGGGTGGTGTTTTATCTGGTGCATTCGGTGAACTGGCTGGATCTCGATCCGGTCGCGGCTGGCGTGCAGGTGGTGGTGAGTGGACACTCGCATAAGCCTTCGATCGAGAGGCGAGGCAGTGTGATGTATCTCAATCCGGGGAGTGCCGGGCCGAGGAGGTTCAGGTTGCCCGTTTCCGTGGCGCTGGTTACGGTGAGCGATGGGGCTGTAGAGGCTCGAATCGTCGAACTGAATGACTGAAGCCTACTTTGCGTCGAAGTGGACGGTGGAGAGAATGGACTCCAGCCGTCTGCGCACCGACTCGAGCTCGATTCCGGAGATCTCGCGGACTCCACTGACGTCGCCGCCGCAGAAGGAGTTGATGACAAGGTCGAAACGGTAGCAGGCGTTGTTGCGGAGAGCAGTATAGATCTCGTCTCGGGCCTCGGTGCAGATCCTGCCGTGCTCGTCGTAGCCTCGGGTGAAGGGGACGCCGCCGATCTCCGCGGTGGTGATGATGTGCGCGGCTGCGGCCGAGGCCTGCTGGCGGCAGTCGTGCTCGTTGGAGCGCGGAGTGACGCTGAAGTAAAAGAGGGCTCCGCTGAAGGTCGAGGTGGGGTGAGGATTGAAGGCGATGGTAGCCACGGCGCGCATTCTGGTGCCGGCGGGCGCTGTATGGGCATCGTTGACGAAGGTGCTTACTTCGGAGTCACGGCGTGTGAGGGTCCAGCCGACAGGGGTCTCAAACGACACCCCATAGCGGGAGTCGTGGAAGCTGCTGGCCGGGGGAGACGTTGGCTCCGGAGCAGATAGCGGAATACGAGCAGAGGTCCTGGTCTGCGCGTGAGAGACGGAGCCTGCGAGCAACGCCAGCGGCAACAGAACGCGGATGAAAGAGTACTTCATGGTTCTTATTTCACAGTACAGGATTGGCGATTTGGCTGGTAGGGCCACCGTCTACACCATTCGCGGTAGAAGGACTGACGCTGAACTGCAGAGGGGGCCCGATCTCACAGGTATCGGCACTCGCGTTTAGCTATTGCGAATGCGTGGGTTAGCGATGGTGTAGCCGACGTCGGTAAGGAGATTCACGGCGACATACGTGAGGCCGACCGCAAGGATGCAGCCCTGGACCAGGGCGTAGTCGCGGTTGTAAATCGCTGAGATGGTTAGGCGTCCTATGCCGGGCCAACTGAAGATGGTCTCGGTGACGATGGCTCCCGCGAGCAGCGAGCCGAACTGAAGTCCGATGACTGTGAGGACAGGGATGAGGGCGTTGCGGAGAGCATGGCGGTAGACGACGGCGTTTTCAGTGAGCCCTTTGGCTCGCGCGGTCCTGATGTAGTCCTGCGAGAGCTCTTCGAGCATGGCGGTGCGAACCATGCGAGTGAGGATGGCGGCGAGTGAGAGGCCGAGAGTGACGGCCGGCAGGATGAGGTGAAGAAGGAAGTCGAGCGTCCCTCCAGTGCCTGCAGTGGAAACGGGCAGCCAGCCAAGCCGAATCGAGAAGATGAGAATCAGTATCGGCCCGAGAGCGAAGTTGGGAAACGACAGCCCGACAAGGGAGACTACGCCGAGGGTGCGGTCCTGCCATCGATTGCGGTGGAGCGCCGACCAGATTCCGGCAGGGATGGCGGTGAGGATGGCAACGACGAGCGCGGCTACGGTCAGGGCGAGGGTGTAGGGGTAGCGCTGCAGAATGAGGTGCGTTACGGAGTCGTGCAGGCGGAGAGACTGGCCGAGGTCCGCGTGGAGGATGCCGCGCCAGTAGTGAAAGTACTGCTGGGACAGCGGGGCGTCGAGGCCGTAGGCGTGGCGGAGGGTGTCGATGTCCGAGGCGGTGGCTCCCTCGCCGAGCATCTGGACGATGGGGTCGCCGGGGACAAGATGGATGAGCAGGAAGACGACAGACACGACGACCCAGAGGACGGGAAGCGTGACAAGGATACGCCGGATTGGGTTCCAGAGGTGGCTCTTTGTACCTACTTCGAGCGGCTTTGGCGCTCTGGAAAAAATGCGGGGGTTCTTCGCTCCGCTCAGAATGACACGTTCCTTTCTTTAGACAATCTTCATTCTCTATGACGTGCCTCCCGTCAACGACCCTTATATCGAGGCCGCTTCCCTGCTTTCGGCCTCAGAGAGGCTAAGTGGCGAAGCAGCGGGCTCGACGCGGACGCGACTGATGCGATGCCCTGCCATCTCGACTACAGTGTAGAGACGGCCGTCGTAGACGACGCTCTCGCCTACGACTGGGATGTGGCCGAGCTGGGCGAGCAGGAAGCCGGCGAGGGTCTCGACGCCGGCCTCGCGCGGGAAGGTCCAGCGGAGCTGAGTGCTGAGATCGCGCAGGCTGGTGCTGCCGTCGAGGGACATGACGCCGGTGGCACTGGGGAGCGCAGAGCGGACGTCGAACTCGTCGTCCAGTTCGCCGACGATCTGCTCGAGGATGTCCTCTGCAGTGACGAGGCCGGTGGTTGAGCCAAACTCGTCGACGACGATCGCGATCTGTCGGCGGTACTGCTGGAACTCTTGCAGCAGCTCGATTGCCAGTTTGGTCTCGGGGACGAGCGTGACCGAGCGCATGACCTGGCGCAGCGTGAGACCGGATGACCCCTTGCCGCCGAGCGAGAGCGCGACCGAGCGCAGATGCATGAGGCGGGAGATGTCCTTGGAGTAAACGACTCCGATGATGTTGTCGCGACCGGAGCTGGGTCCCTTTGCAGAGGCGTCGTACACCGGGACACGCGAATGTTGCTCCTCAACGATGCGAGCGCTGGCTTGTTCGATGTCCATGTCGGCGGGAAGAGAGAAGATCTTGCCGCGGGGAGTCATAATCTCGCGCACGGTGATGTGATTGAGCTCAATGGCACGGTGAATGATCTCCTCCTGGAAGGCAGGAAGAAGGCCCATCCGGCGGGTAGCGGTGGCGATGAGCTTGAGCTCCTCAGGCGAGTGAACCGCTCCTTCTCCGCGCAGAGGAGCGCGAAAGAGAAAGAGCACTAGCGAGGCCGAGGCGTTCATCAACTTCACGACAGGGCGCGTGATGCGGATGAACACGTCCATGGGCCCTGCGACGGCGAGCGCGATGCGCTCGGCGCGCTGAAGCGCGAGAGATTTCGGCACCAGTTCACCGAGAAGTACTTCGAAGTAAGTGATAAGCGCGAAGGCGAGAATAATCGCGATGGTGTGGGCGTAGACGAGGGCGTGTTCCGGAAGTACGTGAAACCATGTGGAGGCGAACTGCAGGATCACACTGGCGACGGCGGGTTCACCGACCCAGCCGAGGGCGAGTGCGGCGAGCGTGACACCGAGCTGGACCGCCGGGAGGAACTCGTCGATAGTGTGCTTGAGTTTGAGGGCGGTGCGAGCACCTGGGCGCCCAAGGGAGATGAGCTGCTGGATGCGGGTCTCACGGACGCTGACGATGGCGAACTCTGCCGCGACAAAAAAACTGTTGGCCAGGATGAAAAAGGCCACCATGATGACGCGGAATAGCACCCACTCGAGCATAGATGCAGTGTAACGTCAGGCGGCAGGGGGGATTGCTCGTTGGGTCTGCTGGTAGCCACGCAGGAGGACCACCACTCCGACGAGATTGAGCAAGGGGGGCGGCAGCAACAAGAACCAGCCGATAGTCGTGAGCGAGGGTACCGCGAGGACGTAACAGATGTCAGTGAAGAGGTCGGAGAAGCGCAGGCCTGCTGCGACGGCGAGCCACACGGGATTCTGACGCCAGCGCCAGAGCGTGATGGCCTGGCCAAGGGCGAAGGCAGCCCACTGACCTCCTGAGCAGCGCAGAAGTGCAGTCTCAAGGCCGGCGGGGATTCCGTGGTGAAAGACTCGGAACCAGAGCCCAGGCGCGACCCAGGAGATGATGAACAGAAGGGTGTCCTCTACCAGAGCGCCCCACAGGTAAATGAGAATGACGGTTTTGAGTCGTCGCTCAATCACGGACGTCCTTCGTTCGCCACAAGACTACACCGGTTTCACAGGTGCACCGTATGGCGCCGTGTTTTCGCGGTGAAAGGCTGCTTAAAGAAACGAACGGCCCGGCGATTCAAGATCACCGGGCCGTGTGCGAAGCAGGTTCGCTTACGCCAGAACCTTGTCGACGGACTTGTCGATTGTGTCCTTGGGCACATAACCGACGATCTGCTCTGCGACCTTGCCGCCCTTGAAGAGCAGGAGCGCGGGGATACCACGAATGCCATAACGCATTGGGGTCGCGGTGTTCGCGTCAACGTCCATCTTCATGACCTTGAGCTTGCCCTGATAGTGGCTTGCAACCTCGTCGACTACCGGCGCGAGAGCGCGACAGGGGCCGCACCATGCTGCCCAAAAATCTACGAGTACGGGTTGCTCCGACTGTAGGACGTCCTTCTCAAAGTTGGCGTCGTTGACTTCCGTTACGAACTGACCTGCCATGTATCTTTCCTCCAGAATGCTCTGTATCGCCACCCAATCCGTGCAGCGCAATCATCACAATAATAGATGCACGACAGTCGTAGTAGTTTCAGTTGACCCAGATGCTGTTGAAAACCGGGAATTTCCGATTTCGACCTTAAAGAGTAAACGCCCGGACCTCTCTGTTGCGAGAGGTCAACGGGCGGCGTAGCAGCCCTCCCCAGAACTGCCCACAAGCGCTAAGTTACGGGTGAATGATAAAAACGTAAAGAAATCTTAGGTAACTTTTCAGGATAGTTACCTTGTTGGTATAGTTTTCACTAAGTGCTTTAGAGTGTTACAGCTAACGAAGGGTGTTGAAGTGCCCCCATAGAGATCGCCGATTCGATGATCTCCAGCGAAGGATCGCCGGCAGCCTCACGAATGATGGCAGGCAGATGGGCGGTACTTGTCGACTTGTCCGCGATCAGGAGTACGGACGGGCCTGCCCCGCTGAGGGCGACACCGAGTACACCGTGCGTACCGGAGAGTGGCAATAGGTGCGGCAACAGTGGGCAAGCCTGCATGCGGTACGGCTGATGAATGCGGTCCTGCATTGCAGCGTGCAGTAGATCGCCGCGGTTGAGTGCGAATGCGGAGACTAACAAAGCTGTGGCCTGAATGTTGGCGACAGAGTCGGCGCGGGAATAGCGCTCGGGGAGCAGCGCGCGGGCCTTCTTGGTCGAGAGGCTCGCCGAGGGCACGGCAAGGAGAAGCTTCCAGTTGAGATTATCCGTATAAGTAGCTGTTTTTACGCCAGTTTTTGTGTTAGCCGAGACAGTCATCCCGCCGCAAAAACATGCGGCTACATTGTCCGGATGGCCCTCGCGCCTGCATGCCTCTTCGAGTACCTGCTGGCTGGTCCAGCCGAGCTTACCAAAGTAGTTGGCAAGGAAGACTCCGGCAAGAAGCGCCGCAGCGCTGGAGCCACAACCCATGCCAAGCGGGATCTCATTCTGGAGGCGGAGATGGAGACGAGGGGCCATCTTACCCGCATCGGCGAGGATATCGACGTAGGTGGTGAAGATGAGGTTGTTCTCCATGACGGAGCACTGCTCAGCGTCGCGACCAGTGGCTTCGATCGAGAAGACGTCAGGAGAGATGGATGCGTCGATGGTGAGGTAAAGGGCCATGGCGAGGCCAAGAGAGTCAAAGCCCGGGCCAAGGTTGGCCGAGGTGGCTGGCAGGCGGAGGTGCAACGGAGCTTGCGGAGTACTCATACGAACTGCGTCTGCTTCATGTAGGACTCGAGCTCGCGGAAGACGACGTCGGTGTCGGCATCGAGAACAATCGGGGGTTTGCGCAGAGCAGCGTGCTGGGCCTTTTCCGCAGCCGTGAGCTGCTCCTGTTCCTCTTCGGTGAAGAGCTCATTGCGGTGGTAGTGGATCGTGTAGTCGGAGTCCTTGAGGGTGTGGCCGGTGAGAATGAGAACGGTCCGCTCTTCCCTGCCTACCTTGCCCTGTGCGACCAGCTTCTTGAGGCCGGCGAGCGTAACGGCGGAGGCAGGCTCGCAGCCTACGCCCTCGGCGCCGATCTCGGCCTTGGCGAGAGCGATCTCCTGCTCTGAGACCTGCTCGCACCAGCCGCCGCTGGTCCGCAGGGCGCGAAGAGCCTTCTTCCACGAGGCAGGATTGCCGATACGGATCGCAGAGGCGCGGGTGTTGGCTTTGACGGGGATGAGCTCCTTGCCGCCGTTCTCCTGAATACTGCGGTAGAGCGGGTTGGCGCCCTCGGCCTGGATGATGCTGATCTTCGGGATGCGCGGAATGAGGCCCAGGTGGTGGATCTCCGTGAATCCCTTAGCGAGGGCGGAGCTGTTGGCGAGATTGCCGCCCGGAACGATGACATGTTCGGGAACCTGCCACTCCAGCTGCTCGAGAAGTTCGAAGGCGGGGGTCTTCTGGCCCTCGAGGCGGTAAGGATTTACTGAGTTGAGCAGGTAGATCGGGAACCGGGTGACAAGGTCGGTGAGGACGCGCACACAGCCGTCAAAGTCGGTGCGGAGCTGGATGGTGAGCGCGCCGTAGTCCATCGACTGCGAGAGCTTGCCCCAGGCGATCTTGCCTTCGGGGATGAAGACGATGCTGCGAAGGCCCGCCCGGGCGGCGTAGGCGGCCATGGCGGCCGAGGTGTTGCCAGTGGAGGCGCACGCGACCCATTCGAAGCCTCGCTCGGCGGCGACGGAGAGCGCGGCGGTCATTCCGGTGTCTTTGAAGGAGCCCGTGGGATTCATGCCCTGATGCTTGGCGAGGAGCCAGTCGATGCCCGCGATCTTTGCACAGCGCGGAAGGTCGTACAGAGGTGTATTGCCCTCGCGGAGGGTGACAACTTTCTCGGGGTCGTCGACGATGGGAAGAAGGTCGCGAAAACGCCAGACTCCGGACTGGTCTTCCGCCAGGCTGGAGGTGCGGCGCTCCTGCCAGAGCCAGCGGAGGGCGGATGCGTTCGGCAGCTTGCTGTCGGACGCTGGAGTGTCTCCGTTGGGAATGGACGACCAGGGGTAGATGACGTCATACAGACCGTTACATGCGGGGCAGCGAAATATGCTGTTTACAGCGCTGCCGGCAATCCTGGCGCCGCAATCTATGCATCGGAGCTGATGTGTCGCAACTTTCATCGTTCAGGCTAGGGTATCGCATGCGAGGGCTCGGGGAACAGGGCGCGGGGATCACTCGAGTCGCGCTGGTGTATCTCGTACTGATGTTTAGCGCGTGCTTAAGCACGACGGATGCATTCGGACAGAACGAATTGCACGTGGCAGCAGCGGCCGACCTGCAGCCGGTGATGCCTGTGCTGGCCGACGCGTACGAGAAGGCCAGCGGAGTGAAGCTGATTGTGAGCTTCGGCTCGTCGTCCACGCTGGCGCAGCAGATTCTGAATGGGGCTCCGATCGATGTCTTCCTGAGCGCGGATTTCATCAATCCGGAAAAGATTGTCGCGGCGGGGCTTGCGGATGGGACGGCTCCGACGCAGTACGCCAAAGGCACGCTCGTGCTGTGGGCCCGCAAGGATTCGCCATTGCAGCCGATCACGATAGACAGCCTGACAGATAAGCGTGTAACGCGGGTCGCGATCGCCAATCCTCTGCATGCGCCGTATGGACTGGCGGCAGAGAGGGCGTTGAAGAGTATGCGCATGTACGATACGGTCGCTCCTCACCTCGTGATTGCCGAAAATGTCGCGCAGGCGGCGCAGTTTGTGGAGTCGGGGAATGCACAACTGGGACTTATTTCACTCACGGGGGCGAGTTCGGCGCACTTCAAGGAGGTGGGAAGCTTTGTGCGAGTGCAAGAAGATATATATCCGCCGATTCTGCAGTGCGCGGTCGTGATGGCAAAGTCGGAGAAGAGAACGGAGTCTCATGCCTTTCTGGACTGGCTGCTCACGCAGAAGGTGCAGGCGATGCTACCCGGGATGGGACTGGCCCCGGTGAAGTAGCACGAGTATCCGCTGGAGCAGCACGAGTGTATAGACTGGCGCTGTATGGATATTGAGGCGCTCTGGTTGACGCTGCAACTGGCAGCTAGCACGACGGCGATTCTCCTGGTGGTGGCGCTGCCGCTCGCGTGGTGGATCGCATCGGGGAGAGGATTTGCGCGAGCAGCGGTGCAGGCTGTGGTCGCGTTGCCGCTTGTGCTTCCGCCGACGGTGCTGGGATTTTATCTGCTGGTCATGCTGGGGCCGCTAACGTGGCCGGGCCGATTTCTGATGAAAGTGTTCGGGCATCCGCTGGCATTCAGCTTCGGCGGGCTTCTGGTGGGGTCGGTGTTGTACAGCCTGCCGTTTGCGGTGCAGCCGCTGGTGGCGGGGTTTCGCGCTGTGGAGAAGGGCTACATCGAAGCGGCTGCAGGGCTGGGCGCATCTCCGGCAAAAGTGTTTCTCTCGGTCGTGCTGCCGATGACGCGGACGTCTCTGCTGACGAGCACTGTGCTGGCCTTTACCCACACGGTCGGCGAGTTCGGCGTCGTGTTGATGCTTGGTGGAAACATTCCGGGAAGGACGCGGACACTTTCCATCTCCCTCTACGACCTGGTTCAGGATGGCAATTACGCGGCCGCAAGCCGGACTGCTTTGGTACTGGTGGGGTTTGCGATGGCCGCGCTCCTGGGGATCTATCTTCTGCCGGCTGTGCGGAGGACGGATGGAAGGCAGGTCGACATTGTCCGATAGCCTGCTGGCGGTGAAGATTAGGCATCGCGCCGGGGCGGTTCTGCTCGATGTTGAATTCTCGCTGACGCAGCCGTGGACGGTGTTGTTCGGGCCTTCAGGTAGCGGGAAGACAACGATCCTTCGGGCGATTGCGGGGTTTGTTCGGCCCGCAAGTGGCGCGATTACGCTGCATGGCGAAGGCAGACAGGTGATGTTCGATCGCGCCGCAGGAGTCTGGATTCCTGCGCATCTCCGTCACGTTCGGATTGCGGCTCAGCAGGCGTTTCTATTTCCGGGAAGCGTGAGGAAGAACGTCAGATACGGCATGCAGCTAAAGCCAGAGGACGCGGATGACTGGGTGGACGGTCTTCTTGAGCGATTTCGCCTGAAGAACCTGGCCGATGTTGACGTCTCCAGATTGAGCGGAGGCGAGCGACAGAGGGTGTCGATTGCTCGTGCGGTTGCGACTGCTATCGATTACACCTCGCAGCGGCGGCTGTTGCTGCTTGATGAGCCGTTTGCGGGCATGGACGCTGCCTTGCGGGATGTCCTCGCCACCGATCTGCGGGATTGGCTTCGAGAGCGCAGGATTCCCGTGCTCAGCGTGACGCATGATGTCGGCGAGGCGTTCCTGCTGGATGCGGAAGTCATCAAGATTGCCGATGGCAGAGTGGTGCAGCAAGGACCGGTGGATGGGGTTCTGGCCGACGAGCGCGAGCGCCTGCTGGAGCAACTTCGCGGTGAGCGATCACGCGCCTAACTGAACGGGCTCCTGCTCCAGCGTGATGCCGAAGAGCTGGTGTACTTTTTCTCGGATTGCATCGCGAAGCGCGAATATGTCTTCCGCCGCGGCGTTGCCTCGGTTAATCAGCGCAAGCGTGTGGCGCGAGGAGATACCGGCGTTTCCCATTGCGAATCCCTTGGTGAAACCGGCTCGTTCGAGCAGCCATGCGGCGGGGAGCTTGATCTGCCCCGTCCCGGCTGGCCAGTGGGGGACCTGGTCGGAGGCTATGTTCAGCGTTGCCGCAGTCGTTGCAAGCGTGGACTCCGGGACGACTGGGTTCTTGAAGAAGGAGCCAGCGCTGCGGCAGTCGGGCTCGCCTTCGACGAGAAGCATGCCTTTGCGGTGACGTATCTCGCGGACGGCATGATAGACCTCGATGGGCGTGGGCTGCGCTTCGCCGAAGTGGCGAGTGAGATCAGCGTATGTGAGGCGGGGTTTCGCGGCGGCGTCGAAGCGGAAAGTAACGGCGGTTACGATGTAGCGGCCGCGGTGGGTGGAGTTGAATATGCTGCGGCGGTAGGCGAAGCAGCACTGGTCGTTGGAGAGTTCGACGAAGGTGTTGTTTGCGAGATCGAGGGCCCGAACTGAGGTGATGGTCTCTGAAACCTCCTGTCCATAGGCGCCCACATTCTGCACTGGTGTTCCACCGACGGAACCGGGGATGCCGGCGAGGCATTCGACGCCGCTGATTCCCTGCTCACAGGCGGCGAGGACGAAAGCGTTCCACTCGACGCCTGCGGCTACCGTGCACTCGATCGATGGGCCGGTGCGCGAGAACTGTATCGGAGTATCGAGTGCTACGTGGAGGACGAGACCGCCGAAGCCGGAGTCGCTGACGAGCAGGTTACTGCCGCCTCCGAGTACGAAGATCGCCAGGGCGCGCTGGCGGGCGAAGGCGATCGCATCGAGAAGGGCTGCCTCGGTGGTGATCTCTGCAAAGAAGCCGGCCGGGCCGCCGATGCGGAAGGTGGTAAATGGGGCGAGCGGGATATCCTGTTGAATTTGAATCGTGGAAGACTGCACGCGTTGAGGGTACAACAGAGACGAGCTTTACACGGATTTCCCTCGAGGAGGACAGAGTAAGCCTTTCAGGGCGAAGAAGTTATCAAGCGACGACTAGCAGGGAATCCTGAGAGGTGGCGTGCCGGCACGGAAGATAGCTACAATGAGGGAGTAGCTTTCGTTTTCTAAAGGGAGACATATGTATCCAGAGATTATGGTGATTCCGATGCGCGAGGAGCTGACCCGCGCCGGGCTGAAGGAAGTCCGCACGGCGGCAGATGTGGATGCGGCGGTCGCGCAGCCGGGAACCACGATGGTGGTGGTGAACTCGATCTGCGGATGCGCGGCGGGCAAGATGCGTCCCGGTGTTCGGCTCGCCATGCAACACACCAATACGCCGGACCACTCGGTGACGGTGTTCGCGGGCCAGGACCGCGAGGCGACCGAGAAGGCGCGCAGCTACTTTCAGGGACATCCTCCGACATCCCCGGCGATTGCGATTCTTCGCGACGGACAGTTGGTGTACCTGATGCAGCGCTCGGCGATCGAGACCTCGACGGCCCCGGCGATCGCACAGGAACTGGCGCGTGCGTTCGACACCTACTGCGCGAAGACGACCGCCTAAGATAAGTTCTCTTCAACAAGGTTCGCAGGCCAGAGGCTGCCGGTTGCAGTCTCTGGCCTTCGTCGCTTAACCCGTTCATATGCCGCGGAGAACTGCCGATATAGGGAGAGACTATGTCGAGCCAACGTCACGTCCTCGCCTTTCCGGCGCCTCACCACACTCCCGAGCCGACCAGCCCCGGCTCATCCGGCTCTGCCTTCGAGATGGTCGGCAATGGAGAAGCGATGCAGCGGCTGCGCCTGCAGGCGAAAAGAATCGGGCCCCTCTTTCGCACTGTGCTGGTTCGTGGAGAGATAGGTACCGGCAAGGAGCTCGCCGCCCGGGCTCTGCACAGAAGCAGCCCGGGAGCCAACGGGCCGTTTGTCGCGTGCCACGCGGCGTCGCTCGAAGATGCGATGGCAGAAGGCACAGACGCAGACTGGCTTCTCAGCCTGATGAACGCCGCAAGCAAAGGCACCCTTTTCCTGGACGGAATCGAGGAGATGCCACTCAGGCTCCAGTCTCGGCTACTTTCGATATGCAAAAAGAAAAGGTCTCAGCGAATCATTGCTTCGACCAGCGAGGACCTGCGCGCACTGGCGTCCTCGGGCCGGTTCCGGCAGGACCTCTACCACTACCTGGCGACGGTGGAGATCGTCGTGGAGCCGCTGCGCGGCCGCACAGAGGACATTCCATCACTCGCAGCCTACTTTCTGAGCCGCTTTGCGACAATGTATGGACGTCGCATCTACGCCTTCGCCGATGATGCCATGGAGCGGCTCCTTGCTCATTCCTGGCCAGGAAATGTTCGCGAGTTGGAGAACGTGATACGCAACGGAGTGCTGCAGTGCGAGGACGCGATCCTGCGAGCGAACAACCTCACATCGTTGCGAGAGCTAAAGCAAGTGCCCGCGACTACTATCCTGCCGACGCACGCAAGACTGCAGGATGTCGTAGAGCAGCATGTACAACAAGTCCTGAAGAACTGCGCCGGGAACAAAGTGAAGGCTGCGGAGGTGCTTGGGATCAGCCGGTCGACGCTGTATCGCATGCTCGATGGATGTTCAGCGGGGCGATGAGCACTGCGACGACGACGACCTGCACGATACACTGGCAGGTATGGCCTCGATGTTGTGTAGAAAGATTTCGGTTCTAGTTCTAGGTAGTTCCATGCTCGCCTGCTGTACGAGCCTCCCCCTTGGAGCGCAGGCTCCGACGGCAGCCCCGGCTACTCCTGCCGCGCGCAGCAAGGCACTCTCAGATCTGTTTGCCGATATCTGGCAGGACCGGATGAAGCACTCGCCGGAGACTGCCTCTCTGCTCGGCGACAAGCGGTACAACGATCAACTCTCGGACTACTCAGTTGCTGAGGTCAACGCCTCGCTGGCGAGAGGGCGTACTTATATCGAGAGGCTGGGCGAGATCGACACAACAGGACTGTCGCAACAGGAGCAGCTCTCGAAGACGCTGATGCTCAGCGAACTCACCGACAATCAGGAGGCTGCGCGCTTCAAAGAGTGGGAGATGCCGGTGAACCAGTTCAGCGGCTTTCATACGAGTCTCCCGCGAATTGTGAGCGAGCTGCCCTTCGACACCGTCAAGGACTACGACGACTACATCGCGCGGCTCAAGCAGGTTCCCCGGGTGTTCTCGCAGAACATGACGAATATGGATCTCGGCATGGACGAGCACCGCGTACCGCCTGCGTATCTGCTGGAAAAGGTCCTGACTCAGACTCAGACGCTCGCCGGCCAGAAGCCCGAAGACAGCCCTTTTGCTCTGCCCTTGAAGAAGTTCCCGAAGACGATCAGCGCTGCGGACCAGAAGAGGATCTCAGGCGAGGTACTGGATGAGATCAGCACCGACGTGCTGCCGATGTACCAGCGGTTTGCGAAGTTTCTGAAGGCCCAGTACATCCCCGCCGGGAGGAAAGACCCGGGAGTGTGGGCGCTTCCCGATGGCGACGCGTACTACGCGTTCCGCATACGTCAAAGCACCACGATGAACAAGTCCGCCGCGGAAATTCATCAGATCGGGCTGGATGAAGTGAAGCGCGACGAGGCGGAGATGCTGGCGATTGCTAAGAAGCTTGGATTCGCCGATATCAAGAGCTTCAACGCCGCTCTCAAGACAAATCCGAAGGAGCATCCGACGTCGAAGGATGCGCTGCTCGATGCCTACAGGGGTTACATCGCCCAGATGCAGCCGAAGCTGCCGGAACTGTTTGGAACGCTGCCGAAGGCGAAGCTGGAGGTCATCCCAGTTCCGGCATTTATCGAGAAGGATCAGGCTCCCGCGTACTACGACGAGGGCACTCCCGACGGCAGCCGGCCGGGTCGCGTGTACGTAAATACCTACAACTACGCGGAGCGTTCGCTGGCATCGGTCGAGGCTGTGGCCTATCACGAGGGAATCCCCGGGCATCACCTGCAAATCTCCATCGCTCAGGAGCTGACGGGATTGCCGGAATTCCGCAAGCACTCCTACTACACGGCCTACACCGAGGGTTGGGGACTCTACAGCGAGCGGCTGGGCAAAGAGATCGGCTTCTATCAGGACCCGTACAGCGACTACGGACGCCTGCAGGCCGATATCTGGCGAGCGATTCGGCTTGTAGTAGACACAGGCGTTCACTCGCAACACTGGACCAGGCAGCAGATGGTGGACTTCTTCCACGACCACTCGGGGATCGACGAGATCGACATCCAGGCTGAAGTGGACCGCTACATTGCGTGGCCCGGTCAGGCACTCGGATACAAGATGGGGCAGTTGAAGATTCTTGAGCTGCGGCAGAAGGCCGAGACAGCTTTAGGACCGAAGTTCGATATCAAGGCCTTCCACGACCTGGTACTGGACTCGGGCGCACTCCCGATGGATGTTCTGGAACAGCAGGTGGACCGCTGGATCGCAACACAGAAGAGCAAGTAAGGCCAGGTCTGGTAGCCTTTTGGAATGAGCGAAGAAATCTATGAGTTGATGACTCCGGCTCCTGCGATGCCGGGGTTGAAGGTCGCTATTCTTGGTACCGGCAAGATGGGCGGCATCCTGCTGCAGGCATTTCTCAAGAACAACCTGGTCTCCACAGAGCAGATCTTTGCGACGGTGCATCACGCTGAGCGGGCACAGGCGCTCTCGGCGCAGTTCGGCGTCGAGGTGACGACAGACAACCTGGCGGCGGCGCACGAAGCAGACGTCATCCTGCTGGGCGTCAAACCGACACAGGTGCCGACACTGATCGAGCACATTCGCCCAGCGTTGTCTCCGGAGAAGATGGTGCTGTCCTTCGCCGCTTCGGTGAAGACGCGAAGTATCGAAGAGGCCGCACGCTGCGACCTGGGCGTGGTCCGCGCCATGCCGAATACACCCGCCATGCTGGCTGCTGGCATCACGGCGTTGTGCGCAGGCAGGTTCGTCACGACTGAACAGATGGCCGTTGCCCAGAAGATATTCCAGACGGTCGGTCGCACTGTAATCGTCGACGAGAAGCACATGGACGCCGTGACCGGACTCTCCGGCTCCGGGCCTGCGTTCATTTACATCATCATCGAGGCGCTGGCGGAAGCTGGCGTCAACGTGGGCCTTCCGCGAGATGTGGCAACACTGCTGGCAGCGCAGACGACGCTGGGCTCAGCAAGGATGGTGCTGGAGACCGGATATCACCCGGCACTTCTCAAAGATGCCGTGACTACTCCCGCAGGCTGCACGGTCGACGGCATTCTGGAACTCGAAGAGGGCGGACTGCGCGTCACGTTGATCAAGGCCGTCAAGCGCGCCACGCAGCGAGCCAAGGAGCTGGCGAGCGGATAGCCCTGTGCGCTCGTAGAATATTCCCATGACCACAACAACTGCGATGACGCTGAAGCAGGTGCCTCGCACGCTAGTACGGTATGCGTGGCTCGTCGTCGGCTACAGCATCCTCGTCATTTTGTGGGGCGCGCTGGTACGCGCGACGGGTTCGGGCGCTGGATGCGGGAATCATTGGCCTCTATGCAACGGCGAAGTGGTTCCGCTCTCGCCGCGAGTCGACACCGTCATCGAGTTTACCCATCGTATGATGACAGGCGCAGAGACGTTTGCTGTGCTTGGTCTACTCGTGTGGATATTTCGTGCAACGGTGAAGGGCCACGCAGCGCGTGCGGCAGCCGTGGCATCGACCGTGCTCCTGATCAATGAAGCATTCCTCGGCGCTCTCCTGGTGAAGCTCGGATACGTGACCGGCAACCAATCGCCGGGCCGTATGGTGCTGCTCTCCATCCACCTGAGTAACACTCTTCTGCTGCTGGCCGCGTTGACGCTCACGGCGGTGATGTTGGGAGGAGGAAAGATGACGCGCGAGCTTCGCGTGCGCGGAGCGAATGTTGCATGGGTCGTCACTGGATTGGCCGCGACGATGGTAGTCGGGGTGAGCGGATCTCTGGCGGCGCTTGGGGACACGCTTTTCCCTGCCTCGTCCTTGCGCGCTGCGATGGCGCAGGACCTGTCTTCAAGTTCGCCTCTGCTGTTGCGGTTGCGAGGCGTGCATCCGGCCAGTGCGCTGATTGCCGCCGCATTTGTCATCTGGGCAGTTTTGCAGGCCAAGCACATGGGAATGCGCCAACTGTCGAACGCGGTACTCACTCTGCTCGGAGTGCAATTCATTCTTGGACTGGTGGATGTGCTGCTGCTGGCTCCTGTGTGGATGCAGATCATGCATCTGCTGGGCGCGGACCTCTATTGGGTAGCACTTGTTGTGCTGGCGGCGCAGATCATGTGGCCAAAGTTGTCAGGATCGGGTGCTCCGACGGCCAGCATCACCGCGTGAGTAGATGGCATTTTGACGACGCTGCGACTGCAGTCCGGCAAGCAACGGACAAGCTAAAACGATTCGCCATTGAGAATTGTGCTCACTTATGGAATTTCTTCTTGGCCAGCAAGAAATTCATTGATGTATAGTTTCAACGTTCGGCATTCCTCTGTGCATGAATGCCGCACAGTGTATTTCAATTGAAGGGTGTGGGCGATTGGCCGCTTATAGGGCGGACTACGTTTGCCTGGTCTTGAACGAATGCAGCTTCTCCTTGCGTTTTTTTTGATGAGCAGCAAGCAACTGACGCGCCTCTCCCCTGTTGACATACTGATTCTTGTCCTCTACTTCGCATTGGTTGTATTTATCGGCTTCTACGCGAAGGGCAAGGCAAATACCAGCGAAGACTTTTTCCTCGCCGGACGTGAGATGACGGCGTGGATCGCCGGCTTGAGCTTTGTCTCTGCCAACCTTGGGTCGCTGGAGCTGATGGGCTGGGCGGGCTCGGCGTATCAGTACGGCATTCTGGCGACACACTGGTACTGGATCGGCGCGATTCCGGCGATGCTCTTCCTTGGCATCGTGATGATGCCGTTCTACTACATCTCGAAGACACACTCGGTCCCGGGATACTTGCACCTGAGGTTCGGCGAGGCAGCGCGCGGGCTCTCGGCTATTTCGTTTGCACTTATGACCATCCTGATGAGCGGCGTCAATATGTTCGCCATGGCCGTCGTGATGCAGACCGTGCTGGGCTGGAACATCACCTTCTCCATCTGGGTTGGCGCGGGCACGGTTGCGCTGTACGTGATGCTGGGCGGATTGCGGTCGGCCATCATCAACGAGGTGCTGCAGTTCGTACTGATCTGGGCGGGCGCGGCGATGATTCCAATCCTCGGCCTGATCGAGGCCGGCGGCTGGACGAACCTGAAGGCGCAGATCTCGGCAAACGTCGGCGCGGACTATACGCATCTGTGGAGTACGCTCGGCAGCTTCAAGGACAATCCGATGGGCGTGCACTGGACCGGCATCGTCTTCGGGCTTGGGTTCGTCATCAGCTTTGGCTACTGGACGACGGACTTTCTTGTCGTGCAGCGTGTTTTGAGCGCGCACAACCTGCGAGCAGCGAAGATGGCTCCCGTGATTGGCTCCGCCTTCAAGATGGCGGTGCCGTTCATCGTGATCCTGCCCGGACTGCTCGCGCTCTCGGTGCTGAAGAATCCCGACGGCAGCCTGATGCACCTTGTGCCCGAGAGCATCGCCGCGTCGACCGGGCAGCACAGCTACAACGAGGTGCTTCCGCTGATGCTGATCCGCTACTGCGGGCCGGGTCTGCTCGGACTTGGCATTACCGCTCTGGTCGCAGGCTTCATGAGCGGCATGGCCGGCAACGTGAGCGCCTTCTCCACCGTTTGGACGTACGACATCTACGGCGCCTTCATCAACAAGAAGGCGGACGACAAGCATTACGTTCAGATGGGACGCATATCGACAGTGGTCGGCATGCTGGTCAGCATCGGCACGGCTTACCTTGTGATGAACGCGGCGAGCATCATGGACTACGTGCAGGCGCTGTTCAGCTTCTTTATCGCTCCGCTCTTCGGAACGGTCATCCTGGGCATGCTGTGGAAGCGCGCGACGCACGCAGGCGGCTTCTGGGGGTTGCTTGCGGGGACTGGCTCCTCCATCGGGATGTTTGCATGGGTGCAGCGCGATCCGAGCGCGCTGCGGTACATCGCGCTTAGCCCGTACGCCAAACCCATGGCGGAGAACATGTATCGCGCGCTGTGGAGCTGGATCATCTGCGTCGTCGTGACCGTAGTCGTGAGCATGTTGACAAAGCCTGTGCCTCGGGAGCAGCTCTCGGGCCTTGTGTATGGTGTGACTCCGATTCCGGATGATGGGGCGAAGACACTCTGGCAGAAACCGATCTTCTGGGCGTGTGTGGTCATCGTGGTGTTCTTTATTGTTAACCTGATCTTCTGGTAGGAGATGGTATGACTGAGAAGCGTGATGTAGAGTCGGCCGAGTTGTCGATCTGGTTCTTTTGCGGGATTCTTCTGCTGGCTTATGGAGTCGTTCTGGTGATTACTGGGCTTCTTGAGTTGCATCATCCTCCTGCGACGGTGCTGGCAGAGCTGCATCCGACCTTGTGGTGGGGTTTGCTGATGACAGGTCTCGGCGCCTTCTACTCGATTCGATTCTTTCCCAAGCATAAGTTGTTCTGATCGGCCCGCGTTGCTCATGCCGTCGGGTTGCGAGAATATCAAACTAATGAATCGCCCCTCGTGGGTAAGAGAGGTTTGGTAGAGAGATGGGTAAGCAGATGACGTTGGGCGTAATTGTGGGCAATCGGGGATTCTTTCCCGGCCATCTGGCGACGAGTGGGCGGCTGGAGATGATTGCGGCTCTTGAAGCTGCGGGCATCAAGCCGGTTGTGCTTTCTCCCGAGGAGACGACGCACGGAGCGGTAGAGACCTACGAAGACGCGAAGAAGTGCGCCGCGTTGTTCAAGAAGCACGCGGCCGAGATCGACGGCATCATCATCACGCTGCCGAACTTCGGCGAGGAACGCGGACTTGCCGACGCTCTGCGACTGTCCGATCTGCGGGTGCCGGTGTTGATCCAGGCGACTCCTGACTCCGCGAGCAAGATGTCGATTGCGTACCGGCGCGACAGCTTCTGCGGAAAGATGTCGATCTGCAACAGCCTGAAGCAGTACGACATTCCTTACTCGCTGACGCGTTTGCATACTGAGGCTCCTGATTCGGAGGAGTTCAAGGCTGATCTTGCGTGGTTCACCGCGGTCTGCCGCATCGTGAAGGGTTTGAAGAACCTTCGCATCGGCGCGATTGGCGCTCGTCCTACGGCGTTCAACACGGTTCGCTATTCGGAGAAGCTGCTGGAGAAGTCGGGCATTACGGTTGAGACGCTCGATCTGAGCGAGGTGATGGGCCGGATCGGCCGGATGAACGACAACGACGATGCTGCGCAGGCGAAGCTGGCGGCGATCAGGAAATACATCCCGATCGGCGACACTCCCGAAGCTGCGTTGATGAAGATGGCGAAGCTTGGCGCCGTGATCGACCACTGGATGGCCGCCAGTGAACTCACGATCAGCGCGGTGCAGTGCTGGACCTCGATCGAGGAGTATCTCGGCATCGTTCCCTGCACGGTGATGAGCATGATGAGCGAGAGCCTGATTCCTTCGGCCTGCGAGGTGGACGTGCTGGGCACGCTGAGCATGTATGCGCTGACGCTTGCAAGTGAAACTCCTTCGGCGCTGCTTGACTGGAACAACAACTACGGCGATAACCCGAACAAGGCCGTCTGCTTCCACTGCTCGAATCTGCCGAAGCACTTCTTCAAGCAGGGCGTGAAGATGGATTACCAGCTCATCATCGCCGGCACTGTCGGCAAGGAGAACACGCACGGCACACTCGACGGCACAGTAAAGGCCGGGGCGATGAGCTTCGCGCGTTTCTCGACGCTCGACTTTGAGGGCCGCATCGCGGGGTATGTTGGCGAAGGGCAGTTCACCGACGATCCGCTGAATACCTTTGGCGGCGCTGGCGTCGTCGAGATTCCGAAGATGCAGGAGCTACTGCGGTACATCTGTGAGAACGGCTTTGAGCACCATGTCGCGGCGAACTTTTCGACGACGGCTGCGCCCGTGTACGAGGCTGCGAGCAAGTATCTTGGCTGGGGGATGCACTGGCACCGGTAGGGTACCCCCCCTCCCCCCTTGTTTTTACAAGCCGCTTGCTTGCAATAGTTTATCGATTTTCCACAAGGTAAAGTCTTGCATTGAAATGGTTTAACCATCAAAATATTGGAATCAAATGACTTAGCAGGTTAAATGCAAAGCCCCGGATTTCTCCGGGGCTTTGGTTTCTTTTATTCACTTTCCATTTTATCTGATAAGACAGAACTACTATGCCACGCTTATCTCATTGGATTGATTATGGTTAGTTGATTTTGCCTCTTGACATGCGATTTGCTGGAGATTTTTTGGAGATATTTTGTAAGCCCTTCGATTTTCAGCAGTTATGAGTCATTTTGACCACTTCAATATCTCCCGGTTATCAATTACTTAAGGGCATTTTCGGAGCTGCTGGTTCTTTATGAGCAGCTCGGCGACAAGGCGCTGCAGGCGATGGTTCTCCCTCTCCAGCTCGGCGAGACGGGCCTCGGCGGTGGACTGCGGCGCACGATGACGATGACGATGGGATGAGATGAAGGGGTCGCGACCGGACAGAGGCGAGCTCTCGGTGAGTTCAGACGATGGCTGGGGAGGATGGCTCTCGGTCTGTGTCGGGTCAGCGGGAGTGTTCGTTGGATCGATGTAGATCAGGTCCATGACGTTCCTCAGAGTCGTTGTCTTGCATAGCTATGTATTGATCAGGATTGCGGCCCGGCTGGCGCGGCGAAGGGGCCTCGCCGGCAGCGCGATTGCATCGTCTCGCGGAATCGCTCGCGCTCCTCGGGGGTCATGTGCTCCCATCGCTCGCGCATCATGCGCCTCCAATGGCCGCGGCCGCCGGGCGAGTGGCGATGGAAGCCCCCGAAGAGCAGCTTTGCGAGGATGAGCAGGCCGAGCGCCTGCCAGAAGGTGATGGTGTGAAGCCCAAAGAGCGATGGCATCAGCGCATTCCACAGAGCCATGACCACAAAGCCACAGACAGTTGCAGCGATGAGCGCGATGAGCAATACCTTGACGATCTTCTCAACGATCTTCCCTGCCCAGTTCGGTCTCATGTTTTTGTTCTCCTTACCTGAAGTCTTCATAGATGGTCTGCAGCCTGCGACGCAGATGCAGCACGGCGTAGTGTTTGCGCGAGAGCAGTGTGTTAATGCTCAGGCCCGTCTCGGTCGAGAGCTGTTTGAAGCTGATGCCCTCGATCTCGTGGGCGACAAAAACTTCGCGCTGCGAGGCCGGGAGTTCGTCGATCGCCTCTTCGAGCGTGTCGAGGAGAAGGCTGCGCGCGTAGGCATCCTCGGGACCTTCATCGCGCGATGGCAGAAGTTCTTCGAGCAGAAGTGGCTCGCCGTCTTCGTACGCCGCGACGGGGTCGCTCAGCGAGCCGGGGCGCTTGCGGCGGAAGAGGTCGGTGATGCGGTTGCGAGCGACGCGATAGAGCCATGCGGTGACATGCTCGATGGGCTTCATCATGCGGTAGGCCTCGAGCAGCTCGTAGAAGACGTCCTGGAGAATGTCCTCGGCCTCGCCGTTATCATTGACCTGGCGGCGGATGAAGGAGCGCAGCTTCGTCTCATCGCGCTCGATGGCCTGCGAGAGGCGCTGGTCCTGTTCCGCAACTGTCATCCCGTTGGCCGGCATCTGATTCCTGCTGTTGTAGACGACGAGGTCGAACGGATATTTTATGGTTTGTGAGAATTGTTTGAAGTGGTGACAGGTTTTTTGCCATGTGTTCATCTCTGGGTTGAACGGGAAGTGCTGTAATCTCATAGACCTGATATGCCTACGACAACGAAAACTGCTACGAAGCGCTCGACGGCGAAGAAGCCTGTCGAGACGGTAGATAGCCTGTTTCTAAGCCGCGATGAGTCATGGCTGAAGTTTAACGAGCGGGTGCTGGAAGAGGCCGAGGATCCCGGCAATCCGCTGATGGAGCGGGTCAAGTTTCTCGCGATTACGGCGAGCAATCTGGATGAGTTCGTGGAGATTCGCGTTGCGGGATTTGTGCAGCGGATCGAGGATGGCTACAACCAGCCGCAGCCATTGGACGAGGGAGGCCTGACTCCGCAGGAGCGGCTGGACCGGCTAAGCAGGCATCTCATCGACTTTGTGCAGGCTCAGTACCGGTGCTGGAATGAAAAACTGCTGCCGGCGATGCACGCAGAGAAGATCCGGGTGCTGCGGTGGACTGAGCTAAGTGAGGCAGCGAGGAACCGGGCGCTTGAATTCTATGCGACCGAGGTGGATCCCCTGCTGACGCCGGTGACGATCGATCCATCGCATCCCTTCCCACACGTGTTGAACAAGGCGCTATGCCTCGCGCTGCTGCTGAAGCGAAAGCGCAAAGTCAATAACAAACCCGCACCCAAGGTGTTAGGCGTGGTGACGGTTCCACGGGCGTTGCCTCGGCTGATTCCGCTCCCCAGTGAAGATGGCTACAGCGACTTCATCATGCTGCATGAGTTGATTGAGTCGCAGGTGGAGAGAATGTTCCGGGGATACGAGATTCTGTCATGTTCGGCGTTCCGCGTGACGCGCAATAGCAACCTCTACATGCAGGAAGAAGAGTCTCGCTCAGTGCTGGAGAGCGTGCGGTCGGAGCTTTACAACCGCCGCAGGGGCGATGCGGTGCGACTGGAGATCGAGAGTTCGGCCGCGGAGGAGATCGTTGAGCGGCTGCGAACGAACTTCGAGCTGGAGCCGCGGCAGGTGTTTCGCACGGACGGGCCGGTGAATCTTTCGCGACTGATGAATCTTTATGCGGAGGTAAAGCGGCCTGCGCTAAAGTATCCGCCGTTTGGAGGACGCGAGTTCCGGCTGAGCCCCAAGTCCGTCGACATCTTCGATGAGCTACGGCGGGGAGACGTGCTGCTGCATCATCCGTTTGACTGCTATAGCGCCGTGGAGGGCTTCATCGAAGCGGGCGCGCAGGACGCGAACGTGATCTCGATGAAGCAGACACTCTACCGCACGAGCAAGGACTCGCCGATCTTCCGCGCGCTGATCGAGGCGGGGCAGAGCAAAGACGTGACCGTCGTTGTGGAGTTGATGGCGCGGTTCGACGAGGACTCGAACATCCGCTGGGCGCGCGAGCTGGAGGATGCGGGCGTAGGCGTCTATCACGGCATCTTCGGCTTCAAGACACACTGCAAGCTTGCCCTGCTCATAAGGCGTGACCCGGATGGCGTGATGCGGCGGTACGCGCACCTGGGAACAGGCAACTACAATCCGGTGACGGCGCGGTTCTACACGGATATCAGCCTGCTCACCTCGCGGCCGGAGTTGACGGCGGCGGTGCAGAAGGTCTTCAACTACCTGACAGCTGAGACAGAGGCTGAGACATACAAGCCGCTGCTGGTGGCTCCGCTGACGCTGGCACGCGAGCTGATTGCGCTGATCGATCGCGAGACCGCACATGCGAAGGCAGGAAAGCCTGCGTGGATCATCGCAAAGATGAATGCGCTGCTGGACCGGGCGACGATCGAGGCCCTGTACGCCGCGTCGCGGGCGGGTGTGGAGATCGACCTAATCGTACGGGGAATGTGCGGGCTGCGGCCCGGAGTGAAGGGGCTCAGCGAGAGGATAAGAGTGCGGAGCATCGTTGGGAGATTCCTGGAGCATAGCCGGATCTTCTGCTTCGCCAACAGCGGGCATGAGGAGATCTTCTGCGGCAGCGCGGACTGGATGCCACGCAACCTGGTGGAGCGGTGCGAAGCGGTATTTCCCGTGACTCAACCGGAGCTGAAGAAGCGCCTGCGCGAGGAGATTCTGGCGGCGTACCTTGCAGACAATACTAAGGCCCGCATACTGCAGCCCGACGGAGAGTACGTACGGGCGCCACATGGGGAGGTTCCCTTTAGCGCGCAGGAGTATCTGATGCGTCTTGCTGAAGGGAGCGACGAGAAGGTTCCTGTTGCCGCTCAGGCTGTACCTGCATAGGCCGGGGAAAAAGAGGCCGCGTCCGATGACGCGGCCTCTTTTACTTGATACAGGGCTAGTTGACGGTAAAGGTGACGACTGCAGTGTGAACCAGGACCGATCCTGAGCTGGACGTCGAGGTCGCGGTCACGTTGACTGTGTAGACGCCTGGCAGCGCTTCGGTCTCTGTTGTGCCGCCACCACCTCCTCCACCGCCGCCTCCTGTTGTGCTGCTGCTGCTTGAGCCGCAACCAAAGGTGGAGATCGCTCCCACGGAGAGAAGCAGAGCGAGCAGGGCTCCCCAGCGACGGCGGCGAGGGACTGTGAGAAGCATCATGCAGGCGAGGGATACTCCGGAGCCCGCGATGTACCACGGGGCGGTGCGGGATGCCGGATGCGTGTTGTTCGACGCGATGAGGGGATTGCCGCTCGAGGAGCTCTGGAAGCCGGATAGCACGAAGCTTGTTGTTGCTGCCGAACTGGAGGTGATGCTGAGGCTTGTCGGGTTGAAGGCATAGCTGGCGCCCGTCGTCGTGGTGGAGCTCTCATTCGCATTCGCCGGTGAGAAAGCGGTCAGGTAAGCCGTCAGGTTGACGGTTCCTGTGAAACCGTTGGCCGGGGTCACGGAGAGGGTAATGGCTGGGGCGGCGGCGCCAGGATTTGCCGAGACGGATGCTGTGCACGCGTTGCCGGAGGCGAAGGTGAGGCCAAAGTCCTTACCGGAGACGACGTCGACGTACAGCGAGCCCTTGGAGGCTGCGTAGTTTCCGTCTCCAAGATAGACGACGCTGATGGTATGGCCGCCTGACGAGATCGAGGTGGTACTCAGGGTAAAGGTCGCGGTTCCACCGGAGAGCGTCGCGGTGTTGGTCCCGGTAATGGCCGCATTGTCGACGAGGATCTGGACGGTGCCAGTGGCCGCTCCTGGGTTGCTTGTGCTGGCGTTCGAAACAGTAATGCTGAGTGGGATGCCTTGAGGCGAGGAGTTGCTGCAGAGCTGGCCGGTGGTGGTCACCGAGGTGCTGGAGAGAAGTGTGCCGGACGGTGCGCCGCTGCCGGGTGCGATGGGCTGAACCAGGCTCCACTTGGTGACGAACTGATCGACGTCGAGCGAGCCCCATCCGGTCGCGAGATCATAGCCGGGGCCGGCGTTGTAGCCGATGCTGCCTCCGTTGGGGCAGTTGGGTGTTCCCTGCTGGCAGGCGCTGGAGTTGTTGCCTGAGGTGATGTCGTGGAAGGCGTTGTTGTAATAGGTGCTGTTAGCAAGGCCGTAGATCATTGGGTTGGCGTTGCCGATACGGTTTGCGGTGCCGCCCCCGAGCTGCTGCTCGAGAAGCGCGAGGACACCCGCGAACGTGGGTGCGGCAACGGAGGTTCCGCCGACGACATCGAGGTTGTTGGCCGAGTCACGGAAGCCATTGGTGCACGGCGTCGGGCCTGATCCAGAGGATGCGACCGGAGAACAGAAGAGAGATCCGTCATGGCTGGCGGCGGCATTGAAGGCGATGTCAGGAACATCGCGGGAGGAGTCGGAGGGAACTCCTGTGCCCACCTGCCAGTAGGGCTTGCTGAATAAGGAGCTGACTCCGCCGCCACCCGCGCCGAGGCCGGCGGAGTTGGATTCGTTCCAGACCGTCTCGGGGATGTAGGAGATGGCAGAGCCAGCGTTGGTGTTGTTGGTGGAGTTCCAGTACTGCGTCTGGCCGGTGGCGCTGCCCTCGTTGAACATGGATCCGCCCGCAGCGGTGACAAAGGGCGAACTGCCAGGGAAGTCTACGGCGAGACCGTAGTCAGCCGGGGGTAGGAGGTCGCAGTCCGTCGCGCCGGAGTCGCCGCCGGGGCCGGCGATGGTGATGCCCTGCGCATTGGCCTGTTGCAAAGACTGGTTGATGCTGTTGATCTCGGACTGGGTCCAGCCGCCCGCTGCTGCAACCTCGCAGTCGCCGTAGCTGATGGAGATGATGGGAGCGACGTTGTGCGTAATGGCGTAGGTCAGGGCATTTATGACGGAGTAGTTCTGGGCTGCGCCTACAGTCACAAAGAGAATCGTCGCATTGGGAGCCACGGCGCCGGACCATTCGACGTCGAGCGAGGCCTCATCGATGTCTCCGGAGACCTCGCCGGGAGAATAGCCGGTTGCCTCCACAATCGTTGGCAGGTTAGAGGTGGAGAGACCGGAGGCGCTGCGAAAGGCAGAGACGGAAGCGAGGCTGATATCGGTCTGTCCTACGACCGCGATCGAGATGCCGCTGCCGTTGATGCTGTTTGTAAGCAGCGGGTTGACGTCGTAGATGGTGTAGAAGTCGCCCGGAGCTATGTAATGGCTGCCCGTTATGGATGAGGTGTACTGAGGATGCGAGACGCGGGTGCGAGCCCTGGGCTTGAAGTCGTTCAGGCCGGTGACGCCGGTGACGATGTTGGCGATGGCCGTGGGGAGCTGCGGGTCGGTGACGTTGGCGACGTGGGGCTGACCGTTCTCCGACATGGCGTGGATGCTGGTGTTGAAGGCCTGCTCGATCTGGGGGACGGTTCCGCTGACGATGACATCGTTGGAACTCGGAGAGACGCTGACGATGGTGAGGCCCTTGCTGGTGAGCCAGGAGGTGACCGTTGCAATATCAGAGCTTGAGAGCCCGAAACGAGCGCCAAACTGCGCCGGCGTGAGCCATTGATGGTAGCTCGGGGAGCTCGGATTCTGCTGGTCGATCAGAAGCTGGTTGAGATCGGCCTGCTGGGCGGCACTCATGTTGAAGTGCAGCGTGACTCCGTCGAGCTTACGGTTCGCGGGCGCTTCGCCGAGGTCGGTGGCGAGCTTCGCTCTGAGCGGAATGGTGTGCTCAATCGTGCTTCGACTCTGGTCGTTGACCGAGCCCGCGATGCGGTTCTGAACTGCGTGAAGAGGGAGAGTGGTGAGACCTGCAAGAACAAGAGCTGAAAGGAGTGGCCTGATCGCTAGGGGGCTTCGCATGAACGTTTTTGCCTTTACTGCTTATGTTTCCACATCGAGACACTTGTCTCCGAGGGGAGGGATAACCCAGCCAGATGGCCGAAGAACGACGAAATCATCCGTATAGACGGCATCGGCGGAAAAAGGTTGCGCTCGTCATTGGAGAATCGAGCCAAATCTGAAATCTTTAAGACATAGAATTTTCGCGGTGACGCATCTCGTTCTATTGTAGAGGCTTTGGAGTATCTCTACTGAATTGTGACTTGATATTGATATGTATGACGTGTGGTGTTGACTCCGTCGCTGCCCGCAGCCGTAACGGTATAAATCTGGCTGCCCAGAGGAGTTCCTGGATCGGTTGTCACAGGCCCGGTGGGGTCGGACTTGCCGTTACCGCAGCCGATGTTGGCAGTGAAGCAGATGGCAACAAGGGCAAGGAAGAGCGTTGGTAGAGCGCGCCGCCGCCGGGGCAGTCCGCCCCAGAGCAGAAGGGCAAGGGCTGAGCCCGCAAGGCCGTTCCATGTTGTGAATGGCCGATGTTGACCGCCGTTTCGCGAAGACTGGGTGACGACGGCCGCAGTCGTGGCAATCGTAAGAGTCGTGCTGCCCCCGCCCGTGAGCGAGACCTGGCTGAAGGAGCAGGTCGTCTCGGCGTTTGACGGCGGAGTGCAACCGAAGTTGACCGTGCCGCTGAAGCCTCCCACGATGCCCAGAAGCGTGACCACCTGACCAGTCTGCCCGGCCTTGAGGGTCAGGGTCTGCGGGACCATCGTGAGGTTGTAGTCAGAGACGTTGAGCGAGTAAGTGGCTGCCGTTGCGGGCGAGAAGTTCGCATCGCCGCCGTAGACGGCGTAGACGCTGTGCGTGCCGGCCTGCAGTCCAGTAGTCGAGAAGATGGCGATGGACTGGTTGGGGCCATTGGAGACAAGCGGGGCGGGGACGCCAAGCTGCGCGACGGCGTTATTGAACGTGTCATAGAAGGTCACGGTGCCAGTGGGCCCGACGGAGTTGGTCGCCGTGGTGTAGACGGTTGCGGTGAATGTGACGTTGACGCCGGCAAGCGTGTTCGACGTGTTGGCAACAACTGAGAGTGTCGAAGGCAGAAGCGTAGGCTGGACCTGCACGGGATTGGAGGCGCTGCCGTTCCAGTTGGCGTCGCCGCTATAGGTCGCGATGATGGTGTGCTGGACGTTTCCGGAGAGCGTCTGCGATGTAGCGGCCTGGTTGGTTGCGACGGGAACCGTAGCGAGCGTCTTTCCCGTGGCGGTGTCTGTGAATGTAACGTTGCCGGAGAAGGTGTAGGTCCCGGTGCCGTTGCCGTTGTTGTTGATGGTGGCCGTGATGGAGACGGGCTGGCCTGCCTGAGGCGCGGCGGGAGTAAGGCTGACGGTCGTGGTGGTGTAGCCCTTGACAGTGGTGAAGGTGACATTGGCGGGCGACTGGCACTGGAAGTTCTGATTGCCCGAGCAAGCCACCTGAACGGTGTAAGGCGCGGTCTGAGGAAAAGGCGCGTTGATGTTGATGTTCGCTGTTGCAGAGTTATTGCCAGGATTGGGCGACAACGTCGCACTCGCCGCCGAGCCTGTGACGCCTTCAACCTGCGCGGATACGGTTCCGCTGGGCGATCCCGATGAATTGGGAAGTGAGACAGTCGCCGTGACAGTCGCGGTACTGCCGTAGGGAACGTTCGAGGCCGGCGCGATAGTTGCGGTGAGCGTGGCGTTGACGATGCTGACCGTGATGACGACGCTGCTCGTGCTGGAGCTGGCAGCGTAGTTCGAGTCGCCGGAGTAGTTTGCCGTTACAGAGTACGTGCCGACGCTGAGATTGCTGACGGTGTAAGTCGCCGTGCCATTACTGAGGGCCGCTGAGCCGATGGTTCCCTGCGATCCGGTGAAGGTGATCACTCCGGTGGGGCCGGCGGTGGCGTAGGAGGATGGCGTGACCGTGGATGTGAGGGTGATCGGAGTGCCGTATCCGACGGCGTAGCTGCTGGCGGTGAGCGAGGTCGTGGTGCTGATGGCACCACTGGAGCGTGGGTAAACCTTGATGAGCGTCTGGAGATCGACCCTCCCAAGGCCGGTCGCGGACTCCCATGTTCCGGTAGGCGAATCGTCGGGCTGCATGTACAGGTCGGGCGTGGGAGCGAGCGCATAGAGCGTGGCGTTGACGTTGCCGAGACGGCCGCCGTTTTGCTGCGCGATGGTGGTGAGGGCAGAGGTGAAGTCGCTGAGCGAACTTGTGGTCAGGTCGGGCTCGTCGCGGGCACCGTCATTGGGCAGACCCGGAGCGCTCTGCCAGGATGGTCGCGGGTCGATGGCGGCGAAGGGCTGAGTGGTGGGAGCGGTGGTGATTGAAGTGACTTCGCTGAGACTGCCTGGGAAACTGCCGGTGCCACGCGTTCCGCACCCGCTGGTGGCAACGACGGTGATTCCCTGCGCGCTGGCTTGCTGGAAGAGCGCCCGGTAGTTGTCGTAGTCGGACTGTGCGAGGTCGGTCGAGCATGTGGTTGTGCTTATGGCAAGGATGGGCGACGAGTTGTCGTCGACGGCGGACGCCGCGGCAGTGAGGGCGTCAGAGGTGTCAGCAGAGTTGGTGAGCAGCCTGGCGCGGCCCGCGACGCTGACCGCAGAGATGGAAGAGGTGGCAGCGGAGGGAACGTTACTCAGTCCCGAGACGCTGGCGACAAGAGCGGCTACTTCGCTGGGCATCGTGGGTGCAGTTGCGTTGGCGTAGTACGACGTGCCGGAGATTGCGTAGTTTCGCAGGCTGATGGCGAAGGCGGCCTGCACCTGCGCGACGTTTCCGGTGAGCGTGAGGCGTGTCTTTGCAGGCGAGATCGCAGCGACTGTAAGGCCCTGCGACTGCACCCATGCCGTGACGGCGGCGATCTGGTCGTCGGTGGCTCCGTAGCTGTCGGCGAATTGCTGCGGGGTGAGCCACTGATGGTATGACTTCGACGACGGCGTGATCTGGTCAGCGAGAAGCTGGTTCAACGCGGCCACGCGATCGGCGGAGGGCGCGAGGCGAAGCGTGATCTGCATCGGCTGCGACGAGGGAGTGGCTCCGACATCGACGGCGCCCGGGTCTGCAAGATTGATGGCGCGCGCTGCGACCGTGAGACGCGTGCTCTGACCAACAGCGGGCATGGCAGACAGGAGAAGCACGATGCCTGCCATCGCGAGCGATGACAGAGTGGTACGAGGTCTGCTGTGCAGAGAGCCGAAGGTCAACATAAAGTATCTGTTCGATAGTTACAAAGCAGTTTTTAAATCGCAATGAAAAAGACCAGCCAAGGTGTTGTCTTGACTGGTCCTTTTGTGGGATTTTGTAACGCCGAAGTAGCATGTGGCGTTTTGCGTGCTTGTCAGGTCGCTGCGCCTAGAGAGCGTACTTCCCTGCCCGAATGACGTGCTGCGCGACCTGCCGGCGCAGCGCGATGGTGTCGGCGGGGTCGTGCTTGGCGAGGCGGCGCAGGATGGCGAGCTGCGTGCGGAGCATGTCTCCCTCGGCCACGGTTGCGATGACCTTGCGCGCGGCCAGCTCGATCTTCTCCATTGCAACGGCGGCGTAGATGCGAGCCATAGCGACGGGGATCTCGGCGGTAGATTTCGCGGAGAGCTTCTCGGCGCGGAGGATCGCGGACTCCATGGCGAAGACCTCGATGATCATGTCCGCGATGGCTCCCATGACCTCCTGCTCATCGGCGAGCGCCTGCATATACTTCTGTGTGGCCGCACCGGCGGCGAAGAGACCGAGCTTCTTCGCGCTTGCGAGGAGAGCGTGCGCCTCGGCGAGCGGCCCTTCGCGGTCTTCTTTTTCGACCGGGCCGGACATGACCGCGTCCATAAGCTGCTTGATGGCGGGCATGAGCGCCAACTTGCCGCTCATCGCGGACTTCATGAGCCAGCCGGTGATGATGAGGCGATTGATCTCGTTGGTGCCCTCGAAGATGCGATTGATGCGCGAGTCGCGGTAGGCGCGCTCGGCAGGGTACTCCTCGACGTAGCCGTAGCCGGCGTAGATCTGGAGGACGTCGTCGACGACACGCTCGAGCATCTCGGAGGCCCATACTTTGACGATGCTGCACTCGACCGCGTAGTCCTCGATGGCCTTCTGGATGGCGGCGGTGTCGTGCTTGTCGACGTTGGCGAGAGCTCCGTCGATCATCCCGACGGTGCGGTAGGTGAGCGCTTCGCCGACGAAGATGCCTACAGCGGAGTCAGCTAGTTTTTCCTGGATGAGGCCGAACTCGGAGATGGATTTGCCGAAGGCCTTGCGCTCCTTGGCGTAGCGGATGCCGTTGCCGATGCACATGCGCGACGCTCCCACGGCGGCGTTGCCGAGCTTATACCGGCCGACGTTGAGGATGTTGAAGGCGATGTGGTGTCCCTTGCCGACTTCGCCGAGAAGATTCGCGGCAGGAATCTTGCAATCGGCGAGGATGAGCGGGCAGGTGGACGAGCCGCGGATGCCGAGCTTGTGCTCCTCTTTGCCGACGGTGAAGCCGGGCGTTCCCTTCTCGACGAGGAAGGCGGTGAGGCGTTCCTTTCCGGCGTCCTTGCCTTCTTTTACTTCGCACTTGGCGAAGATGGTGAAGATGTCGGCGAAGCCTGCGTTGGTGATCCACATCTTTTCGCCGTTGAGGGTATAGGTGGTGCCGTCTTCAGACAGTACTGCGCGGGTGCGCGCATTGACTGCGTCAGACCCCGAGGTGGACTCGGAGAGCGCGTAGGCTCCGATGAACTCGCCGCTGGCGAGCTTGGGCAGGTACTTCTTCTTCTGCTCGGCGGTGCCGTACCAGACGATGGGCAGGGTGCCGATACCGACGTGCGCCGAGAAGGCGACGGAGAAGCTGCCCTGCTTGGCGATGTTGTCGGCGATGATGGCGGAAGTGACCTTGTCCATTTCAAGCCCGCCGTACTCTTCGGGGATGTCGACGGAGGTGAGGCCGAGGTCGCTGGCCTGCTTCATGAGGCGGCGGGTCACCGAAAAATCCTTCGCCTCGATCTGGTCGGATGCGGGGACGACCTCGTTGAGCGCGAACTCGGCCGCGGTCTGGGCGATCTGGCGGTGCTCCTCGGTGAAGTCCTCGGGGAAGAAGCAGTCGGCGGGGGTGGGGTTGGAGATGAGGAAGCTTCCGCCGGGGATGATCTTCTTGTCGGTGGGAGTGGGGGCGGTCATTGTGGACATGGTGTTACCTCTGCGTGCAGTTGTCTGAAACGGAGAAAGGAAAGGATCATCGCTGTGCCTTGGATAAGAACAAACAGCGAGAGACCGATGAGCGGCATTCCGGTGGTTGGTGCCTTATAAAGAATCAGCAGAAAATAAGAGCCCACTATTAGGAACAAGCAGGCTGAACTTAGAAGCGTGGTAATAGTGAGTCCCCGATGCGGAGATGTCCACGCTTCAATCACGCCGATAGCTAGCCCAAGTGTGCAGAGATTGAGGATGGCAACAACGGAATCGTAAGCAACCGATTCGGTACCGCCGTAAGCGAAGCCCCAAAAACTGGTGAGCGAGATCAGCAGGCTACTCAAGAACGCAATTAGCGTTACGAGAGCGTAGATGATGCTGCCCGGGCCTTTTAGAACATTCATTTAGTTCACAGCCTCGAAGATTCCGGCGGCTCCCATGCCTCCGCCTACGCACATTGTTACCATGCCGTACTTTGCGTTGCGGCGGGGCATCTCACGGAGCAGCGTTGCGGTAAGCTTGGCTCCGGTGCAGCCGAGCGGGTGGCCGAGGGCGATGGCTCCTCCGTTGATGTTGAGCTTTGCGGGGTCGATGCCGAGCACCTTGATGACGGCGAGCGACTGCGCGGCGAAGGCCTCGTTGAGTTCGATGACGTCGATCTGGTCGAGCGTGAGTCCGGCGAGCTTGAGCGCCTTGGGGATGGCGTGGATGGGACCGATGCCCATCTCCTCGGGGTCGCAGCCCGCGTAGGCGAAGGCGATGAACCTTGCCATGGGCTTGATGCCCAGGGACTTCGCGCGCCCGGCGGACATGACGACGGCGGCTGCGGCGCCGTCCGACGTCTGCGAGGAGTTGCCGGCGGTGACGGTTCCCCTGGCGTGGAAGACGGGCTTGAGTTTGGCGAGGGCTTCGAGCGAGGTGTCGGCACGTGGACCTTCATCCATCTTGAATGCGATTTCGACCGGTTTGGCTTTGCTTTTGCCGTCCGGGGTAGGAGTATTTGTAACTGTTACCGGAACTATTTCGTCATCGAACTTTCCGGACTTGATTGCGTTGAGCGCTTTCTGATGGCTCTGGTAGGAGAACTCGTCCATGGCCTCGCGGGTAATGCCGTAGTGGGCGGCGACGCGTTCAGCAGTAAGGCCCATCGACATATAGGAGCCGGGGTAGTTGTCGACAAGCCAGGGGTTGACGGAGATCTTGTTGCCTCCCATCGGGACATACGACATACTCTCGGTGCCTCCGGCGACAATGACGTCAGCGCTGCCTCCACGGATGCGGTCGGCGGCGAGCGCGATCGACTGCAGGCCGGAGGCGCAGTAGCGGTTGATGGTCATGGCCGAGGCGGTGACGGGAAGCCCGGCGCGAAAGCTGGCGACGCGGGCGACGTTCATCCCCTGTTCGGCCTCGGGCATGGCGCAGCCGAGGATGACGTCCTCGATCTCGGAGCGGTCGAGCTGCGGGATGCGCTCGAGTGCTCCGTTGATGGCCGTGGCGGCGAGGTCGTCGGGGCGCGTGGTGCGGAGGGTCCCGCGGGGGGCCTTGCCGATGGGGGTGCGGACTGCGGAAGCGATGATGACTTCGTTCATGGTGTTCCTTCCTGCTAGTTGCGGAGCGGCTTGCCGGTCTTGAGGGTGAAGGCGATGCGCTCCTGGGTCTTCTTTTCGCCGCAGAGAGAGACAAAGGCCTCGCGCTCGAGGTCGAGGAGATATTGTTCGCTGACGAGGGTGCCGGGGTTCACTTTGCCTCCGGCGAGGATGTAGGCGGCCCAGTTGGCGACCTTCACGTCGTGGTCGGAGATGTACTGGCCCTCACGCATCGTCCACACGGCGAGCTTCAGCGTCGCGAGGACGGATTCACCGGGGGCGGGGATGTCGGTGCGCGGAATGGGCGCGGTGTAGCCGGCGTCGGCGAGGGCCCGGGCGCGGTGTTTGGCGTCGGTCAGCAGACGGTCGCGGTTGATAGTGATGTTGTCGGAGGGTCGCAAGAAGCCGAGTCCGCGGGCTTCGGCGGCGGAGGTGGAGACAGTTGCCTTGGCTATGGTCTCGAAGTTCTTCTTGATGGCCTCGAAGATCTCGACTGACTCGCCGCGTGCGTCGGGACGGATGCTGGAGCCGGCCTCGATGGAGCTGAGGACCGCTTCCTTGCAGCCTCCGCCGCCGGGGATGAGGCCGACACCGGCTTCGACCAGCCCCATGTAGAGTTCGGCGTGTGGCTGGCGCGCGGCGGCATGGAGGCTGATCTCGACCCCTCCGCCGAGGCACATGCCGTACGGCGCAACGACGACTGGGCGCGGGCAGAACTTGATGGTCTGGGTCATGTTCTGGAAGCCGCGGACCATGAGGTCGACGTCGTCCCACTCCTGCTCCTGCACGGCCATGAGGAGTTGCATGAGGTTCGCGCCGACGGAGAAGTTGGCCGAGTCGCCAGTGATGACGAAGGCCTCGAAGTCTGCGACCTGCTGGCTCGCGGGCTTGAGGGTCTGCGTGATGAGCGAGACGATGTCCTCGCCGAGCGCGTTCATCTTGGAGTGAAGCTCGATGGCCGCGACGCCGTCGCCGAGGTCGATGACTGAGGCTCCGGGGTTCTTCTTGATGACGCCATGGGCCTTCTTGATGACGGCGAGTGAAGTGACGCCTTCGGCTACAGGTACGGGTTTGTACTCACTGCTGAAAGGATCGAAGTAGAGGCGGCCGCTGGGGACGGAGGCGTCATCCTTATACCAGATTGGCTTGGGTTCGTTGTTTTTGTCGGCCCAGGCGAGGAGCTTCTCGACGTTGGCGGCAATGGGCGCACCGGCTGCGCGCATCTTTTCAGTGGTTTCGCGGAGGCCTACGGCGTCGAAGAGTTCGAAGGGCCCGAGCTCCCAGTTGAAGCCGGTCTTCATGGCCTGGTCGACGGCGACGATGTTGTCGGCGGGCTCGCAGGGCGAGGCGGAGACGCGGTTGGCCGCGTAGGTGAAGAGCTCGGTGAGCAGCGGCCAATAGAAGCGTGCCGCTTTGTCGCTGCGAGGGTCGGCATGGAGAAGCTGTGCGACACGCGCGTGGGTGGACTCGATGTTCTTGGCCATCTCGATCGCCGGGAACTTGGGGCGCGTGGCCGGGCGGTAGTCGAGGGTCTGCCAGTCGAGGACGTGGCGCAGATCGCGGCCTTCCTGATCTTTCCCTTCTTTCTTGTAGAAGCCCTGACCGGTTTTATCGCCCAGCCACTTCTTCTCGAGCATCTTGGTGATGAAGTCGGGCAGGATGACGTCGGTGCGCTCGTCTTTAATAGTGGCGGCCTTGGCTTCGAAGTTGCGCGCGACGTGCGCGAGGACGTCGATGCCGACGAGATCGCCGAGCCGGAAGGTTCCGGTCTTGGGCCAGCCGAGCGCCGAGCCGGTGAGAGCGTCAACCTCTTCGATAGTGAGTCCCTGCTCGATCATCAGGCGGATGGCGTTGCCCATCGAGAAGGTGCCGATGCGGTTTGCGATGAAGTTGGGCGTGTCGCGCGAGTGGACGATGGTCTTGCCGAGGCGCTGGTCGCAGAGGTGCGCGATGGCGGCGACGGCGGAGGCGTCGGTCTCGGGCGTGGGGATGATCTCGAGCAGGCGCATGTAGCGCGGCGGGTTGAAGAAGTGCGTCCCGAAGAAGAGCCTTCGCGTCTCCGGCTTGAGGCCGGAGGCGATGCTGGCGATGGGCAGGCCGCTGGTGTTGGTCGTGAGGATGGCGTTTGGCGCGAGGTGCTGCTCGACCTTTGCGAGCAGGGTGTGCTTGATGTCGAGGTTCTCGGCGACGGCCTCGACGATCCAGTCGCAGGATGCGATGAGGGCGAGATCGTCGTCGAAGTTGCCGAGAGTGATCAGGCGCGCGGAGTCGGAGGTGTAAAAGGCCGCGGGCTTGGATCTCTTGAGGCCTTCGAGAGCGCCCATGACGATCTTGTTGCGCTCGGCCCTGGGAGCGTCGGCGGCAGCTCCGGGCGGGACGATATCGAGCAGAACAACGGGGATGCCAGCATTGGCGACGTGCGCCGCGATGCGCGAGCCCATGGTTCCGGCGCCGAGGACGGCTACCTTGCGGATGTTGCGGTTTGGCGCGGAGGTGGTGCTGTTCGGCATGCGGCGGGCTCCCCTGTTGGGCAAAAGTGCTGACGGGAGTGAAGCATAATGAATGGTCATTCATTTCGTCAAGGCGGAGGGTGAACGGACTGTAAATTATTTGTTTGCAAGCGGTGTCAGACGGCGCTTTGCGGAAGACGATATGATGCTCCGGGCGGTCGAAGAGCGCCAGACAGAGGCGCCATTTTCTATCCATGAAAGGTAATCGTTAAGAATGAATGTCCTGACGCGCCGGAAGTTCTGTGTGCTGAGTGGAGTCGTTGCAGCCGGATGGTCATCGAGGAATGCGTGGGCAGCGCCGTCCAGCGAGTCTCCCTTTGCACTGGTTGCCGCCACCGACCGCAAGCGCATTCTCGCCAACGCGGACAAATATCTTTCTGAGCAGCCGGTGACGGTTACCGCCGCGCACAGCGACCGCAGCCCTGGTGGCCCGCATGACTACTTCTCCGAGGGCGACTACTGGTGGCCCGATCCCAAGAATCCGGGCGGCCCGTATATCCGTCGCGATGGCTTCTCGAACCCGGCAAACTTCAACGAGCATCGAGAGGCGATGATCCGGCTGAGCCTCATCGTCCCTGCCCTCACCGCCGCCTGGGTGCTGACAAATCAGAAGAAGTACTCCCAACATGCCGACCGCCATCTCCGGGCGTGGTTTGTCGATCCCGCGACGAAGATGAACGCCAATCTCGAACACGCGCAGGCGATCTTTGGAGTGAACAAGGGACGAGGCACTGGAATCATCGATACGCTCCAACTTGTTGAGGTCGCGCGGGCCACGACGCTGTTGGCGGCTGCAAAGGCAATTGAGAGCGGCCCCGGAGTCAAAGACTGGTTTGCGCAGTACCTGGAGTGGATGCGCACCTCGAAGAACGGTATTGAGGAGCGCGACGCAAAGAATAATCACGGCACCTGCTGGGTCCTGCAGGCCGGCGAGTTCGCGCGCTTCACTGGCGATGAAGAGGGGATGCAATGGTGCCGCGACCGCTTCCGCACAACCCTGGTGCCCGACCAGATCGCTGCGGACGGCAGCCTGCCGATGGAGCTTGCCCGCACGAAGCCGTACAGCTATTCACTCTTTGATATGGATGTGCTGTGCGGCATCGCGCAGAGCTTGTCCACCCAGAAGGAAAACCTGTGGAGCTTTTCCACACTCGACGGCCGCGGCCTCAAAAAGCTGATGCAGTTCATGTATCCCTACATCAAGGACAAGAGCACCTGGCCCTACGCCCACGACGTCGAACACTGGGACGACTTCCCTGCTCGCAACCCGGCCCTTCTTTTCTCTGGACTGGCGTACGGACAGCAGGACTACATTGCGCTGTGGAAGACGCTGAACCCCGACCCCACAGTTCCAGAGGTCATCCGGAACTTCCCCATCCGTCAGCCTCTGCTGTGGATGCAGGGAGCGTAGAGTCGGGGCGCGCCTCTTGAGCTAGTCTTTGCCGCCCGCGAGACGGTTCATCTCGTAGCCGGCCTGCAGGAAGCCTCCGACGCCATAGACGTAGCTGGCCGAGGGCTTGAACATCCCTGGCTGCGCGTCGACCGGCTGGATGGAGCCGAGGCGGCCATCGGCGTAGATGTGGCTGAGCATGCCCTTCCACGATCTTTCGACGACCGGCAGATAAGTCTTGCGGTCGAGGATGTGCTCGTTGATGCCGTAGGCGATGGCGTAGGTGAAGAAGGCCGAGCCGGAGACCTCAGGGAGCTCGTAGGAGTCGGGATCGAGCAGACCGGAGCGCCACAGGCCGTCCTTGCTCTGGATCTCGGTGACCTTTTCGGCCAGCTGACGATACTGTTCGATGTACTTCGGCCGGCTGGGGTAGTCCTTCGGCATGATCTCGAGCACCTTCACGAGCGCGCCGAGCACCCAGCCGTTGCCGCGCGACCAGAAGACCGGCAGCCCGTTGGCCTGCTTCTGCGTGAAGTAACGCGCATCGCGGAAGTAGAGGTGATACTGCTGGCTGTAAAGGCTGCCTGAGGTGAGCCACCACTCGTGGTCCATGTAGTCGAGGTACTTGCGATCGCCCGTGATGAGATACATGCGCGAGAGCACCGGCGGCGACATATAGAGCGCATCGCACCACCACCAGAGGAGCTTGTTCGGATCGTCGGGGCGAACGATGAGGCGGTCCATGATCTCCTTGGTGTTGGCCATTCGGACCGGCTTGCGCTCAGACTTGGGGTCGGAGAGATAGAGATCGAGATAGGCCTTGCCGAGGGCCTGATCGTCCGCGTGTGGGAAACGGGTGTCGATGAGCTGCCAGTTTTCTTTTTCTGAAAACTGCAGAACGGCATTGCGATACTTCGGATCGCCCGTAGCCTTCGAGGCGGCAAGCAGACCGTCATAGAGAGCAGCAAAGGTCCACTGCCGATTGAAGACTGGCTCGGCGACGCGAAGCTGCCAATCGCCAACCTTCTTTATCGCCGCCTGAATGGCCTTCGGCTTGATCTCCGAAGAGAGATCAGTCGCCAGTGGTCCGGGGTCAACAGGTTGGTCTCCGGCGGCCTTGGCGTCGACCGGGACGACCTTCGAAGGTGCGGGCGCCTGGGCAAAGAGATGCGACGGCGCAGCGGGAGCGATGGCAAGCGCTGCGACGAAGGCGAGGACGCCGATGCGGCTTGTCCAATGTGCGTCATCGGCGACGCGGGAAGTAGCAACTGCGAGAGACATACGAATCAATTCCTTTGTTTAGACAAGACCTTCGTTCATAACGAGCGCGACTGCACTGCGCAGCCGGGCGGTATTCCCCTCAAACGAGGGACGCAGCCTGGGTGGCTTGGAGATGGCGTTGTGCTTCAGCTCGGCCTCAATCTTCGGGCCAAACATATGCCACGCGCTGGTGATATCGCCGACGACGACAATCTCGTTGGGAGCAAGTGCGGATGCAATCATGCGAAGACCGCGTCCGAGATAGAGCGACATCTTCTCAAGCGCCTTGACGGCATTCTGATCGTCGGCCTGGGCCATCTTGACCAGCGCCGCGAAGCTCGGCGGTGCCCCGTTGCCGCTTATCTCCTGGTAATAGCGCAGGCCGGCGCGGTTTGAGGCGACCGTCTCCCAGCAGCCGCGACCGCCGCAGCCGCAGGGATAACCATCGTGCTCCATCTCAACGTGACCGAATTCTCCGGCCATGCCGTTTGCTCCACGCAGCAGACGGCCGTTGGAGAAGATGCCTGTTCCAATTCCCTCGGAGACGTTGACGACAATAAGGTCGTGAAGGCCATCGCTGTCGCCGAACCACACTTCGGAGAGCGCACAGGCATTGGCGACGTTGTCCATCTCGACGCGCAGGCCGGTCGCCCTCTGGATCTTCGCCTTGAGGCTCAGCATGGGCCAATTCAGGTTCGGCGCGAAGATCAGCTTCTTCAGTTCAGGATCGGCGCGGCCGGGAAGACTGATTCCGATTCCGTCGAACGACTTGTCGGCGTGGCTCGCCATCAACTTTTTGATCGCCGCAATGATCGGCGGGATCGCCTTGTTCGGATCACTGGGTACCGTCACCACGTTCTGTGCCACAATTCGCCCGCCGAGGTCCGTGACCGCGACCGTCGTCTGTGCTGGATGAATGTCGAGCGCGATAACGGCCCGCTGATGGTTCAGTTCGAGAAACGTCGGCCTTCGCCCGCGTGGCAGTCGGCCCGTGGCTCCCTCCAGAATCCACCGATCGCGGATCAGATCTTCGACGATCAGCGAGATCGTGCTGCGCTGCAATCCAGAGACGCGGGCCAGGTCAGCGCGCGAGATGGGCTGGCGCGTACGAATGAGATTGAAGACCAGATTCCGGTTGATCTGGCGCGGCGTCTTATTCGACGCACTTTGCTTTCGGGTGAACGTAAACGGATGTGATGGAGGAGTCGGCATGATGATTGGGCTTCCTGCTTTATCAAGTGCTACAGATGAGGTCACACGAACCTTAGTCTTTCTTCTATTTCAGCCCTTCATAAAATTCTACGTTGCTTGACATCTTCGAAGACGAGCCTTTATATCACTGAATGCCGGGCATTTTGTAGAGGCTGCGAATTATATGTATTCCGCGCGTAACCCCGGTCGAGTCCAGTTCTCATCCAAACGACTTAATTCCGGGAGCAGTACCCTATGTTTTCACGCCGACAGTTCCTGAAGACCAGTGCGACCCTTGGCGCAGCCACACTGCTTCCTCACAACTCCCTGAGCGCTTCCATCGCCAGACTGGCCTCGAGCGGGGACGATTCAGGCTCCTCGGAAAACACCCACCGTCTCTCGGCTGGCTGGGAATATCTCCAGGGCTCCCTCGGCGGTCCGTGGGAGGTGTGGCACAGCGAGGAGGTTGCTGTCTGGCAATCCGTTCCCATGCCGCACTGCTTCAACGCCTACGATGGCTGCGACCCGGACGTCCCTTACTATCGCGGCAATGGCTGGTACCGGACCCATGTCCCAATCGCCAATCCCTACGCCAACGGCCGGACGCTGCTGCACTTTGAAGGCGCCGGCCAGACCGCAGCGCTGTACGTAGGCGAAACACTGATCGGCAAGCACGTCGGCGGCTACGACGAATTTGTCTTTGACATCACCGAAGCAGTCCAGCAACTGCCACCAGTCGCAGCCGCGAAGGGCAAAGCCAAGACGCCCGAGGGTGTTCCTCTCGCAGTTCTCTGCGATAACTCGCGCGACCTCGACCGCATCCCGTCCGACCTGAGCGACTTCAGCCTCTACGGCGGCCTGTACCGGCACGTGAATCTCGTTTACGTACCTGCGGTCTCGTTCGAGACGGTCCACGTGCAGACCAGACTCGCCACGCCTTCGTCGCCCGCTGAGATCACTGTAATCGGGACCCTGTACAACCCTGCAAATCTTACCGACTCCCTCGACGTCGCCATTGAGATCCTCGACCCGCAGGGCAAATCAGTCCACAGCGCGAAGCAGACGTTCTCGCCATGGGCCGGAGCAAAGAACCTCACCGGCTTCACTATCAACTCTCCCACGCTCTGGAGCCCGGCGACGCCTCGCCTCTACGAGTGCCGGATTACGGTCACAGGGCCCGGCGGAGCGTCTTCAGCACGCGAGAACTTCGGCGTGCGCCACACCGAATGGGTCGATCACGGCCCGTTCAAGCTGAATGGAGAGCGCCTGCTTCTGCGCGGTACCCATCGTCACGAAGACCACGCCGGCTACGCCGCCGCGATGCCCGACGACCTTATCGAGCAGGAGATGCGCCTGATCAAAGACATGGGCGCAAACTTCATCCGTCTCGCCCACTATCAACAGTCGCGCCGCGTACTCGAGCTCTGCGACCGCCTCGGCATCCTCGTCTGGGAGGAGATACCGTGGTGCCGCGGCGGAATCGGGGACGACACCTTCAAGGAGATGGCGCGCCGCACACTCCGCCACATGATCGCGCAGCACTATAACCACCCGAGCATTCTGCTCTGGGGCCTCGGCAATGAAGATGACTGGCCCGGCGAGTATCCCGAGGTCAATCACGACGCGATCCGCGCCTTCCTCACTGAGCTGCGCGATCTCTCCCACCAACTCGACTCCTCGCGTCTCACCACGATTCGCCGCTGCGACTTCGCACGCGACATCCCCGACGTCTACTCGCCCTCGATCTGGGCCGGCTGGTACAGCGGCACGTATCCCGAATACCAGAAGTCCCTCGAGACGCAGCGCGAGCGTGTCAATCACCTCTTCCACGCCGAGTGGGGAGCCGACAGCCATGCAGGGCGCCACTCCGAAAACCCAGACAAAGTGCTCGCCCGGATCGCCACCGGCCACGGCACCGACGAGCGCGGCCTCGCTTATCTCAACACCGGCGGCGAGGCCCGCGTCTCGCGCGACGGCGACTGGTCGGAGACCTACGCCTGCAATCTCTTCGACTGGCACCTCAAAGTGCAGGAGACGCTGCCCTGGTTCACCGGCTCAGCGCAGTGGATCTTCAAGGACTTCACAACGCCGCTGCGCGTTGAAAATCCGGTGCCTCGCATCAACCAGAAGGGCGTTGTTACCCGCGATATGCAAAAGAAAGAGGCCTATTACGTCTTCCAGTCCTATTGGACTGACGTACCCATGGTGCGCCTCTACGGCCACACCTGGCCGATCCGCTGGGGCGAGCCTGGCGAGCAGAAGATGGTCAAGGTCTACTCCAACTGCGAGACTGCCGAGCTCTTCGTTAATGGCAAGTCCGCGGGCGTCCGCCATCGCAACAGCCAGGACTTCCCTGCTGCAGGCCTTCGTTGGATGACGCCTTTTGTCGCGGGTAAGAACAAACTACGAGTAATCGCCATGCGCGGCAACACTACGGTCACCGACGAGATCGAGTTCCTCTACCAGACCGACACCTGGGGAAAGCCCGCGGCGCAGAAACTCACGGAGACGAGCCGCGATGCCGATAAGGTCACCGTCGAGGCCGCGCTCTATGACGCAAAGGGAGTTTTATGTCTGGATGCCCGCAACCAGGTGCGCTTCAGCCTCGCAGGAGGAGGCACACTTATCGATAATCTCGGCACTCCGCGTGGCTCTCGCGTGGTACAGCTCTACAACGGCCGCGCCGAAATCACTCTGCGGCGCAACCCGAGGAGTCAGTCCACCGTGGCGGTCACCTCGCCCGATCTCCCAACCGCGTTTTGCACAATAGCCTGAACGTAAGCGTTTACGCGAAGCTTTCGTTGTCTTCCTATGACTCTTTCGGGTCACCTTTCCATTTAAAGAGTTGTTGACAATTGTTCATTCAGCGAACTATCTTTCAGCGATTCCAAAAAATGAACCTTGACCCCAGACTACTCGGGGGCCCAAGACAAACGTTTGACTCTGGAGGCAGTACATGAAAAGGCTCTCAACATCTCAGGGCTGGCGGATTACCTTGTTTGCCCTGATGGCAACAGCGCTGAGCATCGCCGCCAACGCGCAGCTCAGCACGGCCACGATGTATGGCACCGTCACCGATTCCACAGGCGCTGTAATCCCCCACGCTACCCTCACGCTTACTCAAACCGATACGAACTTCACTCGCGTTGTTAAGACCAAAGACGATGGATCCTATCGCGAGGAGTTCCTCCCCATAGGGCCGTACACAGTTACAGTAACAGCCCCAGGCTTCAAGACGCTGGCTCGCAAGGGGATCGTGCTCTCGGTCATGCAGAACCGCTGAACTCGACCTCGCACTTGAGAACGGCACGGCGACGGAGACAATCAACGTCACCAGTGACGTCCCCCTCGTCAATCTCGGCAATTCCACTCTCGGACGCACCGTCTCGAATGTCGAGATCGACAATCTCCCCCTGGTCGGCCGCAACGTCTACCAGTTGCTCAGCCTCACCCCAGGCGTCCAGTCAAACACCACACAAAACAGCCTCGGCTTCCAGGAGCAACACGTCTACATCAACGGCTCGACGGATGACTTCGTCGGTCAGGTCTCGTACTACCTTGACGGTGGCCCCAACATGACCGGCCTCCGCAACAGCGGCAACGTCATCCCCAACCCGGACGCAATCAGCCAGTTCAACGTTCAAACGAGCAATTTTGACGCGCAGCTTGGGAAATATGCAGCGGCCGTCGTCAGTGTCGTGACTAAGTCCGGAACCAACCAGTTCCACGGATCTGCCTTCGAGTTCTATCGCACCAAGAACTTCACCGCGGTTACGCACAATCAACAGACCAAACAGCCTTATGCCCGCAATGAGTTCGGCGCAACATTGGGCGGTCCGATCCGGCATGATAAGGACTTCTTCTTCGGCAGCTACGGTGGTCTGCGTGATACCACCTCCCCGGCGTTTAGCGGCGGTGTTCCCGACGCGGCCCAGCTATCGGGAAACTTCTCTGAGAATCTGCCAACCGCGGCTGAGCAGCCAAACTGCTCAACAAGCCCCACCGCTGCTGCAAATACCGCCTTTCACTTTCTCGTCTGCAACCCGAAGACGAACACGCCATATCCCAATAACATCATTACGGACCCGCTCGATCCGACTGCAGTCAGCATTGTGAAGTATCTAAACTCCCTCGGCATCCAGCCCGGCGTTGGAGCAACAGCCTTCGGCGACACCAAGTACACCTATAGGGAGTACTCTCCGACACCGGAACAGTACAACCAATACCTGATCAAGACGGACCACCAGCTAACGACCAACCATCGCCTTACCCTCAGCTACTTCCTGTACGACTACAAAATTAAGATCAATCCCGGCGGCCTGACACCACGGTGGACTTACTCGAACTACGCAACGAAACAGCAGAATGCCAACGTCAGCGATACCTGGACAGTAAGTTCACGCACGGTAAACCAGGCATGGCTGAGTTACACGCGACAGGCCGGTGGCCGAAACCCAGTTCCAGGCAACAGCACGTTTGCGGATTTCGGATCTGACTTTGGAATCTCGGGATCGCCTTCGCGCGGACAGGTCAGCATCCCCAACTGGTTCACGCTCTCTCAGTCCATCACCGGTCCCAAGGCCGGAACCAACCTGTACGGCTTCCGCGACGTGCTCAGCACGACGCGCGGCAAGCATTCTCTCTATCTTGGCGCTGAAGCCTCCCTTGAGAAGGACTTCCAGCTCACCTCGCTCGATAACTACGGCGTCTTCTCCTATGCCACAACTGCCAAGACCCGCAGCACCAATGCCTTGTCGGACTACCTGCTTGGGCTTCCAAACTCCTATGAGCAGGACACCGGCGAATATGCCGAAGCCAATTACTGGAGTTGGGGTGTGTTCGCTCAGGATGACTGGCGCATACTTCCGACTCTGACCATCAATCTTGGCCTGCGATACGACTGGCAACAGGCTCCCACGGATACGCAGAATCGCCAGACCAACTTCATTCCGGGCGTCCAATCGCACGCCTTCAAGAACGTGAGCATCTCCGGCAAGACCGGCAACCAGTTGGCCCCTATCGGCATGCTCTTCCCTGGCGACCCCGGAGTTCCGTCGACCGGAGCCTTCACTCCGAACAATCACGTCTCGCCTCGTCTCGGCCTCGCGTGGGATGCCTTCGGAGACGGCAAGACCGTCATTCACGCCGGCGCGGGGCTCTTCTTTGGGTCAATCTCCGGCAACGAGTGGGAGCTGCCCTCCAACTTCGCGCCTTACGCGGTCCGTCCCACCTTCAGCAAGGTCGTCTCTATGGCTCATCCCTACTCGAACGACCCAACTGAATTTCCCGGCGGGATCAATCCGTTTCCGAGCCTGACGTTCGTGGGCGGCAGCGGAAGCGCTAGCTTCCTGGCCCTCAACCAGGTCTCCTCGTTCGATCCAAACTACAAGTGGCCGCTTACCTATCAGATCAACTTCGGTTTTCAGCAGCAAATCGGCAACGGGTTCTCCTTCGGAGCATCCTATGTCGGTTCGCTGAATCGCAGGCTTCCGCTGTACACCGATCTCAACCCGCCGCAGTTCAACATCACTGCGGCCGGTACCTCCGGCGCAAGCTGCACAAACCTGGCGATGGCATGCGCCTATGCGAATACCAGCAGCACGGTAAACAACCGCCGTCCGTTGAACTCGGAGTTTGGGCTCTCGGCCGCAACCCCCACTTATTCCAACGTCTACAACATCCGTTCGAACCAGAGTTCCAACTACAACGGCCTGCAGGTAACGCTCGAAAAGCGCCTTTCCAATCACTTCAGCGCGAAGGGCTTCTATATCTGGAGCAAGACCCTTCAAAGCAACGCTCTGGATGGAAGCGCCCTCACAGGCACCTTCGTCGATCCAAACTATCCCTGGCTGGAATATCATCAGCGCTCCGACCAGGATCGTCGCAACATGATGACCGCATCCTTCGTTTGGAATCCTGACTACTTCAGCTCCTACAACCGGTACGTCCGAACCGCGTTGAACGGCTGGACGGTCACCGGCATCATCACAACGAACAGTGGCCAGCCGTTTACGGTCACCACCGGAACCGATGTCAACGGCGATGGACAAACCAACGATCGTCCGAGCATTATCCCGGGCAAAACCGCGCACACCTTCGGAGGAAAGCGTTCGCGCGTTCTGGAAATGACCCAATGGTTCGATACGACAGCCTATTGCGTACCGGGCACAACCGGTTGCCCGGGCGTCGGTCCTCTGAACCTTCTTGGAAACACCCGGCCCGCGCAACTCGACGATCCAGGCTATCGGGACATCGACGCTTCCCTCTTCCGTACGTTTGGCATCTTTGAAAACCTGAAGTTCCAGCTTCGTGGAGAGTTCACCAACGTCTTCAACCTCACCAACCTTGGTACGCCGACGACTGCGATGAACAGCGCGAACTTCGGCAAAGTCACCGGCAGCGGAGGCAGCAACCGCATCATCCAGGTTGGCGGCCGTATCCTCTTCTAACTTGAACTAACCCGAGAATCCCCGGAGCACGAGACCTGTGCTCCGGGGATTTTTTTCTTAACCACGCTCCATCCGCACTTCCCTGCTTATCCTTTGCTTCACAACTGCGTCCAAAGGAAATGCTCCAGCTAGCCGCTTCGGTATAGTTAGAGTTCCGGTGTTTCTCTGGAGGTAATTCTGTGCGACTTCGAGATCAAGTTGCCGCTGTCGTTACGCTTGCGATAGCTCTCTGTTGCTGTGCGACAGCGCAGGACCTGGCGAGCTTTGAGAAGCGGACTACGGTGAAGGTCCTACCCAACGGGCTCACGCTCATCGTCTGCGAGCGGCCCGAGGCCCCCGTCTTCAGCTTCTACACGCTCGTCGACGCCGGCTCGGCTGACGACCCCCAGGGCGACAGCGGCCTTGCTCACATGTTCGAGCACATGGCCTTCAAGGGTTCCAGGGAGATCGGCACGACGAACTACGCCGCTGAAAAGGTTGCGCTTGCCAAGGTCGAACAGACCTACGCGGCCTACGACGCCGAGTACCGCAAGCGCGTCGGCCAGGACCCCGCCAAGCTCGCGCAACTCAAGAAAACCTTCGAGGACGCGCAGGCAGCCGCGGAGAAATACGTCATCCCAAATCAGTTCTCCGAGATCGCCGAGCAAAACGGCGCCGTAGGCATCAACGCATCGACGAGCGAAGACTCGACGCAGTACTTCTGGAACATGCCCTCCAACCGCCTCGAACTCTGGGCCTACCTTGAGAGCCAGCGCATCGGCTGGCCCGTTCAGCGCGAGTTCTACAAAGAGCGAGACGTCGTCATGGAAGAGCGCCGCATGCGCATCGACTCCTCACCGGTCGGCCGCATGGTCGAGCAGTTCCTCGCCACCGCGTACGTCGCCCACCCCTACGGCCGCAGCGGAGTCGGCTGGTGGAGCGAACTCAGCCAGATCAATGCCACTGAAGCCGAAGCCTTCCACAAGAAGTACTACGTTCCCTCGAACATCGTCATCGCGGTCGTCGGCGATGTGAAGGCCTCCGAGGCGATGCCGGTTCTGGAGAAATACTTCGCTCCCATCCCCGCCGGCCCCAAGCCCGAGCCCATGACCACGGTCGAGCCGCCTCAGTTTGCTGAGAAGACCGTCACCATCCGCGAGGCCACGCAGCCCTTCTACATCGAGGGCTACCACCGCCCCGACTACCGCGACCCTGACGACTCCGTCTACGACGCCATCACCGACATCTTCTCCAACGGCCGCACCGCGCGCCTCTACCGCTCGCTCGTCCGCGACCAGCGCATCGCCGCCACCGCCGAAGGCTTCAGCGGATTCCCCGGCTATAAATATCCGGGCCTCTTCGCCTTCTACGCCGTTCCGCTTCCCGGCCACTCGCCTGACGAGATGCGCACCGCGATTCACAAGGAGCTCGACCGCCTGAAGAGCGAAGACGTCACCGACGAAGAGCTCACCCGCTTCAAGACCCGCGCCCGCGCCGACCTGCTCCGCGGCCTCGACGACAACGAGGGCCTCGCCCACGAGCTCGCCGAGTACCAGACCCGCTACGGCGACTGGCGGCAGCTCTTCCGCGAGCTCGACAAGGTCGATGCCGTGACCAAGGCCGACATCCGCCGCGTAGCCAACAAGATCTTCATCGAGAGCAATCGCACCAGCGCCAGCATCGAGTTCGTCGCACCCAACAAAACAGCCAAGAGCACGGGAGGTGCTGAGTGAAGCGTTCCATCCATCAACTGGCTGTGGGTCTCGCAATCGCGGCGGGCAGCCTCGCACTCGCCCAGGCACCGGCGGCATCTGCTCCCGCCCCCGCTCCCGCTCCAATTGCTGCTCAGCCGTGGAAGAAGATTCCCATCCCGCCGCTGCACGCGTTCAAGCCGCAGCAGCCTAAGCGCATCGAGCTCGCCAACGGCCTCGTCATCTTTCTGCAGGAGGACCATGAGCTTCCCTTCATCAACGGCAGCGTCCTCATCCGCGGAGGCAGCCGTGACGAGCCTGCCGCGAAGGTCGGCCTCGTCTCCATGTACGGCGAGGCCTGGCGCACCAGCGGAACCGCCACCATCAGCGGCGACAAGCTCGACGACCAGCTTGAGGACGAGGCCGCTCACCTGGAGACCTCCGGCAGCATCGCCTCCACCTCGATGCACTGGTCCAGCCTCAAGGGCGACTTCGACTCAGTCTTCGCCTCCGCCGTCGACCTCCTGCTGCACCCCGACTTCAAGGCCGACAAGCTCGCCCTCGCAAAGCGTCAGCTTGACACCGGCATCTCCCGCCGCAACGACGATGCCAGCGGCATCGCCATTCGCGAGGCCATCAAGCTCGTCTACGGCCCCACCAACCCCTACGGCCGTCAGCCCGAATACGCCACTGTCGCCGCCGTCACCGTGGACGACCTCAAGGCATGGCACGACCGCACTGTCGTCCCCAACAACATGATCGTCGCAGTCTCAGGAGACTTCGACTCCGCGACGATGGAAGCCAAGCTCCGCAAGGCCTTCGAGCCGCTGCCACGCGGCGAGGCCTTCCAGTCTGAGAAGTTCACCTTCAATGATCCAAATCATGGCGTCTACTTCGCCGAAAAAGACGACGTAGACCAATCCAACGTGCTCATCGTCGGCCTCGGCACCGAGCGCAGCAACCCCGACTACTACGCCCTCAGCGTGATGAACGAGATCTTCTCCGGAGGCTTCGGCTCGCGCGTCGTGCAGAACGTGCGCACCAAACTCGGCCTGGCCTACGATGTCGAGGGAAGCTACGGCGCCCAATACGACCACCCCGGCATATTCTACGTTCTCGCCGGGACGAAGAGCACTTCCACCGTCGCCGCGACCAAAGCCCTGCTCGCCGAGGTCGACCGCCTCAAGACCGTGCCTCCCACGCCTACAGAGCTCGCCAAGGCGAAGGACCAGCTCCTCAACTCCTTCATCTTCCGCTACGACTCGCCCGACAAGATCCTCAATGAGCAGGTCATCCTCGCGTTCTACGGCTACCCGCCCGACTTCCTCGAGAAGTACAAATCAGGGATCGAAAAGGTCACCTCCGCCGACGTCTCTCGCGTCGCCAACAAATACGTCGATGAGTCGAAGCTCGGCATCGTCGTCGTAGGCAACCAGGGTGATATCAAGCCGCCCCTCGACACCCTCGGCAAGGTCACACCACTCGACATCACCATCCCACCACCGCCCGGCAAAGCCGGCCAATGAACTGATCCTCGCCCTCGTATGCGAGTCGAAGTTGTCGCGCCCGGCAACCCACTCGATCCCACCTCGCAGCGCTTCCAGCAGATCAAGTCCGAGATCGCACACGTCGCCTTCCGCGATCTCATCGAGCACGAGCCTGACAGTACTTGGCAAACCGCCAACGGCCTCCGCCTCTTGCTCGGCTACGGCGGGCCATTCTAGAAGCAACCGGGTGGGCGGGTGACCCATCCATAAACTCACCTCATCGCGCATGGGTGGGGCAGAGAATGTTTGAGGTTACGACTGCCACGGCCACAGCTCTCCCGCATGACGCAACATCGCCCTTCCCTCCTGACACACCACTGCTCTCTCTGTTCTAAGATTGATGAACCATGGCGAGCTGATGCGATGGCGAAAGAGAGCAGAGGACCGTTAGAAAGATCCGCGGCCGGGCCGATTCGAGCGACGAAACTCAAGCGCATCATAGGTGACCGCCACGATCAGGAAGCTCACTCACGTCGTAGCAATCGCTATTCTTAGCGGAGCTACTGCCCTGGGAGCGCAGGACCAAAGCGCCAGTTCTCCCGCCACGCACTCAAGTCCAATCGACAAAGGCATCGACCTCCTCTTCAATTACCTCAACATGGCCGGAACCAGGAAGGCGGCCAGCTTCAAGCCGATGACGCAACAGGAGAGGAACCGCCTCTACGTCAAAACCATGGTGAACCCGCTGGGCTACGCAAAGACTGGGCTGTCGGCTGGCATCGATCAATGGAACGATAAACCAGAGGAATGGGAACAGGGCGCGTCTGGTTATGGCAAACGATATGCCAATATCTTCGGTCAGTACTCCATCCAGCGCACCGTAACCTATGGCGTCTCCAGCCTCCTGCATGAAGACAATCGCTACTTCAACTCAGGCAGGAGCGGCGTATGGCCGCGCATCGGATATGCCTTCGAGAGTGGCATCCTTGCTCGGCACGACGATGGCAGCCGCCACATCTCCGTCTCCCAATTGGGAGGTGTAGCCGCCGGAGCATTTCTATCGCGCCTATGGCAACCCCCAAGTCAACACTCTGCCGGAGACGGCGCTGTAAGCTTCGGAATCACGATGGGCAGCAACATCGGGTTCAGCGTCGTCAAGGAGTTCCTCCCCGATATCGGACGTGCAATCGCCAGGAAGCGCCAGAAGCATTCAGCCGCCAAGTCACCGTCCCAGTGATTGCGATGGGCCGGATGGCCCATCCTTCGAGATATCCACAACCACTCCTTGACGCCACTGTTAACATTAAAGCTAGGAAAAAGAAGAGCCCGGCCACGGCCGGGCTTTCTGCTTCATACGAGAATGGCATGGAACGTGCGCTTGGAAGTCCGGACCTAAAGTTTCTACTTTGAATACTTTGCACACATTTGGACGGGGAGGGGTACCTTAGCGGACGCAACCGAAACCGGCGAAGAACACGAGCCGGAACGACCATGAGAAGATAGCCAAAATGGACACCAAAGGATTCGCCATCGCTATCATGGCCGCTGGCAAAGGCACGCGGCTCAAAAGCAAGAGACCTAAAGTTCTGCACGAGATCGGGGGCCAGGCGCTGCTGCTCCACGTCATCGATGCGGCCAAAACACTGGTTCCAGCCGACCAGATCTACTGCATCATCGGTCACGAGGCCGACAGCGTCAAAGCCGCCGTCGAATCCACCGGCGTCCGCTTCGTCCTCCAGGCCGAGCAACGCGGAACCGGTCACGCCCTCCAGATGGTCAAGGCGTACTTCGCTCTCTCTGGCGACCCGATCCCCAGGCATCTGCTCGTCCTCTCCGGCGATGTGCCGCTCATCAAGCCCGAGACCATCGCCTCCATCGCCGAGTTGCATCTCACCGAAAAGGCCGCGATGACCATCCTCACCGCCGTGCCAAAAGACCCCGCCGGCTACGGCCGCGTCCTCCGCCTCACGCCCGAAGGCCCCGAGGTCACCGCCATCGTCGAGGAGAAGTCTCTCACGCCCGACCATCTCAACGCGCCCGAGATCAACTCCGGCATCTACTGCTTCGAGACCGCCGCGCTCTTCGAAAAGCTCGACGCCCTCGACACCAACAACGCGCACGGCGAGTTCTACCTCACCGACATCGCCGCCATGCTCGTCGCCGACGGCCGCCGCGTCGTCGCCGTCAAGGCCGACAGCGTCGACGAAGTTCTCGGAGCCAACACCATCGCGGAGATGATGCACCTCGACGCCGCCATGCGCCTCGCCACCGCGCACCGCCTCATGGCCTCCGGCGTCACTATCTTCCGCCCCGAGACCTGCGTCATCGACGCGCAGGTCACCGTCGCGTCCGACACCGTGATCGAGCCCTACGTCCAACTCCTCGGCGCCACCAGGGTCGGCTCCGACTGCCGCATCCGCTCCTACTCCGTCATCCAGAACTCGCGCATCGCCGACAACGTCACCATCCGCAACGGTTGTATTCTCGAGGGAGCCAAGGTCGCCAGCGGAGCCATCCTGGGCCCCTACTCGCATCTCCGCCCCGAGAGCCATATCGGCGAAGGCGCGCACATCGGCAACTTCGTCGAGACCAAAAAAGTCACCATCGGCAAGGGCTCCAAAGCCAACCACCTGAGCTACATCGGCGACGCCGTCGTCGGCGAGGGTACCAACATCGGTGCCGGAGCCATCACCTGCAACTACGACGGCGTCCACAAGCACCTCACTACTATCGGCGACGGCGTCTTCGTCGGCTCGGACTCCACGCTGGTTGCTCCCATCACCATCGCCTCGAACTCGTACATCGCCGCCGGAAGCTGCATCACTGAAGACGTCCCGGAAGGAGCGCTCGCCTTAGGTCGCGCACGCCAGGTCACCAAACCCGGCTGGGTCGCCGCAAAGAAGGCCAGGCAGGAAGCAAAGCGAGGCTGCTGAACATGAGGCCTCAAGCCTGAGCCTGCTACGCCGATAATCCTCCAGAAGCAACGGACCTTGCGGAGGAGTTTCGGGTCAATGCCACAAGAAAGAATTCTGGTCGTGGACGACGAAGCCGCCGTCCGCAGCATCATCGCTGCCATGCTCACGCGCATCGGCTACTCGGCTACGACGACCGCGAGCGCCGACGAGGCCTTGAACCATCTCCGCGAAGACCCGTTCTACGACCTCGTCCTCTCAGACATCATGATGCCCGGCATCGACGGCATCACCCTGCTCGACCGCATCGGCGCCGATCATCCCGGCACGCCAGTCGTCCTCGTCACCGCCGTCCACGACATCCACGTCGCCACCAACGCCTTCCGCCGTGGCGCCGTCGACTACCTGTTGAAGCCCTTCGAGCGCGCCCAGCTTGAGAGCGTCGTCACCCGCGCCATTGAGCACGGACGCCTCCGCCGACAGAACAACCTCTACCGCCAGAACCTCGAAGACGCCGTCTCTGCCCGCACCGCGCAGCTTCGCTCCGCCATGCACGACCTCGAACGCAGCTACGACATCACCCTCGAGGCCATGGGGGCTGCCCTCGATCTCCGCGACGAGGAGACCGAAGGCCACTCCCGCCGCGTCACGGCCTACACCATTGCGCTCGCCCGCGCCATTGAGGTTGACGAAGACGAGCTGCGTATCATTGCACGCGGAGCCTTTCTCCACGACATCGGCAAGATCGCCGTCCCTGACCGCATTCTGCTCAAGCCCGGGCGCCTCGATCCCGCCGAGATGGCCGTCATGCGCGAGCACTGCCATCTCGGCTACGAAATGGTCCGCAAGATTCCCTTCCTCCGCGAAGCCGCCGAGATCGTCTACGCCCATCAGGAGCACTTCGATGGCGCCGGCTACCCGCGCGGCCTGCGCGGCACTGAGATACCTCTCGGGGCACGCATATTCGCTATCGCCGACACCCTCGACGCCATGACCTCCGACCGCCCCTACCGCAAAGGCACCACCTTCATCGCGGCCCAACAGGAGATCGCCCGCTGCTCCGGAACCCAGTTCGATCCCGCCATCGTGGCCGTCTTTCTTCGGATGCCTCCCGAGTCCTGGACTGAACTCCGCGACCAGACCAACCAGCTGCTAGCCAGTTCCTCTCCCTCCAGCCTCTTCTGCCAGTTGCACACTCCAAACCGCGCGGGCTAGCATCGGATAGCCGGAGGGACGTCCCAATGCCAGCACTAAACCGCGCCGAGATCGACAATCTTCTGAAAACCCATCCGGAGTGGAACCTGGAAGGCGGAAAACTCATTCGCGAATGGCGATTCAAGGACTTCATTGCGGCAATGGCATTCGTCAATCGCGTGGCTGAACTTGCCGAAGCGGCGGGCCACCACCCCGACATCGACATCCGCTACAACCAGGTGAAGCTAGCCCTGGTCTCACACGACGCCGGCGGAATTACCGACCGTGATGCCGCGATGGCGTCAGAGCTTAGTAAGCTCTTCCCTTCAGGTTCTTAGGTGCGAATCGTTTTCCACAGACAATCTGTCAAGCCCTCAATTCAATTAACTTACTGAAATTATGGGACTTGTCAGTGGCAGACGAGTTTCTCGAATTCGCTAAAATAAAAGAGATACAGAAAAGAGAAAATTCGGACCTCAATCCTGGGCTTTATCCAGCAACAGAAACCATGTCCGTATTTCTTTCAAAATAAATACTTTAGCTGTAAGTCTAGCGGGTCGAATACTTTACAGATCAGTCGCACACTAAAGCATCTAAATACAATACTTTGCGTCAATTCACCAGGGGGACCGGAGACTTCCAGCAGTCGGCCAAACCAGAATTTCTATGGCGGAATGTATTTTTGTGTTTGACTTCTCCATATTGTGGTATATTCCTAATTACGGAGCGAGGGTAATGCCGCTCCGGAAGGTTCTCAGTCGACGGCAAGTCCCTAGACTGACACAAGTTGCGTCACTGGCCTCCCGGCACGGACATATTACCGTTCGTGCCGTCTTTTTTTCCCTTTTTACGATTAAGCTTCGCTCCTTTGCGGGCTATAGCCCGATTTGCCGGTCAGGTTTAGGATGATGGCATGAAGCGACTTTGGGGCTGCATTGCATTAGGACTGGTCACCGTTGTGGCGTCGGCGCAGTGGACGAATCCTGCGGAAGACATTCCGGCCTATCACGCAACAGCGCCCAAGACCGCGCAGCCACCAATCATGAGCGGCAACCAGCTCACCGGCGAGTACTTCTCGCACAACTATCAGGTCACGGCGTACAAGATGGCGGCGCAGATCCCCGCCGTGCTTTATCAGGAGCCCTGCTACTGCCACTGCGATCGCGCCCTCGGCCACAAGAGCCTGCACAGTTGCTTTGAAGGGACCCATGGAGCAGTCTGCTCCACCTGTATGCGTGAGGCAGTCTACGCCTACCAGCAGACGAAAAAGGGGCAGACGCCGACCCAGATACGTGCTGGCATCGAGCGCGGCGAGTGGGCTTATGTAGACCTTGAAACCGCTGCCCTTCAGTAAGACAGGCTAGCTACTGTTTCTTCACGGGAACTATTTACAACCAGACATGCCAGCAGCGTCAACATCTGATGCGTAGAGTACACTGCGGCGTAATCTCAAAGCATGACAACCTGGGTCTTTTGGGCACTCCTCTCCGCGGTCTTTGCCGCTGCTACCGCGCTCCTCGCTAAGGTCGGGGTGGAGGGCATCGATTCCAATTTAGCGACGGCGATTCGAACCACCGTCGTAGTCGCCTTTACCTGGGCGATCGCGCTGAGCCTTGAGAAGCACCATGCTCTATTCGAGATTGGACGGCGGAGCTGGCTGTTTCTCGCGCTCTCGGGAATCTGCACGGGACTCTCCTGGATCTGTTACTTCAGAGCGCTGCAGCTTGGACCCGCCTCCAGCGTCGCTCCCGTGGACAAGCTGAGCGTCGTCTTCGTGATTGTCGGAGCTTGGATTCTTCTCGGCGAAAAACTGACCCCGTTGAAGATCGGCGGCGCGTCGCTCATCACCATTGGTGCTGTGATTCTGGCGTTCGCCTGAGTCATCGTGCTGCGTCGTATACTGTAAGTAGTTCTTTGCAGGGCCCAATGCAATGTTGGTGCCAGCTCCAAATGGGGGCGTCACGGCTTCGACGGGATTGCTTGCGGCAGAGAGGCATGCCGGGGTGTGGACACCCGTAATCGCTCACAAAACCATAAGTGCCAACAATAATCTGGCTCTTGCTGCTTAATTAACTAAGTAGCCGTCGTCTCAGGCTTCGCCTACGGGCCTGTACACGACGTCGCACAGTAGGCTGGCCAAACCTGCTCCGCCTGCGCGGGGATGGCGAGATCGATCAGGCTGGTCGTCGTCGCATCTTTGTCCGTTCTAAGCGACGATGACGAGACAAAATGAACCGGAAAAAGCATGAATGCTCTCTGTTGAAAGCTTTTTCGGACGCGGGTTCGACTCCCGCCGCCTCCACCACTTCCCTGCGCCAGTTCCCTTCACTCTGATTCAGCGATGATTAAGCATTCAGTCGCATAATTGATGTTGTGCTACATTCGCGCAAAGCATCAGGGTTCAGCCGGCGCAGACTTGCAGAGCCGGCTATGGGAGTTCAGAGGTGCGTGTACTTATCGTCGAGGATGAAGTAAGGCTGGCCGAAAATCTTGCCCGCGCATTGCGAGAGAGCAACGGCTTCGCCGTGGACCACGCTGAGGACGGCATTGACGGAGAACAACTCTCGCAACAAGGCTGCTATGACCTGATCATCCTCGATCTTATGCTTCCCGGGCAAAGCGGCCTCACCCTTCTCAAGCGTCTCCGCTCCAAACGGAATTCGACTCCCGTACTCGTACTTACGGCTCGTGAGGGTGCTGAGTCTGTCGTGGAACTGCTGAACGAGGGAGCCGATGATTATCTCAGCAAGCCCTTTGACCTGGGGGAACTCATCGCACGCGTGAAAGCGTTGATCCGTCGCGGTAAAGGAACTGCGGCTCCCATTCTTCAGGTCTCCGGCGTAGAACTGAATACCCTGGAGCAGACCGTAAAACGAAATGGCCAGCCTGTCGAGCTCTCTCCAACCGAGTATCGAATCCTGGAATACCTGATGCATCGCCCGCGAGCGATTGTGTCGAAGCGAGAGTTGCTTGAACACCTATACGACTTTACCTGGCAACATCACTCCAACGTGATCGAAGCGCACGTTTCGAATCTTCGTCGCAAACTGGATGCCAGCGGATCTGTTCCCTTTATCGAAACTCTGCGCCACCGGGGCTATCGTCTGGGCAGGGAGGAGGCTTCGTTATGAATGCGAACTCCATAACCCGCAGGCTAATTACCGTTGTCTTGTTGCTGGAGTTGCTCTCTGCTCTGGTGCTGGTGGTTGTTGTAGCTCTGTACGAGAGTCACATTCATCTGACGGCCTTCGATGTCATGCTTCGCGGTCGCGCTGACACTCTCTTCGGTGCGGTGCAGGATGCGGACGACGCAGCTGACGACGTCATGCTCGACATGACCGGTGTGACAGTACCTAAGAGTGACTTCTTTGAGGTCGAAGATGAGAGCGGCCAGGTGCTCGGCCGATCTTCACAGTGGCCTGAGCAGGAAGTGCTTAAGGGGTTGAGTAAGGCGAAGGCAAACGGAATCTTTCGCTCTACTGTGCAGGGCCAGATGTACCGTTTCATCGTCATCCATGCGGTGCGAGTCGTCGATCCCAGAGAAAAGGGTGGAGGCATAGCTCATCGCATTCGAGTGATATATGGAGCACCTACCCAGCAGGTGTGGTGGCAGGTCATGAAGACCGTACGCTTTTACACGATCGCCACTCTGCTATTGATCGTTGTAACGGGAGCAGCGATGGTCTGGTCGCTGCGTCGCGCTCTGGCTCCTCTCAACGAACTCGCCGAAGAAGCCGGCCGAATCTCTGCGCAGCAATGGAGCTTTCATCCTCCAGCAAGCGCATATGAGACCCAGGAACTCGCGCCTTTAACGCACGCGCTCGAGGCAGCGCTGGGGCGGCTTCAGGAGGCCTTTTCGCAACAGCGGCGGTTCACAAGCAACGCGGCGCACGAACTCAAGACCGACATCGCCATTGCAAAGTCATCGCTACAACTCCTCACCATGCATTCCCGGAGCGCTGACGAATACCAGCAGGGCCTGGAGATATGCTTATCCGATTGCCTGCGTCTTGAAGCAACTGTGCAGCGAATGCTTGTTCTGGCTCGCGCGGAATACGCATCTTCAAAGCGTGGCACACATGAGACAACGACTCCTCCCAGCTGCGATGCTGTGGCCTGCGTTCGTGGCAGCATACGCCAGTTCAGCGCTTTGGCTGAGCTGTCTCATGTCACTTTGAACCTGAATGCACCCGAGGAGGCAATGGTTCCTCTCGACTCCGAAGACTGCACAAGTCTCTGCTCAAACCTGCTGCATAACGCTCTGGTTCATAGCGAACCCGGATCAGCGGTTAACGCCGCTGTTTCTCTCTCCGAGGGATGGGTATCGATTGCAATTCAGGACAGCGGGAAAGGAATCGCGCCAGAAGATATGCCGCACGTCTTTGAGCCGTTCTATCGAGGAGACTCCTCCCGCGATCGCAGAAGCGGCAGTACAGGCTTGGGACTGGCAATCTGTAAGACTCTCTGCGAAAGTGCCGGCGGAAGTCTGACCCTGGCAAGTGAGCCGAGTAAAGGAACTGTCGCAACAGTCCTGCTTCCTCTTGCATCGCCGGGAGTCCGAAGCAGCCCCGACAACACATTCAGCTTCGCTTAATGCGTCTCTCCGAGACTGTTACTACCGGTAGCCGTATCTCCTGCCGAAATAACGCTCGGAGCAGACCATGCCATCGATTTCCGTTTCACGCCTCACATACTCTTTCATCGCGGCTGCTGCGTTGCTGGCTTCGCAGCAGCAGATTGTCCATGCCCAGACGCCATACCACATCGCAGATCGCTGGACGATCGGAGGTGAAGGAGGCTGGGATTATCTGTTGGTTGACTCACCGGCACATCGCCTATACGTCACACACAACTCTCGTGTGGAAGTAATCGATACGCAGACTGGGAAGCCTGTCGGCGCCGTCACTGGCATGAAGAGCACACATGGCGTCGCACTGGATCCCGACGGCAAGACCGGTTACATCAGTGATGGAGCGGGAAATGCCGTGGTTGTCTTTGATCGGGCGACGTTGCAGACGCTCGCAACGATTCCCGCGGGCAGCAATCCGGATGGCATCGTGTATGAGCCAGCGAGTCGGACGGTTTGGGCCTTCAACGGCCATAGCAAAAACGTCTCGGTTATCGATCCAGCCAGCCACACTGTAGTGGCAACTATCGCACTTCCTGGCAAACCCGAATTCCCTGCGGTCGACGGCAAAGGCACCATCTTTGTGAACATCGAGGACAAGAACGAAATCGCCAGGCTGAACGCGAAGACACGGCAACTCACGAGCGAATGGCCTCTGACGGGCTGCGACTCTCCTTCAGGTCTGGCCTACGATGCTGCCGGCCATCGTCTATTTTCCGTGTGCGATGGCGGCAAGATGGCCGTGACAGATTCCACTACAGGTAAGGTTCTGGCCACCCCCGCGATTGGAGATTCTCCAGACGCGGCCGCGTATGACGCAACCCACAAGCTGGCGTTCTCGTCGAATGGAGGCGATGCCACTCTTTCAGTGATCGACGCAGATAGCAGCACATACAAGACAGTTCAAACGCTGAAGACCGTCAAAGGGGCTCGCACCCTGGCGCTCGACCCTGCTACTGGCAAAATCTATCTTGCCAGCGCGCAGTATGGACCGGCTCCCGCGGCCTCAGCCAATGGACCTCGCCCCCGGCCGGCAATTCTGCCCGGAAGCTTCACCATCCTGGTTGTCTCACGATAGGGCGAGCCGCGCTTAGGCATTCTGTGCAGCCTCCACGTCGGCGCTCTGCTTTATCTCTTGTGACTCACGGTGGTCTCGCAGGAAATAGTAGACCACCGGAGTCACAATGAGGCTAATCACCATCGATATCGTGAGTCCACCTATCACCGATATCGCCAGCGGCTGGAGCATCTGAGACCCCGAGCCAAGCGCGAAGGCCAATGGCAGCATGCCGCAGATGGTCGCGGTTGCCGTCATCGCGATGGGCCGCAGGCGACGACTCGTTGCATGCACCATAGCCTCTCTTGCGGTCGCTCCTTCTCTGCGATAGCGCTCGTCAGCATCCAACAGCAGAATTCCGTTCTTCGCAACGATGCCGATGACCATGATCAGGCCCATGAACGAAGCAACATTGAAATTCACCCTCGTTATCAGCAGAGCAAAGACGACGCCGGCAATCGAAAGTATCGAAGATGTGAGAATCGCGGTTGGTGCGGCAAAGTTGCGGAACTCCAATAAGAGGACGCCATAGACGAGCGCCAGCGAAAGAATCAATACGCGTAGCAGATCGTGAAACGATTTCTGCTGCTCCTGATAAGTCCCACCGTACTCCACATGCACTGTATTGGGCAGGTGCATATTGTTTACAACACTTTGCACCTTCGTCATAGCCGTTCCCAGGTCGGAACCTTCCAGTCGCCCCGTCACAACAATCAGGCGCTGTAAGTTTTCGCGGCGAATCTCGTTTTGCGGAGGCAGCTGCTCAATATTTGCCATGGAACCCAGCGTCGCCGTCTTGCCCGTTGCACTATTGAAGATGGTGTTCTCGATGGTGTCGAGGGACTTGCGAGTCTCATCGCCGAGCCGCACGCGGATATCGTAAGGACGCCCATTCGCGATCAAAGGATCGGTCGTCGTAACCCCGTCAAGGATGGCCGTCGCGTCCTCAGCAATTTCCGTGGGCGTAAATCCCATCCGTGAAGCCCTCACAGGATCAACCTGAAAATTCGTAGCCGGTCCGCTTATCGTGTTATCGATTCCATTCTGTACATCAACAACACCATCGATTTTGCCAATTGCTGTTGCTACACGTGGACCGAGCTGCGCCAGAAGCTTCGGATCGTCTGCAAAAATCTTGATCTGTACTGGCTCAGGCGCATTCGAAAGATCGCCGATCATATCCTGTAGAACCTGAGTGAACTCGACGTCAAGAGCCGGTTCCTTCTTCTTGATCTCCGCTCGGGCATCCGCGATGACCTCGTCTATCCCTCGATCGCGCTTATTCTTTAGCCGCACGGTGAAGTCGCCGGTGTTGGCCTCCGTCACCGCAGCGAGGCCCATCTGCAGGCCGGTTCTGCGCGATGTGCTGTCAACCTCCGGAATGTCATGCAGCATCGCATCAACGTGTTCCAGAACCCTGTTGGTCTCAGAGAGAGAGCTGCCAGCCGGCATGATGTAGTCAAGGATGAAGCCTCCTTCGTCCATCTCAGGCAACAAATCGGACCCGAGGGCCTGAAACGCGAGCCACGTACCGCATACAAGGACCAGGCAGATGAGAAGGAGCATCCGAGGCTTACGCAATGACCATTCAAGCGCGATGCTATGCCAGAGCAATACGCGCTTCATTAGCCTTCCGGCCCCATGTCCTTCATGGTTCGTCGATGCAGCCTTGCTATGGCGCAACAGAGTCAGGCTGAGTCCGGGTGTCCACGTGACGGCCAGGAGCAGTGAGGTCAGCAGTGCCGAAGTCATCGTGACTGCGAGCGCTCTGAAGAAGCTGCCGGTAACACCCGTGACGGAGATGAGAGGTAGAAATACGACAACCGGCGTGATGGTTGATCCGATCAGGGGAACGGTGATCTCCTGCAGGGCAAGCCGTACCGCAGTAACACGGTCCTCGCCTGCATCTCGGTGCATCACAATGTTTTCAACCACTACGATTGCGTCGTCGATGACCAAGCCAATTGCCGCAGCCAAACCTCCCAGGGTCATCAGGTTGAAGCTCTCTCCGATGATCCACAAGAAAAGCACCGTCACAGCGATGGTCACCGGAATGACGAGTCCGGCAACGAGAGAAGAGGTCCAATCCCCCAAAAACAAAAACAGAATGATGCAAGCCAGCACGAGACCAATAAGAATCGCGTCCCTGACGCTTCGTATGCTGTCGCGAACCAATTCCGATTGGTCGTAGAAGACTTCGAGCTTCACCCCCTTGGGGAGTCTTTGCCGAAGCTGCGCAATCTCTGCGCCAACCCCATCTGCCACGGCGACGGTGTTGCTTGTAGGCTGCCGCGCAATGTTCAGCAAAACCGCGGCCTTTCCATTCGCGGTCACCGTCGTATAGACCGGTCTTGTTCCAGCCCCCACGCTAGCGATGTCTGACACATGAACTGGTGCGCCACCCGGAGTCGTTTTTACGATAAGCTGGCCAAGCTGATCGGCATCATGAACCTGAGATCCGACGAGGCCGAGGATCAATTGATGATTAGCCTCATACAATCCAGGTGAATCGATGATGTTGGAGTTCTGCACGGCGTTGACGATGTCGAGGATCGTGACACCTGTCGCCTGCATCGTTGCCAGATTCGGAACGATATGAAACTCAGGCACCTTGCCACCTTGCACCGTCACGGTGCTCACTCCCGCAACCCGGTTAAGTGGCGGCTTCAGTTCATAAGTGGCCAACTCCCAGAGTTGAGTCTGCGATAGCGTGTCGGAGGTAAGGCTATATCCAAGGATGGGAAAAGTGGCAAAGGTCAGGCGATTTGTAGTGATCTTCGCAGTGCTTGGGAGCGTCTGCTCCACCTTGCTCAACGCTGCATCAACCAGTTGCAGCGTGTGAAACATGTCACTGTTCCAATCGAAAAATAGGCTGACCTCCGCTGATCCCCTGCTCGTCGTTGAGCGCACGGTCAAAAGGCCGGGAACCGCATTGACCGCATCCTCTATAGGCTTCGTGATAGTGACCTGCATCTGATCGACAGGCATCACTCCGTTGTCGACACCGATGACGACACGCGGGAAGTTCGTCTCTGGAAATACCGAGATCGGAACCTGTTTGACAGCATAGATGCCCACCAGGGAGAGCACGATGATGAAGAAGAATATCGGCCCACGAAGCCGAACCAGCCAGAACTGGTCTTCGCTGTCCGCAATTGCGCCATTGCTCCCCAATATTCTCATTTCGAATCCCCGCTCTTATCCGCCGATGGCTTCTCCTCATCATCGGCTGGCCCGATCTTCACCTTTGTACCTTCCTCCAATCCGTACGCCCCCGTCGAGATAACAAGGTCTGCTGAACCAAGCCCCTGAGTTACCTGCACGTCGGTTCCATCAGTTATTCCTAGAACTACCGGCTTGCGATGCGCTGCGTTGTCGGAACCGACAACCATGACGGACGTAGTGCCATCCTGAGCGGTCAACACCGCAGACGCTGGAATCTTCATCGCAGAGACAACGGAGCGGCCTTTGATAGATACGTGGACAGGAGTACCTGCCTTGTAGCTGGCACCCCGGTTATCAATGCGAACCCAAACCTCCACAGTAGTGCTCCCCGGATCAAGAGCCGGGCTTATCAAAGAAACCTTTCCGGGGGCGGGATCACTTACCCCAGGCACGGCAATTGCCGCTTCGTCACCCACTTTCATCCGTTGCGCCACGCTCTGGGCGATGTGGATCTTTGCGAGCAGGCTCGACGTATCCATGACGGTAATCAGCGGTGTTCCCGTAGCCGCAGTCTCTCCCGCAAATAGCGGTCGATCTGTAACGACGCCATCGATTGGACTGCGAATCTCGGTATAAGACACCATCGCTTCCGCTGCCTTATATTTGCCCTCAGACGAAGTCAGCTGCCCCTGGGCCTGCTTGAGCGCTGCCTCGTGACTCACGTTCTTCATCGATTCCAGGTGTTTCGCAGCAGTGTCATAAGCAGCCTGCGCCTGAACCAACTGGGCGGCTGCTGTATCCAGGTCGCGCCCTGGAATCGCACCCTCCGCAAAAAGCTGTTTACGCGCAGTCACGATGCTTTGATCAAGATCGAGCGTAGCCTTTGCCTGGGCGACATCGAGCTCCGCCTTCTGATAGTCCTCCGGAACCTGCGCCTTCGTCTCCGCTGCATAGGCAGCCTCCGCAGCCTGATAAGCTCCTTTGTTGTCCAGCGCGGCAGCCGAAAGATCTCGGCTTTCCAAAGTCGCAAGTAACTCACCCGCTTTTACCTTCGCTCCGCGTTGAACATAAAAACGCTGTACAGGCGCGGTCACCTTGGGGGAGATCGCCGCCTGGGCTACAGGCGCCAGAATAGCGTCAGCCTGTATCACTTCCGCGATCGGCCCCTGTTCAGGCTTCTCTGCCTGAACACTTACCAAAGTCGCCTCGGTGCCGGCCTCGTCGGATGCGTCCTTCTTGCATCCGGAGACAGTAAGGATTGCGCACGCGCCGACCAGCGCCAACGCAGCTGCTGGTGAAAGGATACGAAGCTGTTTGTGTCGTCGTAATGTCACGGTTGAGCTCACAGTGTTCCTGTTAGTACCTGCAAATTCGCTAAAGCTGTCTCGTAACGGAGATAGCCATCCGTCTTCGCCGTCTGCGCCGCAATAAATGCACTCTGCGCATCCACCACTTCAAGAACAGTTCCTTCGCCCGCGGTGTAGCGCATTTTGGTTAGCCGCAGGCTTTCCTCGGCGGTTCGCGCACTCTGTTCGAGCTGATCGATCTGGGCGCGGGCGGTCGAGGCTTCCGCATAGGCCTCTTCAAGATCTGCAATCAGCCGTCTTTGCGTCGCTGACAACGCCACCCTCACGGCATCACGCCTGATTTCGCTCTGCTTGATGCGCTTCTGTGTCGAGAGCCAATCCCATACCGGAATATCCAGGGTCGCGCTTAGAGAGTACCCAAGATTATTCACCTTATCCGGCCCCTTCGTCGCGAACTGCGGAGCATCGATACCGTAGGTGAAGTTCAGAGCGAGATCGGGCAAATAGGCCGCGCGGGCGCCCAGAACCTCCGCGTCGCTTTGCCTCAGCACTGCAAGTGCGCTGTTCAGTTCCGGATTGTTCGTAGCGGCGGCACGCTCGACGTCGGCTCGCTCCGGAAGTGGCTTCAGCGTACCTGCGGATTCAGTCTGATAGCTCGTACGAGGATCCGGAAAAAGAAGTACCGCGAGTTCAAGACTCGCCTTGTCAGCAATCAGCCGTCCATCGGCCAATTCACGCTGTCTCTGTTGCTGCTGGAGCTGAGCCTTCACGACATCCGCATGAGCGACTTCACGGGCCGCCTCGCGCTTCACTGTAATGTCCGAAAAGCTTGCGGCCTCGTTCAGCGCGCTCTCCAGCAGAACAACCTTTTGCTGTGCATTTGAGACGCTGTAGTACAGGTTGACCACAGTTGCGACGAGCCCGCGCCGCCCGACTTCAAGTTCGGCGGCCGCCCGGGCTGCATTGGCCGACGCCAGCCTTAAATCTGCAACCTGCTTCAGACCTAGTGTTTCGTTGATAGACGCCTGGCTTGCATACTCGTGAACTGCATTATTCGCAATGAAGATTGGCGCGGACTGGTTTCCTGTCTGCCCCGCCTGGTTTTTCAGACCGTTGGGCTGCGTATACAGAGCCTGATTGTGATAGATGACCGAAGGGAGCAGGGCAGCTCCAGCAATGGATCGATCAAGCCCGACTGCGCGCTGCTCAGCCATTGCGGCAGCAAATATCGGTTCATTCTGTTCGGCCCGCCGAATTGCCTCATCCAGACTTATAACAACAGGAGTAGATCCGGAGGACTGTGCAGACAATTGAGACACATTTTGGGCGACAGAAGGCACGCTCCAAGTACTCAGCAGAATCACCAGGAAGGCCACCGGCTCCCCGAGGGACCGTTGAACGAATCGCTTCGACGCGGCAAACATAGGACGACCATAAACTACGTGACATTAAGACAGACTGAAGAATGAGCCACATGGCCCCGAAAAATATTTGCGCGGACACGACCCGGTCTTGTATGCTCCATCGCATGCCAGCCGCTGCCCACAGTCGTCTCGTCGCCGACCTGATCGTTCTGTCGGGCAGCAGCAGCTCGTTCCATATCGCCATTCCGTCCATTATTTCGATTACCCGGCGTGGCGCCCCCTGAGTTCAGATTAATCTCCTGAATGCAAAAAGGCCGCCACAGCAAACGCTCTGGCGGCCTTTCTCCTTTTCGCCAGCTAATAACCGGAGAAAGTCATCATGGAATGGACCTACAAAATCATCGCTGAACCGCGACCTCGACTGCTCGTGCGGGTAGCCGAGCTATTCGACCAGCAACTGCTCGTGATGAGTTCACTTTGCCTCACGCAATCGGCAGATCAGGCAATCCTTTCCGTCACGGTCGAAAGCCCGGAATCGCTCGCCCACCGGATCGAGGCCAAGCTGCATCACCTCGTGGACGTCCGAATCGTCGAACTCCGTCGCGCGCATCAAGAATTCGGCAATCCGGATGATGCCCCTATCCAACACATTCCTGCTTCCGCTACAACGGAGGTGTAAACCGTCCGTCGACTGCAGTCCATCCGCCGTCCACGATGGTAAGGGTCCCGGTCACAAAGGATCCGGCGTCCGATGCAAGATACACAACCGCCCCCGCCATCTCGTGAGGCTTGGCCCATCTGCCCAACGCGCTTTTCTGCGCATAGGCGTCGTACCAGGCCTTGTTCGCGGCGATCGGCGCGGTCAACGGAGTGTCCACCACACCGGGTCCAATCGCATTGACACGCACTCCGCTCGGCCCCAATTCGGCTGCCAGCGCTCGGCACATCTGGAGCACGCCGGCCTTGGTCGCGGCATATACACCCTGCCCCGGTTCCACAACCATGGCGCGGATGCTCGCAAACGCGATGATGCTTCCTTTCCCGCGCTTCGCCATGTTGCGGCCTGCAGTCGTAATCAAGCGGAAGGTGCCCTTCAGGTTCAAGCTGACGACGCGATCAAACTCCTCATCCGTCATCTGGATCAGTGGCTTACGAACATTGATCGCCGGCGTGCTCACCAAAACATCGAGATCAGGCAACGCATCAATCGCCTTTACGACGCCCGCGCTATCGCGCATATCGAAGGCCAGCGCCTCTGCATTCCCTCCCGTCTGCTTGATCGCATCCGCAACCTTCTGCGCAGCTTCCACATTCAAATCGGCACAGAGAACATGCGCTCCATGAGCCGCCAGACCATACGCTGCAGCTTCACCGATCCCGCTGCCTGCTCCAACCACGAGGGCTTGCTTGCCCGTCAAATCAAAAAGTTTCTTGTAATCGTACAAAGCGATGCTCCTCTATATGAGATCTATTTGAATTCCCTCACGCTTTGTACCAGCATCGATTGCCTTCACGCAACAATCTGCTTTTATTCGTCTTTTGCCTAATCCGCCGGGCGCTGCTGCTATTCTGCACCTCGAAGACCTCACCGGGGACGAACAACATGCCGAAGTTACATCTTCGTCGCACTCTCTTTTCTCTTGCTGCAATGTTGTTGCTAATCGCATCAGCGAAACTATCGCTCGCTCAAGTCCAGGACATCGAACTACACGGCACCATCTCGCCTGAAAAACTTGCGACCCACGAGATGCTCTCTTTCACCGTCCCTCCCGGCATCGAACGCATGGACGTCACGCTCATCTCTCCTGGCTTTCAAAAAGGCATGTACCTCACCGCCGGCCTCTTCGATCCGCAACGCTACCGCGGCGAAGGACGCTCACGCTTCACCGTCTCCACGGTCGATGCCACTGGCCCATATCTCCCCGGCCCCATCATTCCGGGCGTATGGCACATTGCGATCGGCTACAACTACATCGCGCCCGACGCCCATGGCGACTTCACCGTAAAAATTCATCTTTCCCCTCAACTTGATCCCGAACAATACCCAGTACTCAACAAGCAGCCGGGGTGGTATAAGGGCGATCTTCATTCGCACACAGGGCTTTCAGACGCTATATGTCACAGCCAATCCGGGGCTAACGTTCCATGCCCCCTCTCACGCCTGCTTGCAGCCGCTGCGTCACAGGGCCTGGACTTTCTCGCCGTCACCGAACACAACACCCCAGCCCACTTCAACGAGCTCATGCAGGACCAGCTCTACTACGACAAGATGCTCCTCATTGGCGCCGAAGAGGTCACAACTGTCAAAGGTCACGCCAACGTCTGGGGTACCGAAGGCTTCCTCGACTATCGTGTCGCCGACACCGGATTCACCGTCAACGATCTCTTCGATCAGGCGCACAAGCTCCACGCTCTCGTCAGCATCAACCACGCCTACTGGCCATGGGACGGACGCTGCCCCGGCTGCGGTTGGGCATGGGCTCCCATCACCGACTACTCTAAAGTCGACGCCATCGAGATCATCAACGGCTATCACGAGCACGGCTCCTGGTTTACGCCGCCACCGGGCAACGGCATTCCCTTCTGGGAGGCCCAGCTCGCTCGCGGGCTCCGACCAACTGGCGTAGGCGGCGGCGATGAACATCGCGCCGGCGAGCAGCTTCCTCTTCACGATGGAGTAGGCATCCCCACTACAGTCGTCTACGCCCGCGAACTCTCCCAGCCCGCGATTCTGGAAGCCATCAAGGCCGGCCACGTCTACATCAAGGTCAACGGACCTGATGGTCCAGACCTCCTGCTCAACTCTGGCAGCGCGATGATGGGCGATGAGATCACTGCGCCCTCAGGCCAAAGTGTCACCTTCACGCTGACCCCGAAGAACGCAGGTGACGCTGCCCTTCGGATCTTCATCGACGGCAAGCCGCAAGCTACTGCAGCACCATCCTTTCAGTGGACTTCGGACGGACAGCGTCACTGGGTTCGCGCGGAACTCGACGATGCTCAAGGCGCTCCGCTCACCATCACGAATCCCATCTACGTTAACTGGAAGTGACAGAGAGCGAATGGCATACCGAGCGTTGACATCCCAGAAAGTGCTCTCTAACACCGAGCGATTGGGCCGGTTTTGAAACGGCGAAGAGCGGAGACGCGATTCAACCGTCGCCGCCAAGACTCTTCGACTACAGGAGCGTTATCATGAACTGGTCGCCTTCTGACATCCAAAGAGGTCTCCTATGTCCACAGCAGTCGTTCCCGACCTGACCACTACGCAACCTGAATCCTCCAGCCTTCGCACCGTTCCTCACTGGATCAATGGCCGGGCAGTCGCCGGCAGCTCCGGCCGCTCCGGGAATGTCTACAATCCCGCCACCGGCCGCGTCCAGGCCACAGTCCCTTTCGCCGGCCCGACGGAGCTCAACGCCGCCGTCGAAGCCGCAGCGGCAGCCTTCCCCGAATGGTCCGCGCAGCCACCGCTCCGCCGCGCCCGCGTGCTCTTCCGCCTCCGCGAGCTCCTCGAGCAGCGTGCCGACGACCTTGCCGCGATCCTCACCTCCGAGCACGGCAAAGTTCTCTCCGACGCCAAAGGCGAAGTCACTCGTGGCCTTGAGGTCGTCGAGTTCGCCACCGGTATCCCCCAGCTCCTGAAAGGCGAGTACACCGACCAGGTCGGCTCCGGCATCGACTCCTGGTCCATGCGTCAGCCTCTCGGAGTCGTCGCAGGCATCACGCCGTTCAACTTTCCCGCGATGGTTCCCATGTGGATGTTCCCCATTGCGCTCGCCTGCGGCAACACCTTCGTCCTCAAGCCTTCTGAGCGCGACCCTTCCGCCTCTGTCTTTCTAGCCGAGCTGCTCAAGCAAGCCGGCCTCCCCGACGGCGTCTTCAACGTCGTCCACGGCGACAAGCAGGCCGTCGATAGCATCCTCGACCACCCCACCATCAAGGCCGTCAGCTTCGTCGGCTCAACCCCCATCGCCGAGTACGTCTACACCCGCGGAACCTCGCATGGCAAGCGTGTCCAGGCCCTCGGCGGAGCCAAGAACCACATGATCGTCATGCCCGACGCCGACCTCGACCAGGCTGCCGACGCCCTTGTCGGCGCGGCCTATGGATCAGCCGGCGAGCGTTGCATGGCCATCTCCGTCGCCGTCGCCGTCACCAACGCTACTGCCGACGCCCTCATCGAAAAACTCCGCACCCGCATCGACGCCCTCCAAATCGCCCCTGGGACCGAGCCAAAGGCCGATATGGGCCCGCTTGTCACCGGACAGCATCTCGATCGCGTCAAGGGCTATCTCGACACCGGGGCCAACGAAGGCGCAGCCCTCGTCGTTGACGGCCGCAAAACCGCGCTGCCCCGCGGCGAGGGCTTCTTCCTCGGCGCTTCGCTCTTCGATCACGTCAAGCCCGAGATGCGCATCTACCGCGAAGAGATCTTCGGCCCCGTCCTCGGCGTCGTTCGCGCCAACACCTTCGAAACCGCCCTCAAACTCATCGACGAGCACGAGTACGGCAACGGCACCTCTATCTTCACCCGCGACGGCGACACCGCCCGCACCTTCGCCCACCGGGTGCAAGCAGGAATGGTCGGCGTCAATGTCCCCATCCCTGTGCCCATGGCTTTCCACAGCTTCGGCGGTTGGAAGCGCTCGCTCTTCGGCGACCATTCCATTTACGGCCCCGAAGGTGTCCGCTTCTACACCCGCATCAAGACGATCACCGCACGCTGGCCCACTGGCATCCGCACCGGCGTCGATACAACCATGCCAACTCTGGGCTGAACAGATATACCAGCGCGAAGACTACTTCTCCGCGCTGGTATCCTCATCTGACGTTCAACCGTCCTCGGGTCCTCAATTCGATCTCTGCCCAAGGAGCTGCCGTTGACTCACGGAGAGGTTTTCGCTCACATAGCAGCCCGATTCATCGCGCCTCTCTTTCACGCTGTCGGCACCTCGTCCATAGCTACCGCAAGACGAGCCCATCTGCTCTCCGGCCCATTTCAATTTCACCTTCTTCCAATTCCACAACCTGCGCCGGCCGAAAACACCCTCGGCCACTTCATGCTCGGTGCTATCGACTTCATCAACAAACTCGCGCCACTCTCCATTGTCATCACTGCGCTCGGCATCCTTAACACCATCCGCCTCGCGCGCGTAAAGCGCCGCCAGGACGACGCTCAGGCGCTGCGTGAAACGCTGAACACCGCCGGCACCACTGCAAATACGCTGAACTGGTCGCTTCTCGGCAGAAGCGACGTAACCATCCCGCTCCTCGCACTTCGCGACATGATCGAGACACGCCTCACCAAACCCGTCACCGCACAGGCCCTCTCCGGCCTTCTGAACGACCAGTTACTCATCGAGCCAATGATCGCCAAAGCCTGGCGCGACTCCGGAGAGTTCGACCGCTTCCGCCAGCAGTTCCTCGACTTCGGCCGTTTGGAGGCTGAAATTGGGAGTCGGATACCCCTCGTCTACGAGGCATTGGAACGGATCAACGCCCAGCTCCGCGTCCTTCTCCATACCGATAGCAACCTGATTGTCACCGTTCGCAATGACAGCCGCTACCGCAACATCGCTTCTCTTGCCGGCAAGCCCGTTGACCCCCTCTCTCACGTTCATCGAATGTTCGCTAAAGACGCGCGACACTCCAGTCCGGAGTCATTCTCACACGCGAGCCAATTCCTCAACGCTCTCGCCGGCGCAACCGCTTCGGCCTCGGACAAGCGAATCCTTATGTTATTTCGACCCCTTGGCCTCCTTGATCGATGGAAGCATTACCTCGCCCGAAGGAATGCAGAACGCCGCGACCGTATTCTTCGTCCGCAACTAGCCAGGCAACTCGAGGAGAACTTCCCCAATGAGGCCCCAATGCTAACCGTAGCCCTCGACACTGTTCTCAGCAAAACGCGTGAGCTTCGCCAGAACGACCTTATTCTTCGCGACTCTGCTGAAAAAATTACCAACACTCTCAGGACATCGCAGGACTCCGACCTCGCCAAAGCGACAAAAAAACTCGTCGAGACTCTCTCCTCGTCCTACCGGGATGACATCTATACCATGCACGCCCTCATACGCCTAAAGACGCTCGGTATCCCCGATCCCGAAATCGACGCCGCACTGGGCCTCGAAATCGGCAGCCTTGAACTGGTCAAATCCGCAGACGCCCGCGGCGCAAACCTCATGCAAGGTCCCAAGACCATTCTCAACCAGCACGTGCAGCATCTAACCAGTTTTCCTGACGTCTTTCTCAACTAGGAAGCCCGCGGTTGCTTCATCTTCTCCATCCTGGCGTACAGATCCTGCAACTCCTTCACACCGGCCTCCGCCGCCGCCCTGTCCGGCTCCTCATTCGTATCGTTCCAGCCCGTATCCTCGCCATTCGGGTTTGGCTGGATCACGATCCCGTCGCGCCGCGCCAGCACATTCAGGTCCTTATAGTTCAGCCCGTAGTTGACGCCTTCCTGCGGAATCAGCCACGCGATCTGGCCGCGAACCGGAACAATACTCTCATCTGCCCACAACTGCCGCGCGCCATAGCCCGTGCAGTTGATGATCACTCTTTGTGGCAAGGACGCAACCTCCTGCGGCGAAAAAAACTCCCTTGTCTCGATCACGCCACCGGCAATCATGAAGTCATTCATCAACTGCCGTGAGTAGTCCGCAACATTGAACGTCAGCGACGTGTTGCGCCACACATACTTTGTCGGAAACGGATGCATCCCTGTCGGAATCTCCTGTGCCTTCGGCGTGATATCCGCAATCCTCTCCTGATAATGCGCAAATCCATGACTATCCATCTGCCGCATCTGCGCCCGCGTATCTTCCTGCGCCCCATCCGAGAGCGCATACCGATCCGTCCACTCAATCGGCGTCCCCGGCATTCCCAGGTAGCTTTGGTACATCGCAAATGAAGTCCGCGCCATCGCCTCCCACTGCGCCGGAAACTCCGGAGCCGCAGCCGATGTCAGCGCAATCCTCGAATCAGGAGTCCACGACCCCGTGGCACGCGCCGATCTCACAAATGGTGGCCGCTCCTTCGCATAGATCGTCGCTCGCAAACCCGCGCGCTGCGCTGTAATCGCGGCCGTCAGCCCTAGTGCCCCGCAGCCAACTACCGCTATGTCCTTCGTGCCATTCGAAGCCTCGAGCGCCTTGCGCACGACCACATCGGCTGAGCCCCACGACAACGACCACCCGCTCCCGCCATGTCCGTAGTTGTGCACGACAATCTTGTCGCCCACGCGCTCGACATCCTGACGTGGCCCTGCAGCACGAAACGGCCTCAGGCAAACCGTAATCCTGAAGATGCGATCGACGTGCGCCCGAATCGGAATAATCGGCCCAACCGCATCATAGAAAGGCAAAGCCGGTGCGCTTGCAACTTGAGGCGCAGCCACGTGCTTCGCGCATCCGGCCAGACTCATCGCGCTCAACCCAGCCAGCGCCCCCGAACCCTGCAAAAAAGAACGACGATCCATCACGCATCTCCTTCGACGCAAAGAGGTGTAGTGCACAAGTTGAAATGACGAATGGTAGGAGAAGAAGACGTCTCACCCCTAGTTATAGCGGGAAAATCAGCAAAAACCTGCTCGGAAATCGCGTGGCATCTAACCATTCACCGCGGCGATCTTCAAGCGGACCTCTTTCCCCAGAGGAATCTTCACCATCAGGGGAACGCACTCAAAACCCGGAACCAGGTTGAAGGTCCGCTCTTTCGGCACGGCCTCGAAGCCCTCCGCACCATCAACACGAATCATCAGCCTACGTCCTTGCTTCGTAACCCGAACCGTCACAGCATCCACGACCTCTACCTTCTCGTCGCCGCGCGCCACAACTGGAACAATCAACTGCACGGGCGCGCTCAATGTCGCATCTGCGCTTGTGCTGGCAGCTATCTCTACTGCGGTTTCACTCAACCGATAGCTAAGCTGATACTTCACTTCGCCCCCGACCGGAGGCTGGTGTCCTGCGGTCAGCATTCTCCCCCGAGCGCCAAACACAATCTCACTCACCGAACTCTTCGCCGTCACCTCCGCATTAAAGTCGCTGAGGCTCGTATACGTCTTATCGGTCACAAACTCAATTCGCGGAGTGAGCGTCATATGCGGATAGTCGCCGAATGCCTGCTGATTCGAGATCTCGATCATCTGATACTCCGTCATACTCGCAACCAGCACCGGCCCCAGCGCGCGGTGATACAACAGCGACAGCGCACCACCCGAAGCATGTCCTCCACCCGCCGAGCCGCCTCCGGCCTGCACATGCTCCACATACTCCCAGTCATACTCCGTCACCGTGGCGCGCCACTCGCCAATCGCCGCCAATCTAGTCCCAATCTCCGGATACACCTTCAACCCGTAAGCCTCATCACGTGGCAACAATGTTCGCGCCCCGCCCTCAAAATTCGTTCCTCGATCGAGCACCGTCGCCAGCGCCTTCGCATGAGTAAACGTGTGGTGAATGCACGGCTGATCGCCATGCACAAAATAATCCGGCCCGCCATACAGCAGCCCGTCGTGCGTGCACCTTGCCATCAATTCCAGATTGCGCCGGGCCACTTCGCGAAATCGCGGCTCATACTCCGCCATCAGCACATATGCCGGATGACAGCCATCGCTCGTGCGGCTTCCCCACCACGTCCACTTGTAGTTGCGTGTCCCCCAGCTGTTATCCCAACCGCCATCCGGCAGCATGAACTCCATATGAGTGCGCAGCGCCGCCACCGTCTTCTCCCGCACCGCTTCATCCTTGGTCAGTACCGAATAAAGCGCCAGCGCAGGCAGCGACTCCTCCACGTTGTAACCCAGGTCCACCGGCCTGCATCCCTTCGCGCTCAGCTCCCGCAGCGGATGCCCTTCTCCGAACACCAGGTGATTCTCCATCAGAAATTCAAGCGCCTCATGCGCCAGCTTCTGCCCGCGCTCCACATAATGCGCATCACCCAGCACCTTGCCGCACAATGCAAAACACGCCGAGGCCGTAATCGGGTAGTTGATGTTCCCCGTCTCAATTGTGATGAAGCCATCAAGAAACTTCGCCGCCCGCGCCAGCCGGTCCGTCCACTGCTGCCGCGTCGCCACATCGAGTACCGATCCATGGTGCTCGAGCGCCTCCGCCAGCGCAATCGCATGGAAGACCGTAATTCCCTTCCACGAGCTGAGCGTCACATCATTCACCCAGCTGCCATCTGAGCGGCTCACCTGTCGCTCGCTCCACGAATGCACCAGCAGCGCAGCTTCCAGATACTTCGCTTCTCCCGTTCGGTGAGCCATACAGAGCAGCGGATAAACCGCATCACCGCACCGCCCATGGATGATCCCGCATGCTGGACACAACAAGGCTCCATGCAGCGCCGGGTCTTTGATCGCCGTGACCTGATGCGCTAACAACCCATCACACCACTTCTGCAGGAGCTCCGCGTAAAGACCGTCATTCCCCACTGCATGCTGAACTGACGCAGTTTGTTCCCCAGCCGAAGACATCAGCTCAGGAAACGCCATCTTCGTACCCAACCATGTAGCCCCAACACCCGACAGACGCAGCAGATCGCGGCGGCTAAGTCCCTCACCAAGCCCATCTTTTCTCATCAAGCCATCCTAGATGAATCGCGCATCCTCGACTCGGCATACCCCTACAAATCTCCCACCGCGAGCTTCACATCCGCCTTTGCCCAGGCCGCATCGAACTGCATCTTCACCCAGGCAGCATCGGCATCCTTCTTCTGCGCCACAAGACTCTGCCAAAGCCCATACAACGACCGCCCGCTCCGCGGATTGATCTCCAGGTCGCGCCGGAACACCGCCTCCGCCTCCGCGGGCTTGCCATCACGCAGCAGCGCTCCACCCAGCGACTCGCGCACCGGATAGTACCAGTCCGCCGGCTCGTTGTACGCCAGTGTGTCCCATACAGCCACAGCCTTCTTCCACTCAGCAATCGCGCCAGCACGATCTCCCATCGCCTCAGCCATCCGCGCATCCAGCACTGTCAGCGCCAGCCCCATCACAGTCTTGGCGGAGTTGTTGAAGTCAGGCACAAAGTCCGTGGGTAACGTGTCAATCGTCTTTGCCAGCGCATCCCGCTCCTCCGCAGCCTCCTTCAGTCTGCCTAGCCCGGTGTAGGCCGAGCCTCGCGCGAAGGTCCACATCGCACTAAGTGCGACCAGGTCCTTCGGCGGCGGAGGAGCCTTCAAAATATCCTCCCACCGCTCAAATCGAACCAACACCCAAGGCTGCGTCGGCAGAAACCACTCCACCATCTTGTTGACTTGCACGGAAGGCTCAATGTGCTTCACCAGCTTATCCGCGGCATCCACCGCGCACTCTGACCTGCCCTCCATCATGCAGGCCGCCGCAAGAAAGTGAATGTTGTGCGTGTAATACATCATGTCGTACATGTTCGGCACGCCTTCTAGATGCTGGCTGTGCGTATACGCCTGGTCTGCCGCAATCGCCTTCTCATTCGCCACTGCGGACGCATCGAAGTCTCCCACCCGCTCGTAGATGTGCGCCGGCATGTGCACCAGGTGCCCCGCCGCCGGGGCCAGCGTCTCCAGCCGCTTCGCGCTCGCCAGACCTTCACTAGGATCGCCTGACGCCTCCACTGCATGAATCAGGAAATGATTCGCCCCCACATGATTCGGGTCGCGCGCCAGCACTCCTTTCAACGTCGCAACAATCTCCTCGGTCCCCTCCGTCGGCTTGCCATCCAGACTCCAGAGCTGCCACGGATGCAGATCCATCAATGCCTCGGCATAAAGAGTCGCGGCGTCCAGGTCGTCCGGATACTTCGCCACCAGCGCCTTCATCGCCTCGCTGTATTCCTTGCCCTTCACCTCGAACGCAGGCGAGTAGCGCGCCGCCAACGCATCTACATATGCGATCTCCACCGACGGACCGCCTGCGGCAAGCTCCTTCGCCTTCGTCAATGCGTCCGCCGCCATCTTCGCGCGTTCATGGCCTATGTCGATATCGTTGTAGTTCGGCCCAACTGCCAGAGCCACACCCCACCACGGCATGGCCGCCTTCGGATCGAGTTCCGCCGCCTTCGCAAAAGAGCGCCGAGCCTCGTCGTGATTGAACGCGAAGATGTAGTCCATCCCTTGGTCAAAATATTTCTGCGCCTCGGGGCTCGTCGTGCGAATCGCATGATGCGAGTTGCCGATCCCCTCGACAAGCACAACCGGACGGTGGTCCTCAGCCATTGGCATCTGCATCTGTGCCAACCCCAAATCCGCACCCAGCACTACGAACGACAACCACGTGACAAGTCTTCCAGTCATCAACGTCCTCCCCTCGCACAAAAGCTGAAGAGGCTGATGCGAACCAGATCGCATCAGCCCCTGAATCTCCCAAACTCTACACCAAGAACCTAGGTGGTCTATAGCAGATCGTCCGCAATTACCAGGGCCTCATCCAGCGCCGCAACTGCCTTATCGATATCTGCCTTCTCCACGATCAACGGCGGAGCCAGCACAAAGTGGCTCATCCACGCCTGCATCACGACTCCCTGTCCAAGCATCTTCGCTGCAACCTGATCGACCACGAGAGCTTTGCCGTCGAGCTTCTCCTGCCACGTGTTGAACGGCACCTTCGTCTTCTGATCCTTTACCAGCTCCACGGCCCAGAACAACCCAAGCCCGCGCACATCTCCGATCGAAGGATGCTTAGCCTTCAAACCCTGCAGCTTTTCGCCGAGATAAACCCCCATCTCTGCCGCACGGTCCACCAGATTCAGCCGCTGCATCTCGCGAATCGTCGCAACCGCCGGCCCCACCGACATCGGATGCGCCTCGTACGTATGTCCATGCGCAAAGTAGTGCTCATCGAAGAACTCGGCGATCTTACCCGTTGTCGCACACAAACCCAGAGGAACATACGCCGACGTAATTCCCTTGGCCGTGGTGAGAATATCCGGTTTCACTCCCCAGTGATCGACCGCAAACCACCTACCCGTGCGGCCCCACCCGCTCATCACCTCATCCGCAATCAGCAGGACCCCATGGTCATCGCAGATCTTCCGCAGCTTCGGGAAGTACTCAGGCGGAGGCACGAGAACACCATTCGTCCCCACCACCGGCTCAACGAGAACCGCAGCCACATCCCCTTCATTGGCGATCATGTGCTCCAGGTAATCCGCGCAGGCTATCCCGCATGAAGGATACGTATGCTTGATCGGGCACTTGTAGCAGTTGACCTCAGGCGAAAAGATGACGCCCGGCCCCTTGCCCGCGGGCTCCATCGGCCATCGCCGCGGATCGCCCGTAGCCGCAATCGATCCAGCCGTCGACCCGTGATACGACCTGTAGCGCGCGATGATCTTCGACTTGCCCGTGTACATCCTGGCGATCTTGAATGCAGCTTCGTTAGCTTCAGTCCCTGAGGGAGCGAGAAAGAACTTCGTCAGCCCCTCCGGCAGCACCTCCAGCAGCAGCTTGCTCAGCTCCGCCCGAGCCGTCGTAGCATAAAAAGGAGCGGCATATGCCAGTGTCCTTGCCTGCTCAGCAATCGACTCAATCACCGCAGCATTGTTGTGCCCCAGGTTCATGCACATCAGCTGCGAGGAGAAGTCCAGAAACTTCTTGCCGTTCCCATCGGTGAAGTAGCACCCATCCGCGCTCACCAGGTGATTCGGGTTCCAGCCCTTCTGCTTTCTCCACGTGCCATAGTTATGCTGCTTCGTAATAGCAATGACTTCCTGCGACGTCAGCTCGCTCGGCATATTCCTCACTTCTCTCTCGATAAAAACCTAACTGGCCGGAATGCAGCATGGAACAGCGTTTCATTCAAATACGGCGAACCCGGGCAGTCGCGGAAGATTTCGAACGCTCCAGCTCCGGCGAAGCCTCAAACACCGCCTCGCCAAACCGGATCGCGCCCATCAGCAGACTTGCGCTGCGTTCAATTGCCTTTCTAATGTGCTCGGTCGCCTTCCTGCGCGCGTCCTCTGCATTGCCCTCTCGAATCGCCTCGACCAGGCTGATGTGCTCCGCTACCAACGCCGGCCCATACGAATCAAACGACAATCCAAGATAAAAGAACCGCATCAGCCGCACGTGAACGTTGCTCACTACATCGAACAGTCTTTTATTCTTCGTCGACTGCGCAATCAGGCAATGCAACTGATAGTTCTTCTGCAGGAACTCCCGGTAGCTCTGCTTGTCTTCTACCCTGTACTCATAGGAGGCGAGCTCAAACATCTCATCCAGCTCATGCCGCTCAGCACGCTCGGCAGCCAATGCCGCAGACTGAGGCTCGAAGATAAGCTGCAGTTCCTGCAGATCGTGGAACTCCGCCACGGACAACGGCGCGATGGAATACCCTCGAAACGGGATAATCCGGATCAGTCCCTCGTGCTCTAACCGCCGGCAAGCCTCTCGAACAGGGGTTCGGCTGGCACTGTAGAGCCTGCCAAGTTCAGCTTCGGAAAATGACTTGCCAGGCGTAAGTTCACACTCCACAATGTCTTGCCTGACCCTGCGATAAAGTGGTTCCACTATGCTTTCCATAACCCTCACAGAGGAATAACAGCCACCCGGCCCACTGTCAACATACTCCAAAGCGGACAAAACCAGCGATCTGGTCTACACCATGGAAGCCCGCCTACGGAAATTCTCCCAAAACGGTATACCAATTGTTGACATGTCGGCAACACCAGTATATGTTCGCATCCATCCGTCAGACGTAGCAGGCTCAGTCGTACTCTGGTCACGTATCGACAGCGCGCTTAGGCCTTTCTGCCGAAGTTTCCTGCGACACGTGGCTTTGCTCTATATCCACCGGTAAACCGGAGAGTGCCATGCGCAAGAACCTTCTGAACGCCTTCTTCTCGCAGAACTACGCAAAGCTCATCATTCTGCTTTTCAGCGCCGTCATCCTGCTGCTCCTTCCGTCTCCCGCTCACGCTCAGGCAACTGGCCAGGTCGCGGGTGTCATTTCCGACCCATCCGACCGGGTCGTGCCTGCCGCCGCGGTCGAGCTCACCAGCGCCTCAACCGGCCAGATCCGCTCCCTTATCTCTGGCCCCGACGGCTCCTTTACCTTCACACTGGTCAGCCCGGGCATCTATCAGGTTCGCGTCACCGCCAAGGGTTTCACCACAAATCTCACCAAGGATGTAGAAGTCGACATCAACGGCACCACTCGCGTCAACGTCCATCTCCGAGTCGGCGCGACAACTCAAGAAGTCACGGTCACTGGGGCTGCGCCTCTCGTCGAAACCAGTAACGCCACCATGGGCGTCGTCGTTGACCAACAGAGCATCGTCGACCTTCCGCTGAACGGCCGCAACTTCGCCCAGCTCGGAACCCTCATTCCTGGCGTCGTTGCCGCTCCTGCTGGACTCGGTGGGGCCCAGGGGAACGCCACGGTCGGCGGCTTCGGTGACACCACCGGCAGCTTCAACGTCAACGGCATGCGCAATCAGTCCAATAATTTCCTCCTCGACGGCGCACCCAACAACGACTCCTTCAACAGCGGCTTTGTCATGCGGCCTCCCCCGGACGCGCTCCAGGAGTTCAAGATCATGACGCACTCCTACGAGGCGCAGTACGGCCGCAACGCCGGCTCGGTCGTCAACGTCGTCACCCGCTCCGGAACCAACAATCTCCACGGCTCTGTCTGGTGGTTCAATCGCGAAGCCGCCCTCGCCGCCAAGACCTATTTCGCCAGCACCAAACCCAACTATCAGCAGAACCAGTTCGGTGCAGCCGCTGGCGGCCCGATCATCAGGGACAAGGTTTTCATCTTCGGCTACTACGAGGGCTTTCGTCTCAAAGACGCGACCTCAAACGTCCTCAACCAGCCCGTCCTCAGCAGCAACGAACGCGGAGGCAACTTCTCCGAACTGCTCACAAACCCCGCCGCGCCCTGCTCAACTACAGGAGTCACTGGCGGAGGTCGAATCATCGACCCGCTGACCCATACCCAGTTCTGCTATAACGGACAACCCAACGTGATCAACCCATCGCGCATCAGCACGATAAGCGCGAACCTGCTTAAAAACTACATCCCTCTTCCCAACAGCCCCGGTAATTTCTACAAAGCAGCGCCCGCCAACATCGACAACCGCAACATGTTCGGCTTCCGTGGCGACTGGAAGCTGGGTCCCAAGCATTCCATCCTCGGCCGCTACCTTTACGCCCACCAGAACCTCTACGGCCCTATCACTCCCACAAACTTCCCACCTACAGGCAACCTCCAGATTATGAAGCTGCAGGATGTTCTTGCCTCCGACACCTGGACCATCAACAGCCACATGATTAATGTCGGCCGTTACGCCTATCAGGGAATCGACGGCGTCCCCAACAAGACCAGCGGACTCGACCTCACCACCCAGGGCTACCAATACGCGTCAACCAACGCGACCGCCGCGGGCCTGCCCAACGTCACACTCACCGGATACTTCACCACCGGCGACCTGCAGCAGCCCTTTGCCTATCGCGGCAATGGCGTCAACACGATCTCCGACGATCTCACCTGGACCATCCATCGCCACGTCGTCCAGTTCGGAGGCGAGATTCGCCGCGACCGCATCAACCTTCTCTACATCAACCGCCCCAATGGCGCGTTTACCTACAACACCAATTCAGTCTTCACCACCAACGCGCTGTCGGACTTCCTGCTGGGCTACCCCTATATGTTCCAGCAGGGATCTGGCGATCCGGCCCTCGATGGTTCCTCATGGACCTACTCCTTCTACGGACAGGATGAGTTCCGAATCAATAAGCATCTCTCAGTGCAGTATGGTTTGCGCTACGAGGTCAACCGCCCCTACGTCGAAGACCATAACCACCTCGCCGCGCTCCATCCCGGTCAGCAGTCGACCATTGAGCCCAGCGCTCCCGTCGGTCTGGTCTATCCGGGCGATGCAGGAACGCCCCGCGCAACCTACGACACCGACACCAACAACTGGGCACCGCGCCTCGGAGCTACTTACGATCCGATGGGCGACGGCAAAACCAGCATCCGCGGCGCATGGGGTCTCTTCTACGACACCATTCCCGGGCAGGGAGATTTCTTCCAAAACGGAACGCTCGCGCCCCCGTTCCAACCCCTCCAGGAGATCGACTTCTACACCTTCACCACCCCGCCAACCTCTACCTACTTTGCCAACCCCTACGCTGGTGTCCCTGTTGGAGCACCAGGCTTCCCTCCCGGTCTCACTTTCATCGGCTGGAGCCTCTCGAACTCCTTCAAGACCGCGCAGATCCAACAATACAACGTAAGCGTTCAGCGTCAGGTCACCAACAATATGGGCTTTGAGGTCGGCTACGTCGGCGCACGCGGCGAATACCTGCCCATCTTCATCGAGGTCAACCCCACGCTCGTTCTTCCCACTGGTTCCACAGCAGCCGGAGCCAACGCCTACAAGGCCGGTGCTCGTGCTGTCTTCCCAGCCTTCGGACTTACTCGCCCGACCTTCTCAGCCGCCAAGTCCTGGTATGACTCACTGCAGGCAAGCTGGCAGCTACGCGCCTACCGCCACATCCAGGCAACCGCGGCCTACACCTTGAGCCATGCAATCGACAACGCCTCCGGCCTCAACATCGGTGGCGACTTCCGTCCGGCCCGGTACGCCACAATAGGCAATCAGCCGTCGATCAATGCGGCCGTAGCGGGCGAGAGAGGAAACGCCCTCTTTGACGCACGCAACCGCTTCGTTCTCAGCCTGCAGTATGAGTTCCCGAAGCTCGACGGCCACTCTCTCATGGAGAGACTGGTAATCGGCGGTTGGCAGTTCAACACGATTTACCAGATCCAGTCCGGCAACCCATTCGCCGTGACCAACTCTTCCACTACGGCACAGTCGCTTACGTTCAGACCAAACCAGACCTGCAACTCTAACTCCGGCACCTCACATCAGGCCGGAACACTTCCCACACAGCACTTCATCAACACTGCTTGCTTCGCACTGCCAACGGTCGCGATCAACGGCGTCTCCTTGGTCGATAACAGCCAGAGCGGCAATGCAGCCCGCAACTCAGCCCTTGGGCCTGGCTTTAACACAACAGACGCCTCCCTCTTCAAAGTTCTCAACTTCCGTGAAACGGACAAATTTGAGTTCCGCTTTGAGGTCTTCAACATCTTCAACGAAGCTCACTTCTCCCAGCCTGTTGCAACCTTCGGCTCATCCACCTTCGGTCAGATAACCAGCACCGTCGGCAATGACTCGCGCGTCATTCAGATGGCGATCAAGTTGTCCTTCTGAATCCGAACCCTGCTCTGCTGGCTCAGGCCTATCGAACTGGCCGGCAGTGCTCAAGGCCCAACGAATTGACGGAGTTCAGCAGATTCGAGGAATGCTGAGCTCTTTGTCCAAATCCTCAGAGGTCGATTCATGGCGGAACAAGGCTTGTCGGTTGATGTTCAGGAAGCTGTCTGTAGAAGCGTCGAGTCAATCAGCGACGAGATGATCTCCTGGCTGCAGGAGCTCGTCCGCATCCCCACCATCAACCCGCCAGGTGAAAACTACATCGCCGGAGCCGAGCTTATCGGCGACAAGCTCAAAGAATTCGGCTACGAGACCCACTACATCGCCGCAGAAGGCCTCCCAGAGCACACTCCGCAGCATCCCCGCGTCAACGTGCTCGGCCACATGCAAGGCTCAAGTCCACGGCCTGCCCTCCACTTCAACGGACACTTCGACGTCGTCCCCGTCGGCGATGGTTGGACCGTCGATCCCTTCGGTGCTCTCATCCGCAACGGCAAGCTCTACGGCCGCGGCGTCTCCGACCAGAAAGCAGGCATCGCCGCATCCATCTTCGCGATCGAAGCCATTCGCCGCGCGGGGGTTCGCCTTCACGGTACAGTCGAGCAGAGCGGGAGCGTCGATGAAGAGAGCGGAGGCTTCGCAGGCGTCGCCTACATGGCGCGCCAGGGCTGGATCGGCAAGGACAAGACCGACTTCGTCATCATCACTGAACCCTCCGACGTCGACCGCGTCTGTCTCGGCCACCGCGGAGTCTACTGGTTCAAGATCACCGCTCACGGACGCATTGCCCACGGCTCCATGCCGCACTTCGGCGTCAGCGCCATCGACCACATCGGCGATGTCCTCCACGGCATCACCCATCAGCTCAAGCCCCGGCTCGCGAAGCGCAAGACGGCAGCGCCCGTCGAACCTCCCGGCTCCCGCTACGCCAGCATCAACGTCAACTCTGTCTTCGGCGGCCAGCCCGAGAACGGCACTCAGACTCCGTGCGTCGCCGACCGCTCTGGAGCCATCTTCGACCGCCGCTTCCTCGCCGAAGAAGATTTCACTCAGGTCCGCGGCGAGATACTCGCAATGCTCGAAGAACTTCGCGCGGCCAATCCCGATTTCAAATACAACATCGAAGACCTGATGATCGTGCATCCCGTCAACACCGACGAGACCTGCGAACTGGTCACGACATTGAGCGACAGCATCGACACCGTCTTCGGCCGCAGGCCCAAGCTCACCGCCAGCCCCGGCACCTACGACCAGAAGCACGTCGTACGCATCGGCGACGTCTCCCAGTGCGTCGCCTACGGCCCGGGCATCCTCAACCAGGCTCACCTTCCCGACGAGTACTGCCTCATCGAAGACGTCGTAAACTCAGCAAAGATCATGGCACTCACCGCAATGCAGCTTCTCGGAGCCTCGCCCGTCAACGGGCCCTCAGCCATCTACGAGGCCCGATGAACGTCTACCTCGCCGCGCTGCTCCTCTACTCCGTCTTTCTGATGGCTCTCGGGGTCATCATCAGCCGGCGCGTCAAAAACTCCTCCGACTTCCTCGTCGCAGGCCGCAGCCTCGGCCCCGGCAAGCTCTTCGCCACCTTTCTCGCCGCCAACATCGGCGCCGGCTCCACCGTCGGAGCCACCGGCCTCGGCTACCGCTTCGGCTTCTCAGCCTGGTGGTGGGTCGGCTCAGCCTCTATCGGAACCTTCGTCCTCTCGCAGTTCCTCGGCCCGCGCCTCTGGACCATCGCCAAGCAGCACGGCCTCGCAACCCTGCAGGACTTCCTCGAATTTCGCTACGGCAAATCCGTCAAGGCTGTCATCGCTGTTCTCTTCTGGTGCGGCTCACTCGCCATCCTCGCCGGCCAAATCATCGCCATCTCCTGGATCCTCCAGACCGTCGCCGGAATCCCCAAGTGGCAGGGCTGCGCTATCGGAGGCACGGTCGCCATCGTCTACTGCACCGCCGGCGGTCTCATGGCCTCGGCCTTCGTCAACATGTTCGAGCTCGCCGTCACCATGTCCGGCCTGCTGCTCGCAGTCCCCTTCGCTATTCACGCCCTTGGAGGCTGGACAAATCTCCACACCCTCGTCGCCGAGCACCAGATCACATCAACAAACATGTTCAGCATCGTCGGAGCAGGCCCAAAGCAGGTCTTCGCCTGGATCGCCATCCTCGTCCCGTCCTTCATGATCTCGCCTGGTCTCGTCCAAAAAATCTACGGCGCGCGCGACACCGCCACCGTCCGTCTCGGAGTCGGCCTCAACTCCCTGGGCCAGGCCCTATTCGCCTTCGTCCCGCCCACGCTCGGCCTATGCGCCCTCGCCGCGCTTCCTCACCTCGCAAATCCTGAACTCGCACTCCCCTCCGCGATGAAGCTCCTGCTCCCGAAATGGCTCGGCGTCTGGACACTCGCCTCCATCTTCTCCGCAGAACTAAGCGCCACCGACGCCATCCTCTTCATGCTCTCCACCTCGCTCGCAGTCGACCTCTACAAGACGTTCCTCAATCCTACGATCTCGCAGCGCAATCTCCTCATCGCCAGCCGCCTCTGCTCCGTCGCGGCCGGAATCATCGGCATCCTCTTCGCCGCCGTCCTTCCCTCTATCATCGCCGCCGTCAGCATCTTTTACTCGCTCATTGCGGTCGCGCTCTTCGTCCCGGTCATCGCTGGCCTCTACTCGCGCCGAGTCCTCTCCTCTGCTGCGCTAACCAGCATCGTCGCTGCCGTCGGAGTAACCGTCGTCATCCGCCAGCTGACAGGCAACGCCGGCTACGGAATCTTCTCCCCGCCCGCTATCGGAATCGCAACTGCAGCCACCGTCATGCTCGCATTCCGCTTCCTGAATCCGCAGCAGGCACAAGACAACATCTCGTTCGCTGGAGGAACCAATGCCAGCTAACAAGGAATTTGCCGGCTGCACTTTCTCGCTTTATAACCACAGAAGTGTCATCCTGAGCGAAGCGATTCACATTGTGAATCGCGCAGTCGAAGGACCCGCAGTTCGCCCGGCGAGCCACCGTCTCATCGTTCGCCGAACATCTTTACCGGCTTACCCCACTCCTCGCTCAAATCAACCCACGCAGGGTTCTGCCGCTCGAGCAACCAGATCTTCTTCGCCCGGGACCACACCTTCAACTGTTTCTCCCGTGCAATCGCATCCTCGACATAGACATACCGCTCAAAGAAGACCAGTCGATGACACCGATACTGCTTTGAATAACCCCCAAACACTCCTTGCTTGTGTTGCCTCATTCGGACTTCAATATTGCCAGTCACACCAACATAAAGATTACGACTCCGACTCGCCACCATATAGGCGTAGTACACCCGCTCCTTCATATCGCCAGCATAGCAACCGGCTTTTGCATTCATAAGCACGAGGTCACCACATGAAACGCCGTGATTTCACCCGCAACCTGATCGGACTCCCTCTAGCCGCCGCCATCCCACCCATGGCCTACGCCGCCGCACTCGATCACATCGAAATGCCCCCCGGCGGCTCCATCGCCGACGTCCCCGGCCTCAAGGTCGGCCATCACACCCGCACCGACCGCCCTACCGGCTGCACCGTCATGCTCTGTGAGGCTGGCGCCACCGCCGGTGTCGACGTTCGCGGCTCTGCACCGGGCACTCGCGAGACCGACCTACTCTCGCCCATCAACTCCGTCCAGAAGGTCAACGCTATTGTCCTCTCGGGTGGCTCCGCCTATGGCCTCGACACCGCCACCGGAGTCATGCGCTATCTCGAAGAGCACAACGCCGGATACAAGATCGGCCATCTCGGCGTCGTGCCCATCGTTCCCGCCGCCATCCTCATGGACCTCGGCGTCGGCAACTTCAAAATCCGCCCCACTGCCGAAGACGGCTACGCCGCCTGCAAGGCCGCTGTCTCCGGCGCCATCGAGGAAGGCAACGTAGGCGCAGGCGCCGGAGCCACCATCGGCAAGATGTTCGGCCCCAACTTCTCCATGAAGTCCGGCCTCGGCACCGCCAGCGTCAAAATCGCCGACACCGGCATCGTCGTCGGAGCCATCGTCGCCGTCAACGCCGTCGGCGACGTCGTCGACCCCACCAGTGGCCGCATCGTCGCCGGAGCACGCAGCGAAGACGGCAAGGGCTTCCGCGACTCCATGAACGCCATGCTCAACGGCTACCGCGTCATCGTGCAGAACGCCGCCAACACCACCATCGGCTGCGTCGCCACCAATGCGCCATTTACCAAGGTCCAGATGACCAAGATCGCCCAGATGGCCCACGACGGCTACGCCCGCGCCATCAACCCCGTCCACACCATGGGCGACGGCGACACCATCTTCGCCATGTCCACCGGCACCTCAGATGTCCACGCCGACGTCACCGCCATCGGAGCCATCGGCGCCGTCGTCATGTCGCGCGCCATCGTCCGCGCCGCCATGAACGCCTCCAGCCTTACTACGCCGAATCTGCCCGCATACAAGGACTACGTGCTCCACGCCTGAGCCCGTGCAAAAGTTTGAGGTGTCATCCTGAGCGAAGTCATCGCGCAGCGATGATGCAGTCGAAGGACCTGCAGTTTCTCAGAACATCATCCACGAGGCACACCATGCGCTCATCGAATCTTCCTCTCTATAGACTCCTCGTTGCATCACTCGCCCTGGCCACCTCTCTTCTCGCACAATCCACCAAGCCCCAGCACCCACTCGACGCCCTCACCACCGACGAGTACTGGGCTGTCCACGATGTCCTCTTCAAAGCCGGGCACCTCAACGAAAAAATCCTCGTCTCCAGCCTCCTCCTCCACGAGCCCGACAAAGCCAAAGTCCTCGCCTGGCACACCGGCGACCCCATACCCCGCGAGGCCGACGTCATCCTCCTCGACGACGGCAAGACCTACGAGGCCCGCGTTGACATCTCCGCGCAATCCCTCGAGTCCTTCAATCTCGTCCCAAACGTCCAGGCCCCCATCGCCACCAGCGAGTTCCAGGCCATGGGCGAAACCATCAAGCATGATCCCCGCGTCGTCGCCGCCCTCAAGGCCCACGGCGTCACCGACCTCACCACAGTCAACTGCGGCGCCGGCCCGCTCTCCTTCATCGTCTTCCCCGAGCAGGAGCAAGGTCACCGCATCGGATGGGGACAATGCACAGACATCCACGGCGCCTACCACTCCTGGGGACGCACCGTCGAAGGCATCTACATCCTGGTCGACGTCGCCGCCAAAAAAGTCCTTCAGGTCATCGACCGCGGGCCAGTCCCCATACCCAACAGCCCCATCAACTTTGAAGACGCCGACGCAACCCCGCGCACATCGCCGCTCATCCTCATGCAGCCCACAGGCCCCGGCTACAAGATCGACCACGGCGAAGTCTCCTGGCAGAACTGGCGCTTCCGCTTCCGCCTCGACCCCCGCGTAGGCCCCGTCATCAACCTCGTCCGCTACCAGGATGGCGACAAGCTCCGCTCCGTCATGTACGAGGGCTCCCTATCCGAGATGTACGTCCCCTACATGGACCCCGATGAAGGCTGGAACTCCCGCGCCTTCCTCGACGCCGGCGAGTTCCTCCTCGGCGGCCTCATCAAGCCCGTTGGCCCCGACGACTGCCCCTCCAACGCCGAGTACTTCACCGGCTACGCGCCAACCGATCACGCCGCACCCATCCGCAAGCCCTACCTCGCCTGTCTCTTCGAAGATCTCAGCAGCCCGGCCTGGCGTCACTTCGAGAACAACCAGATCTCCGGACGCCCTAGCCGTAACCTCGTCCTCCGCACCGCCGCCGTCGTCGGCAACTACGACTACCTCATGGATTGGGTCTTCCAGCAGGATGGCACCATCCGCGTCGCCGTCGGAGCCACCGGCGTCGTCGAAACCAAGAGCGTCAAAGAAACCACCGCCACCGGCACAGACGATCCGCCCATGACCGGTGGCACCGACGGAATGTCCACCGCTCTCCGCCACGCCACCCTCGTCGCGCCCAACATCGCCGCCGTCAACCACGATCACTACTTCTCCTTCCGCCTCGACATGGACGTAGACGGAACCAGCAACAGCCTCATGGTCGAGCGCCTCGTCCCCGAAGCCATCCACGCCCGCACCCGCACCAGCATCTGGGCTGTCGAATCGTCCGTTGCCAAGACGGAAAAAGACGGCATCCTCGACATCGACATCCGCAAGCCCGCCATGTGGACCTTCATCAGCACCACGCAGCACACCAAAACCGGCCAGCCCACCGGCTACGAGATCATGCCCGGAGCCACCGCCGTCTCCTTCGTCTCACCCGACGACCCCGCGCAAAAAGTGGGAGCCTTCTCCGCCCACCAACTCTGGGTCACTCCCTACAGCCCTGATGAGCGCTACGCCGCCGGAGTCTACGTCACCTCCAGCAAAGGCCACGAAGGCCTTCCCGCCTGGACAAAATCCAACCGTCCCATCGAGAACACCGACCTCGTAGCCTGGTACACCCTCGGCTTCCATCACGTCGTTCGCGTCGAAGACTGGCCCGTCATGCCCACCATGTGGCACGACTTCCTCATACGCCCCATGAACTTCTTCAATGAGAACCCAGTCATGACCCTACCCCATCAGCCCTAGGCCAATCCAGCCACCAAAACAGGGTGCCCCAGGTCCGGATTCTCGGACCTGGGTTTCAGCAGCGAATCAGCGATAAATACTTAAGTCTTAACTTGACAATTTATTGGTCCGGTCCGATAGTTAAGTGCGTACTAAACAAATGCACCTCCCAAGGAGCGAAACCCATGACCTCGACCCTGACCCAACCCACCACCACCCACGGAACCTTCGTCATCGAGCGCACCTACCCCACCTCCCCCGAGCGCGTCTTCGCCGCCTTCTCCGACCCCGCCAAAAAGCGCCGTTGGTTCGCCGATACCGACGAAGCCACCGCTGAACTGCACCAGATGGACTTCCGTGTCGGAGGCACAGAGCGCACCAAACGTCGGATGGGAGAAGACACTCCGTTCCCCGGCACTCCCCTCACCAACGACACCGTCTACCAGGACATCGTCGACCAGCGCCGCATCGTCTTCGCCTACACCATGAGCGTCGGCGATCAACGAATCTCAGCCTCTCTTGCGACGATTGAGATCTTTCCCACAGCCAAAGGGACAAAACTCACCTTCACCGAGCAGGGAGCGTACTTCGAAAACTCGGACGGCGCAAAGGGACGTGAGCACGGCTGGGGCGTTCTGCTAGACAAGCTCGATGCCGAACTCGCCCGCTAGGCAATCCCAAGGACACTCGACGGAGACACGACCATGCTCACCCGCAAGCCCGACATCGACCGCATCTTCCACGCCCTCGGCGATCCCACCCGCCGCACCATCGTGGAGAAGCTCTCCCATGGCCCCGTCTCCGTCACCTTCCTTGCAACGCCTCTCCAAATCTCTCTCGCCGCAGTAGTGCAACATCTCCAGGTACTCGAAGAGAGCGGCCTCGTCCGCACCAGCAAGGTCGGCAGGATCCGAACCTGCAGCATCGAACCTTCTGGCTTCACCGCGGCCGAAAAGTGGATCGCCGACCGCCGTTCCCTCTGGGAGCGTCGCCTCGACCGTCTGGGCGACCTTCTCTCCGAAGAGGAAGGCTGATGATATCTGAGTAGTTATGTTTCCTTGCAGCTGGAAATGGAGAAGGAGTCCCGCCGTTACACCGCCAACAATCCGCGCGAAGAGCGAAAGGACCAGTCGCTCCGATGTCGGATTGCCGTTGGAGGGAACAGTTTCCTGTTAGCCGACAAACCTGACCTTTGCCAAGCGCGCTCGCTACTGTCGAAGCTATAGACAAGCAGCGCCTGATTCATAACGAGCAACTAAACCTACACTTTGTCCCACGATTCGCTTCTTTTTAAAATTGGGCATGGATGACGGCAATCCGGAAACAACGGGCGTAAGTTCCGTATTGCCGACAATGCAAAAGTAACGCAGCGGCAAACGTCAGGCATATTTAACGGAGCGAATCGCCGAGCTCCGCTGAGGAGTTCTTGCATCTCGATACAAGCGCGGCGGTGGACCAGGTCCTCTAGCGTTAGGCAAGACGCGGCTCACTGATAGGAACGGGACCGGCCGGTGCTGATTGTTTTGCCGGAAGGAGTGCAAGGAGCGCGACTCCAACCACGCCAATGATCACAATGTCCTGGGGACTATCTTTCCTGTGAATCCCGTGCGCCCAGGCCTCCGCCGATTGGATCGTCATCGTGAACGCATGGGCAAGGCTTGACCAAGCCCCATAGGCGATCAGCGAGCGATGCCTGGCCGGTTGCTTAACGGCCAGCAACAGAAAGACCCCAAGCACAAAGTTAAGGCTGACGAACATCGGCCCAACGTCGTCATTCCGATTCAGCCATCTGGAACGCCACAGAGCATCGAACAAGATGTAACCCCAAAAGGAATAAAACAAGCCCACCAAGACCAAGACGATCTGCAAAGCGCGCTCACGCTTCATACCGCCTCCTCTTTGGGAAGACAAACTTCCGAATGTATCGTACCCATGGCGGATCCGACAGTCCAACATATGAAGTGGAAATCCAAGGACGACCCAACCGAGGACGTACGACGGGCGAACCGGAGGTTAGTGTCAACGGACGCCAACAGGCGATAGCTGTCAAAACCACACTTTGAGCACTGTTTTTGCCGTATCACCGGCAATCCGGAAGCTGCGCCTGGGACGCGGACCCTCTAAATTCCTGTCAAGCCCCCAAACCCGTGCAAAACCCACTACCAAATTGGCAATCATTTCAAAACAAGCCGCTTGCACGACAAAAATAAATCTCCTCAAAGTGGCAGAGCAGTTTCACCCAACCCGTTAAAATGAATACAGCAATCGAAAAAGCCCCGGGACAACCGGGGCTTTCGCTTTTACTTACACCTTGACAAACCAGGACCAGCAACTCATTTGGTTTCAATATTTTGATACGTAAACAGCGCATAATCAATAATTTACAAGCATCACCATCTCCCCACCTCTTGTAAGTTATTGATTCCGCGTAGCACCTCCGGTCGTAACTCTTTTCTTTTCTATATTTTGAGACATAACTCATTTATTTTCTATATTTTACCTCGCACAAATTCAGCAATCTATTGCAAATAAAAGGTTTACGCCTGAATCACGACTCAAGAAAAAAAGAGGAGCACGATCTATGCGGGTGGGGGTACACCTCAACCATCAGAAATCCTCGTGGAACGCAACCTCTCCGGCGATGGCCACCTGGTAAGCCGAAACCCGCCGTTCAAAGAAGTTCGTCAACTCCTGAACGTCCTGCAGTTCCATAAACGCAAATGGATTCTTCGATCCAAAGATCGGCTTCATCCCCAACCTCGCAACCCGCGAATCAGCGACATACTCCAGATACTGCTTCATCTCTCGAACCGAAAGCCCGGCAACGCCACCTGAGAGGAGATCTTCCGCGAACTGAAGCTCACAATCCACCGCCTCCTTCATCATCTCGACGACATCTCTCTCAAGTTCTTCATTGAACAGCTCCGGTTCCTCGGACCGGACAACATTGACAACCTCGAAGGCAAATTCAAGATGACAACTCTCATCGCGAAACACCCAATTCGTTCCAGCCGCAAGACCATTCAGTAGCCCACGCGACCGCAGGAAGTAGACATAAGCAAATGCCGCGAAAAAGAACAGCCCTTCAATGCACCCGGCAAAGCAGATCAGGTTGAGAAGAAACTGTTTTCGTTCCTCAGCAGTCCTCAGCTCGTCCAGCTTCTGTATCGAGTCCATCCACTTCATACAGAACTGCGCCTTCTTCGTAATCGAAGGAATATTCTCCACCGCCGCGAAAGCCGCCGCGCGCGCGTCGGGGTCCGGAACATAATTGTCCAGCAGTGTCAGATAAAACTGCACATGCACAGCCTCCTCGAAGAGCTGGCGCGAGAGATAGAGCCGCGCCTCCGGTGAGTTGATGTGCTTATAGAGATTAAGAACGAGATTATTCGAGACGATAGAATCGCCAGTCGCAAAAAACGCTACGAGCCGCTGAATGAGATGAATCTCTGCTGGAGTGAGGCGCGACCGAAGATCCACCAGGTCCGTAGAAAAGTCGACCTCCTCAACTGTCCATGTGTTGCGAATCCCATCCTTGAACATCTCAAAGAAAACCGGATAACGCATCGGACGAAGGGTAAGAGAAAGGCCGGGATCGAGAATGGCGTTAGGCAATTGAGTCATGGTTTCTCCGTTACTGGCAGGCTTCGCAGCTTTCAGGGTTGTCGAGCGAGCAACTCACACTCGCGTTCATCGAAGCGATCGCTTGAGGTTGCGGCACGGTTGTCTTTGCAATCCTCGTCGCCGGACGCGACCGCAGGTAGTAAGTTGTCTTGATCCCGCGCTTCCACGCGTACATATACATCGAACTCAGGCGCCCAATGTTGGGCGATTCAGCAAACAGATTCAGCGATTGGCTCTGATCGACGAATGCACCCCGGTCCGCCGCCATGTCAATCAGCGATCGCATGGGAACCTCCCATGCAGTGCGGTAGATCAGTTTGATCTCATAAGGAATCTCCTCGATCCCCTGAATGCTTCCTTCAGCCATCTTGATACGCGACCGCATCGCTTCAGACCACAGCCCAAGCTGCTTGAGCTCAGTGACCAGGTACTTGTTGATCTGCATGAACTCGCCCGACAGCGTCTCTCGCTTGAACATGTTCGAGACCTGAGGCTCGATGCACTCGTAGCACCCGACAATCGATGCGATCGTCGCCGTTGGAGCGATCGCAATCAGAAGCGAATTCCGCAAACCGGCAGCTCTTATACGTTCCCGCAGGCTCTCCCAACGCTCCGCGTCCTGAACCCTGGCTCCCCAGAGATCGAACTGCAACTCTCCTCTCGCCGCTCGCGTCTCCTGAAACGCCGCATGAGCGCCATGCTTCTCCGCGAGATCGCACGATGCCGAAAGAGCATGGAAGTAAATCTCCTCCTGAATCTTTGCCGAGAGAACACGCGCCTCAGATGAGTCGAATGGAAGCCTCAACTGAAAAAAGACGTCCTGGAGTCCCATGACTCCGAGACCAACAGGCCTCCAGCGCCCGTTGGCCGCCGCCGCCTGAGCAACTGGATAGTAGTTAATGTCGATGACTCGATCGAGCATTGGAACAGCATGGCGCACCGTCGCCGCCAGCCTGACAAAATCGAACTCCCCGTTCTCAACATACCGTGCGAGGTTGATCGATCCCAGATTGCAGACCGCAGTCTCCTCGGATGAAGTCACCTCGGTGATCTCTGTGCACAGATTGGAAAGATGAACAATATTGCCCGGAAGCCCTGTTTGATTGCATTTTGCGTTGCAGGCATCCTTGAAAACCATCCATCCATTTCCGGTCTCCGCAAGGGTGCGCATCATGCGCGCATAGAGGTCGCGCGCTTTGACCTGCCGAACAAACTTCTTCTGTGCTTCGGCTTCGAGATATGCCTTCTCAAAGGCTTCGCCATATAAATCCGTAAGATGAGGAACTTCCTTTGGATCGAACAGCGACCACATGCCATCCTCATCGGAACGACGCATGAAGAGATCGGGAATCCAGTTCGCGAGATTCAGATTGTAGGTTCGACGCGCCTGATCGCCAGTGTTATCACGCATCTCGAGAAAGGATTCGACGTCGGCGTGCCAAGGCTCAAGATAGACGCAGCAAGCTCCTTTGCGTTTGCCACCCTGATTTACCGCGGCGACGGACGCATCCAGTGTCCTGAGCCATGGAACGATACCGTTTGAGAGGCCGTTGGTCGCGCGGATGAGCGAGCCTTCCGACCGCACTCGATGAAACGCCAGGCCGATGCCGCCGGAGAACTTCGACAACATGGCGATCTGCTTATAGGCGTCGTAGATCGATTCGAGCGAATCCTTCGGCGAGTCCAGCAAATAGCAGGACGACATCTGCGAGTGTTTGGTTCCGCTGTTGAACAACGTTGGAGAGCTGGGAAGATAGTCGTGGGAAGCAAGCAGATGGTAGAAATCGACAGCCTCGTTGACCCGCACCGAAAGGCCAGCGGAGACGCGCATGAAGAAGTACTGCGGTGTCTCGATCACCTGCCTCGTGATGGGATGCCTCAGGAGGTACCGATCATACACTGTTCGCAACCCAAAGTATTCGAACCGATCGGAATATCTGTCGTCTATTGCGCTGTTCAGTTTGCGTGCATTGGCGGTAACAAATTCTGCAGCATCCTTCGAGATGACACCCTCGCGATGCCCCAATTCAACCGACTGTGAAAACGAATAAATGTTCTGTCCTGCCACCTCTTTCGTTATCGTCGCCAGCAGCAGTCTCGCAGCTAGTCGCGAGTACTCTGGCTCCTCAGCGATCAGCGCAGCCGCCGTCTGGATAGACATCGAGTCAAGCTCTCTCGTTGTGGCTCCATCAAACAATCCGCCGATGGTCTTGCTCGCTACACGAATCGGATCGACATGAGGCAGCCCATAACAGCATCGCTGTACGGCCCGCACGATCTTATTGACGTCGACAGGCTCCAGCGTTCCGTTGCGCTTCCTCACGTGCATCTGAGGGACTGCTTCGGCTAAAGGAAAGTTAGGGTCGAGTTCACTGAGCGTCGTTTGCAGCGTAGCCACGGAGCATCCTTTGTGCTCCGAATGGACAGATGGAAGACCGTACAGAATGAGCCACGATCACCCCACCCTCCCCTCGGAGGTGCGTGAAGTTGTGCCTCTTCGGCACGCCTCATGGCAGGTCTTCGGACTCTGCAGGCTGCCTACTCGATCCAGCTTCCCAGCTCCTCAGGAGCCAGTGCCGTACTTGGATCTTTCGTTCCTGCTTACCGCTGCGGGGCAGTTCCGGACTCTCACCGGATTCCCTTTTCAGCCTGATCCTCAAATCAGGCACCGTGAAGTGAACTCACTATAGCAAGGGCCATGGAGGGGGTCAACATCAATATATTGGGGATACCTCGCAGATATCCACAAGTGCATCGTCCCCATTAGAGACGATGCACTTGGTACGTTCAGGTATCTCGCAACTAAAGATTTCCGGAGTCTTCCAAGGCTTTCTTCATACCGGCCCAACTCGCTCTTGTCGATGCCTCAGGAGTTCCTCCGCCATGCCAATGGGTCTCCAGGCTCACCGCGTTTCGATACCCGCTTTGCGCCAGGTCGCGAAACTGTGCAGTCCAGTCGATGATGCCTGTCCCTACCGGAGACCATTGCACCTTGCCGTCTGCCCCCTTCACGGCGTTCTTCACATGACAATGCTGAAGTCGATCTTTGGGCAGAAGGTTCCACGCCGTGGGATACGCGTCGAATTCGCCTCGCATCACTGCATTGCCCGGGTCCCAGTTCAAACCCAAATGCGGTGACTGGACTGCCGCCATCGTTCGTGCAGCTTCACGTCCTGTTGCTGTATTGCACGCAAATTCATTTTCAAGAACCAGCAGAATTCCTTGCTTCCCGCAGGTCTCTGCAGCTTCCCGTAGCTTCTGATCGATGGCAGCACGATATGGAGCAACATCGTCGATGCGCCAGAAGTCAAAGCATCGGACCCTCTCAGTCTTGAACTGCTTCGCCAACGCGATGCTCTTTTCCAGCACATCATCCTGCTGTTTGAACGTTTCCTCCGGACCAAAGGTGTCCTTCTGCATACTGTGCTGAGACTTTGGAGCTCCCGGCCAATCGACCTTGAAGAGAGGGCTGGCGATATCCGTTACCCGAAGTTTGTACTTGGCCAGAATCTTCAGAGCCTCACTGATCTCTGTATCCGTGAGCGCCTGCAATGACTTCTTCCACATACCTCGGAGCTCAACCCACTGCATGCCAAACTCATTCGCCGCAACCGAGCACGCATGATCGAAGTCCTCGGATATTTCGTCCGTAATCACTGCTACTCGAAAGGTGGACTTGGCTGCCATAGCAAATACTCTGGATGTCAGCAGCGCCGATGCCGCTACTCCTGTGCCCGCAAGAAACCTGCGTCGCGTGAAACTCTTCATTACGCTCCTTTAGCTGTGAAACATGTACATTCGTCTTCATGATAAAGCCGGCAACCGCTTTCGCGACTGCCGGCTCTGTTAGACAATCGTAGATACCGCTAGAAGTTAATGCGTGCCGATGCCTGAAGGCTCCGGCCGCCACCTATTCCATTGACGCTGCCTTGGCCGCTTCCGAGCGTGCTAGTCACCTGGCCAAAACTCGTGGCTGAGCAGCAGTTGTTGCTCGTTGGGTTTGCAAACTGCGGTGTGTTGCTCAACTGGATCGCATCAAACCGAAACTGCGCGGAAGCCTCTCGGAAGATCGGAAAGTCCTTGAAGATGGAGAGATTGTCCTGAATATAACCGGGTCCGCGGAACTGATTCCTTCCCGAGGTACCGGCTCCAACATTTTGCGGTGTGCACGGACCGCTCGTAGGACATCCGCTGGGAACTGAAAACGCAGTTGGATCAAACCAGTGATTACTGGCCCCAACTGCATGGGACACTCGGTACACTCCCGTCAGGTCTCCCGTTTGTGTTGTCCCTGGTGTATTGAGGTTTGCCCCGCTTGTGGCCACCGTAAACGGCTGGCCCGAGAGAACAGAGATAATGCCCGACAGCTTCCAGCCACCCAGTACAACGGCCGCAACTCCAGAGTTCAGGTACGTATGGCCACGACCAATGGGAAGTTCATAGGTAAAGCTCTGCTCGAAGTTCAAAGTGCGATCGAAGTCCAGTGGAGCGTAATTTTTGCGCTTGTTGGCAAAGAAGAGCAGACCGCCGTCGTCGGGGCTACCCGCAGGGCCGGTGTTCGCGATGTAACCCATCGCTTTGCCCCAGGTAAACGCGGTGGTGAAGGCAAGGCCCTTGGAGAAACGCTTGTTCAGCTGGGCCTGCAGAGACTGATAGTTGGAGGAGAAGGGGAGAAAATACTGACGGGTGTCCGCCGTGCGACCGAAGGCAATATTTTCAGGTTCCGAAGCTACGCCACCGCCATAGGTGCTAGGAACGTTGATGCTCTGGGCTCCTGAGATATCTACACCGTGGTTCGCCACATACGCGAGCTGCATAGAGACATCGCCGGGGAAGGCCTGCTGCACCGCAACATTCCAGGACTCAGCGTAGGGGTTCTTATAGTTGAGGGGAATGTAGAAGTACGTTTGGTTCTTAAGCTGGGAGGTATTCGCGGGAATGATTCCATTGGATGGAATCGGAACTGGAATAGGAGCCGGGAAGCCTGCCTGGAAGGTCGCCACGGTAACACCATCGGGACCTACAGCCGGAGTAAATGCGCTCGACCCGACCGGATTATATGCGTTGTTGGCGCGGACGGGGTAATTGTAGGCGTAGTTGTTATCAGGGAATGGCATGTAACTCATACCGAAACCAGCTCGGACGACTGTGTTATCGGTCACGCGGTAGGATAGCCCGGTGCGCGGCGAAAAGTAACGATACCGCGTCTCCATCCCAAGATTGCTTGGATTGCCGCCGATACCCGCAATGACAAGGTTGTTGTTGATCGGGTCATAGTTAGAGAATCCGCCTGCGACCTTTGGAGTCGCCGGTGGATAGAATTCCCAACGGACGCCAGCGTCTACCGTCAGCTTCGATGTCGCCTGCCACTTGTCGCTCGCGAACGCAAAGAACCACCACTGCCGATATGCTGGGAAATAGGTATTGAGATCGCGGCCGACCCCACTTGGAAGGTCGAACAGGAAGCTTGCAATATCGTTGGCGATGTTTGTCTTCCCTCGTGAATCCGAGCTTTGCACGTCACTAAAGGTAAATACACCGCGCGGGCTGTAGGTCTGGTCCTGGAGAAGGTCATCGCGTACCCGGCGAAGATCGCCCCCAAACATTATTGTGTGGTTCCGTATGATCTTGGTCCAGTTATTAACAAAATCAATGTTCGACTCACCCCGAATCCACGGTACAGATGCTGAATAACCAATCAACGGGCTTGTGAATCCTCCATTAATCGTCAGGCCAACCTGTCCGCTTGTGAACTGGTCAAGGTTTACGCCAGGAATTCCGAGCGCTGTCGCATCATTCGATCCGTAGTCACTCGGCTGCGCATTATTGCGGAGGTGAGCAACGCCAAACCGCACTTCCGTAAACAACGTGGGCGAAAAGACGTGATCATAGTTGACCCCTACACTGTACGATGTCTGGTGGCCTGTACCCTCAAAGCCTCCACCTTGAGGGCCTCCAAGAAACGAGCCGAAAGCCGGTGCCTGAAACGTTATGACCCGCTGGTAGCTATAGCGTCCACTGACGTGGTTGTTCTGGTTCAATGTGAAGTCGACCTTTGTGTCGAAGCTGTCAGTCTGCTTCGTAAATGGAAGAGTTGTCGTGTAGTTATTGGCGGGATTCGATAGAGGAAGTGTGGAGTTCAATTTGCCATATTGCGCCGCCGCCGCGTTCACCTTTTGCAGAATCGAGAGTGACACGGGATTCACTCTGCTGAACGGGATCTGATTATTTGCGAACGGTGTGCGCGGCTGCGACGCTGTACCGTTGCCGGTGGCCGGATCGAAGATCTGCCCCGTCTGGAAGAGACCGCTTTGCGCACCCAGCGCTGAGCTCAGATCGATATTGCCTTGAGCATTCGGCGTGTAATACCGGGCGTCAGGAATGGTATTTGTGCTCGACACCGATTCATGGTCTCTGGACCCCAAATAGTCACCGAAGAAGAAGAGTTTGTCCTTGAGAATAGGACCACCGATACTGCCGCCGAAGTAGTTATAAGAGAGGTGACCGAGAGGTCCGCCAAAGTATGACCTCGCGTTCACGGCATTGTTCTGAATGTACTCAAACGCCGATCCGTGATATGCGTTAGTGCCCGACTTCAACACCACGTTGGTCACTGCACCCATCGCACGTCCAAGTTCTGCATCAAAGTTGTTTGTCGAGATATCGACTGACTGAATGGCTTCGGCTGGAGGGATGATGATCTGCAGCAGTCCAGTGCGCTCATCATCATCGATACCCTCGATCTGGTACAGGTTGCTCATGCGCGGCATCCCGTTCACTTCAGTTTGCAGCGAGCTTTGCGCATTGAAGAACTGCGAATGTTGGAAGGTAGCCGGCTCTGTTCCCGGGACAAGATTTAACAGGGACTGGAAGTTACGGTTTGTGGTCAACGGAAGATCGGCGACCTCCCGGGCCTCGATCTTCGTGCTGATATCGGCGCGATCCGTCTGCAGCAGCGGCGGCGCCGTCGTCACCAGAACTTCTTCACTAACGCTGCCCGGAACAACCTCGAAATCAACGCGCGTCGAGGAGTTCAACAGGACGTCGATATTTTCTTGTGTAACTTTCTTGAAGCCCGCCGCCAAAACAGTGACCGTGTAACGGCCAGGAGGCAAGCCTGGAATTGTATAATTTCCGGTTTCATTGGTCACCGTTTGGTAGGTCGTGCCCGTGCTGGTCCCAACAACGGTTATCCCAGCCTTGCCGACTGTTGCCCCACTGCTGTCCTGCACGGTACCCAGAAGGGTTCCACTCACCGCCTGCCCAAGCATCGCTATCGACGTTCCCAGGAAGACGCACATAACCAACAGTACGAAATAAACCTTGCGTATATTCACTTTAAACCTCCAGAAAAGAGGGCCAAAAGCAGCCCGAACCAAAACTTATTGTTTGAAGAGCGAACGAAAACTATCAGCATCGATTCGAAATAGTCAACAGGATAATTGAAGCGGTCTTGTCAAATAACTGTCACGTCTAAACTGGACGACCACTGTCGTCTGCCGGTACTATCCGCAGCATGAATACATCCATCACTCGACGCAATCTGCTCCAGGGTGGCGCCCTTTTTGCCGCGTCCACACTTCTTCCGACAAGGTCAAACTTTCTGGAGGCCCAGCAGCCTTCACAGTCTCCTATCCGGCTCGGTATAGCGAGTTATACCTTCCGCAACTTTGATCAGGCACATCTCATCGACTTCATGAAGGAGCTGAAAACCCCCTACCTTAACCTGAAGGACGTGCACCTGCCGATGACGCCCGTCGACCAGATCGCCGTAAGGGCACAACAGTACCGCGACGCCGGGCTGAAGCTCACAGCAGCCGGAACCATCTATTTCACCAAGGACGAAGACGACGACATCCGAGCCAAGTTTGAGTACTGCAAGGCGGCAGGCATCTCCCTCATCGTCGGTGCCCCCACACGCCAGGTTCTGCCGCGCGTCGAGAAGTTCGTCAAGGAATACAACATCCGCGTCGGCATCCATAATCACGGCCCCGAGGACAAACAGTGGCCCTCACCCCTTGACGTGCTCGACGCCGTCAAGTCGATGGACCCGCGAATCGGCTGCTGCATCGACGTCGGACACACCATGCGCACAGGCACAGACGTCGTCGCCGCCATCCGCAAGGTTGGCCCACGCCTTTTCGACGTCCACATGAAAGACCTCGCCGAGAGCAACGTGAAGGAGAGCCAGGTCGCCGTCGGGGATGGAATCATGCCAGTGCCTCAGATCTTCCGGGCACTCGCCGACATGCACTATCCCGGCTGCGTGGATCTCGAGTACGAGATCCACGCCGATGACCCTATGCCAGGCGTTATCAAGAGCTTTGCCTATATGCGTGGCGTCCTTGCAGGCATGAATCTCAAGTAAACTTCACCTCAAGAGCGCGGAGGACCCAGCGGTATCCGCGCTCTTCACTTCCCCACTACCTCGACCACGTTATCGCCACTCCATGCTTTCGCGCCGGTCGAGCTCAGCTTTCCTTCTGCGTTGTTCCAGGACAGCTTCGTAATCTGGGAAACTCCCTTCTCGTAGTCGTACGTCGTTCCATCGTCGCGATAGAGAGTAAACTCTCCGTCAGCGCCGGGATACACCTTTACCTTGGCGATCTTTTGTTGTTCGTCTGTACTTTCCACCGCCGATCCAAGTGGGAGAATGGCTCCTGCCCGTGCGAACACCGGAATCCGGTCGATGGGAGCCTCAGCAGTAATGGTCTGACCTCCGTCATACTTCTTATTCGTCCAGAAGTCGTACCACACCGTACCCGACGGAAGGTAGACCTGCCGGCTCGTCACCCCTTGCTCAGCCACAGGAGCGACAAGCAGCGCGGGACCAAACATGTACTCATCACCAATGTCCGCAACTCGGGGGTCGCTGCCAAAATCCATGAACAATCCCCGCATAAACGGCGCTCCCGTCTCGTGTGTCATGTACCCCAGCGAGTAGATGTACGGCATCAACTCATACCGCAGCCGCAGATACTTCTCCAGGATCGGCTCGGCCTGCTTGCCGTACGACCACACCTCGTTGTGCTTCCTGCTTCCATGACTACGAAAGTTCGGCTGAAACGCACCATACTCGAACCAGCGCACATAGAGCTCAGGGTAGTCGTCGTAATGGCCTACATTATCGCGCGCGTCCGAGGGATCAAGCAGTGGTGTTCTTTCCGGAACGTGTATCGCAGGGAGATATTGCCAGCCGCCGATGTCCGTGCTCCAGTACGGCATCCCAGACGCCGCAAAGTTAATACCGGTCGGAACCTGTCGCTTAAGCGTGTCCCAGTTGGGAGAGATGTCCGACGACCAGAAGATCGCTCCATTGTGCTGGGCTCCGAGATAGGCATCTCTCGCAAGAATCAATGCTCGCGTCTTCAGGTCTCTGCGGAAGCCATCGTAGAAAGCTGCCGTATGGAACAGCGGATAGAGATTGAAGTACTCCGTTCCTGGCCCAACGTGAAAGTAGCTGCCATTCGGAGGCAGATCAGGCTCCGTTTCATCGGCCCAAAAAGAATCGAATCCCTTCGCCACAAAGTTTTCGCGCACCGTGTCCCAATACCAATGCGCTGCATCCGGATTTGTCGTATCGATATCTGAACCGGCGCGATCATAAGGAAGCCCATTAGTTGGCGTGCCGTCCGCCAAGTGCATGAACCAACCCTTCTCTTGAATCATGTCGTAGAACCTAGACCCCGGCACAAACCGCGGCCAGATGCTGATCATGCTGTGGAAGCCCATCTCATGCAGTTCGCGATTCATTGCTACAGGGTCCGGCCACTTCGCGGGGTCCATGTCCATTTGGCCCATCCTGGTGTAGTAGAACCAGTCCACGACCATGACATCGGCGGGCAGATGCCTCTTTCGATACTCGCGCGCGACGTCCAGCACCTCCTCCTGCGTCGTGTAGCGCTGCTTGCACTGAATGTATCCATACGCCGACTTCGGAAGCATCGGCGTATCACCGGTCAGCAAACGATATCCCTGATAAATCTCGTCGTAACTCTTACCCGCGATGACGAAGAAAGAGACCCGTCTGCCAACGTCCGAGGTCCAGCGTGTCTGATCGTTGAATCCAAACTGGACCGTTGTGCGCGAAGGATTGTCCCACAACAGTCCATATCCATAATTTGTGACAACGAATGGAACACATACGCTCTGGCCGCCCGGAGCATCATAGTCATGAGCGCACCGAACAACGTGGCCACGGCGATCGAGGTATCCTTCCTGGTTCTGTCCGAGCCCGTAGTAGTGCTCGTCTTTCGGCGAGCCAAAGGTTGCTCCTACTCTGAAGAAGTCAGGGTCGGACGGGCGCCGGTCATAAAGTATGTCAGCATTGCCGTCTTTGTGGTTAGGGACAGACATCTGCCAACCATGCATCTCCAGCAGCGTCTTCCCTTCCGCCGTCTTGAATGTAATTCCGACTGCGGGCGTCGACCCGTTGAAGAACTTCGCAATATCTGCCGCGGTCCCTGTCGACGTCCACTTGCCTATGGGGTGAACCGTCACCGTCACTCGCGAGGACTTGAACGTATCGCCACCAACGGAAGATTCTCTGCTCCAGCCGTCTTTCGCAGCGTGTGCCACGATTCCATAGCCCGGTTTGCTGAGCGCCTCGTCTTTGCGAAGACTCACCGTCACGCGGACGATGTTTTCGGCGTAGGGCTCGACCACAACGGTTGCCTCGCCACGACTGAGCACCATTCCATCTTGTGCTCGAGCGGCTCCACTCGCAGCCGCAAACATCGCGGTTGCACTGACAATCTGCATCCATCGGTTAAGACCCATTGAAGCGTTTTAGTGTGCACATTCGGGCTTGTCAACCGATAGTTGACAACCCGATCAGGATCACTTCATCGCAGAGTATCTTCGAGTACAGAAATGCTCAGAATGACCCGCATTAGCCGCTATATATAATAAAAATTTCGTGGGGCGCGCGAATTAAGGTAATCAGCACAAAAGGATTGCTTTCGCAGGCTTGGCAGCGAAAGCACATAACCGAAATCTGGCCTGAAACTGGACGGCTCTGCCGCAGCCCGTCTGACACGTTGACTCAAAACCTGGTGTAAAAGGACTGGCAATGACGTGGTGGCGTAGATGGCGAACCCGGCTGATGATCGTGCTCGCCGTCCTCGGCCCGGGTTTTATCACGGCAAACGTCGACAATGACTCCGGCGGCATTCTTACCTACTCTCAGGCAGGCGCCCAGTACGGCTACACACTCCTGTGGACGATGATCCCGATTACACTCGCCCTTATCGTGGTGCAGGAGATGTGCGCTCGCATGGGCGCTGTAACCGGCAAAGGACTGAGCGACCTTATCCGCGAAGAGTTCGGCCTCCGCATGACATTTGTCGTCATGATCCTGCTCGTCATCGTGAACTTCGGCAACGTGATGGCAGAGTTCTCCGGAATAGCCGGCAGCATGCAACTATTCCACGTCAGCAAATACATCAGCGTTCCAGTCTGCGCAGTTGTTGTCTGGGCGCTCGTAGTCAAAGGGGACTACAAGAGCGTCGAAAAGGTCTTCCTTGCCGCGAGCGTCGTTTACATTTCATACATCTTTGCCGGAGTGCTGAGCGGTCCAAACTGGCATCTGGCTCTCGTCGAGACGGTGAAGCTCCCGGGCCGCGAAGTCTGGCGCGACCACAACTACGTCTATATGACGGTCGGCGTCATCGGAACTACCATTGCGCCCTGGATGCAGTTCTACCTGCAGTCTTCCATCGTCGATAAGGGCATTGAGGTGCGCCAGTACAAGACCTCGCGCCTGGATGTCATCATCGGCTCCATCTTCACTGATGTCGTCGCATGGTTCATCATCGTTGCTTGCGCGGCGACGCTGTTTACGCATGGAATGCGCAATATTGTAGAGGCATCGGACGCCGCCGAAGCTATGAAACCCCTGGCCGGCCAATATGCTTTCATCCTCTTTGCTGCCGGTCTGTTCAACGCTTCCGTGTTCGCCGCTTCCATCCTGCCGCTCTCAACTGCTTACACGGTCTGCGAGGGACTTGGAGTCGAGAGCGGACTGGACAAGAGCTTCGGCGAGGCTCGCTTCTTCTACTGGTTCTACACGCTTCTGCTGGCTCTCGGGGCCGCCACCGTTCTGATTCCGAACTTTCCTCTAGTGAAAGTGATCATCGGATCGCAGGTGCTCAACGGCGTGCTGTTGCCAATCGTGCTGGTCTTCATGTTGAAGCTCATCAACAAGCATGAGCTGATGGGTGAATACACCAACTCACACTGGTTCAATGCAGTTGCGTGGATCACAGCCATCATCGTCACCGGCCTTTCGCTGATAATGATGTGGAACAACATCTTCAGCTAAAGAAGCTTGCCCTCAGAGAGGTCTTTGATCAGGCCGAGATCGGCGGCGAGGAAGTCGTAGCTGGGCAGCGTGGTGAGGGCGGCCCACTGCATGTCGTTGAAGATGCGGTTTTCGAGTGCTCCGTTGAACTCCTGGACCACGAAGAACTGGAGGTCGATGGTGCCGCCGTTACGATACTTATGCCGAACGCGCGCCGCACACCTGCCAATCGCCGCAGTGATTCCGAGTTCTTCGTTCAATTCGCGTGCGAGGGCCGCCTCCGGGGTCTCGCCAGGCTCGATCTTTCCGCCGGGAAACTCCCACTTGAGGCTCATGGGCTGGTCGGGCTTCCGCTGGCAGATGAGAACCTCGGTTCCGCCACTGGACTGACGCAGTATCAGCGCTGCGACAACGTACCTTATAGGCTTCGTGACGGCTGAGTCGTTCTTTTTCCTCAACTTGCGAATGCGCTGTCTCACCTACACCAGTTTAGACGCCGCTACCGGCCAACAGCGTCCAAAATAAGGCTAGATCGGCGAGACGGAGGCGGGATAGTAAACCGGCCATCCTTCAAGCACGCTCTGCTCGAGGAGAGCAGGCGTCGGGTTGACCGGGAATGCGCGCTGCGCGATTGCGAGCATCGCGGCGTCGTGGATGGAGTTGCCGAAGACCGCATCCGGCGAGGTGATGCCAACACGCGCGAGCGATGCGACCTTTCCCTCGTCAGTCGGAACGTCGCGGATGACGTCGGTCACGATGCCGTTTTTGATCTCGACTCGGGCGGCGAGGACGCGGCTGGCGGGAATGCCGAAGCGGAGCACGCCTTCCTCGATGACCCAGTCGTTGGTGGAGCTGACGGCCCAGATTTCAACGTTTCGCGCCTGGAGAGCGGCGACGAGCTGCTGCATCTCCGGGAAGATATTGCGCTCGGTCTGGCTCGCGAAGAACTCGCGGGCGGCGCGACGCATCTCGTCTTCGCGCAGGCCCTGATAGATCTGGACCATCTCACCGCAGATCGCGAGTTCGGAGACTTCGCCGCGACGATAGCCGCGGTAGCGGCGGTCGATCCAGTCGACGGCCTCGCGGGAGACCAGCCCCTTTTCAATCGACCAGTTCATGAAGTCCGAGCCTGCATCCCCGGACCAGAGAGTTCCGTCGCAGTCGAAGACGGCGACGGTTGGATCCAGCTCGTGGACTGCGGCGTGGAACTGTTCGGTGCTAAGGCGACTCGTGGAGACGGCGTTGCTCACAGAATGGACTCTACTTTTCTAACGCTACGCGTTGGTGAAATCTCCTTCAATTCCAAGGAGGATCCTCTTTATGTTACCTGTCCGGGCGGCTTTGAGGGTGACTCTCAGGGGATACCCCCTCCCCATGTAATTGCGCAAAGTCTTCAAAACAGGAAAGTTAGGCCTGGACCCCAAATGTAAAGTCTTCTATCTAAATGGCTTATCCGTAAAGTATTGCTGATAAAAGAGTTAAGCGTCAAAGAAAAAGCCCCCATCGCCGGGGCTTTAACTTTCTACTTCTATTGTAGCGGATTGAGCAAATTGCTCTGCCACGCGGAAATGGTTTGTTTTTATAGAGATGAGTGATTTTGGGGCTTGACAGGATTTCTGTGGAAATCTGGGAAGAAAGAATAGATCGGGCCTTCGGCCCTCGCAATTCGCTGGCTTATCAAACCTGGGGCGTTGCCCCAGCCTGGTATGAAGACGGGCCTTTGGCCCTAAGAGCCTCGCGTCCCCGAAAAGGACGTGGCTGGATGTTGCATTACCTTCTTGCGGACTTCAGGGCCTGGACAATAGGTTCGGCGCGTTGCAGGATCAGGCCGACCTGGTGGTCGTTATAGTAGCCGTCGCGCTGGGCGCGAGCTTGTCCTGCGGCGGCGATGCGGGCGCGGGCGGGCTGGTCAGGGAGATAGAAGCGAACCTTCTGGACGAGTTCTTCGAAGGTTGAGAAGAAGACGGCTTCTTTGTCCTCGCGGAAGCGGTCGAGGTGGCCCTGAGAGCGCTCGGCGAGGAGGAAGCCTCCGCAACCGGCGATCTCGAAGCTCTTGTGGACGAACTCGTCCTGATTGCCGTGGGTGATGAAGCTGACATTGATCTTTGAACGCCAGATGGCCTCGCGATAGTGCTGTTGGTGGAGTTCGCCCTCGCGATAGAGGGCGGCGAGATCGGCAGGCGAGAGAGCGCGCTGCCAGACGCGCTCTCCGCCCGAGATGGTGACGGGGAATTCTTTGGAGAGGCGGACGAGGGTCTGGGCGCGGTCGTCGTACGGAGTTCCGATGAAGGAGACATCGCGGTTGCGGTCCTTGTCGGACCACGTAGTGGGCGGCGGGAAGTGGAGGGTGGGCTCGTAGGCGGTCTGAATCTTGATGACGTCGCGGGCACCGCGGGAGCGATAGTCGGCAATGTTCTTGTCGCGCTGGACGACGTGGAGATCGTAGTGCGGGATGTCTTTCATATAGAGCCGCCAGCCGGGGTCCTGGCGGGTGCCGAAGGGGTTGTCGATCATGTAGCTGACGGTGGCGATGCCGAGGGCGCGGAAGTGGTCGAGGGTGCGGGGCCGCATCCAGAGGAGCTTGTCGGTCCAGAGGAGATCGGGCTTTTCGTGTTCGGCGATGTAGAGGAGATCGCGGTTGAGGCGCTCAACATGCGGGCCGGCGGCGAGACGGAAGGCAACCTTGCCGATGATGGGATTCTGCGGCTGGTAGTCGTAGCTGTTGAAGGGGACGACCTGATGGCCAAGGCGTTCAAGGGCCCAGAGACGATAGAGCGAGGAGTCGTTGGGGGAGAGGCCTGTGGCGTAGAGAATCTTCATTCAGAGTTGATTATCTGATGGGCGTGGCTGCGAAGACCATGGTTGTTGATGATCTCCGTAATAGATCATGCGTTCTTTGCATGCGACTACGGCGCAGGCGGCTGGGCGGCTGTCGGCAGCAACCCGTGTTCGACCAGTACCGGAGGGCGCCGGTGGTGAGTGTGCAACTCATAGTCGTAGGCCCAGCCAATCATGTCGCCGTCATGCCACTTGCGCGTGCTGATCTCGATGCCAAAAGGCAGTCCATCGGGGTAGAAGCCTGCAGGAAAGCTGATCGCAGGCACTCCGAGCATGTTTACCCAGCCCGTAGCGCTGTGAGGTCCCTCGCTCAGGCGGCCGTCCTGCGGCATGGTCTCATCCACAGGCGGCATCTGGATTGCTGGATAGAGGAACCCGTCAAGGTGCAGGCGATCCAGTTCGGCATTGTAGGCGGCGAGCACCTCACGGCGGGGACCTAGCAGATTAGCTTCTGCCTGCGGATCGGTCCCAAGCGTCGCCTGTTTGATATCGGCGGTAGCAAACATGCCGGTCTGCGAACCCCCGATGATGACGCTGGGGAGTGGCTTGCCAACCGCTTCCTCATACTCGGCGGCTGAGTGATACTGTGCCGGGCCGAAACCGGCTAGAAACTTGTCAGTACCCTCGCGAATGTACGGCAGTGTGCAGATGCGCGAGGCAGTGTCGGCAAAGCTATCCGGCATGATCTGCTGGTCGATCAGCACGGTCGCTCCGGCGGCTTGCAGTTCCTCCACCGCCTTCATGAAGGCGTCCCGCGTCGCTGGATTCAACGGGACCCTCGAGTCTTCCTTCGCCTTGGCGAACTGAGCGGCGGTGGCGTTTGGGCAGACTCCCTGGAAGACCGGGCTGTCTCCGTCCAGGATGAATGCCGGAACGGCGAATCGCTTGCCTTTGAGCGCACCTGGCTTGAGGTATTGCGTGTAGGGACCGTGCTGCGCCTTGTCCTGCGACCCGATCGTGACGGGGTCCAGCGAATCTTCTCCGGCCATCACCGTAAGCCCGATGGCGGCGTCGGCCACATCGCGGGCGATGGGGCCGGTGTTGTCGAGCTGCCAGTCGAGCGGAGCGATGCCCGCAAGGCTGACCAGGCCACGGGTCGGGAAGATTCCCACAAGATTGCTCGTCGCAACCGGCATGCGGATGGAGTTTCCGGTGTCAGTCCCGTTGCCGAGCACGGCGAAGTTTGACGTGACGGCTGTGACCGTGCCTCCGGACGAGCCTCCGGGCGAAAAGCGCACATCGTAGGCGTTGCCGGTGCGGCCAAAGGCCGTGGAGCGGTTAGTATCGCTCGCGGCAAAGTCGGGCATGTTGGTCACGCCCAGCAGAATCGCGCCCGCGGCGCGCAGCTTCGCAACGATGGTGGAGTCACGCGGCGCGACAAGCTCGTGCCCGGGAAGCATATAGCCGCGCCAGCCGTCGGTGGTGATGAGTCCGTCGACGCTGGTGTTGGCCTTGGTGACGATGGGCACGCCCCACAGCAAACCGGGCTTGAAGCCGGGCTGCTTCGCTTCAGCATCTTCGCGCGCTGCCTCGATCAGCGCAGCTTTCGCGTTGACGGTCTGCACTGCGCGATAGATGCCGTTATAACGAGCGATTCGGTCGAGATGCCACTGAACCACCTGCGTGACCGTGTAACGATGCTGGCGATAGAGATCGTGCAGCCGATCGACGGTGACTTCCATGAGGTCGCGATCCATTGCGGTGTGGCTGGCTTGAGCAGCAGGTGACGAACTCTGGGCAAACAGTGGAGACGTCCACAGGAGCAGTAGAACGAGCGGTCGAATATTCATTCACGATTGATTATCCGATAGGGGAGTTTTGTGGCGAAGGGAAATGTACCGCGCTCAGTGCTTACGCAGCGCAGGGACGATGCTGCCACACTGGAGAAAGACTGTCTAGAAACAAGTGTCCATTCGCGATTCGGGAGTGTATAGTCTCGGGCTGATTCGTCACTGAGCGGCGCGCAGGAGCGCTATCACCTGCTCGGCGTGGACTACGCCCGCCAAGTGATTTTCTTCATCGACCACGGGGAGGGAGTGGAGATTGTACTTGTCGAAGAGCTCGGCGACCTTGCGGCCGCTGGCCTCGGTGCTGCAGGTGACGAGGTGCCCATGGGGTATGTCGGCGAGAGGAGTCTCGGTCGGCGAGAGGAGCATTCGGACGACTGGAACGATACCTATGATGCGTTCCTCTTCGTCGAGAAGATAAATATCCGTGATGAGGTCGAGGTCACCTTCGAATGAGCTGAGGGCGTTAAGCGCATCGGAGACTTTTGCCGTCTGAGGAAGAGCTACGTACTCGGTCGTCATGCGGCCGGCGGCGGAGTTGCCAGAGAATTCGAGCAGTTCTTCGACCTCCTGGCGGTCTTCAGGCTCCATCTTCTCGAGAATGGCCTCGGAGCGGTCCTCGGGAAGTTCGGCGAGGAGGTCGGCCGCAGCTCCGGGATCCATCTCTTCGACGATGTCGGCGACCTGGCTGGAGTCGAGGGGCGCAAGGAGGGACTTCTGGAGCTTGGGCTCGACTTCTTCGAGGGTCTCGGCAGCGACCTCCTCGTTGAGCGAGGTGAAGAGGGCCTGCCGCTCGGGCGGAGCGAGGTCCTCGAGGATGTCGGCGAGGTCGGAGGGGTGCATCTGCGAGAGGCGGTCCTGATCGACCTTGAGGCGGACGCGGCGTGAGGGGTCGATGAGGTCGACGAAGTCCCATGGGATGACGCTGGGGGCGAATCGCTGGGAGATGGTGTCGACGGTGGAGCGAGGCAGGCCCTTGAGGAGGCGGCGCACGGCTCCGCGAAGGCCGACTTCGACCTCGGCGATGCGGAGGGTGAGGTACGGCACGTTGTCGGATTCACCATTGGACTCCCAGACGAGGTTGACGTCGTTGACGCGAACGACCTTGTGGCCGTGCACGTCGATGATCTGCTGGTCGAGCAGGTCGCGCTCGAGGAGCACGAGGGCCGGATCGTCGGGGAGGGGTTTGGGTGTGGCTTCGGGCTTGAGCGCGAGACCTGTTGGCGTCAGTTCGAGGTCTTCGATGGCTACGGTGTTGCCTGCAGCGCTAAGGTTGGGCGCTGAGAGCTTCGTGATAAGGCTGTGAACGCGCGATCCGTCGAAGCCGGGATGGACGACGAGTTCGCGGACGCGGCCGAGGACGCTTCCGCCGGCGAGGATGGGAGTACCGAGCAGAGCCGAGGCTGTCGTTTTTTGAGAGTGCTTTGCCATAGGCCGCTTACCAGACTTTACACACCTTTGCCTTGACCATGGGCTGGCCGGCTTTGCAACTGAAGGCGGTGGAGAATTCGGGCATGTTGGTGACGATTCCGTTGATGCGGGCGTAGCCGGGCGAGTGAGGATCAGTAAGGGCCTGCAGGCGGCTGCTGGCGTCGCGCGTGTTCTCGCAGGCCCACTGGGCGAAGCCGATGAAGAAGCGCTGATCCGGGGTAAATCCCTCGATGGGTTTCAGGCTCTGGCCTTCGGTGGCTTTCTTCCAGGCAATCCAGGCGAGGAGCGTGCCGCCGAGATCGGCTACGTCTTCGCCGCTGGTGAGCTTGCTGTTGATGTGAATGTCGTCGACGACGATGTAGCCGGCGAACTGCTCGCGGAGGCAGTTGATGCGGTCTTCGAAGCCCTGGGCGTCTTCCCTGGTCCACCAGTCTTTGAGGTTGCCCTGGGCGTCGAACTGGCGGCCCTCGTCGTCGAAGCCGTGGGTAAGCTCGTGGCCGATGGTGGAACCTGTGTTGCCGTAGTTGGGGGCGTCGTCGGACTTTGGATCGTAGAGCGGTGGCTGCAGAACTCCGGCAGGAAAGTTGATGTCATTCATCTGCGGATCGTAGTAGGCGTTGACGGTAGGAGGCGTCATTCCCCACTCGGTGCGATCAACAGGCTTGCCGACCTTGGCCCACTGGCGGGCGTTCTCAAAGCGGGTAGCACGGAGCGCGTTGCCGAAGTATGCGCCGGGTTGAATCTCGAGCTTCGAGTAGTCGCGCCACTTGTCGGGATAACCGATCTTGTTGCGCACGGCGTGGAGTTTGCGCAGGGCCTCAGTCTTCGTGGCGGGGCTCATCCAGTCCAGGTGCTCGATCTCTGACTGCATGGCCTGCTCGATCTGGTCGGTCATGAGGACGGTCTTCTGCTTGGTCTCGGGCGAGAAGGTGCGGCGGACGAACTCCTGGCCGAGGGCCTCGCCGAGGTTGTGGTCGACACCACGGACGCAGCGTTTCCAGCGGGGAGGCATCTGCTCGGTGCCGCGCAGGTAGTGACTGTAGAAGTCGAAGTTGGCCTTGTCGAACGGGGCCGAAAGATAGGGCGCGGCGCCGCTGAGGACGTGGAAACGGAGGTAGGCCTTGAGGTCGTCGAGGGGGACGGTGGTGAGGACCGTGTTTACCGCCTTCTGGAACTCGGGCTGCGCGACGTTGAGGGTCCCGACGGCGGGAGAGCCTTGCGAGCGAAGGTAGGCGGGCCAGTCGATTGCGGGGTTGAGCTGACCGAGGTCGGCGAGGGACATCTTGTGGTAGAGCTTGTATGGGTCGCGGCGCTCAACGCGGGTGAGCGAGGCTTTGGCGAGGGTCGTCTCGATGCGCAGGATGGCAGCGGCGTCGTGCGTCGTCGGGGCGGAGGACTCGCCGGAGAGGATAAGGAGCTGTGTGATGTAGGCCAGATACTTCTGGCGGGTCTCTTCGCTCTTGGCGTCGGTCTTGGTGTAGTAGTCGCGGTCGGGAAGGCCGAGGCCTCCGGCACCGATCTCGGCGATGACCTGGTTGGAGTCGCCGGGGTCCTGGGTCGAGCCGGAGTCGAAGAAGAATGTGCCGATCATGCTCTCGTTGAGGGGCCCCAGGTAGGCGATCAGGGCCTTCCGGTCGCGGAGCTTGTCGATGGCGGCGAGTTCGGGCTGGACAGGCGAGTCGCCGAGCTTGTCGATGGCGGCGGTGTCCATGCAGGCGGCGAAGTAATCGCCGATCTTCTGCTGGTTGGGGGTGCGGCCGTTGGCCTTGGCGTCCTGCTGGAGGATTCCCCAGAGGAACTGCTGATTGTCATTGGCGAGCTTGGCGTAGACGCTCCAGTTGGACTGGTCGGCGGGGATAGGATTGTTCTTCATCCAGCCCCCGCAGGAGAACTTGTAGAAGTCGGTGCAGGGATCGACGGAGCGGTCAAGCGAGGAGACGTCGAGCGAGGGCGAGTAAGGCATGGCCTGGAGCGGCGCCGCAGCCTGCTGCGCAAAGGCCGAGATGGAGGCCAGCAGGACGCCTGAAAAAACTGGGGCTAAAACAGTCCGCATTCGGTTCATCCTTTTGTTCGCATGGTAGCTCAGGAAGCCGTCCGGCTTCGCAACGTTGTCACGATTGAGCAATAAATTGGTAGAACGGTAGCTTGCCGCGTGAGCATCCTTGACATTCGAGGCTTCCACAAGCACACTGCCATCATCGCTGTTGTCCGCTGACGACTGGCACAAGAAGACTTCAAGGACCGTTTTGGCCGACTCCACGACAAGCCGCGTCAGCTTCACCCTGGAATCGACACTGGATAGTGTCAACAAGATTGAGCAGACTGCGGAGCAATGCGCGCAGCGGGCCGGGTTTGACGAGGACACGATTCCTCACATCGCCATGGCAGTACGAGAGGCCGCGGTGAATGCAGTTTTGCACGGAAACGCCTACGATACGAGCAAGCACATCACGGCTTCGTTTGAGACGACATCGGAGGCGCTGATTATTCGTATCGCAGACGAGGGACCAGGGCTGGATCCAGAGACTTTGCCTGACCCTCTGGCTCCGGAAAATATCCTTCGGGGCTCGGGTAGGGGCATCTTTCTGATCCGATCGTTCATGGATGAGGTACACTTTCGCCAGCTACACCCTGGCACCGAACTGACCCTCATCAAGCACCGCACACCCGCGCAGTCGGGGACCTAAGGAGAACAGGAAACCATGAGCATGAAAGTATCGACCCGCCAAGTGGACGGGGTCACCATTCTCGATCTCAGCGGCCGGATCACCCTCGGCGAAGGCAGCGTAACCATTCGCGACTCAGTGCGCGATCTACTGGCGAAGGGCCAGAAGAAGATTCTTTTGAATCTGGGCAATATTACCTACATCGACAGCTCGGGAATCGGCGAGCTGGTGAGCGCCTTCACGACGGTGAGGAACGCCGGCGGCGAGCTGAAGCTGCTGAACCTGACCAAGAAGGTCCATGATCTGTTGCAGATCACGAAGCTGTATACGGTCTTCGACGTCAAGGACGACGAGGCTGCCGCGATCGCATCCTTTGGGAAGTAGAACGAACGGGAAGCCACAGACGCAAGAAAGGCCGCCGCGAATGCGACGGCCTTTTCTCGTGCGTCGAAGTTCAGTTCGCTCTCAAGCTACTTTGAGAAATCGACCTTCGGCGCCACGCTGTTCTCCGGGTTGCCCTTGAAGTACTCGTCCCGGTAGTGAAAGCCTGCCATGTTCGCCCAGACGCTATTGGGGAACTGGCGAACGTAGACATTGTAATCCTCGAGAACCTTGTTGTAGCGCTGGCGCTCGACGGCGATGCGATTTTCGGTACCGGCCAGCTCGTCCTCAAGGCGCATGAACTGCTGGTTGCCCTTGAGGTCGGGGTACTGCTCCTGAAGGCGGAAGAAGGGACCGAGAGCAACGTCAAGCTTGGAGTTCGCGTTGATGGCGGCGGCGTGGTCGGAGCCGGCTGCGAGAACACCGGCGCGCGCGTTGGCGATGTTGGTCAGGATGGTGGACTCTTCCGCGACGTAGCCCTTGACCGAAGCAACCAGGTTTGGAATCAGGTCGAGACGGCGCTGCTGCACGACGTTGACCTGCGAGTAAGCCTGATTGATGGCCTCGTTCTTCTGCACCAGCGTGTTCTTGGTGCTGATGTAGCTTCCGCCGGTAAAGATAAGGACAAGGATGAGAAGGCCCACCACACCAAGCACAATCCATAAAGGTTTCATGTTGTCTCGATTCCCTTCTTTCTGAAGTTAGTTATGAGGTTACGGGAGGTCTACCCGGCTGTACTTTATCACCATCGCCGGGTTGATCTGTTCTCTGATCGCAAAACGGTTGGAAGTGAAGAGCTGCTTAGAAGTCTCCGCTGGCGCCACCTCCGCCGGAACTCCCGCCGCCGAAGCCTCCAAATCCTCCTCCGCCTCCATCGCGGTCCCGGCCCCCGTAGCCTCCGCCGCGGTAGCCTCCCCCCATCAGGTTGCCGAGAAGGAAGAAGATGAGGCCGACGTTGCCGGTGCGGACCAGGAAGAAGAGGAGGAGCAGGATGGCGCCGCCGCCAATGAAAATCTTGGTCAGCGAAAGCTGAATGGGCTGCTGCTGGACTGGCTCGCGATGGTACTGGTGGGTGGGCAGCGTGAGCGTAACGCCGGCGTCCGTTGCGATAACGCTCGCAATCTGGCGGACACCGAGCGGGATCGCCGTGTTGAAGTCGTTCTGCACCAGATACGGCCGCATGGCGCGCCCGACATCTCCTACCTTGGCATCATTCAGGATGCCTTCGAGGCCGTAGCCAACCTCAATTCGATATTTTCTCGGGCTGAGGGAAAAGAGCAGAATGACGCCGCGGTCTGTACCTTTGGCTCCAACCTTCCACTTGTCCTCGAGCTCGGTGGCGAACTCCTCAATGGACTGGTCATTGTCGAGCTGTTTGATTGTGACGACGGCGATCTGGGCGTTTGCCTGGCGATCGACCTGGGTGCAGAGAACCTCGAGATTCTGCTTTACCGTCGGGCTTAGGACTCCCGCGAAGTCGCTGACATATCCAGTAGGTGCAGGGAGCGAATCAACAGATTCTGCGAACCCCGCGCTTACCGGCGCGACAAGAACAATGACAACGCACAGCCATCTCAGGATGGTCTTCATCGAAGGCCATTCTACGCTGATGGTGTTGCTGCTATGTGCAGTCTGGCGCGATAGACACTGTCAGGCGGCGCTTGGGCGCACTTGAGCCGCACTGGGCGTTCAGGCGGGAGGAGGAGGAGCGGGGTGGCCATGACCCGCGGGTGTCTCAATTCCCTTGCTGCGGGCGATCTTGTCGATCATGACCATGTGCTCATGAATGAGGTGAGCGGCATCGGTCACCGTCTGCCTTAGTGTGTTGTCGGTGGTGCTGTTGGCTTCGACGCGGAAGTTGTGAAGGTCGCTGTGATGATCCTTCACCATGGCGGCGATGTATTCCTTGTCAAAGTCATCGCCGGAGAGGGAGTTGAGCTTGTCGTACTCTGCCTGATCGGTCTTGTTCATGCGCTTGGGGAGCATGACTCCGAGGGAGTCAGCGAGAGAGGCTATTTGTGTGTTGAGTTTGCCGTGGTCGTCGACCATCTTCTGGCCGAAGCTCTTAACCTCGTCGCTGGCGCCCTTCTGCGCCGCGAGCTGCCCGAGTTGTACCTCGGCGATGCCGCCTTCTGCCGCCTGCTGCAGAAACATCCTATCCCGCAGACCTCGAATGGTTTCGCCACCGGTGTTGGAGTCCTGCCCTGGGGTGGAAGGGCCATTTGGAACCTGCCCGGGCTGTAGCGGCTGATTGGGATTGGTTGCTCCGGAGCCCATGATGTCGGTCTGAGAGAAGGCCAGGCCGGATGAGAGTACCATCGCGCGAAGAGCAAAGAACCGTATACGACGAGAGTTCATGAAATGCTCCTTCGGCGGACCAGTGTACTCGCACTGCGCCGTGATCGACCCCTCCTCTTTTGGTGTAGACGTTCACAGGCGGGTTGCCTCCGCCGATACCTGGACGCGGTATTCTGTCGGATGGAGCCCCCGATGATAGAGACGACCGCTGCCTCCCTGACGCCCCCGACCGCTCGCCCGGAACCTACCCCAACGACGCTGCACGGCCACACGCTCGAAGACAACTATCGCTGGATGCGGGATAAAAACTCTCCCGAGCTGCTGGACTATCTCGAAGCGGAAAATGCGTATGCGGCAGCGGTGATGAAGCCGACCGAGGAGTTGCAGGCGAAGCTTTACGCCGAGATGCTGTCGCACATCAAGGAGACTGATGTCTCGGTTCCGTACCGCGATCACGGCTGGTACTACTACACTCGGACGTTCGAGGGCAGCCAGTATCCGATCTATTGCCGGCGGCAGGCGGTGGGGCCGGCGTATGACGAGTCGCAGCGCGAGCAGATTGTGCTGGACGTGAACAAGCTGGCCGAGGGACAGGCCTTCATGTCCATAGGCGCGATGAGCGTGAGCCCTGATGGCTGGAAGCTGGCCTACTCGACAGACAATACCGGCTTCCGGCAGTACACGCTGCACATCCGCGACCTGAAGACGGGAGCCGATCTAGTGGACACGGCGCAGCGCGTTGGCTCGCTCGCATGGGCGGCTGACTCGCACACGCTCTTCTATACGACCGAAGACGATGTGACGAAGCGTCAGGATCATCTATTCCGGCATCGGCTGGGTGATCCGACTGACGAAGACGCCGTTTTGTACGAAGAGCGGGATGAGCGGTTCAACCTGGGAATAGGCAAGACGCGGGATGGGAAGTATCTGCTTATGGAGTCGGGCAGCCATACGACGAATGAGACCAGCTACCTGGATGCGGAGACGCCAGGCGGCGTGTTTCTGGTAGTTGCGCCACGCGAGGATGAGCACGAGTACTACGTCGATCACAGGAACGGGCTGTTCTACATCCGGACGAACGATCAGGGGAAGAACTTCCGGGTGGTGACGGTTCCTGTGGACGATGGCGGACGCGAGCAGTGGAGGGAGCTGATTCCGCTGGATGACGAAGATTCGCTTGAAGATTTTGACGTATTTGACTCATTCTGCGTTAGTTCAAGACGAGAACTTGGCCTTACTACGCTGTCGGTTCAAACCATTGGCACCGATGACCGTCGGGGCGAGCCGATGAAGATCAGCTTCCCTGAGCCAACATACACAGCTCAAGGATATGTGAACCGGGAGTTCGTCACGGACAAGTTCCGGTACAGCTATCAGTCGCTGGTTTCACCTGCATCGATCTACGACTACGACGTGAAAACAGGTGCGTCGACGCTGCTGAAGCAGCAGGAGGTGCCGGGCGGATTCGACTCCGCGCTATATGGCTCGGAGCGCGTTTGGGTGACGGCGAGTGACGGAGTGAACGTGCCCGTGTCGGTCGTCTACCGTCGCGACAAGTTCAAGAAAGACTCAAGCAGTCCTATGTATGTCTATGGATATGGGTCATATGGATATCCATTGCCTATCGGCTTCAGCCCGGCCAGGCTGTCGCTGCTTGACCGGGGTGTCGTGATTGCCTATGCGCATATCCGCGGCGGCGGAGAGATGGGCGATGCATGGCACGATGCGGGAAAGATGATGGTGAAGCGCAATACTTTCACCGACTTCATCGCGGTGGTGGAGCAGCTTGTAGCCCAGGGATATGGCGCGAAGGGTCGGGTGGCGGTCGAGGGCGGAAGCGCGGGAGGATTGCTGATGGGCGCCGTGGTGAATGAGCGGCCGGATCTCTTCCGGGTAGTGATCTCGCACGTGCCCTTCGTGGATGTGATGAATACGATGCTGGACGCCTCCCTGCCCCTCACGGTTGCGGAGTATGAGGAGTGGGGCAATCCAAATGAGGTCGCGGCGTTCGAGTATATGCGGTCGTACTCTCCGTACGACAACATCAAATCGGGACCGTATCCGGCGATGCTGGTGAAGACGAGCCTGAACGACTCGCAGGTGATGTACTGGGAGCCGGCGAAGTACGTGGCCAAATTGCGGACGCTGAAGACGAACGATACTCCCCTACTGCTGCATATCAATATGGATGCCGGGCATGGCGGGGCTTCGGGGCGGTATGACTACCTGAAGGAGATCGCGTTCGACTATGCGTTTCTGCTGACGCAGTTGGGTGTGGAGAGCTAGGCCGCGGTGACGTCAGGTTAAACTGTCTTCCGGTCCTGCTACGCGCGCTACAGATGATCTCCTGTGAGAGGACAGCAATGGATAACTGGGGGACGCGATTGGCCCGCCTGCTGTTTAGGCCTACAAAGAACAATGAAGTCGTTAGCATCGCCTTATCTCTGATGCCTAGCGAAGTAGAACAAAAGGCGCTGGCAGAGTATTTAAGGGAGCATAGGGCTCTTTCCGCAAAGTTGCGGTTGCATACGTATTTGCTGAATGAACCGCAAGAGGCCGTCAGAAGATGGCATATCTCAAATTTGTTCGTCAACTATGGAACACTCTTGGCAGACAACATTGATTTTAGCTCAGCATCGAGCAGCTTCAGAGACTTCGACGCAGCAGCGGGCAGCTTTCTGTATGCACTAATCTTCTATCAAAATAACCCTCTCGCTTGGGCGTGTAATGCAGAACTTTATATGCGATGGGAGGATCAGATCGCAGGGCAATGGGCGAAGAAACTCCTGTCCTTTAAACCCAATAAGAGTACGTTAGAGTTATTGAATAAAGTCTTTCCCGAAGGGGTTTATCCGGCGATGATGACGGACCTGAGAGCACGAATGAGGATCGTCATCAAAATTTGTTCTGAACATCCAGAATGGCGAGACTCCTATTCACTGAAGCGTGGTACGACGTTCTACCAGGACCTGCTCGGTTAAATCACAGCATTATCGTCGTGGAGGTTGGGCCATGAGCCTCTTGGAGGAGCTACAGTCAGGGAAATATTACGCGATCCAGGACGGAAAGACTGTTTACAGCGGAAGTTTGCCCAAGGTTGTTTCCTACATTGCTCAGAAGCGAGCTGAAGGGTTTGACGTGGAGGGTGGGGCTGAAGGAGCGACCCCGAAAGTGCAAGAACGGCGACGCCTACACCTTGAAAACTGCATTACGGTTCATCCGGTAGGGTTCCGCATAAGGGAGATAGATGGCCCTCCGGGGATTTACTCGTCGGAGTTGTTTGCGACTGAATCCGAAGCCAGAACGCATCGGGCCGAGGTGTTAGGCGATCCCAAAGGAGAGAAGTACCAGATTCTGGAAGCCGACTGGCGTGAAGCCCGACTCTAAGTCGGGACTGTGGTCCAACTTCGATTCCGAGATGCGAATTCTGCGCTCAGTGGCAAGATAACCACTGTTCGGAGTAACCGTTTGCCCCGTAGCCTAGGATCTCCTCCTCGGTCAGGTCTTCGTCGATGGGTCGAAGATTATAGCTACTGATGATCGCCATCATCCCTTCAAAGGATGAAACGGGCGGTTTGAGGCGCTTAAGGCCGGGAGACCAGCTCCAATGCTGGTCGCCCTTTTCGATTACACCCTACAGACTTTAGAGCTTATGCCGCCTTTCTGAGCTTACGCTGTTTGCAGACATGGACCATCAGTCCGGCCATCCCAGTGCCTATCAGCAGGATCGTAGAAGGCTCCGGGACCGCGTCGGCAAACTCTTGCGCCAGGATAGCGTCCGCGGCCGTTGTGGGATGGAAACCGTCCCAGAAGAGATACTGGTTGGGATTTGAGCAAACCGTTGTGCCATTGAAGCAGGGATCTGTCACGTCGGTAAGTCCGTAAGCCGCGGGATCACTGTTGATCTCTCGAAGCAAGTCAAAGGTGTCAAAATAAGTCGCGCCCGAAGGAAGGGTAGCCAGCAGCATTGCGTTGAATTGCGCGGCGTATCCCGTCGCTCCGGCATCGCCATAATAATCAGGGGTCAATCCCAGATCAGGCATGCCGGGCACCAGGATATGTTGGGCACCGTCGCTTTGGAGCGTGGCTACGATTGAATCAATATTTGACACCGCAGTTGAGATCGAACCGTTGACAAGAAAATCATTGGCGCCACCCCACACCACAAATAAAGCAGTGGAGGTCAGAGGCGGGGTCAAAATGGGAGCGGACCCAGCCAATTCGAGCTGCATCCCCGGCAAGCCGTGCGTGCCCAGGGTGGTCTGCGTCCCCCCATCGACATAGTTCCCGATACCGGTGGTAGCTCCTCCATACGCGAAGTCATAGAGTGGAACGCCAAACGCAGAAGCCAATTGTTCAACGGCGACCGGTCCGTTGGAGAACCGGCCCTCGTAATAGGGGGGTGAAGGGGGATATGCGGCTACAGCATAGAGATTGCCATTATCAGACAGGCTGTCTCCGTAGACGATGACGGCAGAAAAGGAGCTTGCGCTGGCTAACGACGGCATCGTCATGAGCACAATCGCAACCGATGCGGCCAGTATCATGAATTTGCGAAAAGGCATTGAATCCTCCTGCGCAGCAAGTAACTAATGGAATGCGAAACCGACGGTCCCATATTTCACTTGGTCAGACAAGTCATCAACACACTAACTGGCAAAATTATTTATTGATCAGCCTGTATACATGTTTCACTCGTCACCTGTCGAGTTGGCAACTGACAAAATCTGAATAACAGAAGCCGGACGATTCGGACTCTAGACCTTCGTGGTTTCTGATTCTTCGATCTTGTCGCCTTCGCCGGGGGCGAGGAAGAGGTTGGTTTCGAGGCCGTGCTGGCGGGTGTAGAGGTCGTAGTAGCGGCCGCCCAGGGCATAGAGGGACTCGTGGGTTCCACGCTCGATGATCTCGCCCTGCTCGACTACGAGGATCTGGTCGGCGCGACGGATCGTGGAGAGGCGGTGGGCAATGACGAAGGTGGTGCGCCCCTGCATGAGGTAGCTGAGGCCGTTCTGGATCATGGCTTCTGACTCGGAGTCGAGCGAGCTGGTGGCCTCGTCGAGGATGAGGATGCGCGGGTCGGCGAGGATGGCGCGGGCGATGGAGAGGCGCTGGCGCTGACCTCCGGAGAGCTTGACGCCGCGCTCACCGACAATGGTCTCGTAACCCTCGGGGAAGCGCTCGGCGAACTCGTCGACGCGGGCTATGCGGCACGCCTCCATTAATTGCTCCTCGGTGGCGTTGGGGCGGGAGAAGAGGATGTTCTCGCGGATGGTGCCGTCGAAGAGGAAGGTCTCCTGCAGCACGACACCGAGCTGGCTGCGGTAGCTGGAGAGCTGGACGGTGGCGAGGTCTATGCCGTCGACCAGAACCTTGCCGGATGTGGCAGTGTGGAACGCGCAGATGAGAGAGATGATGGTCGACTTTCCGGAGCCGGAGGACCCAACAAGGGCTGTGACGGTGCCAGGCTTTGACTCGAAGCTGACGCCGTGCAGGACGGGTTTGCCGGGATCGTATTCGAAGGTGACGTCGCGGAAGGCGACATCGCCGTGGATGGCGCTGAGAGTGACGGAGCGCGTGGGGCTCGAGTCTTCTTCGAGTTCAGAGAGTATCTCGGTGGTGCGGTCGAGTCCGGCGACGGCCTCGGTGAGCTGCGTGCCGATGGCGACGAGCTGCACGATAGGCGCGATCATGAACGCGAGGAACATGACGTAGGTGACGTAGCCGCCGGTAGTCAGGCGTCCGGCGACTACCTGGTGCGCACCGAGATACATGATGACCGCACCGACGAGGCCCAGGACGGTTGTCGACGCGAGCGACATGAGCGACTGCGCCGTAAGCGAAGAGATGACGTTGCGCAGGAGGCGATCAACACCTTTGGCGAAGACGTTGGCCTCGCTGGCCTCAGCGTGGTAGCCCTTGACGACGCGGACTCCGCCTAGTGACTCAGTGAGGCGTCCGGTAACTTCGGCGTTGATCTTTGAACGCTCACGGAAGATGGGCCGGATGGTTTTGAAGGCCCGCTGCAGAATTAGGCCGAAGACGACGAGGACCACGAACGTAACCAGCGTCATCTGCACGCTGAGGTGAATGAGGTAGCCGAAGGCGAAGAGAGCGGTGAGGACTCCACCGAAGAAGTCGATCACGCCGGTTCCGATGAGATTGCGAACGCCTTCGACGTCGGTCATGATGCGGGCGACCAGGGTTCCGGTGCGGTTTTCGTCGTAAAAGGCAACCGGTAGCCGGCCGATGTGCGCCTGCACCCTCATACGCAGCTCGGCGATGAGGCGCTGGCCCTCCTTGGAGAGCAACTGCGTTAGGGTGAACGAGGTCACGCCTTGAAGAAGGGTCGCTGCAATGACGACTCCGACGATGATGGGGAGCAGATGCAGCTGGTGCTTGCCCATCACGTTGTCGATGAGGTAGCGCGTCGAAGCGGGCAGAACCAGGCCGCTGGCGCGATTGATGATCATCAGCAGGAAGCTGCCGCCGAGCAGGAGCCCACGGGGCTTCATCAGCTTCCATATTTCAGGAAAGACCTTCGTCAGCTTGGGCTTGGGACGAGAGGCGGTCAGCTCAGCCGCGGTGGCGCGGCCAGTGCCGCGGGATGGGCGATCTGCCGCCTTGATACCACCAGTCAGATTGGAGTGCCCGAAGGAAGAAGACATAAGCTGCAGTGTACGACGGTAAGAGCGTTCACATGTAGAGACGCGTGACCGGCCAGTTTATTGGATGAACCGTGGTTCATTCAGATGCAATTCGTGCAAAGTCTTCAGATTCAGGCAATGCGGCTGCGGCGGGCGGCGATGAAGGAGCGCACGCAGAGCGCGACGAAGACGCCGCAGATGAGCCACATGACGGACTGCTCCTCGGCGGCAACAGGCCGCTTGACCGTGATTCCCTGGGCCATCCGGATGACATCGATCAAACCGGGGATGGTGAATAGAAATCCAAGCAGGCCGATGGTGACGGCGATGTGCATCCAGAGCATCCGCTTCTTGGCGTCCTCGGTTCTTGCCAAGGCCCCTAAAAGAGCGAGCAGAAGGCCGAAGGCACAGGGAATGAGGGCGGTGGGGTGGGAGCTGCCGGTCGCGACAAAGCCGGTGATACCGAGCAGAATGAGAAGGATGCCGAAGACGATGGTCAGCTTAGCCATTGAGTTGAAATGCTCCTTTTACCTGAAGGCTCAGGATACCTGATTGACTGGCGCGACGCAGGTCCGAAAGTCTTTGCCAAAGCCGTCTGCCGCGGGGTAAGCTGCTGGCCTCGGTGTGGTGTGGTCAGGCATGAGGGAGGTGTCCATGAGTGAGCTGGCAACAACGATTGGTGCGGTGCTGAAGGGGAAGAAGCGGGATATATGGTCGACGACGCCGGAGACCTCGGTCTATCGTTCGATCGAGTTGATGGCGGAAAAAGAGATAGGAGCCCTGTTGGTGATGGCAGGGGATGAGTTGGCCGGCGTGCTGTCAGAGCGCGACTATGCGCGAAAGGTCATCCTGCAGGGACGGTCTTCGAAAGAGACGAAGGTATCGGAGATCATGAGCAGCCCAGCGATCTGTGTTTCGCCGGAGCATACGGTCGGCGACTGTATGCACATTATGACGAACCACCGGATCAGACATCTTCCGGTGACCCAGGCCGGTAAAGTCGTGGGCGTCGTATCGATCGGCGACCTTGTGAACTGGGTGATCACGGAGCAGGAAGAAACCATCCGACATCTCGAGGCCTATATCTGCGGAAGATGACCGCTAGCTGGCAGCGGTCTTTTTGATTTGAGCGACGATCTCTGCGGGCTGCCAGTCGTTGGTGGGGTACCATGCGACGACCTTTCCGTCTTTACCGATGACAACGGTCGAGAGCGAGTGGGTGAGCGTCTTGTTTTCGCCGGGCGTAACGCCAACATCAAAGAACTGCGTCACGCTGGGGAGTTCTTTCTCGGAAGGTGCGGCGAAGTCCCAGTGGGCGAAGGTCTCTTTGGTGTAGCGGCCTGTGTAGGCTCCGCCGTAGCTGCGAAGAACAGCGGGCGTGTCGTAGGTGGGATCAAAGCTGATGCTGAGTAGATGCGTCTGGGCGTAGAGCTTTGGGTCGGCGGCGAGCGTCTGGTCGATCTCGGCGAAGTTGCGACTCATCTTGGGGCAGTAGTCGGCGAGCGGGCAGCGGGTGTAGATGAAGGTCGCGATGAGGACTTTGCCCTTGAACTGCGCGAGGTGAATGGTGCGGCCGCTCTGGTTGAGCAGGCGAAAGTCCGGCACGACATCGCCCGGAGCCGGAACGTGATACTGCGCGGCGGGCTTGTAGTCGGGCTTCGCCTGCGCGACAACGACGATGTTGTCGAGTTCGGCGTCATGGTATCCGCCCTCGTCCTGCTGGACGCGGATGGTGGCGGTGATGCGATCTCCGGGGTGAAGCTCGCTGACGATGCTGGGATCTTTGAGCTTGTATGGCATCGTCATCGCTTCCATAAAGCCGGGAACAGCCTCGTGATCGAGCGTGACGTGGGTAGCGTCAGTGCTGACAACCTCGCCGCGGACCGGAAAACTCTTGAGCGAGGCTGACGCTCCGGGAGATGCCGGAGGGCTGGACTGGTGGCATCCGGCGATGGGTAATACGGCGAGCAAGCAGAGGAAAAACAGCAGAGACAGCGGATTCCGGGGCACGAGACGACTCCTCTATTGATAATACTTGGACGTCCCTCGCGTGACCGTGTTTTCCAGTGACGCTGGGCGTATAACCGAAACATGGGTGTGGACCGGTTGCCGGAAGAGATTGGCCGGGCGCTCGAACGCGGCGCAACGGTAGTGACGGGGAATCAGCGTGCAGCACGCACACTGCGTCACGCCTATGACCGCTACAAGCAGGGGCAGGGGCTTGCGGGTTGGAATCCGCCGGCGGTCCTGGCGTGGGAGACCTGGGCCGCGACCCTATGGCGGGAGATGGTTCTCGAGGGCCATGCCACTTCCCTGCTGCTGAATCTGACCCAGGAACATGCAATCTGGCGCGCTGTGCTGACGGATGACGCTGAGCGGGCCAGCCTGCGCAATCCGGACTCGCTGGCCGAGATCGCGGCCGATGCGTGGCGGCTGCTGTACCGCTACAGCGGCCAAGGGAGGCTACGCGGTATCGGCGGAAGCACCGACACGCGCGCCTTCCAGCGCTGGGCACTGGAGTTCAAGCGGCGGTGTGAGGCCGATGATGTGCTGGCTGCCGCTCAGCTTGAAGATTCGTTCAAGGCACTGTTGAACGGCGGCGTGCGGATCTCACTTCCCGACGAGGTTCTGCTGGTAGGGTTCGATGGCCTGACCCCGGCACAGAGCGCGCTTGTGAATGCGATTCGGGCGTCAGGAACAACAGTCGAAGAGGTAACCGTGGCGGTGTCGCAGCGGCGGCAGATATTGGCCGAGGCCTGCGATGAGCTAAGTGAGATGCATGCTGCTGCGCGTTGGATACGGCGCTACCTTGAGGAACGGCCCGATGCGCGCGTGGCGGTGATCGTGCCGAACCTCGAAGAGCAGAGAGCCAGGATCGACCGGGCATTTCGTGAGGTATTGACTCCTGAGCTTGAGAACATTGCGGCGAAGAGCGCTGCTGCGCCTTACGAGTTTTCGCTGGGGGTGCCGCTCGCGCAGACACCTATGGTCTCGGATGCACTGAGCCTGCTGGCGTGGGCGGTAGATCCGTTGCCGCTGACGAAGGTGAGCCGTCTGCTGCTCTCTCCTTACGTTGCTGCGGCAGAGAATGAGCGCGGTGGACGTGCAGAGTTCGACGCCTTTGTGATGCGGCAGGAGAGCCTGCTGCGGCCGGAGGCGACGCTCGGCTGGTTGCGGAAGACAATTGAAGACTGGCAGCGCAACGGCAAGGTCTCTAGGTTGCTGACTGCGGTGAAGAAGATGCAGCGCGTCGTCGAGCAACGGTTTGCAACGCCCGCACGCAGATCGTACGCCGGATGGGCCGAAACGATGACGGAACTGCTGGAGGCAGCTTCGTGGGGAGCGGGAAGCTGCGAGGACAGCATCGAGTTTCAGACGCGGCGAAAGTGGGAGGGCGCGCTCGACGAGTTAGCGACGTTGGACGTTGGCTCTGCGCGAGTGGAGTTTCGTCAGGCGCTGCGACGCTTGGAATGGATCGCTAAACAAATGATGTTTGCCGCTGAGTCGCGTGACGCCGCTGTGCAGGTGATGGGGCCGCTGGAGGCCGCTGGCAGCCGGTTCGACGCGTTGTGGTTCCTAAGTGCTGGCGAGATCGCCTGGCCGCCTGTTGCTCGCGGCACTCCCCTGCTGCCGTGGCAGATGCAGCGCGAGCTTGGGATGCCCGGCGCCGACATCGCGCGCGATGACGCACAGGCACGGCGCGTCACTCGGCGCATTGCAGAGAGCGGAGAGACGGTCGTCTTCAGTTATGCGTTGGAGACCGCACGCGGGCATCAACGGCCATCGGCTGCACTCGATGAGATCGAAGTGGAGAGAGTTGCGGCAGAAGATTTTGCTCCTTCTGCCTCAGCGCGGGCGATCGTTGCGCTTGAAACCTTTGCGGACGCATCTGAGGTCCCGCCGTTGCCGGACAAGATTCATGGCGGCGCAGATATCCTGCGGCTTCAGGCTGCATGCGGCTTCCGTGCCTTCGCGGAGAAGCGGCTGTGGTCCACCGAACTCGAGCAGGCCAGCATGGGATTGGATGTGATGGAGCGGGGAAATCTCGTGCATCACGCGCTCCAGCAGTTCTGGAACGAAGTGAAGACACAAGATGCCCTGCTGGAGATGCCGCAGGCCGCAGTGGATGAAGTCATGGAACGCTCGATCGACGAGTCTTTGCGTGAGACCGCAGCATTGAGTGTGACGGCATGGGATACCTCATACGTAAAACTTCAGCGGGCAAGGCTTCGCACCCTGATGAGACAGTGGCTGGAGTTTGAAAAGGAACGCCCTCCCTTTGCGGTGAAGCATACCGAGAGAGAGTTCAACGACGTGCCCATTGGGCCGCTGCGTGTGCGGGTGCGCGTTGACCGCGTGGACGAGAGCCAAGACGGGGACATCCTGCTCGACTACAAGACAGGACAGGCAAAGCCGCAAACATGGTTAACGGATCGGCCGGACGCTCCGCAGCTTCCGCTCTATGCGACGCTCTCGGACGCGACGCGCCTGCAGGCGGTTGCCTTTGCTCAGGTGCGCACCGGCAAGGACATGATGCTTACGGGCTATGCGACCGACGATGAGACGCTGACGAAGAAGGTCGCACTAACCGAAGCTCCAACCCTGGAGGCGCAGGTGGACCGTTGGCGCGAAGTGCTGATCAGACTCGCCACCGACTTTCATCAAGGCGATGTTCGCGTAAACCCGAAAGACTATCCAACGACCTGCAAGCATTGCGCGCAACGGATTCTTTGCCGGCTCGACCCAGCGACCCTTGAAGACAATTTCGACGAGGATGACGCGGAGGAGAGCGAACGTGGCTGAGTTAATCGACTTCGCAGAAGCCGCGCGCCGGGAGAACGATGCAGAGAATGCTCTGCCGCCGGATCACGCCGCACGAGAGCGGGCACTTGATATCACGCGGTCGTGGATCGTCGAGGCGCCGGCTGGCTCGGGCAAGACTGGCCTGCTGATTCAGCGCTATCTGAAACTGCTGACAGACGAGCAGGTGATGCAGCCGGAGCAAGTGCTGGCCATCACGTTCACGGAAAAGGCGACGGAGGAGATTCGCGAGCGTGTAGTGAGCCAGTTGATGGCAGCACGGGGTCCGGACCTCTCCAAGACTCCCTTCGACAGAGTGACGCGCGCGCTTGCGGAGGCTGTGCTGCGGCGCGATGCCGGGATGGAATGGGGCCTGCTTGAGCGCCCAAAAAGACTGAATGTCCGCACGATTGACTCAGTGTGTGCGGAGATTGCGCGAACCCTGCCGGTGCTGTCAGGCGCGGGCGGCATCAAGAAGCCTGTCCGTGAGGCGATGCCGATGTACCACGAGGCGGCGCAGCGTACGCTGATGCAACTCGGCAGCGGCGACGGGGCGTTAAGCGCGGCCCTGGAGCTTGTGCTGCTGCACCGCGACGGCAATCTCAGCAATGTGGAGCGGCTGATCGCGGAGATGCTGCAGTGGCGCGATCAGTGGGGAGTACTGGTCCCACTGCAAGGCGAAGAGCTGAGCGATACGTATCTTGATAGTGTCGTTCGGCCAAGACTGGAGCGGACCCTCGAACAAGTCGTCTCCAATGGTCTCGCGGAACTAGGGGTCATCCTGCAACCCGATTTTCTGATTGAGCTGTCCACGTTGGCCTCGTCGCTCGCAGAAGCCGCGCCATACAAGGCAGATATCTCGCCAATCGCCGTGTGCAAAGGCAAAGACGCACCCGGCACATCGGCCGATGAACTTGACCACTGGCGCGCGCTGATTCACCTTCTGGTAAAAAAAGACGGGGAATGGCGAAAGAGGTTCTCAAAGGGCGATCTAAAGTTCGAAACCACAAAGGCAGACGTACAAAGACTTACCCAGTTGATTGAGCGGATCAACCATCGTGACGACTTTCTGGAGGCTATGCAGAAAGTCGTATCGCTGCCCCCAGCCAGGTATTCGGACAAACAATGGCCAGTCATTAAGGCGCTGTTCCGCGTGCTGAGCCGCTCGCTCGCCGAGTTGCAGCTTGTCTTCGCGGAGCGGGGTGAGTGCGATTTCGCCGAGTTGGGCCTGCTGGCTCGCACGGCATTGCGAAGCGGTAGCGGAGTCGATGCTCTGGAAGCCGCGCAGGGAATGCGATACCGGCATCTGCTCGTCGACGAGATGCAGGACACCTCGACCAGTCAATACGAGCTAATCGAGCTGCTGACGCAGGGCTGGCACGGAGGCGGGCAAACTGTGTTACTGGTTGGCGATCCAAAGCAGTCGATCTATCTCTTTCGCCAGGCACGAGTCGAGCGCTTTGTCCAGACGATGCAGACTGGTTACATTGGCGAACTGCCGCTTGGAGTCTTGCAGCTCACGGCGAACTTCCGCTCGGAGAGCAGGCTGGTCGAGTCGTTCAACGAGTACTTTTCAGTCCTCTTCCCTGCCAAAGCCGCCTCTGCGCATCCTGAGGAGGTCGCCTTCGTTGAGGCGTCCGCCATTCGTCGCTCTTCGCGCAATGGGGCGCGCGGTGTGGAGTGGCACACGGAGGCGCTCCCCGCAGGCCTGCAAGGTGATCTGCTGAGAACTGAGAGGACCCGGCAAGCGAAGGCAGAGGCGCGGAAGATTCGCTCCATCATCGAGGAGTGGCGCGCCCGGCCGCTGCCTGTGGATCGAACCAAACCATGGACGATCGCTGTGCTGGTGCGGAACCGCAACCATCTCGTCCGCATCATCTCCGCATTCAAGAACGACACAAATGGCACGCGAATTCCCTTCCGTGCCATCGAGATCGAGACGCTGGGCGAGCGCCCGGAGGTCCTCGACCTCTTCGCGCTGACGCGGGCATTGCTGCATCCGGCGGACAGAGTAGCGTGGTTGGCCATGCTGCACGCGCCGTGGTGTGGGCTTGGCCTGGCCGATCTGCATACGCTGGCCGGAGGAGATGAGTCTCGGTTTAGGGAACGCTCCATGGAGGAGTTGATCGCCGAGCGAGGCGAACTGCTTAGCCAGGAGAGCCGGGGGAGGCTGGTGCGCTTGCGGGAGGTCATGCACGCCGCGATGCGGCAACGCTCGCGCATAGGCATCGCGCAGTGGGTCGAGCGGACGTGGCGGTCGTTGGGAGGAGACGCCTGTCTCACCGCGACGGAGATGACGAATGCGCGGCGATTCCTCGAGCTGTTGGACGAACTGGAACAGGAGTCCGATGGTGTGGATGTTCACACGCTGAAACAGAGGCTGGAAAAGCTCTTCGCAGAACCGGAGACCGCTACAGGCGCTGTCGATCTGATGACGATCCATAGGGCCAAGGGGTTGGAGTGGGATGTCGTGATTGTGCCTGGCCTTGAAAGGGGCCCGGCGACTGACAAGGCTCCGTTATTAAGGTGGAGTGAGCTGCCTGCAGACAGCGAGGACGCTGCGCATGGACTGCTCGCGCCCATCGCTGCCACAGGCGAAGATTCTGGAGATCTGAGTAGTTGGTTGCGCAAATTGCAGAGTTCGCGTGAGGCCGCGGAGAGGAAGCGGCTCTTTTACGTGGCATGCACGCGCGCGAAGGAAGAGTTGCATCTCTTCGCCACTCCTGAGACAAGTTCCAGAACCGGCGATCCGCGGCCGCGTCCGGCGAGTCTGCTGAACGCCGCGTGGCCGGCCGCACAGAGGCATTTCATCGCGCAAGCAGCAGCGAGCGTGTCGGCGATGCCCTCCGCCGATGAGGTGAGCGATGCCTTCGTCGGCGCGATGGCAGCCGAGGCAGAACCGGTGGCTCCGCGCACGCTGCAGCGTCTGCCCATGAGCTTCGATGCAAGAAGCCGCTTCGAGCGACTGCTTCATCTTCCTCATCGAGACGACACGCCATCGGAGCGTTTTGCGCCCTTCATACGACCTGAAGGCTCCTTTGAAGCACGGGCCCTGGGCAACACCGTCCATGCCTTTATGGAGCTGCTGGCGAGACGCATTGGCGAAGGTACGCATCCAGAGGTATTGCTCGCAGAAGTGGCAACCTGGGACCGCCGTATTGGTGCGGTCTTGCGCGGAGAAGGCCTTCCGCACCCAACCATCCAGCGGCTACAGCCACTTGTTAGAACGGCAATTGAAAACACCCTGCGCGACCGGGACGGCTTGTGGATTCTTGCGGCTCACGATGAGGCGGCAAGCGAGTTTGGGCTTACGGCGATGGAGGAAGGCCTGCGCAGCGTTCGTCTTGACCGCGCCTTCCGAGCGGGCGAAGAGCCGGGCGCTGGAGGCCGGAGTTGTCTGTGGATCATCGACTACAAGACGGCGTCGCACAGCCTGACGGGAGTTGAGCGGTTTCTTGAAGGCGAGCGGAGAAAATATGGACCGCAGATGGAGACTTACGCGCGCATGATGCGGGCCACTTCCAGCAGAGGCGAACTGCGCCTTGGACTCTACTATCCTCTGCTACCCAGACTGGTCTGGTGGCGGCCGCTGATTTGATTCGACCCTAAGCGGTATGCGTTGTGGAGTGCCTCACGTCTGCGCCACGAACCCAGAAGATCACATCCTCTGCGATATTCGTGGCGTGATCGCCGACTCGCTCGAGATTGCGCGCGATGATCAGCGCGTTGAGAGACTGGGGAGTCAGGTCTGGATTCTCTTTAATCAGCGAACTTAGCGCGTAAAAGGCAGAGTCGTTCATCGCGTCGACTTCGTCGTCCATTTTCAAGACCGTCTCAGCCAGTTCACAATCCGCTTCAATGAAAGCCTGCAGTGATTTGCGAACCATCTCTGACGAGAGCGAGGCGAGTTTGGGGATGTCGACCGGCAGGTCGATATTGGCGAATGCACCCATCTCGCGCACGCGGACGGCGATGTTCACGGCCTGGTCGCCCACGCGCTCCAGGTCGGCATTGATGCGAATGACCGAGAGGATGAAACGGAGATCGATGGCCATGGGCTGCTCCATGGCAAGAAGATCGAGCGCCATCTGATCGATCTCGCGCTCGAGGCGATTGATGGCGGGCTCGGAGCGGAAGACAAGCTCGCAAATGCCGAGATCGCGCGTGCGGTACGCCTCGATCGAGCGCTGGATAGCTTGCTCGGCCATGCCAGCCATAACGAGCAGCTTTTCTTTCAACTCGTCGAGATTCTGGTGGAATTTGACCCGCATTAGCCGAACCTCCCCGTGATGTAATCTTCAGTGCGTTTGTCGCGGGGGTTCGTGAATATCTTGTGAGTTGAGTCGAATTCGACCATCTTTCCATTAAGGAAGAAGCCGGTATTTTCAGCGACGCGCGCTGCTTGCTGCATGTTGTGCGTCACGATGACGATGGTGTACTGGCTCTTGAGCTGAAAGATCAGATCCTCGATCTTCGACGTCGAGACGGGATCGAGAGCTGAGGCGGGCTCGTCCATCAGCAACACCTCTGGGTCGACGGCGATGGCGCGAGCGATGCACATGCGCTGCTGCTGGCCGCCGGAGAGGCTGGCGCCGGATTTTTTCTTGAGGTCGTCCTTGACCTCTTCCCACAACGCGGCCTGCTTCAGCGAGCGCTCGACCGTTTCATCGAGGATGCGGCGGTTGCGAAAGCCGTTCAGCTTGAGGCCGCTGATCACATTGTCGTAGATCGACATCGTCGGAAAGGGGTTGGGACGCTGGAAGACCATGCCGACGCGACGGCGAATCTCGACCGGCGAGGCGTCTTTGTAGATGTCGACTTCGCCCATCTTGACAGTACCGGTAGCGCGGGCGATGGGATTGGTTTCGTGCATGCGGTTGAGGCAGCGCACAAAGGTGGATTTGCCGCAGCCGGAAGGGCCGATAAGCGCGGTCGCGTGGTTCGCCGGAATGCGCAGATTGATGTCCTGCAGCGTATGGTTTGTGCCATACCACGCATTCAGGTCCTGAACTTCAATACCAACTCCCACTAACTTCCTCCCTTGAGCGCGCCGCGATTGGCATAGATGCGGACCAGCGTGACCGAAACCATAATGAGGGCGATAAGAACCAGCGCGCCTGCCCACGCCAGGCGGTGCCATTCATCGTACGGTCCCGTGGCGTAGACAAATATCTGCAATGGTAATGCAGCGATGGGCTCGTTCAGTTTGAAGCTCCAGAATTGGTTGCCGAAGGCGGTGAACAGCAGCGGCGCAGTCTCGCCGGCGACACGGGCAAAGGCCAGCATGCAGCCAGTGATGATTCCAGCCGATGCCGTGCGCAGGCTCACCGAAAAGACCGTGCGCCACTTCGGCACTCCCAGTCCAAGGGCAGCTTCGCGAATAGCAGGCGGCACGGTGGCCAGCATCTCCTCCGTCGTGCGCGTCACGGTCGGGATCATCATGATGCCGAGAACGATTCCGCCGGACAGCGCCGAGAAGTGTTTCTGCGGCATCACCACAAGCGAGTAGATCGCGATTCCCATCACGATGGAGGGAACGCCATTCAGAATGTCTGCGGTAAAACGCACTGCGTTGCCCAGCACGTTGCCGCGAGCAAACTCGGAGAGGTAGACGCCGGCAGCTATGCCGACTGGGATGCCCATCAGACTCGCCAACGCAAGAATGATGCCAGAACCGATGATCGCATTGGCCATTCCACCACCCTGTTCTCCGACTGGCGCTGGGGGATGGGTGAAAAAAGCCAGATTGAGCGACGAAGCGCCCTTATACACCAGATAGAAGAGGATCGCGGCGAGGGGGACTAACACGAGGAGGGTTGCCAAAATCGCCAGTCCACTGACAATGTAGTTTGCGGCTGTACGACGCAAGGCGTTCCCGCGGGGTGGTTTGCGTGGAAGCCCTAGAGGCTGGGTGGCAATGGGTTGAGTGCTCATCAGCCGACCCTCGACGGTGCGCCACGCGTCACCGCCCAGACCATGAGACGAGCGATCGCGTTGACGACAATGGTAACGAGAAAGAGCGCGAGGCCGATCTCGATAAGAGCGCTGAGGTAAAGATCGCCTGTGGCCTCGGAGAACTCGTTGGCAATGACGCTGGCCAGAGTGTATCCCGGCGCGAAGAGACTCTTGTTGATCTCCGGGTGGTTGCCGATGACCATGGTGACGGCCATCGTTTCGCCTAGGGCACGGCCGAGGCCGAGCATGATCGCTCCCACGATGCCGATGCGGGAGTTGCGAAGTACTCCGATGCGAATCATCTCCCACCGGGTCGCACCGAGAGCAAGCACCGCTTCGCGCTGACTGATCGGCACAGCGGTCATAATGTCACGGGTGAGCGATGAGATGATGGGCAGAATCATGATGGCGAGGATGATGCTGGCCGTCAGCATACCCACGCCGAAGTTCGCGCCCTCAAAAAATCCTGTCCAGCCGAGGGTCCGAGATAGAAAGGGCCCCAGACTATCGCGCATGATTGGCACAAGCACGAAGACGGCCCACAGGCCGTAGACGACGCTGGGGATGGCGGCGAGCAACTCAGTCAGGAACGAGATGGGGGCGCGCAACGGTCGCGGACAGAGTTCGGTGAGAAAGATCGCCACGCCGAGCGCCAGCGGCACCGCCATCAGAAGCGCGAGCAAGGAGGTCACCAACGTGCCGTAGATAAATGACAGTGCGCCGAAGTCGCCGGAGACGGGATCCCAGGCCTGGCGAGTAAAGAACTTCCAGCCAAACTGAACCAGACTGAGATGAGAACGAAGAATCAGAATGATGAGGATAAACAGGACAATGACAAAGATGCTGCATGCGCAGAGCAGCATGAGAGCGGCGAAGCTATTGTCAGCTATCCTCCCGCTCCCTCGTTGGTTCAGGAATGCGCGGATCTCGGAAGGGGCAGAGGACACAGGTCCAACCGCTGCTGCGCCCGTTCCGGACGCAGAGACGATTGGCACTGCAGGCAAGGGCGGCCCGGATTCTCGTTCATTGGTCATGCGGCTGGGAGGCACAAATTGGGTCCTAGAGACTAACTAACTTTGAATCTTATTCCTGAAAGATGTGTTTTCGGATCGGAAAAAAGTGCGCCGCGTGGAGCTACTGGATCAGGCCCCACGCGGCGGTATAGCTATTTGATCTGAGCAACGCTCTTGCGGACCATATCCTGCACCGGCTTCGGCAGCGGAGCATAGCTCAAATTGGCGGCCTCACCCTCGCCGTGATCGAGCATCCAACCGAGGAAGTCCGTCAGGGCCTTTGTCTTCGTCGAATCTGTACCGTGAGTTGGAATCAGTAGCCAGGTGAAGCTCGATATCGGGTAGGAGGTCGCGCCGGGAGCGTTGGTGATAGAGACGCGGTAGTCGGCTGGCATCGTCTTTGCGGCGCCCGCAGCGGCTGCGGTAACGCCATCAGTCGAGGCCTTAACAAACTTGCCGGCCGCATTCTTTACCAGACCATAGGACATCTTGTTCTGCACCGCGTAGATCAGCTCGACATAGCCGAACGAGTAAGGCGCCTGACGAACCATGCCAGAGACTCCCTCGTTGCCCTTCTGACCAATGCCTGTGGGCCACTTGACTGAGCTGTTCTTGCCCACTTTGCTGGCCCAATCAGGGCTGATCTTGGAGAGATAGTCCGTAAAGACGTACGTGGTTCCGCTTCCATCCGAACGGTACACGGGGAGAATCGAGTTGCCCGGCAGATTGACGCCAGGATTGTCCTTCACAATGCGGGGGTCGTTCCACTTGGTGATTTTGCCGAGATAGATGTCCGCAATCACGTCAGGCGAGAAGTTGAGTTCCTTATTGACGCCTGGAATGTTGTATACGGGGACAACCGCACCGAGGACAGTGGGGATGTGCATGAGTTTGACTTTGGCGGAATTGATCTGCTCATTGGTCATAGGCATGTCTGAAGCACCAAAGTCGACCGTGCCGTCGCCGGCCTGACGAACACCGCCACCCGAACCGATGGACTGGTAGTTGATCTTCACGTTTGGGTGAAGCTGGCTGTACTCGTTGAACCACTTGGAGTAAATGGGATACGGGAAGGTCGCTCCCGCGCCATTCAGATTCTGTGCGCTGGCTCCCACTGTCACCAGTGCCAATATGCTCGCTGCAATTATGTTCAGTTTCACTCATCCCCCTCGGAAATAGCGCCGGACAATAGGTTGTAGACGCGATGCATTTAAGTGTGCGGCCCAACTGTTACGGGGAGGTTACATCCTGATAAAAACGCTAAAAAACAAGCTAGATAGCGACGGCCTCTGCCTTAGGCAGAGTAAAGATAAAGGTGCTTCCGGAGTTCAGTTCACTCTCGGCCCAGATCTCACCACCCTGGGTAAGAACCACGTGGCGGGCGATGGCGAGCCCCAGTCCCGTACCGCCTGACTCCCGAGAGCGGGCCTTGTCGACACGGTAGAAGCGCTCGAAGATACGGTCGAGATGTTCGGAAGCAATTCCCTGGCCAAAATCGCGAACGCGGAACTCCACCGCTCCCACCGGTTCGGAGATGTCCTGCGCGGTTATGACCACATGGCTGTGCTTTTCGCCTCTCCCCTGCCCGTACTTGATGCCGTTCTCGATGAGATTACTCAGCACCTGGACGATGGAGTCGGAATCGGCCAACACCTTGCTGCTGGTGGTGTCGCCAATCTCAAGCAGCGCCTCGGCGTCCTGAACCAGACCGCTCATTGCCTGCACTGCATCGCGAACCAGCAGGTCGGCGCGAACGGGGTCCGCCCTGAACTCCCTTTCAGGAGACTCGATGCGAGCCAGCACGAGCAGATCTTCGGTCAAACGGTTCATCCTCGTGGCATTCTTCAGGATGGTGGAAAGGAAGTCGCGGGCCTGCCGACTGAGGTTGGCTTCGTGGTCGAGCAGCGTCTCAACGTACCCGGTAATCGAGGTAAGCGGCGTCCTCAACTCGTGGGAGACGTTCGCGACAAAGTCACGCTGCGTGCGCTCGACCTGTTCGATGCGGGTGATGTCGTGCAGGACCGCGACCGCTCCTCCACCGGGCATCGGGGAGGCCGCAATCTCAAAGATCCGCCCTGGCAGCATGGAGGTCGAACGCCGTTCGATCACCACTCTCTGCGCGAGCGCAATCCGCACGCAATCAAGCACATCGGGGTCACGGATGGTCTGGACCAGCGCGTGCCCAACGCGCACCGCGCTACTCACAGAGGTCCCGGGAATCAACCGCTGCATCCGCTGATTTGTCCACTGGATCCGCCCAGCCGGATCAACGGCCACGACAGCGTCCTGCATGCTGTCAATCATCGCCTCAAGCTCTTTGCGATTCTCAGAGGAATCGTTCAGGGCGCGCTGAACGTGGTCAGACGTATTCGCGATAGCTCGCGCCAGACCATCGAAGTCGCTGAACTGGTTGTGAACTGCTCCCACAGGCTGCTCGGGAATGCCGGCGGTGGATCTCTCAAGGAGAATGATGTTCTGCCGGACAGACCGTGTGAGGAGATAAGCGTTGATGGCCGCCCACGCGAGCACAAGAAGAGATCCCAGGAGCCATCCGTGCGGAGTGAACCAGACGCGCATGATGGCGACAAAGGCCAGCGCAATCGTCATCCGGATGAAGAATGAGAAGAAAAGGCTCCGCGTCACGGACTGTCCTTGTGCTCCTATGCCGGGATCGCCTTCGGAATCTCAAACCGGTAACCGGCGCCCCGCATAGTCTTAAGGTAACGCGGTGTTTCAGCATCGGCCTCGATCTTTTCGCGAATCCGCCGGACATAGACGTCGACAGAGCGCGGGGTGACGAAGCGGGCATCTCCCCAGACGGCATCCAGCAGGTGGTCACGGCTGAAGACCCTACCCGGATGTCTGGCGAGGTAGTCCAGCAGACGGAACTCCGTCGCCGTCGTGGTTACCAGGTCTCCGTTGACGCGGAGCTGCATCGCGCCGGCATCGATCTCGATGTTCTCGAACTTGAGGATCGATGGCGCGGTTGGCCTCTCAAAGCGCCGCAGGACAGCCTTGACGCGGGCGAGGAGTTCACGCGTGCTGAATGGCTTCGTGATGTAGTCGTCTGCCCCCATCTCCAGACCATGCACACGGTCGTTCTCGGCCGCTCGGGCGGTCAGGAAGATGATCGGAACCACGCTTAACGTCGGATTCTGCCTGAGCCTGCGGCAGAGGTCGAGACCATCGCCTCCGGGAACCATGATGTCCAGAAGAAAGAGGGAGGGAGGCTGACGTTCGGCATCCTGGATAATCTGACCGATGGACAAATATGGGCGAACGGTAAATCCGGCACTTTCCAGATGATACTGGACCAGACGCGAGATGTCTGCGTCATCTTCCAATAGAAAGATTGTCTGACTCAATTCAAAAACCTCAATGGGATACGCGACGATTCCGTTACCAGCTTACCTCAGCGCTTATCCGCCTTCTGCAAACGGACGGTGAATCTTCCATGACTGGATACGGGATGCCCCGGATACGTATACTGGGCCTCAAGAGGCCGCAGTCGTGCCGTTAAGTCGAGACGCGTATGCCAAAAAACTCGCACCTGATTCTCTGCGTGGATGACGAACTCGTCGGCCTTCGAGTGCGAAAGCTCTTGCTGGAACGTGCTGGATATAAAGTACTAACCGCAATGGACGGGGCTACGGGGCTTGAGATCTTCAAGAACGAGCCCGTCGAGGCCGTCGTTCTGGATTACTCGATGCCTGGGATGCATGGCGGGGAGGTCGCCAGCCTGATGCGTCAGGCCAAACCCAAGATTCCGATCTTGCTGCTGTCGGCCTATATCGGTCTCCCTGCCGAGGTTACATCATTAGTTAATCTCTATATGACCAAAGGCGAAGGCGCCCCCATTCTTTTGAAGAAGCTGGGGAGTCTTCTTCACCAGTAAATAAACCCTAACTACCCGGAGAGGCGGGGAATCAGAGCCGTGAATCTGGCCCAATTCAAACGGATTCTGCTGCAGGCTTTCTTGTTACCGGTGATCGCTTTGCTGGTGACGGCCATCGCGCTGTATTGGCAGATCCGCGGATCCAACGCGACAGTCAACCTCATTCAGCAGGCTGATTCCCGCATCGCCCAGACCACGCTGATTGCAAAACTCATTGTTGACGAAGAATCCGGCCTCCGCGGCTACGAAACCACTTCCGACCCAAGATTTCTGGAACCGTTCAACGATGCCGAGCGGCAGCTTGATGCGGAGTATCAGAAGCTCGAGTCTCTTGCCGGATCCGATGCTGTCCAGAAAAGCACCATCGAAGACCTCCGCAACGAACACCAGACCTGGCGCGATGCCTTTGCGCTGCCCATTATCGCGACCGTAAAGGCGGGGGGCGAAACCAGCGACGTAGACCTGAATCTCTATGGGAAGTCGCTCATGGGCCAGGTCAGGCAGGACCTCGCAACATTAACCCGGACGGAAGAAGCACGTCGCTCGCTTCGAATTGCGGAGTGGCATCAGCAAGGCAGAAATATGCTGGAGGCCCTGCTCGCGATTGCGCTTGGCATGGGCGTAGTCATCGGGCTCTTTACACGGAATCGGCTGCACACCGTCTCGGTCGCCTACCGGACCTCGCTCGAGGTGCTTGGCCGGCGCGCCGAAGAGATCTTCCAGTCCGAGCAGCGTCTGCGTACCACGCTTGAATCGATCGGCGACGGCGTCATTACCTGCGACGCCGAGGGAAGCATCCAGATGATGAATCCCGTGGCCTGCGAGCTCACAGGCTGGAGCCAGGCGGAGGCCATTGGCCGCCCACTTGAAGAAGTCTTCCACATCGTCAATGAGGCCACGCGCGAGCCCGTCGAAACGCCCGTCGCCAAAGTGATACGGTTCAACAGCGTTGTCGGCCTTACCAACCACACTGCTCTTATCCGCAAAGACGGTTCGGAGTTGCTCATCGCAGATAGCGGGGCTCCCATCCGAGACCAGACCGGCGCCACCATCGGCATCGTTCTTGTCTTCCGTGATATCACGCTTGAGCGCCGGACCCAGGAAGCTCTGATGGCCAATGAGAAGCTCGCTGTCGCCGGACGCCTGGCAGCGACCATTGCTCACGAGATCCATAATCCTCTCGACTCTGTCTCAAACCTCCTCTACCTGATGCGCAATGGCGCTACTGAAGAAGAGTCCAAGCAGTTCATCGACATGGCAGGGCAGGAACTGGCGCGAGTCACCCAGATCAGCAGAGCCATGCTGGGTCTCTACCGCGAATCGAACGCTCCCGTCGCAGTGAACCTGAAGGAGATGCTGGAAGAGACGCTCCTGCTGATGGAACACCGTTTCATCGAGCTCGGCGTCACCGTGCGCCCCGACATGCCGAATCCAGTGAAGGTCGACGCCTACCCCGGGGAGTTGCGACAGGTCTTCACCAACCTCATCACCAACGCGGCTGAGGCCGCCGGTCCCGGAGGCGAGGTGCAGGTCAGCGTCGCGGCGGTCCCGGCCTCCACCGGCTCAGCAGGGCAAAAAGTACCTTCGGGGGCCGAGGTAACCATCGCTGATAACGGCCCTGGCATCCCTGACGACATACGCCAGCATCTCTTTCAGCCCTTCTTCACTACGAAGGGCGAACGTGGCACCGGCCTGGGCTTGTGGGTCAGCCGCGGCATTATCAGCAAACACGGAGGCAGCATCGATCTCACGAGCGACACCGCCGAGTCTTCGCACAAAACCATCGTCACCGTCTTTCTTGCCGCAAAACCGGCCATTGGCGCTGTCGACGCCTGATTGCCTATAACTCCCGCAATACCTCAGTCAGCACAGCGGCAGCCTGCTCGATCGCCTTGCGGTCTGCGTCGTAATGGGTCACCAGGCGTACCGCATGCGGCCCGATCGCGCTGGCAAGCACGCCATTCTCCTTCAGCGACGCACAGAACGCCGCAGCATCGGCGCCATCTCGCAGCCGGAAGATGACAATGTTCGTCTCAACTTCAGTCGGATTGATCTCCGCGCTGCTCTCTGCTGCAATGGCCTCGGCGAGTAGCCGCGCATTGGCATGGTCTTCGCACAAACGCTTCGGCATCTCGTGAAGAGCGATCAACCCGGCCGCGGCTAATACTCCAGCCTGACGCATTCCTCCACCCAGCGCCTTGCGATGGATGCGCGCCTGCTCGATCGCCTTCGCGCTGCCGACCAGCATCGAGCCTACCGGCGCGCCCAGCCCCTTCGACAGGCAGAACATCACCGTGTCGAAGCCGCGTGTCAGCTCGGCCACACTCAGCCCCAGCGCGATTGCCGCGTTGAAGACACGTGCGCCGTCAAGGTGCACCGGCAGTCCCGCCTTGCCCGCCTCCCGCCATATCTCTTCAAACACTAGCAGCGGAGTGACCGTGCCGCCCGCCATGTTGTGCGTGTTCTCGAGGCAGATCAGCGCCGTCTGAGCGCGGTAGTAGATCTTCGCGCCAATAGCATGGCGGATGTGTTCCCAGGTTAGGATTCCGCGCTCGGCTGCGACCGTGCGGGCCTGGCAACCGGAGAACGCGGCCATCATTGCCATCTCCCAGTCCAGCACATGAGAGCGCGATTCGCAGATAACCTCCTGACCATGCTGCGTATGCAGGCGAATCGCGATCTGGTTCCCCATTGTTCCTGTCGGCACAAAGATCGCCGCCTCCTTGCCAAAGATAGCGGCGGCATCCTTCTCTAGCCGGTTGACTGTCGGGTCCTCGCCGTAGACATCGTCGCCAACCTCTGCTGCAGCCATCGCCTCGCGCATGGCTGGGGTAGGACGCGTCACAGTGTCACTGCGCAGATCGATCATTTGCTTCTCCAACTCCTCTTCTTTGATTTGAGTTTTTGGTCAAACGGCGGCCGGAACCAGCAATCGACTGAAGACCTCGTTGGAGGCCATCCTGCCGCGCGCCGTCAGGCAAATCGTTTCATCTTCCAGAACAAGCAAGCCTGCGTCACCCGCTTCCATTACTGCAGGCATGAGGCCCTGCACCATCGCTTCTCCAAAATCAGCGCGCAGACGATCGAGCCGGACTCCCTCGTTAAGCCGCAGCCCAAGAAAGAGCGACTCCTCAAAGGCCTCCAGTTCGCCCAGAAACGTCGCATCCGCCTCAAGCGATAAGCCTGACTGCGACAACAGAGCAAAGGGATTCGCCGCAGACGTCTCAGACAGATATTTGTCCAGCTCATCCGTGTTTGCGAACCTGACGGCACCCGTAGTTGTCGGCAGCATCGAGTGAGCATCGAGACCAAAGCCAATGTACGGCCGCCGCGTCCAGTACTTCAGATTGTGCAGCGACTGGTAACCGGTCCGCGCGAAGTTCGAAATCTCATACTGCTTTACTCCCGCCGCATCAAGCTGCTCGCACGCTATTTGATACCACCCGGCGACCGTATCTTCATCAGGTACCACGGAGGCGTGGTACCTGCCGCCGTGCGCGAGCACTTCCTTGCCCAGCCGGGAATCTTCATCGACCTCGAGCATGTAGACGCTCACGTGCGGCGCACCGCTCGCAATCGCCTGCTCCACTGAGTAGCGCCAGCTTGCCTCCGTCTGGTACGGAAGCCCGGCAATCAGATCAATATTGACGTCTTCAACTCCCGCGGCTCTTAGCCGTCTAAGTTCCGCCTCGCAGGTCGCGCGCGTGTGCAGCCGCCCAACCGCTGCCGTCTCTGCGTCTACAAACGACTGAATGCCAAGACTGACCCGCTTCATCCCCTGCCGAAACAGCTCCTCCAGCGTCGCGTCAGCAAGTTGCCCCGGAGCGCACTCCAGAGTGATCTCGGCATCGCTCGCGATATCGAACTGGCTGCGGAGCGCTTTGAATATCGCGGCAACCTGGCTTGACGACAACAAACTCGGAGTTCCTCCGCCGAAGTAAACCGTATCCACCGACCGCGACAGCTCAGCCCCCAATCGCTCCGCCGCGCTCGCAGCACCTTGTATCTCGTCGCACAGACGATCCACATAGCCCTGCAACCTCTCTGGGGCAAACGCTCCCGACGCGAAGTTGCAGAAGGTGCACTTCGCCTTGCAGAATGGCACCGAGATGTACACGCCTAGAGGGCTGCTCAATGGAAAAACCGTCCTGTTTCCATTCTTTCACGGAGATCTTGTGACCGCTCACCCCACCATGGCGTCTAAGGAGACGAAAAGGAACCGGACCATGTCGTTGATCCATCGCTTTACTGCCATTGCAGCCGTTTCGCTCCTTGCACTTCTTCCTCGCGCAGCATCCGCCCAGGCGGCAGCTCCACGCGTTCCAGTGCTCGTCGAGCTCTTTACCTCCGAAGGTTGCTCCAGTTGCCCGCCTGCGGATGCCCTCCTGGGCCGCCTCGATCGCGAACAGCCAGTCGGCAACGCCAACATCATCGTCCTCGAAGAGCACGTGGACTACTGGGATCAGGGCGGCTGGCACGATCGCTTCTCCTCTTCTTATTTCACCGACCGCCAGAATAACTATCTCCCTCGTCTCAACTTCGAGGACCCGTACACTCCGCAGATGGTAGTTGACGGTTCATCGCAGTTCGTCGGAAACGACAGCCAGAAGGCACTCCATGCGATCGCACAGGCCACGCAGAGGCCGAAGCTCTCACTCACGCTCGCCACTCCCGTTGTCGATGGTCAACACATCGCATGCTCGGTCTCCGCAGCAGGTGATCTTCCCAAGGGCGATCTCTACGCCGCTGTCGTCCAGCCATCGGCCTCGACGAGCGTCCGTGGCGGCGAGAACGGCGGTCGCCATCTCGATCATACCGGGGTCGTCCGCTCCCTGCAGCGAATCGGCAAGGTGCAGGACCTCGGCTCCGGCCCCGTAAAGTTCCGACTCAACGCCCCAGCGGACACATCCGCCTCAAATCTCCGGATCGTCGTCTTCGCCCAGGGCTCCGGCCAGGGCCCGATCGAGGGAGCTGCGGCTATCGCAACCGGGCACTAAATCCCCCGAAAGTTCGGGATGAGTCGCAGAACGCAGAATCCTCCGTCTCGCTCGGAACATCTAGAATGAAAGAAGATGGCCGAACCAGACAAAGATAAAGACCGGCCGAAAGACGCCGTGAAGAGGCCCCAGGACGATGAAGTCGTAGGCAAGGTCTACGACGGCCGCCTGATGCGCCGACTCTTCACCTACCTGCGGCCATACACGCTGCAGACTGCGCTCTCCGCCTTCGCCATCATCTTCAAGGCCGCGTCGGACGTTGCCGGACCGTATTTCGTCAAGATCGCGGTCGACACCTACATGACGGGCGCGCCCCCCGAAAAGCTCTCCTGGCTCGCACGGCATCTCAGCCGCACGCCCATCACCGGCATCACACAGCTTTCCATGCTCTATTTGAGCGCGCTGCTTGTCACCTACGCGCTAGAGTTCGTCCAGACCTACCTGATGCAGTGGACCGGCCAGAAAATCATGTTCGACCTGCGCAGCCAGATCTTCCGTCATCTGCAGCGCATGCATCCGGCCTTCTTCGATCACAATCCCGTCGGCCGCCTCGTCACCCGCGTCACTTCTGATGTCGACGCACTCAACGAGATGTTCACGTCGGGCGTGCTCGCAATCTTTGAGGATGTCTTCGTCCTTGCCTTCATCGTCATCATCATGCTGAAGATGAGCTGGCCGCTCGCGCTGCTTGCGATCTCGGTCATCCCGGCCATCCTCTATGTCACGCGCATCTTCCGGCGCCACGTTCGTGACAGCTACCGCCGCCAGCGCGCCGCCACCGCCCGCATCAACTCCTTCACCCAGGAGTACGTCTCCGGAATGTCCGTCGTGCAGCTCTTCAACCGCGAGCGCCGCGCCTTCAAAGACTTCTCCGCCGTCAATGCCGAGAACAAGAAGGCCTGGACCGACGCCATCTTTGCCTACGCACTCTATTACCCTATCGTCGAGTTCCTGAGTTCCACTGCCATCGCGCTCGTCATCTGGCGCGGCGGAGCCAGCGTACTCAAGGGAACGGTCACACTCGGCATCCTCATCGCCTTCATGCAGTACGCGCAGCGCTTCTTCCGGCCCATCCAGGACCTCAGCGACAAGTACAACATCCTGCAGGCCGCCATGGCCGCTGCCGAACGCGTCTTCAAGCTGCTGGACACGCAACCTGAGATCGTCTCCCCTGCGCACCCCATCGCTGGCGACGGCTCCGGCCGCGTCGAGTTCCGCAACGTGTGGTTCACCTATCAGCGCCTCGATGATGCCCAACGCGCGCGGCTCGCCACTGCCTCTGACGATGAACTGAACAGCTTCGCCGACATCGAGTGGATTCTCCGCGGCGTCAGCTTCGTCATCGAACCCGACGAGACCGCGGCAATCGTTGGCCATACCGGAGCCGGAAAGACGACCATCACGAGCCTGATGATGCGCTTCTACGACATCCAGCGCGGCAGCGTTCTTGTCGATGGCGTCGACGTCCGGCAGCAAGACCTTACCGCTCTGCGTCGCCGCTTCGGTGTCGTGCTGCAGGATCCATTCCTTTTCACCGGCACAATTGCAGACAACGTTCGCCTCGGCTCCACGTGGATCACCGACGAGCAACTGCAGCAGGCCTGCGACGAAGTCAACGTCGGCGACTTCATCCGCACGCTTCCGCTTCAATTCAAGGAGCCCGTCCGCGAACGCGGCGCGACGCTCTCCACCGGCCAGAAGCAGCTCATCAGCTTCGCCCGCGCCCTGGCCCACGCCCCCCGCATCCTCATCCTCGACGAGGCAACCAGCTCAGTCGACACCGACACCGAGCTACGCGTACGGCTAGCGCTCTCGCGCATGATCACGGGCCGCACATCTATCCTGATTGCCCACCGGCTCTCGACAATCCAACGTGCCGACACCATCCTGGTCATGCACAAGGGACAGCTTCGCGAGCGCGGAACACACCAGCAGCTCCTCGCTCAGCGCGGTCTCTACTGGAAGCTCTACGAGCTTCAATACAAGGACCAGGAATTGGGTGCCGGAGCAGACGCCAACATTCCCCTGCAGGCCCTTGGCGCCGATTAGTCATCCACCGTCCGCGATCTGACCGCAACTACCGCAGACGACCGCTCCTTTACCCAATCGACAATCGGCCGCCAGTACTCTTCTGTCGGCGCGAAGATCGGCACATTATGCGACACGCCGGGGATGACGATCAGCTTTCCGTGCGCCCCGCAGGCCTCCGCGACCTGCTCTGCCATCGATAGCGGAAACAGGCCATCCACATCGCTGTGAACCACCAGCACCGGCATACCAAGCTCGCCCGCGCGACGAACCGTGTTCCACACGTCAGGCACCGTGTACGTCATCCATCGCGGAAACCCCATCGCCATGCCCGCTGCACGCAGTGAGGAAAATCCCTGGCACAAAACCACGCCGTCGACGTCTATCCGCGAGGCCACCGCACCGCAAACCCCAGTTCCAAGCGAAAACCCAAGCAGAACGATCGAGCGATGTCCCCGGTCGAAGAGTTCTCTGTAGGCGGCCAGCGCATCTTCTTCGCAGTTCGCCGCACTCACTCTCCCCGTGCTCTCGCCATAGCCGGAGTAGTTAAACACCAGCGACGAGATGCCCATACCTTTCAACAACCCCTGCGCTCCGCTCCAATACTCCACCCGCTCGCCGATTCCGTGGCAGATAAGAACCGCCGGAGTATCTTCGCCCGCCTGCACGTAAACTGCGGACAGCCGCCTCGATCCGCTCGAAATCACCAGCCGTTCCCTTGAGAACGGGAAGGCCTCGAGCATCTGGCCCATCCTTCCGCTCCGCCGGTCGTCACGAAAGATCAGGCGGCTGATAGCCGTCAGAAATAGCGAAAGCACTCCCTGCCTCATCGACTCGCCACCTTCAAACAGTCCTCCACCACCTTGTGTACCCGCTTCTGTCGGGCCTCCGGGCTCTGATAGTAGAAGACGGCGAGCAGATTGTGGCGCCGCTGGGCCGCCGTCATCTTCTCCCAGCCCTTCGCCGCCAGCGGGTTGTTGCGAAATGCCACATCAAGGACGGGCGGCAGCACTCGTTCACCCTCCATCGTCAGCAGCAGCCGCTCGGCGATCTGCTCAGCCCGTCGCCGACGTGCCTCGGTTCCCTTCACTCCATCGATCCACTTGGCGATCTCGCGGCGGATCGCCTCACTCAGCTTCGGGTACCACTTGGCCAATGCCTTTTCCTTCTTCAGCAGCTTTTCGAGTTCCGGCGGCACGGCTGCATCGCGTTCTTCGAGATCGGGCGCAACGGTCAGGTCAATCATGCCTCCGACTCGCACGCCTGCGGCCTTCTGCATCTTCTTGTTCACGAGAACAAAGTGTCCGCCGCCATGTACGCTGGCCGGGAACAGCGAAGTACGAAAGACCTCCCCGCCTGTCTCGACTGTGACACGCAGCCGTATCATCTTCTTCCACGTCCTCGCCACGTCGAACGGCAATCTCGCCACGACCCAACCCAATCCGCCACCCAAAGGCTCTAACACTGCACGGAATCGTTTCGCTCCTGCCATCGTTTCCTCTCATCCGTCAAGCGCACACTCCTATGCTAGAGTGAGCCTAGTCTGCTCTCCCCAAAACATTTTGCACATGACCCTTCGTTTCTATCTGACAGACCGGTTCACCCAAATCGTTATAGCCAGTTATCTCCTGCTCTCGCTGATGGTGTCTTTGCTCATCTGGCGGGCAACCGGACACCACTTCAACTACTCGCTCGACGACCCCCTGATTCACCTCGCAATGGCGCAGGGCATCTCTCAAGGAACATACGGGATCAATCCCGGTGAAACCGCATCGCCCTCGTCGAGCGTCCTTTGGCCCTTCCTTCTCGTGCCGTTCATGAACCATTCGTTCAGCGTCTGGGTTCCGCTCATCTTCAATACGGTATTTTCTATCGCGGCTTGCATCCTTCTCGGGCTCTACGTGCGCCGCTGGTATCTCACGCGTCATCCCGATACTCCTGCCATTCTGAAGGTCCCCCTCGCGGCGCTTCTCGTCGTGGCCGCCAACCTCGTCGGCCTCACTTATATCGGCATGGAGCACGTGCTTCAAATCGTGCTGGTCATCGGCTGTTGCTTCAGCCTCATGGAGGCCTACTACGGCAAGCCGATCCCGCGATGGACACTCGTCATGGCCGCGCTCGCTCCGGCTGTGCGCTATGAAGATCTCGCCTTCACCCTGGCAGTCGCGCTGGTCTGCCTCGCGCAGCGTCGTCCTCGTGCCGCTGCGCTCACCTTTGGCCTGAGCCTCCTGCCGCTGCTGGGTCTCGGAGTGTTTCTACATGCACACGGCCTCAGCTTCTTGCCGAACTCCGTGCTCCTCAAGGGCGGCGGCGAGTACACCGGACCGCATCCGCTACTCAACCACTTAAAAAACTCTGCGACTAATCTCGGTTGGTACTTCAGAAATCCCGGCCGAATCCTGATCACGCTTATGGTTTTAATGCTGGGAGTCCTTGCCTGGCAGAAGCGGCGCGATACCATCCGTCTGCGCATTCTTCTAGCGTGCCTGCTCACTTGCGGACTGATGATGTTTATCGCGCCTTACGGTTGGTTTTACCGCTACGACGTCTGTCTCCGCGTCTTCGTATTTCTGATTCTGTTTGGCGTTCTCTCCGAGTCAAAGCGCTTTACGCCCATCGCTGCGCTCGCACTTACGCTCATGGCCTCCGTCACGTATCTCCTCCCGCTTCATGACTCGGCAGAGTTCGCCCGCGAGATATTTCTGCAACAGCGCCAGCTTGCCCGCTTCTCCCATGACTTCTACCACGGCAACGTTGCCGTGAACGATATCGGCTGGGTCAGCTACATGTCTGACCGCCAATATTACGTCCTCGATCTCTACGGCCTCGCATCGCCAGAAGCCATGAAGTCCGTGAAGACGACCGAGTGGATGGACGACATCACTCGCCGTCATCACACCGCTCTGGTCATGGTCTACAAAGAATGGTTTCCGCAGCCCCCGGCATCCTGGCATCTCCTTGGAGAACTGAAGCTCCAGAGACGCGGAAAGCGCTTCTTCGTTGGAGGCGACACCGTCACCTTCTATGCCACCGGCGAAGCCGATCTTCCTCTCCTTCAATCCAGACTCGCCGACTTCGCGCGCACGCTACCGCCCGGCGCATCCATGACTTTGGCGTCCGACGCCGTACCTTCCGAGCCAACGCCTCCCGCTTCCTGGAAATAGGGACAGAATCATCCTCCACGACTTAAACTTATCTTTATTGGCTTCTCTATCTAACCCTCGAATCTTTCTCTCAGCCGGCGAGGCGAGCGGAGATCACTATGGCGCGCAGGTCATCGCCGCCCTTCGCACCTCGCTCCCCGAAGCCACGTTCTTCGGACTTGGCGGCCGCGAGATGGCCGACGCCGGGCTTGACCGCATCGTCCGCGCAGAGGATGTCGCTCACATGGGAATCACCGAGGTCATCCGCCACATGCCTCGCGTCTACGGGGCCTATCGCCGGCTCGTCGATTCCATCCAGGCCCGTCGGCCCGACGCCGCCGTTCTCATCGACTTCCCGGACGTAAACCTCCGGCTTGCCCGTGAGCTAAAGGCGCTCAACATCCCTGTCGTCTACTTTGTCAGCCCTCAGCTTTGGGCCTGGAAGCGCCGCCGCCTCCGCTGGGTTCAAGAGCGTGTCGACCGCATGATGGTTATCTTCCCTTTCGAGGAGAACTTCTACCGCGCACGCGGCGTGAACGCCACCTTCGTCGGCCATCCGTTGGCCGAACTTCCCCTTCCCTCAATCTCCCGCGAGGCCTACGCCACGCGCTACAACCTCGACCCCGCACGGCCATGGGTCGCTCTGCTGCCGGGGAGCCGCCACAAAGAAGTCCGCGCCAATCTGGCGACGATGCTCGACGCCGCCGCCCAGCTAAGTCCCAGCGGAGGCTGCGAATTCCTCCTGCCGGTCGCCTCCACGCTCGACCCCGCATGGCTCACCCAACAGACCGTCCCCTGGACAACACCCGTCGACAACAGACCCGCTCCCCTGCTCTCCAATCTCCATCTTGTAGAGGACGCCCGGGATGCCCTCTTTCACGCCCGGGCCAGCGCCGTCGCCAGCGGAACCGCAACCGTTCAGGCTGCCGTCATCGGCAATCCCTTCCTCATCGTCTATCGCGTTTCTCCCATCACATTCGCGGCCGCAAAGAGGCTGGTTCGCTATCCCGCCGAAATTCCTGCTGCGCCTAACGTTCACGGCAATCTGCCCATAGGCATGGTCAATCTCATCGCCGGCCGCCGGATTGTTCCCGAACTCCTGCAGCAGCAGTTCACTGCGGGAAACGTCGCCGCCGGCCTGCGTACTTTGCTCGACGACACCGCCGAGCGCACCCGAATGATCGCAGACCTGGCCGAGGTGCATAGTAAGCTCCTCCCGCCTACGCCGTCCAGTTCCATCGCCCAGGTAGCGGATGCTGTTTTGGACCTGCTCCCCGCCTCGGTGTCCCGGTTGGCTAATACCCCTCCCAAGCGTCTAATAGTGGGATAGCAGTATCATGATTTTTCTGAGGAACTTCGCACGCATGCGCTCTGATTCTCACCCACTTCGCAAGTCGATTGCGGCCCTGGCTTTCTTTTCCTTCCTCAACTTTACCGCCTGGGCAGCCCCGGCCAGGCCGCAGCTTCAGGTCACCGGCTACGTCATCGACGCCGACCTAGACCCGGCCACGCACCATCTCTCCGCAACTGCCAAAGTAACGTTTACCGCACTCGAAGATCTCGCCGCGCCCGTCTTCGAACTCAACAACGGTTTGCAGATCTCCAAGGCCACGGACGCAAATAACACCCCTCTCGAGAGCGAGCGACTGACCAACAACTCGACCGTGCGCTTCAACCTCGCCAATCCTATCCCAAAGGGCACCAGCACAACCTACACCTTTGTCTATAGCGGCACGCTTGAGGGGACCGAAACCAGCCCGGTCGAAGGCATCAAACTGGCCTCCATCGACGATCCCATCAGCATCCTCCTTTATCCCGGACGCTGGTTCCCGATGGTAGGGCTTTATACCAGCCGGTTCACGTCCGAGATGCACATCCGCGTACCGGGTGATGAGCGTGTCGTCGGCTCTGGATCGGGCGTTGCCGCACAGAAGAGTGTTCCCGGCAACCGCACCGAGTTCACCTTCAAATGGGCCAAGCCGGGCTTTCCGGGCACCATCATCGCTGGCAAGTTCCTTGACCCCATTGCCGTTCCCAGCATCAACAATATGCGGGTCTTCGTCCTTGAAAAACACAAGGCCGACGCCGCCGACTTCGCCCACACCGCCTCGCGGCAGTTCGAGTTCATGACCACCACCTTCGGTCAGCCTGAATCTACCCACGTCAATCTGGTCGAGCTACCCGACGACGCCGTCTCCGCCACCTGGGCTCCAGAAATCGCCGCCATCGCTGGCGGTCGCCTCGCCGCAAAGAATTATCAGCGCCTTCTCTCCAACACGCTCGCTCACCAGTGGTGGGGCAGTGAGGTCTCACCGGCCACGCTGAACGATGCGTGGATCACCAACGGTATGTCCCGCTACGCCGAGCTGATGTACCTTGAGGAATCCGCCGGCAAGACTGCCTTCGAGTCCGCTATCACTGACGTCTCCGCCGGCGCGCTCGCCTACGACACCGAGCCCCTGACCACCGTCGGTCGCCTCGACCCCTTCTCGCCCCAGTTCCAGTCCATGACACTCGAAAAGGGCGCCATGGTCTTCCATATGCTCCGCTGGGAGATGGGCGACGAGGTCTTTGTGAAGTTCCTCCGCGGCCTGCTCTCGCAGTACACTGACAAACCCGTCCGCACCTCCAACCTTGAGACCGTCGCCGAGGCTCAATCCCAATTGCAATTGACGGCATTCTTTGCCCAATGGTGCGACGGCACCGGCGCGCCGGCGTTCACGAACAAGTACACCGTCTTCCGCCTCGGCAGCAACAAGGGCTTCCGCACCGTCGGCTCCGTCGCCCAGGACCTGGATCTCTTCCGCATGCCCATCGAGCTGCGTATCGAGACCGACGGCAAGACCGAAACCCGCCGCGTTGACGTCGTCGGAACCGAATCGCAGTACTCCGTCGAGACCTTCGGACGCCCGCGCCGCATCAGCATCGACCCGCAGAACTGGGTGCTGAAGAGCACACCGGACCTCGCCGTACGAGTGGCAGTCCTCCGCGGACAGGAACAGGTCGCCCAGGGAGACCTGACGGCAGGGCTTATCGAGTACCAGAAGGCGCTCGACGCCAACAAGAACAGCTCGCTTGCGGCCTACCGAATCGGCGAGGTCTTCTTCATGCAGCGCAACTACCAGTCCGCCGCAAACTCCTTCCGCGACGCTCTACGCGGCGACGGTGATCCCAGGTGGGTCGAGGTCTGGAGCCACATCGAGCTCGGCCGCATCTTCGACCTGACCGGCCAGCGCGACCGCGCCGTCAACGAGTACCGCCTCGCCGTCCAGACCAACGACAACACCCAGGGAGCCATCAACGAAGCGCGCGCCCGCATGCAAACACCTTACAAGCGCGATAGCAGCGATAACTGATCTCCCGGGGCGATGTCGGAATTGAGGCCCTACTCGTACCGCAACGCCTCGATCGGATCAAGGTTCGCAGCCTGCACCGCGGGAACCATGCCGCTCACCAGCCCCACCACAACAAGTACGGCTGTCGCGATAACGACGATATGCGGCGAGATCAGCAGGTAGATATCTGCCTTCTCCCCGCCGGTTGCAATTGCGCTGTAGAACTTGATTCCCCCGACTGATTTGCTTACGGCATAAGCAAGCACAATTCCCGCCAGCCCGCCAACACCGGTAATCACCATAGCTTCCGAGAGAAACTGCAGCAAGATGTGCCGCTTTCGCGCTCCAAGCGCCTTCTCTACCCCGATCTCTCGCGTCCGCTGCTGCACGCTGACCAGCATGATGTTCATCAGTCCGATGCCGGCGATCCCCAGCGTGAGCACGCCGATAAACAACAGCAGTACCTGCAAAGCCAGTGAGATAATCCGAAACTGCGATAACTGCGCCATGATGTTGGCGACCCAGATCGCATTCTTGTCAGTGGGGCGGAATCCATGCGCCGCGCCCATCTGGTTGCGCAGGGCGCGCTCCACGGCCATATGGTCACCGTGATAGCTCATCCAGATCCCGTCGAGGTACTTCGTGTCCTTGATGTCTCCCATAGTCGTGAAGGGAATGTAGACGATGCGGTTGATGTTATCATCGCCTTCTTGCATCTTCGCCTTCAGGACGCCAACCACCTCAAAGCTCACGCCGTTTATTCTGATCTTCTGCCCAAGCGGAAACATCCCTGAGAACAGCTTCGTCTTCGCCTCCGCACCGATCACCGCGACGTGGTTCCTTTGCTGCATATCGTCCGCGGAGATAAACCGCCCCTCGTCGATCTCCATATTCATGATGTTCTGCAGCTCCGACGTAACGCCGTCGGTCTCCCACGTATAAGTGTGCAGATCGTTCTGGACCGGCACCTGCTTCCAAAGCATCGGTGACACGTGAATAATTCCGGGCACCGTCTCCGCGATGCGCTCCACATCATCCATCTGAAACCGCACCTTGACACCGGCCTTCGTCCCGCCCGCCTGCTCGCTCGTCGTCCCGGGAAAGATCCCGATCATGTGCGTTCCCCACTGCGCAAAGATCGTCTCAAACGCGCGCCCGAAGCCCGCTCCGTAAGCCAGCAGCAACACCACAGTCGCAATGCCCCACGCCATGCCGAGAATCGTGATCGCTGTGCGGCGAGCATTGTGCCGCATCGCCTCTATAGCCTGGCCGAAGATATCTTTCAGCATCGCCTTACTCCTTGCGTAGCGCTTCAACCGGTTCTAAGGCTGCCGCCTTGGTCGCGGGATATAGCCCGGCGACGACTCCGCATAGCGTCAATGAACCCAGCGCCATCGCCGCCGACCACGGCACCAACTGCGGCGGATCAAAGCCCATCTGGTTGTTCCCCATCATCGCGCGCAGGCCAATCATCAGACCTGCCGCCGACAGAATGCCAATCACCCCGCTCAATCCCGTCAGCAGCAGACCCTCGAGAAAGAACTGCGTCAGGATGCTCCGATTGGTCGCTCCCAGCGCCTTGCGCAGTCCGATCTCCTTGGTCCGCTCCGACACCGTCACCAACATGATGTTGATGATCCCCACTGCGCCCAGCGCAAGCGTCACGATTCCCACGCCGCCCAGGAAGACGTCCATCGCTGTAAAGATGATGCCGACCGTCCGCTGCGATTTAATCGTGTCCCACTCATCAAAGGCATCCTTCAGAGACGGGTCGAATCCGTGCCGCTCTCCAACGATGCGATGGACCTCCGCTTTCGCCGTCTCATTCAGATCCGGCGTCAGCGGTTGATACTGAATCGAAGAGATGGAGTCCTGCGGGATGTTGTCTCCCGTCATCGGAAACAACTGCATCATCGTCGTCAGGGGAACGTAGAGCCGCTGGTTGTCGCCGTCGTTATTTCCCCGGCCGATCTTGTCGGCTACTCCAATTACCTGAAACCGGTATCCGTTGATCGTGATGAACGAGCCCAAAGAAGGGCGTCCCGGAAACAGCAGCTTGTTATTCTTCTGCCCCAGCACAACCACCATCCTGCGCTGCGCCAGGTCATCAGCATTCAGATAGCGCCCCTGCACAATCGGCAGGTTCCGAATCTCAGGGTAGTTCGCTTCAACCCCAAGCACGGATCCGCCCGAACTTGAGAACTCGCTGACCTGCTTCAGATCGCTGCGGTTGATGAAGGCCGTCGCGTTGCGCACATGAGGAGCCTGCGTACGAATCGCCTCGGTGTCGCTCAGCGTCAGCTTGTACGGCCTCATCCCCGTATGCTGGTTCGGCATCGCAGGGATCGTCCCGCCCCAGATCATGATGACGTCGGTGCCAAGCTGCTTCAGCGACCTGCGCTGTCCTGAACGGAAGCCCTCGCCCAGGCCGACCAACAGCAGCAGCGAGGCCACTCCCCAGGCGATGCCAAACATCGTCAGGAACGACCGGAGCTTATTGGCTCCAATCGACCGGAACACCTGAGCGAAGATGTCGAGCAGCGTGCGCATGGCTTTTATTGGACTATGGTTCCCAATCTCCGTTACGCAGCACAGGGGAAAAGAGTTCCAGAATGTGACCGGCGGCCCAAATTCCTAGGTTAACCCGCGGTCTGAGGCCTGTTTTTTGATAGCAACGGTTCATCCTGATCGGCCTCCGATTGAACCTTCATACCTAGGCTAACCAGAAACTTCTCCACCGTCTCTACAACTCCTCCGTCAGCCCTCGCCGGGTGCAGCAATCTCACCGTACTGCCCGGCATCAGCGCGCCTCGAAGCGCAACTGCCCTCGTCGGGCGATACACACACGACGCCAAATCCGTGATGCTCAGCGCCTCGCTCGGCGTGCACAGAATCGTCTTTGGCGGAGCCATCCTGTCGATCATGCTGAAGATCTCCAGCTTCGACTCCAGCTCATCCGGTACGAAGTCCACGGCCACATCGGCCTCCCGGACTGCATCCTCCACAGTGGAAGCCAGTTCCAGCGAGCCATAGCCGCCGCGCAGGCTGGCGTCCGAGTACTCCACCTCGGCCCGGCGCAGATTCACCGGCATCACGTCTTCCAGAACGACGCTGTAGCCCGCAGCAGCACATGCCATCGCGAAGCTGCGGCCTGCCACCCCGGCCCCAATCACGGCCACCGTCCGAATCTTCGGAATTGGAATCACCGGCTCGCCCACCAGCTTACAGGCCGCCTCGCTCACTATTTGCCTGCAACCGCCGCAACCACCGATTCGTAGCTCGGCTCGGCATGCTTGATGTGCTCGGCGACGCGCTTGCGCTCCTCCTCGGTTAACGACGGCAGCACTGCGAGGATGCGCCGCAGCGTCACCGAGATATCGTCAACGTAGTTCATAGTCCGAATCGCTTCACCGGAAAGAGGCATGGAAACTCCTGATCAAAGATTATGTCTTCAGTCTAAACGTTTGTGCTCAGCTCTGCCCGGTGGACCGCTTGGCAATGTCGCCATACTCCCTGGGAGCCTCATGCCCGTCGCGGTCCGTCATCTCCATCAGAGCCGCCATCTGCTTGGCGAAGTCCGGATGCAGCGCATTGCGCTCATACCGCCACGTCCAGTTTCCTGCTCCTTCCGCTGGAGTATTCATCCGAGCCTCGCTGCCCAGGTGCAGCACATCCTGCAGCGGAAAGATGCACAGGTTTGCCACCGACCGAGCCGCCGCGCGAATCATCGCCCACACGACATCGTCGCCATGACGAATCGGCTGCAGATAATCCTGCACATGGGTGCGCTCCATCTCGGTCGCATCGTGTCTCCACCATCCCAACGTCGTATTGTTATCGTGCGTGCCCGTGTAGACCACCGTATTCGGCACAAACTTGTGCGGAAGATAAAGATGGGCGGCGCGGTCCGCGAAGCCGAACTGCAGGATCCGCATGCCCGGCATTCCGAAGTGCTCCCGCAGCTCCTCCACCTCAGGGGTAATCACACCCAGGTCCTCCGCAACAAACGGCAGCGTGCCAAAGACATCTCTGAGCCGCTGAAACAGCTCGTGCCCCGGGGCCTTAACCCACTGCCCATTCACTGCCGTCTCTTCCTCGGCAGGAATCGACCAATACGCCTCGAAGCCGCGGAAGTGATCCAGCCGGATCACGTCGTAGAGAGCCAGGGATCTGCGAATCCGTGCCACCCACCAGTCGAATCCGCGCTCCTTCAACACCCCCCACTTATAGAGCGGGTTGCCCCACCGCTGGCCTGTCGCTGAGAAGTAATCAGGCGGCACGCCTGCGACTCGAATTGGCTGTCGCTTCTTGTCCAGTTCGAACATCTCCGGATGCGTCCACACATCGGCGCTGTCGTAGCTCACAAAGATCGCCACATCCCCCAATATGCGAATCTTTCGCTCAGCACAATACTTTCGGAGTGCGCACCACTGCTCGTTGAAGAAAAATTGAACGACCTCTTCGATCGCGATCTCGCGCCCATGCGAGTTCAGCAGCGCAGTCATGGCGTCATGCTTGCGCTGGGCATACTTCGCCGGCCACTCATTCCAACTCACGTAGTGGTGCATCCTGCGCAGTACGCTGAACGCTGCGTAGTCCGATAGCCATGAGGTGTTGTCCTTGCAGAACTCCTGAAATCTCGACCGCGCGTCATCTTTTGCGTGATCCAGGAAGTTCGCAGCGGCCTCCTCGATCAATGGCAGCTTCTTCTTCTTTGCTCCCTCGAAATCGGCCGGCCCATCGTGCCCGGGGAGACCCGCAAGCCGCTCGCTCGCGATCCATCCCTCTTCCGCCAGCCGTTCCACACTGATGAGCAGCGGATTCCCGGCAAAGGCCGACAGCGCCGAATACGGCGAGTTCCCATAACCCGTCGGGCTCAAAGGAAGCACCTGCCACAGCATCTGCTTCGCCGCAGCCAGAAAGTCCACGAACGCATATGCCTCAGGCCCGAAGTCGCCAACGCCCCCATACGATGGCAACGAAGTTACGTGCAGCACAATTCCCGACATCCGCTCCTGTTTTACAGGCTCGCCACTCATCTCGCCCCCCTCTCAGCGGTCACTACGACCTGAGATTCCCAAATCATACGTGAGCAGCGCCCGGCAAGTATGGAACGAATCAAACAGCAAAACGCCCGGGTTCCGCAGCACAAAGAAAAGGCCCGGGAGATCACTCCAGGGCCTTTGTCTGTTAGGAACCGATCTTCGGCTGAATCAGTTCCCAACCGGAGGACCCGCGGGCTTCTTCGAGTACCGAATCGCGCCGCTCTTCTGATACTGATCCGCAAGGTTTCCAGCGTAGACCGCGAAGAGTTCGTCGCGCTGCTGCTTCAGAAGCCCGTCGCGAGTCTGATCGAAGTTCTTGGCGATCTCCTCAGGGGTCGGTTCCTGCTTGTCCACAACCGAAAGCACGACTCCCGAACGGCCCTCATTGATCGGCCCCGAGATGCCGCCCTTGTTCAGGGTGAACGCAACTGACGCCCCACCGCTCATCGAGCCAACCTCTGGAACCTGAGCATCCCTGCCGACCAGGTCGCTCGTCTTCACCGGAATGTTCATCTCCGCCGCGGCCTTCTTGAGGTCATTCAGCACCTTGGCGCGGTCGTCCAGCTTATTGAGCTGCGTGTTGAGAAGCTGCGGAACCTGCTGCTCGCGGTAGTCGTCGAGAATGTGCTGCTTGTACTCGGCAAACGTCGGAGCATGAGCCGCCTTCACATCGGCCACCTGGAATACCGCAAATCCATCGCCCGTCGAAGCCGAAGCCGGGTCAGCGCCCTTCGTCGTCGTGAAAGCCTGCGTGAGCAGCGCGGAGCCGTCCGCCAGTCCAGCCACCACACCATCCTTGGCGAGATAGTCCGTCGTGACCACCTTCAGCCCGTGAGCCGCGGCAGCCTTGTCCAGACCGTTCTTCTTCGCGTCAGAGGCGAGCTGAGAGGCGAAGGTCTGCTCGGCCGCGCCAACTCTCTGCTGTTCAAGCACCGGGACGATCTCGCTCTTTACCTCATCCAGAGGACGAAGGTGAGCCGTCTTCTTATCCTCGACCTGCAGGATGTGATAGCCGAACTGCGTCTTGACCAGATCCGAGGTCTGCCCAACCGGCAGCGTGAACGCAGCCTTGTCGAACTCCGGCACGGTCTTGCCGCGGTCGAGCCAACCCAGCTCACCACCCTGCGTCTTGCTGCCCGGGTCGTCCGAGTTCTTCGCGGCAAGCTCGGCAAAGTTCCCGCCGCTCTTGATCTGCTTCAAGATGTCCTCTGCCTTCGCCTTTGCGGCCGCATCGGTCTTGGCATCGGCGCCGGCAGGTACAGCGATAAGGATGTGCCGAACCTTCACCTGGTCCTTTACCTGGTACTGATCCTTGTGCTGGTTGTAGTAGGCCTGAACATCGGCGTCGCTGATCGTAGGCTTGCCACCCGGCAGGTTCGAGGCGTCGAACGCCACATACTCAATCTTTCGCGTCTCCGGAACAGCCGTCGCATACCGCGCCTTGCTGTCGTTGAAAAACTTCTCCAGCTCCGCGTCCGTCGGATTGATCGTCTTGCGCAGGTCATCGGCCGAGATCACCGCGTAGTCAAACTTCACCTTCGTTCCCTGCTGCTTGTACGCATCGCGCACGGCATTGTCTGAGACCGTGACGCCGCCCGTAATCAGAGCCTGCAGACGGTCAAGCTCCATCTGGTCCTTCACCTGGGTCTCGAAGTCCGCGCGGCTCGTCTGAAAGTAGGTCTGCACGAAGTTGATATAGCCGTCGTCGCCGATGTACTTGCCGTTCGGGAAGAGATACTGCGCAAACGCCCCCGTCTCGAGTTCGCGGCGGAGATCCTCATCGCTCACCTGCAGGTTCAGCTTGTCGGCCTGCTGCTTCAGGATCGTCCGCTGCACAAGGATCTGCCCCGCCCGCTGTGCCACGTACGGCATCAGCATCTCCGGCAGGTGCTGCTGCTGAAGCTGACGCGACGCAAGCTGGTTTACCTCAACGGTCTTCACCTGGGCGCTGTCGATTCCAAACCGGCCAAGAAGCCCAGGCTGATGGACCGTGGCGAAGATAGCGCCGTTGCTGCTGTCCGTCGTGTCGAAGACGCCGGGAACCAGCGTGATGACCATGGCAATGGCAGCGAATCCGATGATGACGGCAAACAGAATTTTTACGGCGCGGGTGTCCTGTTGCAGAATGCGAATCATGCTTGACTAAAGACCTTCACTTTTTGCGCGGTCTCCCCGTGGAGAGCGAACGCATGCCCGGGAATTTTGCGTAACCACGCGGACAAGTCGCCGCGCCGGCTGCAGGGCAAGCTTTAAGTATAAATCAAGGAGGCCCATAAACTCATCTGCCCCGTCGACGACACAGAGCATCCTTCCCTGCTAACCTTTTCCTGGCCGAAGTACGAACTAACTGCCCTGAACTCAAGGAGCCTCCGCTCGATGAAGCACTTCACCGCCCGCACCGCGACCTCCGCCCTGATCTTCTTGTCTTCCCTCCTTCATGCCCAGCGGCCGGGCGGCTCTGGTGAGGCCAATCCCAACGCGGTCCCGCCAGGTGCCACCTTCACCGCCAACACCATCGTCATCGAAGGCGCAGACCGCCGTCCCCAGACCTCCCTCGACGGCGACTGGCACTACATCGTTGACCCCTACTTCACCGGCCTCTACAACTTCCACCACGAGGAGAAAAAGAACGGCTGGTTTCTCAAGCAGAGCTTCGAGCCCGGTTCCAACAAGCTCATCGAGTACGACTACGAGAAGTCCCCCACCCTCCACGTCCCCGGCGACTGGAACACGCAACACGACTCGCTCTTCTTTTACGAAGGCCCCGTCTGGTACGAGCACGACTTCACCTTCCACGCCACCGCAGCCAAGCGCGTCTTCCTCCACATCGGCGCTGCAAACTATAAGTCCCTCTTCTGGATCAACGGCACAAAGGTCTGCCAGCACGAGGGCGGCTTCACCACCTTCGATTGCGACGTGACCTCCGCCCTCAAAGACGGTGACAACTTTGTCGTCGCCGCCGTCGACAATACCCGCCTCGCCGACGGTGTCCCCACCCTCCAGACCGACTGGTGGAACTACGGCGGCATCATCCGCTCGGTCTCACTCATTGAGGTGCCCCAGACTTTTATCTCCGGCTACGATCTCCACCTCGACCGAGCCACCCGCTCTAAGATCGAAGGATGGGTCGAACTGACCGGCACCGCAACAGGCGAGTCTGTGACCATCGAGATTCCCGAACTCAACGCCAAAACCACCGCGCACTTCGGAAGCAATAACCACGCGGACGTCTCCTTCCCCGTGACCAATCTCCAACCGTGGTCGCCGGACACGCCGAAGCTCTACCGAGTCGATATCGCCACCGCTGACGACGCCGTCCACGAGGAGATGGGCTTCAAGACCATCGAAGCCAAAGGCACGCAAATCCTCCTGAACGGCAAGCCCATCTTCCTGCGCGGAGTCTCCATCCACGCCGAGGCCCCATATCGCACCGGCCGCGCCTACTCCGAGAAAGACATGGAAACCCTTCTCGGCTGGGCCAAAGAACTCGGCTGCAACTACGTTCGCCTCGCTCACTACCCTCACGACGAGAAGATGACCCGCCTAGCCGACCGCATGGGCATCCTCGTCTGGTCAGAGGTCCCCGGCTACTGGGCCCTGCAATTCGACAACCCCGTCGTCTTTGCCAAGGAGAAGCAGCAACTCCATGAGGAGATCGCTCGCGACCGCAACCGCGTCTCCATCGCCTTGTGGTCCGTCGCCAACGAGACCCCCAACACCCCCGCGCGCACCACGTACCTCACCGCGATGGCCAATGAGGCCCGCACGGTCGATCCCGAACGCCTCATCACCGCCGCGCTCCTCGTCCGCGCCGGCAAGCCCCACGAAAAGATCGTCGACGACCCGCTCGGCAAAGCCCTCGACGTGCTCGGCATCAACGAGTACATCGGCTGGTACGAGGGCGCCCCCGAGGACGCCGACAACACCACATGGAACGTCACCTACCAGAAGCCCGTGCTCGTCTCGGAATTCGGCGGCGGAGCGAAGGCTGGCCTGCACGGCCCCGCAGACCAGCGCTGGACCGAGGAGTACCAGGCCGCCCTCTTCGAGCACAATCTCCCCATGCTCGCCAGGATCCCGCAGGTGCGCGGCATGAGCCCCTGGGTCCTGATGGACTTCCGCTCGCCCTCGCGCCAGCTTCCCGGCGTTCAGGACTACTTCAACCGCAAAGGACTCGTAAGCGACCAGGGCCAGAAGAAGGAAGCCTTCACCGTTCTGCAAAAGGCGTACAAGAGCGGCTACGGCAACGCGCAATAGTTCGAGGCACCACAAACAAAGGCCCCGGAATCATCCGGGGCCTTTCCATCAGTCCTGAATCGCCTACCTGTAATACCCGTAGTACGGATAAGGATAAGCGTAGTACGGGTAATATCCGCGCCCGTAGTAGTAGCCCGGCGGCGGAGGCGGTGGCGGATAACCGGCGGGATAAGCCGGATACGCATACCTCCTCTGCAGCTGCCGGCTAGGCTGCGGAAGTCCCGCGCCCAAACGGTCCAGCTCTGCCTGCGAGACCGTCGTAATCGGAGTCTGCTGGGTCAGCTTGAAGTTCAGAATCGCCTCCGCCGGAATTTTGGCCGCGCCACTTCCCGTCGACGAAACTCCCAGCCCAGCAACAGCACCGATTCCAGCTCCAAGCAGAGCGCCGGGTCCGCCGCCGACGATGCCGCCAATCGCTGCTCCCGTGGCGCCCAGACCGACAGTATTCCCTACCGTGCGCCCGGTCTTATCCACACCAGCCTGAGTCCAGTCACCCGTCGCCAGAGGATAGGTTGCACCTTCCAGTGTCACCTGCGTCAGTTGCAACGCGAGTCCACCGCGACCACGCAACGGAGTCGCCGCCCGGACGTCGCCGACAACACCCTGTACGCTTGCGCCACGTGGAATCGCAATCTGATTCCCCACAATCACGTCCGAGAGCATTACACCATCAAACGCAGTTCCGGGCTGAGTCTTCTGGCTGTCAAGCGCCTGGTTGATCCGCACCGTAAGAACAGTCCCGCTGGGAACCACCACCGTCTGCCCGGCCTGCTGCTGAATCACTGGCTGAGCCGGCTGCGCGTAAGCCGGAGGCGGCCCATAAGGATAGCGCCGATAAGGTGGAGGCGGATACGCGGGCTGTCCCTGAGCCTGAGGCCCAGGCTGTCCCTGCGGGTACCCATAAGGAGCGTTCTGCGGATATGGCTGCTGCTGTCCTTGATTCTGAGGTACGGGCTGCCCCTGAGGGTACCTATAAGGAGCGTTCTGCGGCGGCCCTTGCTGCTGCATGTTGGGATCCTGGTTGCCGTTGGCCGGAGGAGCCATCGTCCCGTCCGACTGCAGGTTCGGGTTCGAGCCCTGCTGCTGGTTCATCGCAGCATCGTCGGCCGGCTGCGAAACCTGCGCAGAGGGGGCCGGGGCAGCTCCAATGACCAGCTCATCAACGACCTTCTTCACACCCGCAGCATTCGCCGCCAACTGCTCGGCCTTCGTCCGCGAAGCCTCGTCGCGAACCGATCCACTCAGCGTCACGGTGCCATACACTGTCGTCGAGCTGATCGCCTGGTCGGCAAGCTCAGGAGCGCTGGCCAAAGCCTTCAGCACATTCGCCTCAACCTGAGCGTCAGGAACCGTCGACGGCTTATCCTGCGCCACCACAAACCCTGAAGCGGTCAACAGACCGGCCATCACAACCGCCGTCCGCGAATACCGCCTGCAAACGTTACCTAACGACATAAATCCTCCACATCGGACGCGCATCAGAGCGCTACGCTGCGGCGACAGTGACAATGACTATACTGCGGCGCCCATTAACATAAACGTAGTTTTCGCGAAAAAGTTACGCTCCGTCATCGCCTTACCAGCCGTTGACCAGACCCCTCCAGTAACGATATATTGATACTGCGGGGTGGAGCAGCCCGGTAGCTCGTTGGGCTCATAACCCAAAGGTCGCAGGTTCAAATCCTGCCCCCGCAACCATTTAGCCAACAGGCCAACCCAAGATAACCCACCGTAAGGAGAGATCCCATTCTTCCGGTGGGTTTTTGGTATGGTTTGCGAGGTTCTTTTCCATGGCTATGCGCGCCTCAGTGCCTTTCTAACAACTGCAGTGTTGGCTTCTCGTTTCGCTTCCATCAACGCGTTGCCATACACGTTCATTGTGGTCGAGATTTGAGCGTGCCGCATGAGCTTTTGCTGCACTCCCATGGGTGCTCCAGTGTCGTCCAGCCAGGAACGGTAGGTGTGGCGGAAGGTATGCCACCCGATGCCGTCGTACTTTCCGGCTGCAGCCCAGCGCTCTTCGTGAAGCGGCAAACGACCGCCATTCGGAACCGGGCTGTCCTGCTGGCACCAAATACCAACCCCCGCGCCACACGTCGGGCACTCCACCAGGCAGCATCCCGCAGGCCGAATGTAGTCCTGCTGGATAGGAGCCGTGTGGTAATGACGTCCGGTGACGTGGCTCTCGAAGACCAGTTCCAACCCACCAAACTGAGTTGGAACACCCGATTGAAGCCGCTTTTTCCGTTCGCACTCGCGTTTCCAGTGCAACAGAATCTCGGCAAACTCCGGATCCAGCGGAAGCTCGTCCTCCGAATACTCTGTCTTCACCATCTTGAGGCGACCGTGAACAACAGCTCGAATGACCCTCATACTGAGGTTCTCGAAGTCGATGTCTTCCCATTCGAGCGCCAGTACCTCTTCAGCCCGGAGGCCGGTGCATTGTGCCACCACTACCATCGTCCGGTAGGGATCCGGCAGCAATCCAAGAATCAGGTAGTACTGCTCGACGGCTAATACGACGGGCTTCTTCCTCCGCTTGCTGATCCCTTTGATCTCGACCAGTTCCATAGGATTCCGCTGCCACTCGACCATCTCCCACAGCATGGCCTTCTCATACAACCGGTGCATGATGGCTTTGACGTGGCCCTTGGTCTTAGGTGCAGCATCCATCTTCTTCAACCAATCCTGCACCTGAAGGGGGCTTGATCCGCGTGATACGCATCGAACCCCACTTCAGACGAACGCGATTGATGACGCTCAGGTATGAGGAAGCAGTCGAATTGTTGAGTTCTCCTTCCACATCGGACCGATGACCCGGACGTTGCTGCTTGATTTCAAGCAGCCTCTCTTCCTCGATAAAGCGGTCCAAAAGCGCACCGAAGGTCGGCTCAAGGATGGCCAGAGTTGGGTTGTCTGTTTTGAGTTTGAGCACGGAAGCCTCCAGATGCCGCTCGACCGCGACCTGCGTGGGGAACTTTTCGGTGCTGAGGAACATGGATTTGTCTTTGCCGGTCGTAGGGTCTTTGTAGCGGTACTCCCACGCCCATTTGTTGTTCGCCCGCGGTATGCGCCGTAGGCTGCCTCGTTGAAAACGTTGCCGTGTGAACTTCAAGAATGCTGCTCCTTTCTGGTCAGCACGGCGTGATCGGTTACGTTCGAGCGTTTTCCTACTTTGAATGCGGGCACCTTTCCCTCACGAGCCATACCCTCAAGCGTCTTCCAGTGCATGCCAAGAACAGCCGCCGCAGCTTCATGGAGGCCCACCGGCGGTTCGAATACCGTCGGCAACAATTGTGCTGCAGGCTCTGGTATCGGCGAGGTCTTAATCACCGAGGGCAATCGCCGGACGGAGGCAACAGGCTTTCGTATTTCGGACATGAGGAAAACTCCTTTGGCTGCAAAACGAGAACACGTGGTCCCCCGAAACACTGGAAAGAACTAGCTAGTTGTATCCGGTCAGCCTGAACACACGATTGAGCGAACCTAGTGCTGCTGTCCAATTCCCTTTCTGAAACCCGTTATTCCAATTCCCTATATCGCAGCCGGACCCGGATTCAATTTGCCGATGGCACGGCATGTTCCCTTGTCGAGCACAATCATTGATAAAGACGCTCGTGTCACGAGAGATTTTGGTTCACCGGAGATCGTTAGTGACTAGGTTCTTAGGTTCATTATTCCAAAGGTGAATAACGAACTTCCGCATAGGAATTGGACGCGCCGGGAAGAGCGGGCTTAGCGTTGCGCCATAGCTGACACGTAAGGTCAGCGGAGGTGCAAAGTGAATCGATTCCGCCGTCTCCTCCGATTGGACAAGGTTCCCATTCGGTTGCTCGCTCGGCCTGCCAACTGGCGGCTTGACCGTTCGGCTAAACAAACCCTCATCCGTGCCATCCGCGTGATGGCTCATGGAGTGCCCGGGCTTTTTTGTACCAGTTCTAATGAGAGAGACTGGACAAAAAGGAGCGGAAGATGGCCAAGGGAAAGAAGCATACTCCTGAGCAGATCGTGAGTTTGCTGCGGCAGATCGAGGTCGCGGTTGCGAACGGCAAGACGACTCCGATCGCGTGCCGGGAAGGTGGCATTACCGAGCAGACTTACTACCGATGGCGCAAGGAGTTTGGCGGCTTGCAGGTAGACCAGGCGCGGAGGCTGAAAGAGCTGGTACAAAAAAGGCCGGGCACTCCACTCTGCGTCGGAATCGATTGTGAAAAGACTTTTTCGGCGACCGTTCGAGCCCTCAAAAAAACGGAACCCGGACAGCGAGCCCTTACGTAGGGTGGACCGGTGGCTATTGCGAGATCCAAGCTCAATCTGTCACGGGTGAAAACACTTTCGTAAATGCGTCACTTAATATTTTTCCTTGATCGCCGCTCAATGATGCATATGTCATCCCGGTTTTACTTTGTGACATTCATGGATAAAAAAACGTACGGTTCATCGGACGACTTTACGAAGGCGTAATTACTGCCTTTTCTATTGCGCAACGCGTCGCACCTGAATTGGGTACCACTTTCCGCCACGCGCGGCGGTGATGCCCCTCTCATTTAGAGCGTCGGCGATTTGTTGAGGTGTGGTGCATCCCGTAGCTTCTTACCTTTCAGGACATTTGCTTCAACCGTCGTTGAAGCAAATGTCCTTGAAGCGAGGATTGATGGCAAACGGCAAGTTTATGAGTTATCTGAGGGTCTCGACAGCCCATCAGGGAATTCGTGGCCTCGGTCTGGAAGCGCAGCGAGAGTCCGTCGCCAGCTATCTCTACGACTGCTTTAATCACTTTACGTGGATTGCCACCATCGTAATATCGTCATCGAAGTCTTCGGTGGGCTCTCGAGCCGACCAGCGGGACAACTCCTCAAGCAGTAAATTGGCAAAATGATCTGCCGAGGTGCTTTGCACCGTCTCCAGAAACTGCTTTAGGCAGTCCGTGCCAAACTCGACTCCCGCTGGGTTCGTCGTCTCCGAAATTCCATCAGTGTAGAGCAAAGCTCGATCACCAGGCTTGATCGCCAACTCTACTGAAGAATAGGTTGCAAACGGAAATTTTCCCAGAAACAAACCATTTTCCACCACATCACGCACCCCTTTGGGTGATCCGTCCCACAAAAGCAAGGGCGGGTGACCTGCACCAGCGTAAGTCAGCGTTAGCTTTTCCATGTCCAGGAACAGGTATGCTGCCGTGACGAAATGGTCCTGGAACTTTCCGCACAGCGCTTGATTCAGGCCCAATAGCACTCGCGCTGGATCGGCAGCGTGTGCCCCCTGAGTTGGAAGTGCGATCTTCAGCATCGAGGCGATAAGTGCGGCAGGCATTCCGTGTCCGGACACATCGGCCACAAGAATCCCGATGTGTTTCTCATCCACAACGATGAAGTCATAGAAATCGCCGGCGACCGATGTCATGGGGACGTAGCGTGCAGCAATGTCCAGGCCTTCGATCTTCGGGATCCCGGATGGAAGAATGGACAATTGGATCTTCCGCGCTGTCTCCAACTCCTTCTGGATCGTGAGTAACTGCCGTGCGAGCTGTTCGCGGGTCCCGCGAAGCGCGAGGTGCGTTTGCACTCGCGCCCTCACGACCGCGGGGGAAAACGGTTTATGAATGTAGTCCACTGCACCGACATCGAATCCCCTTGTTTCTTCCTCGACATGCGTCTGTCCCGTAAGAAATATGACTGGTATGTCCTGCGTCTTCGGATCCAGTTTCAACTGGATACACACTTCGTACCCATCCATCTCGGGCATCGAGACGTCAAGCAGGATCAGGTCAGGCGGAGGTTCAATTCTCGCCATTTCCAACGCTTTCACCCCGCTCGCTGCGACGCGAATTTTGTACAGGTCCCTCAAGATCGCTTGCACGGTTTTGATGTTCGCGGGAGCATCATCCACCAGCAGCACCGTCTTCTTCTGATCAGCCTGGTTCATGAGTCATCCCATTTTCGTTATGCAGTGATTGGCGATCTCATCCAGTTTCACCAGCGCGGCGTCAAAATCGAAGTCGCTGATTGATGCACTCAGTTCCTCCAGGTGCGTCTTCTCGACAGCGCCTCCTACCGCGTCCTGTAGAGTGTGGAACGATTCGTCGGCATCGCCGTCGCCTGCTTCGAGCAAGATTCTGAGCCGTGCAATCGCGGCGGCTGCCGCCTCTGCATTGAGAGGTGAGGTCCGGATCTTCTCTGGGCCCGGGGATGCTGAGTCGCGCAGGGCTTTCTCAATGGCATGAACTTGAGCGCCCATCAAGCCTGCGAATTCAACAAGCAGAGCTGAGACCTTTCCGTCGCCGTCACGAAGTGCGTTTTCCAGCTTTTGAGCCACGGACTGCACTTCTGCGATTCCAATATTGCCGGCAACGCCTTTCACGGTATGGGCGATGCGTTCAGCAAGTTTGAGGTCTCCCCTTTCTAGCGCGGTTGAAATCTGAGCGGCTGCATCGCCTTGCTTGGCGGCAAACTCTCCCAGCAGGTGACGGTAGAGGCGCCTGTTGCCGGCAACGCGATTCAGGCCATCTGCAAGATTGATCCCTGCGATTTCTGGGAGAACGACTTCGTCGGACGCTTTTATGGAGGTGAATGATGCTTGGGACTCGATCGCTTGTTTAGGCCGGGGCTTCGCCCAGCGCATCAAGGTCGAAAATAGGTTATCGGGGTCAATCGGCTTCGACACATGATCGTTCATGCCTGCATCCAGGCAGCGTTGCCGCTCCTCTACGAGGGCGTGTGCCGTCATCGCAATAATCGGAAGCTTCTGCAAACGTGGGTCGCTCCGCAGTAGCCTGGTTGCAGTAAACCCATCCATCTCTGGCATCTGCAAGTCCATGAACACCACATCGAACCCTGGGACCTGGTCTCCATCGGTCAGGATTTTCACGGCTTCACCACCATGGTTGGCCACAGTTACAATCGCTCCCGCGCTCTCCAGTAGTTCTGTCGCAACCTGCTGATTGATCTCGTTGTCTTCGACCAGCAGAACACCGATTCCCGTGGCATCATGCGCCGTGCTTTCGTCCTTCCTCTCACCGGAACGGTGTTCCTCGAGCCCCGCAAAGCCGAACAGGTCCACCAGGGTGTCGTAGAGCATCGACTGAGTGACAGGCTTCAGCAGATAGCTATCGATGCCAATCTCCTCTGCGTGCGTCCTGACGTCTTCCCGCCCGAATGCCGTAACCATCGCGATTTTGGGAATATGCTGCAGACGATCATTGCGCTTGATGATGCGGCTGGCCTGTAGTCCGTCCATTCCCGGCATGTGCCAATTCATCAACACCAAGCGATAAGGATCCAGCGAATCTGCGGCCACTATTTCGCGCACTGCGTCTTCCCCTGAAGAAACCGAGTCGGCCCGAAGCGCAAATGCCCGCAGTGCCTCGGTGAGTATCTCGCGCGCCTGCGCATTGTCGTCTACAACCAGCGCCCGGAGGCCCGCCAGATCAGGAATGAAGCGGTTGTGTTTGCCCTCTGATCCAATCCCGAACCAGGCAGTGAAGTGGAAGGTGCTCCCTGCGCCAGGCTCACTTTCGACCCAGATGGAGCCTCCCATCATCTCAACCAGGCGTTTGGAGATCGAGAGCCCAAGCCCGGTCCCGCCATACTTTCGCGTCGTCGAAGTGTCTGCCTGCGAGAACGCCTGGAACAACTTGGCACTCTGCTCGGACGTCATGCCGATACCACTGTCGCGGACGGAGAACCTCACCTTCACGTGGTCTGCTAACTGCTCCTCTAGTGCAACGGTCACTAACACTTCGCCGCGTTCCGTGAACTTGACCGCGTTGTTTACCAGGTTGATCAGGATTTGACCAAGGCGTAAAGGGTCGCCGACAAGGTTCGGCGGCAGATTCTTCGGCGGGGCGATCAAAAATTCCAGGTCTTTGTCACGGGCCTTCTGGCAGACCACGGAGGAGAGGTCTTCAAGTACTTGATCGAGGCGAAACTCCGTACTTTCCACGTCCATCTTGCCAGCCTCGATCTTCGAGAAGTCGAGGATGTCGTTGATGATGGCGAGGAGGGCCTGAGCAGCAACCTTTGTTTTCGTCAGATAGTCGCGCTGCTTCGCTGTCAAGTCGGTCTTTAGGGCTAGGTGGGTCATTCCGAGAACCGCATTCATGGGCGTGCGGATCTCGTGGCTCATGTTGGCGAGGAAGTCGGACTTGGCCTTTGTGGCGGCCACGGCTTCTTCTTTGGCAGCGAGGAGATCCGATTCGGCCTGCTTGCGATCCGTGATGTCTTTGGTCGTGTTGAGGAGAAACTGCGGATTGCCGGCGGAATCTCTAATGACAGTGAAGGCGCCATCTGCAATGACGATGCGGCCATCACTGCGGATAAAGCGTTGCTCCCATTCGTCTCTGTCGCACTTGCCTGCGAGGAGCTCCGCATATCGTTTTGCGCCCGAGGCACGTTGATCGGGATGGACGATCTGGTCCCATTTCCCCACGGAGCTCAAGTCTTCGTGAGTGTAACCGAGCATCTCGTGCAAGGCGCGATTGGTGAAGTACTGAGCTTTTGGGACGTTGTAGAGGCCGATGCCGACGGGGGCGTTCTCGAAGATGGAGCGGAAAAGCTGCTCACTCTCTTGCAGCGCCTCCTGGGCACGCTTGCGTTCCGTGATGTCTTCCGTCAGGGCAACGAGGTACTGTGGCTTGCCTGCGGCGTCCCGAAGCAACTGATATCTCCCGGTGGCAACGACGATGCTGCCGTCGCGACGGACGTAGCGATTCTCGTACTCGTCCGCGTCTCGCTTACCCTCTATGATTGCTGCATACCGTTTCGCACCAGAGATGCGATCTTCCGGGTGAACAATCCCATCCCATTGCTCCACACCCCTCAACTCCTCTTCGGAGTAGCCCAACATCTCCTGCATCGCGCGGTTCGTTAAATGTGCCTGAGTATCTATCCCAAATATGCTGATCCCGATTTGGGCATTCTCAAAGATCGAACGGAAGAGCTTCTCGCTCTGCTGCAGGGCCTCCTGGGCACGCTTCCGTTCCGTGATGTCTTCCGTCAGGCCGACAATGTATTGCGGCTTGCCGGCTGCATCCCTGACCAACTGAAACCTGTCGTTGGCAACAACAATGCGGCCGTCACTCCGAATGAAGCTTTGTTCATATTCGTCACTGTCCCGCTTTCCCTGAACTAGTTCGGCATATCGTTCCGCCCCGGATGCACGATCCTCGGGAGCTACAATCTCGTCCCATTGCCCGAGGCGGCTTAACTCTTCTCCGGTGTAACCCAACATCTCGTGGAGTGCGCGGTTGGAGATATGCTCCTGGCTATCAATATTGAAATAGGCAACCCCGATCTGGGCATTCTCGAAGATGGAACGGAAGAGTTGCTCGCTCGACCGCAACCTTTCCTCAGCCCGCTTGCGCTCTGTGATATCAACTAACGTGACGACGGCCCCAGTGATCGTTCCGCCCTCAAGAATTGGGAATGAGGAATATTCAACCGGAATCGGGGTACCATCCCGTCGGAAGATCACTTCCGTGTCTATACAACAGCCTTCTCCCTTCTTGAACGCGCGGTAGACGGGGCATTCATCGATGGGGTAAACGGAGCCGTCCGGCTTGTGGTGATGGATCAGATCATGCATCTTCCGGCCCAGGACCTCCTCGGGTCGGTAGCCGGTCAATTCACAGGTAGCCCGGTTGATGAACGTGCAGTTTCCTTGCAGATCGATACCGTAAATGCCCTGACCGGTGGATTCCAGCAACATCTCCATCTGTTTCGCGAGGCGGTTTCGTTCCTCCTGCGCCCGTTTGCTCTCCGTGATGTCTTCCATCAAACCAACAACGTATTGCGGCTTGCCCTCTGCATCCCTGAGCAGCTGAAACCTCGTGTCGGCAACGACGAAGCGGCCGTCACGGTGAATGAAGCGTTGTTCACGTTCGTAGGTGTCCCGCTTCCCCTCGACGAGCTCAGCATATCGTTCCGACCCGGAGACGCGTTCATCCGGATGAACGATCTCGTCCCATTTTTCGATGTGACTCAGCTCTTCGGCGGTGTATCCCAACATCTGGTGCAGTGCGCGGTTAGAGAACACTGCGCGGCCATCGATATTGAAGAAAGTGATCCCAAGTTGGGCATTCTCGAAGATCGAGCGGAACAACTGCTCGCTCGCCTGCACGCTGTTCTCGACATTCTGGTGCACGGTCTTTCTCCGGAACTATGATAGACTTGGTCGCAGACTTGAGGTTTGCTGTGGTCTTCTAGCCGTTGACCTTAGTGGGCGCGTCCCACACCGCTGACGAGCTATGTTTACGGAGCGGGCACTACACGATAGTAGACACCATTTGCTGGCTGAAACCAGGTGTTACCGCACAAGTAGTACGTCATGCCGCCCACCGTGGGCGTTGCACAGCCTGTGGGCGATACAGCAACGATCTCTCCCATTGAATAGGAAACGCTTGCCGCTCCGGCTGCAACGCCAGCGTTGTAAGCATTGGCAGTAGCAGCGTTGTTGTTTGCTGAAGCAGCTGCCGCCCCGGTCGCCACGCCAGCGGCATAGGCGTTGGACGTTGCAGCGCTATTGTTAGCCGAGGCGACCGCTGCTCCAGCGACTGCGCCAACCGCGACGCCTGCAGCTACTGTTCCGGCAGTGGACCAGCCTCCACAGTTGTAACAACCCGTAGAGTAGGAGTTGACGACGACAGGCGGATGGTACCACCGCAGTTGTTGTGCCATAGTAACAAGCAGATGATCGCCGAAGCGTTCCACGCGACACCAGCGAGCGCGAGCTCGTCTCGCTGCGCTGGGGGACTGATACCGTTCTTCACCAAGAGTCTGTCAGATCGAGGCGCTTCTTAACGCGGGTGCAAACCTTGCCTCTGCCCGTTTGCCGTAACGGTTCAAATTGACCGTGAGCGTAACGAAGGTGGAATGGCTGAGCGCGCCTGCGGTTCCGCTCACCGTGATTGTATAGGTTTGGGGCTGGCTGGTGGTTGCCGGACTTGCTCCGCTACAGCCACTCAGACTGGCTGATGCAGCGATGCCGGCGGCGATCAGTGAAGCGGCGACGCCACGGGTCCGTTTGCTTGCCTTGCCCAGCCTACCCGCCGCCAGTGGCATCAGAAGAGCGGCCAGTGCAAACGGGAGAGACAGAGGAGCCTCGGGCCGCCGCGGGATGCTGCGCAAAGAGCCTGAATTCGATGGGACGGCGACTGTTACAGTCACGAGTGTGGAACCTGCGCCATTCGCTATGGCTGTGGGTGAAAGAGTGTAGGTTGAGCCTATAGGGCCACCCGACGCTGAAATTGTAAGGGCCGAAGGGAACGTGGTGGCAGGAGCGACGGGATTGAAGGTGAAGGTGTAGGTCGCAGAGCTACCGGATTTGATTGTCGCCGTGGTGGTTGCTCCGGCGGCGATGCTGAAGTCCTCGACTACCTCGGTCAGAGGTGCGTTGGCAGCAGCGAAGTAATTTGCATCGCCCGCGTAGCTGGCAGTGATAGTGTGGGACCCGACGGTCAGGTTGTTGACGGAGAGCGTTGTGCCGCTCGATGAGTTCAAGGTGCCTGTGCCGATGGAAGTTGTGCCGTCGAGAAAGGTCACCGTTCCAGTGGGAGTTCCGCCGGCCGCGGTCACGGATGCTGTCAAAGTGACGGGGTTCTGCGCAAACACAGGGTTTGCGCTGGAGGTGAGAGCCACAGTAGGGCTTTGCCCGAGTTGATACTTCCAAAAGGTCATTGAGAGGCAACGAACTGCCAACGGAATCGAGGCCCTGACCGCCAAAGATCCATAGGTGACCATTTTTGTCGCTCCAGGCAACGCCATCTGAGCGGCTGCCGGGAAGGTTCCGGCGGCGGGAACCCCTAATGTGCCGTAGACCCCGTCTTGTCCATCGATGGCACAGTTTCCAGTGTTTGTCTTGACGGAGCAGGCTTGTGTGTTGCTGCCGGACATCCACACCCGCTGGTTCATCTGTGGGTTGAATTCCCAGAGGTCATTGAAGAGATCGTCAACACCCGCCGCATTGTTTCTTCCACCAAAGAGCCAGAGGTTACCCTTGCTGTCGAATGCACCGACTGCACCAATCCGGCCGCCGGGAACGTTTCCTGGGGCAGGTTGACCGAGTGTGCCGTAGACGCCGGACTGTGCACACTCACTTCCAGGCTGATAGCAGTTGTTGGTTCCCAGTGTGCTGCTTCCGCTTACCCAGGTCCATTCGTTGGTTGAAGGATTGAACTTCCATAGGTCGTTGAGGTAGCCGCGGGCGCCGACGGAGTCGTAGCCTTCACCGCCAAAGAGCCCGAGGTTGCCGCTGTTGTCAGTCCACCCGCTGGAAATCCATCGACCGCCCGGGATGTTGTTAACAGAAGGGACTCCCTGGGTGCCATAGATGCCGGGTGAGCCATACGCTGTGTACAGCACTGTATCGCTACCGCCCATCCAGGCCCATTCGTTCGTGGCAGGGTCGAACTTCCAGAGATCATTGAGCAGACCCTGAGTGCCTGCGGAGTCACAGCCCGGTCCGCCAAAGAGCCAGAAGTTGCCATTGGAGTCTGTCCAACCGGCTGCATATTGACGGCCACCCGGAACATTGGCGGCAGAAGCGACTCCCAACGTACCGTAGACACCGGGCTGGCAGGTATCGTTGGCATTTGGCAGAGTGCTGCTACCGGCCATCCACGTCCACTGTTTCGTCGTGGGATTGAATTCCCAAAGGTCGTTGAGGACGCCGAATGTCTTCGCGGAATCGTAACCCCAGCCTCCAAAGAGCCAAAGATTGCTGCTGCTGTCGGCCCAACCAACTGCGTTCTCGCGTGAACCCGGGACGTTGCGGGCGGCCGGAACGCCGAGTGTTCCATAAACACCGGCTACGGTGTTGTCGTATCCGCTCATCCAGGTCCATTCATTTGTGGCGGGACTGAACTCCCAGAGATCGTTGAAGTGGATGGATGAGTTCCCTTGAGTAGCCCCTGCGTTTCCGCCGAACAGCCAGAGATTTCCGTTGCTATCGGTCCAACCCGTGGCTTCACTACGGGCGCCGGGTAGGTTGCCCGGAGAAGGAACTCCGAGGCTTCCGTAGACGCCGGTTTGCCCACTAAGTGAAGTGGCGCTACCGCTCATCCATGCCCACTCTCCGTACTGGGCGTGGGCGGTTGCGCTAATAGCGAGGACGCTTACCAGAATCGGGGTTGCTGCCCGGCCGACAGTGAACTGACCTGTTATTGCTGGTGATGATCGTAGGACCCCGTGAAGAGAGCAGATGCGAAAGAAGGCAGAGGAATTCCATCTCACAAAGAGACTCCGAGAAGTCGGCAAATATGGCCTATGGGTAGTTTTAAATGCCGGATATGACAGGCCCATCTCCGTCCTGAACGCCTCAGGCGAGGACAACGTAATCACCACGCAATACAACGCGACAAGCGGGACCAACTCGCAGATCTCCGACGACGCGTTGACGGTGTCACTGTCTCCCACCTCGGCACAGCCCTCCATCACCGGCTGGAACGATTACACCTTCATAACCAGCGGGACAACAACGCCAGCCAACGACGCGGTGCCCAATCCGTAGCCACAAGCGTGGCCTTGAACTAGGCGAGTGGCGTAGAGGATCAAGCCTCTACGCCACTCGCCTCAATAACAATCCGGACACGCAGCAAAGGCTGTTCGTACCGCGATAGTTGAACTGGAGCAGCGCCATACTCCGTGATTGCCAAATCGCCGATGTGCTCATCGAACACGGATTAGTAATGAGATGTCGGCTTGTCGGTAGTAACTGCCCGAGAAACGGGGGTTTCTATGAGAAGGTCACTTCTGTCAAGGGTTGACCTCCGTTTTTTCCTTCTTGGGGTTCTTGCTTTTTGTTGTTGTATTGGTTGCGACGCATGTTGTTCTCCACCGTGTTTCTATACGCACTTTGTGTGAGCCTTTGGCTCTGTGCCGGTTGAGGTCCAGTAGGAGAAGTGATGCTGCCAGTTATCGGTCGGCCTCGTTGCGGGCCCAACCCCGTGCGCAGTCATCGGGACGCGGGGTCGTCGCAACAGTTCAACGTCTTTGCCTCAAGCTGCTACTTCGTAGAACGGCACGTAGACCTCCTGTGTGATCCAGATGCGATGCAGCAGGACAGCAAGCTTCCGAGCAACGGCCACCACGGCTCGTCTTCGCGCATGACTTCCACCACGGGCACCCAGGCTGAGACCCCACTCTCGCAAGGCGGAGGCTTTGCCATGTGGCCCGATGACATGGTTGGCGCACTCGACCAGCAACTGTCGCAGGTAACCGTTGCCGGCTTTGGTGATTCCAAGTTGAGGGTCGCTGTCACCTGACTGGCTGCGTCTCGGCCGCAGGCCGAGATAGCAGCCGACATCACGACTTCGCTGGAAGCGCTCCTTTTTGCCCAGCGTCAGGACGAAGGTCAACGCCGTGAGGTGGCCGACCCCATAGACCTTGATCAGCGCCTGCGTCTCCGGATACGCCGTCTCGGTCAGCCTCTGGATCTGCCGGTCGTACTGCTTGATCGTCACCGTCATATCGGCGATCTGATGGAGGAGAGGGCCAAGTGCCTGAGCCAGACCTGGCGGCAGCACCGCCAGACAACGCTTCGCGAAGGTCAGTGTGGATGACGCAGGAAGCCGATACCCGCAGGGCTTGGCCAGGCCGCGTACCGAGTTCACCGCGCCCGTTCGGAGACGCACCAGGACATCGCGGGCGCGGATTAGCGTCAGCGTCTCCTGCTGAGCCACCGTACGATGTGCGATTGGGCGCAGGATCTCCGGATCAAACCGTGCATAGCGGGCGATCTTCTCGGCGTCCACCTTGTCGCTCTTCCGGTCACTGTGCGAGATCGCCCGCAGCTCGCGCACGTTGGCCACGATCACCTCATGGCCAAGTTCCTCGATCTGCTCGCTGACCCAGATCGAATGGGTTCCGGTTTCCATGGCAACTCGGGCTCGTTCGAGATTCCGGAAGCGCTTATCTATTCCGGACGGGTTGGTTCGGAAACGGCCTCGGTCTACAACTTCGCCGTCTTCGTTGAGCGTGCAGTAATGGCTCCAGATGTCCCCAAGGTCGATCCCGATCGTTATCCCGACCTTGGAACTTCTGCGTGGTTTTGAGATGAAGTACTGCGGATGGCTTTTCATGCGCATAGTCTCTCTCTCGTTTCCGAAAGACCTTCTCATCTCACTTATCGGTAAGTTCAAGGTAGAGGTTGCCGAAAATCCGGGCGGGCTCAACCGGTCGATGCAACACCATCTGATATGAATTCATTTTCTAAAGGTGGTGTTTATGGCACAAGGAAAACGGGACAGGCTTTCCACGGGACAGCGGATCGACATGTGGCGCCGTTGGAAGGCGGGAGAGTCGTTGCATGAGATTGGCCGCGCCTTTGGTAAGGGCCATGGTTCCATCCGGTTCTTGTTGACGCAGCGCGGCGGGATAGTTCCTGCTGCTCGTCGGGGTTCGCCGCGAACGCTGACGCTGGCCGAACGGGAAGACATCTCACGAGGAATTGCTTCCGGTTCGTCGATTCGTGAGATCGCTAGCGGGTTGCAGCGGGCTGTGTCGACAGTGAGCCGGGAGGTGTCGCGTCACGGCGGGCGGCCACTCTATCGAGCCAGCGAAGCCGATCGTCGGGCCTGGGAGTCAGCTCTGCGACCCAAGGTGTGCCTTCTTGCCATCGACGAGAAACTGCGGACGATCGTGGCCAGTAAACTGATCCTGGACTGGTCGCCGGAACAGATTTCAGCATGGTTGAAGGTCCACTATCCCAGCAACGAGAGCATGCGTGTGTCCCACGAAACCATCTACCGCAGCTTATTCATCCAGGCCCGGGGAGTGCTGAAAAAAGAGCTGATTCAGCACCTCAGGTCCAAGCGGCTTATCCGTCGCTCACGGCACGCGCGGGCTGACGGGCAGTCCCGCGGGCAGATCGTCGATGCCATCTCTATTAGGGAAAGACCTGCGGAGGTTGAAGACCGCGCTATTCCCGGCCATTGGGAGGGCGACCTGCTTAGCGGCAGCAGGAACAGTCACATCGCAACCCTGGTGGAACGACATTCGCGTTTCACCATGCTGGTGAAAGTGCCCAGCAAAGACGGTTACACTCAAGCCGATCTCAACAAGGTAGCTCTGCGCCTCAATCAACGCCCGCGACAAACTTTGGGCTTTGAAACGCCGGCCAGTAAACTGCAAGCCAGTGTTGCATCGACCGGTTGAGCCCGCCCGACTTTGCGGGAGATTCGTTCTGGCGAGGCAAAGCGGCTTAGAAAGACGTCAGGGGCAGGGAGTGGGATCGAGGGGATACTACCTGCTTGGCCTGTTTTCGCCAACTGAGCGGCAAACTTGTCGAAAAACCGACTTTTCAGGGAGTTCGGTGATGGTCTGCGTATTGACGTCCAGGCAATCGTCGGTTCATTCGGAGGAGCTTCGAGCCGTGCACAAGAAGTGCCTTTGCCGGGCATTCTTATCTGGAATGAGTCCAGCCGGACAAAGAATCACGCTGAAGCAAAAAATCATCGGCGGGGACGGCATGCCGTGACTCCTACCGAAGAATCATTTTCTGGATAGGACGTATCTTATTTTGTCCCACCAAAAGTCCGATGGCGCGGTCTGTCCAAGACGTATAGGGTGGCTTCAATGCACCGTCGAGAAACGATCCGACCAATGAGTTTTGAAGCAATACGCCCTTCTTCTTCGAAAATGCGCTAAATCCGTCAAAACCATGATAGGCGCCCATGCCGCTTGGTCCTACGCCGCCGAAAGGAAGTTGGTGCTGAACGAAGTGAAAAATACAGTCGTTGATCGTAACGCCACCTGAGACTGTCCGTTCCAGTATCTTCTTTACTCGAGATTTGTTCCGGTCGAAATAGTAAAGAGCGAGCGGGCGTGGTCGAGCGTTGATAAAGCCCAGAGCATCGTCGATCACCGAATATTCCACTATCGGCAGGATCGGGCCAAAGATTTCTGCCTGCATCACTCGCATCAAGTCGTTTGCACCAAGAATGAGTGTAGGGGGAAAGAATCGACTTCCAACAGGAACATCTCCATGCTTCGAATCGACCTGAAGAACGCGCGCCCCTTTACTCTGCGCATCATCCACGAGGTCTCGCATCCGTTCCCAGGCTGTCTGACTGATCAAGTGCGTGTAGTCCGCATTGGAAGCCGGATGAGGATACCGCTTCGATATGACTATCTCGCATTTGTGAACAAACTCGTCCATCTTGGTGGAAGGCACAAGCACGTAGTCCGGAGCAACGCAGGTTTGACCAGCATTCCAGAATTTTGCGGAACATATACGATCTGCCGCTGTTGCCATTGAATAGGATTCATGCACTAAAGCTGGCGACTTTCCGCCCAATTCGAGTGTGACGGGCGTGAGATTCTCTGCAGCCGCCTTCATTACGAGTTTGCCAACGCCTTGGGAACCGGTGAAGAGAATATGGTCAAACGGCAACGCGGAACAAGCCGACGCAACCTCTCGACCTCCGGTGACAACAGTTACATATTCCTCGGGAAATCCTTCACTGATCATCTGTCGTAACGTCTCCGCGGTTGCGGGTGCAAGTTCAGACGGCTTAACGATGACATGATTGCCTGCTGCAATCGCATTTGCCAGGGGCGACAGTGTCAATAACACTGGATAGTTCCACGCACCAATGACTCCTACCACCCCCAAAGGCTGATAGACGATCTTTGCGCGGCTGGGCAGGAACTGCCAGTTCGCCGTCGCGCTCCGAGTTTGCGTCCATCGGCGGAGATTGCGTTTCAGATACCGAATCTCGTCAACCAACGGGAAGATCTCCAGCAGGCGAGTCTCCCTGGCGGAGCGTTGGCCAAAGTCTGCCTTTACTGCCTCAATTATCGTGTCCTGACGGTTGACGATGCTCTGCAACAAGATGTCCAGTGCTTCCAGCCGTTTCCCAAGTCCGAGAGGAGTGCATTGGCGAAAGCTGCTTCGCTGGCGCTGAAATACGTGTCGCAGCGATTCGATAACTGCATCTGGCTGTTCGTCAAGCCTCATCAAAATACCTCGTTCTCGCATACTAAATCGCCAAGGCACTCACCGAGAGTCATTAGGGAACGACAATCGCGCTTGCGTTTACTAGCCCACAGCCTGCGAAGGGCCAACCTCCAATCTAGACGTGAGACGTAGTTCACGAAAACGGGGTTTTCGCCAAGTTCGGCTCGCTGGCCGTGCTCGCCAGGTGAACTTGGTCAAAACCCGACTAATGAGATGGTCCGCCGCTTGATCAACCACTCGGAGTGGCGGTCTTGTGGCAGGTTTATCCAAGGAGGATCATCGACATGCAGATTCGTTCGGTTGGCATCGATCTTGGCAAGACGACCTTTCATCTGGTGGCACTTGGCGACGGCGGCAAGGTGGTGTTGCGAAAAAAGTTCACCCAGAAGCAACTCCTCACGTTCACGGCGAACTTGCAGACCTCTCTAGTTGGGTTGGAGGCCTGCTCGGGGGCGCACTTCCTGGGCCGTGCGCTACGCGAGCAAGGCCACGATGTGCGGCTGATCCCGGCGCAGTTCGTGAAGCCGTTTGTGAAATCAAACAAGAACGATTTCCTCGATGCCGAAGCCATCGCCGAGGCCGTCGATCGACAGAACATGCGCTTCGTCCCCATCAAGACGGATGATCAGCTCGATCTTCAGGCGATCCATCGTGTGCGGGATCGGTTGATCTCGCGCCGCACTGCAGTCATCAACCAGCTCCGTGCCTTCCTGCTTGAACGTGGTATGGTCTTCGCCAAGAGTCCAGCCAAGCTGCGCAAGGAGATTCCGGAGGTGCTGGAGAACGCCGACCAGAACCTGACGCCGCGTATGCGCAACCTGCTCGCTCTGCTGTGGAGTGAGTGGAAGGAGCTGGAACAGCAGATCGTCGAGATGAACATGGAGGTCGAGCAGATCGCATCCTCAGACGCCGCCTGCCAGAGGCTGCAGCGGATCCCGGGCATAGGACCGCTGATCGCAACTGCCATTGTCGCTGCCATCGGCAACGGCGCTGCCTTCAGAAAGGGGCGGGAGTTCGCGGCATGGATGGGGCTTGTGCCCAGACAGTACTCCACCGGCGGTAAGGCGAAGCTGTTCGGCATCAGCAAGCGCGGCAACCGTTATCTACGCAAAATTCTGATCCATGGAGCACGCGCGGCTGTCCTTCGTCTGAAGCGCGAGCGAGCGCCGATGGGCTCATGGATGACTGCGCTCGAAGCCAGGGCACCGCGTAACGTGCTGATCGTTGCGATGGCGAACAAGCTGGCCCGGATCGCATGGGCGGTATTGTCGACCGGTGAGGACTACCGAGCGCTTCCGAACCCGACTACCGCGTAAGCAAGGGTGGAAAAGACGCTCCGGCTTGGAACGCGCTCACGCGCTTCCCACTTTCCCACCCTATGACGACGACAAGAGTTTTCCCACCGAGGTCTGCACAGGAATAGTCAGATGGAAGAACAGTCATAACGGCGTGCCTGAACCCTGCGCCTGCAAATGGTCTTCAACGACCGGCCGACTTATCAGGACAGGCACGCGCGTATCTCATCATGGCCAGGAGATCCTCTCCACACACAGGTCGGATACATTGACGCAGACTTTCTTCATCCACCAACTTTTCCCTTGCAGTCAGACGGCGGACCATACATTTGCGGGCACTACGGGATTAGTTCCGGTTGGCCCGTGACACGCCAAGTTCGCCAAAGCTACGCAAACTTCGACATGCCACCCATCACGTTAGTCGGTTACCGTCAGAGTCGGCCGACTGGGCCACCAAACTGGGATGACTTCGCACTCCAGTGCGTCGAGTCGTGATCTCAGTCGGTCGACCCATTCTGGAGTCGGAGAGACATTCACGCGAATAGCATTGACGGGATTCCACTCTCGCACGATCTCCTGAAACGCATCTCCAATCGCATTGTGAGTGAAGCCCGCGTCTTCAACCACGTGGTCTACGACGTCACTTCAAAACCCCTGGGGACCATCGAGTGTGTCGCGCCGGCTCCTGTTACTGGCCAACGGTAAGTAGCTCCGCGGACCGTGCCCGCGTCTTCGCAATCGCCGACTTCAGGATAAATCGACTTATTTGGGCCCCCGGCGTGCCGGGGCTGGGAACCGATGGCTACGATTATGATCAAGGCGACTGCCAAGAGTGCGAAGCGACGATACGGAGGCTGTGTCATGGGAGTTCCCTAATACTTCAGTAAAAGAACGAGCATGCAATGGGCCAAAATGCCATGGCGCGAACCCGTTCAGAATCATCGGATTTACGGATAATCAAGGACTGGAGTGTCCGCTCGCGGGTCTGTAGTAGTGACCTCAATTTGTCAACTGGCGCCTACAGGGGCAATGCACTCATCGATGTCGATGAGCGCATTGACTCGCTCAGTCGAAAGGCACATCTTCTGGAAGCTGGGCTAGACTCGTTGCACTTGGGGCAGGTGTTGATTGCATCCTATGCCCCCTCGGACAATCGAATAAAGCCATAGGCCACGAGTCTCCAATAGGACCATGCGTTGCCACTCATCCAGTGGACAACCGTCAGGCTTGTGGTTTCAGAAAACGATTGGCGCCGTCACGACAGCGAAATGGAACCACAGGGGATAGGAAGCCTATCTCCGCTGCGCACGCGAAGACGAAACCGGACACTCGGCCAGAGGAAGACCACTCTCGGTGAAGGAGTGCACGCTCAAACAGTGGGGCTGAATGCCGAGACAACAATGGACCCGGCATCCAACCGAAAGGGTAGGTTTTTCTCTTGACATTCCTCTACTTGTTTACTACCCAACACGCCTCCGGCACGTTGGGCGTCCTGGGCACCCAGACAGTGTCTTTGGTTTCGAGCTCCACCTAATCCTCGCGATTCCACGTCCCATCCGGGTTGTACTCTGACATGGCGGCGCCGAGCTTCACGGTGTCCGGACCGAGGTCTTTCTCGTAGACCACGCCATCCTGGTTGACGATGAAAGTCATCACCCCGGAGTTGCGGTATTCCGCGGGGTAAGCGACGAAGGCAAAGCCGCGCGTGAGCTGGCCGTTGACGACATAGTCGCGAGCGCCGCCCTTCGCCGCGGTCCCCTGTTTGGTTAGCATACGGAAGTAGTATCCGTGGAAAGGCGTTTCCTGGCCCTGCCGCAAGCTGTAGCCTTCATTGGTCGCGTCTACGACTTGCGGCCCAATGGGGCTCGGCGGCTCATTGTCCTGTGTCTTCCAGTACAGTCCATCCTGCTTGCCCGCCGTGCTGACGAACTTCAGCGCGTAATGCTTTGTTTTTTGACCGTCGCGCGGCTCGGAGGCGTACTCGCGCTGCGCGTCGGCCAGCCCGTACAGAGCCTCGATGGCATCGTTCTCATTGGTCCCTACGCGACGGTAGAGAATTTCCTTCATCCCGGCTTCGGTATCGAAATACCAGGCGCCGCTGCTGTTCTTCACGATGGGAATCGGTCCGGGCCAGTTTTCCGCGCCGATGTACAGAGTCGCAGTCTGGTCGGGCTCGATGACGACGCGGTGCATTTCATCGTAGCGGCGAATGAAGTTAGCGATCATGTTCTTGTCCGCAACGTCGTCGCCTGTGTGCAGAATTTTATTCGCATTCGTACCGAAGATTGCTTCCATCGCCTGAGCGTCATTGGATTTTGCCGCGTTGTAAAAAGCTAGCACAGCGGCACCCGGCGACGGGAAGGTCTTCTCGTTGCTCTGTTGCGCGTACGCTGGCAGAAGCGCCAGCCCCCCTGCGATCAGGGAAAGACAGGCCAACAGAATCGCTTTGTGCGAACGTGTTTCCGGAGCCATCAAACTTACCCTCCTGTCCTTGAGCCGCTGCGTTATGACGATTAGCGCCGCTGGCCCGCCGGTCGCTGTGCCGGGCGCGAACCCTGTGATGGAGCAGGCCGTGCAGCTGGTTGTGCAGCGGGCCGTGGCGCGCCACCGCCGCCACCGGCATTCCGGTTCCCTTGCAGGCTCTGCTGTCCGCGGGCGCTGTTTGTTCGGGTGTTGCCTCCCGCGCTGTAATCGCTGAAGGCACCAGTGTTGGTTCCGCGGCTGGGCTGTTGTCCATATCCGCGAGCCGGGTCGCGCTGCGTCTGGTTCAAGTTGCCTCCAGGGTTCTGGTTTCCCCTCGCGCCGGCGGGCTGCTGATTGACCCTCGGTTGATTCGCTCCCGGCTGATTCAGCCTGGCTTGATTGGCGCCTCCCTGATTCACTCTGGGCTGATTGGCCGCACCCAGCTGCTGGCGATTGTTCTGGCCAGGATTTGCCTGATTGTTTCGAAACTGCTGCTGATTGTATTTCTGATCGAAACGCGGAGCGGTGCCGTTGTTGTTGCGCGCTGCGTTGTCGAAGTTGTTGACTCGATTATTGCGGTTGATATTGTTGCGGTTGATGTCGTTCGTGTTGATGTTATTGCGATTGATATTGTTGCGGTTTACGTTGTTGTAGTTCGCGTTGCGGTAGTAGCTGTTGCGGTTGACGAAGGTGTTCGAGTTCGAGACATAGACGTTGCGGTTGTAAACCACCGACGAGTTGTTCCATCCGCATCCCCATGAGTTATAACCCCATCCGCAGCAACCGCCGCCGTTGATGGCCGCGCCAACCGCAATGCCCAGCCCAAATGAGATGAGGCCCGTAGCCACCATGTCGCCAGTCGAATATCCGGGATACGTCGCTACCGGCGCTCCATAGACCACCGTCGGATTGTAGGTGGGAACGTACACGACCTCCGGCTGCGACGGTTGAATGATGATGGTCTGCGGCGGAGGCTGCACCACCGTGGTTTGCGCCTCGCCGGACGAGGCTGGTGCGGGCGCTGCCCCGGGCGCCTGATTCTCGACTGACACGTTCTGCTGCTGGTTGCTCTTCAGGTTTCCTGCCTGGTACGCCCGCTGGCGCATGACCTGCACGGCGTTCATCACGTCCTGCGGAACGTTGAAGTAGGCGTCTCCGAGAGCTGAGGTCCAGGAGAGGTTTGTTGCCATCTGGCTGAGAACGTCTGGAAACTGCGTGAGGCCTTTGACACCGGCGTCCCAGGATTGCTGGTCAACCGTCTGCATCAGTTGCTCGCCCTTCAGGTTTGGATTCTGCTTGGTCCAGTTGTAAGCAGCGGTGATTTGGTCGGGATAGGTTGAACCGGCGAGCACCTGCGCCAGCAGATTGTCCGGGAACAATGCAATGGGAGCAACGAGCTGATAAAGCTGATCCGGCGTGGGGGCAGCGTAGGTGGCGGCCGGCGCTTGCCCCTGGCTTCCCGCAGCCTGATCCGGCTTCTTTTTGCAGCCGTCGAGATCGACGACGCTCAATGTCAGGCTGATGCTGAGGCAGATGGACAGCGCTCGTTTGGGTCCCTGCATGACGCGTACCTCCCAAAGAGCCCTACAACGAAGGACTCGCTTCTCCGTGTCAGCCGTCGCCAATATACACACTTCTGGCTCCTTTGGTGTGTCAAAATTGCAGGCTGTGCCGCCCCCCCGGAAAGCTGACGATCGATGCAGTCTTGGTTTCAACAGATTCACTGCCTTGTGCTGATGCTGATAATTGTTTCTCGTTGAGTGCATTTCGCGATTTGGCGCTCGCTGAGACGCGTTGTGACGAGCTCGAATAGAATTTCTGGACCCAAGCGCGTCTGATTAGTCCGCATCTCGGACAACTGGTTCCTGTTCCCAAAACGGGCCTTCGGGGTGATTGTGACTTTGTGAAACGCGTTTCCAAAGCAGGCCATGGAAATGACAGAGTATGGAAAGCATGGAAAGCAAGAAGCCGGCTTTCCACCCTTCCCACACTCCTTGGAAATCCCTTCGGGATTACCACTACTGGAATGGTCCGCCGCCTGTACCATCCGGACGATTATCTTAGCGTTTTCAGGACGGTCTGTGTCGCATCATCCTCTATCGCTGGTATGAATCATCGCTTGTAAAGCTTTTGCCTGACCTCAGCCATCGACGCCATTTGTAGCGCCAGCTCCTTCTAAGCTTTCCTTATTTTGCCGAGCATGGATGGGCTTCTCTTATCGAAGCGGCCAAGCCAAGGGCCTTATGCTGGTCGAGCATCTCCGGATGCCGTTCCATATAGGCGAGGTATTCCTTCGTGAGCGCTCCTATGTCTGCAAGAACTCGACCTGGGAGCGGAGCAACAAAGGGTGCTGGAGCTTCGGCCGGCGCACGATCCTCGAAAGTCTTTTGGATTCGTCGGTGTGGTCAGTTCGCTGAAAGACCTTTCGTCCTCCATCTGGATGTGGTATCGCGAGAATGGCGGCAAGAACAGCAAGTGGGCAGTACGCAAAGTGATTGAAATTCCCGCCGAGCCGGCCGATCCGGAAAACCTGCCGCCGCTCCTCAAGGGCTTCAAGGCGGTGCCACCACTGGTAACCGACATCAACCTCTCACTCGACGACCGCTTCCTCTATGTTTCGTGCTGGGGGACAGGTGAGTTCATCCAGTATGACGTCTCCGATCCCGCCAGCCCGAAGAAGACCGGCGCAATCCACCTCGGTGGCATCATGCGCCGGGCGGCCCACGCGAAGAAGCCCACGCAGGCTCTCAACAGCGGTCCGCAGATGGTCGAAATCAGCCGCGACGGCAAGCGGGTCTACTTTACGAACTCGCTCTACTCCCGTGGGACGAGCAGTTCTATCCCGACGGCATACGGAGTTGGATGGTGAAGATCGATGCAAACCCAAAGGGGGATCAAGCTCGATGAAAAGTTCTTTGTGGAGTTCGACGAATTGCGCGCCCACCAGGTGGCTCCGTTCACAGGAGTTGTCGACATGGGATATCTACCTCGCTCCATCGACGACGTGTGCTCTAAAGACCGGAGCTGCGCCTTTGCAATCTCACAGCAAGCACAGGAAATCCCGTATCCAAAGTTGCAAGCGCCCCCCGGTCTTTAGTTATTGGCTCAAAGCGCCAGGGTTGGTTTTGCCAGATAGCCGTGCGTCTCGCCCGTATTCGGGTCGACTGCGATCCCGATGATTTCCCCCATGGAATTGATCGAGCAGGCGGTCATCAGATACAGCGAATTCTTCCCCGCGACAAGACTATTGAGGTCCACAAGCGCTCCATTTTGGCGCACAAACGCACGAACCACGCTGAAATCCATATTCGCCGAAACGCCGACAATCTGACCGGCGTCGTTGATGCCGAGCCCGAAGCTGAAGTAGTCGCCGTCAACTGTACCTAGGTCCAGCATCTTCGTTCCCGGAGTCCACAGGAAAGCGTGAGAAGTCAGGTCGCCCGAAATATCCGAGCCTCCCACTACTTGACCGAGATTGTTGATGTCGTGGGCCAGGTTGTTCGACACTCCTCCCAGATTGCCGAGGTCGGTGGCAACCCCATTCTGCCAAAGCAAAGCATGCGTCGGTGCGAAATAGAATCCCCATATGAAGTTGTACGGGGCGCAGGTTCCCGATGAGCCAACCACATTGCCCAGTTCGTTGATCGCAAATGCCAGTCCATCCGCATCCTTCCCCGTTGGGAGTTGCCGAACTCTGCCGTTAGACCAGACCACCGGCTTGAACTGGTATTTCTGGGGCGCAGTACAGCCCGGGTCCAGCGTAGTGTTTTCCGCGTAGCCGGCTACCGCGCCGCTATTGTTGATCTGAGTGGCGATCCCGTTCACGCCTCCCAGTGTTTGGAGCGGAAACATCCGGCCGTTCACCCAGATGAAAGGAACGCACTGCGTAGGCGACAACGAGAAGCCCCCTATCTGAAAGCCGCAAAAGTCCTCCCCGGTCGGATCCGCTTCCGAAGTCTCAGCCTCGCCTGTAGACATGCCGAAATCGTTTACACCATACCCAAAGCTGTTCTTGCCGCCAAGGCCAGGGATTCCGATGTCAATCATCCTTCCCCCGTACCAAAGAACGGCGTGCTCGGCCGCACCAACGCCGGCTGCACCGCCGATCCAACCGCTATTCGAAATCACAAGTGGTTGCCCCGGCGCGTTCGGATTTGCCCCGACAACACCGAGATCCTGGATCGTGTAACGCAAATGAATGCCCAACTCCTGCTGCGGAACCGGTGTAAACCCGCCGAAGCCAACAAGTGCGAAGCCAAGACCGGCAACGCCGGACGACGTCAGGAAACGACTTCGCACGGGTCGAAAGATCGTCCCGGCCACGCCATTGATGCAACACAAAACTTTGGACGTCATATCTCCTCCTTTTTACAACTCCTCACTTCCCCGCGAAGCCCGCTATTCGCCTTGACTCCGCCTTCGCAACAGCACGCATTTATCGCCCCCAGGGAGTCGCAATGAAAGCGTGCAATTCGGTGCAATCCGGCAAAACGCAAGCCTGGCCCACGATCTCTCCGGCATCGTTGATCGAGTAAGCGCCCAGCAGATACAACGACGAATTCGCTGGGATGAGGGTGTTAAGGTCCATCATGATCCCGTCTCTCCAGAGGAAAGCGGTGGACCCGTTTTGGCTGATTGAGAAGCCAACAACTTCGCCCAGATTATTAATGGTTCGGCAGCAACCGGCGACGGTTGCGAAGGCGCCGGGAAGTGTGCCGATATCCTGCATCCCAGTCGCCCTGGTCCACAGGAAGGAGTGAACAGTGCCGTCGGTGAATTGAGACGTGCCAACCACTTGACCGAGGTTATTGACGCTGCTGGCAGCGTTGCTCGTCGTGTTGTTCGCATCTCCAAGCGTCCCTAGGTATGTGGGTGAGCCGTCGCTTTCCCAAAGGACAGCGTGCAGCCCAGTTACGTTCGCAGGAGGCAGGCCCTGAGTCGCGCATGTACCCGACGATCCGACGGTCTGGCCCAGGTCGTTGTTGCCGAAGGCGTATGCGACGGTGTCACCCATTTTCTTGAGCGGAGAGAGTTGCCGGATCTCGCCGTTTGGCTCCCAGGTGACCGCTTGAAATTGAAAGACTTGAAAGGGCGTTGCAGTGGCACAAGTGGGATCGGCAATGCCGGTCTCTGCAAACCCTACGACTTGGCCGAGATCATTAATGCCGAAGGCGTTGGCATTGTGGCCGCCCGGCAGGTTCGGAAGCGCTGTCAGTTTGCCATTTCGCCAAATGGCCCCGAGACATTGAAGGTGTGTTCCGTAACCGCAAAAGTCTTCACCATTTGGATCGAGGTTGGATATCTCAGAACCAACCGGCGCCGCTCCGAAGATGTTTGGCCCGTCTGCGCCGCTGTTGCAGTTGGGGCAGCCTGGCCCGCCGAGTGTGCCGAGGTCCTTCAAGGGGCCTCCGCCATACCAAAGAAATGCGTGTTGGGGTCCACCGGGAGTCAGGTTCGAAGACCCGGCGACCCAGCCCGCATTGTTCATGTCAAATGACGAGCTATTCGTCCCGGATCCCAACACGCCAAGATCCGTGACGACATAGTGGGGCTTAGGCGCCTGAGCTTGGGCTCCCGGATTTCCCGTCACTACAGAAGCGAGTGGGGCTGCGCATGCCGAAATAGCGATTGCCACAAGTACAGCCACCAGCGAGAAGACCAGCTTGCATCGAGTAGGCATGGTAGTCATGGCCTCCTGGGATGAACTTCATCAATGCGGCAAACCCTACAACCCTGCACCTTTTGCATCCATGCCTCCGCTGTCATTTGCGGCTCAAAATCCACCTCATCAGCTAATCTCCTCAAATCATTGCCGTTGCTTTGCCGTATCATCCGGAGAACATCCGCGTAGTAGACTTCTCTCCAGTCGGCGAAACTCATGGTCACTCAGCCCCAGTCCCAAACTCGGCTGGCCTTCGGACCATATGAAGTCAACCCAGCCGTGGACGAATTGCTCAAAGCAGGCGTTCGCATTCGCCTGCCCGGTCAACCGTTTCAAATCCTCCTCATCCTCCTCGCTCACCCCGGCGAGGTCGTCACACGCGAAGAACTCCGCGACCGAATCTGGAGCGAAGGCACCTTCGTCGACTTCGAGCACGGCCTCAACGCCGCCATCAACAAACTCCGCCGCACCCTCGGCGACTCGGCCGACCATCCCCGCTACATCGAAACCATCCCCAGCCACGGATACCGCTTCATCGGCACAGTCGAACAACTCCCCTCAACTTCAGCCAGCCTCACCGCCACATCGTCTCTTCCTCAGCCGGTCCAAATTCCCGCTACCGCCAAATCCCCATTCCTCTCACCTGCAACACGTTGGCTCCTCGCAGCCCTTGCAATCGCCGCCTGCCTGATTTCATTCGTAATTGGCTGGAAACTCCATCGTGCTCCGGCAACGGAGTCTCCCTGGCGGATTACGCGCCTCACCGCCGACGGAGGATCCTCGAATAATTCCGCCATTTCACCTGACGGCAAGCTCGTGGCTTACTCATCCGATCGAAGCGCCGAAGGTAAGTTTGACCTCTACGTCAAACAAATTGCCGGCGGCGATCCGATTCGATTGACCTTCGATGGCGCCAACAACACAGAGCCTGATTTCTCGCCCGATGGCAGCAGGATTGTCTTCGTCTCCAATCGAGACGGCGGCGGCATCTTCGAGGTCCCAGCCTTTGGCGGCGAAGCAAGGCTGTTGGCTCGGAGCGGACGAAAGCCCAGATTCTCGCCCGACGGCTCGCAAGTGGCCTATTGGATAGGCGCCCAACATGTAGCGTTAGTGGTACCTGGCAGCGCCACCGTCTGGGTGGTCCCAGCAGCCGGCGGAAATCCACAACAGGTAGGGACAAATTTTGCGGCTGCCCGCTCTCCCATCTGGGCTCCGGACAGCAGGCACCTTTTGGTCATCGGATACATCTCGAACGACAAGACCTACGATAGTTCCTCCCTTGACTGGTGGATCGTTTCCACAAACGGAGGCCCTGCTCTCCGCACCGGAATGTATGACGCGTTGGTCCGCGCCAGTAAAGAGGGAACGGGACCCTCATACAAACAGTCATTGGCGAATCCATGGCCCGAACCCTTGGTTCCATCGCCATACTGTTGGCTGCCGTCAAACGACATTGTTTACTCTGCTCCAAGCGGCGACACGTCGAATCTCTGGCAAACCGGAATATCACTTGAAACCGGAAAGGTGAGCGGCGCTTTCAAAAGATTGACAACCGGCGCTGGGAACGAGTTGGATCCGTCCTGTGCATTGAATGGCGCCATTGCCTTCACAAATTCAGAGATCAAAGCCGAGATCTGGAATTTGCCATTCGACCTAAATAGGGGACAACCAAAGGGAACGCTTCAGCAGATCACACAAGGAATCGCCAGCCGTGAAGGCCTATCCCTATCGAGCGATGGCGGCAGCGCCGCGTTTTCCTCCAACCAATCAGGAACATTGAACATATGGCTGCTCAACCTGGCTACTGGTCAGGAGTCGCATGTAGCCAACTCTCCATTCGTGCAACGCTACCCTGCTATCAGCCCCTCCGGCAGCAAAGTCGCATTCTCATCCTTCGAACCTAACAAGAGGGTTCTCTACGTCTCAACACCCGGCGGTTCGCCAGAACAGCTCTGTGACAATTGCCTTCGAGCCACAGACTGGTCGCACGACGAAAAGAAGCTCCTGGTCTTCGGCAGCGTTCCATATCAAATCAACCTATTCGACATCGCCTCACATCAGCAGACTCCGATACTGAAGCACCCTTCTTACAATTTCATCTACGGTCACTTCTCGCCTGACGATCGATGGGTCAGCTTTACCGCCCGATTCGAGGCAAATCGTTCGTGGATCGCCATCGCACCCATCGAGAGCCCGCTGCCTGTTCCCGAAAACTCCTGGATCAAGATCGCCGAAGCGGCAGCCGAAGACTGGGCCAACTGGTCACCCGATGGAAAGACGCTCTACTTCACCTCTCCTAGGGATGGACACACCTGCCTCTGGGGACAGCGGATCGATCCCAACACCCACCAGCCAGTTGGCCCACCGTTCGCCGTGCAACATCTCCACGGACGCGCTGCCTACAGGCAAGGTGGCTGGTCCGCAGCCAACGGACGAATCGAAATACTGCTTCGCGAGGACACCGACAACATCTGGATGATGTCGCGTTCTCCCGCCGGCTCAAAATAGCGTCACCCTCTGCTCGGAGCCTTCCCCAGCAACTCCCGAGCAATCACCATCCGCTGAATCTCGCTCGTCCCCTCGCCAATCGGACACAGCCTCACATCGCGATAAAACTTCTCCGCCGGATAGTCCTTGATGAACCCGTACCCTCCATGAATCTGCACGCCCTCATCGCAGATCCTGCAAGCAGCCTCGCTGGCATACAGCTTCGCCATCGCCGACTCCATCGTCACCTTCTGCCCCGCGTCTTTCATATGCGCCGCCCTCATCGTCAGCAGCCACGCCGCATCCAGCTCCGTCGCCATACGGAAGCTCCATTCTCTTCCGTCATGAGCAAACAAACGCTGCCGGTGCTGTAGAAAGGGCCTAAACCATAGTGTCATCGGAACGGAACAGGGTAAGCCCGTATCGTCCCCGCGAGGGTAGAAAGGCCGCAAGGCTCGACGATGGCGATGTGGGTACCGATCGATTCACCGTAGGCTTCAGCGCTCAAGGAGCAGAAGCCAAAATCATCAATATCCGGGTTCCTGAGCGACTCGCTTCACGTTGAGGTAATCGGTTCAGAGATGCTCCGTGCGACGGTATAGCCTTATAGAAGAAACGCGAGGAAGACTATGTCGTCGAGCGAAACTACTGCACCCCGTCAGCACGCATTCACCGGGCCAGGACTGCTGCAACTGCCGGAACCAAGCCACGCTGAGCGCGTCCGCACCCTCATGTCACTAGCCTCAGTTGCCACCCTGTCGACGATTTCCCGCAAGCATGCGGGTTTTCCCTTCGGTTCGCTGATGCCCTTCGCGCTCGATTCTTCCGGGCGGCCCATCTTCCTCATCAGCAATATGGCCATGCACACCCAGAACCTGAAGGCCGACTCCCGATGCAGCCTCTTCGTCGGGCAAGCGGCGGCCGATGGTGATGCGCTTGGGGCCGCCCGGGCAACCCTGATCGGCAATGCCGAACCTGTGCCTGAGAACGATGTAGCTGGCGTTCGGGAGAAATACCTGGCTCGCCACGGGAATAGCCGCTACTGGGTCGACTTCTCCGACTTTAGCTTCTTCCGGCTCCAGACCATCGACCTTTACTACGTTGGAGGCTTTGGGGTGATGGGATGGGTCGAGGCAAAAGACTACGAACATGCTGCCCCGGACCCGCTGGCGGAGGCTGCGTCAGGCATCATCGCGCACATGAACGCTGACCATGTCGATTCGATGATCCTGCTGACACGGTCGCATGCGCAGATTGAAGCGACCGAAGCAACCATGACTTCAGTCGACCGCCTAGGCTTCTCTCTTCGATTGAAGACCAATGAGGGGATCAAAGGTGTCCGTATCAACTTCCTCCATGAGGTAGCTACGCCACAGGAGACTCGGACGGTCCTTGTCGATATGGTTCGACAAGCCAAGGTCGGAGGCTGAATGAAGCGTGAAAAGTTTGTCCTCGTATCTGATCGCGAGCCTGGTGCGATGAGGCCAGGGACTACAACCGGTGGCCGAGGAACGTTCCGAATGTGGGCTCGGGCCTAGATTCGTCGTCGTCGCGCCATCTTATGGGTTGTTTCGCGGTCTGAACACGCTGTGATCCCTTGGCATTTTGAACCCAGTTGCCGACTGCGGCGACAACGCGTGCCGCTGCCAGACGGCGGGATGGCTGTTCGGTCTTCATCCCACCCTGAAACTCGCTGAGCACCTGTGGCTCATAGCCCTCCTGGACTACCTGAAGCGTCCACGTATTGCCTTCAACAGGCGAGAGCAGAAAGATGGCCCGTACGGTTCTGACCACAAACTCGACGACTCCAACGCCGTCCTGAACATCCAAGCGGGGTTCGAACGCCAGTTTTTCCTTGCTGGTGAAGTCGAAGGCGTCCTCGACGCGCGCACTTAGCTCGAGCAGCAGTCTTTCTCGCTCGTTCTCTCTGCGCCGCTCCTCTTCTTCTGCGATCCTACGGTCTGCGTCCGCAACCACTTTGCGGGCCTGGTCAAACATATCCATCAGCGCCTGGTCCATGGGGGAGGGCCTCTCCGGTCATTATGACCGGCTTAAAAAATCCGCCCTACTCCCCAAACGGGGTATTCCTGGGAGGGGCTGCGATAGCCGCGAGGTGAGTGCCGTTCCAAGTGCCGGAAATAAATCGTCTATCGCACGACCCGGAGACGCTACAGAATGAACTTGCCGATAAATGGGATGAGCAGGTCTTTCGGAGAGACTATTCCCTTGAAAAAACTAGCGTATCAGCTCATCGCAGAAGTACCCGTCAGGCGGTCCATGGTTGAGAGGACGATCGGCATCGATCTTGGGGACGTCTGGAGCCATTAAGTTTGGAAATGCCCTTAGGCTCCTGCTGGGCATCCCTTTAGACCTCAACGCCGACCGTAGTTGCCGAAAACCCGTCTACGGAACGCCACTTCTCCTCTTCGTTGAGCGTGCAGCGGGTCGTAGTTGCCGAAAATCCCGGCGGGCTCAACCGGTCGATGCAACACTGGCTTGCAGTTTACTGGCCGGCGTTTCAAAGCCCAAAGTTTGTCGCGGGCGTTGATTGAGGCGCAGAGCTACCTTGTTGAGATCGGCTTGAGTGTAACCGTCTTTGCTGGGCACTTTCACCAGCATGGTGAAACGCGAATGTCGTTCCACCAGGGTTGCGATGTGACTGTTCCTGCTGCCGCTAAGCAGGTCGCCCTCCCAATGGCCGGGAATAGCGCGGTCTTCAACCTCCGCAGGTCTTTCCCTAATAGAGATGGCATCGACGATCTGCCCGCGGGACTGCCCGTCAGCCCGCGCGTGCCGTGAGCGACGGATAAGCCGCTTGGACCTGAGGTGCTGAATCAGCTCTTTTTTCAGCACTCCCCGGGCCTGGATGAATAAGCTGCGGTAGATGGTTTCGTGGGACACACGCATGCTCTCGTTGCTGGGATAGTGGACCTTCAACCATGCTGAAATCTGTTCCGGCGACCAGTCCAGGATCAGTTTACTGGCCACGATCGTCCGCAGTTTCTCGTCGATGGCAAGAAGGCACACCTTGGGTCGCAGAGCTGACTCCCAGGCCCGACGATCGGCTTCGCTGGCTCGATAGAGTGGCCGCCCGCCGTGACGCGACACCTCCCGGCTCACTGTCGACACAGCCCGCTGCAACCCGCTAGCGATCTCACGAATCGACGAACCGGAAGCAATTCCTCGTGAGATGTCTTCCCGTTCGGCCAGCGTCAGCGTTCGCGGCGAACCCCGACGAGCAGCAGGAACTATCCCGCCGCGCTGCGTCAACAAGAACCGGATGGAACCATGGCCCTTACCAAAGGCGCGGCCAATCTCATGCAACGACTCTCCCGCCTTCCAACGGCGCCACATGTCGATCCGCTGTCCCGTGGAAAGCCTGTCCCGTTTTCCTTGTGCCATAAACACCACCTTTAGAAAATGAATTCATATCAGATGGTGTTGCACCGACCGGTTGAGCCCGCCAGACTTCTCGGGAACTACCGGATTACTTCCGGATAGCCCGCCAACCGGGAGCAACTAGGCAGTTGGGGGGCAGAACCAAGGATCACTTCCGCTATGCCGGCATTATCGTTACCGATGCACCGCTCGGGAATCGATAGGCGCTACACGTTCGCGATTACAGCCTGCCGTATCTTCAAATAAGCCGATGCCCGTCCGGCTGAGTAGTGCATTGGAAGCACCACCGCTCAGCCGATCGAAATGGCCTGTAAGCCAGTCTTTGCCGCTTTCCCTTTGAAGTTCTCGATTTTGAGGCCGGAGACATTTTTCGTTTCGAGAGCATAGCTGAAGGAATCGCTAGGATGAATACCCCAGCTAGCGGTGCAGTTCCGGACGACTGCGCCTTGAACGTTCCGGAGGAAAAAAACAGGCGTATTGTGTCTTTCTAAGCCACCGGGTTCGTGCATCGGATCATTGGCTTGAGTAGGCCTGTTATCGAAGATCCCACCCGGATACTGGGTCCAGCGATCAATTGTTACGGAGCAGTTTTCAAGGAGAACATTCTTGATCAACATGTCGGGGTGAGCATCGACTCTGAAGCTGTTTTCCGCAACCCCGTGGATGTTTCTTAAACGAATGTTGCTCAGCGACCCGAGTTTCGTCCCTTCTTTCCGAGGCCAGGCCGTGATGGACGCCGCTTCGCCCCAACCCCACCAACGAGCGGCATGGTGTTGTGCAAGGAACTCGATGTCCCGAAACTCCACATCTTCGATGTTGCCAGGTTGGCGATGCGTAATCGTCGGACCACGTCCACCAGAGACGATGCGGCAACGCTCAAAGAGGATCTTGCTGATGTCTCCAAATGTCTCCGAGCCGATCTTCAATCCGCTATCACGACAGATTACGGAGCAATCCCGCACAGTAATGTTGTGCGCTGGGCCGAAGTCTTCTGCCTGTTCGCTCGTCTTGATGACGATCCCATCATCCGCGCAAACCAGGTCGCAATTCTTGATCTCCATGTCCCGGCAGCGGTCGGGATCGATGCCGTCACAGTTCGGAACGTCCAGGTAGTTACGGATGCGGATACCATCCACCAACACGTGGTCACATCCGAGCGTGTGAAGGCCCCACTCCGGCGAGTGCCCAAAGGATATACCGGTGAGCTCCAATCCCGTGCAGCGTACGAGGTGGAACATCCTCGGTCTGAATGTGAGCGGCTCCCAGCGCTCATCCAAGGGAGAGTAGTCGCCCATGAACTTCATCCCCTGCCCGTCGACGTGGCCGGCGCCTGTGATCCGCACGTTCTGAGCTCGATTGATGTTGATCACGCCGATGTTTGTCTTCGACGTGTACTGCGCACGGTCGGGGCTGGCGAGCAAAACCGCATCATCCGCAAGATAAAAGTCGACGTTGCTTTTCAGCATCAGTCCACCGATCAAGAAGCGCTTGCCGCCGGGAACGACAACCCGACCTCCACCCGCAGCCGACACGCGATCAATAGCTTCTTGTATCGGTTGTGTATCCAACGCCATCCCATCGCCAATCGCACCGAGCGATAGAACGTTGATCTCAGTTGCTGACATTGCTTGCGCAAACGAGGGTATAGCACTTGCTCCTGTGAGCGCCAACGAACTAAATAGGAACGATCTACGTGTAGCCATTCCTCTCCTGATGATGCACTGCCGCGGTGTTACTCCCATACGTGAAACTCCCAAAGGCCCGGCGTGCCTTTCATCACATAGACACGCAGATAGCGCGTTGACATGGTCCGATGCGTAGTGTGTGGGGATTCGATGGTGAGCGGCTGCACAGGCTGGTAGATGGTCCAGTGCGTGTTGTCCGTCGAGGACTCGATACGATACGAGTGTCCTGCTGTGGGAGTGACGAAGTAGGCCTCTGTCCGTGTGATCGTATGCACCGCCCCAAGATCAACTTGCAGCCAGGGGGTTGGATCCTGCTCATCCGCCATCCAACGGCTTCCGTTAGAGCCATCGACAGCATTCTCAGGCGAGAAGGATTCGGTGCGTGCGAATGTAGGATCGTACTTCCCAGGAATACTGACAGGCGGTCTGAAGGACGAGGCTGTCGCATGGGCACCGATGCTCAGATCTTTCTCTGCGACCATTGGAGGACGAAGCGCACCGACACCTGCACCGGTGAGTGTCAGCGGCCGGATCGTGCCGTCTGGATGGAAGTCAATCTGTTCGACAAAGACCTGCCGACTGGCGCCACCGCGTCCATACTCAAGGTAAGCAAAATACCATTTGTCTGTCTTCGAATCACGAAAGACGGATCCATGGCCCGGACCATAAATCTTGGTGGCGTGGTTTGTCTTCATGAGAACATCATCGTCTGGCGCTGTCCACGGTCCGAGCGGCGAAACCCGACTCATCATGTAAGCGTACTCATAGTTCTCATAGGCGCCGAGCGTATAGAGGTAGTAATAAATCCCAGAACGCTTGAAGAGGAAGGGGCCCTCGGAGTAACCCTGGCGTTTGGTTGCCACCACCTTCTGAGGACCATCGAAGGATACGAGATCCTTCGCAAGATGGCCGATCCCGCGCTGCGCCCAGACCATGTAGCGTTCACCATCGTCGTCCGTAAAGACCTCGGCGTCGATCGGCTTGGCGACGGTGATCGGCATGGCAGTGAGAGCGGTGTTGCCATCAAGACTTCGGCCGGTCAAGTCCAGCAATGGCCCCCGCAGTGTCTTCATCATCACGGGGGTCACCTGATGATTGATCGTGGGAAACAGATAAAGCTTTTCACCGTTGCGGACAGGAGTGCTCGGAGCTACATACTTGTCCTTCTGATCCTCGGGCATGATGAGCCCATGAAAGCTCCAGTTCACGAAGTCCGGCGACGTCCAGACAACCCCCGGACCATAACCGGCAGGGGTCGAACCATAGCCATCTGTTGTGGCATAGCAATAGAAGGTGCCGTCGATCTCCGTGATCGTTGGATCGGCGATCATGTCAGGAATCAGGGGGCGATGCGACGACGTCTGAGACGACTGGTTGATTTGTGCGTGACCATGGGCCGGCGCACAGACGATGAGGCAGAGGATCAACGATGCAAGAGAGAGAGAGAGAGCGGTGAAAGGAGCGGGTGGACTGGGTCATGAACGATTGTCAGCTCTCCTGAAGCTGAATAGCAATTGCTCCTGGTACCTCAGAACTCGGCAAAGACGACCCAACTAAACGACACGCCGATGAATGCGACGGTGGTCGCGTATCGAACTTACCCGAACCTGCGCTGAATTTAGGGTGAACGGCGACTCGGCGCCTTCGGATCCCTACCGGAATCATACGTATCGCGCCTTCACTTCACCAGCTTCCGTGTGGTCGGCTATCCGGAAGTAATACTGCCGACCGACGATCCGAACTTGGCGTCATAGTTCCCGCAAAAACGGGGTTTTCGGAAGGTTCATCGCGAATTTGCCGCAAAGCCGACTTCGTCTCCGGTTTTGCAGAACACCCGGGGTAACGTAAGACTTCCCAGAAGAAGGGTCTGCCACCTGCCACCACCATGACCAAAGGTGACATTCGGCTGCTCTACGAATACGACCGCTGGGCTAACAACAGGGTCTTGGCAAGCGGTCTCCATGCTCACCGCAGAGCAGTTCACGCGCGATCTAAGGGGGCAGCTTCCGTTCCGTGCGAGACACGCTTCTGCACATCATCGGAGGAGCATGGATTTGGCTTGCGTATTGGAAGGAGCCGTCCCCTAGTCCCGCATTCTTGACTGATTTGAGAACAAAACGGGACGCCCTATGTCCAGCGAGGCCGAGCCGAGGTCTTCTTCGCCTTCCACTCGGCGATGCTCTCGTGGAGTTATTGCTGCCAACCGCCGCCCAATGCGTTGTATAGCTGCACCAGGGCTAGCCGCTCATTGAGCTGTGCCTGTGCCAAATTGATTTGAGCGTTAAGGTAACGCGAGTCACTGTCCAGAACTTCAAGGTAGCTGGTGACGCCTCCGCCATAGCGAATATTCGCCAGCCGAACAGTGTCTTGGGCCGCTGCGGTGAGCAATGCCTCTTGCGCACGGACATCCTGGTTTTTCCTATACGCGACCAGCGAGTCTGAAACTTCACGGAACGCTTGCTGGATGGACTGCTGATAAAACAGAACTGCTTCCTGCTGTTGCGCCTCTGCCAAATGTACATTGGAGCGAATCTTTCCCGCCGTAAAGATCGGCTGAGTCAATTGTCCGCCGAAAGCCCATGCACCTGCCGGGCCAGTGAACAGGTTCGTAAGAGCTGTGCTCGAAGTGGCGGCTATTGCGGTCAGGGAAATGTCGGGAAAATACGCAGCCTTGGCTACGCCAATCTGCGCGTTTGCGGCAACCATCTTTTGCTCTGCTGACTGAATGTCGGGACGCCTCTCAAGCAGTGAAGAAGGCAATCCGGCCGGAACGGTCGGAGGAAAACGAGTCTCAAGGAGGCTTCTCCCGCGCGTGATCGGTTCTGGGTTATCGCCCAGAAGAATGCTTATGAGATTCTCTTGTTGCTCAATACTCTTCTCCAAGGCAGGAATGTTCGCAGCCGCGGCGTAGACCAACTGTTCGGACTGCCGAACGTCAACCATCGATGTCCTGCCACCTCTTTGGCGTATCTGAACGAGCCGTAGCGAGTCCTGCCGCGAAGCTAGCGCGCGCTTTGAGATGTCCATCTCCATATCCAGTTCCAGCAACTGAAAATATGCGGACGCCACGTTACTGACAAGGCTCCAGAGCACAGCCTTCTGGCCCCACTCCGTCGCCAGCAGGTTCGCGCGCGCCGCTTCTGTGGCTCGGCGATACTTGCCCCAAAAATCGAGTTCCCACGCGAGTGAAAGATTCAGCGAGTTTGAACTGGTGGTTGCCTGCGACAATAGCTTCGTCTGAGGGATGTGAAAGTCCGACGCACTTGCGCCACCGTAGATGCTCGGAAACTGATCGGCGCGAGTGATGCCCACCTGGGCTTGCGCCTCCAACACACGAGTCGCGGCGATGCGCACGTCATAGTTTTGAACAAGTGCCTTGTGGATGAGCGCCTGTAGCTGCTCGTCGTCGAAGACTGTCCACCACTTTTCATTCGCGATGGACGCATTGGTTTGTGGAGCAGCATCCGGAGCAAGTCCTCTGTAAGCGACGGGCGTGTTGACCGGGGGACGCTTGTAGTTCGGCCCCATCTTGCAGCCAGCCAACAGCATCAACGGAATCGCAAGCAACCAACGCCTCACCATCATGACTTGTCCCCTTCCATGTGCGAGGCAACAGGCTCCGCGGACGGAGCCTCTTTCTTCTTCCCAAATTTTGCTATAAGGCGTTCGACAACCTCGTACGAGACAGGTATGAAGAAGATCGCTAGGATCGACGCAGCGAGCATTCCCCCGATAACCACCGTTCCAAGCACCTGGCGTGAAATTCCTCCGGCGCCCGATGCCGTCCACAACGGCACGCAGCCAAGAATGAAGGCAAAGGCAGTCATCAGGATCGGCCGCAGCCTCAGTCTCGCGCCCTCCAGAGTTGCATCGAGGAGCGGCTTGCCTCTGTCATACTCAAGCTTGGCAAATTCCACGATGAGAATTGCATTCTTGGCTGACAGCCCGATCAGCATGACGAGGCCGATTTGCGCGTAAACATTGTTGTCGAGCCGGCGAAGGTAGAGCGCCAGGAACGCGCCGAAGACCGCGATGGGGACTCCCAGCAGGACACTGAAGGGCAGTGCCCAACTCTCGTATTGAGCCGCCATGATGAGGAAGACGACGAAGAACGCGAGGCCAAAAATCACGGCCGGCGAAACGCCTTGTGCGGCCTTCTGCTCCTGATACGACATGCCCATGTAGTCAAAGCCCATCTGGCTCGGCATCGTCTTGTGGAACACATCCTCCAGCGCTGCCATGACTTGGGCGGAACTATAGCCGGGCGCAGCGGAAGCATTAATCTGCACGCAGTTGAAAAGGTTGTAGCGCATGAGGAATTCAGGGCCTGTACGCGGATACGTACTGGTAAGCGTACTCAAGGGAACCATATCGCCAGACGCGTTCCTGACGTAAAACTTGCCGAGATTTTCGGCTTGGGTTCGGAATTCACCATCGGCCTGGACATATACCTGCCATTGCAGACCAAAGCGATTGAAGTAGTTGAGCAGCGAACCGCCCATGAACGTTTGCACGGTCTGGTAGAGGTTGGTCAGGTTAATCTGCTGAGTCATCGCCTTGGCGTTGTCCACCTTCACTCCAACCTGGGGTACGCTGAGCAGGGCTGTGGACAATACTCCCGCTAATTCAGGTCGCTTGCGAAGTTCCGACACATAAATCTGCGCATTCTTTCCGAGAAATTCAACGCCGCTGCCGGACCGGTCCTCAAGTATGAAAGTGGCTCCCCCCGACGTTCCGACACCTGGAATCGCAGGTGGCGGAAACGAGAATGCCAGTCCGGACGGGACTTGGGAAAGCGCACGTTGCACGTGGGCCTTGATTCCCTCGTAGCTCTCCTCCGGAGTCTTGCGCTCTCCCCATGGTTTCAGCGACACAAAGAAGAAAGCGCTATACGTAGCGTTGACGCCGCTCAACATGCTGTACCCAATGATCGAGCTCACATATTGAACCCCGGGAGTCTCCAGCAAGACCTTCTCTACCTCCCGGGCAGCTTCAGATGTACGTTGCAGCGAGGACGCGTTCGGCAGTTGCAAACCTGCGTAGAGGTAACCTTGGTCCTCATCGGGGAGGAAGCTCTTGGGGACATTCTTGCCGAAGAAACCTGCCGCTAAGGTCATCAAACCCAGCAAAACAAACGCAAAACCAGCCTTGTGAATCAGGTGCTTGCACACGCTCACGTACCCGTCCGTCGCGCGCCCGAATATGCGGTTGAACCAACCGAAGAAGGCGCCAAGCGGTCCACGCGCCGGTTTCTTCGGACGTAGCAGCAGCGCCGAAAGCGCCGGACTCAGCGTGAGTGCGTTGAACGCGGAGAACAACACCGAGATCGCGATCGTCAGTGCGAACTGCTTATATAACTGGCCTGTGATCCCGGGAACGAACGCCGTGGGAACAAACACCGCCGCCAGAATGAGTCCAATGGCAACTACCGGTCCCGAGACCTCCTCCATCGCTTTGACCGTCGCGTCGTGAGGCGACAACCCATGCTCGATGTGGTGTTCCACCGCCTCCACCACAACGATCGCGTCGTCAACGACCAGTCCAATCGCCAGCACAAGTCCAAACAGCGACAGAGTATTGATGGAAAACCCAAGCATCGGAAACATGACAAAGGTTCCAATCAGAGAAACCGGTACGGCAAGCAGCGGAATCAGAGTCGCCCTGAAGCCCTGGAGGAAGATGTAAACCACGAGGATGACCAGTGCCAGGGCCTCGAACAGCGTATGGTAAATCTCGCGGATACCTTCACTGACCGCGAGCGTTGTGTCGAGAGCGACGATGTAGTCCAGTCCCTCGGGAAATCTCCCTTTCGCCTCCTCCATCATCTTGAGCACGTTCGCTCGCGTCTGCAGCGCATTGCTGCCGGGAGTGAGATAGAGCGCGATGAGGGCTGCAGACTGCGCGGGTTTGTTCTCTCCTGAAGTCCCCAACCTCGCAAGATACGAATAGTATTGGGACCCCAGCTCTATCCGCGCCACGTCTTTCAGGCGCAGAATAGAGCCGTCCGGCTGGGCACGGACCACAATCTCGCCAAATTCCTGAGCCGTAGGCAAGCGACCGGGAGCCCGCACGTTGTAGGTGAATTGCTGCCCGGGAGGAACAGGCTCACCTCCGATTTGGCCCCCAGGATTGACCTTGTTCTGGGCCTGGACCGCGTTCGAAATATCCGACACCGTTACCCCGAGACTCGCCAGCCGGTCAGGATTCACCCAGATCCGCATCGCATACGGGCCCGCACCGAAGATCTGAACTTGGCCTACACCCTGGATTCGCGTCAGCGCGTACTGCAGATTGATAGTCGCGTAGTTGGACAGGAAGATGTTGTCGTATGCACCGTTAGCCGAGTAGAGGTCGAGCAGCATGAAGGGCGCCGTCGTACCCGGCTGCACAATCACTCCCTGTTGAATCACATCGCTCGGCAATTGAGAGTTGGCCTGCCCCGTTCGCATCTGGGCGAGAATCTGGTCCGTGTTGACATCCGTCCCAAGCTTATAGTCAACATAAAGCGACATGCCACCGCCGGAACTGGCGCTCAACGAATACATGTAGTTCATGCCGCTGACGCCCGACATCTGCTGTTCGATTGGTGTTGCAACCGATTCAGCAATCGTCTGAGCGTCCGCGCCAGGGTAGGTGGCCTTCACCTGGATCATCGGGTCGGCGATATTGGGAAACTGAGCCGTAGGTAGAGTCAGCATCGAGATGACGCCGACCAGCACCATCAAAATCGCAATGACCATCGCGACGATCGGTCGATTGATGAAAAATTTCGACATAATCAGTTGCTCCCGTTCGCCGTAGGGGCCGGCATGTAGGGTTTGGGAATGACCGGAATGCCTTCCTTTGCCAACTCTGGCGCCCGGGAAGCGAACAACTGTATCTTCTCCGTGCCTTCAACCACAACCCGCTCACCCGGCTTTAATCCCTCGGTGATGACCCAATTTGGCCCGACCCGGTCTCCTACCTTGACAGGCTGAAATCTTGCCCTGTTGTCAGGGGTGAGAACAATGAGCATGTAATCCGACTGCACTTCAATTACGGCCGCCTGTGGGACAAGAAGTGCATTCGGACTATCGCCGATCTTGATCCGAATGCGGCCAAAGCCGCCAGGACGAAGAGCGGCATCCGGGTTGGCAAACTCCGCGGCCATCTGGATCGTGCCGGTCGACGTGCCAACTTGCCGGTTCACATAGACGATCCTTCCTTTCTCGGGATAAGGATCGTCATTCGACTGGATGAACTCAACCGGATACGCTTGGCCCGGAGGTCGCTTTCCCGTAATGAACCCAGTGATCAGTCCGGCGAACTTGAGATAAAGACTCTCGCTGACATTGAAGTAGGCCCAGATCGGATTCACCGTTGAGACAGTCGTCATCTTCGTGCTGGTCCCAACCAGATCTCCAACTTGTGAATTCGATACGCCGGCGATGCCATCTATAGGTGAATAAACCTTCGTCCAGGCGACGTTCAGCTCTGCGTTCGCGATGTTTGCCTTCTCTGCTGTCACCTGGGCTCTCATGGCCTCCTGATTGGAGATATCCGTGTCGAGGTCCTTCTGCGGAATCGCCTGCTGAGCTGCCAGGGGCGTATCGCGCGCAACATCGGCATCGGCTCTGGCGAGATTGGCTTGGGCGACGCCCAATTTCGCTTGGGCCTCTTCAAGGTTGGCTTGGTACTGTCGTGGGTCGAGCGTAAAAAGAAGCTGGCCCTTCTTCACGAAGAAGCCATTCTGATAGTTCTGCTGCAGCAGGTAGCCCTGTACTTTAGGAGTGATGTCGGCATTTACCGGGCCGTTCAGCTGGGCCACCCACTCGCCGTAGATGGGAACGTCCCGCTGGACCACGTTCGCGACCGTAACGTCGGGAGGACCTGGCGGGGGCGGAGCTTCCTTTTTCGCACACCCGATAAGGGTCACAAAAATCAATACCGGAACTAAGCTCCGAAACGCGCGCCCAGCCCATAAAGTCGCTGGATCGCATGGACTAGAGTCTGGTGCGTAAGGTCCAGACGTCTGCAAGCTACGGGTGGTCTGCATTGACACACTCCTCGCCAGACATACTCCCGAGGAAGACTCACAAACGGCAGACTTTCACAACAGTAAGTACGGCAGCTCAGGAAGTAACCAGCTTGACGCAGATAAAGATATCCCTCTCGGGACCGGGTAGCAAACTGGCAGAAGTGACAGTTGCGTTAATTATCGGCGTATAAACGGATTCAGTTCATAAACATCCGGTGCCGAGAGGGACAGAACGAGCTCCGATTCATCCGCCAGCAGAGGTTGCCCAATCCAAAAGCGATTACTCAGTCGAACTGTCACATTGATCGAGCGGCCAGCCAGCCGGCACTCCGCTTCCCGGTACGGCCCTACAAAACGGAGAGACAGCGGCATGCGGCGGTAAATCTTGGGTAGCCAGCGCTTAGCTTGAGCTACGCATTGGCGGCCGCGGCCGGTGGCACCGTTCACGGATTCTTTCTTAGAGGATTGCAAGAGATGTTCTTAGCGGTGGCGCGCTCATTCGTTGATCACCCGGACGAGGTAAACATTTCGCGTATTTCCGACGAGTCTTGGTGCGATCGCCAGAAATCTGCGACGTAAATCTTCGATCCTATTTGACGGCGGGGAGATCGCGTGTCGTGATTTCATAGTAGCCGGGACCGGCGAGTTCAAGGACCCGCACTGGCTGTCGCGGCTCGTTCTTGAGGCACTTTCCGCAGTAGGAGAGTCTGCCGTTGACGTAGACGTCCGCGTTGGGGTTGAGCGGAGTGGGACTGACCAAGGCTTTGTCGACTCCTTGAGGAAGGTCGAGAAGAATCCTCCGCTTATCGATGTTGATTTTGATAAGGCCGTGTGGAGTGGGCACTGTTCCGTATGCCCAGGCCAGATCCAGCAGATCGGGGCGAATGTCTACTGTGCGGTAGCCGGGTTCGCTTGGCGTGATACCAAGGATATTTTCCGCCAACCACGCTGTAGGTCCAGAAGACCAGCCATGAGCGAGCGAGACAAAGTAGCCGGAGGTGTTGTCGGCCTGCAGGGAGAGGTGCGGGTTTGACTTTGGCCAGCGCAGGTCATAGCCCTCCCAGAAAGAGGTCGCGTCTTCGGCGAGCATTCCTCCCCAGTATTGGCGCATCCAGTCGAGGGCTTCGCGACGATGGCCGAGCGAGGCCATGGCATCAAGCACGTAAGAGTTGAAGTACGGCGTGATGGTCTGGTCAGCTGGGATGTCCTGCTTGACGCGGGAGAGGACATTGTTCCAGAGTGCGGGGTCTTTGGGATCGGCTACGGTGAGCGCCGCGAGAGAGTTAACCTGCCAGGAGGTGCCGTAGCTGCCGGTGTCGGGGTTGCGAAATGCGGCCTGGGTGGCGGAGATGGACTTGCTGAGCCGGGTTTCGTACTTCGCTTTGTTAGGCGCGTCGCCCAGCCAGGTGAAGAGGCGGACGGCGTCGGTGTAAGCGCGGATGTACTGGAGTTGGGTGCCGATGCGTGCTTCGGGCGAGTGGCCGTTGAGGCCAGGGGCCCAGTCGACGAACAGCCATTCGCGCTGGTCGGCGGCGAGGAGGCCGGTGGAGTCGAGCGTTGCGTCCATGCCGGCGAGGATGCGGATGAGGTTATCGCGCTGAGAGGCGAGGAAGTCTTTGTCCCCGCTGTGGAGATAGAGGCTGTAGAGGCCGGCGATCCATTGAGCCGAGTAGCCGGGGATGCCGTTGATCGACGGGGTGGGTCCGGAGCCTTCGGGCACAAGGCTACTGAGGGTGTCTTCGATGAGCTTTTTGTCGGCAAAGACAGTTGAGATAACGCGGCCTGCTACGTCGAGGTCGCCAGCCCAGCGGCCGCGGTCGCGTTTGATCGCGTCCCAGATGCCGTCCTGCATGCAGAGGTGGGCGGTGTAGGCACCGGTCTCCCAGAGACGGTTGAGGAGCGGGTCGGAGGACTGGAAGTGCCCGGCGTAGTCGACGGGATAATAGATACCCTCGAGGCGGATGGATTTGAAGGCGGTAATGGGCGCTCCGCGGAGGAAGGTAATGCGGACATAACGGAAGCCGGATTTAGGACCGCGTGCGATGCCGCGCGGGGGAACCTCGATGATGTTTGTCCCGAGGTAGTTGCCGCCCTGACGGCCGGGGGTGAGCCCGGTGCTCATGGCTTCGATCTCAGACTCACCGTAGGCGATGGAGAGGGTGGCGAGGCAGTCGCAGCCGGATTCGACGAGAAGGCGCCCGGAGACCTCGCGGCCGAAGTCGAGCAGGAGCGATGGCGATTCAGCGTCGGTCGATGTGTTGGGCAGACTGACGGTGAAGGGCGTTACCGATGCCTGGGTGAGGGCGTTGAGGTTGGTCAACTGCGAATGCCCAGAGTAGACATGACTGACTGCCTGAGGCAGGAGCGAGTAAGTGCGAAGAGCCCCGGACATTCCCATATAGCCGGGCCATGCGTACATGCCGGCGTCGGCGTTCCATTGAAACAGATCGCTGTTGCCTTCGATGGAGCCCAGGGATGCAGCAGTTGGCCAATTGCGGTCGTCGAAGGTTGGGTCCTGCCAGTGACCTGCCGATGTGGAAGTTGAGCGCCAATTCGTGTCGGTGATGATGAGTGGGGGAGCTTCCATGCCGAATGCCGCAGGGATGATCTTGACGGCCAGAACCTCACCGTAGGCTAACTGGTGGGTGACGATGCTGCCGGCGCCACTTGCGACTCCGCGTCCCCTGACGGCTTCGACCGCGAGCGTATTATCGCCGAGCCGGAGCGCCTGGGTCGCCTCCGTGTGGAAGACGCGGAAGTTGATGGGCGCGTCGATATTGCTGGCGAAGTCGGCGATCAGACGGCCGTTGAGGTAAACGTGGGCTTCGCGCGGGCCAGCGATGTAGAGGGTCGCAGCATGGGGAAGGCTGGTGACTTGGAAGCGAGCGCGGAAAAAGTGAGGGTCTGTGCGCAACTGCGGGCGGCTCCAGGGAAAGTTGCTGCGATCGGAACGGCGGGCAGTGATATCGCCTGACGTCCAGATGTATTGCTCGGGGAGTGGTTTGTGAAGCGGCTGCGCGGTAGTGGCCGGATTGCGCGTGGGGTCGAGCTTGCCGTCAGGGAACGTGTTTTGCGCAGCTAGGCTGGTGGCAGTGAGGATAAAGGTGAACGCGAGGAGCGGTCGATAGGTGGGCATTGGCGAGAGACGATAGTTTCGGGAAAACGCTCAAACATGCCAGCGCCCCTGAGTAGGATACAGCCGCGTCGCCGCTACTTCTCGTCCGGTTCATTGTCGTACTTGAATACGTGCTCTCTCTGCGTCGATTCCTCCGTCTCTTAGAAACTGGAGTACTCCTGGCGAACGAGCAGACGGAGGGAGACGCGAACATAGCTACAGGTGTGCTGAAGTCTGCTGGTGCCTAGATAAAGCGACTGGGCTGGAGAATAGGTAAGAGAATCGAACGAAGAAGGGCGCAATTGGCGATAGCCGACTCCACTCTTGAGGGGATTTTGGGCAGACGGCGAGTTTCATCTGTGACATTGGACCGCAGTGTGTGAAAGTATGAACGTCTGCGAATGCACGGCCGGATAGCGCGGCGCTGCGTCTTGCAGAATTTCGTTGCGGGGATGGTGTTCATGGCGAGCGGCTTTTGGGGGATGCGTGGGGGTAGAACGCTTTCGGTCGTTGCCGTTCTATGCGGTATGGGCGCACTAAATGCAGCAGCGCAGGGCAAGCCGATTGCAGGTGAGAATGCGGATTTTACGGGCTCGCTGAATAAGGCCGACCGCGTGGAGTGGTTTCGCGATCAGGGGTTCGGGCTATTCATTCACTGGAGCGTGGACAGCCAGCTTGGGGTGACGATCAGCCACTCGCTGGTGGGGGCATCACAGGATTACACGGAGCGATTCTTCAATGAGCTGCCGAAGACATTTGATCCGGTGCGGTTCGATCCAGCGGAGTGGGCGCGGCTGGCGCGACTGGCCGGGGTACGGTATGTCGTTTTCACGACAAAGCATCATGCGGGTTTTGGGATGTTTGCGACCGAGACGACACCGTTCAATGTAATGAATACGCCGTTTCATCGCGATATTACCGCCGACGTATTGAAGGCGTTTCGGGAGCAGGGCATCGCACCGGGGATGTACTTTTCGCCGGATGACTTTTACTGGCTTCACAAGAATGGCAAGGTGATTCAGCGCGGTGTCGAGGAGGTGCAGCCCAGCCATAATCCTGGGCTGCTCGACTACGACAGCGCGCAACTGCGCGAGCTGCTGACGAACTATGGACCGGTGGACGTAATCTTCTTCGACGGCGAGGCAACGAGCCTGCGGCAGCTTGCGTGGAAGCTGCAGCCGAACATCGTGGTGACACGCGGGGCGATGCTGACACCGGAGCAGACGATTCCGGGGATGCCGGTAGATGGGCCGTGGGAGTCGTGCATCACGATGGGGGATGCATGGCAGTATCAACCGCAGAACGATCACTACAAGTCGGGCCGTGAGCTGATTCGGCTGCTGGTCCAGACACGCGCGAAGGGAGGGAACCTGCTACTGAACGTGGGGCCGAAGCCAGATGGGGAGCTGGCGATCGAGCAAGAGGAACGGCTGCGGGAGATGGCACTGTGGATGTTCGTGAACTCGGAGGCGATCTATGGGGTAAGGCCGTGGATCATCACCAACGAAGGCGACGTGTGGTTTACGAAGAAAAAGGATGGGAGTGCGCTGTACGCCATCGTGGACCCGGCTACTCCGTGGAAGTTGGGTGAGTGGCAGGAGCTAGTACTGCGCTCGGTAAAGGCGACGGCGAAGACCGAGGTGAGCGTGCTGGGCGCCAACGGCGAGGTGCTGGAGTACGCGCCGAAGGGGGTGCCAAAAACGACTTTCCGGATGGAGAGCGATGGGCTGCACATCCGCACGATGCGGTCGCAGCGGCTTCAGGACAACAAGCAATGGCCGAACCCCGTGGTGCTGAAGATCACGAACGTGGAGGCGGCGCTGGTGCCTCCGCGGGTGAAGACCGGGAGCTACCGGTGGGACGAGGGCACGGGGACCTACCGGCTCGAGGGAGAGCTGCTGGATATGGGCGGGGCGAATTCGCTTGAGGTGGGGTTTGAGTATCGGCCGATTGACGGCGAGGATATTCATGCGCGGACGGCGGCCTGGGTTGCGACTCCAACCCAGACTGTAACGAAGACAGGAATGTTTTCGACGACGCTGGATGGGCTGCCGAGTGCGGGGCACTACGAGTTCCGGGCTGTGGTGCGGCATCCTCTGTTGGCTCTTTACGGCGGCGAGGTGACGATGCGTAAGACAAAGATCCAATGATGTATTTCAGGCTGGATGGTTACTTCTTCGTTGGAGGCGAAACCTCGATGATCCTTAGCTCCATGTATGACCTCGGCGATCAAGCTCTCTCATCAAACGGATGCCAGTAAAACTGGCAGGTCTTCCCCAGGCCACCTCGTTGCAGTATATTGTTGATCGCGGCGCTAGGATATTTAGAACTTCCGGGTCTGAGTCGGCTTATACACGACTCGACTGAAGCGCTCAACCGGGCCATTGAGATACAAGACTTATCGGGAATGCGGCGCGTGTGGCTGTATTCTTGCCGCCAGACTGAACAAGAGGGCCCAGCCTCAAAAACGGTGAAGCACGCGAGCGCTGCATGAGCGAAGCGTAGCTCCTTGACACACCCAAAGCCCGAGGATACGGGCCCGGCACGAATTGTCTTTCTTCTCCGGGAAAGAGCGCTTATGGAACAAGAACTCCCCTGCACCGGACTCCAAAGCCTTTTTTGTGATCTTGGATTCGTCAGCGGGTCCGACCAACTCCTGCCTTTGCTGCAGCGTGCTCGCAAAGCCGCCGATATCAGTGACGTTACCGTGCTGATTGAAGGCGAAAGCGGCACGGGCAAACAGGTTCTGGCTCAGGCGATCCACCGCCTCGACCGCAAACGTAAAGCATTCGCATTCATTACGGTTCACTGCAGCACCATCACCGAAGCACTCGCCGAAAGCGAGCTCTTCGGCCACCAGCGCGGTGCTTTTTCCGGCGCGGTGAGTAATCGCAAAGGCCTGTTCGGCTCCGCCCACCGCGGCACGCTCTTTCTTGACGACGTGAACGATCTTCCGCCAGCGCTGCAACCCAAACTGCTTGACGTTCTCCAGCGCGGTATGCTCCGTCCGGTCGGCTCAGACACGGAGGTCCGTGTAGACGTCCGCGTCATTGCCGCTGCCAATCGTCCGCTAGAACCGTTGGTTCGCGAAGGCCGCTTCCGGCTCGATCTCTACCACCGGCTCAATGTGGTTCGGCTCTTTCTGCCTCCTCTGCGGGCCCGCCGCGCCGACCTCGCCTGCCTGATGCTCGCCTTCGCCGGGCGTCACAGCACCCTGTACACCCCAATCGTCAGCATCGAGCCTGACCTCCTTCGCTTCCTCGAATCGCAGCCGCTTTACGGCAATGTCCGCGAACTCGAAAACGCCGTCCAGCGCATGCTTTTCTCAAAATCCGAGGGTTCCTCCCTTGGGCTCGACGACTGGATGCGGCAACTGCGCTCCGATGTCAGCCAGAGCGAAATCGACGTCCTCGAACAGTCCGCCAATTGCGTTTGGCAAACCATCTCCTGCGGAGACCTAGGTTACAATCAGGCGCTCCATGAGATTGGAAAGCGCGTCCTACAAGCGGCTATCGCCGTTCCGGGATCGACACGGCGCAAAATCGCCGAGCGCCTTCACATGAGCGAACGCGCCCTCTACTACAAGATGCGCGCCTGTGGCCTCACTGCCCGCCTGCGCTGATCCCTTACCTATCCTGGCTGCTGGACATTTGGTGCCTAACAACGTTCCTCTCTAGTGCTCCCGTAATCTACGACAGGACTTGCAGACCACTGCAAATGTTCGCATATTCGCCTAGTCAATCTAATGGCTGCATTTAGCTGGTTTGGAAGCTCTGAAGACGTCGAACCCTTCCGATCACAGCACTTCCGGCGCTGCCAATTCTTGCGGTTTCCGCTTGCACGCAGTGGCGCTACCGGTTTCTCGCCCGCGCTACTCCAGAAAAATTGGCTGTGCACGTAACCTGCTGAATCTTCGCGAACGTATGTCCTACTTGTGACAATCCGATTGGCAAGTGTCCTTATCATCCCAGCCACATTGGCCCTCGCAGTGCATTGTCTCGCGTCGTTCGGCGCAGGGCCACGGCCCGCGCAGCGAGGAGGGCCCGCTGATACACCGAGGAGATACTGTTCGCTTCCAGGTCGGAGATATCGTTTTGCCTGCTTACGATGAGTTGCCCAAATCGATCTCCACGGAAGACCGGCTCGAAGGCACCGTAGTGTCGTTTTCCGACTCTGGATCGCTGCCTGAGTACTTCGCTGTCATCGATGTGATCGCCCGGCAAAGCGTCATCGTTCCGGTCAACAAGCTTCAGACTGACAAACCCCCGGGACCTTCCAACGCACTCTAAGTCGCGCCTGCCGCGAATCCGCCATGCAACCAACAACCGTAAGCGCAGTTCCTGCTGGAACGGAGACAAACGATGCCAATCACACCAACCTATCCTGGTGTTTACATAGAGGAGCTTCCCAGCGCCGTCCACACCATCACCGGCGTGGCCACCTCCATCGCGGCTTTCGTTGGCTGGGCGGCCCAAGGACCCACTGATCAAGCGACACTCATTTTAAGTTGGGCTGACTTCCAAAGGGAGTTTGGAGGACTCGACTCTCGAAGCCTGCTCGGATACTCCGTCAATCAGTTCTTTCTCAACGGCGGCCAGCAAGCTTATATCGTCCGTCTAGCCAATTCCGATGCGAAGACCGCATCCGCTACGATCGGCGCGAGCCCGAAGTCACTGGTGGTCAGTGCTCTGAATGCCGGCGATTGGGCAAACGACTACCAGATCGCAATCAAGAACTCAACGTCTTCTCCGGGCCGCTTTCAGCTTCAGGTGATTTATGCGCCCAGCGGTGCCACTCCGGCAGTCGTCGAATCCTTCCCCAACCTGGGCATCTTGACGCCTGACGCGCAGGGACGCTACGTCGTCGACGTGCTGAGCAACAGTTCGAACTTCGTCTCCGCGAGCGTGCCGGGAGGGACCACGGCTCCGCCTGACGATACGACGGTTGGGCTTGGCAGCACAACCTCCGGCTTTGACGGAACGGTTCTAAGCCCGAGCACATCAACGACCACATCCGGCGCCTTCGAAACTGCCCTGCAGGCAAGCGGCGGTACCGGCGGCGTGAACCTTCTCGCCAACGTCGACATCTTCAACCTGCTCTGCGTACCGGGCGAAATTGTCACCACGGTCCTCAAGGAACTGGATACGTTCTGCGAAGACAACGAGGCCTTCCTGATCGCCGACTCCGACCCAGGGATTACCGACTACACGAAATTGAGCTCCGGCCCTGGATTCGTCGGCGACAACTCGGCTTTCTACTTCCCATGGCTTCAGGCCCCGGATCCGCTCGCGGGCAATGTCACACGTCTCTATCCACCCTGCGGTTTTGTGGCCGGCATTTACGCATCAACCGACGCCAATCGTGGTGTCTGGAAGGCACCTGCCGGAACGGAAACTTCGCTCACAGGTGTCAGTGGCGTCGCCGTACCTCTCAACGACAAGCAGAACGGCGTACTCAACCCCGTCGCCGTCAACTGCATTCGCACGTTCAGCGCCTTCGGCACGGTTGTCTGGGGTGCCCGCACCACGGACGGCAACGATGAAGCGGGCTCGCAGTGGAAGTACATCCCTATCCGCCGCCTCGCCCTGTTTCTCGAGGTGAGCCTCTACCGCGGAACCCAGTGGGTCGTCTTCGAGCCGAACGACGCTCCGCTTTGGGCTCAGATTCGCCTCAATGTCGGCTCCTTCATGCAGACGCTCTTCCGCCAGGGCGCCTTCCAAGGCTCTACGCCGCAACAGGCCTACTTCGTAAAGTGCGACAGCGAAACGACAACGCCCACTGATCAGGACAACGGCATTGTCAACATTCTCGTCGGCTTTGCTCCGCTCAAGCCCGCTGAGTTCGTCGTCATTCAAATCCAGCAGATCGCTAGCCAGACCGCATCGTAAGGAGTCCTCGGATGCCACAGTTCACAGCCAATCCAACACGCTTCGACCCCTACAAAAACTTCATCTTCCGTGTGAAGTGGGATGGGAAATATGTGGCCGGCGTCAGCAAGGTGAGCGGCCTGAAGCGCACCACCGAAGTCGTCAAGCATCGTGAAGGCGGCGACCCCAGCACCAGCCGCAAATCGCCCGGACGCACCGAGTACGACGCGATCACACTGGAGCGCGGCGTCACCCACGATATCGCCTTTGAGCAGTGGGCCAACAAGGTCTGGGATTACGGCGCCGGCCTCGGTTCCGAGGTCTCCCTCGCCGACTTCCGCAAGGACATCATCATCGAGTTCTACAACGAAGCCGGACAACTCGCGATCTCCTATAAGGTCTACCGCTGCTGGGTTTCCGAGTATCAGGCCCTCCCTGACCTCGATGCCAACGCCAATGCCGTCGCGATCCAGCACATCAAGCTTGAAAACGAAGGTTGGGAGCGTGACACCAGCGTCACCGAACCCACCGAACCCAGCTTCACGATACCAAGCTCCTGATTGCCGTCTGTATGCGCATTCCCTCCAACTCGGAACTGATCGATTTGTGGGAGCGCGGCTCGGCCGAGAGCCCGGTCGACCGCGCGCTCACTCTGCTCTCTGTCTGCACGGGAGAGCAACGCGACGCTTTGGCTCGTCTCAGCATCGGCGCTCGCGATCGCAAGCTGATCGAATTCCACGAGTACCTCTTCGGCACTGCGCTTGACGCCTTTGCCCAGTGCCCCGCCTGCAACGAGCCGCTCGAATATAGCCTTTCCACACGCGACCTCACAGCTTCACCGTCACCGCCTCAACTTGAACCTCTGGTCCTCGCAACCGGCGACACGCGCCTTCTGCTGCGCCTTCCTAACAGCCTTGATCTAGAAGCCGTCAGCTCCTGCACTGATCCCGCACTCGCGGCCAGGCTTCTCGCCGAGCGCTGCGTCGTTGAGGCAAACGCCGAGGGAGGTTTCTTTCCACCTCACGAACTGCCGGAGCACCTGATCGAGCCCATCTCGGCCGCACTGGCTGCCGCCGACCCTTCGGCCGAAATGCTTATCGATCTCAACTGCACAAACTGCGCCCACGCCTGGCAGGTTGCACTCGATATCGAGCTATTCCTCTGGTCAAAGATTTCCGCCACGGCCAAGCGCCTCCTCCGCGAAGTTCATGCACTCGCATCAGCGTACGGTTGGCGCGAACCCGACATCCTTGCCCTCAGCCCGGCCCGCCGGCAAACCTACGTGGAGATGGCATGGCAGGCTTTCTGAATAGCCTCGCCGCCCGCGCACTCGGTGCGATGCCACTCGCCGAGCCGGTTATTCCTGCGTGCTTCACGCCGGACTCGCGAGGCGTGAGTCGGCCTCCTTTCGATTCCGACTCCGGACCCGTACACGAACGGGCGCCGGAACATCCCGAACCCTTCAACCGTGCAGCAGATCAGTTCGCACGCCCCGCAGAAATCATCCCGCCCGAAACTGCGCCGAGTGAGCGCAAGCAAGTTTCTCTCTCCTACGAGCAGCGAGACGAACCGCCTTATCTATCCCAGTCCACTCGCAACCACACCGCACAGGCTGCCTCGCCAGAGCGCCGAGTACCCAGAAGACTCGGGACCTTTCCAGAGCCTCATCCGCCAGAAGGCGACAACGCATCTATGCACAACCCCCGCGCAAAGGGCCCGGGCGCTCCCGAAAAGGCGATCCCAGCCGATTCCTTTCGAGATACGCAACCCAACCAACCGGCAATAGCCACCAGCTTCGCTGAGCCGGTCCAGCACTCTCGCCCAGCGCGACCGCGCGAACACGTTCGCAGCCAATCAGAGAGCACGCTTCCGCTGAATCCCGTCACCCCTAACTCCACGCAACCAGTAGTCCGGGTCACGATCGGTCGCATCGAAGTGCGCGCCGAGATATCTGCCCCGCAACCATCGAGCGCGTCCGCGCGGCCTCAACGCGCAACGCTCTCACTTGACCAGTTTCTGAAGCAGACAGGCGCAGGCGCACGATGAGCAACTTTCTCGCCATCGCGACCGTTACTGCAGCGCTGAAGCAGGTCCTCCTGCTGCCGGTAAAAGATGCTGTCGGCGGTTCCGACGTCGGGTTCAGCCGCCCCGACGCCACCAACACTACCACGGCGCTCGTCAACATCTACCTGTACCAGATCACGCCAAACACCGCCTACCGAAACGCCGACCTGCCCACGCGACGCTCCGACGGCTCGCTCGCGCAACGTCCCCAGGCCGCCTTCGACCTCCATTACCTCTTCACTTTTCACGGCGACGACTCCAAGCTGGAGCCGCAACGTCTCCTCGGCGCGGTCACAACCACCCTGCACGCTCAGCCACTGCTCTCTACCGACAACATCAACGCCGCTGTAAGCAGCTTCGGCTTTCTCGCGGGCTCCGGCCTTGACAGCCAGATCGAGCGCATTCGCTTCACGCCCACCGCTCTATCGCTTGAAGAGTTTTCAAAGCTCTGGTCGGTCTTCTTCCAGGTCGAGTACAGCCTCTCCGCTGCCTACCATGCGTCTGTCGTCCTGATGGAATCGGACGACACACCAACACCGGCGCCGCCTGTTCTCGCACGCAACCTCTACGTCGTGCCTCTGAATACTCCGTACATCAATCAGGTCGTCTCGCAGGACGGCAAGCCCATCACGTCTTCTTCAACCATCCTCGTTCAGGGCACACACCTTCGCAACGTCAACACTTCCTTGCTGATTGAAGATCAGCAGTTCACTCCTACTGTCATCTCGGACACACAGCTCACGTTACCGATCCCCAGCACTCTTCACGCGGGCGTGAAGGGCGTGCAGGTGCTGCAGCCCATGGACATGGGCACGCCCGCCACGACCCACAACGGCTTTGAATCCAACATTGCTCCGTTTGTGCTCTGCCCCACCGTATCGAGCGCCACGGCGGTCGCCGCTACACCCGGCACCAACGTGACCGTCAATCTTGTACCCAACATCGGCATCGGCCAGCGCGCCGTCCTGCTACTGGACAATGTCAGCGTCACGCCACGACAAGCCTACGCTTCGCCCGCCGTCGTTTCCTCCGCGGACGCAAGCTCAATCGTTATCAACATCACGAATGTTCCATCGGGCACCTATCTCGTGCGCGTGCAGGTCGATGGCGCCGAAAGCCCGCTGACGGTCAACACTGTAACGCACCTGCTTGATGGCCCCACCGTAGTCATGCCCTGACAGAAAAATGATGAAACAACAGATCATGACCGAAGATTTCATCGCCGCCGAGCAACCCACGAGCTCCGAGGACTCGCACATCACTGCTCAACCTACTTGGTACGAGGCCAACCAGCGCTACCTCGCCGCCGCACTTTCCGCGCTGCGTTTCAGGCTCGAAGCCGCCTTGCGAGACAGCGCGACCCTGCGAAACAGTGACTCAGTTCCATCCACGGGAGCCGCCGTGTCAGAGGAAAACAATCCGATCCTCGACCCTGCCTTGTGGGCCTTCTCTCAGCCTCCCGCTTTGGAACAACTTTGCTGTGCCTTTGAACTCTCCGCCTTTGAACGAGGCCTCCTCCTGCTCGCTGCCGGTGCGGAGATGGACTCTCATCTTGCCGGTCTCTATGCTTCCGTCGATGCCACGCATCGTCCCTTACCAACACTGAATCTTGCGCTCACGACCTTGCCCGACGCCCACTGGAGCGCGCTTTCGCCGTCCCGCGCCCTCCGCTATTGGCAATTCATCGACCTCCTTCCCGCAGACACACTTGTCTCCGCCCCATTCCGTGTCAACGAACGCATTCTCCACTTCCTCGCAGGAGTCCAGGGTCTTGACGAACGTCTCCAGCACCTGGTTCGTTCCTTGTCACAACCCGACATGCTACCGAGCTCCTACGCGCGCATCGCGAGCCAGATCGCTACGGCCTGGAGCGACAAAGTCACCGCCCGGTCCTCATCCTTTGCCGCGCAGCAACTGCCACTCATCGAGCTACGCGGCTCCGAACCTGATGCTGCCCGAGCCATCGCCGCCGCTGCGGCCGCTTCTCTCAACCTTCGCCTTTATTGCCTCTCCACACGATATCTCTCGCAGATCGCCGCGGCCGAAAGCGGCCTCCTACTTCGCCTCTGGGAACGTGAAACAGTTCTGAGCGGCACAGCTCTACTCGTCGAAACCGAAGACGGGCCAGAACCTTCCAGCTCGGCCATTCCGCAACTGCTGGAATCAGTGCAAACTCCACTCATCGTTTCCACTCGCCAACCTTATCCCACTCTGAGCCGACCGCGCGTCGTTTTCTACACATCCAAGCCAACCCGCGCAGAGCAGGCTGAACTCTGGCGATCGTTTGTCGCCGCAGACAACCTCGACGGCACCGTCACCACACTCGTCGCACAATTCAACCTTGCTCCCGTCGCGATCCGCTCAGCCGCGCACCGCGCTGGTGGGGTTGTCCATAGTAGTGGCAATGAATCCGCCGACCTCTCGCAAATGCTTTGGAACGCCTGCCGCATTGAGGCCCGCCCACGCCTTGAAGGCCTGGCCCAGCGCATCGAACCCGCCGCTACCTGGGACGACCTCGTTCTGCCCGACAAGGAGCACGAGCAGCTTCGCCTGATTGCGCTCCATGTTCGCCACCGCACGGCGGTTTACGAATCCTGGGGCTTTGCGGGAAAAGTGTCTCGAGGCCTGGGCATCAGCGCTCTGTTCGCCGGCCCAAGCGGCACCGGCAAAACAACTGCCGCTGAAGTCCTCGCGCACGCGCTCCGCCTTGACCTTTTCCGTATCGATCTCAGCCAGGTCATTAGCAAGTACATTGGCGAGACCGAAAAAAACCTGAGCCGTGTCTTCGACGCTGCCGAAGAAGGCTCCGCCGTTCTGCTCTTCGATGAAGCCGACGCGCTCTTCGGAAAGCGCACCGAAGTCAAAGACAGCCACGACCGCTACGCGAACGTCGAGGTCAGCTATCTCCTTCAACGCATGGAGGCCTACCGCGGTTTGGCCATCCTCACCACCAACCGGAAAAACGCGCTGGATCAGGCATTCGTCCGCCGCCTCCGCTTTATCGTCGAGTTCCCTTTTCCCGACGTCGCACAGCGTGCCGAACTCTGGCGCCACATTTTTCCCGCCCACACACCCACCGAAGGTCTCAACATCGAGCGACTCGCCCGTCTGCGTGTATCCGGTGGCAGCATCCAGAACATCGCCCTCGGCGCGGCCTTTCTCGCCGCCGACGCCGGACAACCCGTGCGCATGGAGCACCTGCTCGCGGCAGCGCGCACCGAGTTCGCAAAGCTCGAAACCCCACTCTCCGACGCGGAGGTCGCAGGATGGCTCTAACCACCCCAAATCACCCGCCAGCTTCACCCGCGCTGGAGCTACACATCGAGGAACTGATCCTCCATGGCTTTGCCGCCAGCGATCGACGCCATATTGGCGCCGCCATCAAGCAGGAATTATCACGGCTCCTCTCCGAGGCCAATCCTGGAACTCTACCCGCGAACTCAGTCGAACTTAGCCGCCTCGATGCAGGTACGTTCCGGCTTGACCCTGGAGCCCGGCCCTACACTGTGGGCCGCAACGTAGCCGAGCGCGTCTTCTCGCAGCTCACCCGCTCCACCGCCCCTGCAGGCAACGGAGGCCCACGCCATGTCTAACATCTCTCCCAAGCTACAGAAGGGTGCCATCCTCACCTTCGACCCCAACACCGGCGTCAAGCTTGGCACGATCATGCTGCAGTACAACCCCGATACGCTGACTCGTTCGCTCAAGCCGCAATCCGTCGGCGATGAACCCGATCGCACCGAGATTCTCCGCCTCAAAGGTCCTCCGATCGAAACCTTCAAGTGCGACCTCGAGATCGACGCGACCGACCAGCTCGCTGCCTCGGACCCAACTGCGACCAATCTCGGAATTCAACCTCAGCTCGCGTTGCTCGAACTCCTGGTCTACCCATCGAGCACCGTACTCAACATCAACGAAGTGCTTTCGCTTCTCGGCACGATCGAGATCTTGCCGATGGAAACGGCACTCACTGTCTTCGCCTGGAGCAAGAGCCGTGTCACGCCCGTTCGTATCACCGATCTTTCCATCACCGAAGAGGCCTTCGATACGAATTTGAATCCCATCCGCGCCAAGGTATCGCTTGGGATGCGTGTGCTCAGCGTTAGCGACGTCGGTTTCCTCTCGCCGGCCGGAGCCATGTACATGATCTACCAAACCACCAAGGAAGCCCTTGCGCAGCAGGCTTGAACCACCGGAGCGATTATGGATACCGCCCTCGCCAATCTCATCCAATCCGCCGCCGGCACCGGCGCTCCTACGAACCAGAGCAGCCGCTACTACGGCGCTGCGATCGAGACCTATACACGGCCCGACGGCACTCCCGTGGTATACCTTGCGCGCCGCATCCTCCCGCAGCCCTCGGTCTACGTGTCGGTCCAGAATTACGTCGTCGTCGAAAGCGACCGCATCGACAACCTTTCCGCGCGCTTCCTCGGCGACCCGCTCCTTTTCTGGATGATCTGCGACGCAAATATCGCAACAGACCCCGACGAGCTCACATCGCAGAAAGGCCGCTCCATCCTCATCCCACTCGCCTCCGCCATTCCCGCAGGAGCGCGCAATGGGTAGCCCGCTCTATCTCACGCTGTTGGCCGGGCCGGTCGAAGCCGCACCTGTGCCAAAGCCTGTCATCGATGCGCTCACCTCCGTCGAGGTCACCGAATCAGCCACCGGCCCCAGCGGCTTCCAGCTCACATTCACGCTTGCCAACAACTCCTTTCTGCAAACACTTTTCCTCCTCGCTGCCGGGGCTCCCATCCCCGTTTTACGTGTCATCCTGGTTGCAACCTTCGCTGGCCTGCCGCAAGTCATCATGGACGGCATCATCGAACACCATGAAGTCGTTCCCGATGCGATGAGCGGTTCGGCAAAGCTCGTCATCACCGGGCACGATCTTTCCTCATTCATGAACCTGATCGATTTCAACGGCATACCTTATCCCGGTATGAGCGCCGACCTCCGCGTGCTCACCATACTTGCCAAATACGCTGCCTTTGGTCTTGTACCCGAGGTCCTTCCCGTTCCTGTCCCGGACATCCCCGTGCCAGTGGAGCAGATCCCTCGTCAGGATGGCACCGACCTCGCTTACATCCAGCAGCTAGCCCGCGAAGTCGGCTACGTCTTCTACATCGCGCCCGGTCCCCTGCCCGGCATGAGCCAGGCTTACTGGGGACCGCAGGTTCGCGTGGGCATTCCCCAGCCCTCGCTCAACGTGAACATGGATGTCTGGACCAACGTTGAAAGTCTCAATTTCCGTTATCAACCCCAGAACTCCGAAATGCCGATCGTCTGGATTCAGGACGCAACCACCAACACCACCCTGCCCATCCTGATCCCTCCTGTAACGCCTTTCAACCCTCCACTGGGCCTCGTGGTTCCTACACCGCAGCATGAGCCCGAGCTCCCGGATACCGCAAAGCTCACACCCGGACTCGCACTCATGCGCGGCATGGCGCGCGCCGTCCAGAGCGCCGACGTCGTCAGCGGCGAAGGCACATTGGACGTGCTCCGTTACGGCCAGATCCTTCGCGCCCGCAGCCTCGTCGGCGTACGCGGCGCCGGTCCCGCCTTCGATGGAATACATTACGTCGACAGCACAACCCACAGGCTCAAACCCGGCGAATACAAGCAGAGCTTCGTACTCAAGCGCAATGCGTTGATCTCGAATCTCCCACTCGTGCCCGCCATGCCGTTCTGAAGGAGGACAAGGACTGATCATGCCCAACTACCTCGGCAAATATCGCGGCATCGTCATCGACAACGTCGATCCACTTCAGATCGGACGCCTCCTTGTGCAGGTACCTGATGTCTCCAACGTCTTGCCCTCCACCTGGGCCATGCCTTGCCTGCCCTTCTGCGGCATCCAATCCGGCTTCTATGTGGTTCCAGAGATCGGCAGCGGCGTCTGGATCGAGTTCGAGCAAGGGAACGTCGACTATCCCATATGGGTCGGCTGCTACTGGGCCAGCGCCGCTGATATGCCTGCGCTCGCGCTCGCCGCCCCTCCCGGTGTCCAGCAGCTCGTGATCCAGACCGCGGAACAGAACACGCTCCTCGTCAGCGATGTTCCCGGCCCCACCGGCGGCATCCTGCTCAAAACTTCAGCCGGTGCTTTCATCTCTGTCTCTGACACCGGAATCATCATCGACAACGGCCAGGGCGCAACCATCGCCATGACTGGCCCCGCATTCACCGTAAACGAAGGCGCCATGGAGGTCATCTGATATGCCCGGTTTTCTCATACAGCAAGGCGCAACTGTGATGTGCGTACACGGCGGGCAGGCCATGCCTGTGGTCCCCAACCCGAGCATCACGCTCGACGGAATGCCGTCGTCTGTAATCTCCTCACCGTGGCTGGTCGCCGGTTGCCCGGGCATCCCTCCCACTATTCCGCCGTGTGTCACCGCACAGTGGGTCATGGGCACTACCCGCGTGACCTCCAACGGCCAGCCCCTTGTCATCATGAGTGGAGTAGCCATCTGCGCTCCTCCGGGTACGCCACTCCTTCCACTCATCGCACAAACCCGGGTCACCGCCATCTGAGGCGCGCTATGAACATCGCCTACCCCTACAGCTTCGACGCAACCGGCCGCACGGCGCAGACCGACATGCTCACGCACATACGCGACATGATCGAGCAGATCCTCTTCACCGCGCCCGGCGAGCGCGTGAACCGGCCCACCTTCGGCAGCGGCACTGCCCAACTTGTCTTCGCGCCAAACAGCGACGTGCTCGCAGCCGCTCAGCAGCAGGCCATTCAGGCTGGCCTCCAGCAGTGGCTCTCTGACGTAATCCGCGTGCAGTCCGTCGACGTCACCGCTGTCGATTCCACCCTCACGGTCACCGTCACCTACGTCGTCCTGCAGGCCCAGCAGCAGCAGACTGAGCAGTTCGTCTACGGAGGCGCGCAGGCATGATCTACTTCTGTTCTCAAAAAAACCGCCGCGCCCTCGTTCTCGCGAGCCCCGCGCTCAACGGTATTGACTTCCTTGAAGTCGTCGGCCCTACCGGCTGTGGCCAACAGCTCGCCCTTACGTTGCTCAAAGATGCTCGAGGCCTCGCTCTCACTCCGAGCAACTTCGCCGTCACCGGCGGCGCTCCTGTCGAGATCATCTCGATCTCACCCGCTACCGATGAAGCTCCCTTTGTCCTCACGATCAACCTCGCCGGTCCCGGCGATTTCTCTCCTTATCAACTTGCTCTCGTCGCCAGGCCCGGTATCGACGATCCGCCCGACGGCTTCGATCCGCAGCTTTCAACCGTAAGCTTCTCTTTCAAAGCGGGCTGCCCTACTCCCGCCGATTGCCTGCCGGATACGTGCTGCCCCGCCCCTGTCCGTTCCGCCCCGGACATCAACTATCTCGCGAAGGACTACGGTGGCTTCCGCCAGGTCATGCTGGACCGCCTCGCCGTCCTGCTCCCCTCCTGGACTGAAACGCACGCTGCTGATCTCGGAGTGGCAATGGTGGAAACGCTCGCCTACGCCGCCGATCACCTCAGCTATCAGCAGGACGCAGTAAGCACCGAGGCTTACATCGGCACAGCACGCAGCCGCATCTCTCTCCGGCGCCACGCCAAGCTGGTTGACTACACCATCGGCGAAGGCTGCAACGCGCGAGTGTTCGTAGCACTGAGTCTCGCTTCCGGCTTTGACTACATCTTTGTTCCGGCTGAAACCACGTTCTACGTCACCCAACCTGGCTTGCCCGTCTCCGTCCGATGGTCCGATCCGCTGTCCGAAAAACTCACGACAACCACGCAACCGGTCTTCTCCAGCATGGCGGACCGCACGCTGTTCTTCGAGCAAAACAGCATGGACTTCTATACCTGGAGCGACGCCAATTGCTGTCTCCCGCCCGGAGCGACCGAAGCCACGCTTGTCGGCTACAAAACCACGCTCAACCCCGGCGATATTCTCCTCTTCGAAGAAGTCCTCGGCCCCGGTACCGGCGACCCGGCCGACGCCAATCCCGCCAACCGCTGCGCCGTTCTCCTCACCTCGATCAGCACTACCGACTACAAAGGCCGGCCTCTCGTAGACCCATTGACTGGCCAGGCCATCACCCAAATCGCCTGGTCACCCGACGACGCTCTCCCATTCCCACTCTGCATCTCGTCCACTACCGACGCGGAGCACGGTTCCGTTCCCGTCTACGGTGTCAGTGTTGCGCGCGGCAATATCGTTCCCGCCGAGCACGGTGTCATCGTTTCCTCCGAAGCCCTGTCTCCCGTCCCGCCTGCGCCGGCCGCTCCGCCGGAGGGAAACCTGTGCACATGCAACGACAACACACCTCCACCCGCTCCGATTCCGCGCTACCATCCCGAACTGAGCAACGCTCCCCTCACCTTCAGTCCGAAGTTCTACGGTTTCGGTCCGGCAGCCCAAGGACTTATCTCTGCCTCCGCCTTTCTTGCTCCTGACCCAACGCAATCAACTCCACAAATCTCGCTGAATAGCAGCGACGGGACCGGCTGGACGCCCCTGCCCGACTTGCTCTCAAGCGCTGACACCGACTCCGTCTTCGTCGTCGAAGTCGAGCGCGACGGCACCGCCTTTCTCCGCTTCGGCGACAACCAGTACGGCCAGGCCCCTGACACCGGCCTGAGCTTTTCTGCGACCTATCGTGTCGGCAACGGAACGGCTGGCAACATCGGCCGCGACACCCTCGGCCATCTCCTTATCGGCCCCACCTTTCCATCGCCACCGGGCACGATCGCTTCGGTCCGGAATCCGCTTGGGGCCGCCGGCGGCGTCGACCCCGAGGACATGAACCACATCGTTGCGTATGCCCCCTTCAGCTACTCGACCCAGTTGCGCTGCGTCACCGCGGACGACTACGGCGCCGCCGCTTCGCAACTCCCCGGCATTCGCGAAGCTCGCGGCACTCTTCGCTGGACCGGCAGCTGGTACACCGCCTTCGCCTCCGTGGACCCCGTCGCCACCATCACTACTACTCTCGTCAAGCAAACCGAATCCAGCCTTAACCTCCTGCGCATGATGGGCACTGACCTCTCCGTTGAAGGCGCGCTGCTCGTCGGCCTCCGCATCGAGATGGAAATCTGTGTTGACCCCGCCCACTTCCAGGGCGACGTCTACGACGCTCTTATGAACCTATTCATCACTGGCGACCGTTGCAACGGCCAACCGGGGCTCCTCAACTCAACTAACTTCACCTTCGGCGAAACCGTCTACGCGAGCGCGCTCATCGCCGCGGCCCAGTCTGTTGAAGGCGTGCGCGCCGCTACGCTCACCGCATTTGCGCGTATGGATGCCCCCACTGGCACCCCGGATGGCGTCGCTCAGGGCTACCTCACCATGGGCCGGCTAGAGATCCCCCGCTGCGACAACGACCCGAATCACCTCGACCACGGAATCTTCCTGCTCCACATGGACGGTGGAAAATGAGCGGAGCCTGCAACCTTCCCGAAGACACCCTCTGCGGCTGCTGCGCAGGCCTCCAGCAGGAAACACCGCAGGCCATCACGAACCGGCCCGCGCTCTCGGCCGTCAGCTACCGCGCCGGCACGTACTCCACCTTCTTTGGCAGCATGCTTGCCACACTCTCTGACCCCGATCTGCCTGCCCTCTCCGCGCTCCGCACCCGCGACGGCTCCGACTTCACGGTCGCCCTGATTGACGCCTGGGCCATCAGTCTCGACATTCTCACGTTCTACCAGGAGCGCTTTGCCAACGAAGCCTTTCTCCGCACCGCCGTCGATGATCGTTCGGTCTTCGAGTTAGCCCGCCTGATTGGCTACGTGCCATCCCCTGGTGTAGCCGCCTCCGCCGTTGTCGCATTCACGCTTTCAGACGCAACCGGCTCACCAGACAACGTCCTCATCCCCGCCGGTACACGCGTGCAGAGCGTTCCTGGCCCTGGCCAAAAGCCGCAGGTATTTGAAACATCCTCCGACCTCACCGCCGTCATCGCCCTCAATGCTCTCCCGGCTCAAACGCAAATCCCCTGGCAACTCAACCCCGGCGACACGTTCACCTGGATCGCCGGCTCTGCCAACAACATCAATGTCGGCGACGCGCTTCTCTTTGTTGTTCCCTCTGCGTCCGGCGGACCCTCTGCTGGCCCTGCCGACTTCCGCTTCGTGTCCCGAGTGAATATCGACCCGGTGTCCGGCAATACTCAAGTCTGGTGGAACGCAGCCCTCTCTAGCACTGTTCCCGCACCAACAGACAACGTCGACATCTACATCTTTCGCAAAAAAGCCTCACTCTATGGCGCTGGTGCCATCAATCCGTTCCTTTTGCCGCCCGCTACGCTCGTCAACATTCCCGGCCATCCACCCGTCACCGTGCCCGAGAGTTCCAGCCCAGCTCTCGAATCGAGAGCCCTTTCAATCGGCAGCATCCTCGGTTCTATCAACACGATTAACATTGGGATCAGCTATAAAATCTGGACCGATTGGGAATTCCAATACTTCGGCAATGGCGTCATCAACCTCGATGCGGTCTATACCGGCCTTTCTCCCGCCGGCTCCGCTCCCGATCAACTCCAATGGCTCGTCCTCACCGACGGCAACGAAGCTGCCGCATTCAACATCACCGCCGCGTCTGAGTCCAACCCGAACTACTACGCTCTTAGCGCCAAGACTTCGCACCTGACGCTTTCTACCACGTTTGCCGTGCTCGCAGGCTCTCCGGGCAGTTCACTCGATGCCGCCCTCACCACCTTCATCGACAACACCCGCACCACCACTGCCTATGTAAGCAGCCAGCTCCTCACACCCGCATCGCTTCCCCTCACTCAGTGGTCCGGCGCCGTTACCTTCAGCCTCACGCCCGGCATGGTTGTTCCTGTGGAAGGCAGCGCAGTTTCCGTCATCGGCGGACAAACTATTGCTCCTCAGCAACCCATAGGTATCTCCGGCAGACGCGTCCGTCTCACGGTCATCTCCGGCAGTCTCGCGATCTTCGCGCCCGCAAACACCTCCACTGCCGTCCCTGTCTCCGATGGTCAATTCTTCCTCGTCGACGCCTTCCCGCCCACCACCGACTCCACTGGCCTGCTCATCTGGTCAGTCAGCACCGTCTCCGGAGTAGCAGGCACGCTCTCGCTCGATTCCAGCAATCTGATGCTGGTCCCTGCGGACAAGAACGACCCGCTCGTGAGCGAAGCCGCCCTCGTCAATACAGTTTCGGTCACGGGCGACATCACTACGCTCAGCCTCCAATCCGCCCTCTCCGGCATCTACGACGCCATCACGGTCAATGTCAACGCCAATGCCGTCACCTCAACAAACGGCGAGACCGTCCATGAAATCCTAGGCAGCGGCGATGCCACAAACGCCGCCCTCCAGTTCACTCTCAAGCAGTCCCCCCTTACCTACATCACAGCCGCGACACAGAACGGTACGCAATCCACACTCGAGGTGTGGATCAACAATCTCCAGTGGCGCGAGGTCGCAAATCTCCTCGCCGCTGGCCCCGCCGATCGTGTCTTCACCACACGCATCAGCTCGAATAGCAGCCGTGTCGTCCAGTTCGGCAACGGACTCCAAGGCGCTCGCACGCCCACCGGCCAGATGAACATCCGAGCCGTGTACCGCAAGGGTATCGGCAGTGCGGGCATGGTGAGCGCCAGCCAGCTTTCGCAGCCACTGGACCGTCCGCAGGGTGTCAAATCCGTTATCAATCCTAGCCCCGCCTCCGGTGCTGCTGATCCCGCCACCGCCGCTGACGCCCGCGCAAGCGCACCGCTTCCCACGCTCACCATCGGACGCATCGTCTCGCTGGAGGACTACCAGAACTTCGCCCTTAACTTCGCCGGGATCGCCAAAGCCCTCGCGACCTGGACCTGGTTCGGTACGCGTCGTGGCGTCTTCCTCACCGTCGCCGGCGCGAACGGCACTGTCCTCGACGGCAATGATCCCGTCGTCGTCAAACTTATCGCAGCGATCCAAGGCGGCGGCAATCCCTTCATCCCGCTTCAGGTCGCGTCGTTCGTCCCCGTTCTTTTCCAGATCGCCGCCTCCGTCAAGGTCGACACAACCGACTACGACGCCGGTCTCGTCCTGGCGCAAGTCTGGTCGAATCTCCAGACAGCCTTCTCCTTTGACCAGTGCCAGCTCGGTCAAAGCGTTGTCGCCAGCGAGATCATTGAGCTCATCCAGAGCACGCCCGGCGTCATCGCCGTTCAACTCTCCACTCTTCAACCAACCGGCGCCCCATCCTCCGGCTCGCCGCCTGCCATCCTATGCGCAGCTGGCCCGCTTCCGCCTCAAGGCGCGCAGATGCTCCTGCTCGACCCCGCTTCGCAGGGCATGATCGGAGGCTGGTCATGAGCCTCGACGCCCAACAACTCTTCGCCCTTCTTCCCGCCGTCTACCGCAACCGCGACGGTGACATCGGTGGCCCTCTGCAAGCGTTCTACACAGTGCTCGCCGCGCAGCTCGGTATCGTTGAGGACAACATCCAGCAGCTCTATGACGACCAGTTCATCGAAACCTGCGCGCCCTGGGTAATCCCCTACATCGGTGATCTGCTCGGCTATAACTCGATCTATGAAGTTGCAGCCGCTACGTCTGACAGCCGCGCCGAGGTTGCCAACACCATCGGCTACCGTCGCCGCAAAGGTACCCTTCTCGCACTCGAACAGGTCACCGCCGACGTCACCGGCCGCACCACCGTTGCGGCCGAAGAGTTCCGCCGTCTTATCACCACAGAAAGCATGCGGCTAGTCCGCCCCCGCCACGACTCCACCCTCAATCTACGACGCACCTCAGCCCTCGACCGGCTCAACACCGCCTTCGACCCCTTCAGCCGCACCGTTGACGTCCGACGCATCGCCCCGCGCCTTCGTCAGGCTTCCGACCCTGATCCCGCTCCACTCGACATCAGCCTCCACGGTCCGGGCCGCTCAAACATCCCCGATATCGCCATTCACCTTTGGCGTCTGAAGAGCCGCCAGGTAACAAACGCCCCAGCCTTCAACCTTGGCGACGGCCGATACCTGTTCAGCCCCCTCGGCGCGGACATTCCGCTCTTTTCCCAACCTCCTGTCCGTGCCTCCTTCAGCGGCCTCACCACCCGCATCGATGTCCCCGAGCCGATCGACCGCATCGAATTCGCCCGCAGCCTGAGTCACGCAGGCGCGCCCCAGTTCTATGGCCCGTCGGCGAGCATTCTTTTGCTGGCCGACGGCCTTCCCGTCCCGAGCTCCCAAATCATCTGTGCCAATCTCTCCGACATTGCCCCGGGCGTCTGGTGCACTCCACCCGCGGGCCGCATCGCTATCGACCCCGAACTCGGCCGCATCGCCTTCGCGCCTGATCTTCCACTTCCGCAATCCCTTCGTCTCAATTACTCCTTCGGATCGCCCGCCGAGATCGGCGGCGGCCCATACGATCGTTCCTCCTCGCTCGTCGCCCTAAACCTGCCTCAAGCTGCCTTCTTCTCTGTTATAGGTACGAATGCTCCGACGCTTGAGGCTGCTGTGACCGAGTGGAATGTCCTGGTCGCAGCCCAGCCCAACTCTACCGGCATCATCGTCCTGCCCGGCTTCGAGAGCTTCTCGATCGACCTTACCGGCACGGCAGCCATTCAGCTCCCTGCCGGCTCCAATCTCACTCTTGTATCCGGCCAACCGATCCCCTCCAGCGATCCATTCGATGTCGTCTGGAACCACTCTTGTGCTACGCTCACCGGCGACATCGAAGCTGTCGCCTCATCCGCTTCCGTCCTTTCCGAAGGCGAAGGTCTTGCCGCCGGTCAACTGCTCCTCAGCGGCGTGTGGCTCGCTGGCGGGCTCTCCATCTCCGGCGGCACTGCCACCGTCCAGGTTGTTGACTCCACCTTGGTCCCCGGCCTTGGCCTTACTCCCTCAGGCGATCCCACTTGGCCGGGCGACCCGAGCATCCGCGTCACCGCTATCGAAGTGAGCCTCACCATCCTTCGCTCAGTCACCGGCCCCATCGCTGCGGACTCCGGCGGCTCCACACGGGTTTGCTCCAGCATCGTCGACGCCACCTCTCCCTGCTGCGTCGCGTACGCAGCCTCCGACCTCGCATCCGCTGGCGCCGACCTCCACGTAGAAGAAAGCACCATCATCGGCAAGATCCACACTCGTACCATCCCACTCGCGTCGAACACTCTGTTCTACGCCCGCCGCCCACGCCGCGATCCCTGGCCCGCCGCTGTCTGGGCCAGCCGTCTCCAGACCGGCTGCGTTCGCTTCTGTTGGCTCCCGTTTGACTCCATCACGCCGCGCCGGTACCAGTGCCTTCCGCCCGACGCGCCGAGCCAGGCTGCCCTCGAACCCCGATTCGTCACCCTCCGCTTCGGCCGGCCCGGCTACGCCCTGTTCAGCGGCGACGTACCGCTCGCAGTCTGGCACGGCGCCGACAACGGCTCCCAGATCGGCGTCTTTTACCAAATCCAGGAAACCGAAGCTGTTCGCAACGTGCAGCTCCGCGCCCCGGAGTATCTCCCAGTCACCCTGGAAAGCGGCATCTTCCTCCACCCGTCTCACTCGCTTCCAAAAGAAATCCAACTCCCGCACATCACCTACGGCGGCCTCGTTCGTCCCCGCCAGTGCTGCGACGACTCCGATACAGACATGCCGTCCTTTTCCGGCATAGGCGGCAGCCTCTTGTAAGCGCCGTCCACATGACGAACCGGGCCCAGCAATTTTAAAAACCAACATAGGTCAGGTGCTCTTATGAAAGGCGACTTCAGTCGAATCCGGTTCAACCCCGCCAAGCATTACACCGCTGTGCTCGACCAGCAGGGACGCGTCTCGCTCGACGCTGACACCAACGAGCAGGCCGCCATCGACGACTACCTCGGTCGCAACCAAACCGTCGATGTCATCGGTCCCTTTGGCGCGCCTGAGCACGACGCCGGCTTCGCTATCACCGTCTCCGGCAACGAAATCCTGATTGGCGCCGGACGCTACTATGTCGAGGGTCTTGTCTGCGAAAACTCTACCGACAACCTTCCTTATCTCGACCAGCCTTATCTGCTCAACGCCTCGCCCACCGACGCGACGCTCCTTTCCGAACTCGCGCAAACCGGCAGCAACGCGGTTCAGGTCTATCTCCAGGTCTGGCAGCGGCTCGTCACCGCGCTCGACGACCCTTGTCTCCGCGAGCCCGCCCTCGGGCAGGCCGACACGACCGTCCGCCTTCAAACCGTCTGGCGCGTCGTGGCCAGCCTCGTTCCTCCTCTGGCTCCGCCTCCGCCTCCGACGAACATCTTCGGCAAACTCCCGATCAAGACGATCTTCGGCGGCACGCTCCTCGAAGCGCGGCAGAACCTCGCACAGCTGCTGAAAACAGGTCTTAGAGCTGAAGCCAACCCCGCCGCGACGATCGTCAATCCAATTCCTCCGGTTGCGCCGGCGGTCGATTGCTGCACGGCCATGTACGCCAACCCGCCCGCCATCAGCACCGGCGCAATGAGTGCCAGCACGGCTTCGGCCGGCTCCGACTGCTCCTGTCAACCAGTCCCCACCGCCGGCTATCAGGGGCTCGAAAATCAGCTTTACCGTGTCGAGATTCACCTAGGAGGAACCGAGGCCACTGCCACCTTCAAGTGGTCGCGTGAAAATGCCTTCGTCGTGTCGCAAATCCAAAGCGTCTCCGGCAACACGGTAGTCGTCGACTCTCTCGGCCCCGACGCCAACCTCGGCTTTGCCCCCAACCAGTGGGTAGAAATCAGCGACGACACCGACCTCTTCGGTGAAACCCCTAACGGCCCGGGTCTCCTCTACCAGATCCAGAGCACAGACTCCACCGTCCCCTCCATGACACTCACCGCGCCCGTTATCGGCGTCGACCCATCTCGCAACGCGCGCGTGCGTCGGTGGGACCAGACCGGCGTGACCGCCTCAAGCTCTGGCGTGCCTCTCCCCGCCGGTTCGCAACTCGCTCTCGAAAACGGTATCCAGATCACCTTCCGCGCTGGCACCTACCAGTCCGGCGACTATTGGACGATTCCCGCCCGCACAGCTTCCGGTCAGATCGATTGGCCACCCTGCGGGAGCAACGGCGATCTGTTCCAGCCTCCACAGTCAGTCCTTATCTACAACGCACCACTTGCCTGCATCCACTGGGACCCCAAACGGCAGCAAACCGTCGTCGAAGATTGCCGCCGCTTCTTTTCGCCTCTCACCGAAATCAGCGCTCCCACTGCCCCTCAAGCCCTTCATGTCAGCGGGATCAGCTGGACCAACGACAGCATGATGACCGCGGACGTCTGGGTCGCCAACGGTCTCACCGTCACCTTCGACGCACCGCCAACCAGCCCGATCTCCAACGGCGACTTCGTCGTCACCCTCGAAACTATCTTCGATCCTTTCACCACAGCAGCCCCCGCCGGCGTCGCCGAACGTGCCGTCACCCTGCAGCTACCTTCTACCTACATCCGCACATGCTTCGCGCTGGACTCCACCATCACTGTCACAGGCACAACCGTTTCCTGGACCTTGCCTTACCTCAAGGCGCCTCTACTCCAGGTCCTCACCATCAACTCAATCAACACCGGCCTGCTCTTTGGCGCCGAACTCGGTCAGTACGCCCGGGTACGCGTTCGCCTTCTCGGCAACACGATCTCGTCCGGCACTGGATCGGCTCAGCTTTTCCTCGACGGCCGCACCCTCGGACAGCCGGCACAGAACCCGAATGGCACCACCCACGTGGATTTGCAGCTTCCCTCTGGCGCAGGTGAGCAGTCCAGCGACTTCGAATCCTGGTTCTATCTCGCTCCCACACTGCTGATCACCAGCCTCAGCGTCGCTTACCCCGCCCTTTATGCGATCGTTAGCGGGAATGGCGCCGTCATCGGTGTGTCCAATACTCCCCCTAATCCCAACGGCGTGAGCGGTTCCAGTGTCAGCCCGTTCGCAACCGTCATCGCCAACTACCGCGCCCTCGCCGATACCCAAATCACTCTGTCCGTTCTCGATGCCAGCGGTGCCACTTCCACTTACGCCCAAATCGAGTCTCCCATCACAATCCATGCCGGTGAAATCTCGGCCAACGCGGCCATCAACATCATCCAGAATCCCCTCATCAACTCTGTTCCCACTACAGTCACCATCACTGTCCAGGCAAGCATCGCGACGGCTGTTGGTCCCATCGCTGCGACTCCAACCACCTTCACCCTGACTGGCGTTGTACCACCCGTCGTTATCGAGTAGCGAAAGGAACTCGCCCTCTGCATGCGTGCCGTCTGGTCATTCTGGAGCAAGCCATTTCACATTCGCGGCGAAAAGGGCCTCGCCTGGTCCGACTCTTTCCATCACATGCTCGCCTGGGGTCTGTCCCTTCGGCTCGCTCGCAAACACTTCCCCGAAACCATGCTTGTTACGGACAAGCATGGCAAGGCGCTGCTGGTCGACGCCCTGGGCTTATCCTTCACGCACGTCTCAACCGAGCTCGACGAATATCGCCACTGCAACCCCGACTGGTGGTCACTCAGTAAAGTCGTCGCGTACCGCACCCAGCAACAACCCTTCATCCACCTCGATACCGACGTCTTTCTCTGGAAGCCGCTCCCGGCAAATGTGCTGTCGGCCTCGGTCTTCGCTCAGTGTCCAGAAGATCATCCCCCGCTCGACACCTGGTGGGGACCCGAGGGTGTCGAGCGCGCCTTCGCCAAGCACGGCCTCGAACTCCCCGCGGAGTGGGAGTGGACACGTTCCCGTTCGCTCCACAACTTTCGCGAAGCCAACTGCGGCATCATGGGCGGCAATCGCGTTGATTTCATCCAGTACTACGCGAGTCTCTCCCTCGATCTCATGCTCAACCCCGCCCACGCCCCCGCCTGGGCGGAATTTTCGGATCTGAGCGGCTACATGATGATCCTCGAACAATTTCTGCTCGACGCCTGTTTCCAATTCCATCGATCCCATCCGCAGTCGCCCTTCCGCGGCATGTACATGCGCTACCGGTTTCCGTCCTTTGGCGAAGCCTATAACCAGGAAGCCGCAGCCCGCGCTGGCTTCACCCACCTGCTCGGTGACGCCAAGCGCGATCCCGCCGTCTCTCGCCGCCTCGAGCAGCGCACCGAGCAGGAGGACTCCAGCTTCTACCGCCACTGCCTTCAGCTCAGCCGCCACAATCCCTTCTCTCGCAACAGCTATTAGGATTGCCGCAACCGGAAGCAGCAAGCCGATGTTCGCCGGGAAAATCAGGCCCTTACCGCACACGAATTACGCTACGTTCAAGGAGAGCCCGGCTGCGCCCATCCATCTCCTTCCGCGCCGGTTATCCGGCGCTCATCGTACGATTCGAGATAAAATGCAGGTTCTCCTCCACAACCGCTGCCCCATCGGCGCGTAAGAACTCGGAATCATATTGCCGCAGACACTTCCACGACTGCGGTTGGCAGAGTGAAATGAAACGTCGCGCCTCGTCCGTCGTTGGATGTGGCCCACAAACGGCCACCATGCGATTCCACAATGGAACGGCTGATCGCCAGCCCCATGCCGCTGCCTTGAGGTTTCGTGGTGAAGAAGGCATTGAAGATCTCGTCCGCTCCTCCGGCCGGCAATCCTACTCCGGTGTCGCTGACTGAGATCAGCACTTGACCGCACTCGCTTCGTCCCGACTTCACCGTGAGCACTCCGCCGGTCTCCTTCATCGCCTCGATACCATTGAGCATGAGGTTCATCAGTACCTGCTGCACTTGCACCCGGTCCGCCGTGATTTTGGGAAGATCGGCAGCAAGATCCGTCCGAATCGAAACGGCATACCCGTTGGCTTCGCCCCGCAGCAGCAGGACCATTTCGCCGATGACCTCGACCGCGTCTACCGGCTCTCGATGTGGAGGAGTCTTCTTATACAACGACTGCAAACGATCGATGATGTCGGCTGCACGCACCTCGTCCTTCACGATCCCCTCTGTTGCCCGGCGCGCCTGGTCCAGGTCCGGCTGGTCGCGGTTCAGCCATCGCAAGCTGGCCTGCGCATTGGCCATGGCCGCGGCAATCGGCTGCTTTAACTCGTGCGAGATTGAGGCCGCCAGTTCTCCGAGTATGCTGACCCGATTGGTGTGTGCAAGTTCTGCCTGTAGCTCTTCCGCACGCTTGCGATCTTGAATGTCGGTCGCCGCACCGTACCATTTCACGACCTTTCCTCGGTTGTCCCGCAGCGGCACGACGCGGCTTAAAAACCACCGATACTCCCCGTCGGTGCGGCGGAAGCGCAGCTCCTCCTCGACCGGCTCACCACTGGCTTTGCTCGCGTCCAGTCGTCGCTCAATTCGATCCAGATCGTCCGGATGAATAGTAGCTTTCCTGACTTCCTTCGGTCTTTCCACCTGCGACAGGCCGGTAAATTCAACCCAGCGTCGATTCACAAATTGAAGAGCCCCATCGGGTCCAGCGATCCACGCCATCGTCGGAATCGTCTCAATGGCTTCGCGAAGTTTTCTTTCCTCCCGCCGCAATTGTTGCACTCGGAGTTCATGCAGCCCCCAAAGGAATACCAGAAACGCGGCCACGCACAACAAGCGGAACCAAGTGGTCTGGTAGAAAGCCGGCAGTATTGTGAAAGCCATGTTTGCCGGTGCGCCGGACCAGGCGCCGTTCGTGTCTGACGCTTCAACGCTGAAATGATAGGCACCGGGACGAAGGTTGCGATAGGTAACGGGAGTGGCCGCCGCCGCTTCGTGCCAGTCCTTGTCTGTCTCCTGCAGCCTGTAGCGGAATCGGATGGCCTCGGGATCGGATAGACTCACAGCGTTGTAGCTGATCTGCACGCTCGACGTGTGGGCTGGTAAAGAGAGACCAGCGTCGGGCGCGTAGCCTTTGTCGTCGGCAGAGACCGACTGGATGGTGATCGGAGGCGGCACTGTCCGTTTTTCAGAGTAAGCGGCTGGATCGAGCCATACCACTCCGTTGCGCAAGGTGAACCACAGGCGCCCATCGGTACCCTCGATGGCGGTTGGCAACGGACGCAACTGAGTGGCAATCCCTGAAAGTCCCTCGCGTCTGCCGAAGTGCTCGCCCTTGACCCGATACGCAGAGTCCTTCAAAGCTTCCGAAATCTCCGCCTTATGGATATGGAAGATCCCTGAAATCGCGTTGAGCCATAGATCTCCCTCGGGTGTTTCCACGATTCCAGAGATTCCGCGCAGCCATTGGTCATCCACAGCGGCGATCTTGTGGAAGCGTCCCTGGTCAAACTGCTCCAGCCCAAATTCACCCCCGATCCAGATCTCCGGTCCTCGTCCATAGATCGCCGTGATATTCCCTAACTGAAGGCCATCGCTCGGACCGAATCGATGGACCCGATCGCCATCCAAAACCGCCAGCTGACTGTTCGTATAGCCGAACCACACGCGGCCAAGGCTATCGGTGAACGCAACAATCATTCCGGCCCCTGTCTTTGGGAGGTCGTCGCGGCCACCGTAAGGTGTCCAACTGCCATTGGCTAACCGGTATAAGCCGTCGCGGCCGAAGGAGACCCATATTCCTCCTTGTTGATCCCCGGTAATCGTCTGCAAGAGTTCAAATTGGTTCACCATCTCCGGGGGAAGGTCCACGCGAACGAAATCGTCTTTGACAAGATGCCAAAGACAACGTCTCCCGGAGAACCAGAATGTCTTGTCAGGTGCGCGGTAGGCGAAGGACGATGTTACCTGCGGGAGACGACTCTCGGCTTTGCCGCCCAGGACGTGATAAAGCTGGGCCGGGAATGTGCCAGCAATGCCTAAACTGATCCATACCGCCCCATTGTCATCAGCAACTACGGCGAAATCCGAACTCTCCGATGTTTCTTTCGGGAATTCCTGTCTGATCAAGGGGGTGTAGAAGAATCGATGGATACCCTTGGTGTCTCCAAACCAGATATTTCCTTCACGGTCCACCAACTCAGCCATCTGAAAAGGGTTTACGTTATAGGTTTCAGAGATAGCTGAGGACGCTTCGTTCTGGACATTACGTAGGTTGCCTTTTGGAAGACGCATCACGACGGGCTTATCCCAGGGTGAGGTCCAGACACTCTTGTTTCGATCAACAATTTGAAGATTTTTTGTGATGACCGGGTAAGCAGGTAATCTCTCATCAGAACCTTCGCCGGAACCGGACACACGTGGGGCTAGGGGCGCGGTTAGGACGGTTTGATCCGGCCCCCACGTGAACTCGTCGAGTGATAAATTGCGGCCAGCTGTTTTGAAATGTCCGGTCCCCGGTATCAGGTAGACGAGGTCTTTCGGGGCATTAAGACCGCCCACCAAAGCCCAAAGTATCCCCTCTGAATCAAATCCAAGCTGCGTAACGCGGTCGGCCGGAGCGTTCCACTCAACGCCAAGATGTTGCCATCCCGAATGATCGAATCTCCATAGACCGTTGGAGGCGCCTGCCCATACAATTCCATCCCGATCCTGGGCAAAACCGTAAACACTACCGATCCCGCTCGCATAATTGGTCACTCGCCCCTTGTCCAGGAAACTGAATCCTCCTAACGTGTAGCCGATCCAGAGGCCACCAGACGGCGGGGCGAACAAGGAGTACAGGTTGGTCGAGAGGAGCCGATCGCCAAACGACGAGCTGAATGGTTCAAATCGCGTTCCATCAAAGCGAAATAATCCGTCGGGGCCACCCAGCCATAGGAACCCGTCATTCGTCTGTGCTAAACACGTGACGTCTGCGGGCGCTCCCTCTTTGAATGTCCAGGAGTCGTGACCCACCTGCACGTTCACCGATTCCTGCGTTTGCCCGAGTGACGACGGACACCGAAAACAGGGAACGATCAATAAGACGACAAGCCAGCATAGCTGCGAGACTGTGACACGGATTGAGCGTGCCGAACGGTCGAAATCTCCGACGGGAACAAAAGACCGCGCTCGTTGGTGTGTTTTCCTCACAGGCCCCACATTTTACTTTTAATCCACTACAGTCAACACGAGCTGACGCGGGAGAAAAGCCTACGCCGGGTTTGCAAGATAGTGGGAGTTGGCCGACTAATCGGTATTCATATTGGCCGATGATGACCCTGCGAGGCCCCTCATGCGACGGTGACGGCGGCGACTTCGTAGTCCTCGATGCGTGGGATGGTGAAGCGCAGGGTTTCGGCTTCGAGGTTGAAGGGGATTTTCTGTTCGACGTGGAGCAGGTCGACGGATTTTACTCTCAGGCCTGAGGGAAGTTTGAGGCTTATGGTCTGCGGGCCTAGCGGGTAGGTGGACTGGATCCAGCCGTGGTGCGCGTTGGGGTTGGTGTAGTTGAGCACGTGGATGGCGTAGCCGGGGGTGGTCTCCCAGGCGAAGAACTCGATGAAGCCATCGCCGTGAACGTGGACGATGCTCTCGTCGCGGGTCAGCCAGCGGATGGTGTTGTGCATGAGGTGGAGGAGATCGCCGTGGCCGGTGAGCCACCAGGTGCGCTCGATGTCGCCGGGGAACCAGGCGATGCGGCTTGAGCCTGTTTCCCGAAGAACGACAGCGGGCTCGTTGGTGTGGGACTGTGATGGCGAAGGGTAGGCTAGCTCCGGCGGGTATTGGACGAAGCCGGGGACTACGGTGAGGATGGGGTCGCCGATGGGCTTGAGCGGCAGGCGGTTTTGCGCGCCGGGGAGCCAGTTGGTGTTGCTGAATCCCGCGAGGATGGGGTGCGGGTGGGGTGCGTCGGGTTTTTCGATGCGCGCGTAGTAGGCGTTGCCGTTGGTGCCGATGACGTCGCCGGCTTTGCTGATGTCGAAGAGATCAGCGAGGGCGAAGTCGGAGCGGGGTTGCAGGTTTTCGTCGTAGAGGCTGGTTTCGAAGCTGGCCATGATGGAGCCGCCGGAGTGAACGTAGTTGCGAAGCTGCTGGCACTGGCGGTCGCTGAGCATGGCGATGTTGGGAAGAATGAGGGCGCGGTATTTGCTGAGGCTGTCGGGGTCGAGTCGCTCTTCGTGGACGAAGTCGAAGGCGAAGCGGCCGCGAAGAAGGGTCTCGTAGATGCCGTGCGTGGTTTCGCGCATGTAGAAGCGTGAGCTTGCGGTGGCGGGGCCTTTGTAGAGGAGCTGCGTGCTCTGGCCCATGATGACGCCGATGTTGGCGATGGAGCGGCGTGTCTTGAGGTGGGCGTCGTGACGGGCGGTCCACTGGAAGTAGTCGGTTCCGACTTTTTGCCAGCGCCGGTCTTCGCCGAAGCCGTCTTCGGAGCCGATGAAGTGGTAGTAGGGGACCATGCCGCTGGCGAGGGTTTCGTTGAGCCACATCCGGGCTTCGGCGGGATTTTTGGAGGCGTTGCGCCAGCGGACGACTCCGGTGGAGTAGGCGGCGCTTACGTTTGCGGCGGCGAGGTTTGGCTCGTGGACGGCGTTGGCGACGCGGCCTTGCAGAGTGACTCCCCAGATGGCGGGGTCGTCGTAGGTGCGGCCCTGGTTGTCGCCCTGGAACCAGGCCGCGATTTTGGCGAGGCGATCGAGATTTGGTCCGGCGTGGACGTTTCCTCCGAGGTTGGCGAAGAAGAAGCTGTCGGGCTTTTTTTCCTCGGCGAGAGCGTCGTATTTTTGCCAGAGGGTAAAGAGACGGTCGTTGAAGGCTTGCCAGTAGGCGGGCGTTCCGGTCGGTGGGAGCTTTGAGCAGACGGCGCAGTGGCAGTCGGGGAGGCTGCCGAGGGGAGGCCAGCCGTTGGTGTAGAAGCAGTCGACGTCGTAGAGCGAGTTGATCTCGCGGATGATGGCGGGGACGTAGTCGTCCATGTAGGTGGAGAACATGCAGGTCTTGAAGAGGCGCAGGTCTTCGCCGTTGAACTGCACGGAGCCGTCTTTGTTGCGCATGGCCCACTCGGGATGGGCTTCGAGGGCGTCGGGCCAGTTGAGGTCTGGGCTCATGCGGGCGACGACGCGCATGCCACGCTTTTTGGCGGCGGCGGCGCACTCGCCGAAGAAGTCGCGGTTGTTGAGGAATTTTCCGTGGCGATGGAACGGGACTTTGGAGGGGTAGAAGGCGAGGATTCCGGTGACGCTGATGAAGACGATGTCGGCGCCGGCGGTGTGCCAGTAGTCGGCCCACTGCTCGACGTTCATGACGGCGGGGTCGTGCTCGGTCATGTTGCTTTGGCCGACGCGGCGGATCTTTTGCTGCCAGGGCTGCGTGGAGGGATCGAGTGGCGCGAGGCGCGGAGGCAGAGAGACCAGGTTCAGTGCAGTTTCGCTCGTGGAGGCTGCAATGGCTTGTTTGGCGGAGCGAGCGAGGGTGGGGTCGAGGTTGTTGAGAGCGCTGGCGATTGGAAGGGCGGCGGCGCTGGTCTTGAGGAAGGCGCGGCGATTGAGCATTGGAGTTCCTCTGTGCAGCGCATTCAGTGTAAGGGAGGAGTCCTTTCAGGAAGGACTCCATCGTTTTGGGAGGTTTGTCAGGTGGCGGCGGGCGCGGCTCGGCCTCGAGCGCGATCTCCCGCTTCGGCTGGGATATGTGGGCATGGGCGAGGTTGCATACTCCGTGGCTCTTCGAAGATGCACCCTCAATTCTGGTTGTTGCGGGACCAGTAGATCACCGTGAGTGTCATGACTCCTTGTGCCGGATGCACGGTCTTTCCGCCAATGTCGGCCGAGCCGGAGGTCCCGACATGAGTACCGCATCTATGCCTTGTCCCGGAAATGCGGATGCCGATACGCGGCGTGAATGTCCGGTACGATCTCCTTCGGATCGAGCAGAATGACAATGTCGTGAGCGAGGAGGCCGATGGTGTTGACCACGAGTTCTTCTTCAACATATCGTTCTCAGCTCAGTGGCTTAACCACAGGATCGCCGGTACCGTGATTGCCAAAGCGAGCGTAGAGACGAGAAGCATAGAAGCGGCTTCTGACTCGACGGCTTTGTACCGGGCCGCAAAGAGCACGACCACGGTAGCCAGTGGAAAACTACAGCACACCAGGGCCTCACGCGCGAACGGACTCACAACGTGCAAGAGATGCAATAGAGCGAACAGAACAGCAGATTGCACGGTGACACGAGCAACGGAACCGACCAATACAACAGGTGAAAAGCGAACTGCATGCGCCGCCAGGATGAGACCTACCGCAAAAACCGCAACCCCGGAAGTGGCCGAGCCAATCAGTTCGAAACAGCTAGCTACCACGGCTGGTAGGTGGATGCTCGCAAGGACAACGGCGATTCCAAGGATCGGAGCCCACAGGAGTGGTGATTTCACGCCGGCATTCAGTCCCGTTACGACGGCGCTCGGCTTCGAAGGATCTGTGGCAACCTGCTGATGCTTCGCTGCTGCATCCATTTCCAATAGGATGACTGCCGGAGGCACCGTTAGATTAATTGCCAGGGCCACGAGTCCTACGGCTCCGCCGCTGGTCGGGCCTAAAAGTGGTCCGAGAACGGCAAGGCCAAAGACTGGCGTAGCGGAGGTCGCGAGCATAAGCGCATAGATGATGGCAGCCGTCCCACTGAGCGAACGCACAAGCCGCAGAAGCAGCCAGGCAATCACGAAAAGTCCCGCGTGAGAAAGAATGAGTGCAAGAACAAGACGACCCTGCTCCAACAGAAGATCTTTCCGAATGTCGGTCATGCTGACGAACAGAGACGCGGGCAATGCAAACGTAAGCGCTAGTTTGCTCAAGCCCGCGGACTGGTCGGCATCGAAGGCATTGCGCTTGCCGGCGAGGTAACCGAGTGCGAGGACAAAAAAGACGGGAGTTAGCGCTCCGAATAATCCGCCGAGGTTCATAAGAGACCTCCTGTAAACCGCTGCGAAAACATCTCTAGAACTCCACCTTCGTTCTGAATCCGAAAACAACTGCGCGCTGCACGCCCCCTCCCACGTTCTCGTAGTACTGGATCACGGGCTGCAGAAGCAGCATTGGTGCAACATCCAGCAGAGCGTTGAGCTCAACACCCTGCTCGGTCTTCCAGGCAGGCATGCCGGGCGGTAGAAACTGTGGGCTCAAACTGTTTCGCACATAGCCCAGCGACATGGTGTTGTGAAAATTCACAGGCAGCGGCTCGTTAAAGCGAAGTCCCGCCGTAAGTACCCTGTTGTTGCGGTTGACGCTCGGAGGGCTCCAGTCATACGCAAACGTCCCGTCCAAACCCTTTGCTTCATGCGGATCCACTCGCCAAAGAGCCTGGTTTGCCATCCAGTACAGGAGGTAGTTCCCTGACTGCGGTATCGAACTAGTCGGTGATGTAAATTTTCCGGGGTTGTAGGAGGCTCCAAACTGATAAAGACCGGAATATCCTTTGCGGCTTTCCACGCTGTCGAAGGCCCGTACGGACGATGCCTTCTTACCTGGTGTAAACCCGATCTCCGAAACACTCCCTGGAGTTCCATTGAACTGCGGAACGAGGCCGGTGGGGTTTTGTGAGAAAGGCGAGCGGACCGCAGCCAGCACCATCGATTTCACGTAAAGGTTGTGTATGGGCACGACGCGGACTTCCATCGCAGGCGTCGAGGGAGGATCGAAGGACTCGAGGGTCGTAAATAAATTGCCCAACGCATAGCCCATCGGCTCGAAGATGAAGGACGCCGCGTAGTGCTGGGCCCCGTAGAAATCTTGACCCGCGAACTGACCCACGCGTGCACTGATGCGTTGGTTCAGCCATCGCTTCTCGATCCACCATGAATCGAGGCGACATGTATTCTCGCTGGACATTCCGCTGGGACTGGTCAGGAGTCCCAAATATGTTCCAAGATTACCTCCGCCCTGCCAGAGCGCTGTCGCATGGAAATATAACCCCTGCCAACCAGTCAGCGCACCGAAATCGATGTCCACCGTTCCCCGAAATCTGTTCCAACTCGCGAGCCGTTCTTTCTGCTCGCTCTTGATGTTCCACAGGGAATCGCTGATGTACTGAAAATCGAATTTCACACCACGCTCCAGCAAGCGCGTCCGCTTACCGCCCCACTCTCCGAAGAGGTGGCCGTGTGGGCCTAGGCCCGTCTCATGACTGTCCGGCCCGCCAAGAGTTTCCTCCTGAGCTTCCTGGGAATAAGCACGGGTAACAAAGAGGGACAATGCAACCCACAGTACACTCACGAGTTTGCCCGTCAACTTTTGCATAATTCGTATCGGCCGTTTTGAGGCGGTGTCAAGACTGCACCTCGCGCAGTATGAGTGAGATCAAGAGGAGCGCGGCTCCGAGCATCCCGAGCGCCTTAAAGTGAAGGACCATTGTCGCTCCCGTCCCGGCGCCCAGAATAAAGGCGATCCAGATTCCGCATAGAAGGCCTATCTTTGGATCGGGTGCTCTCACAGCCGGAGGAATCACTTCAGAAGCGTATTTTTCGGTCTCCGCAGAGATCAAGCTCGTAATCATTCCTGTCAGATATGTCGTGTGAACGCTGATACCCCCGGCACGACGAAATGCGCCATTTTGCAATCCGAGCGCGAGAGACACAAAGACGACGAACATTTCAACTCCGTGGGCCGAATCTGACACCAACGCGAAAGAAGCAGCCACCATCAGAATCACTTCTATCCCCATGACGGTCGGAAGCAAAGGCCACCCCTTGAGGGGGCGCACGATAACCACACTCAACGAAATCCCTATCAAGAAAGTGACGATAGCCGAGAGATGTTCAAGCACAGCCCGCCAGTCGCGACCCGCTACGGCAATTGCCGCTAGCACCAGATTGCCGGTCACGTGTCCAGTGAACGTCTTCGCTAGGACGAAGCTGGCCGCATCGCCATATCCTCCAACAAAGGCAAGCCCGAAGGAGAGCCACGCGTCAGTCTGGCGAATGTTCGAAGGCACAATTCTCCTTTGGCGCTTGTGTATCTTGGAAAAAGCTTGGGCCGCGACGACGCGTCGAGCGGCCCACACTCACAAACAAATTTTCCAGTACTTACCGGCCGGCCTCAGGCCGCTGTACTCAAGGATGCTGATTCAACTTTGTATTCCGGCTTGTAGACATGCCCACGAATGAACGCAACCATGTCGCTGGGACGCTCGACACGGGCGAGCCCGGAATCGAAGACCAGCTTTGCAACGCGAGCCGCGGTCTGAATCTCGGTCTCCAGAATATTCGACTGCAGCGGATAAAGTAGCCCTTGATTCAACAGATCGGACGGCACCTGATCTGCTACTGCCTGCCCGGCTTCGATAAACATCTCGTCTGTGACACGCTTCGCCTGGGTGGCAAAGATCGCCATACCCACCGCCGGGAATATGTAGAAGTTATTTGCTTGTCCCGGTAGAAATGTCTTCCCGCTGTAGCGGACCGGCTCGAACTGTACTCCTGCCGCATAGATCGCTTTGCCCTTCGACCAGGTATAAGCTTGCTCCGGTGTGCACTCGGCATGCTCGGTCGGGTTAGAGAGAGCAAGGATGACAGGGCGGTCGTTGATCCTCGACATGGCCTCGACGACCTTTTGATTGAAGGCGCCGCCGATCGTGCTCACACCGATGATCGTTGTCGGCTCAATGCTCTCGATAGCCGCGACGAAATCCCGAGTCGGCGCGTGCTGGTGTGCATACGGCTTCTGGAAATCGACGAGATCTGTGCGGGTTGGTTCCAGGAGGCCGTTGATGTCGAACATGTAGACCCGTGCCTGTGCTTCTTTGAGCGATAGGCCCTGGGCAACAAGCGCGGAACAGAGCAGATTGGCGAGGCCGATGCCGGCCGATCCTGCGCCGAGGAACAGGTACTTCTCGTCTTTCAGCTTCGTGCCTTTCAGTTTGGCTGCATTGATCATCCCCGTAAGGGTGATGCCCGCCGTGCCCTGCACATCGTCGTTATAGGCGCAGTACCTGTCGCGATAGCGCTGGAGCAAGTGCACAGCATCCGTACCTGTCCAATCCTCAAAGTGGATGCAGCACTTCGGAAATACCTCCTGCACCGCGTCAACAAACTCGTCGACAAACGAATAGAGGTCCTCCGTCGAAGGGCGCGTCTTGCGCATCCCGAGGTACAGGGGGTCGTGCAGGTACTGTTCGTTGTTGGTGCCGGCGTCAAGATACATCGGCAGCAGGTATTGCGGAGGCACTCCAGCACAAGCTGTATACAGCTGCAGCTTGCCGATGGGGATCCCCATCCCATTCGCTCCCAGATCGCCGAGTCCGAGGATCCGGCCGCCATCGGTGACGCAGATGAAGCGAACATCTTTTTGCGGCCAGTTTCTGAGGATTTCCTTGACTTTGCCACGTCGTGTCATTGAGAGAAACATACCGCGAGCCTGACGATAGATGTGCCCGAACTTCAGACATGCCTCACCGATGGTCGGGTCATACACGATTGGGAGAAAACGTGCCGGGTCGGACATGACAGTCCGATAAAAGAGTGTTTCGTTGTGATCCAGCAGATTGATCAGGTAAATGTAGCGCTCGAGATCTGTGCTCTTCTGGCCAAGTTGCATCATCACACGGCTTAACTGAAGATCCTCGGTCTCGGTTACATCGGGTACGAGCCCAACTATTCCGAGTGCCTGCTTTTCTGTCTCAGTGAAGGCCGTTGACTTGTTGAGTATTGGATCTTGCAACACTTCGATTCCGCGTTTATTTATCGACATAGTCGTTTCCCTCCTCTTCATAGTTTTCCGTTCGGTTTTGGATCGCGCTAGGAACTGCGATTCGTGATCAACTAGCTTTTGCCACGTACGGGTGCACCATCTTCGCCGGATCGACGACGCGGTCGAACTCGTCTTCCGTTACAAATCCCAGCTTCAATGCGGCTTGCTTGAGGGTGAGGTCGTTGTCCAGCGCGTAGTGCGCAATCTTGGATGCCTTGTCATAGCCGATGACGGGCGATAAGGCAGTCACCAGCATGAGGGATCGGTCCACATATTCCTTGATCCTTTTCAAGTTCGGCTTCGTCCCTTCGATCAGGAATTTGCGGAAGTTTGTGCATCCGTCAGTCATGATCGTGATGGAGTGAGTCACGTTGAAGATGATGAGAGGCTTGTAGACGTTCATCTCGAGATAGCCGCCCGCGCCGCCGAAGCCCACGGCCACATCGTTGGCCATCACCTGCACAGCGATCATGGTCAACGCCTCAGCCTGGGTTGGATTCACTTTGCCTGGCATGATCGACGAGCCAGGTTCATTCGCCGGGATCACCAACTCGGCGAAACCAGCACGTGGGCCGCAGGACATCAGCCGAATATCATTCGCGATCTTGTACAGCGAGACCGCAAGAGTACGAAGTGTGCCGGAGAGTTGAACTTGAGCATCGTGAGCGCCTTGCGCCGTGAACTTGTTGGGAGCGCTGACGAAAGGGAGACTCGTAAGCTTCGCAATTTCGGCAGCGGCCGCCTCGCCGAATCCGGGAGCCGCATTGATGCCGGTTCCTACGGCTGTTCCGCCAAGCGCTAAGCTGTAAACACCTTTCAACGCGTCTTCTATACGCTCGAGATTATCGCTAAGCATACCCACGTAACCCGACCACTCCTCACCAAGCGTGATTGGTGTGGCGTCCTGCATGTGCGTACGGCCAATTTTGACGACGCTCGCCCACTCGTCAGCCTTCGCCCCGATCGAATCCCGTAAGGCCTTCACCGCCGGAATCAGCCTTTCTTTCACATTCACTGCCGCTGCTATGTTCATCGCAGAGGGGAAAGAATCATTCGAAGACTGCGACATGTTGACGTGGTCGTTAGGATGAACTGGCGTCTTGCTTCCCAGCGGCGTGCCTGCGAGCTCACAACAACGGTTGGAGATCACTTCGTTTACATTCATGTTGAATTGCGTACCGCTGCCCGTCATCCATACGTGCAGTGGGAACATGTCATGATGCTGGCCAGCGAGGATCTCATCACAGGCCTGAACGATCAGTTTGTGCTGTTTGTCGTCAAGCCTCCCGCCGGCATGATTGGCATTAGCGGCGGCTTTCTTCAGGGTGGCATAGGCCGTGATCATCTCACGCGGAATCAGATCGTGCCCGATGCTGAAATGCTCAAGTGACCGTTGCGTTTGTGCTCCCCAGAGCTTGTCGCCTGGCACGTCAACTTCGCCGAGGCTATCGGTTTCCTTCCGAATATCTTGCTTCTTCAACTCAATAATTGCATCCATCGAAATCTCCTTTATCCCTTCGAGAAACAGTGTTGGCTGGTTGTTTAAAAACCCTTAACAACCCAGGGCGAGGAAGTCATTCGGATCTTTGTTCATCTGCTCATTGCTGCGAAAGGGCCGTAGGAAGGAAAGGCCGCAGATCACGTACACGATCACATGCAGAACCGAGTGATCGTTTTTGTGTTGCGGCACACAATACGTTTAACAGCGAGGTTCTTCTACCTCGCTAAGGACACACATCAGACAGAACGCGCCTCCTGGCTTGGCCAGGATATCACGCCAGCGTCTGAGGATGTCTCAAGGCGCCACCAAAGAAGAGCGGCCGTCTGCAGAAATCGACTCCTCCACCAAGAGACCCTACGGCCACCCGCTCTATGCCAGGCGCAGCGAGCGGATGAGATTTCCTAAGGTTTGCTAGTGCTCTCTTTCATCGGTGATCGTCAAGGATTTTCCATCAACCGAATTCACGCTATTTTCCGGCGTAGGCCACGCGCCATACGCTGCGAGAACCGTCGTCTGTAACGTAGAGTGCGCCATCGTGACCTACGGCTACTCCTACCGGTCGGCCCCAGACCTGTCCATCTGTAGTGACAAATCCAGTAAGAAAATCCTCGTACTCGCCGGTGGCTTTGCCGTTCTGCATGGGAATCCGGATGACCTCGTAGCCTCCGCGATTCGCACGGTTCCAGGACCCGTGTTCGGCTGCGAATCCGTCGCCGTCATATTGGGATGGGAAGTTGGATTTACTGGTAGGGTAAAAGGTCATTCCGAGAGAGGCCATGTGAGGCTGAACCAGAACATCGGGAGTAATGACCTTGGACTTGAGTTCAGGATGGGTGCCCATAAGTCGAGGGTCCTGATGGCCCCCCATATAGAACCAGGGCCAACCATAGAAGCCGCCTTCCCTAACTGAAGTCACATAGTCTGGAACGAGATTGTTCCCCAGGGCGTCGCGCTCGTTGGTTGAGCACCAGAGCTGCCCAGTAATAGAGTTGATGGCCTCCCCGACGCAGTTACGAATGCCGTAAGCGTACACCTCGACGAACTTCCCCTCAGGGGTGTACTCCAGCACATCCGCCCGATGAAACTCTTTGGGATGGGTGTCAGGATCGTCGGCATTCGATCCGCTTCCAACCGATACGAACATATGTTTGCCGTCGGCAGAGAAGACGACATCGCGCGTCCAATGGCCACCGCCACGGAGTTGAGCATAACCGGGGAGATCGGGCACGATTGTCTCGGGCGCGCCAGCAGCCTTTAGATCTCCAGACTTATAGGCGAATCTAACGACTGTCGTGGCGTTTCCAACGTAGATCCATTGAGGATTCGCGCCAGCCGGGTAAAACGCAATGCCGAAGGGATGATCGAGCCCAGTAGCGTAGGTGCTGATGGTAGCTGCCTTGCCGGCATCCGTGACGCCGCGCAGCACCAGTATTGAACCAGCCTGCGAGTCCGCTACGAAGAGATCCCCATTGGGTGCAGTATGGATGATGCGCGGCATCACGAAAGTTCCAGATGTCGGCGGGTGTGTCTCCTTCTTGTTTTCGGAGCGCTGCATAGGAGTCGCTGCATCCCCGCCCGCATAGAGCTGGACTGTAAAGCCGGCAGGGGCGATTGGCCACGCGCCCTTAGGCCTTTGGACGAGAGTCGGACCGTTATCTACAGACTCAGATGGGTTCGGCTCCGGCAGGTCCGCCACGGTGATCTTTCGTCGGACCCCTGGCTTCTGCTGCGTGTAGTCCGCAAAGGCGGCCTGACCGGTGATCGTCTGCTGGGCCTGAAGCGCAGAAGGAAGAAACGCAGTAAAGGCGAGAGGGATTAACGCATGGAACTTTGCGAAATGTGAACGTTTCATAACTCTCATCTCCAGATCCGTAATTAGGCGACAGTTGATCGTGCAGTGGCTGAGCATGGAGCGAATCAAAGCTTTGTCTCGAGCTTCAACCACGCAGACTTGCAGGTGCATGGCTTATAGCGGACAACCGGTCATAAGCGGCCTGAGGGAGTTCAAGACCTGCAGCAGCAATATTCTCCTCAAGGTGCTTGATCGAAGATGTTCCGGGGATTGGCAGGATCACTTTGGAACGCTTGAGCAGCCACGCCAGCGCGACCTGCAAGGGAGTTGCATCAAGATCTTTTGCGACGTTCTTAATCGCATCGTGTGCCTCCTTTGCTTGACCCAGGGGAGCCCACGGAAGAAAAGCGATCTTGTTCTGCTCGCAATAATCGACGATGAAGTCCGACTCCCGATCCGCGAAGCTATAGCGGTTCTGCACAGAGACAATCGGCACGATCTTGCGCGCCCTCTCAATATGTTCGCGCGTCACATTCGAGAGTGCGACATGTCGGATCTTGCCCTGCTCTCGCAGCCTGGCCAATGCCTCTACCGACGCCTCGAAGGAGACAGCGTTATCGGGAGCGTGCAGTTGATAGATGTCGATACGGTCCAAAGACAGACGATTCAGACTCCCCTCAAGTGCTTCGGTGAGATGTTTCGGGCTGGCATTGTGCGTCCATTGGCCGGGTCCTGGGCGCTCCCATCCACCCTTTGTTGCGATCACTAATCCAGCTGGATATGGGTAGAGTGCTTCTGCGATCAACTTTTCAGATGTGCCAGGGCCGTAAGAGTCTGCCGTATCGATCAGATTGACGCCGAGTTCAATCGCACGCCGCAGCGTCGCAAGCGCAGCGGTCCTGTCTGCGGGAGGTCCCCAAACGCCTGTCCCTGTGATCCGCATCGCGCCATAGCCCATCCGGTTAACTGTGAGATCGCCACCGATGGTGAACGTACCGGCAGCTGCGGCTGAAAGGGTCTGTTCCTTATTCATAAGACTGCTCCTATTCTTGTTGAGAACGAGCGAATCATTGGGCTTGCTTCCCAGTACTCTCCAGTTGCTCGTCGGTGACTGGCGAACATTATGTACTGTACTGTACAGTACACTAAGACGCACTCGACGGCAAGATTCCACGCCCTGGTAATCCAGGGTGGTCTGAGAATAAGGTCGCATAAAATGCTGTTAATGCAGGAGGACTCCAGCCGTGGTTCGCATGAGATATTTTTTTTACGCATTCAGGATGGGGAGATGAATGCCTGACAAGCGGTCGCGAGGAGAGGTTCGAAACGGCAAGCTTCAAAAAGTCGCAGCAGACTTGTTTCTGAAGCGCGGCTATGAGGGCGTCACCATCGACAAGATCGTCGAGCTGGCTGGCGGTTCGAAGAGTACCGTCTACAGCAAATTCGGCGGGAAGTGTGGACTGTTCATCAGCAGTATTGAGAACCTGTGCCGCGAGTCGAACGAACCGCTTACAAAGATCGATTACACAGGATTGAATCTTGAAGAGAGTCTCAAGAAGCTCTCTTTTCACATCCTGAAGCTCATCACCGCAAAACGGTCCGTCGAGCTTCATCGTCTCGCCATCGGCGAGGCCGTAGACTGTCCCGAAGTAGGCGAGGCATGGTACACGCACGGTCCCGCCAGAACGGCTTCCTTTATACGATCTGTGTTGGAAAGTCATCGGGATGAGCTGCGAAGGACGACGGTTCCGATTGAACGGATTGCGGTGATGCTTCACGACTCATTGACGGGAGACGTCCTATACCGTTTGTTGGCAGGAGTCGGTAAGCATGAAAATGATGCCGAACTCGAGCGCTTGGCTTGCACCGCCGTCGACGTCATTCTCGGGAACGTTCGTACCAATATGCCCTGAGTGGGCCAATCTCGCTCACACCATCGAATTTTGTCGATGCATTACTGCGACGCTACAGGCCTTTCACGGAGAAAAAAAGCCCTTCGAAGAAGGGCGAATGGAGGTTTCAGCATTATTTTGCTATCCATTCATGGGCACGAATCTGAACAGGCTCCGAAGGGGGTCTGTCGTCCTACTTTTCGGATGAGGACGAACCTTCCAATATCAAACTGAGGTTTCTCAGTTGAATCGATTCCAGAGTTTCGACTCCATCGTGCTTACTGGTCAGTAATCCCTTGTAATTATTAGCCTGCGCGACCAGTTTTGCCGGCACTGTGGCGAGGACTTTGCGGTTCTGCGCAAACGTGACTTGAACCTCGGGTCCCGTTCCTGTCCAGGTCACGTTGTAATCGCCCGGGGCGAGCTGGGTGGATCCAGCTTTCATTGGCTCGGGGACGTTTACAGTTTGGGAATTCCCGCTCGCAAAAGCCGGGGCAGAAAGGATGGTGAGCATCATCGCGAAAGCAACAGATCGCTTCATAGGTATATCCTCCAACGCCTCACATATTCCCTTGCGGGTGGGGCATTGAGAGAAGTACACCATGTTCAGTCGCCACTGAACCTTAAGAATCTTAAGACCGAAATGACTGAGCGGCGGCAACAATCATCATCAATCCAGTATGGTAGCTTCGAAAAGCGGAATCCTGATCCGAACGCGAAGACCCGGCAAGGCGTTCTCTGCAGTGATCGTGCCATGATGCACCTGCACAGCCCGTTTCGCAATCGACAAGCCGAGCCCCGAGCCTCCACCCAAAGCGTCACGTGCCTCTTCAACCCGGAAGAATGGATCGAATATTCTTGTAAGCGCGTCTTCAGGAACACCAGGTCCGTAGTCACGAATTGCGATCTCCGCAGCGTTCGAATCTTCAACGAGGAACACATCAATCGTTGATCGTTCCGGTGAATATCGAATCGCATTGCGCATGACATTCTCGATCGCGCGCCGCAGCAACTCACGATTACCGAGAACTTCGCCGTCGGACGAACCGCTCAATGCGATATGACAACCCCGAACCTCAGCTTCCAAAGTGCAATCGCGAATGACTTCATCGAGAATCTCTCCGGGGCTCACAATCTCTAAGCTTTGTTCCTCAGGGTCGCCTTCGACGCGAGTGATCTCCACAATGCCTGCCACAAGCGAAGCAATCCGGTCCACATCGCGGTTGATGCGATCCAATGCTTCGTCCTTGTCCGCAGATGTTCTGGCCAGCTTAACTGCGAACTTTAGCCGCGTTAAGGGGGATCTTAGTTCATGCGATATGTCCGCCAGCAGCCTTCGCTCACTCACAATCATCCGCTGCAGGCGTTCGGCCATTTCATTGAACGAGCCACCTAGCTGTCCAATCTCATCCTGCCGTTTGCTATGCACGCGAACAGATAGATCGCCGTGTCCGAAGAGCGCAATAGAGGCCGCTATCCTGCGGATCGGCGACACCACTGCAACCGAGGCCAGCCAACATAGAACGCCCGTGGCACCGAGCACCAGAAAATAGTACGGTAGAAACGTCCAGATCTGCGGGCGGCTGGGCTGGCCTACTGCTGCAAACCAATACCGGCCGTCCTCCGATCGTTGCGCTGCGAGCGGATGGCCACCGGTCCGGATGCGCCATTTGGACGCTGGATAAGGCGGCAGCAGCTCTGCCTTGCTGCCGCCGCCTACGAGATCGATACCATGTGCGTCGAGTAAATAATGGTGTGCCCCGGAAATACGATCCAGGCCTGTCAGATAGTTTGCCAGCGCCTTCTGGCCGTCGTTGTTCAATATTCTGCTCGCAGTCTCGAGCTGGAGTTCGTCTAAGCGGTCATAAACAGGATCGAAATGCTTTCTCTGCAGACGAACCGAGATCTGCTGAAATACGAGGAACGACAGCGACAATGTGCCCACCATCGCGAGAAAGACGGCGAAATAAAGGGACCTCGTTGGCAACGACCTAAGCCGCTCGCGCAAAGACATAGCCGACTCCCCGAATCGTGCGAATCAGACCTCGACCACCCTCCAGCTTCTTGCGCAAATGGCTTATGTGGACGTCGAGAATGCGATCATACGGTGCTGCTTTGCGTTGGAACAGAGCCAGGGTTAATTCATCTCGCGAGACAACACGTCCTGCAGAGCGCATCAGTATCTCCAGCAGGTCGAACTCCATTTCAGTCAGCTCCGCGGGCGATCCCGCGATCCACACCTCGCGCTTGTTGGCATTGATTCGGATGTCACCGATGGTTACATCTTTGCTGCCTTTCGTAGCATCCGTGCGGCGCAATACTGCGCGGACCCGCGCCTGGAGCTCATCCGGATCGAACGGCTTCGGAAGATAGTCGTCAGCACCCGCATTCAGCCCAAGAATCCTGTCTTGATGCCGGGCGCGCGCTGTCAAAAGGATGACAGGGACGTCTTTTCTACGCCGCAACTGCTGCAGCACACTGAAGCCATCAATGACAGGAAGCATGACATCGAGAATCACCAGATCATATGTTCCGCTGGCCGCACAGGCGAGCCCTCGCCGGCCATCATATTCGCAATCCAGGCGATGTCCGGCTCCGGCAAAAAACTCCTTCATCATCCCGCATAACTCTCTGTCATCATCAACGAGCAACAGCGATAGCTGCACGTCTTTTTCCGCAGTCTCCATCGGGTATTAAGTCTCGCACGTATCAAATGCGCGGCGACCTGCCTTAACAAATCTTAAGGTAGCAACCCGATTCGCGGCCCATCTACCGCGACCTGAAGCTCGCCCTCGTAAACTAGCTAGGGGGTCGTGAAGTGGTTGACCGGGCTCTTCACCCCATCGCTCTTGCCGGTGGCCTCCATCGAGTCAACTGTGTAGTAGTAGGTCGTCCGTGGCTTAAGGTCATCGAGGCGTACGCGGAAGACCGACGATGGGTGATCCGGGTTCAACCTGATCGGAGATTTTGCGGTCTCGATCAGGCTATTTGGATCTCTACCATAGTGCACGATTCCGTAATGCACGGGGGAGCCACCGGGATTGTTCGTCGTCCAGTTGATAATCATCAAGTGCTCCTTCGCCAGCTCGATCTTTGGCCCCTGGATGATCCGCACCTGCGCAGCTTTTGGAGTCGTTGGACTCTCCTGGGCGGACAGGCTGCCGCCGCTCAAAACCGAGATCGCCAGCACCACAAGGGCTCTGTTCACGTTCACACCTCAAAAAACTCGATGGACAGATGATCGAAGGTACGTAACCGCGGTCAACCGTCACTCGCTATAACTCGCCTCATCTCGTCCGCTCGCATCCGCAGTTTTGCGAGACGGACGAGCCAAAGAAGAGATGCATTGGCCCCAGAAATTCCCGCCGTCTAACGTTCGCGCTACCGAACAGGCGGGTTGGGGACGGGCAGGACGCCGCAGACCGCCGACGCGCAGGGCGGTAGAGGCGGAGTCGGCATCAGCAACTCGTTACCTTGGGTCGCAGCCGAACCACCCCTCATACATGAACCCGTAAAGGTATCGCTATTGAGATAAGGCCTCGTGAAACCGTCCGATAATGTTTCCAGAAACGCAACGATGTCATTCTCCTCCTTATCCGTGAGACCAAGATTCCCGCTGGTCATGTCGATATTGTTTCGTACTTCCGGCATAGGCCAGCAGTCGACTTTTTCGGTCGTTCCTGGAGGGCAATGTCCGGAAGTGACCGGATACGCATACTTGTCGCGCGTATTGTAGAAATGCACGAGCTGCTTCAGGCTCTTAATGTAGCCGTTGTGAAAGAACCCCTTCTGGAAGTACGGCCCGGGGGCTTCGGTGGTTGGACATTGTGGCGGTGTCATGGCCACATCGCGCGCCGAAGACACCTGCATTTGGCCGTCGACAGTAGGTGCGTACTGCCTCCAACTCATGTTCGGGTTAGGACCGGAGCCAAACCCGCTTCTGAGGAAAGTCCCAAGTCCCAAATCTCTGTAGCCGAAACCGTAAGGATTGGCCGTGAATCCGTAAGCATCCGGCTTGGTCTCGTAATAGAAAGCATCTCGCGGATTGAGAGGCAAGCCCTCATTGGCCGAGCCAAAGCACGTGAACACAGGGTTCACTACGGCGGCCGAGCTGGTATCGGTCTGATTTGACTTGAGAGTGGTTCCTCTTCCGTCGAGGTGGCATGAATTGCAGTTGCCCTTGCCGTTGAAGAGTTGGAACCCCGCCATCTCCTCCGGCGTGAGCTTGTACTTCCCGGCCAGGAACGCGTCGAATTTCGACGAGAAGGCGCTGACCTGCGCGGACTGCTCGTATGCGTCAATCGACTGCGCCCAACGGTCGTAAACCGTGTTGGCGCGGGTTCGATCAGTCGCACTCAGAGGAATCGGCGTGGTGCTCCCGCCAAACACCGCAGCCCCTCCAGGGGTTGCGCAGATCTGTGCAGTCTCGTGCGGAAAGTTGATATCGAGCGAACCCTTGCCCCATACCTCCTCAAAGAGAGGCCGGTACACAGCCTGCGAAAGCCGGAATGCGACGCAGGCAGTGTCAGGTAAGCCCATCTCCTGAGTATCGACGGGAGGGCCCTGTGCCTGTTCGGCATCGGGAACCCTTAGCAAATATCCGGTCGCGCGTGAATCGAAGAAGTTTCCACCAAAGAACAGACCCTGCACCTGGTTGTATTGGAGTACCGGGAAGAAGGGTGAATACGGGTGTCGCTGCGGTGTCCGCTTGCCCACCCGAAAGTGAGCCGTTCCCGGATACGCGATGATTGTCAGGTTGACCGAGGGGATTGGCCCGCTGAAGCCAGCGTACGGCATGTGGCAAGACGCACACGCTACATTTCTGTTCGGTGACATGTTCTTGTCGAACATCATGAGTTCGCCGAGTGTCTCTACTGCTTCCGTTCCGATATTCGCAAGCACGGGCGGCTGACCTGTCAGAATCGGCGGCTGTAACCCGTGCCAGCGTGCAAGCGCTCGGCCTTCGATGACATCCACCTCTCGTAGAACCCGAGCTATCTCGGAATCTAAATCAGACGGGAGGATGCCAGGCGGGTAGGGGTTGTAAATCGACCCTGAGAGCGCGGTTCCACTCCGCGGCGGCGCCTTTCGTTTGGCCAGGGTCATGAGTAGCGCCAGCACACAAACTACAACCACCACTACTATCGCCAGTGTTCGCCGATTCATAGATAACCTCTTTCATGAGTCGTCGTTTGGGCTGTAACGTCTTCGAGAGCCAAAGATGTTCTCTTTGCAATCCATTAGTCAACCGTTTCTACCGTTTTAAGTAAGCAATCAAATCCCGTCGCTCCTCCGCCTTCGGAACACTAAAGCTCATCTTGTTATCCCGCACCATCACATCCGGATCGCTCAGCCATCTCTCCAGCGTGGTGTCGTTCCACGTCACGCCCGCATTCTTCAGGCCCGCGGAATAAGTAAATCCCACTCTGCTGCCTGCTTTTCTGCCGTACACTCCAGCCAGCCTTGGCCCCTCACGATCAACATTCATTGCATGGCAGCCTGTGCAGCGCCTTTCAAACACCACTTTGCCGTGTGCGGCATCGCCTTCTCCGGCCAATGCCGCCTCACTTCCACCAGCATTTTTACCTAGCATCGAAAGTGTCTGCACATCGGCCTCTGTGAGCTTCGCATATCGATGCAACAGCAAATACTGGGGAGGCGGCATATCTCCGCTCTTCGCCTCCTGCACAATCTTCGCCGTCAACACCTGCTGCTTCTCTGTCGGCATCTCTTCCCACCGCGAAAGATCCATATGTTTGCGCCCCTCGACAATATCGCGTTCGATCAGCCACGACCCAGGCGCGATCCGCGCATACAGCGGCCATCGGGTCTCACTCGAATGGCAGTCCGCGCACTTCGTTACCAGCACCGCCTTCGCATCTGCCGGCATGTTCGCACCCTGCAGCAGCGTGCCCCGTCCCTTCTGAGGCTCGATACGCGGATTTCCAAACGGATGCACATATCCCAGCCCCGCAACTGCGACTACAGTCAAAGCTGCTACAGTCCACGGACGCATCAAACAGTCTCCGCCAGCGTGGAGTCAACTACAGCCAGATGGCTCTTCCCGCGAACCACCTTGACCCTGGTCACTCCCAGCACACTCTCCAGCTTGCCCGCCGCTACCGTCATCGGCCCTGGATTCGGCGCCGCTCCCGGCGCAGGCTGCGGAAACGCCGTCGCCATCGCCGTGTGAAAGGCCACATTGCCCTCGATCTTCTGGACAACCTGGTGAATGTGGCCGTTCAGGACCGTTACCGAGCCAAAGGGTTTCAGCATCGCGAGTGCCTGCGCGCCATCCTTCGTGCCCCAGCCCCACTTCTCATAGACCATCCACAACGGAATATGCGCGAAGACAACGATCGGCGTCGAATGGCTCATACCAGCCAAATCAGACTTCAGCCACGCCAGTTGGTCGTCGCCCATGCTGCCCATTGCATCCACCTGCACGCAATTGTTCAAACCCACAAAGTGAACGCCCTTGTGGTTGTAGCTGTACCAGCCGTTGCCCAGAGTGCCGTTGCCGAAACGCTGCTTGTACTGCACGCCATCGTCGATCAAATCATGCTCTCCCGGGACATAGAAAGCCTGTCCCACTTTCGACCCCTTGATTACTTGCATGGCCGTATCGAACTCCGTTGCCTTTGAGCTCTGCGTGATGTCGCCGGTGTGAATCATGAAATCCGGTGTTTTCATGCCAGCGGGGACTACATTGATCTTGTCGATAGCCTTCTTCAGCGTGCCGGTCACATCCGGGTTCGCGCCCTTGTTGAAGCCGACGTGGGAGTCGCTGATCTGCACGAACGAGAAGTCCTCTGCTTTCGCAGCCGCAGGAGCAGCACCCTTCATGGTCTGCGCCAGCAGCTTCGACGTCGGCACGCCGCCAACCATCGACCACAGCAGCCCTGTGCCGGCCCACGCCATGCAACTCAGAAAATTGCGCCGGTCGATGCCATCGCTCGCAGCCTGCACGGCGCCCTGGTTCTCCTGCACTACTTCGTCTTCCGTAAATCGATTCATACTAAGCTCCTTGACTTTGATCGCCTGCACAGCACAGAACTGGCTCAGCTTCCGTTTATTCCCACGCGACCGCAAATAATTCATGGAATAATCTGTTTGCGATTCGGTTTACGGTAAGGATGTTCGACTGCCACTACCCGCCGGTCTACGCCGTATCGCTGCAACCCCGCAACCTTGGAGAGACCGAGGCGCTCCGCACCATGCCGTCCGCCATCACCCGCAGCGCTGACTTTGAACAACTCGCGCTCCCGCTCTTCGCCCCGCTTTACAACCACGCCTTCTGGCTCACCCGCAATCAAGCCGAAGCCGAAGACCTCGTGCAAGAGACCTTCTCCAAAGCAATCCGCGCCTTCGACACCTTTCAGCCCGACACCAACTTCAAGGCCTGGATCTTTCGAATCCTCCGCAACACCTTCCTCACCACCCGCACCGGTATCGCCGCCTTCCGCACTGTCTATCTCGAAGACCATCCCGAGACACTCGACACCACCGCCGCCGGTCCCACCCCGGAAGACAACCTCATCCGCCTCGACAACCAGGCCGCCCTTCACACAGCGCTCGAGCAGCTGCCGCCACCACTACGCGAAGCTCTCCTCCTGTGCGATGTCGAAGAGATCAAGTACAAAGACATCGCCCTCATCCTCGACGTCCCCATCGGCACCGTCATGTCACGCATCTCTCGCGCCCGCCGCATCCTCCGCCAACTCCTGCAGCCGCAGCTCGGGGAATCCCTATGACGCAGACACCTCAGACCAATCCATCAACCGAACATCTCAATCCGGACACGCTCAACGCCTTCATCGACGGCGAACTTCCACCCTCAGAGCACCAGGCAATTGAGCAGCATCTCGCCGGCTGCCACGCCTGCACTCTGCGTGTCCTCTCCGGCACGCAGCTCAAAGGCGCCACCGCTCGGGCTGGCCATCGCTTCGCACCACCACCCGAAGCTCTAGCCCGCCTCACCGCAAAGCTCCACTCGCAGCAAGTACAAATAAACCAGCAGCCGCAGACAAAAACGCCCGCACGCATCTTCTCTATCCGCCCCATAGCTTGGTCAGCCCTCGCAGCGGCCATCGTTCTCGCCGTCTCACTCCTCGGCTGGCGTCAGCTGCGCCAAACAAACACCCTCGCCGCCGAACTCCTCGACCAGCACCTCGCCACGCTCTCTACCGCAGCGACCCCGCAAGTTATCTCGACCGACCGTCACACAGTCAAACCCTGGTTCCAGGGCCGTCTCCCTTTTAGCTTCAACCTTCCTGACGCAGCGACGTTGCCTCCAGACACCACCCTTAGAGGCGCAGACCTCACTTACCTCAACAACCAACCTGCGGCCCTGCTCCTCTTCACAATCCACAAACACGAGGTCTCCGTCTTCCTCACGCAAAAAGCAACCAGCCTCAACCTCACGGCACTGCCAGGCGCCCGCGCAGGCTTCACCCTCCGCACCGCCACTACGTCAGATCTGCGCATCATTGGCGTCAGCGACGTAAACCCCGCCGATCTTGATCTTCTCGTAGCCGCTCTGGTTCAGGCACAGGCGTCCCTTCAGTAGCTCTGGAAGCGCGAACCGAGCCTTTCCCGTCGAAGATCTGCATACCGACCTTAGCGAAAGGGCCGACAAGAGAGGGTGGGCATGGGAAGGGAGACGAGTTCGTAACAATTCCCGCATCTCCTGAATAACCGGGGCATAACATAGTCAGCGATGACCCTCCGCAAGATCGTCCACATCGACATGGACGCCTTCTATGCCTCCGTCGAGCAGCGTGACGACCCGCAGCTCCGGAGCAAGCCCGTCGTCGTCGTCTGGCGCGGCAACCGCTCCGTCGTCTGCGCCGCATCTTACGAAGCACGCCGCTTCGGAGTCCGCTCCGCCATGCCGGCCATTCGCGCCGAGCGTCTCTGCCCCCAGGCCGTCTTCGTCCCGCCCGACTTCACTCGCTACCGCGCCGTCTCCCGCCAGACCCGCGAGATCTTCCAGCGCCACACCGACCTCATCGAGCCGCTCTCGCTCGACGAAGCCTACCTCGACGTCACCGAAAACAAAACCGCACTCCCCACAGCCACGCGAGTCGCCCGCGCCATCCGCGAGCAGATCCGCGACGAACTGCACCTCACCGCCTCCGCCGGCGTAGCGCCAAACAAGTTCCTCGCCAAGATCGCCTCCGACTGGCGCAAGCCCGACGGACTCTTCGTCATCCAGCCCGAAGAAGTCGACGCCTTTCTCTCACCGCTCCCCGTCAGCCGCCTGCCCGGCGTGGGCAAGGTCACAGAAAAGCATCTCGAAAACATCGGAATCCGCACCGTGGTCGACCTGCGCAAACTAGACACATCCATCCTGCAAGCAAGCTTTGGCCGCCACGGCATCCGCCTCTACGAACTCGCTCGCGGTATCGACAACAACCCCGTCATACCCGACCGTCCCACCCAATCCATCTCCGCCGAAGACACCTTCGAACGCGACCTGCTCCTCGCCGACACCGAGCCCATGATTCGTCGTCTCGCCGAAAAAGTCTGGACCGCATCACAAAAAGAATCCCGCACCGCACGCACCGTAGTGCTCAAGCTGAAAACGAGCGAGTTCAACATCCTCACACGCAGCCACACGCCCAACACGCCGCCCTCGTCATGCGAAGAACTCACGGGCATCGCCCTGCTCCTGCGCGACCGCGTCAACCTCGACCCTCACCGCCGCTTCCGCCTCGTCGGCGTAGGCTTGAGCAACTTTCGCGACCCCGAAGCCGAGCCAACCCAACCACCCCTCTTCGATTAACCTGCTTGCATCAGGAGGTAAGCCGACCTCGTGCCCGAGCTACCCGACATCACCGCATACATCAGCGCGCTCGAACCACGCATCATCGGGCAGCCGCTCGAGCACCTCCGCATCGCCAGCGCCTTCCTTCTCCGCACCGCGCAACCGCCGGTCACAAGTGTCGAAGGCCACATCGTTAAACAGCTGCGTCGCATCGGCAAACGCATCGCCATCGGCTTTGACAACGACCTCTGGCTCGTCCTGCACCTCATGATCGCCGGCCGCCTCCACTGGAAGCAACCCGGCGCAAAACTCGCAGGCCGAAACAACCTCGCCGCGTTCGACTTCCCCATCGGCTCACTCGTCCTCACCGAAGCCGGCACCAAGCGCCGCGCTTCCCTGCACGTCGTCCTTGGCGAAGAAGCACTCCACAACCTGGACCCCGGCGGCATCGACGTCTTCGCCGCCGATCTCGACGCCTTCCGCGCAGCACTCACCGCCGAAAACCGCACCCTCAAGCGCGCCCTCACCGACCCACGCATCCTCAGCGGCATCGGCAACGCCTACTCCGACGAGATCCTGCACGCCGCCCAACTCTCTCCCATCACCCTCACTCACAAACTCCAACCGCACGAGTGGCAACGTCTCCACACCGCAACCCGCGAAACCCTCCAACTCTGGATCGACCGCCTCCGCGCCGAGGCCAACTCCGGCTTCCCCGAAAAAGTCACAGCCTTCCGCAAAGACATGGCCGTCCACGGACGCTACGAGCAGCCCTGTCCCCGCTGCGGCGAAAATATCCAGCGGATCCGCTACGCCGATAACGAGACCAACTACTGCGCGAAATGCCAGACCGGCGGAAAAGTCCTCGCCGACCGCAGCCTCTCACGCCTCCTCGGCGCAGACTGGCCCCGCACCCTCGACGAACTCGAAGCCCTCAAGCGCCGCTAGCTTCGTCGCAGCAACTCGTCTACCTCGGAGCGCATAGGCATCGACGGAGCAGTCCCCGGCCGCGTGACTGAAATCCCCGCAACAGCGCAACCATATTGCACCGCCGCAACAATTCCCTTCTTCTCGGCAAGCGCCACCGCAAACCCTCCGGTAAAGGCATCGCCCGCGCCCGTCGTCTCCACAACCTCTCCCGCATTGAGAGCAGGCACAACTTCGCACACAGTCGCATTCTTCACCAGCGCACCCTGCGCCCCCAGCGTAATCACGACACTCCCCACGCCCCACCCAAGAAACACATCCGCCGCCCGCTTCGCATCCTCAACCGACTTAACCGGCAAGCCCGTCAGAATCTCCGTCTCCGTCTCATTCGGAGTCAAATAATCGCAATACTGAAAAATGCTCTCCGGCAACTTGCATCCCGGTGCCGGATTCAGAATCGTCGGCACACCCGCCGCATGCGCCAGCCGCAATCCAGCCTCTACCGTAGGCTGCGACAACTCCAGTTGCGTAACAAACACATCCGCTCCCGCAATCACATCGCTCGCCTGCTCCACCTCCGCGGCACTCAACTCAAAACACGCACCCGGCACAACAATAATCGCGTTCTCTCCCTTAGCCGCATCGATGATGATCGCCGCAGCCCCGGTCGCCGACTCAGTCTCGAGAACATGCGTCGCATCGATTCCCTCTCTCCCGTACATCTCACGCGCCATATCGCCAAAAGCATCGCGCCCCAGCTTGCTGATGAAGCTCACCTGCGCCCCAGCACGCGCCGCCGCCACCGCCTGGTTCGACCCTTTGCCACCGGGACCCAGCTTGAACTCCGACCCCATGTACGTCTCTCCCCACGCCGGCAGCTTCTCGGTCCGAAACGCAACGTCCGCCACATAACTGCCCATCACCACAACACGTCCTTTACCCATGCTCTAACCTTTCTAAGTTGTTAAGCGGCATAAGCGCGCGCAATCAGCACCAACGCCAGTACATACGCTGCAAACATCGCCGCAAGATAACCCTTTGCCCGCGCATTAGCACCGCGAAATTCCTTCCAGACAAAAACACCCCACAAACAAGCCACCATCGGCGAAGCCTGCCCGATCGCATACGAGATAGCCACACCCACCAGCGACGCCGCCACAAAGTTGAACACCGTTCCAAGGCCCCATATCACCCCTCCCAGCAGACCAAGCGCATGATACGAAGCTGGCGCGCGAAAGTAGTCTCCTGCGCTTACTGGCGCTCCCACAATCGGCTTCCGCATCAGAATGCTATTGAAGACGAAGCAGCACAGGAACGCTCCCAGCGTCAGAAATACCGCCGTCGTGTAAGGCGTCAGTGTCGCCCCGCGGGTCATGGCACGCGTAACAAACGGCGCGAAGATGCCCATCAGCAAACCCGAGACAACACACACGACAACCCCACGCCGCGAGACCACACTACCCGCCCCGCGCAGTGCACCGTAGGCCTTGCCCACAAGAATCACTGCAACCAGGGCCATCGACACGCCCGCACCCAGCAACACCGCATTGCCCTTCGGTTGCAGCATATAACTCAGCACCACGCCCTCCACCAGCGCGATGCCAATCGATATCGGAAACGCGACCGCCAACCCGACGATCTCGATTCCCGCAACCAGCAGCACATTCGCGATGTTGAAGATGAACCCGCCCAATGCCGCGTAGAAAAGATTAATCGGATCAGCCGAATGAAGATTCGCCAGAAATGCCGTAGGCCCGCCCACATAGCTCCCCATCGTCAACGCGAGCACCACCGCAATCAGGAAAATCCCCAGGCCATAGTCCCAGTAATAAATCTCAAAGCGATAATTCCTGGTCAGCTTGAATGTATTCGCGAACGAACCCCAGCACAACGTGCTCAGAATCGTCATCAGCAAAGCGGCGTGAAACGTAGTCGGAACAAACATGAAGGAGGCAACTCCAGCCCGTTACGTCGATTGAATTCGAGCATCAGGCACGAAGCTGACATTATGCCTTGCGACATACAGTTTGAACAAAGGCTTTCTTTCCGGAAACCTGCCCGAAAATCTCTCGCACCGGCTCATCTCCGCCACAATCGCGCCGATAACGTATCCAACCTTATCAGCAGGAAACGAGAGACCCTTTATGGTTCACGTCATCGACCAGCCCCCGCAGAGTGCCGCCACTTCCCTCACCGACACTGCATTCCTCGACCACGCCGTCGAAGACGTGCTCGGCCTCATGCTCGGCGTCCCCGTCACCGTCGCTGACGAAGCCGTCGTCGCCTCTGCTGTCCCGCCCATCACCCTCACCGCCGTCATCGGCCTTGCCGGCGCGCTCAGCGGAGCCTTCACCGTTCTCGTCACCGCCCCCGCAGCCATCAAGATGACCGCCTGCCTCATGGGCATGGACATCGACTCCCTCGACGACTCCGTATACGACGGCCTCGGCGAGATCACCAACATGCTCGCCGGAGCCTGGAAGTCCCGCATCCCCTCGCTCAACGCCGCCTGCCTTCTCTCCGTCCCCACCGTCGTCACCGGCACGCAATACGAGGTCCACAAGCGCAGCTCCTCCTTCCGCCTCACCCGCAGCTACCGCTTCAACGAACACGTCTTCACCACCACCATCCACGGCGAAACACACTGATCCACAAAAGAAAGAGTGTCATCCTGAGCGAAGCGCGCAGCGCGAAGTCGAAGGACCTGCTTTTGAATCCGCGCCCACCCGTGTAAATCCGCGGTCGCTCCCTCTGCTAGCATTAAGGTTTGGCCAACTCAATGACTAGCACCGGCACAGAAGCCCCCATTCGCGTCCGCATCGCCCCCTCGCCCACCGGCGACCCTCACGTCGGCACCGCCTACATCGGCCTGCTCAACTACATCTACGCCCGCCAGCGCAGCGGCAAGTTCGTCCTCCGCATCGAGGACACCGACCGCACCCGCTTCGTCCCCACCTCCGAGCAGATGATCTTCGACTCTCTCCGCTGGCTCGGCATCAACTGGGACGAAGGCCCCGACGTCGGCGGTCCCTTCGGCCCCTACCGCCAGTCCGAGCGCACTGAAATCTACCGCCAGCACGCCGAGATCCTCCTCGCCAGCGGCACCGCCTACTGCTGTTACTGCACGCCCGAAGAGCTCGAGGCCACCCGCAAGCAGCAGCTGGCCGCCAAGCTCCCACCGCGCTATCCCGGAACCTGCCGCCACCTCACGCCCGAGCAGATCGCCGCCAACGACGCGGCCAACAAGCCCTACACCATCCGCCTCGCCGTCCCGCCGCACAAAGGCGACCTCACCGCCTCCACCACCTTCCGCGACGAGCTCCGCGGCAACATCACCTTCGAGCACGGCAACGTCGACGACCAGGTCCTCCTCAAGTCCGACGGCTACCCCACCTACCACCTAGCCAACGTCGTCGACGATCACCTCATGCAGATCACCGACGTCATCCGCGCCGAGGAGTGGATCTCCTCCACACCCAAGCACGTCCTCCTCTACAAGGCCTTCGGCTGGCAGGCCCCGCGCTTCTGGCACATGCCGCTCCTGCGCAATCTGGACAAGTCAAAGATCTCCAAGCGCAAAAACCCCGTCTCGCTCATCTACTACCAGCAGGCCGGCTACCTCCCCCAGGCCATCCTCAACTTCCTCGGCCTCATGGGCGGAGGCATGCCCGCCGACTTCAAGAGCACCCCGGACAGCATCCCCGAAAAGTTCACCCTGCCCGAGATGGTCCAGCACTTCGTCTTCACCAACATCCGCGTCGGCGGCCCCGTCTTCGACCTCACCAAGCTCAAGTGGCTCAACGGCGAGTACCTCCGCGCCCTCCCGCCCGAGCAGTTTTTCCACGAAGTCCGCACCCGCGTCTTCGGCGACGACTACCTCCGCGCCATCTCCGCCCTCATGCAGGCCCGCATCGAGACCCTCGGCCAGTTCGGCGACCTCACCGGCTTCTTCTTCTCCGACAACGTCCTCCCCCCACCCGAGGTCTGGCTCCCCAAAAAGCGCACCCTCGAAGAAACCATCGCCTTCGCGCAGGACCAACTCACCGTCATCGAAGCCGCCGACTGGACGCACGAAGCCCTCGAAGCCGCACTGAAAAAACTGGGCGAAGAAAAATCCTGGTCCGTCAAAGAAAACTTCATGCTCCTCCGAGCCATCATCACCGGCAGCACCATGTCCCCACCGCTGCTCGAAAGCATGATCGTCTTCGGCAAAGCCCGCTCACTAGACCGAGTCCGCCGCTTCCTCGACGCACAGAAGAAGCAATCCAACGCAAAGAAGTAGGCGGAAGAAAATACCGATGCCCAACGTTGCCTCAATCAAGCGATGGACGATTTACATATCAATTGCGATCACCCTGTTTTTAGCGGCAGCACGTGAACTTGAAATAGGAATTTTCTCTCCTAAGCGACCATCTTCTTTGCCGTCCAACGCTATCTGGATTGACGCTCCTCCACTCCCTTTCACGGCCGCGCATGGCTGGTGGCTTGGTTGTGAAAAGCAGGACGCGAACTTTGATAGATGCGTTCTTGTTGGTCACAATGACAGAGCAAGTGGCGGGGACGGTCAAAATAGTATTGTGTCGAGTGAACCTTATTTGTCTTGCAAAACACTGGGTCCACTAGACACGCGAGACATTGTTTTGAAGCAACCGAAGGATTCAACAACCATGTGGATTACCAAGGTTGACTCAAATACGCCGGGGATTGGTATGGCACCAGCTGCGTTTCTAAAAAACAATGATGTTCTCGTTCCAGCAACGGAGATATCTCAATGCTCAAAATTTCTTAGAGCTAATACGGAAACCACTGCCACTCAATAGCTGGGTCTCCTTCATGACGCAGCCTTATCGCGCCATGAATGGGCAACCGCGCAAAGCGCGATCCGCTTTTTCTACCGATCCCAAGAAACGTCATCTCGACCGAAGGCGGCGCCTTTGCCGCCGCAGTGGAGAGACCCCCGTATTTTGCCTGAAGCGCCACTCCTGCTCGGGTTTCCCATCCTTCGCGCATATTTGCGAAGGGTGGGAATGTAGAACCTTCCCCAGCCAAAAGCCGTGTGCCCCATTTATTTATGGCGCCGCCCTCATCGCGCAAAGCGCGATCCGCCTTGCTTAAGGGCACGGCTTCAGCCGTGCCGGAAGAAGACCGCCGCGAAGCGGCTTCCGCTCTGCCAAAGGCCGGAGCGTAGCCCGAAGGGCGAAGCGGCTGATCTATCGCTCCATCTGGTCCGCCGCGACAACCGCTGGCAGATCACCCTCCATCAGGGTCTTCGGCAAAGCCCGCAGCCTCGACCGAATCCGCAGCGGCCTATTTATTTCCCGCCCTTGAAAACAGAAACCGAGCGGCCAACCTATTGCTGTCCGACTTTGGCGTTCGTTGACTTTGCGTCTCCACTCGCGCTGAAAGCTGGACTGTTACAGTTGATGGAATTCAAGATACAACTTTGCGGGTCACTTAATTTTGCGGCACGCGCAACCTCATTACGCTCCTGCTGATTTAATCCAGTACTGTCACAATCCGCGACAGCTTCGAGACAGATTTGAAAATTATAGTTCTGCCTCGCGGCGGCAACAGCTTGTTGCTCCCAAGACTGCAACTGCGAATGATCACACTCCCCAACAGAACTTAAGCAAGCAGTCAAGTTATTGATGTGCTCGGCTTCCTTAACAATTTTCCGTTCATTGTCGGTTAGTTGGCCTTTATCGCAATCCCCAATGCCCATAAGACAATCCCGTAGATTCCGGCTTTGCTCAGCACGTGCCACCAAAGCAGCCTCCGCCACACTCAGCCGCGAGACGTAACAGTCGGCAAACCCATAGAGGCAATTCTGGAAGTTACGGTCGAGCGAGGCTTGGGCGACGACTTGTCGTTGTGGACCACTGAGTTGTTTTGCGTCGCAATCAGGGAATCCATTAACGCAGGCCTGAAAATTTTCGGTGGCCGAAGATTTGAAATCCTGCGCTACCAGGTCGAAAGGCGAGATCAGTAAGATCAAGAGCAGCAAGATGCATCGCGTAAGAATAACTATCACGATCACCTCCAGAGAGGCTTATCGAGCAGGCACGACTAACCAAGTGCCATGATCATTGGACGACTTGCGTGTGTGGACCGTTAGCGTTTGGCCTATTCCTCGCCATCGCGATCCGAAAGCAGATGCGCTTGCGGGCTCATCCTGGTTGCAGCGATGCTGTTAATCCCTCCATGACAGCCAAAAAAGCCATGGCTAACCATGCGCTCATCTCCGACGTCACTTAAGAAAAAAGAGCACGCCGTGTGAACAATTCACGTTGCTCCTTGTGTTACTGTCACGTCCAAATCCGGGCTGCTTGAAGCGTTCCTGGCCGACGATTCGAAAAATATTCGTAGCCCCGATCGATAGGAGGTTGTTTTGACTATTCGAATCCTTGGATATTCTTTGCTGATCTCTTTCGTTGTGTTTACCGTAGCGCTCGCGCTCCAATGGGTGATATACGACGACTGGTTGCATGGCTCTGGTCCTCTACGACTCGTTGGCACCATTCTTGCGTCAGGTATGGCACTTGGATTCACGCTCCATTGGTGTTTGCAAATGAGGAGACGCGAAGTAGAGGCATCCCGGCGGTTTCAACTTATCGCAGAGATGAATGACAGGATCCGCAATGCACTGCAGAGAATCGAATGCCTATCCTACGCAGGTGTCAGCGAATCAACCGAAGGCATCCACCAAGCTATCGAAATAATAGACGTCGCCCTTCGCGGAATGATTAGTGAGTCTGTTACAACAACGCCTATTTCAAACGGTATGACGAAACTTCCATCGGATGGAAACGCCGTGCGCTAGCAATTACTACACTGATTGTTATCAATTACTTTCGGGGAACGGCTCCGTCTAAGAGATGTGGCCCTCGGAAAGGCTAACAATCGTCGGGACGCTGAACCCGAGCGCCGAAGCGGAACTTGGGATAGCATGGTTTGGTCGCCTACAAGTCGGTACGCAACGCCTGAAATTTGGAGGTCGACTTCGGTCGTGCCTGCCCCCTCGCTGAGGGTAAATTGGGCGACACTCGTCAGCAGAGGGGAGAAAGTGAGATGACCTATGCTTCGACGATTCTTCAATATCTGCCTTGCTTTAGGATGTTTCCTCTTATACTCACACCTTGCATTTTGCCAGGAGGTTGTTCACGCAGTGAGCGGAACCCTAAGCTCCATTGATGCGAAAGCGAAGACAATTACCATCACAACCGATGACGGCTCGGAAGGACTCTTCAAAGATCTGACCAGGTCGGCCACCCCTTTTGATTTCGATAGGAATCTCCGGGAAAATACCACTGCGGCTGACGCTTCCATGAAAAAGGGAACGCATGTCACCATCTTCTACTTTGGAGACAGTTCTGTCCGGAATGCGGTTGCACTGCAGAATCTTGGCTCGACTCCGGTGGAGAAGGTCCGTGGAACCATTTACAAAATGGAAAAGCACGACCATCTTCTCCAAATCAAAGATGCATCCGGGAACATCAAGTCGTTCCATATCGGACCTAAGACAGTCGCCGATACTGCGATGGGAGCGGTCGACGGCCTCAAGTACGATCCCGACAAAGGCGATCAGGTGCAAGTGATCTCAATTCCGGGCAACGGAGGTAATACCGCCCTATATATCGGTGCCGCATAATGTCTGTTCGACACTCATCGAGACCATCGTCGGACGGATTTGTGACGCGACCTCGCTTCTAACGATCAGCGGATTTCGTTGTTGCGGGTGCCCCATTCATGGCGCAGCCTTATCGCGACATGAGTGGGCAATCCTGAGCGCAGTCGAAGGATGCCATAGAAGCCGCTAGGTACCCCAAGGCTGGTAGCCCAATGCTTTAGCTTTGGGTCTCCTTGGGCCTCACAAGCCACCGCGAAGCGGCTTCCGCTCTGCCGAAGGCCGGAGCGAAGTCCAAGCTCCCACCCGAAATACATCTAGCCAACAACAATCTCCCGTGTAGAATCCCACACAACGCTTCTCCTGGGGAGACCAGTGAAGAAAACCGCCTCACATCTGCTTCTGATCTTCCTCGCCCTAGCGCCTTTCTTCCCAGCCACCGCAAGTGCCGGCTCAAACGTAGCGCACGTCAAAACCAGGCACAGCTCGGTCAAATCAGAAAACGCCTACATGAAGCACCAGGAAAAGCTCACAAAGAAAGAAGCGAAGCAGCAAAAGCAATCGGTCAAAAAGTGGCGGAAGCAACACAATGTAACCCACTAATCAAAAGCCTGTGTTGAACCCCCTCCATCAACAGGTCTAGAATCCCGTTCATCAAAACCCGTGGGAGGGTCCTATGCCCCACTACGAATACTTCTGCAAAGCCTGCAACAAAACATTCACCATGACGATGCACGTTGCAGAGCACGACGCCGAAAATCCCGCCTGCCCCGGCTGCGGCAGTCACGACGTAGAACAGCGCTGGTCCACATTCTCCGCAGTCACCGCGAAGAAGTCGTGAGCAGCCAGCGCAAAGAGACAGCATGCACTTCAGCAACTTCTCCTTCGGCACCATCCAAATCGACGGCAACACATACGAACACGACGTCGTAATCGACCGAGGGGAAGTCCTCAAGCGCAAAAAATCACCTTCTCAAAAATTCCGCGACAAGTATGGCCACACGCCCCTGTCCCTCGAAGAGGAGATTCCCTGGAAGTGTCACCGCCTCGTAATCGGCACCGGAGCCTACGGCCGGTTGCCCGTGATGAAGCAGGTGAAGCGCGAAGCCGAACGCCGCCACGTCGAACTCGTCATCATACCGACCAGCGAGGCCCTCAGCATGATAGAACGGGAGTCCAGGGCAAACGCCATTCTCCACCTGACATGCTAGAAAACCATCTCCGCGCCCTCGAAGAACAACTCCTCCAACCCGAAGTCCGCAAAAATTCCGGCCTCCTGGCCTCCCTTATCGCCGACGACTTCCTTGAGTTCGGCAGCTCAGGCCGCTCCTTCGACAAAGCCTCCATCATCAAAGCCCTGAAGAACGAGCAACCCAGCCCACCTGCGATCCTCAGCGACTTCTCCGCCCGTCCCCTCGTCGAAGACGTCGTCCTCGTCACCTACCGGACGACTCGCCACAACCCATCCGGCGAGCCCATCGCGAGCACGCAACGAAGCTCCATCTGGGTACACCGCGACGACCGCTGGCAGATCACCTTCCACCAGGGAACCCCAGCTGCATTTCCATAGAATATTTGTTACGCCCCGAGTTGCTGTTATCGTGAGGAAACGCATGGCCAATATACTCACGATTGCCGGTCCCAACTCAAAGTACAAACTGCCAAATGCCACACCCGCCGGTTTCTGGGCTGGATTGTGGCACGGCATCATTGGGTCAGTCTGCTCAGCCCAAACGTTCGTGTATACGAGACCAACAACAAGGAAGACGATATGACTTCGGGTTTCTCCTTGGCGTAGGCGCCTGGGCATCACATCATGAGGTTCGCTATATCGTTCAAAATCCCCCGAACTGAGGCATGGATTGCAAATCACCTGATCTTCCCCCTGGATCCCGGCCGACACACCCCACTCGAAGCCGCCACCAGAATCGCGATAGTATCGGCGTGAGGGAATGACTCTCCGGTTCGATGAACGAAAGGAAAGTGAAGAAATGAGAGAGGAGATAAGGGGTTTTGGGGAAAGAAGTGGGTGATGTTTGCGATTGATTCGTTTGATGAGCGGTAAGGTGAAGCGAAGTCAGAGGCAGCGACGTCGTGAGAAACTGATGGAGATTCCGTTGTCCAAATCGGGCGATTACTTCTGCGAAATGCGAGGCTACCTGTCGCCCGTCGCCAAGCAACGATGGACTAATTGAAGGACATGACTCAGTTCCTCAGAATTTGGCGAAGCTGTTGCCATCCGTCCACGAAGAGCTGGGCAAGTCAGCTCATGCAGATGTCATTCTCGAGCGAGGCGCATCCATATCAGGCACGGTCACCTACGACGACGGAACCCGGCGATTGGAGTTTACGTACGTATTGAGCCAGCGCAGGACATCGCGGAAGAGGATCGTCCGCTCATAGATGGGTGGCTCGAACTGGACACTATCCACAGAAGATCACGGCAGGTATCGGATCAGCGGATTGCCTGATGGAGAGTACGAGGTCCAAGCCTCTGTCGACGGCATGGCGCATATGGAAAATCCATTCGCAACCGCAAATAACGAGCCGGCTCTTGAAGAAGCCTACGGACAGATGTTCAATACCACTTATTCGGAAAAGACGCTGCACAAGAAAAACGCGAAGACCTACAAGCTAACTCCGGGAGAAGACCGAAGTGGTGCCGACATCGAAATCCCCGATGGTCTCTATTATCAGGAACGGTCAAGCAGGGGAATGAGCCGCCAACTGCATGGATTGTGTGCTGAGGATCTGGGCGACAAGACCTTCACGCGAGGGCCGTGATTCTTCCGAGGTACTCACTTATATGCTACAGGCAAGTATCAATTGAAGAGAGCAACTTAGACAGTCATACTCACGATGGAAGGAACCAAAAATTAATAAAATTAAGAGGAGGCAAACAAGAAAGTGAAATATTGATGGAGATATAAAAGAAATAACATGATATAAAAGAAGAAGCACCGAGAAAAAAAAGGAAAAAAAAAGAACGAAGAAAAAAAAAAAAATTAAAAAAAAAAAAATAAAATAATTTCCACAGGAAATCCTGTCAAGCCCCCAAAGCACCTAACCCATACAAAACAATAACGATCGCCGTGGCAGAGTAGTTTCCGCAACTCGCTATAATAAAAGTAGCTGGAAAAAGAAAAAGCCCCGGTCAAAACCGGGGCCTTCTCTTTTGCCCATAACTCATTTAGAAATAATATTTTGACCCCTAAACCCTTTGAATACAATATTTTGCATCACTAGTCCGAGGGTAAGCCAAATGAAATGAATACTTTGCACAAAAACAGGGGGAGCGGGTACACCCTCACCCTATCTGTTCTTCCGGTACCTCCGGATGAGGCTGCTCGTCGAGCTGTCATGCCCCAGCTTCGGCTCATCCTTGCTCTCAAGCTCGGGGACGATCTTCTGGGCGAGCACCTTGCCCAGTTCCACACCCCACTGGTCGAACGAGTCGATGTTCCAGATCGCTCCCTGGGTAAACACCGAGTGCTCATACAGCGCCACTAGTTTGCCCAGAACCGCTGGCGTCAGAGTGTCGGCCAGAATCGTGTTCGAAGGACGATTGCCCTCGAACACACGATGCGGAACCAGCCAGTCTGGAGTTCCTTCAGCCTTCACCTGCTCCGGAGTCTTGCCAAAGGCCAGCGCCTCGGCCTGCGCAAAGACATTCGCCATCAGCAGGTCATGATGATTGCCCAGCGGGTTCAGCGCCTTGAAGAACCCGATGAAGTCGCAAGGAATCAGCCGCGTCCCCTGGTGGATGAGTTGGTAGAACGAGTGTTGCCCATTCGTTCCCGGCTCGCCCCAGTAGATCGGTCCCGTCACGTAGTTGACCGTGGTCCCGTCGAGCGTCACATGCTTGCCGTTCGACTCCATCGTCAACTGCTGCAGGTAAGCCGGAAACCGCTTCAGATACTGCTCATACGGCAACACCGCCACTGTCTGGGCGTCGAAGAACTCCGTGTACCAGACCGTCAGCAGCCCAAGCAGCACTGGAAGATTCTTCTCGAAAGGAGTCGTGCGGAAGTGAACATCCATCTCGTGAAACCCGGCAAGCATCGCACGGAAGTTCTCCGGCCCGATCGCGATCATCGTCGACAATCCGATCGCCGAATCCATCGAATAGCGTCCGCCAACCCAGTCCCAGAACCCGAACATGTTCTCCGTATCGATTCCGAACTTGGCTACCTCTTTCGCATTGGTCGAGATCGCCACAAAATGCTTCGCCACAGCCTTCTCATCGCCCAGCGTCTTCAGCGACCAATCACGAGCCGTATGCGCATTCGTCATCGTCTCCAGCGTCGTGAACGTCTTCGAAGCCACCAGGAACAGCGTCTCCTCCGCATTCAGGTCCTGCACCGCTTCGGCAAAGTCCGTGCCATCGACGTTCGACACAAACCGGAAGGTCAGATCGCGCTGGCTATAGTGCTTCAACGCCTCGTACGCCATCACTGGCCCCAGGTCCGAGCCGCCAATCCCAATGTTCACCACATTACGAATCCGCTTGCCCGTGTGCCCTTTCCACGCGCCGCTGCGAATGCGATCCGCAAACGCCGACATCTTGTCCAGAACAGCATGCACCTCCGGAACCACATCCGCACCATCGACGACGATCGGCTCTCCCTTTGGCGCACGCAACGCAACATGCAGGACAGCCCGGTTCTCCGTGATGTTGATCTTCTCTCCCCGGAACATCGCTTCGATCTTCTCGCGCACACCCGACTCTTCGGCGAGTTGCAACAGCAGCTTCACCGTCTCATCCGTAATGCGGTTCTTCGAGTAGTCGAGAAAGATACCGGCAGCCTCGACAGTAAATCGCTCGCCGCGCGCCGGATCGGCCGCAAATAGATCACGCAGGTGCTTCCCATGAATCCGCTGAGAGTGCGCTTGAAGACCCTTCCAGGCCGCGCGTTCGACGAGGGGTGCGAGTTTGCTTGCAGTGGGCATACGGTTTACGTCTCCTTTACTCATCTGATGCCGTGCGCTGGTGTCTGGTGTGTAGTTTAGAGCGAAATCGTCAATCTCTGTTGAACGCGCCGGACGGAGAAAGAAATGCATTTGCGGGAACGCCGTGCGTGCGTTTATCGTAAGAATAGTCCGGCTATCGCCCCTGGTCATCGTCGCGAAGGCCGCTCTGGAAGGGAAACCATGAGTCTCACGCCTCGCCGCCCTCTGCCCCCGACTCCTCCTCCTCCTCCGCCCGCACCCACTGCCACACCTCCAGCTACCAAGCCCACACCGGCCGCTTCGCTCGACGCTTTCACCGGCGACCCGAATTTCATGACGTCGCTCGCGCGCGGACTCATCGTCATCCAGGCCTTCACCCAGCAGAATCCGCAGATGACCATCTCGCAGCTCAGCGTGCGAACTGGCCTCTCGCGCGCCGCTGTCCGCCGTTGCCTCTACACTCTCACCAAGCTCGGCTTCGCCGGCGCTGAGGACGGCTCGCGTTACTCGCTTCGCCCGCGGATGCTCACTCTCTCCCACACTTACACCGCATCAAACACGCTCTCCTCTGCGGCACAGCCCATCCTCGAGCGCATGTCCGCCGCCCTCCGCGAGTCCTTCTCGGTCGCGACTCTCGACGGCGACGACATCGTCTACGTCGCCCGCACGACAGTCTCCCGCGTCATGGCGGTCGACCTCCACATCGGCAGCCGCCTGCCCGCCTACTGCACCAGCATGGGACGCATCCTGCTCGCCTACCTTCCCACCGAGCAACTCGAGCAGTACCTCGCCCGCGTCGTCCTCACTCCCCATACGCCGCGCACCGTCAACTCGGTCGTGAAGCTGCGTCTCCTTCTCCGCAACGTCCGCCGCAACGGCTACGCACTGTGCGACCAGGAGTACGAGATCGGCCTCCGCTCCCTCGCCGTCCCCGTCTTCGCCTCGTCGGGACGTTGCGTTGCTACCATCAACCTCAGCGGAAACGCTCCGCGCCTCTCGGCTCTCGAGATGCAGACGCGCTTCCTGCCCCACCTGCGCAACGCAGCAAATGAACTTGCCGTCTTCCTCCGCTGATCGCGCTCAAGTTACGGAGCGACGCAGCGTACAAAAACGGCGCCCTTTTCGGCTTCTACCATCACCTCGGCGTGTCCCGGCGGGACAATGACCGCATGCCCCGGGCTAAGCTCCACCTCGTCGCCCGGAGTAATCACGGCAACCTCGCCCTTTAGCCCGACAAGGCAGCCGGGACCGCTGAACGAAATCCGACGCTCCTCCATCGTCCCCAGCTCAAACCGATCTACAACGAAGTACTTCTTCTCGATCAACCGCGTAAACCCGTCCATCTCTCGCGGCTCGACCTTGCCGGCGTCGGTCTTCGCCTTGATGACCTTGAGCCCACGCTCCAGATGCAGCTCGCGCGGCCTGCCATAGTCGTAGAGCCGGTACGTGATATCGCTCGTCTGCTGCGTCTCAAGCAACACAACACCTGGCCCGATAGCATGCACGGTCCCCGCATCGACAAACAGCATGTCCCCGACGGAGACCGGAACCCAGCGCAGCAGATCCTCCATCGTCCCGGTCTCGATGGAGCGCTTCACATCGCCTGCGGAGACACCGTCCTTCAGCCCCAGAGCAACCGCAGCACCCTTCTCAGCCTCAAGCGCGTACCAGCACTCGGTCTTTCCCCGGGCCTCACCCACGGCCTGCGCCTGGACATCATCTGGATGCACCTGGACGGACAGCTTCTCGTTCGGAAACAGCAACTTCACTAACAGCGGAAACTCACCGCCAAGCTCACCTGCCAACGAAGCCAGCGTCCGACCATCAAATTCGCCGCCGTCCACGACGGACTGCGGGCCAGTGAGCCACGCCTCGCCGACCAACTCTTTCGTTCCTGTGTCCGCATACCACGGTCTGAGGTCGCGCCTGCCCCAGGGGCGTTCGCTAAACCACGGTTTCAACCGAAATGGTCCTACTCCCATTTCTTCTCCTTATTCAATTCGCCTTTGCACCTGACGGTTTAAGTCTAGTCGTCATCGTCATCCTTCTTTAGCTTCTTCCTCTTCTCCATCAGCATTCCTGGCACAGGCTTATCGCCCATCGCGTCCTTCCAGAGGATGACGTTCAGTTTCTGCGGGTCGGCCCTGTCCGCGTGGCGGAAGTCCATTCTGCTTGACTGCTTCGCTCCAAAAGCAGTCGTGGCATTGGCCGTATAGATAAGCCCGTTATCGCGGTTACGATAGTCCGCCTGGAACGGAGCCTGATCACCCGGCCCGGTAAAGAGTGAGCCGATCATCGAGCTGAAGGCATCATTATTGTTCATCGGTGGCAGCCCAAGCAGCGTCTCCATTGTTCGTACGACACTGACCGTGGAGTAGAACCGGCTGTCCACAAATGCTCCGCCATCGGCGGCCCGCGGCGAGTACTTGCTGACGACTAGCGCGAGGCTGCGGTGTGCATCGACATGGTCGGCGCCGTTCTGCGCGTCGTCCTCCAGGATGAAGAAAGCCGTGTCGTTCCAATAGGGCGAGTGCGAGATGGCATCCACCGCGCGTCCAATCGCAAGGTCGTTGTCCGCGACCGACGATTTCGGCGTCGGGCCGCCGGGTGTAGTTCCCGCCGTGTGATCATTTCCAAACCGCAACATGACGAAGTTCGGCATCGTATCGTTGCCGGTCTCTCGGTCAGCCACCCACTGCTTCAAGTGCCGCAGAAAGACCTCGGCTCGGATCTGCTCAGGCACCCTGAGATTGAAGTCCGGCTGTTCCGGGGCAAAGTGCCCAACCAGCTCAGGTTTGGTCGCGACGTTCTTCGCCAGCAACGGAATCGGCCACGGCCACTTGTTCACGCCGCCGCCCCATTCCGCTGGAATCGCTTCTCCGGGCTTGATCGATTGATGATCGCAGTGCATTCCCCCGAGCAGAGGGCCTTCCTGCGAGCTTCCGCTCTTCTTCACGTCGCAGAAGGTCGATGAGATGTACTCGCCGAAGTGATAGTAGGTTTTGCCGTGCCGCGCGAGATTGCCCCACAAATATCCGCTCGCCGGCTCGTTGACGTCAGGAATCTTCTGCAGAAGCGGATATCCCTCAGCGACGACTCCTTCGAAGTCATACGTGCGCTGGCCTCCGCGGTAGTTCAACTGCCACGTCTTTTCGAGGTAGTCCGTTCCGATCGCCGCCGTCGACCATACGTGTCCGTCGCCCGAGACCTCACCGGAATCGTAGAAGTTATCCAGTACGCCAAACTGCAGCGCCAGTGCGTGCTGGTTTGGCGTAATCTCCTCGCCGTACATCGTCAGGCTCGAATCGCCATTGCCAACCGGCTTGCCGTTCTGCTTGAGATCGCCGAAGACCTGGTCGTAGGTCCGGTTCTCTTTAATGATGTAGATCACATGCTTGATGCGGCTGTCTCCGCCACCGGCAAACTGAATCTTCTCCTCCGCCGCCTTCATCCGGTTGGACTCGATGACCTCATCGGTCCACTTTGGCAACTCCTGCTCCATTGCCTTTACATCAAGCACAGCGAGCGAACCGTACAGCAACGTCGCGATATAGGACGAAGGGCTCGGCTTCAATCCGCGCTTTATCTGCCAATCTGCCTGACGCTGCGGAAAGTTATTCGGCCCGGTCCCCTTGCCTTTGGCGGTCGCGACATACAGCTTTCCTCCGGCAAAGTCCATCGACATCGGCATCCACTCGGTCGGCAGAAATCCGATCGGCTCGACCATGCCCTGCTTTGCCGTCTTCGGCGTCAGTTTCGTGGTGTCCATCACGGCGATGGCATCCGAGATCGCATTCGCCACATACAGCCGTGAACCGTCAGGCGAGAGAGCCAGTGCTTCCGGCTCCGCGCCGAAGTAGCTCTGGTGCGGCAGCCGCGTATCGAAATATCCCTTCACACTGAACTGCCCTGCGCTGATATTTACCGCTGCCACAGCATCGCGATTCGCGAGCGCCACATACATCGTCCGCCCATCGGGCGAGATCTCCAGCGCGCACGGATGTGTCCCGGGTGCCGTCGGGCTTTCCGGCTTCAGCAACGCGAGCTTTCGGCCCACCGTGCCCTTCTTCAAATCCAGCTCGACGATCTCAGATGCGTTCCAAAGCGCGACAAACGCTCGCGTGCCATCCTTCGAGACGCTCAGCGCAACCGGATACGTCGAAGGCACGGCATCGTTCTCCGCCAGATCGAATCTCTTTTCAATGGAACCCGTAGCCGCGTCGATTAGCAGCACATCGTCCGACAGATTGTCTGCGACCAATAGCTTCTCCGCGCTTGTGGCTCCGATCACTGCGATCGCAGCCGGATATGGCACACCCTGATTGCCCTCGACGCCCCCCACAAGCATCGTCTTGCGCCCCGGAGCAAGCTGTTGCAGCGGAATCTTTATCATCCGTTCGGTAGAAATCTTTCCCGCATCGAACCCATAGACCACGATGCCGCTTCCCGCATCGCCTTCGCCTTTGCCGAGAGGATCCGCGAGCGAGGCCATGCTTGCGTAGACGTGCTTTCCATCGCGACTGAATTCCAGCCCGGAGTACAACGTCTGCTTCGCCCTCAGCGGAGTCCTGTCATCGGGAAAGTCCGCGATCGTCCCGGCCTGCGTGTCCATCACGGCCAGCGATTGCATATAGTTCGACTCAAACGTGCCGTAACCTGCGTTCACTGTCACGACATAGCGTCCGTCCGGCGACACCGCCATCGTCATCGGCAGGCTGTTTATGCGTTGCGGACTTCCCGGTACGGGCCGCACGATCTGCTTGCTCGTCGGCAGATCGATCGACTGTGCCGCCGCTCCGACTGACACACTTACAACCACAAATCCAAACCATCCGCGCATGATGTCCATGTCTACACCGTATCAACTCCCACCTTTGTGTGGCATTACAAAAGTCTTACATCCGCGTTTCCCCGTCCCTGTTAGCGTTTTAGTAGGAGCTGCCGAAGAACACGCAGAACCAGGAAACCGAGAAAAAATACGATGAGCCCGTCACTGATCTCCCCCGAAGAAATAGCATCCGCTCAGACCGCGGTTGCACAGCCTTCCGTCTCTGTTGCCGCCGTCACCGCGAAGAAGGTCCGTGAAGACCTCCGCATGGGCCGCGAGTTCCAGGAAGGACGCATTAACTGGATTACCGCCATCGCCATGGGCCTCTTCCACGTTGGCGCAATCGCAGCGCTCTTCTTCTTCTCGTGGACGAACCTCGCTGTCGCCGTCGTCATGTACTTCTTCGCCATCAACGTGGGCATCGGCATGGCCTATCATCGCCTGCTTACGCATCGCGGCTACAAAACCCCCAAGTGGGTCGAGTACTTCGTGACGGCCTGCGGCACGATGGCCCTTGAAGGCGGCCCGATCTTCTGGGTGGCCACTCATCGCGTGCATCATCAAAACTCTGACCACGACGGCGACCCACACACTCCGCACGATGGCACCTGGTGGGCGCACGCTGGCTGGATTCTCTCCGGTCGCTCGCTGCACTCCGAGACAGCGCTGCTCGGCCGCTATGCGCCCGACCTCACCCGCGACCCGGTCCACGTCTGGTTCTCCAAGTATCACTGGCTTCCGCTCACCATCGCCGGCTTCCTGCAAATCGGCCTGGGAGCAGCACTTGCGTCGCCCGGACATCGCATCGTCGGAGCCATTGGAATGGTTCTCTGGGGAACCTTTCTGCGCGTGACGCTCGGCCTGCACGCCACATGGCTGGTCAACTCGGCCACGCACCTCTGGGGCAAGCGCCGCTTTGAGACCCGCGATGATTCGCGCAACAACTGGTGGGTCGCACTCCTCACCGGGGGCGAGGGCTGGCACAACAATCACCACGCCCATCCGGTCAGTGCTCGTCACGGCCTCGCCTGGTACGAGTTCGATATCAACTACTACGGCATCTGGCTGCTCTCCAGGATCGGTCTTGCAAAGAAAGTCCAGATCGCCAGGTTCGATCCGGCGGATCCGAAGCCGGCCGGTCAATAATTCTCCTTATCAACACGACTTCGAGGCGCAGAGCCAGACTCTGCGCCTTTCATTTTTAAGCATTTTCTCGCCGGCCAACAAACGCTTGGCTTAAAGCCTTCATCTCACTCGACAGATACGTCTTCGATAGCTATCCTCTTTCCCCTCTGAAGAGGGTAGTACCGGGCCACGATTCCCGTGCTTCTCGATGGCGACGACTTCACGAACGAGGGCACCATGAGACTCATCTCCCGGTTTCTTTTTCTCGCAACCTTCTTTCTCTTCCTTCACCCCGAGCGCGTCCTCGCTGCGGACCCGCAACCCGGCTACGGTGGCCAAACCATCACCTGTTCCTCCAACGACGGCAAGCGTAACTACTGCAACGCCGACACTCGAGGCGGCGTCCGCCTCAGCCGCCAGATCAGCGGTTCGGCCTGCATCCAGGGCCAGACCTGGGGCTATGACAACCGTGGCGTCTGGGTCGACCGTGGCTGCCGCGCGGAGTTCATCGTCGGCAACTGGGGACCCGGCGGTGGCGGCCAGTCTCAAATCGTCACTTGTTCCTCCAACGACGGCAAGCGCAACTACTGTAACTCCTATGGCGCAAGCCCCAATAACATCGTTCTCAGCCGCCAGATCAGCGGTTCCCCCTGCAATCGCGGCTCTACCTGGGGCGTCGATAACCGCGGCCTCTGGGTTGACCGCGGCTGCCGCGCAGAGTTCTCCATCCGCACTGGAAATTGGAACGACGGACCGGGGCAGGGACAGACCGTCACATGCTCCTCCAACAACGGTGGCCGAAACTACTGCAACATCCCACCCCGCGCCAGCGTCAATATAGGCCGCCAGATCAGCGGCTCAGCCTGCATCCAGGGCCAAACCTGGGGAGTCGATCAGCGAGGTCTCTGGGTCGACAAAGGCTGCCGGGCGGAGTTCTACGTGCGATAGCGCCCCCCACCGAAACCAGGCCGCGCAATCAAACAACAGAGCGGAAGACCTCCCATCTCACGCTCTGTTGTTGGACACTTAGCGTTCAAATCACCGGCGAAAAATCCGTCAGAGAAAGAAACATGATGTCGTGCTTCTCCACCAGCGGTCCGTTTGCCTCTGTCACTGCCTTCAGCTTCACCCACTCCGGATCAGCCTGAAATCCCTTCCAGTTCTCATTCGCAATCGCCCTGCTCTTATGCCGAAGCATGTAGACCAGCATGTGTCCTTTGAGCGGATCATCTGTCGGCGTCCAGAACGCCACGCAGTGCATTCCATGCCGCTCGAAGATCGGTCTCTCGCTCGTACGAAATCGTTCCAGCAAAGGTTCCAGCTTGCCTTCAGCTGCGTGATACATCCGCAGCTCATACACGGTGTCCTTATCCACGGTCTGTGCCTCGAGCTCAGCACCGCCCATGAGCGGCACAACCGCTGCCGCTCCCATCGCCTGCAGTAACGCGCGTCTCTCCATGCCAAATATCCTACCCCGTAGACGTGCTACAGTCGCGAGCGGTGTCGTCCCTGCGGCTATACTTCCCCAAAGCCATGAACATCACTCGCCGCCGCGGAGCCATCGCCTTCTTCATCACTCTGGGCGCCATCCTCGTCGGCCTCGCCGTCACACTCAACATCGGCTGGATCGTACTCAACGAGCGCAAAGTCGCGCTGGCTGTCCTCGGCATCATCCTCTTCTCCCTGCTGATTGCGGGAGTCGTGATTAATACTGTCTTTCTGGTCAACGAGATCCGCCGCAACGAGCGTCAGGACTCTTTTCTCAATACGGTCACTCACGAGCTTAAGACGCCCATCGCCTCCATGCGCCTCTATCTCGAAACCCTCCAGCGACGCAACGTCGACGAGGCCCAGCGGCAGGAGTTCTACAAGATCATGCTCTCGGACTCTGACCGGCTCCTCGCCACAGTCGAGCAGGTCCTCAAGGCCGGCGAGCTGGGCCAGCGCCACCGCCAGCAGAGTCGCACCCTGATCGATCTTGAACCTCTCGTCTCCGATTGCATCGCTATTTCACTTCAGCGCCACCATCTCCCACCAGAAGCCATTCAACTGGAGCCCATCCCCGGAGCAGTCCACCTCCGCGTCCTCGGCATCACCGAAGACCTCCGCACTGCGGTCCTCAATCTGCTCGACAACGCCGTAAAGTACTCCCCCGAAGGCGTGCATGTCCGCTGCTCGCTCTCCATCACTCACTACACTTGGGCCACGCTGCGAGTCACCGATACGGGAGTCGGCCTCCCTCCCGGCCAGGACAAGCGCATCTTTAAGCGCTTCTATCGTGTCCCCGGACGAACCATGCTGCGCATCAAAGGCACCGGGCTCGGCCTGTTCCTCGTCCGCAGTATCGCCCGCCAGCACGGCGGCGACGCCACCGCCTCCAGTCTCGGGCCCAACAAAGGCACAACCTTCACACTCACGCTGCCTCTCGCGGCCCCCACGGCCGCGGCTGGTTCTGTCGCGGCGAGCATTACCGCTTGAGTATTCTTTCCTTATGTCCGATTCCTCCCTCATTGCCGTTGTCGAAGACGAAGAGCACCTCGCTCAGGGCCTCCTCTTCAATCTCCAGGCCGAGGGATACCGCACCCACCACGAGTCCGATGGCGACGCGGCGCTCGCCTACCTCCTCAAGACCGAAGATCCCATCGCCGCCGTCGTGCTGGACTGCATGCTACCCGGAGCCGATGGCTTCACCATCGTTCGCGCTCTCCGGGAGGCGCAGCGCTACACTCCCGTCCTCATGCTGACCGCCCGCTCCCGCCCCGAAGATGTGCTCGAAGGCCTCGACTCGGGAGCCGACGACTATCTGCCCAAACCCTTCGACCTCAGCATCCTTCTCGCTCGCATCAAGTCTCTCCTTCGCCGCACCGCGTGGCAGCGCGAGCGCACGCCGGAGACCCCGGCAAGCGAGCCTGAACCAACCGCCGAGTACAACTTCAATCATCGAACGATTCGCTTCGATCACCTCGAACTTGTCGCTCCCAATCGCACGACACATTTGACCGTCATGGAAGCCGATCTGCTTCGCTATCTGACCGAGCACGAAGGCCAGATCGTCTCTCGCAAAGACATCCTCGAGCAGGTCTGGCGCGTCCACGAGGACACCGACACCCGCGCCATCGACAACTTCATCGTCCGCCTCCGCCGCTACATCGAAGACGACCCTGCCAATCCCCAGCACCTTGTCACGGTGCGAGGGATCGGCTACCGCTTTGTCGCAAACCCAAACTAGCCAGTCACGAGTTCAACCCGCCGCCTCGGTAAGAAGCTTGATCACTTTTTCATCGAGCGATTTCGCTACATCAAGCGCTGCCTGGCTTTCGTAGGGGGATAGGAAACTCACCATCGTGTCATAGCAAAGATGGACGCCGTCTTTGCCCTCATAGACGAGAATGGTAACCGGAGCATACGAGCCTGCGTCAGGAACGTACTCTGCCATCTGCTTCATAATCAGGGGATTGCCCGCGATAATGCGAACGATTTTGTAGGCTTCTACGCGCGGATCCTTCCGGAGAGCCGAGCCGAGATCAAGACGAAGAAACTCCATCAGATCAACGCTCCCGACCGCTTCGTGAATCACTTTTTCATACTCAGCAAAGGACGGTGCATCGTTCATTTTCTTGCGGAGCGCGCTCATATCGGGACGACCGATCCCTCGATCCAAGCCGACAAGAACATCTTCGAATGACTTTGCCGACACCACGCTGAATCTCTCAACCGCGAACCGTTTGGTAGTCATATCACTCATACCCCGATCACGACACAAAGTCGTTTTCAACCAATCCGTGCTCCTCGTGCTTCTATTTGAGTACGCTGAACACCATTCGTCACAAAACCTGATTCACCTATTGCCATCCCATAGGGCCCTGTGACACATTCCTATGGCAAAGCAATAGGAGCACGTATGGGCGACAAAACCGACGTCTGGCAAGGCACTCTCGCACTCATGGTCCTCAAAACCCTTGAGACGATGGGGCCGCTTCACGGCTACGGCATCGCGCGCCGCATCGAGCAGACCAGTGGAGACCTGCTCTCTCTCAACTACGGCACACTCTATCCTGCGCTGCTCCGCCTCGAACAGGAGGGGGCCATCGCCTCCGAATGGGGCATCTCGGAAAACAACCGTAAAGCGAAGTTCTATTCGCTCACTCGCGCCGGCCGTCGCCAGCTACACAATGAAACACGCAACTGGCAGCAGACCACCGCGATCCTCGCCCGCTTTCTCGCTCCCTCGGAGGATCCGTCATGAACCGCATCCGCGCCTGGTTTCTTAAAATCACCGGGATCGTTCCAAGGCAGCGACAGGAGCAGGATTTCTCGGATGAACTCTCCAGCCACTTGCAGTTGCACATCGACGACAACCTCCGCGCCGGCATGTCGCCCGAACAGGCCCGCCGCGACGCCCTTCGAAAGCTCGGCGGTATTGAGCATACGAAGCAGGCCCACCGCGAAGGCCGAACCGTGCCCTTCCTCGAAACTCTCCTGCAGGACATCCGCTACGCCCTCCGCCAGCTCCGCCGCAGTCCCGGCTTCACCGTCACGGCCATTCTCATGCTTTCGCTTGGGATCGGATCGAGCGTAGCTATCTTCGCCTTCGTCGATGCCGCGCTCATCAAACCGCTTCCCTACTCAGATCCCAACCGATTGGTTGATGTCACGGAGCGGGCTGTGCTATTTCCGCGGTCCGATCTCTCCTATCTCGATTATGTCGACTGGAAGCGTCTCAATAAGGTTTTCAGTTCGTTCGACATCTACACGGGTAGCGGCTATCTGCTAAATACTCCCTCAGGGGTCGAGCCCGTTCATGCCGCTCGCGTCAGTGACGGCTTCTTCCGCACCCTCGGGATTCATCCCTTTCTCGGCCGCGACTTCTACTCCGGCGAGGACCAGCCCGGCGCCGCCCGTACCGTGATCCTCAGCTACGGTACCTGGCAGCGGCGATTTGGCGGACGTAAAGACGTGATCGGCCAGAGCGTCACGCTGGACGGCGCGCCCAACACCATCATCGGAGTATTGCCGGAAGACTTTCAGTTTGCGCCACGCGGAAGCGCAGAGTTCTGGGCCACCATTCACGAACTCAACGGGTGCGAGAAGCGGCGCAGCTGTCACGACTTTTACGGCGTAGCCCGCCTCAAGGACGGCATCTCGATCGAAACTGCGCGGGCCGATATGACCTCAATTGCGAAACAGCTTGAGATCCAGTATCCGGACTCAAATCGCGACCAGGGGGCATATGTCGCTCCACTCTCCGAACTCATCGTCAAAGACGTGCGTCCCATTCTGCTTGTTCTTCTTGCTGGAGCTGGACTGCTGCTGATCATCGCCTGCGTCAACGTGGCGAGCCTGCTGCTGGTTCGCTCTGAGGGCCGCCGGCGCGAGTTCGCTGTGCGCGGAGCTCTGGGGGCTTCCACCAGCCGGCTCGTCCGCCAATTCACCACGGAAGGCTTCGTGCTGGTAGGTACCGGCGCTCTGTGCGGTATCGCTGCTGGCTACGGAGTAATGAGGCTTCTTCTGGGTCTCGTACCCAAAGACATGCTCGCCAATATGCCATATCTGCGCAATCTGGGCTTGAATCTCCACGTCCTGGCGTTCGCAGAGACGATCAGCTTGCTTGCAGTGACTATCTTTTCTCTCACGCCTGTTCTAAGGCTTCCAATTACATCCTTGCGCGAGGCCCTCAACGAGGGCGACCGCGGCGCCGCCGGCACTCTCTGGCGTCGCTTCGGCGCGAACCTCGTCGTCATCGAACTCACGATCGCTGTTGTTTTGCTCGTGGCGGCGGGCCTGCTCGGCAAGAGTTTTTATCGGCTTCTGCACGTCGATCTAGGCTTCGAGAGCGGACATCTCGCCACCCTGCAAATTGCTCTGCCTAAGACCACGTACGACAACGAAGAGAAACAAGCCACGTTCACACGAAAGATTCTCGATCGCATCACCAGACTCCCCGGCGTCACGTCCGCGAGTACCGCAACCATGCTACCCGTCACATGCAACTGCAACACAAACTGGATCCGCGTTCTCGGCCACCCTTTTCACGGCGAGCACAATGAAGTTGACCAGCGAGAAGTCGGCGCCGGCTATTTCAAAACCCTAAAAGCCTCCATCGTTCGCGGCCGGTTCTTCACTGAGCAGGATGACGCCTCGCAACCGAAGGTCATGATCATTAACAAGGCCTTCGCAAAGAAATACTTCCCTGATGAAGATCCCATTGGCAGGAAGGTCGGTGAATTCAACGACGTCAGTCCAAAAAACCTTCGCGAAATCGTCGGCGTCGTCGACGATGTACGCGAAAGCGCCCTCGACTCCGAGATATGGCCGACCGAATACGAACCTGCCTCCCAGAGCCCCGACTCATACTTCTCTCTCATCGTCCGCACCTCACAGGACGAAAAGGCTCTTCTGCCCACTCTGGTCGCAGCCATTCATGAGGTCGATCCCGGTATCGGCACCTCGGACGCCGCCACCATGGAGCAACGCATCAACGACTCCCAAACCGCCTACCTCCACCGCTCCGCCGCATGGATCGTCGGTGGCTTCGCGGCCATGGCCCTCCTTCTCGGTGTTGTCGGACTGTACGGGGTCATCGCCTACTCGGTCAGCCAGCGGACACGAGAGATCGGAGTCCGCATGGCGCTCGGCGCGGCACGCGGCTCCGTCTATCAGCTGGTCCTAAAGGAAGCGGGCCGCCTAACGATCATCGGCATCGTCGCAGGCATCCTCTGCGCCGTCGCCACGGCGACCCTTATTCGCAAACTCCTCTTCGGCATCCACACCTGGGACTTCCAGACGCTCGCTGCCGTCGCAGTCCTGCTCAGCTTCTCCGCCCTGCTCGCCAGCTTTATTCCGGCCCGCCGAGCCGCCTCCATTAATCCGGTTGAAGCCCTGCGCGCCGAATAGTAGAGGTGATCAAGTGCACATCCGTTACGGTGCCTGCTTTACACTCAACGTAGAGCACGAACCTCGGCATGCGTATCTTCACCCGCTATATCCTCCGCGAAGTAACCTCTCACGCGCTTCTCGGCGGAGCCCTCTTCACCTTCGTGCTCCTCATGCGCGACCTCGGCCATATCCTTGAGCTGGTAGTGCGCGACTCCGCCTCGCTCACCGACGTGCTTCGCATCTTCGCGTACCTGCTCCCCAACTTCCTCATCGTCACAATCCCCATGGCTGTGCTCGTCGGCATTCTGCTGGGGCTCTCGCGCCTGGCTGCCGACTCAGAGATCACCGCGATGCGAGCCGCCGGCATGGGAGCGCTCGACTTCGTCCGCATCGTCTCCATCGTCTCTGCCGTCGCGGTCGCGCTCGGCCTCTTCAACTCCCTCTACCTCGCGCCGCACTCCGCGGCTGCAATCATGGCTCTCGAGGACTCCCTGAGGTCCTCTCAGGCCTCTTTCGAGGTCCAGCCCCGCGTCTTCTACGAAGATTTCCGCAACTACGTTCTCTACATTCAGGACGTCAAGCCCGCTGCCGGTGCAGCCCTCTGGGAACACATCTTTCTTGCCGATCTCACCCAGCCGGCCAACCCTAACATCACCACAGCCGAACACGCTGTCGTCGTCGGCAATGATCCCCAATCCATCCGCCTCCATCTCATCAACGGCAGCCAGCACCAGACCTCACCCACCGACCCCAACCAGTACAACATCTCCACCTTCCAATCCACCGATCTCCCCATCCAGACCGGCCAGCAGGAAGACACCCACCTTGGCCGTTCAGACACCCCGATCCTCGCGCTTCCACTCTCTGAGCTCTGGCGCCTCGGCAATTCGTCCAAAAGCGAGGTCCCCGGCACGCCGGCCCGTATCTACCGCATCGAGTTCAACAAGCGCTTCTCCTATCCCTTTGCGTGCCTGGTTCTCATGCTTGTCGGCGTACCTCTCGGCCTGTCCTCCAAGCGCGGAGGCAAGTCTACCGGCTTCGTCCTCACCATCGTTCTCGTCTTCGTCTATTACCTGCTCTCCGAGCTCGGCATTGCCTTCGCCAAGACCGGCAAGCTCTCGCCGCTCCTCGGTGTCTGGGGGGCCAACCTCATCTTCGCCGCCTTCGGTGCGCTGCTCCTCTACCAGATGTCCCGCGGGGGTATCGCTCTCTCGCTTCTCTCCTCCATGGGTGTCTGGATCAACAAACTCCTGGCGCGCTTAACCCGTGGCCAGGAGCCCTCCACCGCCTCTGGCAGCGTTGACATCGCCACCATGCTCCGCCGTTTCCGCAGCACCTTCCGCCTTCAGTTCCCCCTGCTGCTCGACGACTACGTCATGCGCGAGTACACCACGAACTTCGCGCTCGTCCTCTCGTCCTTCTCGACCCTCTTCATCATCTTCACCTTCTTTGAGCTCATCGGCGACATCATCCGCAATCGCACTCCGCTGGTCACCGTAGGCGACTACCTTATCAATCTCATTCCCTACATCCTCTATAACGTCACACCGCTCTGCGCTCTTGTCGCCGTACTCGTCACCTTCGGTGCGCTCACCCGCACGTCGGAGATCACGGCCATGAAGGCCACCGGGATCAGTCTCTATCGCATCGTCACCCCGGTGCTCATCACTACGCTCCTCATCTCAATCGGGCTCTTCGCGTTCGATGAGTTCTATCTACCGGCCGCCAATCGCCGCCAGGAGGCACTCCGCTCCGTCATTAAAGACAGGCCAGCCCGCACCTTCCTTCGTCCCGACCGCCAATGGATCTCAGGCCAGGTGAGCAGCAGCGGCGACCCCGACCGCATCTTCTACTACCAGTTCTTCGACGCTAACAAAAACGTCTTCGCCAACCTCACCGTCTTCGAGTTCGATCCAGCTACCTTCACCCTGAAGCGCCGCATCTTCGCGGCCTCAGCTCATTGGAATGACCACATCAACCAATGGGTCTTCGAGAACGGATGGCAGCGAACCTTCTCGGGTGAGACGATCGCTTCCTACCAGCCCTTCACGATCACCGCTTTTCCTGAAATCCACGAGCAGCCCGCCTATTTCGTAAAAGAGGACCGTCCCTCCCAGGAGATGAGCTACAACGAGCTCTCCCGCTACATCGACGACCTGAAGCAATCCGGCTTCGACACCAAGCGCCTCAGTGTGCAGCTCAACCGCAAGCTCGCCTACCCGCTTATCACACTCGTCATGGCGATGCTCGCCATCCCTTTCTCGCTCTCCATGGGCAAGCGTGGCTCACTCGCCGGCATCGCCACCGCCATCGGCCTCGCCATCGCCTACTGGGTTATTGACGGACTCTTCCAGGCGATGGGTAACGTCAATACTCTCCCGGCAGTTATGGCCGCATGGACCCCCGACCTTCTCTTCGGAATCGCCGGAACCTACATGCTCCTCCGCACCCCCACGTAAGGCATACTGCCCCAGAGCAGTGCCCTACCTTTGCTCCAATCAAGACCAGCGACTAAACTAGAACCACGATGAAGTTAACGCTCCCTCTTGCACTTTTGGCGACGATCACCACCGCCTCCGTCGCCCAGACCACCACCCCCGCAAAAAAAACGACTACCGCTACCCATCACACAACAACAGCCGCAGCCAAACCCGCAGCGCCTGCCGAAAACCCTGCTGACAACCCGCCCGGCGTCCCCAAAGTCGAAGGCACCCCAAAGCCCCTCTATGCCCTTCGCTACATCGACATCACCGTCGGCACCGGCGAACTCGCGGTACCCCGCCGCTACTACACCGTCCACTACACCGGCTGGCTCACCGACGGCACCAAGTTCGACTCCTCTTACGACCACCCCGGAGCCAAGCCCTTTCCCTTCCCCTACGGCGCTCGCCAGGTCATCCCTGGCTGGGACACCGGATTCGAGGGCATGCACGTCGGCGGCAAGCGTCGCCTCTTCATCCCCTACCAGTTAGCCTACGGCGAGAGCGGCCGCCCGCCTGTCATCCCGCCCAAAGCCGACCTCATCTTCGACATCGAACTCGTCAGTCAGTCCGAGACTGATCCTCGACTCGCCCCCGAGACCCCAGCACCTGCAGAGGCAAAACCGGACACGGCCAACCCGGACGCCAAAACTCCACCGCACCCTGAGGCCCACTAACTTCATCTCATCTTCTGACGGCGAAAAGACCTCATGCTGGAAAAGTTAAGACCGCTCAACCCCTACCTCAGGCGATATTGGAAGTCCCTCGCCTGGGGGGGCGTTGCGGATGTCATCTACAACGTCCTCAAGGTGCTTGTGCCGATCATCATCGGCCACGCCATCGATGACATGCGCAACGGCATCACCCAGCAGAAGATCCTCTTCCACGCCATTCGCCTGCTCGTAGTCGCGGCGCTCTCCGGCTTCTTCCTCTACATCACCCGTCAGGTCATCATCGGGGCCTCGCGCGAGATCGAGTTCGACCTCCGCAACGACATGTTCGCCAACCTCGAGCGCCAGTCGCCCACCTTCTACCACACGCATCGCACCGGCGACATCATGGCCCGCACCACCAACGACCTGAACGCCGTCCGCCAGCTACTCGGCCCGGCGATTATGTACAGCCTCAACACCGTTGTCTTTACCGCAGCGGCGCTGCCGTTCATGTATCACATCAGCCCCAAGCTGACCTTCTTCGCCTTCGTCCCACTCCCTGCCGCCTCGGTCCTCGTACAGTACTTCGGCAACCGCATCCATCGCCGCTTCGAGCGCATCCAGGCGATGTTCTCCGACATCTCCGCCAAGGCGCAGGAGAACTTCTCCGGAGCCCGCCTCATCCGTGCCTTCGCGCAGGAAGAGGCTGAGATCGCCTCCTTCGAAGAGGCCAACCGCGAGTACATCCGCCGCAGCCTCTACCTCGTCCGCCTCATGGCCATGCTCTGGCCCACGCTCGAGTTTGTCCTCGGCCTCTCGCTCATGATCACCCTCTGGGTCGGAGGCCACGAGGTCGTCCAACACCGCATTAGCGTCGGCGAGTTCACCAGCTTCAACGTCTACATGGTGCAGCTCATCTGGCCTATCATCGCCGTCGGCTGGGTCGTCAATCTCTTCCAGCGTGGAACCGCCTCGGTCGTGCGCATCGACGAGTTGCTCAAGCAGCAGCCTGACATCGCCGACTCGCCCGAAGCCACCAAGCAACCGATCCAAGGCGAGATCGAACTTCGCAATCTCACGTTCGCCTATCCTAACGGCCCCACCATCCTTCACGACATCAATCTCACCATCCCCGCAGGCTCCTCCATCGCGATCGTGGGTCCCACGGGCTCCGGAAAATCAACGCTTGTATCGCTCATTCCCCGCCTGCAGGATGCCGCGCCTGGCTCGGTCTTAATCGACGGCCAGCCCATTCGTAGTTTTACCCTGGACTCGCTTCGCAAGAGTATCGGCTTCGTCCCTCAGGAGACCTACCTCTTCTCCGACACCATCTGCCAGAACATCGCCTTCGGCGCGCCCGAAGCCTCGAATGATGAGATCGAAGAAGCCACCTCCATCGCCCACATCCGCACTGAGATCCTCGACTTCCCGCGCGGCTTCGACACCTTCGTCGGCGAGCGTGGCGTCACCCTCTCCGGAGGTCAGAAGCAGCGCACCGCCATCGCCCGCGCCGTCATCCGCAACCCGCGCATCCTAATCCTCGACGACGCCCTCGCCTCGGTGGATACCTACACTGAAGAGCGCATTCTGAATGGGTTGCGCAAAGTCATGGATGGCCGCACCACCATCTTCATCTCCCACCGAATCTCCACCGCCCGCAACGCCGACCAGATCGCCGTCCTCGTCAACGGCCGCATAGCTGAATTGGGCACCCACGACGAGCTCATCGCCCGCAACGGCTACTACACCAGCCTCTTCGAAAAGCAACGCCTCGAAGAAGAACTCTCCGTCGCCACCTAAACTATTCTTTGTCACCAGACAATTCTGGTCGTCATTCTGACAATTCTGATTGTCATTCTGACCCTGAGCGAGCAGAGCGAGCCGAAGGGGAAGAACCCCCGCATTTTGCCCGGATCGCCACAAATAAACGGGTGCCCCATTCGCCGGATGGTATGTCATCACGCAAGCTAAGCCTGCCAGCGCGAAGCCACACTTCCATCTCTCGTCTGATCGACTACGCTGGCCGCCACAAAGCTCTCCTCGCGAGTCCGCAACTCCCGAGGCAGAACCCTCCCCGCCTCCGGATCACTCGCCACAACCACCCACGCATCCCGCACATTCCGGATACACGCGATGACCTCCCGAAATTGCTCAACCGACTCCGCATGCGAAGCCTCCAGCGCCATCGTGAACATCTCCGCATAAAAATCCGAGAGTGCCGCAGCCGTGCTTCCGCCAACATCCGGACGCAACCGGGCCTGCAGGTACATCAAAATATCGAGCGCCTTCTTCACTGCAAGCCGTCGCCCCCGCACATCCCGCTCTCCAACGCACTCGATCGCGCGGTAAAGAAACCGAATCGCACCGTCATACAACGCAATCACCAACTCAACACCCGTCGCACCCGCCAACGCCTGTTCCTGATATCCCATCCCGCTCCCTCCCTAGCTCTGAGTCTGGTTGTAACCCGTGATCGCGCTGTACATCTCGTTCACTTCATTCAACTGACTCGGAATCGACTGCAGAACCTGATTCGCCTCATTCAACTCCGTCGTCAGATTCGCCTTGTCCGAAGCAATCCGCGCATCCTCATCGCTGATGCTCGAATTCAACTCGGTCTCCTGCGTGCTGTTTTGCTGCTGCGCCAGGTACACTGCCCCATTCGGAGCCTGTGTCCCAAGATTGTTCAACGTTGTGGCAAGCGTCTGCCCAAAGCTGCCCGAGTTCTGCAGATACCCCACAACATCGTTGAAGTCACTATTCAACACCGAGTTCAACTGGTCCTGATCCAACGACAACGTCCCATCCTGATTGAACGTCAACCCCAGCTGCGTAACGCTGGAGATCGATCCGCTAGCCGCTCCACCCAGCAGCGCCTCCGTCAACTGCTCCTGAATCAACGCCACCGTCGGGCTTCCAAATAACGGCTCCGGATTCCCACTCGAGTCATTGCCCTCCTGCGTATTCAAATCCGTCACAACCGCGTTATACGACGACACCATCGAACTCACCGCCGAAGCCACTGACGAGTTATCGTTCGCAATCTGCACCTGTATCTGCGTCCCCGGAGCCGCAGCCAAAAGCTGAAACGTAACCCCGGGAATCGCCGTGCTCACCGTGTTGTTCGAGATCGAGAGATTCACGCCATCAACAGTGATGCTTCCATCGCTCCCTGTCTGCCCCGTCTGAAAGCCGAGGTTCGCGCCACTCGTCGCATCGCTCAGACTGCTCGTCACCGTAAGCTGCCCCGCCGCCCCGCCCGTCCCACTCACAAGCGACAAGCGAGAACCTGAGCTGTCCGAGATGACACTCGCCGTCACACCAATGCCAGCACCATTAATCGCCGCTGCCAGCGAACTCAATGTATTGCTGCTGCTGTCTACATTGATCGTCTGCGGCTGCCCCGATCCCACCTGAATCGTGACACTCCCGCTCAGCGTGTCGCTCGCATTCGCAACTGCATCCGAATAGTCCGAAGACGTCTGCGCCAGCGAGTTCACCACAATCGTGTGGCTTCCCGCCGTAGCCGTCACAGCCGCAGAGGTAAGCGTCAGAACATCATTGTCAGAACTCGACCCCTGCTTCTGAGCCAGCACTCCCGAGAAATCCGTCAGCGCCTGCACATTCGTCGTAAGCGTCGAAAGGTCCGAGCCCAGAGTGCTCAACACGGAATCCTGCGCCTGCAGCGCCGTAAGCTGGTTCTTCCACGGAGTCTCAATCGCCTGCTCCGAGGCCAGAATCTGCGTCACCGTCGAGGCCACGTCAAACCCCTGACCGCTCGTCGCCGACCCAAAGCTGAGTCCCACAGTTCCCATCGCGTCTCAAGGTCTCCCCGCACCACATAAGCAATCGACCTGCCGCCCCACCGTCGCATTGCTCAGAGAAAACTAATCAAGAGGACGAGCGGCGGTGCCTGGGGCTGCTGCCCACTCACCGCCGCATCCCTCATTTCACTACTGCAGCAGCTTCAGGATCTCCTGAGACGTGCTGTTGGCCTGCGCCAGAGCGCTGATACCTGTCTGGCTCAGAACCTGGTACTTGGCCAGATCGCTCGTCGCCTGACCATAGTCCGTCGCAGTGATGTTGTTCTCGGCGGAGGTAAGGTTGACACTTTCCGTGCTGGCAACGTTTGAAGCCGCGTTGAGCTGGTTGACGTCGGCGCCGATCGTACCCCGCTGATACGCCACGTCCTGAATCGCCGAGGTGACATTGGTCAGCACGTCCTGCGCTGTGGCCGCGGTAAGCGTCGTGCCGGAGAGGTTCACACCCGCGCCAGGCGTCGTGATCGTGGGCGTTGTATCCGAGAGCGCCGTGCCCGTCAGGTCCAGGGTATTCGCCGCCCCCGTCGGCCCGGTGATGACCAGTTGATTAAGCGACGTGGTGCTCTGGCTCGCCGTCAGACCCGCCGTCCTGAAGGCGGTGCTGTCGTTCAACTGTCCCACAGCCTCGGCAAGAGTGGTTCCTGCCGCGAAGTTTGTAGACACTGCGGAGCCGCCGCCTACTGCAATCGACAACGTACCGGAGACCGTATCAGACGCCGAGCCAAACGCAAACGTCGCGGTGGCGCCGGTGGTGGCCGTCGGTACTGTCGGTGCCGGGTTGGCCAGCGCCGAGGTCGTCCCCGCAGTCGTCGTCGCGGCCGTCGTGCCCACGCTGGTAGTGCTCAGCGAGCCAATAATTTCGTTGAAAGTCGTCGCGCCCGAAGCCGTTCCATCGGTGACGAAAACTGTCGTCGCCGTGTTGCTGAACACGCCGTTGCCGTTGAAGTTTGTGGTCGAGCCGATGTTGTTAATCTCGGAGAGGATGTTCTGATACTCCTGGTTGGCCGAACCCACCTGGCTGGAGTTCAGCGTGCCGTTGGCGGCCTCGGTCGCCAGCGTCACCGCGCGGTTCAGCAGGCTGGTCACCTGCGACAGCGCGCCGTCGGAGGTCTGCAGCAGGCTGACGCCGTCGGTCGCGTTCTGCGCCGACTGCGTCAGTGCAGCCGTGTTTGCCGCAAGGCCGTTTGCCACGGCCAGGCCTGCGGCATCGTCAGACCCGCTGTTAATGCGCGAGCCCGAAGAGAGTTGTTCCAATACGTTCTGCAGACTGTTCTGTGTCTGATTCAGATTGGTCTGCGCATAGATTGCCGAAATATTATTCAGTACGCCTAAGGACATTACGGACGCTCCTGTAAGACTGATTTGAGTTGCCGCGCCGCCAGTCCCTTGCGAGAGGCTCCGCGTTCGGTAACCTCATCGGCATGCCCCTTTCCGACTTGAGGCGGCTCCAGCATCTTTCTTCGTTACCTTCGTTCCTCCATCTCTAACGATCTCGCCCGCAGCGCCGAAGAAAGAACAAAGGGAACTCACATGATCGATCTGACGCGCCTGAACGGACACCGTCTCACCGTCAACTGCGACCTCATCAAGCACGCAGAGGCCGCGCCCGACACCGTGCTCACGCTCATCACCGGCGAAAAGCTCGTCGTCCTTGAGTCCTGTGACGAAGTAGCGCAACGCACACTCGACTACCGCGCCCGCATCCTCCGCGCCGCATGGCCCGACGCAGCGGTGATGCTTAACGCCAAAGCCGCACACGACGCACAGCAGCTCACCAACGGCTTCAAGGCCGAGACCGAATAAGGATTCTCGCAATGGACATCGCCAGCATAGGTGGAATCATCGTCGCCATCCTCGGCATTCTCGCCGGCATGATGATTGAGGGTGGCAGCATCGCGCAGATCACACAGCCCACCGCTGCCCTCATCGTCGTCGGAGGCACCACCGGCGCCGTCATGCTCCAGTTTCCCCTCAAGACCTTTCTCTCCGCGCTGCAACAGCTCATGAAGGTCTTCATCTCCGGAGGCTCCGACGGCGAGGCCGTCCTCAAGCAAATCGTCACCTTCGCCAATAAGGCCCGCAAGAGCGGCATCGTCTCGCTCGACCAGGACCTTCCCTCCGTCACCGATCCCTTCCTTAAGCAGACCCTTATGCTTGCCATCGACGGAACCGAACCCACCGAGGTCCGCAAGATCATGCAGATGGAGATCGACAACAAGAGCGAGATGGAAGAGAAAATACCGCAGGTCTTCGAAGCCGCCGGAGGCTACTCACCCACCGTCGGCATCATCGGCGCCGTCCTTGGCCTCATCCAGGTCATGCAGCACCTCGACAACATCGACGAAGTCGGCCGTGGAATCGCCGTGGCCTTCGTCGCCACTATCTACGGAGTCGCGCTCGCCAATCTCATCTGCCTGCCCGCCGCTGGCAAGCTCAAGATCCGCCACCGCGAAGAGCAAATGATCAAAGAGATGATGCTCGAAGGCGTCATCACCATCCTCGAGGGCATGAACCCCCGCATGATCGAGACCCGCCTCCGCACCTTCCTCTCCGAAAGCAAAGAGCCAGCGTCCACCGCCGAGGCCGCAGCATGAGCCGCAAGAAAAAGCACGAGCACGTCAACCACGAGCGCTGGCTCGTCTCCTACGCCGACTTCATCACGCTGCTCTTCGCCTTCTTCGTCGTCCTCTTCGCCTCCAGCCAGTCCGACAAGAAGAAGCAGATCCAGATCGCCGCTGTCATGCAGACCGCCTTCACGCCCCTCGGCACCTTCGAGGCCCACTCCAAAACACCGCCACTCTCCGACAGCAATGGAGCGCCAGCTTCACTCATCCCCGTAGCGCTCGCACTGCCGCTCCCATCCATGCCAGGCATTGAGACAGACGCAGGCACGGTCAACCAGACCGCCGTTCACTTGCGCAAGCTCTTTGAAACCCAGATGGCAACCGGTCGAATCCCTCCCGGCAGCGTGACTCTACGCGGTACTCCCGAAGGCCTTGTCATCTCGCTCCACGAAGTCGGCTTCTTCCCCTCAGGCTCAGCCGAGATCCGCGCCGCATCCATTCCCATGCTCGCCAGCCTCGCCTCCGAACTGCCCACAGACCCGCTACGCATCGAAGGCCACACCGACGACATGCCCATCCACACCGCGCAGTTCGTCACCAACTGGGAGCTCTCCACCGCGCGCTCCTGCGCCATCGCCCGCCTGCTGCTCGAATACGGCCACCTCAACCCCGCCGACATCTCCGTCGCAGGCTACGCCGAGTTCCACCCCATCGCCAGCAACGCCACCGAAGCGGGCCGCGCGCAAAACCGCCGCGTCGACATCATCATCTACCTTTCTTCTGTGACACCCAGCACCTTCACAATGACGCGCTTCCTTCGCCGACCATCGAACTCCGCATAGAACACCCTCTGCCACGTCCCCAGATCAAGCCTTCCCTTCGTCACCGGCAGCGTTGTCTCATGGTGCAGCAGCAAAGCCTTCAGATGCGCGTCTGCATTGTCCTCACCGGTCTGATGATGCTTATATCCAGGCCATCGCGGAGCCAGCTTCTCCAGCCACACGCCAATATCTTCTATCAAGCCATCCTCAAGATCGTTCACGTAAATCGCCGCCGTAATATGCATCGGCGAAACAAAGCACAGACCATCATCGATCCCGCTGCGCCCCACAATCTCCTCCACCTGCGGTGTGATGTGCACCATCTCGTAACGGTTTTCAGTCTGAAACGTCAGATACTCCGTATGCGCCTTCATCGTTGCCATCAGATACTCTCCTGCGATTTATACTGACACCAGTTGGGTGGAACGCCCAACCGTACCGCGCCACAAGAGCCATGAGCCGAGCAGCTGCCAAACCGAGCACTCTTCGCTTTGTCGCTGCGCTCCTCTGTCTCCTCGCGATCTTCCTCACAACTTCATCCTGCCTCTTTCACACGGCACCGCAGCAGGCCGCCTGCAGCCACTGCTCGGGCCATATGCCCACGGATCAACCGGTCACCTCCTGTTGCACATCGCACTCGCAACCGTCCTCCCTCACGGCATCCGCAAAGACCGAGCCTCTGACCGCCCTCGCAATCTTCACCATATCGCCGCAGCCTTTGGCCTCAATCGCGCCCTCTCACATTCCCGAGCCGCAAACCGCTCCGCCTCACCTCAAACCACTTCCAGCCCTTCGCATCTGATCCTCTCCTGAATAATCGCGCCGTTCCGCAGCGCTCTCTTCGCACTGCACGTCTGCCCTCATTCAGGAAAGAAAATCCCATGCACCGGAGCCTCTACGCACCTCTGCTCGCGTTCGCCGCACTCTCTCTTGGAGCGCGCCTCGCTCACGCACAACACGAAAACATGACCGGCATGCAGATGCCCATGCCGAACTCCGTCCAGGCCCCGAGCAATGAGACCCCCATGAAGATGGACATGCCGATGTCCGCCACCACGCTCATCGAGGCCCAGCTCAACCACGCCTCCTCCGGAACCAGCATCGAGCCCGCTTCCACGCCCGTCCCCATGCTCATGTCCAGTCACAGCGGCTGGATGCTCATGCTCCACGGCACCGCCTTTATCACCGACATACAACAAAGCGGCCAACGCGGCGCCGACAAGCTCTTTTCAACCAACTGGATCATGCCCATGGCGCAGCGCACCCTCGGCCCCGGCCAACTCACCCTGCGAGCCATGTTCTCCATCGAGCCCGCCACCATCACCGACCGCCAGTACCCCGAACTCTTCCAGCAAGGCGAGACCGCATTCGGCAATCCCATCATCGACGGCCAGCACCCGCACAACTTCTTCATGGAGGTCGCCGCCCTCTACGACATCCACCTCTCCGAGCGCACCCTCCTCAGCCTCTACGCCGCGCCCATCGGCGATCCCGCCATCGGCCCCACCGCCTACCCGCACCGCCTCTCAGCATCCGAAGACCCTATCGCATCCCTCGGCCATCACCAGCAGGACTCCACCCACATCGCCTACAACGTCCTCACCGCAGGCCTTACCTTCAGCTCCATCCGCATCGAAGCCTCCGGCTTCCACGGCGGCGAGCCCTCCGAGCAGCGCTGGGGATTCCAACCCTCTCCCAACGGCCTCGCCATCGACAGCTACTCCACCCGCATCACCTTCTCACCCCGCCCCAACTGGACCACCCAATACTCCATAGCCCACATCACCAGCCCCGAAGCCCTCTATCCCGGCGAAAACCAGCAACGCCAGACCGCCTCCCTCATGTACAACCGTCCCCTCCACAACGGCAACTGGTCCAATACCCTCGTCTGGGGTCGAACCAAATCCCTCCCCAACCAGAGCGTCGATCAGAGTAAAGAAAACAGCTACCTCCTCGAATCCCTCATCAAGTTCCGCAACCGCAACTACGCATGGACCCGCATCGAAAACGCCGGCCGCTCCAACGAACTCCTCCTCACACCCGGCACACCGCTCCCGCCCAACTTCGAAGAATCCCCCATAGGCCACGTAGCCGCCTACAGCTTCGGCTACGACCGCGACTTCCACATCGCCCCACACTTACTCGCCGCACTTGGAGCACAGTTCACCACCTTCATCACACCCAGCGCACTCATCTCCACATACGGCCCCCACCCCTTCGGAGCAGCCCTCTTCGTTCGCTTCCGCATCATGCAATAGAGAATTGATGGATTGCTAGAATCGAGCCATAAAAGGCAGCGTTTATCTTTATCTCGGTGATACCCGACTCACCCATGGATCTTTCGAGGATCTTCAAAAACTAGACATAACTCCAGAAGAAGGCATGATCCTCAACTTTTATGACCTTGACGCTGATGAGTTGAACAGGCCTACTTATCTCTGCTCGCGAGGACATCTGTACCGAGACCAATATGGCAATTGGCACGCTGCAATAGATAAGAGCAGCTATCACTCCATTTTGCGATCCGAAGTCGACGAGTAAATGGTCTCCTCAAATATGACCCTCTACGTAGCCACCTCAAACCCCGGCAAACTCCGCGACTTCGCCGCCGCCGACACCCTCCACATCTCCATCGAGCCCCTCCCCAACCTCGCCGCCATCACCCCACCCCCCGAAGACGAACCCACCTTCGAAGCCAACGCCATCGCCAAGGCCCGCTACTACTCCAACCACGCCCCCGGCGAGATCGTCGTCGCCGACGACTCCGGCCTCGAGGTCGACGCACTCCACGGAGCACCCGGCGTCCGCTCCGCCCGCTTCGCCGACGACCACAAGTTCGACGCAGCTAAAACCGGCAAAACCCACAGCCTTGAACCTCTCTCCAGCCTTGAGCCCTTATCTATAGACGAGCGCAACAACCTCTACCTCATCTCCCTCCTCACCGGCGTCCCGCTCACCGACCGCAGCGCCCGCTACCACTGCGTACTCGCCGCCGCGCGCAACGGACACATCCTCGCCATCGGCCACGGAGCCGTCGAAGGCGAGATCCTCACCGAGCCGCGCGGCTCCGGAGGCTTCGGCTACGACCCGCTCTTCTACCTCCCCGCCCACCACCGCACCATGGCCGAGCTCGACCTCGCAACCAAGCTCACCCTGAGCCACCGCGGCCGAGCCTTCGCCGCCCTCCTCAAAGAAGTCACCCCTCACATCGCACTCTAATAATTCCTGCAAAGCCCCTCCAAACAACATCTCTTACAGAGCGCCAACGGCGCACTCTATACCAGCCCAGGGCGAAGCCCTGGGTGCCGATTAGCCAACCATCCGAGGGCTGAAGGCCCGACCAATCCTCGCCGATACAAAAATCGCACAAACACATCGATAACCGCACCAAACCCCGCTGATTTTCTTGACGCTGCCAACATCACAGCGGAATAATCTCCTTTGCCGCACATTTTCCGCCCCCAGTGCGCGCCGATACCACATCCCAAGGAGCCTTGATGGCAACCACCGCGCCAGCCCCTCCCGCCAATCCCCCGCTCCGTGGAGTTCAGCCCCTCCGCGCCGGCCAGGGACACTCCTTCTTCTGGGGCAAGCTCCACTCGCTCACCGGAATCGTCCCCATCGGCGCCTTCCTCATCGAGCACATCGTCTCCAACTTCGAGACCGTCAACGGCCCCCTCGCCTACGCGAAACAGGTTCTCTTCCTCAACTCCCTGCCCCTCGTCCGCGTCCTCGAGTGGACCTTCATCTTCATCCCCCTTGCCTACCACGCGCTTTACGGCCTCTTCATCGCCTTCCGTGGCCGCGTCAACACCAACGTCTACCCCTGGGCCGGAAACTGGATGTACATCGCCCAGCGCGTCACCGGCATCATCGCCTTCCTCTACATCATCCAGCACGTCTGGCGTCAGCGCTTCAGCGGCATCTCGCTCCCCGAGCACCCCGGCGCAGCCTTCGCCAAGGTCCAGCACGAGCTCGCCAACCCCTGGATGCTCGCCATCTACGTCATCGCCATGATCGCCACCACCTGGCACTTCGCCTACGGCATCTGGCTCTTCGCCGCCAAGTGGGGAATCACCCCCGGCGACAAGGCCCGCAAGCGCTTCGGCTACGTCTGCGGAGCAGTCGGCGCAGCCCTCTGCCTCATGGGCCTCATCAGCATCTACGCCGTCGTGACCGCACCACCCGCACCCGAAGACGTAATGCCTGAGCAGACAACTAGCATCGTGCTTCCGGCGACGACAAATGCGCCTCCGGGATCTACGAATTCCAGCCAGCCGGGTGAGGTTCGGTAATGTTTCAGATCCGCATGCTGCAGGCATTCCTCTGCTTCCTGTGGTTTTGCTTAGTTTTCGGTTTGTTCAACGGCCTACGAGATCACATGTATATTCCTACTCTCGTGGGTGTAGCAGTGAATTTTATGTGGCAATACGGTGCACTGATCGCCATCCGTAAGAGAAAGCAGAAATTGGCGAGCACGTCTGAAGGCTAAGAGAGAGAAAATCAATGGCAGCAACACCACGCATCATCGTAGTAAGCGGAGGCCTGGCAGCCGTCATCAGGATCGCCGAAGCCGGAGACATGCGGTGACGATCCCCATCGTTGTAGCCGGTATGGTCGCCGCGTTTACAGGCATCATTATGGGACAGCTTGCCATCGGAGGCATAGTAGACGCGGCAAAAGCAAAGATGGCAGACGAGCAGCAGATGTTCTCGAGCATGAATGTGATAGACCCTCCATCACCGGGCGCACAAAGAACCGAAGCTTTTAGGAAGTACAAGGATACGCAGCCACACGGACCATTGATAAAACGCCTGAGAGTTGGTCAGCTTCTCACTGTTGCAGGATGTTTGATTATGGTTTTTGGCTTCTTCATATAACAGTTTCTGAGGAATAAAGCATGGCAGCAACACCACGCATCATAGTCGTAGGCGGCGGACTAGCCGGTCTCGCCGCCGTCATCAAGATCGCCGAAGCCGGCGGCAAGGTCGACCTCTTTTCCATCGTCCCCGTCAAGCGCTCGCACTCCGTCTGCGCCCAGGGAGGCATCAACTCCGCCAAAAATCTCAAGGGCGAGGGCGACACCCCCTTCAAGCACTTCGACGACACCGTCTACGGCGGCGACTTCCTCGCCAACCAGACCCCCGTGAAGGCCATGTGCGAGCAGGGCCCCGCTATCATCGACCTCCTCGACCGCATGGGCGTCCCCTTCAACCGCACCCCCGAAGGCCTCCTCGACTTCCGCCGCTTCGGAGGCACCCTCTACCACCGCACCGCCTTCGCCGGAGCCACCACCGGCCAGCAGCTCCTCTACGCGCTCGACGAACAGGTGCGCCGCTACGAGGCCGAAGGCAAGGTCACCAAGTACGAAGGCTGGGAGTTCCTCTCCGCCGTCCTCGATTCCCACGGAGTCTGCCGCGGAATCTCCGCCATGGACCTCCGCACCATGGAACTCCGGACGTTCCCGGCAGATGCGATCATCGTTTGTACAGGCGGCAACGGAGCCATCTTCGGCAAGTCCACCAACTCCGTCGTCTGCACCGGCAGCGCGCAGTCCGCGCTCTACCAGCAAGGCGCCTACTACGCCAACGGTGAATTCATCCAGGTCCACCCCACCGCCATCCCCGGCGAAGACAAGCTCCGCCTAATGTCCGAGTCAGCCCGCGGAGAAGGCGGCCGTGTCTGGGTCCCGAAGGACAAGAACGACAAGCGCAACCCCAAGTCCATCCCCGAAGGCGAGCGCTGGTACTTCCTTGAGGAGTGGTACCCCAAGTACGGCAACCTCGTCCCGCGCGACGTAGCCACCCGAGCCATCTTCAAAGTCGTCTATGAGTACGGCATGGGCATCGACGGCCAGCCCATGGTCTACCTCGACCTCACCCACATCGACAAAGAGACCCTCAACCGCAAGCTCGAAGGCATCCTCGAGATCTACGAAAAGTTCGTAGGCGACGACCCCCGCGAAGTCCCCATGAAGATCTTCCCCGGCATGCACTACACCATGGGTGGCCTCTGGGTCGACTTCAACCAGCAGACCAACATCCCCGGAGTCTTCGCTGCCGGCGAAGCCGACTACTCCATCCACGGCGCCAACCGCCTCGGCGCGAACTCCCTCCTCTCCTGCATCTACGGGGGCTTCGTCGCCGGCCCGCAGGCCATACAGTACGCGAAGTCCCTCCCCGCGCAGGAAGGCGACGGAGGCCACGCCGCAGAACTGCAACGTCAGCGCGAGTTCAACAACATCCTCCTCAACAACCCCGGCACCGAGAACCCCTTCAAGATATGGCGCGAGCTAGGCGAGACCATGACCAAGCACGCCACCATCATCCGCTACAACGCAGGTCTGCAAGAAGCCGACGCCAAGATCGTCGAGCTCCTCACCCGCTACCGCAACATCAACCTATCGGACAAGAGCCAGTGGGCCAACACCAGCTTCGCCTTCGCCCGCCAGCTCTGGAACATGCTCGAGCTCGCCCGCGTCATCGTCCAGGGAGCCTACATCCGCGACGAGTCCCGCGGAGCCCACTACAAACCCGACTTCCCCGAGCGCAACGACGAAAAGTTCCTCAAGACCACCAAGGCCAGCTTCAAGGACGGAGCACCAGCCTTCGAGTGGGAAGACGTAGACATCCAATACATCAAACCACGTCCACGCCGCTACGACGCAACTGCCTGAGCCCGTATGAGACTTCATCGAAGGGAGCAGCAACCATGTTCCGAATCGCCGAACTCCACCTCGCCCCGCAAGCACTCGCCGAATACTTTCCGTCGATCCCTGTCGAGAAACATATCGACCTCTTCTACACCGGACTTGCAATCGTCTTCACCTGTGTCATCGCCTACATGTTCGTCTACAACAAACGCCACTAAGCCACCTACGAACAAAAGCGCAGTAGGCGCGTTCCATACCAGCATGGGGCGAAGCCCCATGTACAGGGCAAAAGAGAGTAAAGAGGGCTGAAAGCCCGACCTATAGCAACTGAGGGCAACCAACAATGCCAAGTACCATCAAAGTCGAGATCAAGCGTCAGGCCAACCCCGACGCCCCCGCCATCACCGAGACCTTCGAGATCCCGTACCGCCCGGGCATGAACATCACCTCGCTCCTCGGCGAGATCGCGCTCAACCCCGTCGACGTCACCGGCAAGCCCACCACGCCCGTCACCTACGACTCCAACTGTCTCGAAGAGATCTGCGGCAGCTGCGCGATGCTCATCAACGGCAAAGCCCGCATGGCCTGCTCCGCCCTCGTCGACAAGCTCCAAAAGGAAACTCCAGGCCAGCCCATCCGCCTCGCGCCTCTCAGCAAGTTCCCCGTAGTCCGCGACCTCGCCGTCGACCGCTCGGTCCTCTTCGAAAACCTTAAAGCCGTCAAAGCCTGGGTCCCCATCGACGGTACGTATGACTTGGGTGCTGGCCTACGCCAGCACCCTCAAATCCAGGAGCAGCGCTACCCGCTCTCCAACTGCATCTCCTGCTGCTGCTGCATGGAGGTCTGCCCCCAGTTCAACGTCTCCACCAACTTCGTCGGAGCCGCCACCATCGCGCAGGCCAAGCTCTTCAACATGGACCCCTCCGGTGCCGTCCTGGCCGAAGACCGCCTCCGCGCCCTCGCCGGCGACGGAGGCATCCAGGAGTGCGGCTTCGCCCAAAACTGCGTCCAGGCCTGCCCCAAGGAACTCCCCCTAACCGAGGCCATCAGCGACATGGGCCGCGACGTCTTCGTCCAGCAAGTCAAAGACTTCTTCACCCGATAACAGGAAAGCCGTATTCTGCGAGAGTAACGATGCGAATATTTTGGTGAGGCTTCAACTTGCAGATCTTGATTTCTTTAGTACTGCCTTCACTATCGTTGATAGCTATTTTCTTTCTTGGCAAGTATCTAATCAGAAAGCCTCAGGCGGCGACTCGACTATTTACCTTCGGAACCGCAACAGAATCGAAGTTTGGATTGTTGTGGTTCCGATTTACGGGATATCTTTTCTGTTCCGTTGCAGCGGGACTTGGCCTGCTGGCCGTTGTTTACTTGGCGATTTTAACGCTTCAAAAGAAATAGCCCGCCGATCGGCGGGCTCTTCTCTTCCTGCAAATTTTTCTTTACTTCGTAAACTCAGTATCTTCCGGATTCACACCTTCATCCGCAACAATCTCGTTCTCTCCCCTCTTCGCCATTTCCATAGCAATCTTGTCGATCTTCTGCTGATCACTCTTCCCCAGCGTTGTCGCATCGGCCTGCTTCTCAATTGCCTCATGCGAAGGGCGCGCGCCTGTCTTCGTCGAGTTCACACCAGTAGCCATTGGCTACCTCCTGTATGCGAACAGATGATACTCACCGCGCCGAGGTTGCTCACGAATAGAATTCGCACTCCATCACGACACAAGCCAAACGATTCCAATGTCTTGCGCTGCGGGACATGTTTACACACTAATCGCACTATCCCAGGCGACCTTGCTCTGCACGACAAAAGTGCCTAGGAAACGACCTCCGCCTTCGCTCTCGAAGAATGTGCCGTTTATGTCGGTTTACTGGATGCCCAGCTCAGCTAGTTGCTTTGGATTGGGTTCATCAACTGCGAGCAGGTTATGGCAGGTGGAACAGTCGTTGGTAATGCTCTTCCCGCCCTTTGCCTCGTGACTGCCATCGTGGCAACGGAAACATCCTGGATAGGCGGTATGGCCGAGGTTGTTCGGATGTGTTCCCCATGTGACCTTCATGAATGGAAAGACATTCCTGCTATAGATCGTGACCAGGGTCTCCGCAGCATGATCGATCTCCGCACGCTGTTCATTCCACACGGCAGGGTATTGTGATTGATAGAAGTTCTCGAGCCCCGATGTAATCTTCGCCCTTGCCTCGTCCTGTGAAGTGTAGGTGGCTTTTATCAGCGCAAGGCCTTCTTTGTGCACAAAAGGAAGAGACGGGTTGGGACGTCCCTGCGACATGTCTCTGTTCAGAACATCTTCCGGTGTATCGAAGGAATGAGCTGCGCGGTTATGGCAGTCGATACAATCCATGAGACGTTTTTCTCCTGTAACTGGGCCTTTCGCATCTGTCGAGACGAACTCCGTGACGGAACCGTCGTCATTCGTTTTGCTCACCCATGGAATGGTCTGGTTGGTTGAATCTGTTGCGATGTATTCGATCTTTCCAAGATGAGCGCCATGGATGCCGCTGAAGTGAGAAAGTGAGTCGCGGCCTCCCACGTGCACCATCGCTAGGGTACGTGTCATCGAGTTCTTCTCATCATCGGCGTAGGAAGTCTTCATGAAAAGTCTGTCGCCGATGTAGCGGTCCGGATTGTGACAGTTCAAACAAGTCGTCTTCGCCGGAGGAATCTTGTCTTCGGGCATGATGGGCTCCGGATATTTATTCGCCATCACCATGAACATCTGCTTGGTCCCGTTGACTTTGGCGTGAAGGTACCCGGCAATCCCCTCTTCAATGTGGCAATGCGTGCAGGCCACATCCCTATGAGAAGTGACCTGATAAGCAGTAAACTCCGGAGCCATAACATGGCATGTTTGCCCGCAGAACGACGGCTGATCCATGTAGGCGACGCCTCGATACGTGGCGGTTCCTACGATGACAAAGTTGATGAAGGTGGCGACGACGACGAAGTCGATACCATGGCGAAAGACTGGATCACGAAGGTCAATCTCGGGATAGGTTGATGGGAGTTGGCCGAGCGCCTTGAGTTGGCGTCGTTTCAATAGCATCCCGACCGGAATGAGAATAAGTCCCAGAACGAAGAGCCCCGGCAGGATCAAATCAAAGATGATGCCGAGGTAAGGGTTCGCTGAACCGCCGTGCCCAATGAAATCGACGACCCAGAAACCAATCAAAACGAGGGCGGACGCGGTCGTAAGAGCTCCGCCGATAAGGCTTATGGGATTATTCCCATAAAACAGAAGTGGCCGAAGCCGAAGGGCCTTGAATCGTTCGAAGTTGGCCATCCCGAACCTTCTATTTCTTCTGTAACGTGCGAATGTAAGCGACTACATCCTTGATCTGGGCATCGGTAAGCTTGCCCTTATAGGCCGGCATCTTTGCCTTCCCATTCGTGGTGATGGCGATAAGATCGTCGTCTGACATTTTCACGACATCCGGCCTGTTAAAAGGCAGCACCTTCATCGACTTTCCTGCCGGTGTATCGCCTTGGCCGTCAGCCCCATGACACATCTGACATTTGGATTTGAATGTATCCGCGCCTGACTGGGCAAACGCGGTGCTGGCTGTCGACGCTATGACGATGCTTATGATCGCAAGGCTCACTTTATTCTTCACTGTCACTCTCCTCTAGTTGGATCGGTCTCATGCAAGAAACGGTGGATCAAAACTCATAGTGCATCGCGAGGGTATAAACATTACCATGAACGGCCCGTGGCGATGTCGGTCCAATAGGGCTGGCTTCTCCATAGCCGTAGTAGTTCCAGTCCGCCGACACGATCCATTTCGGATGTATCGTCCAGGCCACGTTTGCATAAGGAACCTGAAACTGCGATTGCAGCGAACCGGCTACCTGACGAGGATTAAGAAGCTCCGTGGTACCGCTGACAGAGCTCATACGATAGCCCAAACCGGTTCGAATAGAATTCGTCGGTGCCACAGTGATACCAATCGACCCATACTGCGTGGGAGAGTCATAGTATCCATTCCCCAGGTAGATATTAGTGCCGCACCCAGTTCCAGGTGGAACTGGAATCGTTCCTGGAGGGGCTGGGCTCACAGCGAAGCATATGCCAGTTCGCGAAAAGACGTCGAGGTAGCCATAGTTGACATCGATCCCGTAGTGAACATTCGGCATCAGGGAAGCGCTCAAGGTGAAGCTCCGGTTGTGAGCCAGATGATTTACGTACTGGACATTATTTCTTGTCTCTAGGTCATTAAATGTCCCGGATAGAGTCGCCCAGTCTTTCGGTTTGTAACTTGCATGAATCTGATAATGCTGCATCGCCCGCGGAGCGAGCTGGACGTAGGTTCGATCCGCATACATAAGATCGACGCTGCCATTTATCCTCCACTGGCGTGTCGGGCGTAAGGCAACCCCCAAAACTCCTCCATTCTCGTGAATGTTCACTGTATAGATCTCGCCAGGCATGGACCGGTTAATAGCCCGGGATCGATAACGGTACCCGAGTGAAATACTAGCCACGGGGGTGATCTGCCAACTCGCCAGCGCCAGATTGGTCTGGGTCTTTTGACCAAGGTATGAATTCACGGATGTGATGGACGGCGCCAGAGGCGGTCCGGGCGGTAACAGCATGGAGCTTGCGTCCTGGTCAACTTCGGACAGATAGTTGAATCCCGGCTGACGGAAATACCAGAAGTCGTATTGATCGGAGAGACTGATTTTTTCTGAGACCTGCCACACGACACCGTAGTCCGCTGAGACATTTATTCGCTGCGCCTTCGAGTAACCCGTTACCGTGGATGCACGCAATGTGCCCCTGGTTTGAAGGCCGTTGAAGTATTCGAGGTAGTTGGGCAGATTCGTGTTCGCACCCGTGTAGCGAATCCGTCCATTCATTTGAACGTTCTTGATATCGGCGCTCTGAAAGCGGAACTCCTCGGTCGGAAAGATCGAACGAGTGGGTGCGGAGCGAATGTATTGAAGGTAGCCGTTACAAGTGGGGTTCGCAGTCGCCGGCGTAGTCGCACTGGTGATAATGGGTGCACCCGTGCAACTGGGTAAGGTTACGTTGTCGAACCCTAATGTGACCGGGGTTGTATTGGAGAGTTGCAGATTCAGCGGAGCCAACTGCCAGCTCGTATTGCCCTTGTAGTGGGTCACATACTCTTCAAAGGTCAACATCGTCTTCGAAAACGGCTTCCAATCCACTGCGCCCAGCCAATTGTCGGTACTCTCGCGCCAGTTCTGCAGCAGCAGCGCCTCGACTCCATAATGGACGGAGCTATATGTTGGACCCTGTTGGATGACCTGTGAGTACCCTGCCCGAAAGCTGACCTTCGAAACCGGGAGCAAAGTCAGATTCACATCCGTCATTCGCCGTACAGTGTTCGCGAGAACAGGAGAATTCAGTACCTGGGGGAACGTATAACCATTTGAAACTAGCCCTGCCGGCACCAAGGGATTATTGAGCAGGTTGTAATCGAAGTATTGGCGGTACCGCCTGAACAGTCCCTGAAAGTCATAGAGCTTTCCTTTGGACATGCGAAGCGAGACCACGTTGATCGGATCGCCTCCGATACCGCTGGCTGATGCAAGCAGCGTATCGAAGACGGAGTGCTTCGCCCCCTCTACGGAATGCATCTCAAACGTCTGACCAAGAATCCGCGGACCCGACTGGATATTGACCAGCGTGGCCCACATCGGCCCGCTGCCATAGTAGTTGGCGATATGGCCGCCCAGGTCCGCACTCTGGTGAATCACATATCCGTCTTTAATCGTCTCTTCCGGTGCTTGTGCACTCTGCGCCGGTGCTTGGCCACTCTGCGCCGGGGCTTGTGCACTCTGCCCCGCCGCACAGGCTACTGCTAGAAGAAAGAGTCCGGCAACTCCAGTACGCAGAAGAAACGGCCGTGAACGAGGTTTGTTAGCCATCCAATACCGGCAAGTAGGTGTCATTCCATCCCCCTGCTCATCTGAAGAAAACCGAACTCGCATTCGAGCCATGGATCCGCGCGTGGCAATTCGTACAAGCCACGAGTTGTGCAGCCTGGTTGTGATTCGGACCCGATGGCGATACTGCGTGTGGGAAGGCAGTCGGGTTCAGCGCCGAATGGCACTGCAGGCAGAGCGTATTTACATTGGTCACGTTCAGCAAGCGGTTATTTGGGGAGCCATGCGGAGAGTGGCAGATCGTACAGCCTTCGGTTTTGACCGGAGGATGCTCGTAAACAAATGGGCCCATTTTTTCCACATGGCACTTCGTGCAAATGATGTTTTGATCAGCCGTCGACCTAAGCTGCTTGGGCTGGAATGTGCCGTGCGGATCATGACAGTCACTGCACTTCAAAAGCCCTTCATCCACCTTGTGATGGAATGGCTGCGCAAATAAAGGTCTGATGTCTGTGTGGCAGGTATAGCAGAGCTTAGGCTGCGAGACCTTGAGAAGACCCTCTTCATTCCCAAAACTATGCACGCTATGGCAACTGGTGCAGCTCACGCCTGCCTTCCCATGGGCGGAACGTTCAAAATTGGGATGGGCACTCTCGTGACAACCGAGACACGTATCGTCGATTTGCTTTGCCGATGCCTTACTGAGTTGAAGGATCTTTGTTACATCGCCGCCAGACTCAACGTGAGCCTTGCCCGGCCCATGGCAGCTTTCGCAGGTCGCTGCCGTGCCTCCATGCATCAGGGCGATGCGGGTATGCGGGTTCTTGCTGAAGTTTTTAGAAACCTCGGCATGGCAGGTTTCGCAGACCTCGGATCCGACATAGTCCGACTCAGGTGCCGCCGCGGCCTTCTGAGACGCCACTGCTTGCTTCTTACTCGCAGCGTCAACGAGCCCGGCCTTCCAGAGGCAGGGCAAAGCAATCGCAATCAACGCCACCGACAAGAGCGAACGCTTCATTTAGCCCCCTTACGAAAGGGTCCCGGAGATGCCGATCAGCTACTATAGGCTTTTTCAACCACTTAACCCAAGGGGAGAATAGATAACATTTCCCTCCGTCGCTGTGACGCCTATCACAGCGGAATAAACATTTTTTGCCGTCCAGCACCCCATTATGGCGCTTCATCCCACGTGGGAGAATTCTGACTTCGTGATGGAAAAGTACCTTACGGCCGACGTGAGAAGAAACTAGGAAAACCCCTAGTGGCTAAGGTCTGGACCGGAGTGCCTGTAACGCCGGAGATTTGCTCCATCCACTGTGCAATCTGCATAAGAGCAAGATTGATCATGTCATTTTGAGAGGCCTCTACGGTTGGGGTAAGCATCGTTCCCCAATCCGTGGATTCCGGCTGAATTCCGAGAAGGACAACCTGTTCAGGCGACGCTTCCATCAATCGCAGTGCACTGATCAGATCCGACAAGCCAAGCAGGTGAACACTCTTTGCAGTTGGAAGATTGGCAAGCTCGTTCCCCGCAAACTGGGCCAGGGTGCCCGGGACAGTCCCTGTATCTACTGCATCGAGCACCAGCAAATGTGTGATGCCATAGAGGGCGTCCAGCAGATCGAGACCAAGTGTCCCTCCTTCAATTACCTCAATATCCGGCGGCAACCGTTCATCTTCGCTCAGTCTGCGCAGAGCAAGCATGCCGACAGCATCGTCGGTACGCATCAGATTACCGAGCCCGAGAACCCCGATCCGGAATGGTTTACCTCGACTCACAAGCTGCCTTTCCGGGAATTCCCGCCGTAAGCGCTTCCAGCGGATTGAACAACATGCACAGCGCATGCCAGGCACGGATCGAAGGAATGTACTGTACGCAGAACTTCCAATGGCCTCTCCGGATCGGCCAGCGGTGTGCCCTGGAGCGCCGCCTCATAAGCCCCGCGTTGACCTCTGGCGTCGCGAGGACCCGCATTCCAGGTCGAAGGAACCACCGCTTGATAGTTAACAATCTTCTTGTCCTCGATTTCAACCCAGTGGCCTAGTGACCCTCGCGGAGCCTCGTGAAAGCCAAATCCCTGGCAGGACTTCGGCCAGGTATCCGGATTCCACTTTTCTCCACTATGAATGCGGACGTTTCCGTGGGCCATGTTGTCGTCTAACCGAGCCACCCAGTCCGAAAGGTAACCCACCATAATCTCCGCCTCTATTGCACGCGCGGCAATGCGGCCCATCGTCGAATAAAGCGCCGACGGTGGCAGGCTGAGCTTCGCCAGAGCGTCGTCGACAATCTTTTTTACCTGCTCCTTGCCCGATGCGTAAGCTATCAGCGTTCGTGCCAGGGGGCCCACCTCCATCGGGGTGTCTTCGTATCGCGGAGACTTCACCCACGAGTATTTTTCTTCTACCTTCAGAAATTCATAGGGAGGGGTCGGCCCAGAGTACTTCGGATCTGTCTCACCTTGAGAGGGATGTTTTCCCACCTGATCACCCTCCGCATAGGCATACCAGGAGTGGGTGACGTACTCCGATATATGTCCTGGGTCCACAGGGTGCACCGTCGAAAGATCACGCCCACGAATGATACCGCGGGGGAACACGAATCCTGCAGGATCCTTGACGCTGCCATTTGTGTAGTCGCCGTAAGCCATGTAGTTGCCTAGACCTTGTCCGTGTTCGAACCAGTCTTTGTAAAAGCCGGCAATGGCGAACACGTCGGGAATGTATACCTGACGCACAAAGGTTTGAGCGTTCACGATCAATTGGTTCAGAAGCGTGATGCGCTCCGGATTAATAACCGCATTGGGCTCATTACCGTCCATGGCCGTCGCCATGCCACCCACCAGGTAGGTCTGCGGGTGCGGATTTTTGCCGCCCAGAACTGCATGAACGCGAATGAACTCACGCTGCAGATCCAGCGCTTCGATGTAGTGTGCAACTGCCAGCAGGTTCACTTCAGGCGGCAACCGGTATGCCGGATGTCCCCAGTCCCCACTACTGAAGAGACTCAGTTGTCCACTGGAAACCAGCGCCTTCACACGGTCCTGCACGCCTTTGAAGTAGGTCGTACTCGACTTGGGCCAATCGGATATGGATTGCGCGATCTGTGAAGTCTTCGCCGGATCTGCTTTCAGTGCAAGGGTTACGTCTACCCAGTCAAGCGCGTGCAGATGGTAGAAGTGAATAATGTGGTCCTGGACATTCTGAGTACCGGCAATGATATTGCGAACCAGGTTCGCGTTCTCCGGAACTTCGATTCCCAGTGCGTCTTCCACAGCTCTTACCGACGCCAGAGCGTGGACCGTCGTGCAGACTCCGCAGATGCGTTGCGCCCAGATCCAAGCCTCGCGCGGATCTCGCCCACGAAGAATCTTTTCGATTCCCCGGAACATCGTTCCCGAACTCCAGGCGTCCGTAACCGCATGACCGTCGACCTCGACTTCAATGCGAAGGTGTCCCTCAATTCGTGTGACGGGATCAATCACTACACGTGCCATCTCGTTTTCCTCCGCCGGCGTGGCTCGTTTGTCTGCTCGCCTGATGCACTTTAGTGGGTCAACGACAACCGTCGGGTCCGGATCTTCCGCAGTACCCTCCACGCTACAGTGAAAGCATAGTACAATAGCCGGCATGTTTTTGCCAGACTCTGGCTGAGTGACGCGCTTGCATGTCGCAAGAAGATTCGGAGAGCGAAGGATGAGCGCATTTCCTGAAGTGGACCTGCGATCGGCGTTGGAGGCCCGCGGCATCTCGCGCCGCGAGTTCGTGAAGTTCTGCAGCACGATGGTGGCGACCTTGGCGCTGCCCTCTCGATACGTACATGCCGTCGTGAAGGCGCTGGATCAGGCAAAACGCCCTGTATTGGTCTGGCTCGAATTTCAGGATTGCGCCGGCAATTCGGAATCCATGCTGCGATCAGGTCATCCGTCCGTTGGAGACTTCGTGCTCGAACTTCTCTCCTGGGAATACCACGAACTGATCATGGCGGGAGCGGGCAAGCGGGCTGAAGAGACGCTTGAACGGGTCACGCGTGACCATAAGGGCGAATATATTGCTGTAGTCGAGGGTGCCATCCCGATGGCGGATGGCGGAGTATATTGCACGATCAGCGGCAAGACAGCCCTCGATATTGCGACGCGAGTCTGCTCCAATGCTGCGGTCAATATTGCGGTAGGAGCGTGTGCCTGGGACGGCGGCCTCGTCCGGGCGAATCCCAACCCGACCGGAGCGGTCGGCCTGCACGAAGCAGTTCCCGGACTTAAGAACCTTGTGAATTTGGGTGGATGTCCCCACAACCCTGCAAATACCGCCGCAGTCCTGGTCCATTACCTGACCTTCCATGAATTGCCGGCTCTTGATCACTACAATCGGCCCTTATTCGCATATGGCAATATCATTCACGATCAGTGTGAACGTCGCGCCCACTACGACGCCGGCCGCTTCGTTCAGGAGTGGGGAGATGAAGGTCATCGCAAAGGCTGGTGTCTTTACAAAGTAGGTTGTAAGGGACCCGAAGCGACATACAACTGCCCCTCGGTTCGCTGGAATGAAGGGACGAGTTGGCCTGTAAAGGCCGGACATGGTTGCATCGCCTGTGCGTCGCCACGTTTCTGGGATACAAAGTCTCCCTTTTATGACCGGCTGCCCAAGGTGCCGGGATTCGGCGTGGATGTTACGGCAGCGGAGATCGGATGGACAGCCACCGCAGTGGTCGGTGCGGCAATGGTAGCCCAGATAGCGGGAAATATCGTACGCGACAAGATCAGGCCGAAGGACCAACCGCCCGAAGCCAAAAAGCCAGCAGATTCGAGCTCTGGATAAACGGAGACGGTTGATGAAGCTAACAAAACGGACTGCGAAACACGATGATTCTTGGAAGAGGCCGGCACCAGGACAGACGAGAGTTTATGTCTGGGAGTGGCCAATTCGATTCTGCCACTGGGTGATCGTCATCACCATCGTGTCTCTCTCAATTACTGGCTACTACATGCACTCGCCTTACATCACCCCCCAGGGCCGAACCGCATATGTCATGGGGACCATGCGGTTTGTGCACCTGATCTCCGGCTTCGCATTCTTAGGAGCAGTTCTGATTAGGCTGGTCTGGTTCTTTCTCGGGAACCGTTGGGCGCATTGGAACCAGTACATCCCAACCACAAAAAAACGATTTGCGAATCTGATTGCCGTAGGCAAATATTACGGATTCATGGCCTGGTCTCCGGTCCGGTACATCGGTCATAACCCAATGGCAGGCGCTGCCTATGCAGTTGTCTACGCCATGGCAATTGTAGAAATTCTCACGGGCCTGGCACTTTACTCGCAAATTCTCGGCAATAAAGTGCTCAGCTTTTTCGTCGGTTGGATTCCGCACTTGATCGATATTCAATGGCTTCGCGAAATCCATTTCCTTTTTATGTTTGGGTTTTGGATGTTCTTCATTCACCATCTCTACACCGCAATTCTTGTTTCCATTGAGGAAGAAAGCGGCTTGATGGATAGCATCTTCAGCGGATACAAGTTCGTCCCTGAAGAAGAATTGCTGCATGACCGGACCGTAGAAGAACTTCAACCGGAATTAGAGACAGTCCCAGCCATGGCGGACAGTAAACAAAGTTCCAAACCAGCTTCGTAATCCCGCAGTCAAAAGCGATAGGCATGTCCGCACACGGATCACCATGTTAGTCGAACAAGCTCGACGCCTTGCCGTTCGAGCGATATCTTCAATCTAGCTTGACCATCCTGGGCAACCGTCTCTGATGCATCAACGCGCTGAAGCGCTCCCGCGCGCTGAAGCGTCTCAAACTGCCTTCGTGAAGGCTGCGCGGGCTCGCCCATCTCCTTCCACGCGCTATAAGCATTGCTGTGCCGCGAATCCATCAGGAATCGCTGCACACGAATCTTCTTCGCAGGCAATCCACTCACTGCGAGAGAAATATCCGCCGCCTTCGCCGCAACATCATCGTCGTGATAGTTCCAAAGCAATACATCCACATGGTCCTTAGCACGAGTCGCCGCGGCATTCACATCCGCCTCTCCACGCACACTCTCACGCAGCATCTCCTCCACCGGCCGCGCACCGGAGCTCGTCGTCTGCACCCACTCCCCACCCATCATCCCCATCATGCGAAAGACATTCAGCACCGGCTTGTCCACAAGGTACGAAACCCCATCCACCTTGCCGCCCGTAGCCAGTTCCCGAAACCCCGCAAAGATCGGCTGGTCTTCAAACTCAAACGCCCAGGTCACCGCACCCTGCAGCACCACGCCGTTGCGCCGGGCAAGCTCCTCCGCCCGAGCCGTCGCCTCAGCCACGCTGACACCATACAACGGTCCATTCCGATAACCATTCTGCGGCCCCTTACAAGCCGCGCATCCCTCAGGATCACTCTCGCCCAGAATGATCGGCGTCCCCTTCCACTCCGGATACGACGCCACGACCTTCATCCCCAGGTCCATCGCACGAAGCTGATGTCCGATGTCCATCTGCACATGCCCATTCACCGTCTTCGGCGAACCTTTCGGATGAAAGCTGATAAACGCCAGCGGAGCACCGGCTTTTCCCGTCGCCGCATTCTTTCCATGAGCACAGTGCTCCAGAAACTGCCGCAGAAAATTCTCCGACCTTCCCGGCGAAACTCCCGTAGCCTCAGGCCCGCCGATCTTCGCTTCTGGCAGCACCCTCTGGATCGCAGCTGCAGTCACGTCATACAGCTTGTCGTACTCCTCCGGCGTGCCATGCCAGTAATCGATGTCAGGCTCGTTCCAAACCTCCCAAAGCCACGTCTTCACCTCCGCATCACCATATCTTCCCCGCAGATGCTCGACCCACGCAGTCACCAGTGCTGACCACTTCGCATAATCCTTCGGAGGATAACTCCACCCCGTAAACACAGACCCATCAGGAAACCTATGCCGATACGGCTCCGGATGCGTCGACAGAGCCTCGGGCATAAATCCCACTTCCACCAGCGGCTTCACCCCATTGCTGTGCAGCGCGTCGAAGATCTTGTCGGTTATCTCCCAGTCGTAAACCGGCCTTCCCTGCGCATCCTCGCGATAAGCATTCGTCGAACCCCATTTCAGCGATGCGCTCCCATCGCCCGTCGTCAGCAGATTATGCAAGCGCACATAGACCGGCGCTGCACTCAACTGCGAAAGCTCTCGCAACAACTGCTGTCCATTCGGCGCATAGCTATAGTTCGGCTCATCGGCGCCAAAGTAGTTCCACACCGGTTTATACGATCCAACACGATGTCCCGCATCCACCTGCACCGTGATGGACGCGGAATTCGGACTCTGCGCGACGCCAGTCGCAGAGAAACTCAACGCAATCATCGCAACCAAAAGCCATCTGCCCAGAAGCATGCAGCCAAGTTAGCAGAGAGTCCACGCAAAGCGCTTGCTACAATCGGGCTAACCTCATGCGCCACTTCATCGCATCCACTCCCAACAGAGACACTCGTTGGACTCTAGCCTCTGCGGTACTCTCCGCGAGCCTCATCCTCACCTCAACACCCTCCATCGCGCAGACACCCACAGGAAAGAAGCAGATGACCGACCCCGCCCAAGTCCACTCCAGCGCCATCGTCATTGACACCCACGCCGACACCCCGCAGCGCTTCGTCGACGAGCACTGGGACTTCACCGACCCCCTCAACGGCGGCATGCTCAACTACGACTCTGCAAAGAAGGGCAACCTCGACGCACAGTTCTTCTCCATATGGGTCGACCCCGGCCAATACCCCGCTAAAGAATCCGCCCGCCGAACGCTCGAGCTCATCGACGGCACGCTCGAGCAGGTCCGCAGGCACCCAGATAAACTCCAGTTCTGCACCACTCCCGAACAAATCATCGCCGCTCACAAAGCCGGCAAGTTCGCCGTCCTCATGGGCATCGAAGGCGGCCACTCCATCGAAAACTCACTCGGCCTCCTCCGCGACTACTACCGCCTCGGTGTCCGTTACATGACCCTCACCTGGTCCAACACCAACGACTGGGCCGACTCCTCCGGCGACATCGACGACGCTACAGTCACCCACCACAATGGCCTCACGCCCTTCGGCAAGCAGGTCGTCGCTGAGATGAACCGTCTCGGCATGATGGTCGACATCTCCCACGTCTCCGACAAGACCTTCTGGGACGTCATCGAGATCACCAAAGCCCCCATCATCGCCTCGCACTCCTCCGCCCGCGCCCTCACCAACGCCCAGCGCAATATGACCGATGACATGATCCGCGCCGTCGCCAAAAACGGAGGCGTCGTCATGGTGAACTTCTTCCCTGCCTTCATCGATGAGCAGTGGCGCCAGGCCTGGGCCGCACAGGCCCCCGAACGCAAGAAAGCTCAGGATGCCCTTGAAGCCGAATACAAGGCCAAAGGCCTGCCGGTCCCCTACACCGCCTCGGACAAGATCGATCGCGAGTTCGCCGCCAGGATCGGCCGTGCACCCTTCAACTCCCTCATCGACCACTTTGACCACATCATCAAGGTAGCCGGCATCGACCACGTAGGCATCGGTACCGACTTCGACGGCATCCCCGTCCCGCCTGCAGGCATCGACTCCGCGGCCGACCTTCCCAAAGTCACCGCCGCCCTCATGGCACGCGGCTACACCGCCGAAGACATGAAAAAGCTCCTCGGAGGCAACCTGCTCCGCGTCTTCGCCGCAGTCCAGGCCGCCTCCGACCACAACCCGTAATCTCGAGTTTCATTCGGTTGTCATTCCGCAGCGCAGCGGAGGAATCTGCTTTTCTCCGCCTGCTGCGAATGACAATCACTTCTTCGCGATCAGCGTAATCTTGTGAATCTTCGGTGGCTCCGAAAACAACTCACTCGCCTTCGCCATCAAAGCCTTCGCAATCGGCCCGTTCAGGTGAGCATCGCGCCCAGCCTCGTCATCAAAAGTGTCGAAGACGCTGTACAGCCCGTCGTCCTCTTTCAATCCGTACCAGGTCACCGTGCCGGATTCGTCCTGCGCCATCCGGGCTCCCTGTTCCAGAAACGCCTCGACATCCGCCTCTCTACCCGGCTTCGCCTTCAGCGAAACATACAATGCCAACTTTGCCATATGTGAGAATCCTCCTGTAAGGTTCACGCCATTAGATGCCGTCCGTTCGTACGCGTAACGAACAGCAGTTCAAAGATGCGTCAAGATTTCGCTGCAAAGTCAGGCAACACGAAAGGTCGTCATGCGCTCATCAGAACCATCTATCGCCCGAGGCATTCTTCTAGGCGCCGTCGCTGGAATAACCGCAACCGTCATCATGGACCAGTTCCTCAAACTGGCCTCTGCCAATGAAAGGTTCGCCGAGAAGCAGAAAAAGCTCGCCCAGGGAGAATCCAACTTGCAGATTGCCCACGAACAGGCCCAACGCGAGCAAAAAGCCGCCCAGCGGGAAGGCTCTACAGAGATCTTTGCCGGCAAGGTCGCTGACGCCATCCGCAAGCCTCTGCTCGCCAGGGATAACAAGAGGAAGGCCGGCCAGGCAGTGCACTACGGCTTCGGTACCCTCATGGGCGCCGTCTACGGAGTCACGGCCGAGATCCTGCCCGAAGTCACCGCGGGCGGTGGCGCAGGCTTCGGCACCCTCCTCTTCCTCGGCGCCGGCGAAGTCGCCGTTCCGGCCCTGCGCCTGGCTCCTCCACCCAACAAGGATGAGCCCTTCGATCATCTTCGTAACTGGGCCGCCCACGTAGTCTACGGAGGCTCGCTCGAACTCATCCGCAGCCTCATACGCCGCATCACCTAAGGCCCATGCCCGCTTTGCGCGCAGCATCGCGGTGCGATAGCCTGTTTCATGGAGCTTCACACCGCATGATCCTTCGTTCCGTCGCGCTATCTCTGGTCCTCACCACGGCTGCATTCGCCCAATCCACAACACCGCCGCCGTCATCGACCGACCTCCCCGACGCGCCCAGCACCACCAGCAACGCGCAGCCGCCGGTCGTACCCACCGGGCCCACGGCTGTCATCGACACCTCCATGGGCCGGCTCACCTGCAAGCTGTACGACAAACAGGCCCCCGTCACCGTCGCCAACTTCATCGCCCTCGCCGAGGGCACTAAGGACTGGACCGACCCCAAGACGCTCAACAAGGTCCACCACCAGCCCTTCTATAACGGCACGACCTTCCACCGAGTCATCCCCGGCTTCATGATTCAAGGCGGCGACCGGGCTGGCGACGGCACCGGCGACCCCGGCTACTTCTTCCAGGACGAGATCGATCCCTCCCTCACCTTCGACGAACCCGGCCGCCTCGCCATGGCCAACGCTGGCCCCGGCCCATCCGGCGGCGGCACCAACGGCTCGCAGTTCTTCATCACGGAAGAGCCTGTGCCCCAGCTCAACGGCAAGCACACCATCTTCGGCCAATGCGACGCCCACTCCGTGCTCCTGGTCGCCTCCATCGCGCGCGTCGAGCGCAACGACAGCGACAAGCCGCTCGCACCGGTCACGATCAACCGCATTACCATCGTCCGCGAAGGCCAGCCCATGCCGCCCGAGCCTGCCATTCCTGCAGCAACGCCAGCCGCAGCGCCACCCTCTTCTGCTCCACCCGCGCCGCAAAACTAAGTTCCCGTCTACGCGAAGCAATTCTTCCTCAAGCATCTAACCAGCAAGGAGAACTACGAACATGCCAACCAAACCCGGTGTCTACGCCACCTTCAAAACCAATCAGGGCACCATCGTCGCCGAGCTCTTCGAAAAAGACGCTCCCGAGACCGTCGCAAACTTCATCGGCCTCGCCGAGGGCACCAAGGACTGGAAAAGCCCCAGCAAGAAAGGCGATAAGCTCTACGACGGCACCGTCTTCCACCGCGTCATCCCCGACTTCATGATCCAGGGCGGCGACCCCGAAGGCACCGGAATGGGCGGCCCCGGCTACAAGTTCGCCGACGAAACCCGCGGCTCGAAGCACGGCTTCCAGGAGAAGGGCAAGCTCGCCATGGCCAACGCCGGCCCCAACACCAACGGCAGCCAGTTCTTCATCACCGTAGCCCCCACTACCTGGCTCACCGGCAAGCACACCATCTTCGGCGAAGTCGTCGATGGCTACGACATAGTCGAAAAGATCAGCAAAGTCGCCCGCGACGGCATGGACCGCCCGAAGACGCCAGTCGTCCTCGAGTCTGTGACCATCGAACGCATAGCCTAACGCAAGATCGTGCAATCCTCATCAAAGATGGATAGTCAGAAAACGGAGAAGGCTTGTTGCTTTTGCAACAGGCCTTTTTCTATTTCTCCGAGATCAATTGAACACGTTATGCCTACATGGCTCCTCAAGTTAATGGATGTTCGAATCAATGAGCGACATACGTCGAAGGAAACAGACCGCGGAGGGGAGGTCATATCGGAGCGCGAGATGGGAGCTCATTCAGTTCGCTACAACGGTGTTTGCAAAGAATGCAATTCGGGATGGATGAGTAAGTTAGAGAATGAAGCTAAGCCTGTATTTGAAAAACTGATTTATCAGGAGAGCGGATATCTGACACCGCCTGAGTCCTTGATTCTTTCAATTTGGCTGTATAAAACATCGGCTCTTTATCAGCTCACCGGACCACAGAGCAGGCGCAAACTGATAACTGCGGACGACCTCCATCATTTCTACAAGTATTCACTTGCGCCGGGAGAATCGGCGGTCCACCTCTGCGGTATTCGTATTAATCCGGCTACTAAAATTCGTATGTTTATGCCACGAATGAGATATGGCATACCAAAAGGATCACAACGAGAGAGCTACCTGCCACTTCAAAAGTGCTTCGTCGCTTATCTACAGATTGGAGATCTTCTTTTGAGTTACACATACCGCAGCCCATCAGGAAAGTGGGACGTCTTGCGAGAGAATGACATGCCTGCTAGACAGCAAATTTGGCCTACTTCCGTGCCGGTAAAGTGGCTAAAGAGCAACGCATCTAAGGCACCTATCGATCCAGTGAGCTACTTCGTCGAATTCATTTGGAAATAAGGAGACTCACCCGATGTGAGTCTCCTCCTGCACAAAGCTTTCTTACCTACGCTACTCCAATCACCGTACAAAGCTCCTTCACAGAGTCAGCGCTCTTCTGCAGCGCAGCTTGCTCCTCCGGAGTCAGCTTGATCTCGATGATCTGCTCAAGCCCTTTCGCACCCAGCTTGCAAGGAACCCCAACGTACAGCCCGGAGATCCCATACTCACCCTGCAGATAAGCAGCGCAAGGCAGAATCTTCTTCTTGTCCTTCAGGATCGCCTCAACCATCTCCACTGCGGCAGCCGAAGGAGCATAGTAGGCCGAGCCCGTCTTGAGATGCTTCACAATCTCCGCGCCGCCATTGGCCGTCCGCGTCTCCAGTTCCTTCAGCCGCGTTGGTTCAATCAGCTCCGTAATCGGAATCCCCGCGACGGTCGAATAACGAGAAAGCGGAACCATCGTGTCCCCATGCCCACCGAGCACAAACGCCGTCACGTTCTCAACCGACACCTTCAACTCCTCGGCAATAAACGTCCGGAACCGCGCCGAATCCAGCACACCCGCCATGCCGATCACGCGCTCGCGCGGAAACCCTGCCTGCTTGAACGCCGTCTGCGCCATCGCATCCAGCGGATTCGACACCACGATGATGATGCAGTTCGGCGAAGCAGCCACGACCTTGGAGACCACATCGCTCATAATCTTGTAGTTCGTGTTCAGCAGATCGTCGCGGCTCATCCCCGGCTTACGCGCGATGCCCGCCGTGATCACCACAATGTCCGAGCCCTTCGTGTCGGCATAATCATTCGTACCAATAATGCTGCAGTCGCGCTTCTCAATCGGCATCGCCTCCAGCAGGTCGAGCCCCTTGCCCTGCGGCACGCCCTCAATGACGTCGATCAGCACAACATCCGCAAGCTCTTTCGCCGCAATCCAGTGCGCCGCCGTCGCACCCACATTTCCCGCACCAACAATCGTTACCTTCTTACGCATCGTTGCTCCATTCTTTTTGGTTGTCCTTCCGCAGCGCAGCGGAGGAATCTGCTTTCCTCCACGCGGCCATCATTGCTACATGTTCTCGATCATCCGAGTCGCGAACTCACTCGTCTTTACCTTGGTCGCGCCCTGCATTCCGCGCTCGAAGTCATACGTCACGAACTTCTGCCCGATTGTCTTCTCCATCGAGCTTTCGATCAGCCGCGCCGCCTCCGGCCAGCCCAGAAAGTCGAACAGCATCACGCCCGACAAGATCACCGATCCCGGATTGATGACATCCTTATCCGCATACTTCGGAGCCGTGCCATGCGTCGCCTCAAATACCGCATACCCATCGCCGATATTTCCGCCCGGTGCAATCCCCAGCCCGCCCACTTGTGCAGCCGCAGCGTCCGAGATGTAGTCGCCGTTCAGGTTCGTCGTCGCGAGCACGCTGTAGTCCTCTGGCCGCAAGATGATCTGCTGAAAGATCGAGTCCGCAATTCTGTCGTTGACTAGAATCTTCTTCTTCCACTTGCCATCGCCGTGTGAAGCCCCGATCGAAGCGATCACCTGCTTCACCTCAGCCACCACACCCTCGCCAAACTCCTTCGACGCAAATTCGATCCCAGGCTCGATCAGCGCGGCATTCTCTTCAGCCGTCAGCTTCGGATTCGCCTCAAGGTTTCCAAGTATCCAACTCTCCCGCTCCGTCACCGTCTGCTCGCGGAACTCCTGCGATGCAACCTCATATCCCCACTCGCGGAACGCACCCTCGGTGAACTTCTGAATATTGCCCTTGTGCACCAGCGTCACCGTCTTCCGCCCGTTATCCAGCGCATACTGAATCGCTGCGCGCACCAGCCGCTTCGACCCGGTAATCGAGATCGGCTTCACGCCCACGCCTGAATCCAGCCGGACCTTCTTCTTGCTACCCTTCAGCATCTCGTCGTTAACAAAGCTGATGAACTTCGCCGCCTCAGGCGTTCCCTCGCGGAACTCGATGCCCGCATAAATGTCCTCTGTGTTCTCGCGGAAGATCACCACATCGAGCTTCTCCGGATGCTTCACCGGGCTTGGCACACCCGAGTAGTACTTCACCGGACGCACGCACTGATAAAGGTCCATCAACTGCCGCAACGCCACGTTCAGCGAACGAATCCCTCCGCCAACCGGGGTCGTCAGCGGTCCCTTGATCGACACGCGGAAGTCCACAGTTGCCTTCACCGTATCGTCCGGCAGCCAGTTCTGCGTCTGGCGGTACGCCTTCTCGCCAGCAAGCACCTCAAACCACTTCACCGAACGCTTACCGCCGTAAGCCTTCTTTACCGCAGCATCGAACACGCGCTGCGAAGCCTTCCAGATGTCCCTGCCCGTGCCGTCACCTTCGATGAACGGAATAATCGGATTGTCCGGAACCGTGTATTTGCCGTTGGCATATTGAATCGGCGCTCCATCCTTAGGCACCGCAATCCCGTTGTAGCTCTCCTGCATCGCGCTCTTCTCCCTGTGAAGTATGAGAAGTCCAACCTATCATCCGCGAAGAAGCTCTGGCAATATTCGCACGATGAACGCGATAATCGCACATCGCGGGCAACGCAACGAACACGCAAAAGCCCCGGCCGAAGCCGGGGCCTTTCACTTCACACACCCACAGAACCTTAGAACTGGCTCCAGAGCAGCTGATTGTAGACATCGTGGTGGAACTGAACCTCCGGAGTCTTTACCCTCGTCCCCAGCAGCCGCGGGCAGCGATCCGCCGAAGCCTGCTTCAGATCGGCATAGCGTGCCTTCACATCCGCGCCGAACAGCTCGGTCGTCCACTTCGACTCGCGGAAGTTGTCGATCGCCGTATAGATGTTGTCCGGCAGATACCGCTCCGCCTGGCGAAGGTTCTTGATCTTCGAGATCTCGCCATGCAGGCCGCTCTTGAAGATCGAGTACATCACCATGTACGGGTTCGCATCCGGAGCAACCGCACGAACCTCGATCCTCGAAGACTTCTCATTGCCGATCGGAATCCGGACCATTGCCCCACGGTTGACCGCCGAGGCATTGAGCTGGTTCGGCGCCTCAAAGTGCGGGTCCAGCCGGCGATAGGCATTCACGCTGGAATTCAACAGCAGGCAGAGATCATTGCCATGCGTCAGGATGCGATCCGTAAACTGCCATGCCAGCTTGGAAATCTTCTCGAGTCCATTGGGATCCCAGAAGAGGTTCTTGCCGCCCTTGGTGACGGAGACATTCGTGTGCATGCCGCTGCCGTTCACTCCAACCACTGGCTTCGGCAGGAAGCACGCCGTCATGCCCATCTGCGTCGCCACCTGCCGGCAGATCAGCTTGTAGAGCTGAATCTGGTCCGCGGCAGCAACCACCTCGCCGTAGCTGTAGTTGATCTCGAACTGGCTCGGCGCGACCTCAGGATGGTCCTTCTCGTTCTCGAAGCCCATCGCGCGCTGCACCTCAGCGGTCGTGTCGATGAACTCACGCAGCGGATCGCCCGGCAGCGAATGATAGTACCCGCCCTTGTTGACGTACTCGAATGACCCATTCTCGTGGTACTTGCGCTCGGCGTCGATACCCTCAAACAGGAAGCCTTCAATCTCATTGGCGGCATTCAGCGTGTAGCCGTGCTGGTCGTACATCTCCTGCGAGAACTTCTTCAACACTCCGCGAATATCCGCGCTGTAGGTCGTGCCGTTCTTGTCGATCACCTCGCCAAAAACCACGATCTTGCCCGCGCCGAAAATATCCGCCGGCACCCAGTAGAACGCGCTCCAGTCGATGCCCAGCCGCAGATCGCTCTCGCGCTGTGCGGTGAACCCGCGAATCGACGAGCCGTCGAAGGTCAGGTTGTCGTAGCTCTTCACCAGGAACTTCTTGTCGTAGTCCAGCATGTGTAGCCGGCCTTCGAGATCGCTGAACAGCACCGTCACAGCCTTGATGCGCCGCTCGTCGGTCAGGTACTTCAACCGCTCTTCTTGAATCGTGCCCGGCGAAACGCGCTTCCGGCGCTGCTCCTTCGCCATCAGGTTGAGGTCCTCTAGTTCAGCGTAGGGAAGCTCCAGGAATTCGCGAAAATCACTCAACGTAATACTCCTTCTTTCTGCAATGAAATACACGGCTACTACAACAGCTGGGAGATGGGTCTCAATAGTCAGGAAAGAGGTCGGCCAAGCGGACGTGGGTTGGCGTATCCCTACCTCAAACCTATCAGAAATCCACATCAGACAAAAGAAGAATCCCGCCCTCGTCGCGCTCTTTCACGCAACTCCATCCGTCCTATTTCTTCAGCCAATCTCGCCTCAACCCACCTTCTTGATCGGCGGTGGAGTCCACGTCCCGTTCAGCATCGCTTCCTTCGGCCAATAGACACGCATCATCACGTTGAAAGCCCCTGCATCCGCCGGCAGCCAGTTCGACTCCTTCGCCTTCCCCGGTGATTCACGCTGAATATAAATATCCAGCGACCCGTCCCCGTTGAACTTCAGCTTGTCCCTGTCCCCAATCGCATATCGATTGATCGGGTTCGCCACAAACGCCTGCTTCGAGTTGTACATCGTCAGCGACCAGAACGCATTCGCCGGAGGTGTCTGTCCTTTGTCGAAATGCAGGACATACTTGTACCCCCCGTCCAATGGATCGCCGTTCCCATCGACACGCGCTACCGGATAGTCCGCATCCGCCGTGAGGTTCGCTCCAAACCCAAACCAGGCAACTCCTGCGCGCGCAGCGTAGTTTGTGCCGTAGGAGCCCAACCCCGTCATCACCAGCCACCCATTCACAAATTTGCCCAGCCCGGGATCTCGGCCAAGCTCAATCACCCGGTTCTTCCCATCATCCAAACCATCACGGACACCCGGATGTTTGATCACATCAAACGGCTCTCCCGGGACAACGCCAATGCTCGCCAGCTTCGCCAACATCGGAGCATCCGCCGCAGCCGGAGGATTGTCCTTCATCAGCATCGCCAGCCGGTTGAAGAACGTCGACGCATCCATCGCCGCGACCGTATCCACAGGCCTGGTCTTCATATCGATCTTCGGATCAGTCGGAACATCCGCCGGCGGAGTATACGGCTTCCCCCACGCACTCAGCGGCGTCAGCTTGTACTGTGCCTGCAGCGCATTCACCGCCGCAAAATCCGCCTTCCCGTTGGTCTGCGTACGGCCGATGATCCACACCATATTCGTCGGCGCCTTGATCTCCTTCACGCCTGCAGGCAGCGTGCCCGACCAACCCGGTCCCGTAATCGCAAAATCTCCCTTACCTGTTCCGGTAGTCCGTTTTCCCGGCGAAGCAAACACATTCGTCCACGCATCCAGCATCTGCATCAGGTAATAGCGTCCACGTGTATCGGGAACGCTCAGCACAATCGGCCCACCTTTCAGATCCAGCCACGCCGACGAATACAAAGTATCCGCGTTAGGACTCACAACATCGGTGAAAATGGCATCCGGAAAAGCTTTGATATTGGCGAACTGGTTTATCGGCGCCATCCCCGTCCCCATCGGATGAGGAACATTGGTAAGCTTCGCTCTGCTCACATCCATCAGCACCAGCGGATACCCATACACATAGGCGTCCTTCGCCGCATCCCGCGCCAGGTTCGCGGCCTCATTCGGCGTCTCCTTCCCACAAGCCGCCAGAAATAAAACGCCAGAAGCAACAACCACCAACCCTACCTTTCCTGAGAAGAAGCTCATTACTTCCCTCCTTGTCCTCACAAAATGAGCCGCGTATGTTATTCGTACGTCGTCCGCAGAAATCCTAATACCGCAATTCAAAGCCTGCCTAATCAGTAGCTTGAAAAATCAATCTGCGAAATCTCGGACAAAATCGCATGTCAAGCCCGAAACCTACCTAAGTCATTCAAAGTAATTAACTTACGATTGGCATACCAGTTTCCAAAGTCCGATATAATAAGAACAGTAGAGGAAAAGCCCCGGGGCTGAATCCGGGGCTTTCTCCTTTAGAATGAATATTTTGACCCATAACTCCCTCCTTTAGAATACTTTAGCCTGTGGAAATCAGCTAATTTGCTGAAAACAATAGGCTTGAAAAATACACAGGGGGGAGGGGGTGGTACCTCCGAAAGGAGCCCTTAAAATAAGCGGGGATTGCCATGAACACAAACAACAAAAAGCCGAACATGAAGCGCGTCGCCCTCATCCAGATGTCCTGCGACCCCGACACCAAGATCAACCTCGACAAGGCCGCCGAGCGAGTCTACGAAGCCGCCCGCCAGGGAGCCACCCTCGTCTGCCTCCCCGAGCTCTTCCGCGCCCAGTACTTCTGCCAGCGCGAGGACCACGCCCTCTTCGACCTCGCCGAGCCCATCCCCGGCCCCTCCACCGACGTCCTCACACGAGTCTGCTGCGAAACCGGCGTCGTCCTCGTCGCCAGTCTCTTCGAACGTCGAGCGCCGGGCTTGTACCACAACACCGCCGTCACCATCGAAAAGGACGGCCGCATCGCCGACATCTATCGCAAGATGCACATCCCCGACGACCCTCTCTACTACGAGAAGTTCTACTTCACTCCCGGCGACCTCGGCTTCAAGGCCACCAAGACCACCTCCGGCCCCATCGGAACCCTCGTCTGCTGGGACCAGTGGTACCCCGAAGGCGCCCGCATGACTGCCCTCAAAGGTGCCGAGGTCCTCTTCTTCCCCACGGCCATCGGCTGGCACCCCTCCGAAAAAGAGGAGTTCGGCACCGCCCAGTACGAGGCCTGGCAGACCGCACAGCGCGCCCACGCCATCGCCAACGGAGTCTTCGTCTGCAGTGTCAACCGCGTCGGCCACGAGCACGGCGACGTCAAATTCAAAGCTCCCGCCGCCGACGGCAACCCCGCCACCGTAGAACTCCGCGGCCCCGGCGACCACACCCCCAGCTCAGGCATCGAGTTCTGGGGAGGCAGCTTCATAGCCGACCCCTTCGGCCGCATCATCGCCCTAGCCAGCCACGACAAAGAAGAGATCCTCTACGCCGACCTGGACCCCAAACTAATCGAAGTAACCCGCCAGCACTGGCCCTTCCTCCGCGACCGCCGCATCGACGCCTACGAAGGCATAGCCAAACGCTTCATCGACTAGCAGATTTACAGGTCCAATGATGCCTAGATTCGTTTGGTTCCTAATTTACGGTGTGCCGCTGGTAATTCTCGGCTTCGTAGTTTCAATGGTGCTGAAGCGATACGAAAAGGACCGCCGTCGCATTTCTTCGTGGTTGGCGATCGCTTTCACAGCTCTCTCTGCTTTGGGTGGCGTCTGGGGTCTTATTATTCTCGATCAGCTCAGCAAACGGAGCAGCTTTGACTATGGGTATGAGGGTCGCTGTTTTCTACTCGCGTTCATTGGCTTCCTGTCAGCTTTGGTGTGGGTAATACGTTCAAGGAAGATGCCTTCCTTCCTGGCGTTTGCTGCCTCACTCTGGATCAGTCTCATCTGGATGATGGATCTCGCAACGCTGTAATACAGCTAGGCGGGGTGGCCCAGCATCTTGCTGAAGCCACAAAATCGGGTGCCCCATATCTCGATTTTGAGATGTGGGCATTCGCGCGAAGGCGCGAACCGCTTTCCCTAACCCAGCCAATACCGCTCTGAAACCCCACCGCAAGAGGCGGAATGTACCGGCCCAAACCACCCATTACAATTGGCTGACCTCAAAGGAGCCAGAATGCTTCGCAGCCTCTTCCTCTCCCTCACACTCGCAGCAGCCCCGATCCTCGCCCAAACCGACCCAATCGTCCACACCACCGCCGACCTCCACCAGCGCGAAGCCAAACTCCTCGCCGCCGCCAAAGCCAGCCCCGGTGGCGTAGCCTTTGACACCTTCGACGACTTCGGCTCCTACAAAACCCTCCTCGTCGTCCGAGTCCACACCGGCGACGCCGAACTCCATCAGGACTGGGCCGACCAGATGATCATCACCGAAGGCACCGTCACTCTCGTCACCGGCGGCACCATGCAGGGAGGACACACCACCGCTCCCGGAGAAACCCGCGGACCCGGCATCCAGGGCGGAAAAGAAGTGACCCTCCACACCGGCGACATCGCCCACATCGCCGCCAACGTCCCCCACTGGGTCAAAATCGCCCCCGGCACCACCACCACCTACCTCATCATCAAAGAAAAATAATCTATCTGAACCAGAACGGGATGCCCATCTTCGGCGCAGCCTTATCGCGCCGAAGGTGGGCATTCGTACGAAAGCACACCCCCTCCTACCCCAACCAACAATGATCGGGTGCCCCATCCTTAGCAGTCTCATCGCTAAGGGTGGGATATACGCCGCTAGAGCGAGCAACGAAACCGTGACAACCCTAAGCCGCCAACCCAACCTCCCGCTCCGCCCTTCGTCCACCCAAATACCCAAACAGAGCAATGTAGATGTAGCAAACCGCCGGGATCACAAACGCATGATGCACGCCAATCGCATCCGCGAGATGCCCCTCGGCCAGCGGAATCAGCGCGCCACCGACAATCGCCGCAACCATCAAACTCGACCCCTTTGAAGTCAGCGGCCCCAGCCCCGTTAGCCCGACCGTAAAGATGCTCGGGAACATCACCGAGTTGAACAGCCCGACCGCCAGAATCGCCCACATCGCCGTGTGCCCATGCGTGATAATGGAAGTCACCACCAACCCGCAAGCCACCACCGCAGCCGTTCCCAGCACCGTGCTCGTCCTCAACTTCGTCAGCAGCCACGAGCCGATAAACCTCCCTACCATCGCACCGCCCCAGTACATCGACACATACCGCGCCGCGATCTTCTCCGGCAGATGCGCAATATCCGGCAGCCCAAAATAGTTCACCAGGAAGCTCCCGATCGAAACCTCCGCCCCCACATAAACAAAGATCGCGACCGCCCCGGCCAGCAGTACCGGATGTCTCCAGATGCTGTCGTGTCCGCCCGCTGTCCTGTCCAGTTCACCCGGCCGAATGTCGCGCGTGAAGTCCATCGTCGGCATCTTCAGCACAGCAAACGCAACCGCCAGCAGCACCAGCGTCAGGCCGATCCCCAGGTACGGCAGCCGTACCGACGAGGCCTGCTGCATCCGGTACTGATGCAGCGCAGCAGCCGAATACGAGTTCATCGTCTCCGGCGTTACCTCTGTTGTAGTCAGAATCAAAACGCTTCCAAAAAACGGGGCCACAAAAGTCCCCAGGGAGTTGAACGCCTGCGCCAGGTTCAACCGGGCCGACGCCGTATCCGGCGGCCCAAGGTTAGCAACATAAGGATTCGCCGCCACCTGCAAACTCGTAATGCCCGCAGCCAGAATCACCAGCGCCGAAAGGAACAGCCCGAACGAAGCCGCCGTCGACGCCGGCAGGAACAGGAACGCGCCCGCAGCCATCACCAGCAACCCAATCACCATCGTCCCTTTATATCCGCGCCACTCCACCAGCTTGCCCGCCGGCAGCGCAAAGATGAAGTACGACGAGAAGAAGCAGAACTGCACCAGCATCGCCTGCGCATAGTTCAGTTCGAAGATGGCCTTCAGGTGCGGAATGAGGATGTCATTCAGACACGTAAGAAAGCCCCACATGAAGAAGAGCATCGTCGCGATGCTCATGGCCCGGTAGTCGGTATGCTGTGTTCCGTACTGCTGCGTGCTCGTTGTAGTCGTGACGCCGATTGCCATATCTCTGACGAAGCCTCTGTGGAATTAAGAAACGGTTAAGGATTTCAGCCGCCTCTCATCCTATACCGCTGAGCGTCATCCCTGCCTGCCTTTCACCCCAAGTCAAACCACACCGGCTAAGTCTCCCGAGGCCGCTATACTTTGAACGAGATAGATATTCTGATAGCGGACCAATCACCGAATAAGTCAACGCAAACACAAGTTCCCCTGTTTTTAGAAGTCCGGACTTAAACTTTTTTGTTTGAAGACTTTGCACAATTTCCCCGGGTAGGGGGTACAACACAAAAGAAAGACGTAGACATCAGATGACAACTCCCCGCGACCAGAACTTCCGCATGCCCGCCGAGTGGGCCCCTCACTCCGGCACCTGGATCGCCTGGCCCCACAACGCCGAAGACTGGCCCGGAAAATTCCAGCCCATCCCCTGGGTCTACGCCGAGATCGTCCGACACCTCTCCTGCTGCGAAGACATCCACATCCTCGTCAATGACGAGACCGCCCAGAAGCGCGCGCGCAGCATCCTCCTCCGCGCCGGCGCCAACCTCGCCCGCCTTCACTTCCACCAGTGGCTCACCGACCGCGTCTGGCTCCGCGACTCCGGCCCCATCTTCGTCAAGAATCCAGAGGGCCAGATCGCCATCACCAACTGGAAGTTCAACGCCTGGGCCAAGTACGACAACTGGCACCGCGACGACCAGATACCTCACCACGTCGCCAGGCTCTACGGCATGGAAGAGTTCCGCCCCGAAGCCGCCGACCAGGACGGCAAGCCTCACCGCCTCGTTCTAGAAGGCGGCTCCATCGACACCAATGGTGCCGGCATCCTCCTCACCACCGAGGAGTGCCTCCTCTCAGAAGTCCAGCAGCGCAACCCAGGCCTCGGCAATCAAGAGGAGACACGCAAGCAACTCGAACAAGCCTTCCACGACTACCTCGGCATCGAGAAGACCATCTGGCTTCACCGCGGCACCGCCGGCGACGACACCCACGGCCATATCGACGACATCACCCGCTTCGTCGCCCACGACACCATCGTCACCTGCGTCGAGCACAGCACGCACGACGAGAACCATCTCCCGCTCGCCGAAAATCTCGACCGTCTCCGCTCCGCCCGCGACCTGCAAGGCGAACCGTTCAAGATCATCGAACTCCCCATGCCCGCGCCCGTCGTCTTCGAGGGTCAGCGTCTTCCCGCCAGCTACGCAAACTTCTACGTCGCAAACGAGGCGGTCCTCGTCCCTACCTTCAACGACCCCAGCGACCGCCACGCCCTCAATATCATCGCCGCCTGCTTCCCCGACCGAAAAATCATAGGAATCCACTCGGTCGATCTCATCTGGGGCCTAGGCGCGCTACACTGCATGACGCAACAGGAGCCCGCATAAAACGCTATGGACCAACTTCCTTGTGCGCCTTCATGTACTCCCGCAGAGCCGCATTGATGCGGCTCTGATAACGCTTGCCCGTGCCCTTGAAGAACTCCAACACATCCGCATCCAACCTCACCGTCACCTGCTTCTTGTTTTCGGACGGCACTAGAGCCCCCGGCCGGGTCCATCCACCCTTGGGCTGAGCAGGAGCATCGCTGTAATCGATCTTGCCATCCTTCAGCTCTCGCAGTTTCTTCATCTGCGCCGAAGTCATCTTCGGCAGCGCCTTCGAATCCAGCCGGAATTTAACCACCCCAGTACTCTTCTCTTTCATTCTTGTCCGCCTTCCTCGCGGAGATCAGCCGTATCGGCTCACCGCGCATCGTATACACCACAAGTATCTCCACCCCATCAACCAAACCGACAGTCATCCATCTCAACTCATACAAACTCGTCTCGTCCGGCCTCTCAATTCGCCTCTCATCCAGGAAAAACCCGCGCCGCAAATGGAAACGAGATACCATGCTTTTTCAGATTGGCCGAGGCCTTGGCTTCGTTCCACTCAAAGTCCACAACGCGATAATAAACTACAAATGTAACTACACAGCGTTTCTAACATTTTCATCTCAGCTTGGGAGGTCCGATGCGCACCATACTCCGAATAGTGAGCAGCCTCACATTCCTCGCCGCCTCTCTCGCGGCATCTGCCCAGCAGCAGCCCATTATTCTGCACAACGCAACCCTCGTCGACGGCACCGGCTCGCCCGCGCGAGCGCACGTCGACATCACCTTCAGCAGGGGCCTCATCGACAGCGTCAAACCCGCCTCCAACAAAACCCCCAAGGGCGCCACCGTCGTCGACTGCACGGGCAAGACCGTCATCCCCGGCCTCATCAGCGCGCACTCGCACCTCGGCGTCATCATCAACAACGCCGAGCCCTCCGCCAACGCCTTCACCACCGAAAACGTAACCGCGGCCCTCAACCAGTTCGAGCGCTACGGCGTCACCACAATCCTCAGCCTGGGCCTCAACCGCGATCTCATCTACGACCTCCGCGACCAGCAGCGCGCAGGCAAGCTCGGCGGAGCCACCATCCTCACCGCGGGCCGTGGAATCGGTGTCCACTCGCAGTCGCCGCCGACCAGGTCGACCGCCCCGCCACCCCCGACGAGGCCCGCCATGACGTCGATGACTTCGCCACGCACCACGCCGACATCGTCAAAATCTGGGTCGATCCCCTCCACGGCAGAGCACCCGCGATGGACCCTACCATCTACTCCGCCGTCATCGACGAGGCCCACAAGCATCACCTTCACGTCGCCGCCTGGTACATCCCCACCCTTGCGCTCGACGAGGCCTTCTACATCTACGCTACCGACCCGCAGATCATGCAGTCCAACTTCTTCCAGCAGGCCGCAGGCCCACAGTTACTCGCGAAACTGCAGGCTCCCGATTACGCCTCAAACACACTCGCCGCGCCACAGACAAAGCAGGCCCAGGCCGATCACGCCATCGCTCTCAAGAACCTCAAGACTGTGTACGACGCAGGCGTCAGCGTAGCCTTCGGCACCGACTCCGGAGCCGTTCCCGGCCGCATCCCCGGCTTCAGCGAACATCGCGAGCTCGAAGACCTCGTCAGTGCGGGCCTCACGCCACTCCAGGCCATCACCGTCGCCACCGGCCAGAGCGGCCGCCTCATCCACCTCCTCAACCCCAAACTCAACGTAGGCCTCATCGCGCCGGACTACTCCGCCGACCTCATCATCCTCACCGCCGACCCGCTCATGGACATCCACAACACCCGCCACATCGAAGCCGTCTACCACCAGGGCAGGCTCATCCCCAACCCAGCCCCACAGAACTAGCCCGATACACTAGCAGCATGGACCTCAGCACTCTCGACGAAGAGATGATGCGCCTCGCCATCGCCGAGGCCCAGTCCGCTCAATCTGCCGGGGAAGTCCCCGTCGGAGCCATCGTCGTCTCACCATCAGGCGAAATCCTCGGCCGAGGCCAGAACCGAGTCCTACGCGACTCCGACCCCACCGCCCACGCCGAGATCGTCGCCCTACGCGAGGCCGGCCGCGAACTCTCCAACTACCGCATCCTCACCTCCGAGGGCGGCTGTACCCTCTACGTCACACTCGAACCCTGCGCCATGTGCGCCAGCGCCATCCTGCACGCGCGCATCGCCCGCCTCGTCTATGCCGCCGACGACCCCAAGGCCGGAGCCTGCGGCTCCGTCCTCTCCGTCCTCAACCATCCGCAGCTGAATCATCGCGTAGAGGTCACCACCGGCATCCTCGCCGAAGAGTGCAGCCGCATGCTCACCAACTTCTTCCGCGAGCGCCGCGGCAAGCCCCTCCTCGATCCGCATCCTATAGATGCGCAGGACGCGCTTGCAGGAGGGCCCGATGACCACGAAGAAAAAGTCGACACCCAAAAAGACGGCGAAGAAAAAGTGGTCCGCGAAGGTCACGACTGACTCCACCCATCCCGAACAAGGCCTCTTCAATAAGAGCGCCCCAACCATCGCCCGCTCGCTCGCCTCGAAAAAGGTCTCGCCCAAAGGCCCGGCCTCCGGCATGCGGATGCTCAACTTCTACATCAACCGCGCCGGAACAAATCTCTCCGAGGACCGCAAAGCCGAGCTAAAGAAGGCCAAGGCTCTGCTCTCCGAAATCATCAAAAAGCGCAAATCCGAAGAGGCGGCATAGCGCAAAGCCTGATTTATGCTCATCGCATGAAGCTCGCACGCCTGCTCTCTCCTCTTCTCATCGTCGCCACGACGCTCGTCGCCCAGCAACCCAAACAGCACGTCGTCGGCTTCATGACCGACTTCGACGTCAAGGACGACGCCATAGGCATCTGCAAGGCCGTCATGGAGACCATCGACCCCGGCGTCCGCGTCATCGACATCACTCACCAGGCCACGCCCTACGACATCGCCGAAGGCGCGCGCTTCCTCGCCGGCTCCGCTCCGTACTTCCCAGCCGACGCCGTCTTCGTCGTAGTCATCGACCCCACCGTCGGCAGCTCCCGCAAGGCCATCATCGCCCACTCCCGGCGCGGCCAGTACTTCGTGCTCCCCGACAACGGCCTGCTCACCCTGATGCCATCCTCGGGCGAAAACCAGATCATCGAAACCCGCGAGATCACTAACCCCGCATGGATGATCGGTGCGAAGCTCTCCTCCACCTTCCACGGCCGCGATATCTTCTCTCCCGCAGGAGCTCACCTCGCTCGCGGCGACGACTGGACACAGGCCGGCCCAGCACTCGACGTCGCCAAGCTCGTCCGCCTCGACATCCACACTGCCACCATCGACGCCTCTGGTCTTCACGCTGAAGTCCTCGGCCTCGACGGCCCATTCGGCAACGTCATCCTCAACGTCCCAGCCGACACCTTCGCCAGACTCGGCTATCACCTCGGCGACCCTGTCCCCGTCACCATCGAAGGGCATTCCTATACCATCCCATACGAGAAGACATTCAGCGACGTCCCCATCGGCAAGCCGCTCTTCTACATCGACTCTCGCGGCCGCCTCGCGCTCTCAATCAATCAACGCAACTTTGCCGAGCAATACAAGGTCACACCGGGAATGCCGGTCTCCATCCCCGCAAAGAAATAATTCACATATGTCTCATGCAGCAGCCGGGCCACGCCGCATCTCATCCTCATCGTCCTCGTCATGGAGATCATCGTGCCCAGGCTGCAAAATAAAGTCGCAATTGTCACCGGCTCCAGCTCCGGCATCGGACAATCCATCGCCATCCGCCTCGCCTCTGAGGGCGCAAGCGTCGTCGTCGACTACCGCAACCACATCGATCAAGCTCAGGAGACGAAGGCTAAAGCCGAAGCCGCCGGAGGCAAAGCCATCCTCGTCCAGGCCGACGTCTCCAAACTCGCCGACACACAGAACCTCGTCGACCAGGCATGGCAGCAACTGGGCAGCTGCGACATCCTCGTAAACAATGCCGGCATCGAGAAAGGCGCCAGCTTCTGGGACATCACCGAGCAGGACTACGACGCCGTCCTCAACGTCAACCTCAAGGGAGCCTTCTTCCTCACCCAGGCCTTCGTTCGCCGCCTGCGCGACGCCAAGCTACCCGGACGCATCATCAACATCAGCTCCGTCCACGAGGACATGGCCTTCCCCCACTTCTCCACTTACTGCGTCTCCAAAGGAGCCATGCGCATGCTCACACGCGACCTCGCCGTCGAACTCGGCCCCCTCGGCATCACCATCAACAACATTGCACCCGGCGCCATCATGACTCCCATCAACACCTCGCTGCTCGACAACAAGCCAGAGCTCAACGCGCTCCTCAAAAACATCCCCTTGGGCCGCATGGGCAAACCGGATGAGGTCGCAGGCCTCGCCGCCTTCCTCGCCTCTGACGATGGCGCTTACATCACCGGCAGCACCTACGTTATTGACGGCGGCCTGATGGTCAACTATCACGAGCAGTAGCCATGCCGCACATCGGATACATCACCCTGCTTGTCCGCGACTACGATGAAGCACTCGCCTTCTACACTCAATCCCTCGGATTCCGTCTCGTCGAAGACACTCCCCTCCCCGACGGCAAGCGCTGGCTTCTGGTCGCTCCTCCGGGAGCCACAGAGACCAGCATCCTCCTCGCAAAAGCCACCACACGGCAGCAGACCGCACGCATCGGAAACCAGTCTGGAGGCCGCGTCTTTCTCTTCCTCCACACCGACGACTTCTGGCGCGACTACGACCGAATGCAGGCAAAGGGCGTCATCTTCATGAGAGGCCACGCAGCGAGCCCTACGGCATCGTCGCCGTCTTCTCCGACCTCTACGGAAACCGATGGGACCTCCTGCAACTCAACGCAGGAAGCTGACACGCCTGGGTCACCCGGTAAAATAGCCTCATGGATCTGACCGTCTACACCGCCTATTGGTGCCGTGACTGCCGCGAGGCCAAGCGCTTCCTCTCCACCCACAACATTCCCTTCAAAGAAGTGGACATCGAGACCACCCCCGGCGCCGCTGACTTGGTCCTCGCCAACGTCGGCAAGCGCGCCATCCCCCAGTTCGTCATCGACGGTAAATCGGTCCATCCCTACCGCCCCGGCGAAGGCTTCCTCCACGACGAGATGTCCGAGCTCTTCGGTGTCAGCCAGTCGCAAGACCACACTTGCCAATCGAGCCCGCTCTCGATCCGCTTCTCCGCTTCCGTACGCGCAATCCGGTCGCGCTCCACACCACTAAGCGCATGGTCCACAAGCTCCTGAATCGCGGATTCGTCACTCTCCTGCCTCCCGAACGGCCAGCGCAGCGAGGAGCACACGTTGCCGGCCCCTGTTCCTCATGCTCGCCTTGCCACGGGCCTCAAGCAGGTCTTCGATATTCAGCAGGCCGACAAGGCTGCCCGTCTCATCCACGACCGGAAACGATCTCTGCTTCATCTCCGCCATCTTCTCCGCCACTGAGCGCAGCGTATTCGACGGACCAACAACCTCCGGACCCACGATGCCGCTTTGCAGCAACGGCGTATTCTTTTCGCCCGCCGCGGCAGCCACAATCATCTGCCCGCGCGTAAGTATCCCCTCCAGTCTTCCCGTGGCATCCACCAGCGGGAACAGCCGCTGCCAGTGCGACCACACCTGGCTTCCACGCGCATTCATCTTCGCCAGCCAATCCGCGGCGGCCTGACGTGTCGCCCCCTGCCGGCAGCGGAAGAAGCGCTCGTGTGCGTCACATCGCGAACCATCACCGTTTCCAGAGGATCAACCCCATACTCTCTGCTGCTCAAATGGAACCCTCTTCGCGTCAGCCGCTCCGTCAGAATCGAGCGTGGCTGCAGCAACACCCCCAGACCCGTAGCTGACGATGCGCGCCAGCAACACCGGCAACATCAATATTCCATTGTGCGTCAACTCAACCGCCATCATCGCAGCCGTCAGCGAGCGGCGCACCAATGGCGGCCGGATGGCCCCACCGGCATCCCAGCAGAGGCCACGCTCCCTGCAAACCCACAGACACCATATATGCGGCCCATCGCAGCTCCCATCGCCCCACCAATCATCAGCATGGCCACCGAATGTTACTACCCGAGGTATTCAAACCATCGCGCACACCCAGATCACGCTCTTCACAATCAGCACGCCAATCAGGCAGCTTCCACGTCACGTCATCCCGTACCCGGCTTCTGAATCACGTCATAGCCAACGCCAAGCGCCTGCGGAAAAATCAGACCACCAAGCCCTACGATCATCCCGCCAATCGCAGGCCACCACATCCAGTGCACCGGGAGATGCTCAAACACATTCCTCTTTCAAATGAAGTCACCGGCTCAGGCCGGTAGCCAGTAGAGCAGCCAGTATGCCCACAAGCAGCGCTCCGACCATCGCCATGTGGTGCATCACCGCCGTCGTAGGCAGCATGGGAAAGATCGGCCCCGACCCAAGCAGCAACCGGCGAAGAGCTCCCGCCGTGACCGACGCCGCTGCCACCGGAACCAAACTCCGCGGCCTCCGCTCAAACAACAGCAACTCCACGGCCAGCAGCACGGCTGACAGCGGCGTCGAAAACGTCGCCGACATACCCGCGGCCGCCCCCGCAACCAGCAGCGTCGTCCGCTCTGCATCCGTCGTGTGCAGAATCTGTCCCAACAGCGAGCCGGCCGCGCCACCAGTCATAATGATCGGACCTTCCGCGCCAAACGGACCACCCGAACCAATCGCAATCGCCGTCGCCGTAGGTTTCAGAATCGCGAGCCGAGGAGCCACGCTGCCCCCACGAAAAATGATCGCTTCAATCGCCTCAGGCATTCCATGCCCCGCGAATCTTCTGCGAGCCATACCGTGCCATCACACCAACAACAACGCCTCCAATGACCGGCATCAGAGCCGCCCCCCAGCCCATCTTGTTCCCCGCCGGACTGCTCAGCGCAAAACTGAAGCGCTGATAGTAGAAGACGTTCGTAGCCAGGCGAATCAACTCCAGGAGAACCCACGCCAGCACCGCGCCAGCCGCCCCCACCAGCGCCGCCAATCCGCTGATGAACAGCATCCGGCTGCTCGCCGAATAATCCCGCAATGTCTCCGTAGACTCTGCCTTAATCATCCCTCAAGCCTTTCTCGCCGCCCCGGGCCTGTCACCCAGTAGCCTCTGCAGCGTACGAATCAGCTCCGGCCCGTTCGCTTCGATCTCCGCCAGGTGTGGCCCTATCAACCGCGAGATCATCTCGCCGCCCTTCTCAGTGATCCGCACCAACGAGCGGCGATGGTCGCTCTCGTCCGCGACGCGCTCCACCAGCCCCGATCGCTCCGCGCGGTCCACCAGTTCCACGGCCGTGTTGTGCCGCACCACCATCCGCTCCGCAAGGTACGAGATCGAACACTCCTGCCCCGCAGGAACGACAGCAACTGCCTGCAGCAACTGATACTGCTGCGCGGAGATGCCCGCCGCCTCCGACGCCGTTTCGCTGAAGTTCAAAAATCTCCGCAGCTGATAACGAAACTCAGCAATATCCACCAGCTTGCTTGGCAGTTGCCGTTCGGTTTTTCTTGTCCTGGGTCGATTCATATCGTATTACGATTATATCGTATTACGACATTTAAGCATAGACCTTCACAATAACCTCTTCCGCATCGCCCACTCCCGCGGCCGCAAAACAGTAAAATCTATCTGTAGCCCACATTTACCCCTCATCTGGAGAGCCTTTCCTTGATCCCCCGTTACACTCGCCATTGCGCAGCCGCCCCCCAAGCCAGGTTAGGAAACAATCTATGATTCCCCGTTACACTCGCCATTGCGCAGCCGCCTCCCAAGCCAGGTTAGGAAAAAATCTATGATCGCCCGCTACACACGCCCCGCCATGGGCCGCATCTGGTCCGACGAGAACAAGTACCGCTGCTGGCTCACCGTTGAAATCGCCGCCTCCCAGGCCCTCGCCCGCTTCGGCCTGGTCCCGCAGTCCGCCGCCGACGCCATCCGCGACCACGGCAACTTCACCGTCGACCGCATCAACGAGATCGAAGCCGAAGTCCGCCACGACGTCATCGCCTTCACCACCACCGTCGCCGAGCACATCGCCAACCCCGAGCCTCGCGCTGGCTGCACTACGGTCTCACCTCCACCGACGTCGTCGACACCGCGCAGTCCCTCCAACTCCGCGAAGCCTCCGCCATCATCCGCCCCGGCATCCTCGCCCTCGCCGAAACCCTCAAAAAGCGCGCCCTCGAGTTCAAGCACACGCCCATCATCGGCCGCACCCACGGCGTCCACGCCGAACCCACCACCTTCGGCCTCAAGCTGCTGCTCTGGTACTCCGAGATGCAGCGCAACCTCACCCGCTTCGACGCCGCCGCCGAAGACCTCCGCGTCGGCAAGCTCTCCGGCGCCGTCGGCACCTTCGGCCACCTCAAACCGGAGCACGAAGAAGCCATCTGCAAAGAGCTGGGTCTACAGCCCGTAGCCGTCGCCACCCAAGTCGTCCAGCGCGACCGCCATGCCGCCTACGTCGCCGCCCTCGCCATCCTCTGCAGCACGCTCGACAAGATCGCCACCGAGGTCCGCCACCTCCAGCGCACCGAGGTCCGCGAGGCCGAAGAGTTCTTCTCCGAAAAGCAGAAGGGCTCGTCCGCCATGCCGCACAAGCGCAACCCCATCACCTCCGAGCAGATCTCCGGCCTCGCCCGCGTCGTCCGCGCCAACGCCCAGGTCGCCTTCGAGGACATCGCCCTCTGGCACGAGCGCGACATCTCCCACTCCTCCGCCGAGCGCGTCATCCTCCCCGACTCCACCATCCTCGCCGACTACCTGCTCGCCAAAACCGACAACCTCATCGCCAACCTGCTCGTCTACCCCGAGCGCATGTTGAAGAACCTCGAATCCACCGGCGGCCTGGTCTTCTCCGGCCAGCTTCTGCTCTACCTCGCCGAATCCGGCATGTCCCGCGAAGACGCCTACCGCCTCGTCCAGTCCCACGCCATGCGCTCCTGGAAGGAAGGCCTCACCTTCCGCGACGAGATCGCCCGCGACCCCGCCATCACCTCGCGCCTCTCCCCCGAAAAATTCGCCCCCGCCTTCGACTACACCCGCCAGCTAGCCAACGTCGACGCCATCTTCACCCGCGTCCTGAAGAATCCTATTTAGCCGGCTGACTATTTTTTTGTTGTCATTCCGCAGCTTTCTTGTTGTCATTTCGCAGTTTTTTTGTTGTCATTCCGCAGCGCAGCGGAGGAATATGCTGTTCGCTTCCTCTGCAACGATTCTTGAGACCATGTCAAACCGCGAGTACATTTTCTACGTCTATATCCTCGCCAGCCGTTCCCGCGATCTATACGTAGGCCTGACAAACAACATCATCGCAAGAGTCTCGCAACACCGCGAACTCCCCCCCAATACGTATACCGCGCGGTACAACATAACCCGTCTCGTCCACTACGAACGCTTCGCATACGTTCGCAACGCAATCGCGCGGGAAAAGGAACTGAAAGACTGGAATCGCCAAAGGAAAATCGCCTCATCGAGCAAGCCAATCCAACATGGGAAGACCTCGCAGCAGACTGGTAGGTATTTCGATCGTTGTCACTCCTGTCTTGCCTTTAAAGTTGTTGTCATTCCGCAGCGAAGCGGAGGAATCTGCTGTTCACGACGAACCACAGCCGATACCATCAACAATCATGGCGAAAATCTGGAACGAGACATCAAAATACGGCCGCTCAATGCCTATGGGATGGCGCCGCTTTAGAGATTCAGAGCGATCACCATACGACTTTCGTCCATTCACCACCTGGTACGTTCACGTCTGCTCCTTCACCTTCGTCTTCACGGATATTCGCCACCTGGAAGCCTGTCTCATTTTTTTCAATCAAAAGGTACGGCCATCAAGCCGCATCCCTTACCGAGCCCTAAAACCATACCTCGATGCAGGACTACGCGGCTGGGAAGTACAGCGTTGGTTTGACCGTATGCCAATGTATTTGCTCGAAGAGCCGAAGAGACAGAAAGTTGTTAAGGCTCTAGGTCAGGCGCACAAACGGTGGCAGGCGGAGCGTGCAGTCTAGTTCATGAATAGTGCTGACCTCATCCAAATCGTAGATGCCACTCCTTGCGTCTTCCGTTGAACGCAACGGTTTCCATTTTGTCTGCCGCCCGTGCTGCACGCAATGCACCCACGACTGCCTCCCTTGTTCGAAGACCTCTCAGCATGAGAGCATTTCTCTATGAGTGATTTCATACCCAAAGCAGCCGAAACAAAGGTACGCGGGCTAGGTCCCAAAGCCCAGAAGCTCCAGGCAGCGCGCGAAAAAGCCGCTAAGGCAAAAAACGGTGGAAACCCAGTCGCCGGATCATCCACAGCTTCAATTAAGGCGAAAGATTCCTTCGCCGGGACAAAGAAGACCAGCTTTCAGCGCAAAGCTACCTAGCCGGGCGTCACACCACTCAGTCAGTTCTGCCTGTGGGGCAAACCCTGATCCAAATCGTAACCGCCGCCTAGCAAGACGCCACAGGCCGCAGCGGCCCACACCTCGTCTGCCGCCCCGGCTGCACGCAATGCTGCATCGGAGTCTTCCCCATCGCGCAGCAGGACGCAGCCCGCCTCCGCGCCGGCCTCGCGTCCCTCGCCCAAACCGATCCCGCGCCCGCCGCATCCGCGCCCGCGCAGCCGCCTCCCTCACCCGCCTCGACCCCTGGTTTCCCGGCGACCCCACCACCGGCATCCTCGCCGACGACACGAAACCTCAACCCTGTTCGAAGAATACGCCAACGACGAGCCCTGTCCCGTCCTCGACCCCGCCACCGGCACCTGCGACCTCTACGAACATCGCCCTATCGTCTGCCGCACGTTCGGCCCGCCCATGCGCACCGCGGAAGACAACCTCGCCACCTGCGAACTCTGCTACATCCACGCCTCCACCGAAGAGATCGCCGCCTGCGAGCTCGACCCCACAATCCCCGCCCTCGAAGCCGCCAGCAACGAAGCCTTCAACGCCGCCCACAACCTCCACGGCGAAACCCTCATCGCCTACGCGCTCCGCAACTCAAATCCCAACCCCTAATTCGGAGCGCCCACCCTCTCCGCAGGCTGTGAAAGCGGCGTGCGTCCTTCCCTTGACGTAGCGCCGGCGATACCCGGCACGTCCGTCACCTCCGCATCGTCCACTTCAAACACTCTCGCATCCTTAGGCATCTTCAACCTGCCTTCCGTCAGGTACGCCACCACGATTCCACCGGTCACCTCGGGATTCAGCACCACCAGCGGGATCAGGTACTTTTTACTCTTCACCAGCGACTCGGCGACACCGTCCACTCCATGGCTCCGCGGCACGCTCCCCTGCACCTGCGGAATCACAAACGCCGACATCTTCACTTCTGGATGCTCCTTCCCATACTTCACCAGCGAGCGCGCCACCTGCTTCGGAGTCATCAGCCCCGCATCGGAGACAAAGTTCCGATGAATCGCATGTGGAAAATAAATATCCAGCACCACCCGCGAAAAGTCTGCGCAGTTGTGGAAGAACAGATTGAAGTGCCCGACGTTGCCCTTATCATTCACATACGCGATAAACCGCTCATCCTGCTCTGGCGTGCTCTCTATCTCGAATCCATGGATCGTCCTGTCATACGAAGACCCCACAAGCTGCATCCACTCCCCGCCCGGCGCCAGCCCCGTCTTGTTATCAGGAGCCAACTCCTCGAGGTGTTCTCTCCTATACGCATCCCGCAGCTCCGCAACAGTTGCCTTGTCCACCGTAGCCGGTATCTCATCCACCGTGTTCACCGCGTACAGATACGGAATCAAAGGCACCGCGATCCAGTCATATCCATCAATCTTGTGATATCGGCTGATGACCACGCCGTACTCACCCTCGTGGCACGTCCTCAACTCCGTAGGAGTCTCCGCGCATACATGATTCAGATAAACCGCCGCATGCCCCGTAGGATTGAACGCGCCGAAGTCACCATAAGGTTCCTCCATCAGCAGAGACACCGACGCCCGCGCCTGCGTGCCATACACCAGTACCGCCGCAAGGCCAATCAACAGCGCGCTCCAGCGCACGTCGTTCGATCTACCAGGTCCGAGCCTCATTTCCCTCCATTCGATTCAAAAGCATCTTTTTAAACGCAGGGCACTACCGAAAAGTCGCGGCAAACAACTTCTTCCTTATCTAGGCGATAATCATTTCGTGCAGGAAGCCCGCACACCATCACCCTCGCCGTAACCGGAGCCAGCGGCTCCATCTACGCCGCCGAGTTTCTCCGCGCCGCCGCCACCGACGACCGCATCTCCAAAATCAACCTGGTCGTTTCAGCGAAAACGCTCTCCGCGTCCTGGCCGAAGAACTCCACCTCAGCGGCCGCAACGGCCTCGTCGAAAAACTCCTCGGCGCACCATCCCCTAAGATCCAGCAACATCCCGAATCCGACATCGGCGCCAACATCGCCAGCGGCAGTTACCCCACCGACGCCATGATCATCCTTCCCTGCTCCATGGGAACGCTCGCCGCCATCGCCAACGGCCTAGCCGCCAATCTCATCCAACGCGCCGCCGACGTCTGCCTCAAGGAAAACCACCCCCTGATCCTCTGCGTGCGCGAAACCCCGTTCAACCGCATCCATCTCCGCAACATGCAGTTGGCCTCCAACGCCGGCGCCACCATCTTTCCTGCAATCCCCACGCTCTACAACCACCCTCAGACCACTGAAGACATGGCCCGCAACTTCGTTCACCGCGTCCTAGCCCACATCGGCCTGCCCCAGCCCGGCGCCTACCAGTGGCAACCCGACTAGCTCCTAATCTCCTGCAACAGTCTTCTCTTCACCCGTCGCCGGAGGCTCCGACTTCAGAAAATCCACCGTTCCCTCACCCACCGGCCTCCAGCACTCCGCCGGAGCCAGATGCCCGCACCCTTGCACCACAAGCATCGACGAACCCGGAATCAGCGCATGAATCTTCTCTCCCGTTGGAAGCGGAATCAATTCGTCCTGTGATCCCCACACCACCAAAGTCGGCTGCTTTAAATCATGCAGCCGGAAGTCCAGCAGATCATGCCCGTTCGTCATCTCTGCCATACTCCGCTTCACCACCCACCCATGTTCGCGATCCTTCTCAGCACCGCATCGCCCACAAACTCCTGCATCATCGCGGCTTGGGCGAACATTCATCAACTCTTAATTCCCGCCGATCCTGGGCAGAAACAAATTCGGCCCAAACGTCGCCGGAAAATAAATCCCTGCACTGTCATACACCACCAGCCGATTCACCAGTTCCGGATGGTCAAGCGCCAGTTTCATCGAAATCCATCCACCCATCGACCACCCGCCCACATCGGCCTTCGCCAAGTGCATCGCTTGCATGAACTCCACCACAACGTCTTCTTCCATCGAGATCGAATAGTCCACATTCGGCTTCTGCGATCTCCCATACCCCAGCAGGTCCGGCGCATACACATGAAAACCCTGCGCCGCCAGCGCAGGATCATCCTCGCCCAATCCTCGCCCCGCGCCCCAAGTCCATGCACCAGCAGCAACGGAATCCCGCCACCTCTGTCAGGCTTCGCCTCGAAGTAATGCAGCCTGTAGCCGCCAGCCTCAACGTACTCACTCTTCACGCCTTCACGCCAAAGGCGAATCGCATTTGCCGATCTGCCACCCACAACGGGTGAAAGTAAAACACCAGCCCGGCAGCGACCAGAAGAACCAGCACAACCCCAACGCCCGAAAAACAGTCTTCATCGTTCCATCGTCTCCGCAAATTCAGCGCTATTTCAATCACGCCCAGTGTAGGCTCACCCAGCCCAAACGTCGCAGAAGAAATCTCCCCTCGCGTCACCCAAACCGCCGCCTCGGCATCGTCCCCGCATACCGGCTCGCACTGCTTCCCGGTCTCTGAAAAACACAAAACCACTCCACATCAGCACATAGTGATATCGCACGCGGCCATCTTCGTCTCGCATGATGCGATCCACCGTCGCCACAATCTCCACCGGCCGCACGCGAACACCCGTCTCTTCCAGCACCTCGCGCGCGACGCCCTCCGCCGTCGTCTCTCCCAGCTCCAGCAGCCCACCGGGCAACGACCACCTTCCACGCAGCGGCTCCCTGGCCGCGCTTCATCGGAGAATCTGATCTCCCCACACAACCACCGCAGCCACGCCCACCAGCGGAGCTGACGGATACTCCCGCGCCACTCTCGCGTCCTCCGCCATCACTTCAGCGGAGTCCCCGGCGAGCTTGCTCGCTGGGGTGAAAGCGGGGTCCCCGGCGAGCCTGCTCGCTGGGGTGAAAAGGTTTGCCATACTCTTCCCCAAACACCGTATGGCCCATCTCAAATCGCCCACCGAAGAACATGTCCGTCCCCTTCAGATGCCCGATTCCCAGCAAAGCCACCACCCAGTAGCTCATCGGCAGCCGAAGCACCTCATGCACCTTCTCCTGCTCGAACCCCTCCATCGGAGCCGTGTCATATCCCATCACCTCGGCCATCAGCAGCATGTGCGTAAAGGCAAGCATCACCATCTTGTTCAGCCATCCATGCATCTGCTCTGTAGAAAAGCCCGACAGATAGTTCGAGACACTGTCCTTCGCCTGCGCCGCATAGCTCTCCGGCATTCCACGCTGACGTCCATGCTTGAGCATCAGGTCAACGTCCTTGCGCCACCATCCGTGTCGCCGCAGGCAACGATCACTGCGGATGCCTCTTCCACCTTAGCCTGGTTGTAACTCGCCGCACGCAGCCGCTTCTTTTGCTCCGGCGACTGCACAACGACAAACCGCCACGGCTGAATGTTGTAGCCGCTCGGCGCAAGAAGCCCAGCCTCCAGTATCTGCTTCAGGTCTTCGCCCGGAATCGGCTCCCCATCGAAGCTCGGAGTAGCTCTCCGCTCTTCAATCGCCTGAGCCAGAGTCTTCTTGAACTTTGTCATATGCTCTTCTTCACCAAGGAGTTTGAAAACGAGTCAAACAACAGGATGCCGGTTCCGCTCTGCCCGGATACGCGGCCCTGCTTTCAATTCAGCTATTTAGAAACGTCTTCAAGATACCATCGCGACATCAAATTAATGTCACTGCTTCTGTGCGATCCCCTCCCTCACGGAATCTCGTTCATCGCCTGCTCCGTCGCAAACGGATTCTGTCCCGGGGCCTCCGCGATGATCCACACTCCATGGAATCCCTTTCGCATCTCCGGATACGCCGCCAGCAACGCCGCCATTGCGCTCGATTTCTCTTCCGCGCGGCCACAGGATCACCGATCTCAGCCACCTTCAGCTTTGCCGTCACATCAATCTTGTCCTTCGATAGCGAATCATCCGTTCCCATCCCGGTAAAGTAATAATCCACTCCATCGCGCCCTTTGACCACCAGCGGAACATCCGCACTCACTCCCTGCGAAGCCGCCGGCGGTCGCGGCCCTTGCCTCTCCCCTCAGCTTGTCCATATGCGTGCTCTGAAGAAAGCCAGCCGGACTCAACAGGCTCTCCGCCTGCTGATAGTAGAGCCACGCATTCCACCGCTCCTTGCTTCGCCATTGCACGCGCTGCGTCCAGTACCACAGACCATCGTGACCAGCCGCTGTCATCGCCCCCGGATAAAACCCGGCCATCATCCACTTTCCCTGGTCCTGGCGTAACAGAAACGAAAGTCGCCACGGAGCAGGCACGCCAGCGCCTCCACAATCGCAAACCCATACTTCCCCGGAGGCAGCGATGGAATCAAAAGTCCGCCTCAGCAATCGAATCATTCAGCGAGCACAAAAACTCCGAGTTCCTGCTGCGCCATCCGCCGTCCGCTTCAGATCGCTCCCATCCAGCAGATACACCTGCTCCACCACCAGCGTCCCGCCCTTCACCTTGGCCGCTGTACTTCCCACGGCACTCTGAATCGCACTAAAGTCCTTCGCATACTCCGCCACCGTCAGCCCGCGAACTCCCTCCGCGTCTCCAGCCTGAATCTTCTCCGCCAGCCCCCTCGCCGCCCCGCCAGCGCATCTCGGTCCGTCGCCGTCATGGCCGACCGCCGCACACGCTCCCCCCGCGCCACCAGTCCGGAAGTAAACACCAACCCCATCAATACCACTGCTCGCTTCATCGCTCGCATTTCAAGACACCTCCTCGCAAGCTACTCCTCAGTCTAGTACAGCCGCGTTGCTGCCCTCTCTTCTCTTCCCCTTCCGACACAAGACACCACGTCATCGATCGAAATCCTCTAACCATCACTCCCGCGAAACGTCCTATACTTCACAGCAGAGGTACTGTACTCAATCCCATGCGGACACCAGCGCAAATATGTCTCCTCGCGATCGCCGGTCTCTCCGCATCTACGCTTCTCTGCGCGCAATCGCGCCCTCTCATCACCTCCGGAGACCACCTCGACACTGCCTTCCACCGCGCCCACAACAACACCGGCAGCCCCACTCACACCTGCGCAATCCCCACCGCACCGCGCCGATGTCTCTTACGTCAACGGTGAGATCACCGTCTCCGCATCCAACTCCAGCCCTCAACCAGATCCTCCGTGACATCGCCCGCCTCACCGGAATCAAGATCACCGGCGGAGTCGTCGACGAGCGCGTCTTCGGCAACTACGGCCCCGACGCGCCCAACAACGTCCTCGACGCACTTCTCGACGGCACCGAAGCAACAGCTGTCTCTCCCAGGCCACAGGCGGCAAGCCTTCCGAACTCATCCTCACTCCGCGCACGGGAGGCCCCACCCCACCCAACCCCAACGCCGCCAGATTCAACGACAGCAGCGACGAGGGGGAACCGCCGCGGCAACTGCCCAACCCCACCCAGCAGCACGAGTCGCAATCCTATTCCGCGGCCCCCAACGCGACACCGCAACCCACAGCACCGCCACCTTCTGACAACAATGGCAACAACAATAACGGAACCACTCCGTCCTCAGACTCCAGCCAGCAGCAGTCTCCCGGCGGAGTCAAGACGCCCCAGCAGATCTTCGAAGAGTCTGCAGCGCCTCCGCCAGCAGCAACAGCAACAGCAACAAAAAGACTCAGTAAACGTAAAAAAAGGCCCGGGGAACCTGTCCCGGGCCTTTCATTCTTTCGTACATCGAATTCTTCCCGCCTGTCGAAGCGCGAATTCTGTATTCCACTGGGCGGATTAGCTTTTCACCACCTGCGGCAATGAAAAAGAAACCAGTTTCGCGCCTGACTTCAGCGCTGCAACCTGCCGCGCATGCATCCGGAACACACTAAACATCGCCACGCAGATACCATAGGCTGCCAAAACTCCCGCCGCCAAGGACGCCAATACCGCAGAGATCAATACAACAGACGTAGTCACACCGGCTCCTGATTTTCAAACACTTGACTCTACCGGTGAAGTCTGTCATGCGCCAATCATCCGGCCAGATAAAGCTCTCTCATTCTCGCAAATCAGTCTTACATTACAATGACCCGTTTGGCCCATCCTGTTGCCATTTTCGGATACACCTCTCTGCGGCCGGGTTGTCTCTCCCACCTCTACGGCTATTGCTCCTTTCAATCCCCCCGCACCTCGCGTCTCCTGCGCCTGCCACCCGTCGTTTCGCTCGGGGATGCCTTATCCTAGAGACTTGGCCCTCCAGGCCTGAAACCATCTATGGGTATTACCTGACATCACCGTCCGCGGAGCACGCCAGCACAACCTGCAGAACGTCTCCGTCACCATCCCCCGCAACACCCTCACCGTCGTCACCGGCCTTCTCCGGCTCCGGCTAGCCCTTCCTCGCCTTCGACACCATCTACGCCGAGGGCCAGCGTCGCTACGTCGAGACCTTATCGGCATACGCGCGCCAATTCTTAGACCAGATGGAGCGCCCCGACGTCGACTCCATCGACGGCCTCTCCCCAGCCATCTCGATCGAGCAGAAGACCACCTCTCGCTCTCCCCGCTCCACCGTCGGCACCATCACTGAGAGATCTCTACGACTACCTCCGTCTCCTCTACGCATCGGTAGGCCAGCCCCACTGCCCCAACTGCGGCCGCCCGATCACCCGCCAGTCAGCCGACCAGATCGTCGATGCCATCGTCGCCCTCGCCCCCGGCGAGCGCATCACCATCTACGCCCCCATCGTCCGTGGCCGCAAAGGCGAGTTCCGCGAAGAACTCGAATCCCTCGACCAGCAGGGCTTCCGCGCCCGCATCGACGGCGAAATCACCGAGATCACCGAGGACATGCGCCTCGAGAAGCGAAAGAACCACACGATCGAGGCCATCGTCGACCGCATCATCCTCAAACCCCTCAACGAAGCCACAAATCCGGGTGCCCCATCTTCGGCTCGTGACGACGCCAGTCGGCACGAGACTAAGGTGGGTTCGCAGGATTCCTCCACCCCCGTCTCTACCACACCCGCCGCCTCGAAGCCTCCGTAGCCAAAGCCCTCCAAATGGCCAACGGTCTCGTCCTCGATCGGCATTCAGGACCCCGAAACCCGCAAGCAGGAGGAAACCCTCTACTCCTCCTCCATGGCCTGCCCCGACTTCTAAAACAACGTCCCCCGAAACAGAAGCCTCGCAGCTTCTCCTTCAACTCCGCCTACGGCAGCCTGCCCCGAGTGCCACGGCCTCGGCTCCATCTACGACTTCGACCCCGCCAAGACCATCGCCGACTGGTCCAAGCCCCTCCTCGACGGAGCCATGGGCCCAGGCTCGGCCTCGCAATACCTCCTGCGCCTCATCAAGCTGGCTGCCGACAAGTACAAGATCGACATCCGCAAGCCCTTCGACCAGCTCACCACCGAGCAGCAGAACCTCTTCCTCTACGGCCCGCCAAAGGGCGAAGGCTCCCGCACCGGCTTCCACGGCATCTTCGCCTACCTGCGCTCCAATCTCAAAGACTCCAAATCCGAGGGCTACCGCGAGTACATGATGCAGTACATGTCCGCGACCACCTGCCCCCGCTGCCACGGAAAGCGCCTCCGCCCAGAGTCCCTCGCCGTCACCATTCCCATCCCCGCCACAAAACCGGATAGTCGGAAATGAAACCCCTCCGCAAAACCGGGCGCCCCTGATCATTATTCTGAGATGTGGGTTGGAGCGCCACCGAACCCCAGCGGAAACCGACGGCTTCTCCATAGCCGATTTCACCGCACTGTCACTGGAGCGCTCTCTCTCGAAGCCGCGAAGGCCATGAACTTCACCGGCCGCGACCGCCTTATCGCCGACCGCCTCCAGCGCGAGGTCATCGAGCGCCTCGAATTTCTCAACGCAGTAGGCCTCGGCTACCTCCGCTCGACCGCACCGCCGCACCTTCTCCGGCGACAAGGCCAGCGCATCCGCCTCGCCACCAGATCGGCGTACGCCTCTGCGGAGTCCTCGTCCTCGACGAGCCCTCCATCGGCCTCCACCAGCGCGAAACGAGCGCCTCATCGGCGCCCTCGAAGACCTACGCGACCTCGGCAATTCCGTCCTCGTCGTCGAGCACGACGAAGACACCATCCGCACAGCCGATTACGTCCTCGACTTCGGCCCGGAGCCGGCGAAAACGGCGGCGAGCTCATCGCCCAGGGCACCCTCCAAGAGATCCTCAATAACCCCGCCTCCCTCACCGCCCAATACCTCGCCCGCAAGCTCCAGATCCCCGTCCCCAAGGACCCCGCCCCCCCACCGGCAGTGGCTCACCATCGAAACCGCCCACGAGAACAACCTCCAGAACATCACCGCCTCCTTCCCTCTCGGCGTCATCACCTTCATCACCGGCGTCTCCGGCAGCGGAAAATCGACCCTGGTCAATGATATCCTCCGCCGCGCCCTCTCCGGCCTTCTACGGCCCCGCAAAGAGCCCGGCCAGCACGGCCGCGTCATCGGCCTCGACCATCGACAAGGCCATCGACATCGACCAGACCCCATCGGCCGCACCCCGCGCTCGAACCCCGTCACCTGCACCGGACCTCTCCCCCATCCGCCACATCTTCGCCATCTTCCCCGACTCCCGCGACCGCGGCTACAAGCTCGGCCGCTTCTCCTTCAACGTCAAGGGCGGACGCTGCGAGCCTGCCAGGGAGAAGGCAGCGCCGCATCGAGATGCACTTCCTCGCCGATGTCTACGTCGTTGCGAGGTCTGCCATGGCCGCCGCTACAACCAGCAAAGCTCGCGATAACATTCAAGGGCCACACCATCGCCGACATCCTCGACATCGCCGTCGAAGACGCCGAGCCCATTCTCAAAGACATCCCCACCGTCAATCAGAAGCTCCACACCCTCGTCACGTCGGCCTCGGCTACATCCATCTCGGCCAGCCGGTACCACCCTCTCCGGCGGCGAAGCCCAGCGCATCGAAGTCGCCCCCGAGCTCTCCAAGAGCCAACCGGGCGCACTCCAGATCTTTTAGATGAGCCTACGACCGGCCTTCATTTCGCGGACGTCCGCGGCTCCTCGAGGTCCTCAAACTCCTTAGCGACCCCGGCAACACCCTCATCATCATCGAGCACAACATGGACATCATCCAAACGCCGACTAGGTCCTCGACCTCGGCCCCGACGGCGGCGAAGGCGGCGGACGCATCATCGCCCACGGCACACCTGAGCAGGTCGCCACCGTGCAAGACCTCGACACCGCCGAGTTCCTCGCCCGCCTTACCACCGCCGTGCAGTCCGCGAGCCGCAACGGCTCAGGCAACTCCCACGCCGGAGCCCAGCCTGCCGACATCGCCGCCATCCCCTACGCTCCCAAAAAGCCCCGTACTCCTTTCATCAAACCCGAAAAGAAAACCGGCGTCCCTAACCCCGCGTCCGTCGAACCGTACCGAAGCCACTCAGTCCAAACCGCCCCGCGCCAAAACGCGCCGCGGCAAAGACCACGGCCAAGACCACCAAGACAAAGAAAGCATGAACGCTCGCTTCCAAAACCGGCTCATGAAACTCAACACGCTCTCTCTTTGGAACTGTCATCCCGAGCGGAGTAACTTGCGTTTTCTGCAAGTTGCGGAGTCGAAGGACCTGCTTTTTCTTTCGGCCTCCGATAATTCAGGGACCTCCAGATATCTTTCCTCCGACGCCTCGCAGCCCCAGGCCCCACCCGCCGGCGCGCCGCCGCCCCTCGTCATTAATCCCACCGGCGGCCAGGCCATCGTCATCGAGGCCCCGCCGCCCTCTGTCGCCCCCGGCCCCGGAGTCCCAGCACGCGTCCCTCACCTCGGCCACGCCCTGCTCTTCGTCGCCTTCGCAGCCGTCGTTCTTTTGTTCAGTGAGGCGCTCCTCCTCGCCTTCTCCCATCCGCCCGCCCGCGATCCCCACAAAGCCCTGACTGCACTCCTCAACCCCAAGGTCATCGTCGGCTCAGAGGCCTTCAGCTACATCGCCACACTCCTCTTCTCTTGGGCAGTCTTCCCACATCTGTGGCGCCGTCCCTTCGGCGTCGGCCTCCACTGGGATCTCCCCGCCGCCCTCCGCAACGCCTTCAAACTCATCCCACTCGGAATCGTCCTCAGCGTCACCGTCCAGGCCATCTCGTCCCTCCTGCCCGTGCCGAAAAACATCCCCATGGACGACTTCTTCAAAACCGCCTCCGACATCTGGCTCGTCACCATCTTCGGAGTCCTCCTCGCCCCCATGTTCGAGGAGATCTGCTTCCGCGGCTTCTTCCTCCCCGCCTTCGCCATCGCCTACGACTGGCTCTCGCTCCCCCGCACCCCCGCCGCCCACGAGCGCTGGCGCATCACCACCCACCTCACGACGGCCTCTCTCGTCTTCTCCACCGTCGTCACCAGCATCCTCTTCACCGCGCTTCACGGCCAGCAGGTAGGATTCACCTGGCCCGTCCTCTCCCTTCTCTTCTGCGTCTCGGTCGTCCTCACAGTCGTCCGGCTGCGCACCGACTCAGTCGCCTGCTCCTCCCTCGTCCACGCCGGCTACAACTTCACCATCTTCCTCCACCTCTTCATCGGAACCGGCGGCTACCGCCACCTCGAGCGCATGACCCACTAGCTTCATCACCCTCACGGTCCAGCACCTGCGAAGCTATCGTTGAGACCGGTGTCTGACAGCGATGCGATTCGCAGGTCCAGATGGATGACTCTGGCCATAGCTATAGAACTCGACGTCCACAATGCAACAGGTCATGAGGTTGTCATACTCCAGATCGGTTATGACACTCAGTGGGTGATAGACCCCCGCGGGTTTGCCGAATCCCGCTTCGATCGCAGCTCTGGTCATGCCCGGCGCAAGACCCGGCACCACATCTCCAGCGTTTCGGGTAAAGGTGCTGCTGACCCCCGAGATCTGCTGCGGCCCTGCCATGTAGAAGTGAACCCAGACCACCTTCGTCTGACCGTCTGGTGCTCTATACAGCTCGAGCTCCAGGCCGCGTGCGCTGTAGACCATCACTCCGTCGCCTATAGCATTGTAGTTGTCTGGCTGCCCAAGGTAGCTGTATGCCTCCTGCACCGGCTTTCCCAACAATCCGCAAAGCTGCGCATCGATACAAGTCGTAAACTTCGGCGGTGTAACCGGAGCCTGCGCGACCGCAGCCTGCTGTTTTGGCGGTACCTCTACAGACGGGGTACCGCTCTTCTCCGTACCAGTAGCCGGCCGCGAGGCTGGCGCCGGCCGCTTTGACGGTTCGGCCTTCGCACCGGCACTCTCCGCTCCACGCCCGTTCTTCGCAACGTCTTTCTGCCCACCCGACGTCTCGGGAGAGCGCAAAACAGGATTCGACGGTGCCGCAGCCTGCTGCGCCTGCCCCTTCTGCGTCGTCGGCGTCACATTTTGTGAAGAAATGCCTGCAGTACCAGTCGGCCGAGGAATCAACCAATACAGAACCAGGGCGACGATTGCCCCTCCGCAAACTCCGGCAGCGATCTTGATTCCACGCCGGGATTTGAAGAAAGCCCTTACTCCCCCGCGATCTGCGATACGCTGGCCGCCGGACCCGCCATCGTACTCTTCGCCTCTAACCTCTCGAGCACGCGTGCCCGAACCTGCAGAAGCAGCCTTATCGCGTTCATCGCGTCTCTCCGAATCCACCACAGGCTTAGGAACCGCCGCCCCCAACGATTGCTGCTCCACCAGCGTCCTGAGCAACTCCTTCAGCCCACGGTCGTAGTCCGTCCGGAAGTCGATGTACTGCAACCGGCGCAGACGAAAAGGAATCGCACAGTCGAGATAAAGCACCGGGATGATGGTCTTATTCGTCTCCAGCGCAAAGGAGACCTCATCCAGCACATTGTCAGAGCTCACCGAGGAAGGCGACAGGATCAGCAGGATCCGCTCGGAGTTCCTCAAAGCTTCTTCCACAGCGCGGTCCCACCGCTCGCCTGGATGGATATCCAGCTGATCCAGCCACACGGTCGCCCCTCCGGACTTCAAGTCTTCCGCAAGCCGCAGCGCGAATGTTGAATCATTGCGTGAGTAGCTGAAGAAAGCCGCAGGTGCCAAAGGCAGGTCTCCGAGTCACCGGAACATTGACTAAGAATATATGCCGGGTGCCCCACATCTCGATTTTGAGATGTGGGTTCATTCGAGCTTCAGCTCGAACCGCCTGCACTTAAGCACCCACGCCTCAATCCGCTCTCTTGTAAGACAAGCTATAAACAACCGAATTCGAAAGCCTGGCACTCGAAAGCGTGACCTTAAGTCTCACCATCTGGCCATCCTTCGAAAACGTGAACTCGTTCTCCCGCTTCCCATCGTCCGAAACAAAAACCTGCGTAATCCGGTCCCCCGCAATCACCTGTGTCAGCGTGCTCTTCTTAGCGTTGTAGACATAATCCGCAGTCTCTCCCTTATCACCCGACACCATCTCCGGCCGCGACTGCGGACGAACAATGATCTTCCCCGGCTCAAACGAGAAGGAATAGAACCCTAAAATCTGCGTCGTCGCCGAGACGCGGCCTCGTGCGGTCGATCGAGTAATAAAAGACAAACCTTCGACCGCATGATCAATCGCCTTGCTCCGCGCCTCTTCCTCCTGCGCGCTCCCCGCATAACGATACGTCCCGGTAAACCGCGCCCGCTGGTCGCCTGACGCCGCAGGAAACTTCGCCGAATCATTCGCCGCTGTCTGTATCGCTCCTCCAATACCGAACCCGAGAACGGGGCAAAGAAACAGAGCGATGATCATCCAAGCCCGCCAAGGTCGCACAATCTTCTCCATCTGCTCAGGTTCAGGGTTTGCAAGCGATGTTGTCGCAAGAATACTCCGTTGATAGATCCGCTCCCTGTCCTTTCCCCGCCACATCAGATAACTTGGTCTCCTCAGTTTCCGAGAGGATCAACTCCCTTCATGGACGCCAAAAACAAAACCTTCGTCCTCCTCGCCAAAAGCGCCCTCACCGGAGCACTCGGCGGCCTTCTCTTCGGCTTCGACACCGCCGTCATCGCCGGAGTCACCCACTCCCTCCACCTCCACTACGCCCTCACCGAAGGCGAAAAAGGCTTCACCGTCGCCATCGCCCTTTACGGCACGGTCATCGGAGCCATCCTCTCCGGGCCGCTCGGCCAGCGCATCGGCAGCCGAGCCGCCCTCCGCGTCATGGCCGTCCTCTACGTCGTCTCCGCTCTCGGCTGCGCCCTCGCCGGCCCCTGGTGGAGCTTCCTCATCTTCCGCTTCATCGGAGGCCTCGGTATCGGTGGCTCCTCCGTCCTCGGCCCCGTCTACATCGCCGAGCTCTCCCCCGCTAAGTGGCGCGGCCGCCTAGTCGGCCTCTTCCAGATCAACATCGTCATCGGCATCCTCCTCGCCTACCTCTCCAACGCCATCATCGCCTCCCTCCACACCGGTCCCATCGAGTGGCGTCTCCAGCTGGGCGTCGGAGTCCTCCCAGCCGTCCTCTTCCTCGCCCTTCTCTTCACCGTGCCCCACTCCTCACGCTGGCTCGTCAGCCAGAACCGCATCGACGAGGCATACCGCATACTCGCCGATCTCGGCTCCCCCGACTCCAAAGCCGAGGTCGACGCCATTGCGGAATCCATCCGCGCCGAAGGCGGCCTCACCCAGCACACTCTCTTCCAGCGCCGCTACGGCAAGCTCATCTTCCTCGCCATGACCATCGGCTTCTTCAACCAGCTCTCCGGCATCAACGCCATCCTCTACTATCTCAACGACATCTTCTCCTACGCCGGCTTCAGCTCTATGTCGGGCGACATTCAGGCCGTCGTCGTCGGCCTCGCCAACCTCGTCACCACGCTCATCGGAATCTCCATCATCGACAAGATTGGCCGCAAACCCCTCCTCCTCATCGGAGCCGTCGGCTGTTGCCTCTCCCTCGCCGGAGTAGCCTGGGTCTTCCACACCAACCAGCACCTCCACCTGCTGCTCGCCCTGCTTGTCGGCTTCATCGTCTCCTTCGCCATCTCCCAGGGAGCCGTCATCTGGGTCTACCTCAGCGAGGTCTTCCCCACCAACGTCCGCTCCAAGGGCCAGAGCCTCGGCTCCTCCTCTCACTGGATCGCCAACGGCATCATCGCCAACATCTTCCCCTACGTGGCCGTCTACTCGAAAGCGCTCCCCTTCGCCTTCTTTGCCCTCATGATGGTCGTGCAGTTCTTCACCGTCCTCTTCTTCTACCCCGAAACCAAAGGCCAGACCCTCGAAGGCATGCAAGCCCACCTCGGCCTGCACTAGCAGCAGAGCCTGCCACAAATGCGGGTGCCCCATCCTCGGCGCGGCTTCACGCGCCTAAGGTGGGCAATCGCGCGAAGCGCGAAGCGCGATCCGCTATGCCATCTGCCGGGTGCTCGACATCTCATTTTGAGATGTGGGATTGCAGGGTGCTTCTCTTTCCGCGCCCCTATTTCAGCGGATACAACTTCATATCCCGGAAATAAACCTCAGCCCCCTCCGACTGAAAAAGTATCTTCCCACTCGCAGGAAAAGGATCAATCCCTTCATTCACCAGCTTCCCATTGACGTACTGCTTGACGTCATTCCCCTGAGTCACCAGCTCCAGCACATTCCACTCTCCATGCGGTTTCTCCACCTCGCCCGCCGGATCGCGATATCCCACCACATTCACCCAGGGCCCTTTGCCAAAGCGGTCGATATTCATCGCCTTCCCCGCCGGGCCGGTCACCCGAGTGCCATCTTTCCCCGTCAAGGCCGCGCCATCCGTCATCCAGAAATCGCCCGTCCCACCCTCCACAATCTGAAACTCAATCGACTGCGGCCACACCTTCTGCTCGCCCTGCACGTTATAAAGAATGCCGCTGTCCCGAGCCTTCCCCTCGCGGCTTCCATACGTTCCCTCGCCCCACTTGAACTCCGCCCGCAGATAAAAATTCTGATACTCCTTCTTCGTGATGATGTAGCCCATCTCCTTGCCCGAGACATGGACCACGCAATTCTCCACCTGAAACACATGCTCAGGATCCGAGTTCAGCCCCTTGCTCTTGAGAAACGTGTCGAAGTTCTTCAGATCCTTCCCATCAAACAAAACGATCGCAGACTTATGCGCCGGAATCTCCGATGGCGCAACCTGCCCGAACGCACACGCACCCGCCGCTATAGCCAGCGCCATCGTGAATGTAGAAATAGCTCTTCCGACGTTCCGCATAAAATCTCCCAATCTCATCGCACCTGAAAAACCGCTTTCAAACCTAAAAACATCATAAACGTGCAGAGTGCCACCGATGCCGGATGCCCCATTCATGCGGTCTCACCGCATGGGTGGGGCAATCGCGCGAAAGCGCGATCCGCTTCCTGCCTCCAGAGTGTATGCACATACTAAGCACATGTGCTACTCTATGCACATGGCAACCCCCGCCAAGCCCGAGCGTGCAAACAGCCGAACCGTAGTCCTCCTCCGCGACAGCGACCGCCGTAAGCTCGAAAAGCTCGCCGCCAGGGAGAAGGTCTCCTCCGGCGAGATCATCCGCCGCTCCCTCGACTCCTACAAGACCCTCGAAGCCCGCATCCGCAAAGAGGAGGAGGAAAAGATGATGGAGTCGACACCGCCATACTCCTCGACGCGCTCGAAGGCGCAAACCGCTCGCTCGAGAACACCTGCAAGCGGCTCGACGAACTGCACCTCCAACTCAATCCGGCAGAAACCCAATGAGCCTCGCCGACAACTTCATGAGCGCCGCCAAACAGATTCTCCTGGCGACCGAAAACATCAAGCGCCTCGACGAAAAGGTAAGCCGCCTCGCCGACGACGTCTCCGGCATCGACCGCCTCTCATCCGGATCGAGACCTTCGTCGAGGTAACCCAGCGGCCCCCACGCCGCCGCTCCCTCCCCCTCCGAAAACGTCTGATCCACCCCCTAAATACGGTCATTCTGAGTAGCGAAGAACCCCGTATTATCCCAGGAGCGCCCAAACCGCTTCGGACACGCTACTGCTTTTCGTCAATCTACGTCGAGACTCTTCCGGTTTGCTTGTTGTCGGCGACAGTGTCATGTTCTTCCCATCCGCCGAAACGGTAATCTTGTCGACACCAAGAACTTTGCCATCGCGCTTGATGGTCGCCTCGACGGCATGGTCGCCCAGCTTCTTCACCGACACCGTCTCATTCGCATAAGTGCCGCTCACCGGATACTCCTTGCCATCAAACTTGGCATCCCAGTGCACGCCCGTCGGGGTTGACATGCTCAACCCATCGCCCGTTCCCTTCCACATGGTAGTGCGCCCCGCAGTGTCTTCATTGAGATTGTGCACACGCCAGGTGCCGCCGGTCGCGTTCGACCCGGCAGGCCCTGCGGAGACCCGCACAAAGTTGACCTCCGCCTTAGACGGCTGGCTGCCGTCGGCAGGATAGTTAGTCATCGACAGCGTCATCGTCTTCCCGTCCGCCGATGCCGCCCTGGTCTGATCCTGCATTGTCTTGCCGGCCTTTTTTGTGATGAGGTGAATCGTGTTCGCGTCCACAACCGTAACCGCGATCGTGTCATAGGTCTGTCCCGTGACAGCCTGATCGCTCCCATCCGCCTTCACATTGATCTTGGGAACGCAGCTTTCGCACGCGTACATCCCCTTGTTCACCACATGACGTAAGGTTTCTGCGACAGCTTGGACTCAGACGTATTCCACTTCCACGTGCCGTCGAACGGACTCTGTGCACACACCATGACCGGGCTCAACCACAAAGCAACGAATAGCAAGCTCTTCATGCTCATTCTCCTTCTTCTGCAAACTGGGTTGGAATTCGAATTCGCCTGCACTATACGCCTCACAAACCTACAAAGCCCGCGAAATACATGCCTTATAAAAAATCCTCCGCTGTTGCCCTTGCCGGTGCATCTAGGTAACCCAAGGCTGGTAGCCCAATGCTTTAGCTTTGGGTCTCCTTGGGCCTCTCGAAAGCCGCCGCGAAGTGGCATTCCGCTCTGCCGAAGGCCGGAGCGAAGGCGAAGTCGAAGCGTCAGAATAATTTGCGATGCCAAGCAGCGAAAGACGTGGCCGTGTCCACCCGTCCGAATTGCCAACTTTACAGAGTGCGCCGTGGCGTGGATATACCGTCACTTTGGCTGATAACCGGATTCATAGCGATAGTGAATCACCCGCTGATAATGACGAGTGTCATAGTTGAATTTGTAAACGTCGAATACCCATGGCGCGGGAAGGTTTCCGTAGAAGCGATCACGATCAGCGTAATTCGCTTCCCAGCCCAATTCGTTTCGCTGAACTGTCAGGTTCGGCAGAATGCCGCTCTTCCAAACTGTGCTCACGCTATCAATACCTACGCAGTACAGCGTGGCTTGACCTGCATAGGCTCTGCCACTCCATCCAAGCGGCGGCCCAGATGCGAAGATCCAGTACTCGTTCGGATACCACGTCAGCAGCTCAAACTTGACTCGCCGGCCATCGAATTCGCTTCCACCATGGGAAGTTCTCTCTGCCTTCTGACTGTCCTTATGCCACACGTAGCTCTCAATCGTCACCAGAGTCCCGTTCGGCCCCATGAATCCAAGAGAAATCTCATAAGCGACTATGACTTGGCGCTGTTGAGCTTTCGGGCCCCACGGGTCAACGGCGAATACCTTAGGCGATGAGTAGCTACCCTCGCATGGGCTTATGTCTGGGCTGCACAGAATCTCTTGGAGCTGCGCTTGTAACTGGGAGCCGGAAATTGAAGGAAGTGCTTCCAATTGCTGAACGATAAAATTGCTGATTCGATGACGCAATACCTTGGCCTGAATCACCCGCCGCTGGTTATCTTCCTCGCTTATGGGTGCACTCTGCAATTCTCGCGCTTGCCGAGCCAGCGCTTGAGTTGGCAGGAGACCAGAGGGCGCATTCGGCACCTCGGCCAGGGCCACGCTCATGACCGCAAATAGCAGACTACACTGAGCTGTAACCAACACCTGCGTTCGATTCATGCGGGGAATTCTAACGCTCGCCAGATAAAGGCGCCTCTCGGAAGAGTGGCAAGGCGTGCATGAAACCCCCGCATCCCAAGCGCGATTTGTCATACCTTGGCAGGCACGACTTCTGGGCGTGAGAGTAACTGCAATGCCAGAGTCACCATGCCCCAAAAGATTTCCACAGAAATCCTGTCAAGCCCCCAAACCACTCATCTCCCTCAAAAACAAAGGCTTCCGCGTGGCAGAGCAATTCCGCCAAATCGCTACAATAGAAATAGACGAAGCCCCGGCCATCCGGGGCTTCTAACTTTTAGCCAACAACCCATTTATTTTGAAGACTTTGCCTGTAAACCGCTTAGATGCAAGACTTTGCACCAGAAGTCCAAACTAAGCCAAATAGAATGAAGACTTTGCACCCAGAAGTCAGGGGGGAGGGCGCACGTGACATACCACAATCTACAATCGAGCCAAACCATGCCAGACACTAAGCCCGACAACCGCACCGCGCTCCTCAACATCCTCGCCACCCAATCCTTCAAGCTGGGCGACTTCACCCTCGCCAGCGGCCAGAAGTCCGACTACTACATCGACTGCCGCACCACCACCCTCCACGCCGAGGGTGGCCGCCTCGCCGGACTCATCCTCTACGACCTCATCCGCCGCTACTTCCCCAACGCCGAGGCCGTCGGCGGACTCACCATGGGAGCCGACCCCCTCGTCTCCAACATCTCCAGCGCCTCCGCCTGGCGTCCGGCGCTGAGAGCAGCCCTTCAAGAAATCACGGAGTATCCGGATGAGCTTGAAGAGAAAGGTTTTCGCGGAGATGGAATTGGGAGCTTCGATGACAACTTCCCCAACACTCTCGTCCACGGCTTCCTCGTCCGCAAGTTCGAAAAGACCCACGGCACCGGCCGCCGCCTCGAAGGCTTCCACCAGCTCGGAGCCCACGTCGTCATCGTCGACGACGTCTGCACCACAGGAGGCTCCACCATCGACGCCATCGAGGCCACCCAGCAATCCGGCATGAACGTCATCGGAGTCCTCTGCTTAGTCGACCGCGAACAGGGAGGCCGCGAAAACATCCAGGCCAGAGCCCCCCACGCCCCCTTCTACTCCGTCTTCACCGCCAACGACGTCCGCGCCGCCCATGTGGCGCTAGAGACGAGGTGAGCAGCGTGTCATTTTCAATATCGTTTCTTGATGAGCCGGTGTTCTATGACGAAGAAACACCGATGGCAGTCGGGGAATTGGTTCTGGGAGAGTTCAAGGAGGCTTTTCATGCAAGCCTGTTTCAGTGGAACAAAACGGATTACGAAGCTCAGTGGCGCAGCGCGATCAAAACCCTGTTAGAGGGATCGAAGTCACTCTAATCGTTCACTATGTCAGCCGGAATTTTCTGTGAACGCGATCAGGACCGTTTAGAGAGGATCGAAGTGCTCTAATCGTTCACTATGTCAGTCCGGAATTTGCGGACAATTTTGAATGGTGGCCAATGTACAGAGCAGAGCACGTCGTCTACTTCCAAAATCAGTTACCGTGGTACGGCCAGCTGAGACAGCCGTTTTCCCTGGAGAACATCTTTTCATTTGTAGGAGACCGCGTAACAATCAACGAAGATGGCGATCGTATCTCCGAATGGAGTGTGAAGCTTAGTGATGTTGAAGACTTTGCTCGCACATTGTCGATCTAACAACCTAGCGCCACATTCGCCCCTAAGCTCAAGGAACAGTAAACTAATAAAGACATGATCCCGACCCTAGAATGGCTCCCAACCGGCGTTAACTTCCTCGACCAGACCAAGCTCCCTCTCGAAGAGACCTACGTCCTCGCCACCGACTACCAGCAGGTCGCCACCGTCATCCGCGACATGATCGTCCGCGGCGCGCCCGCTATCGGAGTCTCCGCCGCCATGGGCGTCGCCCTCGGCGTAAGCCAGAGCACTGCGACCACCATCCCGGCCCTCAACGCCGAGGTCGCCACCATCTGCGACACCCTCGCCGCCACGCGGCCCACCGCCGTCAACCTCTTCTGGGCCATCGAGCGCATGCGCGACAAGTACAACGCCCTCGCCGCCGCCAAAACGCCCATCGCCCAGATCAAAGCCGCCCTCATCAAAGAGGCCCGGCAGATGTATGACGAAGACATCGCCGCCTGCAAGGCCATGGGAGCGCATGGCGCGGACCTCCTGCCCACCGAAGGCACCGTCCTCACCCACTGCAACGCCGGAGCCCTCGCCACCTGCGGCTACGGAACCGCCCTCGGAGTCATCCGCGCCGCCGTCGAGCGCGGCCACAAGATCGACGTCTACGCCGACGAGACCCGCCCCTACCTGCAAGGAGCCCGCCTAACCGCCTGGGAGCTCCTCCACGACAACATCCCCACCACCGTCCTCTGCGACAACATGGCCGGCTCGCTAATGCGCCTCGGCAAAGTCCAGGCCGTCATCGTTGGAGCCGATCGGATCGCCGCCAACGGCGACACTGCCAACAAGATCGGCACCTACTCCGTCGCCGTCCTCGCCAAAGAGCACAACATTCCGTTCTACGTAGCCGCGCCGCTCTCCACCATCGACCTCGCCACCCTCCACGGCGACGAGATCCCCATCGAGCAGCGCTCCCCCACCGAGGTCACTCACTCTCAGGGCAAGCAGGTAACACCCGACGGAGCCGACATCGAGAACCCGGCCTTCGACGTCACGCCCGCGAAATACATCACCGCGATCATCACCGAGCACGGCGTCCTCCGCGCTCCCTATAAGAAATCCATCCGGGAGATGTTCGAGGCCGCAACAGCGAAGCCCGAACTGACCACCGCGTAGAAGAGTGTCCGTAGCATAGTGGTGTGATTCCCCGCTTCTTCAATCCGCGCAACAGATCTCTCCTGCGCGGCGGGCTTCTGGTCCTTGTCAGCCTGGGCGCTGCGATCCGGCTCGCGGACTTTCCTTACAACCGCGCGAATCCGTGGATTGCCCTCTTTGCCCTCATCGCTGCTACCGGAACCCTCGACCACCTCCGATGCATGCGAACACGCTGGAGCTGGTATCACGGCGGAGTCATCCTGCTCGTCTACATGGATCTCATGGCCCTCTGCATGATCCTGTTCTTCCTCCTCTACCCTTACGCCGGGTGGATGAGCTCACAATAACCTGCTTGTTCCTACTCGCCGCTAAACTTTCTACATCGAATCGGTTTGCGCGTGTCGTATACTCTCGGTGCTCCTCGCAAGTCACTACAATTCAGGGAGATCGATACATGCTAAAAGGCTTTCGAGACTTCATTCTGCGAGGCAATGTAATCGACCTCGCCGTCGCCGTGATCATCGGCGCAGCCTTCTCCGCCATAACGAAATCGCTTGTCGATGACGTGATCAGCCCTCTCATCGGCGCTTTCGTAGGCAAGCCGGACTTCTCCTCATTCGTCTTCAACATCAACGGCACGCCCATCAAATACGGCAGCTTTCTAACCGCCTGCATCAACTTCCTCATCATCGCCTTCGTCATCTACTTCTTCCTCGTCCTGCCGGTGCAAAAGCTGCTCGCCCGCACCAAGGGATCTGAGGCACCAGCCGTCAAGCCCTGCCCCGAATGCCTGTCAGATATTCCCGTCGCCGCGAATCGTTGCAAGTTCTGCGGGCAACCAGTGACAGCCTGATTTATCTATCCAAACCGTAAGAGCGGTGCTGATCTGTTTCCCAGCTCAGTCTGGTAGAGATGAGACGCCGCCCTTTTCTTTGGTAGGCTGTGAGCAACGCCCCAGAAATCTGCGAGGTTCGCTCTTGCATCGTCTCGGTACCCTGACGCTCCTTCTGCCTCTTCTCGTATCTTCTTCGCACGGTCAAACACAGCAGGTCTTCGGGTACCGGGATTTCACCCAGCAGGCGAAGTGGGACACAGCCTTTCTTGCCGTCCCCGATCCAACCCTGGCCGGCCAGCATCTCAAGACGCTCACCGCCGCGCCGCACTGGGCGAGTTCACCGGAAGACTACGCGACCGCCACGTACGTTGCCGACAAGTTCAAAGCCGCCGGTCTCCAGACCGAGATCGTCCCCTATAAGGTGCTGCTCAACAAGCCCATCAGCATTCTCATCGAGGCATTCGACGCCAACGGCAACCAGCTGATGTCCGGCCCTACCCCCGAGCACGTCGATTCAAAGCGCTATGGCGGCGACCCATTCCAGAACGACCCTCGCATCTTGCCCGCCTTCAACGGCTCCTCACCCTCAGCCGACGTCACCGGCGAAGTCGTCTACGCCAACTACGGCGACCTGGCCGACTTCAAGAAACTCGCAAGCATGGGCATCAGCGTCAAGGACAAGATCGTAATCGTCCGCTATGGCGCGAATTTTCGCGGCGTGAAGGTTTATCTCGCGCAGCAATATGGAGCCAAAGGTGTCCTCATCTACTCTGACCCCGCCGACGATGGCTACTACCGCGGCGACGTCTACCCGAAGGGTCCCTATCGTCCCGCGACCGGCGTTCAGCGCGGCTCCGTTCAGTTCCTTCCCATCTATCCCGGCGATCCCCAGACGCCTGGCGTCGCATCGACCCCCGACCTTCCCGACTCCCAGCGCATTCCGCTCGATAAGCTAAATGGCAATCAGCCCAGCATTCCGTCCAATCCACTCTCCTACAAAGATGCCGCACCCATTCTCAAGTGCCTAGGCGGAGCCGAATCTCCCCGCGCATGGCAGGGAGCTCTTCCCTTCACGTACCACATCGGAGGCTCCGGCAACGGCAACAAAGTAGTCGTTCACATGAAGCTCGTGCAGGACACTGCGCTGCGGACGATCTGGGATGTCGTCGGAACCATTCCGGGAACCGATAAGTCTGGCGACTGGGTCGTCGCGGGGAATCATCGCGACGCATGGGTCTATGGCGCCGTCGATCCCAACTCCGGCACTGCAGCCATGCTTGAGGCCGTGCACGGTCTGGGCGAACTGCTCAAACAAGGCTGGCGCCCTCGCCGCACCATCGTCATCGGCTCGTGGGATGCAGAAGAAGAGGGGCTCATCGGTTCCACCGAATGGGCCGAGCAGCACGCACAGGAGCTAAGCCACGCCGTCGCCTACTTCAACACCGACGTCGGAGTGTCGGGTACCGAGTTCAAGGCGTCGGCTGTGCCATCGCTCAAGGAGTTCGTCCGTGAGGTCACCAAAGAGGTCGCAAGCCCCAAGGGCGGAACCGTCTACGAGCAGTGGAAAGAAGACCAGAATATTGAGGCGGAACGCAGCATCAACAGCGTTGCCGCAACCGGAAACGGTCCTTCCCGTTACAACGCAGTCGTCGAAGATGATGTCCACGTCGGAGATCTCGGCTCAGGCTCCGACTACACGCCGTTCCTGCAGCACCTCGGTGTGCCATCCACCGACATCGGCTCGGAAGGCCCTTATGGCGTTTATCATTCGGTCTTCGATAACTACAACTGGTTCATCAAATTCGCCGACCCGACCTTCGTCTATGAGCAGCAGCAGGCACGCGTGTTCGGCCTCGAGATACTCCACATGGCCGATGCCGACGTCCTGCCCTACGACTACCAGCTCTACGGCCGCGAGGTCGTCAGTTACCTGGAAACCGCCCAACGACAGGCTGCGGCGGGCAAGCTGCCGCTCGACTTCGCCCCAGCCCTGGCAGCCGCCCGTCGATTCGAGGCTGCCGGCACGGCCATTCGTCCGCGCCAGCTCAAACCTTCCGACAATCCCACTGCACTTAATGGTGCTCTCCGTTCAGCAGAAGAGGCGCTGCTCAACCCTGAAGGCTTGCCGCACCGCCCCTGGTACAAACACACCATCTACGCTCCCGGCGAGTTCACCGGCTACGCCGCCGTGGTCATTCCGGGCGTCAATGAGGCCATCGTTGCCTCTGATCTCAGCCGGGCTCACGCTCAAATGGCAATACTGGCCGGTGCGCTGAACCGATCCGCTGCAATCCTCGAGGCCGCGGCAAGATAGCTGCGGGTCCGCTGAGCAGCACATCGGCCTCGTCCGTGAAACTGCCGAAAAGACCATACAACGAATGGGTCACTGTCTGCCCCGAAGTGGGGGATGTTCCCTCTTCGATACTGGCCTCATGATCCTTGATGAGACGGCTGAAGCCGCCCCCAAGGAGTATCCCCATATGGTTCACGACTTGGTTCTTGCACTGGTATTCCTCGCCATGATCATCGCCCCCGCCATTCTCGCCATGCGTTCTGACCGCGAGGAAAAGGACACACTCTAACCCTTTCTCGAGGCACGCTTGTCACCCGAATCTCATTGTTGCCTGTCCGCGCCTCGCTTCACTCTGGCGTACGCTGCGGGAATGGCCTTCAATTTCAGCGCAACACAGCCCGACGACGTCGTCGAGCTGAACTATAAATCCTCAACCGGCGAGCTTCGCGGTTCACCGCGACCTCGCCGCTCACAACCTCCGGTTCGAGTCAGACCAAACACCAGATGACCCGAAAAAACGAAAGGCCGCACCTCAATCAGGGTACGGCCTCTCTGACTTAACGCCCCTAAGCCTAGCTCCTCAGGGCCATCTGTTCCGTCACAATCTGGGTTAGATCAGGCTTCTTCAGGCCGTACTGCTCTTCGTTGAACTTATCCACCTTGCTCGACCAGTTCATCGAGCAGAACTTCGGCCCGCACATCGAGCAGAACGCAGCCTCTTTGTAGTAGTCGTCCGGCAGGGTCTCGTCGTGCATCCCGCGAGCGGTCTCCGGGTCGAGCGACAAAGCAAATTGCTTCTCCCAGTCGAACGTGTAACGCGCATGCGAGATCGCATCGTCGCGGTCCCTCGCTCCCGGCCGGTGCCGCGCAATGTCCGCCGCATGTGCCGCGATCTTGTACGCGATGATGCCGTCTTTCACGTCCTTCTCATTCGGCAGCCCGAGATGCTCCTTCGGAGTGACATAACAAAGCATCGATGCGCCGTGCCAGCCGATCATCGCTGCGCCGATCGCCGACGTGATGTGGTCATAGCCTGGAGCGATGTCGGTCACCAGCGGTCCCAGCACATAGAACGGAGCGCCGTCGCAAAGCTCGACCTCCTTGTCGACCTGCTCCTTGATCTTGTCCATCGGCACGTGGCCCGGACCCTCGATCATCACCTGCACGTCGTCCTTCCACGCCTGACGGGTCAGCTCGCCCAGCGTCTTCAGCTCGGCGAACTGCGCCTCGTCGCTCGCGTCGGCGACGCAGCCCGGACGCAGCCCGTCACCCAGCGAGTAGCTCACGTCATACTTCGCCATGATCTTCGTGATGCGGTCGAAGTTTTCATACAGGAAGTTCTGCTTGTGGTGATGAGTCATCCACTGCGCCAGGATCGCGCCGCCACGGCTGACGATCCCCGTAATCCGCTTGGCCACCAGGGGAACATACTGGATCAGCACGCCGGCGTGGATCGTGAAATAGTCCACACCCTGCTGCGCCTGCTCCTCAATGACCTCCAGATACAGATCAATGTTCAGGTCTTCGAGCTTCTTTACGCGGCTCAATGCTTCGTAGATCGGCACCGTTCCGATGGGCACAGGCGAGTGGCGAAGAATCGCCTCACGGATCATCGGAATATCGCCACCTGTTGAGAGGTCCATCACCGTATCGGCGCCAAAGTGAACCGCCGTATGCAGCTTCTTCAACTCTTCATCGACGTTCGACACGATCGCCGAATTCCCGATGTTCGCATTGATCTTGCAAAGCGTCTCGACACCGATTGCCATCGGCTCAAGCTCGACGTGATTGATATTCGCCGGGATGATCATGGTTCCCTTCGCGATCTCGCTGCGTATCAGCTCAGGCGAAATCTTCTCGCGCTGCGCGACGAAGGCCATCTCCTCGGTGATCAGACCCTTGCGTGCGAAGTGCATCTGCGACATGTTCCAGTCACCTGTCCGCTCGGCCTCCGCCTTCCGCTTGATGATCCACTCCGCGCGCCCCGTCGGCACCTTGTATCCACTGCCGTTTACGCTGCTTCCGTTCGAGTGATTGCCGTCTGTGCTCATCTTTCCCCCGTTTCAACCGCCGCGATTCTGCGCGTCAATATTGCGTCGTATCGAGTATATCGCTCTGACAAACTGCCTGCATTTCACAACTCAGGACCTCAGCCAACCTCTCTCTAGCTCATGCATCCAACCCATACAGAACGAGCACGACCGTGAGTATCCCGGCGTACGCTGCCACCTCACCACCTTAGACATCTCGAACCAAATAATGCGCATCTGGCGCAGCAACGTTCTTGCGCCCGAATCCAAAGGAGTCTCAACTCATGAAGATATTCTCGGCAAACATCGAAGACCTACGCACCCTTTACATCGACAACCTCCAGAAAGCCCTCGACATGGAGCAGAAGATCACCAAAGCCCTGCCCACCATGATCGAGAAATCTACCGACGCAGAACTCGCCACAGCGTTCGAAGACCATCTCCAGCAAACACAGGGTCATGTCGCCAAGGTTGAGAGCCTCCTCCGGGCGTCAACGGGCGATGCCTCAACGAGCACCTGCAAGGTCATCGGCAGCCTCATCACCGAAGCCCAGGACGGCATCAAGGATGCGAAAGACATAGCGATCCGCGACATTACCCTCATCGCCGCCGGCCAGCAGGTTGAGCATCATGAGATCGCTGTCTACGGAACTCTGCGAACCTGGGCTACTATCCTTGGTCTCGGCGCCGACGCCGAGGTTCTCCAATCGATCCTGGAGGAAGAGGAAGCCGCCGACGAACTGCTCACCCACATCGCCGAGCATGTCAACCTTCAGGCTGCGGCCTGAGCAACCGCGCCGGCGGGGAGCCGACACTCTCCGCCGGCCGCCCTTTACTCCAAAACTATTTATCCGTTCCGGAACATTTGCTTGATGCCTCGCAAGGCCTGCCTGGTTCTCTCTTCATTCTCAATCAGCGAGAAGCGCACGTGCTGGTCGCCGTGTTCTCCAAATCCAACACCGGGGCTTACAGCCACCTTCGCCTCGGTCAGCAGCTTCTTTGAGAACTCCACCGAGCCCATCGCGCGGTACTGCTCCGGAATCTTTGCCCACGCGAACATCGTCGCCTTCGGCAGCTCTACAGGCCAGCCCAGCTTATTCAAACCCGGCACTAGCACATCTCGACGAGCCTTGTAGTTGTCGCGAATCTGCTTCACGCACTCCTGCGGCCCCTCGAGCGCGGCGATCGAAGCCACTTGGATCGGCGTAAACGTCCCATAGTCGAAGTAGCTCTTGATACGTCCGAGCGCGGACACCAGCTTTTTATTGCCGACCATAAATCCAACACGCCATCCCGGCATGTTGTAGCTCTTGGAGAGCGTGAAGAACTCCACTGCAACGTCCTTCGCTCCGGGAACCTCCAGCACGCTTGGCGCACGATAGCCATCGAAGACGATGTCCGCATAGGCCAGATCGTGAATAAGGTAGATCCCAAGTTCTTTGCACAGCGCAACGACGCGCTCAAAGAACGGCAGCTCGACACATTGCGTCGTCGGGTTCGCCGGAAAATTCAGGATCAGCAGCTTAGGCCGCGGCTCCATACGCGGCAGGTCATACTCCAGACGCGCCAACACCTCATCTGCACTCGTATCCGCGACATTAATGCTTTGCACCTTCGAGCCGGCAATCACTGGCCCGAAGATATGAATCGGGTAGCTGGGGTTTGGAACCGCAACCGTGTCGGCGTCATCGAGCACCGCAAGGCAGAGGTGTGCGATTCCCTCCTTCGAGCCGATCGTGACAATGGCCTCCGTCTCAGGGTCGAGATCGACGTTGTAGCGCGTCTTATACCAGTTCGTGATCGCACGCCGCAGCCGTGGGATTCCGCGCGACAGCGAATACCTGTGCGTCTGCGTCTTCTGCGCGGCCTCAATCAGCTTGTCCACGATGGCCTTCGGAGTCGCGCCATCCGGGTTGCCCATCCCAAAGTCGATGATGTCTTCGCCGCGCTTGCGGGCCGCAGCCTTTAGCTCGCTGGTGATGTTGAACACATACGCCGGCAGCCTTGTCAGCCTTCTGAACTCGTCCATTGCGTCCTGCTTGGTCTCTTAGCCGTCTCGTTTCATCATGCCATCGCACAAAGCAGTCGCTGCATTGCACTATGTGGGGAGAACCGCTCTCGCTACTTCGCCGTCACAATCAACTGTACGGGAAGGCTCCTCGGCGGATAACATGCCGCGTTGTCGCACGCCTGGTATCGCAGCGTCCCGTTGACGACATGGCTGCCGGCCTCAGCCACTACGGGCACCTTCACCGTAAAGACACCGGTGTAAACGTCCAGCTTCTCGTTTGGCTCAAAACTGAAGCTGTACGCCGTTCCTGCCGGATACTCCACCGCCTCCGCCTTCACGCCATCGACCGGCTCAAGCTTGAGCACCGTCGGGATCAGCAGCTCCGACTTGGGCGTGTGCGAGTTCACATGAAAGCCATCGGCAACGCGAAAGCGAAGCTCTGCTACGGCTGCCTTCCGCGCCTTCACCAGCTGCTCCTCAGACGCATAGCTGATGTATTGCTTCGGCTTCGGCGCAGGTGCGCTAAGGTTCACCTCCTGCGCGGTCAAAATACCACTGAGCATCACGAGCCCGATCAGCAGTACGCGCTTCATTCCCCACCAGCCGTTACGGTCTTGCTGCCCGAGGCAATCGCCTTCTTGATGTTCGCCTCAATCTCGTCCTTGGTCCCGAGCCCCGCCGTCTCCTCGACAACCACTCCGTTCCTGTCGACATAGAACGACATCGGCAGATAGTCTGTCGCGCCGTACGCCTTGTCGATCTTGCCGTCGGCCAGCAGAATCGGATACGTCACCCCGGTCTTCTGCACTGCCTTGGCGATCTCGTCCTTGCCGGCGTCGGCATCATCGGTGATCCCGAGGATCTCGAATCCCTGCCCTCCATACTGCTTGCGGAACTCCTCAAACCACGGCATCTCCAGCTTGCACGGAGCGCACCACGTCGCCCAGAAGTTCACCAGGACCGGACGACCCTTATAGTCCGCAAGGGACACCTTCTTACCGTCGAGGGTCGTAAGAACAAATGCAGGAGCCGCCTTGCCGTTCAGTGTCGGACCTTCCAGCACCGGGCCCGCCGCGCTGTCCCCTTTGTCAGGGACCAACGTCGCGTGGCTTTCCTGCATGCGCTGCATCGCCAGCTTCCGCTCCCGCAGGTTATGCCACCCCGCCCACAGCATCAGCGTGATTCCTGCAACCATCACCAACAAAACCACAACTTTACGCATTGCCAACCACTTCCCTTCCGGCAGGCGCGCCAAAGCGCCATCTCTTCCAGTTTAGAGCAAAACCCTCTGCAGCCTCCCATTCGACGTACTGGGAGCGGCGCCGGATACAGTCCTGTCTCAAGTCTCGCGGCCCACACCTCTCTGCTAGCATCGGGAAGGCCCGAATCATGTCCCAAACCCCGACTAATCCGTCAGATCCGACAAAGCCCTCAAGCTTCGTGCGTATCGAAGCCGCGGCGCTCGAAGAGCTCGCCCGCCGCCTCGACGGCCCCATGCTGGCCTCGTTCAACCAGGCAGTCGATCTGCTCCTTCACGCCACGACAACCCACAACCGCATCATTGTCACCGGCATCGGAAAAAGCGGAATCATCGCCCGCAAGATCGCCGCGACCCTCCGGTCCACGGGAACCCCCGCGCACTACCTGCACCCCACCGACGCACTCCACGGCGACCTTGGCATGCTGTCGCGCGGAGACACCGTCCTCACCCTCTCGGCCAGCGGCGAGACCGAAGAACTCCTCCGCCTCCTTCCGCTCCTCAAGCGCCTCGCGGATAAGCTCATCACGCTCTGTGGCTGCCTTACCTCCACCCTTGCCAAGGCCAGCGATATAGTCCTCGACACCAGCGTCTCTACCGAGGCCTGCCCCCACAACCTCGCTCCTACCGCCTCAACCACCGTCATGCTCGCGTTAGGCGACGCGCTCGCGCTCGAGGTGAGCCGCCGCCGAGGATGGCAGGCTGAAGACTTCGCCGAGTTGCACCCCGGCGGCCGCCTCGGCAAACGCCTCGCCCGCGTCAGCGAACTCATGCACTCCGGCGACGCCCTCCCAAAGGTCGGCCCCGGCACACCCATGCCCCAGGTTATCTACGAGATGTCCCGCAAGAAGCTCGGCATGACCACCGTCCTCAGTCCCGAAGGCAAGCTCCTCGGCATGATCTCCGACGGCGACCTCCGCCGCCTGCTCGAACGCGACGGCGGCAAAGCCCTCGACCACAACGCCGGCGAGATCATGAATAGCCATCCCCTCACCATCGGAGCCGATGCCTTCGCGTCTTCAGCGCTCGCCCTGATGGAGGAAAAAAAAATCACTTCGCTCATCGTCACGCAGCCAGACGGAACAACAGAAGGCGTAATCCATCTCCACGACCTTTGGACCCTTGAACTCATCTAACCCGGAATGACTTCTCCGCTCATCATGCCCGTACGTCCGGGAGACCTCCGCGACGAGGAGTTCGAGCTTCGGCTGAGCCGGTTTGAAATCCATCCGGTCCATCACGTCCCCACCTACCAGTTCCTCATGTTCCACCTGGATACCGGCGAAGAACTCGGCAACATCCGCCTCAGCATCGGCTCAACGTTCCACCTCGAGCTCTACGCCGGCCACATCGGCTACGGCGTTCTCCCCCAGAGCATCGCGGACATCACTACGCCGCCCGCGCCGTCCGCCTGCTGCTTCCCTTTGCCCGGCAATTCCGTCTCGATCCAATCTGGATCACCTGCGACCCCGAGAACCTCGCCTCGCGCCGCACTCTCGAACTCGCCGGTGCCGAGTTTGTCGAGATCGTCGATGTCCCCCCGGACTGCATCGTTCATCGCAACGGGCACCCTCGCAAGTGCCGCTACAGGCTCTCGCTGAACGCTCCGGCCCACCTCTGACCGCTTCTTATCCACACGAACGGTAAAATAGTTGGAAACATCAAAAGCCTCGCTCAAAGAGCCGGAAGGTCACCCACAAAAGCATGCATCGCTGGTCGCAACTCTTTATCCCCACCCTTCGTGAAGCCCCCGCAGACGCCGAAGTTGCCAGCCACAAGCTCCTCCTCAGAGCGGGCTACATCCGCCAGCTCGGAGCCGGCATCTACAGCTACCTCTTCCTCGGCAACCGCTCCATCAACAAGATCATCTCCATCGTCCGCGAAGAGATGGACAAGATCGGCCAGGAGTTCCTGCTGCCCGCGCTCAATCCGCGAGAGATATGGGAGGAGTCCGGCCGCTGGACCGTCATGGGCGACAATATGTTCCGCCTCCTGGACCGAAAAGGCGCCGAGCTCTGCCTCGCTATGACCCACGAAGAGGTGATGACCTCCATCGCCCGCAACGAGCTGCGCAGCTACAAGCAGCTCCCCCAAATCTGGTACCAGATCCAGACCAAGTTCCGCGACGAGCCGCGTCCCAAGTCCGGCCTGCTACGCGTTCGCCAGTTCATCATGAAGGACGCCTACTCCTTCGATATCGATGAAGCCGGCCTCGACGAGAGCTACAACAAGCACGACCGGGCCTACCGCGCCATCTTCACCCGCTGTGGCCTCGAGTTCGTCGCCGTCGAAGCCGACTCCGGAGCCATGGGTGGCTCCGCCTCGCAGGAGTTCATGGTATACACCGAAGCCGGCGAAGACCTCATCGCCTCGAGCGTCTCCGGCTACGCCGCCAACCTCGAAAAAGCCACGAGCCGTCTCGAACCGGTCGAAGACCTCGCCCCAACCGGCGACGGCTCCCCCGAACTCGTCCACACACCCGGCCAGCGCACCATCGAGGAAGTAGGCGCATTCCTTAACGTCCAGCCGCAGTATCAGATCAAGACCATGGCGTACATGGCTGCGCTGCCTGAGGCTGATCACGCTAAGTTAGGCAAACTGCGGCCGGTCGTCGTCTTCCTCCGCGGCGATCACTCCCTCAACGAGGCCAAGCTCTTCGCCATCGCTGGCGGGGAGCTCCGCCCGATGTTGCCCGAAGAGATCCTCGAGGTCTTCAAAGCCCCAGCAGGCTACCTCGGCCCCATCGACCTCGAGGCCGCGCCGCACCCGAAGAAGCCCGGCACCCTCGTCATCCTCGACAAGGCCCTGGAAGGCCGCACCAACCTCATCGCCGGAGCCAACAAGGAGGAGTACCACCTCCGCAACGTCACCCCCATGCGCGACTTCAAGCCCACCCTCATCGCCGATGTCCGCAACGTCATCGAGGGCGAAGGCTGCCCCATCGACGGCTCCCCGCTCCGCATCGGCAAGGCCGTCGAGGTCGGCCACATCTTCAAGCTCGGCTACAGATACTCCAAGTCCATGGGAGCCACCGTCCTCAACCGCGACGGCAAAGAGGTCACGCCCATCATGGGCAGCTACGGCATCGGAATCGAGCGCATCCTTACTGCCGCAATCGAGACCTCAGCCGCCGCAAACGAAGGCTCCGCCTTCGCCCTGCACCCAGCCATCGCTCCCTTCCAGGTCGTCGTCACCATCACCAACGTCGCCGACGCCAGCCTCCTCGCTGCCGGAGAAAAAGTCGCCGCCGAGCTATCCTCCGCCGGCCTCGACGTCCTTCTCGACGACCGCGACGAGCGCGCCGGGGTCAAGTTCAAAGACGCCGACCTCGTCGGTATCCCCTATCGCATCAACATCGGACGCGGAGTCGCTGAAGGAAAGGTCGAGCTTGTCGACCGCCTCCATAAACTCAATCGGGACATCACGATAAGCGATACCACCAAAGAGGTAGCAGCCCAGATAACATCCTCGCTGCAACCCCGATAGGCTGCTAGTACCATCTAAGCGTCTAACGAGAAAGAATCCGTTTGCCCGTCAAGCTCAAATACGCCGCCAGCACAGTAGTGGGAAAAGGCAGTCTGCGGAGTCGCATCCTGCGTGGCGCCATCGTTGTCTTTCTCGCCTGCGCCGTTCTGTTCGCCATCGTCTTCGGCTACTACTACCACAAATATCAGAAGGTCGTAGACGACCGCCTGGCCTCCGGCCATATCTTTGCCAACGTCTCGCAGATCTACGCCGCTCCGCGCGAGATCCGCAACGGCCAGAAGTACACGGCCGCTGCGATCGCCGCCGATCTCCGCCGCGCAGGCTACAACGCAAACACGCGGCTGGGCACCTACCAGCTCAACGGCGACAACATCTTCATCAAGCCCGGCCCGCAGAGCTACCACTCCACCGACGGCGCCACCATCGACACCACCGGCGGCAGCGTCCAGAAGATCACCGCTGAGAACGGCGCCGCCCTCAGCGCCTATGAGCTCGAACCCCAGCTCATTACCGCGCTCTCCGAGGACAAGAACCGCACCAAGCGACGCATGCTCAGCTACGGAGACATCCCCCCGCGGCTCGTCCAGGCGGTCACCTCCATCGAAGACCGCAACTTCTTCGAGCACGGCGGCATCAACTACGGCCGCATCATCAAGTGCGGCGTCACCGACATCATCACCGGCCGTCGGCGCTGCGGCGGCTCAACACTCACCCAGCAGCTGGCCAAAAACCTCTTCCTCTCTCCCGAAAAGAGCGTGAAGCGCAAGATGATCGAGCTGCTCATCACCTTCCAGCTCGAGGCGCGCTTCTCCAAGCAGCAGATCTTCGAGATGTACGCGAACGAGATCAACCTCGGTCACCGCGGCAGCTACGACATCAACGGCTTCGGCGAGGCCTCGCAGGCATTCTTCGGCAAAGACCTCAAGCAGCTCGACACTGCTGAGGACGCCCTGCTCGCAGGCATGATCCAGCGTCCCAGCCGTCTCGACCCCTACCGTCACCCCGAGCGCGCCCTCGAGCGCCGCAACATCGTCCTCGACTCCATGGTCGAGACCGGAGCAATTACCGCCTCCGAGGCCGAGCACGCCAAGGCCGAGCCCCTCCATCTAGCGCCGCCTAATGTCGACGCCAGCGAGGCGCCCTACTTCGTTGACCTCGTCCATGACCAGCTCGTGCAGCGCATCGGCGATCAGGACCTCGCCCACCAGGATCTCCGCATCTACACCTCGCTCGATCCAGACCTCCAGCGCGCAGCTTCTGATGCGGTCGACATCGGCATCAAGAACGTCGACGAACTCGTCCGCAAGATGCACGGCAAGAGCACCGCGCCCATCGTCTATCCGCAGGTCGCGCTTATTGCCCTCAATCCACATACCGGCCAGGTTCTCGCTCTCGTCGGTGGACGCAACTACGGCACCTCACAGCTCAACCATGCTGTCGCTAAGCGACCCACAGGCTCCATCTTTAAACCCTTCGTCTACGCGACCGCCTATAACACCAGCCTCAACGGCACACAGCTAGGCGACAACGGCGGAGTCTTCACCGCGCTCACTCAGCTCAGCGACGTCCCCACGACATTCACCTTCGACAACGGCCGCCAGACATACACCCCAAACAACTTCAAGGGCGACTTCCGTGGAGACGTGACCGCCGCCTATGCCTTGGCCCACTCTCTCAATAACGCCACCATCCAGTTAGGCCAGATGGTAGGTTTCCAAAACGTCGCCGCGCTTGCCCGCGCCTCCGGCATCACCAGCGCGCGAGGAACTCCCTCCGTTTCGATCGGAGCCTACGACGCCACCCCACTTGACATGGCCGGAGCCTATACGGTCTTCGCCAATAACGGAGTTCACCTCACGCCATGGATGTTGGCCTCCGTCCGGAACCCGAACGGCGACATCGTCTCGGACTTCTCTCCCGAAGCCAAGCAGATCCTTGATCCCCGTGTCGCCTATCTCACGCAGTCTCTGCTCGAAGGCACCATGAACTACGGAACTCCTGCAGGAGCTGTTCGCGGCCACGGCTTCACCGCCCCCGCCGCAGGAAAGACCGGCACCAGCCACGATGCCTGGTTCGCTGGCTACACTTCCAACCTCATCTGCATCGTCTGGGTCGGCAACGACGATTACACCGACATCAAGATCGAAGGCGCCCACGCCGCCGCACCTATCTGGACCGAGTTTATGAAGAGCGCCATCAAGCTTCCACAATACTCCGATGTGCACGAGTTCTCGCCGCCCGAAGGCATCACTGTCGTCCGCATCGACCGCACCACCAACCTGCTCGCCGATTCAAGCTGCCCCGACAACTCCATGAACGTCGCCTTCCTCGACGGCACCGCTCCGATCAACTCATGCAGCCAGATGACCGAGAGCCCGCAGAACTTCATCCAGAAGATCTTCGGCGCAGGAGGCCATCCCGAGCAGCAGACCACCGTGCCGCTGATGCCAGGAGCTAAACCCGCGTCTCCTCCGCAACCAGCGCAGCAGAACAGCAACCCGCCGCAGCCCGCTCAGCCTGCGCAGCCAGAAAAGAAGAAAAACTTCTTCCAGAAGATCTTCGGAGGCGGAAACAAGGATAAGGAGAAGCCCCAGAACTCCTCTCCGCCGCAGTAAAATTCCCAGAAGAGTTCGCGATGGCACCCAGCGAAGCCTCCAACCCGGCGCTCGCCACCACCGACTCACTCGTCGTACGCCCAAAGCGGCGCGAACTGATCGAGCTCTCCGTCGGCTTCGGTCTTATCCTGCTCATCATCTGGTTGCCGCGTCCCTGGCAGAGACTTCTCTACTTCGCTCCGCTTACCTGGATTCTCCTCGTATCCTTCCTCTCCTTCGACGGCCTGAATACCATGGGCCTTCGCCTCTCCGGCTTCGTCCGATCTTCCTGGGTCATTGGAGCCGCGCTCTTTGGCGCATGCGTTGCCGTCGTCATCGCGCGCAGGCTCCAGACGCTGCACCAGCCGCCAAGCCTCGCTCTCTTCCTCAAGGCATTCTGGGGATATGCAATCTGGTCACTCGTCCAACAGTTTCTCCTGCAGGACTTCGTCCTCCTCCGCCTGCTGCGCCTGCTCCCAAGCAAGTGGAGCGCCGTCATCACGGCCGTCGGTCTGTTTGGCCTCGCCCATCTTCCTAATCCCGTGCTCACTGTTGCGACAATCGTTTGGGGACTCGTAGCCTGCCTGCTCTTCCTTCGTTATCGCAACCTCTACACACTCGGCATCACCCACGCCATCTTCGGAATATGCCTCGCAGTAACCGTTCCCGCGCATATCAGCCACAACATGCGCGTCGGTCTCGGCTACCTTCACTACCGATCAGCTCACCACTATCTCAGCCAGAGCGACCATATCGTGTCCACCGAAGCGTGGGTCACCGCCGATGCCCCCACTCTGCGCTCCGCGCGCCACGCCCGTCCGTAGAAGATCCCCGCCAGCGCCGCCAGCAACACGTACCTCCAGTTGAAGTGCACCGTCCGCTTGTTGAAGTGTGTGAGACCAAAGAGCACCGCCGTCACCAGAAGCGCTGGGTACCTTCCCATCCGCCGCTCCAGCAAATTCTGCAGCCACCCGCGAAAAAATAACTCCTCCGGTACGGCAATAAAGAAAAACGTGAACACAAACGCCGTCACAGCTATCAGCGGCCTCGGCCATATAGCGTGAAATCGCAGAAATCCCAGTCCCAACCCGAGCGGCACAGCGATCGGCATATAGAACAGCAGCTCCCGCAGCCCAATCCTAACGTCACGCCACCGCAGCCGCAGATCGAACCCCACTCCCGACAACTGCCGAATCACAAGAAACCCATAGATTCCCGCATCCAGCAGCAGCATCTTGTTGAAGACCGCCATCCGCGCCGGCCATGCGCCCTCAAACCAGCGCAGGTCCACCGCCAACCCCAGAACCGCCAGCACCAGAAAATCGCGCCAGTCGCCCCTCTCTTCAGAATCAGCCCGCTTCGCCCGTTGCAGCAGCCATGCGACCGCAACTGGCAGCACGGCATATAACCCGAACCATTCCCATCGAAAGATCCCAAACGACCACGCAACCAGCCCATATGGCACAGACAGCAAGGCGGGGCAAACCAGTCCTACGCGTGCAGGAATCGCCTCGCCCCACGCTGGCAATCGCCCTGCACAAAACGCCGCCACAAGAAACGGCAGGAGCGTCAGCAGCGCTGCAATCACGACTCCCGGACGAAGCACCGCACTCTCGAGCATTCGTTCTCTCCTACACAGTGACGACCTTGGTCAACTGCCTATCTTCCTCGCCGCACGATCCGATCTCTCCCGACCGGTGGCTCACCTTCGCCTATCCAAGGCTGGCAGGTTGGACACCAGTACGTCGACCGCGCCTGCAGCCCCTGTTTTCGCATCATGACTACAGTTCCACATCTTCTGCACTCTTCCCCCTGCCGTCCATAAACCCACAAACGTTCTTCGCGGTCCATCACGGGAGTCGTCCGCCGGTTCCCCTGATAGGTCACAATCGACCCGCTGCTCCCGTCCGCGACATTGGCCTTCATATATCTCTGCGCGAACTCCACTAACCGCTCCATCTCCACACGCTCAAGCGTGCGCATCGCCCGAAAAGGATTCACCCCTGCTGCAAACGCGACTTCGCTCTTGTAGACATTTCCCAGCCCGGCCATCACATGCTGATTCAACAACACCACGCCGAGCTCCGCATCCGGATTCTCCCGTCCGTATGCCTCCAGCCGTTGTGCTCCGGCTCCAACAGAAAACTCCGGTGAGAGAAGATCGGGCCCGAGTTGCGGTACCTGGCTCGATCGCGCAAGCGACCGCGCCGTATGGAACTCCGCGATCTGCACGTTGAAGGCAACGGCCTCCCAATCAGACGTACGGATCACGATCCGCATATTGCTCCTTGGCATCCTCCATCGTTCACTAGGCCTATATATATGCCAGCTTCCGCTCATCAACATATGCGTCAGCAAAAATCAGATCGCCGCTGAAGTAGATCAGCAGCCACTTCCCGCGCGACTCCACCCTTTCGATAGTCCTCCCAGCGAGCGCAGCGTCGTCATTCACCCGAGCCAGCTTCGCCAGCCCAGTCTCGAATCCAGTCACGACCTTGGCAGCCAACGCTCGATGCAGGGCTCGCGCCGACCGGAAGATGGTATCTCCCTCAGGCATTTGGCCTCGTCTCGCTTCGCACTCCCGGCAATGGAGGCAGTTTCTTCCTCACATTGAAGCCCATCGGAGCCGCCGCAAACCCCGCCTCCAGCAGAGTCTTCGCCATCGGATGCTCCGCCACGGGCACACCATTGACCGTCGCGATTAGCATTCCCGCACGTGAGTCGCCTTCATCACTACGCTCCTGGACCCGCTCGACCAAAAACTCCGCGAGCGAGCGAGCCACGTGTCCACGTTGCGGCTCCTCCTCCGGCAGAAAGACCTGCACATTTGGATTGCCGCGCCGCAGATACGCCACCAGTGCGCCATCACATAAAATCACGCGTGCTCCAACGCTTCGCGTCAGGGAAGACCCAGCATCTGGCGGCGCAGGCCAACGAAGCAGCGCGCCATACGGATTCGCCGGGTCGGTCGCGGCCAGTTGCAGCATCTCCGGCTTCTCATCCTCGCGTCGCGCACGCAACGAACGCAGCAGGTCTACAGCCGATGGCAGAGCAAACTGTGTCGCGCCAAGGTCCGCCGCGAAGTATCCGCGCCGCACTCGACCACTCTCCTCCATCGCCTTTAACACGTCGTACACAGCCGAAAATCCTCCCAGCAGATTCTCCGCATGCGCCGTCTCACGAAACACAACACCGTACCGGTGCAGAAGCTGCTGGGCCATGGCATGGCTCCACTCCGTTGTGGAGCGCTCCGCATTAAACGCCGCCGCATTCAGCGCCCAACGACCCTGCCCTGTCGGCGGAGTCGTCCGCCTCGACCGGAAAGCAGCGCCCTGCTGATGCACTTTGCGCGCCGGCCTGTTCGTCGAAGGCCGCTCACAGTAAGCCCGCAGCGCGGCCATCCCATCATTCGTAACGAATCCTTGCCACACCAGCTCCCACAGAGCATCCAGCGTCTCTCCCGGATACCCTCCGCCAACCCCCTCGTGAATCTCCTGAAAGAACAGCGCGCCTCGCGCGCGCAGCTGCGCAATCACCCCGGCCTCCCGATCCGTCAGATTCTTCTCATCCACCGAACGCCCGATCGGCCAAAGCTCAGGAAGCTTCTCCGCAAGATAGAGGCCAAGGCGACCGTCACGCTCACCAAGTGGCTCCAACCCAGCCCACACCACCTCGCCTGCAGCGATCAGCATATCGAGATCGCTCGGCCGATAGCCAATCAAGCGCGCCGGAAGAATCTCACTCTCCAGAATCGAAGCCGGCACCGGCGCTCCCTGCAGACTCTCAATCACATCCAGCAGAGCGTCCAGTCCGCGCCGCGGCTGCACCACGCCCTGCCACCGGGTAATCAGGCGCGCCAGCGTCCTCTGCTCAACCGGCTCAACTTCTTTGCGAAGCCGCGCCAGACTCTTCCGCCGAATCGTCCGCAGGACCTCATCGTCACACCACTCACGATGCACTCCATCTGGCCGAAACCCGCCTTCGACAACCCTGTCCATCTGCACCAGGCGCTCAAGCACAGCCTCCGCACTCTCCATGCCAATCCCGAAACGTGCCGCCACCTCTTGCGTCGTAAGCGGTCCATGCGTCCGCGCATAGCGTCGCACCAGGTCCAACATCGCGTCCGGAGCAGGCTCCAGAAATGCCGCAGGAAGTCCAGACGGCAGCGGCACTCCCAACGCATCGCGATAACGCGCCGCATCCTCTACCGCAATCAACCTCCGCTGACCAGCAATAAACACCTCCAGCACTCTGCGAGCGCGCACAAGCCGAGTCGCACTCTCGGCAACCGTATCAGCAGCGCATCTCGCTCGCAGCTCTTCCTTCGTCAAATCGCCAAGCCGCAGCAGCAGATCGTGGACTCCATCCATCGTGCGCGCCTTCGCACTGTTCACCAGTCCCTGCAACTGCTCTTCCGTCTCCTCGATGGCCGTGAGGTCAAGCAACTCGCGCATGTCCGCATCGCCCATCAACTCCCGCAGCTGATCCTGATCGATCGACAGTGCCTGAGCTCGTCTCTCCGCCAGCGGAGCATCGCCGTCGTAGATGTAATTCGCAACGTAACTGAACAGCAACGCCGACGCGAACGGACTAGGCGTCCGCGAGTCCACCGTATGCACCCGCAGGCTTCGATTGCTGATCAATCGCAACACCTCAATCAGCGCAGGCATATCGAACACATCGCGCATGCACTCGCGGTACGCCTCCAGCAGAATTGGAAATGAAGCATATCGACTCGCCACACTCAGCAGGTCATAAGCCCGCTTCCTCTGCTGCCACAGAGGACTACGCCCATCTGCCCTTCGCCTCGGCAGCAGTAACGCCCGCGCCGCACTCTCACGGAACTTCGCCGCGAACAGCGCCGTAGCACCAAGCTGCCGAAGCACCAACTCCGCCGCCTCGCCAGGCTCCAGCAACAGCGGTTCAATCGCCGGTGGATCTTCCGTCTCCGGAAAGCGAAGCACGAAGCCATCCTCGCTCCACATCGTCTCCACATCCGGTCCGCCCTCGGCTCGAATCCGCGCCGTCGCCGCCATCGCCCAGGGCATATGAACTCTGCTGCCGAAGGGAGTCAACACACAGACCCGCCAATCACCCAGCTCATCCCGCACGCGCTCAATCACAATATTGCGATCATCAGGAACGATGATCGTAGCCAACTCCTGGTCCGCCAGATACCGCAGCACGTTCTCCGCAGCACTCAGATCGAGATCGTGTTTCTCTATAAGCCGCGTCACCGCAACGGCGCGCGGAGCCTCACGCATCTCTCGCACCAGCGCGCCTATCTTGCGCCCAAACTCGATCGGCCGCCCCGGCCTGTCCCCGTGCCAGAACGGCATCTTCCCAGCCTCTCCAGGTGCGGGAGAAACCAGCACACGGTCGTGAGTGATCTCTTCAATCCTCCATGCCGAAGCCCCCAGCAGAAACGTCTCTCCCGTTCTGCTCTCAAACACCATCTCTTCGTCGAGTTCGCCCACTCTCACCGGCTTCGATCGCTCTCCCGCAAGAAAGACTCCGTACGTCCCACGATCCGGAATCGTACCGGCATTCAGAATCGCGATACGCTTCACGCCCGCCCTCGGAGTAAGCCAGTTCTTCACCCTGTCCCACGTAATCCGTGGACGCAGCTCTGCAAACTCATCCGATGGATACCGGCCCGCAAGCATATCCAGAACTCCGTCGAACGCCCCCTGACTCAACGCCGCAAACGGAGCCGCTCCACGCACCAGCGCCAACAGCTCGGCGTATCCGATTCCCGGTCCGTCATCCCCTTCCTGGGAATGCCACCCTCCTCTCTCACCCACATCTGCCGCGACCGGAGGATGCGCCACAATGGCCACAATCTGCTGCGCGAGCACATCAAGCGGGTTGCGCAGAAAGCGCGTGGACTCGACCTGCCCCTCATGCATCGCACGAGTCACCGCAGCACATGCGATCAGGTCGGCCCGGTACTTCGGAAAGATCACCCCGTTTGAAGGCGCGCCCACCTGGTGTCCCGCTCGCCCGATCCTCTGCATTCCGCTCGCAACCGAGGGCGGAGCCTCAATCTGAATCACAAGATCGATGGCCCCCATATCAATGCCAAGCTCCAGCGACGACGTCGCGACAAGCGCCTTGATCTTCCCTTCCTTCAGCAACTCCTCTATCTCGCTTCGCTGCACCGCGGCCAGCGACCCATGATGTGCTCGCGCCAGCGGCTCTCCGGCAAGCTCGTTCAGTGCGCCAGCGAGCCGCTCTGCCACCCTTCGGGCATTCACGAAGATCAGCGTCGAGGTCCGCTCGCGAATGATCTCCAGCAGCCGCGGATAGATCGACTGCCATATCGACGTCCGCTTGGGTCCCTGCGACGCAGACCCACTCGGCATCTCTTCAATCTCGCCGAGCCGCGCCATGTCCTCCACCGGAACCTCGACTCGAAGCTCCAGTGTCTTTCGAGCCCCCGCATTCACCACCGTCACCGGCCGAAAGCGAACCGGCGATTCAGCGACCGCTTCATCTCCCGCAACATCCGCGAGCATCGCCGCTGCGACATCGACGTCCTTCCCCTGACTGCCTGACTTGCCGGCTCGCGGGCTCGCTCCCCCAAGAAATCGCGCAACCTCCTCCAGCGGCCGCTGCGTCGCGGACAATCCAATTCTCTGCACCTTGCCGCCCGCCAGAGCCTCAAGCCTCTCCAGCGACAGCGCCAGATGAGCCCCGCGTTTGGTCGGAACCAGTGCATGGATCTCATCGATGATGACCGTCTCGACGGTCCTCAAGCCCTCGCCCGCGTCAGACGTGAGCAACAGATACAGGCTCTCCGGCGTCGTAATCAGAATCTCGCCAGGAGCCTTGCGGAATCGCGCCCGATCCTTCTGGGAAGTATCCCCTGTTCGAACGCTGATCTCAGGAACATGTACCGCGACGCCCTCTCGCCGCGCCATGTTTGCGATGCCAGCAAGCGGAGAGCGCAGATTGCGCTCTACGTCGACGGCCAGAGCCTTCAGTGGAGAGATGTACACGACCCGGCAGCCCTGTGGCTTCTCCGCAGGCTCCCGCAACATCAGCTTATCCAAACACCACAAGAAGGCCGCAAGCGTCTTGCCCGTCCCCGTCGGAGCCAAAATCAGCGTCGACTCACCCTTCGCAATCGCCGGCCAACCCTCCGTCTGTGGCAGCGTCGGTGCCTCGAAGACCTCGCGGAACCATCGAGCAGTTACCGGATGAAACAGGCCCAGCGCCGTGTCGCCGGAAGCTGGGCTTCGACCCTCCGCCTTCTTAGCCGTCTTCGCTCGTGAAACTCTGGGCATCGTCCTGGTCCGCTCTCAGCAGCATAACTGCCGCCACGGATAGGATGCGCCTCAGCGCCGCGACGCGGCACCGCAGTGCCGTCAGCCCCGCGCCACGCGACGATAAAAATAGCACTGCGAGGCAAACTCCACCTCAAACAGGTTCGTCGAATCCTCCGCCTGCTCTGCATTGCCCAGCATCAGGTACCCATCCCGCGCCATCTGGCGATGCACCTCTCGAAACACCGTCTGCCGTTCCTGCTGAGGAAAATACAGCAACACATTCCTCAGCAAGACCAGGTCAAACTGCGGCAGCTTCGGCAGCGGCGCACTCAGGTTCGCCACCTGAAACTCGCACATCTGACGTATCCGCGCGCACACCTGCCACTCCTCGCCATCCCGCTCCATGTACTTCAGCAACATCCGCACTGGCAGTCCGCGATTCACCTCCAGCCGCCTGTACCGGGCACTCCTCGCATACTCCACCACCTGCCGCGAGATGTCCGTCCCCACGATCTTCACGTCCCAATCAGCCAGCTCCGCAAAGTGCTCGGCGAGCAACATCGCAACGCTGTAAGCCTCCTGCCCTGTCGAACTCGCAGCGCTCCATATCCGCAGCCTCCGCTCTCTCCTTCTTTGTTCCATCAATCGCGGCAGAATCGTCTCGCGCAGCATCTCGAACGCTCTCACATCGCGAAAGAAGCTCGTCTCGTTGATCGTCATCGCCTCCGCGACCGCCCGGTGCAGGTGCGCAGGCCTGTCTTCCTTCAAGAGACTCACCAGGCCTTCGAGGTCGGAGACCCCGGCCAGCCGTGCGATCGGCGTCAACCTCATGTCAAACAGTGAATTTCGCGAAGGATCGATCATGTTCGACGATTGCGACTGCACCAGTCTCCGCAGATATGCGTAATCGGCCTCAGAGCAGCCCATGCAAAGCCTCCCTTCGCAGACTCATCATCGTGGGCCGCTCATGCAATTTCACCCCACCCGCCGCGACCCTCGCGATCAACTCCTCCGCCAGCGCGTCCAGTGGCAGCGTCGCGCTCGCAATTCCTGCCTCGGCCACTCTTCCAGGCATTCCCCACACCGCCGAGGTTGCCTCGTCCTGCGCCAGCACGACACCTCCGCGTCTATGCACGGCACGCGCACCATCCAATCCGTCTGAGCCCATCCCCGTCATCATCAGCGCCACCACTCCCGGGCCATAGACCTGCGCAGCCGAGTGAAACAAATAGTCCACTGACGGCCTGCAATGATTCAGCGGTTCACGCTGATGCAGCATCACCCTCCTCCGCCCCATACTCTCCGCAATCTCCACATGCGAGTCCCCCGGAGCCAGCCACACCGTACCCGGAACGATCGCCGCTCCTTCATAGGCCTGTTCCACCCGCAACGCGCAGCAGCGATCCAGCCGCTCTGCCAGCGGCCCGGTAAACAGCTTCGGCATATGTTGCACAATCAGCACCGGCACAGGAAAATCCGCCGGCAACTTCGGCAGCATCGCCTCCAACGCAGACGGCCCTCCTGTCGAAAGCCCAATCACCACGACCTCAATCTGAGCGCATGCGCGCATCTCGCCGGATGGCCAGCGCCGTACTCTTCCCAACTCCGTCATCGAAGTACCAGCGCCCCTGGCTTTCGCAATCGCCGCAATCCGCGGCAGCAACTGCTGCGCCAGCGAAGACATCGCCGAGCCGAGGTCCTTCTGTCCCGCCGGTTTCACCACATAGTCCGAGGCTCCGCGCGCCAGCGCCTCGAGCGTCGCTCTCGCCCCATGCTCCGTGTGCGAGCTGCACATAATCACAGGAACCCGCAAGCCATCGCACTGCAACCGCCCCAGCACCTCCAGCCCATTCAACCTTGGCATCTCGAGATCAAGCACCAGAACATCCGGCCTGAGTTCCTTCACCGCCTCCAGGCACTCCACACCATCGCGTGCCAGGCCGCAGAGGTCCATCCGCGGCAGTTCGCTCCGGGCATCCGCCGCATGCGCCAAAAACAGGCTGCGCATAATGCCGCGCATCACCGCCGAATCATCCGCCGCCAGAACTCGCAGCGCGTCCCCACTCTTCACCATCGCCTCTATCCTTCTCTAGCTCTCGTCAGGCAGCGAAGCCCAGCAGCGCCATCTTCTCGCGCAGGCTCTCAGGAGTGAAAGGCTTCATCAGAAACTCGTCCGCGCCATTGTCCAGCGCAGTCGAGATGAACCTGTTGTCGGCCTCCGTCGTTACCATCATCACCTTCATCTGCTCACCCAGCCGAGCCGCGCGCAGTGCCTTGACGCACTCCAGGCCATTCATGCCGGGCATATTCACATCCAGCAGCATCAGGTCGAACGCATCCTCGACCGCCAGCACAGCTATCGCATCTCTACCATCCACAGCCTCTTCGCACGTCACGCCCATCCGCTGCAGCAGCGCGCGCAGATACTCACGAATGAAGCTCGAGTCATCCACAATCAGCGCTCTCACGCCGCACCTCCGCTGCCACCCTCACGAAACATTCCCGCTTCTGCAAGCCGCGAAGGCCGCAACCTCTGTGGATCAAGCTGTACCATCAGACCCGAAGGCATCTTGTACGCTCCATCAAACAGACATCTCCCGCGCGCATCGAGCGTGCTCGGATTCGCCTCCAGCATCTTGCGGCTCACCGTCACAACGCCTCCGACAGCGTCAACGACCAACCCGAACCGCTGCGATGCGTCCTCGTCTTCCAGCACCAGCACGCAGTTCGTCTCCGACTTCTCTTTCACTCCCAGCAGCGCACGAAAGTTCACGGTGGTCAGCACCTCGCCGCGATACGGCACCACTCCGCCGATGAACGCCGGGGCCATGGGAACTCGCTGCAGCTCACGCCCGCCCAGCACCTCGCCAATCCGCCGCGTGTCGATGCCGAAGCTCTGCTCTCCCACAAACATCGAGCACAGCGAAACCGCATCCTCCTCGTCCTGCAATGCCTGCTCCATCGCACTCACATCGGCCTCCGCGGCATCCGCCCGACTCTTCCTCTTGCGCGTCCGCCGAAGCCCCTCCTGATCAGCGGCCAGCCCCTCGACCGCCTCCGTCGCAGCATTGTTCTTCCTCTTCGACGCCTTCTTCACGCAACCTCCTTCAGTTCCGACTCCACATCCTCGGCGAACTCACGATGCACCGTTGTCAGCTTCTCCTTCACCACCGCCAGCTCCATATCGCCCGTCACGTCGTCCTTTTCAAGACGCGAACCCGCAGAGACATCGAGCACCCGTCTCACCACGACGCCCATCCGTCTGCGCTTACCCCTGCGAACATCGCCGCAGATCAGCACCGTCGCCGCGGCATCCTTCGCACCCTGCTCCAACTCCTCGAGCACACGGCCGTCGTCGCTCAACGGCAGTAACTCGCCACGATACTGCAGCAGTGTCTTACCTCCCGCATACTCGATCTGCTCCAGCGGCACGCTCTCAATCCGCTCCACAGCATCCAGCGGCAGAGCCGTCCGCTCGCGCTTGCGATCCTCAAAGACCAGGAACGAAGCCTCTTCCTCTTCTACCTGCGCCTCCACAGTCTCCGCCTCCGTCTCCCCTTCCTCCATCGGCTTTACACCGGCCCTCGCCGCGACAGCGCCAATGTCCAGAATCAGCGCCAGCGTCCCATTCCCCAGCACCGTAGCGCCAGAAAACAGCCCAATCTCCCGCAGCACCGCCGAGAGTGGCTTCACCACAATCTCCTCCGGAGCCACCAGGTCATCCACCACCAGCCCGTAACGGCACCCCTCGGCCTCAAGCACAGCCATGTAGAAGCCGTGCGACTCCTCACGCTCCGGTGCCTCCAACTCCAGCAGCCGCTCCAGCCAGATCACCGGCAGCAATCGCCCACGCAGCCGGTAGACCTCAGAAGTCCCCACGCGCTCCACAGCCTCTTCAGCCTCGCGCTTCGGCACATACACCAGCTCCACCAGCGTCGTCTGCGGCAGCGCAAAGCTCTGCCCACCGCTGCGCACGACCAGCGCCGGAACAATCGCAAGCGTCAGCGGAACCCGCAGCCGCAGCGTCGTCCCCACTCCCACCTTCGACTCCAGTTCGACGCTTCCGCCCACTTTCTCCACATTCGCGCGAACGACATCCATCCCCACGCCGCGCCCTGACACATTCGTCACCGCCGCCGCCGTCGAAAACCCAGGCAGAAAGATAAGCTGCAGCGCCTCGCGCTCGCTCATCCCCGCGGACTGCTCCTCCGTCACCAGTCCGCGCTCCACGGCCTTCGCCAGCACGCGCTCCATCGCAATGCCTGCGCCGTCGTCCGAGACCTCAATCACTACTGACCCGCTCTGATGAAACGCCCTCAACCGCAGGCATCCCTCCGTGGGCTTGCCCGCCATGATGCGCGCGCTTGGAGGCTCAATCCCATGATCGACCGCGTTCCTCACCGCATGCGTCAACGGGTCCTTGATCGCCTCCAGCAGACTCTTATCCAGCCCCGTCTCCTGCCCTGAGAACTCGATCCGCACATTGCGCCCGCAAGTCCGAGCCAGGTCGCGCACCATTCGCGGAAACTTCGCAAACAGGTTCCCCACGGGCTGCATCCGCGCCTGCATCACCGTCTCGCGCAGGTCCGCCGTCACACTGTCCAGCCGCCGCGCCAACTCAGGAAAGTTCGTCGACTCCACACCGCTCTGCAGCATCTGGTTGCGCGTCAGCACCAACTCGCCGACAAGGTTCATCATCCGGTTCAACACATCCACATCGATTCGCAGCGTCTTGTCACTCACGCCAGTCGCAGGAAGCACCGTGCCACCTGCGGCCTTCTCTAACGCATCCCCCGCAGTCGCCTGAACCTCGGCGCGAGCAGCGCCATCGACAGTAGCTCTGTTCAGGGCCGCCAGCTCAGCAATCAGCTCGCTATCCTCATCGCTCGAGCGCAACCCCTCACTGCCGGTCTCCTCAATCAAGCCGAGAATCGCCCGCAGCCCATCCAGCAGCCGCAGCAATCCACTGATCAGTTCCTCGGTCACCCTAAGCTTGCCGTCGCGCAATGAGCCCAGCAGGTGCTCGCCCGCATGCGCCAGCTTCTCCAGCCGCTCAAAGCCCAGAAACCCCGTCGTGCCCTTGATCGTGTGCACCGCGCGGAAGATCTCTCCCACCAGACGCTCACTCTCTTCAGGCCGTGTCTCGAGCTCAGTCAGGCACCGTTCCATCCGGTCCAGCCCTTCCTGGCTCTCTGCAATGAATTCTTTCGTCAGGTCGTCCACACACCTCTTATCGGGCGCAACCCTGCCAACCATGAATGCATTGCGGACTTGCCACAGCGCAACGCACCCGATAGCCTCAGTCACATGTCTCAAAAGCACGACGCAGCTGCTCTATCCCCATCACAGATCGAAGACCTCCGCCAACGCGCCATCGCCGCAGCCCGAAACGCCTACGCTCCCTACAGCCACTTCCGTGTCGGAGCCGCCGTCCTCCTCGAAGACGGCAGCATCGTCACCGGCTGCAACGTCGAGAACGCCTCCTACCGCCTCACCACCTGCGCCGAGCAGACCGCCATCGCCTCCGCCGTCGCCCAACACGGCCCCCACATCCGCATACGCGCCGTCGTCGTCGTCAATCTCAACGACACAGCCAGCCAGCCCTGCGGAGCCTGCCGCCAGACCATCCACGAGTTCAGCACCGCCGACACCGAAATCTTCTACCCCGGCGAAGACAACACCCTCACCCACGCCACCATGCACGACCTCCTCCCCGCCGCCTTCCGCCTTACAACTGAAAACTAGCAACCAACAACCCCCATGGCCATCCATCCCATAGACGTCATCCTCCACAAGCGCGACGGCCTCGCCCTCACCGACGATGAAATCCGCGCCTTCATCCGCGCCATCGTCAAGCGCACCCCCACGCGCCAACTCGTTACCGACGCTCAGATCGCCGCCTTCCTCATGGCCGTCTTCCTCAACGGCCTCGACGCCCGCGAGCTCGCCACCCTCACCTCTGCCATGCGTTACTCCGGCGAAGTCTTCTACGCCGAATTCCTCAACACCTTCACCATCGACAAGCACTCCACCGGCGGAGTCGGCGACAAGACCTCGCTACTCATCGCACCCGTCCTCGCCGCCGCAGGTCTCGCGCACCCCAACTCCGAAGGCGTCCCCGGCATCTGCGTCCCCATGATCAGCGGCCGAAGCTTAGGCCATACAGGAGGCACACTCGACAAGCTCGAAACCATCCCCGGCTTCAACACCCAACTCTCACTCCCCGACATGCGCGAAGTAATCGCGAAATGTGGAGCCGCCCTCATCGGCCAAACCCCGAACATCGTCCCCGCCGATCGCGTCCTCTACGCACTCCGAGACCACACCGGCACTGTCGAATCTCCCTATCTCATCACCGCCAGCATCATGAGCAAGAAGCTCGCCGAGGACCTGAAAGCCCTCGTCCTCGACGTCAAAGTAGGCTCCGGAGCCTTCATGCCCACCTACGAAAAATCCAGACAACTCGCCGAACTCATGGTCCAGACCGGCGAGCACTCCGGCACCCGCACCGTCGCCCTCCTCACCAGCATGGACGAGCCCCTCGGCCGCTTCTCCGGCAACTGGGTCGAAGTCTGGGAGTGCGTAGACATCATGCAGAACAAGCGCCACCCCATGTCGGCCGACCTCATCGAGCTCTCCAACGTCCTCTCCGGCTGGATGCTCTACCTCGCCAATCGAGTAACCAGCCCGGAAGACGGCGCGCTGCTCTCTGACCAGATTCTCCAATCCGGCGAAGCCTACAAAGCATGGCTAAAAATCATCGCCGCCCAGGGTGGAGACACCTCCGTCTTCGAAGACCCCGCCCCCCACCACAAACCCACCGCCACCCGCACGCTCACTGCAGAAAAATCCGGCTACCTCGCCTCGATGGACTGCAAGCAGGTAGGCTGGGCCGTCCAACGCCTCGGAGCAGGCCGCGCCAAACCCGGCGACCCCGTCAGCGCCCACGCCGGCATCGAATCCCACGCAAAGCTAGGCGACCGCATCGAAGCCGGCCAACCCCTCTTCACCCTCTTCGCCGAAGACCCCACACTCCTCGACGAACCCGAACAAATGCTCCGCGAAACGTTACAAATTACGCCGAATCCCGCGCCACACCAATCCCTCATCCGCGAGGTCGTCACCGCAAAATAGCCCGTCGCGCCACAAAATCGGGTGCGGGTGCCCCACATCTCGATTTTGAGATGTGGGATCATCGTCCGAAGGACGACTGCTCTGCTCCCGAACCGCACCTCGGGCTCGCACGATCTCCCTCACTTAGCGTAAAAACCTCTAAGACATCTTCGCGTCCCACAGGAGATCCGATGCCTCCCGAGCCAGCGCAAGCCCAAGCCAAATCCGAAAAAGAAAAGATGCTCTCAGGCGACCTCTACAACGCCCACGACCCCATCCTCACCGCCGACCGCCTCCACGTAGCCGCCCTCATCCACAAATACAACTCCACCCCGCACAACCCCGCCACGCACTTCATCCAACTCGAAGAGATCCTCGCCTCCGTCGGCGAAGGCACCATCATCCGTCCGCCCTTCTTCGTCGACTACGGCTACAACATCCGAATCGGCCGCGGAGTCTTTCCTTCCCGGCATCACCATCGGCGACGACGCCATCGTCGGCGCTGCCTCCGTCGTCACCCGCGACGTTCCCGCCGGAGCCACCGTCATCGGCAATCCCGCACGCATCCAAACCCCGAGATCCTGAATCAAACGGAAAGTTATAGCCAACTTCAATCGTGCTGTCGGCCTGTCGAGATCCATACACACGAGTGTGGTTGAATTGCGCACTAAAGTTAATTCATTTCAAAGGAGCACACATGCCTACCATCACAACCAAGGACGGCGTTGAGATCTTTTACAAGGACTGGGGCTCGGGACAACCGATTGTGTTCAGCCATGGCTGGCCCCTGTCGGCCGACGATTGGGACAATCAGATGATGTTCTTCCTGAAGCAGGGCTATCGCGTGATCGCTCATGATCGCCGTGGCCATGGACGCTCCACCCAGGTCGCCGACGGCCACGATATGGACCACTACGCCGATGACCTGGCCGCTGTTACCGCTCATCTCAACCTCAAAGACGCGATCCATGTCGGCCATTCGACCGGCGGCGGTGAGGTGACGCACTATCTGGCTCGGCGTGGCGAACAGGGCGTCGTCAAGGCAGCGCTGATCAGCGCAGTGCCGCCGCTGATGGTGAAGACGCCGGCCAACCCGGAGGGCCTGCCCAAGTCAGCGTTTGATGATCTTCAGGCGCAGCTCGCGGCGAATCGCTCGGAGTTCTATCGGGCTGTGCCGACCGGACCTTTCTACGGCTACAACCGCCCAGGCGTGAAGTCCTCGGAGGCCGTGATCGCCAACTGGTGGCGCCAGGGAATGATGGGCGGCGCCAAGGCGCACTATGACGGCATCGTGGCCTTCTCGCAGACCGACTTCACCGAGGACCTCAAGAAGATCACGATTCCCGTTCTGGTCATGCATAGCGAAGACGACCAGATTGTTCCCTATGTCGCCGCAGGGCCGAAGTCGGCGAAGTTGTTGAAGAACGGAAAGCTGATAACTTACAAAGACTTCCCGCACGGCATGCCCACAACGCACGCCGACAAGATCAATGCCGACCTACTGGCGTTCCTCAAGAGCTAACCTGAAAAGCTGTGACCAGCGTGCCAGAAGTTATCTAAACAACAATTGCTCAAAGAATAAAAAGCAGAGGCCGAAGCGGATTGCTTCGGCCTCTCGTTGTAATACCTGATCGCAACATCGCGGCATCTTGCTCTGATGCCGCCAGCAGCTTCCCCAAGCCTAAGGCTTCGTCATCTTCAGATCCGTCACAGTCGCATCCGTGTTATGCGCGAACCGAATCCCATACACCCCATCGGTCGACTTCAGCTTCCCCGGCACCACCAGCTCCGACTTATCGAACGTCTTCACCACCGTGCCGTTGATGATGCACGAGACCTTATCGCCCTTCACCTGCATGGCGATCTCCTGCGTCACCGGCTGCCCCACTCCCGCAGCCTTATGTACCGCATCGCTTGCCTCGCGCCGCCCATTCAACTGAAACGCATCTGGCCCAAACCCGCGCACGATGAAGTTCCCGCTCCCATATGCCGCGCAGTAGATATAGCTCTGCTGGCCCGTGCCCATATCGTTGCCGGCAATCACAATCCCATACGGATGCGGATGCGGATTCAGGTTCATAAACTTCGGCTCAGTAAACGTGGCCGACACCGTATAGTCACCCTTCGCGATATTCTTCGGATTCCAGTAAGTGATCGCAGGCCCGGTCGTCACGAGCAGCGTGTGGCCCTCCAACGAGAGCTTCGCGTCATTCACAGTCTGCCCAGCCTTCTCGGCATCCGGATCGATCTTTCCCTGCCACCCCGGAACCGTGATTCCTCCACCAGCAACCTTGCGGTTTGTATCCGGCGATTCCTGCGCGTGCAGAAATCCCATGGCTAACAAAGTGACAGCGGCAACATGACACAGACGCAACCCAACTCGCATAGAAGTCCTCTCCTGAATCAAAACATGCTGCAGGCCACGAGCACACCAGCCCGGCTCCCCGATTATAGGGCCGTCGAACGTTCTTCTACTCTCACACAACAAACTCACCCGTCACGCACGCCAATCCGTTACACTCTGTTCACACTTCCACACTCCCGTAAGGAGAGAACGTTTGGCTCGATTCACAGGACTTCTCGGTCTCATTGTCTTTCTCACCCTCGCCTACGCGTTCTCCACCAATCGCCGAGCCATCCGCTGGCGCACCGTAGCCTGGGGCCTCGGCCTCCAGATCGCCTTCGCCGTCATCGTCATCAAATCCACCCTCGGCCAGCGCATCTTCACTACAGCCGGGGACGCCATCAATCATCTCCTCGCGCACTCCGTCGATGGCTCCGCGATGGTCTTCGGTACTCTAGGCAATCCCAAAAGTACGCTCAACGTCTTCGCATTCGCCGTACTACCTACCATCATCTTCATCTCCGCGTTCTTCGCTGTGCTCTATCACATCGGAGTCATGCAACTCGTCATCCGCGGCTTCGCCTGGCTCATGCAGCGCACCATGGGGATCTCCGGCGCCGAATCCACCAACGTCGCCGCCTCCATCTTCATGGGCCAGACCGAGGCCCCACTCACCATCCGTCCTTTCCTCAACGACGCCACGCGTAGCGAGCTCATGACCATCATGACCTCCGGTATGGCCCACGTCTCCGGAGGCATCATGGCCGCCTACATCGCCTACGGCATCCACGCCTCCGATCTCCTCGCCGCCGTCATCATGACCGCGCCCGGCACCATCCTCATCTCAAAAATGCTCGTCCCCGAAACCGAGGTCCCCGCCACCGCCGGCACCGTCCACATGCCGCCAAGCGAAGAGCACAAGAACGAAAACCTCATCGGAGCCATAGCCCGCGGCACCATCGACGGCGGCCAACTCGCCTTCAACGTCGCCATCATGCTCATCAGCTTCCTCGCCCTGGTCGGCCTCACTAACGGAATCCTCGGCGGAATCCACAACGATCTCGCCACACATCACATCCCATTCCCATCCAGCCTCAACGCCATCCTCGGCTTCTTCTTCGCACCTGTCGCGTGGCTCATCGGAATCCCCTGGCACGAAGCTCCGCTCATTGGCAATCTTCTCGGCACCCGTACCGTGCTCAACGAGCTCATCGCCTACACCGCTCTCGGCGCACAAAAAACCGTCATCTCCCCACGAAGCTTCACGATTGCCACCTTCGCTCTTTGCGGCTTCGCTAACCTCAGCTCCATCGGCATCCAGATTGGCGGCATCGGAGCCCTCGTCCCGGAACGCCGCAACGATCTCGCCAAGCTGGGCCTTCGCGCCATGCTCGCCGGAACCATGGCCAACCTCATGTCCGCCAGCATTGTCTCCATGCTCATCAAATAGTTCTTGATCAACCGCACCCCGCCTTTACACGCGCGCCCGAATCCCATACCTTCAGTTCGCGGCCCAAAGACCGTCCGCCGCACTCACTGAAACGGGGACCCGCGCATGAGCCTCAACCGCAGAACCTTCCTTAAGACCGCCAGCCTCGCCGCCGCCGCAACCAACCTCCACATCCTCGAAGCCGCCGCACAGCAGCCCACCGCAACATCCCCCAACGACCACATCCAGTTCGCCCTCATCGGAGCAGGCATCCAGGGCCAGAACGACACCCACGTAGCCCTTCAGGTCCCCGGTGTAAAACTCGTCGCCGTAGCCGACTGCTACGACGGCCGCCTCGCCCACACCAAAGAGCTCTGGGGCCTCAGCACGTCCAACAACGTAGACCTCTTCACCACCCGCGACTACCGCGAAATCCTCGCCCGCAAAGACATCGACGCTGTCATCATCGCCACCCCCGACCACTGGCACAAGCAGGCCGCCGTCGATGCCATGCACGCAGGCAAAGACGTCTACCTCGAAAAGCCGATGATTCACCTCTACTCCGACGGCCCCGAGATCATCTCCACCGCTGCATCCACCAACCGCATTCTCCAGGTAGGTAGTCAGCGCGTAAGCTCCGTCATCTATGCGAAAGCGAAGGAACTCCTCGCCTCCGGAGCCATCGGCCAACTCAACATGGTCTCTGCCCGCTGGGACCGCAACTCCTCCATCGGCGCCTGGAACTACACCGTCCCACCCGACGCCAGCCCCGAGACCTGCGATTGGCCGCGCTTCCTCGGCTCCGCTCCCAAGATCCCGTGGAATCCCGAGCGCTTCTTCCAGTGGCGCAAATGGCATGACTACGGCAGCGGAGTTGCGGGCGATCTCTTCGTCCATCTCTTCAGCGGCACTCACTTCATCACCAACTCCCACGGCCCCACCCGGGCCATGGCCACCGGAGGCCTCCGCTTCTGGAAGGATGGCCGAGACGCCCCCGACGTCCTACTCGCACTCTTCGACTACCCCGAGGGCTTCAACCTCTCGCTCCGCGTCAACTTCGTCGACGGCGGCGAGGAGAGCGAAGGTTTCCTCTTCACCGGCTCAGAGGGCACAATGGAGATAGCAGGCCAAACCGTCACCGTCAGCCGCGTCCCTCTCCAGAAAGAGCCCGGCTACACCATCTCCACCTTCACCACCGAAATGCAGCGCCGCTTCCTGGAACAATACCGGCAGAAGTACCCCGCAACCCCGCCGACCGGCTCTCCTTACGTCGGCGCCGAAAAATTCTCCGCCCCCGCCGGCTACTCCGACAGCTTCGATCACTTCAGCAACTTCTTCTCATCCGTCCGCTCCCGCAAGCAACCGGTCGAAGACGCAACCTTCGGCTTCCGCGCCGCCGGAGCCGCACTCCTAAGCAACCTAAGCCTCGAAAAAGGCCAGGTCATCCACTGGAACCCCGAAACCATGAAACTCGCATGAGAGTTCAACTAACCATGTCAAATTCTTCGTTGAGATCGATATGAATAGAGTTCTGTTTGCAGCCATCTACGCAGCAATCTTTTCCGAAGTTGCCGCAATTTTCTACTTCACAATCAATACATCGATTGGAAGGGCAACAGATTTCGGCGGAATTATCTTCGCAATGATGAATATCGCTCTCTTCGCACTTTTACCGGCAACACTTTTCGGTGCGACGCTAGGAAGCCTTGGAGGCTGGTTTCTACCCTTACTCACCTCACCCAAGAAGAAAGTTCAATTCATATTCGTAGCCGCTATTGCTGGTGCGTTCTTAGGTTGCGTGCCGCCGGTGTTGCATCAGTTTTTTCATTCTCCAAATGTCGTAGTCAATCCATGGGAGCCAGGTTTCCTTCCATTCGTGATCATAGGAACTACATGTGCAGCTTCGTGGGCGATGCTAGAGCACAGACACTCCAAGGCAAAGACGAACAATACGGCAACGACATAACGTGTTCGGATTACTTCTCACTATGCGATCAACCTTCTCATTACTTCTTCTCATATTCACAGCAGCGGCGATCCAAGCCCAAACTCCGGCCAACAAACCCATCCGGGTCGCCATAGTCGGCCTCGTCCACGGCCACGTCAAAGGCTTCCTCGCAGCGCTCCCCAAAAATCCGAACGCCCAGCTCATAGCCATAGTCGAACCCGACACCGCCCTCGCGCAGCAATATGCATCGCAGTACAACCTCCCGAAGTCCCTCTTCTACACCGACCTGGAGCAGATGCTCTCCACCCAACACCCTGACGCCGTTCTCGTCTACACCACCATCCAGGACCACCGCCGCGTTATCGAAGCCGCCGCCAACCATGGCATCAGTTCCATGGTCGAAAAGCCTCTCTCCACCACCATGGAAGACGCACTCGCCATCCGCCGCGCCGCACGCGAGCACCACGTCAACGTCCTCGTCAACTACGAAACCACCTGGTACTCCTCCAACGCCGAGGCCATCAACGAAGCCCAATCCGGCAAGCTCGGCCCCATCCGCAAAGTCGTCGTTCACGATGGCCACGAAGGCCCCAAAGAGATCGGCGTCGGCCCCGAGTGGCTCCCCTGGCTAACCGATCCCGTGCAAAACGGCGCAGGCGCCCTATTCGACTTCGGCTGCTACGGCGCCGACCTCATGACCGTCCTCATGCACGGCGCGCCTCCACTCTCCGTCACCGCCGTCACCCAGACCGACAAGCCCGGCATCTACCCTCACGTCGACGACGACGCCACCATCATCCTCCGCTACCCGGGTGCTCAGGCCGTGATCATGCCCTCATGGAACTGGCCCTTCTCGCGCAAAGACATGGAGGTCTACGGCGCAACCGGCTACGTCATCACCGTCGCCTCAAGCGACCTCCGCACCCGTTATCAAGGCGAAAAGACAGAGTCGCAAAAAGCCGCGCCCTCTTTGCCGGACGATCAAAAAGACTCGCTCTCCTACCTCGCCGCTGTACTCCACGGCCAGATCAAACCGCAGGGTGATCTCTCAGCCCTCGACACCAACATCGTCGTCATGCAGATCCTCGACGCCGCACGTACCTCAGCCCAAACCGGCCGCACCGTAACGCTGAAGCCTCTGCCTCAGTAAGAAAGGTGCATATGATGGATACCGTCATTCCGAGCGAAGGCGGCGCCCTTGCCGCCGTAGCCGAGGAACCCCTGTATTTCGCCTTTGCCGTTGCTCGTTCTTAGTTGTTCACAACGCCACAAATCGAGACCCCCATGCGACCAGCCATTATCCCCGCCCTGTTTCTCTGCTTCGCCTTCACACCCATCCTCCACGCACAGGACCCTACCCACGCCACCGAGTTCCGCAAGCCTACGCCCGGCCCCGGCCCCAACGGCGCATCCAACCCCACCTTCCTCATCCACCGTCTCGGCACCGACCACGCCGAGGGCATCACGACACTCGACATGAACAACGACGGCTACACCGACATCCTCAGCGGAGCCTACTGGTACGAGAACCCCGGCCCGCAGGGCGGCGATTGGAAGCAGCATCAGTTCCGCACCGTCGGCATCCACAACGAGTTCGTCTCCGACTGCGGCGAGTGGACCATCGACGTCAACCATGACGGCTACCCCGACCTCGTCACCACCGGCTGGATCTCCAACGGCGTCTGGTGGTACGAGAACCCCGGCAAATCCGCTCCCGCCGGAACCCTCTGGCAGAAGCACTTCATCACCGACAGCTTCGACACCGAAGGCGGGGCCATCGGCGACATCGACGGCGACGGCCACCCCGACCTCGCCTTCGCTCACTACAACCACTCCGGCATCATCTGGATCTCCTTCGCCGGTCCGCAGCCCGTCGTCCATCACGTCGGCGACAAGACCCAGGACGGCCACGGCATCGGCATCGCCGACATCGACGGCGACGGCAAAGCCGACATCCTCACTCCCTACGGCTGGTTCCAGAACATCGACGCCGCCCACGACAAGTGGCAGTGGCATCCCGACTGGCACCTCGGCGACACTGGCTTCCCCATCCTCGCCTACGACGTCAACCACGACGGCAAAACCGACATCATCTTCGGACAGGGCCACAGCTACGGCCTCTACTGGCTAGAGCAGGTCGTGAAACCAGCCCAAGGCGGCACACCCGACTCGCGCACCTTCACCCGCCACACCATCGACGAGTCCTTCTCCCAATCCCACGCCCTCAAACTCGCCGACCTCGACGGCGACGGCTCCACTTACCTCATCACCGGCAAACGCTACCGCGGACACTCCGGCGGCGACCCCGGCTCCTACGACCCCAACGTCATCTACGCCTATAAAATTCAGGCCGAACCGGCCTCTAAGAATTCTGCCAATAAAGACGCCACCTTCACGCGCATCCCCATCTCCTACAACGGCACCGCCGGCGTCGGAACCCAGATCATCGTCGAAGACCTCGACCACGACGGTGACCTCGACATCGCAGTCGCCGGCAAGCTGGGCGTCCACTTCCTCGAAAACCTCCGCATCAACAACGTCCCCAAAGCCACCCGCGAGGCCCAGCAACCCATCGAGCGCAAATGGCCCTTCCCCGGCGAAGGCCAGGAGGTCCCCCAGGAAGACGGCCCCAAGTGAAGTTGGCCGCAATACCGTACTCTCAAACGGTAAGACACCAGGTCAGTACATCAATCACGGGAGAACTCAAATGCAGGCGTCTGTAAACGCGGGCGGTGCTTTCAACGGCGGGCTGCTGCAACCTTTGCCTCAATCGCGAGGGTTGGCGACCCTTGGGGTGCCCACAATGAAGAAGTATTGTCTAACTCTAGGAATTTTTCTAGCGCCCATCCTAGTCCTTGGGTGCGGAAAGCCGGACTCTGTTGTGACCGTGAAATCGCCCATAGAAGGCGTCTTTTACACCGTAGAAACATCGTATGCAGCCGGCCCCACTTCAGATACGACTCGGGTCTATGCTCATTTGGAACGTGGAGGGAGACCTAGGAAGATCCTTGTGCTCAGTGGCGAGAATATGACAGTGGCCAAGATCAGTTGGGACAATCCGCACGATGTCACACTTTGCTTGGCTGATGGTATTACAGACACCTTCCGCAATGAGGTGACCTTGATTGTGGGCAATGCACCTGAGGACTCCGAGACGATCCACAATCATCTTCAAGAGCACTGCGACTCTTCGTCTACGATCTCTCCAAATGCAACCAATTGAAATGGATGTATGTACGACGGAGTTGGAAAGCTGTGCATTTGGTATCGCCCCAAATAATTTCCTTAATCCGCACCGCCATCCGGGAGTACATTCATAGCACCACAGCAGAGCACGCAAGACTCTATACAGCGCGCATCACTTCGCTCCCCCAGGACAGCTTGCTGAAGATCGGCCAAATCGTTCTCGAGATCACCGGAGTCTTGATTGCTCTCTGTGGTCTCTACGACATCTTCACCCCGAAGATGCCGCCGCATCTCGCCTCCATCTGTGGCGCAGACGACAAATCGTGCGAGCTGGTTCGAGAGATGCTCGGAGCGCTCGGCGGATGCCTCATCGCAATCGGCTTCACCGTCACCATTCTCGCTGCCGGACTCACCGAGCAAAACGCCTCCGAGATGCTCGCCATCATCCTCATCCTCGTCCTCCCATCCGAAGGATTCAACGCACTCGGAATGCACCGCGTCGGAGCACCCTACTCCATCCCTCTCCTGCTGATCGCTCTTACCCTCTACGGCGTCCTGCTCACCTGACCAACCCGTCCGCTTACCGCGCCCCCACCTTCGCCACCACAACCGTCAGGTCATCCGCCTGCTCACTGCTCCCCGCGTAAGCCGCGACAGCATCGGCCACTCCCTTCACCACCTCAGCCGCCGTCTCATTCTCGTCCTTCATCAGAACAGACGTCAGCCGCTCGACCGAGAACTCCTCACCCGTCTCATTCTCCTGCTCCGTCACCCCATCCGTGTAAAGCGCCAGAACATCGCCCTGCTTCAGATCAATCACCGTAGTCGAAAACTGCGCATCGTCCAGAATGCCCATAATCGGCCCCGTCGCGCCCTCCAGCAGCATCACCTCACCCGTAGCCGGACGCACCAGCACTGGCGGATTATGCCCTCCGTCCGAATACTCCAGCGTCCGCGTCCTGTGGTTCACCCGCGCATAAAACATCGTCACGAACGTCGCCGGCCGCGTCACATCCTTCAACACAGTGTCCAAATCCTTCATGATCTCAGCCGGTCCGCTCAGCTCCTTCGCACGAAGTCTGAGCGCCACTGCCAGTGAAGGCATCAGCAGCGCCGCCGCCGCACCCTTCCCCGAAACATCCGCGATCACCACATCCATCACGTCATCCGAGATCGGATAGAAATCGTAATAATCTCCCCCCAACAGCCGCGCCGTGCGCATCGTCGCCGCAACCTCAAGCCCCGGCACCTTCGCCGGCTTCGGCAAAACCTGTCGTTGCACCTGCGAAGCCAGCGTCAGGTCCTGCTCATACTCATCACGCTGCTGCAGCACCGCCGCGGCCATCAGGTTGCGCTGCCGAACAATCTTCGTCACCAGAAACGCCACCACAAGAAACCCCACCAGGTCGATCGCATTGTGCACTACCCGTAGCCACACCGTGTCCGCCGGCGGCCCGAAGACGTCCGTCAGGCCAGTGCACAAAACGGAGAGCCCAATCGTCACCGGCAGGGGATTCACCACCGCGCACAGCGCCAGCGGCAGCACATACAAATACCCAAGCGACACGTTCTGCACCACCAACCAGTCCGTATACGCAACAGCGCCAATTGCCAGCACAATGACAAAATTCAACAAACCCGTCGTCCGATTCTCAATCCGCTCCGCATACCGTCTGGCCGCTCGGCCATCCTGTCTCTTGAACGCCATGCCGCTCCCTCGCAGTCGATCAACTTTTGCGTCTCCACGCAGAACCGTTCAACTCACTAGAACCATGAGCATACCGAATCTCACCCCAAATCCTGTCAAGCCCCTCGCGTGTGAAAATCTCACCCGCCAAAACAACAAATCCCGCGCCAGACTTGGGCTCTCGCATCGAAAAATAAATCTCGAAGCCCTGGCAGAGTTACCCGCGCCAACTCGGTAAACTATTAACAGCGGTCCCCTGATCCAATTCAAAGCATGCTCTGGAAAACCATTGGCTCTCCAGTAAACCATTTGTTTGGAAGACTTTGCTGTCTTGTGCCCAATAAAATCAATACTTTGCGCAGTAAGTCCGGAACTAAATAATTTGTTTCGAATACTTTGCACATATTTGAGGGGGGTGGGATAACCAATGGCAGGAGGATTGACGCAAACAATGACTGAGCCAACCGCAGCAGCCAGTCTCTTCCCCCAGGCCAGTTCAGCCGTCAGCTACATTCGCAGCCTGACTCCGCTCCAGCCCAGACTCGCGATCATCCTCGGCTCCGGACTCGGCAACTTCGCCTCGCAGGCCGTCGAAGCCACTGTCATCCCCTACGCCGACATCCCGCACTTCCCTCAATCCACCGTCGAAGGACACCCCGGCAAACTCGTCCTCGGAACCATAAATCAAATCCCAGTCGCCATCATGCAAGGCCGAGTCCACGCCTACGAGGGCTACACCATGGCGCAGGTCACCTTCCCCATGCGTGTCCTCGGACTCCTCGGAGTAGAAAAACTCATCGTCACCAACGCTGCCGGAGGCATCGACCCGCGCTACGGCCAGGGAGCCATCGTCGCCATCTCCGACCACATCAACCTCTCCGGAACCAACGCCGCGGCCGGCCCCAACGAGCCCCGCTTCGGCATCCTCCCTGACTCCGGCCAACGCTTCTTCGACATGACCACCGCCTACTCCCCGCGCTTCCGCAAACTCGCCATCGACGAAGCCGCAAAGCAGGGCTGGACTCTCAACGAAGGCGTCTACCTCGCCGTCCTGGGTCCCAGCTTCGAGACCCCCGCCGAGATCCGCGCCTTCCGAACCCTCGGCGCAGACCTGGTCGGCATGTCCACCGTCCACGAGGTCATCATCGCGCGCCACATGGGAATCGAGGTCCTCGGCCTCTCCGTCGTCACCAACATGGCCGCCGGAGTCCCGCGCAGCGCCGAGGAAACAGACGCTGAACCCATCAACCACGAGGAAGTCATGGAGATCGGCCGCCGCATCGAAGGCCAGTTCACCTCCCTCCTCACCGCCCTCGTCCCTCAACTCACAACCAGCACCTAGCGCGCCACAAATCCGGGTGCCCCATCTTCGCGACGGCTTTATCGTCGCTAAGGTGGGACATTCGCGCGGAAGCGCGAACCGTTTTATTTTCAGATTACCGAGAAAGGAGCCAACGCAAAGCCGACCGGTGTCGAGCAGATCCTACGTCGCCTCGACGAACACGGCCTCACGCGCGGTCTCAACCAGTCCGGCGGCTTCGCCTGACTCCGCAACCAGCTCCATCACCCGCGCCCGAGCTGTCTCCGACAGCACAAACCGATCCGCGCGCTCCGTCACTTCGCCGCCCAACCGAACCTCGGCGCGCACGCCATTAAGACCCAGCAGCCGGAAGAGATGCGGAGCCAGCAACATGTCGCCCCACCAGCAGACGTCTTGCGCGACAGTAGCTCCACCGTTGTCACCAACAATCGAATATCGCAAAGCCGCCACCTGCAGCGGAACGCCTTCATTCAACACAGAATGAAACAGCCCTCTGCGGAACGGCAGCACGCTCGCGCCATCCGTAGTCGTCCCTTCGGGATAGAACAGCACCGGTAAGCCGCTCCGGTAAGCCGCAGCCATCGCTGCATTCACTCGCCTGTACGTCGTCGTCCCACCGCCACGCACCACATACACAGTGCCCGCTCGCGAAGTCAGCCAGCCAATCAGCGGCCAGCGTCGAACCTCGCTCTTGGCCACCATCACAAACGGCCTCAGCGAAGCGAACAGCAAAATATCGAGATAACTCAGATGATTCGAAACCACCGCACCGTAAGCCGGAAGTCCACCCTCAATCGAGCATTCCACGCCCATCGCCCGCACAAACCGCCGGCACCAGGAATGAATCCGCACCGAGCCCTCATACGCCGAGCGCGGACGGCGAACGATGAAGTCCACTGCCGAGGCCAGCAGCAGAACCACTAGCCAAACCCCGCGGATCAACGATCTGAGAGAGCGAACGATCAACGAGCGCCCTCAAGAAACCGCTGTGCGACGCGAGGATGCAGCGTCTGCAGATCCAGCAGAGTTAGAAAGTCGATCGTGCCGAACTCCCGGTCGATCGCGGGCTCGCTGCAAATCTTCGCCCCGATCGTCAGGTAAGCCCGCAGCAGTTTCGGAGCGCGCTCCTCAGACAGCTTCGTATCAGGCCGCGGCAGCTTGTACGCCGCAGTCGCCACGGTTCTCAGCGCGGGTTCCACCATGCAGGTACGCAAGGACTCATACACAGCATGACCGGTCTCGGCGTCTTGCGAGTTCAACGAGCAGCAGCCCATCATGTAGCGCCCACCGTTCGCCAGCGAGTAACGCGCGATTCCGCGCCACAGCAGATGCAGCACCTCAGAGGAGCGATGCTCACGATGAATGCACGCCCGTCCCAACTCGATAATCTGCGCACGCATCGACTCATACGGTGCGAAGCAGAACTCCTGCTCGCTGTAATAACCGTGGTTGCGCCCGGCCACATCGCCCATCTGTAGCCGATAGGTCCCGACGATCGCTCCCGTAGCCTTATCTTCGACGATGAGGTGGTCGCAGACATCGTCGAACCGGTCGCGGTCCAGCCCATCGGTAAACGCGGACTGCAGTCCTTCGTTCATCTCCAGGTTGAAGACAAGAAACCGCAGCCGGAACGTCCCTTCACGCTCCTGTTCCGTCAGTGCAAGCCGGGCGACATACGGCCCAGCCTCAAGACGAATATCTTTCCTGGATGGCAGCGCTGCAACATCATGTGGAGGTGGAAGAAGAACGGGGGAAGACGACTCAACGACTGTGAGCATCGACGCTCCTTGCAACGGGCCGGGATAGTTGCATTCGATGCCAGTCTGCGTTGTCTTTTGTTACATCATGTTCACGTCACGTGAACATTCGTTGAATCAGAAATGGTGCACTTCTCGGCACCTGCCGTCGCTCCACGCAACTCTGCCACTGCAGATCGCGCCTCTTGGGCCGACAGCTTGCGGTTCGTCGGCCTGTGAAACACAATCGGCGAATCGGCAAATCGAACCTCGGCCCGAACACCCCGTAACCCTAGGAATCTAAAGATATGCCGCCACATGTCCCTGTCGCCCCAGTAGCAGACATCATGGGCCACCGTTACTCCCGGGCCGTTCTCCTCCCGCAAGCTGTAGCTAACGTGCGCCGCCGTAACCTGGGCACCGTCCGCCAGCACGTGCGCCAGCAGACCGGTGTGGAACTTCAGCAGGCCACTCCCGTCAGAGGTCGTCCCCTCGGGGAAGAACACCACCGGCAGCTCGGCCTCGAACGCGTCCCTCATGCCCTTTCTCGCCTTTACTGCCGAGCCGCCGTGACCGCGAGCCACGTAGACCGTTCCGGCCATCGTCGTCATCCATCCGAGCACAGGCCAGCTTGCGATCTCTGCCTTCGACACGAAGACGCAGCGATGCGTCGCGGCAAAGATAATGATGTCCAGATAGCTGAGATGGTTCGAAACTACCGCTCCGTGCTCCGGAAATTTTCCTGCGATCTCGACCTCAATGCCGAGCCCCTTCAATGCCCTCGCGCAGAGACGATGCAGCCATTCAGCCCTCGCCTGCCGCGTCACCGGCCGCTTCAGCAGAAGTTCTGACACGCCCAGGGCGACGTAACCCGTCACCTGAAGAGTTCTCGCCAGCGACCGAAGAATATTCACCCGGATTGGCCCTCGTCCCGCAGACTCGTCTCCTGCCTCTATCCGGAGTCTATCCTGTTGTTAGTGGTTACTGACAATACAACGAACGTGAGTATCAGCGCTGAGCACTCCAGCGTCCATCACAATTGGATCTACCGCCGGGTTGCGCTGCCCATCCTCGCGCTGCTTCGCATGGGTGCGTCGCCCGAAAGGCTTGCCTGGAGCATAGCCGTTGGCCTCGTCATCGGCATCAATCCCATCCTTGGCAGTACCACAATTCTCTGCCTCGCGGTCGCCTTCGTCCTGCGGCTCAACATTGCCGCCTCGCAGATCGGCAACCATATCGTCTACCCTCTCGAAATCCTGCTGGTGCTTCCCTTCATTCATCTCGGCACCAAACTCTTTCATACCGCGCCGATTCCGCTTTCGACGGATGAACTACTCTCCTTCGCGCGCAAGGAACCCCTCGAACTACTGAAGCACCTTTGGTTCTGGGAGTGGCACGCCTTCGTCGTGTGGGCCGCATTCGCAGCGGCTCTCGCGCCGCTGCTCGCCCTCGCCCTGACCCCGCTGCTGAGGAGGCTCCTGCAGAGAATTCAGCACCACCAGTATCCGATCCTGTCGAACCGATAAAGCAAGACGCCGGCTCGAGTAGAGGCCGGCGTCTTCTCCCACTGCCTTATTGCGCGTGTCAGCCCTGACCGTGAAACTCCTGCACCGGATCGCCGCTTCTGACCCACGCTGTATAAATCATGTCACGCAGCTCAATCGCCCCCGCTGCAAGCCTCTCTTCGGCGAATGCCTTGCCCTCAGGAGTCCCAGCTCCAACGAAACCACCGGCCTTCTCAAGTTGGTAGGTCTTCTCAACTAATGTTCCTGTGTGCCGAAGATAAGCCATGTAGTCGTCCCACTCATCGTTCAGCAGCTTCGGCTGCGATGCTGCAACAAGCGGAGCCACATCCGCAGGCTTGATATTCGCACTCACAAAAACCGATTCGAACTGTGAGTGAATCTTGTGCTCGGTCGTATAGCCGTTCGGATTTGGCCCGGTCCAGCCGTTGTACTGAATCGTCACATGCAGCGGCTGCGATCCATCCGCGACGTAGTGCCCCAGCCAACCGGCATAGAACAGGATCGCCGTCTCGACGGGCTTCGTGTCTTCGCCCGCCGCCAGAAGGTGACGATACTCGCGCATCGCCGCTTTCAACCGCTCCCACACCTCTTCGGTCACATATGGCTGCAGGCCGACCTTCTCAGGCGTGAGCGGCAGATCGGGATGCGCCAACTGCGCCTTCTCGAGCGCTCGAATGTAATCGAAGCGCTTCTTCGGCAGCGGACCGATCAGGTCGGCGTACTCCAGATCGATGAAGTGCTCGGGCGCCTGCGCGGCATTCAATTCGTCTTCCGCTTTATTGCGCCAGCGGTCGGGCTCGGGCCCCAGATATTCCATCGTATCGAGCGCATTTCCGTTGCGCAGAAAAGCCGGAACGTCCTTCGGCAGATTCGCTGCCGCCAACCGGTTGATCATCCTGTGTCCATCCGAGCCCCACGCGAAGGATGGTTGCACCATCATCACAGGAACCATCGCCGCCGCAACGACGAAGCGAGCTACATCACGAAATCTTGTCATTGCCGCAGTATATCCAGCGACAGCGATTGTCCCGCCAGTTCATCCCGAGCAGGAGCGCGACTAGACCAGCACTGCCGGCCCTTCCACTGCGACGCTGCCAAAAACTCGCCTGTAGCGCTCAATCTCCTCTGCAGGTCCAGTCGCCTTGTGCGCGTTGTCCGAGAGCTTCACTGCGGGGCGCCCTTCTACCGTCATCACCTTGCACACCAGGCTGATCGGCTCGAAGTCGTGCTCTCCGCGAGGATGGCACTCACGAAAATCGTTGGTCAGCAGCGTCCCCCAGCCGGCGCTGAAGCGAATGCGCCCGTTGAAGTACTCATGCAGCCGCAGGATCTCCTCAACGTCCAGTCCATCGGATGCGATAAAGCGCTTCCTGCGCGCATCGCGTCCCCGGCTCTCCAACCATTCGATATATTCGTCCCCGGCAATGAACGGATCCTTGGAATCGCATCTCTGCCCCGTCCAATCCGCCACCCAATCCGGCGCGCCAGCCAGGAACTGTGTCGTGCCAAACGTATCTGGCAGCATGATGAGTAGCTCGCCGCCATAGCTCTTCTGCCACAGCTCGAGCACACGATACTGCGACTGATGCAGCTCCTTATCGCTGTTTGATAGAGCAGCCATCGCCATTGGCAGTTCGTGCGCGTTCGTACCCATGGCCTCAAGATCGTGCTTGTACGCCAGATAGGTATTCGAGGTGCCTGAGAGGCTCTTGCCAACACCGGCCCGCAACACCTCGACGACATACTCCTGCCACAAAAAGCTATGCCGCCGACGCGTGCCAAACTCCGAGATGCTCAGGCTCGGCACCTTGCGCAGCAACTCAATCTTGTCCCACAGCCGCGTCTTCGCCCGCGCGTAAAGAACGTCCAGCTCCAACTCGCTCAACCGGGACAGCGCCGCGCGCGTCTTCATCTCGCTCAACAGAGCCAGCCCGTAGATCTCCCACATCGTGACCTGGGTCCATAGTCCGCTGAACCGCAGCACGAACTGTCCGTCCTTCTCAGCAACCTCATATTCGGAGAGCCGGAAGTCTCTCTCCAGCCACTCCAGGAACTCCGGCTCGAAGATGCTCCGCGTGCCATAGAACGTGTTACCGGCCAACCAGATCAGCTCGCTCTTGCGAAACTTCAACTGGCTCACGTGCTCCAGCTGATCAAACAGCGCCGGAGCCGAAATAAGCTCCGCGAGACGAACCGAAGCCGTCCGGTTCGTCGTCTCCGACGTGACGTGCACCTTCGGAAAATTCTTCCAGATAAACTGCAGCATCAACAGCTTGTAGAAATCCGTGTCGAGCAGCGACCGCACAATCGGGTCGAGCTTCCAGTTATGGTTATGCGCCCGCTCGGCAAAGTTCACGTTCACACGAAGGTCCCTCCCCATAAGCCTATCAACCCATTCAGATGCCTCTGAAAGGGCGCTATCTCAAAATAGTATGACAAGCATGCTTGACAACATTCTCTATTCATGTAAAGCTTAGTTGTCTTTATGGAAAGGGTTCTTGTCATGCAATGCTTACCCAAATCGAAAGCACGACTCCGCTATATCTACCGTTTCGCCCCTATGATGGCCCTCTATCTTGTCTTCCTCTTCATCGCAAAGTGGGGATTCCGCCATCTTCATCCTACCGGCGTTGTCGCCTACCTCCTCGCCGTACTCCCCGCGCTACCCCTCATTGGCACGCTTGCCATCGTCGGGTTCTACATCAGCGAAGAGTCCGACGAGTTTGAGCGCTCCATCATCGTTCAGTCGATGCTCTGGGGTCTCGGCGGCGCTCTTTCGGTCGGTACCGTATGGGGTTTTCTCTCAGACTTCGCAAACGCACCGCATCTCTCGACGTTCTACGTTTACGTCTTCTTCTGGATCTTCATGTCAATCTCGCAACCGTTCATTCGCATGAGGTACCAATGAAGAACCGCCTCCGTATCCTCCGCGCCGAGCGCAACTGGAGCCAGGCCGATCTCGCAGAACGTCTCGAAGTCTCCCGTCAGTCCGTCAATGCCATCGAGACCGGCAAATTCGACCCCTCGTTGCCTCTCGCCTTCAGGCTTGCTCGCCTCTTCGAAAGCCCCATCGAAACGATCTTCATCGACGAAGAATAAGCAGAGCCTTGCCATTAAACGAGTCCGTAACACCCGCTGCCACATCGAATGAATGTAGAGGTGTCGCCTCTATCTCAGCCGCAAAACAAGCACACGGCATCTAGACTGTTCACTGTGATGCACTACCGTACTTTCCCCCCGGACCACCAGCCTACATCCCCTGCCCCGCTTACCGCGACAGCCGCAGAGACGCCAACGCACGAAAAAGCGGAGCGCGAACATTCGCGATCCGCTTTCTCAACCCAGATTTCGACGATGCCGGAAGCCTTATTGCAGTCGCCGACGCATGATCCCCGCAAACCCCAGCAACCCCGTCGCAAGCAGGCCTAGTGTCCCAGGCTCAGGCACCGGGCTGGTCGCCGCCGTCGTTATCACAATGTTATCCAGCAGTGCGCCAATGTTGTCGTTCGGACTGTTGTCGATGAACTCCAGCTGCGTCGGCCCGCCCGCGATCGTCACGGCCTCATTGACTACAATCCCGCTTGTGTCATCCGAGCTTGCCAGCACAAACGTCTGCGAGTAGGGCCCAAAGTCCACCGTCGTCGAAGTGGTAGTGCCTCGCTGCGACCCGATCAGGTCGAAGCTGAGGTAGTACGTGCCCGCCGCAAGGTTCAGCGGTGTCGTCAGTTGCAGTTGCCCCACCGAATTTCCTCCACTGCCGCTCATATCCACACAGTTGCCCGATTCAGGCGGAGCGCACAGTGCGCCGAACCCATTACCGGGACCAACAATGTCCACATTTGTGCCGTTCACCGCTGAGAATGGGCCTACGGTGGTCACCGCTAATGCTGCGGTGAGCTCGTCGAAGTTTTCAGAGAAGATCGTAGTCGCGTGTAATGTAACCGGCAGCAATCCCGCCGCGGGAACAAATAGCAGCAGCGCCCTGATTAAGGAATTCTTCATCTTCGCCTCCAGGTTAGGGGAACTAGTCAGAGAGGGTTCGGGGAAACTAGTCAGAGAGGCCCACCCCTGTACGAGCACGTTCATCTCCTAACCTCACCGCATCTGCGTTCTCCGGCAACGCCCCTCCCTTGGTCCTGTCTGCTCATCACGTTGGGCGAAGGGACGAACTCGCAAGGCCCCCTTCGCGTGGGCCGCTCGCACACCCAAAACATGCAATCTCCTGCACAGCCCATTGCAAAGATATTCATGCCGCCCCAGGAACGAACACCCTTCACCACGATCCGGCCCGCCTCGCTGTTCGAGTCCGCAGATACACCCCATACATCAAAATGCTGATCGCATCTGCCTCCGCAAAGGAGATCCGCTTGCCCCCCGAATCCGCAACCCTGCAAACGCCACCCTCCCCGCGCCTCCTCGCCCAGCCAGCCGAGCGCGAGTGCCCCGAGTGCCCCTACCTCCGCATCTTCAAATCCACGGTTTACGTCCGCAACCATGATCAGAGCCTCAAGTTCTACGTCGACCAACTCGGCTTCAGCATCGTTGCCGACGCTCGCTTCGACTTCGACGGCCGCTGGGTCGCCATCGCCCCTCCTGACGGCTCCGCCGTCCTCGCGCTCGTCGCCCCCAAGCCCGGCTCCGAGAACTACAAGTTCATCGGCCGCAACACCCAGGTGGGCTTTATCTCCGAGGACATTAACGCCACCTACGAGCTCTGGCGCAACCGCGGCGTCCGCTTCCACCATCCCCCGCAGCAAACCCTATTCGGGGCCACCGTCGCCGGCTTTTACGACATCGATGGCAACTCCTTTGAACTCCTCGGCTCCGACCAGATCACCCGCGAGATCGAGCGCCAGCGCAACCTGGTCCTCGAAAAGATCGAGTCCGAGCGCCGCGCTGCGCAGGAACTCGAGATCGCCCGCCAGGTCCAGGCGCGCCTCTTTCCCCAGACCCTTCCTCACCTCAACACGCTCGACTACGCCGGCGTCTGCATCCAGGCCCGCCACGTCGGCGGCGACTACTACGACTTCCTCTCCCTCGGCCATCAGCGCCTCGGCCTCGTCATCGGCGACATCGCCGGCAAAGGCATCGCCGCCGCTCTGCTCATGGCCAACCTCCAGGCGAACCTCCGCAGTCAGTTCACGCTCGCCCGCGACGAACCCCAGCTCTTCCTGCAGTCCGTCAACCGCCTCTTCTTCCAGAACACCACCGACGCCGCCTACGCCACCGTCTTCTTCGCCGACTACGACGACGCCGCTCGCCGCCTTCGTTACGCCAACTGCGGCCACCTCTGCGGCATCCTCCTGCGGCGCAACGGCGCCGTCGAGCGCCTCCACTCCACTGGAACCGTCCTCGGCCTCTTCGAAGATTGGCAATCTCCCACCGTCGAGTGCAAGCTAGCCCCCGGCGATATCCTCGCCCTCTACACCGACGGCGTCACCGAGTCATTCAATGAGTCCGAGGAAGAGTTCGGCGAAGACCGCCTCATCGCTGCCATCGAGCGCAATTCCACGCTTCCCACACAGTCGCTGCTCGCCTCTATCATCGACGAAATCAAACGCTTCAGCCCGCTCGAGCAGCACGACGACATCACCCTGATCCTCGCCAAATGCACAGCCAAGCGGTCGAAGCGTCAACCGTTTCGCCATCTCAGCCCGGCCGCCTGATTTCACCTGCCGGGACGGGTTCGCGCCAGTGGCCAGAGGCCCTGTTAAATTTGCATGAAACCCGCGTCAAATAAGCCCTTCCGCTTGATATCCTATATAGGCTATGCCTACCAAAAAAGACCTCCTCAACAAGCCCATCCGGCACATCGACATCTCGCAGCACAACGTTGTTCCTCTGGTCGACGCCATGAGGCAGATGGCCTTCAGCTCCCGCGACACCGCGCGCGCGGCTGACATCTACGAGATGATGCTCCGTGACCAGGAGTGCGGCGTCATTCTCTGCCTGGCCGGCTCGCTTATCTCCGCCGGGCTGCAGAAGGTCTTCGTCGACCTCATCCGCAACAACATGGTGGACGCTGTCGTCTCCACCGGGGCGAACATCGTCGATCAGGACTTCTTCGAGGCCCTCGGCTACAACCACTACGTCGCCGGCGACGAGTACAAGTACGGCGCGGGCGACGCCGAGCTGCGCGACCTGATGATCGACCGCATCTACGACACCTTCATCGACGAGGAAGAGCTGCGCATCTGCGACGAGACCACCCACCAGATCGCCAACTCCATCGAACCCCGCCCCCACAGTTCGCGCGAGTTCATCCGTGAGATGGGAGCCTACCTGGTCAAGAATGGAAAGACCCCGCAAGCCGGCGGTCGCGACTCCATCGTCCTCGCCGCCTACGAGAAGAACGTCCCCATCTTCTGCCCCGCCTTCTCAGATTGCTCGGCCGGATTCGGTCTGGTCGCCCACCAGCACGAGCGTCAGGGCAAGCCGATGGTCTCTATCGACTCGGCAAAGGACTTCTATGAGATCACTCAGCTCAAGATCGCGAACCCGACGACTGGTCTGCTAATGATCGGCGGCGGCGTTCCCAAGAACTTTGCCCAGGACATCGTCGTCGCAGCCGACATCCTCGGCGTCGAGGCCCCGATGCACAAGTACGCCATCCAGATCACTGTGGCGGACGCCCGTGACGGCGCGCTCTCCGGCTCGACGCTCAAGGAAGCCAGCTCCTGGGGCAAGGTCGACCTTACTTACGAGCAGATGGTCTACGCCGAGGCCACCATGGCTCTGCCTCTCATAGCAGGTTACGCGTTCCACAAGAAGGCAAACTCTGCTCGCAACGGCCGGAAGTGGGCAACCATCCTCGACCAGGTTCCGGTAACCGCCTAAGATACAAAAAGTATCCGCACAAAAGCTACGAAGGGCCGTCTTCGACAGGAAGACAGCCCTTTCGCTTGCACGCCGTAACCCAAATGAAATGTTGATATAAGCGATAACCCTCTTACGTGTTATTGCCGCTGCAACTTTTTTTCTGTCATGCTTCGGGTGAATAAACAGTTTGTTTGAGTCGTGAAGGATGACGATTTTCGGACAAAATTCATCATCCTTTACATGAAGTTTACAAAAGCCAGGTAACCGCAATTTTGGGCCAGCAGTGTTCGTTTTCAGCTACTCTCAAGCAACTAACTAGCTGCAGGAGATTTATTTAGAGGTAGTCACAAAAATGAGCCCCCGCTCATAGCTGTGGGTTACCATCTCAAAGGAAGAACGTTACCAAAGGTTCCCAGACCCGCAAATGCATATGCTCGCAATCCTCAGCTACCTCACCCTTCTGGCCACCTGTGGCTTTCTTGTCATTGCATTTCTTCGTGCGCAACGTACGACCCGCGAATTGGCCGAACAACTGACGCGCGCCCGCGAGCAGCAGCATCAGGACAAGCTCCAACTCAACGAGCGGTCGCAGCTCGACACTCTCAAGGACGAGTTTATCTCGACCGTCTCCCACGAGTTGCGCACGCCGCTGACCAGCATTCGCGGAGCGCTCGGCCTGCTCTCCTCCGGCACCATCGGCGACGTCGATGCCAAGGCATTGAACCTCCTCCGCATCGCCACCACCAATACCGATCGCCTCATCCGCCTCATCAACGACATCCTTGATCTGGAGCGCATGGAGTCCGGCCGCGCTCCTCTGCAGATCCGCCGCTGCTCTCTGCGCGAGCTTTGCCAGCAGGCCATCGAAACGATGAGCGCCATGGCCGACACGAGCATGGTCCACCTTGAGCTCGTAGCCTCCACGGTTGCGCAGGCCGCCACGCCCGAGGCGCTCTTCTTCGACGGCGATTCGGACCGCATCCTGCAGGTGCTGACCAACCTGCTCTCCAACGCCATCAAGTTCTCTCCCCAGGCATCCACCGTCCGCATCTCCACCGACGCGACGCAGGACTCCATCCTGCTCAAAGTCGTCGACGAAGGCCGCGGCATTCCTGCCGACAAGCTGGACTCCATCTTCGATCGCTTCCAGCAGGTCGACCCCACTGACTACCGCCAACGCGGAGGCACTGGCCTCGGCCTCGCCATCTGCCGCAGCATCGTTCAGCAGCACGGCGGCTCAATCTGGGCCCAGCGCAACCTTGGCCCCGGGACCACCCTCTACGTCATGCTTCCGCGCACGTCGCGTTCGACCGACGTTCAGGCCCCCCAGCAGATGGCCTCTGCCCTGCCCCTGCGCGGCGAAGGCGCCATCCTGGTCTGCGACGACGACCCCGGAATCCGCACCATCGTCTCCGAGCACCTCACCCGCCAGGGATACACCGTTGTCGAGGCAGCCTCCGGCGATCAGGCTCTCATCCTCGCCGCCGAGCACCAGGTTGAAGCCATCCTGCTGGACCTCTACATGCCCGGCCTCAGCGGCTGGGAGACCTTGCAGCGGCTCCGCAACAACCCGGTTACGGCGAATATCCCCGTGGTCGTATTGAGCGTGCTATCTTCCACGCTTCGACCGCAGCTCACCGGCGACGCACAGGGCTGGGTCCAGAAGCCCTTCAACGAGCACCTCCTCTTCGCCGAACTCGGCCGTGTCCTGCACCACGGTGACGGTCCCGCCTACATCCTCCTGGTGGAGGACGACGAAGACCTGGCCAGTGTCCTCATCGCCAGCTTCCAGGACTCCCCGGTTCACATCGATCATGCGTCCACCCGGCAGGAGGCCATCCGGCAGTGCATCAACCGCCGCCCCGACCTGCTGATCCTCGACCTGACCCTCCCCGACGGCGACGGCTTCTCGTTCGTTGAGTGGCTCCGCCAACAGCCTGCCCTGCGCACCCTTCCCCTGGTTGTCTACTCCGGCCGTGAGATCTCTGAGTCGGAGATGGCTAAGCTTCGCCTGGGTCCCAGCGAGTTCCTTACCAAAGCCAAGGTTCAGCCCCAGGAGGTCGAGGAGCTGGTCCTCTCCATGGTCCAGCGCATCCGAACCAAGTTCTCCGACCTTGCCACTGCTGGTCCGGCCTCCTAGCCACGAAGAAACTACACAGATACCTGCAATAAGTTCCTTTGCATGAGAAAATAGGTACTCTCATGCGAAGTGTCCTGATTATTGATGACGAGGATGACATCCGCGAAGTAGCGGCCCTGTCGCTTGAAGCCACCGCTGGCTGGAAAATTCTCACCGCCAGCTCTGGCTCCGAAGGCATCGAAGTCGCCGTCGCTCACCAGCCTGACGCAATCCTCATGGATGTCATGATGCCGGGAGTCGACGGCCCGACCACCTATCGCATCATGAAGGAAAACCCGGCCATCTCCCATATACCTGTGCTTCTGCTGACCGCCAAGGTGCAGGGCGTCGACAAGCGCCGCTTCGCTGACCTCGGCGTCGCCGCCATTCTCTTCAAGCCTTTCGATCCCCTTACCCTTGCGGAGCAGATCGCCGAGGCGCTCCACTGGAGCGACGACGACCAATCGGTGCACACGCAGATACCCCCGGCATCCTCTTCCAGCTAACCTCGTTCTCCGTCTCTTCATCGAACGGAGATGGCCTTACCGCAACGCCCCTCCTCTATGAGCAACCAACCCGACGCCGAGATTCAGGCTCTCCTGACGGATCTTTGGCAGCGCCATCTCCCCATGCTGATCGAACGTCTCGCTCTGCTCGACCAAGCAGCCACTAAAGCTGCATCCGGCACGCTGCCGGAGAAGACCCGCGCCGAGGCCCAATCGGTGGCACACAAACTCGCGGGCAATCTAGGCATGTTCGGTCACCAGAAGGCCGGGGAGATAGCCGGCCAGATAGAGCAGACCCTCAAGGCTCCTACGCCGAAAACGCTACGCAGCCTGAGCTCGCTCACATCAAGCCTCCGCAAAAACCTCGCTGCCCATCTCTAGAACTCCGCAATTCCGCAATCCCGTAATCCCGCAAGATCTGCTCCGGAATCTCACTTCGCCTGTCTGACCGCCCAGCCCGCCAGATCAATCGCCGCATCGTAGCCGTCAAACTCGACTGGCAAGGAGTTCCGCCGGTCCACGTATTCGTTATAGATCCACGGATCGACCACGGCAAACACAGTCCCCTTGCCTACCTTCGCGACAGCCATCATCACGTCGCCCTTATCCGTCACCACAGCCTTCGCCGGCCCCGAGATCGTGATGGTGCAAATCTCTTTGAGGTATGCCTGATGCGGATGCGCAAACACTCCTGTCCCTGCAGGAATCATCACCGTCCCTTGCGACCACGTGTTGTTCTGCACGGCATTCCGCAGCACAGGGTTGAAGTGAATTCCGAAGCGCTCGCTCATCGTATTGAAATGCTCGAACTCGGAGTTGTTGACGTCGTTCTCCATCAGGAGAAGCACGCCGCCTGCCTTCACCCACGCTTCGATCGCATCCCCGCTGGCCTTGTCCATGTAGTTCGGGTTCGGGTTCTTCGTCGGAATATCCGGCGACGGCATCACGTAAATCTGCGCCTTCTTCAGGTCGTCGAGCGTAGGCGCGGTCTTCAGAGTCGCCAGCTTCGCCCCGTACCGCTCAAATGCCCGCCCGAAGAACGAGAATCCGGAGTTCGCGTCATCGTCCCACTTGTAGTGGAAGAGCTCCGTCTGCCCCATCGCGTTCTTGCGCGTCTGCGAGTTGAACCACGCATCCACCAGCACCGTCTTGCCCTGCCCCAGGGCTTCGGTTCCCACCTGCTCCATCTCCGAGCCCGCCAGCAGAAATGCCCCAATCCCCTTGGCGTCGTTCGCGATCGTCTTCTCACCGGTGTAGTACTCAAACGTCCCCGAGCGATAGGGATTACCTCCGAGCCCGCCCACTTTCACGGTCCCATCCAACTCCATCTGCCCATCAGCGCCCGTCTTCACGAACGCCTTCTTAATACCCTCCCAGCCCCTCCGAGCGCTCGCCTCGTCGCCTTGCGAGAGATATCCCATCCGAACACCTTTCGCGATGGCGTAGACGAACATGCAACTCGCCGAAGCCTCGGGATAATTTCCTTCTTTGGCGGGCACATCGGAAACGCCGCCAGGAATCCGATCGAACCGCCTGGGACCCTTATCCATCACCTGCCACCAAAGCCCCGTCTTCGGATCCTGATAATGCATCGCCGCAATCGCCGTCCGATTCAGCGCAGCAATCAACTCCGGCCGCTCAGGATGATCCGCCGGAAACCAATCCAGCACATCCACCAGCGCCATCGCATACCAGCCCATCGCCCGGCCCCAGACCTCCGGCGATAGTCCCGTCGACTTATCCGCCCAATCCATCTTCTTCGACTCATCCCACCCATGCCGCATCAGCCCCGTGTGGATCTCGCGCATCTTCGCATCCATCAGCAGCAACTGCTTCGCAATATCGTCGAAGTCCTGCGGCTGCTGAAACGTCGCCGCATACCCCGCGCGAAACGGCTCTGCCATATAAGCCCCATCCAGCCACATCTGGTTCGGATAGATCTCCTTGTGCCAGTACCCTCCGCTCGGCGTCCGTGGCTGCTCAGCGAGCTGATCCTCCAGAAACTTCGCCGCCTTCGCATACTTCGCCTGCTGGGTCACCCGATACACCAGCAACACCGCGCGCCCCATCTCGATGCTGTCGAGGCTGTGCGCCTCCGCCCCGAAGGTCTTGATTGTGCCATCTGCGGTCACATACTTGTCTACCGCCGCTTTGATGTACTTGAAGTCCGCCCCCACGGCCGTGGAGTGCCACTCAGCCGCCATTCCGTCGAGCAGCACACCCTCCTCGTAGGCCCAGACCCCGGGATGATTCACCGTCGAGATCATCCCATCCGGCCACATCTTGATGACCGTCTCCGCCATCTTTGCCGAAGGCGACTTCAGATCCACCTGTCCAACCGCGTTCTGCACTCCCAGCCCAAGCACCACCACAGCCGCAAACAACCTCATCCGAAAAACCTCGCTCGCAAAAAAAAGATCGTCCTCCAGCATACCCGCCGAAGCCGCACACCTGGCAACCAGCAACCAACAACCAGCAACCAACAACCGACAACCAGCTAGTCGCAGGCCAGCGCCGTCCAGACACCTGCCGAAGTCCCACTCGCACCCGTGATACTCACATCCACAAAATTGCCGGCGGCCACCGCGACGCTTCCCGTCGCCGTGCAACTGCCGCCCGAAGACGCCGAGCAGCTCAACTCCGTATTCTCCATGCTTCCCAAAGCCCCCGCGCGCAATGTCACGGTCACCGTATTCGACTGCTGCGAGAACACCGCCAGCTTCGTAGCCGTGCAGCCTGCCGGCACCCACGTCAACACCGATGCCGTCTCCGAAGCGCTCGCATTCGCGTTATTCACAGAGTAGTACAGCGTGTTGAACGACACCGCGTGGTACATCGAAGCAAACGGAATCCCGCTCGTCCCTCCACCGCCACCACTACCGCCGCCACTCGTCCCCGCAGCGCCTTGTGGAATCGTGAAGTTCAGCACCGCCGCCGTCGCGGTTCCGCTGTTCGTCACACTTGCCTGCGTCCCTGCCGCGCCTGTCGTCACAGTACCGATGCTCACCGTCGCCGCAGTACCCGCCGGCCCCGTTGGCCCAGCGGTCCCCACCTCGGCCAGCAGTGTCCACTGAGCCGGTGACACATCCGGCTCTGACCCCAAACTCGACATCAGCGCCAGATAAGTACTGCCGCCGTAGAAGACCGCGTCATTCGCCAGGTATCCGTTAGCCGACGTCCACGCACCGCGCCACGAGACGCCGGTCGCGCCCGCTGGCCCCTGCGGCCCTTGCGGACCTGTCGCGCCGGCAGCGCCGGCGGTTCCCGCTTGAGCCAGCACACCCCAGTACGACGGGCTTGTGTCCGGTTCACGCCCCATATTCGCCACCAATGCGATATAGCTCCCACCGCCGTATCCCACCGCGTCGCCGACAGCATAGGACTGCCCCGCCAGCCAGGTCCCCTTAAAGCTAACCGGAGGCCCCTGTGGCCCCGTTGCGCCTGTAGCACCCGGCGCGCCTGTCGGACCGGCCACCCCTTGCGGCCCCTGTGCCCCAACCGGCCCCGCCGGTCCCTGCGCCGCCAGCAGCGCCCAGTAAGCCGGACTCACATCCGGACTCTGCCCAACATTTCCCGCCACCAGCGAGATATACGTCGACCCGCCATAGCTCACCGCATCATGCAGTCCATAGTTCGTGGTCGACGAGTAATTCCCCGTATAGTTCGCCACCGCCGGACCCTGCAGTCCCACCGGACCCTGCAATCCCTGCGGCCCTTGTGGCCCAGCCAACCCTTGCGGCCCCGTTGCACCCGTAGCCCCGGGAGCACCTTGCGGCCCTTGCTGTCCCGTAGCACCCGTAGCAAACAGCGCCCAGTCCGCCGGACTCTGATCCGGAGTGTTCCCATGGTTCGAGTCCACAAGAGATACATATCCTGACCCGTTGTAGATCACCCCATCCGCCAGCGCATAGTTCGTGGTCGACGAATAGGCTCCGCGAAAGGTCATTCCCACTGGCCCCGCCGGACCCTGCGGCCCCATCGGTCCCTGCAGTCCTTGCGGACCTTGTGCACCGGTCAACCCCTGCGCTCCCGCCTGCCCGGGAATCCCTTGCAGTCCCTGCGGTCCCTGCTCTCCCGGAGGACCCACGGAACCCGGTGGCCCTTGCGGTCCAGGCGCTCCCTGCAAGCCCTGCGGGCCTTGTAATCCTTGCGGCCCCTGCGCAGTCAGCGTGCCCCACTGCTCCGGACTCTGGTCCGGAGTATTCCCATGATTGCTGCTGATCAGCGAAACCCAGCTCGCCCCCTGCCACAACACCACATCGCCCAGCGCATAGTTGGTCGTCGAGGCATAAGCCCCCTGATAAACCAACCCGGGCGATCCGGCAGGCCCCTGCTGCCCTGCGGACCCGACTGGACCCGTCGGACCGGCAGGTCCAACCGGACCCGGTGAACCCTGGGGCCCGGCGACACCCGCAGCACCAGCCGGTCCCACAGGTCCAGCCTGAGCCTGCGCAAGCAGCCCCCACCACGAAGGGCTCTGGTCCGGAGTATTCCCATGATTGCCCGAGTTCAAAGAGACATAGCTCGATCCCTGCCACGCCACAACGTCATACAGCCCATAGTTCGCCGTCGAGGCGTACGTCCCTTGATAGTTCATCGCGACCGCATCCGAAGACCCAGCCGGACCCGACGGCCCCTGCGGTCCCTGTGCTCCTGTATCGCCCTTCGGACCTTGCGGCCCTTGTGCTCCCGGAATCCCTTGCGGCCCCTGCGGCCCAACCGCGCCTGTCGCCCCTGCTGGCCCAGCAGGCCCGGCCGGTCCCGTCGGACCCTGCGACGTCAGCGTCACATCAAGCTCCGGAGCATGCCCAGTCAGGTCATTTTCCTTACTGTCGAACTGCACCGCTGCCGTTCCGGCCGTCAATGCCAACCCGTTATTCGTCGCAGGATTCGTGATCCAGCCCTGCACGAGCGCCGTCACGTCCACCGTCACGTAAGCTGCTGCTTGATTCACCTGGACCACTTGGACAGCGCTTTCCAGAGCCGGCAGCGTTGCATAGGTCACGCTGTACTCACCCCAGGCTCCGTTTACCGGTTGGACGCTCACCAGTCCGGGACTATCGGCGCGATTGCAGTACAGACGCAACAGGGCGCGGGATACCTGCGACGCCGTCGTACCCGCCGGCAACGTGCTCAAATCGAATTGCACGAGTGCCGTGTATCCGCCGCCGACGTTCAGATTTGAGATTGCCCCACTATTAGTGCCGGGCTGTGCACTGTTCACGTGAGCATCCGCCACCAGCGTCGCCTGGGTAGCAAAGCATGGCACGGCACCGGCGGCCGCCACCGCGACCCACACGGACTTCCTCAGATGTCTCCCAAACACCCTTCCGACCAGGCCCATCCAACTCCCCGGGTCCGCGCCTCTGGCTCATGGGATTTCCGAAGCCAGAGACGCAGCCCAATCAACGATTACTGCTCTGCGATTCACGTTGCGCTGGCTTTCTCCCCCCAGCCAGTCATTGTCGGGAACAGATTCCTGGGAGCTAGTTCCCTTTTAAGTCACATATGCCGGAAACACAACGATATCACCTACCACTTCCGGGTAACTGGTTCGCAAACAGTAAACGCAACAACTCCGAGCACACAATCCTCGGACGTCCCATCGAGCAGCCAGCATCATATAGTGGCAGAGTCGGAAGTAATTCACCCGAGGACATACAAGAAAATGAGCACCAAGCAGACCAACACGCCCGGCCAGCTTCCCGATCCCTCCAACCTCGTCGATATCCCTCGTCTCATCACCGCCTACTACTCCCTCCACCCCGATCCCGCCGTCCCCGCCCAACGCGTCGCCTTCGGGACCTCAGGCCATCGCGGCAGCTCCTTTGAGGCATCGTTCAACGACGACCACATCGCCGCCATCACCCAGGCCATCGTCGAGTACCGCGCCAGCCAGCACACCCTTGGCCCACTCTTCCTCGCCAAAGACACGCACGCACTCTCCGAACCCGCCTTCACCACGGCACTCGAGGTCCTCGCCGCCAACGGCATCGAGACCATCATCGATGAGCACCTCGGCTACACTCCCACTCCCGCTCTCTCGCACGCCATCCTCACCTACAACCAGAACCCCAAGCTTCACCGTTCCGACGGCATCGTCATCACCCCGTCTCACAATCCACCCGAGGACGGCGGCTTCAAATACAACCCGCCAAGCGGCGGCCCCGCCGACACCTCCGCCACCAAGTGGATCGAGAACCGCGCCAACGACCTCATCGCCACCGGCCTCACCGGCGTCAAGCGCACCTCCTGGTTCCGCGCACTCAGCGCCGACAAGACCTTCCGCCACGACTACATCACCAGCTACGTAAACGACCTCGCCAACGTCATCGACTTCGACGCCATCCGCAACTCCTCGCTCAAACTCGCCGTCGACCCCCTCGGCGGGGCCGGCGTAGCCTACTGGCCCCGCATCGCGGAGCAGTACAAGCTCCCCATCCAAATCCTCAACAAATACGTCGACCCCACCTTCCGATTCATGACCTGCGACTGGGACGGCCGCATCCGCATGGACTGCTCCAGCCCCTACGCCATGGCCTCGATGATCGCGAACAAGGACAAGTACGACGTAGCCTTCGCCGCCGACACCGACCACGACCGCCACGGCATCGTCACCCGCACCGCCGGCCTTCTCAACCCCAATCACTACCTCGCCGTCTCCATCCAGTACCTCTTCACTCACCGGCCAGACTGGAGCACGCAGACCGCAATCGGCAAGACCGTCGTCTCCTCCAGCATCATCGACCGCGTAGCCAAGGGACTCAATCGCGCAATGCTCGAGGTCCCCGTCGGCTTCAAATGGTTCGTCGACGGCCTCATCGACGGCACTCTCGGCTTCGTCGGCGAAGAGTCCGCCGGGGCCAGCTTCCTCCGCCGCGACGGCAAGGTCTGGACCACCGACAAGGACGGCATCATCCCCGGCCTTCTCTCCGCCGAGATGACCGCCGTCACCGGCAAAGACCCAGGCCAGCTCTACCAGGAACTCACCGCCAAATACGGCAACCCCGTCTACCAGCGCATCGACGCCGCCGCCACCAAAGAACAGAAAGCCAAACTAGCCAAACTCTCACCCTCGCAGGTCACCGCAAAAGAACTCGCCGGCGAACCCATCACCGCCATCCTCACCGAAGCCCCCGGCAACAAAGCCCCCATCGGCGGCCTCAAGGTCACAACCGAAAACGGCTGGTTCGCCGCCCGTCCGTCAGGCACCGAAGACGTGTACAAGATCTACGCCGAAAGCTTCAAAGGCCCAGACCACCTCAAGCAAATCCAGACCGAGGCCCAGCAACTCGTCAACAAAGCCATCGCCTGATTCCGGCACGGCTTGGCACAATCCACTCGCCAACAGCGCCGAAGCGTTAGCCCTTGATGAATTCCGCTTCGATCGTGATGTGCACCTCTTCGCCGACGAGGATTCCGCCGGTTTCAAGCGCGGTGTTCCACGTGAGGCCGAAGTCCTTGCGGTTGACCTTCGTCGTGGCTGACAGGCCGATGCGGAGATTGCCCCAGGGATCCTTGTGCGGCGGCGTGGGGCCTTCGACCGCAAGAGTGACGGGCCGCGTAACGCCGTGCATGGTGAGATCGCCGGTCACTGCATATTCTTCTTGGCCCTTGCGCTGCACCCCGGTGGATTTAAAGGTGATGGTGGGGTACTTCGCCAACTCGAGGAAATCGGCGCTCTTGAGATGTGCGTCGCGGTCAGGTTCGCCGGTGCTGAGCGTGGAGACATCGAGAGTGGCCTCAATGGAGGAGAGGGTTGAGTCGATGGTGTGCTCCGTAAGGTCCCCGGTAATGCCCTTGATAGTGCCTTTCACGTTGGCGATCATCATGTGCTTCACTTTGAATTCGGCTGCAGTGTGTGCCGAATCGATCTTCCACATGATGAGAGGCGCGGCTGAGGTGGTGGAGGTCGCCATGGGAAGCTCCTTTCATCCGGTTCCGAGCGGAAACGGTGAGGTTCGAACGAATGGGTTATTTCGAGGTAGTGGGATCCGTTTAGTTTCGATTGGCCAGCAGGAACTGTCGCGAAGGGATGCTACACCATTCCAGTCGCGCCGCGCGCGGGCATCTCGGTGATATTGACCGGGCCATGTCAGTCTTTACAAATGAATCCCCAAGCCTATGCGTGTTTGAAGCCCGTTACGCATTCCGCGATTACGCAACGCACTTTCCATTCGTTTTTCCACAAAAAATCTTGTCAAGCCCCAAGAGGCCCGCGAAAATCTCCTCGCACGCCCAACCCAAATAAAACCAATCACTTACAAACCAAAAATAAACCTCAGCAAAGTGGCAGAGCAATTTCACCCACCCGCTAAAATAGAACTAAGAATAGAAAAGCCCCGGAGAACCATCCGGGGCTTTTTCTCAGCCATAACTCTTTTGTTTTCTATATCTTGACACTTAAACAACCTATAATCAATATTTTACGAGCGCCACTTTAGACGCCATACCTGTAAGTAATTGATTCCAGGTAGAACCTCGCCCGGCAAGTCGTTTATTCTCTATATTTTGACTGGTAAATCACGTCATTTCTATATTTTAGCTCAGTAAAAACAATCAAGTTATTGAATAATAAAGACTTAAAAGAAACAGGGGCAGGAGAAAAATAATCGCTCGAGCCCCGGTTAGATTCCAGAATCGAAAAACGCTTTAGTTGAAGATAGCTCCCACGGTAGCGTCGCTCGACGACAAGTTGACCGTGCAAGTGTTGGGTCCGGTTTGTGTGATCGTTCCGGTGTTCGTGCAGTTGGAGGACCACCCACCGAATTTGACTCCGGCTTGCGCAGGCGCAGTCAGGGTCACACTGCTGCCCAGGGGATAAGTCGCCGTGCAAACTGACTTGCCGGATCCGGCGCCGGGGCCGCAAGTGATAACCGGAGTGCAAGTCGTTGGAACGGCCGGATTGCAAGTCGCCGAAGGAGCCGTTACCAGCCAGTTGCCGCCTTGTTCTGGGGTATTGGGATTCAGCCCTTCGTTGTATACCGTCAGCGTCGACAGGAGCTGTGTGACATTCTGATAGCACGAGCCTGGCGTCGGCGGGACGCCGTTCGGATTCGATGGACTTGGCGGGCTGCCCGGATTCGGTAAAACGAACGGGCAACCGACCGTTGCCGTTGCGGTAGCTAACGATCCGCTGCTGTCCGTTGCCTCCGCAGTGATGGTGGCGCCTACGTTGCCTACGCTGGACCCGTAAGCACTGACGACCCCGCCGTTTTGTGTGCCGGTCCCTGTCACCGAACTGCTGAAGTTTGTGACCGGGAATACATTCGGTGCGGAAGTAAGCCATGTGACCGAGTTGGTCAGGTCCCTCACGGTCGGCGCGTTCGAGAACGTTCCAATCGCCAGAAACTGCCCGCTCTGGGTCAGGCTGCCAAAGACGATTGAACTGGGAATGATGGTGAGCGAAAGGATATTGCCTCCACTACTCCCTGAACCCGCACTTGGATTCGACACGGTGACGATTGCGCTCGAAGTCGTTGGACCGTTATAAGCCATTGCCGTAGCCGTGATCGTCGCTGTGCCTAAAGCCACCGCAGTAACCATCCCGGAAGAACTGACGGTAGCCACGGAAGCAGAGGACGAGCCCCAGGTCACTGTATTCGTCAAATCCTGCGTCGAAGGGTGGCTCTGACTTCCGTACGTCCCGATGGCCTTCAACTGCGCAGTCTGACCCGCCGCCAGCGACTGAACCGCCGGCGTAACCTGAACGGAATCCAGCCCCGAAGTAGCGCAACCGGCAATCGACAGAGCAACGCAGACTAGCAAAAGTCCCCAAAGACTACGACGAGCGAACATGTATGTCTCTCCTGGCGCTTCCGACATCGGGCAGGGAGGGGTGTGGTCATCCTAATTCAAGCAAACTGGATTCGGCGATAAGAACCTTCCCCAACAACTATTCGGCACAGACTAAACCCCCAAGTGCCCTATATATTCTTTATTGCGTTTTACTAGAGCAAATGGATTGCCATTCTCGTTTTAGCTCTTCATTTATTAGAAACAATCAATTACATGACAGGAACCATCCGCAAGTGCAAATAACTGCACACAAAGTGTCAGCCAGGACCACTCGGAGACACCTACCGATCGCCGTACCGCAACCCGAACACCACGATCCGCGGCGACGCCAGCGTAAGAATCGGTGTCTTGCCCGCCTCGATCTGCGCGTTCGCCAAATTCTGCACCGAGCCATAGACACGCAGCCTCTCCCACAAGCTGTGTTCCGCGTAAAGATCCACCTGCGCATAGCCGTCCAGTTTGTATTGATTCGCCGAATCGTCAAACTGCTGACCACTCGTCCGCAGATCGACGCTGAAGACACCCCACCGTTGCCGCTCCATTCTCGCCTGCACCGTCGCGCTGTTCCGCGGAACCTCTGGGGTCCACTTCCCCACAAGGGTGGGATCGGCTTGAAACTTAGTCACCGTCGAGTTCGCATATTGATATCCGGCGCTGATTGCGAGAAATGAAACGGGCCGCATCTCGGCCTCCACCATCACGCCCCGGCTCTCCAGTTGCCCAAGGTTCTCGCGCATCAGCAACTGGCTCGTAGGCGTTGAGATCAGCGTCACCGCTGCCACTGGCCGATTCACCTGCGTCCAGAAGTAGCTCGACCTCACCGAGCCAAGATGGCGCACATTCACCAGTCCGCCGACCTCCCACCCCGTTGCCCGCTCTGACCGCAGATTCGGATTCGCCAGCGTAGTCTGCTGCCCTACCTGGCCGGTCCTGTACAACTCATTCATCGAAGGCCCGCGAAACGCCCTGAACCCCGACGCCGTCAGCGACACTCCCCCTCCCAACTGCTTCACGACACCCAGCCGCGGGTCGAAGATGGTCTCCGAGATACTCGGCAGCACCGGCGCTGGCGTCAACCCGGTCTCGCGCGCATCGAAGGTGTTGAACTGGTCAACTCGTGAAGAGAATGCAATCGACCAGGTCCGCGGCTGCCACAACACCTCACCGTAAACACCCGTGCCTCTCTGCCTCGCGCTGATGCTCTGCGTCGTCTGGTGAACCCCATTGACCACTGGAGTCTCATCGTCTGTCCCGCGCGTATCCAGCACATCGCTCCCCGCCACCACCGTCAGCGCGCGCCACGTCCGTGCCCACTGCAGCGCCCCTCCCAACTGCGCAGAAGGAACCACCTGCAGCCGCGTCAGCTTCTCCGTCGAGCGGTCTGCCGAGATCGAAGAGAAACTCTGCCGATAACCCTGGTTCATCCCATACAGCCGCAGCACAAACCGTCCTGCCTCATCTGCCGTCCAGTCCGCGCCCCCGACATAACGCCAGATGCGCGTAGCGTTTGTCTGCAGCGGCGTCCCATTGCTCCTCGCCTCATTCAGCAGATTGCCCCTCAAGAACACGTCGCCATCCGCTCCAACCCCACTCCTGAACTCCACTCGTCCACTCTGCGAATGCACATTCGAAGGCACGTCCACCGCGCCACGGTATTCAGGGGCCGTAAGAATGTATCCATCCGTCCGGAACAGCATCGCCGAACCCAAGGCACTCAGCCGCTTGTCGCCCGCAGTCAGCAGACCGTTTAGATTCGACGTAGCCTCGCTCGCACCCGACAGATCCGCCGCATAACCAAACCTCTCCGGCGCAACCGTCATCACATCGATCACGCCGCCAATCGCGCTCGAACCATACAGGTCAGACGCTCCACCACGCATCAGCTCAACGTCGCGCGTCGCAAGCTGCGGAATCTCATTCCAGTGAATCCATCCGCCGAACGAGTCATTCAGCGGGACCAGGTCGTTCAGCACCAACGTCCTGCTTGCCGCCGTCGAAGCCAGCCCATGCAGCGATGTTCCCTGTGTCGTAGGATTCGCCACCCAGGAGCTCGTCCTGCGAAAAAGCTGAAACCCCACCACCTGCCGCAGCCGTTCGTCCAGCGTCAGCGCCGGAGCCTCATCAAGCTGCTGCTGCGTCATCGTCCGCACGCTGCTCGCGCTTGCATCGAGCGCCAGCGGAGTCCGCGCGGCCGTCACTTCCATCGTCTCTGACCTCGCGGCGACCCGCAGCACGACCGCAATCTCACCTTGATCGCCCACAGACTGCACAGCAGTATCAAAGCCTGCATGCCTCACTTCCACCTTCGCTTGCGGCCCCGGCACAATCACGCTCGCGCAGCCGGTCGAATCGCTCGTCACGCCTTTGGCTGAATCCCCCTGCACCTGCATCACAGCGCCCGCAAGAACCCCGCCACTCTCATCACGCACACACACCCGCACGGCACGCTCTGACGCACGCAGCGGCAACAGTCCAATCACAAAACACGCGACAGCAGAGACGACTGTTCGGGCAACGACTCGCATCCCTTCCATCCTATCTATGCTGTACGTTGCTTATCCCCTGCAGGCTTCATTCCGGCGTGGTACTCTTCCGGCAAACGCCGCTATGTCTACTACCCGCAGAGCCTTCTGTTCGCAAGCTGCAAGTTTCCTCGTCACACCGAGCATTCTCCTGTCGCAAACGCAGCCTCCGTCATCGCGCTCCACCGCGCACCCTGATGTCGCCGCGATAGACCACGACCGCATCCTTTCGCAGGCCCAGCGCTACCTTACGCAACCACCCGCGCCCCTGACCACGCTTCCGATCCCCCGCAGCCCCGGCACGCCGCGCGACTTCTACTCCGAAGCCGACGACTACTGGCCCGACCCCTCAAACCCCGGTGCTCCGTGGACCGAGCGCACCGGCAAACCCAACCCTGACGCCTTCACCACACACCGCGACGCTCTACTCAACATGAGCCTTGCTGTCGCAGCCCTCACCGCAGCCTTCGTCCTCACCCACGAAGACCGTTACGCACAGCAGGCCGTCGCGCATCTCAACGCATGGTTCATCGACTCGGCCACGAGCATGACGCCTGCCTTGTTGTATGCCGCGGTCATTCCGCCTGCAAAGGCCGGCCGCCCTGAAGGCGTCGTTGAAGCCGTCTTCCTCGCCGAGGTCGCACAGTCCATCCCCTTCCTGTCGACCTCTGATGCTCTCCCCCAACCCAAGCTCGATGCGCTCACCGCATGGTTCACGTCGTATCATGAGTGGCTCACCACCTCGCGCCTCGCCGGTCTGGCCCGCGACATGAAGAACCACCACGGCTCTTCATGGCTCCTGCAGGCCGCCGCGTGCGCGCACCTCAACACAAAAGACGATGCTCCCCTCACCGCCCTCCGCCATCAATTCAAATCCACGACCATTCGTGCGCAGATTACGGCCGACGGCAACTTCCCCCACGAACTCAGCACGCCCTGGCCCTACCGCAACTCCCTCTTCAACCTCGACCTGCTCACCGCCGCCTGCGATCTTCTCTCCACCCGCTTTGAGACCGTCTGGACCTACGATCTTCAGGATGGTCCCGGCATGCGCTCTGTCGTCGCCCACCTCTATCCCTTCATCCTCAATCGCGGCACTTGGCCCTATCTGGCCGATCTGGACCACTTCAGCAACCTTCCCCTGCGCCGCCCGAGCCTGCTCCTCGCTGCCCGCGCCTTCGACCGCCCCGAGTACGCCGACCTCTGGCGAACTCTTCCTCCCGACACCACCATCCCCGCGCTACAGCGCACATTTCCCATCAACCAGCCACTCCTCTGGGTCACGCGGCCTCGCCCTTAAATGCAAAAGAGCCGAGCATGAGCCCGGCCTCTTTTGCACAAGCTCACCTATTTCTTCGAACGCGCCTGAAACTCCTTCACGATCGCGAGATATTTCTTCGCGCTCTCGGTCACGACCTCCGGCTTTCCTTCAGCCATGGCCTTCGTGTTCACCAGGTCCGCTCCCACACCAAGCGCAAACGCTCCCGCATCGAGGAACTCCGCCGCCGTCGCGAGCGAAACTCCTCCCGTCGGAATCATCTCCACCTGCGGCAGCGGAGCCTTCAGCGAAGCAAGATACTTCGCCCCGCCCATCGCGCTCGCCGGGAAGATCTTGACCACATCCGCACCCGCCTGCCACGCCGTGACAACCTCAGTCGGCGTCAACGCTCCGGGCAGCGCAGCAATCGAATAGCGATGACACATCTCAATTGTCTGCACATTCAGCGCCGGGCTCACTACAAACTGCGCGCCCTCCAGAATGCACATCCGCGCCGTCTCCGCATCCAGCACCGTACCTGCTCCGATCAGCAGGTCAGGCCGCTTCTCCGACAGCTTACGCATCACCTGAATCGCACCCGGCACCGTCATCGTAATCTCGAGCACCGTGACACCACCCGCGGCAATCGCCTCAACCAGCGCCAGCGCCTTATCAACAGACTCGGCCCGCAGCACCGGAACCAGTCCAATCTCCTTCAATGAAGCCAATACAGCAGCCTTCGTCATCTCTCGTCACTTCCTTTTCTGCTTATTTGTTTATCGCTGCACCCGAGCGCCGCCGCCCTTCATCACGCGCTGCACCTCATCGAAGGTCGCCATCGTCGTATCGCCCGGGGTCGTCATCGCCAGCGCGCCATGAGCACAGCCGCAGTTCACAGCCCAGTCGGCACCCTTCTCATTCAGGAAGCCGTAAATCAGTCCTGAAGCGAACGAGTCGCCACCACCCACGCGATCGAAGATCTCCAGTTCCGGCATAGGCCGCGCCTCGTGGAACTTGCCTTCGTAGTAGCACACCGCGCCCCAGTCGTTCACGCTAGCCGTCTTCGCATGCCGCAGCGTCGTCGCCACGGCCTTGAAGTTCGGATACGTCGCAACGGCCTTCTCGATCATCTTGCGGAAGTTCGCCGAATCAAGCTCTCCCAGATCATCACCAACGCCCTCAATCTCAAATCCAAGCGCCGCCGTAAAGTCCTCCTCATTGCCGATCATCACATCGACATACGACGCCAGCTCGCGGTTCACCTCGGTCGCCTTCGCCTTCCCGCCAATCGACTTCCACAATGAGTCGCGATAGTTCAGGTCGTAGCTGATCATCACGCCATGCTTCCGCGCCGACACCATCGCCTCCTTCGCGACCTCAGGCGTCGTCTCACTCAGCGCACAGAAGATGCCGCCGGTGTGAAACCACCGCGACCCCTCCTTGCCAAAAACCTCGTCCCAATCGATCTCGCCCGGCTTCAATTGGCTCACCGCCGTGTGGCCACGATCAGAGCATCCCAGCGCCGCACGCACACCAAATCCGCGCTCCGTAAAGTTCAGACCGTTGCGAGTCGTCCGGCCCACGCCGTCATACTTCCGCCAGATCAGGTGCGACTGATCCACGCCACCCTGCAGCATCAAATCCTCGACCAACCGGCCGACAGGATTATCCGCGAGCGCAGTCACAATCGCAGTCTTCAAACCGAAACACCGTCGCAAACCGCGAGCGACGTTATATTCGCCGCCGCCCTCCCACACGGTAAACTGCCGCGTCGTCGCGACTCGTACGTCCCCGGGATCAAGCCTCAGCATCACCTCTCCCAGGCTCACAAGATCCCACTTGCACTCTTCCTTCTTCCTGATCTTCAAACTCGCGCTCATCTATCTCAACTCCGCAATCGCCACTGGATCCATATCGTCATACGCCTGGTTCTCTCCGCCCATACCCCAGCAGAACGTGTAGTTCTTCGTGCCCACGCCAGCATGGATCGACCATCCTGGCGAAACCACTACTTCCTTATCCGCCACCACAATGTGACTCGTAGCATCCGGCGGCCCCATCAGGTGCAGCACACGATGCGCCGGATCCACATCAAAGTAGAAGTAAACCTCGCTACGCCGCATATGCGTATGCGGAGGCATCGTGTTCCAGTTGCTCCCTGACTCCAGCATCGTAAAGCCCATCACCAACTGGCAGCTCTTGATGCCGTCCTTGAAGATCGCCTTATAGATCTTCCGCTTGTTGCAAGTCTCGACAGCGCCCAACTCCACCGGCTTCAGATCAGCAAACTTCACCATCGCGGTCGGATACTCCGCGTGGGCCGGATAGCTCAGCAGATAAAACTGCGCCGGCGCCTTCGCGTCCTTGCTGGCGAACGAGACGTCCTTCGACCCGCGCCCCACATACAGACAATCCAGCTTGCTCAACTCAAACTTCTTGCCGTCCACCGTCACCGACCCGTCGCCGCCGACATTCAACACACCAAGCTCGCGACGCTCCAGAAAATATTCCGACCGCAGCTCCGGCTCCGTCTCCAGCTTCAGCGCCTTATCCGTCGGCACGGCCGACCCGATCACCGTGCGATCCAAATCAACATACGCAAACTCAATCTCTCCCGGCTGGAAGAGTCCTTCCAGAAGAAACGTCTCGCGCAGATCTTCGGTATTCATCAGCTCATACCGAACCGCGTCAGCCATCTGATACAGCCGCATAGCAACTCCCTCTATTCAGTTCTCTGAAAATGCGCCGCCCTTGCAACCATACGAACCTCAAACCACTCCGGTCAACCTTCCGGCACATCCGTGGCGGTATTCGCGCAAAGCTATCTCCTCACCGAACCCTTATTTGCTCCTCTTCACAAACCGCAGTTACAGTTGAACCTGATCATGCCGACCCAGACCAACATCCTCGACTTCTTCCGTCTCGACAACAAAGTCGCCCTCGTTACCGGCGCCGCCACAGGCCTCGGAGCCGCCATCGCCACCGCCCTCGCCCAGGCCGGAGCCACTGTCGCCGTCCACGGCAACCGCCGCGCCGCCACCGAGACCGCCGAAGCCATCGGAGGCAAAGCCGCAGCCTTCCGCGCCGATCTCTCCTCCACCACCGGAGCAGCCGACCTCTTCACCCAGGTCAAAGACAAATTCGGCCGCGTCGACATCCTCGTTAACAACGCCGGCACCATCATTCGCCACGCTGCTGAAGAGTATCCGCTCGAAGACTGGCAGACCGTCCTGCAGGTCAACCTCACCAGCGTCTTCCAGCTCTCGCAGCTCGTCGGCCGCGATATGATCTCCCGCAATGCCCCCGGCGCCGCAGGCCAATCGAGTGGAAAGATCGTCAACATCGCCTCGCTCCTGAGCTTCCAGGGCGGCATCCGCGTCCCCGCCTACGCCGCCAGCAAAGGCGGAGTCGCCCAGCTCACCAAGGCCCTCGCCAACGAGTGGGCACCCAAAAACATCCAGGTCAACGCCATCGCACCCGGCTACTTCGCCACCAGCAACACCGAAGCCCTGCAGGCCGACGAGACTCGCAATCGCCAGATCCTCGAGCGCATCCCCGCCGGCCGTTGGGGCCAGCCCACCGACCTCGCCGGAGCCGCGCTCTTCCTCAGTTCCCCCGCCAGCGACTACGTCACCGGCACCGTTCTCACCGTCGACGGAGGCTGGATGGGACGCTAAGTACCTAGGAGGCACTCATGTTGGAACAACGATTTCCGGAACATGCATTTCTACGAGCCATCGAGGCCCACAACAAGGCCGCGCACGCCCACGCCGCGGCAGCCGCCTCACACGACAAAGGCGACCACCTCACCGCGCACGAGCTCTCCAAGCAAGCCCACGAGCACTCGATGGAGGCCCTCAAGCACTCTGAGGCGGCAATGAAGCACTTCAAAGCGGGCAAGGAATCCAGTCGCTCATAGTCCCAGTTAGTCAATGCGAGGCAATTCCACGCCTCCGCGCTCGCTCGAAAGATACGCCGCCTCCACCACTCTCATCGTGTCGATCGCGTCCTCAACGCCCGTCGGCAGAGTCTTCGCGTCGCCCTGCACATACGCCTGAAGCGAACCCATCGACCCCATAAACGCATCCGGAAACCAGTTCCCGCACACGCCGGCGTCCTTCCATCCGCCCTCGCCGCGAATTACATACTCCAGATTGTCCGCCAGCCCCACCGGATAGTTGAGGTTCACTCCCATCCGAGCCCGCATGGCGCCATTCATCCCCTCCCACTGCACAAAGCTCCGCTGCATCTGCGGATCAAAGTCATGGCTGTGGTTCGACGCAATAAAGACACGCTTATCATCCCCATAATCCAGTGTGATGACGCTCTTGGTCGCCGCCAGCGCCGGCGTCCTCGGACTCCTCACCGTCTTCGCATACACGCCGCGTGGATTCCCAAACCAGCTTCGCACGAGGTCCACATAGTGGATCGAGTGATACAGGATCTCCAGCCGCGGAGCCGTGCTCAGAAAGCTCCAGAGCTCCCACGGCATGTGGCAGCTCACCGATACCTCCATGTCATGCAACTCTCCCAGCGCGCCGCAGTCCGTCAGTGCTCTTGCCACCAGCATGTTCGGTGCCCAACGCAGCTGAAAATTAATCGCCGCCACCAGTCCCTTCGCCCGGCAAATCTTCAGAATCTCCACGGCCTGTTTCAGCGTGTCGCCCATCGGTTTCTGAATCAGCACCGCCGCTCCATCCGGCAATTGCGGCAAAATTCCCGCAATCGCCTTCGCCGGAACCGCCACATCAAACACGGCATCTTTCGGCGCATAAGCAATCGCCTCGGCGACCGAATCGGTCGCGAATGAAACTCCAAACTTCTTCGCCAGCACCTCAGCCTTCTCGCGGCTCACGTCCACCAGAGCAGCAACCGGAAACCCCGCCTTCGCATACGCCGGCAGGTGAGCATCGTGCACAATCCCGCCGGAACCCACCATCACAATCGGCCTTGCCACCTTTGGCCGCGGGGCCGCCGCCTCAAGAATCACGCTCTCAATATCCATCTCCCAACCTCTTTCACCTGTTCAAGCGACATTCTATTGCCAAAAAATGTCGCCTCGCCAGATTTGCCAGGACGCCGGGCAAACTTGCGCCCTTCTCCAACCATCCGTACCCTACCAGAAGGCCAATGTCCTCCGCGCTCGAACTCGCACTGTTCTCCTGCGCTCTTCTGGGCCTGCGCCACGGCTTCGACTACGACCACCTCGCCGCCATCACCGACATCACCAGCGTGCAGCGCACCTGGCGCGAAGGCATGCGGCTCGGCCTGCTCTACGCTCTCGGCCACGCCTTCACCGTCGCCATGCTCGGAGCCGCCGTCATCTTCCTCCATCTCGGTCTCCCAGCCGGTATGGACGCCGTCGGCGAGCGCCTCGTCGGAGCCACCCTCATCCTTCTCGCCATCTACGTCCTCGTTACCTTCTTCCGCCGCAAGCGCGCAGGCCATACCCATCTCATCCCGCAGAGCCGCATCGCCATCCTCATCACCGGAGCGCGCCACGCCGCCTGGCGCATCCGGCGTCTTCGCAACCCTGAGGCTCCCCGGCCCGAACCCTTCGCCTTCCAGTACAACCGCTCCTCCGTCTTCGTCATCGGCATCATTCACGGCCTCGGCGCCGAAACCCCTTCGCAGCTTCTCCTTTTCCTTCTCGCCGCAAATCTCGGGGGAACCAGCCGAGGCTTCCTCGGCCTTCTTTGCTTCATCGCCGGCCTGCTCATCATGAACACGCTCATGACCGCGAGCGCCTCCGGAATCTTCGCCTCCAGCACGCACCGCCCGCACCTCCAGACCCTCGTCACGTCACTCACCGCCGCCTATAGCTTCATCATCGGCTTCATCTTCCTGCTGGGAGTCAGCGACAAGCTCCCAGCCCTCGTCCGTTAATGGCCATTAGCCCCGCACTCACCCCGTTCGCCACTTATCCCAGTCTCGCCGACAAAGTGGTCGTCATCACCGGCGGTGGACAAGGCATCGGCGCAGCCGCAGTCGAACACTTCTCCCTCCAGGGCTCCCGAGTAGCCTTCCTCGATCTCGCCGACGAACCCTCCGAAGCCCTTGTCCGCACCCTGACCCCGCGCAGCCAGCACGCCCCACTCTATCTCCGTTGCGATCTAACCGACATCCCAGGCCTCCAATCCTCAATCACAGAGATCATCGCCAGGCTAGGCGCACCATATGTCCTCATCAATAACGCCGCCAATGACGACCGCCACCGCTTCGAAGACGTAACTCCCGCCGAGTGGGACCAGCGCATGGCCGTCAACCTGCGTCACCAGTTCTTCGCCGCTCAGGCAGTCGCTCCTGGCATGAAGGCCGCCCGCGCGGGCTCGATCATCAATATGAGTTCCATCTCCTGGATCATCCCCAGCCCAAACAACCCCGTCTACAACATGGCCAAGGCAGCAATCGTCGGCATGACGCGCTCGCTCGCCCACGAACTCGGCCCCTTCAACATCCGCGTCAACGCCATACTTCCCGGCTCTGTCCTCACGGAAAAACAGCGGCGCCTCTACATGACACCTGAATACGAGCAACACCTCATGCAGGTCCAGAGCCTGAAGCGCCACGTTCTGCCCCAGGACGTCGCGCGCCTCATGCTCTTCCTCGCCTCCGACGACAGCTCCGCCATCACCAACCAGACCCACGTCATCGACGCCGGCTGGATCTAATCCTCACAGCTATAACACTAGCCAGTGGGACAGTTTGAATTTTTCAGGAATCCACAGTGACGAAATCCCCGTTTTTCATCCTGATCAGATTTCTTTTCTCGCGCAGTACCCAGCAGCGGGGAGCAATCAACTAAACTTCGGTATGCCCAAACGACCTGTCGCCTCACGTCCGACCAGTGTATGGAAGACCAAGCTGGCTGGCGTCCGGAATGCGGTATTGCCATCAAATACAACGCGACCTAACCCCTTGGTAATAGGCGACAGACTGTTCGTGTCTATCTTCGCTCCGGGAGCTGTATGCGCAGCCCATAAGAAGACTGGGAAATTACTCTGGACGACCAAATTGAACTCCTACGCTGGTTCAGCGGTGTTCTTCAAGGACGGCTCGTTATTCGCCACAAGTTGCCGGACACTTTATGCATTAGACCCTAATACCGGCGCGGTCCGCTGGGAGTTTACTCCAGAGACCAGCCCCGGAGAATGGATTTACTCGCAACCGACCATTCGTCATGGACTTGTATTTATTGGTGATCGTCACGGGTATTTCCATTGTCTTGACGCGAAAACCGGTCGGGCTGTCTGGCGACGGCTGACGTCAAGAGCGAGCAACAATCAAGTAAATGCAACTGCGTTGATTGTGGGTCAGCGTGTCATCACTGCGAATAACGACGGCGCTGTGGTTTGCTACGCCCTGAAGACAGGTAAAACTGTCTGGCGTCAAAAGATGGCGGCAGGATGCACCAGCGAATTGTTGCTCCTTCGATCAAGGGTGATACTAGGGGCTCGATCCTTATACGCGTTGGGCCTTCGCACGGGAACTGTTCATTTGGAGTTGAGCTTTCCCAAGAAGATAGTGCATTCCATGACGGTTGCAGATTCCCGAATCGTCATAATACTAGGCACGGATTTTCAAAGTGAGCCATCGGCATGGAATCAAGCCTCTGCCTTCGCGGGCGATCTTGTCGTTGTGGAGCGCGGACGCGAGTTGGTAAGACGCACTCTGAAGGGTATGCCTTCGCTCCGGACCTGCACCGAAACAGGCTTTATATTCGCTCCCGAGTACGCACAGATGAGCGTCATCGACCCTTCAGACGGATCGGTCGTGATGTCACGACGCGGAGAGATTTCCTTGCCTGACAGATCGGCCGGTCACTTGTACGGGCTCACCAAGGGCGGAGTTCTCTTTGCCGAGCCGTTGCAGATCTCCTGAATGTCCTCAAAGTCGGTTTTTGGGCAACTTCGCCAAGACCCGGTTACCTCATCTTCGGCGCAGTTTCTTATGTCTTAAGGTGGGCAATTCGCAAAGCGAGTCCGAGGACGAACATTCAGCCACAACCACCGTTTAGCAGAAAAACCATCACGTCGCTAAACTAGCTCCATGCTCCGAGTTCCCTTCAACGATCTCTACGGCGCTCTCAACAGAGCCATGCTTCGCCTCGGCCTGCACGAAGACCGCGCCGCTCTCTGCGCGCGCCTCTTCGCCGAAACGACCCGCGACGGCGTCTACACCCACGGCCTCAACCGCTTCCCGCGCTTCGAGGCCATGGTTCTCAACGGCACCATCGACGTCAACGCCGAACCCACCCGCGTCTCCGGCCTCGGTGGACTCGAACGGTGGGACGGCCACCGCGGTCCCGGAAACCTCAACGCGCACGCCGCCATCCACCGCTCCATCGCTCTCGCACAGCAAAACGGAATCGGCGGAGTCGCCCTCGGCAACACCAACCACTGGATGCGCGGCGGAACCTACGGCTGGCTCGCCGCCGAAGCCGGCCTCTTCGCCCTCTGCTGGTCCAACACCCTCCCCAACGTTCCCGCCTGGGGAGCCCTCACGCCCTCCATCGGCAACAACCCTCTCGTGATCGCCGCCCCGCGCACCTCCGGCCCTGTCGTCATCGACATGGCCGTCTCCCAGTTCTCTTACGGCACCCTCGCCGCCTACTCCAAACGCGGCGAACCACTCCCCGTCCCCGGCGGCTATGACGCCGCAGGCAACCTCACCACCGACGCCGCCGCCATCGAAGCCAGTCAGCGCGCCCTGCCCATCGGCTACTGGAAGGGCTCCGGCCTCGCCATCGTCCTCGACATGCTCGGAGCCATGCTCTCCGGCGGAACCGCAACCCACCAGTTCCCGGCCGACCCGCTGCGCGAGGCCGGCCAGTCGCAGATCTTCCTCGTCATCGACCCCGCCAGGCTCGCCTCCGCCGCCGAACTCGACCGCATCGCCGATGGCATCATCGACTCCCTCCGCCAGGCAACCCCCGTCGACCCCGCCAAACCAATCCGCTACCCCGGCGAACGAACCCTCCGCCTGCGTGAAGAAAACCTCCGCCTCGGAGTCCCCGTTGACCCCGAAATCTGGCAAAAGCTCTCAACGGCCTAGTGGCCCGCAGCAGATTCGCTCTTGGGCTTGCCCCAAACCGAATCCAGAAACAAGTACCGCTCGCGGTAAAGATCCGGCTTCGCCTGCGAATCCGCATTCAGGTGCATCACCATCCAACCGCCGACAGCGTTGTACGTCGCCCACTTCGGAAGATCCCCACCATTCGGATCCCCCGTCCGCGCAAAGTTCGTCCAGTACTGTTGCATCTGGTCTGAGAGCTTGCGGTCCTCCGGCCGCCACACCGCGCCCTGCCGCGAATCCAGCGTCCCGAAGACATATTCAATATCGTCTGAATGAAACGCTCCCATCGCCACCGTGTGGAACTTGTCCCCCGGCGATCCCAGGTCTAAGAAGTACCGATACACTGGAGCCCCGCCCGTCCCCACCTGCGCCTCAAGCCACCTCCAAGTCGAGTACGCGATAAACCGGTCGCCAGCATAATCGCTCGCGACCTGCTGCAGGTCCTCGTCTGTCGATGCATGATATGCCGCCAAAAACTTGTCCGCGTCAGTGCCGAACTCCTTCTGCGCCTGCTCGCTGAAACTCGCCACCGTGGGCTTCTCCTTCGCATTCAGCACAGTCGCCCGCGCCTCATCCGCGTTCCATCCCGCCATCATAGGAATATGCGCCTGCTTCCCCGCCGCGTAGATGCTGTCCACCGACTCCGGCAAAAAATACCCGTCAATATCCGGCCAGAATCGCACATGATTCGCCGGATCCTTCGCCGCCTTCACCAGATCGTCAGCCGGAATCTTCCTCAACTCCGCAAGCGTCTTCGCGTGCATCACATTCTCCGCAAACGCCGCACCAACCTTCTCGCTCACCTCACGCGAAGGAGTCGTTATCCCCGCAACGTGGAACGTACTGCCACTCTCTCCAATCGCCTTCGCAATCAAATCTCTCGTCAATGGAGAAGCCATCTGCGCGCTCACCGAAATCGACCCCGCCGACTCGCCAAAGATCGTAATGTTCTTCGGATCGCCCCCAAACCCCGCAATATTCTTCTTTACCCACGCAATCGCCGCCGCCTGGTCCAGCAGTCCATAGTTCCCCGAAGCATGATGCGGCGACTCCGCCGTCAGCTCCGGATGCACGAAGAATCCAAAGATCCCCATCCTGTAGTTCATCGACACGACAATCACATTCCGGTGCGCCAGGAACTGCCCATCCTGCCTTGCCTCCGATGTTCCTCCGCCGTTAAACCCGCCGCCATAAATCCATACCATCACCGGCAGCGATCCCTTCTTCGCGTCCGCCGGAGCCCACACATTCAGCGTCAGGCAGTCCTCACTCGGCCCGGGGTCGTGAAAAACCATGTCCGGATAGCTCACCGACTGCACGCAATGCGACCCGAACTCCTTCGCCGCCTTCACACCCTTCCATTTCGCCGCAGGCTGTGGCTCCTTCCAACGCAAGTCCCCGACAGGCGGAGCCGCAAACGGAATCCCCTTGAACGCCCGCACCTTCTGATCTGCCGTGTAAGCGCCCTCAACCTTCCCTTTATCCGTCTTCACCTGCAGCGGATTCGCCGCAAACCCAACAACCGGTGCCGCGATCAGCAACACCGCCACTCCAACCTTCACCCAACGAAAGAGCATCGTCATTTTCTCCGCCGCCCAACTTATCACGGAGTCCACCATAAGACATAAATCGTTTTACAACGCCAATTCACAAACCGACCGCCAGCTCAAGGTGTCGCCGGCGGAGTCTTGCATAATCCATAGTCCTTCGTCAGCTGCTTAACCAGAAAGCTTCGATCGCCGGAACTGGCGTTCTTCTGTTTTTTGCCGGAAACCTTGATGCGGTAACCGGCTTTGATATTCGTCGTGTCCCCGATCAACAGGTAGGTCTGATGGTCATCTTCATTTTGAAGTGCTAGTCCATCTTGATTTGAGACGGCGCAACCTGTAACCGAATGACCCTTGCGCACTATGTAGTACACCACTATCCCAATCACCACCAAACCCGCAACGACCCCAACAATCACCCCGGCGATCTCCCCATTCGATGGGCCAATCTGTCCATATCCCTGAGCCTGAGCCGGCACCGACACCGCCACAGCTGCCAGCACGACACACAGCAGCAGAACCATAAATCGAAAACCCAAGGCTGATTTCATAGGAGCTCCTCTTTGACCGGCATAGAAAGCAGGTAAGGATGGCCCGCGCAAAGTCTCTCCTTGTGCTGACCTCCGGTCAAGAGAATTCAACCCACTCCATCTCGATCCACGCTTCACCGTTCAGAATCCGCTAGCCTACAATCAAACCAGATGGATCTCGCCGCAAAACGCGCTCTCCTCCACGCCACTCTCCGCGATCTCGGCTCGGTCATGGTCGCCTACTCCGGTGGAACCGACTCCGCCTATCTCGCCTTCGCCGCGCACCAGGCCCTCGGCTCGAACATGCTCGCCGTCGTCGCCGACTCGCCGTCGCTCCCCCGCGCCGAGCTAGCCGCCGCCCTCGCCTTCACCGCCGAGCACAACATCCCCACCCACATTCTCCACACCGCCGAGCTCGACAATCCCGACTACCAGCGCAACGACGCCCGCCGCTGCTTCCACTGCAAAGACGAGCTCTTCACCCAGATGGAAAAAACTCGCGCAGAGCGAGGCTTCCGGCATCTCGCCTACGGGATGAACCTCGACGACCGCGCGCCTTCGGTAGCAGCCTTCCGCCCCGGCCAGCAGGCCGCAGCCCTGCACAACGCCGTCGCTCCCCTCGTCACCGCGCAGCTCACCAAGCCCGAGATCCGCACCCTCGCCCGCGAGGCCAATCTCGCACTCTGGGACAAGCCCGCCTCCGCCTGCCTCTCCTCGCGCATCGAGTACGGCCGCCCCGTCACCCGCGAAAACCTCTCCCAGGTCGAGCAGGCAGAAGAAGCCCTCCACGCCCTCGGCTTCTATCAGGTTCGCGTCCGCCACCACGGCGAGCTGGCCCGCATCGAGATCGCCCGCGCCGAACTGCCGCAGGCCCTCACCATCGAAACCCTCGACCGTATCACCGCCGCGCTCAGGCCCCTCGGCTTCCTCTACATCACCCTTGACACCCAGGGCTACCGCTCCGGCAGCATGAACGACGTGCTCCCCGCCACCGCCATCACTCCCGCCACAAGCTAAGAGACAAAGCCCCGCTCTTGAGGAGCAGGGCCATCATCTCGCATCATCTACATCAGTAGACTACTGTGCAGGCTTCGCGGCGGGAGCAGCAGCCACCTTCGGCTTCCAGAAGTCCGGATCAGCCTTGATCCACTCATCCATTGGATAGCTCATCTTCGGATTGAACTGGAATAAATTCGACTGCTCCGACTCGATGCACGAAGCCGACATCTCGTTCAGCTTCTTCATCTTCTCTTCACCCATCGAGTCGATGAACTTCTTCTGATCGGCGAAGCTCTGGTCCACCTCCGCCAGCGACTTCATCGGGTTGATGACGATGAACAGTCCCCCGTTGTCGTTGCCGTATGCGCTCTCAAAGACCGCCCACTTCGCATCGGGAAGAGCCTTTTCGAAGCCCTCCTTGTACATCTTCACGAGGTCATCCCACTCCTTCTCGTGTCCAGGACGAACCTTGAACATCGAGATATCGAAGTACCGCATGTGCGCGATATCGACGTTTGCGCGAAGGCTCAACTCCTCGCGATAGACAAAAACACCCTGGTCAAATTCAGTCAGCAGGTCCCCATCCGCCATCGCTGCGCGGTCCAGCGCCGCCGACAGCGTCGCGTTCTTCTGCTCGGCGAGGTTATCCTTCTCCCACGCCGCAAACGACGGATAGCCCATAAGGAACAGTGCCCGCGAACGCCCCGACAGCGACTCCATGCCGAAGTAGTGCGTAGGCCACTTCGCCGCAGTCATCGCACGAACGAACGCGCTCTCCGACTTCTCATGCACGCTCCCCGCCCGACCCGGCTTCAAAAACTCCCGCTGAATGACTAGCACCTTCGGCGGCCCCGGCATCTCCTGCGCCACTGCCATACCGATACAACCGCACAAAACACACAGACCTGCAGAGATCCCTCTCAATCTTTTCATTTCAAAAACTCCTTTCGTTCTTGAGAAACAGTTCAGGTGCGAAGATGAACAGCGGAGCGCGTCCACGAACAGGCACGACCGCCACGGAAATACCGCGAGACCACGAAAATCGATGGGGAGTTGGACCGCAGCGAATTCTATACCCACACGCGGCATCCGTCCCTCAAAATCCGCGGACAGCCTCACCAACCGTCCAGCCAACCCACGCTCCGTGAAACAATATCCACATGCGGATCGCCTACCTCGACTGCTTCGCCGGCATCAGCGGCGACATGTTCCTCGCAGCTCTCCTCGACTCCGGCCTCGACCCCAAAGTCCTCCACGACGCCACCGCCGCGCTCCATCTCAACGCCAGTCTCAAGATAGAGAAGGTCGACCGCAGCGGAATCTCCGCCGCCCGCGTCCATGTCCTCGAGCACGGCAGGCCCGCCGAAGCCACACATCAGCACACCCACGAACACCACCACCACCCCAAAACCCAACACCTCCACAAAATCGGCCACACCCACAACCACGACCATCACAGCGACGGCCACACCCACGAACACGCCCACACGCACGGCCGTTCGCTCTCAGCCATCCGCACACTCATCCAATCCACCCCGCTAGCCGACCCCGTCAAACACACAGCCATCCAGACCTTCGAACTGCTCGGCGCCAGCGAAGCCAAAATCCACAACGTCGACATCGAAAAAATCCACTTCCACGAAGTAGGCGCGGTCGACGCCATCGTCGACATCGTCTGCGCCAGCGCAGGCATCCACGCCATAGAAAATCAAGCAAGAATTGAAACCGGAAATTCGGTCAAGTGGCACTGCTCCCCGCTCAACGTAGGCGGCGGCATGGTCGACTGCGCCCACGGCCGCTTCCCCGTCCCCGCACCTGCCACCGCCGACCTCCTCCGCAACATCCCCACCTACTCCGCGCACATCCAGGAAGAGCTCGTTACTCCGACCGGAGCCGCCATCATCCGCGCGCTCTCCCCCACCTTCGGCCCGCAACCCGAAATGCGCGTCCAGCACATCGGCTATGGAGCAGGCAGCCGCAACTCCAAAGACTTCCCCAACGTCCTCCGCCTGAGCATTGGAGAAGCCGTCAGCACCGCCGATAATCCGGGTGCCCCATCCATACCGCAGTCTCATCGCGGGATGGGTGGGAACGAAGGTCTGTCAGACTCCACGACCGTAGCCATCCTCGAGACCGCCCTCGACGATATCTCCCCCCAAATTCTCGCCCACGTCACCGAGCGAGCCCTCGCCCTCGGAGCCCTCGACGTCATGTCCACCGCCGTCCAGATGAAGAAGGGCCGCCTCGGCACCCTCCTCACCATCCTCGCCGACGACGCCCACGTCCCTGCCCTCGAAGACCTCCTCCTCCGCGAGACCAGCACCCTCGGCGTCCGCATCCATCGCGAGCGCCGCTCCTGCCTCGACCGCACCCACACCACCGTCACCACACCCTACGGTGAAATCCGCATCAAAGTCGGCTCTCGCGACAACGAAGTCTACAACGCCGCCCCCGAGTTCGAAGACTGCCGCGCCGCCGCCGCCCAACACAACGTCCCCGTCAAACAAGTCCAGCAAGCCGCCATCGCCGCTTATTTTCAAATCAAGCAATGAAACCAAGTGCCGCCTCAGAATCGGGTGCCCCATCTTCGCGCGGTATCATCGCGCTAAGGTGGGCATTCACGAAGCGAACCGCACCCCTCTATCGCCGGAACACTCGATGAACAAATCCACTCTCCTCGAACTCCTCGCCGCCGTAGAACGCGGCGACCTCACACCCACCGAAGCCTCCGAGCGCCTAGCCAACCTTCCCTTCGAAGACCTCGGCCACGCCCGCATCGACCACCACCGCTCCCTGCGCTCCGGCCTCCCCGAAGTCATCTACGCCGCCGGAAAATCCCCCGCCCAGACCGCCGAGATATTCACCCGCATGGCCGCCGCCGGCCACGACGTCCTCGCCACCCGCGCCGACGAAGCGACCGCGCTAGCCGTCCTCGAAGCCGTCCCCGCAGCCATCCACCACCCGCAGGCCCGAGCCATCACCCTGCGCCAGTCCAAACACCCAAAAACCCACGGCCACATCGCCGTAGTCTGCGCCGGCACAAGCGATCTCCCCATCGCCGAAGAGGCAGCCGTCACCGCCGAACTCTTCAACACCCGCGTCACCCGCCTCTACGACGTCGGAGTCGCCGGCATCCATCGCCTCCTCGCCGTCCGCGAGCAACTCGCCTACGCCAACGCCGTCATCGTCTGCGCCGGAATGGAAGGCGCGCTCCCATCCGTCGTCGGAGGCCTCGTCGGAGTCCCCGTCATCGCCGTCCCCACCTCCGTCGGCTACGGAGCCAGCTTCAACGGAGCGGCAGCCCTCCTCGGCATGCTCAACTCCTGCTCCCCCAACGTCACCGTCGTCAACATCGACAACGGCTTCGGAGCCGCATACTCAGCCACCCTCATCGCCCGGATGGCACACACCCCGTAGCTCTCTCTGCGTTAACTCAGCCACCCTGCTGCCCGCGCTCCCGATCGTTGATTCAACGAACATCTCTCTTAGCACCCCGATATGTTCTGATGGAATCAGAATCAAAAGACCGAAACGACGGAACATCCAGGAGAGAGCATTCGCTGCATATTGATCCCTAAATGAATCCTCCCAGCTCATCCACTGTTTCTTTGGTCTCACCTGCCCCTTCGGACGCAAGCAAGCGCCTCTTGCCGTGGCTGGTCGCGGTTGCATTCTTTATGGAGTCGCTCGACACGACCATCCTCAATACAGCCGTTCCAGCCATCTCCCAAGCCCTCAACGTCACCCCGCTCAGCATGAAAGCCGTGCTGGCGAGCTACACCTTGAGCCTCGCCGTCTTCATCCCGATCAGCGGATGGATGGCCGACCGCTTTGGAACCCGCCTCGTATTCTCCTCTGCGATCGGCATTTTTACTCTCGGATCATTCTTATGCGGCATATCGAGCAACATCCACGTGCTCGTGCTCTGCCGCATCCTGCAAGGCTGCGGCGGAGCCATGATGGTTCCGGTCGGCCGGCTCACTCTCGTGCGGACCTTCGCCAAATCGGAGCTTCTCCGCGCCATGAGCTTCGTCTCGATACCGGCCCTCGTCGCGCCCATGCTCGGTCCCGTCACCGGCGGTCTTGTCGTCAGATACCTTCAGTGGCGTTTCATCTTCTTCCTCAACATCCCCATCGGCCTCGCCGGTTTGATTCTGGTCTATCTGCATCTCCCCGACTATCGCGAAGAACACACACCTCCTCTCGATCTCGTCGGACTCATTCTCTTCGGCTCCGGAATCGCACTGCTGTCCTACGTGCTCGAAATCTTCGGCGAGCACACCCTGGGCGCGCGCGAGATCTCCGGCCTCCTGCTGCTCTCCTTCGCCCTGCTCCTCGGATATTGGCTCCACGCAAGAGAGCGTCAATTCCCGCTGCTACAACTCAGCCTCTTCCGCATCCGCACCTTTCGCGCCTCTGTCAGCGGAAGCTTCTTCACCCGTCTGGGCATCGGAGGAGTCCCGTTTCTCCTGCCCCTCCTTTATCAGGTCGGCCTGGGCTTTTCTCCGGTCGAATCCGGGTTGCTCATCATGCCTCAGGCCATCGCAGCCATGAGCATGAAGGTGTTCATGCCCCGGCTTCTAAGCCTCATCGGATATCGCGGCGTCCTCACCTCCAACACCGTGATCCTCGGAATCCTTCTCGCCTTATTCGCGCTGATCGGGCTTCATACGCCTGTGTGGGTCATCGTATTGCTCGCCTTCCTCTACGGAGCGTTCACCTCCCTGCAATACACAAGCATGAACACTCTCGTCTACGCCGACATCACCGAGGAGGAGGCCAGCGCCGCCAGCTCCATCGCCAGCACAACTCAGCAGCTCTCCATCAGCTTCGGTGTCGCCATCGCCGGACTGGCCACCGCGTTCTTCGTTCCGGACGTAATCCGCTCCAATCCCGCATCCATGATCCACGGAATTCACAAGGCATTTCTCGGCCTCGGAGTCCTGACCGTCCTCTCCACGATCGTCTTTCGCACCTTAAAGAGTGGCGATGGAGTCACCGTGAGTCTGCAAAAGTCTGTCCATCCCGACGGTTGACCTTGCTCCTTTGCCGCAACCGGCCCGGCCGTCGAAAAACACAGCGCAGCCACAAGCGCCTCGGGCCGCATCCAAATCTGGTACAGGAGAAACCCGCATGGAGCGCCGCACCTTCCTGAAATCTGCCGCCGCCACCGGAATCGCAGCCGCAACCCGCAACGTCATCGCCCAATCCCCCGCTGCGCCCGCTCACACCACACGCCCGGAAGCCCCCGGCATGATCTACCGCGAACTCGGCAAGACCGGCGAGCGCGTCTCCGCCATCGGCATGGGAGGCTACCACCTCGGCAAATCCCCCGACGCCGACGCCAGCATCAAGCTGATCCGCCAGGGCATCGACAGCGGCATCACCTTCCTCGACAACTCATGGGACTACAACGACGGCCTCTCCGAAGTCCGCATGGGCTGGGCCCTCCGCGACGGCTACCGTCAAAAAGTCTTCCTCATGACCAAGATGAACGGCCGCACCAAAGACTCCTACAACAAACAACTCGAGCAATCGCTCGGCCGCCTTCAGACCGACGTCATCGAACTCGTCCAGTTCCACGAAGTCATCCGCATGGAAGACCCCGACCGCATCTTCGCTGAAGGAGGCGCCATCGAAGCCGCCATCGCCGCCCGCCAGGCCGGCAAGATCCGTTACATCGGATTCACCGGCCACAAAGACCCGCTCGTTCATCTCCGCATGCTCGACGTCGCGAAGCAGCACAACTTCCACTTCGACACCATCCAGATGCCCATCAACGTCATGGACGCACACTTCCGCTCCTTCACCCATCAGGTCATGCCCGTCGCCCTCGAGCAAGGCATCGGAGTCCTCGCCATGAAGACCTTCGGCGACCACTACATCCTCACCAGCAACACCGTCGAACCGATGGACGCCCTCCACTACGGCCTCACCCAGCCCGTCTCTGTCGTCATCACCGGCATCGACTCACCCACCATCCTCGAGCAGGCCCTCACCGCCGCCCGCACCTTCAAGCCGCTCACCCAGACTCAGATCGCCGCCATCCTCGCCAAAACCCGTGACGCCGCCAGCCAGGGCAAATACGAGCTCTTCAAAACCACCAGCCACTTCGACGGAACCGCCCACCGCCCCGAATCCCTCGGTTAATGACGACTCATATGCGGAACGCCAGTTCTAGCATGGAGATGAAAGCAAATCACGCAGGAGGCGTCCATGACCATGGCACTCATCTCGGGCATCACAGTTCCCGACAGCAAACTCGCCAACAAAATCACGAAGTTCATCCGCGATACAGAATCGACTCTGCTGTTCAATCACTCCAGCCGCGTCTACTATTTTGGCGCACTCGCTGGTCAACGCCGAGGTCTTAAGTTCGACTCCGAACTTCTCTACGCCGGCGCTATGTTCCACGACATCGGTCTCGTACCCGCTTACAGTAGCGCAGACCGTTTTGAGGTTGATGGAGCCAATGCCGCGCGCGACTTCCTACGCAGCCATAACATCTCTGAACAGGACATCGACCACGTGTGGACAGCGATTGCGCTGCACACGACTCCCGGAATCCCTCAGTACATGCATCCGGTCGTCGCCCTCGTCACCGCAGGCGTAGAAATGGATGTGCTCGGAATCGACTACGCCAGCTTCACAGACTCGGATCGGAACGCGGTCGTACAGGCATTCCCGCGTACAGACCATTTCAAAGAAGATATCTTGCAGGCCTTCTACGACGGCATCAAACAAAGGCCTGAGACTACCTTCGGAAACGTGAAAGCAGACGTACTCGCAGACAAAGATCCCCGCTTTCAGCGCGGCAACTTCTGCAGTGTGATCCGTAACTCCCCTTGGCGCGGCTGATCAAGCGAAAGACTTTTATTCCAAAGACAAGTTGACCCACATCTCTTCAGCAGAGATGTGCGCTTGCGTGGCTTCTTCAGCGCTCGCCCATTGCCGAGATTGACCACTGAAAGGTTGAAGGTACTGAGGTGCCATCTCGGCATAATTTCATGACCTTTGGGCTAACGATAACGATAGAGGCGCACTCTATAGATTTTGCCTTCGGCTAAATCAGTCGCATGAAGCCTCAAAGCCTGTCCCTGAGAGTTCTCGTCACCATTGAGCCGCCTTCTCGGCACCCAGGCTCCATTCTCAAAGAACTCTTCGTCGATACTCTCAATGCCAACAATGGGTGGCCCCGCGGTGTCTGTCGAAAATGTGATCTGAGCATCGCCGCTGCCGATAACGATAAATTCGTTCGGACCCGTTTGAAGAAACATCGCAGCAAGTCGAGCGCCGGATGCACCTCCGGCCCGGGCCATCGTGGCTGTGTAGTCGCCCATGTACAGCCTGGCCGAGCGCTGCGCTTCGCCCTCGATGAGTGCGGCAGTGACGCCGCCTTCTCCTTGCTTTTCCAGGATCATAGGAGTCAGCTTGGACAGGACGGTATACACGTTGCTTATTGCAGAGTTGTCCGGGCGTTCCGAGGGATTGGTGATACCCACCAGATCGAGCGGAGCGTTGCTTTGATCATCGACGCCAAAGGGAGAGAATCCGATGGCCGACAGACGCCCGAAGGCATACAGCGCATTAGCGGCGCCCCCTGCGCCGCCTTGCGCCTCCGGGATGAAGAGTGGGTTGTCAGGACGCGCGTACCTGCCTGCCCACTGCGCAAATTCATTGAAGTAGATGTCGGGAGATAAGAGATCAAGAGACGGAGCTCCCGCATGCCATACGTCCATCGAATGCGGAAGCGGACCTCCGCTGTTGTACTGTCCCGGTTCATAATTCGGCCGAATCAACGCAGCGTTCGCGAACATGGGCAGCGGATACTCCGCTTTGCCTGCAGCTGCGACGTGCTCGATGTATGTTGCGTAGTGCCAGGCCATGAAGACGTCATCCGTCAGGGAACCGTTGCCGAACACCTCCTGCCACGTCCCCACGGTCTTCCCGCTCGCCGCCTCCCAGGCTGCGCGAAGCTCTGGATCCAATGCCGTCCGGTGCTTTTCGAGGAAGCTCGTCAGGACTGACGGCACCGCTGCCGCAAAAGCAGCATTCGCGGCGGCTGAATGATCCCGTGACTCCGGAATCACCCCGACCTCGTTTTCCACCTGGACCATGAGGACAGTGTGTGTATCGCCATCTGCTTCTCGCAGGTGGCGCATCAGTGCGGCGAAGGCGCGCGCGTCCGCATCTCGAACGACCGCACTGAAGGGCGATAGCCGCTCTGTGCCTCGACCGTCGCTGGTCTGGACGCGCGGGAACCGATCCGTATTGGTCTTTACCCACGCCGGCACATAGCTGGAGTAAGTGTTCTTCCAGGCGCCAAACCATAGAAAAACAAGTTTGAGATTGTTCTCGCGGGCTCCTTCGAGCAGCCCATCCACACACCTGAAATCGAATCTTCCCTCTTCCGGTTCGATCGTCTCCCACGCGACCGGCAACAACACTGTATTCAGGTGCATCGCCGCCAGTCGCGGCCAAACGGGCTTCATGTACCCAACGCTGGAGGAGCTGGAGTTATGCAGTTCTCCCCCAAGAACCAGAAAAGGCTTGCCATCGACGATGAGTTGGCTCACCCTCCCACGCTTTTCGAGGTGTGGCAGTCCCGAGCGGGAGTCACGCGTTTGGCCGACAGCCCGCCCGCCAAAGGCTATCGAGACTAGAAGTGTCACTACACCAAGTCTGTTCAACTCTTTAGTTCCGATCCTTAGGATGCGCTGCCGACGTATTTGCCACGCCTCGATTCAACTGCCCTGGAATCTGCGTAGGCAAGTATAGAACCGATGCGCAGGCGAGCCCCTCCTCGAATAACTTCGGAATCCTGTCAAGCCCCAGGAGCTGTCGAAAATCCAGGAATCAAGCCGTAACAGCGACAAACGAAATAGTTTATCCAACAAAAATAAAGCGCCTGAAAGTGGCAGATGAGTTTCGCTCGCCGATTAAAATAGAAACAGATCAATAAAAAGCCCCGGATTTCGATCCGGGGCTTTTTATAAACCATCTGGAATCAATAATTTGAGCCTTAAACCATTTGAATGGAAGACTTTAGGCTGTGGAAAATCGACAACCAACAGAAAATAAATGACTTATCGAGCAAGGGGGGGGAGGGGGGGGGTACCCTACTGATTCACCCCGCTGGCCAGGAACCCGCCGTCAACCACCAGAATCTCGCCGGTAACAAACGCCGATGCATCCGAGGCCAGGAAGATCGCCGAGCCAACCAGCTCCTCGGTCTTCCCGAACCGCCCCATCGGAGTCCGCATCAGCAACTCCTTGCCGCGGTCGCTCTCATCCAGAAGCTTTTGATTGAGCGCCGTCCGAAAAACTCCCGGAGCGATCGCATTCACCGTAATCCCGCGCGAGCTCCACTCCACCGCGAGCGACTTCGTTAGCGCACCGACAGCCGCCTTGCTCGCAGCATAAGCAGTCACTTCCTTCAGGGAAACGAACGTGTTCAGCGAAGCAATATTGATGATCTTGCCGTACCCGCGCTCCAGCATGTGCTTGCCGAAGATCTGGCAGGCGCGCAGCGTTCCGGTCACGTTCGTGTTCATGATGTCGTCCCAGGTCTCTTCGGAGACCGTCAGCGTCGGTTCGCGCTTGATCTTCCCCGCCGAGTTGATCAGGATGTCGACCTTGCCAAACTCCTTCACCGTCCCTTCGAGCAGCTTCTCGAGCGAAGTGCGGTCATTCACATCCGAAGCAATCCGCAGCGACCGCTTTCCCTTAGCCTCAATCGCCTTTGCAGCCTCATCAACCTGCTCCGCGCGGCGAGAGCTCGCAACCACATCGGCTCCAGCCTCAGCCAGCCCAATCGCCATCGCCAGCCCAATCCCTGACGTTCCACCAACCACCACAGCCGACTTGCCGCTCAAATCGAACAACGGATGCCCCATCAAAAATTCCTCTCCTCAACCTCAGAAATCTTATTTGCTCCCCGCTGAGTGCGCCAGCGGGATTTTCTCCAGAATCCTGTCCACTATCTCCACAGGCTCGCTATCCACCTCGATCCGCAGAGCGTCCTTCGGAATCTCCAGCGTCGCAATCTGGCTGTCCAGCAGCTTCGAGTTCATGAACTCGTGGTGCCGCGCCGCCAGCCGTTCAGCAATCAGAGCCTTCGGCCCATCCAACCAGACAAACCGCAACTCGCTGTCAGGAATCCCGGCAGACAACGTAGCCCGATACTTCTCCTTCAACGCCGAGCAGGCAAGCACACCGCTCTTCCCCGCTTCGAACCAGCCGCGCATCAGCTTGTTCAGCGTCTCCAGCCAAGGCTCCCTGTCTTCATCGTTCAGAGGCTGTCCCGCAGCCATCTTCGCCTTGTTCGCCGCCGGATGATAGTCATCAGCGTCAGCAAACACCGCACTCGTTCGCTCAGCCAGGAGCGTGCCGATCGTCGTCTTGCCCGAGCCCGACACGCCCATAAGAACCACAATCATTCCAACATCCTCTCAACCCTGCACCCAAGAAATCAAGAAAGGAGCCGCTACAAGCCGACGAACACCGGCTTGATGTGCCGATCGAAAAGATTCGTAGTCACATTCCGCGCCACAACCTCCTCGTTGGCCTCAAGAGCTTTCAGATAGCGATCGCCCATCTTCGCCGCGATCTTGAAGCCCACATGAAGCAACTGACGGAAGCTTGGATTGTATGCCTTGTTGCTCTGATCGTGCCGCAGCGCCGACGTAAACTGCTCGCTGGTCCAGCCATTAACCTCTTCCGGCTTCGGCAGCTTCGCCGGATCAATGTCGATCACCGTCGCATACGGCGCGCAAAGCTCCTCCGCGTGCGCATACGCCTCGGAGTAGACCTCCTTGGCAATCTCCAAACCCGAGCCGCCCGCTTCAGCCAGCCCGATCAGTTCCTCAAGCCAGGTCGTTCCTGCCGTCTTCAAATGAACGCCCGCGCCAAACCGCTTCACCGCATCATGAATCGACTTGTAGATCGAAAATTTGTCCGAACCCGAGTGCACGCTTAGCTTCAGATTCGCCGGCAGACCATAGGTCTTAATCGCGAAGGCAATCGCCGCCAGGTCCTCGTTGAACTCCTTCGAGAACTGCGCGACATTCCCCACATAATCCACGCCCTTGTTAAACCGGCCAGTGAACTTTGGAGCAACCGTTTGAATCGGAATCTTCTCATCCGCAATCGCCGCCAGAATAATCAGCAGCTCAACCGGAGTCTGCGGAGAATCCGTCTCATCCATCGAGACCTCAGGCACAAACTTGCCCGCGCCCTTCTTCTCCACAAGGAAACGGTAGATTCGGCCTGCATCCTGCACCGCAGCCAGAAACTTGTTCGCAACACCACTCACAAACGGCTCGTCCGTCTTGAACGGCTCGGCGATATCCGGAATCGTCACCGTCCCGATCAGCTCCGGATGACGATGCACAAACGCAGCAACATCTTTCGCATCGGCCGCCTTACCGATCATCTCGGCGACATCCAGCGTGAAGAAGTCACAGGGAGCCAGAAACCGCTCCACCGTTTTGAGGTTGATATGGTCGGCGTCCAGAAAATACGGCTTGGTCCACCCCAGTTCCTTCACCGCTGCATCTGCCGCGGCTCTCGTCTGCGTAGGGTCCGAGCCAATGATCATGTGCTCACGGTTGGACTTATTCCACACCGGTACGACCTCCACGCCGGCCTCGCCGGCCTTCACGCAGGCCGCAAGCTGCGCCTTTGCCTGATGCGCAAAGCGGTCACCCACCCCAACAGAAAACTTCGGAAGCCTCAATCCCTCACTCATAGAACACCTTTTCTTATCGACGGCTAATTGGTCTAACCAATTTCTGCCGTCCTAGCATACCCATTTGTTGCATCTCAGGGCAAATTTTCTATTTGGGAGGTTCAGTTCTTGAAGCGGCCTTCGTACGCCCACAGGCCGAGGCCGGGATTTGAGATGTAGAAGATCTCCTCGCCATCGACCGTATTCCACCCATCCATAAGCACTTCGGGTTTGTACTTCGCCATCATCTGAGTCAGGTCGCCGTACTCATAGTGAACGCTCTCGATCTCCTGCCGAGTGAGATGACCCGGACAATACCGGATAGTGAACCGCCCTTCGCTCGAGCCATGGATCAGGTGCGCCGCAGCACTCAGATTCCCCGCCAGAGCGGGATCTTCCTTCACCGCCTCCAATGTCCGCGGCGTGCCGCAGTAGCCGTACTTGCGGATCAGCTTATCGATAGCACCATCTTCGCCGAACTCATGAACGCCCGGAGCGAGCACAATAAGCTCGGCTCCATCGGCGAGCGCCATGCGCGTGCGATAGACACTTTTGTTCCCGAGCCACGTACTGCGAAACTCGTGAGGATCGAGAAAGACCACCGCCTTCTTGATCTCGCGGTCGAGCATCTGGAAGTTCACCTTCAGGCTCAGCTCCGCAGCCAACTCGAAGCACCGCACATCGTCGCCGATGTAAAGCCCGCGGACGACGAGTTTGCCGGCCTCATTCTTGCCGATGACGGTCTGAACGTAGACGATGGGAAGATTCTTTGCGAAGTGGTCACTGGCGTAATTCAGCACACGACGCACCGGAGTATCCGCACGCCCCATCATGCGCTCCATCCCGTAAACGGCACCAAGGAAGTGGCTGCGATGAATCCCAATCGCACCGCCCGTGCCGATGAAGACGTTCTTGTTGTAGTTCGCCATCCCGACGACCTCGTGCGGTACGACCTGGCCGATCGAAAGGATCAAGTCGTGGCCACCGTCGCGGATCAGCTTGTTCACCTGCGCAGGCCAGGTGTAATCAACTTTGCCCTCGCTTACCTCGTACAGAAACTCGCCCGGCACCTCACCCAGCGTAACCACATCGTTGCGCCAGTCGTGGACGCGGAAGAGCGAACGCGGCGTCTTGCCATACATCGTCGCAATCTCGCTGTCGGTCATGGGCTTATGCGTCCCCAGCGCGGGCAGAATGTCGGCCAGCTTGTCGCCGTAGTACTGCCACGCGAGCTCCGTCAGGTTGCCGGCCTGCGAGTAAAATCGTGTGATGTCCGGCGGCACCGCGAGTACCTTGTTCTTTTTTCCAATTGCATCGAGCGCCGAGAAAAGATTGGCGCGAAGCTCTTCCTGAGACATCTCCGTGGTTGGACTTCCGGCAGCAAAATAAAGGCTCATAGCATCTCATCTTACTCTGGTGAAAGGCGCCTAATCTCACGCCGTAGGAGACGCAATGACAGAACAGGACCTTCAGATCAAAACGCCCGATGGAACCGCCGACGCCGTGCTTTTTCTCCCCGATCTCGCTACACCGCTTCCCGGCGTGCTGCACATTCCGGACATCGGCAGTATCCGCGAGGCCCAGCGCGCGATGGCGCGCCGCCTCGCCGCCGAAGGCTACGTCGTCCTGATGCCTAATCCCTTCTATCGCACCAGCCGGCCGCCGGTCTTCTCCGTCGAGCGCCAAGACCCGAGGTGGATGCAACGCTTGAAGGAACTCATAGCTCCCCTCACGCCCGAAGCGCAGGAGAAAGACATGGCCGCATACGTCGACTTTCTCTCGTCACGACCTGCAGTTCACCCTGACAAGCTCGGAGTCGTAGGCTACTGCATCGGCGGAGGCTTCGCCCTGCGCACGGCGGCCGTTCGGCCGGAGAAGGTCCGCGCCATGGCCTCGTTCCATGGCGGTGGTCTGTACAGGGCTGACGATCCCGGAAGCCCGCACCTCGTACTACCGCGAGTGAAGGCACGACTCTACTTCGGCCATGCAGATCAGGACAGCAGCATGCCCGCCGACGCAATCGAGCACTTCGAACAAGCGCTGAAGAATTGGGGCGGAGCCTACGAGAGCGAGACCTACCATGGCTCACGCCATGGCTGGACGGTCCCCGACAATCCCGCGTACAACGAGCCAGGAGGCGAACGGGCCTATGGCAAGCTGACGGCGCTCTTCAAAGTAACGTTATCCTAACTGCCGGGACAATGAGAGGGCCGGAGCAATTGGGCCCCTCGTTACAGTTTGTAGGCCTTCTTCGCCAGGTTCACCGTGAGGTCGACAATCAGCTCCAAGGCTTCGTCCTCATCCAACCGGTGCTCCGCCACCAGGCGTCCCAGGAAGGCGCAGTCGATGCGCCGGGCGACGTCATGGCGAGCCGGAATCGAGAGGAATGCACGGGTATCGTCATTGAAGCCGACCGTATTGTAGAAGCCTGCCGTCTCGGTCACCTGCTCGCGGAACCGCATCATGCCCTCAGGCGAGTCCTGGAACCACCACGGCGGCCCGAGTTTCAGCGCGGGGTAGTGACCAGCCAGAGGGGCCAGCTCGCGCGAGTAAGTCGTCTCGTCGAGGGTGAAGAGGATAAAGGTGAGCCGCGGGTCGTTGCCGTACTTGTTCAGCAGCGGCCTCAGGTTGCGCGTGTACTCGGTGGGCGAGGGCATGTCAGCACCCTTGTCGCGGCCAAACTTCTCGTAGACGAGCCGGTTGTGGTTCCGCACAGAGCCTGGATGAAGCTGCATGGTGAGACCGTCCTCCACGCTCATGCCCGCCATCTCGGTGAGCATCTGCGCCTGGAAGATCTCCTGCTCCTGCGGAACAGACCGCCCGGAAAGGATGCGTTGATACAACGACTCGGCTGTCGAGGGATCAAGATCCGCAGTCATAGCCGTGAGGTGACCGTGGTCGGTCGCCGTGGCTCCCAGCGATTTGAAGTACTCGCGGCGATTCCTTAATGCGTTCAGGTAGCCCTTCCAGGTACCAACGTTCTCTCCAGTAATCTCGCCCAGCTTTTCTATGTTCTGAATGAAGCCCGAGTACTCAGCGTCAATCACCGAGTCGGGCCGGAAGGTTGGCAGCACTCTTCCCTTCCAGCCAGAGCCACGGATGGCCTTGTGGTATTCGAGACTGTCGAGAGGCGAATCTGTGGTGGAGAGAACCTCTATGCGGAACTTTTCAAAGAGCGCGCGAGGCCGGAACTCGGGGGTCTCAAGCTCGGCCGCGATCGTGTCGTAGTAATGGTCGGCGTTCTTCGGGCTCAGCCTGTCCTTAAGGCCAAACTGGTTCTCAAAGGCGTAGTCCAGCCAGAGTCGGGTAGGCGTGCCCCGGAAGAGGTAATAGTGCTTCGCGAAGATGCGCCAGACCTCTCGTGGGTCTGCGTTCTGTTTTCCGTCAATCTGCGGAATCCCGAGCGATTCCAGTGAGACCCCTTGCGAGTAGAGCATCCGGAAGATGTAGTGATCGGGCTGGATAAGCAGCGCGGTGGGATTCGGAAAAGCACTGTCCTCGGCGAACCACCGTGGGTCCGTGTGCCCATGCGGGGAGATGATCGGAAGATCCTTTACCGTATCGTAGAGCTTTGCAGAGACCGCGCGCGCAGCGGGGTCAGACGGAAACAATCGCATTGGATGGAGCATTACAGCACCTCGTAGGCCAAGAGAGACCATTTAAGACTGAGTTCGAACAAAACGTAATCCAAGAAGCCTATCAAATCGCAGCATAAAGTGGCTGCACCAATTTTGGACGCCGAAATTGACTTCCTGCAATCATCTGCCGTGGGCTTGACTTGCTGCCGCAAAACAAAAGAGTGGCGCTTCCGAAGAAGCGCCACTCTTTAACACGGTTTTGCGTGGACTACGGGATGTAGTAACGCATGCTGGTGAAGACCATGTTGTTGGTCCCGTGGGGAGCGCCACCGACACCGGTCCACGCATTGCGGGTAAGGTAGCTGTACTGCAGCCAGTACTGCAGGCGGCCCCACTTGGGGTTGTTGTAGACACGGTAGACGAAGCCGGCCGTACCTTCGATGACCGCCCGGGTCGCGCCAAGGCAGTTCGCTGGCGTTCCGGGGCTATAGGGCGGGTTGCCCGCAACACCGATGCTGCCGAGACCCGAGCCGGGCGTCGTGGGCAAAGTCTCAGTGTTGCAACCCGTGTTGACGCCAGTGATCGGAGCATAGCCGACGAGCTTGCCAGCCTCTGGGCCGGAAGTCGCGAGGTAGGTCGTACGCTGTGCGTACTCACCACCGCCGTAGCCAAAGATGTCGAGCTTCTTGGTCGGGTGACCCTCGAGCGAGATCAGGCCTTGATCGGCTTTGATCGTAGCCAGCGTTCCGGTGGGTTTGACGGTGATGTCAGGCAGCGTGGAGGTGCCGTAACGGCCCATGCCCGGTCCAGTCAACAAATGCACGCCAACATCGAGATAATGAGTGACGGGCACACGGAGGTTGGCGAAGAAGCCGCCGCCGGTTACGGTGTCGTTCGTCGCACCAGCGGTCGTCGTGAAGGCGGGATAGTAGCGATCGCGGAACCAGCGAGCCACGCCGCCGACTTCGAAGTGACCATACTTCGCGTCGTAAGCACCCTTGACGACCAGGTCAGGAGCGACGTTGTTGGAGTAGTTGGCGAGGCTGTTGTACAGACCGCCACCCGTACCGGCATTGCCGATGAAGAAGTTGCCGGGCGAGTTGCTTGCGGAGTAGACGTACTCAGACTGCTCAAGCGACATCGCGCCCGTGAAACCGCCAATCTTCTGCTGGAACCGGATGGATGGCTGACGCTCCCAGCTGAAACCGACGTGGTACTGAGCGTCGATCGTCATCGGCAGATTCTCAGTCATGTTATCGGTTCCCTTCTTGGTCTCGGTCACGAGGGACCACATCTGACCGCCGGTGACAGTGAAGCCGCTGTTGGTGCCAGCCTGTCCCCAGATCTGGCGTTGACGCAGCGTATAGCTGTTGCTTTGGTTGTCGTTCGAGGTTGCGCCTGCGGAGAGGAAGTCAGCCTCGACGTAAGCCGCAAAGTGATACGGACCAGGATTGGAGCGGAAGAGGCTGCCGATGCGGCTCTGACGTCCAGAGAAGTTCAGCTCGCTGACATGCGACTGTGCCGCCCCCGGGTAAGGAGTCGAGTTGAAGGGGGTGTTGACGTCCGAAGCAAGCGAACGCGAGCGCCACACGGTTTCAAAAGCGAAGAAGCCAATCGGGGTAATCTGGATGCCCTTGTAGTGGATCGTCGCAGGAGACTCCATTGCCGTCGTGATGTCCTTCTTCGTGTCGGAGATCGTCTGGGCAAGACCGGCGCTCGTGTTCTTCAGGTCTGTCACAGTCGCATTGAGAGCGGTAACAGCCTCATTGTTCTGCTGCAGGCTGGAGTTGACGCTCTGAGCCTGGGCCGAGGCCGCAGCTGCCGACGCATTCGCAGCCTGCGCATCACTCGTCGCAGCAGCCAGCCTGGCATCCCGGTCAGCCAGTTGCTGCTTCAGACCGTTGATCTGGCTCTGCTGGTTGAGCATCTGCTCGCGCAGCTCCCGGAGTTCGCGCTCTGTCTGCGACTCAACAGGAGCCTTCTTTTTCACGACCTTCTTGGTCGTTTTCGACGGCGTGCTGGCCGTCTGCGCAGGCATCGACACGGTGCTGACTACCAGCAGCGCAGCGATAGCGGCTTTCAGTTGCTTCATCATGGACCCTCGCAGTTGTAAGAAACGTGGTTGAGTAGACAAGAACGACAGACGCAGGCCCACTCGGAGCCCGCAACCTACGCTCGTGCCTTTTGCTCTGTGCGTTTGATAGTCACAAACTCATGTGAATAGAAAAAGAATTTGCTAAGGTTTTCTTCAGAAAATGCAGGACTTCCCCGATTTTTTCTGGTCCATGCTTCATGTGGTGCAAAACACCCCGTTCCCGGTTCCACAGAAAGCGCTGACTCATTTACCGTTACCGATATGGAATTTTTCCGCGCTGTAACATATCTGGCGACCCTTCTCTGCCCTCTCGTCTCCGCTTTCGCATCGGCGCAATCACTAAATCTGATACCAATTCCCCGCGAGGCACGTTCCGGAGCGGTGCAGTCACTTGCCAACGGAGTCCAGATCACCTGCGCGTCTCCGTGCCCTGCGGGAGATGCCTTTGCCATCGACGACCTGAAGAGCTACCTCGCCTCGCAGGGCATCAGCGTCAAGCCCTCTTCACCTATCAACATCCTCGTCGTACGGTACGGACCCGCGATCGCCAAATCCATTTACAAGGACGCCACGCAGCCCTCCGCCGAAGCCCCTGCCGAGTTCCCGGCCGAGATGAAGGCCGAAGGCTACGTCATCATCCCCGACGGCAAGGGCCTAGCCATCACTGCAGCCAGCGACTCGGGAATCTTTTACGCCCTGCAGACGGTCAAGCAGCTTGTCACGGGCACCGGCACAAATGCCACGCTGCGCACCGCGACCATCCGCGACTGGCCGGCCATGCAGTATCGCGGACTCCACGACGACCTCTCGCGAGGACCTGTTCCAACACTCGACTTCCAGAAGAAGCAGATCAGAACCCTTGCCGCCTATAAGCTGAACATCTATTCGCCGTACTTCGAACACACGATGCAGTACCTCGGGCATCCGTTGATGGCTCCCCCCGGCGGCACGCTCACTCAGGCTCAGGCCCGCGAACTGGTAGCCTATGCTGCGCAGTATCACGTCACCATCGTTCCTGAGCAGGAGGCCTTCGGGCACCTGCACTATCTCCTCAACTGGGAGCAGTACAGTCCCATCGGCGAGACACCGCATGGACAGGTGTTGGCACCCGGACAGCCCGAAGGTCAAAAGCTCACGCATGACATGTTCAACGAGTTGGCGGGAATCTTTCCGGGACCATTTCTGCACCTTGGCGCCGACGAAACTTTCGAACTCGGCAAAGGACAGACCAAGCCGCAAGTGGATGCACAAGGACTCGGGACGGTGTATCTGGATTATCTTGAACGTATCGTCGCCGATCTGAAGCCGCTCAATCGCAAGCTCCTCTTCTGGGGTGACATCGCCATGAAGGAGCCCGACCTGCTCAAGCAGGTCCCCGACAGCTTCCGACAGGCAACGATCGCCATCCCCTGGGAGTACAACCCGCAGCCCCGCGGCTTCGAGCGATTCATCAAGCCCTTCACCGATGCCGGCTTCGAGACCTGGGTCTCCCCCGGCGTCAACAACTGGTCGCGCGTCTATCCCAACTGGAACAACGCTCTGCCAAACATCCAGCAGTTCACGGCGCAGGGCCAGCAGATGGGCGCGACCGGCCAGCTTAATACGATCTGGGACGACGACGGCGAGGCCCTCTTCAACGCCGACTGGTACGGCATCCTCTTCGGAGCCGAGGCCGCCTGGCACAAGGGCGAAGCATCGATCCCTACCTTCCAATCAAGCTACGGAGAAACCTTCCACGGCGACGTGACCGGCAAGATCGACCAGGCCCAAAAAGAAATGATGGCCGCACATCAGCTCCTCAAGGATTCCGACTATAAGACCGATGCGCAGGACCTGCTCTTCTGGCAGGACCCGTGGAACGCCGACGGACAGCGCATCGCAGGCCAGATCCGGCCCATTCTCTCCGATCTTCGCCTCCACGCCGAGCGCGCTATCTCCCTCGTGGCCGAGGCGCGCAACGCCAACCCGAACCTCCGCGAGACCGACGCACTTGATGTACTCGAGCTAGGCGCACGGCGCATGGATCTCATCGGCCTTAAGTTCCAGCTCACCGACGAAATCGCAACCAGCTACGCGCACGCCTTCGCGCTCCAAACCTCCAAGGTGAAAGAGGACCGCCAGGAGCTTGCGCGTGAGCTCGGCAGCATCAACAGCGTAAACGGCAAGTTGCAGGACCTCCGCAACAACTACTCTCTGTTGCGCGACCTCTACGAGCAAGCCTGGCTCAAGAGCTACCGGCCCTACTTCCTCCGCAACAATCTTGAGCGCTATGACCTTACGATCCAGATGTGGCTGCAGCGCAGCGACAAGGTGAGGACAGCACAGCGGCAATGGGCAAACTCGCAGACGCTTCCTCCAGCGGCCGACCTGGGAATTCCAGCACCACCAGTCGTCGCCACCGCCGCCCCAGGTACGCACTGATGAAAGGGCGGGTCCACAGTCACTTCTTGAGGTGAAACCGCCCGTCCTGCTTACACAGTCCTCCACTGTTCTACACTGAACCTCGATGCTTCGAACGCTTGCAGCACGCCGCCTCGTCTCACAATCGGAAACTATCGATCATCCGGTCATCCGCATAACCGACGGCATCATTGAGTCCATCGAGTCGGATCCCAGCCAGAAGGCCGATGCAGCAACCCTCACCCCAGCCTTCCTCGACGTCCACACACATGGCGCAGCAAATCACGACGTGATGGAAGGCACGCCTGAGGCACTTGCCGTGGTAAGCCGCTTCATGGCGACGCGTGGCGTGGGACACTATCTCCCCACTACCGTGACGGCGCCGGTCGAGAAGACCCTGCGTTCGCTCGAAGGCATCGCAGATGCTATTGAAGCTCCCGCAAACGGCACTGCAGCAAGGCCCATCGGAATCCATCTCGAAGGCCCCTTCATCTGCCACGCCAAGCGCGGAGTCCATCCACCGGACGACATCCAGCCTCCCAGCATCGCTCTCCTCGACCGCTTTCTCGAAGCAGCGCGAGGCCATATACGTCTGATGACCGTCGCGCCGGAGATCCCCGGAGCCATCGAGATGATCGCCCACGCCGTCGCACGGGGTGTCCGCGTCAGCATCGGCCACACAAACGCAATCGCGCACGAGACACAGGCGGCAATCGACGCCGGAGCCACTACCGCCACACACACCTACAACGCCATGCGCGCGCTTGATCACCGCGAGCCCGGAGTTCTCGGCATCGTGCTCGATTCAGACAAACTTTTCGCCGAGTTGATCTGCGACGGCGTCCACGTAGCTCCTGAACTCGTCCGGCTGTGGCTCAAGGCCAAGGGCGAGCGCCTCGGCATCCTCATCACCGACAGCATGTCAGCGGCTGGAATGCCCGACGGCATCTACACCCTCGGTACCTTCAAAGTAGAGGTCGCCAACGGCCGCGCTCTCGCGGCCGACGCTCTCGCCCAGGGCAAGGAATCCCTCGCAGGCAGCGTCCTCACGCTCGACCGCGCCGTCTCCAACCTGCAGCGCTTCACCGGAGCATCCCTGAGCACCGCGGCCCGCATGGCATCGCACAATCCCGCAGCCATGCTCGGAGTCACCGATAGCGTCGCAAAGATTGCGGTCGGGCAGCCCGCGAATTTCAACCTCTTCGATGAAGCGAACCGACTGACCTGTACCATCCTGAACGGCTCACCCGTAGCTGCTTTCACGCGTTAAGCCAACTCTCCTGTCAGGGCAGGCCGTCCTCCGCCGCGCGCACGCCACAACGCACCTTCCAAGGAGTCGACGGCCCCCTCCAACACCTTCACGCGCGGCGCCGACTTGCTGAGCACCCGCAACATCGACTCCCGAACGGCTCCAATGTGCTCGATGACGCTGCCTGTGTAAGCAAGCCCCACATCACCTTTCGAGCCCGTTTCCAACATCCTGAGTGCAACCAGCGAGACCTGCTCAGCCAGTTCCTCGCCTGCGCGCTCGAGCACGGCATTCGCCAGATCGTCCCCCTGCTCCGCGCACTTCACCACGACCGGAGCCAGCGCCGCGAAATCCGGCGACGGCCGCTCATTGGCCTTTTCCACGATCTCGCCGATCGAATCGAGCTTCCAGAACGCGCCAATCTCTTCCAGCAGCGCCGTCGGGATGTTGCGGTCTACAGCCCAGAAGCCGCCGCGCAACGCCTCCTGGCCAATCCAGTAGCCGGAACCCTCATCACCCAACGCCGGCCCCCAGCCTCCCGCGGTGTACATCGTCCCGTCCGCCGCTCTTCCCCTCACAATCGACCCCGTTCCCGCAACCAGCAGTATCCCCTCGCCGCTTTTAAAGGCCGCGTCGAGCGCGATCTCCTCGTCGCCGCAGAGCAGAAGGTCGCCGCCGACTACCTCACTGATCTCCCGCTCGGCCCACTCGCGCACAGCATCGATCGAGATGCCTCCGAGCCCGATGCACGTGCGCGTGACGTCGGACAGGCTGACCTTCGCCTCCATCGAGAGTTGCGTCAGCAGCCCGCGCAACCGCGAACTCGCTTCGGCAGCGCCCACACGCATCAGCTTCACTGTCCCCGTTTCGGCTCGCGCCAACGTACGCGTCTCATTGGCCAGCGCACCTCTTGTCTTCGTCCCACCTGCATCGATCGCCAGAAACAAGCTCATATCTTTGCCATCATATGCCAGCATCCACTCTGAGGAGAGCGCACTTCTTTACTAAGCCCCGCCGCAATGAAGAACGCTGCGCCAGGCGCCCTGACGCTATAAACTCGCAAGCATGCCCGTTGTACCTTCCCTGCATCTTCATGCCGTTGATCTTGTCCTGATCGTGGCCTACTTAGCCGGCATCACGCTCTTCGGCTTGCGCTTCCGAGACAAGAAAGGCAGCGGAGCACGTTCGCTTGAGAGCTACTTCCTCGCCGACCGCTCCATCCCCTGGTGGGCCATCGCGCTCTCCATCGTCTCCGCAGAGACCAGCACACTCACCATCATCAGCGTCCCTGGCGTCGCCTTCGCGGGCGACTTCGGTTTCCTGCAGATCGTGCTCGGCTACATGGTCGGCCGCATAGTCGTCGCCATGCTCTTCCTGCCGAAGTACTTTCAGGGCCAGATGCTCACGGCCTACCAGCTCATCGACCGCCGCTTCGGCCACGCGCTCCACAAAGTCACCGCTGGCCTCTTTCTCATCACGCGCGCCGCTGCCGAAGGCGTGCGCGTCTTCGCCGTATCCATCGTCGTAAGCATCGCCATCGGTACCGGCGACGTCCTCTCGATCGCCATTATCACAGCTCTGACCCTCATCTACACCTTCGAGGGAGGCATGGCCGCCGTCATATGGACCGACGTCGTCCAGATGGCCATCTACATCGGCGGCACCATCGTCGCGATTGCCACACTCGGCACCCACGTCCCCGGAGGCTGGGCGCACATCCACCAGGTCGCCGGAGCCGTCGGCAAGTTCCATCTCTTCCACTTCGCGCTCAACCTCACCGAGTCCTACACCTTCTGGGCGGGCCTCCTCGGCGGAACCTTCCTCACCATGGCCTCGCACGGAACCGATCAGCTCATGGTGCAGCGCATGCTCGCCGCGCGCAACCTGCGCCAGTCCCAGATCGCGCTGCTCTCCTCCGGTCTGGTCATCTTGCTGCAGTTCACGCTCTTCCTCTTCATCGGAGCAGGCCTCTACGTCTTCTACGGCATGCATCCCGCAACGTTCTCTAGTGCCGACCGCATCTTCCCGACTTTTATCGTCCGCGAGATGCCCGTCGGCATCGCCGGACTGCTCATCGCCGCGATCCTCGCTGCGGCCATGTCGAACCTCTCGGCTGCGCTCAACTCACTCTCCTCCACCACCGTCGTAGACTTCTACATGCACCTTCGTCCCAACGCCGACGACCGCGAACGCATGATGATCTCCCGCTCCTCCACGCTTGTCTGGGCTCTCGTCCTCTTTGCCATCGCCGTCTATAGCATCAAGGTTGGCGGCCACGGCCACGTCGTCGAGATCGGCCTCTCCATCGCCTCCGTCGCCTACGGCGCGCTGCTCGGAGTCTTCCTGCTCGGCACGCTCACCCGCTACGCCACACAGACCGGAGCCATCATCGGAATGGTTTGCGGCTTCGCTCTCAATATGTTCCTCTGGCTGCAGCCAGCTCCTATCCACCTCGCAAACCTTCCCCTCATCGGAGACACAACCCTGCCCGTGGTCGCCTTCACCTGGTATGTCCTGATCGGAGCTATCGTGACCTTCACCATCGGCTCCGTAGCCAGCCTCATCTTCCGCAAACAACCCGCTCCCAAGGTCGCTGTCACCGCTCTCATCCTCTTCCTGAGCCTCACCCACTTCGGGCAGGCACAGGACGGGGTGCCCCATCTTCGTCGCGTAGCGGCTAAGGTGGGCATCGGCGAAGCCGACCTTTCCAGCCCATCTTCACAGCCACAAATCTCCCAGGCTCCAGTCCCCGATTTCACCGAAGTCTCCACCCTCATCACGCACGCCATCAACCAGAAGAAGTTACCCGGAGCAGTCGTCCTCATCGGCCACGACGGCAAAGTCGTCTTCGAGCATGCCTACGGCAACCGCAAGCTCGCCGGAGAACCCGGCCTCGACGGCAAGCCCTCGGCCGCCGAGCCCATGACCGAAGACACCATCTTCGACATGGCCTCGCTCACCAAGTGCCTCGCCACCGCCACAGCGATGATGCAGCTCTACGAACAAGGCAAGTATCAGTTCGACGACCCCGTCGCCAAATACCTCCCCACCTTCGCCGCCAACGGCAAAGAGAGCGTGACCATCCGCGAGTTGCTCACACACTATTCCGGCCTCCCGCCAGACATCAGTCTCAAAGACCCCTGGGGCCTAGCCGCACCGGACAAAGACGAAGGCATCCGCCGCGCGATGGAATCCCCCCTCGCCAACCCACCCGGAACAAAGTTCGTCTACTCCGACATCAACTTCATCACGCTCGGCGCTCTCGTCGAAAAACTCAGCGGTCAATCACTCGACATCTATGCCCGTGAGCACATTTTCATCCCTCTCGGCATGGCGTCGACTCGCTATCATCCATTCGAAAAGGCCTGCGGACCATCTTCCCATCTTGGCGCGAATATCGTGCTGCCACCGCCAAATCCAAGGTTAGGCCGCATCTCCGGAGACTGCATGGGCGATGCTTGGACTCCTGCGGATTCTCGCGTCGCCCCTACCGCTCACGATAACGAGCTCGACCCTTCCGCGAACCCCGACTACGACCACCTCCTCCGAGGCACCGTCCACGACCCCACCACCCGCCGCATGGGCGGAGTAGCCGGACACGCCGGAGTCTTCTCCACCGCGCACGATATCTCCCTCTACGCCCAGGCCCTGCTCGACAAGCTCCTCCACAACACCGGCCCATTCCCCCTCAAGCAATCCACGCTTGAGCTGATGACCAAACCCGAGCAGCCCGCCACTGCGCAGGACGGAGCAACCATCTTCACCCCCGACGGTCAGACCACCAAAGGCGTCGCCACACGCGGCTTCGGCTGGGACATCAACTCCGCGTTCTCCCGCCCGCGCGGCTCCATCTTCCCCATAGGCAGCTTTGGCCACACCGGCTTCACCGGTACCAGCCTCTGGATGGATCCCGGCAGCGACACCTACATCATCCTGCTCTCAAACGCCATCCACCCGCGCGGCAACGCACCCATCTCAGCCCTGCGCGGACAAGTCGCAACCGCCGCCGCGCAATCCCTCCATCTCTACAACAGCCAGCCCGCCGCAGCCACCCTCACCGGCATCGACGTACTCGAATCCACCCACTTCGAAGCCCTCGCGGAAGCCGCGCACCGCCACAACAATCACCTGCGCCTCGGCCTGCTCACCAACCAATCCGGCCTCGACTCCGAAGGCCGCCGCACCATCGACGTCCTCGCCACCGACGCCGCAAAACAAGTCCCCGGCCTCACCTTCACCACTCTCTTCTCGCCGGAACACGGCATCTTCGGAAAGCAGGACACCACCGATATCTCCGCCGAGATCGACCCCACGACGCACATCACCGTCACCTCGCTCTACGGAGCCAAGGCCGAGCAGCGCCACCCGCAGCACGACCAACTCAAAGACCTCGACGCCGTCATCATCGACCTCCAGGACGCAGGCGTCCGCTTCTATACCTACGAGGCCGTCACCGGCTACTTCCTCGAAGCCGCAGCAGCAGAGAGGAAGCTCGGCCACTCGGTCGAGATCATCGTCCTCGACCGGCCGAACATCATCGGCGGCGAGCAAGTGCAAGGCCCCGTCTCCGATGAGGGCCACGACTCCTACACGAACTACATGCCACTGCCCGTCCGCCACGGCCTCACGCTCGGCGAACTCGCCCGTTACATCAATAGCGAACGCCGCCTGCCTGCGTCCACCTCACCCAACATTCAGGTACCGCTCGAAGCCCAGCTCACCGTAGTCCCCATCCAGGGCTGGCACCGCGCTGAGTACTTCGATGACACCCATCTCCCCTGGACCAACCCGAGCCCCAACCTCCGCAGCGTCACCGCTGCCACACTCTACCCCGGCGTAGCCCTGCTCGAAACCACCAACATCTCCGTCGGCCGCGGCACCGACCACCCCTTCGAGCAGATCGGCGCGCCCTACATCGACCCCTCCGCCCTCGCCGCCTACCTCACCGGCCGCAACATCCCGGGCGTCAGCTTCAGCGCCTCCACCTTCGCCGTCGCCGATGATGCCAACCACTATCCCTACCACGGCCAGACCATCCCCGCCCTCCACATCACCCTCACCGATCGCCGCCAACTCGACTCCCCCGAGCTAGGCATCGAACTGCTCGCCGCGTTCAACCGTCTCTACCCCACGCAATTCAATCTGGCCAAAGCCGAGCGGCTTCTGGTCAGCGTCAACACCATGCTCGCGCTCCAGAATAAGGACGATCCACGCAAGATCGCCGCCTCCTGGCAGGCCGATCTCGATGCCTTCAAGCAGCGCCGCCAACCCTACCTTCTCTACCACTAGGCGGGTCCGTCCCCCAAAAGACGTACCAATTTGACAACATTACTGCTACAAATTCACATCATCTGCACCATTGCTGCTGCACAATAGAAAAATCCCTTTTTTGGGAGGAACTCCCCATGCCTCGTATCAATTTTCAGCAACAACTTGCTGCCTTGAAGGACAAGCTCCTTGCTATGGCTGCTTTGTCGCAGCAGAGCCTGTCCCTCGCGCTTGAGGCCTACCTCACCAGCGACATGGGCCTCTGCGAGCACGTGAAAGAGATCGAGGCCGCCATCAACGCCGCCGAGCGCGACGTCGACGAGATGGCCTACGACCTGCTCGCCAAGGAGCAGCCCATGGCCATCGACCTGCGCTTCATCCTCTCCGTCATCAAGATCAACGGCGATCTCGAGCGCATCGGCGACCAGGCCTCCAACATCGCACAGCGCGCCGTCTCGCAAAAAGACCTTCCACAGATCGAGCTCCCCATCGACATCCCCGACATGGGCGAGAAGGTCGGCATCATGATTCGCCGAGCCATTCAGTCTCTCCTCGAGGCCGACGCCCGCCTCGCCGAGTCGGTCCTTGCCATGGACGACGAGATCGACGACATCAACCGCATCGTGCAGGCCGACCTCGTCGACCTGATGCAGCTCCGTCCCGAAATCGCTACGCAGGCGCTCAATGCCATCCTCATCTCGCGCAACCTCGAGCGCTGCGCCGACCACGCCACCAACATCGCCGAAGACGTCATCTTCTGGGTCCGAGGCTCCGACGTCCGCCACAAATTCTCGCTCGCCCAGGCTGAGTAGTCACTGCTATCCCCTTCCAACCGGTCGCTTATGAGAGGATGGGTCCGACGGAAACCCTTGAATTTTTGGGAACACCTGGCTCCTGAAATCCTTGAACGGACCGACGAAAGCTGGAGGACCCGCGTTGTCCGGAAACACTCCTCTCTCAGCTCCATCCCGAGCGCCCATCGATGTGCTCACCAGCCCGTTCACTCGTTTTGCGCAGATGGAAGCCTCAGGCGGAATTCTCCTCCTCGCCGCGACCGCCATCGCTCTCGTCTGGGCCAACTCACCGTGGGAACACAGCTACCACACCATCTGGGAAACAGACGTCACCATCAGCCTTGGCCGCACAGTTCTCACCTGGAGCCGCCACCATTGGGTCAACGACGGTCTCATGTCCATCTTCTTCTTTCTCGTTGGTCTCGAGATCAAGCGCGAACTCCTCATCGGCGAACTCTCCTCCCTCCGCCACGCAGCGTTCCCTTTCCTGGCAGCGGTCGGCGGCTGCCTGCTGCCCGCGCTGCTCTATCTCGCCCTCAATCATGGAACACCCGCCTACAACGCATGGGGTATCCCCATGGCGACCGACATTGCCTTCGCCCTCGGCGTCCTCGCTCTCCTGGGCGATCGCGTACCCCTGTCGCTGAAGCTCTTCATCGCGGCTCTGGCGATCGTCGACGACATCATCGCCGTGCTCGTCATCGCCATCTTCTACACGGCCCATCTCAACTTCGTATATCTCGCACTCGGAGCCTTCGGGCTCGGGATGTCCTTTATCGCAAACGTCATGGGCATCCGAAGCCCTCTCGTCTACACCATCATCGGCATTCTGGTCTGGTTCGCCGTCATGAACTCCGGTGTGCATGCCACCATCGCAGGCGTCCTCATGGCGTTCACCATCCCCTGCAGAAGCACAATCAACAAACCGGAGTTCGTTGCCAGGGCCACGCGCATCCTAAAACGCTTTGAAACAGCCGAGCCGGATTCCGTCGAGGCGCGCTCAGCCATCTACTCGATGGAAGACTTATGCGAAGGCATCGACTCACCTCTGCACCGCATCGAGCATGCCTTGCAGCCTTGGGTGAGTTTCGTCATCATGCCTCTCTTCGCATGTTCGAACGCCGGTGTACACGTCATCGGGAACCTCCTCCTCGCCGCCAGAAATCCCGTTTCCATCGGCGTAGCGCTCGGACTACTCATCGGCAAACCCTTCGGAATCACCGGATTTGCATGGGCTGCCGAGAAGATGAAGCTCGCGGCAAGGCCCGCAGACATCTCCTGGAACCACATCTTCGCCGCAAGCTGGCTCTGCGGCATCGGCTTCACCATGTCGCTGTTTATCGCCGAGCTGGCGCTCTCCCAGGAGAGCCTTCTCAATCTCGCCAAGATCGGAACCCTCGTCGCTTCTATCCTCGCAGGGTGCATCGGTCTTCTTTTCTCAGGGCCGAACCCAATTCTAACCTCTCAGCTTGACGCCACCCCTCAACCCAACTAACCTATTAGCAATGGCAAGCGCCCGCACGAACATCGCTATGTGTTGCATGTGTAGCTGTTGTTGCGACCTCGTGCGCTGTCGCCTTTGCCCAGGTTCGTAGAGACCCACCTTAGTTCCAGTCTCCGAACATCCCAGCAAAGTCACTAAGCGCCCACTTCTACCAGTGGGCTTTCTTATTTTCAGGCGAATCCACCAAAGGACACCGACCATGTCGACCACCCCGGCACCCTCCATCAAAGAGACCAAAGCCCAGCGCTCCGAGCGCCTGAAGCTCGCCAAGAACCCCTGGGAAGCCTGGGACGAGGTCCGCGAGTTCGCCCGCCACGGCCGCGACACCGTCATTCCTGAGTGGGCGGGTCTCTACTTCAAGTGGTGGGGCGTCTACACCCAGGGCGACGGCAAGGGCGTCACCGGCGGAGCCAACGGCGAAGGCAAGGCCACCGAGTTCTTCATGATGCGCATCGGCCTTCCCAACGGTCTGCTCACCAGCGAGCAGACCCGCACCATCGGCCAGCTCGCCAAAAAATACGCCCGCAACCTCGCCGACATCACCACCCGCCAGAACATCCAGTTCCACTGGCTCACTCTCTCCGGCCTCGTCGATGTGGTCGACGCCCTGACCGCGGTGGGCCTCTCGCCCAAGGGAGCCTGCGGTGACGTCGTCCGCAACGTCACCGGCTGCCCGCTCGCCGGCCTCGACTCACACCAGATCATCGACTCCAGTCCACTCGCCGTCGAAATCGCCCATCACCTCACCGCAAACCCAGAGTTCTACAACCTCCCGCGCAAGTTCAAGATCTCCGTCACCGGCTGCCCCATCTGGTGCACCTATCCCGAGATCAACGACCTCGCCCTCACGGCCATCACCCGCACCGTCAACGGTGTCGAAGAGATCGGCTACACCCTCCGCGTCGGCGGAGGCCTCTCCACCGAACCGCACATCGCCGAGCGCATCCCCGCCTTCATCCGCCAGGATCAGGCCCTCGCCGTCGTCGACGCCGCCGTCCGCATCTTCCGCGAACAGACCGACCTCCGCGAGAACCGCACCCGCGCCCGCATCAAGTACCTCTTCATGCGCTTCGGCTGGACAGCCGAATCCTTCCTCGCCGCCATCGAAGAAAAGCTCGGCTACAAGCTCGACCCCACACCCGCCGCCGACCAGCCGCCCGCCGACATCTATCGCGACCACATCGGCATCACGCCCCAGCGCCAGCCCGGCCTCTCGGCTGTAGGAGCCTCGGTTCTCAACGGACGCCTCTCCGGCGACCAGCTCATCGCTCTCGCCAACCTGGCCGACAAGTATGGCAACGGCCACCTCCGCGCCACCATCGGCCAGAACATCCTCATCGTCAACGTGCCCAACCGGGAGACCGCCGCGCTCGTCGTCGAGTTGAACACCCTCGGCCTCAACGTCGACGTCTCTCCCTTCTGGCGCGGAGCCGTCGCCTGCACTGGCACCGAGTTCTGCAAGCTCGCCATCGCAGAGACCAAGGGCTTCAACACTTGGCTCGTCAGCGAGCTCGAAGAGCGCCTCCCCGGCTTCGACCAGCAGATCCGCCTCCACGTCACCGGCTGCACCAACTCCTGCGGTCAGCACTGGATCGCCGACATCGGCCTCGAGGGCAAAAAGATCAAGAAGGACGGCGAGCTAGTCGACGCCTTCTTCTTCTGCGTAGGAGGCTCCGTCGGCAAGTACGCCCGCCCTGCGCGCCCGCTGGGCTACCGCGCCGCCGCCGAAGACGTCCCCGCCGCCATCGAGCGCCTGTTGAACGGCTACCTCGAAGCCCGCACCGAAGGCGAAGACCTCCGCAGCTACTTCGACCGCACCGACGACGACACCCTCCGCGCCCAACTCGCCGGAGCCGTCATCGATCCAGTCGAGCGCGACGCCCCACCCGTAGGCGCAGGCCGCTTCGCCCCTGCGGAGTAGCCGGAGGATAGTAGCCTAGTCGTATGTCCCTGTTCCCGATCTTCCTCAAGCTAACAGCCCGCCCATGCGTCGTCATTGGCGCAGGCCATCTCGCCGAGTCGAAGATCGCCTCCCTGCGCGCTGCAGACGCGAGCATCACGGTCATCGCCCCCCACGCCTCTCTCGCCATCCGCGAACAGGCAATTGCAGGCGAACTCACCCTCCACCTGCGCCCCTACCAAACCGGCGACCTCGCCGGAGCCTTCCTCGTAGTCGCTGCAACCAACGACCCAGCCGTCAACCGCGCTGTCTTCGTCGAAGCCGAATCCTCCGGCGTCCTCTGCAACGCCGTCGACGACCCGCCCTTCTGCGACTTCTACTTCCCCTCCATCGTCCGCCGCGGAGACCTCCAGATCGCCATCTCCACCGCAGGCCACTCCCCCGCCCTAGCGCAACAACTCCGCAAGCAGCTCAACGAACAGCTCCCGCTCGACCTCGGCGACTGGCTCACCGAACTCGGCAACCTCCGCCGAGAAGTCGTCGCCGCCGAACCCCTCAACGAAGAGCGCCGCCTCTTCCTCCACGAACTCGCTCAACGCGAAGTCTGCGCCTACGACCAGTGTCCATCACGCATCATGGCCCGCAACCACGCCCGCACGAACCCCAAAACAACAACCAGCAACTAACAACCAGCAACTGGCAACCAACAACCAAATCCCAATGCCCTTCGACCAAAGCAACGAAGCCCAACCCGGCAACGTCTACCTCGCCGGGGCGGGCCCCGGCGACCCCGATCTCCTCACCGTCCGCGTTGTCCAGCTCCTTCAGACCGCCGACGTCATCCTCCCCGACGACCTCGTCACCGACGAGATCCTCTCGCTCGCCAGCCCCACCGCCGAGATCATCCCCGTCGGCAAGCGCTGCGGCCAGCCCCGCATCACCCAGGCCGGAATTCACGAGTTGATGCTCCACCACGCGAGCGCCGGAAGCTCCGTCCTTCGCCTCAAATCCGGCGACCCGCTCGTCTTCGGCCGCGCAAGCGAAGAGATCGCGTTCCTCCGCGAGCATGATCTTCCCTTCGAGATCATCCCCGGCATCACCGCCGCGTCGGCCGTTGCCGCCACACTCAAAATCCCTCTCACTGACCGCGCCAGTGCGTCGAAGCTCATCTTCGCAACCGCCCACCACGCTGAGGGCAAGGTCCATCTCGCGCCAACATGGGCCGGAGCCTTCCCCACTGACGCCACGCTCGTCATCTACATGCCCGGCCGCAACTTTGAAGTCTTAGCCGCCGACCTCATCGCCTCCGGCATCCCACCCGAGACACCCTGCACAGCCGTCTCCAAAGCCTCCACACCCGAAGAACAGATCCACACCACAACCCTGGCCACACTCAGCAGCGAGCCCGTCGGCCCGGCGCCCGTTATCCTCCTCGTCGGCCCAGCCCTCCAAACCGCGGGCAAGTGACCCGCTAAACTGAAATCATGAAGCTCCACCGGCATCCCCTTTTCGCCCTCGCCGCCAGCCTGCTCTTCCTTCAGGCCCACCTCAGCCTCGCGCAGAACCAGCACGTCCCGGCATCCTCCATCCCCACCGCCGATCTCATCCAGCCCGCCGATCTCGCCGCGACCCTGCAATCCTCCGCGCCCAAGCCTCTTATCCTCCAGGTCGGCTCGCACGTCCTCTTCGCTGAAGCCCACATCCCCGGCTCCGAGTACGCCGGTCCGGGCAACCAGGACGCCGGTCTCCAAACCCTCAAAGAACGCGCCGCCAGCCTTCCGAAGGACACTGCTATCGTCCTCTACTGCGGCTGCTGCCCATGGAACCGCTGCCCAAACATCGCCCCCGCCTACAACCTGCTCCACTCACAAGGCTTCACCCACCTGAAGGTCCTCTACCTCGCCGATAACTTCGGCTCCAACTGGGTCAACAAGGGCTATCCCGTAGCCAAAGGCCGCTAATGATCACACGGAACGTCCTCCTCGCGGCCGCAATTCTGGTCAGCGCATTACCATCGTCGCCGGCACAATCACCGCAAAAGACAACAGCACAACCCGCAACTCGCAACGCTCCGGATTTCACTCGCACCAGTCTCGACGGCAAGACGATCCGCCTCAGCAGCTACCGCGGAAAGGTCGTCCTGCTCAACTTCTGGGCCACATGGTGCGGCCCCTGCGTCGCAGAGATTCCGCGCTTCTCCGCATGGCAAACGAAGTACTCCCCGCAAGGCCTTCAGGTAATCGGCGTCTCGATGGATGACGACGCATCTCCCGTGAAGAAGTTCTACGGCAAATACCAACTCACCTATCCCGTAGTCATGGGAGACGAGCATCTCGGTGAACTCTACGGCGGAGTCCTCGGTCTCCCCATCAGCTACCTCATCGGCCACGACGGCAAGATCATCGCGCGCTATCAGGGCGAAACCGACCTGAACAAGATGGAGACTCGGATCAGCACTCTTCTGCCCAGCAAGAAACCCTGACAAGCTGCGATTGCTCCGAGCGCCACGCCATAAACCAAAACTCTAAGGTAGCGGCTTAAGCAGAAAATTCCGGTATTCGATCTTCATCGGCGGCCCCACATGCACCTGCACGCCGATCAGCCCTTCCATCTTCCGGTGCGTGGAATCGTCATCGATCACTTCGCTCATCACATGCCCGTTCAGGATGTGAATCAGCACATTCCCCCGAACGATGAGGTGATACTGATTCCAGTCATCCACCTTGATCCACTGCTTCAGATCATCCGCACTTCCCAGCGAAGCAATCACCGTCACCCCGGTTCCATCGGCCACGTGACTCACCTGCCCGCGCATCGCAAGAAACGTCCGCCCGCGTTCTTCGTAGTTCTGGCCCGTGTATTTGTTGGCCCCGTCGATATCGGCCTGGTACCCACGCAGCAGCCACTTCGTCCCGCCGATCTCCTCGCTGCGATAGTTCACGCCGCTGTTTCCCTTCGCCGTGATGCGATACTCCACCTTCAGTTCGAAGTCCTTCGGCCTGCCCCCACGCCAGATCAGAAAGTTGTTCTGCTTGAGCAACGTCTCCGGCGTCACCTCACCAACAATCTCGCCGTCTTCGACACGCCAGTATCGTGGATCTCCATCCCACCCATTCAGCGTCTTCCCATCAAAGATCGCCTTGTATCCCGAGTCATCATCCTTCATCGGATTCGGATACACCTGAGGCCCCGGAGGAGGAGCCAACGGAAACGACTGCGCAAGGACCACAGACGCCGACACCAAAAGGCACACCTCGATCAAGACCGCTCGCATAGCTCTCACAACAGTTTCCCTCTTCGTTGATTAGCCCATCCGCTTCTCTGCCATCTTCGTCGCCTCATAGATCTGCTCGAACGACTCGACGGCATAGAGCACCGGCTGCATCTCGCCCGTATCCACCTTCGTCTCCAGCACCTGGTCGAGATCAAAATCCCGAACCTCACACCCACCCGCGAGCACCCGCGTACACTCGCCATGCGAGCTGATCAGCCCGCTGCCATACACCTTCAGTTCGCCACTCTGCCGGATCACCCCAAACTCCACCGTAAACCAGAACAGCCGTCCCATGCGCTCCAGCGCCTCCGGATCGCTCATCAGCCCGGCGCACACCTTGCCGTAGTGCTGCAGAAAATTCCCGAACACCGAATGCGCATGCATCGGCACGTGTCCGAAGACATCATGAAAAATGTCCGGCTCGGGCGTGTACTCCAGCGACTCCCGGCTCCGCAGCCAGGTCGTCGTCGGAAACATCCTCGCCGCCAGCATCTCGAAGAAAGCATCCGCCGGCAGAAACCCGCTCACCGGAGTCGACTGCCATCCCGTCCGCGGAGCAAGCCGTGCGCTCACCGCCCCCAGATCAGGCAACTGGTCTTCTCTCAGCCCGATCACCTCAAACCCGTCCAGATACTCCCGACAGGCATGCTTCCTCAACTGAGGCATGCGCCGGCTCACCAACTCTGCCCACAGTGCATGCTGTTCTGGCGTATATGCCTTCCAGTCCTGCTCTATCAAATACGGCGCCGCGACCGTTAACTTTGCCTGCGCCGCGCTCAGACTCGACTCCGTGACTCCCATTGACACCTGCCCGGCCAAACTACCGGCCAGCAGAAGGATACATCCTGCTCGCACACTCCGTCCTGTGCCCTCGATCACACTCGACCGAACCCCTTCCGTCCCCTAAACTTGCAGATACGGAGGCGCGCTATCCCGAGCACGCGGAACATCCTTCTCGCCTGGCTCGCCATTCTGTTCGCCTCGGCCATCTTCCTCGTCCGCGGCCCTCTGCGTGCGCGCACCGACTACATCAACGATTTCGCCGCCCCCTACGTCTCCACCCGCCTTTGGCTCCATCACCAGAATCCCTACGATCCCGCACTCTTCCTCCCCACCTTGCGGGCTGCCGGAGCGCCACCGAACTCCCTTCATGGCAATCTCTCAAACCGGCGCCCCGTCTATCCTCCGCCCACACTCGTCGTACTCATTCCCTTGGCGACTGCTTCCTGGCCAGCAGCGAACCATGCTCTCGTCCTGCTCAGCATCGCTGCCTATCTTGCCGGTCTGGTGCTCTTCGCAACGCTTGTCCCCGGCACGTGGCGCGACCCGGCAAAGCCACTCTTTCTCGCCAGCGGATTGGCGCTTGCTCCGGCCCAATCTTCGCTTCACGTCACGAACGTCGCGTGTCTCGCTGCCAGCCTGCTTTTCATTGCCATCTATCTTCTCCTCGCGGAGCAACATCGGCATGAAGTCCTCGCCGCCCTCTGCATCGCGCTCTCAGCCTGTCTGAAACCTTCAATCGGTCTGCTTATTCTTCCCTGCCTTTTGATCATCCGCGCCTGGCGCACCCTCGCTGTCACCCTTTCTGCCTGCACCCTTATCGCTGGAGTAGCCTTGTACCGACTCTTCCAGACAGGCCCCGCATGGCGCGCCAGCCTCGACGACAACCTCAACTACCTCTTCACCCAGGGAGGCGTCGCTGACCTCTCCGCGCAGAACCTCACCCGCTTCGACCGCATCGACCTTCAACCCGTCTTCTACGGCGTCACCCACAGCCGCACTATAGCCGGTATATTCGCCTGCCTCATCGCAGCGACGCTGCTCAGCGTCTGGTTCCGGCTCTCGCGACAGGGTCTCCCGCAGCAAGCCTTCGACCGGAGGCTCCTCGCAGCAGCCTCTCTGCTCGTCCTTGGACTGCTGCCCTTCTACCAGCGCTATTACTCAGCGGTTCTGCTCCTGCCCGCCATCCTCTGGGCCTTCCGCAATCTCTCCTGCCCTACAGCCCGTTGGACGCTCGCCCTCTCCGCCGTCTTCCTCGTCAACACCGAGGCACTCCTGCGCGACCGGTTCCACAATGCTGAATCCGGAATCGCCGCCATCTTTCTCGGCCCGCATCTCTGCTGGGTCGTGCTCGCCCTCGCCTGCATCCTCGTTGCAGCCCTTCGCGGCCCCACTTCGCGCACGACCTGATTCAGGTTCACGCCACGCGCTCAGGCTCCTTTGCGGCCTCCCACACCTCGCCTTTGGCCTCGCGCCCCAGCGCCGTCACCAGCGCAACCGCGCACGCCCCAACCACCACGCTCCACGACATCACGACACCCAGCGAGCCTCCCGAAAACCGGTTCGCCAGTTGCGCCTGAAAGACCCCGTTGCGCGACGAGCACAGGTTCCCCAACTGATACGCGAACCCCGGAAACACCGCCCTTACCGGCCCCGGCGACAGCTCATTCAGGTGCGCCGGAACGATGCCATACGCGCCCTGCACCGCAAACTGCACCAGAAATCCTCCCAGCGCCAGCATCGGAATCGTATGCGACCACGCCCACAGCGGAATCGTCGGTATAGCAGCCAGCGCTGCGAGCACAATCGTCCTTCTCCGTCCGAGCCGCTCCGACAACGCCCCGCAGCATATCCCTCCCGCCATCGCCCCAAGATTGCTGATCACAACGATCAACCCTACGCTGCCCGGCGCCATACCATGGTCCTTCTCCAACAGAGTCGGATACAAGTCCTGCGTCCCATGACTAAACGTATTGAACGCTGTCATCAGCAAAATCAGAAAAAGAAACGTAGGGAGATAGGTCAGAAACGCGCCAAACGGAATCGCTGGCCCGCGCCCCGCGCCTTCGGCTTGCCGCCTCTCCTTCGCCGCCACCCAGATCGGTGACTCCGTCACCTTGAACTGCATGTAAAACGCCAGCAAGGCCGGCAACGCACCGATCATGAACATCACGCGCCAGCCCGTCAGCATACCGTGTCCATGCAGGTGTGGAAACACAAGGCCGTAGAGCGCCGCCGCCAGAAGGTTCCCCACCACATAGCCCTCCTGCAGAATGCCCGAGAACAGTCCTCGCCGGGAAGACGGCAGCGACTCCAGCGCCAGCGCCGCTCCCACTCCCCACTCGCCGCCCATTGCAATTCCGAACAGTGCGCGGCATACCAGAAAACTCTTCAGTGTCGGCGCAAATGCCGAAGCCAGTTCAAACACCGAGAAGCAGACAATGTTCCATATCAGTGTGGGCCGTCGGCCAAACCGCTCCGCCATCATCCCGAAGATCAACGCACCCAGGGGCCGCATCACCAGCGTCCAGAAGATCGCTTCCGCAATCTGCTTGATGCCCGTGTGAAAATCCGCGGCGATCGCCCTCAGGCAAACCGTCAGCAGAAAAAAATCGAAGGCATCCAGCGTCCATCCGAGGAAACACGCCGTAAAGGTGCTTCGCTGAGCCGCGCTCAGCGACCTCAGTTCGCGCATAAGGGCCATATCGCGAGATGCTAGCATCCCAGAGGTGCCGCGCCCAGAGCCTCGCGATGGAAAACAAGGATCGCGCTCCTCCCCAGCCAAATACGGGTGGCTTGTTCGCCGCCGACGGGGTAGATTGTTAGCATCGGCCGTACAGTGCAATGCATCCAAAGGCAGTTACAAATCCAGCAAACAGAAAGCAAGAGGAAGTCCTATGCGAAATAGATTACTGTTGGCTCTCACCGCGGCTGCGCTCTCGTTCGCGGGAGCCGGTGCCTATGCACAGACCTCTACATGGACCATTGATCCCGCACACTCCAGCGCCAACTTCACAATCCGTCATATGGGCGTCTCCAACGTCCACGGCTCTCTCGGAAGCATCAAGGGAACTGTCATCTATAACGAGAAGGACATTACTAAATCTTCGGTAGACGCCACCATCGATGCCACCACCATCTCCACCGGAGTCGACCCCCGCGACAAGGACTTGAAGTCCCCCAACTACTTCGACGTCGAGAAATATCCCACCCTCACCTTCAAATCGACCGCAATTACCAACAACGGCAAGCTTCAGCTCATCGGCGACCTCACCCTCCACGGCGTCACCAAGAGCGTCACTCTCGACGTCGATGGCCCCGCGCCCCCGCAGACAGGCAGGGATGGCAAGATCCGCAGCGGCTTCTCCGCCGAGGGAACCCTGCACCGCACCGACTTCAATATCGGCTCCAAGGTTCCCAGTTCCATGGTCGGCGACGACGTCAAGTTCTCCATCGACGTCGAAATCGACAAGCAGTAAACAACAGGCACAGAGCGTACGGTCGGCCTGAAATACCAAGGGCCGGAGAGACAATCTCTCCGGCCCTTCTCTGTTCCGATGCCTGGTCTTTTACATCTTGGCGCGCAATGGCTGAGAAGCCTCCGGTTGAGGCAACATTGCCGCCTCCGACTCCTGCGCATACTTCTTCAGCAACTCATGGTGCAGGCAGTAAAGCGCCAGCTCCAGCCGGTCCGACACTCCAAGCTTGTCGTAGATCTTCCGCAGATAATTCTTGATCACCTGCTCCGTCGTGCCGATCTGGTAGGCGATCTCCTTGTTGCGCATGCCGCGCGTGATGCAGCTGATGATGGCCAGCTCCTTCTTCGAGAGCTTTGGCTGCACGCGCGGGTCCGTCAGCGTCGTCGCCTGCGCGCGATACGCCTCGATGACCCAGTTAATCGACTTGTTGTCGATCCACGTCTCGCCCTCGGCGATCTTGCGGACACACTTCACCAGTAGGTCCGGTGAGATGGACCGCGGCACCACGCCGCGCACACCACGGCGATACATCTCCACCGTGTTCGCCTCGTCGGTCTCCGTCACCTGCACAATCAGCTTTGCATCCGGAGCCTGGCGCACCAGCTCAGGAATCGCATTGATCGTCCCAGCGATAAGCTGCCCTTCCAGAACCACCACATCCGTCGGATAACGGCCCAGCGCGGCGTAGAGATTGTTCAACGTCTCCACCTGCGCCACAACGCGGATATCGTCCTCCAAGGCGAAGACCTTCTTCATTCCGACCCGGTAAATTGCCTGCGAGTCGGCGAGAATGACTCGGATGCTCGCCGTGTTTGGATTTTCTTCCGGCACTTCGTCGCTGCCCCGAGAGTGATCAAAATGAACGACATTCATAGTTTCAGGCCTTTAGGAAATATTCATCTATTACAGCCGCCGCCTTCTTGTCTCCACCTTCGAGATAGTGCCGGACGACGCGGCCTATGCAGTGGATCGTTACGTCTTTTGCAGAACCCATTACCGACGAAGGCATGGAAATCGTGAACTCAATTCGGCTATCAACTTCAGGTAGTTGGTCACTTACAAAAAGTAAACCGTTCGCGGAGATGTTTTCAGTTACCGCCTCCATCTCCCCCTGATCGGTATAGAGATGTAACGCCAGTTTCATTGGAAAACGCACTGCGGTCCGTACCGGATTGTCTCCGTCTAACTTAGGCCCTTGGACCACGCGTCCTCCCTGTATTAAATGGGTTTCCTGCATCGACCTGCTCGATTCGGCTGACATTACACACAGGAGTCTACCGCAGAAGGTAACCACTGATGGGATATTTTTCGGAGACGTTGGTGACACCCCAAAGATTGCATACCCTGCGCCTCCTGAATCGACGGGTTCACACTCTGCAATCAAATCTCCGAAACAGATTTCCACAGAATTCCTGTCAAGCCCCCAAATCAAGTAACTCACACAAAGCAAATAGAATAGCGATGGCAGAGGAGTTTTCCCATCTCGCTATAATAGAAGAAGTAGTACGGCGAATAGCTCCGCAGCGGCGGAGCTTTTTACGTTTAGTCCTTGTTAAAGCAACACCTTGCGGGTAAACCACTTGGAATGAATACTTTGCAACGCAAGTCCGCCACTAAGTCTATATCTATGAATACTTTGCGCAAAAAAAGTAGGGGGGGGTAGACGAATACCTCGAAGGAGTCAGCTTGCACGAAGCCCTTCGAAGAGGTCAGTCATCATCCGGGCGGGTTGCGCCTCCGCTGCGGCGACCAGGGCATAGAACTCCCGGTCTCCATGCCTCTCGAAGAAGCTCTTCGTCCGCTCCATCAACGGGGCCTGCGAGATGTGCTGCCGAAAGGCCTCGGACTTTCGCCCCTTTACGCTCCGGATGTCGAGCTCGACCGTCCACGGCATCGGCTTCGGAGCAGGCCTGCCAGGCAGAAAGACATCCGTCGTGACATAGAAGAGCCTGTCAGGCTGATGCGTAGCCCCCAACTCGGTGAACCGCCGTTGCTGTCCGCACCAGTGAAAGGCCGCTGTCGTCAGCGCCGAAGCCATCATATGGTCAGCATGCGCATTCATACCGCCATCCCCGCTGAAGGTCAACACCACCTGCGGACGGAAGCGGCGCATCCTCTCCACAAGCTGGCTGGCCGCTCGCGAGAACTCGACGAACTCGAGCCGCCCATCGTGATAGTCCAGCATCTCGTGATGAGCCACACCGAGAACCTTGCACGAAGCAGCGAACTCTTCGCGGCGTATCCGGCCGAGCTCCTCACCGGAGCCCGCGCTCCCGCGATGACTCGCCGCCTGACCGTCAGTCAGGCAAACAACGTAGGTCTCTATGCCACGCTCGGCGGCCAAGGCCAGCGCGCCGCCGAACGCGAAACACTCATCGTCAGGATGCGCAGTCACACACATCAATCGCTGGCCCAAGCTGCGTCCTCCTCGATGTCCAGGTCAAAGAGCTCGCCCGACACCAGCTCTTCCACCGCGGCATTCGGATCTACCGCGCGGACCGGAGCAAATGACCGGCGATGCAGCGCCGAAGGCCCCTGCGCAACCAGCGCCCGCCGGTGCGCCGGCGTGGCGTAGCCCTTGTGGCTGGCCAGTCCGTAGCCCGGATGCACCTCATCGAGCGACCGCATCAGAGCGTCGCGGTGAACCTTGGCCACCACCGAGGCCGCAGCGATCGAAAGGCTCAACGAGTCGCCATAGATGAGCTTCGTCTGCGCACAAGGATGATCGAGCCGCATCGCATCGATCAGCAGGTGATCGGGCGTAATCGCAAGGCCCTGCACCGCAAGCAGCATCGCCATTCGTGACGCCTGATAGATGTTCACGCGGTCAATGGTCTCGGCGTCCACTTCGGACACGCTGCATGCGAGTGCCATACGTCTGATCTTACGGTCCAGCTTCTCGCGCTGCTTACGATCAAGCTGCTTCGAGTCCCTGAGTCCCGCGCGAGCAAGACTGTCGATCCGTTCGGGTAGAATCACCGCTGCCGCAACAACCGGTCCGAACAACGCGCCGCGGCCAACTTCGTCGACGCCGGCGATGACGCGGAAGCCGTGATAGCGCAGCGCCTGCTCCGGAGCGTCGCTGCAGACAAGCTGCTTCAGCATGCGCTGCTTGGCCGTTGCGGCCGTCACGGTTCCCACAGTTCCTTGGACGCGAGGCATAACTCTATCGAAGAGTGTATCGCCTTCCAGACGGACAAAGGCCACAGCCGAAGCTGTGGCCTCTGTGGAAAGAGTGGATGTTAGCTGGAGCGCTCGACCTCGCGCAGACGGGCAGCCTTACCGCGCAGACCGCGCAGGTAAAACAGCTTCGCGCGACGAACCTCGTAAGAGCGAACCTTCTCGACCTTGTCGACGACCTTCGAGTTGTAGGGGAAGATGCGCTCGACGCCTTGGCCGAAGCTCATCTTGCGAACGGTAAAGGTGCCTTGCGCGCCCTTGCGGGTCGCAATGACCATACCTTCAAAGGCCTGCAGACGCTCTTTCTCGCCCTCGCGGATCTTGACCTGCACGCGGACGGTGTCGCCGGGACCGAAGTCGGGAATATCAGTCCGCTGCAACTTGGCGGACAGCTTCTGCATGATGGGATGAATAGACATGACGGCTTCCTGATGTTTGAACTCAATTTCTAATTGTACACGAAACAGGACACTTTGCCGCCATCTCAAGATCTGGAAATAGCCGCTAAAGCTGCCCTTCCGACAACTTCAACTCAGCAAGAATCTCCAGGTCCTCCGCGCTAAGCTCAACATGCTCCAGCAGCTCCGGCCGATTACGAAGCGTCTTCTCCAGCGCCATTCGCCGGCGCCACCGTCGAATCGCCTCGTGGTTACCTCCCATGAGCGTCTCCGGGATCGTAACTCCCATAAAGTCCGCCGGACGCGTGTAGTGCGGGTAGTCAAGAATCCCACCGGCTCCGTGCGTCGTCCGCGGCGGGCCGTCCTCGGAGACATGCAGCTCCGCAACGTCCGCCGCGCCAAAGCTCTCAAAGCGCGACGAATCCGGATGGCCGAGCGCACCGGGCAGTAATCGGACAACGGCATCGACGATCACAGCAGCCGCCAGTTCCCCACCCGACAAAACATAGTCTCCGATCGAGATCTCGCGATCGCAGAGAAGCTGATTCACACGCTCATCAACACCCTCATACCGCCCGCAGATCAGTACAACTCGCTCCGTCGCCGCCAACTCCTCGGCGATCTGCTGGGTAAACGGTCGCCCCTGAGCCGACAGCAGAATCACCGTTTCGCGCCTCGGGTCGCGATCGGCCTTCGGAGTGACGCCTAGCGAGGCAACGGCATCATAGATCGGCTGCGCCTTCAACACCATGCCTTCACCACCGCCAAACGGTCGGTCGTCTACGGTCCGGTGCCGGTCGTGCGTAAAGGTTCGCAGGTTGTGAGTTGCGATCTCGACCAGGCCGGCAGCGCGGGCACGGCTCAGGATGCCATACCCAAAAGTTGTATTGAAGAGTTCGGGAAAGATCGAGATGATGTCAAAGCGCATTGTGTTATCTGCTTCAGCAACCTCAGTTAGCTTGAACCCGACGGCATTTGCAAGACCGTAATGGACGGCTGATTTGCTCCTCCCCAGAGCAAGACCTGATGCGGCGAGCGAAAGGGCTTGTCGAAATGCCGTTCAGAAAACTCGTCATTGCGCGGTTTTGCCTGTTGCTGTGGCTCGGTTGCGCTCAGGGGCTTCAGGCTCAGAATCTCGTCTCCGTGGGCACCGGTCTCCCGTCGATAGAAAGCTCTCCTATCAGCATAGCCGGATTCAACTATGATCGCCTACTTGATGCAAGCGACCCTGCAGAATCGTCCTCACTCGACGCGTCCGAAGCAGAGGGGAGCGGCGGATACATCAGGCCTGCCCCCGCACCGACCAAGAAACAGTTCAAGGTTCATGCCTTTTCGACACTCGCCCTCAGTCTGAGGTCGAATACGCTTGGCCCCGGCGCCGATTTAGCTACTCCACTATCAGGCGGATTCAACCTGCGCGTTGGCGCCAACTTCATGGACTTCGGCTACGGGTTCAATATCGATGGCGTGAACTACTCCTCGAAATTGCACTTCCTCTCCGGCCAGATGAGCCTTGACTGGTTTCCGACTCATAGGGGCTTCCACATCAGTCCAGGTGTGATGTATGGAAAGAACAGCCTCTCTGCCGCATCATGGGTTCCCGCGGGGAAATACTTCGAACTCGGCTCGCAGGGCTTCACCAATAGCGTCGATGACCCGTTGAACGGCATTGCTTCCGTGGTCCTTCCTCGTAAGATTGCGCCGATGCTGACAATCGGGTTCAGGAACATCATCCCTCGCAGCGGAGGTCACCTGACGTTTCCAGTCGAGTTTGGCGCTGCTTATACCGGTGCTCCACGGATCGACGTCACTCTCGACGGAACGGCGTGCACGAAGCAAGGATGCTTCACCTTTTCGCAAAACCAGGAGGCCCAGGCAAGTCTGCAGGCCGAGATTCAGAAATTGAACGAGACGTTGAAGCGGCTCCCCGTTTATCCGATCATCTCGTCAGGTGTGGCTCTCCGGTTCTAGAGGGTCTGCCGGTGCGTTGACCTCCAGAAGGCCTTCTGGAAGCCTCATCTCGATCCGCTTCGCCGCGATATCAATCTTTGTAAGAAAAACCTTTACAAAGGGGATCAGAACCTCGTTCCCCTGTTTAGACCTCACCGTCAGCAATGGCGCAGCCTCTTCGAGGCGAGCGCTGCCATCCGGCGTTGACGGGAACTGAACGTCCTCAATGGAACCCACTTCCATAGCGTCGTTATAAACAGCACATCCCACCAGATCGCTGATGTACACGGACTCCTCGTCCAGGGGTACGCGCTCTTCGTAAGGAACGATGACATCAAGTCCCGCGATCGATTCTGCGAGAGAGATCGTGTCGATTCCCTCAAACTGCATGACGATGCGACCCTTGTTTCTGCCGACCGGAAGCCACGAAGATGTTACGGTGGCGACTCGCGCCTCGCTCTCGCTGCCGTTGAAATCTGGTTGCGCAAGGAAGGCCCTCGGATGCTCCTTGAAGCGCTCCGGGAAATCGGTTAACAACTCCGCAAGAAGCTCCCCTTTGCGGCCTTGCGGCCTTAGAAGGTGAGCCAATACAACCCAAGAGCGAGAATCATTCGCCATGAGGAATCCGGCTCCCCCTCTTTATCAAGAGAAGTTTATTGCTGGGCAGGAGGTTCGCTTTCTTCGACGATATCCAGCGTGAACCGATGCTTCATCTTCATGCTGGCTGCGGAGAGAATGGTCCTCAAGGACCGAGCGGTTCGTCCCTGCTTTCCGATGACCTTGCCAACGTCGCTCTGTGCGACCCGGAGACGAAGTACCGTTCCGTCGTGCTCGGGTATCGCTTCGACGGAAACGCTCTCCGGATTGTCAACCAGCGCGTGGGCGATCTCGGTCACGAGGTCCACCATACTCTTCAAGCAGTCGTTTTCTGCCGCCAACGACTTGGCGTCGACCATCACAACACCTCCTGGAAATAAACACGACGCCGACCCAAGTTCAACCGTCTAGCCTCGTCTGGAGCGAGATCTTCTAGGCCGAACTAAGAGCGAGCCCACATCGGTTCGCCGACAAGACCCCGGCTTTCCGGAGCGTTGTCTGGTGACGTCGAGCCAGTAATTTATCCCGTCGTGACCGTTCTCAGAAGTTTACGTTAGCCATTGGCAGTAAGCGACACAAGGAATCAGAGCCGTCAGCAATCTTTAGGAACCCCCAAAAGAGTACCTAAAGATAGCACCTGAAGGAAAGACTAGGCAGCGGGAGCCGTCTCGGTCGCCGGAGCCTTGGCAAGAAGCTTGCCAACGCGGTCCGACAACTGAGCTCCATTGCTGGTCCAGTAGTCGATGCGGTCGCGCTTCAAATCAACTGTCGCGGGATTGGTGCGCGGGTTGTAAGTTCCCACAACCTCGACGGAGCGGCCATTGCGGGCGCGATCCTTTTCTATGACGACAATGCGGTAGTGGGGCTGCTTGCGCGCTCCAACGCGCGCCAAACGGATCATTAACACTTTGGAATGCCTCTCAGAACTTTTGATTTTGGGGTGACATAACGTCACCGTCCGCCTTGAGCTGAACGGGAGACCGATGTAAAACCCAACATCTAAGTATCGCGGAATTCGCCGGTTTTCGCAATGCTCCAAGTGAACCTTCCACCAATGAAAAGAGAAGAGAAGGCGTAAGGTTAGAGGTGAAACATGGTGACTGCCGGTTCGACAAAGGACAACTTGATGCAGACGAAACAGCTTGGCAATTCGGATATGCAGCTCACACTGATCGGGTTTGGCGCGTGGGCGATTGGCGGAGGCGATTGGGCCTTCGCGTGGGGTGCTCAGGACGATGCAGACTCGGTCGCCGCGATTGAGCGGGCGGTGGAGCTTGGCATCAACTGGATCGATACTGCGGCGGTTTATGGACTCGGTCACTCGGAAGAGGTCGTGGGCCGGGCGCTGAAGCAGGTTTCTTCGAAGCCGTTTGTCTTTACGAAGTGCTCGATGCTTTGGGACGAGAAGCGTGAGATCTATCGCTCGCTCAAGCACGTCCGCGAGGAGTGTGAGGCCAGTTTGCGGCGGTTGCAGGTTGATGTGATCGACCTTTACCAGATTCATTGGCCTGTTCCCGAAGAAGAGCTCGATGAGGGCTGGTCGACGATTGCCGATCTGCAGCGTGAGGGCAAGGTGCGGTGGATCGGTGTGTCGAACTTCAATGTCGCGCAGATGGAGCGGGTGGGGAAGATCGCTCCGATTACTTCGCTGCAGCCCCCTTACTCCATGTTGAACCGCACGGTTGAAGCCGAAATTCTGCCTTATTGCCTGCAGCATGGAATCGGCGTCATTAATTATTCGCCGATGGCATCGGGGCTGCTGACAGGCGCGATGACCAGGGAGCGCGTGGCAGCGTTTCCGAAGGATGACTTTCGCCGCAATGCCAAGCAGTATCAGGAGCCGAACCTTTCGCGGAATCTGAAGCTGGCGGAGTTCCTGGGCCAGATCGGCTCTCGGCATGGCGTGAGCGCCGGGGTTGTGGCCATCGCGTGGACCTTGCACCAGCCGGCCGTGACTGCGGCGATTGTTGGCGGACGCAGCGCGAAGCAGGTGGACGGGGTTTTTGCAGCGACGGAGTTCCGGCTGTCGGGGGCGGAGTTCGGGGAGATTCAGGCTTACCTGGCTGCTCATCCTTGAGTCCTAATTTTGAGGCCTAATTTTTTTTGACCCCCCTATGTAGACTATCAAAGCGTTTATTTTCAATATCTTACCGATTTTATTCGAGCTAAAATATTCCAACTAAAGGAGTTATGGGTCAAAATATTGAAAATAAATGGGTTATACGTTTTCCCGTCTATTTGTTTTCAATGATTTACGGCTTTTTTTGGCTAAAATATTCCATCTAAAGGCTTTATTAATCAAATTATAGAAAACAAGAGGGTTGTTGGCTACTGGTTGTTGGCTATTCGTTGTTAGTTGTTCGTTATGAAAACGAAAGCCCCGGTTGTCCCCGGAGCTTTTCTGACTCTATTTCTATCTTATTGGATTGCGTGAAATTGCTCTGCCACTTTGCCCGGATTTATTTTTGGCGGCGATGTGTCTTTGTTTATTTGGCTTACGGAGATCTATTCGGATTTTAGGGGCTCTAAGGGGCTTGACAAGATTTCTGTGGAAACTCTGATTGGGAACCAAGCCGTCATTCGTCAAAAAGTATCCCGAATATCCCCCCTTGTCTGAATCCGATCCTCCGCCCACTCATCCTGACATGTATAGCGAGAGCAGGGAGAAACGAGTGAGCGCTATGACAGATGACCAGGCCCCTTTGGAAACAGCTGCATCGTCCGGCAGGCGTCGCTTTGCCCTGCTGGGCGCCACCATCGACATTCACGCCACGCTCGAAGACACGGGCAACACCTCGCTCGTCGAGGTCGGCATCCCTCCCTACTTCCCCGGGGTACCTCCGCATCTCCATGAGCACTCAACTGAGAACTTCTACGTTCTAGAAGGAAACATTGACGTGTTGCAGGACGGCAAGTGGCGCGCGACCCAGCGCGGCGATTTCTTCCTCATCCCGCCGCGCACGGTGCACGGCTATCGCAACAGCACCGACCAGCACGCACGGTTCCTGATCATGGGCCCTGGCTACGACCGTTACTACTTCGATCTGGTGGACTGGATGTACCGCGAGCCCATCTGGCCTCCTACGGACCACGAAGCCCTTGTCGCCTTTGGCCGCCGTCACGACACTATCTATGTAGGGCCGCCCACCGATGGCGTAGCCATCGACGACTTCGGCCAGCGTCACGACACCATCTTTGTATAGTCCTCCTCAACTGGACGCGGTCTGTCTATGATCGGGATACATCTCGATGTCAGGCTTGGTGCCTACAAGGTGAATCGCAATGCCCCACTCACAGGCTGACGTTGGCGCGGACCTTTGCCAGGTGCTGGTGGAGAGCTATGCCGTAAACGAGCGGATGAATCAGATCGTCCTCGAGCATCTCGATCCCGCTGCATGGCGCGCCAAACTGCTCGGGAGCAAGGGACGGACGATCGCCGCCATCTTCTCGCACGTCCACAATATGCGTCGCAAATGGCTGAGGCTATCGGCCCCGCATCTAAAGCTCCCTGCCCCTCTCGACCGCTCCAGGTACACGCAGAAGCAGGCCCGGGCTGCTCTGGCGGAGAGCGCGGCGCGCTGCTCGGAGATGTTTGGGGACGCTTTGTCCGGGCCGCCGAGCCGGGTCGAAACCTTTCTCCGCGACGGCTGGGCGAGGCCGTGGCCCGCAGGCGCGGCCATGCTGGCCTACATGATTTCGCATGAGGCGCATCATCGCGGCCAGGTGTGCATGCTGGCCCATCAGCTCGGATTCCCGCTGCCGACGAAGGCCGCCTCCGGGATCTGGGTTTGGGAAAGACTATGGAAGGAGTGCGGATTCACGCATCCGCGCTAAGAGGTGTCAGGAATCAGCTCTTGCGAGTCGGTATCGTCACATCTTGCTGCAGCGTGAAATCGAGCAGGGTCTCACTCGGCACCTTTACCTGGTCGCCTCCAGTGATGATCTCCGAGCCTGCGCCAGCAGCTGCGCCGACGCCCGCGCCGATCGCTGCTCCCTGGCCGCCGTCGGCAACGGCACCGATGATCGCTCCAAGAGCCGCTCCGCCGGCCGTTCTCTTCGCGGTGCTCGCGCCGCGCGACTTGCCGGTCAATTGATATTCTCCCGTCACCACGGGAACCATCTTTCCATTCACTAGAATCCCGGTCAGCTCCATACGTAGCTGCGATCTGCCGGCGAAAGTTCCTGACTGCTCCGATTGTGTCAGCCGGCCGTAGACGAGGGCCTCTTTCGGGACTACCACGTAGCCCTCCAACATCAGGGGTTCTTCGAGCGAAGCCTGGAAGCGGTCTCCCGCGAGGCTATCTGTGGAATCGATGGCATCAATGGTGCGCACAGAAATTAGCGTCCCGGCTGGGATAGTTACATAGGCCGGCTTCGCTTCCACATGCGCTACCGTCCCGGGATCGTCGGGAAGCGAACTCTGCTGCTGGGACTGCGGCTGGAACTGGAGTTGGGACTGCGGCTGGAGCTGGAGCTGCGGCGCCGGGGCATTTGGTCCGCCTTCGGAATCGAATTTGAGCGAAACGATGTCAGCGACGTTATATTTCTGTACCGTCGAGCCGACCTGGAAGCTGATTTCAGTCTCCGTGCCACCGAGGAACTTGCCCTTAATCAGGCTGCCGTTCTTCAACACCAAGGTATCGGCCCACGCCATCGACGCCGCCAAAGTCAGCGCAGTAAGAAATCCGTATTTCAGCTTGAGCCTCATCATGTCTTATCCCCTTAGATGGCCCTGCTTACTTTTTCGATTTACATGAATTGTAGACCCGTTGGGGACTCACCTTGAGCCGAAGCACTGTTTGTTTCAACATGATCCCTTCCCCATCGAATCCTGCTTGGTTCAACTCAGTCAAGACTTCATAAAGAAACCAGCTTCTTCTCAAATTTGGGCTGGAGTTTACGCTCAATGTGGCGGGAGGATCTTTCGGTTGCCCAACTGCGGCGTACGCGAAAGGTCCGGCGGAACGGTGGTCGGATCGTTCAGGATTGCCGGGTCGTCAGTCGGAAACTCAGCTCCCGCAGGCCGGATGAAGGCCTCGCGCCTCGAAATCGTGATCTCTAGATTGTGGTACCCGCCGACTGTCGTCACCGGACGCGGAAACTCCACAATATAGCGCCCTCGAATCAGCGTCACAGCCCATGCAAGTTGTTTCCCGAGATCTTTCGCGGAGGTCGGCAGCAAGATCCCCCCGCTCAGCTGACACACGTCATTGAAGGGAGCTTCATTTTGCGTGATCCTCAAGTCCGCGGGCTGAACCAAGCCGAAGATAGCAACGCTTCTCGTCTGAGCAAAGTCTCTCAATGCATTCCAGGAATTCCGGCTCCCTCGATCCACTCCGTCGGTCACAGCCAGAATCACCCGTCTACCGGGCCGCTCGGACAGGGTCTGAACAATAGTTACAAGCGAGTCCCAAAGGTTTATGGGATTCTGGCACCTCCGCTTCGTATCTATCTGGTCCAGGGATTGCGACTGCTGCAACACCAGATTAACCTGCCGCTTCAGAGTTGCGGCGTCCGTCGCCCGCTGATCTGCGGAGTTAATGAGTTGACAGTCCAACGCGTAGATCGATACCTCATCCTTCGCATGCAGAGAAAGAGGTGCAAGACTTGCAATAGCCTGGTTGGCCCACAACATATCCCTCGGAGTAGATTGGCTCTGGTCCATCAGTATCGCCAGCGATATCGGATCATCGCCCTCCAGCCTTGCATGCGTCACCCGAAACTTACGCCCTCCGTCAAGACTGACAAAGAACCTTCGCTCGTCGATCGGGGCAATCGGCTTGTGATCATGCCCAAGGACAAGCGTCGGGATCTGCACCAGATTTGTATAGACGTGTAACGTTGGCGCACTAGCATTCTCCGACGTCTGCGCAGCCACACTACACGCACACACCATCCCCCATACGCATGCCCTCACCGCCACCGTCCGTCGCATCCGCATACCGGCCCGCCCGATCCGCCGACCTGCATCACCCCGGAATTATTCCAGAAACAAACCAGAGATAGGAAACGCTGCTTTCGCACGCGTGCGGAACGTTCATGGCCTTTCGGCGGTTTGACAAGGTTTTCTGCGGAAATCCCGGAGCCGATATGCTTAAGGACATGGACGTGAGAGCAGTTGAGGCGGCGAGCGAGCCGCTTGCAGTGTTTCGGGAGTGGCTGGATGAGGCTGAGCGGAGCGAGATCAATGATCCGAATGCTGCGGCTCTGGCCACGGCGACTTTGGAGGGCACGCCGAGCGTGCGGATGGTGCTGGTGAAGTCAGTCGATGAGCGAGGGTTCGGGTTTTATACCAATGCCCGCAGCAGGAAGGGCGTCGAGTTAGCGGCGAATCCTTGTGCAGCGATGTGTTTTCACTGGAAGACACTGCGAAGGCAGGTTCGGGTGGAGGGAACGGTGACCGAGATTCCTCCGGCGGAGGCAGATGCTTACTTTCACAGCCGGTCGCGGAGGAGTCAGCTTGGGGCCGCGGTCTCACGGCAGAGTGAGACGCTGGGGAGCCGCGAGGAACTGGTGGAGATGGTTCGGGAGCTTGCGGAGAGGACGCCGGGGGCGGTTCCGCGGCCGGAGTCGTGGAGGGGATACGTGCTGCGGCCGGAACGGGTGGAGTTCTGGATTGGAGAGGAAGACCGGTTACATGACCGGATTCTGTTTGAGCGCAGTGGGAATGGGTGGGTGAAGCGGCGATTGTTTCCGTGAAGGGGCGGTTCAGGTCACGCAACTTTTTACAAAGACTCTCTAAATGGTGCTTGCGGATGATCTATCAGGATGAACGGTAGTGGAGGCGCGACCGTCCCGCAGTGATGGGAAGGTTAGCGGCGAGATGAAGCCTGCGCAGCATAGCGCGCTTCTTCTCGTGATGGGCCTGCATGCGAGTGAGGATGTCTGCAAGAACGCCGACAGCTGTGACGAGGTATGGTCCTTTATTCAGCATGACGCATTCGGCACGTTCGCCCATGGCGGCATCCGTTATCTCTGATCGGGAGGGGATGCCTTTCTTCGCGAGAGTTTCCAGAACCTGTGTCGCCCAGATCACTGGAATGTGAGCGGCTTCGCTGATCCAAAGAATCTCCTCCTGAACCTCGGCCAGACGCTGGTAGCCGCATTCCACTGCGAGATCGCCGCGGGCAATCATGATGCCGAGAGAACGTGTGCGCATGGCGGCGAGAATAAGACTGGGCAGATTGTCGAAGCTCTTGCGGGTTTCAATCTTGAGGACCAGGCCGAGATGCTGGCCGCCAAGTTCCTCCAGCCGATCGAGAAGCTGATGCACGTCAGACTCCGTGCGGACAAAGGAGTAGCCGACGATGTCCGCGTACTGGACGATGAACTTCAGCGCTTCCAGGTCATCGGGGGTAAGCGCCGGTATGTCAATGCGCGTTTCAGGGAGATTGATGCCCTTCTCGGCGCCGAGTCTTTGCCCTTCAGGATGTGCCTGGGTAATTTCAACGGTGGCGAATTTTGATCCCACAGCGCGAAAGACACCACCTATCTTGCCGTCGTCAAGCCAAATAGGCTCGCCGGGCTTTGCGTGATCGAGCATCTGCGGCAGGGAGACGCTGATCCGGGCGGGTGAGATGAGCTCTCCGGTCTTGCTGTATGCTGCAGGCTTTCCGAGCATGCTCTGCTGGTGCAGGATGAGCTCATCGCCTGGCTTCAGGAGCAGGGTTTGTGGAAGCGCCGGAAGTTTACCGATGCGAGTTCGTCCGCTTTTTGGAAAGCTAGCTGCCTCTGGCTTTGCGGGGCTTGTTGTGATCTGAAGGCCAGGCATGAAATAAACGGTTTGCTTTGTTTCGGCTAAGCAACTTCTGCCTACGACCTGAGAGATATGCAGGGTGCGCTGCGCTTTACGGGCGTCGCGCAGGTGGATCGCGTCACCTGGCCGGAGATGTTTCAGGAAGCTGGCTGAGATTGGAACAGTCGCAACTTCCGGATCGGGAGCCGGTTCAGGATTGACGTTTGGAGTAAGCCAGATACGGGCTGGAGCCACAACGCGACCGTAGACGTCCCGCATGGGCCGGCATTTGACCACCGAAGGACCGGGCTCGATAGGGCCTGTACGCAGCTTTGGGCCGGCGATGTCCATTAAGACGCGGCAGTTACGACCGGTTTCTTCCCGGGCTTTCCGGAGATTGCGGATCATGCCTAGCCAGGCCTCCGGACTGTCATGAGCGCAGTTGATGCGCATGCAGTCCATACCATTCCGGACGAGGTCGCGCACAAGCTCATACTTCATCGCCGCGTCGGAGGACATGGTGACCATGATGCGGACCTTTCTGCCGGATGGAGCGGGGCCCAGGAGAGCCTCGGTGTTGGCCTCCAGTAACCGGGTTCCCTCGCTAAACTCGACGGGTGGGTCGTCAGGAGATGGCGGTGGGCCGCTGGCCCCCAGCAAGGCATTCAGCGCGCGGTGGACGGTCAGGACTGTGCTGAGGACGTGACTTTCTGCGCGGCCAAGAGAGGAGAGACCGAGAAGAGCGAGTTGGGATTGCAATGGACGGAGATCATGCTGGCGCAGCGCAAGATAGTGGACAAGATTCCGGGCGCTGCGATAGTGAGCTTTCTGGATGGCGGCAGGCTGTTTGAGCAGGGCGGCTTCCAGATCGAGCATGTTCGATGCAAGCGAAGTAAGCTCCGCGGAGAGCTGTTCGAGCAGATGCTTATCGAGGGTTTGCATGGAGACCGCCAGTCCAGAATGTGGAACTCAGAGGACAGTGATTCTACATTCCTTGGGCGATTTCTTAATGAATGCCGTGTCGGTGAGGTGGGCAGCCGATTATGACGCATCCCGACCCAGCGGAGCACATGAATGGGTAGAGGACCCAAATGCAGACAGCAGAATTTGTATGATGCTGGCAAGCCCTTCGAGAGAGCGCAAGTGATGACAGGTTCCGACAATAAGAAGCTGCTGGCAGCCCTGGAGGCTAACTGGCAAGCCGAGATGGAAGGTCACTACACTTACACGGCCTTCGCCAAGGCCGAAGTCGACCCGCCACGCAGAAACGCTTTGCGGGGTTTGGCCGCTGCCGAGAAACATCATGCCGATCTATGGGCTAGACGCATCCAGGAACTGGGCGCACCCGCACCCCAGTACACCGGCGACCTGTCGGGTCAGGCCGACTCGCTGGCCAATCGAGTGGGCGGGGTTGATCTGGCCCTGCGCCGACTCGAGATCGATGAAAGCCGGGACATCGCCAAGTATGGAAAGCAGCTGAAGGCCCTGGGCGACCCACGCAGCGTTGCAATCCTGGAAGAGGTGATTGCCGACGAGCGGGAACACTATCTGACGCTAGGCAACCTGATCCGTTCGCGCCGGCCTTTGCCGGTAATGCCTCCCGAGCAGGCCCAGAAGGCGCTCGATGATCTGCTGGCCGCTCGCGATCAAGGCCATACGCAAGCTGCAGGCTGGGTTGGAGATGCGATCTACGGTATCAACGATGGCCTTGGGTCGATCTTCGGCATCGTCTCCGGCGTCTCAGGAGCGACGCTGGGAAATAGCCACTTTGTTCTCATCGCGGGCCTGGCCGGTATGGTTGCCAGTGCGTTATCGATGGGCTCAGGAGCGTATCTTGCCGCGAAGAGCGAGCGAGAGATATTCGAGGCAGAGTTTGCAAGGGAGCGGGAGGCCGTCGAGGACAACGAAGCGGAGGCTCGTGAGGTGCTTTCGCTCAGCTATCAAATTCGGGGCTTGCCGGAGGCAGACGCGGATCGCTTCGTCGATCAGATTGCTAAGGACAAGGAACAACTGATTAAGGCACTCGCGCGGGAGCGCCTCAACACGACGGAAGAAGGGTTGAGTAAACCGATGGTCTCCGCCGTCTCTGGAGCCCTATCCACCGCTATTGGGGCCTTGATCCCGATCATTCCCTTCTTCTTTATGACGGGTATACCTGCAGTGATTGTCGCCGCGATCGTCTCGCTCGTCGCGCATTTCGCAGTAGGAGCTGCAAAGTCCCTCGTAACAATTCGCTCATGGTGGAGCAGCGGATTCGAGATGACCTGGATTGGTGCGCTCGAAGGTGTGGTGACCTACATCATCGGAATGGGATTGGGCAGGATCGGAGGCCGGTAGGTGCCGGCAATCCGGAAGTGGAGGGCGCGAGTCACCTTTTCCTTCACGGCCAGATTGGAACCGCTTACCCAGCAGAATGGCACCCCCGTGCATAAGGTTCTTGTAAGTTGATATAGTTCGGGGTGCATAGAAATTTGTTTTGAGGAGAGCGTGATGGGCTTTGATGGGTTTGGACGGCGGGATTTTCTTCGTGGCGTTGGGGTGGCTGGGCTGATGGCCGGTGTTCCTGCGTTTGGGAGCGTGGAGCTTTCAGAGATCGATCCGGCGCGGATTGCGCATGAGGTCGCGGAGCCTGGGCAGGACGCAGACGCGAAGCCGAAGTACTCGATCAAGTTTGCGGTGTGCGGGATGAGCCATGACCATATCTATGGGATGGTGGGAGCGATCCAGCGCGGGGGCGGTGTGCTGGTGAAGGCTTATGGCGCGGAGCCGGACAAGGCAGAGGCCTTCAAGAAGAAGTTTCCCGATGTGCAGATGGTGAAGTCGGAAGAGGAGATTCTGGATGATCCTTCGATTCAACTTGTGCTGAGTTCGACGATTCCTTACGAGCGCGCTCCTCTGGGGATCAAGGTGATGAAGCGCGGCAAGGATTACCTGAGTGATAAGCCGGGGGCGACGACGCTCGAGCAGATTGAGGAGATTCGGAAGACCATCGCGGAGACGAAGAGGATCTACGCGATTCTTTACAGCGAGCGGCTTGAGGTGAAGGCCGCGGTGAAGGCGGGCGAACTGGTGCAGGCGGGGGCGATCGGGAGGGTGATCCAGACAATCAATATCGCACCGCACCAGATTGTGCAGAAGGGCGCTGATCCATACGCGGGCGGCGCGGGGAGCAGGCCGGACTGGTTCTGGGATCCGATGAAGTATGGCGGGATTCTTTGCGATATCGGGTCGCACCAGGTGGACCAGTTCCTGTTCTATACCGGGTGTACCGAGGCCGAAGTTGTGGCTTCGCAGGTGTCGAACGTGGCGCATCCGCAGCGGCCGAAGTTTCAGGACTTTGGCGACATGATGCTGCGTGGCAACAAGGGATTTGGGTACGTGCGGCTGGACTGGTTCACACCGGATGGTCTGGGCACGTGGGGCGATGGCCGGCTGTTCATCCTGGGGACTGAGGGGTATATCGAGGTGAGGAAGTACATCGACGTGGCGCGGTCGAAGCAGGGGAACAATCTTTATATCGTCGATAAGAATCAGGCGAGGTATATCGACTGCAATAACGTGACGCTGCCGTTTGGGCCGCAGTTTGTGGCGGATATTGTGAACCGCACTCACGTTGCTCAAGATCAGACGCAGTGCCTGCTTGCGGCCGAGCTTGTGGTGCGAGCGCAGATGAAGACTACGCATGTGCAGTTGAAGGCGTAAGCCCAGGGGTTTGGCCATGACGAGTGCGAAGCGCGTTTCGCGGCGGCGGTTTCTGAAGACGGCGGCGGGGTCGGCCGCCGTTGCTGGCTTTCCTACAATCGTTCCATCAACGGTGTTCGGGCAGATGGCTCCGAGTGAGCGGATTACTGTAGGCGCGATTGGCGTGGGGAGGATCTCGCGCGGGCACGACCTCCCGGCGATCTTCAAGTACGACGGCGCGCGTGTGATTGCGGTTTGTGACCTGGATACGACGCGGGCGCAGTTGGGGCAGCAGTTTGTCTGCGATGCGTATACGAAGAAGCTGGGCAAGCCTTATGACGGCGTCAAGGTTTATCACAACTACCACGAGCTGCTCGCGAACAAAGAGATCGATGCGGTGGTGATCTCGACGCCGGATCACCAGCATGCGATCGTGGCGGCGGCGGCGGTGCGCGCGGGCAAGGATGTGTACCTGCAGAAGCCGGCCTCGCTGACGATTGCGGAAGGGCGGTATCTGAGCGATGCGGTGCAGGCTTCGGGGAGGATCCTGCAGATTGGGAGCCAGCAGCGGTCGTGGAAGCAGTTTTATCGCGCGTGCGAGTTGGTGCGGAACGGGCGCATCGGCGAGGTGAAGCATGTGGAGATTGGGCTGCCGGGTGATCCGGCGGGTGGCGATCCGACTCCGATGGCGGTGCCGAAGGGGTTTGACTACGATGCGTGGCTGGGGTCGACGCCAGAGGTGGCGTATACCGTCGATCGCGTGATGCCGCTGGAGGGATTCGACAGGCCGGGATGGCTGCGGATGGAGCAGTTTGGTGCGGGCATGATTACGGGATGGGGCGCGCACCATGTGGACACGGCGCACTGGGGTATGAATACGGAGTACACGGGGCCGGTGGAGATATGGGGGACGGCGGAGTTTCCTACGCATGGGCTTTGGGATGTGCATGGGAAGTTTCTGACGCATGCGCGTTATGCGAATGGGATGACGATGGACATCTCAGGGAATTTTCCGAACGGCATCAAGTGGTATGGGACGAAGGGGTGGATCTTTGTGCAGAGGGATGGCATGAACTCTCCAACCGCGAAGCCGGGCGATCCGGTGCCGAAGGTGGAGGTGCTGCAGGCGAGCGATCCGAAGATTCTGGAATCGGTGATCGGGCCGGATGAGATTCATCTGTACACAGCGAGCGAACAGCACGCGAACTGGCTAGACTGCATCAAGACGCGGCAGCAGCCGACCGCTCCGGTGGAGATTGGGCACAGGGCTTGCTCGACGTGTTTGCTGCACCATATTGCGATGAAGACGAACCGGCATCTGCACTGGGATCCAGAGCGGGAGAAGTTTGTTGGAGATGATGCGGCGAATGCGATGCTGTCGCGGCCACAGCGGTCTCCGTATACGTTTGAGCAGAGCAGCTGGGTTTAGTTTTTTGGGAGATGTGATGAAGATTACCAAGCGGGATGTCGTAGTGTGTTTGTTGGCGATTGCGGGAACGCTGGGCGCTCAGGCGGCGATGGACGGAGCTACTCCAGTGATTGGGGAGTCGGTATGGGACTGGAACAAGATGGTGGTGAAGAAGACTCCGATTGGAGAGACGCGGCAGATTATGAAGGGGCCGACGGCGACGCTGGATGAGTTGGAGATGCATGTGACGACGCTGAATCCGGGCGAGACTTCTCATCCGCCACACAAGCATCCGAATGAGGAGCTGATCATTCTGGATAAGGGGACGGTTGAGGCGCTGATCAATGGTGAGTGGGTGCGGGTGGGGGCGGGATCGGTGATTCTGAATGCGTCGAATGTGATGCATGGACTGCGCAACGTCGGAGACACGCAGGCGCAGTATCACGTGGTGAACTGGCGGACGGACAAGACTCCGAAGCAGTAGGCGCTACGTGGTCCAGAGCTTCGGAAGTGCGCCTTGCTTGCCGAAGACGGGATCGGAGGCGGGGAATTTTACGTTGCGCATGCGCTCGAGAACGTCGGGCGTGGCGGCGGTGCGGCAGATGTCCCAGTGTTCGCCGGTTGGGTAGGCTCCGATGACGAGGAGATCGTCGGAGGCGGAGATGCGGCAGTGGCCGGTGCCGGTGGGAAGAACGAGGACGTCTCCGGCGCGGGCGGTGACGGTGTGGCCGTTTTCGCCTCCGAGCATCACGTCGACGTTGCCGGCCGCGACGCCGAGGACTTCGTGCGCGGTGGAGTGGTAGTGGTGGAAGGTGTAGATTCCGTTGCGCCACTGCGGGGGCCAGCCGTTCTGCGTGAAGATACGCTCCATCGTGTCTGCGAGATCTAGGGAGGGTGTAAGCACACTGCGGTAGATGAGGACGGGCAGAGTGTTGTTTGGCATCCAGCCGTTGGGCTTTAGGTGGAGTTGCTCAGGCGCGGACAGGTGGAGTGGTTCTTCGGCGAAAGTTCTGCCGGCGACTCCGGCGGCGAGGATGCCTGCGGCGAAGCTCCTACGATTGATTGGTTGGCTCATGATGATTGGATGCTGCCAGGTTGGCCCTTCGATGCTAACGGAGCTGGAACTCGGGGCTGCCCATGACGAGGGCGGTGAGTAGATTCAGGGTGTCGATGGGTGGAGTGGTGGGCGTCGTGAGTTGGGTGAGTTGCTGCTGGATGAGTTGATTTGTCTTCGGCGAAACTTCGCCGCCGATCAGCGAAGATTCGAGGACACGCAGGGCCACGCTGGTTCCCGCGGGGAGGGTTGGGTTGGAGGCGGGTGTCTCGGTGAGCAGAGCTTCGGAGTAGTGGGGGCTGCCGGAGGACGCGGTCTGCGGAGGCGCGGTGCCATTGGGTTGAGCGAGCAAGCCGAGAGCGAGGACGTGGGCGGAGTCGAACTTCTGGTTGGCGAATTTGCTGCCGGTGAGAGCATAGGCAAAGTTGAGACGATCGACGAGGGCTGAAGAGTTCATCCAATGATCGGCGGTGATGTAGTAGCCGGTGGGTGGAAGCGCGAAGTAGAGTGGCATGCCCATGGTTTTGACCGTATTGACGAGCGCTCCCGGATTGGTGGGATCGGTTGCGGTGGTGCGAAATGCGGAGGCGAGGAACTCGACGGGCGTTTTCACTTTGTTGCGGAAGTATTTGCGGGAGTTGAACTCGGGTGATTGGACAAGCGTGCGGAGGATGGCCTTGATGTCACCGTCGGTAGAGAGGAAGGTTGCGGCCATGCGATTGACGAGCGTGGGCGGCGGGTCGTCGGCTACGAAGCGCTGGGCGAGTTTGTAGCTGATGAAGTGAGCTGTCTTCGGGCTGGCGGCGAGGATGGAGAGGGCTTCGATGCCTTCGTTCATGCCGGTGGGGACGTTGTCGGGAAGATTCGCAGCCTGGGCGTTGGTAGTGGTGATGGTGTGACCGAACCATTGCTTCGGACCGGGCTCGTGGCGTTTGAGGTCGAACTGGAAGAGGCCAGCCTGGTTGGGACGGTCTACTGTCCAGCCGGTGAGGATGGCGGAGAGCGCGGTGACGTCGGCCTGGCTGTAGCCGCCGTTGACTCCGACGGTGTGAAGCTCCATCACTTCCCTGCCGTAGTTTTCGTTGAGGCCACGGTTGCCTTTTTTGGATTTGGGATTGTCGGGATTGACTCCATTGGCGATGGAGTCGGGGCCGATGGACTGCCAGTTGTCGAGGTAGACCATCATGGCGGGGCTGGTCGCTGTGGCGAGGAGGAGGTCGCGGAACTTGCCCAGGGCGTGCTTGCGGATGACATCGCGCTCGTAGGCAGTGGTGTACCACTGGTCGGAATCTTTGCCGATGTAGATGTTGAAGTGATTGAACCAGAAGTCGGTCATGACCTCCTGAAGCTGACGCTCGGAGAGGATGGCGCGGACGAGCCTGGCTTGCGAGAGCTCGCTTCCGATCTGATAAGAAGAGCCGATGTTGGCCGCCATGGCGTAGAAGATCTCGCGCTCACGGGGGTTGAACTCGTTGAGGAGGATGCGCTGGGCGTCCAGAGGTCCGGATAGATAGGTGGTGAAGGCGATTCGGTCTGGGACGGACAGCTTGATGAGCGCGGCCATGCGCTGATTTTTGGGCAGCGCGAAGAGGTCGCCGGCGATGCGCGCGGCGATGGCCTGATCCTGCTTCTTCTGCCCGGCGAGCTCGTCGCCGGTGGGCGGAGTTACGGCGGGCTTGCCGTCGGCGTTGATCTTCTTCGCTTCGTTGTCCTTGTTGAGTTTGTAGACCTGGACCTCGTAGAGCGCGGCGAGGTTGGAGTCGGTGGGAGAGGGTCGCTTGCCGTCAGCTACGGCCTGTATCGTGCCGCGGTCGGGGAAGATGGTGAGGGCCTGCTCCGGCGTCATGTTGAGTGTGGGGTAGTCGTTGAGGCGCTTGTTGAGAGCGTCGTCGTTGATAGATGCCGGATTGAGCTGCTGCTCAAACCATTTGTCGGCGCCCATGGCCATTACGCGCTCGACGTCGCCCGGGCGCGGACCGAAGGTGAACCGGTTGAGAAGCTGAATTGCCTGCTCGCGTTCCGTGAGCGGAACTTCTTTTGGGGCCGGAGGGTGATGGGGCTTCGAAGCCTTTGGATGAGCCGGGACGAGCTGCGCAGGAGCTTCTTTCTGGGCGCTGAGAGGCGTAAGGGCAACCACAAGAAAGAGAACGGCAAGCGGGCGCATAGAAACTCCCACTCGTATTAGACAGGAGATTCGATGCGGAAGTTGTGGTGCCGCTTAGCTGGGCAAACCTTCAGCCTTGCGGTTTTGCACTGTTCGAGCTGCCGGTGTGGGCTTATTGAGCCGCTTGTAGGCACTGTAGGCGACTCTGGCCAACAGGAGGACGGTCAGGACTGCGGTGTCCTTCCACGGAGTGCGGACGCCGGTCTTGACGAGCCACCAGTAGTGGATCATTGCGGCGATTCCGGCGACGTAGATGAGGCTGTGCAGGCGCTGCCAGTTCTTGCCTCCCATTGCGCGCAGGATGAAGGCAGGCGATGTAACGGCGAGGGAGAGCAGGATGAGCCAGGCAAAGAAGCCTACCTGGATGAAGCGGCGCTTGCGGATGTCATCCCAGATCGTGGGCCAGATCTGTTTCCACTCGTCGATGGCGATGCTGAAGTGACCGGCTCGAATACCTGTGAGAACCGTGGGAAGGTCGTAGCCGGAGAAGAGAAAGATGTAGGTCGACAGATGCAGTGTTGCGTAGAAGAAAGCGTAGAGTCCGATGAGGCGGCGGAAGCGAATGAGCCAGGAGATCTTTGGAGAGAGACGACGAATGGGCGTGATGGCGAGGCAGGTGAGGAGCGTGTAGACGGTCCAGTCTCCCGTGAAGTGGGTGATGTAGTTGACGGGATCGGGATTGAGAGCGAGCGCTCCGGAGGTATAGAAGTGCAGAAGCCAGAAGAATGGCAGGAGGCAGAGGAGATGCGTGAGGGCCTTCAGGATAACGATGGAAAGCTTTGACATGGGCTTGATTAGTTTAGCTCCACTCGAACGAAGTCGAACTCCTAGAGTGGCTGTCGAGCCATATCGGCTGCTACTTCGCGGCCGACACCGTCAAAGTCTCCTTGCAACTCCTGCGCGCGCGCCAGAGCCGCCTGAACGTGGGGAAGGACATTTTCCGGGCCAATGTGCTCAATCATCCCAGAACGTGAGATGAGCCGTGACGGCTGGTCTCTTGCGCCGCAGAGTAGAAGCGTTTTGCCCGCCTTGTGCAGACGATCTGAGAACCGTTCGATGGCATGAATGCCGGTGGCATCAAGAGCTGTCATGTTGCGCAGCCGGAGGATGACGACTTCTTGAAATTGCGTCATGTCCTTCGTCGCTTCGGCCAGCTTTTCGGTCGTGCCGAAGAGAAACGGTCCATGAATGCGGAGGATCGTTACGTTGGCGGGAATGTCCTTGTCCTGCAGGATGTGTGCCTGGCCATCCTCCAGATACTCGGGAGTTACGGCCGCTACTGTCGTCGTCTCTGCAATGCGATAGATGTACAGGAGCGCGGCGAGCGCCATGCCGACTCCGACAGCGACGGTGAGGTCGGCGAGTACGGTGAGAGCGAAGGTTGTGATCCAGACGGCGATATCTGTCTTCGACAGGCGGAGGATTGTGCCGATCTCACGCCACTCCCCCATGTTGTAAGCGACGACAAACAGGACGGCCGCCAGAGTGGCCAATGGAATATAGCGAGCCAGAGGAGCCGCGACCAGCAGAATCGCAAGGAGCGTGATCGCGTGGATCATTCCGGCAACAGGCGTGAGGGCTCCGGAACGGATGTTCGTTGCTGTGCGAGCTATGGCTCCGGTGGCAGGTATTCCCCCGAAGAGAGGCGAGGCTATATTCGCTACTCCTTGCGCCACGAGCTCAAGATTCGAGTTGTGGTGATCTCCGCTCATGCCGTCAGCGACGACTGCTGAGAGCAGGCTTTCGACTGCCGCGAGAAGAGCGACCGTGAAGGCTGATGGCAACAGCGGCAGGATGTGAACGGCGTGGAGAGTTGGTAGAGCGAAGTGAGGAAAGCCCCGGGGGATGCCTCCGAACTTCGTGCCAATCGTCTCGATCGGCAGGTGGAAGGCAACGGCGATCATGGTCGTCAGGAATAGAGCGACGATAGAACCGGGAAGCCGCTTCGTCAACCTGGGCCAGAGCAGAATGATGGCCAGCGATGCTGCCGCTACCAACACGGTCTGCCATTGTGTACTTTTTGCGTAGTGAATCAGCAATGCGATTCGCGGGAGAAATTCACTGGGAACGGGTGGAGTCGTGAGTCCTAAGAAATCCTTGATCTGGGTCGATGCAATCAGGAGCGCGATTCCGTTGGTGAATCCAATCGTTACTGGACGCGGGATGAACTTCACGGCGGTGCCAAGACCGGTGAAGCCCATGACCACAAGCATGACGCCTGCCATGATTCCGACCAGGGCCAGGCCGGCCAGGCCAAATTTAGCGACGATGCCTGCGACGATCACTACGAAGGCGCCTGTCGGACCTCCTATCTGAACGCGCGAACCGCCGAGTGCGGAGATCAAAAACCCAGCCACCACGGCGGTGTAGAGACCGGCCTGCGGTGTGACTCCAGAGGCAATTGCAAAGGCCATCGCCAATGGAAGCGCGACCAACCCTACCGTTAGTCCGGCGACGAGATCGTGCGTGAATTTCCGGACTGTATAGCCACGAAAGCACTCGATGGAGCGAGGGAGCCACTGCTGCGAAAAAGTCATGGGGCGGTCTCTATTGGCTTTTCCATTTCGTCGAGCATGCCCAAAGCTTCCTTGAGATGGGCATGAAAGTACGTGCGCATGAGGTTCAAAACCTGGATGATGATGGGATCGCGGACCGAATAAAAGACCTGATTCCCGGCCCTTCGGGTCAGGACAAGCTGTTTTGCGCGCAGTACCGCAAGATGCTGAGAGACGTTCGCCTGCTCGAGTGCGAGTTTTTCGATCAGGGACCCGGCGGATAGCTCACCCTCGCTCAGAAGCTCAAGGATGGCGATTCGGGTGGGGTGGGCGAGGGCTTGAAAGATATCGGCTTTGAATCGGCGTAGGGAATCTCGCATGCTTCCTCCACATCTACGAATATTAGATTATACGAATATTTACTCCCTAAAGGAATTACAGTGCCTATTTCTCGGCATCAGAAAGATTACCTGTTAGATATCTGGCAGCGATTTTGACGCTTAGTAGTACCTTCTGAGATCCATGCCGTTGTAAAGGCTGGCGACCTCGTCGGCATAGCCGTTGAACATCTGCGTAGGGATGGTGCGGGGGAAGGCGGAGCTGTCGATGCGGCGCTCATGGGCCTGACTCCAGCGGGGATGGTCGACCTTGGGGTTGACGTTGGAGTAGAAGCCGTATTCGTCGGAGTTGATCTGGTTCCAGGTGGTCTTGGGCTGCTTGTCGGTGAAGTGGAACCGAACGATGGATTTGCAGTTCTTGAAGCCGTACTTCCAGGGCATGACGACTCGGATGGGAGCGCCGTTCTGGTTGGGGAGGACCTGGCCGTAGCAGCCGAAGGTGAGAAGGGCCAGCGGGTTCATGGCCTCGTCGAGGCGCAGGCCTTCTGTGTAGGGCCAGTCGTAGCCGCCGGGGAGGTTGGGCATCTGCTTCTTGTCGACAAGGGTGGTGAATTGTACGTACTTGGCGCTGGGGAGGGGTTCGCAGAAGTTGATGAACTCGGAGAGCGAGTAGCCGTCCCAGGGGATGACCATCGACCAGGCTTCGACGCAGCGATGCCGGTAGACGCGGCTCTCGATGGGGCGGTACTTGAGGATGCTGTCGACGTCGAGGGTCTGGGGCTTCTTGACCATACCGGTGACCTGCACGGTCCAGGGACGGGTCTTGAGGGTGTGGGCGTTCTTCGCGGGGTCGTCCTTGTTGGTGCCGAACTCGTAAAAGTTGTTGTAGTTGGTGGCCTTGAAGAAGGGCGTCTGGTTGTCGGGCACTGTGTACTTGCTGGGCGCGGCCTGGAGTTGCTCGCCGGCGTGGACGGTGGTGGGCAGAAACAGACCGGGGATGCGGGTGGCCGCGATGGCTCCAACGCCGATGGCGGCAGCGGCGCCGGCAAGGAGGCGGCGGCGATCCTGATTGAACTGCTCTAAGGCGTGCTGGGGAGTGATGTCGGACGAAACGATCTTCGAGTTGAGGCTTTCGGACTTGCGGAGAAGCATGGGTTTAGTTCCCTTCCCTGTGGCCCGCCGATTTGGCGGAGCACATCTGGTTGGATAGAGTACGCCCCCCGGAGGTAACCGGATGCGCGCGATTTTTCGCCCAAGTGGTGTTTTGCGGGCGAGAGGCGAGACAGAATGGGGCAGGTTGGTGCAAACTGTCTGGCATGATTACCGGAGCTCGGGAACAGGATCTGATAAATGCGGCGGATTTGTTGCTGGATGCTCGAAGGACAAATCGGCCGATTGTGGACCTTCCAAAAGATAATCGACCGACGACGCTTGAGGAGGCTTACGTCATTCAGGACCGGATGTCGTGGGCCTACGAGGCGATCGGAGGATGGAAGGTCGGCGCTTCAAGCCCGGACGCGACGCCTACCTTTGCGCCGATGCCGGCGGCATGGATGTCATGCAGCGGATGCGAGTTGCGCGGGTTGACGCATAGGTACCGTGGGCTCGAAGCAGAGATCGCGTTCCACCTGGGCGCAGATCTGCCACCACGTGAGAAGCCCTATTCGCGTGAGGAGGTCGTCGCTGCGATTGCGAGCATGCACCCGGCGATCGAGGTGCTGGAGACCGCACTGGCGGATCCGAAGCAGGCGGCGAAGCTGACGGCCCTCGCGGATCTCTCGCTGCACGGAGGCTTTGTGTTCGGCGAGGCTGTTCCGAACTGGCAGAGCATCGACTTCAGCAAGGAATCAGTGACGATGACGGTGGATGGCTCAGTGCGCGTAGAGCAGAGAGGTTCGAACACGGCGGGAGATCTGATGCGATTACTGCCGTTCCTGGCCAATGAAGGCGCGATCAGGACCGAAGGGTTGAAGAAGGGCGACTGGATCACGACAGGAAGCTGGACAGGAGTCACCCAAGGCTCGGCAGGCGCGACGGCTGAGGCTCGATTCTCGACTGCGGGGCGGGCCTATCTGCGGTTTGCCTAGCGAGTGATTGATGAGGGGATGATGTTGGCGGCTTTACTAACAGCTATCTAGTCATCTGTTCGGCGTCGCCTGGATTGAGCGAAAATAGAGCATCCCTGCGGGGAGGGTAGCGAATCTGATTCATCAGAGACGGCTTCCCCGCCGTTCGCGAGGTAATGTCGATGGCACGTCCGTATTGGTCTGGTCAGATCCAGATATCACTGGTGTCGTTTGGCGTGAAGTTGTATGTGGCGACGGAGTCGCAGAGCGAGATCCGCTTCCACCAGATCAGCCGCAAGACGGGTGAGCGTGTGCGTCACCAGAAGGTGCTTGCGTCGGCGATTGAGGACAACCCCGGCGAGGCCGCGAATCCGGTCGAGAAGGACGAGATCGTTAAAGGCTACGAGTACAGCAAGGGCCAGTACGTGACGATCGAGCCGAAGGAGCTCGAAGAGCTTCGCGTGCCTTCGAAGCATGCGATCGAGGTTTCGCAGTTCGTGCCGCTCGATGAATTGGAACCAAAGTATATGGAGAAGCCTTACTTCATTGTGCCTGAGGATGATGTTCAGGCTGAGGCGTTCGCGGTGGTGCGTGCGGCGCTGAAGAAGACGAAGAAGGCGGCGTTGGGAAAGATCGCCTTCGGTGGCCGCGAGCATGTCTTCGCGGTGACGGCGCACGACGATGACAAGCTGGGCGGCATGATGGGCTACACGATGCGCTACCAGGATGAGTTGCGCAATCCGGCAGAGTACTTCAACGAGATCAAGAAGGTTGCAGTGAACTCGGACTCACTTGATCTCGCCATGGAGTTGATTAAGCGCAAGGCTGCGGACTTTGACCCGAGCAAGTTCAAGGATGGTTATGAGGCTGCGGTGAAGGAGCTCGTGGAGGCGAAGCTCAAGCATCTTCCTGTGCCGAAGGACGAGGTTGCGGCTCCGCGTCGTGGCCAGGTGGTGAACCTGATGGATGCTCTGCGCAAGAGCGTGGGCGGCGACGCGGAGGCGGCTTCGGGCAAGAAGAAGCCTGCGGCGTCGGTGAAGCCGGCGGCTGCGAAGGCCGAAGGCAAGAAGGGTATCTCGCTGGTGAAGTCTGCGGCGGGCAAGCGTAAGTCTGCTTAGTGAGCCTTCGCCTCGGGGCGAGGTGGAGGTGTGACAGTGGCGGGTGTGAAGAAGACGCCGGCTAAAGTTGCGAAGAAGGCTACCAAGAAGACAGCTGCTGGCAAGAGTTCGCCAGCGGGTTCTGCCGCAGATGCGGTTGATGAACAACTCGCACGATACCGTTCGATGCGGGATTTCAACATCACTGCTGAGCCGAGCGGTTCGCCAAAAACAGAAAAGAAGACTGGCGGCATGCCGTTCTGCGTGCAGAAGCATGCTGCTTCGCATCTGCATTACGACTTCCGGCTTGGCTGGAACGGCGTGTTGAAGAGCTGGGCTATTGCCAAGGGGCCGACCTATGTGACAGCAGACAAGCGGCTCGCGGTGCAGGTTGAGGATCACCCGATCGAGTACGGCGGATTCGAGGGAATTATCCCTGCGGGACAGTACGGCGGCGGGACCGTGATGCTGTGGGACCAGGGGACGTGGGAACCGCAGCCGGGGCATACCGATGTCGATGCGGGACTGCGCGACGGGAGTCTGAAGTTCGTGCTGCATGGTGAGAAGCTGAAAGGCAAGTGGGCGCTGATAAGGATGGGTGGGAAGTGGGCGAAGGAGAAGAAGCCGAACTGGCTTCTGATCAAAGAGCATGATGAGTTTGAGCGCGGCCCGAGCGATCCTTCTGTTACTGAGGACGAGGCGAACTCCGTCGTTACGGGAAGGACGATGGAGGAGATCGCGCGCAACGAAGACCATGTGTGGAACTCGAAGGACACGGCGAAGGGTGGGAAGGCGTGGTTTCGTCAGGAGACCAAGGCTGGAAGTGAGCTAGCGAAGCTGGATTTAACGAAGAGCCTGAAGGGCCTGCCGAAAGAGACGCAGCCGAAGTTTGTGGCACCGGAGTTGGCGCAGATGGCGGCGGCTCCTCCTGCGGGCGCTGGCTGGTTGCATGAGCTAAAGCTGGATGGCTACAGGGTTCAGGCTCGCAAAGATGGCTCGAACGTCCAGATGTTGACGCGCAAAGGGCTCGATTGGACACACCGAATGAAGGCGATCGCGGAGGAAGTGGCAAAGTTGCCGGTGGAGAAGGTGACGCTGGATGGCGAGGTGGTCGTAGTTCGGCCAGATGGAACGACGAACTTCGCGGATCTGCAGGCCTCGATGCAGGAGGGAGCCAAGCACACGCTGACTTATTTCTGCTTCGACCTGCTGCACGTGAACGGACACAATACGAGAGGCCTCGAGTTGCGCGAGCGGAAAGAGCTGCTCGCGGAGATTCTCAAAGGGGCAGACGAAGATGTGCTGCGAATAAGCGAGCACGTGGAGACAGGCGGGCCGGAGTTGCTGCGCAAAGCCTGTAAGCTGCATGCCGAAGGAATCGTCTCGAAGCGTGCGGATTGCCCTTATTCTTCCGGGCGTGGCGGCGATTGGCTGAAGATGAAGTGCCTGCGTGAGCAGGAGTTTGTTGTAGGCGGCTTCACGCTGCCGACGAACGGAATTCATGGAGTTGGTGCGCTGCTGCTGGGCTACTACAAGGACGGCAAGCTTGTCTACGCGGGCCGGACAGGAACAGGATTCACTCAAACGACTCATCGAATGTTGCGCGATAAGCTGGACAAACTCGGTAGACAATCGAGTCCATTTATCAAGGTGCCTGACGACGCAAAGAAAGGCGTGCGATGGGTAACGCCTGAGTTGGTGGCGCAGGTCCGGTTCTCTACCTGGACGGCGGACAGTCTTATACGTCAGTCTGCGTTTCTTGGGCTGCGAGAGGACAAGCCGGCCGAGGAAGTCGTTCGCGAGACGGCTGGCCCGCAACCCAGGGAGGCGCGTCACCGGACCGCAGCATCCAAAGAAGATGTCAAGGAGCTGTTGCCGATGAAGAAGACAGCTAACAACGACGGTGAGCATGCGCCGGTGCGGCTGACGCATCCGAATAAGGTGCTTGATGCGGAGTCGGGTCTGACGAAGCAGATGCTGGCCGATTACTACTGGAAGGTATCGGAGTGGATGCTTCCGCATCTTGCGGGAAGGCCGCTGAGCCTGGTGCGTTGTCCTGACGGCTCCGGACACCCATGCTTCTTTCAGAAGCACGTGACGTCTATGCTGCCGAAGGGGATCGGCGGAGTAGACATTGCGGACAAGAAAGGCAAGGTAGAGCCTTACATTACCCTGGATTCCGCTGAGGCCCTGGCAGGGCTTGCACAGCTGGGAGTTCTAGAGGTGCATCCGTGGGGTTCGCGCAACGATGATATCGAGCGGCCGGACAGGCTGATCTTTGATCTTGATCCGGATGAGGCGCTGCCATGGAGCACGGTGACTCATGCTGCGCTTGAGCTCAAGGCGTTGCTGGCGAAGAAGGGACTCGATAGCTTCGTGAAGACGACTGGAGGCAAGGGGCTGCATGTAGTGGTGCCAATTGAGCCAGAGATGGAGTGGCCGGCCGCGAAGGATTTTGCTTACAGCGTTGTGCTGGAGATGGAGAAGAGCAGTCCGTCACTGTATCTGACGAAGATGACGAAGGCAGCGCGCAAGGGGAAGATTTATCTCGACTACCTGAGGAACGAACGTGGGGCGACGTCTGTCGCACCGTACTCGCCGCGAGCACGCGCAGGGGCGGCGGTTTCGATGCCGCTGAGCTGGGTCGAGTTGAAGGCGGCAAAGGAGCGTCCGGTGTTCCGCACGGCTGAGTTCGACGGGTGGAAGGCGCGGTTGAAGAAAGATCCGTGGAAGAACATGGATCGGGTGAAGCAACGCGTTGAGGTGGGAGGGCTGAAAGCCAGCGCGTGATGGAGTCCCCTGGCCTTGAGGAGTCAGAGTTCTGATGGTGGACTGCTGAGACGCATGACGAGGCATTTAGCGGCGCCGCCTGCTTTGAGGAACTCGTTGAGCGTTACCTGAACGACGTTGAAGTCCCTGTCTGCAAGCTGATTGGAGAGTTCTCTGCTAATGTCGTTGAGGATAACGGTGCGGTCGACGTTAATTGCGTTGCAGGCAAAGCGAACGGCGTCGGACTCAGTGACGATGATTCGCTTCGCAGGCGGATAGAAGGCTTCGATCTTCGCGAGCGAGGCAGCGTCGAACGCTTGCGGATAGTACATGACGAAATGATCTTCGAGCGGCGCGAAGCATGTGTCGAGGTGGTAGAAGCGTGGATCGATGAGATGAAGGTCAGCGATGTCGATGTTCCAGGCGCGTGCGAGGTGATGATGGCTTTCCGCAGTGCTGCGTGGACCGTGGGCAGCCCAGAGCCTCGTGCCATCGATAGCAAAGATCGCGTCGCCTTCGCCTTCGAACGGAGTCTCGCGCGGGACTTCGATGACGTTGTATTCAGCCGAATGGAACCAGCGGCGGAAGTGTGACTCCTCCGACTGTCGCTCGGGGTGAAAGAAACTGCTGAGGGCGACGGTGCCGTCGCGCTCAAGCCCGGCGTTTGCGGTGAAGACCATGTCGGGCGAGCCGGGCTGCGGATCAATGAGTTGGACGTCAGCGACAGCTGTGAGCTCGCGATAGAGGTGGCACCACTGTTCCTGGGCGCGCTCGCGGGAGCTGGCGTGAACGTTTCCTGCCATCCAAGGATTGATGACGTAATCGACATCGTAAAAAGCCGGCGGGCACATAAGGTAGGTGGGCCGCGGAGCCACGAGAGGTGGAACAAATGATGCAACTTCGATGGGCCGTGTGCTCATGCTGATGTCTCCATCATGAGCATGGCTTACGACAAAACCCGCGTCAATGCTAATGATTATGCACTTTGGCGTGCATAAAGATACGGCGAATGACGCAGGTCTTCGATGTTACAGAAGAAGTTACAAATCAGAGATTTCCGCGAAGAGCCTGCTCACGCTCGATGGCTTCGAAGAGCGCCTTGAAGTTGCCCTTGCCAAAGCTGCGCGAGCCTTTGCGCTGGATGATCTCGAAGAAGACGGTGGGGCGGTCTTCGACGGGACGCGTAAAGATCTGCAGCATGTAGCCTTCGTTGTCGCGATCGACGAGGATGCCGAGCCGCTCGAGCTCTTCGACTGGCTCGTCGACCTTGGCGACCCGATTTTGCAACTCGGAGTAATACGCATGCGGGACGGTGAGGAAGTCTACTCCCTGCTCCTGCATCTTCGAGACGGTGGAGAGGATGTCGGATGTCGCGAGTGCGATGTGTTGCACGCCGGGGCCCTGGTAGAAATCCAGGTACTCCTCGATCTGCGATTTGCGGCGGCCTTCTGCCGGCTCGTTGATGGGAAATTTCACGTAGCCGTTGCCGTTGGCCATGACCTTCGACATGAGCGCCGAGTACTCGGTTGAGATGTCGTTGTCGTCGAAGTGCTGGTAGAGCGAGAAGCCCATGACATTGCCATAGAAATCAACCCAGTCGTTCATCGAGTTCCAGCCCACGTTGCCGACCATGTGGTCGATATGCTGCAGGCCGACAGGCCGCGCGACGATGTCTTTCTCGACAGGCCGATAGCCGGGAAAGAATGGGCCGTTGTAGTGGCTGCGGTCGACGAAGGTGTGAATGGTGTCGCCATAGGCGGCGATGCTGGAGATGGTGATACGTCCGTATTCGTCGGAGAATTCGGTGGGCTCCTGCACGCTGCGTGCGCCGCGGCTGGTTGTCTCAAGCCAGGCTTGACGTGCGTCGTCGACCCATAGGGCGATAGCACGCACGCCGTCGCCATGAAGGTGCACGTGGCGGGCGATGGCGCTGTCGGGGCGAAGCGCTGTCGTGAGGACGAACCGGACCTTGCCCTGCTGCAGCACGTAGGAGGCGCGGTCTCGCTGTCCGGTTTCGGGCCCGGCGTAGGCCACCAGCGTCATGCCGAAGGCGGCGCGATAGAAGTAAGCAGACTGGCGCGCGTTGCCGACGTAGAACTCGACGTGATCGGTGCCCTTCAGGGGAAGAAAATCGTTGGATTGTTGGGGGCTCTGGATGGGTGCGGAAGTGGTGGCCATAGGGAGGTCTCCGTGGTGTTTCGCTCTGTTCCACGGAAGAGAATATGCTCTGGAAGGCAGGCTTGGCTAGGGGCTCAGCGACGGGCGGGAAGAACGATAGCCCGGCCGTAACCGAGGCCGATACGTGGATGGCCGGGAGCTTCGCAGTAGCCGCGCAGGATAACCTCGTCGCCGTCTTCGAGGTAAGCGCGGTTTTCTCCTGTGGGCAGGGCAAGGGGCGAAGCGCCATTGCGGGTGAGTTCGAGAAGACAGCCGGCGGAGGATTCGTTTGGGCCGGAGATGGTTCCTGTTGCGAGGATGTCACCGGTTTGCAAATTGCAGCCGTTGCTGGTGTGGTGGGCGACGAGTTGGGCGGGAGTCCAGTAAAGATCGCGGGAGTTGCTCTGGCTGATGCGGAAGGGTGCGAGTCCGTTTTTGCGGGAGGTCTTTGTTGTGATGTAGGCCTCGAGTTTAATGTCGAGCGCGCCCTGTCTCTGGTCGGTGACGCTGCGCAGGTAAGGGAGCAGGCGGGGATCGCCTTTGGCGCGCGGGGCAAGAGGAAGTCGGAAGGGATCGAGGGCCTCCATTGGAGTAATCCAGTGAGAGACGCTGGTTGCGAAGTTCTTGCCGAGGAATGGGCCGAGCGGCTGATATTCCCAGGATTGGATATCGCGCGCCGACCAGTCGTTGAGCAGGCCGACGCCGAAGAGGTGTTGATGCGCGCGCGCGATCGGTATGGGCGTGCCGAGCTGGTTGGGCTGACCGATATAAAACGCCAGTTCGAGCTCGAAGTCGAGAGCGCTGGTAGGGCCGAAGGCTGGACGGCTTCTGGGGGTTTCGGGTCGTTTCTGTCCGTTCGGTCGAAGTATGGATCCTCCGCTGGGGATGATGGAGGAGGCGCGTCCGTGGTAACCGATGGGGATGTATTTGAAGTTGGGGAGCAGCGGGTTTTCGGGACGGAAGAGTCTGCCGACGCGCGTCGCGTGGTGGATGGAGGCGTAGAAGTCGGTGTAGTTGGGGATATGGACCGGTTTGCAGAGCGTGGCGCCGGCTATGGAATGGAGGGCCTCCTCAACGCTACGGCGCAGACGTGAATCGACAGAGATGTGCAGGAGGCTTGTAAGGGTCTGGCGCAGCAGTGCCCATACGCGAGGGCCGAGGGCCATGAGTGGATTGAGGGCGGAGGCCTGACAGGCAACTACGAGCGAACGCGGAAGCAGGCCGGACTGTGCACAATGATGAAGGTCGAGCAGATGCGTGCCGATGGCGACGCACAGGTGCTGTTCGCCATCCGCAACGAAGGTGCTGTAGGGGAGATGCGTCAGGGGAAAGCTTGTCTCGGGACGATTGGCCTCGGGGAGCCAGCTTCTATGCGCGGCGGCGGTTCGCTTGGGCATGCCGAATGATACCGCTGATTTACGAAGGAGGACTGACCTCCTCCACTCTCTCTTGCGAGAGTCTCACAAAGGAGGCGTGGAGGAGCTTAGTGTGTGAGTTGCCTCTCGGCTGATATCTCTGCGTCAGGATCGGGGCAACCCTCGGGACGAGGTCTCGGCTTGCTGGAGTAGTACACCAAGATGGTCTTGAGGATGACGTAGAGGACCGGGATGAAGAAAAGGTTGAGTATGGTCGAAAGCACCATGCCGCCGACGATCGCGGTGCCGACAGAGTGACGACCGTAGGCGCCAGCACCCGTCGCGAAGTAGAGCGGGCCGACGCCGAGGATGAAGGCGATCGAGGTCATGAGGATAGGACGGAGACGAAGCTCGGCTGCTTCGATAGCGGCTTCAATGACGGTCCTTCCCTGCTCTCGTAGTTGCTCCGCGAACTCGACGATAAGGATGGAGTTCTTCGCAGAGAGACCGATGAGCATAACGAGACCGATCTGGACGTAGACGTCGTCACTGAGTCCTCGCGCCGAGACGAGCACGAGTGCGCCGAGGACAGCCATCGGCACAGCGAGAAGGATGATGAAAGGCAACGCGAAGCTCTCATACTGCGCTGAGAGCGTGAGGTAGACGACCAGGAGGCCGAGGCCAAAGATGATGACGGCTTTGCCGGCCGACTCGACCTCTTCAAGAGCAAGGCCCGTCCAGGAGTACATCATGCCCTGCATCTTGTTTTTCTCGAACAGGCGCTGCATGGTCTCGAGGCCCTGGCCCGAGCTGAGACCAGGCGCAGGCGAGCCATCAATCTCGGCGGAGCGGAAGAGGTTGTAGTGATTAATGACCTGCGGCCCGGAGGTCTCAGAGACGGAGACGAGATTATCGAGCGGAATCATCTGACCGGAGTCAGAGCGGACGTAGTACTGGCGCAGGTCCTGCGCGTTGCGGCGGAACTGTGACTGCGCCTGAACGTAGACACGGTAAGAGCGGTTATTGAAGTCGAAGTCGTTAACGTAGCTCGAGCCCATGAAAGTGTTCATGGCGGCAGTGATCTGGCTGAACGACACACCGATCGCTTTGGCCTTCTGGCGATCAATGCTGATGAGTAGTTGCGGATCGTTCGCCGTGAATACTGTGTTCATTCCGGTCAGGCCGGAACCGGGAGCGCGGCCCTGAGCGACGAGCGTGTGGGCGACGCGATCAATGTCTGAGAACGTGTTGCGACCTGCGTCCTGCAGGATGAACTGGAAGCCGCCGACGGTGCCGATACCGGCAACCGCAGGGGGCTCTGCCGCGAAGGCGATACCGCCGGGAACGCCGAAGAGCTTGGGTCCGACATCGGCAACAATGTTACGTGCGGAGTATTGCGGACCCATCTTAGTGCGCTCGTCGATCGGCTTGAGCGGAGCGAAGATGAGGCCGGAGTTGGGCGAACTTCCTCCGGAGAGCGAGAAGCCCATGACGGAGAAAGTGCCGAAGACGCCGTTATTCTTTCGGACAACGTCAGAGACTCGATCTGCGAACTCAGAGGTGTAGCTGAGCGACGCTCCGGGAGGAGTCTGGACGATGATGAGGAAGTAGGACTGGTCTTCCTGCGGGATGAAGGCTGTGGGGACATGGTTGTACATGAACACCGTCGCAGCGAGCGCCGCAAAGAAGACGACCAGCATGGCGTAGCGGATCTTCACGACGAAGGTCACAGCCTTCGCGTAGACCTTGATGACCCAACGGATAAGGTTCTCGACGGGGTTGAGCAGGAGGCCGAGAAGACCGGTGTGCTCCATCTCTGACCTGAGCAGAATTGCCGCCAGAGCAGGAGACAAAGTAAGTGCGTTGAAGGCCGAAATCGCGATGGAGAAGGCGATGGTCAGCGAGAACTGTTTGTACAGAATGCCTGTGGTTCCGGGGAAGAAGCTGACCGGCACGAAGACCGATATGAGGACCAGCGAGGTCGCGATGACCGCACTGGTGACTTCACGCATCGCTCGCGAGGCCGCCGCATGACTGTCACAGCGCTCTTTTTCGATATGCCGCTGGACGTTCTCGATGACGACGATGGCGTCGTCAACGACAAGTCCCGTCGCCAGCGTGATTCCGAAGAGTGTAAGCGAGTTGATGGAGAAGCCGAATATCTTGACGAAGGCAAACGTGCCTATGAGCGAGACCGGGATCGTAACCGCTGGGATGATGGTCGCTCGCCAGTCCTGGAGGAAGAGGAAGATGACGATGATAACGATGATGATGGCTTCGCCGATGGTTTGCACGACCTCACGAATGGAGTCTCCAATGACAGTCGTGGTATCGACTGCGATGATTCCCTGCAGGCCCGGAGGGAAGGACTTCTGGAGATCTTTGAGGACGGCTCGGCAGCGCTTGTCCACATCGAGGGCATTGGCGTTCGAGAGCTGCTGGACACCTACACCGATTGCGTCTCCACCGGAGAACTTGAGATCAGTGTCGTAGTTCTCAGCACCGAGTTCCGCATGCCCGACGTCCTTAAGCAGAACAAGGCCGTTCGCGGTCGTGCTGTTCTTGATGACGATGTCGTCGAACTGTTTCGGATCAGAGAGGCGGCCAACGGCTCGCACGGCCATCTGGAAGGTCTGGTTAGGATCAGATGGTTGCTGGCCGAGCTGGCCGGCGGCGACTTCTACGTTTTGTTCGGCAAGCGCATTGGTGACGTCGAGAGCAGTGAGACCGCGCGCTGCAAGACGACTGGGATCCAGCCAGACGCGCATGGCGTACTTGCGCTCGCCGAAGATAATCACCGCTCCTACTCCAGGGACGCGCCGCAACGCATCGGCGACGTAGACATCAAGGTAGTTGGAGATGAAGGCCTGTGAGAGTGAGTGGTCTGGCGAGATGAAGCCCGCGGCGAACACAAAGTTTGAGTTCGCCTTGGTGATGGTGATTCCGGTGTTGTTGACGACGGCCGGCAGACGGCCCTGAACGGATGCGACGCGGTTCTGCACATCGACAGCCGCGATGTCGAGGTTGTAACCCGTCTGGAAAGTGATCGTGATAGCCGAGGTGCCATCGTTGGAGCTGGTAGAACTCATGTACCGCATTCCCTCGACGCCGTTAATGGCCTCTTCGAGGATGATGGTCACGGCGGACTCAACGTCTTTGGAGTTGGCTCCGATGTAGTTGCTGGTGACAACCACCTGTGGCGGAGCAAGCTGCGGGTAGAGGGAGATCGGCAGCGTGGGTATGCAGACGGCTCCGGCGAGAATAATGAGGAGCGCGCAGACCGTAGCGAAGATGGGGCGGCGAATGAAGAAATCTACCAAGATGAACCTCTGGCCGGGACGTGATGTCTACGAAGAAACTAAAACTGCGCGGCGAGTTCGATGCCCGCGACGATGGCCTTAACCAAGCGGCTGGACGGGTACACCCTCCTGGAGGAACTGAAGACCCGAAAGAATGACCTTGTCATCGGGCTTGAGGCCGCTGATCACTGGATAATCATTGCCGACAGTCTCACCTACGGTGACCGCTATCTGATGGGCGACGTATCCGTCTCCCTTGTGCTCCGCGACGTAGACGAAGGTCTGACCGCCGATCAACGAGACCGCAAGCACCGGGACGACGGGAGCGGGCTCGGTACTCCATGTTACACGGGCACGAACAAGCTGCGCGTTACGGAGCACCTCGGCGGAGCGTGGAATCTCAGCCTTCGCCAGGATGCTTTGCAGACCGTTGTCGACCTGCGGCGACAGAAAACTGATCGTCGACTTTGCGAGAACTTTGCCTGACGTATCAAGCAGTTCGACGGGGAGACCAGTGCGAACCTGACCGGCGCGCTCAGTAGGAATATAGATGTACGCCTCGAGGTCGGCAATGTCATCCACCGTCGTAAGTAAGGTTGTCGGAGAGACGTAGTCGCCGAGATGCACCGGGATGTCTCCGACGATGCCGTTGAATGGAGCGCGAATCTGATAGTAGGCGAGCTCGTGCTTCTGAGTATCGGTGAGAGCCGCGTTCGCTTCGTAGTCGGCCTTGGAGTTCTCGTAGGCCTGAATCGCCTGATCGTAGGTATCGCGGGAGACCACGCCGGCCTCGAAAAGCTTGCGCTGCCTATCAACCTCGATCTTATTGTAGTCGTAGAGAGCCTTCTTCTGCGCCTGAGTTCCCTGCTGCGACTCAACCGTCGCCGCCTGCTTGAGCGGATCGATCTGTATCAGAATCTGTCCGGCCTTCACGATATCGCCTGACTTGACGTAGATGCGAGTGATGTTGCCGTCGATCTGCGGCTGCATAGTCGCCGAACGGCGGCTTTTGATCGTGGCGACATAGGTGTCAGACCGCGGCACGGGGCTTAGTGCCACTTGAGCCACCTTGACCGGCATCGCATGCATAGGGGGAGCGGGAGGTGGTTCATGCTTGCAGCCAACCGCCATGACACTTATGACCGCGCAGCTCAAAAGAGCGAGTGCTCGGCGGGAAGTCAAATTTACAGACACGATCAATCTCCTTCAGCGGACAACGGCAACGCTTTCTAAATGTCTTGCTCGACCATCGAAGCCATCACAAAAACGGGATCCCGTGACTCATCAGCAAATACAGACTGTGAAAAGCTGGCCTCTTAGATGACTTTTGCACTGGGAAGGGTTCGTAAAAATGATTAGGGCGATCACACGAAATGTGTTGACAGACAATCTGGCTCAGCCCTAAACAACAACTGTCGTCCACCGCAGGGGCAGCCAGAGTTCCCTTATGAAAATGCAAATGGGTTGAAGTCTTTGTCTCGATCGAAGACGTCGGAGTGCTCTGTCCGCTTGAGCCAGTAGATCACCAAATAAGTGAGGGGGGTCGCCAAAACCTCATAAGCCACCTTAAGGAGATAACCTGTGACGATCATGTTTCCAATCGTCTTCCAAGGCACTGTTCCGGCGAAGGTGAGCGTAATGACAAGAGCTGTGTCTACGGCTTGGCCAACCACAGTAGAACCGATGGTTCGCGTCCAAAGCATCTGACCGTTGGTCACGAGCTTCAGTCGGGCCATGGTGTAGGAGTTGGCGAACTCACCGGCCCAGAATGCGGTAAGACTCGCCGCAAGAATGCGCGGGATGAATCCGAACACCGAGGCGAAGGCTTGCTGGTTGTGCCATCCGGGCGCAGGCGGCAAGGCTATCGTGATGGCCCCCATAAGGTAGAGCAACGCGGTCCCGAAGAAACCGAGCCAGATGGCACGACGCGAGGCGCCAAAGCCGTACACCTCAGTGAAGACGTCGCCGAAGATATAGGTGATGGGAAAGAGAATGAGCGCGCCACTTACCGCGAACGGACCGATTTGGCAGACTTTCTGCGCGATGAGGTTCGAGACGAGCAGAATGACGACAAAGGCCGTGGTGAGAGCGTCGAGGTACTTATAGCGCGTTACGGTCAAAGTCATGTGTGGGTGCTTAAATGAGTCTTTCTATTGAGTATGCCTTGGGTAAGATGGGTGCAGGAAAATTTGCCAGCAGATATCATGTCAGTAACGCTAAAGGGTTGAAGCGACTGAAGTCCTTTAGTCACCGTCGTCCCTGTCGTCTAGCCCGGCCCAGGACACCGCCCTTTCACGGCGATAACACGGGTTCGAATCCCGTCGGGGACGCCAAACAAAATAAAAGACTTAGCTCGCTAGAATGAACTGCGAGCAAGTGCCTAGGTAACCTGTGGGTAACAAGCAGCACCCGATTTAGGGGGCTATTTTGCTTGTGTCTGTGGCCTGCTCAACCGCTTATGCTTTTAGAGCATGAGCACAACTACAACCGTCGGTATCGCTGCTGTCTTGGTATCTCTTCTCGCTGCTGCTGCAACTTTCTATGCGCCGATTGTTGCACTCAAAGTGCAGCGCAAAGCGGATGAGGCGAAAGAGAAACAGGGTCGAAACTGTGGATTTTCAAAACCCTCATGGGCTATAGAGCTACACGCCTGAATGCAAACTTTGTACAGGCTCTCAACATGATCGACATCGAATTTACAGACCCCACGGAGAAGGGGGTTCGTGATAGCTGGAAGGAATTGCTCGACCACTACACCGCTTGGGGTGCAAAACCGGAAGCCAAGCGCAAGGTCGATGACGATGCAGATCTTGCGCGCTCGAACGACTTACTAGCAGAGATGTTGATGAGAATGGGCAAAGGTCTCGGCTATGACTTCGACAAGGTTTATCTAAAGAAGGGTTTTACTACCCGGAAGGACTCGGCAATATCGAGGCAGAACAGCACCTGTTGCGTCGCAGCGTACTAGCTCTTCTTTCTGGCAAAGGAATGAAGCTGCCAGTCGCAGTATTCACGCAGGACTTTCAACCTCTGTCTTCAAATCCTCATATAGACGAACCACCCCCGGAGGGACTAGAGCCACCACCGTTTCGGCGACCAGCACTCGAAAAGGGCGGCGATGGCTCGCACGCAGACGGGAAGTTATAAGTTCGCTTTTTTTGTCAGTTTCGCTACGACGCTCATACCCGGTTTTCCGACAAGCGACGCAGTAGCTCGAATCACATCGTCTTTGATAGGTGCTTTCAACTCCAGATCGAAGTCACCGACGAAGCCCAGAACGCTTGCGATGTTTGGGAGAAAGTTTGCGACATGAACTGACGCCGCGATCCAGTTGTCCTTGACGACGTAGTTGCCTTCATAGGTGTAGCCGAAGTCTCCACCAAGAACGCGGCCCTGAACAAACACCACAACACCGGCTCCCTCGCCTTGTGTACCTTCGTACTGAACAATCCACAGACCCTCGACCATACCACCTCCGAAATACCTGGATAGGTATAACTCAAATGCCCGTAGGTTGCGTTGTAATTTCTTCCTCGGATGCCGGGGTCAGAGAGAGCACCCCGTCGAGTTTCTTGGCGGCGTCGAGCAGAAATGTCTGTGAGAGGTGCGCATAGCGGTCGGTCATGCGGGGGTCGCTGTGGCCCAGCAGCTTTTGCAGTGTGTGAAGGTCTACCCCATTCGTGCGAGCGATGCTGGCGAAATGATGCCGAAGGTCATGTAATGAAAAATCTTCAACCCCTGCGCTCTTGCAGGCGCGAATAAAGGTAACGCTCACCTGAGCCGGTGTCACGTCCGGGAAGAGCAGTCCCTTCCGCTTGTGCGAACCAGCGCCCATCGACGTGAGCACCTGTAACGCGAGATTGTTGATGAACGCAGGACGTGTCTTGCCGTTCTTCGTGTGGCGCAGCGTGATCTCGCGGGCCTGAATGTTCACATCTTCCCATCGCACGGCCAGAAGTTCGCCGCGCCGTGTGCCGAGGCTCACCGACAGCCCCGCGATGGGCCGCAGCCACTCAGGGCACTCCCGCAGCACCTTGCCCAACTCTTCAGGGGTGAGGTAACGCACACGGCCCTCTGGAGCTTTGGGAACCGGAGCCTTGTGTGCTGGGTTGACCGCGATCTTTTCCTTCTCAATGGCGACGTTGAACAACCGCTTTAGCGTGTTCACCTCTTTGATGATCGTGCCGTCGCTAGGCTTCTTCTTCGCCCCCTTGCGCTCGTTGATATAAGCAGCCACGTCCTTCTTACGAATGAGCCTGAGCTTCATCGTGCCGAAGAAGTCCTTCAGGTGGCCTTCAATGATTCCCTTCTGACGGCCGTATTCGACCTGCGACAGATTGCCTCTGGCCGCGTTCTGCGTGAGTGGGTTTGTGGCCCTGCTCACGTACTCCGGTGCGCGGGACGGACTTCAGCGAATTGGCCGCGGACGGTCGTATCCGCCGGGTCGTCGTTTTCTTTGGCCCGCCCCCGGAGGTCAAACCATAAGTTGCTTGCGTAGACTTGGCTCAAATGCGAATCAACAACCGTCAATGGGCCCATTGTGATGCGGAGGACAGAGTGGCCGAACGCTCAGAGCAGCGACCCAAGCTAGAGATCAACGGACGATTTGAAGCCGTTCGTGAACTATCGCAACCCCGCAGGACGACAAGATTCAGTTGGCGATACAGGAAGCCGCCAAGCAACTCGAGGCGAAGTGCAAGGCCTTGGTCAAGGACTCGCGAGCCGACGCAACCCCGTAAAGACGGTATGGCAGAAGGATGTCGCGCCGGGGTGGGAAGCTCTCACCCTGACCAGCAGGAACGGCTTGGCCTGCGATGCCATTCAATGGACCGTGAGAGACGACAATGATGAGTCAGCTGGACCGGGTCGAGGACGCCTACCTCTCGGGAGCTCACTGAGTCGGTTCAGATCTCGGTGCCCCATGTCGGCTCGCCCGGGTACGGGTCTCCGTAGATGGCGTACCTGAACGCCTTGTCGTACCACTTGATCTGATCCTGGAGCAGCAGCCCGTTCGACGTGTTCAGCTTGAGCGCGCTCTCCAGCTTGCCCCGGGCGATCCGCGAGTTGGCAACCATCAGCGCAGCCTGCTCCTTCTTGGACAGCCGCTTTGTGGAGGCGCTCTGGTCGAGGCGGTCCGTTGCGACGCTCGCGGCACCAAGGGTGAGCGCACGCGCACAGCTGGCACTCGGCTTGGGCAGGCAGTCCGCGGCGACCGCGAGCGCGGCGCCGGAGTCGTTGTCGTACAAGCTGATCGCGCCGGTGATAAGTCCGACGACACAGGCGCCTTCCAAGCAGGACACGAGGGTGCCAGCCACGGTGAGGGCGGTGGTCAGCGTGCCCCAGTTGGGCCAGATGTCGTCTCTGCGGATCCGATCGAGCTGCGCAAGTCCGACCTTCTCGCGGTCGATCGCGAGGTTGATCAGGTCGAGCGTGGTGGTCTGGATGTCGAGCAGCGCGTCGTATTGATGGCGCCGCTCGTACTGGTTGATGTTGTTGTGCGCAAGGTCGTAGTGCCGGCCGAACTCCGGGTGCTTCCATCCGGCGTATTCGTCGGCCGGTGGGCTCGCCTTCGCCGGGTCCGTCTTCGGCGTGCTCTTCTTGGGGTCCGTCTTCGGCGGCGTCGACCCCGGACCGCGTTGCACGACGACGCCCCGGTTGCCGGCCGGCGCGGAAGCCTGCTGCACTACATGCGCAAGCTCATGCGCGAGGAACGCATAGGAAGGCGATTCATCGCGGAGCACAATGTGACTGCCCACGGTATATCCCAAGGCGCCTAGATCTGCGGTGGAACTTCGAGCAGCATCACCGGTGTGCAAGCGCACAGAACTAAAGTCGTGTCCAAAGCGCGGTTCCATGAAGGCGCGCGTTGCCGAATCCAGCGGCTGGCCTGGTGAATTGAGCACCTCATGCACAATCGGCGGCGCAACCATTCTCGAACCAGCGGGCGATGGACCTTTGGTCGAAATCTGCGGAACCTCGGGACTGCGCAACAGCGTGCCATGCTCCTCCTCAGCCTTCTCGGCGCTGCATTTCGTGCACGTCCCGCCGCAGGAACAATTGCGCTGCACTCCCGGAAGCCCACCCCTCGTCACCGCAGGAAATACGACTGCACCCATGTCTGGTATGCGCATCACCTGGTTGGCGATGCGATCCGCCTCATGCTCTAGCGGATCATCGACGGCGCCAACCTTAAGTTTCGCCTGAATGGGACTGGAGAGGCACGGCGCGGGAAAAAGAGGCGTTATATTAAGCCGTTCTCGGCCAGAGGAAAATATCGGGATATTGCTGAAATCCCACGAAGGCACTCCCTCTCGGCCGGTCACGGGTGCTTCCTCATTTCCGTGCGCGCCAAACTCGTTTCCGGTCAAATTTGCACGCTGTGCCAGAAACCCGGACATCCCTTGATTGCCGATGCTCCGCTGGAGTATCGGCGACTGATTGACCGCTGACTGGCTGGGTCGTTGTGCCGCAACTGTCGCGCGTTGGGTTTCGACTGACTTTGTCTTTGGCTTTGCGAGAGGCGGAGCAAACATGACTGCACCCTGTTCGAAAGCGCTACGGCGCTGATCTCTCAACCACCGCCCCTATGCCATAACATGACGTAGCGCAGCAGGCCGCGCCAAACCATGTCAAGATAGGGCTAACTGAATTAGAATATCGTAAATTTTTCCGAACTCGCGAATCGGTGGTAGACGGCGCGAGCTTAGACCCGTTAGAAGCGTCGCCTGACTGAAGCCACCCACTCCAGCACCTCAGCGTTGGCCTGACCCTCGGCACGCCAGCACGCATCGAATGTTTCATGTAGGTCAGGAAGTGCATCCCCTTGGGCCTCGCAGGGAACGGTTGAGTCATGTCGACGCTGCCACCCAGTCGCACTCGAAGCCTTTGAGCACGTTCCAGGGACCGGCTCGCAGGAGGGACACGCTGCGTTGGGTACGTCAGTCTCCGGCAGATGCGGCAACCGAAGTCACTACCGATGAGCTGCGCACAGCCATCGCGGCGTTCCGCTGAGCAAGTCTGGAGATCCGCGTACCACTACCGGAAGTGGTACCGACAAGATGCTTCGCGCCGCTCTTCGCAGCAGTAGCTCTTCAGCACGCACACGATCATCCAGTACCGACTGAGAGAAGAAAATGCCCTTCTGGGCGCCAAACTTCGCACTATTGAACCCGGTGACAACTTCCAGATTCCGGCGATGGGTTCGACGCTCGAACTGCTTCCCTTAGCGCCTGGCTGATCTCGGTATCGGACAGCGTTGTGGACTGGGTGGATTGACCTGAGACCGCTACTGTCGTGTATAGGACCGCTGTGAGCAGGGTCCTGAAATGTGCCTTCAAAAACGCCTCCCCGGAATCGTTATCGATGAGGACCGACAGGTATGGCACACCACGAACAGGTGGCACAACGGTAAGGTGCTCATTCACTATGGCTTAAAAGGACTAACTATCTACCATCTGCTCGTTGAACGCGCCGCCCTTTTTTGTTGATTCCTCCTCTTCCCTTCCGCTTACCGTGGACGGACAGCCTTTCACACGACTACTTGCATCGGAGTTCTATAGTCGGGCGCTTACAAACGATTGTGCCTGCGGCACATTCGGCGCCAGGCAAGGAGAAGGGACAATGAACGGCAAGGGAAGGTTCTTGTTGGCCATTGGGTTGGTTGGGCTGTCGCTGTCTAGCTTGGGAACGACGCTTGAGGCTCAGGAGCCTAACCCGATGTCGAAGCCGGCTCCAGAGCAGGAAAACAAAGAGATTACAAAGCAGGACAGCGGCATTTACATTTACCGGGTTAAGGTCGTTCAGCGCGACCTGGATGCAGTGAGCTATCTTGATCGCAGCGGACCGACGCGCATCGACTTCAGAGGCACACCCCTGCTGCCGCTGGCGAAGGGCGAGGCAAAGGTGACGAGTGAGCGCGGCGGCATCGCGATCGACGCGAAGTTTGAGGGACTGACTCCGGCGAATGGCTTCGGGTGGGAGTACCTGACGTATGTGCTGTGGGCGATTACTCCGGATGGGCGGCCCAGCAATCTGGGGGAGATTCTGCCTTCGGGAGGGAAGAGCAACATCACGGTGACGACCGGCCTGCAATCGTTCGGCCTGATGGTGACCGCCGAGCCGTACTTTTCGGTGACGCAGCCAAGCGATCTTGTGGTGCTGCAGAACGAGATCGTCCCGGACAAGACGACAGGCGTGCTGGAAAAGGTGAACGCGCATTATATGTTGCTTCCGCGCGGGGCGTATGCGGAGACGGAGGGGTCGAAGACGGTGGCCAATCCAATCACGCGGGATGAGAGGTCGCCTCTGGAGTTTTACCAGGCAAACAATGCGCTTCGGATTGCACAGCAGGCGGGCGCGGAGAAGTACGCTCCCGACATTATGCGGGAGGCGATGCAGGATCTGAAGAGCGCCGCCGAAATCGACGCGAGCAAGAAGCCCGACCGGAAGATGGAGATTACATATTCGCGCCAGGCGGTGCAGCGCGCGGAAGATGCACGCATAGTGGCGCTGCGCAAGCAGGCAGCCGAACGCCAGATGAACGCGCCGACCTCACGTCAGTAAAAGCGAAGAGCGCAAGCGGCCAGTTACATGTGCACGGACGAGTCAAGCGCGGAGCGGTACGAATAGCTTATTCCCAAACAAGAGGCATCCCGCGACCTGTATATCCATCCCACGCCATAGGCGGTGGAGCGAGCTTCATGGAGTTCGCTTGCTTCAAAAGCGCAAGACCACCGGGCCGCTGCAAAAGCTACGGTAATAGCGGCCACACATTTAGCAATTACATCACGGTTAACCGGTGAGTTAGGCAGAAGCCGACCTCAGCCGCCAGAAGGCGAGATGACTGTGCTCAATTTTGTGCCCAAATGGCGGCTTGCATTGGCCTTTCAACGTACACTGCTGGCGTATGGCGCCGACAATTGAAAAGATTTCTGCGATTACCTTTCGGGTTTTGAACATGAAGGCTTCCGTGCAGTTTTACCGTAATGTGCTGGGCATGGAACTGCTCTACGGCGGGGAACGGGCGAGTTTCTCTTCACTGCGAGCGAGCGATTCAGAATCGGCGATCCTTAACCTCGAACAAGGTGGCAGTGTGTCGCAGTGGGGCCGGCTGATCTTTCACGTTGCGGATGTTGATGCGTTCTGGACACATCTGAAGGAGAAAGGATTTGATCCAGAAATCCCGCGAGACGCGTCTTGGGGTGAACGCTATTTCCACCTGCTCGATCCGGATGGCCACGAGTTGTCGTTTGCTCGGCCGCTGCAATGAGTTGGTCTGCTAAGGGCCAGCAGAGGCAGGAATTGACCTTGTAACACTCCTCTCGATGCTCGGGCATAGCCGGATCCAGATGGTCATGCGCTACGCGCGCCCCACACAATCACCCCGTACCGCGGCTTTAGAAAAGCTCGTTCAGCACAACAAGGCAAGAGAAAAGCCGAGGGCATCGCTGCAACGGGACCGACGCTTGTCCGTCGGGCGTGATTGGTTCAGCCTACCCGAGTAATATCATTGGCATTTGGAGGAATTCCAAAATGGCGACCACAGTCAGGAGCATCGTGTTGTGGCGGAAGGAAATTGAGAACCAACCTGGAGCCTTGGCGAGCAGTTTGGAACTGTTTGCCAGTGCAGATGCAGACCTTCAGATCGTCATGGGTTATCGTTACCCGGGCAATCAGGCAAAGGCAGCGGTCGAACTTTCTCCGATTGCGGGGAAAAAACTGGTTAGCGCTGCGGAGACAGCGGGATTCAAGGCCTCTGGGATCCCGACCCTTCTTGTGGAAGGTGATAACCGGTCGGGGTTGGCGCATGCTATTGCGGAGGCTATCTCGGACGCAAAGATCAACGTCGATTTCTTCGTGGCGCAAGTAATTGGCAGAAGATACGCAGCAGTCATTGGATTTGAAACCGCCGAAGATGCAAAAAAGGCTGCCACCCTTATCAAGAAGACAACGACGCGCAAACGCAAATGAGCGCGCGCCGAGTGACGATAGGGTTGGTGCTCACCGTCGTGCTACTTGCTGTAGGCTTGGACTCGTAAGGGTGCTCTTTGATCCATCCTAGGTTCAGTCGCGCCCCACGCGGGCGCGTGGATTGAAACCATGAAGCCCTATTGTTCTGGTTGGAGTTTGAAGTCGCGCCCCACACGGGCGCGTGGATTGAAACTGAGTTATGGACTTGGCAACCTAACTCCAAAGCGCTCTGCAATGAGTTCGGGGGCTTCCAGGGACTGAGAGACAGGGAACCCGTGTTCGCGCCATGCCTTAAGTCCACCTTCCAGCACCCATACTTTGTCAACGCCTATGCGTTTTAATGCCACGGCGACCCGCGCGCTTAACGTGTCGCCTCCAGAAGAAGAATAGAGAATAATCTCGACATCATCCGGAACAGTGATATGTGGAGACTTTCGCAGGCGAGCCGGCTCTACCCTGAGAGCGCCGGGAATAGCCTCCGGGCTTTCACCGTCCGTTTCTTCTTCGAAGTCCAACAGGTCGAGCACCGCGACTTTCCTATTGGATTTCAGTTTGCGATCGAGCATCGGCGGGCTGATCCGGCGCAACCGTAGTCGACGGATCATTCGCACCAGAACCAGTCCACGCCAGCCGACATAGAGGCCGATCGGAATCCCAATCGCGATAGCGAAGGCGGTCCCAAAATGTCTGACCCAGCGAATGGCAATATCCAGTTCATTCGAGAAGACATAGCCGAGCCCTACATAGAAGCCTGACCAGAGGAAGCCTCCTAACATATCGTGGGCAAGGAAACGTGCGAGCGACACTCCTTCCGCGCCGGCAAGCGGCGGAAGCACTGCACCCAGTCCCGGAAAGAACTTGGCCACGCATAATAAACGGGGGCCATAACGGCTAAACTTTTCATGAGCGTTCCTAGAGCTTTCCCGCGGGTCGGTAGTCAAGCGGCAGAGCAGCCGCATAGCTTGAGAACCCCACTTTCGGCCCAACCAGAACCATGCCGAATCCGCTGCGAGGCAAGCTAAAATGCCCAGAGAAAGAATAATGCTTATCTGCATTATCCCACGTGCCGAAAGTGCACCTGCGGCCATCAGAAAAACGACTGACGGGATAGGCAGGCCGAGTTGTTCGATAAGAACCGCAAGCAGCACGGCGCCATAGGTCAGTTGTGAGAATGCGGTCATGTTTGTGTCACTTTATTCGACTACCGGCCTATCGAATGAGCTGGCGGAAACACGTTCGTGCTTTGCGAGGAACTCGGGCGCTGATTGCAGTCCAGTTGGAATGCTAGCCATTCGTCCCACACCTGCGAGGAGCACTACCACCGACCGCGCGCCAGCGCGATACGTTGTCCCCACAACTGGCTCCTCCGCATTCCATCCGCAAATCTCATGTGGCGGAGCCAGTGCAGTATCGATCCACCGCCACCAGTTCTCTGTACCATCCTTCAGTGGAGGAAGTTCGAACTCGAGAGGTTCCCAATAAGCATTGAAGATGATGTGCGCCAATACTCCTTCGTATTTCAGTTGCCCGCCGATTGCGACGCTGTGCGAGAAAGAACACCAATCCGGCTGATTGAGTTTCACGCCGTGCCAAGCAAGTTTTTGTTCGCGGAGAACCTGGCTCAAACTCACGCGGTGGCGTTCGTGTTCCGCGTCGCGTAACACACGGCGCTCAATCAGCAGCTTCACAAAGCGAAGAACGTCGGCGTGTTTGGACAGCAGATTCCAGTCGAACCAACTCCTATCATTGTCCTGGCAGTAGGCGTTATTGTTGCCATGCTGACTACGCCGTACCTCATCGCCCATAACAAACATGGGCACACCTCCGGCCAAGATGACAGCTGTGAAAAAGTTCTTCACCTGCCGATTGCGGAGGGTCTCGATTACGGGTTCGTTCGCCGGACCTTCCACGCCGCAGTTCCAGCTTCGGCTGTCGTCCCGTCCGTCGCGGTTGCCTTCGCAATTTTCTTCGTTGTGCTTGTGGTTATAGGAGACGACGTCGTTGAGTGTAAAACCGTCGTGGCACGCAACGAAATTGATACTCTCTTCGATTTCGCGCTCTCTATAGCCATAAATGCTTGGGCTGCCAAGCAGACGATCGGCTAGGCGTCCCACGGAATCATTCGCGCCCCGGAAGAAATCGCGGACGTCATCGCGAAACCGGTCGTTCCACTCCTTCCAGCTGTCGCCCACGAAGCTGCCGACCTGATAAAGTCCTGCCGCATCCCATGCCTCGGCAATCATCTTCGTACCTGCCAGCGCCGCGTCGGACTCGATGTCCCAAAGCACTGGAGGATTCGGCATGACGGCGCCAGATGAGTCGCGCGCCAGGATGGATGCAAGGTCGAAGCGAAACCCATCCACATGCATCTCGTTCACCCAGTAACGGAGGGCGTCTACAAACCCGTGCCGTACAATAGGATTGTTCGCGTTCAGTGTGTTTCCTGTCCCACTGAAGTTCGCGTACCGTGAGCGGTCTTCACACAGGAGGTAGTAAGTGGGATTGTCCAGGCCGCGGAGGCAGAGTGTCGGCCCGTCATCTCCGTCTTCCGCGGTGTGATTAAAAACTATGTCGAGGATGACTTCGATGCCCGCCCGGTGGAGCGCCTTCACCATATCTCGAAATTCTTCTATGGGTCCCAGCGGGTCCTGACGCGAGCTATACGCCTGGTGCGGTGCAAAGAACGAAACGGGTGAGTAGCCCCAGTAATTCGTCAGGCCTGCGGGCGCAGCCTGGGGGTCGAACTGAAACACCGGAAGTAACTCGACCGCGGTGATGCCCAACTGTTGAAGGTAGGGGATCTTCTCGATCATTCCTGCGTATGTGCCACGTTTCGATTCCGGCAGGCCGGAGCTGGGATGTGCGGTAAAGCCGCGCACATGCATCTCGTAGATGATGGTGCGTGACCAGGGCCGTTTCAAAGGCACGTCGCCTTCCCAGTCATACGCGTGCGGGTCCGTAACCACGCTCTTCATGGCCGTCGCGGTGTTGTCCCCCTCTTGACGTGCTGCGTGACGGCTATAGTTTTTCGGGACGACAATAGCGCGCCCGTATGGGTCCAGCAGTAGCTTGGATGGATCGAACCTGAAACCTCGGGCCGGGTCGAACGGTCCGTACGCACGAAATCCATAGATTTGACCCGCTTCGACGCCGGGCACGAACACGTGCCAATAGTGGTAGGTAAGATTCGTTAAAGGATCAATGGGGATAACACGCGAAGGACGAGAGTCATCCACCCGATCGAAAAACAGCAGGCTGATGCCAGCCGCACTCCGCGAGAAGACTGAGAAGTTAGCACCGCCACTGACGAGCGTGGCGCCCACTGGAAAGCTACGGCCAGTGGTGGAGGCTGGAAGGGTTTTTTCCATTACCCCCTCCCCGGCACGGGACACGGCTGTAGGTTCCAGATTTCGCCTGCGTATTCAGCGATGGTGCGGTCGCTGGAGAAGTTCCCCGAGCCCGCCACATTCAAAATCGCCTTGCGCGCCCACTCATCCGGTTGGTTATACAACGCGCGCAGCCGCTCGTCTGCCTCGAGATACGACTTTAGGTCCGCCAGGTGCATATAGTGATCGCCCTGCGTAAGCAACGCGTCCCGCAGCGGGGCGAAGACCCCTGGTTCATTGCGACTAAAGTAACCGGAGAATATCAAGTCTAACGCTTCGCGGGTCTCGGGCTCGTGTTCGTAGTGCCAGTGCGGGTTGTACCAGGCGCGACTGCCGGCCACCTGCTCCGCCGTGAGTCCGAAAAGAAAGAAGTTTTCTTCACCCGCTTGCGCGGCCATCTCAATCGTTGCGCCATCGCGTGTGCCGATCGTCAATGCGCCGTTCATCATAAACTTCATATTGCTTGTGCCGCTGGCTTCGTAGCCTGCAGTTGAAATCTGGTTGGAGACGTCACTGGTGGGGATCAGGTGCTCTGCAAGCGAGACGCAGTACTCGGGCAGAAATACTACTTTGATCCGCCCGCGCACGGCCGGGTCACCGTCAACGGTGGCGGCGAGATTGTTGATGAACTTGATAATCAGTTTGGCGAGCCGATATGCAGGAGCAGCCTTGCCGGCAAAGAAAAACGTCCGTGGATGCATGTTCAGGCCAGGGTTCTCCCGTAGCTGGTTGTAAAGCACTACGATGCGCAAGGCATTCAGCAGCTGACGTTTGTACTCATGGATACGTTTAACCTGGCAATCGAAGATTGTATCCGGATCAAGGACCTGTCCGGTCGACCCCCTGAACCAATCACAAAAGTTCCGCTTGGCGTTGCGCTTGGCTTTTAGGAAGTCGTGACGGAAGGCGCTGTCCAAGGTGAATGCGTTCAGCTTGCCTAACTGGCTTAGGTCCTTGATCCAGCCGTCTCCAATTGCATTTGAGATGAGTCCGGAAAGCTCGGGATTGCAAAGTAGCAACCAACGCCGGGGCGTGACTCCATTTGTCTTGTTGTTAAAACGCTCAGGAAAGATCTCTGCCAGGTCTTTTAGTGTTGTCTTGCGCAACAGGTTCGAGTGAATCACAGCCACACCATTGGTGCTATGGGAACCTACCACCGCCAGATTTGCCATGCGAACCTTGTTTTCCGCACCCTCTTCGATAAGGCTTGCGCGTTGAACGCGGCCTTCATCGCCCGGAAACGATTTGCGAACGTTGTCTAGAAAACGGCGATTGATTTCGTAGATAATCTCCAGTTGCCTGGGCAGCATGTCTTCAAACCACCGTACTGGCCATTTTTCGAGCGCTTCCGGCAACAAGGTATGGTTTGTGTAGGCCAATGTGTTCTGCGTGATGTGCCAGGCTTCGTCCCATCCAAGGTGCACCTGGTCTACCAAGATCCGCATGAGCTCCGGCACTGACAGAGCCGGGTGCGTATCGTTCATCTGAATCGCGACTTTTTCCGCAAATAAGCGCCAATCGGAGTTGCCACGTTGGAATCGGCGCACAGCATCCGCCAGGGAGCAGGCAACAAGGAAGTACTCCTGTATCAGGCGTAGCCCTTGTCCCACCAATCGAGAATCATCGGGATAAAGAACCCGGGTTAGTGTTTCAGCGGACAGGGTCTGAGTAAATGCCTCTACAAAATCGCCGTGCGAGAACTCTTCAAAGTTGAAGTAGTCTTGGGCAGTCGCTGCCCAGAGACGAAGAGTGTTGATCGTGGAACCGCCATAGCCGATAACAGGGCGGTCAAAAGGGATGCCGATCAGAGTCGATGGACGTCCCGGTACGGCGCGCAAACTGCCTCCGCTGAGCTCGAACGAGCAACCTAAGCTGACTTCCACCTTCTCGTTGGGGCGGGCGAACTCCCACGGGTCGGGAGAACGCAGCCAGTTGTCTGGCATCTCCTTTTGCCATCCGTTCTGGATTGACTGTTTGAAGATGCCGTACTCATATCGCAGCCCGTAACCCATAACGGGGAGCTGCATGGTCGCGGCGGATTCAATGAAGCAGGCTGCCAAGCGCCCAAGCCCGCCATTGCCGAGACCCGCATCGGGTTCCTGCTCCACTATCTCGACAAGATTTAATTTCTTTTCTTCGATGACCTGCTTCGCAAAAGGCATGAGCAGAAGATTCGTAACATTGTTTTCCAGTGAGCGGCCGATGAGGTACTCGATCGAGAGATAGTAGAGCCGCTTGGGATTTTCCTGTTCGTAGGTTTTCTCTGTTAGAAGCCATCGCTGTGACAAAATGTCGCGCACCGACCGGGCAAGCGCTTCGAAGCGGTCGCGCACCGTTGCTGCGCTTAAATCGACGCCACTGTCAAACAGGAGGTGACGCTCGTACAGTGCTTCGCTCGTTCCAGCGAACCTCACTGGACCGCATCCGTATTGAGTGTTCATGAGTCTGGCAGCATCCAAAGCTGTTTGCGGTTTCGCTGTTGTCTTAGTATTCATAAGAAAATTGATTACCTCTTCAGGTGTTAGCGTTAGGCATGGCTTTGTCCAGTTGACTTTTTCAACGAAGATTGCGTGTCGCGATCGAGCAACCGGGTGACGAGAGCAAACAGAACACTGACCGATATTCCGCACATCAACACACCAGTGATCGCCTCCAGAGGCCCTAAGAGTCGCCAGTTGGACGGGAGAATCAGATCACCATATCCCACAGTGGAATAGCTGCTCGCGGAGAAGTAAAAGGCAAGCTCCCATGACGGGAAGCAACGCGTCCGGTAGAAACTGGCCCAGAGAAGAATCTCAAGCCCGTGCAGAATTACAATTGCGACCGTCGATTTCACTACCAGGGTAGCCGAGTAACTTGGCCCATGCTTGTGAATGTCCGTGGTCAGAACACGCTTTAGCCACTCGATGAGCGTAATTACGCCGGCGCACTGCAAGCATAGTGTAAGACTCAGCAGAAGAACAGCCGCGGTAACTTGATTAAAAAGAATCATCGCAAAAGCCTTCAACGAACTAAACATGCTCACTGCTTCATTCGAGCGTCTTTCCCATTGCCGCTACGCCCCAGTCAGGCGCGCAAAGCCCGTGACAAACCAAGTGACCTTTGTCATCGGCTGGTGTGGAGGCCCATTTCAGGGGCTGGCCGAGCTCCAGTCTCCGCCGGAGGTTGTTTCGTTTCCCAGCGGATGATTTTCAGATCAAGAACGAAGATGCTGTAAAGGACGGGCACCAACAGTAACGTGATGAACGTTGCCACGGCAAGCCCGCCTATCTGTGCATAACAAAGAGCCTGCCATAGGGGCCCTCCTAGGAAGCTGAGTGCCAACTGGCACACTCAGCCAGAATGCCGCCGAAGAGTTCTTCAACAGTTCGTCATACTGGGCAGACATTGCCAGGAAGATTTGCGTCTTCACCTGCACACGGTGATTTAAGACCGCGACAACCACACCGAGACCTCCCATCAGAAGCGACAATAATGTTGCGTATTGGATGATGTGTCCAAAGTTCATATCGGTCACGCATGCACCCCCGATATTGCAGGCATCTCTGCCGGTTTCTCTGAAGCAGCCGAAGCCGTGTGCTCCGCTTGTTCCCAACGGATCAATTTCAGATCTAGCACGACGAAGGAATAGAGGACGGGAACCAGCCCAAGCGTCACGAAAGTGGCGATCGTCAGTCCCCCAATCTGCGCATAGCAAAGAGGCTCCCAAAGCGGGCCGCCGTGTGCAGCCAACGGAAACAGCGCAATCACTGTGGCCGCAACCGTGATCATCACTGGCCGCAAACGAAGGATGCCGGCATCGATCAGAGCCAACTCCAATTCCTCACCCTCTTCTCGTCGCTCCTCGATAAATTCAAAGAGCACAATGATGTGACTCACAATGACACCGATGAGACTGATGATCCCAAGGAATGCCATGAACCCAAAGGGCTGGCCCATAATGGCGAGTGAAAAGATTGCACCGACAACGCCGTACGGAATGGCGGCAAAGACGATGAGGGGTTTGAACGCATGCTTGAACTGTGCGAGGAGCGCCAAGTAAATGCCGCTAACGCAAATGAGCAGCACCGTAGTGAGGTCAGCAAAGCCGCTGACCTGCTCTTTTTGCTCACCTGCGAAGCGGAATATAAACCCGTCGGGAAGCTGCTTCTGGAATGCCTCCAGCTTTGGCATAGCCGCTGCGATTACCTCCGAGGGTAAATGCCCCTGCGTGGGCCAGCACTGCACAGTAATGGTGCGGTACTGATCGAAGCGCCGGATTTTAGGCGTTACCGGACTCAGGGTAGTCGTCGCCACCTGATCGAGAGGCACTGGAGGGGTGTCTTGCCGCGAGAAAACGTATAGACTGCGCAGATCGGAGAGTTGGGACCGCTCCTCCATCTGCATGCGTCCAACAATCGGAACCTGCTTGTTGCCATCTCTCAAAACTCCAGCCGTAATCCCATGAAGAGCCGCACTGACGGAATCGGAAACATCTGCGTTTGTGACGTGCGCCAGGTTTGCCCGGTCCGCATCGACGTGCACCACTTCTCTTGCACTCGGCTCGCCCCAATCGTCTCGAACTCTGGCGGCGATGGGAATGTCGCGAAAGATTTGCTTCAGCTGTTCGGCTTCCGCTCTGAGACGTGGCAGATCTTCGCCGGAGATTCTGACCTGAATCGGAATTCCAACCGGCTTGCCCGTTTCGAGAGTCCTCGTATCGATGATTGCTCCAGGAATTTGTCTGTCTAGTTCCGGCTGCAAAAGGGCAAGCAGTGGGGTCGTATCATGATTGTCTTTCGTTCGCAGAATCACTTGAGCATAGTTGGTTTGCCTGTCCTCGGGTGTGGCGCTACTCCAGAAGCGAGGACCGCCGCCGCCCACAAACGTGGTCATCGATTGCAAGACATCCTTCGGGTGTCCGTGCTCTGGGTGGCTCCTGCCATACTCTTCCGCTACTCGGCGGGTGATGGATTCCACCTGCTGGGCGACCGCGCTGGTCGCGCTCGCGGGAGTGTCTTCAGGCAGCCACACGTCGATGTAAGAAAAGTATTGAAGATCCTTTGGAAAGAACTGCGGCTTGAGCGTGGAGAATACGACGCCGCCCGCTACCAGCAGACCGAGAGATGCTGCCAGGCAGACTTTCCTGTGTTCAATGGCCTTCTTTGCCGTTCGAAAATACCAACCCGTGAACCCGCGCTGCCGCCTCTCCTCGATAGGAGTTTCGCTCCTGCTTTCCAATAGAAACGAACTGATGAGCGGCACAAAGGTCATCGAGACGAGCAGGGCCGCCAGCAGCGAACAACTAATGACGATAGGCAGACTGTACAGGAATTTGCCTGTATCTCCGGGCAACAGCAGAAATGGCAAATAGGAAACGATATTCGTGACAGTCGCAAACGCCATCGTTTTGAACAGCTTCGTTGGTCCAGCCACGCGGCGACGGACCGTGGCTGGCCGGCACCCAGTTCGCGCACGATTGCGTCGCCGGATACCACCGGTACATCGACCAATAGTCCGAGCGCAATGATCAGTGAAGCGATAGAGACCTGTTGCAGGTCGATCCCAAGCGTGTTGATGACCCCAAACGTGATCGCGAGCGTAATTGGCATGGACGCCGCAATCAGAATGGCCGTCCGCCAGCTCCAGAAGCCAATCAGAGCCACAATTACCACCAGTACCAGCGCCTCGATCAAGCTATGGCTGAAGAGCTCAATGCTGTCGTGTACCTGCAGTGGCTGGTCCGAGGTCCTCGCCAGCACCAGGTCGGCCGGCAATGTTTTTCTGACGCTCGCCAGATTGGCGTCAACCTGTTTTCCAAAAGATCCGATCTGTTCTCCCTTCTTCATCTGGATCGAGAGCGTAATCGCGCGTGTCGTGATCCATCTGCCGTTTTCGTCGCGGCGCGTGTACCGGTTCAGGAACGAAGGGGGATTCTCGTATCCCCTGTCGATGTCCACAAGATCCCGCAAGTAAAGCGGCGTCCCGTTCGGCGACGTGCCTATCACTACATTCCGCAGATCGTCGATGCTCTTGAACTCGCCTGTGGTGTTGACGCTGACCGTGCGTCCGCGTGCATTGAGCGTTTGGCCGCTCTCCGGTAGATTCCGGGCCGCGAGGATATTGGAAAGATCCGCCGGCCTTAGCTTGTATTGCGCCAGGCGCTGCTGCGAGAAATTCAGAAATACGTTCTCGTCCAGTACCCCGGAACGTTCTGCCTTCGCCACGATCGACAGCGTTTTGAGGCTTCGCTGAAGGGTATCGGTAAAGTCGTCCAGGTCGCGATAAGTGTACTTGTCACCGGCCACGGCCTGAAGCGCCGCGGTGGTGTTTGCCGGTTCGTCGATGATCGCAGGTTTCCATGCATCGGGATGAAGTTCGTCGGTTTGCAGGTTCTGATTTGCGAACTTCCTCAAGGCCGACTGCAGACCAGGAGTGCTGAGGTTCGTCGCCAGGTCCACCCCTGTGAACCCCGCTCCCGAAAACACTCGCACATCGGAACATAGATGTTGGGTTGCCATGTCTCGGGTCACCCAAGACAACTTGCGCTCGACTTCGTCGCTATCGATAGACTTCGGAAAAACCACAACAATGGAACGCCGCGGCTGAGTATGCGGATCCAAACCACTCCGAACCTGCCGGACCTGTGTCTCAACTAGTTTGCTTATCCAGGCGACCTGGGCTGGATCGGCCGGCGGACTCGCTACTGTGAGCATCAATGCGGACGTATCCCCGAAGTCCTTGATGTACAGAATGGGCCCCGTTCCCTGGGGAAGGTCGTGGATGGCGTCCAGCCTGATCTTGACGTCGTCCAGTTCCTTGTCCCTGTCGTACTTTCCCTTTTCAGCCAGCTCGAATTGAACCATCGCCGAGCCGGTTCTGGAGGCGCTCTTGATCTCCGTCACCCATTGATTCAGAGCAATAGCCTGCTCGATCTTCCTGGTCACCAGTTGCTCTACCTGTTCGGACGATGTCCCCTGCCATGGCACGATAATCATCGCCTGGCGCACGGGAATATCCGGGTCCTTCCGTTGCGGCATTTTCAATAGCCCGTAGACTCCCCAGAGGAGCGCGACCGCGAGAGAGACCCATGCGATGTGCCGCTGCTCTAGGAAGAAGCGGGCGAGATTCTGTTTCTTGTCCGTGGACCGTTCGTTCTGTGCGTGTGTCATTGCTGGCCCTCCTGCTCGATCACTCGGATCAGGCTTCCATCGCTTAGCTGGTTAGTACGGTTGATTACGATTCGTTCGCCGGGAGTAAGGCCTTCGTCGATGACGACCGACTTGCCGAAAGTTTCACCAATCCTCACACTCTTCAATTGCGCAAACTGTTTTCCATCGCGCTTCGTTACAGTGAAGACCGAATAGTTATTCGAACCGGATTCGGTGGTCATCAAAGCAGTCAGTGGTACTACAGGCACAGTTTGCGTATTCGCTTGCTCTATACGGATGCGTGCGATCATGCCCACCTTGAGCGAGCGATCCCGGTTCGGCAGAGTAACCTCGATGTTGAAAACCCGTGACTCGCGATTTGCGGAGGCGGAGATTCCCGTAATTTGCCCTGTGAAGGTCCTCCCCTGCAAGGCATCAAGTTGCACAGGCACCGGTGCTCCTAGCTTGAGGTGTGCCAGCATGTTGTCGGGAACTCCGAAGTTCACCTTCACGACGCGCGTATCGTCGAGCGTGAATGCCCTTGTCCCTGCAGCAACCAGGCTGCCCGGTTCCACACTCTTTTCGACGATGACTCCAGGCGTGGAGCGTTCAGGCTCGTATCGCCAAGATTGATCCGCGCGGAGACAGCCTGCGCCGACGCCGCGCTCAACTGCCCGCGGCGCGCCTCGATCTGTCGCACGGCGGCTTCAACACTGGCGGCGGCCGAGGTGCTGATCCACCGCCGCATCGTAATCCGGGCGAGTCATTGCTTTGGCGGCATAGAGCGCTTGTGCACGCTCAAAATCAAGATCCGCCTTTGCCTGGTCGGCCTTTACTAGGGTGAGTTCTGCTTGCGAAGCATCAAGCGTACCCTGCGCTGAGCGCTGCTGGCCGACCGCGGAGTTGAGCGAGGCTTGATAATCGGAGCTGCGCAGTCGGGCCAGCGTGGCACCAGCAGGTATTTCGTCGCCTACCTGCAGATCACGCATCCGACCATCGACGCCCTTCACTCGATACAGAGCGGCGATATAACCGGGTTCCTTGAAGGCCAGTTGAACCTCAGTGTCCGGACGAATCTCGCCGGAGTAAGTCCAACTGGGCTCGACCTGCTGAGTAGCCACAATCTCCGCCACAACGGGAACCGGCTCTGGCCCCGCCTTCTGCGTTTTTGCGCAGCCGACGAGAACCGAAAAAGCTGCAAAACTTGCATAGCCGGATGCGATCGCATCATTCTTCTCCTATCGCCTTTTTCAAATCGGCTCTGGCCTTCCAGAAGGCAGTGAGAGCCTGTTGCTGCTGGCTGTCCGCGGATGCCAGATCCGACTGTGCTTGATATAAATCTCTGCTTAATGCCGCTTCGCGCTTCACCTTCTCCTGCAACTCTTTGAGCTTCTGCCGGGCCGTACTTTCGTTTGCATCGCTGAGGGTCAGTTGTCGGCGCGTGTTCTCGAGTTGCCGGCGCGCATTTTCTCACCTCCAGGAGAACGGCGCGTTCCGTAGCGCCAACTCCAACCGTGGCCTGTTCTTCCTTCGCTCGCTTTTCCTCGTATTCCTGGTGCCTGCGTCCCCAGTCCCACGGTTCCCACCGGACCGACACACCCACTGTCCCGACGTTGCTTGGAAAAACATTCTCGAAGTTCGCGGTTGTGTAGTAACTGAATGCGAGACTACGTCGGGGATATATTCCGCCTTCTTCGCCCGCGCGTCGTAATTGGCTTGCTGCACCTGAAGCTTCGCCTTCTTCACATCTGGCCGGTTTTGAAGAGCGCGGGCTTCCATGGCTTCGGGTGTGGCGAGATCGGTATCTGCATCGCCGATCGCCGCAACCCGGAACTGCGTGTGTACGTCCCGGCCCATCAGATCGCTCAAATCTTCGCTCGCCGACGCGACCCTGTCGCTCGCATCGCTGATGGCATTCTGTAACTTCAAAAGCTGCGCATCGGCGTTCAGCAAATCCGATTCGAGAATCGTCTCTTTACCGCGGTTCACTACTGCCAGACGATGCGATTCCCGGTAGTAAGGGAGTGACGCCTGAAGGCTATCCAAAGCGCTCTGTGCCTCGACAACCGCGTAGTAAGCACGTCGAACCTGGTCGACCACCTCCAGACGCGTTTTCACCTGGTCCTGGCGCGTACCTTCCAGCCCCAGCTCAAGAGCTTTCAATTGCAAATGGAGCTGGTACTGCGTCGAAAGCGGCTGGGCAACCGAGACATTCACTATGCCTACGGGTTTTCGCGGGATCTCGACTTTCTGATTCGTCGCCGGGATCGGCCCGGTCGCGCTGTATACCCCAAGCGAGCCTGCCGGGTAAGTAACCGATGGCTTCGTAACCAGTTGGGCGCCGAGCGCAGTGACCTGCGTATTCGCAAAACGCCTTGTCTTATTCGCAGCCAGATCGTCGGCGGCCCGGAGTGTATCGAGGCTGGCGGTCTTCGGACTGCTGTTGTTCGCAACAGCTTGTTCAACCGCCTGTTCGAGAGTCAATTCAGGGAGGTTTGATTGTTGTCCCGCCGCCTACTACGAACCGTGGGCGGGGGGGGACAGAGGTGTGAGATTCTGGCCTCGCGCCAGCAGCGCCAGCGTCCCCAGGGTGAAGGCCAAGCAGGTTGTTGGAATGCGTCGTTTCATGAGGCAATGGTGCCTCGAACGCGGAAGCGGGGGGAGTAATGCCTCGTAAGCCCTACGTAAGCCCTTCGTAAGCTAACGACACTGCTTGCGGCACCTGTCAGTGCGACAAGTTTAGCTTTTTCAGGAGTTTGGCAAACCTGCGGTCAGCGTGAAGAGGATGAAAGAACGGCTCGATCGCCAACAGATTCACGAAGTTTGTTTTGTGGTCGTACGCTTCATCCAGGCACTGAAGCGCCAGATCGAAATCTCCCATCCCGACTGCAGCGAAACCTTCTGCCAGGGGAGTGACGTATTCCCCGCCCCGCGAGTTGATGAGGTACTGTTTTCGATACATTCTTCGGCTCGCGATAAGCTGCCTTCCTGGGCATGTCCTGCGGCAAGCAAACCGATATCCAATGGTGAGGCAGATGGCGAG
>CAVUHV010000006.1:0-209460 GCA_963741395.1 uncultured Acidobacteriaceae bacterium
GACCATCAGCACGCACACGACCAGGCGCGGGTGCAGCGCGGGCGCGAAGGCCGCGAACCAGGCGTCGGTGTTCTGGGCTTCGTTGGCGGCGCACGATTCCTGGTCTTGGCTCCCGGAGGCGGTTTCCTGGGGGGCGCTCTGGGTGGTCGGGCAGGCGCTCTTGAGTTCGGCGGTGCCGGTCTTGCCGGCCACCGTCACCCCCGGGATCGCGGCCGAAGTGCCGGTTCCTTCCCGGACCACGCCGATCATCAGCCGCCTGACGGTGCTCGCCACCGACGCCGGCAGCGCCCCCGCCCGCGCGCGCGGCTGGGCCCCGGGGAGGAAGGTCGGCTGAGGGCGCTGGCCGCCGTCGGCGATCGTGGCGGCGACGGTCGCCATCTGCAGCGGCGTCGCCAGCACGCTGCCCTGGCCGATGGCGGTCGAGCCGACGTCCAGTTCGCCCTCGGATTTCGCCGGCCGGCGGGAGCGTGCTCTCGGGTGCCCCGGGGATGCCCGTGGGGGGGTTGAAGCCGAGCCGTTCGGCGCTCGCCACCAGCCGCGCGGCGCCGAGCTTGACCCCCAGCGGCGAGAACACCGAGTTGCACGACACCGCGAAGGCGGTTTCCAGCGTCCCGCCGCATTCCTCGCCGTTGGCGTTGCTCAGCTTGACCCCGTCGAGGGTCGCATAGGTGGCGTAGGGGAACACCGTGTGGGGGCTCGCCAGGTGCGCCATCAGCACGCCGGAGACGGTCACCATCTTGAAGGTCGACCCGGGGGGCTGGAGGCCTTCGAGACCGATCCCGGCGACGGCCAGGATCTGCCCCGAGGGACGCATCAGGACCACCCCTCCGTACTGGGCCCCGAGCGCGGCCACGGTGTCCCGCTGCAGCGCCGGGGAGATGCTCGTGCGCACCGGCGGCGCGGGATGCGGCTCGACCGAGGCCAGCACCCGGCTCCCCGCCAGCAGCTGACCCCCGGGCGCTCCCCGCAGGCGGGCGTCGAAGGCGAGCTCCAGGCCGCTGAGGCCGACGGGCCCCTGTGGGGGTACGCCCATCGCTTCCAGTTCGGCGCGCCGCCCGGCGGGCACGGGGCCGACCGTCCCCAGCGCCGCGGCGGCCGCCTCGCCGATCGGAGACACGCGCGAGCCGGCTTCTTCGCCGCCGGCGCCGGGCGGCGATTCGGCCAGCACGCTGCCGTCGTCGGCCAGCAGCGTCGCCCGCCGGGGCAGGTTGGTGGTGCGCGTAGCTGCTCCCCGGGGCGCAGCCCGGAAACGCCACCGAGTGTCCCCACGCCACCTCGGGGGTGCCTTCGGGGGCTGACGATGCGCAGGCGGTAGGGCAGCACGCGCGTGCCGAACATGCGCGTCCGGACACGGATCGGCACCTCGAGTTCGTCACTTCCGAGCGCTCGCGCGGAGCCCGCGGTGCGGGCCGAGATCAGCGTCGCGGTGGCGGCGGAGGACGCATCACCGCTTCGAGGTGGGCCAGCGAGACGCCGTGGCGGGTCGCCGGCGTCGAGCTGTTCGTACATCGCGCGGTATTCCCGCGCCGCCCACTCCCGGGCGAAGCTGCGGGCGAGGGCCTTCGCGCCCATGCCGCCGGACTCGGCGGCCACGATAGGCCCCGAAGGCGAAGGCGAGCACCGCGACCGCGAGCAGCCACCGCGCGCGCCGAGTGCGAGCCTTACGGTTCGCGGGCACTGAGCCGGTAGAACACTCGTGGTCGACATCGCTGGACTGGCTTATTGTCGCGTTCGCCAGCATCCTCGCCCTTCTCGGCTTCCGCCAGGGCTTCATCGTGGGGGCGCTGTCATTCGGCGGCTTCCTGCTCGGCGCCTTCATCGGAACCAGACTCGGGCCGCTGCTGCTGCCCCAGGGCTCGGCTCCCCTACGCCCCCGCCTTCGGCCTGCTCGGCGCGCTGCTGGCCGGGGCGCTGCTCGCGACCGGCTTCGAGGGCTTCGGCTTCAGAATCCGCCGCGGCCTGATGATGCCGGGCCTCGGCGTGCTCGACGGCGTCCTCGGCGCGGCCCTCGGCGTCGCCCTCGGCCTCGGGATCGTGTGGATCGCCGCCGCCGTGGCGGCCCAGGCGCCGGGCGAGTCCCAGCTGCGGGCCGACATCCAGCGCTCGGTGATCCTCAGGAGCTGACGAACTGCTGCCCCCCTCGGGACCGATCCTGGGGGCGTGGCCCGCCTCGATCCGCTGCCGTCGATCACCGGCCCCTCGCCGGCGTCGCGCCCCCGAACCGCGCCTGGTCGGGGATGCGGCCGTGAGGTCGGCGGCCCGCGACGTGGTGCGGGTGATCGGCACCGCCTGCGGGCTGGCGATCGAGGGCTCCGGATGGAGCGCCGGGAACGACCTGGTGGTGACGAACGCGCACGTGGTCGCGGGCGAGGGCGACACCGAGGTCGAGGTGGGGGGCCAAAGCCCGCCATGCCGGCCCGGGTGCTGGCCTTCGACCGCCACGACGACCTCGCCGTGCTCGAGGTCCCCGGCCTCGGATTGCCCCCGCCCTCGGCGTCCGCGACGATCCGCCCTCCGGGACCGCCGGGGTGATCGCCGGCTACCCCGAAAACGGGCCCCTCGACCTCGTTGCGGGCCAGGATCGGGCGCACGCAGAACGTGCTCACCGAGGACGCCTACGGCAACGGACCCGTGCAGCGCCTGCTGACCCCGCTGCGGGGGCGGGTGCGGCCCGGCAACTCCGGGGGGCCGATGCTCGACTCCCGCGGCCGGGTGCTGACGACGGTGTTCGCCGCCACGGTGGCGGGCAACTCCGAGGGCGGCTACGGGGTCGCCAACGGCTCGCTCGCGGCGGTGCTGCGGGCCGCCAGGGAACGTGCCGCGGCCGGCCTCACGGTCGGCACGGAAGGGTGCACCAGCGGCTGAGCGGGCCGCGCGGCGGTGGCCCTCGCTAGGCTGACCGCCATGTCCAAGACCCTCCTGGTGGCGGAGAAGCCGTCCGTCGGTCAGGACCTCGCGCGCGTTCTCACCGGCCCCTTCCAGAAGCAGGAGGGCTATCTCGAGGGCCCCGACGACATCGTCACCTGGGCCGTCGGCACCTGGTCCAGCTCGCCGAGCCGGACGCCTACAACGCCAAATACAAGAGCTGGCGCATGGCCGACCTGCCGATCGTCCCGGACCACTTCAAGCTCGTGGTCCGCGACGAGCGCTCGCGCAAGCAGATGTCGGTGATCACGCGGCTGATGGCACGCGAGGACGTCGAGGAGGTCGTCAACGCCTGCGACGCCGGCCGCGAGGGAGAGCTGATCTTCGCCTACACCTACGAGCAGGCGAAGGGCAAGAAGCCCGTCAAGCGGCTGTGGCTGAACTCGATGACCAACGCCGCCATGAAGAACGCGCTCGGAGCGCTCCAGCCGGCCGCGGAGTTCGAGAGCCTCGAGGAGGCCGCCCGCTCGCGCTCGGAGGCCGACTGGATCGTCGGCATGAACGCGACCCGCGCCGCCACCATCCGGCTGCGCAGCAGCTTCGACGGGGCCGTCTCGCTGGGGCGCGTGCAGACGCCCACGCTGGCGATCGTGCGCTCGCCGCGAGGAGGAGATCCGCGCCTTCAAGCCCGAGCCGTACTGGCTGGTGGACGCGGTCTTCGCGGCCGCCCCCTAGAACGGCGGCGACGGCGAGCGTGTCTACCGCGGCCACTTCCACGCCCCCGGTCAGAAAGAGGTCGCCCGCGGTCCCCGGATCGTCAGCCAGGAGCTCGCCGAGGCGATCGTCCGCGCCTGCAGCGGGCGCCCGGGGACGATGACCAAGCTGGAGAAGAAAGAGCAGCGCGAGAAAGCGCCGATGCTCTACGACCTGACGACGCTGCAGCGCGAGGCCAACACCCGCTACGGCTTCTCGGCCCGCCGCACGCTGGCCGCCGCCCAGCGCCTCTACGAGGAGCACAAGGCGCTCACCTCTCCCCGCACGAACTCGCGCTACCTGCCCACGGACATGGTCGAGGAGATCAAGCCGATCGCCGAGCTCGTCGGCTCCCACGACGAATACCGGGCCGGGGCCGAATTCGTGACCGGGCTCGACGTGCTGCCGCTGGCGCGCGTGGTCAACGACGAGAAGGTCACCGACCACCACGCGATCATCCCCACCCGCTCCGTGCGCAGCGGCCCCAGTCCCGTCACTTCATAAACGTTGACCGGCTCGCTGACACCTTTGATCCGCGCCGGCCCCCGGGGCTTGAGTGCGAAATAACCTTCGACCAGCTTACGCACGGTCTCGCTGATTGCGATCGATCCCAGCGATGCGAGCGCCTGTAGCCGCGAGGCAAGGCCAGTCGAGTGTCCGATGGGCGTGTACTCGGTATGCGCGTCGTCGGTCTTGATCGAACGGACCACAACTTCGCCGGTGTTCACGCCGACACGGACTTGCAGATTGACTCCCTTTTCCGCGCGCAGCTTCTCGGCGAAGCGCTTGACCTCTTCCTGCATGCGCAGAGCGGCGAACACGGCGCGTTGCGGATGGTCCTCGTGCGCGACGGGCGCACCAAACAGCGCAAAGACGCCGTCGCCGGTCGATTGCACGATGTAGCCGCCATACCGATGCGCCGCATCGATCATCAGCTTGAGCGCAGGATCAACGATCGCACGCGCTTCTTCCGGATCGAGGTCTTCCATCAGATCCATCGAACCCTTGATGTCGGCGAACACCGCGGTGACCGTCTTGCGCTCTCCATCCGCGACGTCAGCGTCGGCCGATTCCAACGCTATCCGCACCAATGACATTGAAGAGGTGCGCGCCGACGACTTCGATGCGTCCGAAGTGAGTGCTTGGGCGCACTCGGCGCAGAATTTCGCATCAGGCGCGTTCAGATGAGCGCACTTCGGACACGCCCGGCTGAGCGGCGTCGCGCACTGATTGCAGAACCGCGAACCGGCGGCGTTGTCGATGCCGCACTTGGTGCAGCGCATCGCTTTACCCCTTTGACAGAGCGACCGCCTTCCCTCTTATCACCGGTGTTCGCCAAGGAATAGCAGGGCCACGGAAGTTGCCACCGAATAGACGCTCGCACGGCAATTTGATAGCGGGGAGTGTACAGATTCAATCAATCGGGCGTTGGTTCGCAAGGGGAGAACAATCATGGCCAACGACGTTCGAGGCTCGGGACTCGCTGGGGGCGGAGTCGTGATCACGGGTGCTTCGAGCGGCATCGGCAAAGAATGCGCGCTCTACCTCGATCAACGCGGTTACCGGGTGTTCGCCGGCGTGCGCAAAGCGTCCGACGGTGAGGCTCTGACCAAGGTCGCATCGTCTCGCCTGAGTTCGGTGATACTGGACGTAACGGACGCACGGACTGTCTCTGACGCTGTCGTGCAGGTGGACCGGGCTTTGGGAGAACTTCCGCTGATCGGGCTTGTCAACAACGCCGGCATCGGGATCGGCGGCCCGATCGAGTTTCTTGCGCCGTCTGAGCTTCGTCGACAGATGGAAGTAAACCTCGTGGGACCGCTGGCAGTGATCCAGGCGTTCATCCCGGCGCTCCGCCGGAGCCGCGGACGGATCGTGAACATCTCGTCGATCGGCGGCAAGATGGCCGCTCCATTCCTGTTCCCTTACAACGGTTCGAAGTTCGCTCTGGAGGCACTCTCAGATTCCCTTCGCGCCGAGCTCAAGCCGTTCGGAATCAACGTTTCGATTGTCGAACCCGGGAATATCAAGACCCCAATGCTCGAAAAAGCCCTCAGCGCCGTTGACGAAGGTCTTCGCGCGCTTCCTCCGGACGGGGTCCGTTACTACGGGCAAGAGTTAGATGTGGTCCGCAAGCTGCTCCAGGGCCCGGCTGCGCCGGCGGAGAGAGTGGCGAAGGTCGTCGAGCATGCGCTGAGCGCCAGACGGCCGCGCACACGGTACTTGGTGGGCACTGACGCGAAGCTGCTGGCCTTCCTTCACTGGCTGCTTCCCGATCGCGTCTTCGACGCACTCCTGGCGAGATTCATGCGCTCCGCGGGCGGGAAGGCAGGCTCGCGCGATGCCAAGGCGGGCGCGCCGCAAGAACGTTAGAGAGGGGCAACGCGATAGAACAGAATCGGCACTGCCCCATGCATGAGAGAGCAATGGCGATAGTTACCTGCTAGAGCACTGGAGGCTGCGCCCACGGAGGCGGGTCTGGGTAGGGGAACCTCGATAAGTGAGATTTTAGTCGAGGAAGTCACAAATGGACTACGACGATATTGTCGTTGGTGCGGGCTCTGCCGGCGCAGTGTTGGCCGCACGTCTCAGTGAAGACCCAGATCGCTCCGTCTTGCTGCTCGAGGCTGGCCCCGACTACCGCACGATAGACGAGACCCCGAACGATTTGCTGCGCACGGCGACTGCGCTCGCGGACCACAACTGGGGCTGGGTTGCGCAAGCAACGCCGCAGCGCGAAATCCTATTCCATCGCGGCAAAGTGACGGGAGGATGTTCCGGCCATCAACTCGTCGATCGCGATTCGTGGGATGCCCGCGGATTTCGACCAATGGGTCGCGTCGGGCAACACTGAATGGAGTTTTGAAAACGTGCTGCCCTTTTACCGCAAGCTGGAGCACGACGCGGATTTCGGTGGCGACCTGCACGGAAAGGAAGGTCCAATTTGGATCAGCGATCCAAACCGTCGAATTGGCATCCATCGGTCAGTGCCTTCCACGCCTCCTGTCGCAGCCTGGGCTTCCCCGACTCGCCGGACTTCAACGATCCGCAATCGACCGGTGTCAGCCCGGCAGCGCGCAATCTGCGCGAAGGAATCCGCGTCTCGACCGCAATCGGCTATCTCGCCCCGGCCCGCAACCGCCTGAATTTGACGATTCGCGGTGGATGTCTTGTCAATCGAGTACTAATCGAGAATGGCCGTGCACTTGGAGTCGCGATCGAATCGGGTTCAGAGATGCAGCGCGTCCGCGGAAAACGGGTCACGCTCTCTGCGGGCGCGTTCGCCTCTCCGGCCATCCTGATGCGCTCAGGAATTGGGCCGCGGGGTGAACTCGAACGGCACGGCATACATGCGCTGGTCGATTCCCCGGGGGTCGGTGCCAACCTGATCGACCACCCATTCGCCGGAGTTATTGCGGCCATGGCGAACGAAGCAATTGAACGATCGGAAGGGACCGAGCACACCCGAATCAGCATCGTCCTGCGCTACACTGCGAGCGGTTCGCCCGAATTCAATGACATGCAGCTCTATTTTTCGCCGATAATCGACTGGGCGTTGATGCCGGGACTGGCCCCGCCTGGCACTCCGCCAGTATTGTCGGTTTTTGTTTCCCCGCAACAGCCGCGCTCGCGCGGACGGATCGGCCTGCGTAGCGCCGACCCCCACGATCAACCGGCTGTCGAACTCAACTACCTTTCTGATCCCGAGGACATGCGTCGGATGATGGAAGGCATGCGTTTGATCTGGCGCATCATGCATCATCCAGTGCTCGCGGCTACATGGGTTGAACCGCTTTTGAGCGGCGCACAGCAGCAGCAGCTATTCGATCAGGCCGTGGTGGACTCCGATACCGCGCTCGCCGACTTGATTCGCAACAATTGCGGCACCCTCTGGCATCCGGTGGGCACGACGCGGATGGGTCCCGAGAGCGATCGCGGCGCAGTAGTCGACCAGTACTGCCGCGTGCGCGGCATCGGGGGATTGCGTGTGGTCGATGCCTCGGTGATGCCGAACATCGTGCGCGCCAACACCAATTTGACCTGCATCATGATTGGCGAGCGCGTCGCTGACTGGATGCGCAACTCAGATTGACGCGGAGTGCTTACGAATTCCCTTTTAGCCCGAATATCCGCTCAGTAAAAGAGTCGAGCGCGTGTGGAATACGGTGCGCATCACCTCACCCTAATCCTCGCCTAAGATAAGGAGAGAAATTCAGAAATAGGAAAAGAGGGATTCCAAAAATCAAGGAAAAGGAGCGTTATGCGGTGGAGACTCATGCTCCCTTGGAGCGGAGGTACTTGTCTGTGGCGAATTGCTGATTTCCGCGGAAAATCAGCAATTTGCCACACAAAGGACTACCCACGTCGCTGCTCGCTTTAAGCCTGACACAGGAGTAGTGGGGGCCCATGACTTCGTAGCAGTCAACTTGTCAACGTGGAGGAGCATACGAGTATGGCATCGGGCAAAATGATAGAGGAGTGTTCGCTTAGAGCGTTTTCGGCATTCCTAACGAAAAATCAAGCTCCCGGAGCAATCCCGGGTCGGCACGCCGTCGTGGATGCAACCGGGTAAACCCCAGACATCGGTGAAGTCTCGGTGAAACTCTTCAGGCTTTCCCGACACGCCAGTTGCGCCACATCAGCGCGAAAAGTATGTCTAATTAAATTCTGAAAAGGGTTGCCTAACCATACAGGGGAGCATTGGCCATGGCGGGATATCTCAGGATTTGGGGAAAATCGATCAAGCGATTTGATCGTCATATTCGGTCATGTCTGCCGCTTACACGGCAAACCCAAAAGTCTCTAACGAAGATCAATGCTGACTTCCTAGGATTACACAGTCAGAACGAGACCCTCGCGAAGTATGTAGCGAAGAAAGCCGGCTTCGAATACGGAGTGGGTTTTGAGCACGAAATCCAGCCATGATACCGATCAAAACAATTATCAAGGGAATCGGGGGGCGACGCCACCTGATGCCGCGCGACGAGGTAAACTCTATCGTAAGCAAATCCAATCGATCATCGAGCACGAGAATCGCACCCTCGCCGAGCTCGATGCGCTCGCCCGTACAACTAGAGCGACACTCGATCGCCTCCGAAAGATTGATCGATTTTTCCGATATACCGAAAGGCAGGAGCAGGACGCCCGCCGAAAAGTTCGGCAGAGCGCGAGCGTCAACCGCGCAGCAAAGTCTCGTCGACGAAAATAAAGAAGCTAAGGGCCTATTGCTCATATGAATTGAATTCACCCTCAGTGGCTGCGCCTGGCGCATTTCGCCGCGATTCGTCTTTCAACCGGTGAGACTGTCCAGTCCTCCAGCGATCCCGACCGTCGATTCGACGTTGGTAAATTGGCGCAAGAGTTTTCATGACAAGCCGCGATGAACCAGGACAGGCCGATCCAGGCTCTGATCTCAGCCGTGAGTCGAAATTTCTCGCGCGCTCCTATGGAGCCACGTTGGTTGGCCGCTCCCAGGAATGCGAGGAACTCGTATCGGGACTTGAGACGACTCTACGGGGACATGGACAAGTATTCCTGATCTGCGGTGAGCCCGGTATCGGCAAGACTCGAATCGCGGACGAAGTATCCGACATCGCGCGAGCGCGGGGAATGCGGGTGTTGTGGGGGCGTTGCTGGGAAGCGGGAGATTCACCCGCGTATTGGCCGTGGATAGAAGTGTTGCGTGAGTGTATCGCGGACCGCACCCCCGACTCGCCATTGGATCCTGCCGCAATCCTCGGCATTGCAAGACCAGCAGATAGATCTTCGCATTCAACCCAAGGGGTGAGAGCATCCATCACCCCCGAAGAGTCCGACCTTGGCCGTTTCGCTCTTTACGAGGCGACCACCCGACCTCTTGAAGGATGACAAGTGGAGAGCCGCTTTTCGCGCATGCCTTGGCACACGCCACTCCGATCGGCTTGTCGAGACCCTTCGTATACGCGCACGCCGAATCGATCACCCAACCGGAGACCGTGATGTCCGCACCCTGATCTGCCGCGACGGCGAAGCAAGACACTCCGATGACACTTGATGCCAATAACCTACGGTATAGACGAGTCATTCTGTTACCTCGAGAGTGGGGCTTTCACTGATCGCATCATCCTAGGCCGACCGATCCATAATCACCATCAACCAAAAGATTGATCTGAGGACCAATCTTGTCGGTCGTATTGCTTAAGGGCACGGCTTCAGCCGTGCCAAAACAGCCGCCCCAAAGCGGCTACCGCTCTGCCGAAGGCCCGAGCGAAGCCCGCAGGGCGAAGCGACAAATCATTGCATCTCTCCCGCCCCGCCCGATATACCATCTCCACAGGTAGGACCAATGAACCGCCGCCAACTCCTCCAAAACTCCGCCCTCCTCGCCTCCAGTTCCCTCCTCCCCAAAAACCTCTTCGCTCAAACCGCCCCAATCGCTACCACCACTGGCGGCAAAGTCCGCGGCTTCACCGACCAGAACATCCTCGTCTTCAAAGGCGTCCCCTACGGCGGCGACACAGCAAAGACACGCTTCGCCCCACCATCAAAACCCACACCCTGGCCCGGCATCCGCGACTGCCTCGCCTTCGGCCCGCAGGCACCGCAGCCCATCCACGCCCGCGAAGGCCGTTCCACCTTCTCCCCGCTCGACGAAGCCAGCCCCATCAACAGCGAGGACTGCCTCCGCCTAAACCTCTGGACCCCGGCGCTCCGCGATCAGCGCAAGCGCCCGGTCCTCGTCTACATCCACGGCGGAGCCTACTCCTCCAGTTCCCCCAACGGCCCCGTCTACGACGGCGTCCGCCTCGTCAAGCGCGGTGATGTCGTCGTCGTCACCCTCGTTCACCGCCTCAACCTCTTCGGCTACCTCTACCTCGCCGAGATCGCCCCACCGGCACTCCGCGACACCTTCGCAGACTCCGGCAACACCGGCCAGCTCGACCTCGTCCTTGCCCTCCAGTGGGTCCGCGACAACATCGCCGAGTTCGGAGGCGACCCCTCCCGCGTCCTTATCTTCGGCCAGTCGGGCGGCGGAGCCAAGTGCGCCACCCTCATGTCCATGCCCTCCGCCCACGGCCTCTTTCACCGCGTCATGACCATGAGCGGCCAGCAACTCACCGCCACCGTCCCCGAGCACGCGACCGCTACCGCCGAAGCCGTCCTCAAAGTCCTCGACCTCACGCCAGCAAACCTCGCCGACATCCGCGACCCAAACAAAGTCCCGATGGAAAAGCTCGTCGCCGCCATCCGGGCCGGCCGGTACTTCGGCCCCGTCCACGACGGCCGCACTCTCCCGCACGATCCCTTCTCGCCCGAAGCCCCAGCCATCTCCGCGGACATCCCCATGATCCTCGGCAACACTCACGACGAAACCCGCCTCCTCATCGGAGCCTCCAACCCCGCGCTCTTCTCCCTCACCTGGGAGCAGCTCCGCGCCGAGCTCGAACACTACCGCCAGTTCCTCGGCACCCTAAAGACCGAGGACATCGTCTCCGACTACCGCCAGTGGTACCCCGCCTACTCACCCTGCGACGTCTTCTTCGCCGTCACCACCGCCTTTCGCTCCTGGCACGGCATGGTCATCGAAAGCGAGCGCCGAGCCGCACAAAAAGGCCCGACCTGGGTCTACAACTTCACCTGGAAGTCCCCCGCCGACGGCGGCAAGTGGGGAGCGCCCCACACCATCGACATCCCCTTCGCCTTCGACAACCTCGAGCTCGCCGCCCCCATGGTCGCCGCCGACGCCGTCCACCCCAGCGCAGAGGCCCAGCAGCTCGCCTCCCAGTACGCCGATACCCTCATCAACTTCGCCCGCACCGGCGACCCCAAGCACCCCAACCTTCCTCACTGGCCGCTCTACGATCTCACTCACCGCCCAACCATGCTCTGGGACATCCCCGCCCGCGTCGAAGGCGATCCTCGCGGCAACGAACGCAAGCTCATCGAACAGGCTCCCTACCTGCAACCCGGCACCTGATCCCCCCAACGTAAAAGGCAAACAACCACCGATTAAACCTACTACTTTCAGAAGCTTACAAAATATCCGCCTAGGAAACCCAGTAAAACAACATGTCAAGCCCCAAACTCACCTAATCCAAACATAAAAAGCAGGATAGCCGTGGCAGAGTAGTTTCCTTCAACCCGGTAAAATAGAAACGAAGAGTAGAAAAGAAAGCCCCGGCTCATCCCGGGGCTTTTCCTCTTTTCCAACCACAACTCGTTTATTTTGAATATTTTGACCATTAAACCCTTTAGATGGAATACTTTACAAAAGTACTCCAGGGCCTAAACCAAATGTAATGAATACTTTGCACAAAATGAGGGGGGAGGGGGGGTACCTCAATCTCCCGCAACAGTCTGAGGAACCGTACGGACCGGTTTTCTTCCACCCGCCAGTTTCGCCATCCGCAACCGCAACCGGTCAAAGAACAGATAAACCACCGGAGTCGTAAACAGCGTCAGGCACTGCGACACGATAAGTCCACCGACGATCGTGATGCCCAGCGGTCTCCGCAGTTCGCTTCCCGTGCCGGTCCCGAACGCCAGCGGAACGCCGCCCAGCAGCGCCGCCATCGTCGTCATCATGATCGGCCGAAAGCGCAGCAGGCACGCCTGGTAGATCGCCTGCTCGGGAGTCTTGCCCTCCTGCCGCTCCGCCACCAAAGCAAAGTCGATCATCATGATCGCGTTCTTCTTCACGATGCCGATCAGCAGAATAATGCCGATCATCGCAATCACGCTCAGGTCAACCTTGAACAGCAGCAGCGCCACAATCGCGCCAACGCCCGCAGAAGGCAGCGTCGAAAGGATCGTCAACGGATGGATAAAGCTCTCGTACAGCATGCCGAGCACAATGTACACCGCGACCACCGCCAGCAGAATCAGCATCGGCTCGCTCGAAAGCGACGACTGGAAAGCCTGCGCCGTCCCAGCGAACCCACCGTGAACCGACGACGGCATGCCGATGTTCTCCCGCGCCGTCTCAATCGCTTGTGCTGCCTGACCCAGCGAGACGCCCGTCGTCACATTGAAGCTCAGAGTCGCCGCCGGCGATTGCGACTGGTGGTTCACGGTCAGCGGAATCCGCTGCTCTTCATAATGCGTTACCGCCGACAGCGGGACCTCCGCGCCCGTCGTGCTCTTGACGTAGATATTCCTAAGTGCATCAGGATCGCGCTGATACTCCGGCGCAACCTCCATCACGACGTGATACTGGTTCAGCGGCCGATACGTTGTTGAGACCTGCCGCTGCCCAAAAGCATCATTCAACGTAGAGTCGATCGCCAGCGGCGACACACCAAGACGGCTCGCCGTATCGCGGTCGATCACCAGTTCAGCCTGCAGTCCATTGTCCTGCTGGTCAGTCGCGACGTCCTTCAGCTCCGGCAGCTTCTGCATGGCGGCCATCAGCTTGGGAGCCCACTCATCGAGGTCTTTCAGGCTGTCCGACGTCAGCGTGTACTGGTACTGCGTTGCCGTGCTTCTTCCGCCGATTCGCAACTCCTGGAAGGACTGCAGGTAAAGTATCGCTCCCGGAATCCCCGCCGTCTTCGAACGTAACCGGTTGATAATCGCATCCGCTGAGTCGCCGGTCTTCAGACGCTCCTCGCTCGGCTTCAGCGCGATGAACATGTTGCCCGAGTTGCTGCCGCCGCCGCCCGGCCCACCACCGCCAACAAACGCCATCACATTCTGGATGCCCGGATCCTGCTGCACGATCGCGGCTATCTGCTGAACCTTCTGCTTCATCGAATCGAAGGAGACATCCTGCTGCCCGCGAATCTGACCTCCGATGCGCCCCGTATCCTGCTGCGGGAAGAACCCCTTCGGAACCAGGATGTACAGATAAACATTCAGCGCGAACGTCAGGATCGTTATCGTCAGAACCAGGCCCTGATGCCGGAGAACCCAGCGCAGGCCATGTTCATACTCAGACGTCAGCCAGGCCAGCCCCTTCTCGCCCCAACGGTAGAACAGTCCATGCTTCCGCGTATCGTGGGGCTGTATGAACTTCGCGCTCAACATCGGCGTCGTCGTCAGCGAGACCACGAGCGACACCATAATCGCGACCGACAGAGTCACCGCAAACTCACGGAAAAGCCTGCCAACGATTCCGCCCATCAGCAGAATCGGGATAAATACCGCAATCAGCGACGTGCTCATCGAAAGAACGGTAAAACCGATCTCCTTTGAGCCCACCATCGCCGCCTTGAATGGAGACAAACCATTCTCCAGGTGACGGCTGATGTTTTCGATCACCACAATCGCGTCGTCAACGACAAATCCCGTCGAGATGGTCAGCGCCATCAGCGAGAGGTTGTCCAGCGTGTATCCCAGCAGATACATGATGCCGAATGTCCCCAGCAGGCTCAGTGGCACCGACACGCTGGGAATCAAGGTGGTCCTCACCTCACGGAGGAACACGAAGACCACCATGATGACCAGCAGAATAGAGATCACCAGCGTACGCGTTACGTCCTTCACGGAGGCGCGAATCACCGTCGTCCGGTCCAGAACTACACTGAGCTGAATCGCCGGAGGAATCTGCGCCTGCAGCCGCGGCAATAGGCCCAGCACAGTGTCGACTGTCGAGATGACGTTCGCTTGCGGCGTCTTGAAGACGACCACCAGGATCGCCGGTTTGCCGTTGAACGAGCCGCCCGTGTGGATGTCCTCCACGCTGTCGATGACGCTCGCGACATCCTGAATCCGTACAATCCCGTGCGCTGCGGCTGCCGGACTGGCACTGCTGCTCGACGCGGTGGTGGTTCCCGAGGTCCCCGACGAGGTCGACGACGCAGACCCGCTCGACGATGACGACGTACTCGACGATCCCGAGGTGCTGTTTGTCGCCGTAGTCGACGACGCATTGCTCACGCCGCTTTGGAGCGACGCCGGAAGACCATTGCTGGCCGCGGCGGAGCTTACCGGCCCACGGTCCGTCGCGACGATCAGCGGAGCATATGCAGCCGCTCCAAATAACTGGTCTGTCGTGCTGACCATCCATCGGCGCGTCGCGTCCTGCAGATATCCCTTCGGCTCGTTTACGTTGACCGTGCCGATCGCCGCACGCAGAGCCTCAAGGCCGACCCCATAGTTGGACAGCTGAGTCGGGTTCGCCTCGATGCGGACCGCCGGCTTCGCGCTGCCACCGCAGAACGTCTGGCCTACGCCGTTCACCTGTGCGATCTTCTGCGCCAGAATGCTGTCGCAGGCGTCGTAGAGCTGCGGCACCGATAACGTGTCGGAGGTCAGCGCCAGAATCAGAATCGGCGAGTCCGCAGGGTTGATCTTGCGATAGGAGGGATTCTGCGGCAGATTGGACGGCAACTGGCTGCGAGCCGCATTGATAGCTGCCTGCACATCACGCGCCGCACCATTCACATCACGGCTAAGGTCAAACTGCAGTACGATCGAGCCGCTGCCCAGACCGGAGGACGAGGTCATCTCATTGACGCCCGCGATCCTTGCGAACTGCCGCTCGAGCGGTGTGATGATCGCCGAAGCGACCGTCTCAGGATCGGCTCCGGGCAGACCCGCACCCACCGAGATCACTGGATACTCGATCTGCGGCAGGCTCGCTACGGGCAACAGCGTATACGCTACCGCACCGGCCAGAATGATCGCAATCGACAGCAGCATCGTCGCCACTGGACGCTTGATGAACGGCGCGGAAAAATGCACGCCTCCGGCATCCGGAAGCTTCTCGGCGCTCTTCTCGGCCTCGGCCAGATCGTGATTTTCCTCAAGGTAGGCCATCAGTCCGCACTCACCGTCTCGTGTTCATGCGCACGGAACTCCTCGTCTGCCTCTCTGGTGTGCAGATACTTCCGTCCGATGCGGTCGAAGAACAAATAGACCACCGGCGTTGTATACAGCGTCAGCACCTGCGAAACGATCAGCCCGCCGACGATCGAGATGCCTAGCGGCCTCCGCAACTCGCTGCCAGTCCCCGTGCCCATTGCCAGCGGCAATCCGCCCAGCAGCGCGGCCATCGTGGTCATCATGATTGGACGGAAGCGCAGCAGGCACGCCTGATAGATCGCCTCCTCGGGCTGCATCTGCTGCTCCCGCTCGGCCTCGAGAGCAAAGTCGATCATCATGATGGCGTTCTTCTTCACGATGCCGATCAGCAGGATGATGCCTATCAGCGAGATCACGCTCAGGTTGACGTGGAAGAGCATCAGAGCCAGGATGGCGCCGACGCCGGCAGAAGGAAGCGTCGACAGAATCGTGATCGGGTGGATATAGCTCTCATACAGCACGCCCAGCACGATGTAGACGACAATCAGCGCCGCCAGAATCAGGATGGGTTCGTTGCTCAGCGAAGCCTCGAACGCTCGCGCCGAACCCTGGAACTCTGCATTTACGCTCGCCGGAAGGTTTAGCTCGGCCTTGGCCTTATTGACAGCGTCCACGGCGGCTCCGATGGACTTGCCCGGCGCAAGGTTGAACGAGATCGTCACCGCGGGGAACTGTCCCTGGTGGTTGATCGCCAGCGAAGCCTGCTGTTCTTCAAAGTGCGTGAACGCTGAGAGCGGCACCTGCGTTCCGTTCGAGCTCTTCACGTAGATGTTGTCCAGCGACGACGGGTTCAACTGGAACCTGGGCGCGACCTCCAGCACGACGTGATACTGGTTGAGCTGCGTGAAGATCGTCGATACCTGCCGCTGGCCGAACGCGTCATCCAGGGTGTCGTCGATGTTCTGCGGGGTTATCCCAAGTCTCGATGCTGTGTCGCGATCGATAACCAGATGCGCCTCGAGCCCGCTCAACTGCTGGTCGCTTGCCACATCGGTCAACTCTGGGATCTGTCTCAACCGCTCGATCATGCGGTTGGTTGAGGTCGCGAGCTCGTCGGCGTTCGCGTCCTCAAGCGAGTACTGATATTGGGTTCGACTCACGCGGTCTTCTACTGTCAGGTCCTGCAGAGGTTGCAGGTAGCACTGGATACCCTCAACCTGAGCGAGCTTCGGACCAAGCCGCAGAATGACGTCACTCGCCGAATCCGATCGCTGCTCCCGGTCCTTGAGGTTGATCTGGATGCGCCCGCTGTTCAACGTCGAGTTCGTTCCGTCGATGCCGATGAACGAGGAGACGCTTTCGACATCGGGGTCCTGCAGGATCACTTTCGCGAGTTGCTGCTGACGTGCGCTCATCGCAGAGAAGCTGATCGTCTGCGGAGCGTCCGTGATTCCGAGAAGTACGCCCGTATCCTGCACCGGGAAGAAGCCCTTCGGCACGATGATGTACAGGTATACCGTAAGAAGGAAAGTCGCCAACGTGACCAGCAGCGTTAGTGTCTGGTGGCGAAGCACCCATTTCACGCCGACCGCATACTTCGCGATCACATAGTCGAAGAAGGCCTCGCTCTTGCGGTAGAAGGCGTTCTGCTCACTCTCCGCTTTATGCTTCAGAAGCTTCGCGCTCATCATCGGCGTCAGCGTCAGCGAGACCACGGCAGACATCAAAATCGTCACCGAGAGCGTCACGGCGAACTCGCGGAACAGACGGCCGACGATATCGCCCATGAATAGCAGGGGAATGAGCACTGCGATCAGCGACACCGTCAGAGACACGATGGTGAACCCGATCTGCTCCGACCCCTTCAACGCAGCCTCCAGCGGTGAGTCGCCCTCTTCGAGGAAGCGTGAGATGTTCTCGATCATCACGATGGCGTCGTCCACGACGAAGCCGGTAGAGATCGTCAGCGCCATCAGGCTCAGGTTATTCAGGCTATAGCCCAGCAGGTACATCACGCCGAATGTGCCCACGATCGACAGGGGTACTGCAACCGAGGGAATGATCGTCGCCGTAACCGAACGCAGGAACAGGAAGATGACCATGACAACCAGCGCAATCGTCAGGATCAACGAAAACTGAACGTCCTTCACCGACGCGCGGATTGTGTTCGTCCTGTCCGTCAGGACCTGCAGTGACACGCTCGCAGGGAGCGTCTGCTGCAACTGCGGCAGCAGTTTCTGGACCTCGTCGACGACGCCGATAATGTTCGCGCCCGGCTGCCGCTGGATGTTGACGATGACTGCAGGCTTCAGCTCGGCTTCGCGCGCCGGCTGCTCCTTCCCATTCGCATCCTTGCCCGCGGGCCGGGCCGAAGTTCCCATCCACGCGGCCTGATACAGGTTCTCCGCGCTGTCTACGGCGGTCGCCACATCGGACAGCCGCACCGGCGAGCCATTCCGGTATGCGATGATGACCTGGTTGTAGTCGGCGCTCGAAAGCAGCTGATCATTCGCGCCGATTGTGTAGGCCTGGCGCGTTCCGTTCAGGTTGCCCTTTGCCTGGTCGACGTTTGCCGTACCGAGCGCCGAGCGGAGGTCCTCAAGGCTCAGGCCGTAGTTGGCCATCGCCGTAGGATTGGCCTGGATCCGCACTGCCGGCTTCTGGCCTCCGTTGATCGACACGAGGCCGACGCCCGAAAGCTGCGAGATCTTCTGCGCCAATATGGTGTCGGCGAGATCCTCCACCTTCTCCAGCGGAAGCGAGTCGCTGGTCAGTGCCAGCGTCAAGATCGGCGCGTCAGCCGGATTTACCTTGCTGTATACCGGAGGGTTCGGAAGGTCCTTGGGAAGATAGGTGTAAGCAGCATTGATCGCAGCCTGCACGTCCTGCTGCGCTACGTCGATCGACTCCGACAGATCGAACTGCAGCGTAATCACGCTGCCTCCGCCCGAACTCGTCGAGGTCATCTGGGTTAAGCCGGGGATCTGGCCGAACTGCCGTTCCAGCGGAGCAGTCACGGACGACGCCATCACCTCCGGGCTCGCGCCCGGATAGAACGTCATCGTCTGGATCGTTGGGTAATCCACCTGCGGCAGCGCCGAGACCGGGAGCTGCATATACGCGACCCACCCGGCAAGCAAAATGGCCACCATCAGGAGCGAGGTGGCCACCGGCCTAAGGATAAATGGCCTTGAAGGGCTCATCGTTGCGCGCCCCCCGCATTACCCGGCTGGCCATGCTGTTGCGCTGCAGGAGCCTGACTCGGCTGCTGCCCTGCACCAGCTGCATTTGGAGCCATGTCGGTCCCGCCGTTCGTCGCGTTCTTGCCTTGTCCCCTTGGACCATTCGGCCTAGTAGCTTGACGCGGACTCACACGGCTGCCGTTCTTCAGCTTCTCCTGGCCATCGACGACCACCGGATCGCCCGGCTTGACTCCTTCGCTCAGGATGACCTGCGCGCCTTCCGTCACGTCCACTTTCACAGGCACGGCCTCGACGTAATAGTGAGGCTGATTCTGCGCGCCTGCACTTGCGCCGGATGTTGCACTGGGCGGTTTGGGGGCGCCTCCTTTATGAACGTGCCCGCCGCCCGGGATCCCGTGCGGTTCGTTATCGGTTTGCAGACTTGCCGGAGCATCGCCAGGCTTCACCACGAAGACAAACGTCCCAGGCGAACCAGACTGCACCGCAGCCGCTGGGATCACAAGCGCGTTCTGCCTCTGCTCCAGAATCAGGCGAACGTTGACGAACTGATTCGGAAACAGCGCTCCATCGTTATTGTCGAAGACAGCCTTTACCTTCACCGTTCCGGTCGTCGTATCAATCTGGTTGTCCACCGTCAGAACCGTGCCAGTCGCCAGATGTGTCGCACCGGACCGGTCATAGGCATCGACGGCCAGCTTCTTGCCTCCCCGCATCAGATTGAGGACTTCAGGAAGGTTGTCTTCCGGCAGCGTAAAGATGACGGCAATCGGCTGCAGCTGTGTCACCACCAGCAATCCGTTTGTGTCCGCCGCGTGAACGATATTGCCCGGATCGACCTGCCTCAGACCAACGACGCCATCGATCGGCGACATGATCTTCGTGTAATCCAGATTGACCTTCGCCGCCTGGATCGCTGCCTTATCGGCATCAATCGAACCTGCCGCCTGCCCCGCATTCGAGACCTGCAACTGCTGCGTCTCCCTGGAGACCACCCCGGCCTGCAGAAGCGCCGTGTACCGCGACGCCTCGGCCTGCATGTTCACCAAATTCGCCTGATCCTTCACAAGCTGCCCTTGGGCTTGCGCCAAAGCCGCCTGGTATGGGGCCGGATCGATCTCCGCCAGCAGTTGGCCTTTACGCACCTTCTGCCCCTCGCGAACAGGCACCTGGACCAACTGGCCATCCACGCGCGACTTCACGGTCACGGTGTAGTACGCCGTCACTGTACCCAGCTCCGTAAGATAGATGGGCATGGTCTTCTGCTGCACAGGCGTAACCTGCACAGGAATCGGGCGATCGGCCGCGGCAGCCATCTTCTGACCCTCTGCGGCCTGCTCCTGGGTGTTCTGGCGAATCTTCCAGACGACTACTCCCACCACCAGCAGAACGACAAAGGCGATAATCCACTTCTTGATGCCGGATCCCTTGGGCTCCTCGGGCTCACGCAGAGCCTTCGCAGGTTCCGGTGCCGGCAAAGCCGGGGCGGTCTCTTGTTCGCTTATCTGTGCAGGCGACATTGGCGCGTTACCGTGCTCTCAAAAGATTTGGGTTGAAATCGAACCGTTGAATCAAGCGCTTTGGAACCACGATCAAAGGACCCAGGAACCGGCAGTGTCTCGAACTCAGCATTGGTGCGAAATTTTCAATTTTGAGGATTTCCGTTGAAACCTCAGAATAAATGATAATGACGTAGACCGGCAGGTGAAGGTTTCGTCTGGTGCGGTTACTTTGGCGACAGAATCATCGTTTATCGCTTTATTTGTTCGGTAATCGAAACAATTTACATCCCTTTCTAATGAAGGAAGGATTCACGTTTGTCTAGCCCGATCTCCGAACCCGGCATTGCCACACTTCCCGCCCTCTGCGTCGACCTCGACGGGACGTTGGTCAAGTCCGATACCCTTGTCGATTCAACGCTCTCTCTCGCGCGTCATCATCCCGCGGCTCTCCTGAAACTTCCGGGCTGGCTCCTTCAAGGCAAGGCCGCTCTCAAGCGCCACATCGCGAGCTCTGTCCAGTTAGACGTTGTCCACCTGCCCTACAACCGCGAACTTTTGCAATTTCTTGAGCAGGAGCACTCTACCGGGCGCCCCATCTACCTCGCCACCGCCGCCGACGCCGCCACCGCGCAGCGCATCGCCGACCACCTCGGTATCTTCTCCGGCGTACTCGCCTCCGACGGCATTCTCAACCTCGCCGGATACAACAAACTCACGGCCTTCCGCCAGCAGTTCGGCGACAACTTCTGTTACATCGGCAACGCTCTGCCTGATCTCCCCCTGCTCCAGAACTGCCAGCACCCCATGGTGGCCAACCCCACCCCCGGTCTGCGGGCCGCGCTGCGCCGCGCCTGCATAACGCCTGCCCGAACATTCAGCGAGAAAGAGTCCACGCTCAAGGCATGGCTGCGCGCAATTCGCATCCATCAGTGGGCTAAGAACGTCCTCATCTTCCTCCCTCTTCTGCTCGCCCATTCCTGGTTAGCTGGCCATCTCGTCGGCGCCGCCCTTGCCTTTCTCTCCTTCGGCCTCTGCGCCTCGGCCACCTACATCGTCAACGATCTTCTGGACCTCGAGGCTGACCGGCAGCATCCGCGCAAGCGCCGCCGCCCCTTTGCGTCGGGAGACCTCTCTGCCCTCTCAGGGATCGCCGTGATCGGGCTATTCCTCCTCACCTCGGTCGCAATCGCCATCGCTCTCCCTCTTGTCGTAAAGGCGATCTCCCCGGACCACCCCCTCAGCCGGCCCTACTACTTCCTCGGCTGGCTGGGCGTCTACGCCGTCACCACGCTCGCTTACTCGCTGCGTCTTAAGCGCTCCGTCCTGGTCGACGTCATCGTTCTCTCGGGCCTCTACACCATTCGAATCATCGCCGGCTCCGGAGCCAGCGATGTCCCCATCTCCACATGGCTTGGCAGCTTCAGCATCTTCTTCTTTCTCTCACTGGCCTTTGTCAAACGCTTCGCCGAGCTCGAAAACCTGCGCGAGCGCGGCGGTTCCGCCGCCAAAGGCCGCGGATACCATATATCTGACATCGAGCAGCTCCGCAGCTTCGGAACTGCCGCCGGATACGCCTCCGTCGTGGTTCTCACCCTCTACATCTCAAACCTCGGCACCGACGCCGCCCAACTCTACACCCACATTCGCCGCCTCTGGCTGCTCGTGCCCATCCTTCTCCTCTGGCTGAGCCGCCTGTGGCTGCAGGCTTCGCGCGGCCAGCTCAACGAGGATCCTGTCGTCTACGCCATCACCGACCGCCGCAGCCTCTTCCTCGGCCTGCTCGTCATCGCTGTCGTCCTCTCCGCCCTCTGAGCGAAGCATTTATCCTTATCTTCGGATATGACTGATACCATCCCCCAGCTCTCCAGCTTCGACGAGCCCGCGCTCGACCAGGCCTTCGCCACTCTAGCCGCCGAAGTCCGCGACTCCGCTGCCTCCCTCACCACGCCCGAGGCTCGGGAGAACTTTCGCCTCCACTGGCTCGGCCGCAAGCAGGGCCGCCTCAAGCTCATCTCCGACGCGTGGCTCAAGTCCGCGCCGCCCGAGGCCCGCAAGCCCCTCGGCATCCGCTTCAATCAGCTCAAGGAGCAGATCGAGCAGACCCTGGAATCTCTGACGTCAGCTCCCCCGACGCCACAGATGCAGGGGATCGACATCTCGCTGCCCGGCACGATCCGTAAGCCCGGCATCGCGCATCCCCTCCTCAACACGATGCACGAGATCGTGCGCGTCTTCCACCACCTCGGCTACTCCACCTCACTCGGGCCGCAGGTCGAGAGCGACTTCTACAACTTCGAGGCCCTCAACTTCCCTCCCAACCATCCCGCGCGCGACACCCAGGACACCCTCCAGATCGCCAACCAGCAATCCCGCCCCTCACGCGACCGCCTCCTGATGCGCACCCACACCTCGCCTGTGCAGATTCGCACCATGATCGCGCAGGCCCCGCCGATCCGCATCGTCATCCCGGGCAAGGTCCATCGCAACGACGCCGCCGACGCCACCCACTCACCCATCTTTCACCAGATCGAAGGCCTCTGCGTCGACACCAACATCACCTTCTCCGACCTCAAGGGCACGCTCGACCACGCCATGAAAGCCCTCTTCGGCAGCGCGGTCAAAACCCGCTTCTTCCCCAGCTTCTTTCCCTTCACCGAACCATCTGCCGACGTCCAGATCAGCTGCATCTTCTGTGGAGGCTCCGGCTGCCGCAAGTGCAAGCACTCCGGCTGGATCGAGCTCCTCGGCTGCGGCATGGTCGACCCGCACGTCTTCGCTGCCGTCACCGAAGAACGCCGCAAAATCAACCCCGCCGACGACGCCTACAACCCCGAAAAAATCACCGGCTTCGCCTTCGGCATGGGAGTTGAGCGCATCGCCATGATGCTCCACGGCGTCTCCGATATAGGCCTGTTCTACTCCGGAGACATGCGCTTCCTCGAGCAATTCGCATAACGCCCGGTTCGCCTGGGTCTCGCTAGCGAAGGCCCGCCTGCAGAGCTTCCAGATTCTGCGGACGCACCCGAATCACCCCGCCCCGCGGGCTATCGATATCCGCAATCAGGAACAACGAAACCGCCACCACCAGCGCCAGTACGAAAGACAACCTCGTCACTATGCGCCGCGCCCCATACCCAACCAGCACATTGCTCAACAGAGCAATCCCGAACATCAGACACCACGCCCCCATTGGGATTTTGTTCCACCATGCCGCTTGCGTATATCCCTGCGAGTTCAGCACATCATTCATCCCCATAGCAGCCAGCGAATGGACCGGCGTAGGCTGCGCATTCGCCGGTCCGGCGACAGCCGCCCACAACTGGCCTTGCAACCTCGCCGTGTCTGCATTGATCTGCTGCAGCTCATCGGAGCGTCGCGTTATGTACCACCGGATCCGCAGGTCCGTATACTGCCGCAGCATCGTCCGCACTTGTGAAGCTTCCGGCTCCGGCAGCAGGTCCGCGCGGACATACTCTGTCCCGATCGCATTCGCCTCCGCCTCCTCATAGTTCTTCCGCAAGTCATATCGCGCCGTCGCCATCGAATAACTGAACCCGATGATCAGGCCAAGCAGCGTCAACGTCGCTCCCTGCACGACGCCAAAGTCCGCCTTGATTTCCTCCGGTATGTCCCATCGAGCCCTCAACCGGCCACCTAGTCGCTCAGCCAGCCAGAGCAGGAAAAGTGAAATCACGAAGATCAAAACCGGGTAGCTCATAATGTCCGGCACGGTCACCCCTCCTCTGAAATCTCTCGACAATCGGCCAATCGGGTCGCCGTCACAACAGGCTAGCTAGGCTTGTCCGACGACGATTTCAGAAAACCAAACAACAGATGAATCACCGCCAGCGCCAGCGCCCCCAAAAATGCCGCCTTAAACGTCGTCACTGAGAATCCCGGCACAAACTTGCTCGAGAACCAAAGAATCAACGCATTGATCACCAGAAAGAAAAGACCGAACGTCAGAATCCCCAGCGGCAGCGTAATGAACTTCAGCAGCAACCCCAGCGTTGCGTTCAGCAACCCGATCACCACCACTGCAATCAGCGCCGAGACGAACCCGCTCACATGAAATCCGTCCACAAAGTGCGAAATCACCAGCAGAGCAACGGCATTCAAAATCCAGTGCAGTAACCAACGCATAGTCAGTCCTCTCAGTTTGCAGATTTTTCAAGATCGGAGTCGCCGGCCCGCGCTCCGCCCAATGAGCATACCCGACACCACCCAAACCGACCACAAAATCGTCTCACCTGCCTGCGCGCTAACTCGCCGACTCGCTAACTCACAGCCTAATTCGCAGCTTTGTGGTCGTAGCTGATGACCCGAGTCACTTTCCACGCGCCATCCTTGTACTGCCACAACTGCACAAATTTCGCCACGCCAACGTCAGTGTCGCCGGGATGATGAAACCTGTGCAGCCCAATCTCCACCGCGCCATACCCATGGATCGGATATACCTCCAGCGTCCCCGGCACAAGCTCCCGCGTCACCTTCCCGCAGATGTTGTTCTTAATGGCATCCAGAAACGGCTGCTTGCCCACCGCCAGTCCCGTCTTGTCATGGTAGAACTCCAGATCGTCGGCAACCAGCGATCCCAGCGTATGGATATCGCAGGTGTTGTAAGCATCGAACAGTTGCTTATCCAGCGCAGTAATCGCCTGCGTAAGCTCCACATCGTTTTTGATGGCATCCAACGCAGGAATTGAAATCGTCCGTTGCGAAGCTTGCGCATTCACCTGCATGCCACCCATCATCAGCAACGCCATCACAACAAGATTCCGCTCAACGATACGCATCACCGCACCTCGCACTTCAGATCGAAGACAGAGCGCGATACGTGGCCCTCCTGCCCAAAGTTCCCCGTCGCAGCATTTAGACTGAAAACTGTCCATCATGAAGGTTCTTACAAACTGGCTTCGCTACTACCTACCCGCACTCACCGTCACCGACCGCCAGCTCGCCGACGACCTCACCCTCCGGGGCGTCGCCGTCGAAGGTGTCCACGATCTCGGCCCCAATAGCGGCTCACTCTTCGAGATGGACATCACGACCAACCGCGTCGACGCCATGAACCACTACGGCATCGCCCGCGAGGCCGCCACCATCTACAACCTCACTCTTGAGCCACTGCGCCCGAAGCTTCCCGTGGGCGGCCTCGTCGACGCGCCATTCCCCGTCCGCTTCTCGCCCGAGGCGAAAGGCCTCTGCGGCCGCTTCACCGCCCAGGTCATCCGCAACGTCACCATCGCACCCTCCAGTGGAAAAGTCGCTGAGTACTTCAACCTCCTCGGCCAAAAACTGATCTCCAACGCCGTCGACGCCTCCAACTTCACCCTCATGGGCATGGGCCACCCCACCCACGCCTTCGACCTCGACAAGATCGAGGGCGGCATCGTCGTCCGCCTCGCACGCAAGGGCGAAAAGCTCAAGCTCCTCGACGGAACCGAACGCACTCTTGAAGCAGACGACCTCATCATCGCCGACGAAAAGAAGGCTCTCGGGCTCGCCGGCGTCATGGGCGGCTGGGACTCCATGATCACCCCCGAGACAAAAAACATCCTCGTCGAGTCCGCATGGTTCGATCCCGTCACCGTCCGCCGCAGCTCACGTCGGCACGGTCTACACACCGACGCCTCTCATCGCTTCGAGCGCGGAGCCGACTTCAACGCCGCTCCCGTCGCCAACGGCCTCGTCTGCGAGCTTATCCTCCAGGCCGGAGGCAAACTCGAGGGCGAACTCATCGACGTCATCGACCTTGACGTCCACCTCCGTACCGCCAGCCGCCCGCCCATCGAGCTCCACGTCAAGCAAGTCCGGCGCCATCTCGGCGCCACCATCGACCCCGAAGGCATTACGGCTGAAACGGTCGAACGATATCTGAAGCCGCTCGGCTGCAAGCTACTCCTTCACGGTCTCGACGTTTATCTCGTCACTCTCCCGTCCTGGCGCCTCGACCTCGAGCGCGAGATCGACCTCGTCGAAGAGGTTGCCCGGGTCTACGGCTACAACCGCTTCGCCAACACGCTGGCCGCACCGCTTCCCGTAACCGACTACCCTGAGGCCCGCGCCGAGCACGCCATCCGCACCCGCCTCCTCGAACTCGGCTTCAGCGAAGCCATCTCCAGCACCTTCGCATCGCAAGAAGACTCCAACACCTTCCACAGCGCCACAAATCCGGGTGCCCCATCTTCGCGCCCGGAGGCCGCTAAGGTGGGCAATCGCACGGAGCGCGATCCGGGATTCCTAAACAACCGGCAAATCCCCGTTCCCCTCGAAAACCCTCTCTCCGAAGAAGCCTCACTCCTCCGACCATCTCTGATACCCGGCATGCTTACCATGCTCGCGAACAATCTCAACCGAGACGTCCCCGAGGTACATCTCTTCGAGCAGGGCCAGATCTTCACCGGCTCAACCTTCGCTGACTCCTCCCACATCGCCGAGGTCCGCGAAACTCCACAGCTCTCTCTCGGCATCACCACGGCACAAACGCAGCGCACGCCGCTCTACACCGCAGAGGACGCCCCAATCTTCGAGCTCAAGGGCGCAATCGAATCCCTCCTCTCGCTCTTCTCACTTCCCGGAGGCCCCGCAGCCCTCAGCTTCACCACGCAGAACGTGCCCGCGTGGCTTGAGCCCGGCCGTTCCGGCACCGCGCTCCTCAACTCGGAGCCCATCGCCTGCTTCGGCGAGCTCTCCCAATCGCAGGCCCAGCAGCGGAAGCTACGCCAGGCCGCATACCTCGCGCAGATCGACCTCGCCCGCCTCTACGAACTTCCCCTCCGCCGCGCCACCGCGCACGAGCTCTCCCGCTTCCAGGCCGTCGAGCGCGACTTCTCCTTCGTCGTCCCCGATGCAGTCCAGTGGCACACCATCTCCGCCGCCCTCAACGCACTCACCATCCCCGAGATGCAGAGCCACGCCCCGGTCGAGGTCTGGCGCGACCCGAAGAAGCATCCCGGCGTCTACTCGCTGCTGCTGCGCTGCGTCTTCCAATCGTATGACCGCACCCTCCGCGACGAAGAGCTCACCGTCTGGTCCGCTCGCATCATCGATGCCCTTACTCAGCTCGGAGGCACACTCCGAGCCTAGGCCGTAGCGTCGTTTGCGAGAACTTTCGCGTCCTTCGCGTTCGTCTTCGTCGTCACATCTGCGCCACGGTTGCCGTACGTCTTCTCTCTTGGCCGAAAAAAAGCGCATCCAGAAAGATTCCTCGCATGAAAAATCCACGCCGATCGCATCTATACTTTTTTCAGCAGGAGTAGAGAAATATGAGCACAGCCACCATCAGCGTCGACGAGTTTCAAGCCCTCGAGCAGAAAGTTCTTCGCGCAGTCGAGATCGTGAAGAAGGAGCGCGAGGCCCGCGCCAAAGCCGAGGCCGAGGTCACCGCCCTCCGCGAGCAGCTCGAGTTCCAGACGCTCGTCGCCTCGGAAGCCCAGACCGCCGTCAACACACTCACCAAGGAGCGCGACAACGTGAAGCAGCGCGTCGAAAAGATGCTCCAGCAGATGGACGACCTGCTCTAAATTCATGCCAGGAGCCACGATGGACACTACCCTTACCCCGCCGCAAACGACCGCACCGCAGCAGGAGAGCCAGTCCATCGCCGTCGAGATCTACGACCAGGTCTACCATCTTCGCGGCACCGATCCCGCATATATCCAGCAGCTCGCCCACATCGTCGACGCCAAGATGCGCGCCGTCTCCGCGCTGGGCAACACCGTCGATTCGCTTCGCGTCGCCGTCCTCGCGGCCCTCAACATCGCCGACGAGCTCCAATCTCTCCGCGACCGCTACGACTCGCTCGCCGGCAGCCTCTCCGTCTCCCAGGTCGCCATGCGCTCCAGAGCCGGCTCCCTCGCCGGCCTCCTCGACGAGGTCCTCGAAGACCGCAAGGTCGGCTAAATCGCATTCGCGAGCGAGACCGCGCAGTCGGCTAACCTAGCTGTGGTACAAAGCCTACAATCAAGATGTTCGCCTCCAGATCTCTTCTCGGCCCCCTCGTCCTCGCTCTGTCTCTTCCACTGACCTCGGCAGTAGTGCTCGCGCAACCCACTTCGCAAGACGCTGGCGTCCGCGCGGCTCTTCATGAATCAGCCGATTTCCGTCAGCGCGGGCAACTCTCCTCCGCTCTCGACAGCGCCCGCCAGGCCCTCAAGCTCGCCAAGGGAGATTGCGAGGAGTGCCAGCGGCTCATCGTCACCCTCCAGCTTGAGATGGACCGTCCACACGACGCCGGCTCCTCTGCCGCCGCGTGGGCGTCTCACGCCACCACGCCCGCCGAGAAGGCCGCCGCGGAATACCTCGAAGCTCGAGCCCTCGTTCTCGAAGATCATGAGAAGCACAAAGACTCGCTACTCCAGCACGCCGATCAAGTGCTCACCCAGGCGTCCATCGACAACCCCGCTGATCCTTCTATCCATCTGCTCCAAGGCCGCGTCCTCGCCGCCCTTAAGAGAGAGGCTGACGCCAAGGCGCAGTTCCTTGCCTGCACGAAGACCGCCGGCGCAACGCCCCTACAGTGCCGCCGCGCGAACGCTTACGCCCAAAACATCAGCCTGGCCGCAAACGAAGAAGCCCCGGACTTCACCATCACCCGCCCCGATGGAACGCCAGTCAACCTCGAATCTCTTGCCGGCAAGGTCGTTCTCATCGATTTCTGGGCAACCTGGTGCGGCCCCTGCGCCCGCGACCTCGACTACGTTCAGTCCATCGCCGAGGAGTTCGAGAAGGACAACTTCGTCCTGCTCGGCATCAGCACCGACGAGGACGAAGCGAAGTGGAAAAACTACGTCAAAGAAAATCGCATGATCGGCATCCAGGTCCGCGACACCAAACATGGCGTCAACGACCTCTTTCAGGTCAACGGGATCCCCACCTATATCATCCTCGACGGCAACGGCATTATCCGCTTCCGGACGACCGGCGCGCTGAAAGACCTGCGTAGCAAGGTCCGTGAGCTCGTCAAAGAGTCCAACTCCTCCCCTTCCGCGACACAACCAGCTATCGCATCCGCGGGAAACTGACGCGCATCCCATAACCGGGAGGCCTGTATGTACATTCCGAGATTCAACGAAGAGAGCCGTCCCGAAGTCCTCCATGCGCTCATCAAATCGCGGCCTTTTGCCACTCTGATTACCCTCGGCGCCTCAGGGCTCGTTGCAACACATCTGCCCATGGTTTTCGATCCCAGCGACGGAACCCACGGGACGCTTCGCTGCCACCTCTCTCGGGCCAACACGCAATGGCGCGAGCTCAACCCAGCCGTCGAAGCCCTCGCCATCTTCACCGGCCCCGAGCACTACATCACGCCCTCGTGGTATCCCGAAAAATCCGAGGACGGCAAAGTCGTCCCCACCTGGAACTACGCCGTCGTCCACGCTTACGGCCAAATCACCCTCGTCGAAGACCCCGCATGGCTCCTCACCCACCTCAAATCCCTCACCACACAGCACGAGTCATCCTTCGAGCATCCATGGAAGGTCACCGACGCCCCCGAAGATTACATCGCATCGCAGATGCGCGGCATCATCGGCATCGAACTTCCCATTCGCCGCCTCGAAGGCAAGTGGAAGGTCAGCCAGAACAAATCCGAGCCCACCCGCAGCTCCATTGAGCAAGGACTCGAAGACCTCAACACGCCCCAAAGCCTCGCCATGCGCGACCTCGTCGCAGGCAAGCGCCCATAAAAGGCGCTCAGACACTACTCTTTCCGCGCTCTTGCGTCAACTTGCAAACACACTCACCGGCAGGTAGCATCCAACTCAAGAGACCGGCCTGCAAAGCAGGTGCCGCGATCCACGCTGGTTGAACCAACATTCAATGAACAGGGGCCAGGCTCGTAGACATGGTTCGGTGTGCAACGTCCGCCAGTCCGGAATGCCTAAAGAACCACGGCTCGGTCCCGCCGTCTTAGGACGGGTTCACCAGCGCATCGCTCACGGCCCAGTGGGTCGGCCCTCTTACCTCTCCGGCTTCCGCTACGCAATAGATTGACCGCATCGTCATTGTGAACGTGTCGATTTTGAAATGTCATTCTGAGCGAAGCGAAGAACCCCCTGTATTTTGCATAGGACGCCACACGCTCCAGGAAAGTCATGGCCTCTGAGCGAAGCTCATGGCAGGGAGCCGCAAGGCGTCTTTCCTGAAAGAAGCCGAAGGACCAACGTATCCTATCTCCAGTGCACCCCACCCTCCTCCACCTCGGCCCATTCGTAATCCCCACCTTCGGCCTGCTCGCCGCCGTCGGACTCATCGTCGCCCTCATGCTCAGCCAACACACAGCGAAGCTCACCGGACTAGATCCCAACAGCCTCTGGGACGCCGGACTCTTCACCCTCCTCTCCGCCTTTGTGCTCTCGCGCCTGCTGCTGATCATCACCAACCTGCACACCTTCTTCGCCTACCCACTTCTGCTGCTCGCCGTGCCATCGCTCACGCCGCTCGGAGTCCTTCTCACCGTCATCGCCAGTGCGATCTTTCTCCGGGTACGCAGCCTTCCCATCCTCGACACCCTCGACGCCTGGGCTCCCTGCGCGACGCTGGTCTGGGCCTTCCTCTCACTCGGACACTTCGCCGAAGGCAGCGACCCCGGCATGATCACCTCCCTCCGCTGGGCCATCCCATCCTCCACCGGACTCACGCGACTCCACCCCATCGCGCTCTACGCATCGGCGCTAGCCCTCGTCCTCACCTTCGCGCTCCTCTATCACCTTCCGCGCCGCCGCCATCCCGGAGACACCGCCGCACTCGCCCTCGCCTCCACCGGCGTCCTCCAATTCTTCCTCTCCTTCCTACGCCAGCCCGCACTCTTTGGCACGCCATTCGGCGACATCCTCGATCCCATCCAGTGGGCCGCGCTCGCCATGATCCTCGCCGCCGGCCTCATCCTCATCACTCAACCGCGGAGGCCCGTCTCTCATGCCGTCTAAGCACATGCTGCCCAAGGGCCAGCGCCGCCGCACCGTCAAACCCGAGTACCGCGCCACCCGCGGCGTCGAGCCTCCTGCCCCGCCCGTCATCCCGACGCTGGAAATCCCACGTCTCGAAGATCAGGACGACTCCGAAGACGCCATCCGCACCTTCACCATACCCCCCGAAGCCGCCGGTCTGCGCCTCGACCAATATCTCGCTCAGGCCATCCCCGACATCAGCCGCTCCCGCGTCCAGCTACTCATCGAGCACAACCAGGTCCGCATCAACGGCACCCCCGCCAAGGCAAAGCAGAAGCTCCACGGCGGCGAAGCCATCGATATCGAAGGCGCACCGCACCCGCCACCGCTCCACGCCTTCCCCGAAAACATCCATCTCCACATCCTCTACGAAGACAAGCACCTCGCTATCATCGACAAGCCTGCCGGCATGATGGTCCACGCCGGCTCCGGCGCTACACCGCCCGGGGCCGGAAGCATAGACGAGCGCAACCACGGCACCCTCGTCAACGCGCTCCTCTATCACTTCGGCAAACTCTCCGACGTCGGCGGCGAACTTCGTCCCGGCATCGTCCACCGCCTCGACAAGCAGACCAGCGGCATCATCGTCGTCGCCAAGGACGACAGCACCCACCGCAAGCTCAGCGAGATGTTCGCCCAGCGGCAGCTCGAAAAAACCTACATCGCGCTCGTCCACGGCAACATCGCCCGCGAGAACACGACCATCAACCTTCCCATCGGCCGCGATCTCATCCGCCGCACCCGCATGACCACGCGCCGCGCCGCCGAGAGCGAAGGCGTCCGCCCCGCCGTCTCTCACGTCAAGGTCCTCGAGCGCATCGCCTCCCCCTTCGGCGCCTTCACCCTCGTCGAAGTCCGCATCGAAACCGGCCGCACCCATCAAATCCGCGTCCATCTTCAGGCCCTCGGCCATCCCGTCGTCGGAGACACCCTCTACGGAGCCCCACACCACATCGTCCGTGACGAGACAAAGAAAGAAGCGTCATCCCGACCGGAGCCGAAGGCGAAGCGGAGGGCCCCTCGCATTTCGCCCGGAGCGCCACCAGAGCACGAAGCATGGGACGCTCTTACCCTCGACCGAAACTTCCTCCACGCCACTCACCTCGCGTTCTCCCATCCCCAAACCGGCAAGGCCATGCAGATCGACTCCTCACTTCCTCCCGAACTCGACCGGTTTCTCGAGACAATCCGCACCGATTAGCGGCCGACTCCGGTAAAATCACTCCCAGTGACCGCTATCTGTCGAACCACCCGTACTGCCTCGCTCCTGACCGCTGCCTTGCTGCTCTTCCCGGCGTTCTTCGCTCTGCCTCTTCGCGCCCAGACCCAGCGGCCCAACTTGATTCACCGCATCTTCGGCTCCGCGAAACCTGTCCCAGCGTCCGAACCAGTCGCGTCGCAATCCGAAAACTCACTGGCTGCCCAGCCGGCTCAAGCTTCCGCTCCAGTCGCCGCGGCAACGCAACAGTCTGCAACACCACCGGCCCCGGCGCAGTCCACAAAGCCCGCACCCTCAGGTTCCCAACCGCCGGCCCCCACCGTAACCTCATCCCAGTCGGAACCCTCCAACCCCGACGACATCACGACGATCAAGGTGCAGGTCAACGAGGTTAACCTCATCTTCACCGTCACCGACAAGAAGGGCCGCTTCATCACCGGTCTTCAGCGCGAGAACTTCGGTCTCCTCGACGATGGCCGCCCCCCTGAGGCCGTCCTCCGCTTCGAGCAGCAGACCAACCTGCCCCTCCGCGTCGGCATCATGCTCGACACATCGAGCTCCATCCGCCAGCGCTTCCAGTTCGAGCAGGACTCCGCCATCGAGTTCCTCCTGCAGATCATGCACCGCAACGACCGCGCCTTCGTCGAGGGCTTCGACATCGAGACCGACGTCGCCCAGGGCTTCACCAACAACATTGACCTTCTCAACCAGGGCATCCGCAAGCTGCGTCCCGGCGGAGGCACCGCTCTCTACGACGCCCTCTACAAAACCTGCCGCGACCAGATGCTCACCTTGAAGGAGAACGGCGCCGTCCGCCGCGCCCTCATCCTCGTCTCCGACGGCGACGACAACTACAGCCGCTCCGAGCAGTCCGACGCCATCAAGATGTGCCAGCGCGCCGAGACCATCGTCTACACCATCTCCACCAACGTCAGCCCCAGCAAAGACAAAGGCGACGAGGTCCTCAAGACCATCTCCGAGGCCACCGGCGGTGTACCCTTCTACCCAGTCAAGCTCGAGGACGTAGCCATCGGCTTCCACAACATTCAGGAAGAGCTGCGCAGCCAGTACTCTCTCGTCTACCGCCCTGCCGGCTTCAAGCAGGACGGTGCCTTCAGGACGATCTATCTGCAGGCCCTCGACCCCCGCTACCACGTCCGCGCCAGCAAAGGCTACTTCGCCCCCCGCGCCACACCCTGACCAGGATCAAGCAGGGGCCCCCACCCTTCACGTCGCAAAGGATGAGAGCCCAAAAGATTGGCCCAAAACTGCCTACTGCTTGACGGCGATAGCAGAGATCTCGATCTTGGCGTCGCCGATCAGGCCTGCAACCTTCACAGTGGCGCGGGCAGGCTTCGGATTCGGCATGAGGCGCATGTAGACCTGATTCATCTTGGGAACATCATTGAGATCCGTGACATAGACAGTGACGCTGACCAGGTCCGTCATCTTGAAGCCGGCCTTCTCGACGACGCGTTGGATGGCGTTGATGGCGCGCTCGGTCTGGAAATCGATGGTGGTGCCGGTGACCTTACCGCTGTCGTCGGGGCCCTGCTGGCCTGCGACGTAGAGCGTGTTGCCCGCAACGAAGCCATCCGAGAAAGGCATCTTCGGATTGAAGTCGATGGCCTTGTTTTGAGCGTTGGCAGCGACGGGCGCGGTCAGCAGCAAAGCGATCGCGGCGCGAATGACGTGCTTGGTCATGAGTTCAAATGCCTCCAGAGTGGAATGGAGGTATTGTTTCATTTCGGCCGTGACTACGGAACTCGCTCACCAGAAGCTTTTTGGATTTCACCAGGTGCCGTCGCGTGAATCCTCGGTCGGCCCTTGGAATTCACGCGGTCGATCTGCTTAAAGTGCCGCGGCCGCACAACGAACGAACGCTGCGCCCCAAACAGAATCCCCCAATAGTTGCAGGGGTTTCTCTGCTTGGGTCATTTTGCCACGCCATACCCCCGTGCCAGACTACGGCTACACATGCAAACCAATGCAATACATGGTGTTAGCTGGTAACACCACAAAATGCATCGGTTCGGAGGAATCCTCTAGTGCGTCGTTCGCAAACGCATCAAGCCGTGGCTATGGCCACCTTAATGACAGCTGCTTTTTTAAACGGGTTATCTTCTCAAGCTATTGCACAGACGAACGACGCGACAGCGACGACGTGGAATCTAAGTGCAGCTGACCGTCCCCAGGAATCGCTCAGCAGTTGGCGGCAGGCGCTCGCATCTTCGAACCGCAAGGTAGCAAATGCCGTTATCATCGGCGACTCTATCGCTTGCTGCGTCGGGCCGCAGAACTATGAGAATGTATGGACCAACTCCCTTCGGTCCTACATCAACGCTCAGTACAAGCAGCACGGCACCGGCGTGATCCCGGTAGGCAACAATAACGCGAATGCCCAGATTCCTCCTGAAAATCCACCGTGGTCGCTGCACAACAATACCGGTCAGATTACGACTTTGAACTATGGACCCTATCAGACAGGAGTTGGGGCATTCGGCGGCGTCTTCAAGCTGACCGGAAATGCCAACCTTACCCTACTGGTGCCCGAGAACCACCCATACAAGCTCGTCCTCTACTACGCAAGCTCGACCGACAGCGGAGCTGGCATAGTCGTCCAGTCAGAAAAAAGATCGCTCGGAGTCTTTGCGAAGGAAAAGTCATCGACTCTTCAGCCCCATACAGCGGTCATCTCACTTGAACACAGTCCCTCGACGCTTTCCTTTTCTTCAGCATCCACGAACGGAAGCTCCTATATCTACGGAGCCGAATTTATCTACGACGACGCAGGCGTGTCGATACACAACATATCGCACGGATACGCGCGAAGTGATGCATATGGGGCCGATACGGCCAACCAGTTGGCGTTTCTCGACCAGATCCCAGGAGGCATTCAACTCGCCGTCATCAATCTGGGGGTGAATGACTCCATCGACGGCACCGGATCAACCACCTCCGAATATCGCAGCAACATGCAGAACGTCATCTCTTACCTCAGACAGCTCAATCCCGACATGTCCATCCTGATCTACGACGAGATCAGCACAAGCCCAGGAGAGGCGCAAACCCTTCTTCCACAGTCGCTCGTTCGCGAACAGGAAAAACAGCTGGCGCAGGCAAATCACATCGGCTACTACTCTCCACTCTCAAGCTGGGGAGACTTCTCTACCGCATCAGCAAGAGGCTATTTCTCCGCTGATGGCGTACATCCGACAGACCTGGGCGACAGAAAGCTCGCAAATCTTTTGGAAACTATCTTGTTTGAAGATGGCGGCCCGGCGTGGCGCTAAGCAGACAGAGCACTAGATGACTAGTTTCTGCGAGGCGGCCACGATACCAGCAAGCACGAGTCCAGTGGCCATAGCACGCGGTACTCGAATCGATCGCCTTGACGGTGTGCGCACAATCGCGATCGCACTGGTCATCGCCGTCCATTTCGGTTTTTTCTCTCTTGGCTGGACAGGAGTCCAGCTCTTCTTTGTGCTTTCGGGAATGCTCATCACGGGGATTCTGCGACGGGCTCGTGATGATCGATCGTACTGGCGTCCGTTCTATATCAAACGCGCAACCAGAATCCTTCCTCCAATGCTGATTGCCATTCTCGGTGCAGCAGTCTTGTTCTCAATCCCGTGGAGGAAGATCGGTCTTTACTACATCTTCTTCGGAGCGAACGTTGCCGAAGCGCTCTACCGAGGCGAGTCGAAAACGCTTGGCGTCATGTGGTCCCTCGCGGTGGAAGAGCAGTTTTATTTCCTTTGGCCCTTTGCAGTCCGTTTTCTGAACCGGCGGCAGTTGATTCGATTGCTGATCGTGGTATTGGCCCTGGAACCACTGGTGAGGGCCCTGGCCACACCGTTCTTTCCCACCTTCTGGCCTATCTTCTTTCTTACGCCCTTTCAACTCGATGGGCTTGCTGCCGGTTGTCTCCTGTCGCTGATTCTGGAGAGTCAAGCAGCTACGGAATGGTTGCGACGCTGGTGTCTCAGGTTGCTCTTTGCGAGCCTGTCTGTCTTTTCGATCTCGTCTCTCTTGCCGAGTTTTCACCGGGACGCGAACTCCATCCTCTTCAACTCTCTTGGATATTCCATGATTGTTGCCGTCGCAGCATCGTTTATCGCTCTTATCCTCCTGCGGCCCGAGAATCTGGCGAGCAAGACGCTCGCCTCATGGACCATCGTTTTTATCGGAACGATCAGCTACGGAATCTACCTCTTTCATCCGATCATCCTGGCACTTTCCGGAGAACTCCTCCAGGCCATCGGCTTCTATCATCAAAAGACCGTCGCGCCGTTGACCATAGCAGTCACCATTGCGCTAAGTTGGTTTTCCTTTAAGTACTGCGAGCAACCAATCATCCGGTGGGGGCGATCTAGAGCGGAACAACGCGAAGTGTCGGCGGAGGCCTACAAGAGCAAACCAATGGCGTTGGAAAGCTAGTCTTCCGAAGCTCTGCCGGCTTAATGCAGAACGGGATACGTTACCCCATTACTCGTTACTCAGAACGCGCTGCTCGCCGCAATTCCACGAAGCCTCTTCATTTTCCTTCCCCATACATTTCCCCCAAAGAACCCTGTCAAGCCCCCGAAAGACATCTGGACACTCTATACTCAACCACAACCGAAACAAAATAAGCGACTTCCATCCTGGAAAATAAACCGCCGCAAAGTGGCAGAGCAGTTTCCTCCAATTGGCTACAATAGAAATCAGAAGAAGAACAAGATAAGGCCGGCGCCACAAGCCCCGGCCTTATCTCTTTTGCAATCAAGACTTTGACCTATAAAGTCTCTACTTTCAAGACTTTAGCCTGTGTAATTCCGCTAAATATGTGAAAATAAGTTACTTATAAAAGTAGGTAGGGGGGGGAGGGGTACCCCTCTCAACCAAGGAAGGGAGACACCGTACGATCTTCACACCGAACCATGCAGGATGAGAGAACTATCCCGTCGAATGCGGGTCTACTCTAAGGACGTCGCAACGAGGCAACAAACAGATGAAGCATTCTCTCCCCGCTCTCTTCCTCACCGCTCTCGCCCTCACCATCACTGCAAGAGCCCAGCAGCCCGCCGGAGTCTCGCAGACCCTCAGTGAACTGGCGAACCAGCCCGCCACGCACGTCTCCGTCACCTTCGATCGCAACATGCTCGAATACGCTCGCGGCTTCATCGACAACGGCAACGCCCAGGCCAAGCGAGCCGCGACGGCCCTCAACAGCATCACCGTCGATACCTATCACTATCCGCGCCCGGCCTTCTACACCCCTGAAGCGATGAACTCCATCATCGCCACCTATCACGCCGCCGGATGGAAGCATCTCGTCAACGCCAATGCGACGCCCGCCACAAGCGCCCAGCCCATCAACCCGATCACCGACCTCTGGCTGCACTTCAATGGCGCCGAGATCGACGACGTCACCGTCCTCGTCCGCGCCCCGCGCGACATGAACCTCATCCAGATCTCCTGCGTCCTGCGCCCGCTCGACCTCGTCCACCTCAGCGGACACTTCGGCATCCCTAAAGTCGACCCCAACGCCGTCATGGTCCCGGCCCCGGACGGCCGCTAGCAGACCTGCGAACAGTCCGCGCTACCAGCGATACTGCTCCACTCGCTGCAGCAGCTCCAGCTTCCGCGCCGGCTCCAGGAAACTCGCTTCAACTGCATTCGCCGCGAGCTCTCGCATCTGCTCGAGCGTAAACCCATATCGCTCCTGAGCGATGACGTACTCCCCCAGCAGATCGCTCCCAAACATCGGCGGATCATCGGAGTTGATCGTCACCATCAGGCCCGCGTCAAAGTAGTGCTTCACCGGATGCTCATCGTATCCGCCGCAACAACCCGTCTTCACGTTGCTCGTTACATTGATTTCGAGCGGAATCTGCTTCTGCGCCAGAATCTCCATCAGCTCCCGGTCCTTCTGCACTGCCAGCGCATGACCGATCCGCTCCGCGCCGATGTTGATCGCCGACCACACGCTCTCCGGCCCAACTGACTCACCCGCATGCGCAGTCAGACGCAGTCCCGCAGCCTTCGCCTCGGCGTACAAGTCGCGAAACTGGTCTGCTGGCCCGCGCTCCTCGTCGCCGCCAATTCCAATCCCGACGATGCTCGGATACGTCGCCCGCATCACCGCAGCCTTGCGAAACACCCTCGCAGCCTCATCGACGCCAAAGTGCCGCACCGCATCGATGATCCACAAGACCGTCGTTCCAAAGTCTTTCTCGCCGCGAACGCGCCCGCGCTCGATCGCCTCGACGTAAGGCTCGACCTCTTGCTTCTTCCAGAAGTAGATAATCCCGAACGAGATGTAGACCTCGGCGTGAACTACGCCCTGCGATGCAAGTTCGCGAACCATGTTGTATGTAATCAGTTCGTAGTCGGCCGGCCCTTTCAGCCGCTCCGTCACCGCCTTGAACGACGTCAGAAACCCGAGGAAGTTCTCATACTGATAGAGCGCCTTAGCGTCCCCGAGCGACAACGGCTTCGTATCGTGCCGCCGGCTCAACTCCACCAGCGTCTCGGGTTTGATCGTCCCTTCAAGATGAAGATGCAGCTCGGTCTTCGGGAGTCCACGCAACCATTCCGCTGGATCAATCGCTTCTTCTTTTGAGAGCTTTTTAGCCATCTCACTATCTTAGGCTTCTGGGGCGTAAAACTCACTCCGCTTGCGGCTGTAGAACACGTACACAAATAACCCGATCACCAGCCACACAAAGAACCTCAGCCACGTCTTCGTCGGCAGTCCTGCCATCAGCAGCACGCAGAAGAACACGCTCAGCACCGGAATCACCGGTCCAAACGGTACCCTGAAACCGCGATACCGCTCCGGCTGGCGCGCCCGCAGCACCATCACGCCGATCGAAACCAGCACGAACGCAAACAGCGTGCCAATGTTCGACATCTCCGCCAACGACCCTACATCGAACAGCCCCGCAGGAATAGCCACCAGAATTCCCGCCACCCACGTCGCAAACGCCGGAGTCCGAAACCGCGGATGCACCCTGCTGAACGCGCTCGGCAGCAGCCGGTCGCGCGACATCGCGAACCACACTCTCGCCTGTCCGAGCTGAAACACCAGGATCGACGAGATCATCCCCACAATTGCGCCCAGCAGCACAGCGAGCCTTACCCAGTGCAGGCTGTGCCCTCCTGGCGTCAGAGAAACCCGTTTCAGCGCATTTACCACCGGAGCGCCGTCGCCCGCCACCGTCTGCCATGGCACCAACCCGCAAAGCACAATCGCCACGCCGATGTACAGAATCGAGCAGACGATCAGCGTCGCCAAAATCCCGATTGGAACATCCTTCTGCGGATGCCTGCACTCCTCGCTCGCCGTCGAGACCGAATCGAACCCGATATACGTGAAGAAGATGATCGACCCGCCCGCCAGGACCCCAGTCCAGCCGTTTGGCGAGAATGGCACGTAATTGCTCGGATGAATGAAGTGGAGCCCGAAGAAGACGAAGACCAGAATCGCCGCGATCTTCACGAGCACCATGATGTTATTCGTCTCTGCGGATTCGCGAATGCCACGCACCAGCACCACCGTTAGCAGCAGGACAATCAGGAAAGCCGGAATGTTGAATCCCGTGTGCCAGCCCGGTGCGTAAATGTCGTGTCCCTGCAGGTCCTGCAATCCCAACGGAAGATACGCGGGCGAGAGCCACTTCGGGGACAGCTTCAGCCCGAACCAGTCCAGCAGATCGACCACGTGCGCGGCAAAACCTACGCTCACGCTCATATTGCTGAACGCGTACTCAAGAATCAGATCCCACCCGATGATCCACGCTACGAGTTCTCCCAGCGTCGCATAGGTGTACGTATACGCTGACCCCGCAATCGGAATCATGCTCGCCAGTTCCGCATAGCACAGACCGGTCAGCGCGCACACGATCGCGACCAGCACGAGGGAAACCGCCAGCGCAGGTCCGGCTCCGGGACGGCCAGCAACCGCGCCGTGATGAAGGATGAGGTCGATTACCGGTGAGTCGATCCACCGGGCCTCCGTCGCCGGATTCCCGCCGATCGCCGTCCCGATCACCGTAAAAATGCCCGACCCGATGACCGCGCCAATCCCAAGAGCCGTCAGGCTCAGCGGCCCCAGCGTCTTCTTCAGCGCGTGCTCCGGCTTCTCCGATTCCGAAATCAGCTTGTCGATCGATTTCGTTTGAAAGATTTGCCTGCCCAGAGCCCTTCGCTCCTCAAACAGAATTGGCTGGATCTTCTCCAACTTCACAAAAGCAATTTGAGACGTAAATCTTATCTTGAGGAGCTGGCTCCCTGAGCCGAGTCCTGCTTAGGGAGCCATCATCTTCTTAGGCCTTAGCGTTTCGACTGGCCGCGTGAAGCCTTCTTGACCTTTGCCTTGTTCGAACCGCGCGGAGTCGTGCGCTTGGCCTTCGGCGCTGCCTTCTTGCGTGCCGCCCGTTTAACCTTCTTGCGCTCTGTCTTATCTGTAATGCTCTTAGTATTTGCCATGTACTCTTATCAATCTTTCCTGGAATTGCAATTCAGAACCTAGAGGCGCTCCAACTGGGCAAACTTCTCCACCAGCTTCTTCACGCCATGCTGTTGAAATTGTACTGTAATCTTCGCGTCATCCCCATCACCTTCGCGACGAAAGACCGTTCCTTCGCCATACTTCGGATGCCGCACGCGCGTTCCCTGCTTCAGACCGGTCTTGCCCGTTGGCTCCTCAACCTCCAACTTTGGCCGTGGAACCTTTTGCCCCCGCGCCGCGAAGAAGCTCGCGACATTATCCATCGAGCCACTGCCGCCACGCACAGCAGGCCTCTGTTTGCCACCCTGTGAGCCATGAGTGCCACGCGAGGCGCTTTGGTCCTCATCCTCGTAGCTCCAATGCCGCTCGCCTTCTTCAGCATCCTTCCTGCCGAACCGGTTTGCCTTCGGATACGGCGTTGCATACAACCCGCTGTACTCGCCGGAGAACTGCGGCCGCGCCGGCGGACTGCCCAGGTCCTCCATTAACCGACTCGGAACTTCTTCGAGAAACCGCGACGCCACGGTGGAATCCGGCATGTCACTGCCATAGCGCCGCCGATACCGCGCCCGCGTCATCACCAGGGTATCCATTGCGCGCGTCATCCCCACGTAGCAGAGCCGACGCTCCTCCTCGAGACCCGCCGGGTCCATCATCGTCCGCGAACTCGGAAACAGGCCTTCCTCCATGCCCGCGAGAAACACCAGCGGAAACTCCAGCCCTTTAGCGGCGTGCAGCGTCATCAGCGTCACGCGAGCCTCGGCCGAGTAGCTGTCCGCATCGCTCACCAGCGCAGCATGGTCCAGAAACTCCGCCAACGACTCGCCGCGCTCCTGCGCATCCTGAGCCGCATTCGCCAGTTCCTTCAGGTTCTCAATACGAGAGAAGCTCTCCGGCGTCCCTTCATCCTCGAGCGCACGAATGTACCCGCTGCGATCGTTCAAAAACTTGATCAGCTCAGGAAGCGTCGCCGGATCACCGGGCTTCCGGAAGGCCGGCCTCTCCTCACTCAAAGAAATGCCATCTTGAACGGAGCGGAAAAAAGTCGCTGCGCTTTTCGTCTTCGACGTCCCTTCCTTCAACACCACCGGAGCAAACGGATTGAAGCTCGCCGTATCGATCCCATGCGCCTCATCCGAATCCCGCGAGTTCTCCGGCGCAATCGTCGATATCTCCTCCGTCGGCCCAAAGTCAAACCCAAAGTTGAAACTCGTATCAAAAGGTGTCTCTACAGGCTCAGCAGCGACAACCTCTTCCGCATCTGAATCAGCCGCGAACTCGCCCACATCGAACGAAGCATCGCCAACGCTCTCTTCACCTTCGTGCACATCGGCGGTCAGCTTTTCGGCAAACTCGGTACCCAGCATCGAACGCGCATCCTCAATCAATCGGCGGAACCCACTCAGCGCTGTCAGAGCTCGCTGTGGCAGCAGCCGATCCTCAGTCGCACGGCCGAGCGCATCCCACGTGCTCATCCCTGTTCCGAGAGCCATCCGCTCCAGCGTCTCGAGCGTCGTCTTGCCGATTCCACGCGCGGGAGAATTAATCACACGCTGCAGCGCAATCGAATCATGCGGATTCTGCACCAGCTTCATATAGCTCAGCAGGTCCTTCACCTCGGCTCGGTCGTAGAAGCTGAAGCCCCCTACCATGTGGTACTGAATCCCATACCGCCGCAGCGCCTCTTCCACCAGCCGCGATTGCGAGTTCGTTCTGTAAAGCACCGCGCACCGCGGGGTCTCGTCCTGCTGGCCAGCCTCGCGCAGATACTGCCGAATGCGATCCGCGATAAATAGCGCCTCGTTCTCGCCATCGGGAGCCTCGTAGTACCCAATGAGCGATCCCCCCTCGCGCGAGGTCCACAGATTCTTACCCTTCCTCTGCGTGTTCTGCGCTACCACCGCACTCGCGCCCTCGAGAATCACCTGCGTCGAGCGATAGTTCTGCTCCAAACGGATCGTCCGCACATTCGGGAAGTCCTTCTCAAACTCAAGAATGTTCCTGATGTCCGCGCCTCGCCAGCTATAGATCGATTGGTCCTCATCGCCCACCACGCACACGTTCGCCTCAGGCCCCGCGAGCAGCTTCATCAACTCATACTGCGGCCGGTTCGTGTCCTGATATTCGTCGATCATCACGTAGCGATATCGCCGGTTGTACCGCTCCCGCACCTCAGGCACAGACTTCATCAGCCGCACCGTCTCCAGCAGCAGATCGTCGAAGTCCAGCGCATTCGCCTTCAGCAGCTCCTTCCGATAGATCTCGAAGATATGCGCAATCCTCTCTTCCATCGGATTCGCACTCGCAAGAAAATACTCCTGCGGATCGATCATGTGGTTCTTCGCCCAACTGATCCTTCCCAGCGCCACACGTGGCTTCAGGCTCTTATCATCAACTCCGAGCCGCTTCAGCGCTGCCTTCACCACAGCTTCCTGATCCGTCTCGTCGTAGATCGCAAATGTCTTCGTCAGCCCGACGCCGTTCGCACGCAGAGCTTCGATGTCGCGCCGCAGCACGCGCACGCAAAAACTGTGGAACGTCGACAACAAGGGCTTCGCTAGAGAAGCGTGGCCAAGAATCTTGTCGACGCGCTCCGCCATCTCCTTCGCGGCCTTGTTTGTAAACGTCACGGCGAGGATCGCGTCCGCAGGCACACCGCGCTCTTCGATCAGGTATGCGATGCGATGCGTCACCACGCGCGTCTTGCCGCTGCCCGCGCCTGCAAGCAGCAGCACCGGTCCGTCGACCGTCTTAATGCCCTCCTGCTGCTGAGGATTCATGTTTTGTAACAGGTGACTCAATTTGCTCAACTCTCCATCTTCAATTTTAACGCTCATCCAACCATTTCACCGTTTGTCACGATTTACACACGGCTCGTCACATCCCCTGCATCGAACGGAACCAACTCAAGTCCAATCGCGTAGTTACGCAACGATGAGATCGCTCACAGAAAGTACCATTCACGTAGTTCGCGCGCGATCTCTCAAAAAAAGAACCACTGGGAGCTAACTATGAATCGCCGTCATCTCATTACAGTCGTCACCATAGCCGCTTCACTCATCGCTTCCCCTGCTGTCTACGCGGCGACCAGCATTCATTCTCCGGTCAGCGCCATGTTCGGCAAGTCGAAGACCGTCAAGCTCACTCTCGTAAACGACTCCGGAGCCTCCATGCAGGTCAAGGCGGGCGACGACGTCGTCACTCTTGAGACCGGTAAGCCTGTCACACTACACCTTCCTGTCGGGTCGCGCGTAGTGGCCAACACGGCCACTCCCATCCATCAAGCCGGCTCTCTCATCGCGGAGGTCTCCGACTCACTCAACGGCGCTACTGTTCACATCAAATAGGCCGTTTAGCTACATTTGATTGAGATGCCGCGCCTGGCCACTCTTTGCGGACGCGGCATTTATTTCTCCGCTCACGCCCGACTCATGTCTTCCTGCTATCCTCATCGATGTGATTCGCAACATCGCCATCTTCTGCGCCTCCGCCGACGGAGTTAACCCCCTTTATCGTGAAACAGCAGCACATCTAGGCCGCATCCTCGCGGAACGCAACATAGGTCTCATCTATGGCGGTTCCAACGTCGGCCTCATGCATGCCGTTGCGGAAGCTGCCCTTGCCTCCAGGGGGCACGTCGTCGGAGTCATCCCCGAAGTCCTCGTCGATCTCGAGGTCGCCCACCACGGCATCACCGAGCTCCACATCGTTGACACCATGCACACCCGTAAGGCCCTCATCGGTAGCAAAGCCGATGCCTTCATCGCGCTACCCGGAGGCTTCGGAACCTTCGAAGAGCTCTTCGAAGTCCTCGCCTGGCAGACGCTCAAGCTCCACGTCAAACCAATCCTTCTGCTGAACATCAACGGCTTCTACGACAAGCTCCTCGACTTTCTCGACCACTGCGTCGCCGAAGGCCTGCTCAAGCCGAAGAACCGTCAGATTCTGCTTGTCGCTGATTCGGTGGAAGACGCGCTCCGTCAGCTTGAAGCGGTGGATTAGCGAACCGACTCGCCCTTCACCTTACAAGCCTCACATTGGCACACACGTCGCAGATACTCCCACGAGTAAATGCCGCTCTCGTGTCCGTCAGTCCACTTGAACTTTATCGCATATTTGCCTACTGGAGTCACGTCTACCGGCCTCACCGGCGGCTCGTACATCACCAGCAGCGTCTGCGGCTTGGGCTTCGCCTCGCCCGGCTTGCGTCCGCTTTGTTCGCGCTCTTCATGGCACGTCGCACACGGGCACGCATTGCGTAGCCAGGCGAAGTTCCACTCGCTCGAGTGCCCATCCTTCCATTCGATCGCGACGCCAGTTCCCTCAGACTTCATCACGCGAACCTTCTTCGGAGTCGTGGCATCCGCCGAAAGCTTTTCTTCATCAGCGGCGTCCCGCTGCGCCTGCTCTGCGCTTACAAATCGAATTCCCTCATGGCTCATCGCCTTATCTCCTTACTCAAGCCATCGCGGTCATACCGCATCTTCAAAAACAGAATGCTCAGCGACAGCACCAGCGTCACAGCATTCGACGCAATCACCGGCCTCGATCCCGTGTACAACCCATACAGCAGCCACAAAGCGACGCCGGTCGAGAACAGCAGAAACGTCCCGAGTGAGATATCTCGCGCCGACCGCAGCTTCAGCACTCGCAGCAATTGCGGCACAAACGCCGCCGTCGTACAAAGCGCCGCGACGAACCCGATATCCTCCACCCAATGCCTGCTAAACGGAGTCATCCATTCCTCCAGAAAAAATACGCTGCCACAACGCAGCCTGTCGTCACCACAATCGCCCGCAGAACCTCGCCGTTCATCCGGCGCGCATACTGAGCCCCCACGTATCCTCCGACTCCAGCAAAAACCATCGCCACCACGCAGTAGCGCCAAAGCACCGCCCCTCTCACAATAAACGTGCCAATCGCCACCAGATTGGAAAGGCACGCCATCACAACCTTCAGCGCGTTAAGCGTGTGCATCTCCTCCACGCCGAACAGGGCGAGCACCGTCATCACCAGGAACCCGCCGCCCGCGCCGAAGTATCCGATATAACAGCCGATCGGAAACAGGCAGAAAAAAAGCGGAATCATCTTCGGCGTCTGTCTCTCATGCGGAGCCGACGATCGGGTCCACAGCCAGCGCGAGATCCTTCCGCTCACGCCGAAGATCACTGCACCCGTCAGCAGCAGCCACGGAATCTGATGCAGAAACGTCACCTGCTTCGTCCGCAGCAGCGTCACCGCCCCCGTCAGGCCACCCAGGATGGAAGCCGTCACGACCGCAGGAAGCAGTTTCGTGTGGATATCATCCCGCAGCGCGGCCAGGGACGTTAACTGTCCCGGCCACAGCGCGACCGTGTTCGTGGCATTCGCCTGTACGGGCAGAACTCCCATCGCCATCATCGCCGGAAACGACAGAAACGAGCCGCCGCCCGCCATGGCATTCATCACTCCCGCGATAAAAGAGGCGGTAACCAGCCAGACATAATGCCAGTGCGAGCTAAATCCCGGAATCATCCATCTTCCATTGTAGCGACAGCTCCTGCAGCTCGCTCGGCCCTAAGCCGGCATCTCCGGAGTCGCACGAATCAACTCCCGCGTATAAGCCTCTCGCGGCTCGGAGCAAACCTGCTCGCATTCTCCCATCTCGACCAGCCGTCCCTTCCGCATCACGGCCACACGGTCGCACAGGTACCGCACCAGAGGCATCGAGTGCGAGATAAACAGATACGTCAGCCCATACCTCTGTTGCAGCTCGCGCAGCAGGTTGATGACCTGCGCCCCCACGCTCACATCCAGCGCGCTCACCGGCTCATCCAGCACCAGAAACTCGGGCCGCAACGCCAGAGCACGCGCAATATTAATTCTCTGCCGTTGCCCTCCGCTGAACTCGTGCGGATACCGCTCCAGCGCGGACCCATTCAGGCCAACCTCACGCAGCATCGTCTCCAGACGATCCGCCGGGCACTTCTCTCTATGAATTACAAACGGCTCCGCCAGAATTTCTCTCACCCGCATTCGCGGGTTTAGCGCCGCAAACGGATCCTGAAACACAATCTGCATTCGTCTCCGCATTGCGCGTAACTCGCGCTCAGATGCTGCCAGCAGATCTCTTCCGCCGTACAGCACCTCACCCGCTGTCGGCTCAATCAACCGAAGCAGCATCCGCGCAACTGTGCTTTTCCCAGAACCCGACTCGCCCACAAGCCCCAGCGTCTCGCCGCGCGCAATCGTAAACGAAACATCCTCTACCACGCGCGCGTCCGCGCCGTATTCCTTCACCAATCCTCGCGCCTCTACCAGCAAATCTTCAGCCACAGCACAAACCTCATCCTGCGAACAAAACAACCTGCAACTGACAACTGATTTCAATCCAGCTTCGGATGCATCAAGTGAAAGCTCGTCGTCTCCTGATACGCCCGCGCCAACGCAGCCACACGAGCGTCTGAGTACAACGCTCCAAGAAACGTCAGAGATACCGGAGTCCCCGGCCCGCCCACGTTCTGCGGATCGCCATCGGCCGTACTCTCCGGCGCCGGAGCGCCCTCTCCCCGCACTCCGTTCGGCACAATCACCGCCGGATGCCCGGTAAGGTTCGTCGCCGCCAGCTGCGCGCCAAACGAAGGCGTCACCACGACATCGACCTCGTTAAACAACTTCGCCATCGCCTCCATCGCTATCATCCGCGCCCGTTGCGCCTGCACATAGTCCACCGCAGAATAGAACCGCGACACGCGAAACTGATTCGGCCAGTCGTTCTTCTTCTGCCCCGTCAGCAGTCCATCCCTCCCGCTCGTCGTCAGCTCATCAAACGCCGCCGCAGCCTCCGCCCCAAGCAAGGGAGTGATGTCGCCAAAGTGACACCCCTGCGGCATCTCCACCGGAACCAGCTTCACTCCCATATTGCGCAGCGCGTCCAAAGCAGCCGTACCATACTTCAGGTCATAGACCTGCCGCTCATGGCCACGCTTCTGTTCCGCGGTCGCATTCGCCTCCAGCTTCTGCTCCTCGAACTCCGTCTTCAGATACCCCACCCGCAGCGTCTTCCAGTCAAACTCTGTGTCCCAATTGAACGCCGCATCCTTCACGCTGCGATCCTGCCCGTCCGGCCCATAGATCGCAGACATCACCAGCGCGCAATCCTCCACGGCCCGGCAGATCGGCCCAATCTTGTCCATCGTCCAGCTTAGCGCCATCGCACCCGTGCGCGGCACAAACCCAAACGTAGGACGCAGCCCCGTCACACCGCACCGCGTCGCCGGCGACGAGATCGACCCCAGCGTCTCCGTCCCGATCGCAAACCCAACACACCCCGCTGATACCGCACTTGCGCTCCCCGCCGACGACCCGCTCGAACCCTGCTTCATATTCCAGGGATTCCGCGTCCGCGCCCCAAACCAAAGATCTCCTTGCGCCAGCGCTCCCATGCTCAACTTGGCCAGCAGCACCGCTTCCGCAGCATCAAGCCGCTGCACGACCGTCGCGTCATAGTCGAAGCTCTGCTCCTCAAATCCGCCCGCACCCCACGTCGTCCTGTAGCCCTTCACAGCCAGCAGGTCCTTCGCTCCCCACGGAATCCCATGCAGCGGCCCACGATACTTCCCCGCAGCGATCTCCGCATCGGCGTTCGCAGCCTGCTTCAGAGCGCGCTCTTCTGTCAGAGTAATCACAAAATGCAGCCGCGGATCATACCGCTTCAACCGCTCCAGATACATCTTCGTCAGATCAAGCGAAGTGACCCTACGCGTCTTCACCAACTCCGCCAGCTCCCGCACCGAAGCAAACGCCAACGCGTCCGAAGCGCTCGCCGAAGCGAACCGCGAGACATCCGGAGCCGCGCTCATTCGCATCGGCTTCCGCTCCGTCTCCAGCGCCATCCCCGGAAGCACCGGATCAAACACAAACGCCGGAGCCACGCTGTTCGGAATCTTCATGCTCCGGATCACCATCACCGAATCGCGCTTCTGCTTGAGCCCGTCCAGCATCATCGACTTCTGCTCAGCCGTCAGCATGATGCCGGCAATCACAGCCGCCGCGTCGATCATCTCCGGAGTAATATCAGGCAGCTTCTGCGGCTTTCCATCGTCGTGCCTCACATCGGGAGCCTGCGCCATTCCCCACAACACACCGGGCAGCAACGTCTGCCCCACCCCAAGCGCCGAACACACGCCAAGAAACCGCCGCCGATCCACCACCCCAGACTGTTCACTCATACCGGCATTATTTCATCGCACCCCTGCGCGGCCTTCATCCTCACAAAAACGCCCGCAACTGAGGGGTTTCGGCTGGCTGTCTTGGCTGGGAAGTGGTACATTTCTCTCGCTCCTCCCGCCAGCGTTGGGGAGGTTCGAAGACGAAACTCTTGCACTCGGGCCCTCACTCTGAAGGGAGAACGAAATGAGACTACGTCACACCTTTCCCCTGCTGATCGTGCTCCTTCTCACAACCTTTGCCACGGCGCAAAAGGTCAACACCGACTACGACAAGTCTGCCACCTTCTCCAACTACCATACCTACGCCTGGGCCGAGGGCGGCACACCAGTCAAAAACCAGCTCATGGATCAGCGCATCCGCGACAACATCGACCAGCAGCTCACCACGAAGGGGCTCCAAAAGGTCACCGAACCCGGCAAAGCTGATTTGCTCGTCATCTATGATGCTGCCATCGGCCAGCAGACCCAGATCAACACCACAGGCATGGGCGGCTGGGGATACGGCTGGGGGAGATACGGGGGCGGCGGCATGTCTACTACCACCGTAAACAACATCCCCACCGGCGAACTCGTCGTGCTCCTCGGCGATAACAAGACGCAAAAGGTCGTCTGGCGCGGCACCGCCACCGACACGCTGAGCGACAACCCGGATAAGAACACCAAGAAGGTCCAGAAGGCCACTGCCAAGATGTTCGCCAAGTATCCGCCCACGCCCAAGGGCTAGGGGCAAGATCGCAGCAGGCAATATAAACGGCCTCACGGTATGTATCGTGAGGCCGTTCTCTTCCAACCAGACTCGAAGACCGCTCAGATGTCCAGGTTCTTCACATCCAGTGCATTCTCTTCGATAAACTTCCTGCGGCTTTCTACATCCTCGCCCATCAGCGTCGTGAAGATCTCCTCGCACGCCGCAATATCTTCGAGCTTCACCTGCAGCAGCGTTCTGCGCTCAGGATCCATCGTCGTCTCCCAAAGCTGCTCGGCTGTCATCTCGCCCAGGCCCTTGTACCGCTGCACGTAGTACTCCTTGCGGCCCTGTTCGATGACATATTCGAAGAGTTCGCGGCCGGTCTTCTTCTCTACCGGATCCTGGCCCGCACGCACGGCCTTCTTACTCGGCCTTGCATCGGCAGCGGCAGCTCCCTCCGCTCCCTCTTCAGCCTCTTCCGCAGCAGCCTCAGCCTTTGAGGCCTTCGCCGCATACTCAATCAGGAACGGCCCTGCGAGCTGCTCGCGAATCAGCGCATGCTTGCTCAGCATCTGCCGGGTCTCCGGAGCCGACGCCAACGTCCAGTCGATCGTCCGTACCGCGCCCTGCGCATCCGTGAAGTTCACCGAGTAGGTCCGGTGCTCCTCATCCATCTGCACATCGCCCACGTGCTTGAACTGGTATGTCTTCGTCATCGCCACGAGCTTCGCGCGCATCGCCTCCAGCTTCTCAGGCGTCTCGAAGTCCGCCCGCTTCGCGGGCTCCTTGCCCTCATGCGAAAACAGATCGGCGAACTCCCGCGTCACCTCTTCGTTACGCAGCCGCTTCTCCACCTTCTCGAAGAACCCAAGGTACTCGTTCAACTGCGTCATGAACTTCGTCAGCGCCGCGCCCTCCAGGCGCCCGCGGCTCTTTGAATCCTGCCCGCCGGCCTCGCCATAGCTGATCACCATGCCATCCGAGGCGCGCTTCACCATCACGCTCACGTACTCGCGGTCGTCCTTGATGTACTGCTCGAACTTGCCCTTCTTAATGCGATACAGCGGAGGCTGCGCGATATACACATGCCCGCGCTTGATCAACTCCGTCATATGCCGGAAGAAGAACGTCAGCAGCAGCGTGCGGATGTGCGACCCGTCGACATCGGCATCGGTCATCAGAATCAGTTTTCCGTACCGCAGCTTCGTCGCGTCGAAGTCGTCTTTGCCGATGCCGCAGCCCAGCGCCGTAATCATCGCGCGGATCTCTTCGTGCCCCAGCATCTTGTCATACCGGGCCTTCTCGACATTCAGAATCTTGCCCTTCAGCGGCAGAATCGCCTGGAACTTACGGTCGCGGCCCTGCTTCGCGGTCCCGCCTGCGCTCTCACCCTCAACGAGGTAGAGTTCGCAGCGCTCCGGCTGCCGCTCTGAGCAGTCGGCCAGCTTACCTGGCAAACCGCCGCCGTCCAGCGCGCCTTTGCGCCGCGTCAGGTCACGAGCCTTACGCGCAGCCTCTCGCGCACGCGCCGCATCGATCGCCTTATTGATGATCTTCTTCGCAACCGGAGGATTCTGCTCCAGATACGCACCCAGCCGCTCATTCACAAACGCCTGCACCGTTCCGGCGATATCCGAGTTCAGCTTGCCCTTCGTCTGTCCTTCAAACTGCGGCTGGCTCAGCTTCACGCTGATGACGGCGACGAGTCCTTCGCGAACGTCATCGCCGCTCAGGTTCTCCTTCACGTCCTTGAACAGCCCCATCTGCTGGCCCGCCCAGTTAATCGTGCGCGTCAGCGAGGCGCGGAAGCCCTGCAGATGTGTGCCGCCGTCCACCGTGTTGATGTTATTGGCGAACGTAAAAATCGTCTCCGAATAGGAGTCGTTGTACTGTAGCGCAATCTCCATCGCCACACCATCGCGCTCCGCCTCCATGTAGATCGGCTTCTCGTGCAGTACCTGCTTGCCCTTGTTCAGGTGCTTGATGAACTCTGCAATCCCGCCGACGTACTTGAACTCCTGACGCTTGCTCTCGCCCGTCTTCGCGTCGGTTGTGCGCTCGTCCGTCAGGTGAATCTCAAGCCCCTTATTCAGGAAGGCCAGCTCACGCAGCCGCTGCGCCAGAGTGTCGTAGTTGAACTCCGTCACCGTGAAGATGCTCTTGTCCGGAAGGAAGTGAACCTTTGTCCCTTTGCGCGTCGAGGCGCCCATTTTCTTCAGCTTGGTGGTCGGGTCGCCCTTGGAATACTCCTGCGCCCACGCAAACCCGTCGCGCCACACCTCAACCTCAAACTCCTCGCTCAGCGCATTCACGCAACTCACGCCCACGCCGTGCAGACCGCCCGAAACCTTGTAGTTCGAGGCATCGAACTTGCCGCCCGCGTGCAGCATCGTCAGCACCACCTGAACCGCCGGCATCGTCTTGCCGTTGATCGTCTTATCGTCAACCGGAATTCCGCGGCCGTCGTCGACCACCGTGATCGAGTTGTCCACATGAATCGTGACGTCGATCCGCGTCGCATAGCCCGCCAGGGCCTCGTCCACCGAGTTGTCCACCACCTCATACACCAGGTGATGCAGCCCCTGCTCACTCGTTGAGCCAATGTACATCGCCGGACGCTTCCTCACTGCGGCCAGACCTTCCAGAACCGTAATATTCTCTGCCGAGTAGCCGCTGCTACCCTTCTTCGCAGCGTCCTTCTCTGCGGTTTCTAGTTCCAAAAGTTCACTGCCGGTGGGGATTGCCGTCGTTGCCATGTATCTCCTGGTCCAGCTCTCCTGGAATGAGCCGAAAAACCTCCCCAACCTGGCTGCCCGAATTCGCGGAAAACCGCGTCAATCAAGCACTTTAGACAGGTTCGGCCGGGGATTTCGATACCTCAAGTATACCACGCTGGAGGCACTTCCGAAGGTCCCCGAATCCCCTTCGCGGAGTATCCCGAACGGTTCCACAGCCCGTGTGACCCCGGCCCTCCCGCCACGCACTCCTCCGGCCACAAAGCCTCCTCGAAATACCCCTTTTGTGGGACTGGCCCAACACGGTTACCTTGGTATGCTCCCCAAAGATTACGAGGTGAGCAATGAAGCTGAATCGATTGATGTTGGCAGGTTTGTTGTCTCTTTCCTTATCCGCTACCTCAGCATACGCATGCGACCACGGCAGCAGCGGGGATGACCAGAGCCATAGCTGGTTTTCCTTCTCCTTCTGGCACCACTGCGACCACGATCACGACGGCGATCAGGGTCACAGCCAGGGCTCCAGCCAGGGCGGCCATCAGTGCAGCGGCGGCTCGGGCAACAATAGCGCTGGCTCGGGTAACACTAGCGGCTCGGGTAGCACTAGCGGCGGCTCAGGGAGTACCCCCACGGGCGGCGGTAAAGGCAACATATAGTACAAGCAACCTCCCCTGGGCCACAGTTTTTCCACAGGAAATCCTGTCAAGCCCCCAAACCCATCAAACATATCAAAACAAAGTGTTTACCCGTGGCAGAGTAGTTATTCGATTCTGCTAGAATAAGAGCAGCAGCCAAACCAGAGAGCCCCGGCCTTGACCGGGGTTCTCTTTTTTCTTGCCCGTAACCTGCTTTGAATCAAGACTTTGACCCGTAAACCATTTCAATGCAATACTTTACGGAAATAAAAATTGCTAAACAACTGAAATGATGGACTTTATGCTAACCAGGAGGTGGGGGCGGTACAAGCTATGCCCGGTAAGAAGACTCAGTAGAACGGGCTCTTAGCCGCTTAAAGTACTGACAAACTCGGGCTAAATCCTCGTGTATACTCAGAAGGTTGTCCAAAGCAGCACTTAGTCAGGAAACATAATGCCAAAGCTGAAAACACACAGCGGCGCAGCCAAGCGCTTCAAGAAGACCGGCACGGGCAAGTTCAAGCGCGGCCAGTCCAAGATGCGCCATATCCTCACCTCCAAGAAGACCAAGACCAAGCGCCACCTGCGCACGATCACCCTGGTCTCCGAGGCGGATTCGGCCAAAGTCGCACGTATGCTTCCCTACGCCTGACGCGTAGCTGGAATCACGGTTTTCAGGTCGAGCCGCTTCAATAGAAGCAAAGGGCCGCAAAAGCGTAAAGGCCCCTGGAACTCACGATGGTGAGCCCCACCGAGACCTGAAGTTGCATAGCGAGTGAAGAGGTCACCTTACCTCCAGCCGCTCAAACGATGTACGCAAAAGGAGACGCACCATGCCCCGTGTAAAACGGAGTACGAAACGCAGCGACCGCCGCAAAAAGATCCTCAAGCGCGCGAGTGGCTACTTCCTCACGAAATCCAAGCTCTACCAGGCAGCCCAGGAAGCCGTCGAGCGCTCCCTCATGTTCGCCTACACCGGACGCAAGCAGAAGAAGCGCCAGTTCCGCTCTCTCTGGATCGTCCGCATCGGCGCCGCCGCCAAGCTGAACGGCCTGAGCTACTCGACCTTCATCAGCGGCCTCAAGAAGGCAGGCAACGGCCTTGACCGCAAGGTCCTCGCCGACATCGCCGCCAACGACCCAGCCGGCTTCGCTGCCCTCGCCGAGCAGGCCAAGGCAGCCAACGCCGCCGCCAAGTCGGAAAAGAAAGCAGCCTAAGCAACAAATCGCATCACCGAGGGCACGGCTCAAAGCCGTGCCCTTTCTCTTGCGAATCATTCATCTGCTTCTCAGAAGGAAGACGGTATTCTAAGCACATGGCAGAGACCTCCGACCCGACTCAGAACGGAACCAGAGCCTCGTTCGAGTCCTGGGGCCGCTACCCGAACTACCGCGCCAACATCATCCCGCTGCACTGGCAGAGCGACTTCCCCGCCGTCACCCATGGCTTACACAACGGCATCCTGCCCGTCGGCCTAGGCCGCAGCTACGGCGACGTCGGCCTGCTGGAAAACGGCAACCTGCTTGTCACCACCGGCATGGACCGCATCATCGACTTCGACCCGGAGACCGGCCTGCTCACTGCCGAAGCCGGGATGTCGCTGGCGCAAATTCTGGATTTCGCCGTCCCGCGCGGCTTCTTCCTTCCCGTCAGTCCCGGAACAAAATATGTAACCCTCGGCGGCGCAATCGCCAACGACATCCACGGCAAAAACCACGAGACCGCCGGCTCCTTCGGCAATCACGTACCGTCGTTCGAGCTCGTACGCTCCGACGGCACGCGTCTCCTCTGCTCGCCCACGGAAAACGCCGAGTGGTACTCGGCCACCATCGGCGGCATGGGCTTGACCGGCCTCATCACCTGGGCCCAGCTCAAGCTCAAGCCCATCGTCTCGCGTCTCATCGATTACGAAGGCATCCAGTTCCACGGCATCGACGAGTTCATCGCCATCAAGAAGGAGTACTCCAACGTCGAGTACACCGTCTCCTGGCTCGACTGCGTCTCCACCGGCAAGAACTTCGCCCGCGGCATCTTCATGCTCGGCGACCATGCCAAGACCCCGGGCGAACTCAAGACCTCGCCGAAGCCGAAGATCGTCTTCCCCATAGACGCCCCCGGCTTCCTGCTCAACAAGTTCTCTATTAGCGCGTTCAACACGCTCTTCTTCCATAAGCAGATCAAAGAGCATGTCAAAATCCAGCAGGACTATGAGCCCTTCTTCTACCCGCTCGACAAGATCCTCCACTGGAACCGCATGTACGGAAGCCGCGGCTTCGTTCAGTTCCAATACGCCATCCCGTGGGAGCACGCTAAAGAGGGCACCATCGCCATCCTGCGCGAGATCACCAAGTCCGGCCTCGCCAGCTTCCTCGCCGTCCTCAAGACCTTCGGCGACGTCCCGTCGCTCGGTATGATGAGCTTCCCGCTCTCTGGCTTCATGTTCGCGCTAGACTTCCCCATTAAGCCCGGCATCACCTTCCCGCTCCTCGAGCGTCTCGGCGACATGACCCGCGAGTTCGGCGGCCGTCTCTACTCCGCCAAGGACGCAGCGATGACGCCTGAGCAGTTCCGAGCTTTCTACCCCCAGTGGCAGAACTTCGCCCGCTACCGCGATCCCATGATCACCTCCAGCTTCTGGGAGCGCGTCACCGGAGACACACCAGGCATATGAACCAACCTGCAAGCGCACCACGCAAGATCCTCGTCCTCGGAGCAACATCCGGAATCGCCGAAGCAACCTGCCGAATCTGGGCCTCGCAAGGCGCAAGCCTCTTCCTCGTCGCCCGCAACCCAGAGAAACTCGCCGCAGTCGCGCAGGACCTGAAGAACCGCGGAGCAAGCTACGTCGACACCGCAGTCGCCGATCTCGACGACACTGAGCAGCATCCATCGCTGCTCGCGCACGCCATCAACTCGCTGGCCGGCCTCGATGTCGCTTACCTCGCTCACGGCGTTCTAGGCGATCAAGCGGCCGCTGAGCAGGACTTCAACACAGCAGCGCACATCCTGCACACCAACTTCATGGCGCCGGTATCAATGCTGACGTGGCTGGCGAACTTCTGCGTGCAGCGCCGCAGTGGAACAATCGCAGTTCTTTCCTCAGTCGCCGGAGACCGCGGCCGCAAGTCGAACTACGTCTACGGCTCTTCGAAGGCCGGACTAAGCGCCTTCCTTGCCGGTCTTCGCAACCGCGTCGATCGAGAAGGCGTCACCATCCTCACGATTAAGCCCGGCCCTGTGAACACAGCCATGACGGCGCACATGAACGTGAAAAAGGCTGACGTGGACTCAGTCGCCGCCTCGATCGTCAAAGCGATCGACAAGCGTCAGGACAATCTCTACGTGCCGTTTCAGTGGCAGCCGATCATGTTCGTCATCCGGAACATCCCGGACCGCATCTTCAAAAAGTTAAATCTTTGATGCGGTTCAGGTAGTCGGTTCCGCCGCGATCCACAGTCTGCTGCTGCTGGGCCATCTGTTGCTGCCGTGTCGGCGCTGGAAGCTGCTCGGGGAGTCGTGTTGCCTTCTCCACCAGAATCGACCAGTCCTCTGGCACCGGCAGTTCCTGGTCGAGCGCTGGCGCGCCTTCGCTCGGCGTGACGCGAACCGCAACCGTAAGCTCGCTGCTCGCCGGACCGCGGTAGATTCCGCGCGTCGGAGGAACATCCGCGTAGTCGCGCCCGATTGCGGTGCGAATGTGGCGGTCACCGGCGACCAGTAGATTCGTCGGGTCGAAGCCAACCCAGCCGAGATGCGGAAGAAATGCCTCTATCCATGCGTGCGTGGCGGAGTGTAGCGAGCGATCATGATCGCGCTCGCCGTGGTAGAGGTATCCGCTAACGTAGCGGCACGGAATCCGCAGCTTCGACCGCACCAGCGTGATCATAATGTGGGCGAAGTCCTGACAGACTCCCGCGCGCGTGCCCAGCGCCAGATCAATCGGAGAATCAACCTTGGTCGACTTAGGCTTGTAGTCGAAGTGCTCGTACATGAGCTGATTTAGCTGATGCAGGACCATCAGCGGATCATCCCTCCTGCGCACGTCGAACTCGGACGCGAGTACATTTAGCGCCTCAGTCGGCTCAGTGAACTCACTGGGAAGCAGCATCTCCCAGAAGTCGCCCTGCTCGACCAGAGCATCGAGTTCCCCCCAGGCATCGGGAGAGAGAAAAGCAGGAATTTGCAGTGCAGGCTGCACCTCAACCAGCGATTCGGCGACGATAACGAGCTGCCCATGCGCTCCGGGAATATCGAAGTGATGAACTTGATTGGACAGATGATCACGGTAGCTGAAGACTCTGCATCGCGGACTCACGGAGAGATGGAAGGTGAGGCAGCGCTGGTTCTGATCGCTGCGAGGGTGCATGCGTGTCTCCATCACGCTCTCGCTTACGGAGTTGCTGTAGAGAAACTTCGTAAGATGGCGAATCGAGTAGTACATTCCAGCACCTCCTTCTCTCAGGGTCATCGTTGCGGTCATCCTGCCAACGCCGCCTGAATCGAGTAGTCCACGTACAACGCGTAGATCGTCTCGTGAATCTCGTGGCATTGTTTTTGAACGCTTCTCAGATAGGCAACAACATCCTGGTCAAGAATGTCATCCACACTGCTGTAACTGAGCGTTGCCTGCAATCTTCCCGAGAGGCGACGCAAAGGCTCCGCATGATGCTTTCCGCTCTCACGTTGAATTGCATCGAGGGCGTGCTGCATGCAGTCGACAGCGAACTGCAGCGAATGCGGAAACTTCTCGTCGAGCAAAAGAAACTCGAGGATCCGGTCAGGCGTAAGATCGGCTGTGTAGACCTTGCAATAGGCCTCAAAGGCAGTCGCGGAGCGAAGCAGTCCCATCCACTCGAGGTACTCGCTGCCCTCAGGAATCCGCTCCGGATGGCGCCAGAGATCCTCGTGATAAGCCTCCAGCAACATGGCCGTGGCGGTCGCTCGCTCGATGTAGCGTCCTAGCTGGATAAACTGCCAGCCCTCACCGTGGCTCATGGTTGAATCTGTTACACCCTGAAACTGATGAATAGCTTCGAGGATCGCCTGAAGAAACTCGGCGGGCTGCGCTAATCCGCTGGTGACAGAGTCGGCCTGCATCTCGCGATGCACCTCCGGCCTTATGACATAGAGGTACAACGAGTTAAGCCGATGCCATTGCTCCGTCGAGATCTGTTCGCGCACATGCCGCGAATTCTCGCGCGCAGAGACGATGCAGGAGACGATGGAAGCCTTGTTACTCATATCGAAGGCAAGCGACTGCGTAAGAGAGTACGGATCGCCCTCCCACTCGACATCGGGCGGAAAACTCAACGCGTGCAATACTCGCTGCCATCGCTGCTCGGCGCTGGTCGAGCTCTCATCGAGCATGAGGTTGAGATTTACGTCCAGAATGCGAGCCGTGTGTTCTGCGCGCTCGAGATACCGGCTCATCCAGTAGAGGCTGTCAGCGACTCGGCTTAACATCTGGCGTCTCCCTTCACTGGCTCAGTACCCATGTATCCTTGCTTCCGCCGCCCTGCGACGAGTTCACGACAAGCGAGCCGCGCTTGAGCGCGACGCGAGTAAGGCCACCTGGTACAACGGTCACTCTGTCACCGTAGAGTACGTAGGGCCGCAGATCGACGTGCCGCGGCTCGAAGGCTCCGTCGATGAGGCAGGGCGCGCGGGAGAAAGAGATCGTCGGCTGTGCAATGTAGTTGCGTGGGTCAGCTTCGATTTTGCGAGCGAAGTCTTCGCGCTGTTCCGCCGTAGACTGCGGGCCAATGAGCATTCCATAACCGCCGCTCTCGCCTACGGCTTTGACGACGAGCTTATCGAGATTAGCGAGGACGTGCTGCCGCTCCTTCGGTCGAGTCAGCAGATAGGTCTCGACATTCTTTAAGACAGCATCTTCGCCGAGGTAGTATTTGATGATCTCCGGGACATAGGCGTAGAGGGCTTTGTCGTCGCCGACCCCAGTGCCGAAGGCGTTGGCAAGCGTTACGTTGCCAGCGCGGTACGCATTGAAAAGACCAGCGACACCGAGGATCGAGTCAGCCCGAAAGGCGAGCGGGTCGATGAAATCATCGTCGACGCGGCGGTAGATGACATCCACACGGCGCAGACCGCTTGTGGTTCGCATGTAGACGACGTTGTCGTGCGTGACGAGGTCACGTCCTTCGACGAGTTCGATCCCCATCTGGCGCGCGAGATAGGCGTGCTCGTAGTAAGCCGAGTTAAAGACTCCGGGGGTGAGCACAACAATGTTCGGCTCCGGCCTGCCTTCAGGCGCGAGCGACCGCAGTGTACCCAGCAGCAACTGCGTGTACTGCTCGATGGGGCGCACGTTGTAGCTACGGAAGAGCTGCGGAAAGATGCGCTTCATCACTCGGCGGTTCGTGAGCATGTAACTCACGCCGCTGGGCACGCGCAGGTTATCTTCGAGCACGACAAACTCGCCGTTTTCCAAACGGATCAGGTCTGTGCCGCAGACGGCGATGTAGACGTTGCGCGGAACCTGAAGGCCTATCATCTGGCGGCGATATTGCTTGCAACTGTAGACGACTTCGCGCGGAACGACTCCGTCGCGAAGGATGCGGCCTTCGTTATAGATGTCTTTGAGGAAGAGATTCAGCGCAGTGATTCGCTGTGTCAGTCCCTGCTCGACCTTCGCCCACTCCGCGGCTGTGATGATGCGCGGCATAAGGTCATACGGAAAGATCTTCTCGGTGCCTTCTTCGCGGCCGTAGACCGTGAACGTGATGCCCTGGTTAAGAAAACTGAGGTCAGCCGCCTGTTTTCTGCGCTGCAACTCGTCTGCGGGAAGCGAAGCGAAGTGCGCAAGAAGAGGTTCACAGTGGCGATGCAGTTCCTCCGGGCTGCGGAACATCTCATCGTAGGCACGGTCCAGCAGATAGTTCTTGAGGGACGGGTTCGCGAACTGGATCAACTGGTCTGGCTGCATGGGGAGCTTTGAGTATAGCGCTGCATATCACTCCACCAAACCCAAAATCTCGAATCTACTTCTCGACGCGATGGCCTTCTTTGCTGAAGTAGCTTAACTGACGGCGATAGCAACGCTGATGTTCAAGATCGAAGGCGATGCAGGAGTCGAAGGGCTTGGAGTAGACATGGAGGCTGATACAGCCGGTTGTCCCAGCATTTTCAATCTGATGGATGGTCTGGAGCTTGTCGACTGTGACCATGCCGGTGCCTTCGGCGCAACTCAGGGTACGGACCTTGTCGATCTGTAACTCGGTCGCTCCGCCGAGGCAGTCGATGTTGACTACGTTCTGGTTCTCAGGAGCGTTGCAGCGCGTGTGGTGATACTCGTGCGTGAAGACTTCGCCCTGCGAGACGGTCATCCAACCGAGTTGGCCGTTGTGGGTGTGGATGGCGGTCTTCTGTCCGGGCGACCAGCAGATGGTCATGACTTCGAAGAGTTCATCGCGATAGATGAGGTTGCGGGTGTAGAAGCTGTCTCGCCACCAGACATAATCATGAAGTGCCTCCGGGCGCAGCGTGCTCGCTGCCATGTAGGCGGCGATCCGGTCTTTGGTGATTAGTTCCCGCTCCAGTTCGCGTAGTCCGACGATGAAGTCCGCTACGCTGGTCCGCAGCGGGTGGGTACAGCTTGCAATTTCTGGGGTCGACATTCTCTGGCTCCTTCGGCTGAGCTTCTTTTATTATCTCGCGGATTCAGCGGGTTCTTTACCGGATGTTCTTCGTTTTGCGGCGTCGCCGAGGTCGTCTAACAGAGCCCGTCTACGGTAAACTAGAACAACACGCGCATTTTCAGGTTTTTCCCATCATCGAGCGCGCAGACAGGACATTCAAACGCAGTGAGCACCCAGCAGCCAATCCGCAATATCGCCATCATCGCCCACGTTGACCACGGTAAGACAACGCTTGTCGACGCCATGCTTCGCCAGTCGGGCACATTCCGTGCCAACGAGGCTGTGGCAGAACGAGTTATGGACTCGAACGATTTGGAAAAGGAGCGCGGCATCACGATTCTGGCCAAGAACACGGCCATTCATTACCGCGACTCCAAGATCAACATCGTCGACACGCCGGGCCACGCCGACTTCGGCGGCGAAGTGGAGCGAGCGCTGAAGATGGTCGATGGCGTGGTGCTGTTGGTTGACGCCTCCGAAGGGCCGCTGCCGCAGACGCGGTACGTGCTCTCGAAGGCGCTTGAGGCGAAGTTGACGCCTATCCTGGTGATCAACAAGATCGACCGGCCGGACGCTCGACCGCAGGAGGTTGTGAACGAGGTCTATGACTTGTTTATCGATCTCGATGCGGACGAGAGCGTGCTCGACTTTCCGATCATCTATACGAACGGCAAGGCTGGCACGGCGACGATGGATCTGACGACGCCAGGAACTGACCTGCAGCCGTTGTTTGACCTGATCGCGAAGACGATCCCGGCGGCGAAGGGCGATCCTGATGGCTCCTTGCAGATTCTTGTTACCAACCTGGACTACTCGGACTACCTTGGCCGCCTTGCAATTGCGCGGGTCTTCAACGGCACGCTGAAGACCGGCCAGGAGGTCGCGGTTTCGAAGACGGACGGCTCGCTGCAGACCGTCAAGATTACGAAGCTTTTCAGCTTCGATGGGTTGAAGCGAACCGACATCACCGAGACGACGCTGGGCGACATCGTTGCGATCGCAGGCGTCGCCGGCATCACGATCGGCGAGTCGTTCACCAATATTGAGAATCCTGCTCCGCTGCCGTTGATCAAGATCGACGAGCCGACGATTGCGATTCAGTTCTCGGTCAACAACGGGCCGTTTGCCGGTCGTGAAGGACAGTACGTTACGAGCCGCAATCTTAAGGAGCGGCTGGAAAAGGAGCTGCTGACGAACGTCTCGATTCGCGTTGAGGACACTGGCTCTCCTGAGACGTTCAAGGTTCTGGGGCGCGGGGAGCTGCAGCTCTCGGTGCTGATCGAGATGATGCGGCGCGAGGGCTTTGAGCTGATGGTGTCGCGCCCGGAGATTGTGACGCGACGTATCGATGACCAGTTGATGGAGCCTAGCGAGTACCTGACGGTCGACATTCCGGAGTCGTTTGTGGGCACGGTAATCGAGCGGCTTGGACCTCGCAAAGGCGAGATGGCCAAGATGACGAACCACGGTTCGGGGCGCGTGCGGATGGAGTTCAAGATTCCGTCGCGCGGGTTGATTGGGCTGCGCTCGGAGATGCTGACTGAGACGCGTGGAACGATCATCATGAACTCCATTGCCGACGGTTATGTTCCTTACCAGGGCGAGATTCCACAGCGGCCTACGGGCGCGCTGATCGCCGATCGTGCGGGCACGACGACGACCTATGCGCTGAATGGGCTGCAGGACCGCGGCATTCTGTTTGTCGGCGACGGCACCGACGTTTACGAGGGCATGGTGATTGGCGAGCACTCGCGCGACAACGATCTGGACGTGAACGCTGTCCGTGAGAAGAAGCTGACGAACATGCGCGCAAGCTCGGCAGACGAGGCACTGCGGCTGGTTCCGTACAAGCAGCAGACGCTGGAACAGGCGATCGAGTTCATCGCAGACGATGAACTGGTCGAGGTGACGCCGAAGTCTTTGCGGCTGCGAAAGAAGGTGCTGCAGGCCAACAAGCGTCCGCGGCGAAATCAGGTCGCGGTGTAGAAAATATTTCCCTCCCCTCTGTTTTCCGTAAGCCATTTGCTTGCTTTAGTTTACGGGTTTTGCACACGGTAAAATATTCCAAACAAATGGGTTAGGGGTCAAAATATAGAAAACAAATAAGTTGTGTGAGCGAGTCAGCTAGTCCAGCGGCAAAGCTCTACGGTATAGAAAAAGCCCCGGGTCAGCCGGGGCTTTTTGCTTCTATCTCGATTTTACGGGAGTGGGCAAAACTACTCTGCCACTTTGCGGAGATTTATTTTTTGTCCAGCAAATTATTTTATTTGTGTTATTTGCAGTTTTACCGAGCTGATTTTGGAGTCGCTGCGCACTTGACATGCGATTTCGCTGAGGTTTCTGGCGGGACCTGCCTCTAAGTTGCAGGATTGTTATGGTTTACCGGATGACTTCGGGGCGAGTTCAAATGGGCGCGGGTTGGCGTCCCAAGTATGGCCGGGAGTCGCACAACGCTGGCGGTTGCTGGGCCGAGTCGTTGACAGATGTTCCGCGTGGAAGGTCACAGCGTGTCGTCCGAGCTGACGGTGGCAGATTTTATTTAGTTCTATTATCAAAATAAATTGAGGGGAGGGGATGCGCGCTCTGCTTCGGTGTATTGGCGCGGGACTGTTTTTGTCGATTATTCAACCTTCTTAAACGATTTATTTGCTTTACAGAACAAACGACTCCAGAAATTTCTCAGGGTCTGCTGCAGCATAACGAAGGAGGATTTGTTTGCCATTTATTACATGGTAAGGATAAATTGTCTGGCAGATTGAAATCCTGCTTTTCCAAGAAGGTTGGCCAGCCTATGTGCTTACCGCAATGCGTTTGTCTTCATCGTCTTTGCCGCAAAACAGCCCTGAGATGGTGGAGGCATTGCCTGCTGGCCCCGATGGCCGTGATGGCCGGGATGGCGGTGGCGCAGCAGGGTCCGTACATGGACCCTTCCCTGCCGGTTGATGCCAGGGTGAAGGACCTGGTTGGGCGGATGACGCTGGAGGAGAAGGTCTCGCAGATGCAGAACCACTCGGTGGCGATTCCGCGACTGAATGTTCCGGAGTACGACTGGTGGAGCGAGGGTCTGCATGGGATTGCACGGTCGGGGTATGCGACGGTGTTTCCGCAGGCGGTCGGGCTGGCGGCGACCTGGGACGTTCCGCTGATGCGTGAGGTGGCGACGACGATCTCGACCGAGGCACGGTCGAAGAATGCGGAGGCGCTGCGGAACAACATCCACAGCATCTATTACGGGCTGGATATCTGGTCGCCGAACATCAACATCTTTCGCGATCCGAGGTGGGGACGCGGGCAGGAGACGTATGGCGAGGACCCGTTCCTGACGGCGCGGATGGGTGTGGCGTTTGTCGAGGGCCTGCAGGGCGATGACCCGAAGTACTACAAGACGATTGCGACGCCCAAGCACTTTGCGGTGCACTCCGGGCCGGAGAGCACGCGGCATGAGGCGAATGTGGATCCTACGCTGCATGACCTGGAAGACACGTACCTCCCGGCGTTTCGCGCGACGGTGACGGAGGCGAAGGCGGGCAGCGTCATGTGCGCTTACAACGCGGTGGATGGGAAGCCGGCGTGCGCGAATCCTTTTCTGCTGGAAGATACGTTGCGGGAGACGTGGGGCTTCAAAGGGTATGTGACGTCGGACTGCGCGGCGATTACGGACGTGGCAGTGGGGCACAAATTTGCGCCAGACATGGCGCATGCGGCGGCGATTTCGGTGAAGGCGGGGACGGATACGAGTTGTGGCAAAGAGTATGCCGCGCTGGTGGACGCGATTCATGAGGGCTTGATCACGGAGAAGGAGATCGATGAGAGCGTGACGCGGCTGTTCCGCGCGCGGTTTGAGCTGGGTTTGTTCGATCCGATTGCGGATGTGAAGTATGCGCAGATTCCTTTCTCGGAGACGGACTCGGCAGCGCATCGGGCGCTGGCGCTGCAGGTCTCGGAGAAGTCGATGGTGCTGCTGAAGAATGATGGCGTGCTTCCGCTGAAGAAGAGCGTGAAGACGATTGCTGTGATCGGGCCGAATGCTGCGGCGCTCGCGGCAATTGAGGGGAATTACAACGCGGTGCCTTCGCATCCGGTGCTTCCGCTTGCTGGGATGGAGAAGAAGTTTGGCGCGGCGAATGTTATCTATGCGCAAGGCTCGCCCTATGTCGAGGAACTGCCGCTTCCGGTTCCGCGAACGATATTGCATCCGTCGGATGGCGACATGAAGTTCGGGCTGAAGGGCGAGTACTTCGACAATATTGATTTTACGGGTGAGCCGAAGCTGACGCGCGTGGATGAGCAGGTTGACTTCGACTGGAATGCGGCTGCGCCCGCTCCAGAGATGAAGGCGAAGGCATTTGGCGTGAGGTGGACGGGGACGATTGCGGTTCCGAAGCCGGGCGACTATGAGTTCAGCTTTCGACTGGCGCACTGCTATCCGTGTGGCGATGCGGAGATGGTGCGGATGTTTGTTGACGACAAGGTAGTGACGCATCAGCCGGTGGAGGCGAAGGAGTTCCGGTCAAGCGGGATGAAGCCGTTTACGGTGCACTTCGATGATATGCAACTGCATCGGTTACGTATTGAGTACTCGCACCATGCGCGGCTGTTTGGGGCGGGCCTGTCGCTTGACTGGCGGCCTCCGGTGGACGCCGAACGCGACGAAGCTGTAGCCGCGGCGAAGAAGGCAGATGTAGCGGTGGTCTTTGTGGGGCTTTCTGCTGAGCTTGAGGGCGAGGAGATGCCGGTGCATGTCGAAGGCTTCAATGGCGGCGATCGGACATCGATCGAGCTGCCGAAGGTGCAACGAGAGTTGCTTGAGGCAGTTGCGGCAACGGGCAAGCCAGTCGTCGTGGTGCTGATGAATGGCAGCGCTTTGGCGACGAAGTGGGCGAAGGAGAATGCGGCGGCGGTGCTGGAGGCCTGGTATCCGGGCGAAGAGGGTGGAACGGCGATTGCGGCTACGCTTGCGGGAGAGAACGATCCGGCGGGAAGGCTGCCGGTGACGTTCTACGAGGGCACGGATCAGTTGCCGCCGTTTGATGACTATTCGATGGCGAACCGGACTTACAGGTACTTCAGCGGTACTCCGCTGTGGGGCTTTGGGTATGGGTTGAGCTACACGAAGTTCAAGTGGAGTGGGCTGAAGCTCTCGTCGGCGAAGGTGAATGCGGGCGACTCGATGACGGTGGATGCTTCGGTTGTGAATGTAGGTGGGATGAAGGGTGATGCGGTGACGGAGGTTTATGTGAAGGCTCCGGGTGCGGGTGCGCGGCGGCATGCTCTGGTTGGGTTTTCGCGTAGCTCGGTTGCTCCGGGCAAGACGGAGCGTGTGAATATCACGATTGATCCGCGAAGTTTGAGCACCGTTGATGCTGAAGGCAAGCGATGTATCAATGCTGGCGAGTACGAGGTATTTGTCGGCAGTGCGCAGCCGGGTGAGGGCGATGGGGTCTCGGCGACGTTTACAGTGGTGGGGTCGAAAGAACTGCCCAGGTGAGGATGATGTTGGCTGGACGGGAAAGAGGGTTCGCGGGGGCGATATGGCTTCGGCGGGCCCTTGTCGTTTCTGCGGTGATGGTTGGCGTTGTGCCGTGTTGCGCAGCACAGGTCTATGGCGCCGTGGCAAGGCCGGTGGATCCTGAGGCGGCGTGGCTTACGTATGCTCCGGTGAGGGAGGCTTCGGTGTTTAGCACGGGCGCGGTTCCGGATACGGTGCTGCGGCTTGGCGATGCTGATGTGGAGAAGACGGCGGAGGAGGAGTTGGCTCGCGGGTTTCGGGGGATGTTGGGGAGGGTCGTGCGTGAGACTCGCAGTGAGGAGGGGTTGAAGGGATCGAAGGCGTTTTTGGTGGTGGGGACCGAGAGCGAGGTGGAGACGTGGCGGCCTCGGCTGAAGAGTGCGAAAGCGATTGCGGTGGATGGTTTCAGACTGCGGCGTGATGGGGATGCGATTGTTGTTGAAGGGGGCGATGCGCGCGGTGCGCTGTACGGAGCTTTTGCCCTGTTGCGATTGATTGCGCAGGAGCGGTCGCTGGCTGCGCTGGATGTGAGGGAGGCTCCGTCGGCTCCGGTGCGGTGGACGAATGAGTGGGACAATCCGAATGGTTCGATTGAGCGTGGGTATGGGGGGCGATCGATTTTTTTTGATGGCGGAGCGGTGCGCGAAGATCTTTCGCGAGTGACTGGGTATGCTCGGCTGCTGGCTTCGGTGGGGATTAATGGCGTGACGATCAATAACGTGAACGCCGATCCGAAGCTGTTGAACGAGGAGAACTTGCGCGGGGTTGCTCGAATTGCGGATCTATTTCGTGCGTATGGCGTGCGCGTTTCGATGTCGGTGGATATGAGCAGCCCGCAGGTGATTGGAGGGTTGACGACGTTTGATCCGCTGCTGCCGGAGGTAGCGGCGTGGTGGAAGACGAAGGTCGATGAGATTTACCGGCTGATACCGGATTTTGGCGGTGTGGTGATCAAGGCGGACTCGGAGGGAAAGCTGGGGCCTTCGCAGTATGGTCGGTCACCCGCGGATGCGGCGAATGTCGTGGCCGGGGCGCTGAAGCCACATGGCGGGCTGGTGCTGTATCGCGGATTTGTCTACAACAATCACCTTGACTGGAATGATCCGAAGGCTGACCGGGCTCGGGCGGGGTATGACAACTTCCACTCGCTCGATGGGCAGTTTGAGGACAACGTTGTGGTGCAGATCAAGCATGGGCCGATTGACTTTCAGATTCGGGAGCCGGTGTCTCCGCTGTTTGCAGGATTGAGGAAGACAAACGAGGCGATCGAACTGCAGATCACGCAGGAGTATACGGGGCAGCAGCGGCATCTGGTGTACCTGGTTCCGATGTGGAAGACGGCGCTGGATACGGATATGCGTGCCGTCGCGAATAAGCCGAGCCGCGTGCGGGATATTGTTACGGGAAAGACTTTTGGACATGCGGGTGGGTTTGTCGGTGTGGCGAATGTGGGGCTGGACGATTACTGGCTGGGGAATCCGCTGTCGCTGGCGAATCTTTATGGGTTTGGGAGATTGGCCTGGGATCCAACGTTAAGCGCAGAGACGATTGTGGATGAGTGGACGCGGCAGACGTTTGGGAATAGCGAGAAGGTGCGCAATGTTGTGAATGATCTCGAGATGCGGTCGTATCACGTGTATGAGCAATACACAGGGCCACTGGGAGTGGGGACGCTGACGGATATTATCGGGGTGCACTTTGGGCCGGGGCCTGAGTCGGCGGAGCGGAATGGATGGGGGCAGTGGATTCGCGCGGACCATGAGGGTGTGGGAATGGATAGGACTGTGGCTACAGGGACGGGGTACATCGGGCAGTATCCGCCGGAGATGGCGGTGAAGTATGAGTCGCTGGCGGCTTGCCCGGATGAGCTGCTGCTGTTCATGCATCACGTGCCGTACACGTATAAGCTGCACTCGGGAAAGACGGTGATCCAGTACATCTATGACTCGCACTATGAGGGTGCGGCGGAGGCCGCGAAGTTTGCTCCGGAGTGGGAGACGATTGCCGGGCTGGTTCCGGACAGGACTTACTTTGAGGTGTTGCGGCGACTGGAGTTTCAGGCGGGGCACGCGGAGGTCTGGCGCGATGCGATCACGGAGTGGTTCAGGAAGATGTCGGGGATTGCGGATGATAAGGGGCGCGTGGGGAACTATCCGGGGCGGTTTGAGGCGGAGGCGATGCGGCTGGATGGATATGAGCCGGTGGATGTGAAGCCTTGGGAGTCGGCGGGTGGTGGGAAGGCGGTGGTTTGTGGTGGAGAGAAGTGCTCGGCGGAGATGACCTGGGATGGCGCGGATGGATGGTATGACGTTTCGGTGAGGTACTTTGATGAGATGCATGGGGAGTCGAAGTATGAGTTGGATGTGGCTGGCCGCGAAGTTGAGCGGTGGGTTGCGGATGAGAATCTTCCGAATGACCGGCTGAATGGGCATACTTCTACACGAGAGGTTGTACGTAGTGTCGCGTTGCATAAGGGCGATGTGTTGAAGGTTACGGGTTGGCCGGATGGTACTGAGAGGGCTCCGCTGGACTATTTGGAGATTATTCCTGTAACAGTTACGCATGTTGCGGCGACCAAGACGGCTGCGGCGACGACGCACTAAGATTGATCGGCGGAGGACGGGATGAGCGATTCGAAGATTGTTGATGTGGAGGTAATTGTGACCTCGCCGGGGCGGAACTTTGTGACGCTGAAGGTCACTACTGCGGATGGGGTGTATGGGCTGGGGGATGCGACGCTGAATGGGCGTGAGCTGGCAGTGGAGGCCTATCTGCGGGAGCATGTTGTGCCTGTGCTGATGGGCAAGGATGCGGACCGCATCGAGGACATGTGGCAGTACCTGTATCGCGGGGCTTACTGGCGGCGCGGGCCGGTGACGATGTCGGCGATTGCGGCGGTTGATGTGGCGCTTTGGGACATCAAGGCGAAGAGCGCGGAGATGCCGCTGTATCAGTTGCTGGGTGGGCGATGTCGCGAGGGTGTTACGGTTTACTGCCATGCGAACGGGCACTCGATTGAGGATCTGCTGGAGTCGGTGGCGAAGCATCGGGAGATGGGATACAAGGCAATTCGGGTGCAGGCAGCGGTGCCGGGTGTGCCGGATGCTTATGGTGTTCCGCATGGAGACAAGCCTTATGAGCCGGCGGATAGTGCGCTGCCGCGTGAAGAGGCTTGGTCGACGGCGAAGTATCTGCGGTTTGCGCCGAAGATGATGGAGGCGGTGCGGGCGAAGTTTGGGTTTGACGTGGCGCTGCTGCATGACGGGCATCACCGGATGACTCCGATTGAGGCTGCGGCGCTGGGCAAGAGCCTGGAGGAGTTTCAGATGTTTTGGCTGGAGGATGCTACTCCGGCGGAGAACCAGGAGGGGTTTCGGGTGATTCGGCAGCATACGACAACACCGCTGGCGGTGGGCGAGGTGTTCAACTCGATCTTCGATTGCAAGGAGCTGATCTCGGAGCAGCTAATCGACTACATTCGCGCGACGATTGTGCATGCGGGCGGAATTACGCATGTTCGGCGGATTGCGAGCTTTGCGGATCTGTATGGGGTGAAGACGGGATTCCATGGGGCGACGGATCTGTCACCGGTGTGCATGGGGGCGGCGCTGCACTTTGATGTGAGCGTGCCGAACTTCGGGATTCAGGAGCATATGCCGCACAATGCGCAGACCGATGAGGTGTTTCCGCATGCGTATACGTTCAAGGACGGGATGATGCAGCCGGGTGAGACTCCGGGGCATGGTGTGGATATCGATGAGAAGCTGGCGGCGAAGTTTCCTTACACGCGGGCTTATCTGCCGGTGGCGCGGCTGGAGGATGGGAGCATGCATAACTGGTAGAAGCGCTATAGGGCGGGCTTTCAGCCCTTGTCCCTTTCTCGTGCCTTCGTCCATGGGGCTTCCGCCCCATGCTGGTATAGATCGCGTTTTTGGCGCTTGGAGCCAGTCTGGAGCCTTACATTTTGATGGCGAGGAGTTCGCGATAGTCTTCGCGGACCGGGGTGAAGACGTCGAGGACTTCGGAGTCTTCGAGGGCAGAGGCCTGGTGGGGGACGTCGCCGTCGACGATGAAGCTATCGCCGGCGTGGGCGTCGAAGGTTTCGCCGTCGACCTCGACACGGATGGCTCCGCTGATGACGTAGACGAGCTGGTGGTGGGGGTGGCTGTGGCGGGCGCCGACCCAGCCCTTGTCGAAGTAGTGGCGGATGAGCATGAGCTGGTCGGTGTTGGCCAGGACCTGGCGGCGCATGCCGGGCTCGGGTGTGAAGGTCTTGGGGTCTTGGTTTTTTACCAGGGTCATCTTTGGCTCCGTCCTTGTGATCCAGATTAGAGGATGTGACCGGGATACGGAATGTGACCCGCTGGCATTTGTGGCGCTTCGGGCGAAATGCGGGGGTTCTTCGCTACGCTCAGAATGACGGCGTAAGGCAAGCAACAGCGGTTCGCGCTTTGCGCGAATGACCCACCCATGGGGCACCCGACTGTTGGTGGGTAAAGGGTATCGTTTCCCACCCTTCGCAGAATGCGCGAAGGATGGGGCACCCGAGCGGTTTTGGCACTTCGGGAAAACTACAGGAATTCTTCGCTTCGCTCAGAATGACCGTCTTGGGGAGTCATAGGCTTCATGGGAGTCATAGGCTTCAAGAATGTCTCTGTGGCGGCCATGGTGATCTGCCCGGAGCGCTGTAAGGTAGAACGTTAATGCAACAAGAGAGGCGAGCTTCATGCTCGCCTCTCTTGTTGGAGATTGGAACCCGTTTAGTTGTGGGGGTAGTCGACCCGGATGGTGAGGATCTCGTAGGGGGTGATGTTGGCGGTGACTTTGTTACCGCTGATTGCGAGGGGTTGGCCCTCTGGTTTTTCCATCAGGTTGGTTTCGGTGGCGGCGGTTGCGCCTTCGGGGACGGTGAAGGTTACGGTGGACTGCTTCCCTGCCCACTCGAAGACGCGGAAGATGAGGGAGTTTGAGTCTTCGGCTTTTTTGACCGCCGTGAGAACTACGTTTTCAGGCTCGACGGAGATCCAGGAGTGCGAGGTGGGCAGCGTGCCGGTGTGCGCCATGACCTGCTCGGCGAGGAGGCGGTAGTTGTACTGGTAGCCGAGGCGCTCGGTGAGGGCCTGTTTCCAGGTGCCGGCGTGCGGGTAGAGGGCGTAGCTGAAGTGCTGGTGGCCGCGGTCGGCGTTGGGGTCGGGCCATGTGGGTGAGCGAAGGAGCGTGAGGCGAAGGACGTTGCCGGCAGCGTCGTAGCCGTACTTGGCCTCGTTGATGAGCGAGAAGCCGTGCTGGCCGTCGCCGAGGTCGGCCCAACGCATGGCGGGGACTTCGAACTTTGCTTTTTCCCAACTATTATTGCGGGTGGTTGGGCGCTCGATGTTGCCGTAGGGGATCTCGTAGGTGGCCATGGGGCCGGAGGCTGCGAGTGGGAATGCGGCCTTGAGGAGGACGTGGGTCTCGTGCCAGTCGATGTCGTTAACGACGTTGACCATTTCGGCGTTGGCGTAGAGCTGGATGTCCTGAACGAACTTCGAAGACTGCCAGGTGCGAGTGACGCGGATGACGGCGCGCATGGGGCCCTTTTCGACGAGTTCGACGGAGTCGACGTTGGTGATGGGGGTCATGTGGTCGAGCGTGCCGGGGTCGATGTTCCAGGCGTCGTAGTCCTTTGGCGTGTCCTTGAAGGTCTGGAGTTGGTTGCCGCAGGCGCCTTTGGCGAGCGATTCGAAGTTGGATTTTTTGTCGTAGAGGCTGGTGATGCAGCCGGTGGCGGGGTCTACGGTTACGCGGAGAGTGGCATTTTCCATGGTGTAGCCGCTGGCCTTGAGGTCGGTGGCGAAGGGTTTTTCACCCGGGACTGCGTGGAAGACTTCGTAGCCGAGGGCTGGAACTTCTTTGGCTTGGACGAGGAGCTTGTAGGTGTTGGTCTTCTCGTCGCTGGAGATGATCTTCGATGGGACTACGTTGTTGTGTGAGTCAAGGATGGAGATGCCATTGGGTGCGGCGGTCGGCATCTGTACGGTGACGGACGCGATGCCTGTGCGCTCCCATGCGAGTGGATTGACGACGAGGACGGGAACTTCACCGGCGGCTTTCGTGTTGATGTTCGCGGCGAGTGTGGTGAGCGCGTGGTCGGATATGGCGTTGGTGGAGAGGCGCACCTTGTCGAACTCGGCCTGCGCCTCTTTATAGATGATGCCGATGCCGGAACCGGCGGCGAGGTCGTGGAAGTCGTTAAAGGTGACCATCTTCCAGTCGTCGGTGAGGTCGGTGTTGGGGTAGGAGTCGCCGTGGAGCCAGGCGAGTGAAGCGTACTTTTCGGCGTTGAGGGTCTGCTCCTCGGACTCGCGCATGTTGCGCTTGTGCTGCGCCTGCGAGGTCATGACTCCGCGGTGGTACTCGAAGTACATCTCGTCTTTGAAGGTGGGGATGCCGATTTTTCCGGGCTCGGGTGTGGGCGGGGTGTAGCCTTTGGCGAGGTCGCCGTAGTTGATCGTGGGCGAGTTGGGAGAGACTTCGGTTTCGACCTTGGAGAAGTAGGACTGCGCGGTTCCCCACTCGAATTTGGGGACGATCATGTCGGGCTGCGACCAGTGGTCGCCTTCGTCGAGGATGGCGCGGGTGGGGCCGCCGCCGTGGTCGCCGATGCCGTAGAGGTCCATCATGTTCTCCATGCCGGGCGAACGCTGGCGTGCGGTGGCGAGGTCGGCGGAGAGGCGGACGGGGTTGAGGTTGTTGTTGGCGTAGTCGTGCGGGAAGTAGGTGAGGACCTTCGAGCCGTCGGGCGACTCCCACCAGAAGAGCTTGAAGGGGAGCTGGTTGGTGTCGTTCCAGGTCATCTTCTGGGTGACGAAGTAGTCGACGCCGGAGCGCTTGTATATCTGGGGGAGTTGCCAGTTGTAGCCGAAGGAGTCGGGGTTCCAGCCGATGCGGACGTCGACGCCGTACTGCTGCTGGAAGAAGCGCTTGCCGAGGAGGAGCGAGCGGACCTGCGACTCGCCGTCGGGCATGTTGAGGTCGGGCTCGACCCACATGCCTCCGACGACCTCCCAGCGGCCTTCCTTGATGCGCTTCTTGATCTCTTCGTTAATGGCGGGGTACTTGGTGGCGATCCACTCGTTGTAGGCGGCGGCGGATTGCGTGTAGGTGTAGTTGGGGTACTCGTTCATGAGCTGCAGCGCGGTGGAGAAGGTGCGCTTGACGACGTCGACGGTCTCGGTGACGGGCCAGAGCCATGCGGCGTCGATGTGCGAGTTGCCGGTGAGGTGGATGGTGGCCTGCTGGAGGACAGGCTTGAGGGCTTCGAGCTTCTGGCGAGATGCGGTGAGCGAGGTGTCGAAGGCCTGCTGGTTGGCTGAGTCGAGCGCCTTGAGGTCGACGGTCTGGACGGAGTTGTTAAGGGTGACGAGGTCGGCGGTGGAGTTCTTCGAGAGGCTGGGGATAAGGACGGCGCTTGAGAGGAACTCGAGGCGGAGGTCGGCGGGATTGGGGCGGCCGGGCGCGAAGTCGATCTTGCTGACGACTCCGGCGAAGGTCTTGGTGTCGATGGTGTGGAGGAGTTTGACGGCGACGAGGACCTTGTCGCCGGGCCTGGCCTGATCGAAGAGGACGATGGGTTCGAGATCATCGCCGAGCGCTACGCGGCGGCCGTTGAAGTAGATGATCTGCGGCATGGGGCCGTTGGCGTTGGCGCGGAACTGGAACCAGATGCGGGCTCCGGTGAGGTCGTAGCCGTTGAGGGTCTTGGGAACTTCGATGAGACGGCGGTACCAGACGGCGTCGTTTGGAGCGTGGCTGTGTGGCTTGACGACGGGCCAGGCGGAGTCATCGAGAGAGGGGTCTTCGCCGTGGGCGAGATCGCCGGCGTGATAGTGCCACTCGTCGGCGGGGAGAGAATCGAGGGTTCCGAGACGTTCGACGACGTTCTGCGAGTCCGGTGGCAGGGAGTGCGTGATGTCTGCGATCTCTTTTGCCGATTGGGCGAGTGCGGGGGTGATGAGCAGAGCGGTAAGCAGAATCTTTGCCGTGGTGCGCAGAGAGGCGATGACAGTCAAGTGTTACTCCTTCAGTCGTATGCTTTGAATCTGGCTTCGTTACCGCTTACTTTAGCAACGGAGTTTTGGCAGCAAAACGGGACAGATGGAGTCTAACGCACTTTGCTTAACCAAGGACAACAATCGGGCATAAAGACCTGACCTGGACATGCGTAAAGACTGTCGGTCGTATGGAATGCATCCTATGAAACGGCAATCTCAACACGCACTTATGGTAAAAAACTCAAACACCAAGGGTGGTGCCTTTGGACGACCGCAAATCAGGCTACTCCAATTCTCAGGGGATTCCCTCGCGCCGGAGTGCGATTTTGAGCGCGGCGATCTTTGGCGCGTGCATCCTGGCCTCCTATCCGGTATCGAACATTCCGTGGGGTGACGACTTCTCATACACGAAGAGCGCCTTGGAGTTTGCTCACACGGGGCGACTGCTCTACAACGGCTGGGCGACAGCGATGGTCGGATGGCAAATTCTTTGGGGCGCTCTTTTTATTAAGCTCTTCGGGTTTTCCTTCACCGTCGTTCAGCTCTCGATGATTCCAGTGTCTATCGCGTCGATCTATTTGCTTCACCTGGTTCTCCAGCGGTTTGGAATGTCTCCGCGTGAGGCGCTTGTTGGCTCGCTTACCCTGGGATTGACACCACTTTTTCTGGAACTGTCGACGAACTTCATGACGGATATTCCGGGACTATTCGCAATTCTTCTTTGTGTATGGATGTGCCAAAACGCAGCCGCCGCGGAGGACGGGCGAACTGCACGCAAGTGGATCGTCCTGGCTGCCGTGGTAAACGTCGCGGCTGGTTCCGTGCGTCAAACTTCGTGGTTGGGTGCATTGGTCATGGTGCCATCGACGGCATGGATGCTCCGAAGATGGAGGGGCATGCTGCCGACTGCGGCAATCATGTGGTTTTTGAGCCTGTGCGGCATCCTGTCTTGCATCCATTGGTTCAATCGCCAGCCTTATTCTGTTCCGGAGCCTTTCTCCCTGCCGCTCACACTACATTCCTTGAAGCATTTGACGATCTACTCAGCAAGAACAATTTTCTGTCTCCTGCTCTTGCTCTTCCCTATCACTGTGGCATGGCTGCCGACAGCGCGCAGATTAGACAGACGAGCGCGGACCATTGCTGGAACCTGCGTTACTTTGCTGATCGTCATGGCACTGATACTGGCCCATCGCCGAACGCTGGGCTCTTGGACGATGCCGTGGCTGGTTCCATTTCTGGATCAGGATGTGCGATTGACGCCGCTGTGGCTGCGGTGGGCATTTTCAGGAACGGTCGTACTGACGGGAGTTATCACGATTTCTCAGCTTGCATCTTCGGTTCGTGGCGCGATCAGGCCGGGGGGCCAGTGGTCGGCGCAAACATCTGCGATCTTCTGGATACTTGGCCCCTTCACGCTGGCCTACATTGGAGTACTTTTACCCCGCGCAGGAACAGCCCTCATTCAAGACAGATATTTGCTGGTGCTCGAGCCATCAGTGATCGCCTTTCTTCTGTTGGCACATCGCAGGTGGGTTGCACCAGATATTCCGGCAATCAGTGTGGCAGTACTCGTTGTCTATGCCCTAAGCTCCGTGGGGTGGAACCACGATAACTTTGCACACGCCCGGGCGATGAAGACGACGATAGACCAAATGTTGGCGAACGGTGTGCCGGAGACTTCGATACAGGCTGGCCTTGGTGTAGATGGTTGGACGCAAACTCAACACCATGGCTTTATCAATGAGCAAAGAATTCGAAACCCCGCAGACGCTTACGACCCAACTTTGCCGAACTGGGGATTGATTGACGAATGCAATTATTGGATTTCAACCTATACGCCCGTGATTCGTCCGGAATATTTCATCTCCGAATTTCCGCGAGCGTGTCCCGGCTCAACAGTAAGATCCGGAGCAGGTTATCGAGCATGGATTCCACCCTTCGATCGAGTGATTAAGGTGCAGGCGCTACCGCTCCACGATCGCTAGGTGTCATCGCCGAAGCACGGCTTCGATGTATTGGAGCGCGCGTGGGTCTTTGGATTGGCCGAGCCAGAAGACGGCCTGCTTGCGGACCTCTGGAGTGCGGCTGGTGTCCGCGACGTGAATGAGCTGGGGGATGCCTTCGTCCGCGGGCAACTGGCTGAGCGCGAAGACTGCCTTCTTCTTCACTTGCAGGTCGGGGTCGTTCTCGATGGCGTCGGCGATGGCGGCGCTGGCCTTCTTGCCGGCCTTTTGGGCGAGCCAGAAGATGGCCTGGCTGCGGACGCCGGCGTTGGGGTCGGTCTTGGCGAGGGTGAGGAGTTCGTCGGTCGCAGTGGGGTCGGAGTTGATGGAGATATCGAAGACGAGTTTTTCGCGGAGCTTCTGATCGGGCTCGTCCTTGAGGAGCTTCTGCAAAATCACGAAGCCGTCGTGGCCTCGTTCGGCGCCGAGCCAGAAGGCGGCCTTCTCGCGAAGGCGCGTGTTGCTGGATGGTGCGGCGAGTGAGGCGAGCACTGTTGTCGCGGCCGGCGTGGCGTGCATGGCCAGTGCGGCGAGAGCACCTTCGGTGACGCGGTTCTCCGTGGACTGAGACGCCAGCTGGCCGAGGTAGTGGGCGCTGTCGTCGGGTTGGACTCCAGTGAGCCACTCGAAGGGCACGCCGCCGGCGTTGAGGTGGCAGCCTGCCATGATTGGACGCACTTTCGTGATGGAGCCGTGATCGAGGCGTATGAGGACGTACGTGTTGACAGGCGCGGCCTTCTCCGTGACGTTGCTCACGCTGTCTCTGGTGCCCTCGAGGTTAAATTCACCGCAGCATCCATCGTCAGACGATGATGAGCCAGACGAATCTGCGCATGAAGATGAATGCCGTCCTGGGAGAGTTGGTACCTCATATCCAATCCATAACTGCTCGCTTGAGTGGCGAAATCGGTCCACCGTCGCGGACAGTCCTGGGCCTACGGGCTCAGTGTTGAACTGCGTGTTGGAGACACGTGGCTGCTGGGCTGAGAACGTGGCCGCAGACGCACTGAGGATGAGAGCGATAGCGAGGTGTTTCATTGGAACACTCCTTGGAGACGCTACTTGTTGAGGATCTCGATCATGTAGTCGGTGGCTTCCTTGTTTCGCATGATGCTGAGTTTGGAGACGATCTCCTGCTTCGACTGCGGGTCCTTCTCGGCCTTGGCGAGAGTAACCAGATCGTGGGCATCACCGGAGACAAAGAGGGCGTCGATGGCGGCCTTCTTCGTTTGAGGATCATTGCTGTTTTGATAGATGGACACGAGGGCAGGAGCAACAGATTCGCCACCGGCGACGCCAAGATTGCGAATTGCTCTGCTGCGGAGGTCAGGATCCTGCTCGGAAGCCGCGATGGAGGCAAGCGCGTCAGCCCCGCTCGTGTTCCCCTCCCCTTTGCCTTTCCTGTGGCCCGAAGCAACCAGGGCTCCTATGATGCTGGCCTTCGTTTCCTTGTTGCTGGTGCTCTTGTAGAGGGCGAGAAGATCGGAGGCATCACCCATCGCGCCAAGCGATTGGACCGCAGTGCGGACGAGTTGAGGATTCTGCTCAGTGCGGGCAACTTCCAGCAATTTGTCCTGACTGCCTGTGGCGACAAAGGACTGCAGAATCGTGCGCTTCACAGCCTCATCGGAGGTGTGCTGATAGATGTCAGCCAGCGTGGGGGCCGCTTCCTTGCCCTGCATCGCCGCGTATATCTGAATGGCTTTGCGCTGGAGCGAGGGGTTGGACTGGCCGCGAGCGACCTGGCCGATGAGATCCTGCGCCTCCTTAGACTTGCTCTGCGCCAACACGAAGAGAGCGCGCTCCTTAACGCGATCAGAGGCATTACCGTTGAGGACCTGCTGAATGATGGGGAGGGCGCGGGCCTCGTCCTGCTGCATGAGAGAGTTGAGGGCGAGGAGCTTGAGCTCTTCATCCTGCTCGGCCTGCGGCTGAACGGGCTGATCGCTCTTGCCGCGGATTTCAATCTCAAGCGCGCCGCAATCGTTTATCCATTTGCTCTTCGGGTAGGTTTGGCGGAGATTGCCACAGGTTTGGAGGGCGCGGGCCTGCTGGCCTTCTTTGTTCTGCGCATAGGCCTTCCAATAGAGAGCGCCTTCGGCGTTTTCGCCGTGCATGGCGGCAACCCTGGCGAAGATGGATTCGGCGTCGGACCAGCGCCCGGCATCGATGGCGCTTGTGCCCTGAGCATAGAGGGCTGCGTCTTTGCTGTCGGCCGCCTCACTGATGTTGATGCCGAACTCGAAGGGGGAGATCTCGGCGTGGATCGCGATGGGAGCCATCAAGGCCGAGGTAATTGCGATGGTGGAAAAAAGAGTAGTGGCGTTCATTAGATGGATACCCCTGTGGAGCCGGCGGACTTGTCTTGCTTGCCGGGCTGGTTTGCGTTTTGGTGGTCGCTCTGGTTGAGATCGTTGACCCGGGTGCGGAGGACGCGGACCTCAAAGAGAAGGCCGTCGGTGTTCATTTGCTGCTGAAGTTCGTTGAGGCGCGCCGGCGTGAGGCCGTCGGGCTGATTGGCGATCTCGACGAGGACGCGCTCGAGATGATCGAGAGCGGCGTTGAGGGCGGGGTCACCGGCCTGGGCAGCGCTCTCGCGATAGAGGCGATTTGCCGAGAGCAGGTCTCGCGCCTCTGCCTGCATGGGAGCGCTGGTGTCACCGTGGCGAAGCTGGACGAGAAGACGCTCGGAGCGGTCGAGGTGATCGCCGAGGACGAGGATGACTACGCGCTCTTTGGCCGGTGGATTGTTGTTGGCTGCGGTTGCGACGTTGGCGGGTGGCTGGCCTTTGCGGTGTTCCCATTGGCGGCCAGCGAAGAAGGCCGCGGAGATGAGGACGAGGGCTGCAGCAGCGAAGCTGAGCGGCTTCAAGAGATTGAAGTTCAGCCAGCGGCTTTGCTTCTTCTGGGGTTCGTAGACCGCGGCTGAGTTGCGGATCGACTGCCAGACTTGTGTGCCGTAGTCCGCGCTTCGAGCGGGCGGCGTGATGGGGGCAATCTCAGAGAGGTCATGCACGAGAGCGGCATAGGCACGGGCACAATCGCCACACTCGCGGAGGTGGCTGGAGATTGCGGCGGGACGCTCGGATTCGCCGTAGTAGTGATCGATGAGTTGTTCGTCGTTGAAGTGGTTCATGGTGTCACCCTGAGTGGAGCGAGCGAGCGGCGGAGTTTTTGCACGGCGCGGAAGACTGCTTGCTTGGCTGCGTTGGGAGCGATGTTGAGCGTGGAAGCGATCTCTGCTGTGGGGCGATCTTCCATATGGCGGAGGATGAAGGCTGTGCGCTCGGTGGAAGTGAGGTTGCGCATGGCTTCGGCCTGGAGGGTCTCGATCTCGCGGCTGATGAGGAGGCGTTCGGGGCCGGCGGAGGTGTCGGCGACCTGCACCTGCTGCTGGGTGGGGTCGGCCTCTTCGGCGATTTGATAGGTGGTGTCGAGTTTTTTCTTGTTGATCATGTTGAGTGCGCAGTTGACTGCGATGCGGTAGATCCAGGTGCTGAACTGGGAACGCAACTCGAAGTCCCGGAGGCGTTGATAGCCGCGCAGGAATGCTTCCTGCACGACCTCGTCGGCGTCGGCCTCGTTGCCCGTGATGCGATAGGCGACGCGGAAGACAGTGGAGCTGTGGCGGGCGACGAGCTCGCCGTAGGCGTCCTTCTCCCCGGCGAGCACTGCCCGGAGTATCGAGTGGTCGTTTCCTTCCATTCAGCGCATTAGACAGGGTTTGGAGGCAGCGGTTAGGAATCTTTTTGAGGGGTCTTGTAAGGCGATGGAGTGTAGGGGTTTCGCGCTACACTTTCGTCAGTCCGGCGTGGGCTGCGCCGCTGCACGTGAGGGAGGCTGCTTTTGAGACAGGTTCCTCATCGCCACAGGGTACTGATTCTTTGGGCACTTGTGCTTTGCTTGTCTTGCGGGACGAGCACAGGCTGGACGCAGGCAGTAGCGTCTGCGGTGAAGAAGGCCGGCGGAAAGTCAAAACAACAGGCCAAGACCGCTGCCACGGCACAGCCTGAGGCCGCGCCTGCTCCGGCACCCCCTCCTCCAGAGCCTGAGGATCCGCTGGGGCGGACTTCTCCGCATGGATGCGTGCTGGGCTTTCTGAGGGCTGCGGAGGCTGGCGACTATGCGAAGGCGTCGCGGTATCTCGACGGAAAGCGGTCTCAGGAGCAGGGTGAACGACTTGCGACACAGCTGAAGTCTCTGTTGGATCTTGGACTGTCGATAGATATCAACAACTTGTCGCGCTCGCCGCAAGGCAGTACCACGGACAAGCTACGGCTCACGAGGGAACAAGTTGGTGTTGTGAAGACACCGCAGGGAGAGATGGAGATATTGCTGGACCAGGTGAAGCGGCCGAATGAGCCGCCGATCTGGCTGTTCTCGCAGGAGACGCTGAACAAGGTTCCTGCAGCATACGAGAGTTCGCAGCACAAGGATTATGCGCGGTATTTTCCGGAATGGATGCGGCGAGACAGCTTTCTGGGCATTCCGCTTTGGCGGTGGGTATCGTTTCTGGTGAGTGCCCTTATTGTGTTGGCGCTGGCCTCGGTTTTGACGAGGCTTGTGATTAGGATTTTGCGGCGCCCATTCGGAAGGCGGTTGACGCCGACCGTCGAGGCAAGTGTTCTTGGGCTGCGCGGGCCTGTGTTCGGCCTGATGCTGGCCCTGGCGCTCCATTTTGCAGCAGAGCATGCCATAACGGCGTTGGCACGCCACTATTGGGAGATGTTGGGGGCCATCGCAGTTTTGTTGAGCGGCGCATGGCTCCTGGGGCGACTGACAGACATTTTTGTTGCCTTCGAGCGGCAGCGTCTTCTGCTGCGAATGCGGGTGGAGAGGGTCACGTTTCTCGGATTGTTGAGCCGGTTCTTCAAAATTCTGATCGCGATCGTCCTTTTGCTCTTGCTGCTGCGTGGCGCGGGAGTGGATGTCTCGGCGGTGATTGCCGGATTGGGTATTGGCGGAATTGCGTTGGCACTGGCGGCACAGAGTACGCTTGCGGATTTGTTCGGAGGACTCTCGATCGTTCTGCGGGGCGCAGTGCGGGTGGGCGATTTCTGCCAGATTGATGGAATTCAGGGGACGGTGGAGGACATTGGGACCAGTTCGCTGAGTTTGCGGACTATGGACCGTTCGGTGGTATCGATACCAAACTCGAAGGCGGCGCAGGTGAAGCTGGAGAACTTTGCGATGCGCGATCAGTTCTGGCTGCACCAGGTGTTCACGCTGCGGTTTGATACTCCGCGTGCGGTGGTGAAGACGGTGCTGGACAGATTTGTAGAGGTGCTGGCGATAACTCCTGAGATCGAGAAGGCGTCGGCGCGGGCACGGCTGATTGGCCTGACACCTACGGGACCGCAGATTGAGGTTTTCGCTTACTTTCAGAGGCCGGGCGCGGATTGGGCTGCGTTTCTCGCAATGCAGGAAGAGATTATCTTGAAGATCATGGGCATCGTTGAGGCAGAGGGGACGAGTCTGGCAGCGCCGGTGGGCGTGGTGCAGATGGGGCCAGTGAAGCATGAGGGCTCTGTTGACAGGGGCGCGCAGAGTGTATAGGTTTGGCCCTACGTTATCGCTTACTTTCATGATGGATTTATTCGAAGAAGAGGAGGCCGCATGAGCGTGGCCCGTGGGGTGAAGGCTGTGCTTACGGACAGTCATTTCTGGGTGCCGTTTGTGGTTTTGCTGGCGGGGATTGGACTGCTGGTGGTGCTGCACGGTCAGTAAGGAACGAGGCAAAGGCTGGAGAGTTGATGGCAATTGTGGTTCAGGGCAAGGCAAAGAGCGGACTTTCGCTTCATGGGCTCGGGGTTATCTGCGGATTGACGGCTGGAGTCTGGCTAGGGGCGGCTGAGGCTCCGACGAAGCTGGTGAATGCGGGGTTGTCTCCGTTCGCGGTTTCGCTGTGCATGGTTGCGGGTGTGTTCACGGCGCGGTGGACCTTCCCTACGCTGCTCAAGGGAACGGAATATGTCTTCGCAGACCTTGCGGAGAAGAAGCACCTGATCGTCTGGGCCCTGTTGGCGGGCGCGCTGTGGGCTGTCGCGAATACGCTGACGGTCTTCGCAATCAGGGACGTCGGACTGGCGGTGGCGTTTCCGCTGTGGAACGCGAACTCGCTGATTGGGCTCTTCTGGGGACGTGTGCTCTTCAAGGAACTGGAGGGCGCAAACGCGAGGAACATCAGCAAAGTTGTGCTGGGAGCGGTCGCGATCGTGATTGCCGCAGTGATGCTGGGATTCAGCACCATACACGGCGAGACGACGACGGCGCATCACGCGATGAAAGGAATTCTGGCCGCTGTTGGCGCGAGCTTCATGTGGGGCACGATGTACGTGCCTTACCGGAAGGCGTATCTGAGCGGTATGAATCCGCTGTCGTTTGTGACGGCGTTCACGGTGGGCGAACTGGCAACGGTGTTTGCACTGACTCTGGCGTTAGACGGCGGAATCCATTCGCCGTCGTTTCAACTCTTTCATCAGCGCGGGCTGGTGTTCTGGCTGTTTCTGGGCGGATTTGTCTGGGTCGTTGGCGACCTGTTCCAGCAGTTCGCCGCGAAGTACCTGGGGATTGGGCGCGGAATTCCTCTCTCGAACACGAACCAGCTTTGGGGGCTGGCGTGGGGTGCGCTGGTCTTCGGCGAGTTGGCCGGAGCAGACCGGCAGCACAGGCTGCTGGTCCTGGCCGGATCTGCGGTGATGATTCTCGGCGCGATGGCGATCGGGACTGCGGTCGCCTCGTCTCGCGAGCAGACGTCGAACAATGAGGCCGTTCTGCGCGAGTGCGAGCGATATCGGCTGAACTACAACCGCACACTCGCAGCACAGGCGGGCGATGAGTTCGGGGGCAGAGACGAGCGGCGGCGCTGGTGGGACTATGCCATTGTCATCGCTGCAATCCTCGTGTTCGTCTGGCTGGGCGTGCGCGCGGTAGTGCCGCCGCTGCAGATGAATATGAAATGGGTGGTCATCCTCGGAGGATTACTGCTTGTGAGCATTGCTGCAGGAGGGTGGAGCCTATGGCGGAGAACGCGATTCTGCTAAGGAAATTGCTCTCGCCGGTGGTTGAACCTGTGGGATGATGGTGGCTATATATGGCGGTTAGGCTGAAGGATATTGCGCGCGATCTTGGCGTCTCGGTAGTGACAGTTTCAAAGGTGTTGCGGGGCAACAAGGATGTAGGGCCGGAGACGCGGCGCCGCGTTCTGAAGCGGATGAAAGAACTGAACTACCAGCCCAACATGCTGGCGCGGGGGCTGGCCAGCGGGAAAACCTATACCGTCGGGCTTGTGGTCCCGGATCTGGTCCACCCGTTCTTTGCGGAGTTCGCCAAATCTCTGAGCGGGGTACTGCGACAGAGGAATCGGGCGCTGATCCTGGCATCGTCGGAAGAAGATCCTGAGATAGAGCGGCAGGAGATTCGAACGCTGTTGCGGCGCGGGATCGACGTGCTGCTGATCGCCTCCTGCCAGTCGAACCTGCGGAATTTCTATGAACTGGGCGATGAGAGGACACCCTACCTGCTGTTCGACCGCAACTTCCCACACCTGGCGGCGCACTTTGTGGGATCGAACGATGTGCTGGTAGGAGAGATGGCGACGAGGCATCTCATCGAGATTGGCAAGAAACGCATCGCCCACATCGGCGGCAAGAACACAAGCCCCGCCTTCGATCGTCTCCGGGGCTATCGGAATGTCGTAGCCGAGCATCGATTTCACGCGCCGGATTCCTATGTCATTCTGCGGGATCGGCTGGAAGAGTCGGGAGACAAAGCTGGATTCGATGCTATGCAGGAGTTGCTACGACTCAAAGACCGGCCGGATGCCGTCTTCTGCTACAACGATATGACCGCGATTGGGGCCATGGATGCGACGTTGCATGCCGGGTTACGCATCCCGGAAGACATCGCGTTCGTCGGTTGCGGCAATCTGCGCTATGCGGATTATCTGCGCGTGCCGCTCAGTTCGATCGACCACGGGACCGCGGAGCTGGGAAGGATCGCAGGCGAGTTCGCGCTGGAGCTTGCCGCCAGGCCAGAGCAGGAACCAAAGAGCATTCTGGTGCCTCCTAAGCTGGCGGCTCGCGTCTCGACACTCGGAGCCGAGGCGGCTCCGAAGTAGCTGGCGTTGGCCGCTGAGCTCAGGGCTGAAAGACAAGGCGGACGCCCTGCTCGCGGGTCTTCCACAGTGACTCTACGTCACGCAACGGGGCTTTTTTGATCTCCATCTCAAAGGGTGCTTTTGCAGCGGTGGCGAAGAACTCCGCTAACGCTTCGAAGATCTGCTTCATGGACGCGCTGCCGAAGCCGCTGCCCAGAAGCTCCAGCCCTGAGCTGCGTAGAGTTGCTGCGGGAAGCGAGATGGTACGTCCGGCGCTCTCGCCTATTTGCACGAACCGGATTCTCGACGACGCGTGCTGCAGGCCCTTCTGCGAGATGGCCGCCAGCACGGCCTCCGCAGGCGGTCCCCAGAGGTAGTCGAGGACGACATCTACACCTGACTCGGCGATCTCGCGGCGAAACGCTGCGACCAGAGCATCATGCTGCTGGTCGAGGGAGATGACGTCATCCGCACCGAGAGATTTGAGCTTCTCGAGCGCTTGTGGGTTGCGGCCGGAGGCGACGATGCGTCGCGCTCCCAGTCGTTTTGCAATCTGCACAGAGAGTTGTCCGGCGACACCGGTGGCTCCGAGGATGAGGACGCTCTCGCCGGGAGAGAACTGCGCGCGAAACCTGAGCGCCGTCCAGGAGGACATGCCGGGATTGGCGATCCCGGCGGCGGTGGCATCGTCCAGACCCTCAGGCAGAGGCAACGCGAAGGCCGAGGAGGTTACAGCATGCTCCGCAAAGGTGCCAAACGGAAAACGCGAGACTCCAAAGAAGACTCGCTTGCCGTCCGCGAGCCGGCCTACGCCGTCTACGCCCGGGATGAATGGCAGCTTCCCAGTGCTTCCATAGTGGGTTCCGTTGGCCAGACTCTTCACGATCGGATGGAGACCGGCGGCGGTCACGCTGACGAGCAACTCGCCCTCTTGCGGATTGGGATCCTCAAAGGAGGTGTAGCGAGGAGGGGCATCAAAGGACTGGACGACTGCGGCATTCATGGCTGTGACTCCACGGCAAAGTCTTACCCGAAGACTAGCAAATCGCCGCGGCCATTGCGTTGTGGGCTATTTGACGCCGTTGGCTGGATCCCAGGAGCCTTGCAGCTTACGGATATAAATGATTTGCCCGATGTGGTAGGCGTTGTGCGTGCCGATGTGCGCAATGGTGGATGCGTTTTCGGCCAGCTTCTTGTCATCAGCGGCTTCGACGGCCTTTTCCCAGTCGGTCATGACCTGGTCAAGTTGCCGGACGAGAGACTCCCATTGCTTGGGGTCGAAGTTGTTGAAGGTCTCGTCGTTGTTTCCGCTGAAGGCAGGGGGTTTCTCGCCTTTGAACTTCGCGAGTGACGAGGTGTCCCAGAAGACCAGGTGGTAGGTGAGCTGTCCAATGGAGTGGTTGCCTTTGCCGTCGGTCCAGTTTGCCTGATCGGCCGTAAGGCCCTTAACAGCCGTGTTGGCTGGGACGAACCACTCGGCTTGATTGTGGGTGGATCGCAGTTGCTCAAGCAGGATGCTGCGAAGCGTAGGCGGCGCTTTGGGAGTCTGATTCTGGGCAAAGACGGGTAGCGAGAGAAGGATGATCAAAGCGACGCGCTTCATAAGGATTTGCTCCTCCTGGCGAGATGGCGGCGTTTTCGACTCGCAAGGAGTGTAGTTTGGCCTGTGTCCCGATTGCAGAGCCGGCTTGATTTATTGGCTCCAATTGTGACAAACGGAACGAGATATCCGAGGTAAGTCGAGGCGTCAGCCATGTTATCGCCGGCGACCGAAGGAATTCGCTTGCCAAGGCTTTGTGGATTTGCGATAGTGAATTCACGTTAGCGGTAACGTAATTCGATTCCGCTGGTGAAACGGAGGACCGACATGGCGACCGCAATTCCGAATCCGAGTGCCCCGCTCAAAAAAGACATGGAAGAGTGGGATGAGTTTCTGTCTGGCCGGTACAAGGAAGGCAAGAGCGAGGATGAGTTTCGCCAGTACGATGCCACAGCCAATCCTGGGGTCGCCGAGTTCTACCGGTTGAATCATCAGTACCAGACCTTCGACTACGTGATGGCCAAGGAGAAGGAGTATTTCGGCCTGAACAGGGGCATGAAGAGCATCTGGGAGGCGGCGGAGTTCCTCAATACTCTGGTGGACGACAGCGATCCGGATACTGATCTGACGCAGATCGAGCATCTGCTGCAGACCTCCGAGGCTATTCGCCAGGATGGGCATCCGAGGTGGTTTGTGTTGACCGGCTTCGTCCACGATCTCGGTAAGGTGCTTTGCCTGTGGGGTGAGCCTCAGTGGGGCGTCGTGGGCGATACGTTTCCGGTGGGCTGCGCTTACTCCGATCAGATTGTGTTTCCGGAGTACTTCAAAGCGAATCCGGATTACAACCATCCGGTGTACAGCACGAAGTATGGAATCTACGAGCCGAACTGCGGGCTCGACAAGGTGCACATGTCGTTCGGGCATGACGGCTATATCTACGAGGTGATGAAGAACTATCTGCCCGAGGAATCGCTGTACATGCTGCGGTATCACTCATTCTATGCGGCGCACAAGCATGGAGCGTACCGGCACCTGATGAGCAAACACGATATCGAGATGTTCGATTGGGTGAATAAGTTCAATCCCTATGATCTTTACTCCAAGGGGCACACCAAGCCGAACTTCAAGGAGCTGAAGCCGTACTATGACGATCTGTTTGCGGAGTTCTTTCCGGAGAAGATCGCGTGGTAGCTCTCGCAGATTGAGATTCACTTCCCTTTCGTGTTTCTCTGCTCTCCTTGTGTTCTTCTAACGAAATGATGATGCATCGATTCGCTCAGGTTGTTATCGCTGCGAGCGTGGCGCTTTGCGAAACTGCGCTTGTCGCGCAGACGTCACAGGCCGCGCAGGACAAGGTTGTGAGGCTCAATCAGATTCAGGTGATTGGCTCGCATAACAGCTATCACGCCGGGTTTGCGCCGAATGAGCGGAAGTATCTTGAGATGAAGCATCCTCAGGAGCTTCGCGGTCTCGACTATCGACATGCTCCGCTTGCGGATCAGCTCTCCGCCGGCGTTCGGCAGATCGAGATCGATGTCTTCGCCGACAGCAAAGGCGGCCGTTTTGCTCATCCGATGATCGATCGCTGGGTTGCTGAGGCTGGATTGCCGGCTGATCCGGAGCTTGATCCAAAGCACGAGTTGGACAAGCCTGGATTCAAGGTTATGCACGTGCAGGGCTTCGATCAGCGGAGCACCTGCCTTACGTTTGTCGACTGCCTGAGAGATGTCAGACAATGGTCGAAGCAGCATCCGGATCATCTGCCGATCTTCATCCTGGTGGAGACGAAGGAGGGCGAGGTGAGAGGGCTTCCGGATGCTCCGAAGACAGAGCCGTTTACTCCGGCGGTCTTCGATGCTTTGGACGCTGAGATCCGTTCCGTGTTTTCACCTCAGGAGATCATCACTCCGGATGAGGTCCGCGGCGGGCACAAGACGCTGAACGAGGCTGTGCTCGCTGGCGAGTGGCCGACGCTTGCGCGGGCTCGCGGCCGCGTGATCTTTCTGATGGACCAGAAGAAGGCGGGGCCTGCCTACCTCGAAGGGCATCCTTCGCTGCACGGACGGATTTTGTTTACGAACGCTGATCCGGGGGCTCCGGATGCGGCGTTTGTGGAACAGAACGACGGTTCGGGGGAGGCGATCGATGCGCTGGTTCGCCAGAGTTACCTGGTGCGGACACGTAGCGATGAGCCGACCGAGCAGGCTCGGAACAATGACACGCGGCGACGCGACGAGGTGCTTGCGAGCGGAGCGCAGATGATCAGCACGGACTATCCGGCTTCGGAACCAGCTTCGTGGACCGGCTACTCGGTGAGTCTGCCGGGCAGGCTGGTGGCTCGGTGCAATCCGGTGAACAAGCCTGCAGGGTGCGTTGACGGTCTGCTTGAGCCGGTCCGGTGAGTACCCCCTCCCCGGTATTTTGTGTAAAGTATTCATTTTATTGGCTTTAGCTTCGGACTTTGAATGCAAGGTATTCCATCTAAAGGGTTTAGGGGTCAAAATATTGAAAATAAAAAAGTTGCTGGTTGTTGGTTGCAGTTGTCAGTTGAAAAATCAGAAGCCCCGGCGGTGTACGTCGGGGCTTCTGATTTTGCTTCTGGTTCTATTTTACGGGATTTGGGGAAACTCCTCTGCCACGCGGAAGTAGCTTGTTTTTATGGAGTTGAGTGGTTTGGGGGCTTGACAGAGTTTTCTGTGGAAAATCTCCTCGCAGGGCGGGGCCGAGTCATCGAAGATGCTACGGTCTGCACATTTTGGGAAAAATGTGTCCTTTTTTGTCTTCGCGGTGGCCGGATCCGGGGAGCGATCTTGTCTGGGTGCCAGGCTTCACAGATCAATCGAGAAGGTACGCAAATCTGCAAAGCACAGAACTATGGGACTTGCGCAGCCGGGTGACTCCGGAAAGCGAGGGTTGGTTTCGCGTTTGATGTTTTGGAATCGAACTTGCTCTTCTTTCATAGATGGGCCCCGATTGCATACATAACATGCAAGGTTGATCGTGTTTCTGGAGCTTCTCGATGCGCGAACGTTCTGATGAAAGCGGGCAATCGACGATTTTGGTGGCTTTGTCGCTGACTTGCATCCTGGGTTTCACAGGGTTAGCAGTGGACGTCGGGACGCTTTTCCATGCAAAGCGAACCATGCAAATGGCCGCCGATGCCGGCGCCATTGCCGGAGCCACCGAATATGCGTATTCCGACATGACTCCGTCCGCCGCCGCTAAGGCGGCAACAGCGATGAATGGATTTACGGACGGCTCTAACGGAGTCACGGTCACGGTCAACAGCCCTCCGACGTCGGGCGGCCACCAGACAGCAGGCTATGTCGAGGTAATCATCTCGCAGTCGCAACCAACGAGCTTTATGGGCATTATTGGCTTTGCCTCGGTGCCGGTTAATGCCAGGGCAGTGGCTTTCAAGGGGTACCAATCGAGCGCCTGCGTTTACGTTCTTGATCCGAACGATGATGCAGGGGCCATGACATTGCAAGGCTCGTTCACCGTGAGCGCACCGAGCTGCGGTATCGTTGTGGATTCCACCAACAGCGACGCTTTGCAATTCACCGGCGGAGGCGGAACTCTGACGGCGGGATCGGTCGGGGTGGTGGGCGGCGCAGGAGGACACACCGGAGACAGCAACCCTGCGCCGGTTATTGGGATTCCTCCGGCGTCCGATCCTCTGCCCACTCTTGCGGCACCTACAGGCACGGGTTGCTCAGCTTCGACCACGTTAACCGGGGCCGTTGCTTCAGGCTGCTATAGCGCGGCAAACATAACGATTTCCAACGCGACGTTGAGCGGGACGTACATATTTTCAAATACGACCGGAGGCGTAACGTTGAGCGGCAGTGTTACGGGTACGGGTGTCACTTTGTACCTGGGAGGCAACCTGACCGAGGCAACGAATACAACGCTGAATCTTGTCGCTCCGACCTCAGGAACGTATCAAGGAATACTGATCTACGGAGCAAAAGGCACAGGTACACTTCCTTCGGCGACGCTTACCTTTGAGGTGGGTAATGCGACCGGATCGCTCACCGGCATTATCTACGCGCCGACGGATGAGATTTATTTGCATGACAGTGGCGGGGGTTCGTGCAGCGGCGGCGGCGGCCTTTCGCTTACGACCGACTTGATTGCTTATAAGCTGGATGACCAGACAGCGTCACTATGCATGCAGAGCTACTCGCAGAGCAATCCCAACATCACGCCTTTGACGAAGACGGTTCTGGTGGAGTAGATCAAGGAGCGCGGCCCCTATGAAGGAAGAGTCTATGAAGCGCTTTCACCGACCGATGGGCAAACGGGCGGGAGAACGAGGGCAGTCCCTGGTTGAAACAGCGATTGCCATGCCGCTTCTGCTTGCCGTCGTGCTGGGCATTGCAGACCTGGGATATATGGCTTATTGCTTCGTTCTGGTGGGAAATGCCGCTGACGCCGGCGTTCACTATGCGGCACAGTCCGTTATTACGGCGGCGGACACTGCGGGAATTCAGAACGCTGTGAACAACGATGCGGGCACGATGTCCAACATCACCGTTTCCAGCAGCTTCGCCTGCACTTGCTCTGACGGTACAACGGCGATCACCTGCACCAACTTCGCTGCGTGCGTTGACCCGCATCGCGTGATCACCACGGTCACGGTGACAACTCAAAAGACCATCAACGCACTGGTCCCCTGGTCGTGGTCAGGAGCAGTAGGTTCAGTGAGCCTTCCAGGTTCAGTGACCATGCACGGCACGGCCAGGATGAGAGTACAAGAGTGATGAGATCGATCGCCTTCATTGCGCGTCTGAAAAGCCGCATGATTCAGAACGAAGATGGTTCGTCTGTCGTGGAGTTTGCAGTCTCGCTTTCCCTTCTCCTCATCATGATTTTTGGCATTATCGAACTTGCGATGGCTCTGTATACATACAATTTCGTTGCGGAGGCTGCGCGGGAGGCGACACGTTATGCGTCGGTTCGGGGGTCGGCGTGTACAGGGCTTTCGAATTGCCCACTCTCAGCGACCAGTGCCACAGCCAGCACTACGATCAATTCGTGGGTGCAGTCGTCGGGTTATCCATTTGCCGGGTCAACGACAACGTCGCTGACCTGGAGTTGCTCTCCGACGGCCAGTCCTTGCAATAACCCGGGCAACACGGTGCAGGTGACGGTTACCGATCAATACCCTCTTGTACTTCCTTTTTTCCCTGTTAACTCGATTACTTTGAAGAGCACCTCCCAAATGGTTATCTCTCAATAGGCATGGTCGCCACGGCCTGGCCGCTGCCGTGCGGTATTGATTCCCGCCCATCGCTATGAGGCCGCGATGGATGGGGCACCCGTTTTTGTGGCTGCTCTTTTCGTGGCTGCTCTTTAACGCTCCATCCAGTTGCGGATGCGGGCGCGGTAGCTTCGGCTCATGGGAATCTTCTGGCCGTTGCGCAGGACTACGCCATAGTCGCCATCGTTTTCCGGGCGTACCTCTTTGACGTACTGGAGGTTGACGATGGAGGAGCGGTGGACGCGGAGGAAGGTGCTGGGGTCGAGCTTTTCTTCGAGGCGCGCCATGGTTTCGCGGAGGAGGTGGGTCTCCGACTGGGTGCAGATACGGACGTAGTTCTCTTCGGCTCCGATCCAGCAGATCTCGGAGACGGGGAGGAAGAGGATGCGGCCCTTGGACTTGAAGACGATGCGCGAGGTGTAGGGCGAGCCGTTGTGCGTTTTGGTTGCGGCCTGCGGGTTCTGGCGCAGGTTCTTGATGTGCTGGAGGGCCCGTTGGGTGGCGGCGCGGAAGCGCTCAAGCGTGAAGGGCTTGAGGAGGTAGTCGATGGCGTGAATCTCGAAGGCACGCAGAGCGTAGCGATCGTATGCCGTAGTGAAGATGACGGATGGCATGGTGACGGTCTCGTCGGCTTCGAGCTGCCCGACGACGTCGAAGCCGTCCATGTCCGGCATGCGCACGTCGAGGAAGAGGAGATCGGGCTTGGTGGCGCGAACCAGATCGATGGTTTCTGCAGCGGTTGCTCCCTCACCTGCGACTTCAATTTCGGGGATCTCACGAAGCAACTGGCGTAGTTTCTGCCGCGCGAGGACTTCGTCGTCAGCTAATACGGCCTGTATCATGACACACCATACCTTGTCTCGTTTTCGGTTGGACGGGAGGCGAAGAGGAGCGGAAGTGTAACGACGACCTGGACCGCATGGCCTTCGACTTCAGAGATAGTGCAGCTTTGTTCTGTGCCGTAGTGCATGCTCAGACGGCTGCGCACGTTGGAGAGGCCGACTCCTTTGCAGGTGTTTTCCCCATCTCCATTGGGAGTGGAGAGCAGGCCCTGGCCGGAGTTGGTGATGGCGAGACGGAGGCGTGAGCCCTGACGCGAGGCCTCAATCCCAAGATGGCCACCGGCGGTGACGCGCGAGAGCCCGTGGCGGTAGGCGTTTTCGACGATGGGTTGCAGGATCATGGTGGGGACGAGCGCGTCGTGGAGATGCGGGTCTATCCGCATCTGTTGCTCGACGCGGCCGGCGTAGCGGCGGTCCTGCATGGCGAGGTACATCTCAATGAACTCCATCTCATCGCTGAGCGGGATGAACTGAGCTTCTCCGCGTTGGAGGGTGATACGCAGGAGACGGCTGAGTTGTTCCAGCATGAGATCGGCAGCGGCGACGTCGATTCGCATGAGACTGGAAATACTGTTCATCGTGTTGAAAAGAAAGTGGGGGTTGAGCTGCATGCGAAGAGCACGCATCTGCGATTGCACGAGTTGGGATTCGAGCTGGGCGGCGGCTCGCTCCTGCTCGCGGTAGCGTTGGTAGTAGCCGAGGCCGCGAAAGAGAAAGAAGGCAGACCAGAAGATGACCATGGAGTCGACGAATTCGGCGTCGAGGTGGAAGAGGAGGCGGGGCCAGAACGCCATGGGGGGATGTCCCATGGGAAGGCGCGGAAAGAGGAGGACCCAGATCATTTCCTCGACGACGACAACGATGAAGCTGAGGGGGACGAAGAGCAGAAGGATGGTGCGGAGGCCGGCGTTGTTGATCTGCGGGCGGAGGAGGAGCCACATGATCCAGCAGATGGTTCCCCAGAGGAAGTACTGGACTCCCCAGGCGTTGAGGAGGAGGCTGAGGTTGACGTGGTAGTTCCAGGAACGCGAGTCGACCCACTCCTGCACAGCGAAGAGAAGGCCGAGCACGGTCGCACCGCTGATAAAGAGCAGCGGATGCATGAAGAGTGGCTGGTTGAAGTCCCGTTTCCAGTTTGCGAAGGTCAGAGTTTTCTCCTCAGCTTTGGTGTGCGGTTGGTTGCGGCGTTACGGCTATGGGAGCAGGGTGGTTTTGGCAAGGCCTTGCCGGCGCCGTCGATACCTTCACAACCTGCCTGCAGCGAGTTGCGCCGTGGTTGGAGGGAAGATAGACGACGAGAGCGAAGAAGGTGACTTCAACGAGAACGCGATGTTTCTGGAGCACGGTGAGCATCTGTCTCTCCCTCGTTCGGTATAGAGATGGGACCAGACCACGCGGCGATTCGGTGGATTGCAGAATTCAGGGGTGTCGCCGATAGGTTATGGACGAAGGAGGGTACGGAAGCGGTATCGCGGAGGTTCCGTTATGAGCGGCTATTCACCACCGGGATAGAGCCTCTGGGAGAGATGAAGTGCATTTCGTCCCTGCTGGATAGCGGTTCGTCACAATTTGCTCGAGAAAAATTTTGCAGACTTCAGTGGATGATTGCAGCGCTCGCAACTGAGGGGGTGCCTCGGCCGGTCAAAGCGCGGATGAGGTCTATCTCGTGCTGGCGGTAGGGGGTGAGGTCGGGGTGGAAGACGTCGTGGAACCAGATGGGGGGCTGGGAGAGGACGTAGGGATGCTGCCAGGAATCCCAGGGGAGGTAGGTTTGGGTCTTGCCGGCGACGAGGCCCCAGTTGATGGCTCCTACGTTTAGTTGTTTGGCGAGGGGCAGGATGGTGTCGAAGGTGCTGCCGTTGCCGCGGGCCATGTACTCGGTGCAGATGATTGGGCGGTTGAGGGGTTGGAGTGATTTGACGCGGGCTTCGAAGTCCTCGGGCCAGTCGTAGTTGTGGAAGGTAATGATGTCGGACTCGGCGAGCTGGATTTTGGTGATGGGGCTTTCTTTGGCGGGGTCCGACCAGTTGCCGGCCCAGACGCCGGAGGTGAGCGGCTGGGTGGGGTGGACGGAGCGAGCCCAGGCGAAGGCCTTGGGGAGGAGCGCGGCGACGAGTTCGCGCTTGTTGGGGGGCTCTCCGAAGCGCTTGTCGTTGGTGTTGTCGGGTTCGTTCCAGATGTCCCAGGCGAGGACGCGGGGATCGTTGCCGAAGGCGGAGACGACGCCTTTGACGTAGGCCTCGAGTTTTGGCTCGTAGGCGGGGTCTGAGAGTTCGGCGCCGCCGGGACTTTGAACCCAACCGGAGTTGTGGACGCCGGGGATGGGTGGGTGCTGTGGACCAAGGTGCGGGTTGGGCTCCCAGCAGGAGTCGAAGAGGACGAGGATGGGACGGATGTGGTGCTTGGCGGCGATGGCGAGGAAGGTGTCGAGGCGCTGGGTGAAGGCTTTGGGGTCCTCGGCCCAGAGCTGGTCCTGGAGGAAGACTCGCATGGTGTTCATGCCGATGGATTCGGCCGCGCCGAGCTCGCGGTCGTTGAGCGCGGGATTGAACGTGGCTGCCTGGAACATCTCGAGCTGGTTGATGGCGTCGGAGGGGACGTAGTTGGCGCCGACGAGCCAGGGCTGGCGTTTGTACCAGTCGTTTGCCTGCTGAGGGGTCCATCGGGTCTGGGTGAATGCAGGGGCGGCGAGCGAGAGTGTGAGAGAGACGGCGAGGGTGCGGAGTCGCATTTGTGCGGAATGATACGTGATGAGTGCGGGCTTCGCGTTCGTTGCATCGCGGAATGCCTTCGGCTCGATATAGTCTTTAGGATCGAGGTGACGATGAAGGCTCTGCTTCTGTCGGAGTACAGGCATCTGGAGATGGCGGAGGTTGCTGTTCCGGAGGCTGGCGCGGGCGAGGTTCTGGTGCAGGTAGCAGCGTGCGGGATCTGCGGCAGTGATGTGCATGGGTATGACGGATCGTCGGGGAGGCGTATTCCTCCTGTTGTGATGGGGCATGAGGCGGCCGGAGTGATTGCGGCGGTGGGCGAGGGCGTGACGGGGTTTGCGGTGGGCGACCGGGTGACGTTCGATTCGACGGTTTACTGCGGGGAATGCGAGTTTTGCAGACGGGGTGAGGTGAATCTTTGCGACAACCGCCAGGTGATGGGGGTCTCGTGCGGCGAGTACAGACGAGCGGGAGCGTTCGCGGAGTATATTGCTGTGCCGGCGCGGATCTTGTACCGGCTGCCGGAGGGTCTGTCGTTTGAGGAGGCGGCGATGCTGGAGGCGGTCTCGGTGGCGCTGCATGCGGTGCGAGTGGCGGAGTTGAAGGGCGGTGAGACGGCACTGGTGATCGGCGCGGGGATGATTGGACTGCTTACGCTGCAGGCGGCGAAGGCGGCGGGGTGTTCAAGAGTGCTGGTAGCGGATATTGATGCGACTCGGTTGAAGATGGCGAGCGAGATGGGAGCCGATGCGGTTTTGCTGGCTTCGGATGCTGAGCTGGTAAGCGAGGTACTTCGGCTGACGGAAGGACGCGGTGTCGATGTGGCTCTGGAGGCTGTGGGGCGAAATGAGACGGTGGCGGCGGCGATCAATTGCGTGCGTAAGGGCGGGACGGTCGTGCTGGTGGGGAATATTGCGCCAGAGGTGACGTTGCCGCTACAGAAGGTGGTAACCCGACAGATTCGGCTGCAGGGGTCTTGTGCTTCGGCGGGCGAGTATCCGGCGGCGATGGAGCTGGTTTCGTCGGGGAGGATTAAGGTGGGGCCGTTGATTACGGCGGTTGCTCCGCTGGAGGATGGGGCGAGCTGGTTCGGGCGGCTGTATCGGCGGGAGCCGAATTTGATGAAGGTTGTGCTTGATCCGAGAGGCGGCGCGGGTAAGGGTGCAGCACGATGAGTGAAGGATTGTTTGATCTGACGGGGCAGGTGGCTCTGGTGACTGGCGCGAGCCGTGGGTTGGGGCAGTATATGGGCCGGGCGCTGGCCAAGGCGGGGGCTGACCTTGTCGTCACGAGCCGGAAGAAGGAGGATCTGCGGGGATTCGTCGCGGAGATTGAGGCGTTGGGGCGCAGGGCTGTTCCGCTGGAGCTGGACGTTCGGGACGAGGGGAGCATTACGCGGATGGCGGCGGCAGCAGAGGAGGCGCTGGGGCAGGTTCACATCCTGGTGAACAATGCCGGGTGCAATGTCCGCAAGCCGGCACTGGAGGTGACCTGGGAGGACTGGAACCTTGTGCTGGATACGAACCTCCGGGGGACGTTCTTTGTGGCGCAGCAGGTGGCGCGCCAGATGGTGCGGCGTGGATACGGGCGGATCATCAATATCGGATCAGTGACGAGTGTTTTTGGATATGCGGGGCTCGCTCCTTATGGGGCGAGCCGGGGTGGCGTGCGGCAACTGACGATGAGTCTGGCGGACGACTGGGGAAGGCATGGGATTACGGTGAACTGCCTTGCGCCGGGATGGTTCCGAACCGAGCAGAATAAAGTGCTGTACGAAAGTCAGGAATGGGTGGATTATCTGGTTGATCGGATTCCGTTGAAGAGACCGGGCGAGCCGCAGGATCTGGATGGAGCAATTGTCTTTCTCGCGTCAGAGGCTAGCCGCTATGTGACGGGGCAAACATTATTGGTGGATGGAGGCATCTCCACGGGGGCTATGCGGGCGACGGTACAAAAGGTGGGAAGAGGATGAAACGACGAAGTTGGTGGGTACGGCTGTTGCAATGTACGTCTTTACTGGCCTTTGGCGCGGCTCTGGTTTTGCCCGCTTCCGCAACTGGCGGACAGAGCACCAAGGGCAGTGGAGGAACGCTGAGAGTCTATTTTGTCGACGTCGAGGGCGGCCAGGCGACGCTGTTCGTCACGCCCGCCGGCCAGTCGTTGCTCATCGATACAGGTTGGCCAGGGAATGATCACCGTGACGCCAACCGCATCGCTGCAGCCGCGAAGAAGGCAGGCGTCAAGAAGATTGACTACGTGCTGATTACACACTATCACGAAGACCATGTTGGGGGCTTTCCGCAGTTGCTCGACCGGATTGCGGTAGGCGCCGTGATTGACCATGGTCCAAACCGCGAGCTGGACAAGGGAGTGACTGAGCGCGATTACGACGCCTACGAGAAGGCGGTTACCGCAGCGAAGATCAAGCGCATTACAGCGCATCCAGGAGATGTGCTGCCGATTATTGGAATGAAGGCGACGGTGGTGAGCGCCGATGGCAATTTGATCAAAGACCCGCTCGATGGCGGTGGCCAGGCTGATCCGTACTGTAAGGACTCCGAGACGCGGCCTCCGGATGAGACGGAGAATGCGAGATCGGTGGGTGTGCAGATCGTCTTCGGCAAGCTGAAGCTGCTGGATCTGGGCGACCTGACCTGGGACAAAGAGATGGAACTGATGTGTCCGGCGAACCGGCTGGGAACGGTGGACGTACTGGTGGTGTCGCATCATGGGTGGTCTCAGAGCTCAAGCCCGGCATTGGTGGACGCCGTTGGGGCGCGGGTGGCGATTATGGACAACGGTGCGAAGAAGGGTGGGTCGACACCGACGCTGGATACGATTAAGAAGGCTCCGGGGCTGGAGACGCTTTGGGAGCTGCACTACTCGGAGGAGGGCGGCAAGGGGCACAACACGGCGAAAGAGTACATTGCAAATCCGCAAGGCGTTGATGGCAACTACCTTGAACTGATCGGGCGTGGGGACGGTAGTTTCGATGTGCTCAACTCGCACACCAAGCAGACCAAGCACTACGCGGCGACTAGACCGGGTGCGGCTGCGGGGCAATAGGCTCGATACGGCCAAGCAAGAATACATAGCCAGCGATGCCAAGCAACAGATAGGCCGCGGAGACTCCGAAAGCCAGGGCGAAGGATTGCCGGGAGGCGACGAGGTATCCGGTGACGATGGGCGCTGCGATCCCGGAGAGCTGATTAGAGAGATTGATGATGCCGCCAACCGTTCCTACGCTGGAGCGCGGCACTATGAGCGAGAGGATCGACCAGCCGACGGGTGCGGCGGCGGCGAGGCCTCCGATGGAGATGCTGATCCAGATGAGTGCGGGAGTTGCAGTATGGGCGTTTGCGGCACCGATGATGCCCAGGCCGCAGGCGGTCCCGCCGATGAGGATGGTCTTGCGGACGAGGTTCGCGTTGAAGCCTCGCTGAATGAGGGCATCGACGAGCCATCCACCGAGTACGAGATCGGTCACGGTGGCGAAGAGCCATGGGACTCCGGTGTAGAGGAAGGAGTGGAGAAGGTCGATGTGGAGTGCTGTCGAGAGGTATGTGGGAAGCCAGGTGAGGAGCAGGTAGAAGACGTAGTTGTAGGCTCCGAAGCCGAGAGCCATGCCAAGAACTTTTCGCTGACGGAGGAGATAGCCGAGAGATGCGCGGCCGTCTGTGTTGAGGATGATGGATTGCGTGTCAGTGCCGGTGATATACGCGCGCTCGTCAGGGCTGAGGGCGGTGTCTTCGCGAGGGTCGCGGTAAATGGCTAGAAATAGCAGAAAGTAGAGAAGGCTCAGCAGGCCGGTGGCGCCAAAACTGAGACGCCAACCTATGTGGAGGAGAAGCATTCCAATGAGCGGGACGCCGATGGCCGAGGCGAATTTGGCCGCGGCATCGAAGATGGACATGGCGAAGCTGCGCTCATGCGGGGGGAACCACAGACCGATCGCCTTGGCGTTGGACGGAAAGGTGGGCGCTTCGCCTATTCCGAGCAGGAAGCGGGCCGCAAAGAAGCCGCCGATCGTGGGCGTGACGGCGGCGGCGAAGGAGGCAAGGCTCCAGAGAAGGATGCTGATGCGGCCGACGCGGCGGATGCCGAATTTATCGAGCAGCACCCCGATGGGGAGCTGGCAGAGCGCGTAGGTCCAGTTGTAAGCGCCGGAGAGATAGCCGAAGGTGATGGCGGAGATGCCGAAGGTGACGTTGAGGGCATCGTGCGAGACGGCGAGGTTGACGCGGTCGAAGTAGTTAACCAGGACGCCGAGGCCGAGAAGCCAGGCGATACGCCAGCGGCGGCGCGGGAGAGATTTCGGCTGAGGGGCGGTCATCACGTCATCACGCGACACCCATGCTATAGGAGGACGCAGAGACCAGCCCGGGGGATCGGACAGGAATTGTTCGACAGCCGAAGAGAGCTTTGTTACCTTGTGTGGAATGCGATCCGTTGTCCCTCGTACTACACCTGTGAAATCCGGAGTCAAGCGATACTACCCAACCCCAGCCCTCGAAAAGGGACTGGACATCCTGGAGCTGTTTGCGAGCACTCCTGAGGGCATGACCGTCAGCGAAGTGGCGCGGCGGCTGAACCGTACGATGTCGGAGATATTCCGGATGCTGCTGTGCCTGGAGCATCGCGGGTACCTGGCGCAGTCCGGCACGAAGGATCGATATCACTTAACGCTGCGGTTGTTCCGGCTGGGACAGGAGCATCCTCCGACGAAGCGGATGGTGATGGAGGCGATGCCGATCATGCACAGACTGGCGCATGAGATACGGCAATCGTGCCATCTGGGTGTAGTGGATGGAGCCCATGTGGTGATTCTGGCGCAGGTGGATTCGCCGGAGTCGACGGGATTTTATGTGAAGGTGGGGTCGAAGGTCGATCTGATGCATGCCGCGACGGGGCACGTGATTCTGGCGCATCTGACGGAAGACGCGAGGGAGCGGGTGATTCAGGAGTGGGCGACGGAGACGAAGAAGAAGAAGCCTGCCGACCTGGACGATCACCTTGCGAAGATTCGCCAACGTGGCTATGAGCGGCGCGCGAGCTATGAGGTGGCGGCGGTGACCAACATCAGCTTCCCGGTGATGAACTCACAGGGCAACGCGGTGGCCGGATTGACGGTGCCCTATGTGAAAAGGATTGAGGACACGATCAGCGTGCCCCAGATTGTGTCGGCGCTGCGAGAGGCGAGCCGGGAGATTGGCGAGGCGATGGGCGCGCTGCCTTCGTCGGAGGAAGAGCCTGCGGCAAAACCGGTGCGCGCTTCGAAGGCAAAAAAGTAGCCCTGCCAAAGGTTAGGCTGGCAGGGCTTTCTGGAGGCACAACGTCCAAAGAGTGACCTAGACACCGGCGCGCGGCTTGTTGATGCGCACGAAGTCGGTGTTCTGCTGCGGAACGCTATCGCACTCGAGCACGATGGTAGTTACGGGTGAGTCCGGCGCCTCCATTGGGAGGCCGGTAATGTGGACGCGATAGGGGTCCTGGGTGAACTTGAACGGCTGTTTCGTCTTGTGCAGGTGCACTGAGTTAACCTTTGCAGTGAGTCCGGAGATGGCGACGTCGCCGCCCGGCCAGAAGTGCACATGCATGTAGAGGGTGTTGCCCTGACGCGTGAAGCTGGCGTAGTTGGAGCGGCGCGGCTGGCAGATGTCAGAGGTATGGATGGTCTCTGCATTGGTGTCCATCCAGCGGCCGACCTCGGTTAGGACGCGAACGGATTCTTCGGGGATGGAGCCGTCGCCACGGGGGCCGATGTTGAGGAGATAGTTGCCTCCGTCGCGAGCGCAGGTGATGAGGTTGCGGACGATGGTCTTGGAGGACTTCCAGTTGTCGTCGGCGCGCTGATAGCCCCAGGAGTCGTTAAGGGTCATGCAGCTTTCCCAGGCGCGGCCGCCAGTCTCGGCGACGATGCGCTGCTCGGGGGTGGAGAAGTCGCCGGGGAGTTTGTTGCGGTTGTTGACGATGATATCGGGCTGAAGCTCGAAGACCATCTTGTTCATGCGCTCGGACTCCCAGCCGGCGGCGTCGAGCGGCCAGGAGACGTCGTACCAGAGGATGTCGATCTTGCCGTAATTGGTGAGCAACTCGCGGATGAGGCCGTGGGTGTACTCGACGAAGCGCTTGCGGGCCTCTTCGTCGTGGGCGCAGGGAGCGCCGTCGGGATGGTGCCAGTCCATGAGGGAGTAGTAGAAGCCGACGCGCAGGCCTTCGGCGCGCGCCGCCTCGACGTACTCGCGGACGAGATCGCGACCGGGGCCTTGTTTTGGAGCGCAGTAGTCGGTAAGCTTCGTGTCCCAGTTGCAGAAGCCCTCATGATGCTTGGTGGTCATCACCATGTACTTCATGCCGGCGGCCTTGGCGAGCTTTGCCCAGGCGCGCTGGGAACCGGGCTTGGGCTTGAACTCCTTCGGGAACTGCTGATACTGCTCGATGGGGATGGCCTCGTCTTCCATGGCCCACTCGTGACGGGCGTGCTGGCTGTAGGAGCCGAAGTGGATGAACATGCCGAAGCGGGCCTGGTGCCACCATGCCAGTCTGCGGAGTTGATCGGCCGTGGGCGGGACCTCGGGCGCGCCGGTCGCTGCAGTAGCAGCGGGGGCAGGGGCCTGGGCCCTACCGGGGACGGCGAGTGAGGCGAGGGAAGCTCCAGCGCCGACCAACAGGTTGCGGCGGCTTAGGGGAAAATTGCTCATTGAGGTCGATCGCTCCGCGGGGAGTATTTTGCGCTGGAAGTGCTTCCCGGCGAAGTTGCGGTGCTGCAATTTAGGTTCGCGGGCCGTGGAAATGCAACTCCAACTGCAAGTGGTTTGTACTTCCGGGACAATAAAATTGTCAAGAATAAAAGTCTGGTTTCACAAAATAAAGTTAGGTAAACTATCTTGTGCGTTGAGTTATTCGGGTCAATGCGGTCTGCATTTGCTATTTCATTGACAAATGCAGCATTTCGCAAATAGAAATGCAGAGGCCTGCAGAAAGGATCACTGACCGAACGTGAACGAGATGATGATTACCGGCGTAAGAGTCGTGGACCTTAGGTTCCCGACGTCGCGCGAGAGTATTGGATCGGATGCCGTCAATAAAGACCCTGACTACTCTGCAGCCTACTGCATCCTGGAGACGAATACGGGGCTGGAGGGCCACGGTCTGACGTTCACGCTGGGACGCGGGACAGACCTGTGCGTGATGGCCCTGGAGTATCTTGGGCGCTTTGTGAAGGGCCGCACTCTCGCTTCGCTGACGTCGGACATGGCTGCCTTCAGCCGGCAGTTGACCGACGAGAGTCAGTTCCGCTGGCTTGGACCGGAGAAGGGCGTCATCCATCTGGCCACAGGCGCGCTGATTAATGCTGTTTGGGACCTGTATGCGCGCGCAGAGAAGAAGCCACTGTGGCGACTTCTTGGGAGCATGGAGCCGGAGCAGATTCTCTCCGCCGTGGAGTTCCGTTACATTGATGACGCACTGACGCGAGAAGAGGCGCGAGAGATTCTGGAAGAGGCGAAGCGAGGCAAGGCGGAGCGCATTGCCCTGCTGGCGCGTGAGGGGTATCCGGCGTATACGACGTCAGTGGGGTGGTTTGGGTTCAGCGATGAGAAGATTCGCAGGCTAAGCCGCGAGGCGCTGGCGGAAGGGTGGACGAAGTTCAAGCTGAAGGTGGGTGGCGATGCTGCGGATGATCTGCGGCGCGGACGCATCGTGCGCGAAGAGATAGGGTGGACGAACAAGCTGATGGTGGACGCGAACCAGAAGTGGGGAGTCGATGAGGCGATACAGCGGACTCGGCAGCTTGGTGAGTTGAAGCCGTGGTGGATGGAGGAGCCGACGAATCCGGATGACATTCTAGGACATGCCAGGATTCGGGCGGAGGCCTCGCCGATACGGATCGCGACTGGCGAGCATGTCCACAACCGCATTATGTTCAAGCAGTTCTTCCAGGCGAAGGCAATCGACGTGTGCCAGATCGATAGCTGCCGGGTTGGCGGCGTGAATGAGAACCTGGCGATTCTGTTGATGGCGACAAAGTTCGGAGTTCCGGTGTGTCCGCATGCGGGTGGGGTGGGGCTGTGCGAGTATGTGCAGCATCTATCGGCATTTGACTTCATCGGCGTATCGGGAACGATGGAAGACCGCGTGATCGAATATGTCGACCACCTGCACGAGCACTTTGTGGATCCGGTGCGCATACGCGATGGAAGATATCTGATGCCGGAGAGGCCGGGCTACAGCATTGAGATCAAGGCGGAATCGCTGGAGCGATACCGCTTCCCTGGCGGAGATGCCTGGCGGGCGGAAGACCCAATTGAGGTCGTAGCTGCGGAAAATACCCGTTGAGTCCGCTGCGGAGTTCGTGCTGGTTTGCACGTCCCACGGTGGCAGCGGTAGTAGTGGCCGCGCTCGCGTTGCCGGCGGGAGCGAAAGAGAAGCCAGTCGCGCATAGCCAGTGGGTGTACTTCGATCCAGCGGGTCGGCTGACGTACCGGAGGCTGCCACAGGGCGATCGGATTCTGGACTTTTCCTATGCGGGATATATGGGTGGTGGCGTTGCCATACCTGTGGCTCCGGTAAAGAAGAAGGTGGCGCCGTCGGGTGGGGACGATACGGGGGCGATCCAGGAAGCAATCGATGAGGTTTCGCGGCTTCCGCTGGTGAATGGCCTGCGGGGCGCGCTTTTGCTTGAGCCGGGACACTTCCGTTGCGGTGGGACGCTTCGTGTCGCGGCGAGTGGAGTTGTGGTTCGCGGCAGTGGGGCTGACGACGGCGGTGCGGAGATCGAGATGACGGGCGATCCTCACCTTGCGTTTGCTCTGACAGGCGTGCGGGAGGTGAAGTCACTGGGAGCTGCGACAACGGTTGCCGATGCATATGTTCCTGCAGGCGCGATGTCGCTGCATGTTCGGGACGCCTCTGACTTCAAGGCTGGAGATACAGTCGAGATTGTGAGACCGGCGGCTGAGGCTTGGGTCCACTTCATGGGGATGGATACGCTGGTCCGCAATGGGAAGAAAGAGACGTGGGTGGGCACGGATCTGAAGACCGAACGCAGGGTGGTTGCTGCGCGCGGGAACGAGCTGGAGTTCGATGTGCCGCTGGCGGACTCTTACGATGCGAAGTACCTGGGCGCGGAGGGAACTACGGTCACGCGAATCTCGCACACGGGGCAGATAGAGCAGGTGGGAGTGGAGGACCTGAGGCTTGTGGCGCCGGCGCGCAAGGTGACCCTGAATGATAAGCACTTCAACGGTCTTGAATTGAAAAGCGTGAAGGATGGCTGGGTCAGCAACCTGCGAATTATGAATACGACCGGGCCGGTGAATTTGGATAACGACACGCGCCGTGTCACGGTGGTGAAGGTCGACGTGACGCAGAGCATCGCTCTGATTGGAGCGGCGAAGTCGGCGGATTTTTCCGTTGACGGAACGCAGATCTTGATTGATCGGTGCAGCGCGAACGAGGACAACGTCTTCAATATCGCTACGGGCGCGAGGGAGCAGGGGCCGAACGTGGTACTGCATTGCGTCTTCCACGGCGATGGGCACGTGCAGCCGCATCAGCGCTGGTCGACGGGGCTGCTGGTAGATAGCTGTGAAGTTCCCGAGGGCGGGATCGACCTGATGAACCGCGGGGAGATGGGTTCGGGCCACGGTTGGACGATGGGATGGGGCGTGGTGTGGGACAGCCTGGCGAAGTCGTATGTGATTCAGATGCCTCCGGGCTCGGCGAATTGGGGGATTGGCAATCGCGGGGAGCAGACGCTGGCGAAGATGCTGACATTTGATGCAGGACAGGAGACTGTGATTCAGCCGCAGGGGATTATCGACTCGCAGGAGAAGCCTGTAGCGCCGGCTAGCCTTTATCTGGAGCAGCTGAAGGAGCGGCTTGGGCCGCAGGCGCTGAAGAACATCGGCTATTGAGGCTGAAAACTCCTTCTGGAACGGACTGTAAGCGCGGGCATGTGATCTCCGCTAGCTACAACTTGCCACTATAAAAGCAAAAGGGGCGGGCTGAAGCCCGTCCCTTTTTGTGGAGATTGCAACCAGTGGCTAGAACTGAATCTTGCCGGCGAATTGCAGGATGCGCTGTGCGTTTCCGAAGGCTGTTGTGGTGATCTGACCGAAGCTTGACGGCGTGGTGACAGTCGAGGCGGGACTGCCGAGGACCGGATGGTTGAGTACGTTGAATGCCTCGACATCGATCTTCAGAGCGATGCCCTCTTTGATCGGGAACAGCCGGTGGATGGATGTGTCCAGATTCCAGAAGTTTTGAGCCTGGAGGAAGTTGCGTGGCGCATTGCCGAGAGTTCCATTGGTTGGCGCCGCAAACGCGCAGGGGTTGAACCACTGAAGGCGGGTTCGCGTTGCTCCTGCCGGGGGAGTGCATGTCGGGTTGCCCGCGATCGGTCCGACCTGGTAGGGATTGCCGACCAGATTTGCCCTCTCGTACGTGCTCGCATTGCCGGTGTTGGCAATGTCACCGCCTGCTGTGACATTGATGGTCTGTCCGGAGCGTCCGGAGAGGATTCCGTTAAGTTGCCAGTTGCCGATGACATAGTCGGCAAACCGGTTGCCGGTTGAGAATGGCTTGCCCGTGCCGAAGGGGAGTTCGTATAAGACATTAGCGGTGAGGATTTGCGGGATGCTGAAGCTGGCTGGTCCGCGGCTACCTTTCGGATTGTAGGGATCCTCAGGAACGCCACCTTCGACGCCGAAGTAGCCGTCTCCGCCTTCATTCAGCGTCTTGCTCCAGGTATAGGCGATGGTGTAGCCGAAGCCAGTGCTGAACTGCCTTACCAAAGAAGCCTGCAATGCATTGTAAGATGCACTGGCTGCGTTGTGGTCCCAGGACTTCTGCGGGACGGTGTAGGGATACGGCTGTCCGGTCGTACCGGCCGTCTGCCGGGCTGCGAACGAAACCGCAACTGCTGGAGTGCCGGTGTTGTAGTAGCCGCCTACGTCCATGCGGTGCGAGGCGGACCCGACATAGTTCAGCGAGAAGATGGTACGGGTGCCGAGCTGCTGTTCGATGCCGAGGTTGTACTGCTCTGAATAGGGGTTCTTCCACAGCGGATCGACCATGTAGTTCACGTTGGACGATCCGAATGGGGTTGCGGCGGGCAGGTTCGAGCCGTTGTCGGCGAAGGGGTTCTGCGCCGAGGTGTAAGGCGTGCCTGGCGTGTTGGTGCTGTTGATTTGCAAAGTGCCGGTATCGGGCCAGGACCCTTGGTAGTTCTGCGTCATTTGGATGATGGCTGCCCAATTGTCATAGGTGATGCCGAAGCCACCACGGATGGACAACGTATCATTTGCGCGATACGCGAAGCCGACGCGAGGACCGATGTTGTCCTTGCTGCCGTGGAGTATCTTGCCACCTGAAGCGACCACAACGTGTGCCGGAAGGGTTGCGCTAGGGAGGCACGGAGCGTGCCCAACAACGCTGCAGAGCCCAGGCAGCTGCTGAACGATATAGTTGCCGGTGTTGAAGTCGAAGTCGCCGGTTTCAATGCTGCCCTGCAGTCCTACCGAGGCTTCCGTACCATAGGCGGGGATGACGCTACGGTCGTAGCGGACGCCGTAGTTTACGGTCAGGTTGCGGGTCATCTTCCAACTATCCTGTACATAAGCGCTGCCGATACCGCCTGGACGCTCTGTGAGGAGAACGTTGCGCTTGTTCTCAGAGTTTGGATAGTCGAGCAAGAAGTCGGCCAGGCCAAAGCCTGACTGCGCAGTGATCTGGGCGGCAGTGATGGCAGCTGGCGAACCGGGATTTGCACCGGGCTTTCCAGGCACAGCACCGAAGTTCGCAGTGGACGCACCGGTAAACGTAACGCTTCCCTGCCGCAACTCGGCGGTGTAGTTGACCTCATCCCAGCCGCCGCCTGCCTGGAGTTGGTGATTGCCGAGGGTCTTCATGACGCTACCGGACCACTCGTGGATGCTGGACAGGTTCGCTGATGGACTGTTGACCTCCCCTGCGGAGAAGCCGTTCGTCAGCGTTTGGGTCACAAGCACTGCGGCTCCTCCTACAAAGGAGTTACACATGTCCGCAGAGCATCCGTAGACCTGCCACATATTATGGTTAGTGAACTGGGTGAGCGTGTCGTCCTCTACATGGGTTCTGCCGTATTGCACCTGCATGCTGGTCGTCGGATTGAAGACATGCACCCAGCTCACTCCATACTGTTGAGCAGGGATCTGAGTGGCGCTGAAAAGAGTGGGTACGGTGCTTGGGGCGGTCTGATACCACTGAATCCCGGCATAACGAAAGAAGATGAAGTCTCTCGAGCCGATATGCTGATCGATCCGACCGGTGTAGTTGTAGACGAGCTGCCGGGTAGGATCGGTGATCTGATAGTTGTAGGTGGTGTTAGAAATTCCAGGAATCGTAATCGGCGTCGCGTTTCCGAAGACGGCCTTGACGAAAGCGAGTGAGTAGGGATTCAGCTCGGAGACGGGGATCTGATTTCCGAGATAGCCCGGACGGCTTGGAGTTGCTGCATTATTGGCGATCGTCGGGTCATACAACTGGCACGGGTATGGCTCGACCTTCGTGTCACCTGCGACGCAGGTTCCGCTTTTTGTCACGCCTGTCGTTGCACTGCTAAAGTCTCCGTTGAGCTGAGCCTGCGTGGGCATGAGGATATTCGTTGATCCTGCCCTGGAGTAATGCGCTCCCTCGGCGCCAATTTCAAAGAAGGTCTTGTCGCGGCCGTCGTATAGGTGAGGAATTCTCACCGGACCACCCATTTGACCGCCGAACGTATTCAGGTGGTAGGAGGGCGGCGCCGAGATGTAGGGCTTGGCGTCGAAGCTGTTGCTGCGTAGAAACTCCCATCCGGAACCGTGATAGGAGTTTGTGCCGGACTTGGTGACGAGATTGACCACGCCGCCCAAGGATCCACCATATTGGGAGTCGTTGTGGGAGTTGATCTTGAACTCCTGGATCGTATCGACAATCGGCGGTACGGCGTAGGTGTTGTACCAAGCCTGATTGTCGTTCATGCCGTCCACAAGGTAGATTGTGGACCTGTTGCCGGCGCCGTTGATCGAGGGAAAAGAGTAGTTTGTCGTATTCGAGGCAGTGACGGCGGTGTTGCTGGCGCTGGAGTTTTGGCCGGTACTGACGGGTGTCACTCCGGGAGTGAGAGTCAGCAATTGCGTGAAGTTGCGACCGTTCAGTGGCAGGTCATTCACTGCCTTTTGGCCGATGACTGTGCCGAGCTGCGCGGTGGAGCTTTCCACCTGGGTGCCGGATGCCTCTACGGTAACGGATTGATTGACGTCGCCAACCTTGAGTGACGCGTTGATCGTCACGGCCTGGGCTACTGCGACCTCAAAGGTGGAGACGGCTTCGGTCTGGAAGTTCCTTGAAGCAAACGTAAGGGTGTAGCGCGCGGGCGGCACGCTGGTGAAGAAGTAGTCTCCGGCGGAGTTGGACACGGTGATGCGCTCGACATTCGTATCCACATTTCTGAGAGTTACCTTCGCACCGGGCACGACGGCTCCGACGGGATCGGTGATTACGCCATTGACGGAAGAAGAAGAGCTTTGAGCTATGGCTGGGGTGGTCAGACCAGCGATGCTCGCGATCAGCAGACTAACGATCATCGCCGCTCTGGTGGCGGTTCTTTTTGTACACGTTCGAAAAACTCGCATCAACGGTCTCCTCGACTGGCCACAAACACTCATGGGAAGTCGATGCGAATCCTATAGAGCCTGAAAAACGGCTGTCAAGAAAACTTTTACTAATTGCGACATTTTTTTGCAGGTCAAACTGCTGAGCTTTTATTTGCAAACGTATACATTCATATGTCGTACTCGACACCGACGGCGAGCATCTGTTCTGTGCGGGATCTGGCTATTGCTGAAGCACGGTATCGAGCCACTTTTCGACGGCATCAGCCCACAGAATGCCATGGGCCTTCAGTCCAGCGTCACTAAAGTGGACGCCTTTGCCGTTGTTCTGGCGATACGTGGAACCCAGGGTGTCTGTGTCCGGGCCTTGAAGCGCAATGCCGCTCTTCCACAGGCGTTGCTGGGCTTCGCGGACTGGGGGCCACGAAGGGATCTCTGGCGTACCGTAGCTTGCGTTGGCGACGAACCAAGGGATGTCCCAGCCAGCCTGTTTACGTGTGGAGAGGATGACGTGCTCGAGCATGCGGTGATAGGTGTCGCCTGAGATCTCGTGCTCGGGTTTCTGGTGGGCGTCCGATTCACCCTGGTGCCAGAGGAGGGCACGAAAGCCGTGCGGGCCGAGTTGTTCGATGCGGTGCATCATGCCATTGAAGAGCGTGCCGTCGCTGAGGAGGGTACCGTCGGAGGTACGGGTGACGTATTTGGTCATGGTGGGCATGACCTCGACGGCCTCGCCGGCGGGAAGCCATTGGCGGACGCTTGTGGAACCATGGCCCACCGATGCTATACCGATGGGCACGTGGTATCTGGCATAGAGCGCGTCACCGAAGGAGGGGATGAAGCTTCCCTTCTTGCTGTTGTCCTGTGTGCCGGGCTGGGGGTCGTTGGCGATTCGCCATGAGTCGCCGCTGAATGTGGTTACCATGCCGGTCTGGGTAGTCTGCGGGACTTCGCCGTAGTTGGTGGAGTTGGATTGGCCCGAGATGACGAAGACTTCACCGACTCCGACATGAGCGATGATGGTATCGGCGAGAAGATGATGGCCTTTGCGCAACTGAATCTCGACGGCATAGAAGCCACCTGCGGTGGTCGCGAGGTCGGCGTGGAACTCGGCCGTGGAAGGGTCAAGGGGGAGTTTGCTCCATTTTCCTGGAAGCCGGCCGGAGAGTGACGTCCCGGTGATGCGGGCGCGGGCGTTGTTGGCGGAAGACGAGGCCTGTCCTCGGACAGAGATACTGCCCGCGAGACGGCTCTGCCGCTGAAAGACCTGATAGTCGAGCGGGGATGAGATTGTGAGTTGCCCCTTGTCCTGTTGAGCAACTGCAAGCAGTGGCAGAAGAATGAAGAGGAGAGTGCAGGTGTAGATTCTGTTCGGGTTCATGCCTTTGTAGGTGCCCATCGTATCGCAGATTCGATTCAGGGTAGTGCGCGCCCTGCTTGACTCTCACTTTTGTGACTGGATAACCTGCTTGAGATTCGGTCTTATCTCGGGACTCCCATTTGTTTGCTGACCCTGTTCAGAGTGCCAACTCCACGGGCCACATCTGGTGAATCCATTTGTTTTTTTACCAATAGAGGAGAAGAGATGAGCAAGAAGATTGTGTTCTGCGCTGACGGCACCTGGAACCATCCGAAGGAAGCCGACAAGGTCTCCACAGGCGACACCAATGTCTACAAGTTTTACAAGGCTCTTTTGACTACGGCGACGCAGTGCCCTCGGTATGACGACGGAGTGGGAGCGGACACATCCTTCTTTCAGCACCTGCTGGGCGGAGCTTTTGGCGACGGCCTCTTCCAGAAGATCAAGGACGGCTACATAAAGATCGCGCATGACTATTTGGATGGCGATTCCATCTATCTCTTTGGATTCAGCCGGGGAGCCTACACGGCACGGAGCATCGCGGGGATGCTGGGAGCATGCGGGTTACCGGCCACGCTGACACAGGCTGCGATCGACGACGCCTTCGCGACGTATCGGATGCAGCCACAGTCGGCTGAGCGCGCGGCCGCGAAAGCAGATCTGGTTTCGAAGTACGGGAATCATCCGGTTACGATCGCGATGATCGGTGTCTGGGATACGGTGGGATCGCTAGGGATACCGAGCGTGATTGGCGGCGTCGATCCGGTGAAGTATGGATTTCTCGATACGAATTTGAGCGCGTCAGTAAAGGCTGCGTTCCATGCGATCTCGATCGATGAGCGAAGGAGAGCGTTTCCGCCGACGCTTTGGGTGAGCGACGATGTCCCAGGACAGATTGTCGAACAGGTGTGGTTCAGCGGATGCCATAGCAGCGTGGGCGGAGGCGGCGAAGACAGCGGGCTTTCGGACATTACGTTGAAATGGATGCTGACCAAGGCGAAGGAGCAGGGCCTGGAGATCGACCCGGGAGTTTGGGCGACGTATCAGGCGATCGACGCTGAGGCGAATGGACTAGATGCGATGGAGGAGTCGTGGGACATATTCTGGGGGATTCCAGAGCACAGAGACGTTCCCTCAGATGCGCAGATTGCGGACAGCGTGGGCAGCAGGCTGCAACACCTCGCCAGTTATGTTCCGCCAAATCTGACTGTGACATCGAGTCAGCCGCGAGGACTCTCCGCTTCGTACAAAATATACAAAATCCAATGAGTGTCCGATATTGGACACTGCCCTCCATTTGCGGACAATATGATTGATTTTGGTGGCCTGCAAGTGATTGGAAAATCATGCGTTGGAGTGGCACACTGAGTGCTTCTCCTATATATCCAATGGACATCGCAAGACCAGATATCAAGCAGAAAAAGATTCGGCAGCAGTGGATCGCTGGCACGGCTGGCGTAGTGGTATTGGCGGGTGCGTGGTTTTTCGTCTCTCGATTGAAGCCAGCTGCTCCGACAGTGGACCGCGCGACCGTGTGGACCGATACGGTGAAGCGGGGGCCAATGCTGCGGCAGGTCCGCGGACCGGGTTCACTTGTTCCGCGCGAGGACAGGATCCGGCTGATCCCGGCGGAGACAGAGGCAACGGTGGTGCGCATCCGCGTGCTACCCGGAGCGAAGGTTGAGCCGAACACGGTGCTCATGGATCTGGTTGATCCGCAACTGCAGCAGGAGTTGCTGGATGCGCAATTGCAACTGAAGGGCGCCCAGGCGGACTACATCAATACGCGAGCCAAAGTGCAGAGCGACCTGATGGATCAGAAGGCCGCGGCGGCGACTGTCGTTGCGGACCACAACCAGGCCCAACTCCAGGCGCAGACTGATAAATCGCTGTATGACCTGGGTGTCATCAGCGGCTTGACCTACAGCGCGTCGAAGGGCAAAGCAGATGAGCTGACGACGCGCACCGATCTTGAGAAGCAACGCCTGACGCTGAACGAGAAGGCGATTGAGACGCAGCTTGCGGTGCAGCAAACGAAGGTCGATCAGGCCAGGGCCCTGTTGGCACTCAAGCAGAAGCAGATGGATGCGCTGAGTGTGCGTGCGGGCATTAGCGGCGTGCTGGTGGAGCTGGATCATCAGGTAGGCGAGCACGTTGATACCGGAGCGACGCTGGCGAAGGTGGTGCAACCGGACCAGTTGAAGGCGAGCCTGAAGATTGCGGAGACACAGGCGCGGGACATCCAGATTGACCAGCCAGCCGAGATCGACACGCACAACGGCGTGATCACCGGTAAGGTGATGCGGATTGATCCGGCAGTCGTGAACGGAACGGTGACGGTTGACGTAGAGCTAAGTGGGGCTCTTCCGCTGGGAGCGCGTCCTGACCTGAGCGTGGACGGGACGATCGATCTAGACCGGATGGCGAACGTACTTTATGTTGGGCGGCCAGCGTTTGGAAATGAGAACAGCACGATTTCGCTCTTCAAGTTGAGTGCGGATGGAAAAACGGCGGTACGGGTTCCGGTGAAGGTTGGAAAGGCCTCAGTGAACAGCATCGAGGTGCTCGAGGGCCTCGCAGAAGGAGACACAGTCATTCTGTCGGACATGAGCCGATGGGACAACACGGACAAGATTCGTCTGGAATAGACAAGGAGAGGACGATGGCAGAGGCGCTGATCGAGATTGAGGACCTGACCAAGGTCTTTTACACGGATGAGATTGAGACCCATGCTCTCTCGGGAGTTCACCTGAGGGTCGAGCGAGGCGAGTATGTGGCGATGTCAGGGCCTTCGGGTTGCGGCAAGTCGACGCTGCTCTCGATCATCGGGCTGCTGGATACGCCGACGATGGGACGGTACCGGCTGAATGGGAAAGAGGTCGCAAACCTGGACTTTGCCGACCGCTCGCGGATACGCAACCAGGAGATTGGGTTCATCTTTCAGAGCTTCAACCTGATCGGCGACCTGAGTGTTGCAGAGAATGTGGAGCTTCCGTTGACGTATCGCACAGGGATGCCTTCTGCAGAACGGAAGAAACGCGTTGAGGAGTCGCTGGAGCGCGTGAATATGGCGCATCGGATGCGGCACTATCCGGCCCAACTCTCGGGCGGTCAGCAGCAGAGGGTTGCAGTGGCGCGTGCGCTGGCCGGGTCGCCGTCGATCTTGCTGGCCGATGAGCCAACGGGAAACCTGGATTCGAAGAACGGCGAGGCCGTGATGAGGCTGCTGCAGGAACTGCATTTGGAGGGCGCCACGATCTGCATGGTGACGCACGATCCGCGGTTTGCGGCGCATGCAGAGCGGCAGGTGCATCTGTTCGACGGAAAGGTAGTCGCCGAGGGCGAACTGAATCAACTACTGGCTGAGGTGTAGCGATGATGCGAGAGACGATTCTTGACCTGCGGAATACCATGCGGGAGATGCCGTGGTTTGCAGCGGTGGTGGCGTTGTCAGTGGCGATCGGCGTTGGTTTAAATGCTTCAGTCATCGACGAAGCGGATGGCGACCAAGTGCGTGTGAGTGCGAGCCGCCTCGCACCTGATACGACTGCTTCTAACGAGGCAAAGAGCCGAATGCTGGAACATCGGTGCTCCGGAGAGAAGATACCCGGATTCACGGTGGTTGTTGCGTTGCGGCGTTACAGCGTTGAGTTGAGTGTTCCTCTGCGTGGAGTGCGTCCGCTCTTTGACGATGCGCGTGCGAGCCTGCAAGGCGCGCTTGACGTAGTCGATTTGAGACGCGCGGCGTAGAGGAGGCGGAGATGAACCGATTCGTCCAAGATATGACTTTTGCTCTGCGGCAATTACGCAAAGCGCCGGGATTTACGATTACGGCGATCGTCACGCTCGCGTTGGGGATCGGAGCCAACGCTGCGATCTTCACGCTCGTGCATGCTGTGCTGATGCAGAACCTTCCGGTCCGCGATCCGGGGATGCTGGTGCGTGTCGGCGATACAGACGACTGTTGCGTGAATGGTGGAACCCCGGAAAACGACGACTACTCTCTGTTCGCGTACGATCTCTATCGCCATCTGCAGGACAACACACCGGAGTTTGAGCAGCTGGCCGCAATGCAGGCGGGATTCGATTATGGGTCTTTGACCGTGCACCGAGAGAGTGGAGACGCGTTATCGAAGCCGACAAGCGGAGAGCTCGTCTCGGGCAATTATTTTCAGACGCTGGGATTGAAGCCGCAGGCAGGACGGTTGCTTACGCCGGCCGATGACGCAGAGAATGCTACGCCGGTGGCCGTGATGTCGTATCAGCTTTGGCAGCGTGAGTATGCGCTGGATCCATCTGTGGTGGGCAGCACGTTTGTCGTGAATACACATCCGGTGACGGTCATCGGGATTACGCCTCCGTCGTTTTACGGAGACCGTATGAAGAGCGATCCTGCGAACTTCTACCTTCCAATGTCGATGGAACCGATGCTGACTTCGAGCTCCATCCTGCACAAACACAGCTCGAACTGGGTCTATGTTCTTGGCCGCATCAAGCCTGGGGTTGCACTTATTCCTCTTCAGGAGAAGATGGACGCGAGTCTGCGTCAGTGGCTCACGGAGCTTCCGCTCTACCAGACGGAGGATGGGAAGAAGGCTCTTGCCAGGACCCACCTTGTGCTCACGCCGGGGGGAATCGGCATCGCAAATATGCAACAGGAGTACTCGAAGGGACTGCATCTGCTGATGTGGATCTCTGGGCTCGTGCTGTTGATTGCCTGCGCCAATATTGCCAACCTTGTCCTGGTGCGAGGCATGGCGCGGAGGGCGGAGACCTCGATTCGTGTAGCTCTGGGCGCGCAGCGCAAGAGGCTTATTCGTCAGATGCTGACCGAGAGCGTTGTGCTGGCGTGCCTGGGGGGACTCGCCGGTCTGGCCGTCGCGTATGGGGGCACGAGGATGCTGTTGTCGCTCGCATTTCCTGGCTCGCAGAATCTTCCCATTGATGCAAGCCCTTCGCCTGCCGTGCTGGGATTCGCGTTTGCAATCTCTTTGCTGACCGGACTGGCGTTTGGAATTGCGCCGGCATGGATTACATCGCACACGGACCCGGCGGAGGCACTACGGGGATCGAATCGCTCCACAAAGGACCGAAGTTCGTTGTTGCAACGCTCCCTGATTGTGTTTCAGGCTGCTCTTTCGCTGGTTTTGCTGGTAGGGGCGGGCTTGATGTCGAAGAGCCTGAGCCGGTTAGAACATCAAGAGTTCGGGGTTGAGACGGCACACCGCATTGTTGTTCACGTCAGCCCGGAGAACGCCGGGTACAAACCTGATCAACTGCAGGCGCTCTATGACCAAATTGAACAACGCTTTCAATCGTTGCCTGGCGTGGAGCACGTGGGGCTGAGCTTATACACGCCGCTTGAGGGGGACAACTGGGGCAATGGCGTCTATATCCAGGGGCATCCTGAACCGCGCATGAGCGATGACGTGAACGCTTCCTGGGTGAGAGTGAGTCCGGATTTCTTCACGACGGTAGGACAACATATTATGCGCGGCCGCGGGATTACGGCGCAGGATACTTCCACAACGCAAGGCGTGGCCGTAGTGAACGAGGCGTTCGTGGAGAAGTTCTTCAAGAATGGAGAAGACCCAATCGGGGCACACTTCGGCGCCTTGGGAATGAAGACCTCGGGCGACTTCGAGATCGTAGGCGTGGTGTCGAACGCAAAGTACAACCACGAGCGGGATCCGTGGCGGCCGATGTTCTTTCGGCCATTGCTCCAGCGTTCGCAGACCATGCACGATTCCCCTGGCGAGGTGCGGTCCCTATATATCCGCACAATCGTGCTACAGATGAAGGGCCCGGTGGAAGGGCTGGAAGCACAGGTGCAACAGACTCTGGCGGGCATCAACCCCAACCTGACGGTCGTCTCGTATGAGACGTTCGAGAAGCAGATCGAAGGGCAGTTCAACCAGGAGAGAATGATCGCCCGGCTGACGGTGATGTTCGGGCTGCTGGCGCTGGCTCTTGCTTCGGTCGGGTTGTATGGCGTGACCGCATATTCAGTGGCTCGACGGACGTCGGAGATTGGGATACGAATGGCGCTGGGCGCTGGGCGCGGCAAGGTTGTGAGCATGGTGCTGCGCGAGGCGATGCTGCAGGCCGGCATCGGACTGGCGATTGGGTTGCCAGTAGCGTGGATGTGCGCTCGCTTCGTTCAGTCACAGCTATATGGTGTTGGCGGGCACGATACTGTTGTGCTGTTGATGGCTATCCTTGCGCTTGCTTTCTCGGCTTGCGCCGCGGGATTGATTCCTGCGCAGCGAGCTGCGTCGACTGACCCAGTACAGGCTCTCCGGACGGAGTGAGGATGATTGAACTGAGAAACATCGAGCGCAGCTACAAGGCTGGCCATATAGAGACGTGGGTACTTCGGCGGGTGAACCTGACGATTCATCCGTGGGAGTTTGTCACGATCATGGGGCCCTCCGGCGCGGGTAAATCCTCGCTACTGAATGTTCTGGGAATGCTGGACGATCAGTGGAGAGGTGAGTTTGAGCTGAATGGCGAGGCTGTTCACGCGATGAATCGCAAGCAGCGGGCCGATCTCGCGCGCAGACGGATCGGAATGGTCTTTCAGAGTTATCACCTTCTCGATGACCTCACAGTCGCGGAGAACATCGACCTGCCGCTTACTTATAAGGACATTCCGCGAGCGGAGCGGCAGGCGCTGGTCGCCGATACGCTGGATCAATTTCAGATCGTGGGCAAGAAAGACCTGTATCCACACCAGCTCTCGGGCGGACAGCAGCAGCTGGTGGGCATTGCGCGGGCGATGATTCACAAGCCTGCGCTGCTGCTTGCCGACGAGCCGACGGGGAACCTGCAGTCGAAGCAGGCGAAGGAGATTATGGAGATGTTCCGGCAGTTGAATGAGGAGGGCACAACGATCGTGCAGGTAACTCACTCTGAAGCGAATGCAGCTTATGGAACACGGACGATAGAGCTGCGTGATGGATGGGTACACTCCGACACCGCGGGCGTGGCTGAAAGCTCACGGCCGGAGGTGCGAGGGTGACGTACGCTTCCCTGCTCCGCCGTGCGAGCGCGCTGATGCTGACGAGCGCCACGATCCTGGCGCAGGATGCTCCGGCGCCTGCATTGCGACTGGATATTCCGCACTCGAACAATCCGTTTCGTGCATACACCCCGACGCTGGTTCCTAAACCAAACCTTGCCAATACGTCACGAATCGACACTCTTATCCACGACGGCGTTCTTGAGCTGAGCTTGAAAGATGCTATCGCGCTGGCACTTGAGAACAATCTTGACATTGCGATTGCGCGCTACAACATTCCTATCGCCGAGGCCGATATCATGCGCACCCGTGCTGGAGGCACATTTCGTGGCGTGAACACGGGCGTAGTGCAGAACACACCCGGCGGTGGCGTGGGAGGCTTTGGTTCTGGAGCGAGCGGAGCTGGCGCGGGCGGAACCTCCAGCGGTGCCGGCGGCGCGGGATCGGGAGCGTCGGGCCTGGTGCAATCCACACTCGGCACGGGAACGAATGTTCCGTCCTTCGATCCGATGGTCACAGGGTCGCTGAACAACGAGCACTATACGCAGCCACTTTCGAATACTTCTATCTACGGCACGCAAAAGCTGCAGGAGAACACGACGAATGGCAACATTGGGTTTTCGGATGCTTTTCCGACAGGGACATCGCTGTCGGCAGTCTTCGATAACAGCCGCAACACGGCGAACAGCCCTAACAACATCCTGAATCCAGCGTTGAACTCGTACTATCACATCGCTTTGCAGCAGCAATTGCTCGCAGGCTTTGGCTTTGGGCCGAACCTCCGCTATCTGCGGATCGCGAAGAACAACCAGAAGATCTCGGATGAGGCATTCAAGTTGCAGGTGATCACGACAGTCACGCAAATTGCCAATATGTATTGGGACCTAGTGGCCGCCTATGAAGATGAACAGGTCAAGAGCCGATCGCTGGATTTTGCCCGGCAGACGCTGGACAGCGGACGAAAGCAGCTTGCGTTGCAGGCGATTCCTGCAATGGACGTGATGAAAGATGAGGCTGAAGTAGCCAACCGCGAGCAGGACCTGACGATTGCGAAGACATCGCTAGAGTTTCAGGAGCTTCTCATCAAAAACGCCTTGACTAAGAATCTTGACGACCCGATTCTCGAGACGATGCCAGTGAAGCCCACTGACCAGAGTTCGATGATGACCGGGCAGACAGCCACGGGTTCGACCGAAGACATTATCACGCAGGCCCTTCGTGACCGCCTTGAACTGAGCGAGTCGGACATTGACCTCGAAAGCCGCCGCATCAGCCGCGATGCTGCTCGTAATGCTCTATTGCCATCGGTCGCTGTGACGGCGTTCTACGGGGGCACGGGGCTCGCGGGATTGCCGAATCCCGAATCGGGTGTGACGTCGACTGCACCGCCGGACTGGACGGGTGCGGTGCGGCATGCCTTCAACAATTCGGCGCCAGATTATTACGTGGGGTTGTCGGTAAATGTGCCGATTCGCAATCGCGTGGCAAAGTCAGATCAGTACCGTGCTGAGTTGGAGACGCGGCAGGCGGAACTTCGTCTGCAGCAATTAAAGAAGCAGATTCGCATTGAGGTGCGGAACGCGCAGTATGCGCTGGAGCAGAGCCAAGCGCGTGTGGAATCAGCCCGTAAGGCGCGTGACCTTGCGCAGAAGACCTTCGACATCACTGCCAAGGAGCAGGAACTGGGGGCCGGATCCAACTACCAGACGTTGATGGCGCGGCGTGACCTTGCCGCGGCGGAGTCGGCTCTTGTCGCAGCGATGACGGCATACCAGAAATCGAAGATCGAGTTGGATCGGTCGGTAGGTTCGGCTCTGGAAGCGAACAATATTTCGATAGAATCGGCGAGGACAGGTGTGGTCCAGGATGGGCATTAGCGGGAGCAGGCCAGCATGATGGCGGAAGGCACAGGCAAGGAAATTCGCACAGAGACCAGAGTTGATCGCCCATGCCGTCTGTTAGTCGCGGACGATCAGCCGCATATTCTTGAAGCGCTGCGCCTGTTGTTGAAGCCAGAGGGCTACGAGTTGGAGATGGTCAGGACGCCTGCCCTCGCGCTGGAGGCTCTTTCTCACGATAGCTTCGATGGTGTTCTGATTGACCTGAACTACACGCGGGATACAACGTCGGGCCAGGAGGGCCTGGAGCTTGTGACGCGTGTCAAGGAGATCGACGCGCAGCTTCCTGTCGTCGTGATGACGGCATGGGGCAACATCGATCTGGCCGTGGAAGCGATGCGTCGCGGCGCGGGAGATTTCATCCAAAAGCCCTGGGAGAACGCGCGGCTGCTTACGATTCTGCGAACGCAGATGGAGCTTCACCGCAGCGAGAAGAAAGCACGGTGGCTGGAGGCGGAGAACCGCATTCTGCGGACAAGCGGGGCGCCAGACTTCATCGCTTCAGCGCCCTCCATGCGTCCGGTAGTGGAGACGATGGCGCGGGTCGGGCCGTCTGACGCGAACGTCCTGATCACGGGTGAGCATGGCACGGGAAAGGAAGTCGTCGCACAAACACTGCATCGACTTTCTTTGCGCGCCGACAGGACCCTTGTCGCCGTGAATACCGGGGCATTGCCCGAAGGCACTTTCGAGAGTGAGCTCTTCGGCCACGTCAAAGGCGCCTTCACCGACGCGCGCGCCGATCGCATTGGCAGGTTTGAGTTGGCAAACGGCGGGACGCTTTTTCTGGATGAGATTGCCAATATCCCCGTCCGACAGCAGGCCAAGCTGCTGAGGGTGCTGGAGACCGGGGAGATAGAGCGGGTCGGATCCTCGAAGACGCAAAAGGTCAACGTGCGTATGCTTTCTGCTACAAATGCTGATCTTCGCGCGGAGTGTGCTGCGGGGCGGTTTCGCGAAGATCTTCTCTTCCGATTGAACACTGTTGAAATCAGCCTGCCGCCGCTGCGCGACCGCCGTGAGGACATCCCTACGCTCGCCGGGCATTTTCTCTCCCGGTATGCCGCGCGTTATAGAAGGGCGATCCAGGGGCTCGAGCCGAACGCGATGCAACAGATGTTGCACTACGGCTGGCCAGGGAATGTGCGGGAGCTCGATCATACAATCGAACGCGCTGTCTTGATGGCACGCGGAGAACGCATCGAAGCGGCCGATCTTGGCCTGAGTTCGCAACGGGGTGCGGCAGCGAACCTGGATGAGATGAGTCTGGAGGCGGTGGAAGCGATCCTAATACGGAAGGCGCTGGCCCGTGCAGGAGGGAATGTGAGCCACGCGGCGGATGCGCTCGGTCTGAGCCGCGGCGCGCTCTACCGTCGCATGGAAAAGTATGGCCTCTGAGCCAAAGGCTACCGAGGTTCCGCGGCCCACGCGAGTGCCGTTGGGAAGATCGCGCCGCAGGCTGAGCTTCGAGCGGCGACTGCGGCTGTGGCTTTGGTTGATGGGGCTTCCGTTGCTGCTCCTGTGCTGGTTGTTGCTCTGGCAGCGGCACGCCGAGGCGACGATGCAGGCGATTGTCCTGCTGGTGGCTGTAGCCGGATGGGCGCTCGTAGTCTCGCTGCTTGCGGAACAGGTCACAAGACCACTACAGACGCTGGCAAACGTCGTCGCGGCGCTGCGCGAAGATGACTACTCCTTTAGAGCACGGGGAGCGCGAAGAGACGACGCACTGGGCGATCTTGCGCTCGAGGTGAACGCGCTTGCATCGATGCTGCAGTCGCAACGCGCGGGTGCGCTCGAGGCGATGGCGCTAGTGGAGCGAGTACTAAACGCGATGCAGTCGCCTGTAGTTGCTTTTGATCCGGAGGGCAGATTGAAGCTGCTAAATCCAGCGGGCGAGCAGGCCTTCGGATTGCAGGCGAAGAATGCGCTTGGCCAGAGCGCGGCACAGTTAAGGCTCGAACATCTCTTGCATTCGCAGGATGACGAGTTGCTTTCATTGGAGGGTGCGCAGCAGGCTGGCCGATGGGTCGTGAAGCGCACCAGCTTTCGTCTTCGAGGAATTCCTCACACGCTTCTGGTGTTGGCGGACGTGAGCGCAGCGCTACGCGAGGAAGAGCGCCAGGCGTGGGAGAGGCTGATTCGCGTGCTCGGACACGAGATCAACAATTCGCTCACTCCAATCAAGTCAATCGCGGCCAGCCTGCGGAACAGACTTGATGGGATGCGCCTCAAGTCGGCGGGAGACGAAGATAGTAATGATTTTTTTCGCGGACTCGAGATCATAGAGAGCCGCGCAGAGTCGCTGAACCGCTTTCTGCAGGCCTATAGGCAGCTTATGGGTCTACCCGCTCCGAGGCTGGCTCCGGTGCCGGTTGGCGCCCTAGTAGACCGTGCAGCGCGCCTTGAGACTCGCCTGAGCGTCACGGTAAGGCCTGGCGCTGAGGTGACAATCATCGCTGATGCCGATCAGTTGCAACAAGCGCTCATCAATCTGGTGCGCAATGCCGTGGAAGCAGCGCTGGACCCGGACTCAGCGAGCGCCGCACCTCGGGTCGAGATGACGTGGGAGATCACGGGAGGCGAGATAATCATCGCTGTCCTCGATAGTGGCCCGGGTCTCTCCAATGCCAGCAATCTTTTTGTGCCTTTCTACACGACCAAGCCGAGCGGCACGGGGATTGGGCTGCTTCTGTCGCAGCAGATTGCCCAAGCCCATCGCGGCTTTGTGCAGTTGGCTAACCGGACCGACGGAACAGGCGGGTGTAGGGCGGAACTACGGCTTCCGCTACATGGCCCGTCTGCCTAGTTGTTGTGCGTGGCTTTAATACCGCGCATCAGTGCGATATACACAGCGGCGGAGACGAAGAAGCCAACGAACCATGCGTAGTCGTAAAGATGCACGAGAGCGTGCACGATGTGATGCCCAGCGATTTTCCAGTTGTTGCCGATTTGAAGACGGTTCAGAACAACACCAGTCAGTGCAAGAAGCACGCCGATTACGAGCGCAACTACAGCACGCGGATTGATACCTTTCTCGTACTCGTACACGCCGTGACGGCGATAGAGGGCACCGACGTCGAGCTTTTTTCTGCGAACGATGAAATAGTCGGCGACCATGATTCCGGCCACCGGGCCAAGCAGCCCGGAGTACCCTACGAGCCAACCAAATATGTAGGAGCCAAAGGTTGACATGAGCTTCCACGGCATCATGGCAAGGCCGAGAAAGCCGGTGATGAGGCCTCCGGTGCGAAACGAGATGTAGCGCGGTGCGAGATTGGAGAAGTCGTTGGACGGCGAAACTACGTTTGCGCCGATATTTACGTTCAGGGTTGCGATAAGAATCGAGATGAGCGCAAGAAATGCGATCAGCGGCTGGTGAAATCGGCCGAGCAGCGTGATGGGCGACCAGATCGGTTCGCCGAAGATCACTGCGGATGCTGAGGTGACCGCGATGCCGATGAAGGAGTAGAGCGTCATCGCAACGGGCAGGCCGAATGCCTGACCGACGATCTGTGCGTCTTGATTCTTCGCGTAGCGGGTGAAGTCCGGGATGTTGAGAGACAGCGTCGCCCAGTATCCCACCATCGCGGTAAGAGACGGAAAGAAGAAGGCAAGGAAGCTGCCGGTGGTGGTAAAACGGGATGGCGCCGCGAGCATTGGGCCGAAGCCACCGGCTTTATGGAGCATCCAGAACAGGAGCGTGAGCGACATGACGAAGAGAAAGGGTGCGGAGAAGCTCTGCAGAAAGCGGATGGATTCAACGCCTCTCCAGACGACGAGCATGTTCAGCAGCCAGAAGCCGAGGAAGCAGGTCCATAGTACCCACGGCTTGTCCTGCGTGGCGGGCGAGAGCACGTAGATCATCTGCGCGATGGACTGGCCGCCGATCCAAGATTGAATTCCGAACCAACCGCAGGCCACAATGGCCCGCAGGATCGCGGGAATGTTCGCTCCGCGTGTGCCGAAGCTTGCGCGCACGAAGACTGGAAATGGGATGCCGTACTTCGCACCGGCATGGGCGTTGAGAATCATTGGGATGAGAACGATCAGGTTGCCCAGCAGGATGGTGAAGACTGCCTGCTTCCAGTTCATGCCGCCGGCGATGAGTGAGGAGGCAAGCATGTAGGTGGTCACCTCCATCGACATGGAGAACCAAAGCGCGATGTAGTTGTAGGTACCCCACGTGCGTTGCGAAGGGGTGGTGGGCGCGAGGTCGTGATTATAGAGGCGTGGATCGGCGTTGGTGATTCGCTGCGCTGCGTCGCTGGCCAAAGTAGAGGTGGAAGAGTGCATCAGGCCAGACCTCCTGCGTTGGCCTCGCGCTTAATGAAGCGTCCACGGCCAGTCTCGCCAATCCATTGGCCATCTTTGACTACGAGATCGCCGCGCGAGAAGACGTGCTTTGCGTTGCCGCGAACCTTCCAACCTTCAAACATGGAGTAATCGGTTGCCATGCGCTGCGTCGCAGCTGAGATCGTGTAGTCGGCGTTGGGATCCCAGAGTAGGACATCTGCGTCTTTGCCCGGAACGAGAGTGCCCTTCTGCGACATGCCGAAGATGCGCGCTGGCGCCGTGCAGGCAAGTTCGACAAATTGCTCCGGCGTGAGACGGCCAGAGTTGACGCCAAAGTGCCAGAGAATCTGCATGCGATTCTCAATTCCGGGACCACCATTCGGGATCTTTGAGAAGTCGTGACGGCCGAGAGATTTTTGATCAGCGAGGCGGAAGGGGCAGTGGTCAGTGGAGACGACGGCTAGCGACCCCTCCTGCAGCGCTCGCCAGAGAGGTTCCTGGTGGCGCTTCTCGCGCAGCGGCGGCGTGAAGACATACTTCGCCTCGTCCCAGCTCTTGCCGGGCATCTGGTCTTCGAGGGAAAGAACGAGGTATTGGATGCAGGTCTCGGCCAGCGCCCTAGCTCCCCGGGCCTGCATAAACTTCAACTCGTCGAGCGCATACTCGTTGGAGAGATGCACGATATAGACAGCGGCGCCGGTCATATCCGCCAGCGCAATTGCTCGGTGCGTGGCCTCCGCCTCGGCCTTCGGGGAGCGGCTAAGTGCGTGATAATGCGGCGCGGTCCTGCCTTCGGCGAGCATCTGCGCGACAACGATATCGATGGCGCTGCCGTTCTCTGCATGAACGCAACAGAGAGCGTTCAGGGCAGCGGCCTTTTGCATTACGCGGAACATCAAACCATCGTCGATCATCAACACGTTGGGATAGGCCATGAAGAGCTTGAAGGAGGTGATGCCCTCGGCGACCATTTCCTCCATCTCATGCAGTCCGCGTGAGCAGTCGCCACCGCCAAGATCGGTAATAGCCATGTGGAGCGAGTAGTCAATGCATGCCTTGCCACGAGATTTTGCGCGCCATGTGTCGAATGCTTCGCGCATCGTGTGCCCCATCGATTGAAGCGCAAAATCAATGATGGTCGTCGTCCCGCCAACTGCTGCTGCGATTGTGCCTGTTCTGTAGTCGTCCGCCGAGACGGTGCCGCCGAAGGGCATGTCGAGATGTGTGTGCACGTCGATGCCACCGGGCATGACGAGCAAGCCGGTTGCGTCGACGACCGTGTTGCCAGCGGGGGGAAGGCTGGCTCCGATCTGCTTGATGGTCTCGCCCTCGATGAGGACGTCGGCCTTCTGTCGGCCGTCAGCGTTGATAACTGTTCCGTTCTGAATCAGGGTTCCCATGGACTTCTTGACTCCAGGTTGCGAAACTATCCGTTTGTGCTCATGACCTCGCGCGCGCCTTCCGGGACGAGGCCTGCTGCGGTCCGCTGTTCCCAGCTCTGCGGCGGAAGACCGCTGTCAATCCGCTCCATCGTGATGCAGTTTTCAACCGGACAGACCAGCGAGCAGAGGTTGCACCCAACGCAGTGTTCTTCATCGACGCGAGGGATACGCTCGAGCGGGGTAACCAAATTCGAGCGCGGGCCGCTGCTCGCGTCGAGCTTGGGAATGGGCGTAGTCGTGATGTGCTGCGCAGAGATGGCCTCCACCATCGCCGGGGTACGGGTTGTATCCGGGACAGGTGACATGCGGTCGAGATGAATGCATTGGTGCGCGCCGTCCCAGCAGGCGGTGTAGCAGAGTTGGCAGCCGATGCACAGCTCTTCGTGGATGCGCGCAACGATCTTGTAGTTGAGGTTAAGGTGCTTCCAATCGGTAACGTTCGGCAGCGAGAGGCCGCGAAAGTCATCGATGGTGGCAAAGCCCTTCTCGACCATCCATGCGAGCAGGCCATCCTGCATATCCTCGATGATGCGGTAACCGTAGTGCATGACGGCAGTGCAGACCTGGACGGTGCCGCAGCCGAGCAAGATGAACTCTGCTGCATCGCGCCATGAGCCTATCCCTCCTATGCCGGAAAAAGGTAGCGCGGCGGAGGGATCGGATTGCACCTGCTGGACCATATTGAGCGCGATTGGCTTGACCGCGGGACCGCAGTAGCCGCCGTGGGAGCTCTTGCCGTCAACGTTGGGGTTGGGTTCGAAGGTGTCGAGATCGATGCCTGTGATGGAGTTGATCGTGTTGATGGCCGAGAGAGCATCGGCACCTGCGCGTTTTGCTGCGCGAGCTGGCATGCGGATGTCGGAGATGTTCGGTGTCAGCTTCACGATGACAGGCGTTCGCGCCTTTTCCTTTACCCACGAAGTGATCTGCTCGCAGTACTCCGGAACCTGGCCGACGGCGGAGCCCATGCCGCGTTCGCTCATCCCATGTGGACAGCCAAAATTGAGCTCTAGTCCATCGGCACCAGCATCTTCGGCGCGCTGTACGATATCGTGCCAAGTCTCACGCTTGCTCTCCACCATGAGAGATGCGATGACGACGTTCTTCGGATAGCGCTTCTTGACCTCGGCGATTTCGCGGAGATTTACCTCGATCGGGCGATCGGAGATGAGCTCAATATTATTGAAGCCCATCATGCGACGCCCTTCCCAGTCGATTGACGAATAACGCGAGCTGACGTTCGTGATAGGCTCTCCGATGGTCTTCCACACTGCGCCGCCCCAGCCAGCGTCGAAAGCACGCATGATCTGCTCGCCGCAATTGGTCGGCGGAGCGGAGGCGAGCCAGAAGGGGTTCGGGCATTTGATACCGGCGAATGTGGTCTCGAGTGTTGGCTTAGGCCTCGACATATTTACCCTCCAACCATGCGGCGATACCTATGCCAGCACGTTTGCCATCGGCGACGGCGTCGACGACCTCGCGGCCCCCGTTGGTGCAGTCGCCCCCGGCGAAGAACTTCGGATTTGAGGTCTGGCCGGTGGCACGGTCGATCACGATGCGGCCGCGATCAAGCTGGACCTTTCCCCCTGCTGCGCCATCAACCAGGAAAGAGCAATGTGTTCCCTGCCCAATGGCGAGAATGACGAGATTCACCGGCAGCAGAAACTCTGAGGCCGGCAGTGGAACAAGCGAGCCATCGGACGAAAGCGCAATCCGTGTTAGCCGAATGGACTCGACCGATGATGAGCCCTCAATTGCGGTCGGCTGCACGTGCCAAAGGAACCTCACGCCCTCTTGCCTGGCGTGCTCGTACTCGAAGGAGAAGGCAGACATGTTTTCGGGGCCTCGGCGATAGAGCATGTGCACCTCGTCGGCTCCGAGCCGCACGGAGGCGATGGCTGCGTCGATGGCGGTATTCCCTGCACCTACCACCGCAACACGCTGAGGTGAAGTAAGAATCTTACCGGACTTGTAGCCTGCAATGAAGTCCAGGGCGTCAGTGACCCCAGCGAGTTGCTCTCCTGCGATGCCAAGCCGGTGAATGCCTCCAAGTCCGATGCCCAAAAAGATCGCGTCATGACTGCGTTCAAACTGCATGAGCATCGCCGCATCGACCTTCGTCTCGAAGCGGAACTCGACTCCAAGATGCGCGAGCATATCGATCTCGCGAAGACTGTCGGCGAGGCCGAGCTTGTACTCCGCGACACCGTAGGTGTTGAGGCCCCCAGGAAGTGGGCGCGCGTCATAGATTATCGCCCGGATGCCCCTCCTGCGAAGCTCCGCGGCGCAGGCCAGCGAGGCAGGGCCCGCTCCGATGAGTGCGACGGAATGACCGGTATCGGCTCCAGGTTCGAACGGCAGCGGATCGCCGCTCGCGTGAAATGCATCCATGGCGAAGCGCTGCAGGCGGCCAATCTGGATCGGTTGCTTGTTGTAGCGATGCATCACGCAGGAGCCTTCGCATAGAACATCAACGGGACAGACACGCGAGCAGCTTGCGCCGAGAATGTTCGCCTCGAGGATGGTACGAGCGGAGCCTGACAGGTTCCCGCTCGCGATCTTCTTAATGAAACGAGGCACGTCGATATGCGTAGGGCAGGCGGCAGTGCAGGGCGCATCAAAACAATAGAGGCAGCGATCGGCCTCGACCCTGGCCGCCTGGGCGTTGAGAGGCGGATGGATGTCTTCGAAGCGCGCTGCGATATCCGGCGACGGCATAAATTGCTGCCGGAAGGATGGTCGGTCGCTCATGTGGCACTCTCAACGCAGCAAGTAATTGACATATCAGGCAGATGGATCAAGAAGATGGACATGACTCTCCTTTTAGGCCGGTTGGTCCCAGCTCAGGAGCAATCATTATGCACCATTGACAGGGCGAAGCGTTATAGAAGAGTGAGAGTTACTGGTCGACCGAGCCTCAAAAGCAACCGTTTGAGCAGTTGGGTCGATCAAACGCTGGTTTCGTTTTCTTTCATCCACTGCAGCGTTTTGTGCGCGAGACGGTCAAACGCTCGAACTGCGAGTTCCAGGTGTTCCCTCTTTGTGTCCTCTGCCTTGTTATGACTGAGTCCCGCGAGCGACTGCGTGAACATCATGACCGTCGGAATTCCTGCGCGGGCTACCTCGGCCGCATCATGGAGTGGCCCGGAGGGGAGGCTGTGTGAGCTACCTGCAGTCTCGCGGATGGCCTCTTCGCACAGGCCAATGAGCCGCTTTTCGAAGGGGATGGGCTCGATGTTCCAAATCTTCGACCACTCGACCGTGCAGCGCTCTTCTGCGGCAAAACGCTCGCTTGCGGCATGAGCTTCGGCGAGCATGCCTGCCAGAACACGGGTGTCGAGGTCGCGCATGTCGAGCGTCGTCTCGCACCGGCCCACAACAGCTGTCACGATGCCGGGGAAGGTCTTGACGCTCCCCATGGTTGCGACCGAGTCGGGATGCTTGCGGGCTATTGGCCGAATCTCAAGGGCGAGCTTCGCAGCCGCTGCCAGCGCGTCGCGACGCACGGCCATGGGCGTCGAACCTGAGTGCGCCTCCTGACCGCGAAAGGTGATCGCGTGGCGCTCAACACCTTTGGTGCCAAGCACCGCTCCGAGCGGGAGTTGCATGGCCTCAAGCACTGGGCCCTGCTCTATATGCAACTCAAGATATGCGGCAGCGTTGCGCCGCTCGACGCCGGCGTCGCCGATATTGTCTACCAAGACACCACAGATCTTGAGGGCGTCTTCCAACCGAATTCCTTCACGGTCGGTGCGGCCCCGGTCGGCCTCGACGGTGTGTGTTCCAGCGAAGGCCGATGAGCCAAAGAGGCTTCGGCCAAATCGTGCGCCCTCTTCGTCGGCCCAGTCGACTAGACGAATCGTAAACGGGGGACGGTTGCTGAACTCTTCCTGCAATGCCCGCAGTACCTCGAAGCTGACGAGCACGCCGAGAGCGCCATCGAGCCATCCACCGTTCGGCACGGAGTCAAGGTGTCCTCCGAAAAGCAGCGCGCGGCCCGACTCGCCCTGCATCGTTGTCCACGAGTTCCCTGCGGCGTCGAGGTGATGTTCCAGCCCCAACGCCTTCACCTTCGACTGAAACCATGCACGCGCCTTGAGCCACGTTGGTGTCCATGCAACTCGCTGCGCGCCGTTTGCGTCGGCCGTCAGCGAGCGCAGCTCTTCTAGATCAGCGAGAGGTCTTCGTGGGTCAAGCGGCATCTCTTCCCTCCAGAGACAGAGTAAGGAGAAGGATAACCGCAGTCGTGAGTTCTCGGTGCGAATCAGTCATCAACGGCCACCCGCAAGAACCACTTCCTCTTCAGAAGGAAGACCACCGGCATGCATCACGCTACCGAACGGCCGAAGGATAGATTTTGACTTTCGAAACCACCCTGCTGATGGCTCCCGTACCTGGAGAGTCCGGTTTGATGTGGTTCGATAGTGACGTAAAGAGTCCGATCATCTGCCCGACAATGATGTCGATCGGCGGCCTATAGGTGTCAGGAACATCGACCGGCGAGTTCAGGGTCAGAATGTTCCGCGTGACGTCCTCCATTCGCCTAGTGTGGTGCGGCGCCACGATGACGGTATCGGACGTGAGTCCCTTGCGGGCGATTTCTTCAAGAAGATCGAGTTCGTAGCATCTTCGCTGCTCATCGGACGATAGATACGCGACCAGTAGCGTCTCGTCGTTCACGAAGGAGAGGGGCCCGTGGCGCAGACCGAGTGGCGACTCTGCGAGCGTGGCGATCTTGCCCGCGTTTAGCTCCAGCACCTTCAGAGATGATTCCTTCGCAACCGCCTTAAGGCCGCCTGCTCCGATGAAACACATCCGCGAATAATCTTTCGTGGACAGATCGGACGCGAGATCTGCGGCCTTCGGAATCAAATGCGAGGCTGTATCGATCATCCCCAGCAATTTTTGTTCATAGCGGCCGGGATGAAAGATATTCGCCAAGTACTGGCCCACAATCACCATGTTTGTGAACGAGCTTGTCATGGCGAGTCCGCGGTCATTCACCCGATCATCGAGGACGACAGTATGCGCTCCCTGAAATTTGGCCATGCTCCCCAATGCATTGCAGGTGATTACGCAGTGGTGGATCTGATCAGGAAACCGTTCCGTCGCCTGCTCGAGCGTGGCTATTCCCTCAGAGCTGTCGCCGGACCGGGAGAACGAGATCATCAGATATTTCTTTCCGGGAAGGACATAGTCGTCCATATTCGTGAGCAGCTCCGTGCTCGGAACTGCTGTGACCTCACAGGCCCATTCCTTGCGCAAGGCCCGGCTGACAGCGTGGCCGATGTAGTCCGAGGTCCCGGCGCCAGCGAGGATAACGCTGGGCTTCTCCTGTAAGCCGCTGGTCGCAATGCCGACGGTCTCCAGGAACCGGAGGATGGAAGCGCGCTCCGATGCAAGTTGCTGCCCGGTGACTCTCCAAGTGTCAGGCTGCTGGCAGATCTCACGTGGAGTGTCGGTGATTCCTTTCGACTCCTTCTCGGATCCGGTCAAGGACAACAGCGATGTGATTGCGTTTTTCAACTTGAGTCTCCAATAAGGTTATTTAGCTTATCTGGGCTGCAGATCCAGCGTGAGGACTTCAAAAGGCTCGAGAGCAAATCTGTGCGGCGTACTTGCAGTCAGGATTAGCGGCGCAGCTCCCTCGTCCGCCTTCCAAGGACTCTTCGCCAAATAGGTCCGTGGAGCGCCAGACGGTAGTTCAAGAACCGTGGCGAGATCGATATCGATCGAACCAACCTTGTCTGAAGGATTACGCAATACGAGGATGCTCTTCTTCGGGCTCCACGAGGCCCAGCCATAGACCTGAAGCCAGTTCGGATCGCCGCCAACCCAATGTGTGTCCTTGAGGACCTCTGCATTTTCGCGGGACCACCTGGCAGCCTCAGCAAGCGTGTCCCAGTTCTTGTCCGTACGCAGCGATGGGGTTATGTACAGCTCCTGCAACTGCGTTCCTGAGCCGAAGTAGGAGTGAACCTCATTGGCAAAATCATCGCCAGAGTCTGTATTGAGACGCCTGTTGTACTTCGCATAGATAATTCCATGCAGCATTAGCGAATTCAGCGGATATAGCGGTCCCCGCTGGACGATTCGCGCATACGTATCTCCATCGCGATAGGTAATCCATCGCTCGCGGTTCGTGCCAACCCCAGCGAGGTCATCATCTTCGCCACCCCGCCAAATGGAATCCGCGTAGAACAACCAGAAAGGCGAAGCGTCCGTTCCGGTTGTGAGGTTGATGTAAATGTCGGGCTTCTCCTGACGCAACTCACCGATGAGGTGAATCATGGCGCTGAAGTCGCTGTCGAAACGGCTTCCTGGAAATACGTGGTCTGCGTTGCCGGTGCCATCGAATTTGAACTGGTTCACGCTATACCTGCGAATCAGGTCAAAGCAGACATCGCGAAAGCCGTCGTAGTATTTTGGGCCAGAGAGCGCATAACCGTTGCTGATGATCTCGTATCCCTCTTTCCGGCCGTATTCGAGCCGCTCCTGCTTTGGCTTGCTGTACCCTCCCCACGGCGACATCCAGACTCCGGGGGCTGCGTTGTATTTGGCGGCGGCGTCCCGAATGGGAGCGAAGCCGTTTGGAAAACCCTGATTGAATCCCCAGAGCGACGAGTGGTTGTCCCATCCGTCGTCGAATAGAAAGGAGTCCAGAGTTACTCCTCTCTTCTGCTGGAGTTCTCGGCCGAATGCGTTGATGCGATCCAGCGCAGTCGACTCATCGTACGGTGTGAAGTAGCCTGCGTCATACCAGGAGTTGTAGTGCAGAAAGGTGCGATAGGGATGTGCACGCTCGCGTTCCAGATAAGAAAGAAAGCCACGGCGCATCTGACCCGCAGGGGCTACGCCGACGACCGAGGAATACGTAATCGACTGACCGGCCGCCAGAGGCAGCGCTCGAATGAGATCGGCGGTGCCGTGGTTTTCCCGCGCTCGACTCGTGGACAGCGGGTGCTCGAAGCCAAAGAAGAAGTTGCCGGCAACGAGCGGGGAGCCCGCGACCATTCCAGCGACCTCGATGCCACTCTTGTGAACGTCGATCAGACGAACATCCGTGATGGGAAGGTCGCGCTTCGAGGCAATCATTGTGACAATCTGGCGTAGATAGTGTGACCCGTCACGGAGCACGATCTCGTAATCCACCCGAAGATCGCCCTCTTCATCCGCGAAAACCGCCTCGAACTCTTTCCCCTTGAGCCGATCGGATTCACGGGAAGCACCCCTGCTTTCCTCCAACTCATGGAAAGAAGGGGTACCGACAAGACGCAGGCTCCCCGCGTCCACAATTCCGCGATCGCCAAGGAGGATGCTGAAAGGACCGGATAAAGCAATCGTCTGTTGGTGCAGGCGATCGGTGACCGTTAGATCCGCAATCTTTCCGTCGGCGATGCTCCAACTGGCCACAATGGCGCGGTTACCGAAGGTATAGTCATGGCCCTTGACGCTCGACACAGGAGGTCCAGGAGGACCTTCCTGGGCGAGCACAGTGGAAGCCATTCCGATAGCCAGAGTAGCGGCAAATCCAGTCGAGACCCTTACCCTACCCAGGAAAGAACGACGAAAGCATCGCACAACTCAGAATGATAAGGGACATTTCACGCGAAAAGTATCAGAACATATTGAAACGGATCCAAATATGATGACGTACTGGGCAAAATCGGATTCTTCTGAAGATATGCCTACGGTGGGGAAAAGGGCCTCTCCAGATATTTCGCATTCATCTTCATCCGAGGAAGAAGGCCGGGTTATCTTGTAGAAGACGAATGACGACAAAATTGAGCGGCAAACTCTACGGCAGATATCTTCTCCTAATCGCAGGTCTCGGCGGTCTCCTCTACGGCATCGACGTCGGCATTATCGCCGCAGCCCTTCTCTATCTCACGAAGACTGTCAGCCTCAGCGTGGAGCAGACCTCGATCATCGTCGCGGCTGTGCTTGGTGGCAGCATGTTCTCGTCTCTCGTGGCGGGCTTGATGGCCGACTGGCTGGGCCGCCGGAAGATGATGATCATCAGCGGGCTGCTTTTCGTGGCAAGTGTGGGGTTGATCGTCATCTCTCAAAGTTTCGTACCCCTGTTTTGCGGACGCTTGCTGCAAGGCATTAGTGGTGGCGTCATCGCAGTCGTCGTCCCGCTTTACCTCGCCGAGACACTCAGCATGAACGATCGCGGAAAAGGCACTGCCATCTTTCAGTTCATGCTGACGTTTGGCATCGTTACTGCCTCGTTTGTAGGCTGGTTCTACACCCGGCAAGCTGAGAGTGCGATCGCTGCCGCAGCTGGAAATTCCACGTTGGTGCGGGCTGCACAAGACCACGCCTGGCGCGGGATGTTCCTGTCTGTGATCTATCCTGGCGTCGCATTTTTTCTTGGCGCATTTTTCTTATCTGAGACTCCGCGATGGCTCATGCGCAAGGGCAGATCGGAGGAGGCTCTTGCCTCACTCCGCCTTTCCACGGGCGATCAGGATGCAGAACTCCGGCTGCGGGAGATTGCAGCTCACCTGAATCCAGAAAGCAGTAAATCGGTTGGCGCGAAGGGATCGCTCCTGCAGAAGAGATACGTGGTTCCATTTGTCCTTGCTTGTGTGATTCTTGCCTGCAACCAGGCGACCGGGATCAACTCCATTCTGGCGTTTCTCGTCGTGATTCTGCGACAAGCTGGAATGACCGCAAACCATGCCACGCAAGGCGATCTGGGAGTCAAGATCCTCAACTGTCTGATGACGCTCGTGGCGGTTGCGCTGGTTGATCGAAAGGGACGGAAGTACCTTCTCAAGCTTGGAACGGGCGCCATCATCGTAGCGCTGGTTGCTGCAGGCCTGATCTTTCGCGGCTTCGAGTCCGAGCGCACGAACGTTCTTAGTACGCTGCAACGCGCGCAAAGTCCGACTGCTCTGCGGGTTCCCGTCAACGAAGAAACGTTGGGCTCTGCCGTTGAAGGCCGTCCCATGGCCCTGACGGTTCTCTACTCACAAGGCAGTGGAGATAAGATGCTCACTGTTCTGAGTGACGACAAGGACCCTGTCCTCACAATTTCGCCGGATCCGAAATCTCCCGCTGCTCCGCTCATAATCGAACGGGCGCTCTATGGCCCGGTCCCGACCGAACAGACTGGTTGGCTGATCACGGTTTGCCTGGGTATCTTTATCGCCGGGTTCGCCGTAGGACCGGGTGTCGTTGTTTGGCTCGCATTGTCAGAGTTGATGCCGACACGTATCCGATCCACCGGGATGGGTATCGCATTGCTTCTGAATCAGGGAGTGTCGACGCTAATTGCAGGAGTGTTCCTGCCGGTTGTTGGCAGCTACGGTTACTCAGCGATGTTCTTTTTCTGGGCAGCGTGCACTGTGGTCTATTTCATTACCGCTGCATTCTTTCTTCCCGAAACAAAAAATAAGACATTGGAAGAGATCGAGTTACACTTCAGTAAAACCTGATCAGGTAATTCATATAGCCTGCGCCATTGAGCTGTGCGAAGTGTGACCTTCCGAAACCGACAGTTACGACAGGGTAAGTAATTTATACAGGGAGGCAGCTCATGCCCTCAAAAATGAGCGCGGGCCTACTGCTTTACCGGAATTCAGGCCGAGTTCTGGAAGTGTTCCTGGTCCATCCCGGCGGCCCTTTCTGGAACAAGAAGGATGCGGGTGCGTGGACGATTCCCAAAGGCGAGTTCATGGAGGGGGAAGATTCATCGCAAGCAGCCAGACGCGAGTTCGCCGAGGAGACGGGCTTCAGCATTGAAGGAGAATTCAAGGCGATGAAGCCCATCCGGCAACGAGGCGGCAAGATCGTTTATGCGTGGGCAGTCAAAGGCGATATCGACGAAGCAGCGATTCGAAGCAACACCTTCTCAATCGAGTGGCCACGAGGGTCGGGCAAAATCGGGGAGTTTCCCGAAGTGGATCGTGGGGGATGGTTTGATCTACCTTCAGCAAGGCATAAAATCCTTCCGAGCCAAATAGCCTTGCTGGATCAGCTCGATCAACTCGCGTTCGCTAACCGTTAAATTTCTACGTCAGGGCTCGGTTCGGAGTTGGACGACGAAGTTCTGAAGTTCATTGAAGCGCGCGATGGCGTTCTGGGTGTACTCGCCGTAGCGCGGATGGGTGAGCAGGAAGCGGTCGATCAGAGCCGCGGGGTCGATCGTGGCTAAGTCCGTCTTACGAGTCACGGACTGAGCCATGGCGTCCATACCATCGGCGATGATGGAGCGCAGTTTTATCAGCCCAGGCTCGGCGAGGAAGTCGCTATCCTCCTCCCTGTGCAGGACGGCGTACCCGTTCCAGAAGAAGGCGACGGCGGTGAGCGCGGCGCGGAGGATGGTGTCTCCTGCGTGTTGGTGTTGGATGCGGTCGACGCCGAACTCGTACTCGATGGTGTCGTTCATCGTGCGGATGCTGGCGACGGTCTTGCCGACCAGATCGCGAAAGGTGTCAGCCGGGCGGAGGAATTCGGCGGAGGTACGTGCAGCCGTGGACTGGCGGAGGAGCGCGCCGACTCCGCGAAGGATGGTGGCAAGGGAGCTGCGCATGGCTGTGACGTTACGGACCGGCCAGATCTGGTCGAAGACAAAGGCCATGATCACTAACGCCAGCAGAATGCCGATGAGGCGGTCGCGGGCGGGGGAGAGCTCGGTAGGAGCGGAGAAGCCCGCGAAGACCACCAGGTCAAAGGAGAAGGCGGTCTGCACCCCGACGAAGTTGAACTGGCGTCCGCCGACCATCCAGGCGGAGAAGAAGGTAACTGCGGCGGTCAGTAGGACCAGCGAAGTGATCGAGTCCATGTGGGGGAAGAGAAAGACGGTCGCGCCGAGGGCGAAGATGAGGCCCCCGATTACGGAGCCGGCAAGGCGGAAGATAAGGCGCTGCTTGATGGCCCCGCTGGTGCCGAGCCCGGTGATGAACACGGTGATGATGGACGTGGAGATGCCTGGCCACCCGACGGCCAGAGAGATGATGTAGCAGAGCGTGCCGCAGAGGCTGATCTTGAGGGCGAAGGCGATGGTCTGAGGCTGCCGGAGGGCTCCCGGAATCAGGATAGGAACCTCGCGCGAAGGAAGGGCGACGAGCTTCTTGCTGGAGGCCGCGTCGGCTTCCACTGGCATGGAGATGATGTCGTGCAGCACGCCGTCGACGCGATCGATCAGCGAGGGGTCAGGTCCGATTGGGTGCTCTCTAAGCAATTCGTGCTGCCGGTCAGGCGGCACGCTGCCGATTGCCAGGTAGTCGCAGAGGTTCGCGATGTGAGCGCAGCGCTGGCGAAGAGAAGGATCGGAGAGCGACGGATACTGAAACCCGAAAGCCGCCGAGACAGCCACGAGCTGCGCCTGCATCGTGATGCGGACGCGCGTACCGATGGGGAGTGCGCCGGTGTCAAGGTTGCGCTCAACGATGATGTTATAGAGCCGCTGCATGCCGTACTGGCCCGCGGCGGCGAGACGCGCGACGTGAATGACGGCCGGGGAGATCTGCGCGGCATCCGCTCCCTGGGCGTACAGCGAGAACATCGTTTCGAGCGCCTGGTAGCGCGTGATGCGCTCCTTCTGGAGGTCCTCGGCAGCATTGCGGTGGCCAAAGACGTATTCAACAACGACGACAGAGCCTACAGCCAGCGAGATAGTGCCGAGCAGGTAGAGCATCTGCTTGACCAGCGGGCCAGCGGGGGTATGGGTCTCCCAGGGTGACATGAGTATGGCGAAGACGAGGCCGAAGATCACGGCCAACCCCGGGGTGGTACTCGACATGAGGAACATCCCGGTCAGGAAACACGCGACGGCGATACCAAGCACACGCGACATCGGATCGTTGTCAGTGACGATGACCACAGCGAGCACGGCGGCAATTGCCGCAGTTACTACGAACAGTGAGAGGATGGCGGAGCGAAAGGAGACGGCCGGGGAGTCGCGGCCGATGAGAAAGACCATGAATATGCCAAGCCCAGCGAAGGGCATGCGCAGCGTCATCAGCAGAATTAGTGTAATGACCGAGGCGAGTACGATGCGCAGGGTATAGTTCCAGCGGCCAGGCGTAGGTTGGAGGTCCTGCCAGAGGCGCTCGGTCCATTCGGCGACAATCGTGGCCATGGAAATTTACCTCACGACCGTGACTGCGGTCTCGCCGATGCGGAAGAGTTGCGGGTCGGGATCATCGATGCGCACGCGAACGGGGAAGCGTGCAGAGAGATGCACCCAGTTGAGAGTGCGCTCGATATTGGGCAGGCCGTTGGCGAGCAGGCCGTCCTCGGGCAGGACTCCGAAACCAACGCTCTCGACGTGGCCGTTGAACCGGCGGTCGGGGTGACTCAGGAGATACACGTCGACGTGTGTGCCAAGAGGGATGGCTTTGAGCTTGGACTCGCGGTAGTTGGCGATGACGTACCAGGCGCGCGTATCGATGAGGGTAAACAGCGGCGTGCCGGGCTTGGCATACGCTCCCACCGAGATGTTCAGGGTGGTGACAAAGGCATCAAAGGGAGCGACGACGCGAGTGCGCTCGAGATCGAGCCGTGCGCTGTCCACTCTGGCCGCCTTCGCGGGCCGCTCCGACTCGAGCGTCTCGATGCGGTCGATTGCGTGGATGGACTGGGCGAGCTTCGCCTGCGACTCGGCCGCCTGCGAGGTGGCCTCCTCATGACGGAGCGTGGCTTGAGCAAGTTGGGCCTGCGCCTGCACGAGCGCGGCCTGGGCCTCGTCGTAACGGCCTTGCGAGACGCGGACGGCCGTGTTAGCATGGTCAACCTGCTCGACAGTGACGTACTGCTTCTGGAGCAGCGGCTCGATACGATGCAAGTCGTCGGTGTCGAGCCTGAGCTGCGCCTCGGCGGCGATAGCATCAGCCTGGGCGCGGCCGACGGCCGCGCGGGCTGCGTCAATATTGCTTCCAGCGGTCTGGATGCCGGTCTTCGACGTCGAGACCGCAGCGCCGGCGGCCAGTACCGCACTGTTCTGCGCAGCAATGCGGCGGCGCTCGTCAACGATCTGCTCTTCGAGCTCCTGCTGATCGGAGAGCGCCTGCTTCAGAGCATACTCATATGGGCGAGGATCGATGACGAACAGCAGGTCGCCCTTCTTCACGAAGGCGTTGTCCTTGATGGGAAGCTGAACCAACCAGCCGGTGACCTCGGGAGCGACCTCGATGTAGTTGGCCCAGACGCTGGCGTCGTCGGTGCGCGGATGGTAGTTGGTCTGATAGAGGACCATCAGCAGCACAACTGCCGCGGCGACGACTACGCCGATCAGCACCCAGCGTCCGGTTCGTTGGCGATTCGCAATTTGAACGGCGGTACCCATACTCCCTCCTTAGCGGTAGAAGATGAGCCACAACAGGCAACACAGAAGAAGAACGACGGCAGGGTAGAAAAGTGCGACTGGTTGGACTGCCGGCTCAAGCTGAAGGCGCAGAAGAAGCACGCGTAACAGCCCTGTAAGGATGACCGAGATGATGAGACAGACCATCCAGGCGGGGAAGAAAGAGCCAATCACGTCGAGGGCTGGCGCTCCCTCACAACCGGTGAGGAAGAGACAGACTCCGCCGATACCAAGAGAGAGCGCTGTTCTGTTCATCGTTGGCGACCGTCCGGTGGTGGAGTGGAAACAGGTGGAGTTGATGGTGCAGGAGCAGGAACCAGAAGATTCGAAGGCGCAGTTGTCGTCGCACGCGGGCCGGTCCGGAGCAGGTTGCCGGTGACGAACTCGAGATCCACAGCCTCAAGAAAGAGCTCCGACCGTGCCGAGACGCTGGAGAACCGGGCCTGCGCGAGTTGGCGTTCGGCAGTCACGACATCGATCAGGTTCTTCACGCCGTACTTGTAGGCATCAAGCGAGGAGGAGTACGAAGCACTCGCTGACTCCATCAGAGCGACGGCAGCCTGCTCTTTGCGAAGCGCGGTGCGAAAGGCAATGTATGCCGTCCAGACCTCGCGCGTGGCCTGATCGCGCTTATCGCGCAGTTCATCCTGTGCCTCGCGCTTCTTCGACTGAGCCTGAGCGACTTCATTTTTTCGTTCGCCGCCGTCGAAGATGCGCCACTCGATGCCGAGAGCGGCCGACCACGTAGGCTCGCTCGCAGGCCCCGCCTCTCCGTAGTCGACGGTGGGCCAGACTGAGGACTGTGCGCCAGTGGCGTCCAGCGTAATCCTTGGCCAATACTCAGCCTTGGCAACACGAATCGCATCGTCTGCAGCGCGAATCTCTGCTGCTTGCGCGACGAGATCCGGCCGATCGGCCATTGCCCGATCAATCAATGCGTCGATCGTCGCGGCTAAATCCGACGGCAGAGGGGTGGAGCTGTCATTATCGATGGTGATGTTCGGTGATGGCTCCACGCCGACCGTCTCGGTCAGTGCGACCCGCGCAATCTTCTCGTCGCCATCAGCCGATTCGCGATCGAAGACAGCCTGTGATGCCTCGGCGCGCGCGTTGAGAACATCAGGAAGAGTGGAGCGGCCGTTACGGAGCTGATCTTCGGCTGCGTCCGCAGTGGTCTGCGCAGTCTTGAGCGTTGCCTCGGCAGCGGCCAGACGCTCCTGCTGGGTAAGGAGACGGTAGTAGGCGGTCGCGACGCGGAAGGCGACGTCCTGGTTAGCCTGGATGAAGTTCGCGCCAGCGGCGAGCTTTTCGGCGGTGGCCGCATCGACGCGCGGGCCACGCTTGGGATCGAAGATCAGATACTCGAGCGAGACCTGAGGAACAATGGCCGGAAGCTCGATCATGATGTAACCGCGCGGGGCCAGGGGTTTGGGAAACGGCAAGATGGAGCGCTGGTCGGAAAACGCGGCCAGACCAGCCAGTACAGGATAGTAAGAGCTCCTTGCAACACCAAGCTCCTCAGCGCGTTGCCGGGCACGTTCCCAGGCGATACGGGTGCGAGGATTGTTGCGCTCTGCAACGTCGATCAGCTCGGCCAGCGAGTAGGTATGGGTAGCGTCGAGCGGGGCAACCGTACCCATAGGGGTCGCACGGGCAGCGCAGTCTGCAGCCGCCTGAGGCGTTGAGGCAATGCCAGTACATTGACTTCCAGCTGGGAGAGAAACGCATGCAAGCAGGAAGATCGGCGCAGGAAGATACCTGGTCCGCCATCCGAAGCGCGGGGAGAGCGACGCGGCTCCAATGCGGCCGATTTGGCCTCGGACGATCGACGGCATCTGAGACAGGCCCTCCCAAGAGGCAGCTAGTTCACCTGAATCATAAATGAGTGTCTCGAACTTGCCACCTCAGGTGGAATCTGACGTGTGGCAGGCACGAACGGCGACTCGATCGAGGGGGAAGCTAGAATGAGAGTTTCTATTGTGGTAGCTGGTAGACGTCTACGCCGCCGTTGTAGTTGGGAACGTACACCTGACCGCCGTCAATTACTGGAGGATCGAACTTGTTAAATAAGAACTGGACGCCCCAGCGTTGCGAGTCCCATAGAACCTTAAGCGACCCATCAGCAGCGAGATGTACGGGGTCATAGACGAGCAAACGGCCGTTCGTCACTTGAGCATTGGCGTCACCATAGGGGATAGTGCAGACGAGAATAGCTGAGTCAGGGTCCGCTCCATTGCTCGATCCGGAACAGAATCCACCGGGCATACCTCCTGTAGGCGTGCCTCGAACGTCTGCGCTTGCGTATTCGTGACTCTCTGCAACATAGGTTAGAGTTCCGGTCGAACTCACGGCCCATTTGTGCAGTTGCGAGTTCTCACCCCAGACAAAGATCGTCCATGACTTCAGCACAGGGTCGTAGTACTGGACGGGCGTCATATGGAGATGCGCAGTGTCGCCCCAGGGAAAGAAGTTCAATGTCCTGGGATCACTTGGACATGGGTCGACGGGCCCTGGGCTCATGGTTAGCCAGACCGGGGGAGCTGCAAGCTTTGCGCAGTTTGCCTTTGCGTCAGCGAGGTCCGCGGGAGTGGTCCCGCCGAGGTTCGCCGTCTTGATTGGGTAACCAATCCCGTCCTTTCCGGCGGCAACGCAGACACCGATGGCGAAGATGCAGGCCGGGCCAGCTGATCCCCAATCTTCATCTGACCAATTGCCGGAGGCCATATCCGGATAGACAAGCAGTGTGGGAACGCCTCGTTCGTTCACCATCGCCTTCAGCGTCGCATTCTTCATCGAGATGTTCATCCCGCCGTTGACGGGCCTCGCAGCTTCGGTGGGAGCGCTCATTCCGGAGAGCTTCGCGGACGGCGTCCGCGCCTGACCCGATCGGACGAGGTCTGTCCATGGCGTCCAGTGGTCGACTACCTTCAGGCTGGCCGGCGTTCCTCCCGAACCAGGCGTGTACTGCAGTTTGACGAAGGATTCTCCCCACTGAGTCTTACCGTCAAAGTCTCCGTTGCCGGTAATCGCATAGAGGAAGCCCTGTGCGTCCGCGGCGAGCCCTTGCCCGCCCATCCATATTCCGGCGCCTTCTCCCTGCGACATCGCCAGCACGGCGGCGATCGAATTGGTTGCGCAGTCGAAGGCGAAGATCCATCCCGCGGCTCCGTTTCCGGATTCCAGCACTGTGCCCGAAGCCCAAAAGACCGTCTTGCGGCCATTTACTTTTGTCAGCACCAGCGAACTCCGCTGCTTTCGCATCGCGCTGGAGTAGGACTGCGTTCCACTGATGCCGGCTACCACAACGGGCGGCACCACCTTGATTCCATCCGCAACGTTCAACACGAAGACGTAATGGCTTGCCTTTTGCGGCGTGCCATCGGGCGAGACCCATGCGACCAGGTAAACCCGTTGGGTGTCGGGATCAATGACGCCGGTACTCAGGACGCCCCATTTGTCATTAATCGCGTGACAATCGATCGTGGGATAGTCGCCAACGCAGCCATCAGGGTTGACCTTCCTGGGACCAGTGGGTGTATTTCCGTTTATCGGCGTCCCTAAAGTGACGCTCCACAAACCTGCACCAGTGTGAGCATCCACGCCCCGTACGACATTCGCCATGGATGGGAGCACCATCACATCGTGTGTGGTGCCGTCGGGAAGCTTTACGTTGGGCAGGATAAGCGGCTGTGCTTCGATGCCTCGCGCGTCCCCGGTCACTGGAATGATGGTGGTTCGGACAATCCCTTTCGACGTAACTGTCGCTTGCGTGAGTACCGTCTCGTGCTGGTTCCAACCGCTCCTTGAGTTGTCTGCAGACCGGGTGAGCCAAGGTACCATCGTCTGCGCCGCGAGATTGAGGGAAGTCAGGCAGACAGTAATCCCAGTCGCTGCCCTAAGCATCAAGTACATAAGTACACTCAACACCTGGCCGACGGAATTGTATTTATGATGTGAGTCTTGCTCGGTGACGCTGGCGTTCAACACTCGAAACTGCTCGTGAAGCAATGAGGCGGATCGTTCGCAGGCGATTGGCATATTACTCCTCCAATCCTCAGTGAATTTGTGAATGGACCCTAATGTGCCTGATTACACGGCCTGGCCGCTCGAATGGCAAGTAAATCTTGCTTTTCAGCGCGACATCTAAGATGTCTCCGCGCCAAGGCTGATCATAGCGTGTCGTCGGATATGATTGCCATCGATTCAATTTTGAGCAATATTCTGCGCATGATGCCGCTGTCGGCGAGAGCCGTTTCGCGGGGGGTGTGAATCAAAAGGAAAATGGCTTCTTGCGGAGGATGATATGGATCTGAAACTCACTGGAAAGGTCGCTCTGGTCACAGGATCGACGGCAGGAATAGGGTTCGCGATAGCTCATTCCCTTGCGAGAGAAGGTGCGCATGTTTATTTGAACGGACGCACACAAGAGCGCGTGGACGCGGCGATTGCGGCGATCGGCTCGCATGCTGCTGCGGCCAAGATTGATGGCGTTGTGGCCGACTTTTCGAGTTCAGCCGGCGCGGAAGCGGTGATTGCGAAGCTGCCTGCAGTGGATGTGCTCGTAAACAATGTGGGGATCTTCGAGCCAAAGCCATTTGCGGAGATTCCCGACGCCGACTGGTATCGTTTTTTCGAGATCAACGTAATGAGCGGCGTGCGGCTCTCGCGGCACTATCTCGCAGGGATGCTGAAGAAGAACTGGGGCCGTATTCTTTTCATCTCGAGTGAGTCGGCTGTGCAGATTCCGGTGGAGATGGTGCATTACGGGATGACCAAGACAGCACAGGTCGCCGTGGCACGCGGGATCGCGGAGTCGGTGGCCGGAACTGGTGTGACCTCAAACAGCATTCTTGCCGGGCCGACTGAGTCGGAGGGTGTAGGCGGCTTTGTCGAGGCGCTGGCGAAACAGCAGAAGAAATCAAAGGCCGAAGTGGAGAAGGAGTTCTTTGAGCACGCGCGGCCGTCGTCTCTGTTGAAGCGCTTTGCCACCGTGGATGAAGTCGCGGCGATGGCGACCTATGTGGCTGGCGAGCTTTCTTCGGCCACCAATGGGGCGGCGTTACGCGCGGATGGCGGCGTAATAAGGGCGATTCTCTGATGTGGGTGAGGGTGTTGGAGATCTAGAGCTGAGGAGAACTGAAACGCGTTGTCCAGCATGCCGTTGGTCTAATGGAGGTGGCTTCAATTCTCCTGTTCAGGTCGATCCCTTTCTTGAGTAGCAACTAGAAGACAAGTTTCACCCCGAACTGAACCTGCCGCGAGCTTGTGGAAGTCGCTGTAATCACGCCCGCAGTAGAGGATATGCTGGGGGGCAAATAGACGCCTGAGACCAGGATCGGCGGCGAGGCATAGGTGATCGCATTTGGCGTGGCGAAGTTTGCGTGATTCAGGACGTTGAAGAACTCGGAGCGAAATTGCAGGGTCACGCCTTCTCGCAACTGCGTGTTTTTCAGTAACGAGAGGTCGAGTTCCTTTAACCCGGGTCCGATCAGCGTGTCCCGCCCAACATTGCCGACCGCGCCGCCGGTGATCGCGCCGCTGCTCGAGAGTGTGGATACTGGTGCCGAGAACGCATTCGGATTGAACCAGTGCGCAACTGTATGGGGGTAGAGTTCGCCGTTGAAATCGGGGTTGATGTCTGGCCTCACTGGATTTCGCGTATCGCCAGAGCCGGTCGGGTTATAGCCGAGTTGTGGCGAGAAGCGAAAGCCGGATTGTAGATTCGCGATTGCGCTAAGACTCCAGCCGCCAATGGCGTCTTCAAGGAGCCAGTTCAATTGCGAAGCGAACCGTCGATTGCGCCCCAAAGGCAGATCATAGATTCCATTCAGAGCGGCAATGTGGCGCACATCTGTGGCTGCCGGACCATAGTCCAGACTCAACATGCTCGGTACGGAGACGAACGCGGGCGTGTTGGTTGAGACGCTGGTGTTCCAAGCCGATCCATTGTCCAGGTTTTTCGACCACGTATAGGCCCCACGGAACTGGAAGCCGTTCGTGAAGCTTCGATGAACGTCCACTTCGAGCGCGTCGTAGTTGCTGATACCCTGCGAGACCCATGACGTCGTATTCGCGACCAGTGGATTGGCCTTCGTCGTCGTTGGGTAAAAGATCGTTCCTCCCTCTATATTCGCAGGGCACGCGGGGTTCGGGCAGGTCACGGTCGCGGGTTGGTTCTGGTCCTCGGAGAGAATCTGATGATAGCCGTGCGAACCCACATATGCAACCGTGAGCGACGTATTCCACGCTACCTGCTGCTCCACCTGGATATTCCAAGAGAGAACAGCAGGCGTTGCAATATCTGGTTGCACATTCGAGGGCGAGATCAGGCTGCTCGCGCTCGGTTGCGTCGCTCTCGTAATGTTCAAGCTGGAAACAGCCACGTTGCTTTGAGTCAGCGTGGTGTTGAACGGTGCGGCTTGGTCAAAGCGGTAGTCGAGATTGTCGAGCAGCGAGTGATGCATCCCGAAGCTTCCCCGGACCGCCGTCTGCCCGTTGTGGAACGGGTCCCATGCAATGCCGACGCGCGGCTCCGGCAGGAATTTTGCGCGATTGTCCGTCAAGCCTGAGGAGCCAACCGTGGGCGTTGTGTTGATCACGCCGCTCGTGAATGCGTAGATGCCCGCGCGCCCCTGGGATTCATTGAAACCGTTCGTTGATTCGAAGCGGATCCCTGCACGCACCTCAAGATTTGGGAGCAGATGCACAGTATCTTCGAGGTAACCCGCGCCCATAGTCGAGCGCCAGCCTAGCTCGGTGGGATTCGGGACTACGGTAAAGGTCTTCACCGTGCCCTGCAGGAATGTCGTGAGGCTTGCAAACGACGCCTGCCCCCATTGGTTCTGTGCGAGATTGTCGTTTGATTGCAACCGCTGCGCCCAGCCGCCCGCTTCGATCTGGTGCCGCCCTCGCGTGTAGTAGATGTGGTCGTCGAACGTGAACAGATTGCGTGTGGTTGAGTTGTTCGAGCCCGCGTTGCCACCCGCGCCGGTCACCTGCGACGCACCATTCGACGCGGTGCTGCCTGCGATGACGATCGCCCCAATGGGCTCATCCGCGACCCAGCTAGTAATGTCCGCCCCCACTAGCGGCGTCGACAAACCGAGAAAGAAGAAGCTCGCGCGAGAGAAGCCAACGCGAGTTGTATTCAGCAGGCTCGGCGAAAAGACATGCTGCTCCTGCACGCTTGTGACCTGCTCACGTAGACTCTCGTCGATGACCGACAAGGGATTCTGTGTCGGTGTAGCCGCCCTCGAATCGTCCACCGTGTATACGGCGAACAGCAGGTCGTTCGCGCTTAAGGTGACATCGAATCGCGCCGTTCCGAAGTCCTCCCGGATGTGTTGCGGCGGGCTTGAGAAAGCCTCGGCAATGCCGGTGTTGAAACCGGTCGTCGGATCGAGTAGCTCAGGCCCATTCTGCACGGGCCATAAGTTGAAGAGGGGCTCCACACCATTGCCCAGCGCGACCTTCGTCGGCGCGCCTGTCGCCGCATTGGGAAGATAGCCCAATCGCGCTTCTGTATCTGGCACCAGCGTCACATCCGAAAGACCGAGGTTCTGCCGGTAGCCTTCGTAGTTACCGAACAGGAAGAGCTTGTCCTGCTTGATTGGACCACCCAGCGACAGGCCGAAGTTATTACGCTGGAACTCTGGAATCTTCGGCTGATCGAAGTAATTGCGCGCGTCGAGGGCGGAGTTGCGCAGAAACTCGTACGCCGCCCCATGCAGTTTGTTCGTGCCGCTCGCCGTAATGATCGAGATTTGGGCGCCCTGTCGTTTGCCGTAGCTCGCCGAATAGGTGTCCGAAACTACGTTGAACTCTCGCACTGCATCAACACCCAGCAACTGCCCACTGGTGCCACCCGGCGTCACATTGATGAGTGATGCTCCTGTGTACTCGACGCCGTTCAGAAGAAAGAGATTGTCTTGCGGCCGTCGCCCGGATATCGCGAACATATTGCCAACTGACGAGTTGGACGTGCCGATCCCGCCCGAACGCTGACCGGTGTAGTTCACAGCAGCCGGATTTAGCGTGATCAACTCGTCGTAGCTGCGCCCGTTCAGCGGCAGTTGTTTCACCTGCCGCTCATCGACGAGGCCTGAGGTCTGTTGCGTCGTCAGGTTGACCGTCGCCGGCGTATCAACCACGTTTACCTGCTCAGAGACCGCACTAATCCTCAGTGTCAAGTCAATCTGCGTGCTTTCGCCAACAGTCAGCAAGATACCGCTGCGCTGCCCTGGGGAAAAGCCCTCACAAGTCACGATGACGTCATAATTCCCGACGGCGAGCGAGGGCGCCGCATATCGCCCGCTATCGTCGGTGATGAGCTTTCGCTCCGTTCCGGTCTCGGCATTGCGCACCACCACGACTGCACCGGCGATCAGACTACCGGAGCTGTCTGTCACGGTGCCGCTAATGGACCCTCCGACTACCTGCGCTCGTAGAGCGCTGGGCACAACCAGGGCCAGCAACAGCAAGGAGGTTCGAAAGACCTTAGAAGATGTGGTGCAAACGAACGAAATCATAGTGGTCTCCTGAAAACCGCAATGAAGTACGGGTATAGCGTCGGCATACCTGAAAATCAGTAGGCTAGAGGGAAGAAGGGTGGAAGGACGTCACCGGGTCGACGAAAATCGATCTATAACAATCAACAAGCCATCAGCGACAACAACACGCCCGCGTGGCATAACATGCCGCGTGCCGTGAGGTCGGGATGGATGGGAGGATCATCGCTACGGTAAATCGTGTCGTAGGTCGAGACAGCAAAGACAACCCAATCGATGTCCGCTTGAGAAGGGTTACGTGGGTATGGAGATGTTCCTGAGTAAATCTTCGCTATCTTCGCTGAATCAGCGAAGCGTTACGGCGGGTTTCCCTATCGCACAGCAGCCGTGGTGTCGCAACAAAGGCAACAAGCGCGTCCGTCGGTGACATGGAAGGTTAGGAACTTCATCGCTTCTGCAAAAGTAGCCTGTGTCTCAAGGTCAGTCAAGAGGCATAGTCAAACCCGGCCCTTCAGCCTGTAGGTAAACCCTATTCGTTTGACAAATAGCAGCCGATCGTCCACCCTTATGAGGGATGCCTTTCTCCACCGCCAACACGGCCTGTCGCCCCTGCCGCAACTTCTGTTGCTGTATGGCTTGGCCCCGTGTGCGCGCGTGTTGTAGATAGCTTCCTCTTCTGTCTCGAGATCCTCGAAGCAAAAGCGCCCACACTCTGAACTTCAGCATGTGGGCTTTCCTATTTGCGCTCCCGAAAAAGCAGTCCCATCGAACCAGGTAAACCCTATGACATCGTCCTTCACGGCAGCAACGACCGTACGGTCCGAGAGGTTTCTTCACCTCACGCCTCGTCTGAGCCATCTCCAGCGCCTCGAAGCTGAGAGCATCCACATCTTCCGCGAGGTCGCCGCGGAGTTCCGGAAACCGGTGATGCTGTACTCCATCGGCAAGGACTCCTCGGTCATGCTTCGCCTGGCGCAAAAGGCCTTCTTTCCTGGACCCATCCCTTTCCCACTGTTACATGTCGACACTGGCTACAAATTTCACGAGATGATCACGTTTCGTGATGACATTGCCCGTGAGCTCGGTCTTGATCTCAAGGTGTGGCGCAACGAGCAGGCACTCGCAGACGGCGCCAATCCTGTGCGCCTCGGCACGCAGCGCTGCTGCAATCTTCTCAAGACCACAGCCCTCCTTGATGGCCTCCGCGAGCATGGCTTTGACGCAGCCTTCGGCGGAGCACGGCGTGACGAAGAAAAATCCCGCGCCAAGGAGCGCATCTTCTCCTTTCGCGACCGCGCCGGCCAGTGGGACCCCAAGAACCAGCGGCCCGAGATCTGGAACCTCTACAACAGCCGCATCTCTCCGGGCGAAAGCATTCGCGTATTCCCGCTCTCCAACTGGACTGAGCTCGACATCTGGCACTATATCCTGCTCGAAGAGATTCCTATCGTCCCGCTCTATTTCGCGAAGGAGCGGCGCATGATCGTCCGTGGCGACAGCCTCATCCCTGTCGAACAAGCCTTCGTCCAGAGCCTTCCTGGAGAAGAGAAGTGGGTTCGTTCCCGTCTGCGTTCGCTGGGTTGCAGCCCCTGCACCGGCGCCATTCGCTCCGATGCTGACACGATCCCGAAGATCATCGCCGAACTCGTTGGTTTCCGTTCTTCCGAACGTGCGAATCGTGTCATCGATCACGATCAAGATGGCTCCATGGAGTTGAAGAAACGTGAGGGGTACTTCTAATGCCCAACTCTGGCCCTACGCTCGCAGAAGAGAAAGTTGTCGTAGCCGAATCGCAAGAGAATCTCGATTTCGATCGACCGGCTTTCGCTATCGAGGAGTTTCTAGCCTCGGAACAGACCAAGGATCTCTTCCGTTTCAGCACGGCAGGCAGCGTCGATGACGGTAAATCCACTCTTATCGGCCGCCTCCTCTACGACTCACGCAACGTCTACGAGGATCAGGTCCGAGCTGTCACCGGCACGACCACGGCACAGGGCCAGACGCAGCCCTCCCTCGACTTCGCCAAGCTTACCGATGGTCTGCGTGCCGAACGTGAGCAAGGCATCACCATCGACGTCGCCTACCGCTACTTCTCCACCCAGCGCCGCAAGTTCATCATCGCCGACACTCCAGGCCACGAGCAGTACACACGCAATATGGCCACCGGCGCCTCTACTGCGGACCTTGCCATCATCCTCATCGACGCGCGCAAGGGGATTCTCACCCAGTCCCGTCGCCACGCCTACATCGCTTCTCTGCTTGGCATCCGCCATCTCGTCGCCGCTGTCAACAAAATGGATCTTGTCGATTTTTCTGAGGTGGTTTATCGGCAGATCGTGATGGATTTCGCGGCGCTGGTCAAGCAGTTCGGCGACTCCCATCTCGTCACCATCCCAGTCAGCGCTCTCGATGGCGATAACGTAGTGGAGCGCAGCGCGCGCACCCCCTGGTACAACGGGCCTACGCTGCTCGAACACCTAGAGCAGGTTTCCGTCGATGCTTTCGATCACGCGTTTCGTATGCCAGTCCAGCGCGTCATTCGCCCTGACCAGAACTATCGTGGCTTCGCGGGCCAGATTGCGGCAGGCACTATCCGGAAGGGCGATGCCATTGTTGCTCTCCCTTCGGGCCGGACTAGCCGTGTCGCCTCTATCACCACCTTTCACGGCGATCTGGACGAGGCCAGCGCACCGCAATCCATCGCCCTTACCTTCGAGGACGAGCTGGACGTCAGCCGTGGCGACGTCCTCGCCGATCCTGATCATCTCCCTCAGACCGCGAGTGCGCTCGAAGCCACCCTGGTCTGGTTCGACGGGACGCGGTTGCAGGATCACAAACCTTATCTGCTCAAGCACGGTACGCAGACATTGAATGCCCGCGTTACTCGCATCCTTCACCGCACGAATATCCAGACTCTCGAGCTCGAGGCAGTCAACACGCTCGAGATGAATGACATCGGCGTCGTCGAGATCGCCATCAGCCGTCCGATCTTCTTTGATTCTTATGTTGAAAACCGCACCACGGGCAGCTGTATTCTCATCGATCCCGCGACCAACGCCACCGCCGCCGCCGGTATGATCCGCCACAGCCTAAAGGGAGAAGCGAACTCGACAGAGCCGAAGCTTCAGGGTGCGCTTCTGCTTCTTTCGGACGCCGTTCGTGCGAGCGAGGTGGAACAGCTTCTTCTCGACCAGGATGTCGTTGTCGTTCGCACACGCGTTGCATCCAAGCCTCTCTGGCTGGCACTGCTTCGCATCGGCGCTGTTGTTCTCCTCGAAGGGCTCACGCTCGAAACGGCGCAACAGCTTGGGGAAGAGCTCACCATCTTCAACGTATCCGGTGCCACACACGAGGAGTTGCTCCGGCAGCTTCGGGAAAGAGGCATTCTCGCCGCGCAGAAAGGTAGCCAACAATGAATGAAGTCTTGAACAGTACAGTTAGCACAGCATCTGCGACCCAAAGTGGCAGCGACAAGGTCATCGCCGCGGAGCGTCTGGTTCGAGAGGAGCTTGCGCAGGGGCTGCGTGATATCTGCGTCACCAACAGCTTCCAAACCGAGGACATGATCGTGCTCCACATGGTCCGGCAGACCTTGCCCGACGTGCCTGTCATCTTCCTCGACACTGGCTATCACTTCCCCGAGGTCTATGAGTATCGCGACCGCATGAGGCAAGCCTGGTCAATGAATCTCATCAACCTCTTGCCCGAACTCACTGTACCTGAGCAGGAGGCACAGTTTGGCATTCTCAACCAGACTGATCCCAGTCGTTGTTGCGCTCTGAGAAAGGTTAAACCTCTCTTTGCTGCACTCGATCACTATGATCTCTGGTTTACCGGCCTCCGTCGCGAACAAGCCAAGAGCCGTGCATCACTACAGCCGGTCGAAGACTTTGCGCTGCCCACGGCCCGGACTATCCGCAAGATCAGCCCGCTCGCTGAGTGGACCGCGAAAGACGTGTGGGACTATGCCCGTCGTCATGACATTCCGCATCTCTCCCTCTACGACAAGGGCTATTCCAGCATCGGCTGTGAACCCTGCACCAGCCTCCCACGTGATCCCAATGATCCTCGGTCCGGACGTTGGGGCGGCCAGAAACAGGAGTGCGGGATCCACCTGCAGGCATCGTAAGACGAAATCGGAGGGCGGGTTGAAATGGATTTTGTCATTGGATTTAGCATTGCAGTTGTCATCGCGCTGAGCGGCGTTGGCGCCGGAGTCATCACCGCTCCGCTGTTGATCCTCTTCCTGCATGTTCCTGTCGAGATCGCCGTCAGCACCGCGCTCGCCTACTCGGCAATCGTTAAGCTCATCGTCGTTCCGGTGCAGATCATTCGCAAACAGGTCAACTGGCGCGTGCTCGGTGTCATGCTGGTCGGTGGCCTCCCTGGAGTCATTCTTGGCTCCATCCTCTTCAAGCATGTCGCCACGCATGGCCCCAAGACAGCGCTTTACTTCGCGCTCGGCGCGATTATCATTTTCACCTCGGGCTGGCATCTCTGGCGCCACTTCCGACCGGCCGGCATTGCACGTCCCAGCGCCTCACCCTCCAAGTGGATCGTTGCGATCATGTTCCCCATCGGCGCGGAGGTAGGCTTCTCCTCCTCAGGCGCCGGCGCGCTGGGCACGGTTTCACTGCTGAGTCTCACATCTCTGACTGCCACGCAGGTCGTCGGTACGGACCTCGCCTTCGGACTCGCCATCGCGCTTGTCGGTACCGGCGTCCACATGATCGGCGGCAGTTACGATAGCCTGCTCCTCACCAAGCTTGGGATTGGTGGCGTCATCGGCGGAATTATCGGTAGCGGTGTTGCCCCGAAGATCCCCAATCGACAACTTCGCTTCGCCCTCTCGCTCTGGCTGATGGTGATTGGCATGCAGTTTTGCTACCGAGCTGCGACTCTGTAAGCACAGTCGGAGACGTAAACTACTGTGCGATGAGATCAGTTCGCTTGCGCGTGCTCGTGCGAGCGCGCCCGAAACGCCGCAACCTTCGCCCTGTTTCCGCATGTGGCCGGGCTGCACCATCTTCTGCGATGCGCCTTTGTTCGGTCGTAGAACCACAAGACACACTTATCCCCTTCGCAAGGTCGAATAAGCTCAAAATCCCCATTTGCCAGGAGGTCCGCCGCAGATTCGGCGATGGGGGCGAGAATTTCTTCGACAGTTCGACCGCGAGAGACCCTCTTTATCTCAATTTTCGATCCCGGGCGCATTATGAGCTGAGGGTGACTGTTCGAACGCTCAAGAAATGAATTCAGCGCGTCGAGAGAAGGGCGTTTACCCGCCTTTCTGGCCTGGACTGCTTTCAAGGTAATCTCTCTCAACTGACGTGCCTTCCGCAGAAGCACGCCCGGCGGCCAATTGGCAGTTTGCGACGGAATAGATACACCGGCACGAAGAAGCCAATCCCTCACATCTTCGTCCGTCTTGAATACTTCGAATGGCCGACCCTGGCCGGCTCTTAAAGTGTTGATGAAATTGATTGCCAGATGATCGCCGATAAAGTCGAGTTTGTGCGGCCCGGAGTACATTGTCTCGCCTTCGCTGTAACCAGTGACATGGGCTCACGCACGTTACAGCGATCCCATTCCATTGTAACCATGAAATATGGCTTTAGGCTTGTTAGAGCGGAAGTCGGTCGTAGGCCAGACACTACGACAACTCCGCCACAAACCAACAGGCGGGCATGGCAGGACACCGAGCTTAGCTCGGACTTAAAATGTAGCGTTTTTAGAATCCTTACAGGCATTACGAGAATCTGTTTATTTGTAATGGTAAACGTCAGTTTTTAGTGGTTACAGAGTTACAGACGCGCAGGAGCAGGATTTTCTGATGACTCTGCGAGAAAGCAATAAGGAGTAAATATGGCAAGCAAAAAGACAGTCATCGTAACCGGCGCCTCACAAGGTATCGGAGCAGCCGTCGTCCAGGCCTTTCTGGATCGCGGCTATAACGTCGTTGCGACCTCGCGCAACGTTTCCAAGGCTGGCTTCGCTCCGTCACCGAACCTCGCACTCGTCGACGGAGACATCGGTCAGGCAGCGACGGCTGAGAAGGTCGCACAGACTGCGGTCGCAAAGTTCGGCTCCATCGACCACGTTGTCAACAATGCAGGCATCTTCTCAGCCAAGCCGTTCACGGACTTCACCGCCGAAGACTTTCACAGCTTGGTCTCCACCAACCTTGAAGGGTTTATCTTCATCACCCAGCGTGCCGTCAAGCAGATCTTGTCGCAGGGAACCGGCGGCAGCGTGACAACCATCACGGCATCGTTGGTTGCGAACCCCATCGCGGGCGTTCCGGCATCGATTCCGATGATCACCAAGGGCGGACTGAATGCGATTACCATCAGCCTTGCGAGCGAGTATGCGAAGAACAACATTCGCTTCAACGCGGTCGCGCCCGGCGTTGTTGACACTCCTCTTCACAAAAGCAACCCAAAGGACTTCCTGAAGACGCTTTCGCCTATGGGCACGATCTCCGAGGCGAAGGACATCGCTGACGCTGTCGTTTATCTGACGGAAGCTCGCAATGTCACCGGGGAGGTGCTGCACGTGGACGGCGGTGCGCACGTTGGCCGGTGGTGAGCGGTAAAGGTTCGCAGCCGGACAGTGCAGATCGCCGGCTGCAGGACCTTGGCATTCAGCTTCCCGATGCTCCGACGCCATTTGGCACCTACGTCGAGACGGTACAGACGGGCAACCTTCTCTTTTTTAGCGGGATGCTTCCGGTTGTGGATCACAAGCCGAAGTATCTTGGCCGTCTTGGGAAAGAGCTCGATGCCGAGGCCGGACGAGATGCTGTCTACACCGCGGCTTTGAACGTTCTCGCCTCAGCCAAGCAGCATCTGGGCTCACTCGACAGAGTGACTCGCGTCGTTCGCCTGGGAGTGTTCATCGCAACCTCCGGGGACTTCTTCGACCAGCCCAAGGTAGCAGACGCTGCCTCGGACCTGTTTCGAGATGTCTTTGGCATCGAGAAAACATCGGTTCGGCTGATAATCGGCGTTGCCAGCCTCCCCCTCGGGATGCCGGTGGAACTCGAAGTCATCTTTGAAGTCGAAGAGTAGCAAGAGCAGGCAGAGGCCAAGCGGTCTCTGCCTGTCGCTTTCGGAGGCAACTATGGGACAGCAGTCCATTAACTCGTCACCGCAGTGGAACAAAACTCGCATCTCTTCTCGCCTGGGAATCGAGTACCCGATTATTCAGGGCCCTCTCGGCGGCCTCTCGACGCAGCGATTAACAGCGGCCGTCTCGAATTTCGGCGGCCTCGGCTCATTTGGAGCGCATGGTCTGAGCCCTTCGGCCATTAAAGACGTGATCGCTGAGATTCGCTCCCTGACTTCGAAACCGTTCGCAATGAATCTTTGGGTTTCGATGGAAGACGAAGGCGTGCATACTTCTGGCAGCGAAGCATTTTCGCGAAGTCTGGCGGCCATCGCCGGACACATCAAGGCCTTGGGCGGTACGCTCCCGACATACACGCCCCACGTTCCGATCAAATTTGAAGACCAGGCGCGAGTCTTGCTCGATGCAAAAGTGCCCGTGTTTAGCTTCATCACTGGAATTCCACCGAAGGAGATCCTCGACGAATGCCGTGCCCAGGGAATCGTGACGATAGGAACGGCGACGACACCGGACGAGGCGATCGCTCTCGAACAAGCGGGTGTCGACGTGATCGTCGCCTCAGGCTTTGAGGCAGGCGGCCATCGCGGTTCATTCCTGCTCCCCGCAGAGGAATCGCTGACGGGAACGTTCTCTCTCGTACCTCAGGTTGCAGACGCCGTTTCGGTCCCCGTGGTTGCGGCGGGAGGAATCGCCGACGCTCGCGGGATCGTTGCAGCTTTTGTTCTGGGAGCCGAGGGCGTACAAATCGGAACGGCTTTTCTCGCCTCCGAAGAATCCGGTGCGAGCCCTCTTCACCGTAAAGCCCTCCTCAGTGGAAACGCTGGCAGAACCCGATTGACCAGGGGTTTCACTGGGAGGCTCGCCCGTGGAATCCACAATCAGTTGCTCGAAGAGCTCAATCGCCCAGATGTTGAGATTCTCCCGTATCCTTTGCAGCGCGCTCTCGTGAAAAACCTAACCGTCCTTGCAGAGAAAGCCGGAAAACCTGAACTCCTTCAGCTTTGGGCCGGACAGAGTGCGAACCTTTCCAGAGAGACTGATGCAAGGGCGCTGCTGCAGACCTTCGTGTCAGAGGTCTCCGCGATATACGACCGGGTTGGCCGCTAGAGCTGGTCACCTTCGAAGCCGTGAGCAGAGGTCATGCGGTCCGTAGCCCCCTCCACCTGGAGCATCTATGAATAGAACGAAATTGATCCGTAGGACCCTCGCGACCTTCGGGGTCACGCTTATCACGACATTGAGTATGCATGCTCAGAAAGAGGACAAAGCCATGGAACAGCCGGTGTTCTATCGCATAGTGAAAATCGACGGACTCTCTATCTTCTACAGAGAAGCGGGGCCGAAAGATGCTCCCATCATTCTTCTACTGCACGGTCTTCCGTCATCGTCGCGAATGTTTCAGCCGCTGCTGACACGGCTCGCCGACAGCTACCACCTCGTTGCGCCCGATTATCCCGGCTTCGGACACAGCGACTGGCCCGACCCTAAGCAGTTCGATTACACCTTCGATCACATAGCTTCCGTAATGGGCGATTTCACGCGGGCGCTGGGCCTGTTGCACCACACTCTCTATATGCAGGACTACGGTGGGCCGGTTGGCTTTCGCATGGTACTGGCACACCCGGAGCGGGTGCAGGCTCTCATCGTCCAAGATGCGGTCACTCACAATGAAGGTCTCGGCGCCAACTGGGCAACGCGTCGCGCATTCTGGGCGGACCGGCCTGCGCATGAAGAAGCGTTGCGCAAAAACCTGCTGTCGCTTGCAGCCACGAAGACGCGCCATATCGGAGACGATCCGAACGTTGAACTCTATGATCCGGATCTCTGGACCGATGAGTACGCATTTCTCAACACGCCAGGGCAAGCGCAGATTCAAAGCGATCTCTTCTATGACTACCGCACGAACGTCGATGCCTATCCAAAGTGGCAGGCATGGATGCAGAAGACACAGCCAAAGCTCTTGGTCGTCTGGGGCAAGCACGATCTCTCGTTCGATGCCGGCGAGCCGGAACGCTACCGCAAGGACGTACCGAACGCGGAGGTCCATGTACTCGACGCAGGACACTTCGCACTTGATACCAAAGCAGATGAGATTGCGGCACTCGTACGAGAGTTCATGAAGACGCAGAAGTAAGGACTGCGGGGCCAGTACTGCTATGATGACAAGCTACAGCTGGCTTTGGCAGTTTTGCTGTCGCCCGCGACCATAATTTGAAATCCGCACCACTCTAACACAGAGAACAAACGCTATCTCGCGAGCAGTTAGGCGAGTTCGCGCTCCGGGCAAGACCGAAAAGCGTCACACCCAAAGGGCGGCAGAACCACCGACCCATTCCAGATTGCGATTGTGGTCCACACCCATCATCTGACCGCGGCCCATGCGAATGAGCGGCAGCACCGGCGCCAGTTCGCCACCTTCGGGCCAGACATACATGATGCGGATCTCCATCTGCGTCGCCCCGTGCGGCGTTTGGATGACCGGCTCAAAATGGACTCGTTCCTGCAAGATGTAGTTATGCCGTTGGTCGAACGGAATGGCGTCGATGTCCGCCTGCGTAGGCTCGAATTTGATTCCGATTCCTGCAAAGGAGTAGAGCGGCTTGAGCAGATAATTCTCGTTGTCGTCGGGTAGCTTGCTGACCTCGTCGAGGAACCATGTCCTGGGCACGCTGTGATGCTTAAGGTAAGGAATGGAGAATTTGCTGATACGGAAGTACCAGTTGGGATGTCCGGCCCATTCGACATCGAGTTCGTCGCGCAGATCGAACGGAAGTGTCACGTTTCTGCGCTCGAGCTCATCAACGATGCAGCGGTTGTAAATACGCCGTACCTCGATCTCGCGCCCGCCAATGCGATAGAGGAGCTTTCTGCCGCGTTTGAGCAGCGAAAGGATATCGACGACTGCGACCCCCAGCTCGCGCTGAGTTATTAGAAAATCGGGCCGCGTCTTCTGGTGATCGGGATCGATCTCCAGCAGTATGACGTTCTCTGGATTGTGCCCGGCGACGATCGCGTCTCGCAGGAGCTTCCAGTAGGAATCACGATTGTGGCCGCTAAGGTAGATTCCGAGACCATTGGGCAGGCCGTACGACTCGATGTATTGATGCGCCAAGAGCGGTTGATATCCATAGATCGAGGGGAAGGCCTGCAGTTCGACGAGTTTAGGCTCTAGCCCGCCACTCGGATTGCGCGCCAGGCCGAAGTCTACCTGCAGAAACATCGGAAGCCTCGACTCATTTGCCACCTTGTATTGCGGAGGGATAGAGGACTCTGAGGTGCGGAGATACTGCGGATCGTCCACCAACTGCAAGACAAGCTCGCGGCCATACTGCGCCATCTGATCAAGCAAGGCCTTCGGGAGAAAACAAGGGGTCTCGGAGACACGAAAGCCCACATGCGTGCCGCATTCCTCGTCGAGCGCGTTCAGAAACTGACGGTATTTTTCTGGCGTGAACTTACGATTGAACTCCTCGCGCAGCGCCAGGATCATGCTCAAGCCTCAATCAGAAAGCGGCCGTCTTCCATAATCTGGCGGCCATCTACCGAGATGTTAAAGCGCGTCCCTACAACGTCGATGTGCGTACCGGAGTACCAGTCCGCGCCTGTGTGCGCGCCGTAAGGGTTTCCGAACGCGATGTGCACTCCGGGGAATTTTTCATCCTGCAAAATCTGTCCAATCAAATGCGTCAATTCGATATTGGTGCCAATCGCGAACTCACCAACGCGGTCGCTGTTCTCGTCCGTATGCGTGTATTGCCAGAACTCCGCCTCGAGCGATTTGTTGTCACTGAATACCTCGGTGATGCGGTTGTCTTTCATGTGAATCGTCAGAGGCTGACGTGCGAGATCAGGGTACTTCTCGCAAAGGTAGTCACCGACGACACCATCGACAACGCAGGTGCCATTGACTTCTCCAGGGGTGGTGAACACCTCGCCGCCGGGCAGATTGCCCCATTTATCGGGGCTGATGATGCCGCTAGTTTTGAGCCAACGGTAGCTCTGGTTCAGCTTGGCCGTGAAGTCGCTACCGGCGGGATTCGTTGCTCTAATCTCCTTCGCGTGGCTGACGATGTCGAAGACCTTCTGGCTGAGCGCATCGACGCGATTGTAGTCGGCGCGCATTCCTTCCAGCATGATCTGGCGGTTGATGTTCACCATGTGGGCGTGACGCATCCGACGCCGATTGACGATGTCCGTCATCTGCATGCGCGACTTGAGCTCATTGTGCTGCACACGGACTGCGAAGATGCTGACTTGGCTGATTTCCATGTCGCTGACAATCTCAGCGGGCAGTTCGACCAGGGGGCGGGACGCCAGATCTTCTAGAACAAATGCTTTGAATGGTGAACCAACCTGGACGAGTTCCTGTACAAGGCTGGCAGCGATCTCACGGCATGCATTGTCGGTAATCAGCGTGACCCTCTCCGATGGCTGGACACGCAGGCAGGTGTTCACCGCGTTTTGAGCGCCACGGGAGAATTCGGGATCGAATGTCGTTTTGGTGAGATCTGTTAGAACGGGTTGAATCAAGTACATTCCTTTCAATTATCAGGGTACTATGCGAGCGCTGGGATTGGCTCGCAGACACCGGCCCGGGTCTCGGCAACCATGTAGTCCACAACCTTCTTTAAGTCATGGGTTTCCTCATAAACTTTCAGTTGCCGGTCGGCGCCTGTGCCCATTTTTAGCATCTGGTGAATGTAATTTATCTCATCGCGGGAGCCAAGCTCATCCACGACATCATCGATTAAGTCTAGATATTCCAACATCAAATCGCGAAGCGGGACCTCTTCTTCCTTTCCGAAATCGATGAGTTTGCCGTCGACACCATAGCGTGCCGCGCGAAACTTATTTTCCATCAGCAGCGCGCGTCCATAGATGCGGTAGCTCTTATTGGACGCATGCAGCTTGTATAGCATCGCGACCGTCGCCTGCATGAGGGCGGCAATTGCCATGGTTTCGTCCAGCCGCATGGGGATATCGCACACACGCACCTCAAGTGTGTTGAAGTGCGGATGCGGACGGATGTCCCACCATATCTTTTTGCCATTGTCGATGCAGCCCGTTTTGACTAGCAGGTTGATGAAGGTTTCGTAGTCGGCCCAATTCGCGAAGACGTCAGGGATACCGGTGCGCGGGAAGCGCTCAAACACTTTGGAGCGGTACGACTTGAATCCCGTTGGTTGGCCCTCCCAGAATGGCGAGTTGGCGGAGAGCGCCAGGATATGCGGAAGAAAATACCGCATCGAGTTCATGATGTGGATCGAGGTATTCCGATCCTCAATACCGACATGCACATGCAGGCCGAAGACAAGATTGGCGCGAGCGACCATCTGCAACTCTTCCAGCACCTTATGGTAGCGTTCGTCCGGATAGATCTCCTGCACCTTCCAATCAGCGAAAGGATGTGTGCCTCCGGCGGCGAGCAAGAGCCCGTTTTGGCCGGCAAGCGTGATCATCTCGCGGCGAAGATTGAGGATGTCCTCGCGGGCCTCCTTGATGTCCCGGCACACCTTCGTTCCAACCTCGATGACGGCCTGGTGCATCTCGGGTTTGACCGACTCTTGCAGCGCGCGCTTGGCCTTGGGGAGAATTTCCGATTGGATGTGCGAGCGGAGATCGCGGGTCTCCGGGTCGATTGTCTGATATTCCTCTTCAATCCCGATGCTGAGGCTTGGCCGGCTCATCGTCCCCCCTGATCTTGCTGGGCACTGCTACTGCCCGAATCTATTTACGTCACGCATCCTACTTCGTGGCGCCACCGCTGAGGAACGCGCTCCAGCGATATTCCTGGAGTGCGCCCTTGTGTTGCTTCGCTTTACTGACCGCCAAGTCGGTCACAGCATTAACAATCCAGTCAAAGTTTTCCTGTCCGACCGAATGCACGTCTGCATCAGGGGCGGGATTCATGAAATCGATGGCGTAAGGCACCCCGTCCTCACAAGCGAACTCGACCGTGTTGAGATCGTACCCCAGAGCACGGCAGAGAGTGAGCGCATCTTGTTCCACGCGCTTAAGTAGCTTGGGATCTACTGCCGGTGGATTTTTCACGTACCGCTCGTGTTGTGGCGCCGACGGATCGTAGTGCATGATGTGCACCTTCTCCTGGCCGACGACGTAGCAGCGGAAGTACTCCTTGAATTTCACCGCACGCTGCAGGGTCATGCACAGGTCGCGACTTTGATGGTAGGCGTCGAAGAACTCCTCCGGCGAATCCACTTTGTACACGTCCTTCCAGCCGCCTCCATCGAAAGGTTTCAGAAAGGCTGGGAATCCAACGTAACTGAAGATACTTCCCCACGGCATCGGATATTGAAGATTGCGCATGGACTGAGTGGTTGTCCCCGGCGGATGCTGAAAGTGCGGCAGAAGTACCGTCTTTGGAATCGCAACACCAAGCCTGGCGCCTAACGCGAAGTTGAAGAACTTGTCGTCTGCGCTCCACCAGAACGGATTGTTGATGATAATCGAGCCCGACAACACCGCATTCTTGAGATAGCCGCGATAGAAGGGGATGTCATGCGAGATCCGGTCAACGATGACATCGTAAGGGGATGGTTCTGCCATGCGAACTTCGCCGATAGAGGCTAGCTCTGCCTGGATTCCGGACTCGCCCATGGAGTTGATTCTTTCAACCAAGGCCGGCGGAAAGGTCGTTTCCATGCCGAAGATGATACCGATCTTTTTCACGGCTACTCCTTTGCGAGCGACATCACTGATGCGGGTCGGTTACGGAATTTGAGAAAATGCTGCGAAAAGTTGCCAACCACCGCTTGCCGGTACTGCATTGTAGGTGAAAAGGGCGGCATTTTGTAGGAAAAGAGGTGGCGTCCGACGCTGCTTTCGGACCGGTTGCAGTCCGGCAGCTCTACTCCAGATAGGTCCTTGCCATTGGCCGCCACCATGGCCAGTCATGATTGGAGTGGTCCCCCCAGACGTACAGTTCATGGCGAATACTCCGGGCTCTCATTGTCTCAGCCATGCGTTGGTTGTCACCCAGGCACATATCCCACTCACCAGTCGCCAGAATCGTTCGGATGTGATTGAAACGCCAACCATCGGTGCAGTTCGACAGATAATCAGGCGGATTATTGAAGTACACATCATCGCTGGACCAGCCGTTGAGGAAGCTTCTGATGTCGAATGCCGCTCCCATGGTCACGCAACCGGTTACCTTATCGGGGTGGCGAAAGGCGAAGTTAAGGGCGTGATACCCGCCGAAGCTGCAGCCTGTCGTAATCAGACGCGGCGACGAATTCTTGCGCCACATCAGCGGAAGGACATCGTCCATGACGTAGCGTTCGTATTGGAGATGTCGCTGCACCCGCCAGTAAGGATCCGCCCGCTTGTTGTACCAGCTTTCGCCGTCCACGCTGTCGACGCAGAATAGCTGAAGCTGCCCCCCATCGATGCGGTCGGCCAATGTATTGATCATCCTATTGTCTTCGTATTCGAAGAAGCGCCCCATCGACGTCGGAAAGACCAGGACCTTTGTGCCATCGTGGCCGAAGACGAGCATCTCCATGTCGCGCTGCAGCTCATTTGACCACCAGCGATGATATTCACGGTTCAATTTGGTCGCGCCTTTCTATGCGGAATCGAGGGTTTGGTAGTCTAAAGACCAGCCATTCTACAGAATGAACACCGACCCCGTCATAGTTGAAACCAAGAGCACCCTAGCAGCCAGCACTAACCTGAAATCACGCCTTCGCAAGCATCTGCAGTTCCCGTCGGGGCTGGTCAAAGAGAAACACGACCTCATCGTCTACCTGCCGCCGCTTTACGATGCTGAGCCCGTCCGTAGTTATCCGGTTCTTTTCATGCAGGACGGGCAGAATCTCTTCGATCCGGAGACGTCATTCGTCAAAGGCAATCACTGGCGGATGGGCGAGACTGCCGACGAGTTGAGCGCCGCGGACAAGATTGCGCCGCTGATTATCGTAGGCATCTACAACACCGGCGAACACCGCATTGATGAGTACACACCAACTGAGGACCTGCGTTTAGGTGGTGGTCAGGCGGACGCGTATGGCCGGATGCTGGTTGAAGAACTGAAGCCATTTATCGATAGGACCTACCGCACGCTGCCCGGGGCTGGAAACTGTGGAATGGGAGGGTCTTCGCTGGGTGGACTGGTATCTCTCTACCTTGGGCTGCGTTACGCCTCAACGTTCGGCAAGCTCGCCGTCATGTCTCCATCGGTGTGGTGGCATGAGCGCGCCATCCTAAAGACGGTTGCGCAGATCGATAAAAAGCCGGAGCTGAAGATATGGCTCGATATCGGCACGAAAGAGAGTAAGCGTGCCGTCCCAGATGCGCGCACACTCGAAAAGAGTTTGCTCAGAAAAGGATGGAAGCTCGGTGAGAATCTGACTTACACCGAGGTGACAGGTGCAGAGCACAATGAGCTGGCCTGGGCGCAGCGCGTGGCACCGATGTTGAAGTTTCTTTTTCCCTCCACCTAGAAGCGAACCCCAGGCTCCTTTAGAACCACTCCGGTTCCATGAGACTCTTGTAAACCTGAATAGCTTGAAGTATGAATGATGGGCAACCGGCTCCAGAGTGCCCCAAGCGGGCTTAGCCGAGGTTAGAAACATGCATGTACAACTGCGTGTTTGGGCCAGACAGCCGCTTGGAAGGTTGACCTCTCTGAGCATCCTCGGCGACAATCATGGCTCGGTCAAGAAGATTCATGGATAGCAGGTGAATCATGACTCATGATGCGGCCGTTTTGAAAGCCCAAGAGATTGCCAGTCGCGTGCTGGCGCCATCGGCAGGACAAAACGACAAGACAGGACGATTCTCTACCGAGGCTGTCGAGTCGCTTGGTGAGTCTGGACTGCTTGGGCTGATGCTGCCGGTGGAGGTTGGCGGGTCAGGACTGGGGTTTCGCACATTTGCGACTGTCGTGGCGACGCTGGCCGAGGCGGACGCTTCTATCGCCATGGTCTACCTCATGCACATACTCGGCACCACGGTGATCGCGGCGGCGCGTCCAAGCGCGGTTCAGGCGGTCACGCCCATATTGCAGGAGATCGGTGCGGGGCGTCATTTATCCACTCTGGCTTTCAGCGAAGCCGGCTCACGCAGCCATTTCTGGGCGCCTATGTCTCGCGCGCGCCAGAATGGTAAGGGTGTGCGAATCAGCGCTAAGAAATCGTGGGTGACGAGCGCGGGTCATGCGCAGAGCTACGTGGTTTCTTCGCTCGCCCCTGAAGGAGCTGGGCCCACCGATTCGACCCTCTATCTTCTCCCAGCGCAAACGCGCGGCCTTTCTGTTGCGGGGCCTTGGGACGGTTTGGGACTTCGGGCCAACGCTTCTGCGCCCATCACGCTTGACGACTGCGAGGTCTCGTCCGATCTTCAACTCACCGATGACGGCGCGGGCTTTCAGGCCATGCTAAACGTAGTGCTCCCGCTGTTCAATTTGGGGACGGCGGCCGTTGCCCTGGGATTGTGTCGAGCGGCGGTCGCCGGAACGGCAGCGCACCTCAAAAGCGCAAAATTCGAGCATCTCGGTCAGAGCCTCGGCGAGAGCCTGCCTACCCTGCGCGCGCAACTCGCGACGATGCAGATTGAGGCCGATGGACTGTCGGCGCGCATCGACGATTTGATTGATCATCTTGAGAAGCCCCGCGAGACGACCATGCTGCGCGTGCTTGAGACGAAAGCTGCTGCAGGTGATGTCGCTATCAGCGTCACCTCGACAGCCATGCGCGTTTGCGGCGGTGCTGCATTTTCGAAGCACATGAACATCGAACGCCTGTTCCGCGATGCGCACGCGGGCGCTGTGATGGCGCCAACGGGCGACGTTCTACGTGAGTTCATCGGGAAATCGCTCCTGGGAATACCGCTGTTTTAGGACTGCATGTTGCAAAGACGAAAGATGTCTTGTGAAACGCCACTGATGAAGAACGTGGGGGATTTATGAGCAAAACAATCTGGGTGGGAGCTGTCGCCTACAATCCGAAGGTGGTCACGATTTGGGAAGGAATGCGGCGCTACTTTCACGAAGAGGCGCATCTCCCCGTTGAGGTCGTTCTATTTCAAAGCTACGAGGCGCAGGTCATGGCGCTCCTCGCCCCACCGGGCGAGCCTGTGCCGCATATCGATATCGCCTGGAACACAAATCTGGCCTACCTGCAAGCAGATGAGTGGAGCGGCCATACCTGCCGCGCGGTCGCTATGCGCGACACCGACCTAGGTTGGATGACAAAGATCGTCGCGGCCACGGGAGGTCCCATTTCTACTCTCGCGGATTTGAGAGATCGGACGCTCGCCATTGGCAGCCGAGACAGCGGACACGCAGCTATTCTGCCCGTTCACTTCCTGGAGCAGCAGGGCATGCGCGAGGGTAGAGACTATCGCACGCTGCGCTTCGACAGCGACGTAGGCAAACATGGTGATACCGGGACCAGCGAGGTGGAAGTCGTGCGCGCGGTCCTCGACGGGCGGGCCGATGCCGGCGCGATCGGCGGCCCCTTCTGGGACACCGTACGCAACGAGCGCCTCGTGCCCGAAGGCGGCCTTCGTGAGATATGGTCTTCTCCGACCTACAATCACTGCATGTTCACGGCGCGGCCCAATCTCGACAAGGAGCAGGAGCGCCGGTTCGCCGAAGCACTCTCAGCGATGAGCTACGACAACCCGGTTCATCGACCTATACTCGAGGCCGAAGGACTTCAGCGTTGGCTGCCGCCTCACGTTGATGGTTACGTTGCATTGCGGCAGGCTGCGGCTCAACAGGGATTCTTCGAGCCGCTATTTGCCAAGTCGGCTTAGAGATCTGAGCTTAACCGACTCATGCGCAGTTAAATATCCTTGCCAGCCTATTCGCGTGTTCGCCTTCGCGCTCGAAGGCCCGGCGAACCGCAGCGAAGGCTTCGGACAGGGGAAAAATGTCGCGCGTGACAAGCAGATCAGCATCCGTTGCTCCGACCGGATGCCAGTAAACACCCTCGGCCGTGATGGTGACTTCCGGCACGAGATCGGCTCGGCTGAGGGCAAGACCTTCGGTTGCAGAACCGCGCAAAGCGATCCGGCGAATTACCCGGTCTTCTGCAGCGATCTTCTCCTCATCGAGGAACTGACGGAACTCCTCAGCCTCGACATCAGTCGAAACGGTTGCCGCCAGGCGCACGCGAAAACCTTGCGCACGAGCGCGCTGGATCCCTTCACGTGCGCGCGCCCACGCGCCGCGCCCACGATGGAGGTCATGCAGCTCTGGCGCAGCGCTGTCCAGGCTGATTTGCAGGACAATTCGATCGCGAGGCAACGCTCCCAGGCTCTCCTCGCGTCGTCCGCCAAATAGCATTCCGTTGGTCAGCACCGTGGTCGGGGCGGCTGTAGCACAACAAAGCAGAATCTCGCCGATATCCTCCAGCAGAAACGGCTCGCCTCCTGTCACGAAAATTTCTTTGACGCCAAGCTCTGGCGCTTCACGAGTAATCCGCTGCACCCGCGCAAGCCCTAGCTCCCGTCTCGGCACGGCGGGCGACGAACGCACACAGCAATAGTCGCAATGCAGGTTACAGTGGAAATTTGTGTACAGCCAAAGCCGGGAGCCTACCGGGCGATTGTCTGAGGGATACTCTGGAACGGCTCCGCACCGGAAGACCCATCGCGCGCGGCCATTTTCAACCGCTGCTTCCACCAGCGGATTCCCGGTGAACCGGCACCACGTTTCCAACTCAGGGCCAATGCCTTTGTCGTCACCGGCGAGGGAAACTAAATCCCCCGGACGGCTGCGGCGCAGCACAGCGATCAACTCTGGCAGCAGACCGGACGCAAATGTCTTTGGCCCAACATCCAGATTGACGTCAGCCCTCATCACAGTGCGTGCATTCTACAGTTCCGGGAGCGGTTGGAGATATAGCCTCGTCCCGCGCGGCTTACTGCGCGTTGATCCACTTATCCGATCCCGTCAGCTTAACGGACACGTTAGTAATGAAGATGTGCAGAGGCTTGCCATCGGCGGTGCCGCGGTGCTCCGTTGCGATAAGCAGAGGACCTGCCTTTTTATAGCCAGTCCACGTCGCAGTGACGAGTTGCGGCGGCTTGGGCCCGCCGCGGTGGTAGATAAATTGCTCCACCCGATTGTCTTTGCCGACATACAGGTCCCAAGTGTCCCCGGGTGTATAACCGCCGGCCTCCGCGGGATACTTCACTGAAACCAGCCTGGCCGAGCCGCTGCCTATCGGGAGCTTCTGCATACCTTGATCGGTGACGGTGGCGCTGGTGTCCCAGTAAGCATGGAAGGGGAAGATAAGCCAATAGTTGTCATTGACGAATGACGGCGCAATTTGGTCCTTCACGTCGGCAGGTTGGCTGGTGAGCTGAGACATAAGAAAAGTCGCCTTTACCGGCTTGCCGTCCTTATCCTTTCCCTCGTAGGAGACCTTACCTACCTTAGGTTCCCACTCCCACACATGAGCAGCTTTGAAGAGTCCGGTGATTTCTCCGTTCCACGTGTAGCGGATCGCCTCAACCTGCCCATACGAATCGAGACCATACGCTTTAGCGATCTGTTCGATAATGGGCGCTCGCTGCTGCGCCCAGGACGTTGCGGCAAGGACCAGGGCGCCGAGAGTCAGAAGACGAATCATCGAACGGTAGGTCGGTTTTGTCATGGAAGTCTCCCTTTTTGGATTGAACGAACGTTGTCCCAGGACGTCGGAGAGAAACCTTTAAACTGAACAGCTGGAAATTATACTTTGTCTGATAGTGCGTTCGCGCGCCCCAGTTCCCTCCCACGGCGCAACCACATAATTGCAGCAGCTATCGCCACGCATCCGTATTCAAGCGGCATTACCCAGCCAGGAAGCGACCCCCACGGACGCCCAAGTGTGCGCAGGTGCCAAACAACGTAGGTGGGGATAATGCTCACCGTCCAGATGATGATCGGCAGCGTCGAGGCCGACGTTAGAAATGGCAGAAGCGAGAGAAGATACCATGGGAATACGGCGGGTGCACACAAAAGAGCTGCTGCCATTGGCCATGCAAATAACTCTGCAGACCACTTGGGCGCTGCGCGTCTTAGCCAGGTTGCAGTCGCCAATCCAACGATCACCGCCAGCCCGGCTAGCAACTGCGGAGGCGCCACTCGATCGAGTGCCGCAAACACAGGACCATTAAATCGCCAACTCTGCACGTACTTACCAAGCGAGCCGATCGGAATGCGGCCGTGATTAAGAAATGGTAAGTACAGGAGTCCGACCACGACTGTCGCCAGCGCAGCGTCACGAATGCGAACCCGCTTCCAGTAGAGTGGCACGAGTACGATCGGCAGCAATTTCACTGCAACAGCCAGCCCAAGTCCGACGGCCGCAGTCGCCCGCCATCGACGCCCTAGCGCAGCGGCGGACACCACCAGCAACAGGGCGCCCACAACGTCAACGTGACCGCTTCCCGCAACCTCGACAGCCAACAATGGGTTCCAGGCGTATGCCAGAACCAGGTGAACGCCTTGCCGGTTACAACGCAAGACATCGAGCAACACGAGAGCAATTGCGAAATCGCAAATTACGAACGCTACTTTCAGTGCAAATGTAGATTCGTGAATGGCGGTTACGGCGCGGAAGAATAGCTGCGCCCCCGCTGGATATGGGCTCGGTAGATTCGGGTTGTTCAAGTTGCGAGTTTCTGGAGTATGCAGCCCCTTAGCAGCAGGATCGCTGGGAACGACAATGTAGGGGTTGTAGCCAAGCCGCTGCAGATGTCCATCCCAAACATATCGATAAATATCTTCATCGGCGCCTGGGGGCACTCGAAGAAATGCAATGTGCCATACGGCAGCCAGGACGAGCCCGATGACGACAACGCGCCGCGGAAATCTTGGCGTAGCGAAAAACTCACGGATCGCTAAGAGGTACACAATTCCCGCAGGCGTCAAAGAGGCCATGAAGTACGGTCCGCCCCTATCGCCGAAGTTGCGTGAGCAGATAATCAGCGCCACGCACAACGTGACGCCGAGTATGTACACTCTCCACGCCGGGGGGATCTTCACAATTCTCCCGTGCCCGTCCGTGATTGTACCGCCATAAGTTCCCACTCTTTAAGCCACATCGCTGTGCGTGGCGCCCTCTCCGGAGCCAAACGCAACTCCATCGCTAGACGAGTCAGGTCGTCCGCTACATCAATATCGTAAAAAGGCTCTGCGAAACCTACGGAAAGCTCAAGAGTTCGTACGCGCGATAGGAGTCTCTCGAGCGCGCTGTTGGTGCCCATTCCGTCGTGTACGAAAAGCGTAGGATAAGAAGTCTTTGCCCCTACGAGATAGTAGCCTCCGTCGTGCGTCGGCCCCACGACTACGTCATGCGCGGCCAGCGTTTCGAACGCGTCTTCCAGAACAGAACGCGGCAGATGTGGGCTGTCGCTGTTGAAGGCAATGGTAAGTCGCTGATGATCCTCCGCGAAGTGCGCAAACACCGAAGTGAGGCCTGCAGCAAGGCCTTCACCTTTCTGCGCAACTACGCTCACTTCTTTGCCTGCTAATCGCGCCAGCTCGTTTACGTCCGAGTCCGGGCACATGATGGCGACCTCCACATCCCCCAGTGATCGCGCCAGCTCTATCGTGTCGTCGAGAAGACAGCAATAGAAAGCAGTGATAGCCTCAGGAGAAAGGCTTGCAGTCAGGCGAGTCTTGACCGCGCCCAGCCTTGGCGCTTTCGCCATGATTACCAGCACGCGGTCGCTGTTCCACGCAGGCACCACGGTCTGGCTTGAGGATTCCATAGAATATCAACGCGCAGCTATCCGGACCGTGGGGCTCCCGCCTTCCGCTGCCGAAAATAATATCGCACCATTAGGCCGAAAATGGACCAAGCAGCACCGACCGTCCCTTTCAGCGTACCGCTGATCTTCGATTTCCCGATGCGCGGATAGTAGCTAACCGGGACTTCAACCACGCGGAATCCCGCCATGGCGCCTTTCAAGATCATCTCAACGGCCCAGCCATAAGTGGTTTCTTCGAGGGTGAGCGCGCGAAGTACATCCGCACGTCCGGCACGAAACGGGCCGAGATCACTGATTTCTAATCCATAGAGAAGCCTGATCATGCTGGCGGCGAGGCGATTACCAAACACCTGATGCCAAGGCAATGCCCCAGCAGCAGGCCGCTCTCGGAGGCGGGAACCGAGCGTGATGTCGGCACGCCCCTCAGTGATTGGCGCTAATAGAATCGGCAGCTCAGAGGGGCGATCGCTGTAGTCGCCATCGAGGAACACAACAACGTCAGGCGCATTGGCATTCGCGAGTCCCGTCAGACAGGCGCGCCCATATCCGCGGCGAGGTTCCTGAACGACCCGGGCTCCCATACTTGCGGCGATTTCGGGAGTCCCGTCATTCGAGTTGCTGTCGACAACGATGACCTCCGTCGTGAGATCGGACGGGAGATCTGCCAGAACGCGCTCAATCGCCTGCGCTTCATTGTGGGTAGGGATGATAACGGAAACTCGCACGTGGCTAAGCGCGATCACCACCACGGAGAAGACGACCACCGATGTGCCAGCCACGCGTCAACACCCCATCGCCGGCCGGCGCGTCCAATAGCGAGCCCCAGCGCTGCCATCACCGAAACCAGCAGTTCCCAGATCCACGACGTACCCAGCTCCGAGATCCAAAGGCTGGTGAGAAGCAGAAAAGCCACGAAGGCGGCAGGGCGAGTAAACAGACCGATTACGAGCAGGATGCCGAGAGAAATCTCTGTCAAGCCCTGCAAGGGAGCTACCATCGCGGCGTGGCTTGCCATAAAACTCATGACCGCCTTCCATACAGCCGGGCAATGGCTCGCCTTGATGTAATAGCCAATCAGTCCTGCATAGCCCGCGGGCTTGTAGAGACCTTTTCCCAGATTTTCGAAAAAGACCGACACAAACATCGCGCCGATCGTCACGCGTACTAATGCAAGCCCGTTTGCCGCATCGAGTAGATCTGCCGATCTTGTCGCCTCGTTTTGCATTGAACTTACGTTGGTCATCATCGTAAAACCTCTTCTCAACGCATTCGACTTGGGACTGGGAGAAAGGCAATCATAAACCGATACTCCTGACCGTGCTATATGGAGGCGAAAAGAACGCGAAAGTGACAGGCGGCACCAGCGGCGCTTGGAATGTCCTAAAAGGTGATCGTGCGGCCAATCTCCGAGTCTGTGAATTGCGGTGAAGAGTCGCTCCGTCACGGCAGTTCGCAGTGGGGCGAAGCTAAACTAGCGCGACGTCAAACTATTCAGCGATGGATGACCGCAAGCTTGTCTCTTGTTGCTGATCCGTTCTGGACCTATAGAACCAGTCAACCGGTAGCCATGTCACGCGAGCAACGTACCTGCCGGTGCTTCGAGGGCGGTCTTCATTGTGCTTTCTTCATGAGGACGAGCTGGCATAGGCGGCCGTATGAGCATGGGAGGAACGTCGCGGCGAACGACCCAGAACCCTTTTGAAAGCTTTGGTAAAGGCACTTTGCGATTCATAGCCGAGTGATCGGGCGATTCCGGAGATGGAATCGCCCGAGTTTGCCAGCTTCTCTTCAGCCAGCAGCATTCGCCAGCGCGTCAGGTATTCCATGGGTGAGTCCCCAACCGTTTCTTTGAATCGGGCCGCGAAGATCGATCTTGACATGCCGGCCTGCTGCGCCAGTTCCTCTACTGTCCACCGATGTGCCGGGTCATCATGCATGGCACTGATCGCCGCGCTCATCTGTCTATCCGCCAGTGCGAAGAGCCAGCCTGAGCCACCCCTTAATCCCTCGACCAGGTACAGCCGGAGGGCTTGCACCAGCATCATGTGCGCGAGGTGTTCCGCTATCAGAAAGCTGCCCGGCTGCGGCTCGCGTAATTCCTGCATCATCCGCTCCAAAGACCAGCGCAGCGCGGCTTTGTCCGGCTCTTTATGGAGATGCACGATGGGCGGCAGCGAGCTAAGCAGAAAACCGGCATGATGGCCGGAAAAGGTGAAGTGGCCGCCCACAATTAGGCAGTCCCCGCCGCCATTGAGCGAGTCGATGCCGCCATTTCTCTTGTTAGCGAAGAGCGCGAGGGCGTCAACAGGCGATGCTCTGAGGTCGCTTGCGAGGCGGAAAGGCCGACCGCTTGGCAGCAGAAAGCAATCCCCGCTAGCCAGGCGCACCGCATCCGGAACACCTTCAACTAATAGCCAGCCCTGGCCGAAAACCACCGCATAACATTTGATGCCCTCATGCTGTGGGAACTGAATCGACAGTTCGCCACCTACGTCTAGGCCCCCGCATTTGTAACTGCGGGGTTTTATGAGTGAGAGCACCTGTGAGAGAGGGTCCATGAGTCCTCCCGGACGATCGAGCGAAAACTACGGACTTCCAGCGTAGATCGTATCGCACCGACTGCCAATCTTATAACCGGGCTGCGAATTCAGTCGTGGTCAGGCCCGAAGGAGATTGCAATGCGAGTTTTTGTCACCGGTGCTTCCGGGTTCATCGGTTCCGCAATCGTGAAGGAACTCATCAGCGCAGGCCATCAGGTCCTCGGCCTCGCCCGCTCCGACGAGGGCGCCAAGTCGCTCATCGCCGCTGGCGCCCAGGTACATCGAGGGAATCTTGAAGACTTGGAAAGCTTGCGCAGCGGAGCTGCAACGGCGGATGCAGTGATCCACACCGCCTTCAACCACGACTTTTCAAAGTACGTGGCCAACTGTGAGGCCGACCGGCATGTAATCGAGGTCTTGGGTTCGGCGCTGGCTGGCTCAGATCGACCGTTGATTGTTACCTCCGGGACAGGAATGGCCAACGGTGCACCGGGTAGGCTGGCGACAGAAGAGGATGCAGCTGCGAGCTCCGCTGCCGTTCCGCGTGCAGCTTCGGAAGAGGCGGCGGATTCGGTCGCGGCAAAGGGCGCGCGAGTGTCGGTGGTGCGCCTTCCCCAGGTTCACAACACGATCAAGCAAGGGCTCATCACCTACGCCATCGCGCTGGCCCGCGAGAAGGGCATGTCCGCGTATGTCGGCGACGGACTCAACCGTTGGCCTGCGGCACACGTCCTCGACACTGCCCGTCTCTACAGGCTGGCGCTGGAGAAGCGGGATGCAGGCGCGAGGTATCATGCAGTGGCTGAAGAGGGAGTGACTCTCCGGGACATTGCTGAAGTCATTGGTCGAGGTTTGAAGGTGCCGGTTGTTGCCATGTCTCCGGAAGAGGCTACGGCCCATTTTGGATGGCTCGGCGTGTTCGCTGGTCGCGACGTTCCGGCGTCAAGCGCGCAAACCCAGGAGCGGCTGGCATGGCACCCAACCGGGCCTGGGCTAATTGCCGATCTCGAACAAATGCGCTACTTCGAAGCCTGAACAGACTTGCGTGCCGGCTGTGCCTTTGCGCCGTTGGCACGCGGTTACCCAAAAAGAACTCCCTCTTCCGTTGAAGACGAGCGGCACTCAGGCAGGAGTCGACCACTTTTCAGGAGGCGCGTCCGGAACGTACGGGAATGTCTTCGACGGCTTCGAGGCGACCGATTCCTTGCCGATCCCAAGGCTGACAGGGGTGTTCGCAGCTATCGAGAACATGACATTTGGCGCGTTGTCAGTGAGGGAGCGACCATTCCACTCCGCAAAGCCGAACACGGCTGGAGTGCCGACCTCGTAAGGAAGGACGTTGGGAAAGAACCGGTGCGCAACTTTCTCCGCATACCCGTTGGGGTCTTCTGCGGTTCCATTCGCCGACACGACACCGGCGATCGCCTTGGTGACGGCCTCTCCGTAAGTCGCGAAATCATCAGAAGGGCGCCCGGCATTGAGACGGTTCCCGAGATCTTCGTTGTACTGGGTGAACAGCGGGTGGATCATTGGAAGGCCAACGCGATTGATCGAGCGCCACCCACCAGCATCGGTAGCGAGCGTTGCTACGGCCCACACACCGATACGGCGTTTGTATGCGCCGGAGAGCAACTCGCCATCGGGCACCTCCAGGACAATCGAATAGACCGTGTGACCGGCAAACAGGTTTTTCGCGCGACTTGGATCCCACCCGGAGAGGTTCACGGACGTGCCGTCCTGAAACGCATGGCCAACCGCGTGAAGCACATCGGGCTCGATCCAAAACGGGTCGCCTGCTTTACCCGCCCAGATACGCAGGCCGGATGCTGTGGTGACTGTCTCCCCAGTTGTGCCCTGCGCCACAACAATGCCTGGCGCACGCGGATCGACCGCCTCCGCACCCCTGATGCAACGTACGACGTAGCTCTGTTTCCCGTCCTTGTCACGTTCGCTGAATGTAATGCGGTAGGTGACATCCTCGATCGCATCACCGTTGAGATCGACTTTGAACTCATACATTCCTTCCGGATGGTAGCCAGGCGCAGGAATGGGGCCGAAGATTGAGTGGCAGACATTAATGACAAACACGGTGCCCGTTTGGCCACGGAATACGTACAGATCCGTGATGTCGAGACGGATATCCTGCCGAGCGATGGGTGAATCAAGATGATGGGACATAAAGCTCCTTCTTGCGACGCAATAGGATTAACTTTCCAACTGTATGGGATGTTTTGCAGCGACACGAGGGGTCCCGAACCAAGAATCCGCAGTATACCTCTAAGTACCGCCCTTTCGGCCGGGCATTCCGCGAGCTATGCGCGGGCTTCACTGGCCACGAAACGCAAGCGAATGGCAGGCCGGATGGCGGCTGCGTGGCTGTCTTTATGCCTGTCGATGATGCGCGTATTATGGACTTCCACACGCCAGGGAAGTGGGCTTTGTCCCGATTGTCTCGCCGCACTATATCGAGAACGCTGGGGATGACGATCTAGGTGTTTCCGGAGATGTTCGCCGCAGCGGAGTCCTGGACGTCTCCCTCAACCAATGAATCCGCTATTTGCGAAAACTTATCGTCAAAGGGCCACACAAACCTCACAGATCTGAAATCGATGGGATACCGGACGACAAGACGCCAGTACTTATGCGATAGTCGCTCGGGTGAGGGTTTCACGAAGATGTAAGTCGACAGGCGCAGATTGACTCTTTTGACTGCAAACGAGGAGAGCGCTTATGTGGATTGTTCGCTTTGCGCTACAGAGGCCCTATACTTTCGTCATTGTCGCGGTGTTGATCGCGATCTTCGGCATAGCCTCCATCCTGAAGACGCCGACAGACATATTGCCGGACATCGATATTCCAATCGTGAGCGTCATCTGGACCTATGGCGGCCTGGATGCGGATGACGTCTCCAAGCGCATCGTCGGGGTCTGCGAGCGAGCGCTGCCGACAACAGTCAACAACATCCAGTACACCGAATCGCAGTCTTATAACGGCGTCGGAGTTATCAAGATCCATTTCCAACCAGGTGTGCAGGTGGATCTTGCGATTGCGCAGGTGACGGCGCTGTCGCAGTCGCTTTTGCGCCTGATGCCGTCGGGTATCCTGCCGCCGTATGTGCTCAAGTATGACGCTTCCAGCGTTCCTATCGTGCAGGTAAGCCTGGGCGGAAAGGGGCTTTCGCAAACCGAGCTCTATGACCTGGGCCAGAACTTTATTCGCGGGCAGCTCGCGACCATCAATGGCGCAGCGGTGCCGCTGCCGTATGGCGGTGAGCAGCGATCCATCATGGTAGACGTGGATCCGGTGCAGCTGGCGGCCAATCACCTGACCGCCTCGGATCTTTCCGCCGCGCTGAATAACCAGAATCTGGTCACGCCCTCGGGCACGGAGAAGATGGGCGACCGGGAGTACCTGGTGGGAACTAACAGCAGCGCGAGCACCATCGCGGAGCTGAACGCTCTGCCGATCCGGACGGTGAATGGCGCGGTCGTTCAGATGAAGGATGTGGCCTGGATCCATAACGGATACCAGCCGCAGACAAGCTATGTGAGCGAGAACGGGCAGGCGTCGGCGCTGTTGACTGTTATCAAGAGCGGAGCGTCTTCGACATTGACCATCGTGGATGAGGTGAGGGCGGCGCTTCCGCGCATCAAAGCCGGACTCCCAAGCGCGCTGACGCTGACGCCTATCTTCGATCAATCGGTGCTGGTGCGGGCTTCGATCCGCGACGTAGTGCAGGAGGCGGTGACGGCCGCGTTTCTCACCGCCATGATGGTGCTGGTGTTTCTCGGCAGCTGGAGAAGCACGCTGATTGTGTGCGTATCCATTCCGCTGGCGGCATTGTTCGCGATCGCCGTGTCTTCGGCTATCGGCGAGACGATCAATGTCATGTCGCTGGCGGGACTGGCGCTGGCGGTGGGCATGCTGGTCGACGATGCGACGGTCGAGATCGAGAACACGCACCGCAATCTCGGGCTAGAGGAGAAGAAGCCTCTGGCCAGGGCGATCCTGGACAGCGCCGAGCAGGTAGCGATGCCGGCGCTGATCTCGACCATGTCGATCTGCATCGTGTTCGTGCCGGTGACGTTGCTCTCCGGTTCCGCGAAGTACATCTTCACACCGCTGGCAGTGAATGTAGTGCTGGCGCTGATCGCCTCGTACGGGCTGTCGCGTACGTTGGTGCCCACGATGATGCACTTCCTTCTACCGAAGGAGGTGCCCCTCTATCAGGGGCAGGAGAACGAGTCGCCGCTGAGCCGAAGCTTCATCTGGCGGTTTCACGAGGGTTTTGACCGTGGGTTCGAATGGTTCTCCGAGAAGTACAAGGGCGGACTGGAGTGGGCACTGGGGCACTCCACGATGACGCTGGCAGCATTCGCGGCGGTGTCTCTCGGTTCGCTGGCCTTGATTCCGGTGATCGGCCGGGACTTCTTCCCCTACGTGGATTCCGGGCAGATGGAGTTTCACGTGCGTCCGCCGGTGGGCACACGGATCGAAACGGCGACGGAGGTATTCAAGCAGGTCGACGAGGAGATTCGGCGCGTGATCCCTGCGGAGGAACTGCAGATGGTGATCAATAACATCGGGCTGCCCCCAGGGGGTGTAAACCTGGCCTATTCGGCGAGCGATACGACGAGTAATGGGGATGGAGATGTCCTGGTGCTGCTCGCAGCCGAACACCGGCCGACACAGGAGTGGATGAAGGTTCTGCGCGAGGACTTCGCGCAGAAGTTTCCCGAAGAGACGTTCTTCTTCGAACCCGCCGACATCACGAATCAAACGCTGAATTTCGGGCTGCCCGCGCCGATCGATGTGCAGGTGCGGGGAAAAGACGCGGCGTCGACTGCGCAAATCGCCGAAATGATGAAGGAGCAGATCAAGGGCGTTCCGGGTGCAGTGGATGTGTTCATGCAGCAGGAGGTTAATGCGCCCAAATTGAAAATCAACGTGGACCGGCTCAAGGCGCAAGAACTCGCGCTCACGGCGAGGGACGTCTCCGATAACGTGCTGTTGTCGCTTTCCGGCAGTGGGCAGGTTGCGCCGAACTTCTGGCTCGATCCGAAGACAGGGGTCGAATACCCGGTGATCGTGCAGGTACCACAATACCGCCTGCATAACCTCGACGCTCTGGAGCAGACGGCCGTCACGGCGCCGATGCCCGGTGCCAGCGACCAGTTGTTACGCAACGTTTCGGAGACCGAGCGGCAGGTTTCGCCGCAAACCGTTTCGCATTACAACGCGCTGCCCATCATGGACGTGTTCGCGAATGTGCAACAGCGTGACTTGGGCGGAGTCGCGAGTGATGTGGAGAAGATCGTGAAGAAGAATTCGCAACACCTGCCGCCTGGAGTACAGATCGTTCTGAGCGGGCAGGTGCTGACGATGAACACATCCTTCGCGAACCTGGAAGTCGGGATTGCTGCGGCGGTGGTGTTTGTGTATCTGCTGATGGCGATGAACTTCCAGTCATGGACCATCCCGTTCATCATTCTGATGGCGCTTCCGGGAGCGTTCGCGGGCATCGTGTGGATGCTGTTTCTGACGCAGACGACGTTCAACGTTCCCTCCCTGATGGGGGCGCTGATGACCATTGGCGTCGCAACCGCCAACAGCATCCTGGTGGTCAGTTTTGCGAACGAATCGCGCGGTGAAGGCGAGAACAGCAAGGATGCAAAGCAGGCCGCGCTGATCGCAGGCTCGACGCGGCTGCGACCTGTGTGCATGACGGCTTTGGCGATGATCATCGGCATGCTCCCAATGGCGCTGTCGCTTGGCGAGGGGGGCGAGCAGAACGCGCCGATTGGGCGGGCCGTGATCGGTGGCCTCTTGTTCGCTACGGTGGGCACGTTGTTTATCGTGCCGGTGATGTATTCGCTGATGAGTAAGCAGGCTCCGGTGAACTGGGAAAAGCGGCTAGAGGACGAGGTCCAGGGAGCGCACCAATGAGCGCAGACATCGCACCAACACCCGCGGCTGACAATCAGCAGCATGGGGAGCAACCGCTGCAAAGGCACGGCCGGCGGATGCTATGGATTCTGATAGCGGTCGTGGTACTGGCCCTGGCCCTGCTGCTGGGATGGCTGCCTCATTACAAGCGCAACAAGGAAGTGAACGCCAGAGCTCAACAGCAGAAGAACGCTTTGCCGATCGTGGAGGCCCAGATCGTGCATGCCGCAAGTTCAGAGCAGGAGCTGACCTTGCCGGGCACCGTGACCCCGCTCCGGAGTGCGCATATTTATGCGCGAGCCTCGGGGTATTTGAAGGCCCGGTACGTGGACCTGGGGGATACGGTACGCAAGGGGCAGCTACTGGGGGTAATCTCGGCGCCGGATCTGGACGCCTCAGTCGCGCAAGCGGCGGCGGCTGTGCAGCAAAGCAAAGACAACGTGCTAACGGCGCAATCCACACTGCGGCTGCAGCAGGCGACCTATACCCGGGTGCACACGTTGACGCTCCACGGCATTCTTTCCATGCAGGATGACGATACGGCGCGCGCTGCGGTTGAGTCGGCGCAATCGAACCTGCAGGCGATGGAGAATGCGGTGAAGGGAGCTCAGGAAGCGTTGGCTCGCGCGCAGGCACTGGCAGATTTCGAGCAGGTTCGCTCGCCAATCAACGGCACTATCACCGCACGCAACGTCGAAGTTGGCAGCCTGGTTTTGGCTTCAGGAGCCGGACAGGGCCTGTCGGCTGTCCCCGCCGGCTCCACAGGCGGGCCGCTTACGGGGGGCGCGCAGGGCGGCGAATTATTCGATGTCGTGGACCTCGGCAGTCTCGAAGTGTTTGTGTCCGTGCCGGAGCAGGATGCGCCTTTCGTGCAGACCGGCCAGCCTGTGGACCTCACCTTTTCGGAGTTGCCGAGAGAGACATTCAAAGGCAAAGTGGTTCGGAGCAGCGACTCTCTCAGCCAACAGAGCCGGACGCTACTTACTGAGATACAGGTCGAGGATCCACAACACCGGCTGCGGCCGGGCATGTTCGCTTCCCTGCAGATGCACTATAGGGCCCCGAACCCGGGCATCCTGATCTCCGGCGATAGCCTGCTTACGATGGCGCGCGGTCAGTTTGTGCCGGTGGTCGAGCACAACATCATCCAGATGCGGCCGGTGAACGTAGGGCGGGATCTCGGTACCCAGATTTACATCACCTCTGGGCTGCAGGACGGTGATCTCGTCGTGGTGAACCCCAATGACGCCGTGAAGCAGGGTGCTCGCGTGAACACACGGCCTGCCCCCGCCGGCCAACAGGGCGGCATTGCAGATCCCCGTGCGGGAGGGAAGGGTGACAATCAGGGTGGACAGGATCAATAGAACGGAGCCCTGCACTGCAAAGGAAGCGTGCTCAATGGAGCTTGTTTCCCGGCACTCCGCAGTGCGGCGGAACTCGCGCCACGCCTTTAGCGGTTTCGCAGTGAGCTGCGTGCTGGTATCTCTAGCGGCTGCGCAACAATCCCCGCAGACGCCGCTTGCTACGGTAGATCTTGCGAACGCGCCCGCACCTTCGCCCTCGCTGGTGCAGAACCCCGCGAGCGCAGCAGGGCCGGTGAGCCCTCAGGACGGCCGGCTCTTCTTAAGCCTGCAGCAGGCCATCGAGATGGCAATCAAAAACAACCTTGACATCGAGATCGAAAGGGTCGATCAGACGATTGCGGACCAGAACGTCCCTTTAGCGAAGGGCGGCGGACTGCCGCGTCCGATTAACTACACTGTCGCGGATACGCCAGCTGGAGAAGCACCTGTGGCAGTGCCACTGCTCAGCTTCTCCTCTCCCGGTCTCTCCCCGTTGAGCGTGGACCCGATTACTTCAACAGTATCCTCGTCCTACAACACAAGCCGCGTGCTGGAGGCGTCACACTCCTTATCCCTCAGCCCGACCCCATATTCCGGTGGGTCGCCAGTGCCCGGCTTCGACGCACAGCTGCTCGGCCGGTACGGGTGGCTGCGGCGGAACCCGGAAGTCTCGCTCCTAACGGTTACCCCGGCGACGCCAGCCGATACCTTGGTAACCGACAATACCCTTGGCAATACTCTCCTGACCAAAGGTTTTAGCCCGGGGACCACGATTCAGTTGGGCGTCAACGACTTCGTGCAGAGTTTCTACTCGGGGCGCTCCAGCGCGGTTCCGTTTTCCCATCCCAATGCCTATGCTCTCATCACGCAACCGCTCTTGCGCGGGGCCGGCCACGCGAACAACACCCGTTATATCGCCATCGCGAAGACGAACAAGAAGATCTCCGCGGCGGTACTGAAGCAGCAGATGATCAGCACGATTGCCGGAGTAGAAAACCTGTATATCGACCTGGTGAGCCTGCAGGATTCGGTCAAAGTGCAGGAGCAGGCGCTGAACGACGCCGAGTTGCTGTTGCATAACGACCAGGAGCAGCTAAACGTAGGACGGATGCCACCCATCGAAGTAGCACGGGCGCAGTCACTCGTGACGAGCACCCAACTGCTGCTCACCCAGGCGATCTCTCTACGAGACCAGCAGCAGGTCATTCTGCGAACGCTGCTCGACCCGCAGTCGCTCACGAGCACACCGGGCACGACGCCCGAAATCGTAGCGACCGACCCGCTCTTGCCTCCAGAGGCCGAACCGCCGGCGCCGCTTCCCGAGCTAATCAAGAGCGCGTGGGAGAGGCGCCCTGATGTGCAACAGGCGCGCTTGCAGCTGACCAACGGCGAGCGGCAGGTTGCGAGCGCATCCAATGCCGCTAAGCCTGAGATTGATCTCTACGGAAGCTATCAGAGCCGAGGGGTCGTGATCCCCGGACTGACCGCGATCGGTGGAGACACCTTGACGGGCAATGCGCCTACCGACCCGCTTCCGACCGGAGGCAACCGCTCCTCAACGTTGTATGAGGCTGGGGTGCAGTTCTTCCTGCCGGTGCAAAACCGCGTGGCGGAGGCGAATCTTGGAGCAGACAAGGCGCTGTTAAGGCAGCAGCAGCTACGAGTGATGCAACTGGAATCGCAGGTAGCTGCTGAGGTGCAGAATGCGATCACAGCTCTTCACGCCGCCAAAAGTGCTGCTGATGCCGCCACAAAGGCGCGAGAGTTGCAGGCGAAGCTTCTCGCTGCGGCTCAGGAGAGCTTCCAGGCAGGTTATACGACCAACCTCGCCGTCATTGAACAGCAGACTTATCTCGTTCAGGCGCAGACGACGGAGGTCATAGCCAAGGCAGCGTGGCTGAAAGCGGCCGCTCAGTTAGACCGGGTACTGGGGCAAACCCTGGAAAATAGCGGCATTTCGCTCAAAGCAGATTAGGGTGGCTCGCCATTACATCTATCCGTTGCAGTAATCTGCTGAAGCTTCCGGTCAATTCAAGCACTCTGTGCGTTAGTCGCAACGGAACCGTATCTACTGCTCTTCGACTGTGCGCTTGTAGAGTTCGCCAGAAAAACGAGCGGCAATGAACAGCAGGGCACAGTTGATCGCAAAGCGTCGATGAATCGTCATAACGCACCTCTCACACTGTGACAGATAAGCCAACCGCGAGCAGGAAAGCTTCGAATCCCGGTTCTAATCGACAGAGGTTCCCTTCCAATCGATGACGTCTGACAGTCGCCAGGGGTTCTGATTGAGGTCCAACTGCAGTTGGCCCTCTTTGTCAACGATTAGCTGCGCTGCCGGATAGAGGACTCCGGTGCTCTTGCTCTTGTCCTGATCGTTGAGTTCAAGTACGCCGGCGGTCAGATTGAAGGACTGCGATTGAGTATCGAAGAAGGCTTCACCAAAGCGGATCTGACGGTTCGTGACAAAGACGATCTTTCGGCCAGTTGGTGTTGGCGTCATCTTGATGTAGGCGCAGTCATAGCCCAGCGTGCCAGTAATCTCCACGTGGCCTACCGCCTTCATCTTCTGCAGCGCATTTACCAGCCCCTGATTCTGACCCTTCTCGTAGGACTGTAATAAATTCGTTCTGTCCGCGGGAGTCGAGAACTCGTAGATATTCAACGTCACGCCGATGTTCTGGCCCAGTTGAGTGCCAGTTCCCATAGCTTGGGCATCGATCGTTTCATACTTATCTCTCGCAAGTCCGGGAAGAACTCCGATCATCAGTACGCCCGCGAGCAACAGGCTTTTGATGGCGACCCTGGAAATACCTAGACTAGTTTGCATATTTTTCTCTCCTGGAAGACCGGCCTTTTCTGGTCGTGACGAAAAGGATAAGGTGCGTCGGCAGGGAGGCGTAACTGTCACTTGCGACAGGGGTGGGGGGTATTTAGCAGCCATTGGCGGCTTCTCTGCGATGTGCCAGGCCGCTGATTTTGATCACTGTCGCAAGTGACAGTATTCAAATGTCCGCAACAAGTGAACAATCGTGGCACCTGTACTGTTGGTCGTAGACAGCGAAAGGGTTCCAATGGCCAGCATTCGAGTAGTGCTCGCTGACGATCATCAATCGGTGATCGCAAAGGTTCGGGGAATACTTGGCGAGCAGTTTGAAGTTATCGGAACAGCAGAAAATGGCGATCAAGCCGTCGATTCCGTTCTGACGCTTGATGCCGATGTACTCGTCATCGATATTTCCATGCCTGTTCTAAATGGACTTCAAGCCGCCAGACAGCTGCAAAAGGCCAATAGCCAAGCCAAAATCGTATTTCTGACAATCCACGAAGATCCCGACTTTGTTGCGGCTGCATTTGCTGCCGGGGCTTCCGCGTATGTCATCAAGTCCCGGCTCAACACCGATCTGGTCCCGGCAATCCGCGAGGCTTTGTTGGGAAATACATTTGTTTCTCAGACTACAAAAATATAGGGGGCGCTCTGCAAGGAAGCGCACGCAGACGGTACCGCCTATGCTTTCAAATCCGCTTCCCCGCAACCCCACCCGCATGCACATCGTCACACACCTCTCCCCGAAGTATGAGGCGATGCGGAACGCAGAGAATGGATGGTCGGAGGAAGAGGCCGGCATGGCCCAGTTGGACGACGACGTTGGCCTGGTGATGCAGAAGATTAAGGACATCGGTGAGGACGACAACACAATCGTCGTGTTCACCACCGACGACGGTACTGAGGTCTTTACCTGGCCCGATGGCGGTCAGACGCCGTTTGCGCAGTCAAAAGGAACGGTGCTTGAGGGTGGTTTCCGCGTGCCTTGTATCCTTCGCTGGCCCGGTCACGTGCCCGCGGACTCGGTTCAGAACGGCATCTTCTCCGGCCTTGACTGGTTGCCTAGATTCGTCGCAGCGGCCGGGAACCCGAACATCACCCAGGAATTGCTGGCGGGCAAAAAGATCGGTGATCGGACGTACAAGAACCATCTGGATGGCTACAACCAGATGGACGCCATCACCGGCAAAGGGCCGTCCGCGCGTCATGAGATCTTCTATCTCGGCGAAAGCACGCTTGGCGCGGTGCGAATTGACGATTACAAGTATCGTTTCATTGACCAGCCGGGTGGATGGCTGGGTGTCAAGAACCATCCGGACGTGCCTATCATCATCAACCTGCGCCTCGATCCATTCGAGCGCACGGCCTGGCCCAATGATCTGACGAAAGAAGGGTCGGAGCAATATTGGGAATGGTTTAAGTACGAGTTCTGGCGCTTCGTGGTGCCACAAGCGGAATCCTGCTAGGCGCCACCTTCAACCTCAAATGACCTTGTGGGTCATGATTTCATTCGGCTCTCGTAGATGTCGCCGTGAGACATACAGCAGTGCGACAGTGGAGTCGGCCACTGATAGTCTCAGGGCGTTCCCTTCGGCACGTCCTCTCAGGTGGATGAGATCATTCCATGCTTCATCGCATATTGAACGAGCTCCGAATTGGTGGTGATACCCAATTCTTCTATGATCCGCGACTTGTGAAAACGTACCGTGCGGTGTGCGATCTGCAAAACATAGGCAATTTCCTTCATGGACCGTCCCTCAGCAAGCATTTGCAGAACTTCACATTGCCGGCTGGTGAGATGTTTTGGGCGGCGGTGCAGTCCGTTGGGGTCCCTGATGAAATTTTCTTCCATGGCTCGGTTGATTTGCGGGGTCACATACCGGAGCCCTCTCACCACATCATGAACGGCCTGTAATAACTCCGCGGCTTGTGAGGTCTTCAAAAGATAGCCGGAGGCCCCGACCCGTAACGCCTGGACAGCAACGTCAGAGTCAGGGTTCATGGTAAGAAAAATGAGTTTTAGGCGGGGAATTCTTTTCTTGAGCTCTCGTGCTGCATCCAGACCGTTTAGCAAGGGCATTCCTACATCCAGGAGCACGACATCGGGCATGAGTTCGTCGACGACTCCTAATAAGGAGAGGCCATCTCCAACGCAACCGACTACTTCATAATATGGCTCCAGCAATTTTTGGAAGCCGGCACAAATCATCGGGTGATCGTCGGCCAGCAAGATTCGTATTCGCCCCATTTCGGCCACCTCGCATCCTATACGACGAACGTACGGGCATCTGTTGTGTTCACTTCTCCAACCCAGGGCACCCGAACCAAAATCTTAGTTCCGTGATTCGCCTTCGTTTCGATTGAAAATTCACCGTTCATCAGGTGCACGCGCTCCTGCATACTCGCGAGTCCCAATCCCTCATTTCGCTTCGCTTGTTCAAGGTCGAAACCCACGCCCGCGTCTCTGACTTCAAGCTGAAGCTGATCCGCCGTGCGCCGCAAATCTATCGAGAAACGGCTCACGCCGCTATATTTCACAGCGTTGTGCAGCGCTTCCTGTGCGACTCGGAAGAAACAAAGGGAGACATCACTTGTCAAGGGATTTGGGACATCCTCGTGAGTGAACTCGATGTATACATTATGTTGTTTGGAAAACTCTCGGCAAAAGCTGGCTAATGCAGCTACTATGCCGAGGTAGTCCAGCTTCGATGAGTGTAATTCGTGCGACAACGCCTGAACGTCTCCGGCGATTTCGGAGCAGTGTTGCTGGATTTCAGCGATCCGTGCATTCGCCGTGCCGTTTGCGCCGTTTGACCCCTGAATTGCTTGTGTAAGCTCCAGCGAAAGGAGCGCCAGTCTCTGGCAAATATCGTCATGAAGCTCTCTCGCGATTCTGCTGCGTTCTTTTTCCTGCGCTGCGATCAATCTGCCGCCGATTTTTTCGAGTGCTTCCTGCGCAAGCTTCTGGTCTGTAACGTCGATGGCCGAACCGATGAACCCGGCAAACGTGCCATCTTCATCAATTCGCGGCGAGGCTACATCGAACATCCAGCGATACACTCCGTCTCGCCGACGGAGCCGGTATTCTTTGGAAAATTCTTTTCGCTGTTCCAAGGCGAGTCGGTTGACATTAACAACATTCTGCAAGTCGTCGGGGTGAATGTATGCCGTCCAAGTGTCTCCAAATCCATCCGTTGAATCGCGCCCAGTGAAGTCGATCCGCCTTTCATTGAGATAGGTGACGAGGCCATATTTGTCGCTCATCCAGACTAGAGACGGAGTTATATCCACCATCGCACGGAAGCGTTTTTCACTTTCACGCAGGCTGATTTCAATTTTCCGCTTCCTCGCTCGTTGTATCAGCAATCCAAGGATCAACAGTTCCTGAACGATGATCAGTGCGATTCCAGCAAAAATATACCTCTCGTAATGCTCCCAGGTAGGCTGTCGGAATAGAACGATCGCACCAGGGGGAAGCGCAGATTCTGGAATATTCCACCGTCGAAGCTGGCGCTGGAGGGCCAGATCGATCGTCCTAGGAACATCCACATTCGTTGTCACTCCAGTCACACAGGGCCATAGCGTCCGGCCTTCCAACCTGCTCGGAGAGACAGATATGAAGACAATAGGCCCGCCAGCAAACATCTGATCGCGATGATCCACGGCAAATCGAAGCGCCGGATATGCAGCAGCAATGACAAGATCGATCTTTTTCCCGCTGTACACCTGGGCTGGCAATTCGCTCAGGCTCTTCTCGTAACCTTCGACGTCGAAACGCTCCGATTCAAGATATTCAATGTCAAAGTTCACCGGCACGGCGACGTGAGATCGCAATATCGATCTCAGGAGCGCTAAATCGCCCAGGGCCTTGCGGTCTGCAAAGCTATACAGAATGAGAAAATTCCTGGCCTGCGGTGAATCAGCGGCACGAGAAGTGGGCGCAGACGCAATCCAGGCAGCTATGCAAATGGCAAAAGACAACTGCGCAAGCAGTCCTTTAATGACAGCGAAATCATGGCATCCGCCCAGAACCACGAGTGCTTCTGGCTTTTCTTGCATAAGCTACTCCAGACAGCAAACCAACGACCACTATGGATAGTCATTGCCGCTTGTCGTATCGCAACTTGGATTATCGTCGTCCTTTAGAAGCTACACAAGTAACGAAACCACTGGTTTCTGCATATCTGATTGCATGACCGTCCCATGTTGCAGCAGCGTGACAGTAATTCCGTCGAGTTCTTCTACGATGGAGCGAAGTACTCCTAGAATCAGAAAATGGTGCACGGCGGGTATCCAATCGAGCCTTCGTCCGGCTGGATCAAGATGTAGTTCGGCTTCTTAATCCATGCTCAACATCCAACACGCATTCGGATTTGGCGGAGAAATATCCACGCGCAACCGTCGTGTCAGTCAGCTTAAAGTAACCCTGCGTGGTCGTCAGGTTGTTGTGTCCGATAGCAAACACTCATAGACTCTCTGGCGGGCGGACAGTCATTCGAACCCTGGGTAGAACTTTTATGACATGGTTCGCAAAGCCTGAGTGCTAGCCAAGCGAGATTCGAACTCTCAGTCCGGTTTTCACACTTTGAAACTAGGCCTTGACTCGGACCATTTGAGAAGAGAATCAAAATTCGTATTCTGTCTCGCACTCGGCAATTTCCAGGTCGGGGAGTTGGAGGTTACGCAATTCCTGGATCACTTCCTCGCGATAACGAACTTTAATGTGTACGGCTACGATTTTGACTCCCGCCGGTATCTTCGCAACCTCGCGGCCAAACATTTCCGGCGTCATGTGAAGAGATACCTCGGCCAAGCTTGTGAGGTAATTCGGGAAGCATGCCTCAAGGAAAACAGCACGAAGACCAGGGGTCTGACGTGCGATCTCCCACAATCGTTCCGTCGGCCCCGAATCGGCACCAAAGATAACCGCACTTTTTCCATCGCTGATGACATACCCAAAAGTTGGGACTACGTGGTTGACTCGAACGGGAGTGACCTGAAGACCATCTGCCTCGACTGATACTTCCGCGTCGAGAGGACGCAAATCCAGGAAAGGGGGATTCGTTTTAGACAGTGCTATGAAGTCAGGCCACATGACGTCATTAAAGATGTGCCGTTGTACTGCACTAAGAGTTGCGGGGCATCCGTAAACCTGGGGGCAATTTGGGGCGGACGTCCAGACGTTCTCAACGAAGATCGGCAGACTGGCTGTGTGGTCGGCGTGAGAGTGGGTGAGAAACACATGCCGAATGGCCTCCTGATCCTTAGGAGTACCGTAAAGGCCCAGGCAACCCGCATCGATGGCGACAGTTCCGTTGATTAGATAACTGCTAACGTATTGTCGTCTGGCGGTATCCTGCACTGACGATCCCAAGAGTTTAACCCTCATCGAGTCACCTCGACGAGCCGCTTCTGACCGTGCAGCAACCAGGTCTCTATCTCCCCTTTCCCCTTCACCTGGACTGCGCCACGGCTCTCGAACTCGAAACTGTTCTTCAAGCGCTCGTACACGCTTCGCGTGACTTGAATCTGCCCTGGAACGCCTGTCGATTCCATGCGACTTGCGATGTTCACGGTATCGCCCCAGAGATCGTAGATGAACTTTGTGACGCCAATCACCCCCGCCACTACTGGGCCTGTGTTAATCCCGATTCGTAACTGAAGCTTCAACCGTTTCTCTTCACCGTATTGACGAGTTGCTTCTAGCATCCGTAGCGCCATGCGAGCCATTCTCTCAGTGTGATCGGAACACGGACTCGGCAAGCCGCAGACGGCCATGTAACAGTCCCCAATGGTTTTGATTTTTTCAATACCTAGTTCGCGGGCCGCCTCGTCGAACAGGCTAAACAGGCCATTTAGCATTTCCACGATTTCTGCAGCGGATGTGTGGCTGGATAGCGCCGTAAACCCGACGATATCGCCGAACAACACAGTGACATCCGCAAAACTATCGGCAATCTCAGTTTCACCTTCTTTCAGTCGAGCTGCGATTTCTCCCGGAAGAATGTTGAGCAGCAACGCTTCATTCTCGCGGTTCTTTTGCTCAATTAACTCGGTCTTCTCGCGAATACTTTTTGTCATTGAATTGAAGGTATCGGAGAGCAGACCTAGTTCATCTTTCCATTTCCACTCGACCTGGGCGGTAAGATCGCCAGACGCCACCTTTCGAGCTGCTCCTACCAACGCATTGATCGGCCGCAGAATCTGACGCGTCATCAACCAGGCCGCTATTACAGTTAGCAACAACAAGCCCGCGCCCCACCAACCGAACAGTCGCTTCATTTCGCTTACCGGCTTGAGTGCTTCATTCAATGACATGCGTGATTCGATTGCCCAATGCAGACCTTCGATATTCAAGGGCATATACGATGTCAAGGTGCTCCCCTGTCCTATTAGGTCTCTCTCGATGGCGGTGCCCTCCTTGCCTTCGAGAGCCGAGGTCACTGTTGCAAACTTGACCGGGATCTGAAGGATAGTAGTGTTGTAGGTTCGAATCCGGGTCAGAGTCTCTTCAGAAACATGGTCAGCTTTTAGCTTGGCAAGAAATCCGTCTGGATCTTCCAGATATTCGCGGGCATTCGTTCGCAGCAGGTAATCCTCTCCGATAATTCCAGATTCTCCGGTCTGTCCCAGGCCGTCCCTTTGCCATCCATAATTGCCGGTCATAACTTTCTCAATGGCAGTTGTCGAGAGTTGGAGCGCGAATACGCCTATAGGCTGCCCTCCATCCCAAATTGGGCTCGCGACGTATTGTGTCGGCTCTCCCTCTGAAGCTTCATACGGTTCAAAGTCGGAGAAGAAGACCTCGTTCGGATTGCTAGTAGCGAGGCATTTCTTCACGACCTTGGCCAAGTTACTATCCCGGTAGGGTCCGTCCTTCAGACTAGTCGCAAAATCCCTGTCTTTGGCTACGTCGTAAACAATCCGCTCCGTGTCATAGTCGATGAGGTAGAGATCGTAGTAGCCGAATTTCTTGATGATGCTTTTTAAGGCGTTGTGGTATTTTGCGTGAACGCTGCTGTAGTTGCTTCCATCTGCAGCATTGGCCAACTCATCGCGATGTCCCCGAGGATTCGGGTTTTTCACGATATAGAGGTATTGAAGCTGAATCGCCGCCGGTGTAAACGGTAAATAATCTTCAACGCGTGGCCTAGCTATTTGGAGTTTCTTCATGTCGGGATAAAAGTGTTCCCGGTAATCTTCGCGCACTGCATTCAACATATCTGCCGGAATAGGAGTCGCGTCCAGCTTTTGGTAAGCTGCGCTAAATTCCTTCATGGCGTCGATGAACATCACGTCATCGCTGAGAGTTTCTGTATGGTTATGAATGATTTGATAGTAGGACTCGATTTGAAATCGTTTCGAGCGGGTGACACCTGTGAGTTGGTTCATCACACCCTGCTTCAATGCATCAAGGTACTTCAGATAGGCGATAGTTCCGGTAACGGCGAACGTTGTCACGCCGAGCAACAACAGGAGAGACAGCAGCTTGTAGCGAATGCTCCAGTCAGCAAATTTCTTCATGTGTCGCCTCCCGGCTCCTTCTTACCGCCTCCAGTCTTCAATCAGAACTGCGACGAGCGCACTCCAGCCGGTCTGGTGTGACGCTCCCAAGCCAGCGCCGTTATCGCCGTGGTAGAACTCGTAGAACAGGATGAGGTCTTTCCAGTACGGATCCTCCTGAAACTTTGTTGCACCGCCGTAGACCGGTCGCTTCCCGGACTCGTCGCGGGTAAAGATACGGATCATACGATCAGCGATTTCGCCTGCGATGTCCAACAGATTTCGGTCGCCACCTGAATTGCCTGGGATATTTAGCTTGAAGTCCTCACCGTAGCCCACGCCGAGAGTGCGGAGCGATTCAATAATGAGGAACGTTGTGGGAAACCAGATTGGACCGCGCCAGTTCGAATTACCCCCCTTAATCTTGTTATCAGACTCGGCGGGATCGTAGTGGACTTCGCTATGGCCGAAAACGAACGGATGCTGTCCATGGTATTTGGACAAGCTGCGGATACCGAAATCAGAGAGGAATTCCTCAGGGCTCACGAGTCGCTCCAGCAAGCGCCGTAATTGAAGCTCATCGACGATTGTCAGCTCATATTGTCTTTTTCGCTCGATGAAGTGGCAGCAGCTTTGGGTAAGCTCTTTGCGATTCTTTACGAACCACAGGAAATTGGTTTTGAATTCCTGGAAATTCTCAATGTCTTCGAGCCTTAGCGTCTCCGCGGCGTAGAGCGGGATGATCCCAACCAGGGAGCGAACCCGGAACTTATTGAAACTGCCATCAGGAAAGCGAAGTACATCGTAAAAGAATCCGTCATCTTCGTCCCACAGCGAGTACTTCCGGCCACCCATGTTTTTCATGGCGGCTCCAATGTAAATATAGTGCTCGAAAAACTTTAATGAGAGACTTTCATACGCTTTGTTCTTGCTCGCCAGTTCCAACGCAATTCGCATCAGGTTGAGGCAGAACATCCCCATCCAACCCGTGGCATCCGACTGTTCGAGTACCGCGTCACCTGGCAGTTTCTCGCTACGGTCAATGACAGTGATATTGTCCAAACCAAGAAAGCCACCTTCGAAGACATTGTTTCCAGCGCTATCGACCTTGTTGACCCACCATGCAAAGTTGATCAGCAGTTTATGGAAACATTTTTCGAGGAACTCCCGATCTCCGATACCGGTACGTGCCTTATCCATGTTGTAGACACGCCAGACAGCCCAGGCATGCACCGGAGGATTTAGATCGGAGAACTCCCATTCATAAGCGGGAATCTGCCCGCTAGGATGTTGGAACTGCTCGAACAGCATCAGAAACAGCTGTTCTTTTGCGAATTCCGGATCGATCAATGCGAAAGGTATTGTTTGAAACGCCAAGTCCCAAGCAGCGAACCACGGATATTCCCATTTGTCTGGCATGGACAGCACACGCATGGAATTGAGGTGTCGCCAGTGCCTGTTTCGATTCAGAGGTCGCGAGCCTGGCGGAGGGTATTTAGGGTTGTCTCCTTCGAACCACACATTCACATCAAACAGGTAAATCTGTTTAGACCAGAGCAAACCCGCAAATGCCTGTCGCTGAACGAGTTTTTCGTCTTCTGTTGCTTTCGGAGGATGGATGGCGGCATAAAACTCATTGGCTTCCGCGTGCCGCTGCGAAATAACTTGGTCGATGTCTTGAAGCGGATTTTCTAGAGGTTGCGGCGTAAGCCGCAGTTGTACTACGACTGAATTGCCCGAGGCAATCGTGTATTCGTAATGAAGACAAGCCTTGGTGCCCGCTTTGGCAGGATTCAGCGCCTCATGCTCGCCGTTTACGATCGCTCGGTGAAAGGCATCCTTGGAATAGAGATATGTGCTTGGAATCCCGTAGAGCCTCTGTGCGTTTGTTTCGTTATCTGTAAAAAGCGGCTGTCCTCCCACCTGCGCGTAAAGATAGCGTTTGCCCAGTTCATAGTCGAACGGCAGGTTTTTAAGATGATCGGCATTCGCATCGTCTGCGATCAGGCAAATTGCTCCCTGTGCTGAAGGTCCCTCCCCGATGATCGGAGTCCGGCCCCGAGGGTCGGTCCATCCCCATGTGTTGCGGAACCACAGCTGAGGAATGATATGCAGGGATGCTGCATCAGGTCCGCGATTAATCGCTTGGATGCGTATGCAGATATCTTCGGCTGACGCTTTCCCGTATTCGACAAATACATCGAAATAACGGTTCTTATCGAAGACGCCGGTATCCAGAAGTTCGAACTCGAGTCCCTTGCCGTTGCGCTTTCGGTTTTCCTCCAGTAGCCGCTCGTAAGGATACCCGGCCTGCGGGTACTTGTAGAGATACTTCATATAAGAATGTGTCGGAGTATTGTCGAGGTAGAAATAGTATTCCTTCACATCCTCCCCATGGTTTCCCTCGCTAGGAGTCAGGCCGAATGGTCGCTCCTTCAAAATTGGATCTTTACCATTCCATAGAGCGAGACCGAAGACCAGAAGCTGATAGCGATCGCAGATCGCGGCCAATCCGTCCTCTCCCCAGCGATATGCCTTGCTCCGAGCCACATCATGGGACAGGAAATCCCATGCCGCTCCATTCGAACTGTAGTCCTCGCGAACTGTTCCCCAAGAACGTTCACTCACATAAGGTCCCCACCGGCGCCACAATAGTTTTCCGTGCGTCTCAAGCAGCCGTCTGCCTTCCTGAGTTTCCTTTGCGGTCGGGGTTCTAATCGTCGATTTTTTTTCGACCGGGTGTTCGGGTGTCGGTGGAAATTGTGTCTTGGTGGCGGTCATATCTCTCTTTCCGCTGCCATCTTTATCGAATAACCCTTTAAGACCTGATGATCGGTTGAACAAGGACTCGATCGCCTTTGTGCACAAAACTCAAGCATTCAAGCATTCAAGCATAGCATTTGAATGCAGATCGCGAGAGTTGGGGAACTGTCACATCTACCAGTTTCTTCCCATTGATCGCGACAAGGCAAGCTACGTATGGAGGCCAAACCCTTCCGGTATTGATCAAAAGTCTTACTTGCCCGGAAAGGCTGCCGCATCTTTACCAGAGCAGCTTCAAGGCGAATTGAACCTGCCTGGATGTCGTCGAAGTGCTGGTGATTGCCCCAGCCGTTCCGGAAACGCCTGTGGGAGTGAAGACGATCAAATTAGGAGTGTTGAAATTCGCTCGGTTCAACAGGTTGAAGAGTTCGGCTCGAAATTGGATTGTGAGTCGCTCGCTCACGGCGGTGTTCTTAAGAGCGGAAAAGTCCCACGTTGCGAGCCCTGGGCCGTTCAATGTGTCTCTGCCGAGGTTTCCATAGAACCCGCTGTTCGCTGGGGGCTGCAGAAACGCAGCCGGATTGAACCATTGCGATGGGTTGCCGGTAACGATAGGTCCCTTGAAATCGGGATTTGCAAAGGGCCTGACCGGATTGCGGGTATCTCCGTTGTTTGAGGGGTTATAGCTGAGCTGCGGAGTAATCGGGAATCCGGACTGCAATGTCACGATGCTGGTCGCCGACCATCCTCCGACGAAGCCATTGGCCAAGCCTGACAGATCTTTTGCGAAGGGTTTGCCGTGCCCGAAGGGCAACTCGTAAATAGCATTGATTACACCGATGTTTGTGGCATTGTACGTCGCGGGTCCCCAATCTGCGCTTAGGTTGTACGGGTTTGACGCCAGAGCCGGAGCGTTTCCTGCCGTGGTGGCGTTCAATGAATCTCCATCATCCAAGGCTTTCGAATAAGTGTAAACACCGCGAAGGGAAAGACCGTGGCTGAAGCGATGGTTGAGGTCTACCTGAAGCGAGTTGTAACTACTAGTACCGACAGAAAACCAGGTCCACGTATTTGCCAGCGTGGCATTGGCCTTTGGAGCGCCAGCAGGAATGTAATAGGATCCTGCCGGAACGGCCGAGTTCGCGAGCGGTGCCGGGAAGGTAGCCGGATATTGTGCCGGGCAGGGCGAGTTAGGACAAATCGTCGGGACCGGCTGATTGGCATCGATTCCGATAAGTTCGTGATAGCCATGGGATCCGACGTATCCCACGGTCAATGATGTATTTTTGTCCAGGGCCTGTTCCACTCTTAACGAGTAAGAGATCAGAGTTGGCATCTTCATATCGGGCTGAACGCCTCCCGGTACCAGAAGCGCCTTTGCAGGTACTGGAGCCTGCGGGTAGATGGGAAGCTGGGATACGGTCAAGGCGGCGATACTGTAAGTCGGATTAAACGGAGCATTCTGATCCGTGCGGTATCCCAGCGCGTCCTGGAGTTCGTTATACATCCCGAAGCCGGCCCGGATGACGGTCTTGTCAAGGTGTGGGCTCCACGCCAAACCAACTCGCGGCTCTGGCAGAAACTTCGCGTTATTAGTAGTGAAGGTGTTGTTCGCGACGCGTGGCTGGTTAGAGATGACGCCGTTCGAGAAGGTATAAGTGGCTGCGCGCCCATGAGCTTCATTCCAGCCAGTCGAGAATTCACTGCGAAAGCCAAGGCTCAGCGTCAATGTCGGATACAAGCGAATTACATCCTGAGCGTAAACCGCACCAAGCAGAGACCGCCAGTTCATCTCAGTCGGAGCCGGATCATACAAGAATGTGCTGGTAACTCCGGTTAGAAATGTCTGAAGGCTGGTAAACGTTGCCTGTCCATACTGGCTGAGAGCTAACGTCTCGTTCGATTGAAACTGTTGGAACCAGGCGCCGAAGCTTAACTGGTGAAGACCGCGCGACAGTGTCACGCGATCCTCATAGGTGAATAGATTTCTTGCTATCGATAAGTTGCTGCCGTTGTTACTTCCCGCCAAGCCAATTTGAGCTTGCGGATTCGACGCCGCGCTTCCTCCTACCACGACCGCACCCACCGGAAGTCCAGCGAGGAAACCTGGCACAGCGACCGCCGGCGTGCCCGGGGTAGCCTCTCCAGTGAAGAAGTAGCCGGCACGGGAGAATCCAACCCGAGCGACGTTCAGTAAAGCGGGCGAAAAGACATGAGTCTCGTCCAGACTCAGGACCTGTTCCCGCAGATTCAGAATGTCGGTGCTGTACGGGTCGAGTGTTGTCGGCGTGAAATCGCTGCCATCGTCGATCGTGTAGATCCCCGAAAGAGTGTCTTTCGACGAGAAGACCTGGTCGACTCGGGCGGTTCCAAAATTCTCGTCGATAGTCTGCAAGGGAGTGCTGTAGACCTGCGCGATTCCGCTGAAGTCAGGATCAGTCGCCGTGGGTGTCGGCCACAAATTGAGCAGCGGCTTCACACTTGCGACGGCAGCTGCGCGGGAGGCCAGGTCGGGCACAAATGCCACCGACGTTTGGTGCAGGTGTTGCCGGTATCCTTCGTAGTTTGCGAACAGGAAGGTTTTATTCTTCCTTAAAGGGCCACCGGACGCAGCTCCGAATTGATTTCGTTGAAATAGTGGCGCGGAACCAAGGTCAAAGTAATTCGGCGCATCCAGCGCATTATTGCGCAGGAATTCATAAGCAGAGCCGTGCCACTGGTTGCTTCCTGATTGTGTGACGATAGTTACCTGGGCGCCAGGCCGCTTCCCGTATTCGGCCCCGTAGGTGTCGCGCAGCACGTTGAATTCAAGGACTGCGTCGACACCCAGGAGTTGCTGACTCGCACCTCCTGGTTGCATATTATTTTCTGCGGCGCCTGTGAACTCAACGCCATTCAGCAGGAAGAGATTTTGCTGAGGCCGGTTCCCTGATACCGCAAAGTTATTGCCAGTGGTCGAATTTGAAACCCCGAGGCCGCCTGTTTTTTGAGATGTGAAATTTACGACTCCTGGATTAAGCGGTAGAAGCAGATCATAGCTTCGCCCGTTCAGAGGTAGTTCTTTCACTTGCTTTTCCCCAACCAACCCGGAGATGTCCTGGGTGCTGGCATTGACGACAGGTACATCTTCAGTCACAGTCACTTGCTCTTTCACTTCTCCTACCTGCAGGACGAAGTCGGCAGTGGCGTCCTGGCCCACAACCAGGACGACCCCCGTTCGTATTCGCTCGGCGTAACCCTGCTTTGTTGCGCGGACCTCATAGCGCCCGACAGGAAGCGCAACCATCTCATATTGACCCACCTGGCTCGTGACGACAGTTCGCGAGACTCCTGTGTCAAGGTCGTTCGCCGTTACGGTCGCTGCTGCGACGACACTCCCGGTAGAATCCGTGACTCTACCTGACAAAGTCGCAGACACCTGCGCTCCTGCAGAAACGGAGCACAGCCACCACAGGTATGTAGCTATCACTGTTAAGCGGAAGACTGTTAGCTTCATTGCGACCTCAACGAGTACTGATGAAACTGCTCTTTGGACTTCCGTCACCCGGCGCTTCTTGCATGCTGCATACGATCAGCACGCAATGCAGTATCGCCCTGATTGAAGCAGCCCGCTCCTCAATGACGAAAACGTCCCCGAAGTGGAATTGGAGATCTCTTCCCGGCCGGTGCAGGCAGAAATGAGCTTTCCGTTCTCACCCAGACGAAACACTCTTCGAGTTAAACGAATTAAGTCGTTATTGTCAATCGAATCTAGTCGGATGGAGAATCATGACTTCGGTCGATTTGACGAGGGCAATAGCAATCTGTCCACTCTTCAGGCGCAGTTCCCACGCCGCATCAGCTGTGACAATGGACGTAATGCGCGCTGGCCTCCAACTGACATTGTGACCTGGGCGCGTAAGCCGCTTATCTCTATGTCGGTTATTCGTCCCCGTCAACTGGTTTCGCCCGCTTACGCGCCGAAGCATCCGACGCGTCTTCTCCGGCTTACCTTTGACGGAAAACCGAGGCAGCAGGCAGTCGATCTCCGACTCCGGAATCCGGTGGTGACCACCTGGTGTTTGGACACTCTAAGCTTCCTCAGTAGATCCACTGCTTCAGCGAAGCATAGCTGATGCCTAACACTTGAGCCGCGTCGCGAGGAGTGAGGAGCTTGGGCATAGATAGTAGTCTCCAGCAGAGCATAATTGCGTCGGCAAGCCTCGGCAACGTCAAAGCCTATGGAGGATACTCTTAAATCCCCTCGACCCTGCCGGCCACACTTCCCGCACCTAACCACCCCAAAATCGCCCCGATCTAATATAGGTATTCCGCTCATGAGTGACGGATTGAGGGAAAACTAACCATTTTCTTCGTTTGAATATTCGCCATATATTTGCCTATACTCAACCTCATTCAGCGGGCTGCTCCACGATATCACTTCCGCTCAGGAAGGTTTATCCTGCCGCGGATCTCAGCGAACAAATATCTACCGCGGGGAAGGAAGTCTCCGGAACCGGAAACATGAAGTTCGCCATGAACGGAGCGCTCACAATTGGCACCCTCGATGGGGCTAACATTGAGATCAGGGACGCTGTCGGCCATGAAAATTTCTTCCTCTTCGGCCTGACCACGGAACAGGTCGAATCCAGGCTGTCGGAGGTATATCGTCCGCGGGCAATCTACGACTCCAATCCCTTCCTGCGCGAAGCGATAGATAGCCTTGCCTCGGGCCAGTTCTCGCATCGCGACGGTAGCCTCTTTCGCCCCCTCTTAGACCACTTGCTCAATCACGACCCCTATCTCCTGTTCGCCGACTACCAGTCGTATGTCGATTGCCAAGATCGGGTGAGCGAGACTTATCGCGACTGCGAGAAGTGGTCCAGAATGTCGATTCTGAATGTCGCCAGGATGGGAAAGTTTTCCTCTGACCGCTCGATCCGCGAGTATAGCCGGAACGTTTGGCGAGTCAATGGACTTACTCGTTCCTGAACGGACTGACACGGGAGCCGGATGCGGTTATATTTCTTTCCCGAGCGTGTGCACGCTAGTCGAACTCTCCGTCCGCTTTTCAATTCGAAAATCAGACTTCGACTCGGGCCCCCGCATAGAGAGAATAGGGACAGCTGAGTACGGCTCAAGCCTTCTCAGGAGACTCTCTGATTTGGGAAAGACTCGCGATCTCGCAGGTAATTTGGTAGAGCTTGTGTATATAAGCTGTTTACTATGAATAATTTTACTGGATGGCGGTCGGACAGTCATTGAACCCTCGATAGAGCTTTTTGGCAGGTTCGCAATGTCTGAGTGCTACCCCCAAGTGAGATTCGAACTCTCACATCTCAAACGACATAGAGAATCGCACGAAACCTCACAACTGCTCAAGTGCACGTCTGGCCGTGTGCGCGATCTCTGGATCGGAGCTGTTGGCCGCAGCCTGTAGATGCATTCGCGCCTCGGCTGCCCGGTGCTGACCGAGCAGCACCATCCCCAGCCCGAGATGTGCCTGCGGCTGATCTGGCCGGAGCGCCAGCACACGCTCATATTCGGTAGTCGCCTCAGCCGCATGGCCGGTGGCGGCGAGCACGTCCGCCAGGTCCTCCTGCACCTGAGGTTCGTTGGGCTCTTGTTGCGCTGCTTCGCGCAATTCAATAACTGCGTGAGGCAGTTGATCCATCAGCACCAGCAACCGGCCTAGGTGATGGTGCGCTTCCGCAAAATTGGCATCGGCCTCTATGGCCTTCTCGAATTGGAACGCGGCTTCCGCATAGTTGTGCTCCTCAACCAGCAAACTGCCAAGATTGTCTCTGGCTTCGGTGAAGTCCGGCTGGCAGCGCAAGGCCTCACGGAACTCACGCTCGCCGGTCGCTCTGTCGCCTTGCTTGACAGCGACGACACCCAAAAGATTGTGCGACTCGGGACGGTCAGGATTGGCCCGCACTGCGCGTTCGAGTGCAGATGAGGCCTGTGCGATTTCGCCCTGCCTCAGATACGCGTTGCCAAGATCGCTTAGCAGCAGATCGTCCGTTGGATACCGTTCCACCGCCTCTTCAAGCACCTTGGTCGCCTGTGCGTCCTGGTGGATGGCGAAGAGCGCAGGCACCAGCTTCACGACCGCAGGACGAAAGTTTTCGTGCTTTGTCAGCGCCTGCCGGGCCCAGCGAGCCACTTCGGCATTATTGCCTTCGCGGTCGTAAGCGTCGGCTAGCACCAGGTAAGGCTTAGGGGAGTTGGGCCGGTAACGCTCCAACAGCGCTTGAAGCCGGGAGATGCCGTTGTCCCTCACCTGTGCCTCAGCCATCGAAATCTCTGCTGCGGGTGTCGGAGGGGCTTTTGCGGGATAATAGAGTCCCACTTTCGTAAAGCTACCCTCGGGAGTGGGTGTTTCGGCAATGGGCGCGAGCAGATCGCGCCGGGGCTGCGTGCGCCGGATGAAGTGATCGGTCATCACCACATGCACCGCGTCCTCGGTCCGCCGCCTGGGCATGTGACAAGTGAAGCACGTGCTTGTGGGCGGCAACGCTACTGTGTGCGTGACGCCACGGTGGCAGTTGAGACATACCTCGGTGTAATGCGCGACCGCCTCCTGGCCGCGGGGAATGTCGTGCGGATCGTGGCAGGTGAGGCAAGTCATCTGGCTGTTGCGAAAGCATGCGGACTTGCGCAGCCGGTAAGCCGCGTGCGCGATCTCGAAGCTGTCATCGTTTTCATGGCCTGCTGGCTCGAAGTAGAGCTTGAAATCTTCCATCGGCTGGCCCGGGCGATACGAAAAGGTTGCTCGATCGAAGGCACGCTGCTCGTTCGGTTCGTGCCTGCTGGTCTCAAGATGACACTGCATGCACACCTCAAGCTGCCGCTCGCGGCCGAGGCGGCCAGGATCCACAATCGTCGACCGCACAAGCTCTGGCGCGGCGTGGCCGGACATGGCAGCTTCCACATGGGCGCGCCCCGGCCCGTGACAGCGCTGGCAATCGATACCGTGCGGTAACTTCTCGGGAAAGATCGATCTCTCCAGCCAGGCATCGCCCTCCGGATATCCGTTGTGGCAGAACATGCACTCCGCCGTGATCGCGCGACGAAAATCCTTCTGGCCCTTCCAGTCATAGCCGGGGCTCATCGCCCAATAGCCATGATTCTCTGAGTACCAGCTCACCGGCAGCTCGATCAGCTGTCCGTCTGGCGCGCGATGCAGGTAGCTGCGCGAGTGATTGCCCGAGCCGATCACATAGTCGATCCGCTCTTCCATCACGTTGGTCTCTTTGCCGTCGAATCCAGCCTGTGACCGCCGCTCAAAGAACTCCCCGTTGCGCTCAACCATGGTGTAGCGCAGGCCGGAGGGCCGATGAAAGACGGTGTTCGCGTGCGCGTAGTCTTCCACCACGTTGGCCGCGGTGGGAATGAAAAAGGAACGGCCCATGCCGGTTTTGCGGTATGTCTCGGCGATGTCCTGGTGACAGCTGGCGCAGACGGCTCCATCCACGTAGTCCGAATGGGAAGCCTGCGTCACCGGCTGTGAAGATCCGCTCGATCGATGACGGAACGCTGCCACCAGAGCAACGGCTGCCGCCAGGAACGCACCGATCCATATTCTGCGACGCCGCTGTATAAACTGTGCCTGCATGGCCCACCTATGATTGGATCGTACAAGAGCGTACTGCCGTCACGTGCTAACGCCGGATGCTGAAGTGCGCCGCATTCGAGGCCAGCGAATCGCCGCCGATCCGAACGGTGTATTTCCATATTCGCTCCCACCCAGCTGGCACGTGTGCGCAAGGCTTAGACCTTGTCCAGGCCCGCCAGCTTCATCGCCTTCTGAGGCTCCGGATTGGCCATAAACCACTTCCATACATTGCCGCTGCGAAGGTTTTCCGCACTGAGCAATGTCATGCCGGCGTCCAGCCCCAGCGTATCGGTAGAAACCCAGCCGGTGAACGGATTGAAGGCGTCCGCCAGACCGTACTTGCCCCATATCTTGACGCCGTACTTATCCTTCATGGCATGCATGGCAGGGATGCAGATATCAGGCGTGATCATGAGCGAGCCGCCGGCGGCGCATGGAACGACGGAGCCATCGATCTGCGAGTGTTTGGGCGGCCCACCCCACGCCTTGTAGCCCTTGGGGCTGGAGGAGCTGGTGATGCCCCAGATGGTTTCCGTGTAGTCAGGAAATTGCTTGGCGAGATCGGTGTAGCACCACTCGCGATGGGCGCGCGTGGCCGTCTGGCAGTTCTGCCACCAGTCGATCTTGGTTCCCTGGTTTTCACGGCGGCCGCGGAAGTCGAACCAAGCGAAGGGATATTGATACGTCCAAAGCAGCGATTTGCCGATGTAGTTGTACTGGCCGTAGGAGTTGGGGTCGCGCTCCCACGCGTACCAGGCGTCAGGCGGCAGCGGATGGGTCGGCGAGCCGATCCCGAGCAGATACATCGCGGCGAGCTGGCAGTACTTTTCATAGCGCAGCGCGATAAAGCCCTCCGGACGCCAGCCGTGTGAAAGCAGCTTGCCGTTGCCATTCGTCATCCAGGGAAAGTCATAGCGGCTATAGAGCAGCGTGGCGAGGTCGACGATTTCGTGGTCTTCATGAAAGAACTCGCGGCAGGTGAGCGACGCAGCGAGCAACCAGATGCAGTCCGAGGTAGAGACCTCGACTTCCTTCCAGCGCGCGCCGGTGGACGAATCGTTGAAGTGATAGAACCAGCCGTTGATGGCGAAGACCTTGCCATTCGTGTAACTACGTAAACAGCGGCGAACGAGGTCCTTGGCCTTCTCGCGCGGGATCCACTTGCGGTCCACACCAATACAGAGTGCGGTGAGCGCGAAGCCGGTAACGCCTGTCGAGCCGCGCACATCATCCTGCTTCTTCGCGCTGTCGGCGGGATCACCATGGATGAGGTCTTTGCAGATGCCGGTCTCTGGATCGATTGCATCAACGAAATACTGAAAAGAGCGGCGGGAGATATCGTCAAGCAGCGTATCGTCATCATGATGCCGGGCGAAGGAGAAGCCTCGTGAGGTAGCGAGAGCTAGCGTGGCTCCGGTGGCGGCCTTGAGGAAGTCGCGGCGAGGAAGAGAATATTGAGGATTCATACAGTCTCCGGGGTGCATCTGGGGCTAGAGCTCAAGGTAGGCGGCAGTGTATGCGGGCAGCGCGAGTACACCCATGCCGTTCTGCATAGTCACCGTAAGCTGTGGTTCGGGAGAAAAAGAGCCGTCCGGGCCAACGGCGCTGTCGCCAAAGGTAACGCCCTCCTTGGCATCGATGGCCAGGCCATGCATGAGGGTCACGTCTGCCTTCGCCCTGCTGCGAGGCAGACCGGTGATTTGGATGGTTACCGGATCGGGCGCTTTGTTGAAGAGAGCGAGCTTCCAGGCCGGCGCTGCAGCATTGTGGCCGGTAGCGGCAGCGAAGCCGGTAACGTTCTGCGCGGCGGCCTGAGCCGAAAGCGAGGCGTTGACGAGCGTGCTGCCGGCGAAGCGCTCTGCGAGCAGCATGCCATAGTAGACGGGGCGCGCCGAAAAGCCTTCTTCCAGGCTGCCGGCGATGGGCGTATAGAGGCCGTTGCCGCCGCCGTGAAGATTAACACCGATGTAGCCGGCCTGCGCGACCTGCAGCATATAGTCGGCAGACCAAAGCGCGGAGGCAACTGTGTCACTCACACCGGGCTTGCCGCCGTGGAAACAGCTGTTGCCCTCGGTCATGCGGAAGGGCTTGCCGAGCACTTTCGTGGCGGCCTGCACGATGCCGATCTCATCGGTCGCGGGGTCATTGCCGCGACGGAGAAGGTATTCGAGGGTCATCTTGGGATTGGCCGGCGGACCTTCCGCGTAGTAGTGGCCGGAGAGGAATTCGATGTCCGGTTTTTTCGCGGCCATCGCCGTCACCCAGCTGTACTCCTTGGCGATATCGGGGCCGGCAAAGCGGGCGTGGGGCACGGCCTGGAGCACAGCCGAGCGGAATTGTTCCCACATTGGGTAGTAGTAATCGAAGGTCCAGCGTTCTTTGGAGCCCTCGGGATGGTTCATGTCCGGCTCATTACCAATCTGGAAGCAGATCAACTTGCCGCCGAGCGTGTCGGCCACGCACTTGGCTTCCGCGGCGGCATTTTCAGGCGTTCCGTGACGCAGGTTGAGCCCATAGATAACGCGCCATCCTGTAGCCTCGACAAAGTCGTTGAGGTTACGGATTGCGCGGGGCGTGAGAATCGAAGCTGTCTTGGCGGCAGTGCCGGCGTCGGGGCCAATCGCAGCGGGTGTATGGTTTTTGGCGGAGTCGGCGTCATTGTCACTCCAGGTCGTGTACTCTGCGGTGTTGCCGCCGATGCGCAATACGCCCTGCGGGCCCAGCCGCCGGATCAGGGCAATGAGCTGCTTATTGTTCTTGGAGAAGAATTCAGGATGGCCGAGCTGCGCGGACTCGTAACTGAGGCCGGTGAAGTTCAGCGGAATGGTCGCGAGCGGCTGCTTTGGATCGATCGAGAAGCGAACCGGCGCGGCAGTCTGCGACCACAACAGGGTCGTGCGTCGTGCCAGCGCGGCGAAGGCCACGGCGCTGGAAAGAAAAGAGCGGCGAGATGTCAAGGGAAAACTCCTGGCAGGGCGCGAGCGTGCACTGTAAAGTGAGCGCGCCCGGCAAGCCAGGCGCACTCTTTGAAACGCGGTTTAGAAAGAGAGGCGTGACTGCAACTCGATCGTTCGTGAGCCCAGAGCGCCCTGACTCTGTCCGAAGGTGGTAGAGAGAATGGTGCCGGTGGGTGCTGTCAATTCGGTCTGGTTGAAGACGTTGAAGATGTCCGCACGGAACTCAAACCGGGCGCCTTCGCCTATGACCTTGGCTTTGGGGATGTTGAATCCTTTGGCGATGCTGGCGTTGAAGTTCTGAAAGCTAGGACCGGTGAAGAGACCGCGCTCAATGGCAGGCCCGGGCGGAGGGGCGACGTTGGCGGTGCTGAAGGCAGTGTTGGTGCCCACCGCCTTGTAGACCGGAGGTGTGAAGTAGTTTTGACCGCCAACTTGTCCGGTTGGAACAATGGGGAAGTTGGAATTCTGGTTCTTGGAGTAGCTGGTCGAGGGACCGGACTCGAAGGCCGCTAGACTGTGGCTTGCAAGGCCGGTGCCATTGTAGGAGAGTGGCCGGATAGTGCTGTAAGGACTGTTCTGGTAGTAGAGATGTGCCGCCTGGCCGCTGGTCCCGCCGTTGGCATACACCGCATAGCTCGGCGTCCATGGGAACCCGGTGTGGTAGTTGTAGGTGCCACTCAGCGACCAGCCATCGGCGAGAGCATGCAGCCAACTTTCATGGAAGAATGACGGCTGATATAGGCCGAAGACGCGGAAGTAGTTCTGGGCGTTGTAGTCCGACTTGCCGTATACATCGTGGATGCTGATCGGCGCATAAGAGTCCTGATTGTACGGAGTCGATCCTTCATCCATGCTTCGCGACCAGGCGTACTGCCCTTCGACCTGAAAGCTACGTGAGAAGTTGTGTTTCAGCGATGAGATCATGGCGTTGTAGTTCGAGTTGGCGCCATTGGTAAAGTCGCTGACCCGATTCAGTTGGGGGTTGAGCGGATAGCCATGGACCACGGCCACAGCGTTGAGGTCCTGTTCGTAGATGAGGTGGTGGCCAGAGCTGCCCTGAAAACCGAGAGTAGCGACGAAGTTGCTCGGGAGTTGGATCTCCGTATCCAGCGAGTAGTGGTAGACGGTCGTGGTCTTTTGATTGTTGTCGAACGCAGTGACGGAGACGGCCACCGCGGTTGGGAGGTTCTGGCTGTTGAAGGTCGTGATGGCGTGAGGATTGGAAGGATAGCCGAACGGAGAGTTGATGTTCGGGGCAACGTTATAGACGATCGAAGGACTGAAAGATGGCGTGGGCCCAAAGCTCAGGGCGGTGGGCACATTCGCGTCCCCGGAACGGGTGATGGCAATCTGGTTTTCTTCGTAGTTGATGCCGAAGCCTCCGCGGAGAACGACCTTCCGATTGTAGTAATCAGGGTTCCACGCAAAGCCCAGTTGGGGGCCGAAATTTCCCTTCTGGGTGGTCGCGAGAGCGCCGCCTCGAACCATGCTCAGGCCGGTAAGCAAGGCGGCGCCGGCGCCGGGAGTGACGATGGTGAGATTGTTTTGCTTGTCCGTCATCGTCCCGAAGTAGTTCCAGCGAAGGCCCGCGTTGATCGTGAGGGTGGGGCTGACTTTGAAGTCGTCCTGAACGAAGATGCCGGCGACATTCCGGCGGTCGTCTTGTCTGATGAGGCTAGGCACGCCAGTGATCGGGTTGAAGGTGCCGGATTCGGTGACCGGCGCGTCATTGAGAAAGTCCCAGAAGCTCTGGAAGGTGAACGACGGATGCGCGTTCGAGACGGGCTCATCCAGGAACTCGACATGACTTAGCTGGAATCCCGCTTTGAGGCTGTGGCGGCTGAGGTTCTTGGTGAGAATGTCCTGGTATGTGTAGGTCCATTGATTGAACACGCCTGGAATACTCTCGCCAAACTGAGAGGGCTCGGAAGAGCCTACTCCGGTGAAGGTGTCCGTAGGCAGGCCGAAGCTGCCTTGGGGATTGTCCGCGATCAGGTTATAGCGATAGCCGCTGGCGCTGGCGCGCGCCTCGTTGAGCAGGGTTGGGGATAAGGTATGGTTCCACAGCACTGTGAAGGCATTGTTGACACTGTTGGCATATTCGAAGTTGGAGGGCCTCGCCGGACCGTTGTAGCTGGTGGTCGTCTGCGGAGCCCAATAGATGATGAAGCTCAAACGGTCCTTCTTGGTCACGTCGCCGTCCATGCGCCCGTTGTACTGCGTGCCGACAAAGGTGCTGGGGTTCACCGTGGCCACTTCCTCGAGGTCGGGGATGCCGTCGAGGCCGCTTCCGACACCAGGCTTGGTGGTGCTGACCCAGGTTGTGTCGTGCGCACCGAGCGCCGTCTTAAGCGGGGATCCGATGTCCAACATTCCATTTACGGTCTTGCAGTAAGGGCCATCCGCTATTCCAAGTGTCGCAGAGCAAGTGGTATTGATGATGCCGGTCGCGGCAGGGGCATTGCCCGGCAGGGTCAGGTACTTCGACGCGATGCTGCCGGCTGGGGCGGAGGTATCGTAGGAGGGAGTCTCAAACAACCCGGTACCCGTGGTAGAGGTATTGTTGCGCAGCGTCTCATACGCAAAGAACGCGAAGAGTCTGTTGTGAAGGATTGGCCCGCCGATACTACCGCCGAACTGATTGAAGCGCTGCGTGTCTTTGCTAAGTCCCCGGTTGGCCGGCGTCTTGCTCGCGTTGGCAGGGTCAACAGAGTTGGCGCCGTTCCAACGCTGCCAGGCGTTCAGGCCGGGACGATCCACTTTGAAGAACAGGCTGCCGTGATAGGCGTTGGTGCCTGTGTTGGAGGTCACCTGGATGACAGCGCCGCTGAAGCGGCCGTATTCTGCGTCGTACGCGTTGGCTGTCACCTTCATATATTGGACCGAATCCTCCTGCGGCCTGATCACCGTCGATCCCGCCCAACTGGCGCCGGCGGTCGGAATGCCGTCGATCAAATAAAGACTTGTGTTGTTTTGGCCGCCGTTGCCCACAACCTGCGGAGTCATATCCCCTTTTGCGAAGATGCCTTGGCCCGCGCTCTGGCCGCCGTTCTGTTCAGCAGGCAAGTTGTTCTCGTTGCCGCCGGAAGACATCGAATCGTCGCCGAACATGCCTGGCGCAAGTGAGGCGAGTTGGAAGACGTCGCGGTTGAACGACGGCATGTGCTGGATCTGATCGCTTGTAATTGTGCCGCTGATGTTGGCTGTCGTCGTATCGAGCGCCGGTACCGTGCCTGCATTGACCGTCACGGACTCGCTCGTCGTACCGAGTGCCAGTTGGATGTTAAGCGTGTTGGGCTGCTCGGGAATGATCGTTACGCCGGTCAACGTCTTGCTCGAAAAGCCCGGAGCGCTGGCGACCAGGCTGAAGGTATCTGCTGGCAGCGCCTGGAGATAGTAAATACCCTGCCCGTTGCTCTTTGCACTCTGCGTGTGGTTGTTCGTTGTGTCGGTGAGCGTGATTTTAGCGCCGGGAATGACCGCGCCGGTGGAGTCGGTTACCGTGCCCTGGATGGAGGCCCGGAACTGCGCGAGCGCAGGCACCGCGCCGAGCGCCAGTGCGACGGTCAGACTGAGGATAATGTTGAAACGGTGGCTGGTCTCTCTGTGAGACTCTGCCCCGCGAATAGGAAAATGCAATGACCCCTCCCAAGCGCAACTTTTTTGCGACGCTAGCCATTTAGCACTAAGTGCCGCAGCGCCGTCAAGGCTTTTATTCGAACTTAATACAAAAGCTGCTTCGGCCTAATTTCCTGTGTCTGTGTCCCCAATCGAACGAATGATCAATATAGACGGGGAAATTGATGCAGGTGTATGATCGAGCGGCACTGAAAAGACACTGATAATTTTCTCGCCGATGCGGCTGGAAATGGTGTTTTTATCGCAAGTATGAAGATAATCGGGCAAAATGGGTGAGGCCCCGAAATACGCATACGTTCTTAGAAATAACACGTCCTATTTTTCGCGCTGGGAAGAAATGATTGAGGTTGTGGTTTCGGTTGCAGAGGAAATGGAGAGAGTTGGAAACATGAGAACAAGTAGTGGAAAGCTGGTCCATTCATTTGTTTGCACGGCAGCGCTGTTCGTTCTGGGCCTCAATGGAGCCAACGCCACCGCGCAGCTCGAAACCAATCCGCCTAAAGCGAGTACGTTCTGCAATCCATTGAATCTTGATTACACCTATAAAATCACTGAATCAGACAAAGATATCTCGTATCGGTCTGGGGCTGATCCCGCAGTGGTCGGTTTTCGTGGCGGCTACTACATGTTTGTCACCCGCTCGCTGGGCTACTGGTATTCGAAAGACCTGACGCAATGGAAGTTCATCACGCCGCAGCGCTGGTACTTTCAGGGATCCAACGCGCCCGCCGCTCACAACTACCGCGATGAACTGCTTTATGTCACGGGCGATCCGTCGGGCACCATGAGCCTGCTTTACACCGACGATCCACAGAAGGGCGACTGGCAGGCAGTCCCTGCCCTGCTGCGGGGGTTGCAGGATCCGGATTTTTTCATAGACGATGGCCAGGCGTTCATGTTCTGGGGGTCGTCCAATCGGCTTCCAATTCGAGGCGAGGAGTTGGACCCGCAGCATCGGTTTCTTCCGAAGGCTCCACCGTTTGAATTGTTCAATCGCGACGAAGCGAAGCACGGGTGGGAGCGGTTTGGCGAGAACCACGATGATCCGAAAAAGAACGGCTTTATCGAAGGGGCCTGGCTGACGAAGCACGACAGGACATATTACATGCAGTATGCCGCGCCCGGTACGGAATGGGACACATACGGAGATGGGGTGTATACGGCGAAGTCGCCGCTCGGACCCTATACGTACGCGGCCAACAATCCGATTTCGTACAAGCCGGGCGGGTTCATTAATGGCGCAGGCCATGGAAGCACGGTTGTGGGACCGGGAGGACAGTATTGGCACTTCTCCACCATGGCGATTGCGGTGAACTACAAGTATGAGCGCCGGATCGGTATGTTCCCCACGTTCTTCGACAGCGATGGCGTGATGTATGCCGATACAGCGTTCGGCGACTACCCGCACTACGCGCCCAGCACGCCGGAAAAGAAGGGCGCATTCACGGGCTGGATGCTGCTTTCTTACAAGAAACCCGTGACGGCCTCATCGCATCTGGGAGATTTCACTCCAGACAGGGTGACCGATGAGCAGGTGAAGACTTTCTGGGTAGCCCAGAACAACGGGCCGGGACAATGGCTGGAGATCGACCTGGAGACGGTCGGGACAATTCGGGCGTTTCAGGTCAATTACCACGACTACAAATCGGATCTCTATGGCCGCCCAAAGGGCCTGTATGAACAATACGTTGTCGAATCATCGCTGGACCGGAAGAAGTGGACCATTCTCCAGGACCGGAGCCAGGGCAAGATCGACACGCCGAACGACTACGTTGAGTTGCCACAGGCGGTTGAGGGACGCTACGTCCGTTTCAGAAGCTTGCACGTTCCCACGCCCTATCTTGCGATTTCGGACTTCCGGATTTTCGGCAATGTTGCGGGCAGCCGGCCAGCTGCGGTGAGTGGCGTAACCGTGGTGCGCGAAGACGATCGGCGCAACGCCCTTGTCACGTGGAGCATGCAACCCGCGAGCCAAGGGTACAACGTCCGCTGGGGCATCGCTCCCGACAAGCTCTACTCGTCGTGGATGGTTTACGGTCGAAACTCGGTTTCAATCCGGTCCCTGAATGTAGATCAGAAATACTACTTCGCCGTTGAGGCCTTCGACGTGCACGGCGTTGGGCCTCAGTCAGGGATCATCGACGCGCGCTAGTTACAGGACAACACGCGTGGTTGGCCAGGGTCACAGAGTATGTTTCGGTGTTTGGTTCGCGAGCGATGCTCGTGAACCTGAAGCACAACTTTTTGCACAGTTACTAGCACTTGACGAACGTAGAAAGGTACCGGGTGAAGAATTTAGATGCGGCGAGTAGCAAGGTAGCTTCCAATCGAACGCCGCGCTACATCAACTCGAAGGTCGTACTCAACATGATCCGGCGCCGTCAGCCCATTTCGCGCGCCGACCTGGCTCGGAGTTCGGGATTGCGCGCCAGCACGATCTCGCTGATCGTCGAAGAGTTGATTGCCAGCCACTGGGTGTTGGAGGGCGAGGCGGCGAACTCCTCGCGCGGGCGTAAGCCCATGATGCTCTCCCTGAACGATCATCGCTGCGTGATTGCACTGGATATCCATCCCAGCCAAACGACGGTCGCCATTGCAGACATCAGCGGAAGGATTGTCGCTCAGAACGTTGTGAGCTTGCCGGCCCAGCCCTCGCGGGCCATCGGCGCGATGACCAAAGCTATTCGGCAGATCATAGAAATGCATCCCGACAGAAAGTTTGAGGGCATCGGCATCTGTTTGCCCGGCAGAACAGATGCTGGCGCGCGCAGCCTGATCTTTGCGCCAAACCTGCGCTGGCCGGTCGTACGGCTGAAGTCCAGGATCGAGCGCGACACCGGATTGCCTGTCTGGATGGACAATGTCGCCAACGCGTGCGCATTGGCCGAGGTGTGGTTCGGCGACAGTGACGGAAGGCATGACTTAGTGGTGGTGGAGGTCTCTGAAGGCCTGGGATGCGGCATTTTTGTGAACGAGGCGATTGCGCGCGGTGAGCGCGGCATGGCGGGCGAGTTCGGTCACATTCAAATGGCCGAAGATGGTCCGCTTTGCAACTGCGGCAATCACGGCTGTTGGGAAACCCTTGCTTCAAACCGCGCTGCAATCCGTTTTTATGAGGAAATCAGCGGGAACAAGGAGCAGGTGACCTTTAGCGGGTTACTGCGTCTGGCAAACGCCCAGGATGAGGCGGCCATGGCAGCCATGGACCGGGTAGCGGAAAACCTCGGTCGAGGCATGCGCATGATTGCCGCGGCGCTGGCGCCGGCTGAGATCGTCGTCGTCGGCGAAATCACCAGTGCGTGGCATACGATCGGCCCAAAGGTAGAACTCTCACTGCGCGGGAGCTCTGTCGCCGGCAGCACCCGTGTGCGGCCGGCCTATGACGGTGCCTCCGCCCGATTGCGCAGCGCAGTGGCCCTGGTCCTGACGGATCACGCCTTCCAAACTCCATTGATGGGCCTGGCTAGAACTGGCCAAATGGAGAGTTAGTATTTCGGCAAAAACCAGCCTGAAGAGGCCGACAAATTTTGCCATGAAGAAGCGTTTTTTCGGTGGAGCAGATCGTGTCTGTTCCGACGCAGTCCGAGGTGGGAGTACCGGTTGCGGAGTTGACCCGGAAGACTGGGGACTAGCGAGCAGACTTCTAATCGAAACGTTCTGGGTCTCACGCCAAGAAAAAGCCTATTTGCAAAGTCTCTACTGTCCGGAGAATGAACAAAGGATGAATCGAGACACAGGATTATAAAGTTCTCCGCAGAGAACAATTCCATTCTGTCAGTCGAAATTTTCGGGGAGTTATCGCCAGTTTTGCTGAAGTCCTGGCGAATAACATAACGGAGCGCTTGGAGACTGTCTCGCGGGGGACAGTCACTCGAACCCTCGATAGAAAGTTTCTTCTATCAATCGATAAGTTTTCTATTTTGAATAATTTACGAGATGCTGGCGGTGGAAGCAGTCGAGCGAACCGCTCTCGGGCTGAATTCCCATTAACAGGGAAAAATACAGGGACTTTTTGGGGCTTTTGCCGCTAAAACAAAACGCCTTGACATACCCCTATAATTCATTGAATATAGGTAACTTACTTGCATCCAACTCCAAAAAACCGCTCTAAGAAACAGGGAATTAAATCTCAGCTTTCAGGGAATTCTATTTGGCCATCGAGGAATTTTGAGGGCCATTCATCTCCGTTCGCACGCGGCGGGAACGGCCGCCGTTGACGATGTTAGCTTGATGTGCCCCCCATAGCCTTGTGGCTGACGTTTCTGGGAGCGACTAGAGAACCCCGCGCCCATCGATCCTCCAAATATCAATCAACCTGTCCCTCTGAGCGATGTGCAGGTAGTCATGCAGATTCACTGTCGGGTCGCAGTG
>CAVUHV010000007.1:0-1087511 GCA_963741395.1 uncultured Acidobacteriaceae bacterium
ACTTCTAAGTCTCACAGCAAGTGAGACTTGCGAGCTGATCGGCACTCACGAAAATCGATCAAACGAGGGCACTAAAAGGGCACACTCGCTATATTAGCCTTCAATCTTGAATTGAAACAACAGAAGAAAAGGCCCTCCTTTTGAGGAGGGCCTTATAGTTATCTGGCAAGAAGTCTAGCTTGCTTTTCGTTCGACCAGAAACAGATCCCTGGTGTGAATCTGGGCTGCGCGCTTTGATTCCGCGTCGGCTTGTTGGTAGAGCTCCATCGTGGTTGAGGATTTGGCGTGCCTGAGCAGCTCCTGCACAACCTTCACCTTCTCTCCCTTTGCCGCCAGAATGGTGGCCAGCGACCTACGAAAGGTATGCCATCCGATCGATTTGCTGATTCCAGCTGCGACCGCAGCCTGACGGATTTGCTTTCGAAGAGCCATATCCAACCAGAGCGGCGTCGTGCCGTTGGTTTTTACCGATGCGAAGACCCAGTCGTGGTCTGCTCGATAGAGCGACTCCTTACGCCAATCATCAAGAGCATCCATTAGCTCCGGAGAGATAGGAAGTCCCTTTCGGCTTTCCTCTGTCTTAAGTCGAGTAGAGTGGCGACCGACCTTTCCTCGTTTCAAACTTAACCATAGAGTTTGTCGGTCAATGTCACACCACTTCAAACCGCGAATCTCCGAGCGACGAAGGCCGGTTACGGCTGCTACAAATACCGCAGTGCGTATCGCCGTGGAAGAGACATGGCTCAGGATCGAGCGCATCTCTTCGATCGAGAGAAAGTCGGGAATCTTCACCCGCTTCGCACTCTGACGAACCGACTTGATCGGGTTCATCCGATCGTACATCTCATGCCTAATCGCATGGGAGTAGAGCGCGCTCAGGTGGTTCCGCAGCTTGCACTTGGTCGCAGGGGCCATGGTCAGGCTGCGAAGCCACCTCTCAACGTCTACTGCCTTGAGGTCCGTCAGGAAGGTGGCGCCCCACTTCGGAATGATGTGGGCCCTGAAGTTGATCAAGTAGAGATCGACGGTGGTTGGGGAACGATTGACTTCGGGATCTCGAAGTTCATGGGCCTGAAAGTGCTCCCAGGCTTCGCGGATCGTGATCTTGCCGATCTTTTCCTCCTCGGCGTTGATCTCGATGCGCAGACCTTCTACAGCACGCCTCGCTGCCGCCAAAGTAGGATGACGGTCGAGCGTGCCGATGACGCGCTTCTTCTGAACCCTACGGCCGTCGGGCCGCTGCTCCCGCCAGCGATAGACCCATACGTCTGGGCCTTTCGCCCTTGGGACGCGCTCGAGGGAACCCTCTTGATATCGAACATTACGAGTGATGGGCATTAAATCTCCTATCACTCGGCAGGCTGGCACGCCGATTTTAGCTTCAGGTCCGTCCATGCGGTCAAGTCTGAAATTCGGAACCGCCAGTGCTTTCCGATCCGGAGGGCTGGAATCTGTCCCTGCCGTGCGAGACGAATAACTGTTTTGGCGTGGACCCGAAGGTAGTCCGATGCCTCATGGGGTGTGAGCAGGGGTTCGAACTCTCTTCGTTGCCGTTGGATCGGTTCCCTGCACATCTTCGGCTCCGTCAACGTCTGGCCTGGATCGTTCATTGGTTCTCCTTGCTGCATGTATTGCATCTTGCGGGTCACGGCTCGCTCTACCAAAACATCTGGGGTTGTGAAGCCTTGGTGTGCGGTCTGTGACCGTGTCCCTGAGCTTATGGATGTCCGGTCGCCTACCAAACAGTCCGTGGTAGGCGAGCCGATTGGGCGTGAACTGATCTGGGTGGCCTTGATCTTCGCTATGGGCTTCTGCGATCGCGGTAGCAGCAGGCGCTGCACTCTAAAGTTCTGGAGTCCGGCGTTAGAGCACGGCCACATAGTTCTGCCAAAACATCGGGACGGCGGTTGATTCTGAGTGCTTGTACCCGTCAACGGAGAACGGCACTGACCAATAGTTCAAAAGGCTACCTAGGGCTTTTGGGCGGGATCAAATATGGACGCCGAGAAGCATTGTTACCGTCGTCGCTTTACAAGCTTCTTGTACTCTTCAGCCAGACCGGCGAGAAATTTTGCCTCAGCTTCGAGTCGGACTCGGTTCCACCGGCTTCTGGCCGTCACGTAGTCCCGAGGTTCTTCCGCTGCCGCGACCTTGCCATTGGTTTTTGCGGATTCTAGCCGGGTTCGACTGGAACGCTCAAGGTACTTCCTGATCTCTGCGGGATCGATGTCATTGGCACGGGCCATTTCCACTATCCGCAGAATCGCGTCGAGATCGTCAGCACGGTCTTCCTCAAAGAATGGCTTCCAGCCGCTTCGGGCAAGTCTTCTTCCTGAGGCGGTCAGCGCGAAGCTGTGCTTAGGACGGGCGCCAAGAGTGAGGGTTTCCTGCCGCGTAATCAAGCGCTTTGCTTCGAGGCGGCGCAGAGCAGGCACTGTGGAACCCAGGGACAGCCCGGCTTGCCGTTGCAGGTCGTACGTGGTCTTGTAGCCGCGGTCCAACAATGACAGGATGAAGACGTCTAGTACGGATGGTTCCACACGCGCTCCTGAGCCACTAGATTACGTTATGGCTGCCATTATGCCGCTGGCTTCATTGCCAAGGCATAGCCGCAACCGATTGCCTCAAAGATGAACTTTGGATCAGAACGAAGGGCAAGCATCCAGACAAGTAGCCACTCGACATGACCGTTGAGGAAGTCACACCATTGACTGGACTCTATGGCAGGGCGGGCCTCCTCAATGAGGTCACGCAGTGACTTTGAGATCAGAGGTCGCAGGTATTGCCACGGATAACGAGCCACTTGGTGGCGGGCTTCCTCGCATACGGCCTGGCGGTAACCTGGATCAACATTGTCAGTGAACCAGCGTCCTACCATCGCGATGATTTCCTGATCAGTAAGAAGAATAGAAGGAGGCTGGGGCTGGGCTTCGATGGCGGACGGCTGGATGTCGCTGGCAGCAGGAGCGTTCGAGGAACGGATGTTCGAATGGTTCGAATGCAGCGCTCGTGCAGAGCCTTCGTAGTTAGCCGCCGGTCTCCTCGTTGCTTCAGTAAAGTTCTCTTGCCTCGCCCAATAGTTTTCCCAGTAGGTCAAGGGGGCTTTCGGGCCTTTCTTGAGTTCAAACCGCTTCGTGATGAAGGCGATCAGAAAGTCCTTCGCCGCGCCTGAACCTGACAATACAGTGTTCAGGGTCAATTCATGCCTGCCGCGCCGCAAACTGGGTATAATCAATTGGCAAATCCGGTTCACCTGCACTTCATTGGGGTCAAAGTCGCAGCGTTCCTTGGCGGTGACCTTGATAAGCTCCGCCATTCGCACACGCTTATCACGCCACAAATGTTTAATGAATGGGGTTCCTCTTCGAGGCGCCTTCGAGTAGAGCAGGTTATACCGCGCCCAATCGCTGAAGCGCCTCCAACGAGCTGCGGCCTCATCATAGCTCTGCTTTCCATGCGCGCTGATCGTGCCGCGCTTCGTTCGCTTCCGGAATCTTTCCAGTTTTTGAGCAAGTGCCGGGACGGTACGGTGAAAGTCTTCCTTGGGAAGCGACGTATCCGCAGCGCGTAGTTGGCGGAGAGCGAACGCCAGGATGCTGAGGTCGATAAAGTTTACATAGATCCGGCGCGAAGACGAGAGATCCCAGAGGTCGGCTCGCACCTCGATCACCCTCGCGGCCATCGACTCGTCGAAGGCTCGATTCCGATAAATGTCCGAAGCAAGAAAGTCGATCCTGTGCCAGGGATGACGATAGTGAAACCGACCTGCGCGGGCATCTGCAAGCCTATTCGCGAGCAGGTCGAGGCCTGGCTTGAGCAGGCTGTACTCGGCTGGGTTAATCGTGATGCGAACGGTCGGCGACATTAGTCGCACCTCGCTCGACGTGGCAGAACGCAGCGGAGGATGAAGTCCGCAAAGAACAGGTCCAGCTCTTCCTGATCAGGGTGGTCAAGAGCGGCGGCGAAGAAATGCGACCGGCTCTCGAGGGCGGCCTCCACGATAACGGTGAGACGTTGGTGATCTTCGAATTCAACACCGTGATCAGACAACGTCTCGAGAGCCCTCGATATATATGGAGCAAGTCGGAGATTGGCGGATTCTCCCGCACCATGGTCGACAGTGGACGCGGCGTTGTGGAAAAGCGGGTTGCGGTAATGGTTCTGGGGCATATATTGGCGTTGCCATGGGTGAGTTAGTATAGGATTTTCCTTTCGCCTCGAAGAATCTCGTTGTCTACTTACAGCCCAAAAGCCGTTATTTTCTTGAAAAATCAGAGGATGCAGGGCAATGTTTACTGGAGGGTTGATAGCGGAAAACCACCTTCGCCCTCCAGGAGAGAACGTGCAGCTGATCGTATCCGGGCTCGACACAGCCCGACCAAATTTCAAACACCTATGGGGACGTTACATACTCGGCTTCAAACCACGAAAGCACTGCATCGAGTGCTTCAAATCGAAGGTGGCCAGTGATATCAAACCAACCATGAAGGATGGAACGTACGACCTGAGAGACGACCTGGGTGACTTCTTCTACCTCTGCGGTGTCGGCCAACCTGACTTGAAGCGCAATCCTGAACATCTCAAGAAGAGGTTCACCAATGTGCATCTCGCGGTCCGCCCCCTGAAGGGAAGCGTGGCCTCAATCGGCTCGGTTTACGGAGTAACCTTCACCATCACAGACGCGCAGGCTATTTCCATCCAGACCCTGCCCGACAATTTCCAGGGCCTCGGCAAAGACCACGCTCGCTGCAAGAACTTCCAGTTTGGCTATCAGCATTACGAGGTTGGTTCTGTCCACGACTTCGGTCCGGACAAGATCGTCTATAAGCGACGAACTTCCGCCACAGCAGCGTAGTCTATGATCTTCCGCCCGCAGTCTCCACGTGCTGGCCGGGATTTATTCTGGTAACACCCCATAGGATCATCTGAGAACAATGCTCACTGGCGAAATACGCAATCAAATCGACCGCATCTGGGACGCCTTCTGGTCGGGAGGCATTGCCAACCCGGTCGAAGTCATCGAACAGATCACCTACCTGCTCTTTCTCAAGCGGCTGGACGAGGTCCAGGAGCTAGAGGAGCGGAAGGCTGCCCGGTTGGGGAAGCCCATTGAGCGCAGAATCTTTCCCGCGGGCAAGGATGCCAAGGGGCTTCCGTACGAGGACTATCGCTGGAAGCGCTTCAAGAATGCCGCTCCGGAGGAGATGTTCAAGCGGGTCTCTGAGCATGTCTTCCCGTTTCTGAGGACTCTTGGCGACGGTTCGACCTACGCGCACTACATGCGTGATGCCCGGTTTACCATCCCCACGCCGGCTCTGCTGGCCAAGGTAGTGGACCTGATCGACCACGTCCCCATGGACGAACGCGACACCAAGGGCGACGTGTACGAGTACATGCTAGGTAAGCTAGCCACCTCCGGGCAGAATGGCCAGTTCCGTACGCCGCGGCACATCATCCGGCTGATGGTCGAGATGACCGCGCCGACACCGAAGGACATCGTCTGCGATCCGGCTGCCGGTACCTGCGGATTCCTCATGGTCACGGGCGAGTACCTGCGCGAACATCATCCGGAGCTCTTCACGGATTCCAGGCTGAGCCGCCACTTCCATGAAGGCCTCTTTCACGGCTTTGAGAACGATGCGGCCATGCTTCGGATTGGAAGCATGAACATGCTGTTGCACGGGGTGGAGAACCCTGATATTCAACGGCGGGACTCACTTGCCCAGGATCACTCTGGAGAGGACGAGAAGTACACGCTGGTGCTCGCCAATCCTCCCTTTGCCGGATCGCTCGACCATGAGAATGTGGCGAAGGACCTGCAACGCATCGTCAAGACCAAGAAGACAGAGCTGCTGTTTCTGGCGCTCTTTATACGACTGCTGAAGCCGGGCGGACGCGCGGCGGTGATCGTGCCGGATGGTGTCCTCTTCGGCTCGAGCAAGGCGCACAAAGAGCTGCGCAGGCTGCTGGTCGAGGACCAGAAGCTGGATGCTGTGGTCTCATTGCCGGGCGGGGCGTTTCGTCCTTACGCCGGTGTTTCGACGGCAATCCTGCTGTTTACCAAGACCAACTCCGGCGGCACGGAGAACGTCTGGTTCTACGATGTGGAGGCCGACGGGTGGTCGCTTGATGACAAGCGGCAGCCGCTGATGGAATCGGAAAAGCTGGGGCCGTCGCCGAAGCAGCCGCTTACGGGAGAGGAGCACGCGAAGAACAACCTGCCCGACGTGCTGGCGCGGTGGCGGCATTGCGGGGCGACCGAGCGCAAGCGGCCGCGAACGGCGCAGAGCTTCTGCGTGCCAAAGAGCGAGATCGCCGAGAACGGCTATGACCTAAGCCTGAACCGATACAGGCAGGTGGTCTATGAAGAGGTGGCGCATGTTCCGCCGAAGCAGATTGTGGCGGAGTTGATGAAGTTGGAGCGGGAGATCGAGGCTGGGCTGAAGGAGTTGGAGGGGATGCTGAAGTGAACGACATCTCCTTCGGTGATCTATTCACGTCCATTAGAAACGGTCTTTCGATCAAGCAAGACAAGTCCGGTGATGGCCTTCCGATTAGCAGGATAGAGACAATATCGAACGGAATAATCGATCCCTCTCGTGTGGGCTACGCCGGTATTCAGCTCAAAGACGGAAAGGATTGGTTACTTCAAAGCGGAGATCTTCTATTTAGCCACATCAATAGCGTTGAACACATTGGGAAGTGCGCGGTGTACAACGGCGTTCCAGCCCAACTCGTGCATGGAATGAATTTATTGTGTCTGAGGCCGAATAAAGACCGGCTCGATTCGAATTACGCGCAATGGCTGATACGAAGCAGTGGCTTTCGGTCGCGTCTCTCGAACTTCATCAACAAAGCGGTAAATCAAGCCAGCGTGTCAACTACTAACCTTCGCAGCATCCGTGTCACCGTTCCCCCGGTCAAAGAGCAGCGGAGGATTGCGGCGATTCTGGATCAGGCGGAGGCGTTGCGGGCCAAGCGCCGCCAGGCTATCGCCAAACTCGACACCCTCACCCAATCCCTCTTCCTCGAAATGTTCGGCGATCCAAGAAGCAATCCCATGAAGTGGACGGTATGTACTTTGGGCGAGTTGATCGTCGATGGGCCACAGAACGGTATATATAAGCCTACCGGCTGTTTGCCCTCGAAGATGGCGTTCCGACTGACGAGTATTCGCTGGATGATGCTATCGACGATAAGTTTCTTGTGCCTCCGAAGGCCGTCTCGGTTCCGTTGCAGTTTCCCCGCGAGGGAATTCGTTACAACGATCTTTCCGATGAAGAAAAGGACCAGTGGGACGCGCTGGAGTGGGACGAAGAAGGCGAAGTTCCCGACGAGGTCAGCGCCGCAGCGGTCAATCAATGGCTGTTCAATAAGGACACCGTCGATAAGGTCCTGAAGCACCTGATGGAGCGAGGGCAGAAGGTTGCGGGCGGCGACCGGCTGGGCAAGACCATTATCTTCGCTAAGAACCACGATCATGCAGAGTTCATCGTGAAGCGCTTCGATGAGAACTACCCGCAGTATGCTGGTCATTTTGCGCGGGTGATTGACTTCAAGGTAGAGTATGCGCAGAGCCTGATCGACAGCTTCTCGCAGGCAGAGAAGATGCCACATATAGCGATCTCAGTCGACATGCTCGATACCGGAATTGATATTCCGGAGGTCGTGAACCTTGTCTTCTTCAAGCTGGTGCGGTCGAAGACGAAGTTCTGGCAGATGGTTGGCCGAGGAACGCGGCTCAGCCCAAATCTATTTGGGACCGGACGCGATAAGAAGTTCTTCTACATCTTTGACTTTTGTCAGAACCTGGAGTTCTTCAGCCAGGACCCGGAGACAACAGAAGGCTCGATCGCGGAATCCTTGTCCGCAAAGCTCTTCTCGAATCGGGTGGATCTGATCTCTGCAATCGACAAGCACCAGGCTGTACGAACCGAGGCAGCACGCGACGAAGCGCATCGAGACTTACGTGGGGAATTAGCGGAACGCCTGCGAAGCGAAGTCGCGGCGATGAACCTAGATAACTTTCTGGTGCGGCCAAAGCGCCGTTTGGTTGAGCAATTCGTGAAGGCGGACGCCTGGAGGGCACTGACTCCTGAGGAACAGACCCAGTTGAAGCAAGAGGTTGCCGGCCTGCCCACCACGACCGCCGCGGACAATCTGGAGGCGAAGCAGTTTGATCTGCTGATACTGCGGATGCAGCTGACGCTACTTCGCGGTGAGCCGGGCTTCGAGAAGATGAAGGAAAACGTTCTGGACATCGCGCGATTGCTTGAGGAGCAGACAGCTATTCCTGCGGTAGCAGCAAGATTGCCCATCATTCAAGAGGTGCAATCGGCACTGTTTTGGGAAGACGTGTCAGTCGTTTGTCTGGAGAGAGTCCGGCGTGAATTGCGAGAGCTGGTACAGTTCATCGAACGCCGCAAGCGTTCGAGGGTGATTACGGATTTCGTCGACGAGATTGGTGAGGGCGTGATCGTTGACCTTCCAGGAATTGCGATCGGTGTCGATCCGGATAAGGTCAGAGAGAAAGCTCTCGTATTTCTACGAAAGCATGAAAATGATCCAGCCATCCACAAGCTAAAATTTAACGAGCCGCTGAATAATGATGATCTAACAGCGCTGGAAGAGATCTTCGCTGGCGAGGGAAGTACGCCTGAAGAGATCGAAGTTGCCAAGAAGGAAAGCGAAGGCTTGGGCCTGTTTGTCCGCTCACTCATCGGACTGGATCGAGAGGCAGCTAAGACAGCTTTGTCGGGCTTTATGAACGGCAAGAATCTCACTGCGAACCAGATTGAGTTCACCAATCTGGTCATCAACCATTTGTCGTCGCGAGGGTGGATCGAGCTGGCAAGACTCTATACCTCCCCGTTCACAGACATCCATCCTCACGGCATCGATGGCCTTTTCGACGAACCCTCAACTCTGGCGTTGATTTCGGCGTTACAGGCCGTTCGTCGAAATGCTATTGGAATTTCCCTTTCATAGATGTTCTTGTAAGCGATCTCCACCTAATATGGGACATCGGCTGGTTGCCGATACGCCGGTATTCCGCATACATATACCTGCTGATATGCCGTTACCGTTTCAGACTAAACCTCTCCTGATTCTGTCGACGAGGCGACTTATCAGGATTGGTTCGCTATCGACCTTTTGGCCAGCAGCAGGTCGTGGTTCCTATGGCATTCGCCATATCGTTTATTCAAGCCGCACCAGCAACGTTGGGTCGGCTTGATTTGCCGTATATGCTCCGCAGGCGTGATTGCTCGAGCGCCCTTCCCCGGCCAATACCCAGACCAATAATCAATCGCCTAAGCGGGGCGGGTTGGCAGCTGGACCCAATGCGCTGCCGGTGCTTGTTCCACAATCGCTTCGCCTGGCCGGGGCTGGTAGAGGACACTTGTCGCGTCTCCTACACGGCGGCAAAGGCGTCGTGTCCGGAGCCAGATCAAATGTTTTGCGACATACTGCGTAACTTGATCGAGAAACTGAGTGTAGAGGTCCGTATCTTCGCTGAACATCATCTCCGCGCTGGAGAAGACGCACAAACCGGGCAGCGGTTTGCCCTCGTGAAGAATTGCCTGGTCAGAACGTGGGTGCGGATGGATCAGGGTGTTTGCGTAATGCGGCTGAAAGCGTGGATTGAGGAGATAGGCACGGGGCATCGCATCCACCTGCGCGCACAGCAGGACCTCGCACGTCGCATCCATGCCGACCAGCAAGGGGTGCGCCCAGTGCTGATCTGTCGACGCGGACGGTCGGATCGATCCGGCCGACACCCAGAGCGTACGCTCCGCCTCCATATCGCAGAGGATCGATCGAGCCGCTACGTCATTCGCGAATGGCTGAAGGACCCCTCGCCAAGCGGAAACCGTCAGCCCATCGGCTGGCGGTTCCGCCGGAGCGAATTGGGGATAGTCTGGGGTGAGCATCAGCGATGCTTGCCCTGCCAGCTTGCACCGACCGGATGACCACGATGGACCGGCACCGGCCGATACGGCGGTGGTGCCGGGCTTGCCGGAGCATGGTGACAGGTTGGCAACTGCCCCAAGTTATCGGTCTCCACTCCATCACGGTGCGTCTCCAGAAACTGTCGGCCTTTATGGTGCGCGACACAGACACTTGCCTCGTGGCCGCTTGCGTCGCGCACCATAAAGGATTCTGTTCCGGCGTTGATGGCCGCAATCGCTTCGGCCTCGGTGTAATGCTTTTGCGTCCCGTTGACACCATCGGTGCCCCCAATTACGGCAATGCTTCCATTTGGAGAATGCTTGATGCAATTCAGATAAATCATTTATTTTCTTTCCTTTCTTCCGTTCCTGCCATATACTCACCTCGCTAATCCGAGCACGCCGGCGCCGCCTTCGCCGTTTTGCCCTTCAGTGGTAAAGCGGTCGAGACCGCAGTTTTTCGCCGAGATCCGGCGAAAAAGATTCAGGTCATCCGCTTTATTGGCAGCGACCGACGAGTGAGCGCACCTCAGACCCAACCCGTCGACCACGAACAGCTTCTACAGAGGCTGGTCGCTCACGCGTGCCTGTTTATGAAGATCTTGAGCTCAGCTGCACATACGCTTGTTGTCGACGGCATCGGAAAGTCAGCCACGGACTTCGCGGCGGATACGTTGCTTCTGTTCCTCGACGGACAGGTCTCCTGCGTCGGCGACGAGAGCGCAATTTTTGCTTGCCTCCGTCGGGGTCATGGAGCACGACATCCTGGACGCGCGTCGCTCGGCGACTGCCAAAACGACAACGAAGGTGGAGCCGGTGTCCGGCTCAATGTCTAAGGAAGGAAAGCTACAAGATGGTCTCGACGATTTCGCTCACCGTGATGCCGTGGATGAGGTCGTGGGAGCCGATGTGTTCAAGCAGCGTTTCTATGAGCTTCTGGAAGAACCAGAGCCGGAGTTGTATGAACTTGTCTACGCAGTCTTTGAAGAAAATGCATTGACGCCAAGAGCCATCGCGCAGGTGATCGGAACAGACTCCGCTGACATACAAAACAGGAGGAAGCGTCTCCGCACCTTTATTGCCAAATACAATCTTATGAAGACACAGACGAAAGCATCCGTATGAAGAAGCTCAAGAATATCTCCGCACAGGACCAGGCGTTCTTGGATCAGATCGACGCGCTCGTCGGGAACTCCGAGATGTCGGCGCCTGACCTCAATGCCGAACTGGAGCAGTTCGGCATCGATCCGAACGAACTCCGGCAGGCGACCTTCCAGCGCATCCGCAGCTTTGCTACGGAGAGGTATTCCTCCCGAGGTATGGATCTACCTCCGCGGATGAGCGAAGCTCTTAGACAGATGCGCCCACAGACATCGCAGGAACAAGAAGCTACGCGGTCGGCTCGCGCTACATCGCGAGTGCAAGGCCTTTTGGCCTCCTTGAAGCAGGCGGGAAGCGCCTTCACAGCACCCGAAACACTCGCTCCCGCATATCGGAACAAGCAGGAAGACACGCCTGAGTCGGATGAGCAACTCCTGCAAGATCAACAGAAGGATCTGGACGACGAAGGTGAGCAATAGATCAATGACCGAGGAGGCCATGGTCGCGGCCGCTCTGCGGAAGGAGCTTCAGCTCCCACCGAAGGTGAATCTCGACCAGTTAGCTAAGGATTTGAAACTCAGTATTGTCGAGGTCGACTCAAAGTCCTTTGAAGGAGCCTTGCTGCGGAGCTCGCGAAGCGCTTCGGGCCGTATACTCGTCCGCCGTGGAATACGTGAGGTCGGCAGAAGACGCTTTACGATCGCGCACGAAATTGGCCATTACGTCTTGCACGGAATCCAGCAGGTTCCTTGCTCTCCGCGTGTCATCGAGGGCTGGAGAGAGGGGCAGCCTGTACCGGAGCGCGAGGCAGACACATTTGCCTCGGAACTCCTGCTGCCCACCGTCGAAGTGACACAGCATGTAAACAAGCGCTGGCCGTCGATGCAGGTCATCAGCGATCTTGCCGAGCATTTTGGTTCCAGCATGATGGCGGCTGCGCGCAAGTTTTGCGACGTCGCCCAGCAAGCATGTGCCGTCGTCTGGAGTAGCCAACGCCAGATTCGCTGGTTTCATCCATCGCCAAGCTTCGTGAACTTCATTGAAGCAGGTAGTAACGTGGGGTTTGATTCGCTTGCCTACCGCGCCTATGAAGGGCAGAAGCTTCTTAACGAAATGGAAGAGGTGCCAGCCGAGGCTTGGATCAAAAGCTTTTGGCTGCGAGACGATGCCGTCGTGTCGGAGCAGTCGCTCTTGATGCCCTACTATGACGGATGTCTCTCTTTGATATGGGTGCGTCGTCCTATCGAAGATAGGCCCACGGCCGAAGACGAGCTTCTGCCCGAACTTGACCCAGAGGGGTTCACTCTCAAGCGCAAGCGGTGGCCCAGATAGCACATCAATAGCGGTGTACAGATAAGTACCGATAAACGATAGGACTCTATCTTGACTGCCCAAGACGCAGAACCTTGCGGTCCCCGACATCGCTTAGTCGGGCAGTTTAGATAGAGTTTGAAGGGAGCCGCTGGCGTTTGCGGCGGATGCGGTCAGTCTGTGGGAATTGAATCGATTTTCGCCGAAGTATCTCACGCGTAGCGTCCGCCCGCCAGCGGCTTAGTTCAAACGCCCTTCTCGCCACCGATCTACAGGAGTTTTTGTAGGGGCAGATATTTTCGATTTCGATATCTCATCCGTTTAGCCTTCTTTTTGCATTTATCTGAGCAGTAGACGTTGGGAGTTTTGCTGTCCTTGGCAGCTGGAGACGCTCATTGGGGACAGGGCCGCGGCAAGAGAGGGCAGATTCCTGGAGGGATGGGAGGCGGATCAGGGATCCGGCGGACGATCTTCTGTGACTCATCGGCGTGTCCGATATAGAACCTGAGGTGTGTCCTATATAGAAGCTGAGGCATGTCATGGCACAATCGGCGAGGATGAGTTCACCGTCCTTATGAACAGGCAGAGGGCGTCGGCGGCGGAGAAGAGTTCCTGCTCACAACCACCTACGAGCAAGAGAACCAGCTATATATACATAGAGAGACATCTCCATACCCCGAAGCCCAGGCGAACAGTCAGAGAGCCAGAACATCTTCTCCAAAGTGTCGCCTAAGTCCCCATTAAATAACCCAACCACCCACTACTCCGGCAGTAGATCCACGAACTCGGCAGGCATCTCAGGCCACCCAGGAAGCCAGGAGCCACTCCTGGGCCCAGATCGCCAGGGCCATGCCCAGGTATCGCGCAAGGCCACGCCGGCACTGAACGGATCCGCCGCCGGGAGCGGATCGTCCAGCAGCGGATCCCAACTCGGCAGCAGCGCGAGAGAGGCGAAGCACCGAGTGCTGCGCGACGTAGCGCCCCGCCTCTCCGCCGACCGGATCCTGCGCCGACCCGGCCCTCCGGATGCTCGAACCCTGTGCCGTCCGAACCGATGGAGATGATGGGACGTGCTGGCGTCGACATCTCGTTCTGGCGGACGCGAACGTTCTTGGCGACGGCGATGGCCTGACCTTCGTTGAGCACACCGAACCCGTAGCTTTCCTCGATCCCGAGGTTCTGGATCGAATACTGCGGCTTGTCCCAGCTGCGAACGCGAGGGGCCTGGTCCACGATCAGCGCGCCGAGGTTCCGCGAGTTGAACATGATGAGGTCAGTCGTCTTCGTGGTGGTGTTGAAGTTCATGAAGGGGCTGACCAGGATGCGCAGGCCACCGAAGTGGAGCGGGACCCACTATGCGCGACATTTTGGCAGATTCGTTGAGCAGGTTAGGCTATATTTATATCGTCGATATATCGAAGATATAAGGAGCCGCCCTATGAAAACTCGCTGTGGTCCTCGTCTTCCCCGCCGCTACCGCCGTCCCGCCCCGCTTCCCGCCACCCGGTCCCAGATCCGCCAGAAGGTGGAGCAGATCAGGGCTTGCTACCAGATCGAGGCGATCCTGGAGCTTAGTCAGGCCGATCCGAGCGTTGAGCACCTGGCCCGGCTCGACAAGGAGGTCCATCGCCTCGATGAGTTCCTGGCGTCCCTGGAGGAGCAGATATGAAGACAGCCGCTCTTTATATGCGCGTATCCAGTGTCGATCAGCATCCCGAGACGCAGCTCTACGATCTCCGGGCGATGGCGCAGCAACGGGGTTTTCGGATCGTCACTGAATACACCGACAAGATCTCGGGGACTAAGGCTCGTAGGCCCGGCCTCGATGACCTGTTGCGGGATGCCCGGCGCGGCCGCTTCCAGGTTGTCCTGGTCTGGGCCTCCGACCGGATCGCCCGGTCGGTCCGCCACTTCCTCGAAGTCCTGGATGAGCTCAACCATCTCAGCATCGAGTTCGTCAGCTTCCGGGAGAACCTGGATACCGGCGGCCCGCTGGGTCGGGCCGTCGTCATCATCATCGGTGCGATCGCCGAGCTGGAGCGGAACCTAATTGTCGAACGGGTCCGGGCAGGCATGCGCCGGGCCCGGCTTGAGGGAAGGCACATCGGACGCCGGCCGCTTGATATCGATCGTGCCGCTGTTCTTCGGGAGCGTGCTAGTGGACAGAGCCTCACCCAGATCGCCAAGTCCTTCCAGATCTCGCGGGCTACTGTCAGCCGGCTGATCAAACAGAGCCAGGAACAGACTCTATAAGCACGATGCTCAAAAGGGGTGCCGCAGGGCACCCCTCATCTCCCTGAATCCACTCACCCGAAACCTGCCAACTCAGCTGTATCAAAAGGTGTGGGTTGGGGAACAGACCACAAGCCTCGCACATCACTCAATCTCATCGCCCCATAGGAGTTAGCATCCAGGGATTTGAGATGGCGTGGTGTGCCCAACGAGCTTGCGGAAAAGGCCTCTATCGTTTTCAAAGGACGCGGCTCTCATCGAAGTAGCGCTCCCGATTCGGCACATCTGTGCTCAGTAGGCGTTTGAGCCACGCAGAAACGTCTCGGACCGTCTAGCTGGGCTGTTTTCACAGGCAGGATCGGCCCCTGGGTCACGCGAGCGAGGGTGGCCCGCAAGCGGAGGGACATTAACGGGAATCTGCCGCGTGATCCGCTCCGTGAGTCGAAGGTGACCGGTGCTCGTCGATCGCGTACGGAGTTCCCGGCTGATTTACGATAGTACTCGCCGGTAATGCCCATCGGAGCCGACCCTTGCTATTCTCGATCTCCTCTACGATTTTCGTGAACAACTGATCTTGCATGGCCGTTCGTTTCGTGTAGTCGACCACGTAACTCACAGTGAATTCCAACGATCCGTTGTTTACAACAAGTGCGACCGTAGGCTCTAACGGAGGGTTTGCGCTTCGATAATTGTCACTTATCGCTTTCCAGGATGTCTGCGCCTCGAGCAAGTACTCGCCGATAGCCTCTTTGGCTACTCGAAGCATCATCTCCCTGGCAAGCTTGTAATCGCTGGTGGCTGTGAGCAGCACCTTAATCTCGTCCCAGATAAACCGGAATCCGTGCGAGTAGTTGAAAACGGACCCTTTCAAGACGGTGCTGTTAGGGATGCGAACAATCCGGCCGTTGTACAAGTCCCTGCTGACCCAGTTCCCCGTTTCCATCAAGGTGGTTCGCAGGAGTCCGATGTCGATAACGTCACCACGAGTGTCGCCGATCTGAACTCTATCTCCAATGGCGTACAGCCTTGAAAACCCTATCGAGAAGGCGCCGGCAATGCTGGCCAGTACGTCCTGCAGGGCTACTGCCACCCCCGCACCTACGACGCCCAAGGCAAAGCTGAGTCGGCCCAAGCGATCTTCAAAGAGGATCGCGAGAAAAAGGAGAATCGAGAGATATCCGGAAAAAGCGACGAATTTGCGAACCTTATAACGCGCATCGGCGCGGCCAAAGCGTCGAGGCAGCGTTTGTTCGAGCACGCGAAACGTGGCATGAATAAGGAGGATTCCAATAACTGCAGCCACGCACTTCTCAAGGAACGAAAGCGAAACAGCCTGTTTTAAAAAATCATGCATCCAATCACCGCCATTCCCGGTTTGCCGCCTCTGACGAGAAGCCATTTTGTGGGGAAGCTAAGTGTCACGATCAATCGGAGACCTCGTCTTCCTGCTGCTGCTTGTCATTGCCAACCAGCGAAAATACGATTCCGAGAGCCAGGACCGCGCCAGCGAGCGCCGCTATTATGCTCGGTGGAGTCTGATAAAGATCAAGAATGATAAATCTGCGAACCAGGGCTAACAGTGCAATCAAGACAACGGCCCGCACCTGAACGACGGCACGGCGATGATGCCTGACTACCAACAGCGTGTGCTTGAATTCAAGTGCGATGAGAACGGTAAGCACCATTCCGAAGAGGGCCTGAAAAACCTGGGGATCGGCGGGATTGACCACATGACTCTCCATCAGCTTGAGAGTGTGAAGGAGTAACTGCCAAGTGGCCAGGGCGACAATTACGGCAATAACCAGCGTGAGCACCCCGACAACTGACTGCTCGAATCTCTCATAAATGGAGAGTGTCTGCCACTTGGACCGCAAATCCCTGAATTCGGTTGCTAGAGTGAGTATCTTGTTCGCCATTAATCCTCCTCAACGCTTTGGCGCTCCCCCATCCGGTCACTGATTCTGATGCCTACTTCATCGAGGTGAGCTAGCAGGTCAGCCGGGTCCTGATACACCCTATAGGCTCCTACTTGTTGCAACTCCTCTCTTCCATACTCTCCCGAAAGCAGCCCAATCGCGAGACAGCCGGCTCTCCGGGCGGCCCACAGGTCCCAGACACTGTCTCCGACGACCATCGCGTGGGAAATGGGAACATTGACTCTTTGCGCCGCAGCCAGAAAGAGGTCCGGATCCGGCTTTGCGCGTTCGACTTCGTTTCGAGTGATGATCGGAACCTCTGGCCTCACTTCCAATTTCGATGACCGGCTGCGCGCCCTCTCGCCGTCCGCTGGTTGCAATTGCATTCATTCTTGTACTCTGCATTGGGAAGTACACCAAGTACGGGACCTCCCTGGTCCAGCTTCCGTGTCTCTGCGCCGACGCGTATCAGTAGAGGCGGATTATCTCCTGCATTCGTATATTCGAGGGAACGCGACTGAGCGCAGAGTTTCCCATAAAAGAGCGTAATGAACCGACGTCCCACGGTGATCTGCTGAACGACGTTGTTGAAGGCGTGTAACAGATCGCTTGTGCGGGGAAATCGTGGGGCATCCATGCGGAGCGCAACTTCAATGGAAGGCATCAGCAGGCCGGCAGCGACTCCTTTGCGGAAACGTCAGCAATGACAACCGCAATTTCCCCATTGGTCAATTCAATGAACCCATAGTAGTCCCCGGCCACAGTCCTGGCTGGATACATTCGTGCGGCGAACTCGAATCCGGTTACCGTGGGGACAGAGCGAGGCAAGATGCTCTGTTGTACTTCCGCAGCCAGATAAATTTCAGCCGCAAGCTCGTCGCGTTGTTTTGCAGCCAGATCCGCCAGTCGTCGCCGCTGCGTGCCAAGCTGATTCACGACGATGACAACGAAGACATATCCAAGCAGAGTCGCAGCATCTCTGGTGAAGTGCCGGATGCCAGTATCCCGCACGGGACTGAGAAGGTCGTGCAGCGTCAGACAAACAAAGGAAAGCGCAATGCTGATGCGAAGCGGATGTACCAGCGCGCTCAGAGCCAGGGGCAAGAAATAGAGTGAAGCCAGGGAAAAGGAAGTCACGGAGTTGTCTGTATATGCGACTGCGGCGATGCCCGCCAATATCACGGAGGTGAGCACAACGATGCTCAGCCTCTCATTGACGTACGGGCCAGCGGTCGTGACTCGATGCAGAACATTCGACCATCGTGGAAGCATCGATAGAAATCTCCCTGTTGCGCGCAGATTTGCTCGAATCGATCCGTTCGCAGCGTCATGTGCCCTGCGGCCAGCATTAGCCGGGAGTGCCAGGCATGCAACCGAGTAGTTATCGTTTGACCCGATGCACCTCCACGCGAGGTCCAACCGGACGCACCCACGGATGGGCATAGGGATGCACATAGCCGACCCGATTCCCCCACACCCGGACCCACGGACGGTGGTCGATGAGAATCGTGTGGGCCGGCCACACGAATCCCGAACCAATCCACCAGCCCCACGTCCCGAAGGTTGCTCCAATCGTGATGGCGGGGCCGAAGCGAATCGCAGTCGTCACGACGACGCCGGGCCGCGGGGGAGCAAAGACGACGTACGGGTCGTACCAGGGCACGTAAATCACTGCCGGATTCAGAGGTAGCACCTCAATATAACCGCCCGAATCCACGACATTCACGTACCCATTCGGCGCCAGATAGCCATACTGTCTGGCTAGCCGGCGCATCCGCTGCACCGCGTCCATCACTTCAGGTCGCTGGTTCAGAACAGCATTGCCGAGCTGCTCGGTCCATGCCTGATCCTTCGCCATCATGTCCAGCACCGAAGGGAACGGCAGCAGTCCCAGCAGGCTGGGATCCCATTGCAGATGGTCAGCCTGGATGGCTGCTGCCAGCGCGTCGCCCTTGAGGTAGCTGTGCTGATCGGCCCAGGACGCAGCATCGGGAATCTGATCCCAATAGGTCGAAGCCGTTAGAATCTGTGCCAACAGCGGATCAGGATAAAGCGCAATCCGCTGGACGAGCTGGTCCAGCTGCGGCGGAGTCAACGGCACCGGCTGCGCGGACGATACTGCTGATAGACAGACAACAGCCAAGGTCAGAGATGCGAGGAGTCTCGGCCAAGTGACAGTTATCCTCCCAAAGAGGAGCTTGCTATCGATTTGTAATGGTATCTGTGCTCTTTCCTGAGCGCTTTTCATTGTGTCTCCCTTCTCTAATGCCTGAGCGTGCGAAAAAGCCTTGGTCTTGTGTTCCATCGGCCGTTGGTGCTCTTTAGTCCACAATCCGGACGCCGACTTCATCGAGGTGTATCAGCAAATCGGCCGAGAGCCTGAACCAGCAAGCCGCCGCTCATGCCGATGCGACGGTGGATGCGCCACACGCCCAGAGAAAACCCCACCTCTTCCAGTGCCTCATGCCACGCGAGGACATGCTGGTAGACGCTGTCGATGAGCGTGCCGTCAAGATCAAAAAGGAAGGCTGGGGTGTGATCGCTATCTTGATTCATGGCGTCGGCGCTTCGGAAACAACGAGCTTGCTTCTCAGTTTTTCGATCTCCGCCATGCTCTTTTGGTATTCAAACAAGGACGAGATGATTGAAGAGAGTTGGCGAGCCGTCTCCGCATTCTTGTTCAGATATTGCGTGTATGAATCGGAGACGGGACGAGCCTTATTCTGATTCAGGTAGTTGATCGCAGCCGTTGTATTGGCGGATAACTCCTTCACCAGGGGCAACATTTGCTCTACTGCCTGCTCCTGCAATTCAGAACCGGACTTCTGAGTTTTACTCAGCTTCTCGATGATGAGGGCCATGTTGTCCACGTGTCCCTTGACTCTGGCCAACATCAACGCGTGCGTCACCCAATTCGTATCGTCGAAGATGAGTGTCTGCGTCTCTTCAGCATCGGTGGCCAATTCACGGGCTTCGTCGCTTGCATCTGACAAAAGTTGCGTCAGTTGCTGGCTTTCGGGCCTCGCGATGTAAGCCGCCACAGGCAATTGGAATAGGAGCGGAACGACTAACACTCCCATGAGGCGGAGGATGTTTTGCGTGCGCGCGATTCTCATAGTGTGCCCTTCCTTTCTGTCAGGCTGCCCGCGGACCGATTGGAAAAGTCAGCCTTGCGATGCCGCTAAACAGCAAACTGATCCCCACAAGCGTGCCTACGGCCCAAAACGAACTCGACGGCCAGTGAAAGAAGATAAGGCCGGCAAGCAAGAGCGAAATCACGCCATCGACGAGGAACCAGACCGATCCGGCAAGCCGTCGAAGGAATGCGAACGCCGTAAGCTCGAAGATGCCCTCAAGAGCGATGTAGAAAGTGAGCACCAGGGTGAGAGCGAGTACTCCGGCGACCGGCAGAACCAGCATGTAGAGAGCGGCGATGACATACACGATTCCAATGAGGACCTGCCAGAGAACGGCGCCAGCGCCGCGCTCCGACCATGCGTAGGCCAGATGCGCAACACCAGCGAGCAGAATCAGCCAACCAAAGAAGACGCTGGCTGCGATACCGGCGAAGAACGGCACGGCGATGGACAACAGTCCAGCCAGAAGAAGCAAAATCCCGAGAAAGGTCGACCATCCCCGGGAATGTGTCGACGACGCGATAGCGCTCACATCACCTCCTGAAAAAACCTGAACGTTGTAGAGATACTGCCCCCCAGCTGGGAGTCCCGCGAGTAAACCGCTCATTCATCGCGGCCCGTCAGCAGGCAGGGGTTTGTGCGCTCTTGTCTTTCTCAGCGGCTACGACGGCCGGGGCGGGAACTTTTCGAACATCTTATCCACGGCCTTTTCGAGCTTCTTAGTGTCCTTTTCCGGTTTGTCTGACAACTGGTCGTGCGCCTCGCCACGCCATACCAGTTGTTTTGAGTTAGTGTCATAAATATCTACAAGCAGGGTTCCGACCGGGATGCGGTCGATCGTTGTGGTTGCCATGCCGGCGCCCCAGCCATGCCACCTCCAGCCGCCGCCGAGTCCGTCGTAAAACGTGTTGTACTCGGCCTTATGGCTCTTAATTAATACCGCCGTCAATGTTACGTCGCCTCCCGCGGGCGCCGGTTGCCATCCCTTCGCCTGCAGATCGTGGTCCACTGCGTCGCGGATACGCTGCTCGTATAAGGGGTCGGAGGAGTGCACCTGGCCCCACGAATACGTGTGGTATTGAGAAAAGTTGGCGGAGTGGTCGTAGTCGGTCACCACCTTCTGCGCTAGCGCTGAGATCGAAAAGGCAGCGGCAAGGAGCGCCATCACTGGAAGCTTTCGAAGTAGATTCATGGCAAGACCTCCGTAGTCTGCGTGACAGCAGGTTGCTAATGCAGCCGTCTGGTAGGCGAGGCGTAGTTGCGATCGCGTCAGGGAATCGAGAGAAGTCCCGAAGTTGCGGTGGCATGCTGCAGAAAAGGTAGATCTTCAGACTAGGTCTGTTCTACGTTCCGGATCCACCACAGCAGCCATGTCGGCTGACGGTCGCCGCTGTATTACCGCGTCTGCTAATGTGACTGCGGTCCGATCGGTTCACTTGCCTGTCGGTGCCCGGACCACATTTGTGATCTCGGGAAGAGGCAGATTGGTTCATGCGGGTGCGGATTGGGGGCCTATTGGTGTCGCGGAGGAAGTCCTGCTGCCGCTCAGGTGACAAATGAGGGGTGATCCTGGCGCGTTCCTTCCGAACCCGAGAACCGCGTCGGGACGATGAGCCCTGAGATGGCAGAAAAAAGATCGACGTTGCCTGTGGAAAATGTTTTTGGGGGAACTGGAATATCGGATGTTCTAAATTTTCGGGATTCGGCACATGACTGCCCTCGCGTACTCGATCAATTGGCCCGAGTGTGTAACATATGCGTTATCTCGCTCCTGCTTTACTTGTCTGATCGCCCAGGTGTCTTTAAACCCACACCTTTTGATACAGCTGAGTTGGCAGGTTTCCCGTTCGACAATTAGGTTCCGCTCCAGCTCGGCGATCGCACCGATGATGATGACGACGGCCCGACCCAGCGGGCCGCCGGTATCCAGGTTCTCCCGGAAGCTGACGAACTCGATGCTGAGATGGTTGAGCTCATCCAGGACTTCGAGGAAGTGGCGGACCGACCGGGCGATCCGGTCGGAGGCCCAGACCAGGACAACCTGGAAGCGGCCGCGCCGGGCATCCCGCAACAGGTCATCGAGGCCGGGCCTACGAGCCTTAGTCCCCGAGATCTTGTCGGTGTATTCAGTGACGATCCGAAAACCCCGTTGCTGCGCCATCGCCCGGAGATCGTAGAGCTGCGTCTCGGGATGCTGATCGACACTGGATACGCGCATATAAAGAGCGGCTGTCTTCATATCTGCTCCTCCAGGGACGCCAGGAACTCATCGAGGCGATGGACCTCCTTGTCGAGCCGGGCCAGGTGCTCAACGCTCGGATCGGCCTGACTAAGCTCCAGGATCGCCTCGATCTGGTAGCAAGCCCTGATCTGCTCCACCTTCTGGCGGATCTGGGACCGGGTGGCGGGAAGCGGGGCGGGACGGCGGTAGCGGCGGGGAAGACGAGGACCACAGCGAGTTTTCATAGGGCGGCTCCTTATATCTTCGATATATCGACGATATAAATATAGCCTAACCTGCTCAACGAATCTGCCAAAATGTCGCGCATAGTGGGTCCCGCTCCACTTCGGTGGCCTGCGCATCCTGGTCAGCCCCTTCATGAACTTCAACACCACCACGAAGACGACTGACCTCATCATGTTCAACTCGCGGAACCTCGGCGCGCTGATCGTGGACCAGGCCCCTCGCGTTCGCAGCTGGGACAAGCCGCAGTATTCGATCCAGAACCTCGGGATCGAGGAAAGCTACGGGTTCGGTGTGCTCAACGAAGGTCAGGCCATCGCCGTCGCCAAGAACGTTCGCGTCCGCCAGAACGAGATGTCGACGCCAGCACGTCCCATCATCTCCATCGGTTCGGACGGCACAGGGTTCGAGCATCCGGAGGGCCGGGTCGGCGCAGGATCCGGTCGGCGGAGAGGCGGGGCGCTACGTCGCGCAGCACTCGGTGCTTCGCCTCTCTCGCGCTGCTGCCGAGTTGGGATCCGCTGCTGGACGATCCGCTCCCGGCGGCGGATCCGTTCAGTGCCGGCGTGGCCTTGCGCGATACCTGGGCATGGCCCTGGCGATCTGGGCCCAGGAGTGGCTCCTGGCTTCCTGGGTGGCCTGAGATGCCTGCCGAGTTCGTGGATCTACTGCCGGAGTAGTGGGTGGTTGGGTTATTTAATGGGGACTTAGGCGACACTTTGGAGAAGATGTTCTGGCTCTCTGACTGTTCGCCTGGGCTTCGGGGTATGGAGATGTCTCTCTATGTATATATAGCTGGTTCTCTTGCTCGTAGGTGGTTGTGAGCAGGAACTCTTCTCCGCCGCCGACGCCCTCTGCCCACCCGTTCAAATGGCGGCCTGGCGGGGCCTTTGGAGAAACCAGAGAACTCTGCTGTGCCTATCCAAATTCCGCCAGACTAGTTCTGTCGGTACCCGACCTCGACTGACGAGAAATCGCGTTCCCCGCTCATTGAGTGGCAAGACGATCTGTCAACAAATGAGACATATGGCAATGCGTCTCGCAACTACACCTAATAGCTAATCGTACGATAAGCCGGTTTCTCGGACATGTGGACATTGTCAGGTCGTTCCATCTGTCGTACGTCCACAGCGCCGCGATCAGCGCGACCATGAATCCGCTGAAGCCGCCGGTCGCGCGTGCCGCCTTCGCGCTCATCCGCGTGCACGCCCGCTCAGTCGCTGCCTAGCCTTCAATTGAAAATCAAGAAAATCAAACGTTGATTTCGACGGAACACATTGGTAAGGACAGGCGGACTTTTCATTGTTTGTCGGAATGACACTTCTGAATATTCAAGCTGGCCGCTCTGCGACTAAGACGCCTTCGACAACAGCACGAGACAAACTCCATTCCAGCTGTCCTTATGCGTGGCGGGCGGAGGCACTCCGCGCAGCGGCACCGTCCCGATGCTCTGGTTATCCAGGTGGAAACGGGTATGCAGGTAGTTTCCCACGAGAATCGCACGGCTGCGGGACAGTGCCAGCTGCTCGCCTTGTGTTCCGGAAATGGCGTAACCCTCAACCACAATGGCGCCGCCGATTACACGATCGCCAAGCTGGGCAACCGCTGCATCGATCCGCACTTTCCCCGCGCGAGATAGCATTTCGCCTTCACCCTGCCTTGGCTCGAAAAGTTCCGCAGCTTCGATCCACACGCGCGGATTTCTCGGATTCGCAAACACCTTGTCCTGGCGATATTCATCGGGCGCCAAATGCGCCATGGAATAGTAACCGCGCTGTTTGAAGAACCCCCGGAAGAAAAACTCATGCTTGAGAGCCTCTGTATCCTCGGCCATATTGCCGGTAGCTTCATTCGCGTTTGAGAGCGTCTCTCGAATGTTGTCGCCTGCATCTCTGCCTTGCGTGTCCGGTGCGAGAGCTCTCGCAAGGGTCTCCTGCAGCTGCTGCGTGGTTGCATCGACGGTGTGTGCGGCGCTGTGCGCGTTCTCCATCGTCTGATCGAGCTTCTCGCCGAGGTTTCTCGATTGGAAATCAGAGACGAGCGCGTCAGCTTGTCCAGACGCGTGTTTCAGCGAAGAAGTGGCGTCACGCAGATTCACAACCGCCTGCCGTATTTCCGCCGATGTTTTCTCATCGCGCAGCAGCATTCCAACTGTTCCTCGTCCCTGCTTCATCCCGACCACAAGATCGTTCGCGTTGTTGACAGTAGTCGTTACCGCGTCGAGGGTGGTCGTGAGTTTGGCTGCGACGGTTTTCATGGTTCCGCTTGCATCGCTAATCAGGGCCGTGCCTTTCTGAAGGAGCTCCGCCATATCGCTCGTTTCTTTGCTCGGAAGTGTGGTAAATGGCGCAGCCTCTGGCGACGTAGGACTGCCGGGTCCGATCATCACAAATTTATCGCCTACGACCCCCTCAGTTGCAATGGTCGCCACTGAATCGGTCCTAACAAGACCCCGCACCTGCGTATTGAGTTGCAGCTTAAGGCGAAAGCCCGCCGAGGGCGATGCCGGAACACTGATCTCAGTGACTTCCCCGGCGTCGTAACCTCCAACCCGGACATTCGCACCTTTGGCGAGACCGTTGAGGTTCTTGAATTCTGTGTACAATTCGACGTGCTTGACAAAGAAATTGTGTTGATTGCCGATCAAGAAAATAGCCAGGGCAAACAACGCCGTGCCCAGGAGCACGAATATTCCGACGCCCACATTACGATTCCACATCGTATTTCTCCGCTACCAGTTTCCGCACCGTCTCGTTTTCATGATGTTCAAGATCTTGCGGTTTTCCGATCGCCGCTAATCTTCCCTCGTCGAGTACCGCAAATCGGTCACATATACGTCGTGCACCGTGCACGTCGTGGCTGACAATGATCATGGTCGTATGCTGTTTGTGCTCGAGAAGGAGATCGTCAATCTCAGAGGCCGTAATGCGGTCAAGTCCGCTGCTCGGCTCGTCGACCAAAAGGATTTGCGGCTCTAAAACTAAAGCTCGCGCGAGCCCGGCTCGCTTCATCATGCCGCCTGAAAGCTCATTCGGCATCTTTTCTCTATCCCCACTCAGGCCGACCTGGTGAAGTGCCCGGTCAATGATCTCCTCGATTTCCTGCTTCGATTTTTGAGTGAGCCGGCGGAGCGGAAGGGCCAGATTGTCGTACAGAGTTAGAAAATCAAATAGAGCGCCGTTTTGGAAGAGAAATCCCATTTTGCGGCGTACCCGCGAAAGCTCTCGCCCTTTAAGCTGCGTGATATCCTCGCCATCGATCCAAATGTGCCCAGTGTCTGGCTTGACAAGAGCAATGATTAGCTTTAGGGTGACACTCTTACCGATTCCGCTCCTGCCCAGCACACAGATCGCCTCCTCGCGTGCGACAGAGAACGTAATGTCTTGCAGAACCTGCCTTTGACCAAATGCTTTTGAGACGTGATCGAGCGCGACGGCAATGTCTTTCGCGTCGTTCATATCGCACTCTCTGGAAACATGAAAAAGATGATTTTCACCAAAATGACATCTGCGATGATGACCAGAACCGATGACACCACGACGCTATTTGTCGCAGCTCTGCGAACGCCCTCCGCGCCTTCGTTCGTTGTATAGCCAAAGAAACACGACACCGTACCGATGATGAAACCAAAGACAGCGGTCTTTAGAGTAGTAGGAATAAAATTGGACCACTCCACACCGCGGAACGCTCGCGCTATGTAGAGCTGAAAAGAGATGTGGGATAAGAAATGCTCGGAAAGGAAGCCGCTGAACACTCCGCAAAAGTCCATGAACGTTGTCAATAACGGCAACACCAGGACGCAGGCGGCCACACGGGGAACGACCAGCAGCTTGAAGGAATCAATAGACAGAGCCTCTATCGCATCGATCTGTTCGGTCGCTCGCATCTCCGCCAGCGAGGCGCCCATCCCCGCGCCGACCCGACCCGCCACCAGCAGGGCTGCTAACAGGGGGCCGATTTCGACGAAAAATGAAAGGGACTGTATTGAAGGTATCCAGGCACTCGCACCAAACTTGATCAGTTCGGTACGCGTGTGCAGTGTCATCACTAGTCCCAAGGCCAGACCGGACGAAAGGATGAGCGGCAACGAGCCCCAGCCCTGGTCTGCAACTTCTAGGTATACGTAAAACATCTCGAAAGGCGCACGGAACGCGTCTGTAATCACGCGCAGGGCGAATAACGCTCCGCTGCCAATCGTTTCGAGACTTTTCGTCAACGGATTTGCCCTCTTCTCTGACATACGCCGCCAAGCCGAGCGTGTGGCTCGTCCTCAGTTGGCGCTGCCAATCAGCATAGTCACCATCTGGGTGGGCCATGGGGCTCGCGCATGTGACGGTCGATGCTTCCGCAGGCCATCCACACATTCGCATCGAGTTCATTACCGTATGCGCGGCCCCCGCATCCGATCACGATAGATCAGCAACCCGCAGCAGGCTGTGATTCGCATCACTCCATCGCGATGCACTATAGCTCTTTTCGCGTATCAACGCTTTCGTAAATCGCACCCGCTTGCCAAGTCCTGACGGCTTCTCGGAACATGGCGTGCCATTGGAGCAGGTGAAATATAAAGTTGCTCCGAGATCGATCGTAGTTCTGACCGTCCCAGAAGGAACAGCGGCACGTAACGGATCAGCAGCTCTTCGCCACGGAACTACTGCTCTGCAAAAGCCTTTCAAAGGCGTCTGAATTCAGCAGGTCAAGAGATTGCACTACTAAGTCGGCAGCGAGATGCTTACCGTTGCGACTCACTCCAATGCTCCGCATCCCAGCGCTGCGCGCTGCTTCGACCCCGGCGACGGCGTCTTCGACAACAATGGACCTTTTGGGTGATGTGCCAAGCCGCGAAGCCGCCATCAGGTACACTTCCGGATCAGGTTTTCCTTTGTGCACATCTTCCGCCGAGACGATAGCCTGAAAACAGTGGGCCGCCTTCAGCGATTCAAGGACCACCTCAATATTAGGACGAGGCGCCGCGGAAGCAATTGCCTGTAGCCATCCCTCTTCGTGAAGTCGGCGGACCCAATCGGAAACCCCGGGCAGCGGCGATATGCCATGTTTGCGAATGAGATCGCGGTATAGCTCTTCTTTAGCGCGTGAGATCCTCTCCACCCGTTCCGGGGTTGATGCAGCGCCGAGCCACCTGGGAATGATGGAATCATTACGCTGCCCGAAGGAGGAAAGAAACTGCTCACGCGTAATTGGAACGCCCTGATCCGCCATCGTGTCGCGCCACGAGATCCAATGGAACTCCTCTGAATCGATCAACGTTCCGTCCATATCCCAAAGTACCGCCCGCGCTGTGCTCATCGACTGATCTCCATCTAAAGTGTCCCTTTATGAATTGCTCCTCCGGAATCCCGCACCAAACAAGCGTCGCACAAATGAAGCAGGGAGTAGAGCAGCATGGACGCATGCCCTATCGACAACACGAAGCGATCGCGGTTCGGCCATACGGGATCTTGCGGATCGAACCGAAGGAACTGTTGCCAGAGACTGTATGCCACCGGCGCCAATGCCATTGGAGTTCCAGGATGTCCCGAGTTGGCCGCCTGAACCCCATCCATGGATGGGCGTACGTATGGTATTGATACTGGTCTGTTGGGCTCATTTAGGGTTCCTTTCGCGCTGGCATTCGCTGGTGTGCCACTCTGAAGGAAGCAGGCCGTGGGGTGGCTGCCTTGCTATACGCCCCCTCGCACTCGTTCAGGTTAGGCTGACGGGTGCGGGAACCTCCATCCGGTAATCTCCGGGCTGTCGATGCCGTGCTTGTACGCGTGGGCCCGGCATGCGATCTGATGGTTACGGAATTTCTCTTTCGCGTGCCCTCCGATTTTTTGCAGCTTGGGTACGCGATCGATGGCATCGATAGCCAGGCTGAAGCGGTCGATCTCGTTGTTCATCGCCAGTTCCATTGGAGTGTTAATGTTGCCTTTCTCCTTGTAACCCCGAACATGGATCCCTTTGTTCTTGCGAGCGTAGGTGAGGCGGTGAATCAGGTATGGATACCCGTGGAAATTGAAAATGATCGGCTTGTCCACCGTGAACAGGGAATCAAAGTCGCAATCCGTTAATCCGTGAGGGTGCTCCGTGCTCGGCTGCAGGTGGCGAAGGCGCTCATCGAAGGGCATGGCGAGAGGCCATCATATGTTGATGCGTCATCGCCGCCACGAAGCCCAGGCCCTGCAGCTGGGCTGCAAGTTCGCTTAAGTGCCTGTTGTTCTGGGAGGTCGGCAGGTCGATCAAAGGCCTCGATGATGCGAAATTCTGATTTCGCAGCATACCCTTGCACCTCAGTGTGACTTGAGCATCTCAGAACGATCGTCGACCAGTTTCGCCATATCCTCGGAGTGAGCAGAAATCCTTGGTATGCTGATGCGAAATCTTCTCCGCAATTTTCTGTAATTCCACGTAGCCGAGCTTGTAGTTCGGAACAGGTCCCGGCCTCAATTTCCTTGTTGCGACTTAGCGCCGTAGCGAAGTCAACATCAAAGCCAGCCTGAATTGTTCGATTCGTGGCGGGAAGGCTCGCCATCGCTTTTCGGCGAGAACAATGTTATGATGGCAAAACTTCGTAGAAAGCATTGATATTCCTTGTACCAACTCGAGAATGTCCTTAGACATATCCACTTATTCCTCGGTTGCGATCATCCACCCGAGATCTTCGGAGTCAGCGGAGAAAATCGCTTCCCAGCGTGAACAGGGCTACCAGCTGTAAGTTCATTTTTTAGTCTGCACTGGATGTTGATGGCACACTCCTGAACCTATGACTCGCACATTTGCAGAGTCAGTGATCGTGATCACATGACTACCTCGACCTGACTGTAGCCTCGTTCGCTTCAACTATCGTTCGCACTGGTCGCAGGCGCAGCGGATCCGTGTAATTCTGCATGTGCCGCCGCCACACCGTGGTAGATTGCAGCAATCTGGTCATCGTTCAGTCCGATGTACTCCCGAAAGAACTTGTATGGTTCAACTCTCTGGTCGCTTGCACCTAATGTGGGACGGGCAATCTTGGCCGCTCAACTCGAACCACGGCGAGAGTGGGCCAGGGGTGGCGTCCCGATGGTGCGGGAGTCAGCAGAATTCGCTCGTCAAGTTCACGCAAGATGAAGTAGGTCAGGTACTTGGGCGATCAAATCGACCGTGACAGCCCGGCGTGCCTATTCTGTGGCGAAGAAATCCTGAAGGGCGATTCTTTATGTTGCGGAGGCGTCCCCAAAAATCGATTTCCCAGCCGTTGATGCTGAGCGTAATGTCTTTAGAACGCGATCGCCTGCTTGAGCACGTAAGTGTCGGCAATCGTGAGAGTAAACGCCTGTTGTCTGATCTGTAGGCCCGGAGTTTTCTCCAGACTCCTTGCAACCTGCGACCAGTGCGAACGATAGTTGAAGCGAACGAGGCTACAGTCAGGTCTCATGTGATCACGATCACTGACTCTGCAAATGTGCGAGTCATAGGTTCAGGAGTGTGCCATCAACAACGGTGGACTTGCTTACGCTGGCAGCCCTGTTCACGCTGGGAGTTTTTCCCGATGTAAAGATTCGGTGATGCACGAGGAGGATATGTCTAAGGACATTCTCGATTCGGATCGTGATGAGCAGCATAGGTTGATACCTAATTTTTCGTGGTGGACGCTCCAGTGTCTTCCGTGAACCGTCTGCAGAAGACGGATTGGCTTATCCGCAGTCAATGGGAATGCCCGCGTTTTTACCTAAGCTCTTCGAATTTGCTGTAAAGGGGTAGAGAGGTGTATTCCGACTATGCGAATGGCGCCGCGACGCAGGGCGCTCCGAATGAGTTGCAATCCCGTCAGGCCGTCAGGCGCCATCGCCAGGGTCTTCGAATATTCAATGCGCCGAAGTTCCGAGTAGAAGAATCATGACATCGCACTATTTCTTACTGGTCCTGACGATGCTTGCGTTCGCATCACCGATCCGATCGCTTGCTCAACAGGTTTCGTCAGGTGGTACCCAGGTCCCAATCCTCACGCTCGACGATGCTGTGTCTCTCGCCCTGACGAACAACCGTCTGGTGAAGAACTCGTCGCTGGAAGCGGAAAAGTACGACTTCCGAGTGAACACCATTCGCAGCAGGCGGCTGCCCCACTTTCAATTCTCCACGCTCGGTGGTGAATTGCTGCAGCCGTTTAATTTCACATTTCCGCCGGGGGTGTTCGGTACCTATCCAGGAATTGGTCCGGTGCCCGCAACGAATGCGAAGGTGCACACTCCTGCCCGATTGGCAACCTTCACAACCGCGGGGTTGGATGAGCCGTTAACGCAGCAGTACAAGATCCACCTTGCCATACGGGCGACCGAACTGGGGCGGGATGTCGCACGTGAGGATGTGCGAGCTGAACGTCAGAAGATCGCGAACGAAGTCCGAACAGCGTATTTCGAGATTGTCGCGACACAGGCGGCAGTGGATGCGGTGGGTGAGAGCGTAAAAACGTTGCAGGAGGCACAACGGCTCACGGCTCGATATCGACTCGAAAGGACGGTACTCCAGGGCGATGTATTGGAGGTCGATGCGCGGCTGGCCAAGGCGCGCTACGAATTGTCTACCGCAGAAGACGGACTCACGACTCAACGTGAACACTTGAACCAACTTCTGGGTCGCGATATCACCACCCCGTTTCGTGTCGATCCGATGCCGGAGGATGACCAAACGGATCTTACGCTCGAAGCGGCGCGACACCAGGCTTCACAGAATCGGCCCGAGATCCGCCAAGCGCAGCTCAAAGAAAAACAAGCGGAATATGACCGCCGGCTTGCGAAGGCGGAGTACATACCCGACCTCGGCCTCGCCGTGCAATATCTCGGAATCAACAACGTCCAAGTGCTCCCCTCAAACGTTGCGGTGGCTGGCTTTCTGCTCACTTGGGAACCATTCACCTGGGGACGTCGCCACAATGCCGTCGCGGAAACAACTAGAACTGTACAACAGGCTCTCAACGGAACACAGGAGACAGAGGCGCAGATCGCAGTCGAGGTAGGAATGAAGTATCGGAAGTGGAAGGACGCCGCTCTGCTTCTCAAGGCAGCACGAATTGAACACGAAGCGGCCGCGGAGCAATTTCGTGTTACGAGCAATAAATACGCAGTGCAGGCAGCGCTCCTAAGAGATGTCCTCGAGGCCCAGGCTCACAGCTCGGAAGCAGACTACCAGTACCAGCAATCACTCTCGTCGTATTGGAGTGCCCTTGCCGACTTGCGCCAATCGATGGGAGAAGAGTGACCGATGAGAACAAGAGATATTTGGGACTAACAGCCGGCAGCGCAGAGTTCGAGAAAGCGAGTGAAGAGGAGTGGAAGTTATGGAGAGCAGATTCAGAAAAGGGCTCCGACCAGCAATGACAGCTGCGCTTTTCTCCATGACGGCAGCTACAAATGGCTGTCATCAACCCACGCAACTAGCCGCCAAGTCGCCCACACCTGTTCATCTGGTGGATGTGACTTTGTATCCGTCCTCAGAAGATTTACGCTACTCAGAAGATTTGCACTACTCGGCTTCCGTTCTGCCGTTCGCACAAGCGAGCTTGTCATTCAAGTCCGCAGGATATGTGACGGAGATTAAGCAGGTCATGGGCGCAGACGGACGGCGTCGAGACGTAGGTCCAGGAGACTATGTTGCCCGGGGCACGGTTCTCGCGCAGATCCGGCATCAGGATTTGAAGAATCAGCTTGACCAAGCGACCGCAACTCTGAGTCTGGCCCAGGCGCAGCAGGTCGAGGCAACGAAGGATTACGATCGCGCGAAGACGCTTTACGCCTCAGACAGCTTGACCAAGCCCGATTTCGATCGAGCGCAGGCCAAATTCGATTCGACCCTCGCGGCTGTGGATCAGGAAAAGGCTAATCTGCACCAGGCGCAGCTGGTTCTCGAGGATGCCGATTTAACGGCGCCGTTTTCGGGGTACATCCTGGCTCGGAACATTGAATTAGGAAACCTCGCAGCACCTGGGACTGCGGCCTTTACTATCGCCGACACGAGTGCAGTCAAAATCGGTTTTGGCGTTCCCGACTATGCCCTAAGGCTTCTGCGCTTGGGGCAACAATTCAGCATTCATCTACAGGACGATCCGAAAGAGTACAACGGGCGGGTCACCAGTATTGCCGCGAGCGCCGATGAGAAAAATCGTGTCTTTGCCATCGAGGTGACCGTACCCAACCCCAAAGCGCTATTGAAGCCCGGGATGATTGCTTCACTCAGTTTGACAGGCGTTCACAAAGCCCCGGTTCCCTCCCTGCCTCTTAGCGCCGTTTTTGCTGACCCCGCCTCACCTGGACGCTACGCGGTTTTCGTCGCCCAGGAACAAGGCGGCAAATGGGTGGCGCATTTGCGTGAGGTCACGCTCCGCGAAATCCACGAAAGTGATGTGGCAGTCGAAGGTGTAAATCCAGCCGAAAAAGTCGTCGCCGTTGGAGCCGCTGGTCTGAAGGACGGCGATTTCCTCCAGGTTCTCCCATAGAGGTACAGAACAAATGGCACTCGAAAACGAGCAAGATATCAGTAATCGCCGCAATATCCCGAGGTTTTTCGTCGAGCATCCGCATATCTCCTGGATGCTTCTAGCCGGAGTGCTCATTTGGGGCTGGTTCGGATATACATCCATGCCGCAGCGAAAGGACCCGGACATTCCCGTGCGTCTGGGTGTGGCGGCTTGTCCATGGCCCGGAGCCACAGCGCAACAGGTCGAGCAGTTTATTACCCGTCGAATTGAGGACGTTGCGGCTGAGAATAAGACCATTCATCCGGGAACCGATGCGGACTACGGTATTAAGTCCATATCTCTTCCCGGCTATTCGTTTGTGACCATTCAACTGGATGAGGGCATCACCGATACCAAGCGGCAATTCAGCGATATCAACCTCAAGCTGGATGCTCTAAATTCTCAGTTACCGCAGGGCGCCGGTCCCATCTCTTTCCAGAGCGATTTTGGAGACACCGCCGCGCTCATGCTGACGGTCGCGAGCCCGAAGGCGGACGATATCGAAATCACAGCCCGCGCCAACTCCGTCGAATCGGCAATCCGCAAAACTCGTGATGCAAAACAGCAGAATCGAGTGGGTCAGCAGATCACAGTGGTAGATTCCTTTCCGCAATCGATTTCGGCTCGGCAGGTTCTTGACACCGTATACCTGTTTCAAGAGCAAGCGCAGAGGGCCGGAATCCTTCGAGACTCAGAAATAATACAGGGAAGCGGATTCATCGCCGTGGATGGTGTTTCCGACGCAGATGACAGCACCATTCAATCGTTCATCCGCCGGTTCATCGCGGAGCGGCTAAAACGGTCCGAGGTGCATCCCGATGCGTGGGCCCCAGCGATCATCCGCGATCCGAGGGAAACACGAACGAAACTGGCCAATGTTGCGGGCGACAAATACAGCTATGCCGAACTCGACAATTTTTCTGATCTGATTGGCCGAACGCTGCAGGGAGCTCCCGAGGTTTCCAAGGTGGAGCGGCGGGGCGTTTTGTCGCAGACCATCTACCTGGATTACTCGCAGGATCGCCTCGCAGCCTACGGCCTGCGTCCTACTGATCTTTCCAAAGTGCTTTCAGCCCGGAACATCATTGCGCCGGGCGGAACTGTTGAAACAGGCGAGCGCAGGGTCATTCTCACCCCTTCGGGACAATTCAATACCGCTGGAAGCATCGGGGATGTGGCTGTATCGACTACATCAGAGGGTGCCCCCGTATATTTACGGGACCTCGTCCAAATCAGCCGAGGCTATCAGGCTCCTGCCCAGTATCTCAACTACTACACTTGGCGAGACGCAAATGGGCACTGGCAGCGCAGCCGCGCGATCACCTTGGCAGTCTACATGCGCGACAAGAAGCAAATCGCGCGCTTCGGACAGTCCGTGAATTCGAAGCTTTCGCAGCTTCGTCACATTCTTCCCGTCGACCTGATTCTGGCGCACACCTCCGACCAGCCGCTCCAGGTCAAGGAGAACATCCATCTGTTCATGCGGGCACTTGTCGAAGCCATCATTCTCGTCGTCCTTGTTTCGCTGCTTGGATTTTGGGAGTGGCGGCTGGCGCTGATCATGGCGCTGGCAATACCCATCACACTCGCGATGACGTTCGGTATCGTGAATATGTTGGGAATCGATCTTCAACAAGTCTCCATCGCAACGCTGATCATTGCATTGGGCCTTCTTGTGGACGTGCCGGTGGTCTCTGGCGACGGCATTAAACGCCACTTAGCGGAAGGGTTTCCGCGCAGTATTGCCTGCTGGCTCGGCCCTACAAAACTTGCAACCGCGATTTTCTACGCGACGATCACCAATATCATCGCCTACCTCCCATTTTTGATGCTGACCGGCAATACCGGCGAGTTCTTGAAGAGCCTGCCTATCGTGATGACGGCTTCTCTTGTTTGTGCGCTGATCGTTGCAATGACATTTGTGCCGTTCCTGGGCTACTACATTTTGCGTCCTCCGGCAAAGCGAGAACCGACGATTGAGGAGAGACGGCAGCGAGGATTTTACGGTTTCTATAATCGGCTTGTGGGTAAAGCCATAAAACACCGGTGGGCAGTGCTCGGCGGGTCGTTGGTTTTCCTGGTAATAGGCGGTCTCTTCAGTTCTCGGCTTAAGACCCAATTCTTTCCCGAAGATGTCCAATATTGGTTTTATTTGGATATTTGGCTGCCGAATGACACTCCCTTGAGCGTCACCAATGATGCTGCAATACAGGCGGAAGGAGTCGTCCGGCAGGTGATTGAAAATTCGCCTGACGCCGCTACTAAGGAAAACGGTGGGCATCTTCTTAAGTCGCTAACGACCTTTGCCGGTGGTGGGGGACCTCGATTCTGGTTTTCCGTCTCGCCGGAAATGCCGCAGACCAACTACGCTCAAATGATTGTTGAGATCACTGATAAAGAGGCTTCGCCAAAGTTAGCTCGTCCGATCCAGGACGCACTGGACAAGGAAGTACCAGGCGCGTGGGTTACGGTTCGCCAGCTGCAAACGAATCCTGTTGAGAATCCCGTAGAGCTGCTGATCTCTGGGCAGGAGGACGTTGACCCAAGAAATGAAGTTAGCGATATTCGCACGCTGCGACAGATTGCCGGGCAGGCTCAAGATATCGTCAGGCAGGCTGGCGGTATTGCCGTTCTTCGCGATGATTGGTTCCCTGACGATGTTCAGCAGAGGATCCAGATCGATCCAGACCGCGCAAACGTCGCCGGCATTACGAACGCCGATGTCGCAGACGCCTCGGCCACGGCCATGAGCGGCGCCTCAGTGGGCGTGTTCAAGGAAGGCGACAAGAACATCCCCATTGTGGCCCGCCTTCGCATGGAGGAGCGCGCGCAGCTTGCTGATATCAAGAACCTATATGTCTATTCTTCGCAGACGAACAACCGGGTGCCCTTGCTATCGATCGCGACTGTCGGAAATTCTTTAGAAACAGGCCGCATCGCGCGGCGCGAGCATTTTCGCACCATTTCAATTCTTTGTTACCCGCAGCCTGGAGTTCTCGCCTCTGAGGTCTTGGGGCCAATCCTTCCAAAACTGCAGCAGTTCGAGAAAAATCTTCCCCCGGGTTATCAGCTCCGCGTTGGTGGCGAAAGCGCCAAACAAATAGAAGGCTTCAACAACCTCAAATTCGTTCTGTTGATCTCTTTACTTGGCATTTATCTGGCGCTCCTCATTCAATTCAATAATGCCGTGAAACCCCTTCTGGTATTCGCCGCGGCCCCATATGGTGCCATCGGCGCTCTGATCGCTCTCTCGGTCATGCATACTCCCTTTGGATTTATGGCCTTTCTGGGCATCGCCAGCTTGATCGGTGTGATCGTCAGCCACGTCATCGTGCTATTCGACTTTATCGAGGAAATGCATGCGAAAGGGGAGCCCCTAGAGCAGGCACTGCCAGACGCAGGCATTCAGCGTATTCGGCCCGTAATGATCACTGTAGGAGCGACTATATTGGCGCTCTTCCCGCTGGCGCTTGAAGGAGGGCCCCTATGGCAGGCTCTTTGTTATGCACAGATAGGCGGGCTTGCCGTGGCAACGTTCATCACGTTACTGTTGGTGCCCGTCCTTTACAGCATCTTCGTTCTTGATCTGAAAATCATCCGCTGGGAAACGAAACAACCTCCGGCGGAGACTGGAGCTCGGCCAGCCCCTGAAATGGGCCTCCACACCAGCCGATGACAAAGGTCACTTGGTTTGTCACGGGCTTTGCGCGCCTGACTGGGGCGTAGCGGCAATGGGAAAGACGCTCGAATGAAGCAGTGAGCATGTTTAGTTCGTTGAAGGCTTTTGCGATGATTCTTTTTAATCAAGTTACCGCGGCTGTTCTTCTGCTGAGTCTTACACTATGCTTGCAGTGCGCCGGCGTAATTACGCTCATCGAGTGGCTAAAGCGTGTTCTGACCACGGACATTCACAAGCATGGGCCAAGTTACTCGGCTACCCTGGTAGTGAAATCGACGGTCGCAATTGTAATTCTGCACGGGCTTGAGATTCTTCTCTGGGCCAGTTTCTACCGGACGCGTTGCTTCCCGTCATGGGAGCTTGCCTTTTACTTCTCCGCGAGCAGCTATTCCACTGTGGGATATGGTGATCTGATTCTCCCGTCCAACTGGCGACTCTTAGGGCCTCTGGAGGCGATCACTGGTGTGTTGATGTGCGGAATATCGGTCAGTGTTCTGTTTGCTCTCGTCACCCGGTTGCTCGATCGCGACACGCAATCTTCGTTGAAAAAGTCAACTGGACAAAGCCATGCCTAACGCTAACACCTGAAGAGGTAATCAATTTTCTTATGAATACTAAGACAACAGCGAAACCGCAAACAGCTTTGGATGCTGCCAGACTCATGAACACTCAATACGGATGCGGTCCAGTGAGGTTCGCTGGAACGAGCGAAGCACTGTACGAGCGTCACCTCCTGTTTGACAGTGGCGTCGATTTAAGCGCAGCAACGGTGCGCGACCGCTTCGAAGCGCTTGCCCGGTCGGTGCGCGACATTTTGTCACAGCGATGGCTTCTAACAGAGAAAACCTACGAACAGGAAAATCCCAAGCGGCTCTACTATCTCTCGATCGAGTACCTCATCGGCCGCTCACTGGAAAACAATGTTACGAATCTTCTGCTCATGCCTTTTGCGAAGCAGGTCATCGAAGAAAAGAAATTAAATCTTGTCGAGATAGTGGAGCAGGAACCCGATGCGGGTCTCGGCAATGGCGGGCTTGGGCGCTTGGCAGCCTGCTTCATTGAATCCGCCGCGACCATGCAGCTCCCCGTTATGGGTTACGGGCTGCGATATGAGTACGGCATCTTCAAACAGTCAATCCAGAACGGATGGCAAAAGGAGATGCCAGACAACTGGCTGCGTTCTCCCGACCCGTGGGAGTTCGCCCGCCCCAACGAGAAGGTGGAAGTCAGCTTAGGTTGCTCGTTCGAGCTCAGCGGAGGCAGTTTGCGCGCCGTACCGGGACGTCCATCGACTCTGATCGGCATCCCTTTTGACCGCCCTGTTATCGGCTATGGCGGTTCCACGATCAACACTCTTCGTCTCTGGGCAGCGACTGCCCAAGACTACTTCAACTTTGAAGAGTTCTCGCACGGCGATTTTGTAGAGGCATTTACTCAGACCCTGTCCGCTGAAACACTAACCCGGGTTCTTTATCCCGATGATTCTCGATTGGTGGGACAAGGGCTACGCCTGATACAGGAGTACTTCCTTGTTGCCTGCTCCCTGGCGGATGCTGTGCGCCGATTCCAACGTGGCAACTCCGATTGGCGCTTATTTGCGGAAAAAGTCGCGATTCAGATGAACGATACGCACCCGGCTCTGTCAGTGCCGGAGCTCATGCGGATCTTGGTAGACCAGGTGCACCTTGGATGGGACGAAGCCTGGCACATCACGCAGAACACATTGGCCTACACAAACCATACCTTGTTGCCGGAAGCGCTCGAAAAATGGCCAGTACGGTGGTTTGAAGACATGCTGCCCAGGCAACTGGAGATTATCTACGAAATCAATCGCCGTTTTCTAGACAACGTTCGCAAATCGTTTCCGGGCGATGAAGGCCGCGTTCAACGCGCAAGCCTTATCGAAGAGGGTGCGGAAAACAAGGTTCGCATGGCAAATCTGGCGGTGGTAGGTTCCCATAGCACCAATGGTGTGGCTGTGATTCACTCGAACCTGTTGCGCAAGACAACACTAAAAGACCTGGCAGAGATCTTTCCTGAGCGTTTTAACAACAAGACAAATGGAGTCACGCCCCGGCGTTGGTTGCTACTTTGCAATCCCGAGCTTTCCGGACTCATCTCAAATGCAATTGGAGACGGCTGGATCAAGGACCTAAGCCAGTTAGGCAAGCTGAACGCATTCACCTTGGACAGCGCCTTCCGTCACGACTTCCTAAAAGCCAAGCGCAACGCCAAGCGGAACTTTTGTGATTGGTTCAGGGGGTCGACCGGACAGGTCCTTGATCCGGATACAATCTTCGATTGCCAGGTTAAACGTATCCATGAGTACAAACGTCAGCTGCTGAATGCCTTGCGCATCGTAGTGCTTTACAACCAGCTACGGGAGAACCCTGGCCTGAACATGCATCCACGGACGTTTTTCTTTGCCGGCAAGGCTGCTCCTGCATATCGGCTCGCCAAACTGATTATCAAGTTCATCAACAATCTCGCCGCCACCGTTGACGGTGACCCGGCCGTGCGCGGGCGGATCAAAGTAGTATTTCTGCCCGAGTACTGCGTCTCGCTTGCAGAGCACCTGATCCCCACCAGTGACGTCTCCAACCAGATTTCAACTGCAGGCTACGAAGCCAGCGGCACAAGCAATATGAAGTTTATGATGAACGGCGCATTGACGATCGGCACACGCGATGGCGCAACGATTGAGATGGCCGCGCAAGCGGGTGAAGAAAACTTCTTTCTTTTCGGACTCACGGCGGAGCAGGTGGCCGGCAGTCGCGCCTGGTACAACCCGCACTGGCACTACGAACACGAGCCCGAGACCCGCGAAGCGTTAGACTTGATATTCTCCGGTTACTTTAGTCGCAATGAACCAGGGGTCTTCGCCCCGCTGCGGGACGCGTTGCTTACGCAGGGCGATCACTATATGCACCTGGCGGACCTAAAGTCGTATCTCGAGGCAGACGAGCGGCTGCGCGCGTTGTATAACCAACCGGATGAGTGGGCGCGCAAGGCGATTTTGAATGTGGCGGGCTCGGGGAACTTCTCCAGCGACCGCACCATCGCTGAATACGCAGGCGAAATCTGGAACCTACAGCCGTGTCCCGTGCCGGGGAGGGGGTAATGGAAAAAACCCTTCCAGCCTCCACCACTGGCCGTAGCTTTCCAGTGGGCGCCACGCTCGTCAGTGGCGGTGCTAACTTCTCAGTCTTCTCGCGGAGTGCGGCTGGCATCAGCCTGCTGTTTTTCGATCGGGTGGATGACTCTCGTCCTTCGCGTGTTATCCCCATTGATCCTTTAACGAATCTTACCTACCACTATTGGCACGTGTTCGTGCCCGGCGTCGAAGCGGGTCAAATCTATGGATTTCGTGCGTACGGACCGTTCGACCCGGCCCGAGGTTTCAGGTTCGATCCATCCAAGCTACTGCTGGACCCATACGGGCGCGCTATTGTCGTCCCGAAAAACTATAGCCGTCACGCAGCACGTCAAGAGGGGGACAACACCGCGACGGCCATGAAGAGCGTGGTTACGGACCCGCACGCGTATGACTGGGAAGGCGACGTGCCTTTGAAACGGCCCTGGTCACGCACCATCATCTACGAGATGCATGTGCGCGGCTTTACCGCACATCCCAGCTCCGGCCTGCCGGAATCGAAACGTGGCACATACGCAGGAATGATCGAGAAGATCCCCTACCTTCAACAGTTGGGCATCACCGCGGTCGAGTTACTTCCGGTGTTTCAGTTCGACCCCCAGGCTGCGCCCGCAGGCCTGACGAATTACTGGGGCTACTCACCCGTTTCGTTCTTTGCACCGCACCAGGCGTATAGCTCGCGTCAGGACCCGCTGGGACCCATAGAAGAATTTCGAGATATGGTGAAGGCGCTCCACCGGGCGGGCATCGAAGTCATCCTCGACATAGTTTTTAATCACACCGCGGAAGACGGAGATGACGGGCCGACACTCTGCCTCCGCGGCCTGGACAATCCCACTTACTACCTCCTGTGTGAAGACCGCTCACGGTACGCGAACTTCAGTGGGACAGGAAACACACTGAACGCGAACAATCCTATTGTACGGCACGGGTTTGTAGACGCCCTCCGTTACTGGGTGAACGAGATGCATGTGGATGGGTTTCGCTTCGACCTTGCATCCATCCTGGCGCGCGACTCATCTGGCGCCGTCATGCCGAATCCTCCAGTGCTTTGGGACATCGAGTCCGACGCGGCGCTGGCAGGTACGAAGATGATTGCCGAGGCATGGGATGCGGCAGGACTTTATCAGGTCGGCAGCTTCGTGGGCGACAGCTGGAAGGAGTGGAACGACCGGTTTCGCGATGACGTCCGCGATTTCTTCCGGGGCGCGAATGATTCCGTGGGACGCCTAGCCGATCGTCTGCTTGGCAGCCCAAGCATTTATGGCTATAGAGAGCGCGAAATCGAAGAGAGTATCAATTTCGTTGCGTGCCACGACGGTTTTACACTCAACGACGTCGTCTCCTATAACCACAAGCACAACGAAGAAAATTGCGAAGGCAACCGCGACGGACGGGACGACAGCCGAAGCTGGAACTGCGGCGTGGAAGGTCCGGCGAACGAACCCGTAATCGAGACCCTCCGCAATCGGCAGGTGAAGAACTTTTTCACAGCTGTCATCTTGGCCGGAGGTGTGCCCATGTTTGTTATGGGCGATGAGGTACGGCGTAGTCAGCATGGCAACAATAACGCCTACTGCCAGGACAATGATAGGAGTTGGTTCGACTGGAATCTGCTGTCCAAACACGCCGACGTTCTTCGCTTTGTGAAGCTGCTGATTGAGCGCCGTGTGTTACGCGACGCGGAACACGAACGCCACCGCGTGAGTTTGAGCCAGGTTCTCCGCGAACAAAAACTTGCTTGGCACGGCGTGAAACTCAATCAGCCGGATTGGTGTTCTTTCTCGCACAGCGTCGCAATCGGCGGGCAACTGAAATACGAAGGAGTATTGGCGCACATCATCTTCAATGCTTATTGGGAACCTCTCGAGTTCGAACTTCCTCCACTGAAGGATGGTACAGAGAACTGGTGGCGGTGGATCGATACTGCACTGGCTCCGCCACATGAGATTTGCGGATGGAATGCGGAGGAGCCAGTTGTGGGGACAACGTATCGCGCTGGCGCGCGGTCGGTGGTAGTGCTCCTCGCAGGTGTGGGACGAATGGCTAGCATTCCAACTGGACTGCAATCAGCGCCCGAGTTCCTCGCAAAGCACGAACGTGTTTCCGCCAGCTCATTCGATAGGCCGGTAGTCGAATAAAGTGACACAAACATGACCGCATTCTCACAACTGACCTATGGCGCCGTGCTGCTTGCGGTTCTTATCGAACAACTCGGCCTGCCTATCCCGTCAGTCGTTTTTCTGATGGCCGCAGGTGCACTTTCGGCACGTGGGATAATGCAGATAAGCATTATTCTTTCTCTGGGCATTTTAGCTTGCCTCGCAGCGGATTCGGCATGGTTCTGGTTGGGCCGAAAGTGGGGTTCTCAAGCTATGCGGCTGCTCTGCCGCTTGACTACCGACCCGCGGGAAAGCTCTAGGAACGCTCATGAAAAGTTTAGCCGTTATGGCCCCCGTTTATTATGCGTGGCCAAGTTCTTTCCGGGACTGGGTGCAGTGCTTCCGCCGCTTGCCGGCGCGGAAGGAGTGTCGCTCGCACGTTTCCTTGCCCACGATATGTTAGGAGGCTTCCTCTGGTCAGGCTTCTATGTAGGGCTCGGCTATGTCTTCTCGAATGAACTGGATATTGCCATTCGCTGGGTCAGACATTTTGGGACCGCCTTCGCTATCGCGATTGGGATTCCGATCGGCCTCTATGTCGGCTGGCGTGGACTGGTTCTGGTGCGAATGATCCGTCGACTACGGTTGCGCCGGATCAGCCCGCCGATGCTCGATCGCAAACTGAAATCCAATAGGAAAGTCGCGGTGCTCGACCTGTTGGACTTCGAAGAAGAAACGGACGGTGAAAGCCCGGAGGCTATTCCCGGCGCTCTCAGGGTAGAGCCGGCTCGCCTGCGAAAGTCTCCACATATCACTGTTCCGGATGATGTCGAGATTATTCTCTATTCTTCTTCTGGAGGCGACACGTTAAGCGCGCGGGTCGCCGTGGCATTAAAACGCATAGGCGTTGACAAAGTATGGGTGCTGGAAGGTGGACTTAAGGCATGGCGCGAACACGGGTTCCCTGTCTCTCAGTCCCTGGAAGCCCCCGAACTCATTGCAGAGCGCTTTGGAGTTAGGTTGCCAAGTCCATAACTAGCTCGGATGGGGACAGAGATGAACTGGGCAATGAAGCACGTCGTGGCATGCTCTTCTCGGTCGCAGTGAATGGAGCGGAATGGAAAAGCTGATCAGGCCGGTCTCGCAGATTTGCTCTACCGAAGCTTCATTGAATCCCTTGCGTGAGCTTTAGCTCATGTTTCCTCAGAAGTGGTGGGCTTTGAGTAACTGATGAATCATCTGACCCTTGGAAGTCACAAACAAAGAGCACTCAAGGTCACATGTCTGTATGGTCGGCATGTCGGACAAGTGCCTTTTTCACAGTCAACTTGCAGTAATAAATACTGGGAAAGGCGGCTTATGCCGAAGGGCGACACCGACTGGCCAACCAGTCGGCATCGCCATAAGTTGCACACGTCAGATGCCAGCCTGGCCGAGTGCGGTTGTGCAGCGTTGGGGGTTCACCCCTTCTCTCGTCGAACTTCAACCCGTGAAGAGTAGAAGTCGGCAAAATCGAAACAGGGGCACAAATGAGGGCACTTTCGTTTTCGAAAAGTGCTCCCTATGTGCCTTTTCGTTTCCCATCGCTACCGCTAACTCTTTGATTACATGAATCTTCGGTAGATTGACACGGTAGAGGTCAGCGGTTCGAATCCGCTCGTGCCTACCATATCTTTCAATAAGATAGACCGAAGGCCGCGAAATCCTCGCCTGCTAAATCTCGCCTGCCTCGGTCTACCGATCGATTTCTACCCCCTTACTGAATGGTTTGAGAGACCGTCATAGCTCCCCGCCACAGACTCAGCCATAAAGCTCCTCGGTCGATGTCAATGGAGTCGTTTGAGGTGAACAAGGACGTCGGCAACGTCGGGAACAACTCGCCCGAACTGCTAACCAGCCACTCCATCGGCGCTCAACGAGCGCTAAGCCCTAGTGACGAGCAACCAGGAAGTTGAGGTCAGTTGACGATAACAGGAACTCTTTCGCGCGTCGCGCCTGCCAAGGAACTACGCCACAATGAAAATCTAGAGCACACTACAGCAATCAGCCCCGGTTGAAAGCGAACCGGGTTCAATCTTTCCAGCAGATCTCTGCACGCCGCCACTCACACCTTCAGAAAGATCTGCTTTCGATACAAAATCCACGGCAGAAAGAAACACACCGCTACAAAAGCAACTGCATACGCAAGCGCAGCGATGCTCTGATTCGGAATCGCTGCGGCGAAGAGATAGAAGAGCCAACGCTGCAACGACCGCCCCGACGGTAAATGAATCACCTGCAGCAAACCCGCAAGAAGCTCGGAAAAAACATACGCCGCAAGCGCATTCGTCCCGAAAACAATTGCTGAGTAGAACCACCTGCGACTCCTGTGACGCACATCCACAAGCTCGAAGAAAACCCAAAGCGATAGCAGGCTGATGCCGCCCGTCCAAAGAACAAACGAGCTCGTCCAGAGCCTCTTGTTGAGCGGAAACCATTGACTCCACAAGAGCCCCGCAACCATACACAAGCAGCCCGCGATCAGCAGATACTTCGCCGTCACCGCCCGCTCCCTTTTGCCCGCAATCCACATGCCTGTCAACGCACCGAACAGCGTACTCGCCACAGCAGAAAGAGAACTCAACAACCCCTCCGGATCGTAAAAACCCTGGTGATACAAATGCCTCGCCGAAAGCAGATGACGGTCAAGCCACGCCGGCCAATTCGCATGAGGATCAAGAAACGGAACCGTATTTCCTGGCGTTCCCATACCTGGCACAGGAACCCAGCGCAGCAAAATCCAGTATCCAATCAGAATCGAGAAGAACGACATCACCATCGTTCGCTTGCTACTGAAAAGCAAAAACAGCACCACTGCGAAATAGCACATCGCGATCCGCTGCAACACTCCGAAGACCCTCAAGGTTTCAAACGGAAACAAAGGAAAGCCATTGATCATCAACCCAAGCGCGAAGATGATCACGCTCCGCTTTGCCGCTTGCCGAACAATCAAACCGCGAGGCACGCCGCGCTTCAGCCGACTCCCGATCGAAAAAACGCCGGAAACCCCCACCATAAACAGAAAGCAAGGAAAAACCACGTCCGCCAGCGTGCAACCGTTCCACGGTGAGTGCGCCAAAGTGCGGTACGTGTGCGACCCATCCCCGCTGTTATTGACGAGGATCATAACCGCGACAGTCAGCCCACGGAGCACGTCCAGAGACAGAAGGCGCTGTGTAACAGGCGGCTTCTGTTCAACGCCAGCGTCCGCCAGCATTTCATTCACCGCCTTTGTCTCTGCTTTCAGCATCTTCACCGCGCTACTTTTAATGTCCAGCCTCATTCCCGTTATCCCCGTGTACACAACATCGACAGCGTCTTTCGTCTTCTCCGCGCTGAAATTCTTGGTGTCAGCATTAACAGCGATCTTCACTCCGGGCAGATCCCAGCCATTCGCCGTGACCTTCTCCACGTCCATTCCCTTCGCATGGATCCGCCAGCGCACGTTCCCCGTAGTGGAGATCGTCAACCCCTGCTTGTCCGCACTCGCATCCACCATCGGGCACTGCACCAGTTGAACCCACCCGATCTCGCCCGAAGGTGTGCGCCACTGGACTGTCGCCGGATGAAACTGCGTCGTCGTTCCCGCATCCTTCGTCTTGTTCGTCGCCTCACCGCCAAACATCACCTCGCGGCCAATCCACGCAGTCGCGACGCGGTCCTCCGTAATCTGCTTGCGCACCAGATGCTCACCTTCAAACTTCTTCATCTTCGCCAATGCGTCCGGCGGAATCTTTGTCCCGAGAATCGCGATATGGGGAGCAAACCAGGCATCCGCAACGTGGTCTGTCGAAGCTGCAATCTTCGGCAAGGGCGCCTGCGCCGCGTCCAGCACCGACCGCATCCAAACCCCGACAACGCTTACATAGTTCTCCATATCCATCCCGTAAGCGCGGTCATAGGGACCCGAGAGATTACGCAGTTCCGGTTGATAGTACGAAGCGAGGTCTCTCCACAACCCAGCCTCCATCTCGCTTCCAATCTCCTGAATACGCTTTGTCGACCCGTAGTCGCGCCACAGAGCCAGCCCGTATAGATCAACGCCACAATAAGTAGGAGAGTTGTACTCAAAGAACGTGTCGTATTTTTTGTAGAGACTGTAGACGCTCTCGGTCCACTCTCCAGACTGCTTCTGCCAGTCGGCCCGCTTATCGTGCACCGCGGCAAAGTCCCACAGAAATCCATACATCAGCGCGATGTTGGTGTACGAAGGCACCAGCCTCTTCTCGGCGATCTCTCCCTCAATGGCGCGATCAATTGCCGCATACATCCGCTGCGAAAGCTCCGACGAAATGCGGTCCGGAAACTCAATCAGCATCATCGCAAACGTCGTGCCGATAAATACCCGCCAGTTAGGATCGTAACCCCGCCAGATCACCGCGTCTCCGGTCGGATCAGGCTCCTCCGGCGTCCTCTTATACGTCCCATACCACTTCACACCCGGCGTCAGGTACTGCTCTTTCAGCACGGCATCGATAATGTCGGCCGCTCGCTGCCGGTCGCCCGGCCCATCGCGGAACAAAAGCCCCAGGGCATACCAGCTCGACTCGCGCACCTGGTGGTTCCCCAGGCGCGGCCCATTGCTCAACTGATACCCCGGCCGATGTACCAGCTTCGCATTCGTGTCATACAATTCCGCATCCAGATCCATCGACTGGTCAAACAGCTCACGCGTGTTCTTATCCAGCGATGCAACCCTGACGTGACGCGGCGCAGCATAGGCCTCACATCGCATCACACATACCAGCACAAACGCCAAACCGACTGCACACCTTCTCTTCATTTGCTCTCCATTGCCGGTTGCAGACCGCCTCGTCTGCGGATGATGAGCCACGCCCATCTTCGGGGCTCGCCTCGTCAGTCTTAGCGAAGACGAACCCCGATTGCATTAGAAATACATCTGGATACTAGAAGCTGAACTTCAACCCAAATTCAACTTTGCGACTCTCCGCGCCGGACGCGATCGACGTAATCGTTCCGACCGTAGAAGTGTTGGTGATGTTGGCGTTCGGCGTAGCAAAATTCGGATGGTTGAAGATGTTGAAGGCGTCAGCGCGAAGCTGCAGCCTGTATCTCTCCTTCCACACCGTGTTCTTCTCCAGATTCATGTCCCAGTTGTGGTAGTGCGGTCCCCACAGCATGTTGTAAGCCGAGTTGCCATAAGTATCGTAAGTCGCCGGCCCCGTTGGACTGTAAATCTGGCTGCACGGGCCACTCCCGGCGGAGTTGTAGCAGACAGGGGCCATAAACGCCGCCGGGTTGAACCACTGAGCCTTGGTCTTGTTCGACGGATACAGCGCGCCACCCGCCGCCCGGCTCGCGCGGCCGCTTACAAGGCCAATCGGAGTTCCAGGCGCAGTGTAGCTCACTGAAAATGGCTGGCCGGTCTGGTACGTCGTGATTCCGGAAATCTGCCAGCCGCTGATTAGCTTATTCACGAAGTTGTTAACGCCGCCAAACAGCATCTGCCCTCTGCCAAACGGAAACGCATAGGAATAGCTGACGACAAAAACCTGCGGAGTGAGGCCAGCAACATTGCCGTACGAATCGTTCACATTCGAACCCGAAGGATCCTGGATATTTTCCGTTCCCGTAACCCGGGTCCACTGATATTCAGCATTCACCATGAAGCCATTGCTGTATTGCTTATGCGCGCCAATCTGCAGCGAGTTCATCGAAGTGTGGAAGATAGGATCGAGAAAGAAACTGGTCGTCGAGAATGGTTGAACAAAGCGCCGAGTCTGCGCAACAACTCCAACCTGCGGCGTATTAAGGTTGATGTCCGGGGCAACGTTGCCGCTACCGCTTGCGTTGTTCTGCTTAATATTGCGCTGGCCCACATATCCCATGCGAAGGCCAATCCCCTTCGGAAACTGATGTTCCACCGCGAGGTTATACCCCTCAGTGTACGGAGTTACCGTGCTGTGCTGCGCGCTCACCGTGGGATTCGCCGCGAACGCTCCTGTCGCCGAGAATGGAGCGTTCATCGAAAACGCAGGAACAGAAGAAGTCGGCTGCGAGAACGTCTCTGATCCCGAGAACGGAAGAGTACCGAAAGGAGTGCCCGCATACGACGCCGGTATCAGGTTGAAGAAGATACCAAAGGCTCCGCGCACAACCGTGTTCGGCACAGGTTGATACGCAAATCCGAAACGTGGAGCGACGTTCTTCTTCGCCTGTCCCAGGTAAGCAAAGACACTGTTCGGTAAGCCCACCTGCGAAGACAACGTAATTGGCAACTTCAGAAACGCAGGTATCGCGGCGGGTGGGTAAGAGTTGCCAAAGACTACGATCTTCTGTTGAGAAGGAACATAAAGAGAGTTGTTCCCGTACGGATTATCTGAAAACCACTGAAGGTCGTAGCGAAGCCCCATATTGATGGTCAGGTTTGGCTGCAGCTTCCAGTCATCCTGCACAAAGATGCCGTACTGGCTCGATAGGTTCTTCGTAATGTAATTGTTTGGAGTCGGCAATCCTGTCGTATTCGGATACCCCAGCAGGAAGTCTGCATACGCGATGCCCGTGTACCTGCCGGTAAACCCGTAGGAACCACGCTGCGGAGAGACCGCCGAGTCATTCCAGTGGTCGTCCCAAAGGTACGAGAAGCCTGCCTTGATCGTGTGCTTCGGCAAAACCTTCGTTACCGCCGTGTTTGCCTGAATCACTTGTTCGAGGTCCTTCGATCCGGCCTCCGACACCGACGTGATATTCGTAATCGTCAGCTGCGGTGCGCCCTGGATCAACTCCGGCCCAAGCCCCGGAATGATCGACGAAAAGTCCGTGTTCACATTCTGCGGAGTCCGGTAGATCGGGAGGTGGAAGAACGATGCATACGTGTCGATCAGCAGGGTCGGAGTAAATGTATGCGTCCAGCCGATGATGTACTGAGAATTGTGTTCGCCGTCGCCAGAGAATCCACCAGCCAGGCTGGACGTTCCCACATCCGGGTTCGGACCATAGTCTGCCTTTAGGAAAGTAAAGCGCAGTTGGTTGTTATCGTTGATCTTGTGGTCGATACGCACTGAGTACCGCGTTGCCTTGCTGGTATAAGGAACCAGTTCAAGGGTATTTATGCCGCATCCAGTAGTGGTCGTGTTTGGAAAGAGTACGTTCTGCAACTGCACGTCCACCGAATTGAACATGCCTGTCGGGATCATGTTTCCAGTGAACGCAGCACCGGTAAGAGGATTCTTGATGATCGTGCCCGCAGGACTAGTCGCACAAGCGCCGCCCGGCAGGAAAGCGGAGAAATCACCCGCTCGTTCTGCGGCGGTTGGCTGCTGGCTATTGACGTTCGCGGACTGTGATAAGCGGAACCCCTCAAACGCAAAGAAGAAGAAGGAGCGGTCTTTGCCGTTGTAGACCTTCGGAATATAGATCGGACCTGACAGATTACCGCCGTATTCGTTCCTCTCGTATGGAGCTCGCGGCAGCGCTCCTGCAAAGTACTCCTTCGCAGAGGTGCCTTTCGAACGATTGAACTCCAGAATCTCTCCGTGAAGCATATTCGTTCCGCTCTTCGTCACCACGATGACCTGGGATGGCTGATTGAACTCCGCAGGAACACCTGTCGTCAAAACCTTAAACTCAGAAAGAGCATCGAGCGACGGAACCTCTGCCTCCGCGCGCTGCAGCGTCACCTCCTGATTCGTAACTCCGTCGAGCGTGGACCCCATCCCTCCATACGAATTGCGGGTTCCCGTTCCAATCGATGGCGTCACGCCTCTCACTGCGAGCTGGTCCTGCGCTCCCGCACCCTGCACTCCCGGAGCAAGCGCGATCAGCCCAACAAGGCTCAGGCGCCCATTCAGCGGCGTGTTCGTGATTGTCTGGCTGTCAACCACCAGGCCCACCGACGAGGTGTCCGTCTGAATGACCGGAGCAGCAGCAGTAACAAGAACCGTCTCCGTCTGCGAACCAACCGTCAACTGTGCGTTGATCGGCACCGTCTGATTAATCTGCAGGGTGATCTTTTCCTGCTCGTAGCTCTTGAATGCGTCCTTGTCGAACTTCACGCTGTACGTTCCCGGCGGCAGTTGAGTGACCGTATAAGTGCCGACACCTGAGGTCGTCACAACGCGAACTGCATTCGTATCCACATTGCGCACGGTCACCGTCGCTCCGGGGATCGCGGCGCCCGTATCGTCCGTCACGGTGCCCGTGATCGATCCGGTAATTCCCTGCCCCCACAAGCTCCAACCGGACGAAAAACCGGCAAGCAGCAAGCAGGCAAGAACGACATACATCCATGCCCGTTTCACCGGGTACGTTAGCGCTTTCGTAATCTGGTCTGGCATCCCCAATAAAGTCGTCATACCTGCCTCTTTTCTGTTGTTCATGAATAGTCTGCCCGAGAGAAGGAACTCGCTATTTTTGTGATCGTGAAGAATCCTGCCTACGGACAAACACGATCGACAAGTGAATTTACGGTAATGTCAAGGAGGTTAAAGGCACCAGCCGTTTCGGTCGCGTAGCGCCATCCCAATTCTTGGAAAGTTCCCGCCTCTGAGTGGCAATTCATACCAGCGAGCCAAAAGCCGCGGTTGCCCGTTGCCCCGTATAAATCTCTCCTAAGCCCAACTCCTGCAAGGACTGCCAAAGAAACCGGCGAAATGGAAGATCATACCCCGGAAGGGCTCATCTTCCAGATTTGAAATAAGTTGTATGAATCAAGGGCCATGGGAAATTCCGCATCTCTAACCGTTAAGAAACAGCCTGCAGGGGGTTAAAGTTTCAAAAATCGTGCGAATCAGTGACCCGGGCCCCTGCTTCCATCCACCGGTAAGCCCGCCTCGCCCTCATTCCGAAAAGCCAGAATCTCAGAGCGCAGCGGAGTCCCCTTAATCTGGAGGTCGTGCAACAAAACCTCAAAATAAGGAAATCTGCCGGTCGCCCCAAGTCTATTACGCAACGATTCCAGCGAGGCGCCATTTGTGACGAATTCACCCGCTGAGCGCGTCGCCTGGGAGTCCGTTCCCGCAATAATCAGTGCGCTCCCGTTCCGGCTCAGATCCGGAACGAACGCGATGACGCTATACCCCTCGCTCCTCGCCGGGTTCGATGCGCGCAGGTATGTCTCCTGCTCCCCCGGCTTCGGATGCCGGTTCTTCACAAACGGCAGATGCCGCGCCGCATCGTACTCCATCGAAAAGTTCAGCCGGTCCGAAAACAACTCCACCCACGGATTCGTCTCCTGGCTGCCGATCAGAATCACGCTGTTCGTCTTGATCGCCTCGGGGGAATACTCCCGCGCAAACTTCAGCTGCATCGCCGAGCCCGCAGGATCGAGAGCAAGAATCCTCTGGGCCACAATAAAATCGCCGATACTTCCGTTCGTGCGCCCGAGCACCATCGCGAGGTCCGTCCGATGATCCGGGCTTATCGCCGGATCCTGCAGCAAATTCTTGTACTCGTAGTTGAGATAGTCGCTGAGCGAGATATCCTTCCCGGCAATATCCTCAGCCAGCCCAAACGAAGTATCCGCCACCACAAGGTCAACGGGAGCACCGGGCTCAAAGAACTGCGACCACAGCATCTTCAACGCCGCGTCACTCTTCCACGGCGACAACATGCTCTCCAGACGAGTATTCCGCCAGTAAAGCGAAACGCATGCAACAAGCAATAGCGCCGCGGCTACCCACGGAACATATCCGCGCCAGCGTGTCGGCCTCTCTCTCGGCTCAACCTCCGCCGGCTTTTCAGGAACTGCGATCGTCTCCACGACCGGCCCTGCAACGGGAACAGTATCGTTCGTCTCCGTCTCAACCACCGGAGCCCCAACCGTGACAGCACGTTGCCGAAACACCGCCGAATAACTGCCTCGCGGAATCTCCAGCACCAGAGGTTCGTCGGCGCCTTCCGTCCCAAAGTAAAGCTCAAGCCGCTTTCTTAGCTCCGTCGCATTCACCCGGACGATATTGTCCAGGCTCGTGTCATAACCCTCCGCACGGCCAAAGACCGTCGTCCCCACCTCTTGTTCATGGATAGTGACCGCGTCACTTTCGATCGAATGTCGGCCCACAAAGAGAAGAAAATCGCGAAGGCGCGTCGCCCGCCTGAAATGCTGGCTTCCGGCCACGCGTTCCAGCAGCGCAACCCGCTCTTGCCGGCTCATTACAGACAACTCCGGCTCGATTACTGTATCCGGCATCCCTTATTCCTCGCAGAAAAAGGAATGCTAACATCCGCAATCCAGAGTTGTCTCATTGCCGCGAGTAGTCTCGGACCGATACTGGACCTCTCAAACAATGCGCTCGTTGAGTGACAACTGAAGGGCGATGCCAATGGGCGACAGCAGTCAGCATCGCCATAAGTTGCACACGTCAGGTGCCAGCCTGGCCGAGTGTCGTTGTGCAGCGTTAGGGGTTCACCCTTCTCTCGTCGACCTTCAACCCGTGAAGAGTAGAAGGTCGGCAATCGAAACAGGGGTTTGAATCCGCTCGTGCCTACCATTCTTTCAATAAGATAGACGCCTTCGGACAATGACGGCCCTCTTGTGCTCAATGGTGCTGCTGGCGCCGGAGCGGATCAGACGGATTTGAGTGCGCCGGACGGAGAGCGCCGGGCACGGATGAGCCACAACACCGCCCCCGCCCCGAGGCACGGGATCAGCCCACACACAACCATAATCGGATCGAAGGCGTGAGTCCCAGCGGCGCGCCGCGCGTCGCTAAAGTAACCCACGGCCTTGAAACCCAGAATCGTGCCAATGCCGGCAGCCGCTCCGGACAACCCGCTGACGGTCGCGACAGCTTCCGGCTGATACAGATCAGACGGCAAGACGTTCGCCATCACAGAAAAGGCGGCATAGGAAAACGTGGCAATGCCAAAGAGCGCGGTGATGAGGAAGAGATTATTGACAAAGATAGTAGGAATCAGAAGGAGTGTACCGATTCCTCCCGCCACCACAATGGCTTTGCGGGCCGGCAACAGCGACCATCCGCGTCGGATGAGCCAGCCCGAGATCATTCCTCCTGCGTAACTTCCCGCATCCGCCGCAAGAAATGGAACCCATATCGCCAGAAGACTGCTGCGCAGTTCAAAGCCCTTGGCGACGAGGTAGATCGGGAACCAGTCGGTGATGAAGAACCAGACAGGGTCGGTCAACATGCGCGCTGCGATGGTTCCCCATGTTTCCCTCAGGCGCAGCAACTCCCGCAGAGGAATGCGCTGGTGCCCAAGATGGGTTCCGCTGGCAAGTCTCTCGCCCTGGATCATGGCGAGCTCTTCAGTTGAGATCGACGGATGGCGTTCGGGCGGGTGATAGAACCGGCGCCACAGAAGAAGCCACGCAAAGCCGAGCGCGCCCGGCACGATGAACGCCGGTTTCCAACCCCACTGCGCATAGATCCAGAAGATTAGGAATGGCGCCACTGCGCCGCCGAGCGAAGAGCCACTGTCGAAGAACGCCGTTGCCAGCGCGCGCTCTTTGGCCGGGAACCACTCTGACACCGCTTTGGTGGCCGCGGGCCAGTTTGCTGACTCTCCCAGACCGAGTAAAAAACGGAAACCGAAGAAAGAAAGAAAGCTGTTGGCAAGCGGCGTGAGCATGGAAACCACGGAATAGAAGGCTACCGTGATGCTCGCGCCTTTTCGTGTTCCAACGCGATCGAGGAAACGTCCGCAGAAGACCTGGCCCAGCGTGTAAGCAATACGGAAACCAATGACCAGGTTGGCGTAGTCGCTGTTGTTCCAACGGAACAACGTCTTTAGGTTCGGCGCCAGAAGCGCAAGCGTCTGCCGATCGAGATAATTGATGACAGTGGAGGCAAAGAGGAGCCCGCAGATCCACCATCTTATCTGTCGAGGACGGGGATGGTGGTGTTCGACGACAGAAACGGCATGCGGATTGTCGGAAGTCGTGCTGGGGTCGCTTGCCGCCATGTACATCTGCCTCATCGTATCTGGGTGCTGTGCGCGGTTGTCCTACCTCACGGGTTCAGTTCCTGCATAGCGCTCGAATAGTACGCCCCCCCAGTGGCTCCATTGTTCTGGTGGGCCTTGATGAAGGCAATAATCTTCTGTCGATTGGCTTCGGCTTCTGGAAAGTCTTCCCTGGTCCAGAAGCGCCCGCTCTTGTCGAAATATCCAATACGCGCGAGAAAGGCAACGCCGAAGTGCTCGTCTTCTTCGATGGACTGATCTCCGCCCTCGCTGCGAAACGATCCATCGGGTTGCAACGATTCCGTGAGGCACCAGTGCAGCATCCGGCGAATCTCCTCCGCACCTCGCTGGCGCTGCGCATCCGTCATGGATTTCCAGCTATCCCGCATGAGAACGATGACATCCATGTTGTTGTGGTTGCTCTGTATTCCGTGGTCCATCCATCCCACCGGATAGTCAGCATCCTTCACAGCGAAGAGAGTTGTGGCCAGCCTGTCTTTTAATGGAACCTCGCCATTTAATGCGTGCACGATGTGAAATGTCATACTCAGGTCGTCGATGTACTCGCGCTTTCCATTGTGGATGTAGGTTTCTCCCCACCAGCCCGTGTCGGCGTTGCGATAGACATTCAAGGTCAGATCCATCAGCGTCTGTTTCAACTGCGGATGCCAGGGATAGCCCACCGGGTCACCCGCGTTTACAAGGCGGATCAAGTCCACAAACGCTCCATTCAGCTCTTTCCGATTGTCGAGCCCCGTATGCGCTACATCGGAGGTGGTAATTGCGGCAAAATATGCCTTGAGCTTTTCGGGAGAATTGATAAGGTCCAGGAGGCTGAATCGATACTTCGGCGCTATGCCCCTCGCCTTCTCCATCTGGAGGAAGTCATACGAGGCGTCGAGTCTTTCCCACCACTCGGTATAGCACCCGCCCCAACTGCCGTCTTTGGGGTCTTGCTGTTCGGCCAACGCTTCCCTCTCAGGGTGCGCGAGGCTTTCCTTCAGATCGTTGAGCCTCCGGTCGATGTGCGCAAAGTCCGCGGTATATCCCAATAACCAGCGCGTCTCAGTGAGAATCTGAAATGAGCAGGTGACCTTGCGGCCTTGAGCCTCCTGCTCGTAAACACGCTTCGCCAGCGGCGCCAGAATCGACCTGCGTTGCGCCATCAGTTCTTTGTAGTGGGGATTGAACGCGGCCATGTCTGCCCTTATGGCATTGCGATCAAGATCATTCAGAGGTGCCTGGGCATTACCCGGCCGAACGGCGCAGACCAGCGCAATGATTGCTAACAGTGTATAGATTTTCATTGAGGTCATCCCTTCACAATCGCTTCTGAAGCGATGGACACAAATTCAAGGAGGTTCAGCGTCCGCGCATCCTCCGGACGCATGGCGCCTGCTGCATCTGCTCATTCATCAGGAGGAACGGGCCGAGGCCGTGAATGTCATTCGTATTCCGTGGGCGTTTCAGATAGTAGGGGAGTTCGCCCACCACTGTTCCGGCGCAGATGCCTGCAACGCTCACGTCGCCATCCGGCGTGGCGTAAAGCTGCGTGAGAATACCGCGATAGCCTCTGCAGGCCACTTCAGAGTATTTCGGCGACATATATCCTCGCTCCACTGACTTGGAGACAACGTAGATGTACATCGAGGATGCAGACGTCTCCAGCCAATTCCCCGGCTCCTCTGACTTATCCACGACGTTGTACCAGAGGCCGGTCTTCGGATCCTGGAAGCGTTGAAAGGCACCGACCAGTTGGCGCACCAGAGCGACGAGCCTGGGCCGGGCAGGGTCGTTTTTGGGCATGGTTTCGAGAACCTGCACTAACGCCATCCCGTACCAGCCAATGGAGCGCGCCCAAAAAAACGAGGAGTGATGCGACCCCGGCACTGCCCATGACTGCGTTCCGGTCTCGTCGTACGCATGGTAGAAAAGCCCTGTTTTAGGGTCATTCAGGTGGCTGGCATAGATCAAGAACTGCTTCACCGCCTCGCTATATGCGTACTTCTGGTCGCCGAAGACTTCTCCGTACTGCACAAGGAAGGGCATAGACATATACATTCCGTCGAGCCACAACTGATGCTGATGCTCCGCGACGGCACCGTGCCAAAAGCCGCCATCCTGCGTGCGCGGATAGGTGTCGAAGCGCTTACGAATTGTCTGCGCTGCGATCTTGTAACGTGTCTCACCCGTCTCGCGATACAACGAGAGCATCAGCAGGCCCGGCAGCATATTGTCGAGCGCGTCGATAGGGTGGTCGATCTCGCCCTGGGGACTCACATGGGCATCGGCCCAGGCGCGAATGTACCGGAGGTAGCGCGCATCATGAGTCCTCTCGTACACCTGATCCATCGCATACAGCGTGAGACCCTGCGTATAGCCCCACTTGCCCAGGGAAGCCGCATTGGGATGATCTTTCATCGTCTCCTCCACGACACCGACGGAAAGATCGTCGGGCAGAGAGCTGACCGCAGCCACTTCCGGAGCTTGCTGCGGTGACTGCCCTGAAGCTACTCCGCACAACGCCACGGACAGCAAGAGGAACCTTGCCGTGGAACGAAGATAGAACGAGCCCTTGACCATAAACTCCTCTGCCATCCGGCCAGCTAGAAGCGCAGCTTCAGAGATAGTTGCGCAATGCGAGGCGTGTAGCTGCCGTTAGCAATCACGTTTCCGAACCCCGTCGAGTTCACGTCCGTGACCGGATCATTGAGGTTGGTATGGTTGAGAACGTTGAAGTACTCTGCGCGAAACTGCAGGCTTGCCTGCTCAAACAAAGGAAAGACGCGATAGAGGCCGGCATCCCAGTCGGTATAGCCTGGCCCTGTGAATGCCCCTTTTCTCACGTTACCGAAGGCTCCAAAAGCCGGCAGCGAGAAGGCCGACGCATTGAGAAAGCTTCGGCAGGGTCCGCTGGAGAACGTGCAAGGGCCAGACGCATAGGGAGCGGCTCCGCTATAGACGGCGCGGTCCTGCCCGATCGCGGTTCCGGAGGTATCCGCGCTGGAAGTAACCGTGAGAGCATCGCCAGACTGCACCTGAATGATTCCGGTCGTCTCCCAGTCGTTGGCGATGGCACGCAGAACTACGTTTTGCGAGGTGAGCTTCGGAAGCCTCCAAACATACGATCCCGAGAACACGTGCCGGCGATCGAAGTCTGAAAGGCCGCGGTCGAGGCTGCGGAAGTTGGGGTACGTAATCGGGAACACGTAGCTCAGCGAGTTGCCAGGCTGATACGGAAGGTCGTCGATGGCCTTCGACAATGTGTAGTTCGCCATAACGGTCAATCCATGCGAGGTCCTCTGCTGCAAAGAGACCTGCAGAGAGTGATAAGTGCCGTTGGCTCCATTGTTGGTGTCAGTGATGGTGGAGTACTGGGAATACGGCCGGGGCCCGTCCGTTCCGGAAGTGTTCGCCGTAGCCGGATTCTCCTCCAGCATCGTCGTCAGATGCGAAGATGACGATCCGACATAAGCAATGTGGCCGATCAGATTGTTTGTGATCTGCTGTTCCACGCCGAGATTCCATTCATAGGTTGCCGGCGTAGGAAGGCTTCCATTGGGGTCATTGGTGTAAACCTGCACGGGCAGCGGAAATACTCCGTTGTGCGCGAGGTTTACGCTCGTGGGGAACGGATTGGTGAGGCCCTGATAGGGGTTCGAGAAGGGCCCGACAGGGTTCGTGTATTGCACGGATACTCCGAACGGAGTGACCTGTGATGCATTCGATGCATTGATAGCCTGCGTACGGCTGTCGTAGAAAATGCCGCCGCCACCGCGCAGTGATGTCTTTCCGTCGCCGAATACATCGAGCGCGAATCCGAGCCGCGGCTCAAAATGAGTGTAGATGGCACGGTAGCCCTGCGGCGTTACTCCCTTGTCACCGGGGAAGAGCAGGCCCTTGGGCGCGTTGACGTAAACGGACGAAGTGGTTCCAGCCGCGTAAGCCTGTGGGCTGAAGACCTCGATGCGCCCGTCACGCTCGGTCCAGGGCAGGTAAGGCTCATAGCGCACGCCGTAGTTGATGGACAGGCGCGGGGCTACCTTCCAGGAATCCTGCGCATAAAGTCCGGAGAACGTGTTGCGGAGAGCGGTGTAAGTGCCTGCGCCCTGGATGAAGGTCGACATAGAGCCGAGCAGGAAGCTTGCCACGCCATCTCCCGCGTTCTTATTGAATGTGAACAGTCCTGGAGCCTGGTAGGGGCCGCCATTGTCGATCTTGCTCAGTTCGATCCTGCCGCCAAACGCGAAGTTATGGTTGCCGTGCACCCAGCGGAGATCGTCCGAGAGGTTATAGCTGTTGCGTTCAAAGGCAGCGTATGGGTTGGCGCCGAAGCTGAAGTAGCCCTTCACCTTGAGACGTTCAATGGCCTTTTGAGCAGGCTGCCAGATGTTGACCCCGAAGTCCGCCAGGTCAGGAGCATTGCTGGGCGCGTTGCGCTGCGCTGCCTCCTGCATGTAGTTCACGATCAGGTTGTTCATCAGATGGCTGGTGAAGATGTGCGTCTCCGAGATCAGCGCGCTGCGGTAGACGATATTGGACTGATCGGTGTATGTCAGAAAGTTCGAAGGATCAAGATAGCCACCGTAGAAGAACGAGTCAGAGAAGAAGTGCGCGAAGATCTGATCCTTCTCACTGAAATTGTGATCCACGCGGGCAATATACTCGCCAAAATTCTCTACTAGTGGGACCTGGTAGAAGTACTGACCGTTGCCGGTGGCATGAGGAAGATGCGCCTCCAGCGCAACCGCAGCCTTATCGAAGGTGGCCGGATTGACCTGATTGTTCGTATACTTCGCTCCGGTTGTGGGATTCTTCAGCTTTTCCGCGGATCCGATTGGGTTGTTGGGGTTTACCGTCAGCAGGGCAGAGAAGTCGCCATTGCGCTCCGCGTCCGTCGCAACAAACGAGTTCTGCGGCGTCTCGTCCCTCAACAAGCTCTTCTGGTAACCGAACATGAAGAAGGTCTTCGGCGCACGGAAGAGATGCGGAATTCCAAGCGGCCCCGAGATCGTGCCGCCGAACTGATTCCTCTTGAGCGGATCGACCGTCTTCACCGGTGGGGTTGTCGGCGACGATTGCACGTAGCCGAAAGGAGAAGCCGCGTTGAGTGCGCCATTGCGGACATACTCGAACAAGTCACCGTGGTATTTTTCCTGCCCGGACTTGACGATGATATTGACCACGCCCCCGGCATTCTGGCCGTACTCCGCGTTGTAGTTGCTGGTTTGCACGCTGAACTCTTGCAGCGCATCGGGGAAAGGAAACGGCCCGTTCACGTTGGTATACTCATCGACATTGTTGCCGCCGTCGAGCATGTAGCTGGTCTGATACACACGCGTTCCGTTAATCGAGGTGGAAGCAACGACCGGAAATGTCTTCGTCACGCCCTGGTCAGCGCCGTCATTTGGCCCGGTCACGGCGCCAGCCACCAGGGTTGTCAGTTGCGCGGCATTGCGGCCATTGAGAGGAAGCTCTTCAACCCTGTCGCGATCAACCACCTGAGATATCGTTCCATTCGTCGTGTTAACCTGCGCCGCGTTGGCGTCGACGGTCACGACGCTCACCGAAGAACCAATGGTGAGTTGCAGGTTCAGCGTGAGCGACTGGTCCGCCTGCAGCGTGATGCCGTTCTGCCTATAGGTAGCAAAGCCTGGGAAGCTGACACTGATTGAATACTGCGTCGGCAAAAGCTGGGGAAAGACGAATCGGCCGCTCTGATTGGAAGGCACGGTTATCGTCTGGCCCGTATTGACCACTGTCGCAATAACCGCGGCACCGGGAATCAGAGCGCCACTCGAGTCTGAGACCGTACCCTGAATGCTTCCAAAACCTTGGGCTGCCAACCGCGGCGTAAAGACGAGCAGCAGGGAAAGCATCCCAGCAAAACAAAAGGCGATTCGCTGGCACGGAGCGGTACAAATGCGGGAGGAAGTCGGTCGTAGCGGCACTATCAAACTCCTTCGAAAAGCGGGGTTACGCGTGAAGCCCAAAGTAGCCACTCAACGCGGCTGCTGTCAACAGAAAATTTCCCGATAGATTAATAAATTTTCTTTGCTGGCAAGAATATTCGCCATTGGCTTCGGCTAATTTTTCTCGTAACCTTCATAAAATCTGTCATTTAGAGCACTTTTACAAGACGCTTGCCTGGGCACGGAGCCGAGATCCGGAGAAATGATCGGCACTGGAGATGCTTCGCCTCAACCACGGTGGAGAGATGATTCCAGAGGAGCCACATGGCTCCAAGCGAAGCGTCCGCTAGGTGTCTGGCAATATTGCAACAAGCTATGCGTACTCAATGGCTTGCAGCCAGATCGCCGGGGCGCCCCGTAGGCGCTCTTACGGATTGGCTTGCAAGATTTCCCTCATCGGAGTTCCGGAAACTGGGATTTTTTTCTTGCTTTTTTACTTTCTTGATTGGTAAATTTGCCATGCCGTGCCATTTATTGGGAAAGAGTCTAATGGCGCGGGATGATAAAGATGGTTAGACCGAGCTAGAGACTAGGTTCTTTTGTATGAAAGAGACACGTACACATAGAAAAGGAAGCTTGGGGCTTCGAGACATTGCATCTGCTGCGAACGTCAGCATCGCAACCGTCTCACGGGTTTTGAATGGGAGCAGCCGTGTCGATCCCGCGATACGCAAGCGGGTGCTGGATTCCGCTGCCCAGCTTAAGATCGACCCCGTGCAGCGAAGCAAGGCAAACGCCCTGGTCTTTTTGCTCAGCAATCGTGTGATGCTCCCGCCCTTTCATGCAAGGATCCTGATGGGAGCCGAAGCGTATTGTTCCGCACATGGATGGGATCTGTTCTTCCTCTCATTCAATTACTCACCGAACATTTCGGCGAGAGAACTCCATCTGCCGAAGGTTATTCAGCATCGCGAAATCGTACGTGGAGTCATTCTGGCCGGTAACACATCTCCCAACCTGATCGAGTTGCTGGAGCAAAAGGGCATCAGCTATGTGGTTCTCGGCAACAACATCCTCGGCGATGCTCCCAACCTGCGCAATGACGTGGTCTTTTCCGATGAGGCGCGCGGAGGGGAGGACATGACTCGCTATCTGATCAGTCTCGGACATCAACATATCTGTTTTGTAGGTAATACCCGCCTGCCGTGGTTTGCGCGATATTACGAAGGCTACTGCCGAGGTATGGAAGAGGCAGGCCTTACACCTCGTAAAAGCAGCATCGACTCCGAGGACGATACCGAGATCGGTTACCTGGGAACGAAATATCTGCTCTCCAGCGGAGAGCCATTTACCGCCATCTTTGCCGGCAATGATCCCACAGCATGTGGCGTGTACAAAGGACTGCGCGAGCAGGGTTTGCGCATCCCGGAGGATATCAGTGTTGCGGGCTGCAACGATACGGTCGGTGGACTCTTGTATCCATCCCTGACCACAATCCGGGAGTTCCCTGAGCAGGTCGGAAGGCACATGGCGGAACTGCTTCTGGGACGCATCGCCAACCCTGACCTTGAACCACGTCGGCTCACGATGCCGACAGAGTTCATCAAGAGAGATTCCTGCTCCGCAATCAGCGCTTCTCAGCGATCGATACCTATCGAAGCTTTCTCTGGCACGGCGATCGGTCCGTAATCGCAGCATGGATCGACGCCTCGGCATGAAGCATCGGCACATCCGTGTATGCGCAACCGCGTAACTTTGTGTCAAGCAATATCCCTACTCAAGCCCCTTTAAAGGAAAAACATCATGGCATCGACGACCGCTCTTCAACATTTCAAAGTAGGGACGCTGAATATCGAGATTCACCCTGACCGTGAGTCCGCCGGCGAAGCAGCGGCGTGCGAGGCGGCTCAGGCACTTACCCACCTCGCGCAATCAACCGATGAGTTCGGCGTCATTTTTGCAACGGGAGCATCTCAACTTTGCATGCTCGACGAGCTGACGTCCATGCCGGGCCTTCCATGGAACAAGGTTCTGGGATTTCACCTGGATGAATACATCGGCATGCCGCCAGAACACCCGGCTTCATTCCGCCATTATTTGCGGCAGAATCTCCTCGGCAAAGTGAAGATGAAAGAGTTCTTCGAGATCGACGGAACTGCATCAGACATTGACCTACTGTGCCGGCAGTATGCCGCGAAGTTGCGGCAGGTCTCTCCTCAGTTATGCCTGCTCGGCATCGGAGAAAACGGCCACTTGGCTTTCAACGACCCCGGAGAGGCGGACTTTGATGACCCTCTGGACGTGAGAACCGTCGTCCTGGATACTGCATGTCGGCAGCAACAGGCGGCCGAAGGCTGGTTCGATTCCCTGGAGGATGTGCCGAAAGTAGCCATCACGTTAACCATGCCGGCATTGTTCCGGGTGCCCAGGCTCATCTTGTCCGTGCCCGGACCACGGAAGGCAGAAATTATTCAACGCATCATGGAAGAACCCATTTCCGCAGACTGCCCCGCTACGATTCTTCGCCGTCATCCCAATGCCACGCTCTATCTCGATTCGGATTCCGCCGCCAAAGTGTTGAGGAGGGCTACTGTTACTTTGTCATAAGTTTCACGCACCAGAATGGGCAGCTGCAGAACTGGAACAACAGGGAACCGGTCAGCACATGAAGCTGGTCAGCAACCTAAACCTTACAGACCAGCAACCTCTGGGGACCTAGCCCCTGGAGGGAACGTCCCTTCCTTCGCAGCAGACTTCTTCGTTTGCTCCGCGCGGCTCTTTTTCAGGTCCTCATTGAGGATGATGGCCTCGGCGATCTCGCGCATCGTCTTTCGTCTCTGGCGGCTCTCCCGTTGCATCGCTCGATACGCTCCCTCTTCATCCAGTCCGAGCTCGCGCTGCAAAACTCCCTTCGCGCGCTCGACATGCTTGCGCGACTCCAGCCGGTCAGAGAGCTGCAGGTTCTCCGTCTCCAATCTGGCACGCTCAATCTCCGCGCCCACCAGGTAGCCGATCATTGTCAGGAGCCGCACCTCATGTCTCGTATGGTAATAAGGCTGCCGGTGTTGCAGATTAATAACGCCCACCAGCTTGCCGCGACAAAGTATCGGCACCGAGAGAAAGGCTTCAAAGGTATCCTCCGGGAGATTAGGGAAGCGTTTAAAGCGTGGGTCCTGCAGCGCCTTCGAAGGAATGGCCACCGGCTCGCGATGCCATCCAACCCATCCGGTAATTCCCTGCCCCAGCCAGATACCGAGATGATCAACGACATCGGCGTGCGGATTCTTGGACGCACGCAGCACAAGCTGATCTTGCTCCAAAATGTAGAGGAAACACGAATCGCAACTCACCACCGACGAAGCGAAGTCGACAATTTTGTTTAGCACCGCATGCAGGGGATCAGCTGTCGCCATCCTTGTACTAATCTCATGCAGAAAATCCACCCCAAAACGTTCCGAGCGCGGCCCATTCGACTCAGGGAACATTGCGGATGACGGCTCATTGGTTGAATCCGTGCTCTGCGCAACATGGAGCGATGCCGCCTTCCGTTTTTGCTCCAGCAAGCGGGCTGCATGCTGAGCCGTCTCATTAATCAGAAATCCCATCTTCGATTGCGACGGCTCATAGTCTGGATGCAGACCAAAATACGCCAACCCTTCCGTCGTGCTCGGACCGATAGAAGCGACGACGGTGGAACGAAACCCCTCATAAAGCGCGTCGGTATAGCCCAGCTGCTCGGCGATCTGAAAGAGATGCGTCACTTGCGCAGCGTTCAGAAACAATGCAACATCGACGTGCCCGTGCGCCAGCGCCAATACCGCTTCGCGCAATGGCTGAATATCCTCCGGGAGCGCCCATTGATATACCGGAACTCGCGTGATCGAAATGCTCTTCTCCGCAAGAGCGGTGAGCAATTCCGGATTCGTCGTCCCGTACTCCTGCACAGCGATGTTCATTCCCTCAAGGGTTGAGCCCAGCTTCGCCTCCAACTCCGACATCAGCGATCGCCACGTAAACGGCTCCGGAGCCACCACTCTGACCGGAATTCCGAACTCCTTCAACGCTGTCGTCGACTTCGGCCCACGGGCTGCAACACGAACTGAGCGCAGCATCTCAAGAAATTTCTCCCGGTCATATCGCTCGGAGACAATATTGACCAGAGCTCGCACCCCGACGCCTGTTGTAAAGATGATCAGATCGTACTCGCCGCGCATCACCGCGTCTGCAAACTTCAAAACCGGTTGGTCCGAATCAAGAGGAATCTCGCGCATCGCAGGGGCAACCAACGGCTCGCCACCGTAGGTGCGGATGAGTTTTCCGACCTCGTTGGCGCGACGCGATTCGAGGGTTAGAACTCGCAAGCCACCGAAGCTAGCCCCTGACATCCTTCCCTCCTGACCTGCGGTTCGATGACGCAGGCGAATTACTGCGAAATCCTCTCGCAACGGTGCTGTGACACACCGAACCATCCCACGACTCTGCGCGTGTGTGCTTATTTTAACACCAGCCGTTCGCAGCTCTCTTCCGCCTGCAAGCCTCTTCCAGGCTCAGGCAGGGAAACATAGATGAATCCGTGGTCTACTCGCGCAGGAAATGTGCGGACGCAAGCCCGCTCCTCCGCTGGCTTAACGACATTGCCTTCGGTCAGGCACACCTTCCACGAGTGCAGCGGGCAAACTACAGTCGAACCCGTCAGGATGCCGTCGCTCAGCGGGCCTCCCCGATGCGGACAACGGTCTTCCAGCGCCAACACCCGATCGCCCAGATTGAAGAATGCGATCGCCTGCCCGCCCAGTTCCACCGCACGGCCTTCACGTAGAGGAATATTTGTCTGTTCGGTAACGCAAATCCATTTCTCGCTGCTGATCATCGGACTACCTCCTCCGCTGTTTGAATCTGCACGAACTGCGACGCTGTCTTTGGCGTGGCTCCTTCAACCCACGCGTCGAACGACAGGGCCTTCGACTTACTCAGGCGACCGAGGAGTGCCTGCTGCTGCGCCTCGGGCGCGTAAACAGTCTCGCGGCGGACCTTATCGATCCCCACACGCTCGATGAAGTCATAGGTACGCTCCAGGTAGTTGGCATGCTCACGGTAGTACTGGAAGAAGATCGCCGCTACCTCCAGCGCCTCCTCTGTCGTCTCCACTGTCACCAGCAGGTCTGCTTTGCGAACACGCTTGCCTGCCGCACCTCCAACCACAACCTGCCAGCTTCCTTCCTGCCCGATCAGGCCAATGTCCTTCACTGTGGCCTCAGCACAATTGCGCGGGCACCCTACCACGCCCATCTTCACCTTGTGCGGCGTGAAGAGGTTCTCGAGCCTGTACTCGAGCTCGATGCCGGCCGAGGTCGAGTCCTGCACGCCGAAGCGGCAGAACTCCGTCCCCACGCATGTCTTCACCATTCGAACACCTTTGGTGTAGGCCTGGCCCGAAGGCATTCCGAGATCAGCCCACACCTTCGGCAGGTCCGATTTCTTGATGCCGAGAAGATCGATACGCTGGCTCCCCGTAACCTTCACCATCGGCACGTTGTATTTGTCCGCGACATCAGCAATGCGCCGCAACTCCGACGACGAAGTAACCCCCCCGCGCATCCTTGGAACCACCGAGAACGTGCCGTCCTTCTGAATATTCGCGTGTACGCGATCGTTGATGAATCGCGCCGAGCGATCCTCCGCGTGATCCCCGCACCACAGCATGTCCATCATGTAGCTTAGTGCAGGCTTGCATATCTCGCAGCCAATTCCGTCGCCGTAGATATCCAGTACATCCTGCACCGACTTCAACTGCTGCCCGTGAAGAATCTCGCGCAGCTCCTCTTCCGAGAAAGGCACGCATTTGCAGAGCACCTTCTTCGTCTCTTCTTCAAACTCGGGCACCACAGACTTCAGCAACTGTTGGCACAGCGATGTGCAGCTTCCGCAGCTTGTCGAAGCCCTCGTGCACTCCTTCAACTGCGCAAGCGTGTTGACGCCCTTCTCATGGACCGCATAGATAATCTCGCCCTTCGTCACGCCCATGCAGCCGCAGATCGTCTCGCTCTCCGCCATCGCCGCTAGATCGATGCCAGCGTCTTCTGCTGGCGGAGGAAACAGCAGATGGCGTCGCTTCTGCGAGAGGTCCTTGCCCGACTTCAACCAATCGAGATAGCGCGGACTGTCGGTCGTATCGCCCACCAGGATGAAGCCCACCAAGCGCCCATCGATCAACGTGAGTTTTCGATAGAGTCCGAGCGCCGCATCCTCAAAGCGCACAACCTCCATCGCCGGATTCCGAGTCTCATCCCACTCGCCCGCAGAAAAGACCTCGACGCCCATAATCTTCAGCTTTGTCGCCATCAGCGCCGACTCAAACACCGGCCCGCGATTGCCGGTGATCGATGCAGCGAGCACTTTGCCCTGTTCAAACAATGGAGCGACCAACCCATAGCACGTGCCACGATGCTCCACGCACTCGCCAACTGCGTAGATGTCCGGGTTCGAGGTCTCCATGTGGTCGTTGACTAGAATGCCTCGTTTCACTTCCAGTCCGGCCTGCTTCGCAAGTTCAGTGTTGGGGCGAATACCGGCGGCGATGACGACAAGTTCGGCATCCATGCTCTCCCCATCCTTGAAGACGAGCCCCTCTACTTTTCCATTGCCGGAGATCTCAGTCGTGCACCGGCCAAGCTTTACCTTCACGCCCAGCTTCTCCATCTGCGCAGCCAGCATCGCGCTGCCCGTCGGATCAAGCTGCCGCTCCATCAGCGAATCCATCAAGTGGACGACTGTCACGTCGCAGCCCTGAACCTGCAACCCGCGCGCAGCCTCCAAACCCAGCAGTCCGCCGCCAATCACAGCGGCCTTCAGCCCGGGCTGCGAACGCTCAAGCAAAGCGCGCGTATCGTTCAGCGTGCGGAAGACAAAGACCCCGTCGCGCTTCGTACCTTCCATCGGAGGAATCAACGGAGAGCTGCCCATCGCCAGCAGCAGCTTGTCATACGGAGTCACGCTGCCGTCATCGCCAGTCACTGTCTTGGCATGCTGATCTATCGCAACCACACGCACGCCCAGCCGCAGATCGATACCATGCTCCTGGTACCAGTCCAGGCCATTCAGCACAATCTCATCGGCAGACTTCTCGCCCGCCAGCACCGAGGACAAAAGAATCCGGTTGTAGTTGACGTGCGTCTCATCACCAAAGACTGTGATCGCAAACTTGCGGGCGTGCTTGAGAATCTGCTCAACACACGCGATTCCCGCCATCCCGTTTCCTACAACTACCAGTCGCTCCATTCGAGAACTCCTTATCCGCTGCGCATCGCCATGCGCTGGTTGCGACCTCTTCTGCGAACCAGGCAAACGCCGGGCGCACAATTAGATCGAAGTGTTCTGGATGAACAGCGGAGTTCGAAGCTCGTCTAGGAGCCGTGTTGCAAGAAACTGAAGAAATCTTCCGGCGATCTCGCAGGACATCATGGCCTGGGTTGAGATCGAACCGGGTCACCACGGGAACGGCCAGCAAGCCACCCCGTGATGTGCACTCAGCTTAGGTCGATTCTCTCTGCAATGCAAGCGAAAAGAATAACCGTTGCAGAATCAGAAGGAAATGACTCACTTTGTGGCAACCTTCTGAGCTTTGTCCCAGCGGTAGACAAGCTCTACATACCCGTATTGAGCATTGGGATTGACCGGATAAATCTTTCCGATGACGCTCTTGCCCCAGACATGCGCATAGTAGAAGTTGAATGCCACGTTCTTTGTGGCCTGCCAGTCTGCACTGATATCGGCAACGGTCCCAAGCGAAGAGTACCCGTTGGAGGGACGCCCTGTATAACCGAACACCTTATTGTCAAAGGCGCCGCCGCCCTGATACCACAGGTCCTTGCTCGATGTCAGTTGCAACCAACGCAAATCGCTGCGCAAAGCAAGCTTCTTCGATGGAGTATCCATTACCTGGACGAATTCGTCAGTGCTGTTCATCTGGTTGTAGAAGGGAATGCGCGCATAAATGCGAGGCGTTGGAAGTATCTGGAAGAAGGTGTGGTGTTGTGTATCCGTTGCATTGTCGTCGCCGCTGCTACGCAACCATCCGCCACGCAGCCATGGAGCAGTCTTTACTTTGCTCAGCTGATATCCGCCTTCTATCGACGCTGCATTCGCGCTGTGACCTAGCGCTCCCCAACTTCCGTTCTGGACCGCTCCCCAAAACAGAAAATCAAATTCGCCTCGCCCAACCGGAAATGTTGCAAGCAGATCGCCTCCATAGGTTCCGACGCGGATGTTTTGATGGTCGGCAGCCCGCACCGCAAGCGCGCGGTTGTCAGTTTTTGTAAGACCCGTCCGCCCATCATGATAGCCGATTCCAAATGCGCGCCATAGCACGTGCTCCTGAAGCTCCGATTTGCTGAAAGCCACATACTGCAGATCGACATTCAGTTCCGGGTTGCCATTCATGTTGAAGACTCCTTGATCGGCTCGTGCCGCCATCGCGGTTATGTCCCATGTCCCGGACCCGTAGTGGCCGTCAATGCCGTCGAAACTGCGCTGCGCATTGCTGAATCCAAAGTTGCCAATCAACCGGTGCGCTACACGGTTGGTCTGCAGCCAGCCAATGATTGTGTTTTTGGGACGAGTCTCTACTCCATCGACAAACTCAAAGCGCCCCAGCTGCACATTCTTGTCTGCCTCATCGAAGTGATAGCGCGCAAAACCCTGTTTCAAAAAAACAGCCGCGGGATTCGTGTTGTTGCCGTTCGCTGCGTAATACGTCCCGCCCAGCCCCATCTGCCCCTGCGCCGTGACAGGAGAAACCGCATCGCTCGGCAGACCGAGCACCGCCGGTTGCGACAGCTCAAGCTGCCAGTCCCAGCGCCGAATACGCTGCGCCACACCCAACCGCAGCAGCGATTCGACGTAGCTGTATGTCTCCGACTGCGGGGGCGCGGCAAACCATTGCCAGGGATCTACGCGGGTACGGTCGTAGACGGAAACGCTTATAGGCGACTCACTCGACGGCGCGGCCTGCGCTCGGCAAGATGCTGACAGAGCAAACGTCATGGCCAGGAAAACGACAGGTGTAACACGATGCCTTCCAAGCATATTTTACCTTTCCAGAGCAAAGTGATCCTCGCGCCTGCATTCAGGTAGCCAGCGCGGGGGATATGAGGTCATCGCACGCAGAGCAACAAGATGTAGCCATCGCGCACAACGGCAAAAAACAGTCAGATTGCGGTGGAATTCACTTTTCTGGCGCAGCAGCGGAGTGCGCAATGAAGTCTGAAGGATCGCGGCTTCGAACGAGGCCACCAGGGCTTTCTCTCAGACCCGAGGCACAGAGCACTTCAGCGCGCTCTTGAAATACGGCCTCTGGCTATTCGGTAACACGGCTGTCACCGGCGATGCAACAAAAACTTTTCTACGCTCGCAAATAGCTGCAAAAACACTGAGCAAAATCGACCGTCGCAATTTTCGCTTGCTTGCCGCGCGAATTGACGCTATGCTCTGCGCAATCACTCCACGCGGAGCGGCCCTTCTTTTCCGCTCTCACTTTCTGAAGTTCGGTTGGCCACGTGAGCCTGATCGTTCTCGCAATCGAGTGAATCTTTCTGAAGGCTCCCTGAAGAGTCTGGCCGAGTCGCCAATCAACTGCACATTCTCAGAGAACTCCTGCGCCTGCATTAGCCGCATCAACGGCGCTGCATCTGAGGCTTGTGCGACTTCACTCTTCAGCACGACGATCAGGAGCCACCGTGGAACTGCCGCTGTTGCAACGAGCCCAGTCCGGCGACGACGCCTTCTTCCTTACCACCGCAGAGACTCTCTCTGCGCCGGAGGTTGGCTCGTTTTGCGGCGTGTCTCTTGATCTCCCACTCCCCACGCCTCCCGGACCCGGCGAGCAGTATCGCTTCCACTTCGACATGACGAAGTGCATCGGCTGCAAGTGTTGTGTCGTTGCGTGCAACGAGCAGAACGGGAACCCGGCCGACATCCTGTGGCGACGCGTCGGCGAGATCGAAGGCGGCACATACCCGGATACTCGCCGCCACTATCTCTCCATGGGCTGCAATCACTGCCTCGAACCCACCTGCATGACGGGCTGTCCAGTCAACGCCTACACGAAAGACTCCATCACCGGCATCGTGCGACACAGCGCGGACGCCTGCATCGGCTGCCAGTACTGCACGTGGAACTGCTCCTATGGTGTGCCGCAGTACAACCCCGAGCGTGGCGTGGTCGGCAAGTGCGACATGTGTTACGGCCGGCTCACACAGGGCCAACAACCCGCCTGTTCCGCCGCTTGCCCTGAGACCGCTATCCGCATCGAGACTGTCAAGGTCGCAGAGTGGCGCAAAGAATACACCGCTACCGCGAACTCTCCCGGCATGCCTTCGGCCGACGACAGCCTCTCTACCACGCGCATCACACAGCCCGTTAACATGCCCCGCGACGTCCGCAAGGTCGATCTGGATCGCGTGCGCCCCGAGCATCCCCACTTGCCACTCGTCATCATGACCGTCCTCACCCAACTCTCCGTAGGAGCCTTCGCAGCCATCTGGTTGCTTGAGATCACCGGTGCGCGCCCTAACCGCTCCGCCGCAATCATCGCGCTGCTCATTGCGTCGCTCGCGCTCACGGCCTCCACACTCCATCTGGGACGCCCCATTCACGCCTACCGCGCCGTCAAGATGTGGCGTCGCTCCTGGCTCAGTCGAGAGGTGCTTCTCTTCGCACTCTTCGCGGGCGTCGCCGCTGTCTACTCCGCGGCACTCTGGTTCGGTGTGCATGGAACCGCGGCGCTCGGCGGCCTCACCGCTCTGCTCGGTTTAGCGGGAGTTGCCGCCAGCGCGAAGCTCTACCTTGTCCCAGGCCGTCCCGCCTGGAACTCCCCGTTCACCATCGCAGAGTTCTTCCTCACCACTACACTCCTCGGAGCCGTCAGCGCCAGCATTCTCACCAACGGCGCGCCCCTCGTGCGATCGGCAGTCACGCTTGCTGGCTTCATCGCACTGCTCCTCGGCGGAGTCAAATTCGTCTGGCTACTCCGCTCAGAGAGCCACGAGCTGCGCGGCACTGCGCGACTCCTCTCCACCGTTCTCGCCCTGCGTCTCCTGCTGCGCTTCGCTTTGCTCGGAGCTGGCCTCCTGCTGCTTCCCTACGCAGACACTCCATCCGTAGCGTTCTCGCTTGCACTCTGCATCGCCGCAGGTGAATTTCTCGGACGCCTTCTCTTCTTCGTAAGTGTCGTGCCCACCAACATTGCCACCGAATACCTCATGGCGGAGGCAGCATGAGCGTATTCCGCTGGCTCGCCCGCCAAACCGGCTTAGACACTCGCGCCGCGAAGTACAAGTACGGCGAAGACCCCGTGCTCGGCTACACCTCCGCACAGAAGCATGCTGACCACTGGGTCGACTCCACCTGCGGCTACTGCTCCGTCGGCTGCGGAATGCAACTCGGAGTACGCGAAGGCAAGGTCGTCAGCGTACGCGGCAATCCCACTCACCCAGTCAACGCGGGCAAGCTCTGCCCCAAGGGGCTCGCCGAGCACTACGCCATCGACGCAGAAGCCCGCGCAAAGTATCCGCTGCTCCGCATCAATGGCACGCTGAACCGCGTCACCTGGGACGACGCGCTCGACACCGTAGTCCAGCGTTTTCGTGAAGTCCAGCAGAAGTACGGCCCCGAATCCCTCGGCGTTATCAGCACCGGACAACTCGTCACCGAAGAGTTCTACGCTCTGGGCAAGCTCGTCCAGCTCGGCCTCGGAACCCGCAACTACGATGGCAACACAACCCTCTGCATGTCCACCGCGGTGGCCGGCTACAAACGTTCCTTTGGCAGCGACGGCCCACCCGGAGCCTATCAGGACATGGAAACGGCCGACGTCATCCTGCTCATCGGGGCCAATGTCGCCGAGAACCATCCCATCCTCTGTACGCGTCTCGAAGCTAACCACTCAAAGACCCTTATCGTCGCCGACCCGCGCGTCACCAAAACCGCCATGATGGCCGACGTCTACCTTCCTCTCAAGCCGCGCTCCGACCTCGCGCTCATCAACGCCATTCTCCGCATCATCATCGACGAGGGTCTCTACGACCAGGAGTACGTCGACAACAACACGACCGGCTTCACGCAACTCTGCGAATCGCTCGAACCCTACACCCTCGAGTACGCGGCAGACATCACCGGCCTCTCTCCTGAACTTATTCACCGCACCGCGCTGCTATACGGGAACGCCAAGGCCGCCTTCATCGGCTGGACGATGGGAGTCAATCACAGCACCAAGGGCACCGAAGCCGTCAACGCTATTAACAACCTCGCACTCATCACCGGCAACATCGGCCGCCCCGGAGCCTCGCCATTCTCCATCACCGGCCAGTGCAACGCCATGGGCACGCGCGAGTCCGGCTTCACCTCCGGAATTCCCGGCTACCGCCAGTTCGGGAGCCAGCACGACCGCGAAGAGATCGCTCGCCTCTGGAACGTCCCGGTCGAGCGTATCCCCACCGAGCGCGGCCTCGCCTATCCGGACATCATCGAAGCCGCCGTCGCCAAAAAAATCCGTGCCCTCTGGATCATCGGAACCAACCCGCTCGTCTCATACCCCAACATCGATCTTCTCAAGCACGCGCTCGGCAACCTCGATTTCCTCATCGTGCAGGACGGCTTCCATCCCACTCCTACTACCGAGCTCGCTGACCTCGTCCTTCCCGCCGCCATCTGGGGCGAAAAAGAAGGCACCTACACCAACTCCGAGCGCCGCGTCAGCAAGGTCAACACTGCCGTTGCTCCGCCCGGCGAGGCCCGCAGTGACTTCAACATCTTCCTCGATCTTGCCGAACGCCTGGGCTGTCGCGAAGAACTTTACCCAAACTGGCACGGGCCCGCTGACGCCTTCAACGAGTGGTGCCGCGTCTCCGCCGGTCGCCTCTGCGACTACTCCGGCATCACGTACGCCGCTCTTGAACAACACGCCGGCATCCAGTGGCCCTACCCAGAAGGCAGCACATCGCATCCAGCCGCACCGCGCCGCCTATACGCCAACGGCGAATTCCCCACCTCGGACGGCAAGGCCAAACTTCTCCCCACCCGCTGGGCGCCCTTCCCCGAACAGCCCACTCGCGATTTTCCACTCATCCTCAACACCGGCCGCACCGTAGAGCACTGGCACACCCGCACCAAGACCGGCGGAATCCCTATCCTGCAGCGCATGTCTCCCCGCGCATGGCTTGAGATGAACCCTTCCGACGCAACCCAGCTCGGCCTGCGTCCTCACGATCGCGTCGTAGTTGTCTCAGCCCGAGGCCGCGTCAGCCAGGTCGAACTCCGCATCACCGAAATCGTCGCTCCTGGCCAAGTCTTCCTCCCCTTCCACTTCGTCGAAACCAACGCCAACCAGATCACTCAGAGCGCCTTCGACCCCATCTCGCGCGAGCCCAACTACAAGCAGTGCGCCGTCCGCGTCGAACGAAGTCCGCTCGCCAGCGCAAGAAACGGATAGCCCGCAATTTTCAACCAACACAGCAACATTTTGAGGAGGAACACAGAAGATGGACAGGAAGTCATTCGCATCAAGCGGCAATTGGCCAACCCTGTTGTCGGCATTTCTCTACTTCGACGTCAGCTTCATGGTCTGGGTGCTGTTCGGCCCGCTCGCGCCTTTCATCGCCGAACAAGTCCACCTCACTGCAACCCAGAAGGGCCTCCTCACTGCTATCCCGCTTCTCGGCGGATCCTTCTTCCGCCCTGTGCTCGGTCTGCTCGCTGACCGCATCGGCGGCCGCAAGGCCGGACTCACCGGACTCCTCCTCAGCATCGTTCCTCTCATCCTTGGCTGGCACTACGCCACTCAGCTCTGGCAGTTCTACGTCATCGGCTTCCTTCTCGGCATTGCAGGAGCCAGCTTCGCCGTCGCCCTCCCGCTAGCCGGTCGCTGGTATCCCGCAGAACATCAGGGTCTCGCCATGGGCATCGCCGGAGCCGGAAACTCCGGCACACTGGTCGCCACCTTCTTCGGCCCGCGTCTCGCGCAGCACTACGGTTGGCACTTCGTCTTCGGCCTCGCGCTTGTTCCCGTACTCCTCGTCCTCGCCACCTTCTTCCTTCTCGCGAAGGACAGCCCCGCCAAATCTGCGCCCAAGTCCTGGAACAAATACGCTCAGCTCTTCACACAAGCCGACACCTGGCGGCTCTGCTTCCTCTACAGCCTCACCTTCGGCGGTTTCGTTGGCCTCACCAGCTTCCTCACCACTTTCTTCCACGACCAGTACCACCTCAGCAAAGTCCAATCCGGTGACTTCACTTCACTCGTAGTCGTAGCTGGCAGTTTCCTTCGCCCAGTAGGTGGCTGGCTCTCAGACCGCATCGGTGGATACCGCCTCCTTCTCGCTCTCTACGCCGGAGTCGCCATCGGTCTCTTCTTCACAAGCACGCTGCCTCCCATCGTCCTCGTCCTTCCCACTCTGTTCGTCGTCATGGGAATGCTCGGCATGGGCAACGGAGCTGTCTTCCAACTCGCCCCGCAACGCTTCTCGGCCGATATCGAGCTCATCACCGGCATCGTCGGAGCGGCCGGCGGCCTCGGAGGCTTCTTCCTCCCCTCCATTCTCGGCGTCATCAAAGACCACTTCGGCGGTTACGGAGCTGGCCTCTTACTCTTCGCCGGCCTGATGCTCGCCGCAGTCCTGCTTCTGCTGGAGTTCGGAGTCCACTGGCAGAAAACCTGGGTGGAGTCCGCGCTCGACCGAACCCGCATCTTCAGCTACAGAAAGCGGCCAGGAATCCCCGAAGCCGTGGCCGCGGAAGCCGAAGTTGTCGCAGAGTGAAAAAACCATGCAGCCTCTGAAAGAGCAATCGGCGGTGGGCTCACAAACTCTCTTTCCTCTCAAGAGAGTTAGGTGTCGATTGCAAGGATTTTGGCAGTCCTGGACAGCCTGTAAGTTGTTGAATTATCGAATACTTGGATTTTGACACGGTAGAGGTCAGTGGTTCGAGTCCGCTCGTGCCTACCATATCCTCAATAACTTACAGGATTTGCCACTCCTTCTCGACGCTCCATTACGTGCTGCAATCATTAGAGCCTCTTAAACGACTCCGTAAAGCTGCCAGTCAATGAACTCACGATAAGACGCCGCGACCGAACCTTTCGGGCTCATCATTTGCCCTCAGGATTTCATCGCGAATAAAATGTGACCCGCAAAAGCTTCTGTCAGGCCGCTCAGCGCGAGTGGCGCGTTTCTCCTTCATGGAGCTCATGGAGCGGCGTTAAAAGAGGAGAGATGATGGAGTCACCCCCCCAACCCGCTGCAAATTTGGTATTGAGCGCAAACGACGCGCAGAACAAGTCAGGTCTGTTTTCCTCCGAAGCCGTGCTGAACATTCTGCGGTTGATCTTTGCGGGAGCTCCGCTGGCTGAAGTGCTCGCAATCATTACTCAACTTGTCGAATCCCGGAACGACGGTACATTGTGCACAATTTGGCTTCCGACCGATGACGGAAGGCAACTTTATTGCGCGGCGGCTCCCAGTCTTCCCGGCTTCATTTCTGGCGCAGGATCAATGCTTATCGGCCCAAAAGGTGGATCCTGCGGCACAGCCGTTCATCGAAGAGAACCAGTCTATGTGACGGATATCCTCAATGACCCCGTCTGGGATGATTATCGTCACCGGCTCTTGCCATTTGGAATTCGTGCGGTGTGGTCCCAGCCCCTGTTCACGAGCGATGGCAAAGTCCTCGGCACTTTTGCGATTCATTATCGTGAAGCGCGTACCCCTAACGCTGCCGACCTGGACTTAATCGAGAATTTCAGCCACATCGCGGGAATCGCGATTGAACGTCACCATAATGAAGAAGAGTTACGGCATGAACGCGATCGACTGCGGTTGCTTCTGGAAATCACAAGCAGCGTGACATCCAGGTTGGACCTCCGGCAAGTGGTTGAGGCGCTTTCGACGAATCTATTTAGGATAATGCAATGTGACGTGTCCGCCTTGTTGCTACCCGACTCCGAGAGCGGCGAGTTACGGGTCACTACCTTATACAATCCAGACGCGAGAGGACCTTTCCGCGAGGGATCGTTGGTGCCGATGAATAGTTCGATCTCGGGTCAGGTATTGCGGAAGGGCAAGAGCGTCCGGATCGATAGCTTCGAACAGGTCCGCGAGGATCCTGAAATTTATGGGAATCCTGACGGCCAGCTTCTTTATGAGCGCGTGATCGAGGAAGGCCTCAGCGTGGGGTGTTATCTTCCGCTCGTAAGCCGTGATCGTGTCGTTGGCGTTCTGATGCTCTCTAGGCGTTCGGACAATGCTTTTGAGAAAGACGACGTCATCTTGCTTGAGCAGGTGGCCTGTCAGATAGCGATTGCAGTTGAGAACACGTTGGAGTACGAAAGGGCGACAAAGGATCGAGACAAAGAAACGAAACAAAGACTGTATCTCGAAGAGGAAATCCGAGCTGAGTTTGGAGCGATCGTCGGAGAAAGTCCCGCCTTGAAGAGTGCCTTGCACCTGGTGTCAGTAGTGGCGCCTACGGATTCAAGCGTGATGATTCAGGGTGAGACGGGTACGGGGAAAGAACTGATTGCACGGGCCATTCATAATCTGAGCGGTCGCCGGGAGCGAGCCTTCGTCAAATTGAATTGCGCCGCAATCCCGCTTGGGCTCCTCGAAAGTGAGCTGTTCGGGCACGAAAAGGGGGCGTTCACCGGAGCGATCGCGCAGAAGACAGGACGTTTCGAACTCGCGAATAAGGGCACGCTCTTCCTTGATGAAGTCGGCGACATTCCACTGGAACTTCAGGCAAAATTGCTGCGAGTCCTGCAGGAGCAGGAATTCGAGCGACTGGGCAGCAACCGCACTCACAAGGTGGATGTTCGCCTCATCGCGGCCACTCATCGTGATTTGGCCTCGATGGTAAAGCAGACGACGTTTCGCGAAGACCTCTACTATCGGCTGAAGGTATTTCCGATCAATGTTCCGGCCCTGCGGCAACGTCCTGAGGACATTCCAAAACTAGTCTGGCATTTCATTGAACTCTACTCCCGGCGAATGAACAAGAGAATCGACGACGTCCCCTCGGAGACGATGGATGCGCTGGTGCGATACCGCTGGCCTGGAAACGTCCGGGAATTGCAAAACTTTATCGAGCGGGCGGTGATTCTTTCTCCTCATACTGTCTTACGCGCCCCAACCTCCGAACTGGAGCCGTTCACCACACACAAGGGATCGAATATTCCGATGACAGGTCTCGACGAGGTGGAACGGGATCATATCCTCCGTGCGCTTGAGGCGAGCAATTGGGTAGTGGGCGGTCGGAATGGTGCTGCAGAGCGACTGGGGATGAAACGGACGTCGTTGGTTTACAGAATGCGGAAGCTTCGCATAAGCCGCCTCGCGCCTTCCCCGCGGAATGGAACTGCTGAGAGTCGTGCGGGCTGGGACTGAGTTCCTGTTCCTGTGGGAATAACGCGACGGCGGTCGCGACTAAAGACTGCCAGTGACGGACATCAGTCACAAATCCGTCACTCATGGCGCGACGTTTGGCCGCGCTCCAGAACCGTATCTTCTGCCACCAGAATGAATTAGATCTGATTTCCCTCTTCGTTTCGAAATCCTTCTATTTCTGGCAACTTACTTGCCTCCGAGAGCCGTACCCGAAATCGACTGCGAAGAGGGAGCGTCGGAGACTCCAGGAGGTGTCAAGATGCGCGCAATTGTTTTGAGTGGTTTTGGTGGGCTTGAAAGTTTGGTAATTAAGGAACTGCCGGACCCTGAGCCAAAAGCTGGCCATGTCCTGATTGCGGTCAAGGCTTTCGGCGTAAATCACGCCGAAACCCATATGCGTAAAGGCGAGTGGGCTGAGGCAGCTGAGGTCAGCGGAATTGAGTGCGTGGGTGAGGTAGTTGCAGCACCCGGTGGAGAATTTCATCGCGGCGACAAAGTAGCCGCATTCATGGGTGGCATGGGCAGAACGATCAATGGTAGTTACGCGGAACTGACGCTCGTCCCGGCGACGAATGTCATACAGGTGGAAACAGATATGCCGTGGGAGGAGTTCGCGGTAATACCGGAGTCGTACGCCACGGCATGGACCTGCCTCTACGGCAATCTGCAGATCGAAAAGGGACAAACTCTCCTTCTTCGGGGCGCGACTTCTGCTCTTGGTCAGGCGGCGTTGAACATTGCAGCTAATGCAGGGCTGAATGTGATAGCCACGACGCGCAATAAGGCGCGCTTTGAAAAGCTCCTTGGACTCGGGGCGCAGAGAGTGAAGATTGAAGGCCCGGGGCTTTCCAAGCGACTGCCGGAGGCAAAGAAGGTGGATGTTGTGCTCGACCTTGTCGGCAACAGTACACTTCTCGATTCGATTGCCATTCCACGTCGGCATGGACGTATCTGCCTGGCCGGCTGGCTAGGTGGACTCGAGCCAGTGAAGGACTTCAACCCATTGCTACAGATGGCCAGCGGAATACACTTTAGTCTTTTTGGCAGCTTTGTCTTCGGTACTCCGGAGTTTCCCGTATCGGAAGTTCCCCTGCAGGAGATTGTGGACCGAGTTGCGAAAGGTATCTATAAGGCAAAACCGGCAGCAGTATTTTCGTTCGATGAGATTCGGGAGGCGCAGCGGTTGATGGAATCGAATCAGGCGAACGGCAAGATCATCGTTAAGCTGTGATTCAGAATTGTAGGGCATCGGCATAACACAATGTCTGCTCTCGATTCGACTTAACTGTGCCAGCTGTAAAAACACGCTTGCACAGGGGACCAAACCATCTTGTGAGGCTCTTGCTGAGGTAAGAGTCTCGGCGCATGGATTGACATAATGTCTGCTCTTGATTCGAAATACAAAGCCGTGCGGGCAATGACACGTTCACTTGTAGCGAGTTTGTCCGCCGAGGATCAGATGGTCCAGTCGTGTCCGGAGTCCAGTCCCGTAAAGTGGCATCAGGCTCACACCACATGGTTCTTTGAGACGTTCGTGCTGCGGCCGTTTCTCCCGGACTACAAACCATTCCGCGAAGAGTTCCATCGGCTCTTCAACAGCTACTACATCTCTCTCGGTGAAGAGGTTCCGGATAAGAGGCTGTGCGCTTACTTTTCTCGCCCTTCGCTGGATGAGGTTCTTAGCTTCCGTGCGCACGTTGATCGAGAAATGGAAAAGTTGATTGCACGATGCATTGATGAGGAAACCTCACGGCGTATCGTATTGGGTCTGAATCACGAGCAACAACACCAAGAACTGGCGTTGACCGGCATTAAACATGCATTTTTCTCGAATCCTCTACATCCCTCCTATCGAGATGCTTCCCTGGCGCAAGAGCGCAAGACGACAGTCTCAAAGCTCGAGTGGCACGGCATCAAGGGCGGACTGATTGAAATTGGTCATCCTGTTAGCGCGGGGAACCCTCTGGAGTTTTGCTTTGATAACGAGACCCCGCGCCACAAGGCTTACGTGGAATCGTTTCAGATTGCAAACCGCGAAGTCACGTGCCGCGAGTATCTGGAGTTTATGTCAGATGACGCGTATACGCGCCCTCGGCTCTGGCTGTCTAACGGCTGGGAGATGGTTAAGCGGGCGGGTTGGGAAGCCCCGCTCTATTGGGAACGTGAACCTAGCGATGACACTGGCTGGCGAGTCTTCAGTCTGAGCGGCTGGTATGGGCTCTCCGCCTTACTTGATACGCCGGTATGTCACATAAGTTTCTTCGAGGCTGACGCCTTCGCGCGTTGGCGTAGCTGCCGGCTTCCCACAGAGGAGGAATGGGAATCCGTCGCGAGTCAGGAACCACGTCACGGGAACCTTCTCGAAACTGGCAGGCTGCATCCAGTAACCGCAGACGGCAATCATCTTGACCAATTCTTCGGAGATTGCTGGGAATGGACCGCCAGCCCCTGCACCTGCTATCCAGGATACAGGCCTCTCCCCGGTGCGTTGGGTGAGTACGACGGCAAATTTATGTGCGGGCAGATGATCTTGCGTGGAGGGTCCTGCGTGACACCTGCGGATCATGTGCGTGCTACCTATCGCAATTTCCTTCAACCAGCAACACGTTGGCAGTTCACGGGGATACGTTTGGCAATCTGAGGATCTTCCGTTCCCGTGACTCCAATACACAGGCAGTTGACGTGAAGCACATCTCCTCCTCGAGATGCAGTCTGCTTCTGCAAACCCGGAAGCTGAGGGCGAAAACGGCGATGTCGAATTGAGACCTTTGTTCGATGCGGATACCTCGTGCTGCGAAGGGGTATGCGACAGTTTGAATGGGGAAAAGCAGGTCCTGCGACGAAGGTCGCGACGAAATCCCGTCAGTGTTGGGTATCCGGCGCAGATTCGTCAGTTAGCGATTGAGACTTCGTTCGCTCCTGCGAATAGATCATGCAAAGGAATAACAACTTAGCTCGATGGCCGGGTTCGGAGCCAAATGCGTCTTTTTTGGCATTTCGGTTGCAACGCTGAATGCGACGTTCATTGGGCCGCCCCAGGATGAGGCACCCATCGGCATATCGCCTACATGCAGCCAGAGTGAGGAGGAGCTGTTATGAATCGGGTCCTGTCAGGACAAGCAGCCAGCACCGCGGGAGATGGATCGGAGCAACGGGAAACGCCGGCCGGCGACGCGGCGCCCCAGTCCACTGTGCCTGTGACATCTGTCCACAGAATTGAGGCGGACGGTGTCCAGATCTTCTACCGATCGGCCGGCGACGCGGCGGCACCTGTGCTGCTCCTGCTGCACGGGTTTCCAACCTCGTCTTTCATGTTTCGTGAACTGATTCCACGCCTTGCCAATCAGTACCGCGTGATCGCGCCCGACCTACCAGGGTTTGGATTTACGGAGGTCCCGGAAGGACGGAAATATAGATATTCGTTCGCGGCATTGGCTGGTACGCTCGAGGCGTTCACTGAGGTGCTCGGCCTCAAGCGCTATGCGATCTATGTGTTTGACTATGGAGCCCCAACGGGCTTCCGTCTCGCGATGCGCCATCCGGAACGAGTGGCGGCAATCGTTTCGCAGAATGGCAATGCCTACCAAGAGGGGCTGGGCGATGCGTGGGGACCGATCAGGAAATACTGGTCTGAGCCCACAGCAGATAACAGAGAGGTGCTTCGGCAAAACATCCTGACGCTGGAGGCAACTCGCTGGCAGTACACGCACGGCGTAGCGAGTCCAGATACCGTCGCGCCTGAGTCGTACACATTGGATGCGGCTTTGTTGGAGCGTCCAGGAAACAAGGAAATTCAGCTTGATTTGTTCCTGGATTATGCATCGAATGTGAATCTTTATCCGAAGTTTCAGGAGTACTTTCGCAAATCCAAACCGCCTTTGCTGGCGATCTGGGGCAAGAATGATCCCTTTTTCATTCCTGCGGGAGCAGAGGCCTTTCGCAAAGACTTGCCGAACGCGAAGGTCCAATTCCTCGATACGGGACATTTTGCAATTGAGACACACGTCGCGGAGATCGCCGCTGCGATTAAAGAGTTCTTCAAGGCGAACGGCATATCGCGGCGGACTGATAACGGGGTATCACGATGAATTCCTTTCTTCATGACGCCACACTTGTGTTGGTTCATGGAGCATGGGCTGACGGTTCTTGCTGGCACAACATCATTCTGCCGTTGCGACGACAAGGTCTTAACGTAGCGTGTGCACCGATTCCCCTCACATCGCTTACGGATGACATAGCCGCTCTCCAACGTGTGCTTGAGAGAACGACTGGGCCGGTAGTACTGACGGGGCACGCATATGCGGGCGCTGTGATCGCTGGTGCGTATGATGATCGAGTAAAGTCACTGGTCTATGTAGCGGCTTTGGCACCCGATGAGAATGAAACGGTTGCAGATGTGTTTTATCGTGCTGAGCCACATCCAGATGCTCCGCGCCTCGCACCCGATGCGCATGGCTTTATCTGGATGCCTGAAGAGGGCTTTAGTCACGCAGTAGCCCATAAGGCTTCGCCAGATCAAGCAACGATTATGGCTGCTGTGCAGCGGCCGATCGCGGTGAAGTGCATTCAAGAGAAAACCTCCATGCCCGCGTGGAGGAAGAAGTCGTCGTGGTTTCTTCTTGCGGAAGAGGATCGCATGATTGCGTCGAAGACGCAGCTCTATATGGCGGAGCGGATGGGCGCGAAGATTCGGTCGCACAGCGTAGACCACACTCCCATGTATACGGCGCCGGATCTTGTGGTTGACGTAATTCTGGAAGCGGCGCGGGAGACGCTCGCGCGATAGCGCGGGGCAATGAACTACCGGGGAGGAGCAGTGAGGAGCAACTCCGTTGCGATCGTCACCGGCGCGAGCGAAGGCATCGGTCGTGCGACTGCGTCGCGGTTGGCGGACGATTTCTCCGCCGTTGTGCTTGCAGCAAGAAATGAGAGCAAACTGCAGACAACTGCGGCCGAAGTAGAATCCGTGGGCGCCGAACCACTGATTTACGCGCTCGACCTGCGCGAGCCTCGGTCGGTCGAGATTCTCGTCCAGGGCACGCTCGACCGCTTTGGCAGAATTGATGCCCTGCTGAACATAGCGGGTGCCGTGCCACAGATCGATTTGTTCGAGATGACTGATGCGCAGTGGGAAGACGGCATGGCACTTAAGCTACACGGCTCGCGGCGCCTGACAATACGAGCCTGGGATGCACTGAAGGCTTCGAACGGGTCTGTCGTTTTGATATCTGGAAGCGCCGCGCTCGATCCCAAACCCGGGTTCGCGGCAGTCGCGACGGTAAATGCGGCAATCATCGCACTCGCAAAGGCATTCGCAGAGCAAGGCATAAAAGACGGTGTGCAAGTCAATAGTGTGGTGCCGGGCGCTGTGATGACGGGACGTCGTCGCTCCTTTCTTGAGAAGTGGGCTCCGGCACACAAGCTTACTGTGGAAGAGGCGATGAAGAAGTTCCCTGAGGACGCCGGGATAAGTCGTTATGGCAAACCTGAAGAGATTGCTGAATTGATGGCCTTTCTAGTATCGCCCGCGGCGAAGTGGATGACAGGAACTTCTGTGCGGATGGACGGCGGCGAAATCAAGGGCATTTAATTTGGAAATTAATCACAGGAGCGGCCAGAGTGGGAAGGAGTCGGAACTGATAGCCGCTATTTTGGCCGGAGATACCCAGCTCTATCATCAGCTGATTCGACCTTATGAGGGGAGTGTCTACATGATGTCTTACTCCTGCATGAAGAACGAAAAGGACGCTGAAGACGTCGCGCAGGAAACGTTCATCAGGGCCTTTCGAGATCTATGGGCTTTCCGGGGCGAGTCGAAGTTCAGAGCATGGCTTATCAGCATTGCGCTAAACGAGGCGAGAAACCGGTTACGGCAACAGGCGACTACAAGACTCGTGTCTCTTGATGAAGCTGCGAGTGAAGAGATGCCTGCGTCTCCCGCACTTCTGCGCGATTGGCGAGAAATTCCTTCCGAGGTAGTCGAGCGCGAGGAAATCAGGAAGTTACTCCAGCAGGCCGTCGAATCGCTTCCCAATATTTACCAGCAAGTGTTTCTGCTGCGCGATGTAGAAGAATTTAATGCAAATGACACGGCACAGATACTGGACATTAGTACCTCGCTGGTGAGGGTCAGATCGCACCGGGCTCGAATGATGTTGCAAAGGCTGCTGGCATCAAAGTTGAAGGCAATTACTCTTGCTGGCTTCTTGCGACGAAGGTAAGCACCTTAGCTGTCTTGGCCGGTTTCGCAGTGGAGAAACCAAATTATTTTTGACTTTCCATCTTTCGTCAGGTCCTCATGGGATTGGTGATAGGAACCACTACGAATATCCGTCACTGTCGGACATTCGTCGCAACTTCATCAGTTGGAGATTGAGATTTGTTTTGAAGTTGCAAATCGATTCTAAAGAGCAGAAAGAACTTAGCTCGACAACCTGCCATAGAGGAAGAGGCACTGAGTTTGGTATTTCGGTTGCACAAACACCTGGCATAAGTTATTTCATTCCAGCATGAGGCAACGAGCGCGTCATCATCATTGGACGGACAATATCGTTCTGCTCCACACTGATGGTCAACCGCTAGCGTACTGAAGGGTGCCTATCAGCAGGTCCCGCATACGTAACCACATCAGCCATAGTAAGGAAAGGTAGTCATGAGTCTGGTCACGTCAGGACAAGCAACTAACGCGAAGAAACAAGATCTGTTTTCCTCTGCTGCCCTCTCGAAAAAAGCCAAAAGCAATTTAACCAAATTGGCTGCATGGACAAATGATCGTAATATCCCTTTCCTGATCACCAGTATCGGCATGATTGTTATGCTCCTTTGGGCCGGGTCTTATAAGATGACTGCTCCAGGAGCCGAAGGCATAGTTCCGCTGGTTTCTAACAGCCCGCTGATCTGGTGGCACTTCAAACTATTCGGCCCTTATATCGGTTCTGATTTAATCGGTCTTACCGAGATAACTGCCGCGATATTGATGATCGCAGGCTATTTCAAGCCTAAAGCCGGTATCATAGGCGGACTCATCGCATCACTCATGTTTTTTATAACCAGCACTATGGTCATAACTACCCCTGGCGCGATTATTGCCGTTCACGGGATAAAGTATATGAGGTACATGAGTTTCTTGGGCCTGTTCCTTTTCAAGGATGTCATATCCCTCGGGGTATCTTTTTTCCTGATTAGCTATTTCGGCCAAAAAGCTATCCTTTCCGAAAGCAAAAGCTAATAACTAAAGCGTTCACCATGACGGAACAAATGACTTTCGACGCAGGGACTCCGCCAAATGACGTTCGCGAGGCTGAGATAGTTTCCGCGTTGCGTACGATCGAGGACTTGAACGGACTCAGCGACGAAGAGTTCGCATGGATCGCAAAGCATGGTACGGAACGATTTGGAAGGGATGGCGAACTAATCTTTAGCCAAGCAGCTCCGCCCCATCATCTGATGTTAATCTTGCGTGGCAGTGTTTTCATCCGTCGTCATACTTCAAGTCCTGTGTCTGTCCTGACCGGCCAAACTGGCCGCATCACAGGCAAGACTCCGTTCTCCCGAATCGAGGCCTGGAACGCAGATGGTCGTTCGTCTGGTGATACCTGGATTCTGGAATTACATGACAGCCTTTTCCCCGCCTTGTTGAACGCAATCCCTTCGATGACGCAACGGATTGTCCGAGTTCTGCTGGATCGAAATCGGGAATACACAAAAGCTGAACAGCAGATCGGTAAACTCGCAGCACTAAACAAACTTGCTGCAAGCCTCGCGCACGAACTGAACAATCCTGCTTCCGCGACTAAGAGTGCCGCTTCGCACTTAATGCGAGCGGTTGAGGTGGAACAAGAAGGCATTCGGTACCGGCTCGGTGTAACGCTCGGGACAGAAGCGCAGCTTGACGCCTACCTGCAGTGGCTTTCCGGTTTACGTTCGAAGGTCAGGGCATCGCGCCAGTACGCTTCCGAGCATCCACAATCTGAAGCAGGCTCTACCGAAGAAGATTTCACGATCTGGCTTGAATCTAAGGGATATTCAGAATCGTGGCAGCTAGCTCCCATGCTTGCGGACTGCAACATCCCGTTGTCGTCTCTTCGCGAGTTGGAAGGCCTCGTGCCAGAAGAAGCGTTCGGTCTAGCACTGAACGATCTCTTGACAAGCCTGAGCAACGACACCGCCATACTCGCAGTGAGTGAAGCATCTGAGAGAATTTTTCGTCTCGTTACAGCGGTGAAAGACTACTCCTACATGGATCGGCAACTCGTGCAGGATGTCAATATTGCGGAATCCCTTGACACTGTTCTGCGCCTATTTCAGCCGCGGCTGAGTAGGATCAGAGTTAAACGTTTCTACGCCGATAGTGTTCCTGTTCTGAAAGCATTTGGCAGCGAATTGAACCAGGCATGGTCTGCACTCATTGAGAACGCTTTGGATGCGATGGGAGATTCTGGCACGTTGACTCTTTCGACGAAAGTGCAGGGCAGGACAATTCTTGTCGAGATATCCAATACGGGACCCGCGATACCCGACGAGTATGCAGATCGCGTGTTTGAGCCGTTTTTTACGACTAAGCCTTTCGGAAAAGGACTTGGGCTCGGGCTCGATACCGTGCAGCGGGTGATACAAAGGCACTTCGGTGCAGTTGCTTTTGAATCGAAGCCAGATAAGACAACTTTCTACGTCCGCCTGCCTCTGGATCGGACTGAGGTTAACTGAGTACATCCCTACGCGCGATGCAAACAGTTTTTCTTCGGTTGCCCGAGAGGCAAAGTTGTGTCTCTGTCGGCAGCCGGCTCTCGCCCATGATGGTAGAAACCAGCCAGATAGAACCAAGGGCACAAAAAAAGGAACTTGGTCTTCGGAAAAGTGCTCCCTGCATGCCATTTGCTTCCTTCGGTTCCAGATAACTCCATGATTCCGCTAATCTTAGGTAGAGATTGAGACGGGAGAGGCCAGCGGTTCGAGTCCGCTCGTGCCTACCACATCTAATCTCAAACGTCTTGATTTGTGAACTGATCGACCCTCTGTGAAATCGATCAAACGAGGGCCCTAAAAGGGCACTCGCAATAGGTGCATTTCTCCGGCCCCGAATTGAGTCAGGATTTCCCAGTTAGCGCTATCAACGAGCACGAGTTATATTGACTTGACCCGGCCCAGCAAAATGAACACAGCAATCACGGTTCAGAGAGACTTGTTGGTGGAATATTCCGAGGGGAGGTGCGCTTTTAGCAAACGCCATATGGACTTTCATTGGAAACTTATCGTGACAAGCGATCCTCGCCTCTTATCCATTGCCCGCGCAGCGGTATGCGAGACAGGTACGATTTGTGGTTTGTCCGAGAAATTTTGCCAAGGAATCACTTTGGCCGTCGATGAGGCCGTAGCTAATATCATCCGTCATGCCTACAAGAACCATCATGACAAAGAGATCGAATTGGAATGTCAGGTGAATGCCGATCGAATTGTGTTTAGACTCCTCGATCAGGGCGAACCACCAGACCCGGCCAGGATATGCGGACAGCCCTTGAATGACATCTCGCTGAGTGGGCGCGGAACGCACTTGATCAAGGCGATCATGGATGAGGTGTCCTATGAACGGACCTTGGGGAAGAACGAACTCAGATTAGTCAAGAACCTTCCTGGCACGCAGGTAAATACCGCCGGTGGTTAACTCACAACGTTAGTTCGTAGCCTGATAGAGGTGGATATGCAAAGAACAATGGGGGCTTCAACGCGGTCTGCAGGAGAGTTTACGATTGTCGACCTCGTAGGTCAGATAGACCTTGGCAGTTCACCAACTCTACGCAAGACGTTGTTTGATTCGCTCAAAGACACAAAGCATATGGCGATCAACCTGAGCGGGGTGAGCTACATCGATAGCTCGGGGATAGCCTCATTAGTGGAGGTCCTCAGGGAAGCGCAGGATTCGAAGAAGAGGCTCGTCCTCTTTGGCGTGGGAGGAGCAGTTTTACAAGTGTTGCAACTCACGCGCCTGACTGGAGTTTTTGAAATTCTCGAGACCGAGGAACAGGTGCTTCAGGCTTGAACCCCAAACTCGGAGACATGGCTTGCATCAGACGCCGCTCACCGCAATGCCGCTGAGATGACACATTAGATGGGAGGTTCCACGCATTGAAAGCCGCAGAAAGAATTGTAGCGATACCGGCCCGGGTGGGCTTCCAGACCATAAACGGCCTGGCCTACATAGGCGACCTGGCGGTCCTTGCAGGCCAGTCTGCGTATTTCACCTTTATAGGGCCTTTCCGTGGTCGACGCCTGCGCCCTCAGCGGGCCTTTCATCAAGCCATGGCTATCGGCGTGGAAGCCATCCCCATTGTCTCGCTGATTACGTTTTTTGTCGGCTTAATCATGGCCCTGCAAAGCGCCTATGAGCTGCGTAAGCTGGGAGCCATGCAATTGGTGGCTGGGGCCGTGGCCGTCTCGATTCTCCGTGAACTTGGGCCGCTGCTTACCGCCATCGTCGTGATCGGCCGTTCCGGGTCGGCTTTCGCGGCGGAGATCGGTACAAAGAAGGTAACGGAGGAGGTGGATGCCCTCAGAACCATGGCTTTTGATCCGGTTGCCTTTCTGGTTGCACCAAAGTTCCTGGCCATGCTGTTCATGATGCCGTGTCTGGCGATCTGGGCAGACTTCATGGGCGTAGTCGGGGGATGCGTCTTCGGCGTCACGGCGGCCGATTTTACGATCGTCTCTTATTTTCAGGCGACGCGAGACGCAATCGTTACGCGCGACATCTATACCGGCCTCATAAAGAGTTTACTTTTCGGCATGGTCATTACAGCTGTCGGATGTAAGGAAGGTTTTTCGACAGGGGCCGGCGCCGAGGAGGTGGGACGCTCGACAACAGCAGCTGTAGTCACTTCGATTGCCCTCGTTATTTTAGTCGACCTAGTATTTACAAGCTTGTTCTACGTTCTCAATCCTTCTTAGTTCAGGAGCATCTCCATGGTGTCAACAGATCGCCAGATGGTGAAATTCCGAGTTTTGATGGGCCCGGGCTTGGTTGGTAGCGCGGCGTCGGCAGCAGGTCGTAGAAATGGCTGACCCCTCTCAGGATGCGGCAATTTCCGTGGTCAATCTCCGCGTGAGCTACGGTGAGCGCGAGATTCTTCACGGCATTACGTTTGACGTGCGCCGAGGAGAGACCATGGTGATTCTGGGCGGGTCAGGTTCGGGGAAGAGCACTCTATTGAGAACGCTGGTTGGTTTGGAAAAACCGACCTCCGGCGAAGTGTGGATTCAAGGCTCTAACACTGCAAAAATCTCCGAGAACGAAATGGATTCGATTCGCAAGAAGATGGGTATGTCCTTCCAAGGCTCGGCGCTGTTCGGATCGTTGACTGTCGGCGAAAACGTCGCGTTGCCTTTGCGCGAACATACTAATCTCGAAGAATCCACAATCAGGATCATGGTGAGGATCAAGCTAGGGCAAGTTGGCCTGGCCAATTTTGAGGACTACATGCCTTCGGAGCTCAGCGGGGGCATGAAAAAGCGTGCCGCTGTGGCGCGCGCACTGGCCATGGATCCCGAGATACTGTTTTTCGACGAGCCGTCGGCTGGACTGGACCCCATCATCGCTGCGGGGCTCGACGAATTGATCCTGGAGCTCAAGAAGGCCTATGCCATCACGATCGTGGTGGTGACTCACGAATTGGCCAGCGCCTTCCTGATCGCCGATCGCATGGTCTATGTCGACCGCGGTCACATCATTGCGCTGGGCACCAAGGAAGAATTCCAGGCGAGCGAGCATCCGAGGGTTCGGCAGTTTCTGGACCGGAGACCGGAGCCTGAGGTAGTCCAGGAACTCGATTACCTGCAGATGCTTACCGGGGACCATAAGAGGGCGAAAAGCTAAGAGAGTGGAGCCATTGAAGATGAGGAAGCTATGAATAATAGTACGCGTGAGCAGGCGCTAGTAGGCGTATTTGTGCTGGTTGCAGCAGCCCTGCTGATCGGGACCGTCCTGGCCGTCTCCGGCTTTTTCTCTTCTGGTGGCGTTCCGCATCACACCTACTTCAAGTCGGCAGGAGGTCTGGTGCCCGGCGCCATCGTTCGCTATGGTGGGATGGAAGCCGGCAAGGTCGAGGCAGTGCACGTGGATCCGAAAGACTCCACCCGGATTGAGGTCGACTTCCGTGTGCGCCCCAACATTCCCGTGAAGACCGACAGCGTTGCGAAGATTACCTCCCTGGGGGCCCTTTCCGATAACTACCTGGAGGTCGGGACCGGAAAGAAAGACAGCCAACTCGCCCCACCTGGCAGCGAACTCAAGTCAGCCGAGACACTCGGAATTGGTGACCTCGCTGAGATGATTGGCGGTCTGACGCCCGTTGCCACTCAGGTGATGCAGACGCTGAACCAGCGTCTGACCGAAATGCAGGTGACGATAGCCCGCGTCAACGACCTTCTGAACGACAAGAACCGCGCGAACATAGGCAGCAGTCTAGGGAACCTGAACGCCATGCTCGCTGATAGCCGCCCGAAGGTGTCAGCTAGTTTAACGAACGTACAAACTGCGAGTGCGAAGCTTTTACCGTTGCTCGATAACCTCAAGACAACCATGAATGATGCGAATGCGGCGTTGTCGCATATTGACTCTGTTGTCGTCGAGAATCGACAAGATATCCGGACAATCGTTATCCGGCTGAAAGAGACGATGCTGAATGCGTCAGCTCTCGTCGAGCAGCTAAGGGATACGACGGACAACAATACGGACAACATCGACGAGATCTTCATGAATCTCCGCGAGACGACTGAAAACATGAAGCAATTGACGGAGTCGTTGAAGAACAACCCATCGGAGCTTCTCCGTGGAAATGACGTGAAGGATCGAAAACCCGGCGAGGTAGTGAAGTAGAGCTTGACACGGGGATGACCGCTGACTATATCAAGCGACTCGTCCCTGCGGAGAGCGGCAAGAGAGTGGAGCACAGGCTTCGATGAAGTCAAGGACCTCGAAGCAACATCGAGGTCCTATGGAAGAGGTTTTCTATGAATCGAATCGTCCGACTATTGATGACATTGCCGCTTGCCTTGAGCCTAAGCGGGTGCGGCAAAGAAAAGCCCAACCACTATTACACAGTGCAGATCCCTACGGCGCCGACACTCACGACCAGCGCGCACCCGGTGTCCTTGCTGGTCGGAGGCATTGGCGCAGCGAATATATATCGGGACACGCCGATCGTGTACCGCATCGGCGTCAACCAGATTGGCACGTACCAACACAGTCGTTGGGTGGAGCCGCCAGTCGCATTGCTCAAAACCAAATTAATACGCGTGCTGAGTGCTTCAGGCGATTATCAGTCCGTAACCGAGCTTGGGAGCAATTCGGAGGGGCAATTTCTGGTCCGGGGCAGGCTCTACAACTTCGAGGAAGTCGACGGTGGGAGTATCAGCGGACTCGTATCCATGGAGTTTGAACTCTATGACCGAAAGTCGGGCAAGATCGTCTGGACACATTTTTACTCCCAATCGGAACCGGCACAAGCCAAGGAGATCTCTGCTGTAGTGGCGGCGCTGGATACCAGTCTTGATCGGGGACTGAAAGAGGTCGCCGCCGGACTCAACCAGTATTTCGCTACGAATCCTGTCGGCAAGTCTTGAGGGGGTTTGGCCTCACGGTGTCATTGAGACACCATCCCCTCGACATGGACAAATTGCAAAGTTGACCGCGGAGAAAATGATGGCTCTCCTTAAGAATCGAAAAATTCGGACCAAGTTGCTCCTCGCTGGACTTCCGCTGGCGCTGATGGTGGTCCTCGCGACACTTTATTCGTCGATTTCAAGTAAGAGGATCGACACCGAGTATAGCGATCTTATCGACCATGACATCAAGGCGCTGCAGAACGTCTCTGAGGCACGGGCCCATACGAATCGAATCCGTTTTTTCCTCTACGAGGAGGCCACCGAGCCTAACCCCGATAAGAAAGTACAAATTGACGCAGAGTTAGACCAGGTGAGTACCGATCTGCAGGCGCGCATGGCGGAAGCGATGATCGAGAGTACCGAGCACGCCAAAGAGATTAAGGCTGCGGAAGCTCTCATCAATAAAGCGCTATTGGATGCACGTCCCGTTCGAGCCGCGGCCCTGGCGAACAACCCGGAAAAAGCCCTCAGCCTGCTACATGGTGAGGCGGGCTTTGACTTGGAGCAGGCGCGGCAGGCTACGATCGATCTGGTGGAAGATCTGAGAGCGTCGGTAGACAAGCAGTCTGACGATCTCACCCGAGACACTCGCCGGGCCATTCTGATCACATGGCTAGGCGTCTGCCTCGGTCTTGCGGCAACCTTAACTTTCACTCTCTATATCGTCCAGACTCAAGTCATTGGTGAGCTGTTGGCCGTGCGCGGCAGCGTACAGGCCCTCGCCGATGGACGGCTGGATGAATCCATCCCCTATCTCGACCAGACGAACGAAATCGGTTCGATCAGCCGCGCGCTGAGCACCCTTCAAGGAAATGCTCGTGAGCGCGAGATCCAGCACTGGGTGAAGGCCGAGGTTTCGGCTATCACTGTGGAGCTTCAATCCTCCGAGAGTTTTGCGGCGGTTGGGAGATGTTTCTTTTCGCGCCTCTCGAAGTCTATCCCCCTGCTCTATGGAGCGCTTTATGTCCTCAACGAGAGTCACTCTCGTTTGGTTCGCGTCGGTGGCTTTGCACTCGACAGTCCAGACCAGGCCCGGGAGTTTGCACTGGGCGAGGGACTCGTCGGGCAGGCCGCGCTCGAACGGCGGCCCTTGGTGGTCCCTGCAGGCGAGGGCGATCACGTCGTTGTTTCGGCCGGGATTGGGACGGTTTCGCCACATAGCCTCCTCTTTATGCCGGTGGTCAGACAAGAAGTTGCGGTGGGAGTGCTGGAACTGGCACCGGTCTCATCGCTATCGGAGCGCCAGCAGGCTCTGCTCGATACACTGCTGCCTGCATTGGCCGTGAACTCGGAGATATTGCACTCCAATATCCAGACCAGGAAGCTTCTGGAACAAACTCAAGCCCAAGCTGAAAAGCTCGCCGCTTCCGAACGTCAAATCCTCGCCCGCAAAGAAGAACTCGAGGCCAGCAACCAAGCTTTGGAGACCTCTGAGGTAGAGTTGCGACACGCGAAGGAAGTGGCAGAAGAAGCCACAAGGATCAAATCGGACTTCCTGGCCAATATGAGCCACGAGATCCGAACACCGATGAATGCCATCATCGGCATGGCGCATCTGGCGCTGAAGACCGAACTCAATCCTCGTCAGAGCGGTTATATCCGAAAGATTCAACAGTCCGGCCAGCATCTGTTGGGCATTATTAACGACATACTGGATTTTTCGAAGATCGAGGCGGGCAAATTATCCATCGAAGTCATCGACTTCGATATTGAAAAGGTGCTTGAAAATGTCGGCAACCTGATCTCTGAGAAGGCCGCTGCCAAAGGCTTGGAGCTGATCTTCGACATCGACCCTAAAGTTTCCACTCACCCAAAAGGCGACCCGCTTCGTTTAGGGCAGATTCTCATCAACTACTGCAACAATGCCGTCAAATTTACGGAACGTGGCGAGATCGTCATCAAGACTCGTGTGAAGCAAGAGGACGAAAAGGGCCAACTGGTTTACTTCTCGGTCAGCGACACCGGCATCGGCCTGACCGAAGAGCAAATGGGCCGTCTCTTCCAGGCGTTCGAACAGGCAGATGCCTCGACTACGCGCCAGCACGGAGGGACCGGCCTGGGCCTCGCGATCTCCAAAAAATTGGCGCAACTGATGGGCGGCGATGTCGGAGTCACGAGCGAGGTGGGAAAGGGCAGCACATTTTGGTTTACCGCCTATCTTGCCAAGGGGGACGCCACTGCAAGGCATCTCGCCCGGCCCGATCTTCATGGTCGACGCGCCCTGATCATCGACGACAACGCGCAGGCTCGTGAAATCGAGTCGAGCATGCTGACAAGCATGACATTCGTGGTGCATGAAGCAGCGTCCGGCGCGGAAGGCATCGAGATGGTCCAGCAAGCCGCTGAACGCAACGAGCCCTACGACATCGTCTTTATCGATTGGCAGATGCCTGGCCTCGATGGCATCGAAACGGGCAAACAGATTCGCGCGCTGCCGGGGTTAGCGGCCCCACCGCACCTGGTTATGGTCACGGCTTACGGTCGCGAAGAGGTGTTGAAGCAGGCTGAGAACGCCGCCTTCGACAACGTACTCATCAAACCTGTAACACCTTCGATGCTCTTTGACTCGGCCGTCCAAGCCCTAAGCGGTGATCATGAGCCAGCGCGCGAAGTCGAAACCAGCCCAACTCTCAATCTCGACCAACTTCGCGGGGCACGGGTGTTGTTAGTTGAGGACAATGAAGTCAATCAGGAGGTTGCCCTGGGGCTGATCGAGCCTGCCCATATGTCCATCGACGTGGCAGAGAATGGCGAGGTCGCAGTCCGGATGGTGGGCGAACATGATTACGACCTCGTGTTGATGGACATGCAGATGCCCGTAATGGATGGAATCTCCGCGACCAAGGCGATCAGGACCAACCCACGCTTCAGTGCGCTTCCCATCATCGCCATGACCGCCAACGCAATGGATACGGACCGCGAAAGATGCCTGGAAGCGGGGATGAACGATCATGTGAGCAAGCCCATCGATCCCGATGCGATGTTTGCGACAGTGATGAAGTGGATTAAGCCGCGCCACGGTAAGTTCTCCGAGCCTCCAGTACAGAAGGTTGAGGCTACCCCCTCACAAAATCTCCCTGACTTGCCCGAAATCGAAGGTATCGACATCAAGGATGGCCTCAAACGAGTGGGCGGAAACAGCCGTCTGTACCGGGACCTACTTATGAAGTTTGCAGCGAAACACAGTGACGCGGGCCTGCAGATCTCAGACGCTCTGCATATCGGAGACCACAACACGGCTGAGCGAATAGCTCACACAGTAAAGGGAGTCGCCGGCAACATCGGTATCAAGCCAGTTCAGTTCGCCGCCGAGAAGTTGGAGAAGGCTATTCGCGAGAGCGATTCAGCAGTCCCAGAGATGCTTCAGGATTTCACCTCAGCCCTGCGCACTCAGATCGATGCCATTGAGCAGGCGTTGCCATTGGAAACACTCGTGCTTGAAGTCGAGTCGAGGAAGAGCTTCGATCCTGCCGCGGCTTCACATGAAATTGCACGTTTGCGGAGCCAGCTCAAGGCCAGCGACGGCGATTCGGAGGAGACATTTCGCGCTCTTCAAGGCGTTTTCACAGGCCAGGTAGAGAAGGCGCGATTGGACGCACTTGCGGCCGACATAAGCGATTTCAATTTCACTGGAGCACTGTTGAAGCTGGACGACATCGCTAAAGAACATAGCTTGAACGGGGAAGAGGTAAAGGGATGAATGCCGAAGTAAAAACCGTATTACTTGTAGACGATGAACCTGCAAACATCCAGATTGTGAACTCGATTCTAAAAAACACTTACAAGACTCGGATCGCGACGAATGGCGCAAAGGCCTTGGAACTTGCCAATCAAGCCCCGCCTCCCGATTTGATTCTCCTGGACGTCATGATGCCGGAGATGAACGGGTACGAGGTTTGCTCCCGTCTCAAGTCAGCTGACCATACGCGGGACATTCCCGTAATCTTCCTGACAGGACAAACTGAGATTGATGATGAAACGAAAGGTTTCGAGGTCGGGGCTGTCGACTACATCCATAAGCCGTTTTCGCCAGCCGTCGTACAAGCCAGGGTGCGTACACACCTTGTGCTGCGCGGCATACGCGAACAACTAGCGAGCCAATTGCAAACCATCCGGGGTGAAATGGATACCGCGCGACAGATTCAATTGTCCATCTTGCCGCGCGAGATCCCGGCAATCAAGGGTCTGGATATCTCTGCTCGCTATCTTCCAATGACAGCGGTGGCGGGTGATTTCTACGATTTCATTCCGATCGACGAGAATCGAATCGGGATTCTGGTCGCGGATGTATCCGGCCACGGCATGCCCGCAGCGCTTATATCCTCCATGCTCAAGATTGCGCTGGACGGTCAAACCAAATATGCCTCTGATCCTGCGCGCGTTTTGGCTGGGCTGAATCATGCGTTGTGTGGGAAATTCAAGGGGCACTTCGTCACCGCCGTGTATGTAGTGGTCGACACCGCTAAGCAAAGCGTGCTCTATGCAGGTGCTGGACACCCGCCACTCATTTTGAGGGACCACGCAGCAAGGGAGACCCGCGACTTCGTCGAGAACGGTTTGTTCCTTGGTGTCTTTCCGGAGGCCACCTACACTGTGGCGGAGATACCTTTAAACCGGGCGACTGGGGTGTGCTTTACACCGATGGAATCCTGGAGATGACCAATCCTTCAGAAGAGCAATTTGGGTTAGATCGTTTCAAGCAGTTTCTCCAGGACAATCACGATTTGTCAGTGGAGCAATTCGTCGACGCGCTTCTTAATGAGTTGTCGCGATGGTCCGATCTTGCTTCCGGCCGGGAACCGGAAGACGACCTCACGCTCCTGGCTTTCCATTTCGAGAACCCCGTAAGCTCACTGAGCCGACGCCTGACAGTAGAAGAACGTGCAGAAGAGCCATGAGGGCTGCAAGACAGGCTAGAAGCTAATACGCGCACCTACCTGGATCAGACGCGGACTGGCAGCTCCCGTGATCTTGCCGTTATTCCCAGACGACAGGTTTGCCGTTGGTGCGTTGAGGCTAACCATGTTGAACGCGTTGGTGCATCGCGCGAACTTTACCGATTGCATAGTTCAAAGTTAGAACGTGCGGGACACTCCAGATCGACGTGCCGGTAAACCGGCGCACGCAGGGAGTCGCGCGGCGTGTTGCCATCGGCTCCGCCAGGGCCAATCCCCGTAGTAGTCGTGCATACCTTATTAGTGCCTGTTGTGGCCTGTTGGCAGTTCGGGGTGAAGGCCGCGGTGTTGAACCACGCCTGCGCAGCCGTGAAGCGGGGTCTGTTGTGGCTTAGGAATGGGTTTACTCCCGGCACCAGGTTTGGCCGGTCGTTGTTGTAGTTGTCCTTGTTGTTGTCAGCGCCCGTCGTAATGTTGACTGGCTGACCGCTATTGAAGCTCGCAATGGTCGAGATCGAATAGCCGTTAAGCAATACCCCGAGGAATCGGCTCGAACCATTGTAATAATTTAGGTTCCAGACGCCATTGATGCCCACCATGTTCCGGCGGTCCTGATCCGATGGGCCCCTCTCCTCGTTGAGATAAGTATAGTTCTGTGCGGTAGGAGCCAGACCGATTGCGCTTGCATTCGAGCTCCAGAGCGAGTGACTCCACACAAAGAACCCATTGACCAGGAAATTGTGCCCCAACGGTTTATGAGCCGAAACCTGCAAAGAGTGGAAGTTCAGAAGAGGCAGGATCATCGATTCCGATGTCGCGGCCGGGTCTAGCTCTTGCGCGGAACGCGTACAAAGCTAAATGACTGTCTCGAACTTGGTCAAGCGAATTGTCCGGCACTGTGTTTGCATCGGTAGCCCCCAACGGTTAGGCAGTGTAAACAGATAGAGATACGGTTTCACGAGTGCCTCAAGTGATCAGAGGCTCTATTGTCACCAACTGAAAATCTCCTCATTTCATGAGAAATCCTATCCCCTAACTAACGCTCAGTTATAGTTTGTCGTGATCAACAATGCGTGCTGGAGGTGACAGGGTTCATCACTTCGCGGCAATGATCAGAAAATTGCAACAATCCCGCCTGCGATAAGGTAGCTTTACAGCAGCAGCTTCCGCGGCACGCTGGGCACCTTGCCAGGGTCGTAGCCCTGACTGCGAGCCAGGAACTTCTGCGGGGGCGCATGAGGGCGGATGGGTATACAGGTCGCTCTAAATCACCGGACACAGTACCGGTACGACAAAGCGGTCTCACTCGGTCCACAGGTTGTCCAGTTGCGTCCCGCTCTGCATTGCCGAACGTCGATCCTCAACTATTCCCTTAAGGTCACTCCCGCCAGACACTTCCTCAACTGGCAGCTCGACCCCCACCATAATCATGTGGCGCGCCTTCTCTTTCCGGAGAAGACGAACGAGTTTGTGGTCGAGGTGGACCTCATCGCTGAACTATCCCGCTTCGATCCTTTCGACTTCTTTCTTGAAGCAGGAGTGGAAGACTACCCGTTCGAGTACGGGCCAGAGCTGGCAAAGGATCTCGAACCTTTTCGCTTCATCGGACCGGCCGGCCCTCGGCTCCAGAGTTTTCTCGGGAATATCTCTCGCGAGAAACGCGGTACGATCGGCTTCCTGGTCGACTTGAATCACAGGGTGCGAGACGAAATCGGCTATGTGACCCGGCTGGATCCGGGCGTTCAGACCTGCGAACAATCTCTCGAAAGCCGCACGGGCTCCTGCCGTGACTCCGCGTGGCTGCTAGTGCAGGTTCTCCGTCATTTGGGAATCGCGGCACGCTTTGTCTCCGGGTATCTGATTCAGCTGGCGCCGGACGAGAGAGCTCTGGAAGGTCCGAGTGGTCCCGAAACCGACTCCGCCGATTTGCACGCCTGGGCAGAAGCGTTTTTACCGGGTGCGGGTTGGATTGGGTTGGATCCGACCTCAGGTCTACTCGCGGACGAGAGCCACATCCCGCTCGTGTGCACCCCGGATGCCACCAGAGCCGCGCCAATCGGGGGCACCGTCGAGCCGACCAACGTGGAGTTCAGCTACTCGATGTCCATTCGCCGCCTGAATGAGACGCCCCGGCCGTCCAAGCCCTTCGCCGCGGAAGATTGGGCGCGGGTCGAACAGGTTGCACATACCGTCGACGCGGACCTCGCGGCGCAAGATGTACGGCTGACCATGGGCGGCGAACCTACCTTCGTCGGCGTCGACGAGCCCGACGGCCCGCAATGGAACATCGATGCTCTCGGGCCGACAAAGAGAGCTCTCGGTTTGGCTCTCATCAAACGCCTCCGCGAGAGGATGGCGCCCGGCGCGCTACTTCATTATGGCCAGGGGAAGTGGTATCCAGGTGAGCCGCTGCCGCGTTGGGCGTTGAGCTGCTATTGGCGCACCGATGGCGTCCCTGTCTGGGAGAATATAGATCTCATCGCTCGCGAAGATCAGAACTACGGCTTCGGCGTGATCGATGCACTCAGTTTCACGGAAGCACTTGCGCGCCGCCTTCAGGTGAGCTCTGAAAACCTGCTGCCTGCCTACGATGTAAAAGCCGAGTCGACGGAGCCGGCCGGGTACATCTTGCCAATTCGCCGGCGGCAACAGGCGGCCGGGTTGTACTGGTCGAGTCAGCTTTGGTTCCCTCGCCCGGAACGACTGCTGTTGCTGCCAGGCGATTCGCCCATTGGCTACCGCCTACCGATCGAATCGATGCCCTGGGTGGTGCCTGATGAACTTGATTACGATTACGAGGCCGCGCCTCTCGCAGCTTGGGTCAAGCTGCCATCGCGCCCCCGACGTCGCATGGATCTCTTCGAGCGAGACCCCGTGGCCGACCCGCTGCCTGCACTCTCAAGTACCTCCGAAACAGCTTCGGAGATGATCCGGCCATCGCTGTGCATACAGGCTCGAGAAGGCCGGCTGCACGTGTTTCTGCCGTATGCGCCCAAGCTCGCAGACTATCTTGACCTGCTCGCTGCCATCGAGGATACGTGCCAGTATGTGGAGAAGCCGGTGTGGCTGGAGGGGTATGTTCCCCCTTCCGATCCGAGGTTGCGATCGTTCAGCGTCACTCCCGATCCCGGCGTCCTGGAAGTAAACCTGCCGCCTGCGAGCAGTTGGGATGAACTTGAACAGATCAATACGGTGCTCTTCGAAGAGGCGCGCCTAAATCGGTTGACCGCGGAAAAATTCGCATACGACGGCAGCCATCTCGCTACCGGCGGCGGCAGCCACATCGTACTCGGCGGCGCGACCGTGTTGGACAGCCCCTTCCTGCGCCGTCCGGATCTGCTGCGTAGCATGGTTGCGTTCTGGCAGAATCATCCATCGCTGTCGTATCTGTTTTCCGGCATGTATGTCGGGCCGACAAGTCAGTATCCGCGCGTGGACGAGGCACGGATGGATGCCTTGTATGAACTGGAGGTCGCCTTCAGTCAGTTGCCCTCCGACGACTGCCCGCCGTTCATTATTGATGGGTTGTTTCGCAACCTGCTCGTCGATGTCACGGGAAACTCGCATCGCGCCGAGTTTTGCATCGATAAACTCTATCCGCCGGAGGGTCTCGGGTTGCGTCTTGGCTTGCTCGAGTTGCGCGCCTTCGAAATGGCTCCGCATGTCAGAATGGGTCTTGTAGAGATGCTGCTGATCCGCGCTTTGGTTTGCATGTTTTGGAAACGGCCTCACGACGGCGGCCTGGTCCGTTGGGGAACAGCGCTCCATGACCGTTTTCTGCTTCCACACTTTGTCAGACGCGACTTTTCCGATGTGCTCGCCCAATTGCGCGGCTTCGGCTTCAATTTTGAGGAGAAGTGGTTTGCTTCGCATCTGGAGTTTCGCTTTCCGAAGATCGGGTCGATCACAGCGGAGGGAGTCGAACTTGAGTTGCGTCAGGCGCTCGAGCCGTGGAACGTACTTGCGGAAGAGACTACCTCCGGCGGAACGGTTCGTAGTGTGGACTCATCGCTCGAGCGGATCCAGGTGAGGGTGTCCGGATACGCGGTGGATTCCCGCTACGCGGTTGCATGCAACGGGCGCAGGGTGCCGCTCCATCCCACCGGCGAGCCTGGAGAGGCGGTAGCGGGCGTGCGGTATCGCGCCCGACGGCTGTCGGCCACGCTGCACCCCACAATTCCTGTGCACGTGCCTCTTGTCTTCGACCTTGTTGACCGTTGGAGCAGGCATTCGATTGGCCGATGCGCCTACCATGCGGGACCTCCCGACGGTCGCAGGCACACAACTCGGCCAGTCAACGCAACAGAGGCCGAAGCACGGCGGTTGGAACGCTTTCAGAAGTTCGACCATACCCTCGGCGTGATGGCGGTGCCGGAGGAAGATACCAACCCGATCTTCCCTATGACGCTGGACCTCCGGTTGCCGCATGGAGAAAAGACCCACATCGAGAAACCGGGGCTTGTCTCATGACTGCGGATCTATATCAAACTCCGTTCCGCTACGGTGCTGCTTATGATGAACTGTCGGCCGATGGTGTGACTCCTCGCCCGCACTGGGCACACCTAATGGATTCGCTTCGGGCGATCGGCCCCGAGGAGCTGGAGCGACGCTGGAGCCGTGCCGAGCGCCGCATTCGCGAGAATGGGATTACATACAATATTTACAGCGATCCGCTCGGGGCAAATCGACCTTGGAAAATCGATATCGTTCCGCTGCTGATTCCCGCGGACGAATGGCGCTACATCGAAGCCGGTATCATTCAGCGCGCCCAGTTGCTTAATCTCATCCTCGAGGATCTCTACGGGTCGCAGGACCTCGTGGCGCGTGGCCAATTTCCTGCCGCGCTTCTCTACGCAAACCCCGCATTCCTTCGGCCGCTCGTAGGCGTGCGTGTTCCAGCGCACACTTATCTGCATATGGTGGCCGTCGATCTTGCACGTTCGCCGGACGGCCAGTGGTGGGTGCTGGCCGATCGCACGCAAGCGCCTTCGGGCAGCGGGTACGCACTGGAGAACCGCACCATCGTCTCCGATGTTCTTCCGGATTTGTTCCGTACGTCGAACGTATTGCGCCTCGCTCCTTTCTTCCGTACGCAACGCGAAGTACTTTCCAAGCTTGCCGAGTGCAACAATCCGCGAATCGTACTGCTGACCCCTGGACCGCACAACGAGACCTACTTCGAGCACTCGTATATCGCGCGATACCTGGGGTTCACCCTGGTCGGAGGAGCGGACCTCGCTGTGCGTGACCGACGCGTATATCTAAAGACCGTCGACGGGTTGGAGCGAGTCGATGTCATTTTGCGCCGGGTGGATGATAGCTTTTGCGATCCTCTGGAGTTGCGAGGCGATTCGCTTTTGGGTGTGCCTGGCCTTGTCGACGCCATCGTAGCCGGAAACGTGAAGGTTGCAAATGCATTGGGAAGCGGGCTGATTGAGACGGCCGCAGTCATGCCATTTCTTCCCGGTCTCTCCAGGAACCTGCTCGGCGAGAAGCTCAAGCTTCCATCCGTCGCGACCTGGTGGTGCGGCCAGGAGTACGCGCTAGATTGGGTGCTCAATCATCTCGATTCGGTGGTGGTCAAGCCAGCGTTTCCATCACGCGGCATGGAGCCAGTCTTCGGGGCGGAACTCCCGCAAGCTGAAAAGGGCAGATTTGCCGAGCAACTGCGGGCTCGCCCTCACGAGTACGTAGCGCAAGAGCAGATCGCTTTGTCCACTGCGCCCGTGTGGGACAACGGACACCTTAATTCGCGCGGCATGGTGCTTCGCACCTACGTGCTCAATACTGGAAGCGGGTGGATTGCGATTCCGGGAGGATTAACACGCGTCGCTGACGCGGAGGGATCGGTCGTTTCGATGCAGCGCGGCGGGCACAGCAAGGACGCCTGGGTCCTCTGGGACGGCCCAGTAGATACATTCAGTATGCTGCACCCACGCAATGAGCCGGTGGAGTTGCGTCGTGTCTCGCGGGATGTGCCAAGCAGCATAGCCGACAATGTTTTTTGGTTAGGTCGATATGCTGAACGGGCGGAAAACATTGCTCGTATCTTGCGCCCTATGATCACTCGCGTGCGGCGCGCCGAAGAGGCGGAGCTTGGGTGCCTCATCCGGCTGCACAGTTGCCTGGAGTCACGGCACAGCAAGTTGCCAAAGGCTAAAGACAGGCGGACGACTTCGCCTGAACTCGAACAGGAAATGGTCTCGATAACGACTGACGTCAAGCGACCGGACAGCCTCGCTTCCACTCTTGCAGAGGTATATCGCATTGGCGGCAATGTTCGCGAGCGGTTGTCGGCCGATATGATGTTCCTCATCGGCCAGCTTCGGGACTCAATCCAGATTGAGCATGGCACACAGTTTCTGGAGTATCCGGCGATGCTCACCGGTTGCCTGGAGCTCCTCTCCGCATTTTCCGGGATGGAGCGTGAAAACATCAATCGCGGATTGGGCTGGTTGTTCCTGACCATCGGCCGACGTCTCGAGCGCGCGATCTATCTGACGAGGCAACTGCGCGAGATCACCACCCCGCTAACTGAGCAGGACTGGTCGCTTTTGGAGTGCCTGCTCGAGGTGGCGGACAGCTCCATGACCTACCGGACGAGGTACTACACGACTCTGCAGCCGGTGGCTGTACTGGATGTGCTCATGGCGGATGAGACAAATCCACGCTCTTTGGACTTCCAACTGAGCCACCTCGTGGACCTCTATCAAGGGCTTCCTCGGCACCTTCCAGATGACTTACAGGCGATGCGGGATGCGCTGGCATTGTTGCGCAGTTTCGATCTGCGAGAGTTGAAGTACCCGTTGCCAGGTTCTGCGATGGTGGCGAACGGTTCCGAGGGACTCTCCCGGCTTGAACATTTCCTCAGAGATCTGGAACGGTTGCTGCCTTCGTGGTCGAATAATTTATCGAGCAGGTACTTCAGCCACGCTCGCACCTTGCCGATCACGATAGGCCAATGATTTACAGAATCGTCCACCGAACCACGTACAAATACAAATATCCGGTCTCGTTCGGAAAGCACGTGGCGTGCCTGAGGCCGCGGTCTTTGCCGCACCACGACGTGGCATGGAGCGAACTGCACATCCAACCGATCCCGGCAACGCGGACCGAGCGGACCGACTATTTTGGGAACCTCCAATGCTTTTTCACCATTCAGGAACCGCACAAGGAGTTGGTGGTGGAGGCCGGGAGCGAGGTGATCATGAAGGAAAATGCGACGCAATGGCCGCAACAATCCCTCCCTTGGGAAGAGGCAGCCAGATTGCTTCCTAACGATCACAGTGCAGCGGGGCTCGAAGCCTACCAATTTGGATTTGAGTCAGCGCGCATCCGGGTACGGCCAGAGTTTGCTTCCTATGCGCTTCAGTCGTTTAGGCCCGGGCGGCCAATGGCGGAGGCCCTCCGGGATCTGACCGCGCGCATCCACAACGACTTTCGGTTCGATTCAAAAGTAACCAACGTTCGAACTCCGACTGAAGAGGTTTTTCGGAAACGTCGGGGAGTTTGCCAGGATTTCGCACACTTGCAAATCGCCTGCCTCCGTTCCCTAAATCTCGCGGCCCGTTATGTGAGCGGATACCTTCGGACTTATCCACCTCCCGGGCGCCCGCGGCTGGTAGGCGCCGATGCCTCCCATGCCTGGGTGTCTGCCTATTGTCCGGGTTCCGGTTGGCTTGACATGGACCCCACGAACAACGTCGTCCCCTCGGACGGTCACGTGACGCTCGCCTGGGGCCGGGACTATGGCGACGTCAGTCCTCTGCGCGGTCTAATTCTCGGCGGGGGAGCCCATACTCTCAAAGTCGCGGTTGACATGGAACCGATCGATACCTAGTTGCCGAACTCCGTACTTCTCGTTTTGAAAGGCAGAGTGAAGTTAGCCCCGACTCATTCAAAATCTGTCATCAACCGAAGCGCGTTCGCTGTACCGCATCGCCAGACTACAGAGCCAGACTACGAGAGGAACTTATCATGGGCTCCGATGGATCGAAGGGTAATGCCCTATCCACGTGCGATTCCATAGAGGGTTGGGTTTTCGAGCGCCACACGTACTAACTGGCTTCTGCTGCGAACCCCGGTTTTGTTGAAGAGCTGCTGAAGGATAGCTTTTACGTACGGTTCCGAGATATCTAACTTAGCCGCAATTTCCTTGTTACTCAGGCCCTCAAAGACCCCCTGCAAGACCTCTCTTTGGCGATCGTTCAGTGCTTTGGTGGAGTCCTTCTGTAAAGAACTATTCGTTAGAGTTGCCGCCATGCTTCCCATAACGCGAGGGTCTAACCAGACGTCTCCACTCATTACCCTATGAATGGCGGTAACCAGGTCTTCAGGGGGACTGTGCTTCAAAAAGATTCCAGAGATCCCGAGGTCAAAGACACGGACGATATCCGGCTGATTCAGCCCGGCGGTTACGAGCAAAATGTTGACTTTGAGCCTCTGCGCGCGCACACGGACCAGAAACTCAAGGGCGGTCTTTTCACCAAGGTCAAAGTCCAAAAGAATCAAGTCGACCTTCATGCGCATAAGGTGACCGAGAACGTCAGAAGTCGACGAAACGTCGCCGGCGATCTCGAAGGCATCTTCTGCCTCGAGCAGACGCCTCAGGCTTTCTCGAAACAACGTATGGTCATCGATTAATAGAATTCTGATTGTGTGATCAGCCTTCATTCGTCGCCTCGTTGCTGGCTGCAAGCTCAACGACAAACGTTGCCCCGCTGGCGGTAGTTTCGTGACGAAGGTCGCCGCCGAATGAACGTAGCAGCGCTCTCGAAAGATACAGACCCAGTCCAACGCTGTCGGATTGTGTCTGAAATGGGCGGAAGAGAAGCTCAGGAATCTTGACACCGGGTCCGCTGTCGGAGACCGCGATAAAGACAGCGGAATCCTGCGCCCAGGACTTCATGGAAATTCTTCGCTGCGCCTGGTCTTCCAGTGCGGACTCGCTATTTCTTGTGAGGTTGAGAAAGACTTGCATGAGGCTCTGGCGATCGGCCCACACCGTCGGCAGATCGGCTTGTATCTCCCAGCTAACCTCTATTTGCCGTTCTCGAAGTGGAGGTCCGACGATGATTCGAAGCTCCTCCATAAACGATTGCAGATTGAGCCTTACTGGTCGCTCCGCAGCCTGCCTCAGATCCAACGCCGCGACCCTTTCCAGCGCGGTCACCAGGGTTCCTAACGCCTCAAAGTCCTTGTTCTCCTTGAGCAACTCGTTCCTGGCAAGGTTCTGATGCACTACTGCGATTGCTCCGCAGACATTGCGGACTTCATGCGACACCGCACCTGCGATAATTCGAGAGCCTGAGAGAAGCTGATGCAGATTCGCTTCTTCGCGATCGCGCAGGTCTTGTGAGGCATCAACAACCATGGCCGCCAGGCGCGCCCCTGCGCTTGTGAGATAGGTGGAAAACCAAACCTCGGCAAGAAAAGACTCTCCGTCGCTCCTCTGTCCGCGGCACTGCATAACGGTTCGGAAAGACGGTTGTCCTCCGCGAAAAGCCGGGACTTTGGTCAGAGTTGGCAGATAAGCGCCAAGAGATTTGCCTTCAAGGGTTCCCGATTGCATGGCGAACATTCTTTCGGCGGCATCGTTTGCCAAAAGAATGAGCCCGGCGGCAGCGTCGATTGTGAGGATCGCGATGGGGCTACTCGCGATGAGAACAAGCAGTTGCTCTTCGGCCTCGCGTCGCGCGCTAACTTCTCGCTCCAGAGCTTCGAGATGAAGTGCTGTTCTCCTTCTGTTAGCGAAGATTTCCTGAACAAACAAGCCAGAGCCGCAAAAGGCCGTGAAATAAAGAGCATCTCTTGGAATGCTAGTCAGACCTGTCCAGGCGAAACTATCAAAGCTTTCCGCAAGAACCGTACAAAGTGCACCCAGAAGGACTACCTGGAAACGCGTTAGTACGACGGCGCCTAAGGCAACAGGCAACAAATACAACATTCCGAGCGGAACGTTTGCACTGACACGCCAATCAAGAAACGCGATAGCCGCTACGAGAAGTAGAACTCGCGCCAATGCGGCCTTACCGCTGCCGTTGGTAAAGGAAAGAGCCATTGGCGATTCGTGACCTGTCTTCAGACTACGACAAAATTGCGATCGACGAGATTTACTATCGAAAGATAGCGCGTTAAAATGATCGAACGATAGCAGTTTTTACGGCTTCCCCAATAGGATCGAAATAGACAATTGAGATGTAGCCGGAGGCATCTGTATAGAACTGCCACCGTTTCGCGCAGACGTTGTGCGATAAGAAGCGGTTATGTCGCCGTCTCGGCTGGCGTCTTCAAGACCGAGGCATTCGCATGCAGAATGGCATCACCCGAGCACTCATCCTGTCCGCCGTGTGCGCAGCTTCATTTGTTGGCTGCAAAAATGGGGCGAAGAACGAAGGGGCAGAAGCTCCTCCAAATGCGGCCGTTGAACACGCTGGGGATCCCAATCTGTTTCGCGTCGACGATGCGAGTCAATTTGCTCTCGTGACGACTGGCCAACATACTTCAACTTCAGCCTTGACCGCGACGGGCGTCGTTGCAGCTGACATATCCAGAACCATCCCGGTGATCTCGTTGGCGAATGGCAGAGTGGTCGGCGTGCATGCCCGACTTGGCGACTATGTTCGCAAGGGGCAATTGCTGCTTGAAGTACAGAGCACGGACGTTTCTGGCGCTTTCGATCAATATCTCAAGGCATCAAATGACGAGCGGCTGGCCAATATCCAGTTCGAGCGAGCGAAGGTTCTTTACGACAAAGGAGCGCTCCCTAAGTCTCAGTTGGAGATCGCAGAGAACAGCGAGCTCGACGCTAAGACGGACCTTACCGCCGCAGAACAGCAGTTGCACGTTCTGGGTGTCGACAAGACAAATCCCTCCGCCGCTGTGAAGATCTACTCTCCAGCATCCGGCGTAATCATTTCGCAGAATGTGACGGATGCAGCCGCGGCTGGAGTCAGCCTTTCAGGCTCCTCTACTGCGTTTACCATCGCCGACTTATCTCATGTCTGGGTTATCTGCGATGTGTTTGAGAACGATCTCGCGACTCTTCATCTGGGCCAGTCAGCCGAGATTCATCTCAATGCATATCCGAGCCGCATCATCAAGGGAACCGTTTCAGACATCGGCGCTGTACTTGACCCTAGTTTACGCACGGCGAAGGTGAGGATTCAGGTCGACAATCCGGACAATCTCATGCGGATCGGCATGTTCGCGTCCGTCGTGCTTTATGGACAGCGTCCGGAGACGCATGCGTCTCTGCCTGCTACCGCCATACTTCACCTGCAGGATCGCGACTGGGTGTTTGCTTTGGCCGGGCAGAATCAGTTCCGTCGAATTCAAGTCCGGACAGGAGCGATGTTGCCGAACGGACAACAGGAGATCCTATCCGGTTTGCAGCCTGGCGAGCAGGTTGTTGCAAAGGCTCTATCACTGCAGAACTCGGTGGCTCAGCAATGATTGCAGGCCTGGTTGATTTCGCCCTAAATAATCGCTGGCTGGTTCTAGGCGCAGCCATCTTGCTTTTTGCGTGGGGGATTATTTCCTTCCACAATCTTCCGGTTGAGGCATATCCGGACGTCGCCAACAACTATGTGCAGGTGATTACGCAGTGGCCGGGACGAGCTGCTGAAGAGGTCGAACAACAGGTAACGATTCCGATTGAGATCCAGATGGCGGGCATCCCTCACCTGGTTCATCTGCGTTCGACCACATTGGCGGGCTTATCGAGTGTCATGCTGATCTTCGACGACGATTCCGTCAACGACTGGAATCGCGAAAAGGTGCTCGAGCGTCTTTCGCAGGTCACACTTCCGACCGGGTTGCAGCCACAGATGGGGACTGACTATAGCCCGGTGGGACAGATCATGTTCTTCCGGCTGACGAGCAGCAACCCCGCTTACGGAAATGTAGAGCTGAAGTCACTGGAAGATTGGACTATTGAGAAGCAGTTCAAATCCGTTCCCGGCGTGGTTGATGTATCAAGCTTCGGTGGCATGACGAAGAACTACCAGGTCAATGTTGATCCGGAAAAACTGGTCTCTTATGGGTTAAGCATCGGACAGATAGAGCAAGCGCTTGCCAACAACAATATCAATGCTGGCGGTAGCTTTATCGAACAGGGCCAGCAGCAGATCAATGTCCGCGAAGTAGGCCTGGTAACAAACGTCTCCGATATTGAAAATGTAGTTATCCGAGCACAGAACGGTACCCCTGTTCGCATTCGGGATGTCGCAACAGTGGTTCAGGCCCATCAAATCCGTCTCGGTCAGATGGGTTATGCATTGCATCGTCTCGACGGCAAGATCATCGACGATAGTGACACAGTCGATGGCATCGTTCTGCTGCAAAAGGGTGCGGACGAAGATCCGACTCTCGAAGCCGTTCACGAAAAGATCAAGGAGCTGAATGATCGGATTCTGCCGAAAGGAGTCAAGGTTGCTCCTTATCTCGACCGCAGCGATCTGGTTCATTACACGACGCACACGGTCCTGCATAACTTGTCGGAAGGTATCATCCTTGTCGTAATCGTCCTGTTTTTCTTTCTGGGCAACGTGCGAGGTGCGCTGATCGTCTCGCTGACGATTCCTTTCGCGCTTTTGTTTGCTTCGATCTGTCTCGATCTGCGCCATATCCCAGCGAACTTGCTCTCCCTGGGCGCGCTTGATTTCGGAATGGTAGTCGACGGCGCGGTGGTGATCGTGGAAAACATTGTGCGCCACCTTAATCGTCCGAATCCAAATGGGCGCACTGCTCTGGAGAGAATTCGCGAGTCCACACACGAGGTCCAAAGACCAGTCTTTTTCGCTATCGGGATTATCATCTCCGCGTATTTGCCGATCTTTACCTTGCAAGCCGTCGAGGGCCGGCTCTTCAAGCCAATGGCTTGGACCGTTGCCTTCGCACTGCTGGGCGCGCTACTGTTTTCGATGTTGCTTGCGCCTGTCCTAGCCAGCTTTTTCTTCCGTAAAGAGGCGAAAGAGTGGCACAACCCGTTCATGGGCTGGCTCACGAGGCACTATCGCATCGCTGCTGACTGGGCAATCGCACATCGATACGCAACATTCAGCTTCGCTACCGGGGTTCTCGCCCTCTCTGCATTCCTTCTCTTCAGCGGGGTTCTTGGATCGGAGTTCCTTCCGCATCTGGATGAGGGCGCGATCTGGGTCCGCGGCACGCTTGCTCCAAGCGAAGGACCGACCGATGGAGTCGCGACCATGAACAAGGCTCGCGTGATCCTCGCATCGTTTCCGGAGGTGACCCAGGTTGCCAGCCAGGTAGGCCGGCCTGACGACGGAACAGACACGACTGGATTTTTCAACACAGAGTACTTCGTTGACCTGAAACCGAAGGCGGAATGGCGCCCGGCCTTTCACAGGGACAAGGATGAACTCACAGCGGCGATGAATCGGGAGTTGGAAAAGATTCCAGGAGTTATCTGGAACTTTTCCCAGCCCATCTCTGACAACGTTGAAGAAGCTGTCAGCGGAGTCAAAGGAGAGCTTGCCGTCAAGGTATACGGCGACGACCTCAAGACTCTCGAGTTGCTCGGTAACCAGATTGTCGGCATCATGGGCACTGTGAGAGGGGTACAAGATCTGGGGTTGTTCCGCGTGATCGGACAACCGAATCTCAACATTACGGTCGATCGCCAGGCAGCGGCGCGTTGGGGCATCAACGTCTCCGATGTGCAGGACGCGATTCAGACCGCCGTCGGTGGCAATGCTGTAAGCCAAGTGCTTCAAGGAGAAGCTCACTACGACTTGACCGTTCGATATCAGGATCAATATCGCGGAACCCCGGAAGCGATTGCGAATATTCGCCTGTTGTCTCCATCGGGCGAACGAGTTTCGTTAGGACAACTCGCGAAGATAGCTACTCGGGATGGCGCCGCCGAGATCTATCGCGAAGGCGGGCAGCGATATGTCGCGATCAAGTATAGCGTTCGTGGCCGAGATCTTGGCAGTACGGTGGAAGAGGCAATTGGCAAGGTCAACAGGGCAGTGAAGCTGCCTGCGGGATATCACCTCGACTGGGCTGGCGAATACGCAAGCCAGCAACGCTCACAGAAGCGGCTAATGATCGTACTGCCGATCACGCTCATTATTATCTTCGTGATCCTCTACACCATGTTCCGCTCTGGAAAGTGGGCTTGCCTCATTTTGGTTAATGTTGCGATGGCGCCTATCGGCGGACTGCTGGCGATGCTCCTGAGCCATACCCACTTCAGCGTCTCCTCGGGCGTAGGATTTCTTGCGCTCTTCGGCGTCTCTGTTCAAACCGGCGTCATCATGCTTGAGTACATCAACCAGCTTCGTGTGCAGGGCCACCCTATTGAAACTGCCGCGGTTGAAGGCGCTGTGCTCCGACTCAGACCAATCATGATGACGATGCTGGTGGCGACGCTGGGATTGCTGCCTGCAGCGACCTCACACGGTATCGGATCCGATTCACAGCGCCCATTCGCAATCGTAATCGTTGGCGGACTGATAGGAGCGCTCGCCATCAACGTATTTTTGCTGCCCACACTCTATGTCTGGATTGCCCGGCCCGATGACGTTCTTCCGCAACCAGAACTTGAGTTCGAGAATTGAACCTATTTGCCTGCACGGCAAAGACGGATAACACCTATGACTGCTAGAAATAATCCGGCCCGCTCGAAGCACACTCTATCTATGCGAGGGGTCTTGATTGGCTCGTTCGCGGCTTCCATCTGGATTGGAGCCGCATGTTGCGCCCAGACGCCAGCGCAACCGTCGATTCCACAGGAAGCTGGCCTTCCTAAGTTGACCTTCTCTGCAAACGCGCTAACCCTGCAACAGATTCAGGATATTGCTACCACCCGCAATCCCACACTGCTGGCAGCTCGCCAAAATCTTGAGGCAGTGCGTGCTCAGGAGATCCAGGCGGGCGTTCGAGCGAATCCGTACTTCACGTTGTATGGAACCAACGTGAGCAATCCGGCAGATAGCTCTACCCCATACGCATATTCAGCTCAGGTAAGCCGGCTATTCGAGCGTGGAGATAAGCGCCACTGGAGGCTGGACTTCGCTCGCAATACAACACAGCAAACTACGGCACAGCTTCAGGATCAAACGCGTCAACTGGAGCTTGCGGTCAAGCAGGCGTTTACTAGCATGCTCTTCGCCAAAGCCGCTCTGCAACTCGCGCAGGACAATCTGAAAGACTTCCGCCGCGAGGTCGATATCAACAAGATACGGTTGGACCAAGGTGATATCGATCAGCTCGACTTCAAAAGACTGGATCTTCAGTTAGCCCAGTTCGAATCCGATGAAGCAGCTGCGCGGATAAACCTCGCCCAGGCCAGTTACCAGTTGCAGACTCTCGCGGGCTATGCCAATCCGGATGATAACTTTGACATCCGCGGCGACCTTATTCCACCGGAGGTCAACGACACGCTGGTCTCACTCGAGCAAAAGGCCCTCGGCGCCCGCCCGGATTACCTTGCTGCTCAAAGCGCCGTGAGGGTTGCCCAGGCAAACGTAAAGCTGGCCTACGCGAACGGCACCACAGATCCGACCCTCGAAGGCGAATACGATCGTAGCGGCACACTCAACTCAGCAGGTTTCAGTGTCAACATCCCTCTTCGCCTGTTCGACAGAAATCAAGGGAATAAGGAAACAAGCAAATATCAGGCTACAGCGAGCCAGTTCACAGCGACAGCTGCTCAGAACCAGGTTCGATCAGACGTTGCCCAGGCGTGGATCGGCTATAAAACCGCAAAGGGCCTATCTGACAGGTACAACCTCCACTACCTGGACGAGTCGAAGCAAGTACTCAATATCGCTCAATTTGCCTACGAGCACGGGGGAATCGCGCTTATCGATTATCTCGATGCAGTACGCGACTCTCGAACGATAGCAACTAACGCTCTGAATGCCTACGCTCAGACCTGGTTGGCAATTCACCAACTGAGCTTCGCAACGGCCACTCAGGTCATTCCCTAGGCAGCTTCCCGAAACATCAGAAGGATGGGAGACTTGGAGCCGATTCTCCAGTGTCCTTCAACACAGCCATTGCGGTATTGCGCCCGTTGATGCCGATGACGCTGCCGCCTGGGTGGGTACACGCTCCGCAAAGGTAGACGCCCTGCATCGGCGTGCGCGCAGACAGTCGATTGGACCACATGTACGAAGGCAGGCATTCGCCCTGGAAGATATGACCGCCGGTGAGACCTACCTTGCGTTCGATATCCGGAGGCCCCAGTACCTGCGCGTCCAGCACCGCATCGTTCATATTGGAACAGAAGCGCACGAGTGATCTAACTGCCAGTTGCCGAACTTCTTCGCGCCGCTCATCCCATGTGCCGCGAGAAAAGGTGTAGGGAACGTATTGCGCGAAGATACTCATCGTATGCTGCCCCGCCGGCGCAACCGTCGCATCGTGGGCGCTCTGAAAGTACAACTCGCACCACAGGTAATCTGGCAGTTCGCCTCGCCGTGCAGCGGCAAAGCCGGCTTTCCACTCGGCTTTGGAAAGTGGGGCATTGATTTGCCCATAGTGATGCGGTTCATTCTTTCCTGGGCGGGCCCTGAAGTCGGGTAGTTCATGAAGCAGCACGTTCACTTTCACCGTACATCCCTCGATTGGAATCTCCTGTACACGCTTGCTCCACGCAGAGTCTGCCGCAGTTCCGAGCAACTTCCGCGTCTGCTGTGGGTCAGCGTTCGAGATCACAACTGGCGCGGAGATACGTTCGCCGCTCTCGATTGCTACACCTTCTCCGGGTATGATCTGCGCAACAGGAACACCGGTGGCAACGACCGCTCCCGCTTCAAGGGCAGCATCGCAGAAGTAAAATGAAACCATTCCCATGCCGCCTTTAACATAGCCCCACATACCAGGCATTCCGCCGAGCCGGCCTGAAGAATGATGAAATCGAATTGAAGCCGTACCAGCCGTGAATGGGCTCGCGTTGGTCCCAATCACTCCCTGCCCAAGGTATGCGGTCTGCAGGCGCTCATCGATCAGGTAGTGTTCCACGAATTCAGCCATCGACCAATCGAAGAGGACGTGCTTCGCCTCCTCGTCCGCATGAAGACGCGCTTCAATCTGTTCGCGTGTAGGAGGTTCCCCGATCCACATGTCTCTGTCGCCTTCTGGCCGTAGAGCATCGCGCAACCTACGAATGACATCGTTCATCGCGCACCAGCCTTCAACATCCCGGGGAGCGAAGTTGCGAATCTCCTCCTCGCACCGCTGATCATCGTCCCAGAGCTGAATGCTGGAGTCGTCGAGGAATGGAACGAAGAGCCCGTTGACCGCTGCACTCCATTGAAAACCGCGCTTGGGCAGATCCAATTCCGAGACCACTAATGGATGCAGCAGGCCGGCCAGATAGGCACATGGAGACATGCGCACGCCAGGAAAAGGTTCCTCGATGGTGCAGGCCCCGCCCACGCGCGTGCGACTCTCAAGCACAAGCACGCGCTTGCCCGCCCGCACCAGATAGGTCGCACAGGCGAGCCCGTTGTGGCCCGCGCCAACTACGATTGCGTCCCATCTACGCGAAGCCAATTCGTGTATCGGCGCGGGCAAGCCTACTTCGCCGAGTGTAGCTGCAGTCGGTGATCGCATCCTGAACAGTATCTACGTTGATGCGACGAGTGGAAAGCCCGGCCGAAAGGAATCGACAGAACAGGTTCGTGTATTCGGAGACGATTCTGCAGATTATTAATGAAATATGCTGCTACAGCTCGGCTCGCGCACCGGTTCTCTGACCACGTGCATATATGAGCCATGCCGAGCCGATGATCGCCGCGGTTCCCAGAAGAATTTTCAGCTCAAACAGCCAGACGCGATGCACCTCGCGTGTCGGCACTACAGCGCAAACGATTGCGATTGCGGTGACGATGCCACCCGAGCACGCACTGATGTGCTTGCCCGCCTTCCAGGCGCTCAGGAAAATATAGAAGTAGGGCAGGAAGCCGGCAATCACCATCAGCGAAACGAGCGTATCGTATCCGGCCAGCATGGTATCTCCCAGTTGCGAGGAGACGAGCAGCACGGTTGAGACAGCGCCCATTGCGATGATGCCAGCGTAGGGTGTCTTCCAGCGCGAGTGCAGGCGTCCGAAGACACGCGGGAGCAAATGATCGACGCCGGCAGCGAAGGGCATGCGGGCCGTGGCGCTTCCTTGCCCCCCGAATTGCCCTACGGCTGCGGCCATGATGAGAAAGACGATGACGGAGGGCAGCCACGCCGCACCAAGAATCTGGGAAGCTCGAACGCCGGCCTGAGGCACGCCGCTGAGTTCGTCTATCTGCGCAGATGGCAGCAGCACCAGGAGCGCAATGGTCGAAGCGATATAAAACACGGCGATAAACGCGGAGGAAAGCCATGCCGCGCGGGGCATCGTGCGTGCGGGATCGCGGATCTCGGCACCCATCATGCCGGCGACTTCAAAGCCGCTGACAGCATAGCAGATGCTGGCCCAGAAATTGAGCGTGCTCCAGTTGGCTCGAGGTACCAATTGCGCCGCATGGATGACGGTCGCTGGGCCATGTTTTCGATAAGCGAGCACAGCGACGGCGACGAGTAGGACCACCAGCAGCCAGGAGGCGATGCCGGCCACATTCTCTGTCCATTTGCCCACGCCGACGCCGATAAGGTTGAGCCCCAGCCCGAGCCAGATGACGCCTAGCGAAGCGGAGATTACATAGGTTCGGCTGCTGGTGAGATGTTCAAGCGACGGACCCAGCGCGTAGGCACTCATGCTCATGTACGCGATGGCAAGCCCGGAGAATAGGACGGTGATTCCCAGCCAATACGTCCAGAAGCAAAGGAAACCGTGAAACGGGCCGAAGTCGTTCCGAGCCCAAAGATACATGCCGCCTGCTCCGGGATACTTGACCGTAAGCGTACCGACGGCGATCGCCAGCGGAACAAGAAAAAAGATGGACGCAGCGAGCCCAAAGTACTATGGTGCCGGGCCCGGTATGGGCGGCCGCTGAAATCCAGCGAACGCTGACCATGCAAGCCGCGGAAAACAGCGTAATATCGCGCACTCCCAGTTCGCGGCGCAGTTTAGGAATGTTCCCAGCGACCAGAGAAGGCGGAGTAGACGCGATTTGCGAGATAGGGCAACCCTTCTTTCTGGCCTGGTTCTTGGCCCTCGGCGCGACTATACGCTAAACCTTGCCGGCGCAGCTACCTTCTACGCATTGGCTTTATGAGATTGCTTCAATCGCCGGCTTCACTAAGAGCGTCCTGAAGGAGCCGCTTGCCGAAGTCCAGTTCCTCGGGGCTGATCGTGTGAGGCATTCCAGGGTATCGCCGCATTGTGACGACAGCGTTCATCTCTCGCAGAATTTCCGCCGACTTTTCAACTCGGATCCAGGGAACGTGAGGATCGGGATCTCCCGAACCGAGGAAGACCGGCGTTCCTTCCAGGTCTCCGTCATGCTTCAGATCGGCCGATGGAGGCCCAATGAGGCCGCCGGTGAAGGCGATTAGGCCGCCGTATCTTGTCGGATTGCGAGCCACAAACTCGGTGGCAAGGCAGGCACCTTGCGAAAATCCGCAGACGAAGATTCTCTCCTCACTGAGACCAGCATCGCGCGCGAGTTGCACCGTGGACCCGACCTTCTTGATCGCGGATGAGAGCCAGGGCTCGTTTTCGTCGATCGGAGCCAGAAACGAATATGGATACCAGGTGTGCCCGGCGGCCTGCGGTGCAAGGTAGGTGAGCTTCGCGTGATACAGCGGCTGCGCGAGGCTGAGGATGTCCTCCGCCGAGCCTCCTCGGCCATGCAGCAGCACCATGGCCGCTTCGGCCTTCTTGAGCGGAACGCCAAAGCGGCGCACCGGTTGCAGAAGATGCGGATCGCCGCTCATGTCGTCGCTTCCGCCTTGTGCAGTTCGATCGATGGCAGTCGCTTTTCAATGGCGCTACGGTGACCTTCGAGCCATGGAGGAATGCGCAGCGCTTCACCCAGAGATTCGATTGGCTCGTCGAGCGCGAAGCCCGGGGGGTCGGTCGCCAACTCGAAGAGCACGCCGCCCGGCTCGCGGAAGTAGATCGAGTGGAAGTAGGTGCGATCGAGCACGGGAGTGACATCCACATGCTTCGCGATCTCTTCGCGCCACTCAAGCTGTGATGCATCGTCGGGCGCGCGAAACGCGATGTGGTGGACGCTGCCGGCGCCCATGCGTCCGTAGTGCGCCCGTGGATCGACCAGCACATCGATGTGATTGCCAAGTGCATGACCGTCGGCGGCAAAGCGCATGCGGTTGCCTTCCTCGGCAACTTTTTGGAAGCCCATCACTCCGAGGAGGGCGGCTGTCTCTTCGTGATTACGCTCGTGCAGCGTAACACCGAAGAATCCGCGAAGCGCATGTTCAGCCGGCACAGACGCATAGCGCGGCACCTTGATAGCGGCCGCATCAGCATGGCCGACGATCTCGACCTTCATGCCGTCGGGATCGGGGAAGGTGAGCACCTCTTCGTGAAACCGCTTGCCCGTGCGCTCAACCAGCAGGCTATTCTCGCGGAGCCTCTGCTCCCAGTAATCGAGCGACGCCAGTAGGACGCTGAAGGCGGTCTTCGTAACCTCGCCTGCACCCGAGTGCCCGCGTGCGGCATGGGGCCACGGAAAGAACGTTAGGATCGTACCCGGCGTGCCTGCGTCGTCACCGAAATAGAAGTGATAGGTTCCGGGGTCGTCGAAGTTGACTGTGCGCTTCACAAAGCGCAGTCCAAGCGTCTCTGTGTAGAAGTCCAGATTGCGTTGCGGGTCAGAAGCGATGGCCGTTACGTGATGAAGCCCGACGATAGGTTTCGGCATGGTTGGTCTTCTTTCTATCACGGTATAGATGCAGCTCTGCTGTAGAGATTTCAAGGCAGCGCTTCGTGCTCACTCTTAAAATTGAAGCGCTGCCTCCAAGCCGACACACGCAGGCGCTTACGACGACTGAGCGGCCCTATATGTTCTTGAGAGTCTCAGCAAGAAACCACGTGCGGCGCTCGGTTTCGTCGATCCAGTTCTCGAGCAGGCTCGCAGTCGCGACATCCTTGTGCTCGTCGCAGATATCGTGCGTATCGCGCATGAATCCTGTAAGCCGCGAGTTGTCGCTGCAGAGCTCCGAGAGCATCGCGTGCGGAGTGACCTGCTGCTTGTTGTTGTCCTCGAGACGCTGGTGCGCCGTGATATCGCTGATGGAGCGAAGGGTAGGCATCCCCAGCTTGCGTGCGCGCTCGGCGATATCGTCCGTCATAGCGAAGATCTGGTCCCCGTGATCGTCGAGAAGCAGGTGATAATCGCGGAAGTGCGGACCGGTCATGTGCCAGTGGAAGTTCTTCGTCTTGAGATACAGCGCGAAGACATCGGCGAGCAACGCATTCAGGCTGCTCACGATCTCGGCGATTCCATCTGCGCTCAATTCTGTGGGAACTTCCTGTTTCGTTTTGCTTTTCATTTCACTCTCCTCAGTGGTTCATTGTTATGGGCAAAAAGCGTTCACGAAATGCCTCATAGGGAGCGATGTTCGATAACCCAATAGGGTTGGAAGGCCTGTAGTGATCGACAAAAAATATGATGCTGCAGGCAAGACTACGTCATCCTCGTTGAGCAGATATTTACAGCGAACGTAAGTGAGGGAAGGGGTTCCAGGCCCGGTCCATTCGACCCGGGCCGGGCGCTATACCGACCCAAAGCATTGATGTGCCTCAAGTAAGCTGAGCCGAGACCTCCGTGAACGCAAGTTCTGTCAGGATCGATGTCATTCGCTCGAGTCCCGAGAGTAAGTTCTTCCAGGGCTGGTCCACGGTTGGGATCGCTTTTACCTTCTAGTCCGCGATGCCTGGATTTGGCGGGTCGATGCCCAGAGCCGTTGCGAGGGCGACGAGGCATACATTGCTCCAAACGGTGTTCCTACCGGTTGAATGGCCCAACGTCAGAAAAGATGCGCATGATGAAAGAGGCAGCGATTGCGGCGTCTTCACGCTCTAGTCGCTGCCTGCGGATTTTATTCGTTTCTCACAGCTGAAACGACCTCAGCCAGGCACGGAAGTCGGGCCCGAGCTTTTCGTTCTTCAGCGCAAACTCAACGGTCGCCTTCAGAAATCCGAGCTTGTCGCCTGCGTCGTGGCGCTTTCCTTCGTAGGTGAAGCCGTATACCTTCTCGTACTTGAGCAGGGCCTTGATTCCATCGGTGAGCTGCAGTTCTCCACCTGCACCGGGTGTAATATTTTCCAGCATCTCGAAGATTCGCGGCGTGAGCACATAGCGTCCGATGATGGCGTTCTGCGACGGCGCTTCTTCGGGCTTCGGCTTCTCGACCATGTCCCGGACGGCGAGCAGGCGGGGATTCTTCAGATCAGGAGCGCAGTCGAGGCAGCCGTAGTTCTGAATCGCCGGGCCTTCGACGACCTCGGAGCCGAGGATGCTTGACCCGGTCTGCTCAAAGGCCTCCACCATCTGCTTCATGCACGGCGTCTTTGCATCGACGATATCGTCGGGTAACAAGACAGCAAACGGCTCGTTGCCGACGATCTCCTTGGCCTGCAGAACGGCATGGCCCAGGCCCAGGGGCTCGGACTGCCGCGTGTAAGTAATCTTGGCGAGCTTCGAGACCGAGCGCGCAATCTCTAGCAGCGCGGTTTTATTCTTTGCGGCGAGAGTAGCTTCCAGTTCGAAGGACTTGTCGAAGTGGTCCTCCATCGTCGTCTTGCCGCGGCCAGTAACAATGATGATCTCGGTGCAGCCGGCAGCGACGGCCTCTTCGACCCCGTACTGGATCAATGGCTTGTCGACGAGACAGAGCATCTCCTTGGGAGTTGCTTTTGTAGCGGGCAAAAATCGAGTGCCAAGGCCTGCGGCAGGAAAAACAGCTTTGCGAATTTTCGGAGTCATGTGTTCCTTGGATGCAGCTGGATTGTAGAAATCGTAGCAGCCCTGGAAGAGTCAGGGGATAGCACTGTTAGGTAACAAAAAAGCGTGCTCAGAGTACCGGAGAGTCATCATGCAGCATAGCCTTGCGAATAATCTTGATCGGCGCAAACCCCTGCCGCATAAACGCATCGTGAAAATTCTCGAGATTGAACGCCGCACCCTGCTTCTTCTTCATGTCTTCGCGAAGCTTCATGATCTCCAGTTTGCCTAGCGTGTAGTAGAGATAGGTGGCGTCCGCGGTCCCGCGTTTGGTCTCGACGAGTCCAACCGAATGCGACTGATAGCCTTCTTTTACGAAAAAGTCGACCGCCTGATCGAAGGTGAACTGCCCCGTGTGCAGCTTGATCGCATTCACGAAGCGTGCATCACGTAGAAGTGCGTCCTGCAGTTGCCCTAGCTTGATCAGCTTCGCTTCGCGAACCTGCTCTCGTGTGGCATTGGCTGGCGGCGCGGCGTAGCCCTCATCGAGCATCATCTGCTCCGTGTAATGGGCCCAGCCTTCAATATTGGAGTTCGCGCCAACCAGCTTGCGGATCTTCGATGGAAACTGTGGCATCCAGAGAAACTGCACATAGTGGCCAGGATAGGCTTCGTGCACCGAGGTCGAGATAATCGTTCCAATATTGAAGCTCGCCATATGCTCGGCGACGTGCTCGGGGCTCCAATCCTTCTCCGGCAGCGTAACGTTGAAGAGCGCGGTCGTTGAGTGCGTCTCAAACGGCCCCGGCGGATCCATCGACGCGAAGGTCGTCGCGCGCATGAAAGGCGGGGTCTCCTCGAGCGTAGGCTGCACCGTAGAGGGAATAGTGATGATTTGGTGCGCGTTGATGAATGAGATCAGCGAGTCGAAGGTGTCATGGAAGGACTCCAGCAGCTTGTCGGGCGCGGGATGAATCGTCGCGAGTTCAGCCAGAACTTCAGTAGGAGTCTTCGTCGGATCCACCTCTTTGGCGACACGCGCGAACTCGGCCTGGTTCTTGTGCAAGTCGTCATAAGCAATCTGTAACAAGCGATCTAATGGTATGTCAACCATCTCGTCGTAGGACAGCTTCTTCGCGAAGGTCTCCGCGCCCAGCCGGAAGTCCCCGTTCGAACGCTGCAAAAGGTCAGACTTCATCCACGCGCCATACTCTTTCAGCGCCTCAATGACGGCGGTGTTTGACTTGTCGAAGGCCGCGCGTGTTGCGGGATCATTGGCATCCTTGAACGCGGCCGGAACATCGCTCTTGAAAAAACTGACGAGGCCGTCAATCTGCTCAAGCGCAATCTCGGTATAGATGCGTGGCGGGTTCTTCAGATTCTTGCGCGCCTCCAGCAATACCTGCGGCATCAGTTTCTCTCGAGCGACCAGTGAATGAAGCCTTTCGTTTGCCGGAGCATACGCCCGCGACATAATGCAGAACGCGGATGCAGTGATGCCAGAGGAATATGTATCGGGATTCTTCTCCCATGGCCGGATGGCCTCGAGCGTCAGCAGATTTGAACGGATGCTGTTCAGCAGCATCGCATAGTCGCCGGCAGGCCCGGCATCGAGTGCAGCTGGGTCAATTGCTGCGAGCTTCCTCTCGAACTCGTGAAGCACAGCGATCTGCTTTTGAATGGTCGCTGCCGAATAGTCCTCAAGCTCTGAGTCGTACTCGTGGAGGCCAGCTTGCGTACCTAGCGTAGGTGAGAAATGAAAGTAGACATCAGAGAAATACTGATCGGTAAGAAACCTGAATGTCTGGGCAGCTCCATCGGCGGAGAGTCTCTGGGCAGGTACGGTGGACGTCAACATAAGAGTCACGATTCCAATTGCAAAAGTGAACGTGCTAAGGAACTTGGGCATTTTCTCTCGTATCCGTGGCGATAAACCTGAAGTTACGTTGATATCACATGATCGACAACGCGGCCGGCTACAGAAAGTGCATTGCCGTTCAACCTACTGTTCTTTATAGTTCTGCGCGGTAGCACCGCCGTTCTCTTTGGCGCTCTTTGCCTGCGGCCTCCTCAGAGGGAGGATTTTCTCCATCATCATTCAGAGTGCAACACCCGTCAATTGCCGTTCGTGCGTCGAAGGGATCACACCGTAACGCAGCATCACCTCGCCGATTCCTGCGACGTCTGGCGGGCAACCTGTGTTGAAATAAGCGGCAATCTCGTGGAAATACTCTGGTCCCAACTCTCCCGGGGTATGAAGACACATGATCCGCGCCATGTTCTTGCGCTGGTTGGCAAAAGAGTGCACCGTTCTCCGAGGAATCGAAAGCTTGTCTCCATGGCTCACCAGAGTCCTTTTGCCGTCGAGCCAGAAGGTAACTGTGCCATCCATTCCGAAGATCACCTCGTCGTGGTCGCGATGAAGATGCGGAACAATCACGCTGGCCTGCGAAGGAATCGTCAACTCGAAAAGATCGAGCTTGCCCCCAGTCTCCTGCCGAGTCTTGAGGAATGTCACAGTCATCTCGCCGACACGGATGGCCTCATGCATGGCATTCCTCCGCATGCGGGAATCATACTGCAAGCCCTTGTGATCAGGCCGGGAGCTTCGCCGTATCGAGCGCGTCCAGCAACGTGCGTGTCTCGCTGATCACTTCCTCCGCCTTGGCACTTGTGAGCGGCCAGCGCAGCACACCCTGTGGGCTGAACTGCGCGCCCTTCTTGGCGTTGCGGCTCACCAGCTTCATCAGCACTCCGGGATCGATGGCGTGCGCCCCATCGGAGCTTCCGCTTCCCGGCTCAACTAATTTAATGTGGAGCATCTCGACAAACGTCTTCACCTTGTTCAGCTCCATTTGCGTCCGCTTGCGATCGATCTGCGCGATGCCGAGTTGCTGCGACTGCAATCGCAGCTCACCAGCCGCCAGCAGATTCAGCACGGATTCCGGAGGAGCGCCATACCTGTCTTGCAACTCCGCGCGAATGTCCGATAGTGTCGCATAGTCCTCCGCACCCGCGATGCGCTTATACATCCGCAGGCGCTGATTTTCTTCAGGAATATAGTCGGAGTCGATGCGCACGCTGATGCCGAGATTCAGTACGGTCGCCGCATGCGCAGGCTTCTCGCCCTCGCCCTTGATCTTGCGGACTGCCTCTTCGAGCATCGAGGTATACATCTCAAAGCCAATCGCCTCGATGTGCCCCGACTGCTCACCTCCCAGCATGTTTCCCGCGCCGCGCAGCTCCAGATCGAGCGCAGCAATCTTGAAGCCTGCGCCGAGGTCGCTGAACTCCTTCAACGCCGCGAGCCTGCGCCGCGCAATCTCCGTCAGCTCCGTCTCCGGCGGAATCAATAGATACGCGTACGCGCGCCGGTTTGATCGGCCCACGCGCCCGCGCAGCTGATACAGTTCGCTCAGCCCATGCCGGTCCGCACGGTTCACCACAATCGTATTCGCCAGCGGAATATCCAGCCCGTTCTCGATAATCGAAGTCGCCACCAGCACGTCGTACTCGTGATTCATGAAGGCCAGCATCACGCGCTCCAGCTCCGTCTCCGGAAGCTGCCCATGCCCGATGACAACACGCGCATGCGGCACCAGTTCGCGAATCTTTGTCGCCAGGTCGTAAATGGTCTCGACGCGGTTATGAACGAAGTATGTCTGCCCTCCGCGCTCCAACTCCATCTCGATCGCTGTGCGAATCAGCTTGTCGTCGAACTTCGCCACGATTGTCTGGATCGCCATGCGGTCCTTCGGCGGCGTCTCAATCACGCTCATATCCCGTAGACCGATCAGCGACATATGCAGCGTACGCGGAATCGGGGTCGCCGACATGCTCAGCACATCGATCGCGGCGCGCATTTGCTTGAGCCGCTCCTTGTGCCGCACGCCAAAACGCTGCTCCTCATCGACAACCAGCAACCCCAGATCCTGAAACTTCAGATCCTTCGAAAGCAGCCGATGGGTGCCAATGAGGATATCGACCTTGCCCTGCTCGACCTTCTCGAGAATCTCTTTCTGCTCCTTCGCAGTTCGGAAGCGTGAGATCATCTCGATGTTGACCGGGAAGTTCGCAAACCTCCGCTTGAAGCTCTCGTAGTGCTGGAAGCTGAGCACCGTCGTCGGCGTCAGCACAGCGACCTGCTTCGAGTCCTGGACGGCCTTGAACGCCGCGCGCATCGCAACCTCGGTCTTGCCGTAGCCCACATCGCCGCACAGCAGGCGGTCCATTGGCTGCGTCGACTCCATATCAGCCTTGATGTCCGCAATTGCCGAGAGCTGATCGTCGGTCTCGTTGAAGTCGAAGGCGTCCTCGAACTCGCGCTGCATGTTCGTGTCCGGCGAAAAAGGCGTTCCCTGCGTGGCCTCGCGCTGCGCATACAGCTTCAGCAACTCCGCAGCCATATCGGCCATCGCCTTCTTGACGCGGGCCTTGGTCTTCTGCCAACCCTGCGATCCCAGCCGGTTCAGTTGCGGCGCAGGACCCGTCTCCGTCGACCGATACTTCTGGATCAGGTCCAGGCGCGTCAGCGGAACATACAGCTTCGCCTCATCGGCAAACTCCAGAATCATCAGCTCGAGCGGCGGCGCATCGTTCTCCTCGATGACCCGCAGCCCGCAGTAGCGAGCAATACCATGCTCCACGTGGACGACATAGTCCCCTACCGCAAGATCGCGGAAGTCCGAGATGAACGCCGCGGCCTTCGATTTGCCGCGCCGCGCCGGGCGCACCGTGACATCAGCCTCGTCCGAGAGATCCTGCGCGCCGAAGATGACAATCTGCCGCGCCGACGCCTTATCCAGGTCGAGAATCTGCACGCCCGCCGCCATCGTCGTCTTCACGATGACCGGGGTGCGCAAATCGCCCGCAAGGTAGCTCGACTCCGAGTACACCGTCGACGAGCCGTGCTGCTCCGCGCGCGAGCCCAGCCGGTACGGGATCTCATACTCCTGCAGCAGCCCCGCGAGTCGCTCTACCTCCCCTTGGTTCGGCGCCGTCAGCAGGATCCGCGCCTCCTGGCGCATCAGCGACTGCAGCGCGTCGACGAGGGCAGGAATCGAGCCGTGAAACCGCTGCGTCGGCCGCGTCGCAAAGTCCACCTCTGAGAGTTCGCTGCGATCTGCCTCCAATACGTCCACCGCGCCAAGCTGATCGAGATCGCACCCGGTTGTTCGCCGCAACCTGTCTTCCAGGTCCCACGGCGAAAGATAGATATCCTCCGGGCGGACCAGCGACCCAATCCCGGAACGATCATGCCTCTGCTCAACCTTGTTCCACCACCGCTCGCCCTGGTTCTTCACCATCGCCGGCTCTTCGATGAAGACGCGCGTCGACGTACCCATCAGATCGAGCAGCGTGTGGTTTGCTCCCGCGACTGGAGCAAAAAACTCCCATCCCGGAAACACGGTCGCCTCACCCGTGCGTGTGGCAACATGCGTCTGCAACTCCCGCGGCTCTTCCCCACCCTCCAGCGCCGCGCCGGCCGCACCTCCGCGCGTCAGTCGGGCATTGACTGCCATCAGCAACCGCTCGCTCACCGGTGTCTCTGTAAGCGGCAGAATCAGCGCCCCGTCCATCGAGGAGGAAGACCGCTGCGTCTCTGGGTCGAACCGCCGGATCGACTCTATCTCATCGCCGAAGAAGTCGATGCGGACCGGCCGCTCCTGCTCCGGACCGAAGACATCGATGATGCCGCCGCGAATCGTCACCTGCCCCGGCATCTCCACTACATCCACGCTTGTGTAGCCGACAGAGAGCAGGTGCTCCACGAGCGTCTCGGGAATGTGCTCCTCTCCCACGTTCAGCCGCAGCGCCAGCGCCGCGTAAAAGTCCCGTGCAAACACTCGCATGCACGCAGCCTCAATCGGCGCAATGACCAGGCGAGGCCCAGCCGGTTTATGCGAACAGATCTTCCACAGCGTCGCGGCGCGCGTTTCCTGAATCTCCGGGTGCGGCGAGAGATTCTCGAACGGCAGAACATCGTGAGCAGGCAGGCGCATCACCTGCGCGGCTTCGAGCGCTCCCGTCAGCTCGCAAGCCTCCACCACGGCTGCATGGAGCGCTTCCGCGGTCTTGTTGTCCGAGACGATCATCAGCGCCGGAGCGTTCGCCGCGCGCACAAAATAAGGAAGGTACAGCGCACGAGCAGTTGTAGTAAGCCCGGAGACACGACGACGCCCCGATCCACCGCTCAGATGACGGCGTACACGCTCAAACGGCTCACTGTGCTCCAGGTCCGTGAGAAGCTCGCGGACGAAGGGTAAAACCATGCTTCCTCAATTTTAGTCGACTCACATGCCAACTATCACCAAACAGGAGTAATATCTCGCCGCCGCGGTTAATCTATCCCGCGGCGCTGCCCGATTTATTGGGTAAGAGATAACCCGGACAGCATGTCTCACTGGAGGTTTTTGCGATGAGGATGTGGACCAGAGGGATTCTCTTTGGATTGATAGCAGTTACGCTTCCCGTGCTCCAGGGTTGCACTCGGCACAGCAAGAGCGAGCGCTACTACCTCGTCACCGTAAACGTCGACCTGCCTTACTGGAAGACCGCCACAGAAGGCTTCCAAAAAGCAGCGACGGAGTACGGCGTCACCGCCGATGTGCGCGGGCCCAATACCTTCGATCCCCAGGCCGAGGCACAAGAGTTTCACAACCTCGTTGCGAGCAAGCCTGCCGGCATTCTTGTCTCCGTCACGAACTCGCAGATACTCACACCTGAGATCGACGCCGCCATCGCCGCTGGCATCCCGGTCATCACCATGGACTCCGATGCCCCCGAGAGCCATCGTCTCTACTTCATTGGAACCAACAACCTGCAGGCAGGCCGGCTCGGTGGCCAGCGGGCCGCCGCGGTCCTTAACGGCAAGGGCAACGTCGTGTTTTTCACCATGCCAGGCCAGCCTAATCTGGAGGAGCGCCTCAAAGGTTACAAGGACGTCTTCGACAGCTATCCCAACATCAAGATCGTTGAGGTCTTCGACATGAAGGGCGACTCCGGCGTCGCCATGGACAAGGCCACAGAGTACCTCGCCCGCAAGGGCGCAGATCGCATCGACGCGCTTATCTGCCTCCAGTCCTCCGCCGGCAAGGACGTTGGTGAAGCCCTGCGCCGCGCCAAGGCCGCTGGCGACCCAGGACGCCTGCTGATCGCCATGGATACCGACGAGGCCACACTCCAGCTCGTCAAGGACGGCACCATCGACTCCACCATCTCGCAGAAGCCTTACACTATGGCCCTGCTCGGCCTGAAGGCGCTCGACGACATCCACCATTACCCCGTCAAGCCGTTGGCCGCCGACTACGGGCTCGACCCATTTGCCCCGTTCCCGTCTTTCGTCGATACTGGCGTCTCGCTCGTCGACAAGAGCAACGTCGAGCAGATCCTAAGCCGAAAGGTGGCTGGAGGAAGCTAATCGAAGTTCGTCTCCGAAGCTGATGCGATACTTCGAAGCACCTCCGTGCGAGGCTGCCGCGAGGCGGCGGATGCTCGTAGATCGCAGGGCCTGATGCGTCACACGAAGAATGGAGCCCGCCGCCACTTGATCTTTGGGTGATTCACCCGTCCGATGAGCACAACGGTCCGCGCCTTCACTAAATGGCCTGAACAAACGATCACTAGGCGAACGCCGCGCGTTCAGCCGACCAGCAAGCACAAGCTCGTGCGCGTTCTATATACGGTCACGGCTTTTACATCGCGCGGATTTTGAGGTAACGGGAAACGTCGGGAGCCACCGAAATCATAACCACAATTGCGGCGATGCCAGCAGCAAGACAGATAATCTTCATCATGTACGTCACCTCTTCGAGTCGATTTGTCAGCCTACCCTGTTTTGGATGCATTTGAGTACACCGGTGTCTACACCTGAATCCTTTGCAGACTGTGCCCGCATCTCAGCAAGAAATTGGAGAAAGCCATTCATACCCTCGTTGGTCTTTGCCGAGACCTTGAACACACGCATCCCCGGCCGCACCGCCTGGATGTTTGCGTCAGCCGCCAGTTCATCAAACTCGACTGCAGCTGCCAGGTCGATTTTGGTGATCACAGCCGCATCGGCGCTATTGAAGATGGTGGGGTACTTGAGCGGCTTATCCTCGCCTTCCGTCACTGACAGCAGCACCAGGCGAAGATCCTCACCCAGGTCATAGGAGGCGGGGCAAACCAGATTGCCGACGTTTTCGACGAAAAGAAAGTCGAGTTGGCCCAAATTCCAATCCTCCAACGCATGCTCGACCATCGCCGCTTCAAGGTGGCAGAGCGTTCCCGTAGTGATCTGCTTCACGGGCGCTCCGCTACGCGCTAGGCGAAGCGCGTCGTTCTCCGTAGCCAGATCACCGACCAGTGCGGCTACAAGATAATGCGGCCTGAGGAGGGTAAGGATCTTCTCGAGGAAGGCGGTCTTACCAGCGCCTGGGCTCGAGACGAGGCTGACCGCAAGCGTTCCATGAGCCCGAAAGCGATCGCGCAGGGCGCGCGCCACCACATCGTTGTGTTTAAGAACATTCTTGCGAACTTCCAACATGCGTGGTTCAGGATTCATTGCTTAAAGCTCCAGAGCAGTAATTGACAGCTCTCTTCCTTGGATGACTTCTGGCGTTTGCGTGCGGGCAGTCGGGGGCGACAAAACCATTGTGTAGTCCTAACAAATCCGCGGCAGAGGATCGCCGACCAGCATGTCTACGATTCGGCTGCCGCCATAACGAGTTGTGACCAGAACGGCGTTGGCAGGCTCTTTCTGAATCTGTCCGACAATCCGGGCCTCTTCACCTCCCGCCGTCTGCTGCAAAGCATTCAGGGCCATGTCTGCGTAGTCAGGAGAGACAATGGCAAGAAACTGGCCTTCATTAGCGATGTGCAAAGGATCCAACCCGAGCAGTTCGCAGGCACCGCGAACCGCATCGTGCATGGGAACCTCCTCTTCGAACAACTCAATCCCCAGACCGCAATCACGAGCCAGCTCGTTAAGAGACGTGGCTACACCTCCGCGGGTCGGATCGCGCATCCAGCGGACTCCTGGACCGCACTCCCTCACGAGCGCTTCCACCAGCGGCAGGACGGAACGGGTATCGGAGGACAAATCCGCTTCGAAATCTAACTCACCACGCGCGAGAAGAATAGTGATTCCGTGATCGCCGATCGGGCCGGACAACAATACTTTGTCGCCTGGACGCACGGAGCGCGCATCCACTTTGACACCAGGCAGAGGTGTGCCGATTCCAGCTGTCGTGATGTACATGCCGTCGGCCTTGCCGCGCTCGACAACCTTGGTGTCTCCACCCGCCATCCTGCCCCCCGCCCGTTCGAGAGCTTCGGACATGGCGCGGACCTCCTCTTCGAGAACAGCCGTAGGAAGCCCTTCTTCGAGAACGAAGGTCACGACCATGGCACAGCATTTGGCGCCGGAGACAGCCAGGTCGTTCATGGTGCCATTGACGGCAAGTTTCCCGATCGAGCCGCCGGGAAAGCGTAACGGCTTCACAACAAAACTATCGGTCGTGAAGGCGATTGGCGTACCCGCCACCTCAAGATAGGCAGCGTCGCTGAGTGGCTCGTCTAAGCCCGGAAAGAGAAGAGGCGCAAACAAGCCCTCGACCAGTCTGCGGCTGGCCCTTCCACCAGCTCCGTGCGCCATCTCAATCTGTGGATCGCGGAAGCGAACCACCGCTGGCGAGCCCTTCGTCAAGGATTTAGCCTTCACGCCACGGAGCGGATCGTCGTCACCAGCGATTTGCGGTACTCGTAGTTGTAATATGCTGCGCATGAGCCCTCGGACGAAACCATAAGCGCGCCAATTGGATGTTCGGGAGTGCACTCCTTTCCGAACAACTTGCACTGCGCGGGTTTCAAGACACCTTTCAGCACTTCTCCGCATTGCGCTGCCTTCGGGTCTGCGACACGCGTCTCAGGGATGGCGTAGCGTTGCTCTGCGTCCCACGCGGCGTACTTCTCGCGAATGCGCAATGCTGACTGCGATATAAATCCAAGTCCGCGCCACTCAAAATAGGGCCGCAGTTCGAAGACTTCGGCCATTGCTTTGAGGGCCGCGTTATTGCCTTCCCAAGGCACCACCCGCTTATATTGATTCTCGACTTTGGCTTCGCCAGCATGCAGCTGCCGCAAAAGCATGATAATTGATTGCAGCAAATCCAGCGGCTCAAAGCCTGAGGTAACTACCGGCTTGCCCTCGTTTCTGGCGATCCATTCATACGGCCTGCAACCGATCACAGTCGAAACATGCCCTGGGCCGATGAAGCCGTCGAGACGCATGTCCGGAGAATCCAGAATGGCGCGGATTGCCGGAACGATGGTGACGTGGTTGCAGAAGACAGAAAAGTTGTGGATGTCCTGAGCCTTGGCGCTCATTAGCGTAAGAGCGGTGGAGGGCGCTGTCGTCTCGAATCCGATCGCGAAGAAGATGACCTCCTTCTCAGGATATTTCTTCGCCAGTTCCAACGCGTCCGCAGGCGAGTACACGATGCGGACATCGGTCCCCCGCGCCTTGTGCTCAAAGGGACTGCCGTGCGCTCCAGGCACGCGCATCATGTCCCCAAAAGCCGCGAAGATTGTGTTTGGATTTCGTGCGATGTCTAACCCATCGTCGATCCTTCCCATCGGCAAAACACAAACCGGACAGCCCGGCCCGTGGATCAGTTCAATATTTTCAGGAAGAATATCCTTGAGCCCGAAGCGGTAGATGGCGTGCGTGTGGCCGCCGCACACCTCCATGATGTGATAGTGCCGTGCGGGATCGACCATGCGGCGAATCTCTGCGGACGCTTTCGTAATCAGTTCAGAGTCGCGGAATTCGTCCACGTATCGCATGTTCGATCTCCTCGTCAGGCGTTGGATCGTCGGTTGGGTTGGTCCAGGTCGTCGTGGTCTGCACTGTTTTCCAGACCGTACCCTCGGACCTCTTCCATAGCCGGTCCTATTTCGCCAAGAGCCGTCAGCAGGCGCATCTGCTCTGCCGCATCTTGCTCGCTGATCTTGGACATCGCAAACCCAACATGGATCAGAACCCAGTCGCCGGCCTTCGGCATGTCGTCGATGAGAAGCCCCAGCTGGACTTTGCGGCGAACCCCGGTTACTTCCACGATGCCCACGGGATCCTGGCCCTCCATGAGTTCAACGAGTTTTCCTGGAATGGCTAGACACATTTTGCGGCTTCCTTCCTGGACGTACAGTTCTCCAGCGCAAAAGCATAGTCGTTACTCCTGTTCCCTGGCTACCATCTCGAAAGAGAATTTCAGTTCGTCTTTGAGCTTGAGAGCGCCTCCGGCCACGGAGATGGGTTTGATCTGATAGTCGCTTTGCTTCAGCGTAAAATCGCCGGAGACCCGGAGCATGGTTCCGAAGACAGCGATACGCGCAGTCACTGGCTGTCTGCAAGTGACGCCATGGAGGGTCAGATTGCCTTCGAGTGTGGCGGAATACAAAGAATCCCCCATCTTCGTGATCGTGACGACCGGTGCCTCATAAACGATCTCGGGATATTTTGCAGTCTCCAGGACCTGCTCGTTCATCAGCTTTTCGATTTCTCGGCGATCCTTATCAGAGATATCGTCCTCAACGCTCAATGAGGAAGTCTTGATAGTCAGGCAAAATTCGCTTCCCTGAAGCGCCTCTGGGCTGAAGTTTACCTCCCCGCTGAAGCTCCGAATGCCAATCGTCGGATTGTGTCCCATTGCAGAGAGCAGGCCCGTCGCAAAGGCTTGCACCGTGAACCTGCTCGCCTTCGCATCGAGAACGTAATGGGTGAGGATGACATTAGCAGTTTCCATTGAACTTTACATGGCCCTCATCTTGAGATACCGCTCGATATCCGGCATCGCGGCATGGGCCAGGTTACTGATGCCTAGCTGCGACATGTAACGGCGAATGAAGGGATTAGAGAGAATCAATCCGGCTCCAAACACAACCAGGGCGACGCCTCCCAATAAGTAGAGGGTCTCCTTGTCGCTGCCGCTTCCGCTGTTGGTGGACTCTGACAATTCCATCGACATCTACGTTCTCCTTTTGCGCCAACTTCGTTCTTCATCTCAGGTCAACTCGCCATCGAGAATTCGTCTTACCAGCGACTCGGTCGCATTGAGCGCTTCTTCTACTCCAGCCTCAACGGGTTTGCTCAGCCCCATATGCCCTTCGTCTCCACCTAAGGTAGCCGGTTCACACCCAATTAGCAGAACCCGTTTAAGAGGCCTATGCATTGCTCTTGCCATCCGCAAGACATTCATTGGATGCATGCTATGGGGCTCGACGAAATTGCCGGGCGAATCGGTAGTTTCGTCCGCATCCAGTTTGACGATGGAAACCGTTCCTGGTGGCTGTCTGTGAGGATATGCATCAATGAGAATCGTCGTTTCGTAACCGTCCTGCAGGGCATAGACCAGGTCCAAACCGCGAATACCAAAGTCGACGACCCGCACTGTCTCCGGCAACGCGCGGCTGGCCAGACGGCTCACAACCTCCACTCCAAAGCCATCGTCGCCAAGAAAGATATTGCCGATACCTGCGATCAGAATCCTGGGCTTCATTGCAAGTTTCCGCTCACCCTGCTCTTCTTCCGGCAATGGCTCGATCTCTGCCGTATTGAAGAAGAAACGGTGGCCTGGCTGCCTCATCATCCCCAGATCACGACCGGGATCATCTTCGAGAACGACACAAATGTGTGGTTGGCCCTCGTAGTCCTGTTCGATGCTCTCGACGGTCGCGATCTGTCCTCGCAAGGCAAGGTCCAGAATGTCCCCGCCATCGCGCGGGCGCAGACGAACACGATCGCCTATCCTTACCTCGACTCCATCAACCACAACATGGTCCACTTGTGCCTTGTCTTCGAGGAGGTTCCATTCCCACTGATTCATTGCGCCTCCTCCTTGAGCGGGGTCAATCCACGCAATGCACCATGAAGTTTCATGAATTGCTCTTCCGGCATGCTCTCGGTGCGTTCCAGAATCTCCCGCGCACGCCCATCGGATTGCAGCATTTCGCGTTTCTCTTCGTCAGTCAGGGTGAGGATGCGCAAGGAAAGGATTTCGTCGATCTCGGTCGCGTCAAAGAGATTGCCCGCGCTCTCCGGGGCGATCTGCGGATGGTCGTACAGGATGATGGGCGACGATAATACAGTCTCGGAATGATCTCCGACGAGAACTGGCCATGTACCGATGTTGCTGCATTGGGCAGCGAGATCTTCAAACCCTCGGGGAGGTTCGAGCAGGGATAGAAACCTTCCCTGCTCGACGCCGAGGATGGTATGGGCAGACACAAGTGAGAACGCGAGAGCATCTTCGCGGGTCGCCGTTTCCAAGCAGTCAAAGGGCGTGAGATTACTGATACTCACCGTGACCTTGACCACTTCGTCATGGCACTCCTCCATATCAAAATAGACCGATGCTGCCAACATCTCCCACTCGCGCACAATCACTCCAACCGCCCGGCCTTGCTCGTCACGCAGATACTCGAACTGCTTTCCTGAAGGAAAGACGAGATGCAAAGGGGAAAGTAAAGAGAGCGCGGCGGGACTCAGCGCAGTAAAAGTATGCTCCCGCTCCACGGCTTCCTGCCAGGGTTGAAAGACGCGGCCATTCAGTTCGAGGCGCTCCATTGGATCAAACTCGGGCCGCACGCCTTCAGGCTCCTCTTGTCCCGGTGAGTGAAGCTTCCCGATCGAGCGTCGAACAATTTGCAGAAATCGAATCTTCGCACTGAGCCGCGCGGATGGGTTTGCCTTGACCAGACACTCCGTTTGCATCATCGATGCCTCGGATCCAAGTTGCTGTTCGCAGTAGGATTGGGGGCAGAGCACTCCGAAATTCCAGCGTTGCTGATTTTTGACCGAGGAAGGCCGGTAGGGATAGAGCATGTATCCCTCGTAGAGCACAGCCTCGGCGATCTTTTCCACTTGATCCAGGTTCACGATTGCACCGCCGATTCCATGGGAAGTAGCTGCTCCAGCGCGTGCTCCCAGGTGGGAATGCCGTGCTGCATCTTATAGCGATAGAGGCGCTCAAACACATCGCGGCGCAGATTGATCCAGACACTATTGGGATAGTAGGCGTCCATCATCTCGCGCCACACTCTCACTGGAAGTTTGAATCTCGCCTCCTGTTCCCACGAGATCGGAGCCACCTGCAGCATGCCGTCCTGATGCGCATAGAAGACGGTGCCGCTAAACATAACAAGGAGAGGGATATCTCCGTCCGTGAGGCCTTCAAAATATTTAGTGGAAGCGACGTTGAAGTCGAAAGTGCAGGGCACCTGAAGATCAGCTATCGTGCTTGCACCTGCAAAAGCAGGGATAACCATGGTGGCGTTGGTCCAAAGCAGGTTGCGCAAGGTCTGACTCCATCTATCGGGCGCTCCGAAGAGATCAAGCATCGCCTCCTGCTCCCCTGTTGCGTATCGACGCCGGGCGACTTCAATCTGAATCTGGCAACGCAGCGCAATCGTGTGGATGGTTTCGTCGGCTGCGGCATTCTTGATCTCGAGTTTGAACGCAAGCGTAGGAGCTGCCGCAAATGGGACCGCGTTCGCTCCTTCGATCCGGAAGCTTAGGTCAGGCATTGGGTGCTCCACCGACCCGCTCTGCTTTCGATCGCAACTCCGAGAAGAAATGGCCGATCTCTTCCCATACTTCGGTGCCTCCAGATAAACCTCTCCAGTTCTTACGAATCAGGCCGACGAGCTTATAGCACTCATCGATGGGCGCAATATAGTATTCGGCCTGCGCAATCCCATGAGCGTGACCCACCCGGTTGACCAACAGGGCTTCAATGTCGGGTACAAGGGCGCCCAGCGCTCGATTGCCCGCTGCAATCTCGTTCCATGCTTCGAGCGGCAGCAAGGATTCAACCGCGCCCGCCGGGCTCGGATAAAGTGCAATCACCCTGCCTTCAACGCTCGAATGAAAGAAGAAGGCCATGTTTATCGGTATGAGCAAGCTCTCCCATTGCCCATCCGTCATCTCAAAGTCAGTCAGATGCTGGGCACGTCTGGAGACGCGCTTGTACCTTGACTTCTCCATCCCATCGAAGAGCATCGCGCACGCATCGCAGGCACAGAGAATGTTCCGCGAAACGAGTTCCACCAGATGGGGGTGCTCTTGCGTCAGGCCCGCACTGCACAACTCGCACTGCTCCACAGCCCGTGGTACTGAGCGACGCACGCGGGTAAACTGGCGCAGCGTTCCGAACGCCTGATCCAGGGCTGGAAGGGTCTCTTCATGCATGGCGAGCCCCCCACATAAGCGCCACTGACATTCTCACTCGGCACCATCTCTTTCTGGCGCATGCACGATCGATGCGGCCCCGGCGAGATATTGCCCTAGAAGGCTTTCCAGAGCGACAAAGCCCACAGGCGTTGGTTCTTCCAGTCCCAGAATCTCGATCGATGTTACATCCGGCGCGAACTCATAGATTCCGTCTTCCACGATCGATCGCAGATCTCGGGTGGAAGACCCACAGCTGTGACCTGAAGTTGCCAGATGTACTTGCACGACCCCCTCGTCGACGCGTACAAGCTCAACTGTGCAGGCGAGTTTGCGTAGACGGGGACGTATCCCTTCAACTGCGTTTTGCACACGGGTTTCCAGTCCATCCGGATGGAGGGAATAGAGAAGCAGCAGGCCGCCGACCACTCGATCCCGTCCCAGTTTGTCGATAATTCCTGGAGCCGGCTCTCCAAAATCGAAGATAATCTCCATCACACGTTCCAGACCTCTACCATGGAGGTCCATCAGGAGCTGTACCAACTCCCTGCCCGCAGACTTTGCGTCGCTATCCGGCAACTGGTCGAATTGCGCGACTAACTTACCAAGTTGCCGTACTTGTTCCTGGAACTCTCCGTCGTTAGCCACGCGCCTCCTTTGATCGCCGATCGATCCGCGTATAACTTAGGGCTGGGTGCCGAACATCGGGGAATGGCTTGTCTCCAGCACCTTGCCGTTCCCGAGGTACATGTGCACGCCGCAGGGCAAACAAGGATCGAAGCTGCGTACCGCCCGCATGATATCTATTCCCTTGAAGTTCTCCGGACCGTTTTCCTCAAAAATCGGCGTGTTCTGTACCGCATCCTCATACGGTCCGGGAGTTCCATAAATATCTCGTGGGTTGGCGTTCCAGGGAGTAGGAGGATAAGGGTGATAGTTGGCGATCTTGTGATTGCGAATCACGACGTGATGCGACAAGACGCCGCGAACTGCTTCGTGGAAGCCGCAACCAATCGCTTCCTCGGGCACCTTGAAATCGTTCCACGTCTTCGTGCGGCCAGCATGCAATTCCGCGAGCGCCTGCTCGGCGAAATGAAGCGCGCAAGCCGCTGCATAAGCCTGGAAGTACGTACGTGCACGATCCCGCTCGATCGCATTGCTCCACTTTGGAATCTTCCACTCAAGCTCGACCTCAGGAAGCGATGCGGTTTTTGGCAGGTAGATCTTGACGCTGTGCCCGGTTGCCTTGACGTAGCCGATGTCCACGAGGCCAGCCAGTGCAGTTGCCCAGAACCGCGCGATTGGGCCGCCACCGGTGTCGAGCGCCAGATATTCTTTCGTGCGCTTGTCGTACCAGCGCGGCGACATGACCCAGGTGTACTTATCCTTGAAGTTGCGCTTTTGCGGCCTGGGGAAGGTACTCTGATTCCAGGGATGGCGCTGGTCGACAGGATTCCCCAAAGGATCTTTTTTGACAAAGGTCTCAGAATTCTGCCAATCGTCGTAGTATGAGCTGCCCAGCAAAATGCGGATGTTCAGATTGATGTCCACCAGGTCGGTTGTTACTAGCTGTCCATCGACAACGACGCCGGGCGTAACAAACATCCCGCGCCCCCAATCCGTCATCCTCTGGTACGTATAGTCGCAGACATCAGGGTTATTGAACGATCCCCAGCACCCAAGAAGAATCCGCCTGCGGCCTACCTCCTCGTATCCGGGGAGAGCCTCGTAGAAGAAATCGAAGAGATCGTCGTGCAGCGGCACAACCTTCTTCATGAACTCGACATACTTCATCAACCGGACAATATAGTCCGTAAAGAGCTGCACCGTGGGCACGGTACCTACTCCGCCGGGATACAAGGTTGATGGATGGACATGGCGGCCTTCCATGAGGCAGAACATCTCGCGCGTATAGCGGCTCACCTGCAGAGTCTCGAGATAGAAAGATCCGGTGAAGGGATTGAGGGCCGTCATGATGTCGGCGATGGTGCGGAACCCATGCCGGTCCGCGTGCGGCGCAGCGGTAGTTGTCGCCTTTTCCCAAACTCCGGGGTTGGTCTCCTTCACCATCTTTTCGCAAAAGTCCACGCCGACCAGATTGTCCTGAAAGATGTTGTGGTCAAACATGTATTCGGCAGCCTCACCCAGGTTCACGATCCACTCGGCCATAGCCGGGGGACGTACGCCAAAAGCCATGTTTTGCGCATAGGTGGCGCACGTGGCATGATTGTCGCCACAGATGCCGCAGATACGGCTGGTGATGAAGTGCGAGTCTCGCGGATCCTTGCCCTTCATGAAGATGCTGTAGCCGCGGAAGATGGAGGATGTGCTGTGGCACTCCGCAACTTTGCGTTTGCCGAAGTCGATCTTTGTGAAGATGCCGAGGCTACCGACGATCCTCGTGATCGGATCCCAATTCATCTCCACCAGATTGCTAGTTGGGCTGGCTTCCTCTTTGTGTACGGCGGTCAACGTGCCCATCAGGACATCTCCTTTTTCCTTCGTTAGTAGGAACTGCTGTGGTACCCAGTGGTCAGTTCGGCGCGAGGATGCCGCCACTTGGGTTCTTTGTTAACGGTGTCGTTCGTCAGTTTGCGCAGAGCTCGGATTGTCTTGCCATAGAGGCCCACGGCAGTACTCGACAGCTTGCCGCCGGGAGGTTCATCCATGAAGGGCATGAACTTGTCCGGGAAGCCGGGCATAGTGCAGCCAATGCAGATGCCGCCGACATTTGGACAGCCGCCGATACCGGCCATCCATCCACGTTTCGGAACATTGCAATTCACTACAGGTCCCCAGCATCCCAACTTGACGATGCACTTCGGCGAACCGTAGGAAGTAGCGAACTCGCCCTGCTCGTAATATCCGGCACGATCGCAGCCCTCGTGTACCGTCTTGCCGAAAAGCCAGGTCGGACGTAGTTGATCATCCAACGGAATCATGGGAGCTAGTCCTGCAACCTGATACAGGAGGTAGAGAACGGTTTCCATGAAATTGTCTGGCTGCACCGGGCAACCGGGAACGTTCACGATCGGAAGACCTGCCTTGGATTTCCAGTCCCAACCCAGGTAATCCGCAAGTCCCATACAACCCGTTGGGTTGCCCTCCATCGCGTGAATGCCTCCATAGGTAGCGCAGGTGCCGCAGGCTACGACCGCAAGTGCATTGGGCGTCAGGCGGTCGATCCACTCATTCGTCGTGATAGGCTGGCCCGTCTTCGGATTGGTTCCGAGGGCTGCCCAGTAGCCTTCCTTCTTGATCTTTTCATTGGGGATGGAGCCTTCCACAACGAGCACGAAGGGCTCAAGCTGTCCCTTCTCCGCCATGTAAAAGTACCTCATGAAGTCATCACCCACTTCGTAGGCAAGCACTGGGTTGTGGAGGTGAACCTTGGGCAGTCCGGGAATAGCTCCGAGAAGAACATCTTCAATGCTTGGCTGTGTGGCCGCCGTGATGGATACGGAATCTCCGTCGCACCCCAAACCCGCGGTGATCCAGAGAATATGCAGTTCAGCCACAGCAGGTTTCTTCTGGGTGACTCGACCGTAAGGAGCCGATTGTTGACTCATAAGCTAAGTTCTCCTATTCGGATGCAGAGTGCTCTTGCTTGGAAATCGCAGGCAACGCTGTACGACGCCAATCCTGAGTCGGAACCTCGCATAACAAGAGACTCCGACAAGAGGTAAAGCGAAGCCAGTAGAGAGGCTGCCATCCTCGACCCGCAAGCGGGACAGACCCTATTTTTTCTTCATACTTAATGCTCAGAGCACCATAGGGAATTCCCCGATTCATAGCTACGAGAAGACTCCGTTCTCGTCAGTGATGCCTTGGGTCTAAGCACCAGAAAGAAAAGCTATTTCACAATATTCGTCGCCGGGACAGGTTTTTCATCGAAGCGCGGCTTCCGCGCAATTGGAGGGCATGATTCAAGAACTGTTGGTGCCATCAATAATGATGCTTGAACATCACCGCAATGGTCCGTGAACACCTGCCGCGGATACACAACGCTTCAGATGGTCTTCTCGTCGATCTTCCACTGGATTGCGTGCTGGATCAGTTCGCGCCCGCTATGTAGTGACAGCTTTCCCTTGATGTGCGCTTGATACGTTTCAACAGTCTTAACACTGAGGTGCAGTTCTTCTGCGATCTCACGTGTGCTGCGGCCTGCGCCGATCAGGCAGAAGACCTCCAACTCGCGATCAGAAAGCGCGGAGATTCGTGATTGAATCGCTGCCGGAGAGCCGCCGATATATTGTTGGAGCATCTTGTTGGCCATGCGATCGCTTAGATACACTTCGCCATTCAGAATCCGTCGAACGGCCACCAGGACTTTTTCGGTAGCCTCCTGCTTCATGATGTAGCCGTTCGCGCGAGCGCGCAATGCTCGCTCCGCATAGATGGCCTCGTCGTGCATTGAGAGGATCAGCACAGGCAAGTCTGGATAAGACGCCCGAATGTTTTTGAGCAAGTCCAGCCCATCCGGGCCGTTGAGAGAAATGTCTACAATCAGAATGTCTGGCTTCTTTTTGGAGATGGCCCTCATTGCAGCCTGCGCCTCTTCCGCTTCGCCGCAAACCTCCAGATCCTGTTGCTGATTGATCAACAGAGCCAAGCCCTGACGCAGTAAAGGATGATCATCCACAACGAAGACCGTCCTCCTGCCCGCATGATGAGGTTGCTCCGAAATATTGGCAGCGGTCATAGTCTACCCACGGGGTTTAACTGGGAAGATGCAAGTTACGGTCGTTCCTCGGACCCGATCCGGTGCGACCTCAAGTGTTCCGTCGATCATGCCAGCTCGATAGTTCATGATGTGAAGTCCCATGCCTTGGCTATTCCCGCGATTTTCGGCAATGCCGACGCCGTCGTCTTTAATTAGGAGCGCGCCCCGGTTATTTTCGACGCTCAGGCGGATCAAGATATTGCGCGCATGTCCATGCTTGAGAGCGTTGTTCACTGATTCCTGCGCGATATGGTAGAGATGCGTTGCCATGGCATCGTCGTCGATCAAAACGGCAGTTTCGCACTCGAAACGGCAAGATACTCCGAAGATATCCTCCACCTCAGTCGCCCAAAGCTGCAAGGCGGACATCAGTCCTTGTTCGTCTGAGACCACGGGGAGCAAGCCACGGGCCAGCTCTCGGGTTTTGTGAATTGCCTCGTTCACCAGGCGCACAATTTTGGCTGCATCGACTGCGTCGGTCAACCGCTTTTCTGTCAGTTTTGCCTCATGCACTTTGGCCATAAATGCGATGCCGGTGAGATGCTGTCCCAGTCCATCGTGCAGGTCCTGCCCGATGCGCCGCTGTTCTCGGGAGCTGACGTTCAGAAGCGCCTTCTCCAGTTGCTCGCGTTCGGTGATGTCGATACCCGTGGCAATAATGTAGTTGGGTGTTCCATTGTTGCCAGGCAACATCGTGCTCGACCAGGCGATGAGCCGCTTCGTTCCATGCCGTGTAACCCAATAGCTCTGGTAGTCTTCCGGCAACAGATCCGCGCTCAGTTGCGCAAAGATTGATTTGAAGCGATCTATCTCTTCGGGCACGAGAAAGAAATCCCACAGACACTTTCCGCGGACCTCTTCCAGCGAATATCCGGTGGTCAGTTCACAGGCCCGGTTGAATCGCGTGATACGTCCTTCCGTATCGAGAACGACAACAAGCGCCCCCACCGTATCGAGGATGGCAGAGACTACGTTCCGCTCTTGTTGCAGCGCCTCTTCCGTGCACTTCAGGTCCGAGATATCAAAAGCGACCCCGTGAATGAACCATGGCTGGCCATCCGGCCGACGCATCATCTTGGCGTCACAGTGAAACCAGATCACGCGTCCATCACGGGCGATCACTCGATAGGAGGATCGCAGCGGCTTGCCGGAGAGAAACATCCCCGCAGCCTCAAGGCTCCAGCGTTGCTTATCGTCCGGATGAATGTGTTCATACCAGCGGATAGGATCCTCGAGCCATTCGTCCCGAGAATATCCAAGTGCTGCCTCTATCTGCGGACTGACATATGCCTCGCTTATGCCGCGATCTAGATAAACCATGAAAACCACGGCGGGAATCTGATCCAGGAGCGCGCGATACTTGGCTTCGAGACTTGAGGCGTGAGCATCCCCGTTCACCGTCTCGGATCGAGGATCGGAGGGTGGTGTTCCGGGCAAACCGCCGAATAGACCGGCTAATTCTGTCAGAACCGCTTCCGCTTCACCCAGTTCTGCAATCGCCGCAATCTCCTTGGCGTCCGGCTCACGATGTTCCCAATCGGACTGTGCAGGCAAAACCATCTCTTATCCGTTCAGCCCAGACCTCGTGTCAGTGCTGTTCGCTCGGCGAATCGTGTTGCTTCCGCCAGCTTGGTACTCTGTTGAGCGATGCCTGTGTAAACTTGCGCAGCGCGTGGATTGCCCGTCCATAAGTCTGAACCGCCGCCGAAGAGAGCAATGATCCTGGCGGCTGGTCCATGAATGGCATGAATTTATCCGGAAATCCGGGCATGGTACACCCGATGCAAATACCACCCACGTTGGGGCAACCGCCTATCCCGCCCATCCAGCCACGCTTGCCTACATTGCACTGCACCACCGGACCCCAGCACCCCAGCTTTACGATGCACAGCGGCGAGCCGTAGTTTTCCGCAAATTGCGCCTGCTCATAATAACCGCCGCGATCGCATCCCTCATGGACTGTACTTCCAAAAAGCCACGTGGGGCGTAATGCATCATCAAGAGGAATCATCGGCGCACGGCCGGTCGCCATATAAAGGAGATATAGCAGCGTTTCCATGAAGTTATCTGGTTGGACAGGACATCCCGGAACACAAACGATAGGGATTGCAGCTATGGACTTCCACTGCCACCCCAGATAGTCCGGAAGCCCCATGCACCCGGTTGGATTGCCTTCCATCGCATGAATCCCGCCGTAGGTGGCGCACGTTCCGACTGCGATCACCGCCCAGGCGTGTGGCGCCAGCCGGTCAATCCATTCGCATGTTGTAATCGGCTGGCCAGTCGACGCATCGGTGCCCAAAGAAGCCCAGTATCCTTCCGTCTTGTTGTTCTCATTCGGAATCGAGCCCTCAATCACGAGAATAAAAGGCGCCAGCTTTCCCTCCGTAGCGAGGTGAAAGCGGCGCAGGAAGTCGTCGCCAACCTCGGAAGAGAGAAAAGGATTATGAAAATTCACCTTGGGAATCCAGGGCATCCCGCCCAGAACGATATCTTCAATACTGGGCTGCGTTGCTGCCGTCATCGCGATCGTATCCCCATCGCAACCTAGCCCCGCAGTGATCCAAAGCACATCCATTTCCGTAATTGGTGGCGAATGTTTATCCCAGCTTTCCACAAGCCCCCTTTGGATTGCGTTCCGGCGATGTCTGAATGCATGGAATATCTTGTGCCCGAATTAGAACTTAGGCAAGTCAGACCTAAGATCGCCGCTAACATCTAGCACCAGAAGATGTCCCAAAGGGTTGCAGAGGGCCAGCAGCCTTGCGATTGCTAAAATCAAAGCAGATATGTCCACCGCGACTGCGCTCTCGCCCGAAATTCTCGCCAAGTACCAGCCCGTCATCGGCCTTGAGGTCCACGTCCAGCTCCTCACCGCCACCAAGGCGTTCTGCGGCTGCATCAACCAGTACGGCGGCGAGCCTAACACGCACATCTGCCCGACGTGCCTCGGTCTTCCCGGAGCGCTGCCCGTGCTCAACCGTCGCGCGGTCGAGTTTGCGGTGCTTGCCGCAAAATCAATCAACTGCGAAATCCGCGAGACCAGCATCTTCTCCCGCAAGAATTACTTCTACCCCGACCTTCCCAAGGGCTACCAGATCTCGCAGTTCGACAAACCCCTCGCCGAACACGGATGGATCGACATTCCCGATGCCGAAGGCAAGACCTCCGGGGTCCCCGGCGACAGGTCCTCGTCGCTGGGGTTGAAGCGAATAGGCATCACGCGCCTCCACTTGGAAGAGGACGCGGGCAAGAGCCTCCACGACGGATTCGCCGACTCTATCTCGCGCACCTACATCGACCTCAACCGCTGCGGAACTCCGCTCATCGAGATCGTCTCCGAACCCGACATCCGCACCCCCGACGAGGCCTACGAGTACCTCACGCGCCTCAAAGAGATTCTCCTCTACACCGGCGTCTCAGACGTCAACATGGAAGAAGGCTCCCTCCGCTGTGACGCCAATGTCAGCGTCATGCTCAAGGGCGCCGACAAGTTCGGCACGAAGGCCGAGGTTAAGAACGTCAACTCCTTCCGTTATATCCGGGCCGCGCTTGAGTATGAGATCGAGCGCCAGATCGGCGTCCTCGAAGAAGGTGGCCGCGTCGTGCAGGAGTCGCGTCTCTGGAATAACGCCGAAGGCCGCACCTTCTCCATGCGCTCCAAGGAGCAGGCCCACGACTACCGCTACTTCCCCGAACCCGACCTACCGCCGCTTGTCGTTGGTGCCGAGTGGCAGGCCGAGATCTTCGAGCAACTCCCCGAGCTACCCGAAGCCCGTCGCGCCCGCATGATCGCGGAGTACGGCCTCGCCGAACAGGACGCCGCCACCATCACGGCCACGCGTGACTTCGCCGACCGCTTCGAGACCGCCGCCAAGAAAGCGAAGTCCCCAAAGCGCGTCGCTGCTATTTTGCTCTCCGAGATCACCATGCGTCTGCGCGCCGCCGGCCTCACCGACGATCAGTCCCCCGTCTCACTCGACGGCCTCGTCCTCGCCGCCGACCTCGCCGAGTCCGGTGAGATCTCCAGCAAGATTCTCAAGCAGCTCCTCGACACTAGCTTCGCCGAGGGCAAGGACTTCCCTGAGATCTATGAGCGCGACAAGCCACAGCAGATCTCCGACGCCTCCGCCATCGAGAAGATGATCGACGAAGTCATCGCGGCCAATCCCAAGCAGGTCGAGCAGTACCGCGGAGGCAAAAAGACCGTCGCCGCCTTCTTCGTCGGCCAGGTCATGCGCCTCTCCAAAGGCCAGGCCAACCCGGCACTCCTCAACGAACTCGTCGTCAAAAAACTCGACAGCTAAGCAGGCGCCAAACCGCCTTCTCACGACGAAGTGTAACTTCTCTTCGCCCTTTTGTAGCGATTTGCGCTTTAATGAGCGGATGCAAAGGGCTATCTACCGTCGCGTCTCCGTGTTACTACTGTTGGCGCTGCTCGGCTGCCGAGGAGACGCGCCCTACGTGGTCCCTGAAGCTCCCATGCCGCCCAACACTATCCTCCTTGCGGAGATGATGCGCGAGCTCGCCGCCACACCCGGCTTCACCGACGCTCTCCTCGCCCAGCTAGACCGCAAAGGCAAAAAAGGCCCAGCCCTGATGACGCCCGCGCTCATCAAGCGCCTTCGCGAGCTCATCCTCGGCAAGGACTGGCAGCACCTCGACCGCTTCCCCGGTTGGACCATGGCCGGCATCACTCCCACCGTGGGCGTCATCAGCAAAGCCGCCACGAAAAACGACACTGCAGCCGAGTCCGTCGTACACTCCGGCGCGCCCTCCGGAACCGTCAGTACGGCACCCGTGCAACCCGGGCACGTCAGAGAGTTCATCGACCTCGGCCCCTACACCCTCGACAAACCCGAGACCGTCTCGCTCGACCATCCCTCCACGCTCCCCGGCTTCACGACTGAAGGCATCGTCAGCGAGCTCGGCGCCGGTATCGTCCGCGGCGACGGCCCTAACCCAACGCTCGCGCCCATGCACGCCGAAAGCCAGCGCCTCGCCGACGTCCTCAATCGCCTGAGCCTCAACGCGCTCGAAAATTCCGCATCCGTCACGGCGGAGATAGGCAGCCACAAGGCCACGACGCCGCAGGAGCTCATTCAGGCTCTCACCGCAACCGGCCACACCGTAGTCATCTCCGACGCCCGCTACTTCGCCAACTTCGGCCACTTTCATTTCAAAGGCGACGACGTCATGATGCCCTTCTGGATCGACTCTCAGATCGGCATCCCCAACAGCAAGCGTTCTCTCCTCGTCCCCGTCAGCCACGCCGAGTACGAGTGGCAGATCCGCGGCCCCAAAATCAACGCCGCCGTTAGCTACTACTTCGGCATCGACGGCAAGGCCGAGTTCCGCACCATGGACACACTCGACCAGTCCTGGGTCCTCGGCCGCCACGCCCACGAGTACCGTGACGCCGACGCCCTCGAGGTCACACGCCTCGTCGGACGCATGCTTCTCGCCTACATGCACCAGCACATCCGTCGCCCCGACCTTCCCTTCGGCGGCTACTATCCCCTCGGTGTCTGTCAGGACGGCGTCGCCGCCATCGAACAGAAGATGACCGGCCACGACACGCTCTTCCCCAACACCGCCGACGGCACGCTCTTCGACGACCCCCGCGACGCCGAGATCAACACGCTCATCCAGGCCATCCCCAAAGACCGCAGCGGAGCTCCGCCCAGCCCCGAGCGCATCTTCGGCTCGCTCCCCGCCACCGACTTCAACGCCATCACCATCCCCGGCTTCGCTGCCGACCTCACCACCGTCCACGATGCGTGGCAGCAGGGCGAACTCGAGCGCACTCGGTCCGGGATTCGTAAGCTGACCCTGCGTCTCATCGGTTCAGTGGCGCTCGTCGCCCTGCTCAGCATCGTGCTCGTCCGCCGTCGCCGTGCCCGCAAAGCTTCCTAGAAGCGTCTTCATGCAACGTTTGCCATGCGACCCTGCCTCTTATCCTCTGGAGGTAGAGCATGGCAACGAAAAAGAAGGCGACCAAGAAGAAAGCTACGAAGAAGGCAGCGAAGAAATCCTCGACTCGCAAGTACAGCCCATCAGTCGGCAAAGATGTCGAGCGTGAGATGCGAGAGATGAAGGAAAGCAAGCTGACGAGCGGACGCAGCGGCAAGAAGGTCACCAGCCGCAAGCAGGCCATCGCAATTGCCCTCTCCGAGGCACGCAAAGAAGGCAAGAAAGTTCCGCCGAACCCAAATAAGTAACTTACTTGCTGTTTGAACTCGTCGAAGAGGTACTCGATGGGGCGGCCGCTGGCGTCGGAGTGGAAGCAGCCGGCGCTGGCGAAGGAGCTGAAGACTCCGTCTTGCTCTCGCCGGATGCCTTCGGCTTCGCGCTCGAGTACAGGTCCGAGTACCAGCCTCCGCCCTTGAAGCTCACTGCAGGAGCTGAGAGCACTCGTTCCAGATGCCCGCTGCAGTGCGGGCATATCGTGATCTCAGGGTCAGAGAACTTCTGCCTCCGCTCTGTTCTTTCGTGGCACTGAGTGCATTCGTATTCGTAAAGCGGCATCGCAGATCCTCACTTCATCTGGAACAGGCGTTCCGTTCCACCAAAAATCACTCGGCGCAGATTGCGCTACTCTTCTTCTCCCACCGAAATCGTCTCCCAACTCTCCTCCGCTTGCGCCTCATCGCGTCGTTGAAGACTGATCGTCGTCGTTGGAAACTCTGTCGACTTGGGGTTCGGAATTTTTCCCAGCACCACCACTCCGCTCTCGATCGCCTTCGTCAGCACGCGCTGGCGCGACGCCGGGGCGATCGTCCACGGAAACGAGTATGACGGCAGCGCGGTATCGCGGAACCACTTCAGCGAGATGAAGGGCTTGCCCTCGCTCTCAGCCTGCGCCAGTGCATCGCAGCACTGTCGTAGTTCCTCGGCTGTTGCCTCGGCGGGCTCTGCGGGCAACTGCGCCTTCGCAACACGGCGCGACTGCGTTCCCTGCTCCTGCCGCGCGGCTCGCGGCGCCGCAATCGGCTCAAAGTAAATAACGATCTCGCCCTTCTCCGGGTCCCAGTTCGCAGCCGACGAGTTGCCGCGCTTCTTGCGACCCTCCTCTTCGAGCTGCACGACGGGAACATACCCCTCAGGAATCAGAAACCCCAGAGCCGCGGTGATCGCCTCGTTCATCGGCGCGCGGCGAAGCGCCTCCAGACCCGCCTGGATCGTCCGTTCAATCTCATTGATAGTCGCAGGTGAAGATGGCACGAGTTACGTCCTTCGATAGGCCAGGAAATAGAAATAACCGTCTTCTCTAAGATACCTAATCGCTTCTCACATTCCAAAAACACACAGAAATAAAGAAGAGCCTGCGCTCTGGCAGGCCCTTCCGATCGTTTCTGCATCACCCGCTACAGCTTGCCAAGCTCCACCAGCCGCACACTTGCAATCGCTTCCACCCTGCGAAGCGCCTCGACTGCTGCATTCGCCGCGGCCGCATTCGGGACATCGATCTGCACCACAGCCAGCGCCTGTCCCTGCGGAACACGCTGCGACCGCGCGCCGCGGCTTGGATCCGCAGCTCGTCCCAAGGCAAAGTTCGCAATGTTCAGGCCATGCTCGCCCAGAATCGTTCCGATACGCCCGACCACTCCTGGCACGTCGTGGTTGCGAATCGCCACCAGCGTCCCGGTAAGCGGAGCCTCGATGTCGATGCCGTCATATGTCAGCAGCCGCGGCGAACTGCCATGGAGCACCGTCGCCGACCCGCTGGTATCGCCTTTGGAGGAGTGCAGCACCAGCTTCAGTACTGAACCTGCGCCACCAACCGTGAACTCCTTCTTGTCTTCCTGGACGCGGATGCCACGCTCCTGCGCAATCGCGGCCGCGTTGATGCGGTTGGCCGTGTTCCCGCTCTCATGATTGCCATCCGACCCCGCAAAGATTCCCGCAATCGCCGCGTTGCGAATCAGGTCTGTCTTGCCCGCCGCGATCCGTCCCGTATACGTGATCTGAATGTTCTCCAGATTTCCCGGCGTCCCATGCGACAGGAAACGCCCTAGCCGTTCCGCCATCTCGATGTACGGCGAGAGTTCCTTGTACTCCTCGTGCGAGAGCGACGGCAGATTCACCGCATTCTGCACCACGCCAAGCTTCAGGTAGTCGCGCACCTGCATCGCGAGCTGAATCCCGATCGCCTCCTGCGCCTCATCGGTCGCTCCCGCAATATGCGGCGACAGAATCACATTCTCCATCGCAAAGAACGGCGACTCCTTCAGTGGCTCCTGATGAAACACATCCAGCGCGGCGCCGCCTACCTTACCCGACTTCAGCGCCTCCGCCAAATCCGCCTCGACAATCAGCTCGCCGCGCGCGCAGTTGATGATGCGCACGCCCTTCTTCATAATCGCCAGCGACGTGACGTTAATCATCCCCTCTGTCTGCGTCGTTAGGCCCACATGCAGCGTCAGGTAATCCGACCGCTTGAAGATATCGTCGATCGGCACCAGCGTCACGTTGTTCTCGCGTGCAATTACCGGAGCGATGAACGGGTCATATCCGATCAGATCCATCCCGAAGCTTGCCGCTCGTCGCGCCACCTCAAGCCCGATGCGTCCCAGTCCGACAATGCCCAGCGTCTTGCCGCGCAGCTCCTGTCCCTGCAGCGACTTCTTCTCCCACTTGCCAGCATGCATCGTCGTATTCGCACGCGGAACCGACCTCGCCAGTGAGATCATCAGCCCCAGCGTCAGCTCGGCGACTGCCACAGCATTCGCGCCCGGAGTGTTCATCACGACGATGCCGCGGCGAGTCGCCGCGTCCGTGTCGATGTTGTCCACTCCGACGCCTGCGCGCCCGATCACTCGCAGCTTCGGGGCGGCCTCCAGCAGTTGCGCATCCGCCTGCACCGCCGAGCGCACCACCAGCGCATCGGCATCCGCAAGCTCTGCCGCCAGACCATTCTTGATGTGGTCGGCGGTCACGACATTCCAGCCTGGTTCCTGTTTGAAGACAGCAAGGGTAGCGGGTGAGACTTTCTCTGCAAGAACAATCTTCATATGACTCTCATTCTAAAGTGTGGGGTAGCTAAGAAAGGAAGTAGTGCGGAACGAATGAACTTAAATTATCCGTGATCAGCCCTGAAGATTCGCGAATCCCCATTCCGCAACACTCCTGGTCCACCATCCAAAGCCCCAGCACCGGATGCCGCTTCGCCCCAGGCCGCAGGTTGTCCGCAAACACAGCCTCGGACCCCAGCGCCTGCAAGATTTGCGCGCCCGCATACGGCCCTCCCGTGCTCGCTACCGTCACTCCGCCACGCACCACCTCAATATTCGCGCCCTCGCGGCTAAGCAGCGGTTTCCGCACATAGTCGCGCAGCCCATGCGCCTCGCCGCCAAAGTGCGCCTCGAGCAGCAGCTCGTGTCCAGGGTAAAGCCTCCATAAGATCGGCAGAATCCCCTTGTTCGAGAGCAGCATCTTCCAGATCGGCTCGATCCAGCGCATGCTCTGATACATCTTCAGCATCGCTGGCCCGAACTCCTCGGTCACCATCATCTCCCATGGATAAAGCTTGAACACTGAGAACATCTGTCGCTCGTCGGTATCAACAAAAGCCTGCCGATCCTCATTCCAGCCGATGTCGGCCATCAGCATCTGCGCTGTCTTCAGTCCCGCCTGCTCCGCCGTGTCGCGCAGATACACGAGCGTCAGCTGGTCCTCCGCGCTCTCCAGACCGGCGAAGTAGATCGGCTTTGAAAGATACGGATCGACGTCCTTCCACTTGGCAATCAGCTTCTCGTGGATCGAGTTGAACTGGTCTGCATGCGGAAGCTGCTCCTCCAGCCAAGACCACTGAATCACCCCGGCCTCGAGAAGCGACGTCGGCGTGTCTGCGTTGTACTCCAGCAGCTTCGGCGGCCCGTATCCGTCATAGGCCACATCGAACCGCCCATAGATCGCCGGCGGCTCAGCCTCCCACGCCCACTCGATCGCTTCCACCGCTTCTACCGGAATTCCCAGCTCTGCGTATCGCTTCTCGTCGATCACGTGCTGAGCGGCCGCGAGACACATCTCCTGCAGCACATTCCCCGCGCCTTCGAGCGCATCGATCTCTCGTGCCGAAAACTCATACGCCGCCGATTCGTCCCAGTAAGGTCTGTCCATTCCCTCGCCCTCAGGCGAATGAAACACCAGCCCGGCGGCCTCCACCTTCCGCTGCCAGCCATCCCTCGGAGTCATCGCGACCCGACGCATTACTCCCCCACCCCGTGAAACCCCGACCGGAACACGTTCCGAAACCAGCTCCCAAAACCACCCCGTATCGTCACACGCCCCGCAGAGTTGGCATAGCTATGGTCCTGAATGGGAGCATAAGTGCCGCCGCCCACTACTGTGCCGCGGCCAAATCCACCCCATCCGCCGTAGTAGAAGCGATAGATATGCGGAAAATATCCTGTTCCATTTGGATTCTGATTCTGCGCCGCAGGCGGCTGATTCGCGCAAAAACTGTCGTCCACCACATGATTGTTCTCATCCACACAGCGCTGCATCTCCGGCTCGTGGCAGCCGCTCATCATCGTGAGAGCAGCCGCCGCAAGCAGCGGAGCAGCAACATTTCTGGACTTACGCATCGCCGAATTCTTTCACGGACACGCGTTCTCGCAAGCAGTTATTTTGCCGTTCGCTCGGCAAACACCTTCTGCGCCGCAATCAATCCCTTGCCCCACTCGAATCCAGGCAAAGGAAGCTTCGTCGCAATCGCAACCTGCTCCAGCGCGCCGATGATCGCAATCGTATCCATGTAGTCGAAGAAGCCGATATGCGCAATCCGGAAGAGGTGCCCCTTCATCTCGCCCTGCCCATCCGTCACAATCGCGGCGAACTTCGACTTCAGCCCCTTCACGATTACGCCCGAGTCCGTGCCCTCCGGCGGTAGAATCGCCGTCGCCGCCGCGGCCTCATAGCCCTTCGGAGCAAACAGCTTCAGCCCCATCGCCTCGGCAGCCGCGCGCGTCATCGCCGCGCAGATCTCGGCGTTGTCCACCAGCTTCCTGCGGCCTTCGCAAAGATTGCCTTCAGCCTGACCGGCGATGTAGTCCAGCGCAGCGCCCAGCGCGGCGATCAGTGCCACCGAAGGCGTATACGCGCTCTCGCCCTTCGCCGCATTCTTCCGCTCCTTGCGCAGGTCGAAGTAATAACGCGGATTGTAGGTCGCCTCCATGCGGTCCCAGGCGCGCTGGCTCACCGCCAGGTAGCTCAGCCCCGGAGGCATCATTACCGCCTTCTGCGAGCCGCCGATCAACACGTCGATTCCCCAGCCGTCCATGTCCAGGTGCGTCGTACCCAACCCGGTGATCGCGTCGACGATCAGCAGCGCCTCCGACTTCTCGTCCTTCAGGAGCTTCGCAATGCCCTCGACGTCATGCCGCACGCCGGTCGAGGACTCCGTCGCCTGCACAAATACGGCGCGCGTCTCCAGCTTCAGCGCAGCCTTCACCTGCTCCAGCGTGAACGTGCTCCCATACGGAGCCTCGATCACATCCACGTGGCAGCCAAACGCCTTCGTCAGCGCGTTCCAGCGCTCGCCAAACTTACCTGCGGTCAGCACGAGCACGCGGTCACCAGGCGACGTCAGGTTCGAGACTGAAGCCTCCATCGCGCCCGTTCCTGAGCTCGACAGGATTATCACATCGTTCTTTGTCCCCACGAACTCCTTCAACTGCCCGAGAACGCGCGTATACATGGCGCGAAACTCCGGAGTGCGGTGGTGGATGTCAGCGGCCGCCATGGCAAACTGGGCGGCAGGAAGCAGCGGCGTAGGGCCTGGTGTAAACAGACGAGTCTTCCGGATCATGCTTCCATTCTATCGGCGCGCCGTTTACCGGCCTCCGTTCTATGATGGAGAGTTGAAGCTGCGAGGAGCCGCGAGCAAATGAGCATCACCAAAAAGATCGATGCCGACATCATCACCGCCATGAAGGCGAAGGAAGAGCACCGCCTCACCACACTCCGCATGGTAAAGTCCGCCCTCAAGAGCAAGGCCATCGACAAGCGCGCCGACCTCACTGACCAGGAAGAGAACGCGATCCTCACTACGCTCATCAAGCAGCGCAAAGAGTCCGTTGAGTCCTTTACCAAGGGCAACCGCCCCGAGCTCGCCGCAAAAGAGCAGGCCGAGATCATGATGATCGAAATCTACCTCCCGAGGGCTGCTTGCGAGGACGAGGTCCGCGCCACCGTCCAGGCCGTCATCGGCCAGCTCACCGTCGACGGCGTCCGGCCGGGCCCAAAAGACATGGGCACCGCCATGAAAGTCGTCCAGCAGCACCTCTTCGCCGACGGCCTCCGCGCTGACGGGAAGGTTGTGAGCGAGATCGTCAAATCGGAGCTGGCGAAACAGTAAGCTGCTCTTCAGGAGCTGAAGAGCTTTGCCTCGGCTTCACGGCGGCGCAGGAGACCGGGGATGATGACGCCGCGGATGTGATCCCATAGCAGGAATTGTGCGGCGGCTGAGGCGAAGTCTCGCGCGTTGACATCGCGTAGCAGGGTCGATGAGGCGAGCCCCGCCGGGCCGAGATTGAAGGCGAAGTCGACGAGGGCGTCGAACTGATTTTGGGTGATGGGCGCCGTGACGAGGCGGTTGACGCAGGTTGCAGCACGGGCGACGTCGCCGGCCAGGAGGGTTTCGGCCTGCTCCCGGCTAATGGCGAGGCCGGCGTGGATGCCGGGGCCGGTGTGGCCGTAACCGATGGTCCAGATGCCCGCTTGATCGGCGTAGGCAGTCAGATGAAGGCCCTCAAACTGACGGGTAAGAGCCAAGCCTGCTTCGCTATAGGTGAAGTTGTTCATGGTCGTGCGTTCCTCCTTTGGTTGCGGACTGATGCGGGGTACCCCCCCGGGGGGGGGTAGGAATTAAGTCTTTTGTTTCAGCTACTTAGATGATTTGTGATGAGCTAAAGTATTCATTACAAATGAGTTAGACATCAAGGTCTTCAAAACAAATGGTTTAGACGGTTGGCTTTGGGGCAAAAGAAAAGCCCCGGAGGTTGTCCGGGGCTTATTTACTTTTACTTATCTCTATTTTAGCAATTCCGAAGAATTGCTCTGCCACTTGTAAGTGGTTTGTAATTAGCTAGTTATGTCAAAAGGGGGCTTGACAGGATTTCTGTGGAAATCCTGGCTGTCAGGCGTTTACCGTCTCGTGGACCTTCGCTGGCTGGTAGCTTCCCGGGACAGTGCGGTTCGAGATGGCGAGGCGGTTCCATGCGTTGATGGTGACGATGGCGAAGGTAAGGTCGGAGATCTCCTTTTCACTGAGGTGGGCGCGGGCTTCCTCGTAGACGGCGTCAGAGGCATGGCCGTTGGTGATGAGGGTGACGGCCTCGGCCCAGGCGAGGGCGGCGCGCTCGCGGTCGGTGTAGTAGGGGGACTCGCGCCAGGCGTCGAGCGAGTAGAGTCTCTGCTCCTGCTCGCCCAGCGCGCGAAGATCCTTCCAGTGCATGTCGAGGCAGAAGGAGCAGCCGTTGATCTGCGAGACGCGAAGCTTGACGAGGTGCATCAGGCTCTCCTCGAGACCGCACTGGTCGAGGTATTTCTCAAGGCCGAGCATGGCCTGGTAGCCGCCGGCTGAAAGTTTGGCGTAGTTGTAGCGAGATTGCATGGTTCCTCCTGTGGTTGATCGAATTTGAGTTCAGGGATTGCGGTCTGAAAAGACGGCGAGCAGAAGAGCGCACGCCGAAGCCGAAAAGACCGAGTAGTCGAGTGGAGATTTGATGCCACCCGAGATCGCCATTGCGGTCCCGAACATCGCGAGCAGCACCGCCGAACCCAGCGCAACCCAACGCGGCCAGGCAACTCCGTGAGGAATGAACAGAGCCGAGAGACCTCCGGCGATCAGCGTGAATCCAAGCGCCGTTTCAGCCACTGTCGCAGCCCAGGCGAGAAACGGAATCGTCGCCCTGGGCATGAAGCTGTTGACCTCAGCGGTGTACTCGATGAAGTTGCCGAAACGGCTCATCCCCGGCGTGCCCTGCCAGATGCCGAAGCGCGAAGCTACGGCGGAGAGAAACGCCGCGCCCAGTGCGATTCGGGCATAGATGATCGCGGCGCGCTCGAGTTGCGAGGTGCGGGTTCGGAGAGAGACCTGAGTGATCGTGCTCACTGAAATTCTCCTTTGGGAGCGGGGACCGAGAGTGGGCCGGCGTGGTCGCAGACGAAGGTTGCGAGGAAGCGCGCGGGGGCGGTCTTGCTCGCGTTGGCCGAGACCTGATGCAGGCCGTTGGGGGCCTCGTAGAAGCTCTCGCCTGCCCGGTAGATTCTTTCGGCGCTACCGTTCACTTGCATCCTTACGGCGCCCTGGAGCACGTAGCCGACGACCGGGCATGGATGGCTATGGGGCATCGATGACTCTCCCGGCCCATAGCGCACCTCGACGACCTGGACGGTAAGGTCGCCGCCTCGAAGCTGCGGCAGCGGCTGCGTCAGGATGGTCGTGGTGCGTGGCACAGTGTCGTAGTGTGCGGCCGAAGCCTCGGGCGGCGGCGCGACCACGGCTGCCTCCAGAGGTAACGGAGCGTGGATGATCAACGCAAAGATGTAAGCCCAGTGGTCGAGACCCTTCATGGTTGCACCCCTGTTCCCTGCATTGAGAGTATGAGCGAGTAGACCGGTAGAGAAGGGCCATTTACGGTAATCTTGCTGTACCACTTTTCCTGGTGATGGACGTTCAAGGAAGTCCTTATGGCAAAGCGCTCTACCGCAATCGAGATGCTGCTTCCCGCCCGCGACGACGGCGCACCGGCGTATCGCTGGCTCTACGGCGCACTGCGCAGCGAGATTCTCGAAGGCCGGCTGCGGCCGGGAACGAGGCTGCCTGCGACGCGGGACCTTGCCAGCCAGTACAAGCTCTCGCGCGGCACGATTGTGACTGCGTTTGAGGAGCTGAAGGCCGAGGGCTATGTGGAAGGCAGCGTTGGCTCCGGAACGTATGTGAGCAAGGTGCTGCCGGAGGATCTGCTCGAAGTGCGGAGCGAAGCAGCGCGACGAACTGCTGCCCGCCAGCAACCGCGGCGCAGACTAACCGACTACGGAAAGCTGGTACAGCCGTTTCCTAACTGGCCGAATCGTGCGACACGGGCCTTCCGGGCGAACCTTCCCGCAGTCGATATGTTTCCTGTAACGCTGTGGGCTCAACTCACTAACCGGAGGCTGCGGCGCACGTCGGTCGGCCTGCTTACCGGCACAGATGCCAAGGGATATCTGCCCCTGCGCGAGGCCATCGCTCACTATGTCACCACTTCACGCGGAGCTGTGTGCACTGCGGAGCAGGTTGTCGTGCTCTCCGGCGTGCAGGAGGCGCTCGATCTATCGGCGCGCCTGCTGCTCAACCCCGGCGACAAGGTTTGCATGGAAGACCCGGGCTACTTCGGGGCGACGAAGATCTTCGATGCGATGAAGGCGAAGATCAGTCCGCTGGCGGTGGACAAGGAGGGTATGAAGCTGCCGGGTGAGAGACATCGTGGAGCGCGGCTGATCTATACGACGCCAGCGCATCAGGCTCCGCTGGGCATGACGATGAGCCTGCCGCGAAGACTGGCTCTGCTGGAATGGGCCCGCAAGACGGGCACGCTGATCTTTGAAGATGACTATGACGGTGAGTATCGCTACTCGGGGCGTCCTGTTCCGGTGCTGCAGGGGCTCGACCGGAACGGAGTTGTGCTGCTGGCGGGAAGCTTCAGCAAGGTGCTGTTTCCGTCACTGCGGCTGGGCTATATGGTCGTTCCGGTGGATATGGTCGATCGCTTTACCGCGGCAAAGTCGCTGATTTGCCGCCACTCGGCGCTGCTGGAACAGACGGTGCTGTGCGACTTTATCGAGCAGGGGCATCTTGGGCGGCATTTACGGCGGATGCGCGAGGTGTACTCGGAGCGGCTCGGCGTGCTGCTCGACAATGGCAGGAAAAAGCTGGATGGCTTGATGGAGATCTCGGAGATCGAAGCGGGGTTGCAGACGGTGGGCTGGCTGAGGCCGGGAATGGACGGCAGAGAGGCCGCGAAGAGCGCATGGAAGCGCGGATTGGAGGTGATCTCGGTTCGGGGGTTCTACTCAGACAAGGTGGAAGATCCGAACCGGGCAGCCAAGGCCAATCAAAGCGATGCGCTGCAGCTAGGGTTTGCCGCGATTGATGAACGCGAGATAAAGCGTGGAGTGGAAGAGCTGGCGCGTGTTCTTGAGGCAATGACGTAAGGGATCAGGCCGTTGGCGACGCGGTGCTCAGGGCTGCGACGCGGTGCTCAGGGCTGCGACGCTGTGCTCAGGGCTGCTTCGATGCTCGCATTTACGTCAGCGTGGGCGAACTCGGCGGCGACACGAATGCCGTTCATGACCGCCTTCTCGTTTGATGAGCCGTGTCCGACGATGCAGACGCCGCGAACGCCGAGCAGTGGAGCGCCGCCGTATTCGGAGTAGTCCAGGCGCTTTTTGAACTCGGCAAAGGCGCGCCGTGAGAGCAGAGCGCCCACCTGCGAGGTGACGGTCGACTTGAGGCTCTCGCGCAGCGATGTGGTGAACAGTTTCGCTGCGCCCTCGATACTCTTGAGCGCGACGTTGCCTACGAAGCCATCGCAGACGGAGACATCGGCGTGGCCGTTGAAGAGGTCGCGGCCTTCGACGTTGCCGATGAAGTTGATTCCGGGAAGAGCACGCAGCAGCGGAAGCGTATCGCGGGTAAGCGAGTTGCCCTTGGAGTCCTCTTCGCCGATGGAGAGCAGGCCGACTCGCGGGTTCGGGATCTTGAGGACGTTCTTGGCGTACATGTGGCCCATGACGGCGAACTGGACCAGATTGTCGGGGTCGGAGTCGACGTTGGCTCCTACGTCGAGCAGCAGCGAAGGAATCCCGCGGACCGTGGGGACGATGGTCGCGAGCGCGGGGCGGTCGATTCCGGACAGCATGCCCAGGACCATCTTGGCTGTGGCCATTGCGGCTCCGGTGTTGCCGGCGGTGAAGAAGCCAGCGGCTTTGCCGGGGCCGGAGAGCCCAGCGTGATGATGCCCGGAGGCCAGGCCCTCGCGGACCATCTTGAGGCCGACGCGCATGGTGGAGTCGCGCTTGGTGCGGACAGCCTGCGCGGCCTTGTCGTCCATCGTGATCCATTCGGAGGCGGGGACGACAAAGACGGGCAGCTTCTGGCCCCGGAGATGCTGCCGCAGCATGGGACGCAGGATCTCCTCAGGCCCGGTCAGGTGGACCCGGACGTCAAACTGGCGAGCAGCCAGAATGGCCCCGCGGACCTCTGGGTCGGGGGCCTTGTCGGAACCCATCGCGTCTACGACGATGTCAATCGGCATCTTGAAGACGATAGCAGGGTTTGTATAGAGAAGTTAGCTGGCTTCCTTGGTTACCAGGACGTCGCGGCCCTTGTACGTGCCACACTTCTTGCAGGCGCGGTGAGGCAGCTTGCGCTCGTGGCAGTTGGGGCACTCGGAGAGGCCGGCCGGGGTAAGGAAGTCGTGGCTGCGGCGCTTGGCAGTCCGTTGCTTGGAGTGGCGCCGTTTTGGATTAGGCATTGCAGTATCCCTTTCAGTCGCGCCCGGCGGCCAGGCTCACGCGAGGGCGACGGTGCAGAAAACTTGGCTTAGTGCTTGAGCTCGAGCTTGCCGGCGAGATCCGCAAGTTTATTCCAGCGCGGATCGGCAGGAGCGTCACCACAGGAACAGGTTGCGTTATTCAGGTTCTGGCCACAGCGCGGGCAAAGCCCTTTGCAGTCCGGTTTGCAGAGAGTACGGCTCGGCAGGGAGAGTAACACCTGCTCACGCACCACATCCTCGAGCAAAAGACCGCTCTCTTGATAATACCCTATTTCGGTCTCATCTTCCGTAATTGCGTGCTCGCCGGGGCTGTCGTCCACGCCGGTGGGACGGAAGATGAGGTCAAAGCTGCCGGAGAGCGACTGCGGCACCGGATCGACGCAGCGGGCGCAGAGGATCTCGAAGTCGCCCTTGTATTCGGCGCGGACGCGGATGTCGTTGACGGTACTGTGAGGACCGCGGTGTTCGACGATAAGGTCGGCCTGCCCGGTCACGGACACTGGGCTCACCTGGCGGACATCGGCAGCGTATTCGAGGGCTCCGGGGGGGATGGTTTCGTCCAGCCGAAGGGGCTCGTCGACGAGTTGAAACGGGGTAATCAGCACGTATTTAAGCCTAGCAGGTTGCAGGTGGAGGTCAAATTCGGCGTCTACGTGGTCGACGACCAGTCATCGACGGCTGACGTTCCACCGGTCACGCTTGTGATCTCGATCTTCTGGAAGGTGAACGAAATCTGCTGCAGTTCGCGGGAGTCGACGACCGGTCCACCTGTCTGCCCGAGAAAGAGCGAGTCTTCAACAGCGGAAAGAGTCGCGTTCGTCAGCGTCACGGTGTGATCTATCTGCTGCACGCCGTTCGCGGCGGTCTTGTAGACCTCAATCAACACCTTCGTCAGCACCTCGTTGGTGTAGGCGGCGGCGAAGAACTGCGGCGAACTTGCACCCCACTCCCTGGTGATAGAGACGGGTTCGTGCTGCCGCTTGCCGCTGGCTTGTCCCGTAGCCTGGTCATGCGGAACAGTTACGCCGTAGTTGAAGCCGACGCAGGGAATCTTGTTCTCGAAGCCTTTCTGCGTACTCTCGCCCTTGAAGACGCCCTGCTTCGCGCCAGTCACTGTGGCAAAGATCTGGGTGGACATGGATGCGGCTCCTTTTGCGGATTCGCCGATGACCGGGGCCGAAAGTGGAATGATGATACTGCACACTGCGAGTGGTCGGCACGGCTTCCAGCTACACGTGTGCGATTCGGGGCAGCAGGCCGCCCGTGCGCACGCGATAGTTCGTGTATGCGTTGCCGAATTCGGTCTCGAGAATTCGCTCCTCTCGCCTCGCTTTGGCGTTGAAAAAGACAATTGCGAAGACAAATCCCAGGACTGCGCCGAGTTCTCCGGAGATTAGCGTCGTACCCGCCATCGCGATCAACAATCCCGTGTAGAGCGGATGTCTCACATACCCGTATGGACCTGCGGTGATGAGTTCGTGATGGTCCTGAATAATCACGCGCCCGCTCCAGTTGCGGCCTAGTACATCGCGCGCCCAGGCCGAGAACGCAAGTCCGAGAATCGTGAGACAGAGGCCAGCCATTGCAAGCGTTCTGCTTACATGAAGCGGCATGGCGAGGAAGGAGACATGAGTCCGTGGGAAGAAGATCAACAACGCAGCGAGCAACAGAAACAGCCGTTCCACCGAGAAGATGGAGAAGCCGCCATTCCGCTTGACCTGGACTCGACGATATTGGGAGGCAAAGTAGATGGCGAAGACCATCCACAGCGTATTGGCTTCGTTCCACAGAATCGGGGTTGGCATGACGATCTCCTTCGGTTGAAATGGCGTTCTAAAAAATCAGTTCTCCTGAATCTTTGTCATTAGCCCTGCAATCCATCGGCGCTCGCTCTCCTGCCCTTCAACCACGTGGCTAAAGGTGAGCGCTGGCCAATCCTGGAGCACGTGTGCCTGCTCGATCAGTCGCATCCGTTCGAGCCTTGCTGCAAGATACGTATCGCGGAGGCGGAGGATCCGTTCGCGGTCCGCTGGCTGGAGCTCGCCGAAGAGGCCGACACGGAGGCGGAACGCATTCTCGTTAGCTGCGTCGGCTTCAGTGAACTCGTTCAACTTCTCGCGGAGCACCTTCCGGCCTGCATCTGTGATCTCGTAGAGCAGGCGGGTCTGCCCGCGTTCGCCGTCGGCCTCGCGCTGCGTGATCCACCCGGTCTTCAGAAAGCGATTGAGCAGCGGATAGACGGTATTGTTATGAAGCTGCCCCTGCGAGGTGAATCTGGCTGCCTCCTGTTTGATCCGGTATCCGTGCTTCGGGCCTTCGAGGAGAAGACTCAGGATTATTATGTCATTCATGACAGTGTCAAATATAACCTAATTAGCGGAGATGTCAATGAGAAAACTTGTCGCGGCCTCTGTCCTGCTGGCTTCCGTGGCTGCCGCTCAAACCCGCCCTCAATCCCCGTCTCACCCTAACCTTAGTGGAATGTGGAAGTTGAATGCTGCCGCGAGCGACTTCGGCCCGGCTCCGCCGCCCATCCGCCAGAGCGAGAAGATCACACAGGGAGGAGACGAATTCGCTATTGAGATCGACCTCGAGCGCGCGGAGACGAAGCAGCACTACACCCTGCGCTTCCGCGCCGGTGACGAACCCATGCCTCTGGCCGCCGGATCGTTCCCTGAGGACGCCCCCTTCCGTATCGTGAGCGTGAAGGGCGAGTGGCAGGCCAGGACGCTGGTTGTCACCGAAAAGGTCAGCTTTCAGGGCTCCGATGGAACGCTCACAGCCCGCTACACGCTCTCTGCCGATGGCAAGACCCTCGACAAGCAGACTCACGTCTCCATGAGCGTCGGCGAATTCGACACCCGCACGGTTTATGACAAACAAGATAAGCAGTAGGTCTGCTGACACGACGCTGTCATCATGCACTCGGTAAGCTCATCTGTGTTCAAGGAGGATGGATCCCACATGAGCCCTGACCAGACGAGCCTGAAGATGACCGACCTTTTCCTGGCCGAGTTGAAGCGTGAAGCCATCGGCACGCGGAAGGCACTCGAGCGTGTGCCTGAGGGGCAGAACGATTGGCGTCCGCACCCGAAGTCGATGCCGATGGGCTATCTCGCCTCTGTTCTAGCTACCATGCCGCAGTGGATCGACCTGATGATCAACCAGGACGAGATAGATTTCGCGCCTGCCGGCGAGAATCCGTACAAACCGAAGGACTGGGCGACTCGTGCGGAGTTGCTCAAACGCTTCGACGAGAGCATGGAGAAGGGTATCGCCGCGCTCTCCGGCACGACCGACGAACATCTGCTGACGACGTGGAAGATGAAGGCCGCCGGTCGCCTCTACAGCGAAGAGCCCCGCTACATCAACATTCGCCACTTCATGCTGAACCACTGGGCGCATCACCGGGGGCAGTTGACGGTCTACCTGCGGCTCAATGAGGCCGCGGTGCCGGCGCTCTATGGGCCTTCTGCAGATGAGAGGTTCTAGGCGAACTGGTGAAAGAGCCGGATGCCGGCCACACCGGCGGCTCCGGCCTGGCGGCATAGAAGAGCTCTTCCCACGGTGACGCCTCCCAGCGCGTAGACGGGGATAGGCGAGGCGGCGCGGCAGGCGGCGCGAAGAGTCTCGAGGCCGGCGGGAGGGGTCACGGTTTTGCCGGCGATGATTTTGCCGAAGACGGGGGCGAAAAGGATGGCGTCCGCCTGGGTGGCGCGTGCGCGTTCCACTTCGGCGAGGGTGTGACACGTGATGGTGATGGTGGGCTGGGGCAGCGATGCTTCGGCGTAGAGGCGGCGAATCTCATCCGGAGTTGCGATTGGATGAGACGTGAGGTGGATGCCGTGGGCGGCGGCGGCGATGGCGTTTCGGGGGATGGAGTTGAGGATCAGACGAGTGCGCGAGCTACCGTTAGAGTGGCCGATCGCCTCGATGATGCCTTTCGCGAGTTCGATCAGGGTTTCGACGGGCAGGTCTTTTTCGCGGAGTTGGATGAGGTCGATGCCCTGCTCCGCCCAGCGGACGGCCTGACGGACGAGGGCGGCCTGACGTTCGGATTCTGTACCGGGCCAGAGGGTGCGGTCGGTGATCGCGCAACGGAGCATAAGTCTAATGGCCTCAAAACGACGGCACGTTCGCAGGTATGGACGTTCATCGCTCTGTGGTAGTTTTTAGGCAGTAGGCAGAAGCCATGACGTTACCACAGGAATAGCTCACCTGCCCAACGCGGCCACCTTTCGGGCCCCTAAACGACGCTACGGCGCAAAAGTCTGGAGTTTATGAGCAATGTGTACGATCTGATCGTTATCGGGTCCGGTCCGTCCGGGCAGCGCGCCGCTATCTATGCCGCAAAGCTCGGCAAAAAAGTGGCCCTGGTGGAGATGCGCGAGGTGGTGGGCGGCACGTCCATCAACACCGGAACCATTCCTTCGAAGACGATGCGCGAGGCAGTGCTTCACCTCTCGGGATACAACTACAAGTCCATCTATGGGATGAACTACCGGGTGAAGGAGAAGATCACGATGGCGGACCTGGCGTTCCGAGTCCAGCATGTAATCAAGACTGAGATCGACGTGACTGAGGCTCAGCTCTCTCGGAACAACATCGAGATGCTGGTGGGCATCGCGAGCTTTGTAGATAGGAACCATGTGAAGGTCACGAACTCACGGGGCTCCGAGGTGTTCGAGGCGACAAACATTCTGATTGGGACCGGGACTAAGCCTGCGTGCTCCCCGAAGGTTCCGATCAACGGCAAGACGATCATCAACAGCGACCTTGTGCTGGACCTGGTGAACCTGCCGAAGACCATGATTGTGGTGGGCGGCGGCGTGATCGGCGTGGAGTACACGTGTATGTTTGCCGCTCTGGGCGTTCGGATGACGCTGATCGAGCGGAGGCCGCGGCTGCTTGAGTTCGCCGACCAGGAGATTGTGGAGGCGCTGAGCTACCACCTGCGCGATTCGCGAGTGACGATGCGGCTGAACGAAGAGGTGGAGTCGGTGGAGGAGATGCCGGACGGCTCCGTCGTCGCAAACCTTGAGAGCAAGAAGAAGCTGCAGGGCGACGCGCTGCTGTATGCGGTCGGGCGGCAGGGAAACGTGGACGAGTTGAACCTGCCTGCTGTCGGGATCGAGGCGGATAGCCGCGGGAGGATCCCGGTCGACAAAGATTTCCGGACGAAGGCTCCAAATATCTTTGCAGTGGGTGACGTGATTGGATTTCCATCGCTGGCGTCAGTCTCGATGGAACAGGGGCGGATCGCGGCGGCGAGGGCGTTCGGGGACGAGACGGTGCTGTCGAACCCGAGCTACTATCCGTACGGCATCTATACGATCCCGGAGATCAGCTTCATCGGCAAGACAGAGGAGCAGCTTACCGAAGAGGACGTGCCATACGAGGTGGGCGTGGCGTACTATCGCGAGATTGCGCGCGGACAGATTCGCGGCGATACGACGGGAAGGTTGAAGTTGATCTTCCACCGCGAGAACCATTCGATTCTTGGCGTGCATATCATCGGCGAGGGAGCTAGCGAGCTGCTGCACATTGGGCAGGCAGTGATGGCGCTGGGAGGTAAGATCGAATACTTCGTGGATACAGTCTTCAACTATCCAACTCTCGCGGAATGTTATAAAGTGGCTGCTTTCAACGGGCTGAATCGCGTGAGCAAGTTTGAATAGCGCGACAGGTCCCTAACGCATCCATCGTCAGGCGGACAGGAATCATGGCAAAGTCAGTTGGGGTCACTCTTTCGGAGCAGGTTTTATCGGGGCTGGTGATCGATCACAAGCTGGTCGGGGGGCTGCAGCGTTTTCCTGAGGATGAAGAGGACTATAGCGCGCTGATTGAGATGCACACCGATGCGCTGGTCGATATGGTGTGCGACCAAGTGGTGAAGGTGGCGAACGGCGAGAAGGGTATTCAGGCAGTCGGCGTGGCCGTGCCCGGACTCGTGAAGAACGGCGTCATCGAAGAGGCTCCGAATCTGCCGCAGCTGAAGGGCGAACGGATTGAGGAGCTGTTGCGCGCGCAGCTTCGGGAGAAAGGAATCGATGCGCCAGTAACGATCATCAACGACGCGGACGGCTATGCGGCAGGGCTCGCGGCAACGCGCGGCAAACTGGACTCGCTCATCCGCGTGTGGACCCTGGGAGTGGGGATCGGGTACGGGAGATATCCGTTTGCGCCGGGAGTGTGGGAGGGTGGTCACACCATCATCTCTCTCGATGAGAAGGAACGCTTCTGCGGCTGCGGCGGACGCGGGCACATGGAAGGCGTGATGGGCCATCGCGCGATGCGGCTGCGCTTTCTCGACATGGAGCCGGAGGAGGTCTTCGAGGCGGCGAAGCATGGCGACCAGCGCTGCATCGACTTCAAACGACTGTGGCACAAGGCGCTGGCTGCGGCGACGGCAACGTCGGTGCATATGGCCGGGCCGGGCAAGTTTTTCCTGACGGGCTTCAACGTTCGCTTCGTCGATATGCCGATGCTGCGGGACTACATGCAGCAGATGGTGAAGATGAGTCCGCTGCAGAGCTATTCGATCGAGATTGTCGAGGAGAGTCCTGAGATCCGAGTGATCGGGTCTGCTGTCAGCGCGGAGCAGGCTGCCGGGGTTTAGCGACCGCGTATCTCGCGGAAGAAACACGGATCAGACTGTTCTGGGCTGATTCCGCAGATTCGATGATAAACAAGACCGATCCGCGCTTCATCCGTGCCAGTTCGTGGCCGGTTTTCATTTTTGGCAAGTGGGGCAGAAGTGCGTGCTACGGCCTCCGATGACGATACGTTCGATGGGTGTGCTGCAGTTGCGACAGGGCTCGCCGGTGCGTGAGTAGACGTAGTGGTGGAGCTGGAAGAAGCCGGCAACTCCGTCGGCGTCGACGTAGTCGGAGACTGATGAGCCACCGAGCTTGATTGCCTTCTTCAGGACTTTTACCAGCGCGGCGCGGAGGCGGGTCAGTTCGTCGCGGGTGAGGCGGCCGGCGTGGCGGCGCGGGCGGATTCCGGCGTGGAAGAGCGCCTCGTCGGCGTAGATGTTGCCGACACCGTGGAGGAGGCTTTGATTGAGCAGCGCGGCCTTGATGGGGGTCTTGCGATTGCGGAAGAGAGCGATGAAGTCTTCGAGCGGGATGGTGAGGGGTTCGCGGCCTGAGCCGGTGTAAGTTTCGCTCGCGACTGACAGGCGGCCGAAGCGGCGAGCGTCGACGAAACGCAGTTCCTCGCCTCCGCTGAGCGTGAGGATGGCGTGGGTGTGTGTCGGGACGGGCGTCTCGGGCGCGGAGACGAGCAGGCGGCCGGTCATGCCGAGGTGAATGAGGAACTGGGCGGGAGTCTCAACACGGCCTGCTTTGCGAGAGAGGTCGGCAACGATGGTTTTGCCGACGCGGTGGACGCGCTCGATACGGGAGCCGGTGAGGGTTTCGGCGATGGCCTCGGGTGAGGATTTGAAGGTCTGGGGCTTGTTGCTCGTCCAGACGGAGCGGATGGTCTGGCCGTGGACGCGGGCGTGGACGCCGTTGGCGATGGTCTCTACTTCGGGAAGTTCCGGCATTTCATTTTGAGTATAGGCGGCGCAGCTGAGTTTTTAGCTGACGCTGGGTACCGAGGCTCACTATACTTTCCTCCACTATGCGAATGCCTTCGTTGTCGTGTCTGTTGATGGGAAGTCTTTTGGTGAGCGTGTCCTTCCATGCGGGGGCACAGATGCTGCTGGTTGCGAACCAGCACGATGAGAGCCTGAGTTTGATCGATCCTGTTGCAGGTAAGGAGATCGCCGCGATCAAGGTGGGTGGGGTGACGGGACACGAGGTTGTAGCGAGTCCGGATGGGAAGACGGCGTTTGTGCCGATCTACGGTAACTCCGGCGTTGGGCGGCCGGGAACCGATGGCCAGACGATGTCGGTGATCGATCTGGCGAGCCGGAAGATCGTCGGCACGGTGGACTTTGGTCATGGTGTGCGGCCGCACTGCGCGATCTATGACAAAAACAGCGGAATGCTCTACGTGACGACCGAGTTGGACAAGACCGTGACCATCATCGATCCGAAGACGCTGAAGATTGTGGGCAGCGTGCCGACCGGACAGGAGCAGTCGCACATGCTGGTGCTGTCGAAAGATGGCAAGCGCGGCTATACAGCGAACGTGGGGCCGGGTACGGTATCGGTGCTCGACATGGTGGGGCGCAAGACGATTGCGGTGATTCCCATCTCGGGGACGACGCAGCGCATCTCGATGTCGCGTGACGGAAGCATGGTGTTCACTGCGGACCAGACGAAGCCGCAGCTGGCTGTGATCGACACGGCAACGAACAAGGTGAGTTCGTGGATTGCGCTGCCTGCCGTGGCCTACGGGACCGCATCGACACCTGACGGGCGCTGGCTGGTGGTGTGTCTGCGGCAGAACGCGAAGGTGGCTGTCGTCGACCTGAAGACGATGAAGGTTGCCCGGACGCTGGATGTACCGAGCATGCCGAGCGAGGTGCTGGTGAGCCCCGATGGAAAGACGGCGTATGTCTCCTGCTCTGGAAAGAACCAGATTGCGGCCATTGACACTGCGCAATGGAAGGTTGCGCGGCTCATCGATGCGGGTGCTGATGCCGATGGCCTGGCGTGGGCGCGCTGAGCTAGTCTCCCGTGACCCGCAGAATTGGCACGAGGCTAGCGTAGTCATCTGTCCAGACGTGCAGCCACGGTATCGGCGGAATCGTGTTGATTGCGATGGCGATCTCCGGGCGTTGAAAGAAAGACGGATCGCTGGACATGAGGACCCACTCGGCGCGGTACTCGCCGATGGAATCGTTGGACGGCGTCTCGATGACGTACACCTCCATCTTGGCGTCGGCGGCGAGGAGCGCGAGCTCGGGCGCGAGGCTCAGGTACTGGTTCGAGACGTGGAAGGCGAGGACTCCGCCAGGAGCGAGATGGCGCCGGTAGAGCGCCATCGCCTGTGTGGTGAGCAAGTGCAGCGGGATGGCGTCGCCGGAGAAGGCGTCGACTGCGAGGACGTCGAAGTGCTGCGGCGGCTCGGCTGTGAGTGACGTGCGCGCGTCGCCCTCGACAAAGGTGATGCTCGCGGGTGAGTCGCGAAGATAGGTGAAGAGGTTCTGCGCGATGGGGCGAACCTTGGGATTGATCTCGTAGAAGCGGATGCGGTCGCCGGGATGTCCGTAGGCGGCGAGCGTGCCGGCGCCGAGACCGACGACTCCGATGTTGCGCGGACGGCCTTCACAGCAGAAGCGCAGAGTGAGGCCGATGCCGGAGTCCTTCGCATAGTAGGTCGTGGGGATTCGCATGTAATCCGGGGAGAAGAGCTGCGTGCCGTGCTCAATGGTTCCGTTGAGCAGCGTGCGCATGGGCAGGTGCGGGGTGTTGGCGTCGGTCTGCTTGACGCGAAGCGTGCCGTAGAAATTGCGGACCTGTAACAGCGCCTCGGTCGCGTAGACGCGGTGCAGCATCAGGGTGAGGGCGAATAACAGCACTGTGCCGGTGGCCCAAAGGGCGCGTTGCATCCAGCCGTCATACCAGGTGACGGCGAGGGCAAGCGCGGCGGTCGCGAGAAAGGCCAGGGCGAGGTCGTAGTTGGAGGAGAAGACGAGCGGGCAGACGATGCCGATGAAGAAGGTTCCGGCCGCACCTCCTGCAGCAACGAGCAGGTAGAAGAGCGTGGTCTCGCTGGCGCGCTGCGGGCGGAGAGCGTAGGCCTCGGCGTGGCAGAAGAAGCAGGCGACGAAGCACTCCAGCAGGAAGAAGGCGATACCGAGGATGATGGGCAGGCTGAAGTCGGTCTTGGAGAGCGCGTAGCCGAGGCTGGCGAGAAAAAGGATGAGCACCCTCACGACGAGGCCACGTCGATAGAACGATGGCACCTCGAAGGCCAGGATAAATGTGGCGAGATAGGCCGCCAGTGGAAGCACCCAGAGTAGAGGGATGGCGGCGATGTTCATGGTGAGGTGGCTGGTGACCGCGCTCAGCTGCATCGCTGCGGCCATGGGGAGCAGGAACCAGAGCCATCTCTGGCGCGATGAGGCTCGTAGTCCTTGCGAGTCTTCGGCCGGGGCGGTCGCGACTGCGCGAATCTTCGTCGTGAGTGCGGCCGAGGCCACCGCGAAGACTGCGAACCCGAGTCTCCATAGCAGCCGTTGGTGATGCAGCGTTAGCAGCGGCTCGAACAGCGCAGGATAGGCGAGCAGCGCAAGAAACGAGCCGGCGTTCGAGAGGGCGAAGAGCCTGTACCAGACCTTTCGCTCCACATCACCGTCATCGGTCTCGCTGCCGTAGAGCCACATCTGCAGCAAGGGGCTGGTCGAGGACAGGAGCAGAAAGGGCAATCCAATGGTGAGAGCGAGGAAGGCAAAGACCGTCGCCACCGGATGCGATGCGCCTCCTGCGAGCCCGGGATGCAGGAGTTCTGAGAGCGCGATCTGCGCAATAGCGGCGATGAGTAGTGCGAGATGAATGATTCTCTGAAGTCTCGGCGCGAGCTTTGCGATCCAGTGCGCGTAGAGGTATCCGGCAAGCAGCGCCAATTGAAAGAAGACGAGGCACGTGATCCATACTGCCGACGAGCCGCCGAGCACAGGAAGAAGCTGACGCGCGGCGATGGGTTCCACTGCAAAGAGCAAAAAGGCCGAGAGGAAGGCTACAGCACCGTACAGCAGACGGGATGAGGACATAGGGATAGGGGCTCGAGGTCAACCTGATGAGAATAACCGTATTACGAAGCGTTCCTGAAGAAAAATGGCTTGGATGCTCTCGCAGGTAAAGCGCGCAGCTACCGGGGTTAGAAACAGTTGCAGACGTTTTGGGATAGACTGTGCGCGAACACTTATCACTCACCTGCAGGTTCGCCAAGAACGGCTTCCTATGCGAACTCGGATTGTCTCGTTACTTGCCTCGGCACTGATCGCTCTGGCTGTTTCGGCGCAGACGCTCCGTCCCACTCCGACGATAAAGACCACAGTTCAGACAGTACTCGTCGTCTACGTCGACTCGCTGAAGACGGGGCTGCCCTTCTACCAGGAGCTGGATATTCCTCCTGGAGATGTGACCGTACGAGTGGGGATCTACGACGTCGTCTCCGGAAAAATGGGCGCGTTTGAGTTTCCGCTGACCGTGACGCAAACGGTAGCGAGCGCGCACTAGCGTCGGATGCATAGTGGTTCCGTTTAGAGGGTGAGAAGGAGCAAGCCGATGATCTTCGGTGCGCACGTGATTGTGTACAGCACAGATGCGGCGGCTGATCGCGCCTTCCTGCGCGACGTCCTGGGGTTTGCATCTGTGGATGCTGGCCATGGATGGCTGATCTTCGCGCTGCCTCCGGCAGAGGTGGCGGTTCATCCCGCCGAAGAAAACGGCCGGCCCGAACTCTATTTCATGTGCGAGGATCTCAGGGCTGAGATTTCGGCACTTGCGGAGAAAGCTGTCGCGTGTTCGGATATACAGGAAGCCAGATGGGGTTCGATCGCCAAGATCCGGCTTCCGGGCGGGGGCGAAGTCGGCCTCTATCAGCCAAAGCATCCAATAGCTTTTGACCAGCCTCTCAAGCTGACTCGTTAACTCCAGCGGCCGTTAGTCCAGCACCACAGCCGGAACACGGTATGATGATAGATGGTGTGCGCTCGCGGCCTTCTGGTGTGAGCCTTCCGGCCAAATCCTTTGGAGAACATATCAGTCGTGAGCCAACGCAAATCAGCGGTCATTCTGGGTGCCCAGTGGGGCGATGAGGGCAAGGGCAAGATTGTGGACGTGCTGTCGGAGAGGTTCTCCGTCGTGGCGCGTTATGCAGGCGGCCACAACGCCGGCCATACGGTCATCATCAAGGGCAAGAAGTTCGTCCTTCAGCTGATTCCCTGCGGCGTTCTGCGGCCTGAGACAAAGGGCGTCATCGGCAACGGCGTCGTGCTGGACCCAATGGCCTTTCTCAGCGAGGTGAAGAAGCTGAAGGATGCCGGTCTCCCAGTGGATGGACAGCTCTTTGTCTCGAACCGCGCACAGGTGATTCTGCCCTACCACCGCATGATCGAGCTGGCGGCCGAGAACGCTCCAGGTCGCACGAAGATTGGGACGACGAGCCGTGGCATAGGGCCGGCCTACGAGGACAAGATGCACCGCAGCGGGCTGCGTGTCGTCGATCTGCTGAATCCTGCGCTGCTGCGCACCCACATCGAGAACGCCTGCCACGAAAAGAACACCATCGCGCACGCGCTCTTCGGCACCGAGCCTCTGGACCCCAAGACGATGTACGAGGAGTACTCGCGTGCGGCCGAGCAGGTGGCGCCCTTCGTCACCGATACAGCGGTCCTGCTGAATGAGGAATTACGCAACGGAGGCAAGGTGATGTTCGAGGGAGCGCAGGGCGCGTTGCTGGACATCGACCATGGGACGTATCCGTTTGTCACGTCCTCGTCCGCGACTGCGGGCGGCGCGGTGACCGGGACAGGCGTTGGCCCGACCCAGATCGGCACCGTCATCGGCGTCACTAAGGCGTACGTCACGCGCGTAGGCGAGGGGCCTTTTCCAACTGAGATTCATGACACCTCCGCCGACCTGCTGCGCGCGCGCGGCCAGGAGTATGGCGCGGTGACGGGACGCCCGCGGCGCTGCGGCTGGCTCGACCTGCCGCTGCTGCGCTACAGCAACATGATCAATTCCACCGAGTGGCTCGTCGTTACCAAGATGGACGTGCTGGATGAGTGCGCGGAGATCCCTGTCTGCACCGGCTACAAGGTCAACGGCAAGGTCACGGACGTGATTCCGGCCGACATGCGCGGATTCGACCTGATTGAGCCGGTGTACACGAAGCTGAAGGGCTGGAAGACCTCGACCGAGGGAATCACGGAGTTCGACAAGCTGCCGCAGCTGGCGCAGGACTATCTGCACTTTCTGGAGAAGGAGTCTGGCGCAAAGATCGGCATGGTTTCGACCGGCCCGGACCGCGATCAGACCATCACGCTGGCCGGATTTGACGCAGCGCTGGGAGTCTAGGAGAAGACATGGTGAGCTTTACCGTCCGCATGACCTTCGACCCGGCAGACCATGACCAGGTTGCCGAGATCCTGCACCACCTCACACTGGCCTCGCGCCAGGAGCCGGGCTGCGTCAACTACATCGCTCACTTCGTAGAGGGCGACCCAACGACCGTCGTCCTCCACGAGCAGTACGTCGACGCAGAGGCGCTGGACCATCATCGCAACGCGCCGCATTTCAAGCAGTATGCGGTAGGTGGCCTCTACCAGAAGATGCGCGACCGGCAACTGGAGAACCTGATCGCAGTCTGCTGACGCTCCACGATTGGTGCAGCAGATACAACGAAAGTTATTTTGACACTGGGCCGGAACCGGTCTACTATCCGGTACGCTATGTTGTGCCGCAGGAAGACAAATCGCGTCTCCTTCGCCGCCGTCGTAACGCTCCTCGGGCTCTTTGCTGTCGCTTCGGGCGCTCGTTCAGCCTTCGCCGGCCAGCGGACGCACGAGAAAAAACACGATGCCAAGAGAGAGGTGGAAGCTCTGGAGGAGCAGTGGCGCGTGGCGCAGCTCGCCGGGGATACCGCCACTATGGACAAGCTGCTCGCCGACGACTTCATCGGCATCTCGATGTCCGGTCAGGTCAACACCAAGGCCCAGCAACTGGAGCGCGTCCGCACCCGCAAGCTGGTCGTCACGCGAATTGAGCTGAGCGATAGAAAGGTCAAGCTGTTGGGCAATGTCGCTATTGTGACCTCGGTCGCCGATGTCGAAGGCACGAGCGAAGGGGCGTCGGTACAGGGCAAGTACCGGTACACGCGTGTCTATCAGCGAACGCCACCCGGGACATGGAAGATCACCAGCTTTGAAGCCACAAGGATTCTCCCTCGTCATGAAGAGAAGAGCAGTCCAACCGGCGGAACAACGCATCCAGCGAATAGAAGTTAGCCTCGGCCGCATCAGGTAGCGTTCCTGCAAAAGCAAAGCCCCTGACCATCTGTCAGGGGCTTTCGCGATTACGGCGAGACGGATCGGGAGCGTTATTGCAGCCGCGCCCCGTTATTCTTCAGAGTCGTCCCGGATGTGGCAGCAAAAGAACGGCTCTCGCACGGAAGATTCAGTGCGAGCAGCCTGCGGAAGAGTGAGCGTGTGGAGCCCGTGAGCCTGGCGTCCTCTGCCTCGTGCGGAAACAGCGGAAGCGCACGTTGCTGCGGAGCACCCGCTCGGCGGGGCTGAATAGAGATCAGATATGGACGATGCTCGGTGCCGAGCGCCCCATAGCCTGGGCGTACTGTTGCGGAACCGGGTCGAACGGATGAGGGTGCGGACTTCGGGAGAATGCTCATGAGTCCCTCACAACGGCGAAACTAACGGCCGGTTATACAGAGTTCGATGAGTTCTGCGAAGGCAGAGTTGTATTTTTTCGGAACGCGCTGCGCAACTTGGACCAGGTCACGTCAAGCGCCTCCGGCAGTACCCGCGTCTCGGCGGTAACTGTCATAAAGTTGGTGTCGCCAACCCAGCGTGGAAGCGCATGCTGGTGAATGTGCCCTGCAACGCCGGCCCCAGCAGCCTCTCCGAGATTCATTCCCAGATTAATTCCATTGGGCCGATAAACACGCTGCAGTACATACTCGGTGCGTTGAGTTAATTGCATCATCTCATAAGCCGCGTCAGTTGGTAGCAAAGAAAGTGAATCGATGTGCTGATACGGCATAATCAGCACGTGTCCGGTGGAGTAGGGATACGCGTTGAGGCAGATAAAGCAGAAGCGCCCGCGGTGCACCAGGTGGATGGCCTTCTCGGCGAACTCGGGTTGCATACCATGGGCGATCGCGTAGTCGGCCGCGGCAACCATGTTGCAGAAGACACAGTGTTTGTCTTCGGCTGCCGGCCATGCGCTCAGCTCAGCAGGTACGCCGGTACGCGCCTTTTGGTCAGACCTGGTGATATATGCGTACCGCCAAGGCGTCCAGAGATGGTCCATATTGTGGGGAGTATATCGCCCCCTATGCGGCAAACTGCGCTGATTTCAGCCACTTCCTTTTTGGTCTGTCCTTTACGGGGTTTGGCTCTCACCAGCCTGTCATGACGTGGCGATTAAAATGCCGGCCAACTCGGCCGTTCTGTTGACGTATTGGATACGAAAGTTCTATCGTTGAAGTAGTGAGTCACTGCGTGTGGGACCCAAGTGCAGTCGCTCCTTCTCGAGATGTACTCCTAGCTGCCAGCTGAAGCTGTGACGGGGGTAGAAAAGCCAGACAGTTTTCTTAGCGGAGAGCTGATTGGTTCCCGAAACAGCGTCGCCCGCAGAAGGCCCCTTGGATCCCGGAGTTCGCATTCACATGGTAGACAACCATCATCCCCACAACGAGAGCAATCCCCTGACCACTGATCTGGAAGTCCTAGCGCCCGAAGCGACAGCCGAGAACCACGAGCTGTCTTCTGAATCCACCTCAACCCAACAGCATGAGACCGGCCACGCCGTGTCCAGCGAGCCCGTAGAACGGCCCGCGGCCACCGCTACCGCCGTCCACGACGAACCCGACTACGACTCTGCCGACTTTGCAGCCGCGCTGGCCGACTTCGACCGCGAACAGGCCGCCGAGTCCGCCACCGCTCAGAGCCTGAGCGCTGAAGAGTCCGTTGTCACCGGTACCGTCGTCAAGATTACCGACAAGCATGTTGTTGTCGATATCGGTCTCAAGTCTGAAGGTCTGATCCCCTTGGAGCAGGTGCTCGATATCAACGGCGCCCCGAAGTTCCAGCCTGGAGACCAGGTCGAGGTTGTCGTGGAGCGCGAGGAGCCCGAAGGCGGCTACCTGGTCAGCTACGAGAAGGCTCTCCGCCACAAGGTGTGGGACAAGCTCGAGCAGGCTGCCAACGACAAGACTCCGGTGAAGGGTCTGGTCCTCAGCCGCGTTAAGGGAGGCCTGACGGTCGATATTGGCATCAAGGCGTTCCTGCCCGGTTCGCAGGTCGAAATTCGCCCCGTGCGCAATCTCGACGGCTACATCGGGACGGAGCTTGAGGTACGTGTCATCAAGCTCAACAAGAAGCGCGGCAATGTCGTTATCAGCCGCAAAGAGATCCTCGAAGAGGAGCAGAACGCCCGCAAGTCGGTGACGCTCTCCACTCTGGAAGATGGCAACATCCTTACCGGCACTGTCAAGAATCTCACCGACTACGGCGCCTTCGTCGATCTGGGCGGCCTCGATGGCCTGCTCCACATCACGGACATGAGCTGGGGCCGCCTGACACACCCTCGCGACCTGGTAAACGTCGGCGACGAGATCCAGGTGAAGGTGCTGAAGTTCGATAAGGAAAAGCAGCGCGTTTCGCTCGGCTTCAAGCAGCTGACGCCTGACCCGTGGCTTGATGCCACTGAGCGTTACCCGATCGGCGCGCATGTTCGCGGCCGCGTCCTCTCTGTCACCGACTACGGCGCGTTCGTCGAGCTTGAACAGGGCATCGAGGGCCTGGTCCACGTCTCCGAGATGACCTGGAGCAAGCGGATGAAGCACCCCTCCAAGCTGGTCAAGCCAGGCGACGAGGTCGACACGATCATCCTGAGTGTCAACCCCAACGACCGCCGCATCTCGCTCGGCATGAAGCAGCTCCAGGACAACCCCTGGGAGCAGCTCGAGGACAAGTACCCCACTGGCGCCATCGTCGAGGGTCGCGTTCGCAACCTCACCGACTTCGGGGCCTTCATCGAGATCGAGGATGGCATCGATGGCCTGGTGCACGTATCCAATCTCAGCTGGACCAAGCGCATTAAGCACCCCTCCGAGGTCCTCAAGAAGGGGGAGAAGGTCAAGGCTGTCGTTCTTGGCGTTGAGCCGGAAAACCGCCGCCTGTCACTCGGCGTCAAGCAGCTTCAGCCGGATGTTTGGGATACGTTCTTCGCCCAGCACCGTATCGGCGACGTCATCAAGGGCAAGGTTCTGCGCACGGCGCAGTTCGGAGCTTTCGTTGAGATCGCTGAGGGAGTCGAGGGCCTGTGCCACGTCTCCGAGGCTGTCGACGAGAACAACGTTCCGGTCAAGCTTGAGGTCGGCTCTGAGCACGAGTTCAAGATCGTCAAGATGAACCAGGATGAGAAGAAGGTTGGCCTGAGTCTTCGTGCGGTAGGTGAAGAGGCTAGCCGGGCTGAGGTCGAGCTCTACAAAGATCGCGATCGCGACCACAAGAGCTCCTCATCCTCATCGAGCAGCACAACGCTGGGCGATCTCATCAACTGGAAGCGTTCCGAGCGCGAGTAACGCTGGATCCGAAGAAGAAATCAAAAGGCCGCTCCCTTAGGGGAGCGGCCTTTTGTGTCTCTGTTGAGAATCTTCGGAAACGATTCTTACGCCGGAATGGAACGAGCCGTGGCCGGCGCCTCCAGGCTCGACGTCATCTTCGCTGATGCGCGGCGCATGACCTCAAGCTCGGCTGGAGCAAACAGCTCTGGCGAGACCCCGCCGACCGCTACGTAACCCGGCTCGTCGCCGAGAGCCATCGAGATCTGATTCCAGCGAAGGAAGGGTGAGGTCGTAGGCAGTACGATGAAGCGGCGCTTGGGTTCCGGGAAGGCGAAGTAGGCGGACCAGACGCAGAGCGTGAGGCAGATCGCAACGCCATTCACGATGTTGACAGTCGAATACACCGCGTTGCTATGAGTGAGCCACGCCGAATCGATTAAACTAATTGTCGCGACCAACCCGAGGCCAAAGCTCACCCCGAAGATCCGGCTTCGATAGGAAAGTCCCATCGGCCGGATGGCGAAACAAACAAACAACAGCAGACACAGCGTTAGAATGCTCGAAGTCTGCTGGAGCTGCGTGACCATCGACACCAAAAACTTCACACCTGATACGTGGGGACGGACCGCAACTCCGATGGCAACAGCAACTGAGATCGCACCGACCCAACGAAAGACGAGGATGCCTAACGTCTGAAGGCCTTTCAGGGGCGCCATCGCCAGTTTGAAGATACTGTAGATAACCATCAGCGAAAGGATTGCTTCCAGAGCATAGCTGCTCCAGTAGGTATAGAAGTAAGCCTGATAGGCTAGGTGCCGTTCAAGCCCCCGCGCAACCAGGTACAGAAGGGAAAGACATAGTATTCCCGATAACAGCTTCACTGCCAGAAGCGCTACCAGAAATGCAAACTTCTTCGCTGCTTTGCCACGCACCAACATCGCAAGCACAAGCCCACAAAGCAGCGGTTCAAGATACGAAAGCAGGTTGACAAAGAAGTTCTGGGTCATTTATCCGTCCTCGTTCGACGACTGAACTAGGCTAGCCCATCCGGGGGGCGGATACAACCTTTATTTAGATAGATATGCAAAAAACTGCATTGACCATATCTCTATGAAGACCAGCAGTTTGACTGCTGGTCTACTGGCCTAAGCCGCAGGCATTCGGATCGTCAGGAGCGCACATCGGGATGGGCATCGCGCTGGTTTTGGCGGCTACCGCTGTCTTAGTTGAGGCCGAGGAGACCTGAGTCGAGGCGACTGCACCGGTGAGGACGAGGGCGGCTACGGCAATGCGAACAATGGACTTCATGGGTATATCCCTTTCAATATCTGTGATTAAGATGACAAGTAACTGATTCGTAATGGCGGGTGTTATTGACCCAAGCCACAGGCATTCGGATCGTCGGGAGCGCACATCGGAATTGGCATTGCGCTGGTCTTGGCGACGACAGCGGTCTTCGTGGAAGCCGAGGAGACCTGCGTGGAGGCGACTGCACCGGTGAGGACGAGGGCGGCAACGACTGCGCGGATAACGATTTTCATAACAAGTACCCCTAAAGTTGTATTTACTGTTGAAAGATTTCTCTGGACACGCCAGATAGAAAGACCATAAGATGTTATGGACTCTAAGTCCAATACAATGAGTTATATAAGAGAGTATTAAATAAATGGTGTTACTGAGGTAACGTGCATTGCACGCACCAACAGGTGATTCATTAGATGAAATTCACCTATTCCGGGTGGGCTTCAGGAAGGGCTCGACAAGAAAATTATCAGCGAGGAATACTGCAGATAAACAGTCTGCTGCAGCGGCCTACCTTCATACACACGGAAGCTGGCCCCGGCGAGATATCGCGACGGGCAATGCTAAAAACCGTGCATATTCGGGGCTGCCGTTCAGGCCTGGGCGGCCGTCGGAGTCTGATTCGTTGGAGCGTCACCTAGCTTCGTCGCTGGAGAAGGCTTCTTCGGAGCCGCCTCGGCCTTCTTCGCCGGAGCAAGAATGGCGTGAAGCGTCGTGCCTTCCATGCGCGGCATGAACTCGACCATCCCGGCGTCGCCGATGTCCATAATTAGGCGGTTAATGATCTTGTATCCCAGGTCACGATGAGCCATCTGCCGGCCTTTGAAGCGCAGCGATGCCTTTACCTTATCGCCATCGCCGAGGAAGCGGATCGCCTGGTTCTTTTTGGTCTGGTAGTCGTGCTCGTCCACCGTGACCGAGAACTTCACCTCTTTGATGGTGATGACCTTCTGCTTCTTCCGCGCGGCGCGTTCGCTCTTGTCTTTCTCGTAGAGAAACTTGCCGTAGTCCTGAATCTTGCAGACGGGAGGCACGGCGTTGGGAGATATCTCGACCAGGTCCAGCGAGCGCTCGCGGGCAATCTTCAGGGCTTCAAACGGGGGCATGACTCCAAGCTGTTCGCCGTTCTCGTCTATCACGCGGACTTCGCGTGCGCGAATGCGTTCATTGGTACGGATAAAAGACTTGGCGGAACGCTTATCAATCGGTGGAATAGGTCGCCTCCACAGCGGCTCTGGGCACGCTATGTATTGTGGGTTTGGATTCGATGGAGCAGCCCTCAGACAGGATGCACCGCACACTGAAGTATAACATCCTATCGGATGCACTCTGGTGCCCGAGCGATGGGCCCTGAAGAGAAAAATTTACAAACAGCCAACCTGGCTCTTACAAAATCTGTATCGTTATGACGGAAGTTTTCTCACCGCAGATCGATTGACCTGTCGCCAGCGATGCCCTGGCCTTTACGAAGAGGGAGTGGAATGAAGCGTCGCATTTTGCTTGTGGATGATGAAGTGGCTGTACTGCTCACGTTGAAGGCAGTGCTTGAAATCAGCGGCTTTGATGTCGATACGGCCGCGTCAGCGCGAGAGGGAAAACACAAGCTGCGCTCCAACGAGTACCACATGGTGATCTCGGACATGCGCATGGAGACCGATGAGGCAGGAGCCGAGGTGATCGAGGCGGCTCGAAACGCTACCTGCCATCCTGCCGTTGCGCTGCTGACTGCCTATCCTCTCGCCGATGAAGACTGGCAGGAGATGGGGGCCGACAAGATGCTCGTCAAACCCATGCACACGCGCCTGCTGCTCGAGCAGATCGAAAGCCTGCTCGCGGCTCACGAACGCAAGCTTGCTGGTGAAGCAGCATCTCAGCCCAACGACGGGCCAGTAGTTCAGGCGAAGAAGGGCATAAAGAAGGCTGCGAAAAAGCTCGTCAGGAAAGCAACGAGAAGGGTCGGGGCCAAAGCCGAGGCAAACTCTGCGGTACTGAGGAAGAAGACGAGGAAGGTGCCAAAGACGGCCGCCAAAAAGGCAGCGCCAAAAGCCGCCAGGAAGCCTCGTCGCCGATAGGGCGCGCTGCCGGATCCGCTATGTCGCCGTGTGGCTCTTGACGTAGGTGCGCAGGGCGAGGTTGATATCCATCGCCTTCTGGACCCCGCCTTCCATCATCCTCAACCAGTTCGAGGCGGGTTCTTTCATCTCGGTGGTTCCCAGGAGGTAGCTGGTCTGCACGATGATCTCAAGAGCGTTGCTCAACTCATGGGCCATCTTGCGGATCTCAACGGCGACATCTTCCGGGATACTCTCTGAGTCAGGCAGACCAGAACTGGAGTTGTTTTTCGATTCAGCCATAGGGCAGAGCTACGCGATACCTTGTTCGAATTTGAAGACGTGAAACGGAGTCTTTGAACATAGACGCTACTTTCAGGAAATAGGTCTAAGTCGCGATCCGCGAATTTTTCAGCGCCGGCCTCGCTCAACACCAACGGCTAGCAGGCGGAATTGACATAAGGCTCTCGCGTTTGAAACACTAAGAACTCGCGGTTGCGGTGTTCAGCCTTCTGGCAGGGCGTTTACGACCGTTGCCGAAGTGGCGGAATTGGCAGACGCGCATGGTTCAGGTCCATGTACTCGCAAGGGTGTGGGGGTTCGAGTCCCCCCTTCGGCACCAAAAGAATTTGAGCCAGGCATAAGGGAGACCCTAGAGTCTCCCTTCTTTCATGATGACCGTCTCAGATCGCATACAAACTCAGTAGAATGAGGAGACCATGCCTACACAACTGGAGCAGATTCTCGCGCACACGCTTCTGGACGTGAAGGTTCGCAAGGCGGCCGCCGACTATGGTGCCCTCGAGCGCAAAGCCGCCGCTCACACTCCGCGAGGGTTCACTGCCAGGTTAAGGACAGTGGCCGCGAGCGGCCCTGCCATCATCTCCGAGATTAAGAAGGCATCGCCGTCCAAGGGATTGATTCGGCCGGACTTCTATCCCGCCACCTTTGCCCGAACCTTTGAGGCCGCTGGGGCGGCTGCACTCTCAGTGCTCACCAATGAGGAGTTTTTTCAGGGATCGCTCGCCGACCTTGAGGCTGCGTCCGCCGCGGTTACGATTCCCTGCCTGCGCAAAGACTTCATCCTCGATGCGTTTCAGGTGCTTGAGGCGCGAGCCTCTGGAGCCGACGCCATCTTGCTCATCGTCGCCGCTCTCTCCAACAAGTCGCTCGCCAGCCTTCGCGACGAGGCCCGCAACCTCGGCCTCGACGTCCTCTGCGAGGTTCACGACCGCGCCGAGATGGAACGTGCGATCTCTCATGGCTTCGATCTCATCGGAGTCAACAGCCGTGACCTTCGCACCTTCATCATCAACCCTGAGCTGCCGTTTGAGCTGGCGCTCTGGATGCCTGGGGAAGCCGTGATGGTGGCCGAGAGCGGAATCCGCAACGCTGCTGAAATCGCGAAGCTCCGCGCCGCCGGCTACGATGCCTTCCTTATCGGCGAGACGCTGATGCGCCAGCCGGACCCTGCGGCTGCGCTGGCCACGCTCCTCGACCGCGAGTACTCCACCGAGCAATAGCCATGTGGGTCAAGATCTGCGCAAACACGAACCTTGAAGACGCTCGGCTCGCCACGAGCCTCGGCGCGGACGCTCTCGGCTTTGTATTCGCCCCAAGCCCCCGCCGAGTCACGACAGCACAGGTCGCGCAGATCACACCGCACCTCTCACCCACTGTCGAACGCGTCGGGGTCTTCCACACGCAGGACGAAGATGAGATCGTCAACACCGTCGAGCAGGCCGGCCTCACCGCCGCACAACTTCACGGAGGCGTAGACGCTGGCCTGGCGGTCCGCTTGCGAGCGCGTCTCGGCAGCGGGATCCGTCTTATCCAGACGGTTCATTGGGTTGTGGATGCGAAAGGCGAGAATGTGGCTGCAGTCGCGCGTCGGCTCCGCGAGATTGCAGCAGGTGGCACCATCGATCGCGTTCTCGTGGATTCCAAAGTTGGCGCCGCGCTGGGAGGCACCGGCGTCTCGTTTGACTGGGCAGCCGCGCGCGAGGTCTTCGCCGCGAACGCAGATCACCTGAAGATCATCGTCGCCGGAGGTCTGCGCCCGGAGAATGTTGCCGTCGCCATCCAGGAACTAACGCCGTGGGGCGTGGATGTCGCAAGCGGAGTCGAAGCCGAGCCTGGGCGCAAAAGTCCGGAAAAGCTCTCTGCTTTTATCAAGAACGCCCGGCTGGCGCGAGGCGCTGCGGTTTAGCGGGCGACGGGAACGGTACTGTGATGCGGTTGAGCCGTGTGGACGTGCGCCTTGGGTGCACGATCATGGAAGAGCTGAGGCCGCATGTGTCCGGTCGATATCTTCGGATTGGCGAAGGCCAAGGCGGGAGTCAACGCAAGCAGTAAAGCAATGGAGGTCTTCACTCTCATAACAATCCTTCGTTACATCTATAAGACGCACGAAGCCCGACTCCGGATTCAAACCCGTGCCGCTGCTACACCGCAAAGTGCGGCATCCACTTCTCCCACATCTCCCACTGACACGGGTAATACTCGGTCAGTATCCGCCTGAAATCCCAGCTTCGTCAGTTAAATTGTGTGCCCGGTATTGAATACTTTGGTCACTCGTTACCGACTGCTGGGTGAGATGTGTTCTGGACTGGCTTCATTCCAAGTTCCTTCACCAGGAAGGCGAACTGATCTACTGCCAGATCGACCCGTTTTGAGAGCGGCATCCCGCCGCCGTGACCCGCTCTCGTCTCGACGCGGATCAGCACAGGATTGGGCCCGCTCTGCGCTGCCTGCATCGCCGCGGCAAACTTGAAGCTGTGGGCCGGGAAGACCCTGTCGTCGTGGTCCGCCGTCGTAATCAGCGTCGGAGGGTAGGTCGCGCCCGGCTTGATGTTGTGCAGCGGCGAATATTTGTAGATCGCGGCAAACTCCTCTGCATTCTCCGAAGGCGCACCATAGTCCGTCTTCCACGCCCAGCCGATGGTGAACTTGTCGAAGCGCAGCATGTCCATCACGCCGACCGAGGGCAACGCGGCCCCAAACAGCTCCGGCCGCTGAATCTCACATGCTCCCACCAGCAGCCCGCCGTTGCTGCCTCCTGAGATCGCCAGCTTCGGCGTCGATGTGTACTTATTCGCGATGAGCCACTCCGCCGCCGCGATGAAATCGTCAAAGACATTCTGCTTTTTCAGCTTCGTTCCGGCCTCGTGCCACGCCTCACCGTACTCGCCTCCGCCGCGAAGGCTGGGCTGCGCGTAAATGCCGCCCATCTCCATCCACAACACACGCGAGGCAGCGAAGTCCGGCGCCAGGGAGATGTCAAACCCGCCATACCCATACAACATGGTCGGATTCGTCCCATCGAGCTTCAGCCCTTTCTTGTAGCTGAGGAACATCGGCACACGCGTGCCGTCCTTGCTCGTGTAGAAGACCTGCTTCGTCTCGTACTCGTTCGGATCGAACTTCAGCTTCGGCTGCCGGTAGACGGCCTCCTTCTTTGTCTTCATATCCAGCCGGTAGATCGTAGGCGGCGTGGTGAAGTTGGTGAACTGGAAGAAGGTCTCGGTATCGGTCCGCCTGCCGCTGAATCCTGCTGCCGTGCCAATCGCCGGAAGCGCGAGCCGCTCGATCAGCCTGCCGTCGCGTGTGTGGAGCTCCACCATGCTCTGCGCGTCGGCGAGATAATTGGCGATCAGGGTGTCGTTCACCATGGTCACGTCATCGAGCTTGTTCTTGCTCTCCGGAATCACCAACTTCCAGTGCTCGCGCTCAGGATGGTCGAGGTTCAGCATCACAACTTTGCCATTCGGAGCGTCCTTCGTCGTCCGCAGCCAGAAGGTTGTTCCGTCGTTGTCAATCGGCGAGTAAAGCGCATCGGCGACTGTTGCAATCTGCACGACAGGCTTTTCCGGGTGTTCGAGGTCCTTGATCGCAAGTTCATTGTTCGGGCTCGATCCCTTGGACTGATAGAGGATCAGGTAGCGGCCATCGTCCGTTACCGACGCGCCGACCGCCAGTTCCTTATCGTCAGGCCGGTCGAAGATGAGCTTGTCCTCACTCTGAGGCGTCCCCAGCTTGTGGAAGAAGACCTTGTGATAGTAGTTCGCGGTCTTCATGGCGTCGGCGGCAGGTTTGTCGTAGCCCTCGTAGAAGAACCCCGAGCTGTCCTTCATCCACGAGGCCGAGCTGAACTTTGACCACTCGACAAGGTCGGGCAGGTCCTTGCCCGTCGCGACCTCGCGCACGTGCCACTTCACCCAATCGCTTCCGGCATCGGCGATCGAGTACGCCGCGAGCTTGCCGTCATCGGTAATGTTGAGCCCGCTCACGGCTACGGTGCCGTCCGTAGACATCGTGTTCGGGTCGAGGAGAATCTTTGGTTCTCCGTTCAGCCCCTCCTGCCAGTAGATGACATTCTGGTTCTGCAGCCCCTCGTTGTGCGAGTAGAAGTAGCGCGTTCCCTTCCGCACCGGCGGCGTGTAGCGCTCGAAGTTCGTCAGTTCCATCAACCGTGCGTGCATCACCTTGCGCCCTTGCACCAGGCTTAGCCAGTTCTCTGTGAGGGTGTTCTCTTCATCCACCCAGGTCTTCACCTCCGCCGAGTCCACGTCCTCCATCCAGCGATACGGGTCGTGGACCTTCGTGCCAAAGTAGTCGTCGACCTGTTCGACGGTACGGGCTTTGGGATAGGTCAAGGGCGCTCCCTTATCGGCGGCTCCGGCCATCGTTAGATCGGCGGAGAGCAAGGCAGTAGCAGCAATCTTCATCAGTCTCATCTCGCAAGAACTCCCTCAGGAGTGATTTCGCGGCACGAAATCCTGGCCATCATCCCATCCAGACACGTACATCGCCAGACTAACCTGCCCATGCGGTCTTTGTCCTCCGTGAAGCGAACGCACGTCAAGTTGTCATGACTGCGTAGTTGATACAACTTCCCTGCAATGGCAGCCGTCCTCGTTGCGGGCTGTAATAATGTGGAGCAAGCTGTCTTCTTCATGCTTACCCAGGCCATAACGTTCGTCCAGGATGTGCAACTCATCTGCTTCGCCGTCATCTTTGCGCTCATGGCGTTGCAGGACCGCGAGAACCTTAGTCTGCGCTGGGTGGCGTTCGGTTATCTCTCCGGCCTCATTGGCGGAGTGCTGGATTTTACAAGTCACTATCTTCCCGACTGGCTTGGCGTCGGCATTCCTATGGAGCAAGTGCCAGTAGGCTTCGCCTGCTTCTACGTTGGCCTCACGCACTTTGTGAATCGCGGGGCAAAGAGCCGGTGGCTTGTTGCCGGGCTAGTTGCCGTGACACTTCCGTTCCATGTCGAGTGGAGCCGGTCTCACTCTCTGACGCCGAGCCTGGCGTTGCTTAGCCTCACGCTTGCCGTGCAGACGAGCATTACAGTGTGGCTGCTTCTTACGACATCCGAAAGCGTTACTCGCTGGCCTCGACGCGCCATGGGAGCCTTTCTCGCGCTCTTTTCCGTGGTAGAGTGCGTTCGCTTCGCGGTCTTCGCTCTCACCGGGCAGATGCCCGACCGCGTTGCTCCGTCGGTTGAGATTGCCAGCGGCATCGTCTTCGTTGTTGCCTGCTCCGTGTTTCCACTCGCCTTGATCTGGATGATGAATAGCCGTCTCCACAACAGTCTGAACCTGAAGAGCATCTCTGACCCATTGACGCAGCTTCTCAACCGCCGCGGCCTGCAGGAGGCTGGCGAGGTTGAGATCGCCCGCTATCGTCGCTTTGGGCACGACTTCGCCCTGGTCGTTGCCGACATCGATCACTTCAAGCAGTTCAACGATGCCTTCGGCCACGCAGGAGGCGATCTCGTTCTCATCGGCACGGCTTCTCTCTTCAAGCGAATGTTGCGCCAGAACGATATCCTCGGCCGCCTCGGAGGTGAGGAGTTCGTTCTGGTCCTGCCCGAAACCGATCTCGAGGGGGCGCAACAGCTCATAGAGCGCCTGCGCGGAGGGCTCGAAACCCACAGTTTCACGATCGGCGGTAAAGACATTCGCGCGACCTCCAGCTTCGGCATCACCGGCTCGCGCGGCCGTCGTGTTCTCCAATGGGAGACTCTGCTGCGTGAAGCCGACCTTGCTCTCTACGAGGCCAAGCGCGCCGGGAGAAATCTAAGCCAGGTCTATGAGCAGGGTGACAGCTTCGAACAAGCTGACGATATCAAGCTGACCACGGGATACGCCTGAGCGCCAGTCAGGAATCTATGCCGCTGGGTTAAACTCATCCCATGCGGGCTTCCCTCTTTGTGCTTTCTCTGACCGCGGCTCTTTCCGTTCGCGGGCAGACGGCTCCGCAAATCTCCGCGCCGCAGGACTCGCAGCCCTATACCCTTCGCACCCAATCCAACATCGTCCTCGTCCCCACAACCGTGCAGACGAAGCACGGCGAGTTGATCTACGCGCTCAAGGCCTCGCAGTTCGTCGTCGAAGACAACGGCGTTCCTCAAACCATCCACCTCGACGAGGACACCGACGCACTGGGCCTCACGATGATTGTCCTTGTGCAGTGCAGCCGGTCGGCCGTCATGCAGTCGGCCCGCATCGCCGGCCTCGCTACGATGATCGACTCCATCGCCGGGGGCGCGCCTCGCCAGATCGCAGTTGCGGACTACGGCGAGACACCTGAGCTGCTTGGCAAGTTCTCGAGTGACCCCGGCCGCACGGCAGACGCTCTCGCCCAGATGCAGCCTTGCGATGACTCCGAAGCCGCTACCATCGATGCCGTCGCCTGGGCTACCAAGATGCTCGAAGCCCGCGACGACCATAACCGCCATGTTATCCTTCTCGTCAGCGAAACCCGAGACCATGGCAGCAAGACCAAGGCCGCGCAGGCCATCGCCGACCTCGGCCGCACCAACACTGTCGTCGACTCCGTCGCGTTCTCCCCGGGCAAGACCGAGGTCATCGACGACCTGCACTACGGCGGGGGCTCCGGCCCTCTCGGTCTGCTCGTCATGGCAGTAAACGCTCTCAAGAAGAATGCCGCACACGAACTGGCCGCGCTGTCAGGCGGCGAGTACACCAACTTCACCACTCGCAAGGGCTTCGACGAAGGGCTTCTTCGTCTGACCAATCACGTCCACAACTACTACCTGCTCAGCTTCCAGCCACAGCCCGGCCCTGACGGCAACCCCTCGCCGGGGATGCACTCCATCCGTGTCAAGGTCCCGGATTATCCGGGTGCGCATCTCAAGTTTCGCGAGAGCTACTTCAGCGGCTCGCTCGATACAGTGCCGCCCGAGGCTCGGTAGCTGCAATGAAAAGAGGCCCGGCCGGAGCCGGGCCTCTTCACCGTGCGCCTCTTCTCTAGTGCGGATGATGCTCCCAGTAGTGGTCGCTGTGGTCCTCGTGGGTCCAATAGCCTTCATGCACGTGCCAGCCGTCCGGGTAGTGGTCGTAGTGCGGATGAGCCCAGTACGCGCCTTGATAAGGAGGACGAACCCATACACCGCGATGCCAGACCCAGCGTCCTCCCCCGATGACCCAGTAGCCGTCGGTCCAGACGTAGCCGGGAGCGGGAATTGGTGGAGGTACTTCATAACGCAAGGGCGGAGGTGGTGTTCCAATTGTGACCCCGAACGAGACCTGCCCAAACGACGGGATGGTAAGAGCCGTGGCTAAAAGGCCGCCAAATAACCATTTTGCGTTCATCTGTCTTCATCTCCAGTACCACTGAGTAGTACGATGCGTTGCTGCTGCACCGGGCTGTTTGCTCCTCTGGTTGCCCAGCCGATGTAAATGACACGGAATCAGCCTATTCGACGCGGAAGCGGCACAAAAAAAGCCGCGATGCGAGGGCCGCGGCTTTTGAGGTTGTAAATAGGCTTAGCTCAGCGGAGGAACGTTGATCTGCTGTCCTACTTTGATCAGGTTCGGATCGGCGATTCCGTTGGCCTGCGCAATCTCGTTGTACTTGTTCGCATTTCCGTAGAACAGTTTGCTCACCTTCGACAGGCTGTCACCCGCCTTGACCGTGTAAGGCTGATTGGCCCCGCCCGTCGTGGCGATCTCGTGCTTCAGGTCGGAGTAGGTTGGGTCCACCTGCTTGATGACGTCCCAGACGCGGTTGGCGATCACCTGCGACGGCACTGAACCCTTCAGGTGCAGTTGCTCTCCGGCAAGGTCGACTGAATCCAGCGTCGCGCCATACTCCGAGAAGCTCTCGATGGTGGTGATCACTGGGCTGTACTTCTGTTTCAATTGTCCTAGATCGGCCATAACACTCTCCTGGGTCGGCATTGCGCCAACCGGCTGGTGTGCTTCCGTCATCGTTGCGAGGCGCGAGCTTTCTGCGCGCCCTATGAGAGAAACTTGCCGAGGAACTGCTGGGCCAGACCGCCGATTGAACCTTGCTCGGCTGGCTGTCCCTTCGGCGCGAAGTGCTGGATCGCCATGGGCAGGATGGTCGCAAGCGCAGCCGAAGCTACAGCAGGCGAGACCCCCGCTTTTGAGGCGATCTTTCCGAGGAAGTCAGAGCCGAGGCCCTGCTGCACCTGATCCGGTGTCGCAGTGGTTCCCTGGCCGTTCGCCCAGTCAGTTACGTGCTGCGACATGCCGTTCGCGGTGAGGCTACTCAAAACTCCCTGAATTCCTTCCGGATGCGACGTGAGTGCCTCAAGAAAGCCGCCCGCCACCTTTGCGTGGTCGGTTTGCGCTGCATCGCCAGCCTGCCCTGCGAGAGATTGGAGCGAGTCGAGAATTCCCATTGTTCACCTCGGTGGTTGATATTACTGCGTAGCCGGGGGCCCAAGGTTGCTGAGGAAAGAATTCTTTCATAGATCGGCTTATTCTGGTTGGCTGGCTGGTGCAGGTGGCTTCGGTTTTGATCGTGTTCAGCGATAGACTGAAACCCTTATGACCTTACAAAACAAGACCGCAATTTCGACCACAGAAGCTCCCGCCGCAATCGGCCCATACTCGCAGGCCATCCGCGTGGGCGATACCTTATTTGCCTCAGGACAGGTGGCGCTCGATCCCGCTACCGGACAGCTCGTCGCGGGAGGCGTGAAGGAACAGACTGTTCGGGTGTTCGAGAACATCAAGGCTGTGCTGGCCTCGGCCGGACTTGATCTGGTGCATGTGGTGAAGACGACTGTGTTTCTGAAGAGCATGGGCGACTTCGCCGCGATGAACGAGGTGTACGCGAAGTACCTCGCTCCGGATGGAGTCGTGCCTCCGGCGCGATCGACCGTCGCGGTCGCCGCGCTGCCGAAAGATGCTCTGGTCGAGATCGAGGTCATCGCCAAGGAGTCCGCATAAGAATGAATCGCGAATGCATCTAATCAAAGGAGGGACAAATGGCTGAGACAACGAAGACTGAGAAGATTCACAAGACAGAGGCAGAGTGGCGCGAGCTGCTGACTCCTGAGCAGTTCCACGTCATGCGCGAGAAAGGCACCGAAAGAGCTTTCACGGGCGCGCTGCTGAACAATCACGAGACGGGCGTTTATCAGTGCGCAGCGTGTAACGCTCCGCTGTTTACTTCGGACAAGAAGTTCGACTCCGGCAGCGGCTGGCCGAGTTTCTGGCTGCCGGTCTCTGCGGATGCTATTGAGGCGCTTGAAGACAACTCGCACGGCATGAGGCGCATTGAGGTTAACTGCGCAAAATGCGGCGCGCATCTGGGACATGTATTTCCCGACGGGCCGAAGCCGACCGGAATGCGTTATTGCATCAACAGCGCTTCGCTGGGATTTGAGAAGCAGTAAAGCAAAATAAGCGCAATGTTTTTGAGAAACACGAAAAGCCCCAGTGGCGGATGCCGCTGGGGCCTTCTGTTTCTGGAGCCTTCGGGCTTAGCCCTTTACGATCTTGCCGGTCTTGATGCAGCTGGTGCAGACGCGGACGCGCTTGCTTGCGCCGTTGATAACGGCCTTGACTGCCTGCAGGTTCACGTTCCAGCGACGGCGCGTGGTGTTGTGGGCGTGCGAGATGTTGTTACCGAACTGCGGTCCCTTGCCGCAAAATTCACAAACTTGTGCCATGACGAAGAGCTCCAATCCTGAGTCGCAGAGGCATCCTGAGGTGCGATGAAAGACCACACATGTCAGGAGGTGGCAGGCAAGAGCGGCGTACCGCTGGGCCTCTACCGTGTCCGGTAGTCTGCCGATTTTCTATCGTACCACGTTGGGAGACTGGGGCTCAATCCTGATTGCTCTGATGAGGTTTAAATCTCCCCCATGGTATTTTACCTAAGTATTTTTGATTCAGCGTTTTACGCAATTTTATCTTTGCAAAATATAGATTCTTCAGGGGTTGTGGGTAAAAATATTGAAAACAAATGAGTTAACTTGATCATACAAAGGCGCCCGGTTTGCTCCGGGGCCTTTTCCTATCTTCTGATTTCTATTTTAGCAAAATGGCGGAAACTACTCTGCCACTTGTAATCCTATTGTTTTTAGCAAGTTAGGTCATTTGGGGGCTTGACAACGTTTTCTGTGGATGTTTTTGCTGAATTCGGCGTTCTGAGTCCATTCTCGACCTTGCTAACTAATGTTCTAGTTGTTCGTCCTAAGAGAAGGAATGCCACCGAAACGGTCCAAGACGTTGACGGAAGCTGAACTCCGGATCATGCGGATCCTGTGGGATCGCGGTGAGTCGCTGGTCAGCGACCTGGTTTCGGCGATGCCGGAGAGTGCGCCGCTTGCGTACAACTCCGTGCTGACGACCGTGCGAATCCTGGAGCAGAAGGGCTACGTGCTGCACCGGCAGGAGGGACGTGCTTTTCTCTACCGTCCCTGCGTCGCAGAGCAGGATGCGAGCCGGTCTGAGGTTAGCCATGTGCTGCATCGGTTCTTCGGCAATTCGCGGGAGCAGTTGATGCTCTCGCTGCTTGGCGACGGTGAGATTACGCTCGACGAACTGCAGCGCCTGAAGAACGCCATCGCCGAAGCTGAGGCTGCGGCCGAAGCGGAGGAGGCATAAGGATGGAAGGCGCCGCGATGAACCTGCTGCTCGAGATTTCGCGGTTTACCGCAGAGGCTTTTGTCGCCGGACTTTGGCAAGGGATTGTTTTGATCTCTACCGTGGCGATCTTTCTGCGGGTGCTGCCGCGTTTGAGCGCGGGGGTACGGTTCGCAATATGGGGATTCGCGTTTGCGCTGGTGGCCGCTGTTCCTTTGCTGCATCTTCGCATGCCTGCTGTGGGGCAGTCGCATGCGCCTTCTGCCTTGGTTCATCTGGGAGCGAATTGGGGATTGGCCATCGCTGGAGTATGGGCTGTTCTGATGGCTGTGCGCGGCGCGCAACTTGTGATGCAGGCAATTCGCCTGCGGCGAATCTGGCAGCGGGCTACGCCGATTGCGGCAGGGGGTGAGATTCTTGCAGCGCTACGAATTGGGGGACGGACGGCTGAGCTGTGCACTTCGCCCGATGTGGACTCCCCGAGTGTGATTGGCTTCTTCTCACCACGTCTGCTGATACCGGAGTGGCTGTTTGCAGAGCTTACCGAGCCGGAGCTGCGGCAGATCGTCCTGCATGAGTGCGAACATCTGCGCCGCCGCGATGACTGGATGAATCTGCTACAGAAGGTCGGGCTTGCGCTGTTTCCTCTGAATCCAGCGCTGATGTGGGTCGATCGCCGCCTGAGCCTTGAGCGCGAACTGGCGTGCGATGCCGGCGTAGTGGCTTCGACGGCGGCGCCATTTGACTACGCCAACTGCCTGACGCGGCTTGCTGAGCATGGCATACGCTGCCGTAACGTCGCGCTTTCGCTGTCAGCGTGGAGCCGCGAGTCGGAGCTTGCGCGGCGCGTTCATAGTCTGTTGAGGCCGGTGCGCGGGATGTCTCCGCTGCAGGCGAGGGCGTCGATTGCACTGCTTGGTGTGGGGCTGGCCGGTGGAGCTGTGGGGATGGCTCGTGCGCCGCGTTTTGTCTCGTTCGCGGATGCGGTTTCTGCGCCTGTTGAGCAAGGTGGCGCTATTGCAACTACGGCATTGAGCCCGGCTGCGGCTCAGGCGGTCCCGGTCGTTTATCGAGAGGCGAAGCAACCTCACGCAACGCTGCTGAAGGCGGTTTTGCCTACAGCGAATGGCAGTCATGTTCTCTCGTTATCGAAGCAAATGACTAAACATAAGCCACAGCAGCAAACGCAGTTGCGCAGCGTGAACGCAGTAAGGGCGCTGCAGCAGCCCCGCATGGTGCTGACAACCGCAACACAGACAAATGCAAACGCGCAGAGACGCCAAGTCAACGGCGACTCGGCTCGTCAGGTGTATGCGATTTCAACCGAGTTTTCGCCTTCGTATGCCGCCGTCCCGTTTGGAGACGGCTGGCTGATCATTCAACTTTAGTCATCAACAGAACTGTATTGAAGGAGCATTATGTCCGAATCAACTAAACAATTAGTCGCTAACTTCTGGAAGCTCGTCCTGCCGACCAGCCTGGTCACCAGCGCTGTGTTTGGCGCGGCGCTCTTCCTTCACGAGAACAATAGAGTGCATGCAGCACCGATATCGGCGGCTCCTCTGGACGATAGCAGTGTTTCGGCACTGACGTCGCTGGACCACGCGATGGAGACGCTGGCCGCACGGGTGACGCCTGCGGTGGTGAACGTTGCGGTGACAGCGAAGTCGCCGGATCAGCCGGTGCAGATGCAAGGCATGGACCCGGACGACCTGCCGCCGGGCTTCGCGCAGTTCTTCGGATTCGGGTTCGGGAACGACGGGGGCAATGGGAACGGAAGAGGCAGGCACTGGCAGATGCCGCAGCAGCAGCCGCAGTTCCAGCATGGCGTCGGTAGCGGCGTGATCATCTCGCCCGATGGATACATTGTGACCAACAACCACGTGGTCGATGGAGCGACGCAGATCAAGGTGACGCTGCACGACCGACGCGTGCTGACGGGCAAGGTTGTCGGGGTGGACAAGCTGACCGATCTCGCCGTGATCAAGGTGGATGCGCACGATCTTCCTTACCTGTCGTGGGGCGACTCGAGCAAGCTGGAGCCGGGGCAGACGGTGCTGGCGTTCGGCAGCCCGTTCGGGTACTTCCAGTTCTCGGTGACCCGGGGCATTGTGAGCGCGGTGGATCGGCAGAATCCGTACTCGGATGACGCGCGGAAGCTGGGTGGATATATCCAGACGGATGCGGCGATCAACCCGGGCAACTCGGGCGGCGCGCTGGTGAACTCGCATGGTGAGCTGGTGGGGATCAACACCTTCATCATCTCGGACAGCGGCTCGTTCGCCGGAGCTGGATTCGCGATTCCGGCGCAGGTTGCGAAAGCAACTGCTGAGCAGCTCATCAAGACGGGAAGCGTGCACCACGGCTACCTCGGAATCAGCATGAACGATGTGACGCCGGAGAATGCTCACTTCTTCGACCTGAAGGATGCTACGGGCGCGATTGTCACGCAGGTGACGCCAAACTCGCCTGCGGCGCGCGCTGGACTGCAGAACGGGGACGTGATCGTGCAGATCAACGGGCAGAAGCTGATGAACGGCAGTGCGCTGCAACTGGCGATCGCCGACGTGACGCCGGGAACGAAGGTGCAGCTCGGCATTCTGCGCAATGGGCATCCGCAGACGCTCGACGTGACCGTGGGTGAGTACCACGCGAACAAGGAGGTCGCGAGCAACGAGGGCGACAATGGCAACTCGGCGCAGGGTGGCAAACTTGGCCTGGCGATGTCGGACCTGACGCCGGATGTTCGGCAGCAGCTCAATCTGCCTGATGGACTGAAGGGCGCGGCGATTGAGAGCGTGCGGCCGGGCAGCCCGGCGGAAGATGCGGGGTTGCAGCCGGGCGATGTGATCGTGCAGGTAAACCGTAAGCCGGTCGATTCGGCCAGCCAGGCGGTTGCGAGCGTGCACGCGATTCCGGCGGGGCAGGATGTTCTGCTGCTGGTCTGGTCGAACGGCGGCGAGAGCTACCGGGTCCTTCATCCTGACCAGGGCTGATTTTTCTTAGTGCTGAGTACGCAGGGCCGTCGTGACGATTCACGGCGGCCTTTTTTTGTCAGCTGAGTTCTCTGCTAGCGGGTGCGACTTTGGGATTTGAGGAGGCGCCTGCGTTCGGCGATGAGGCGCTGGCGCTCGCGGGTGGGCATGGCCAGGACGGCGCGAGTGCGTGCGGGGAGTTTGGCGAAGACGATTTCGTGGGCGGCGGTGAGTTCGGATTGCCACTCGGCGGGGCGGAAGATGTCCCAGCGCTCGACGGCGACCCAGTGGGCTCGGGCGAGGTAGGGCGCTGGCGAGATGCCCTCGATCTCGAGTAGCTCGGAGTAGCGCTCGGGGTCGGCGGCGTAGGAGATGACTCCGCTGCGCTGGTCTTCATCGAGGTTGACCAGGGCGAACATCTTGCCGCCGATGGCTTTGTCTGCTGCCCAGAAGACCAGGTTGGCTCCCCACTGCATGGTCTCGGCTACGTGGGGAAGGGTGAGGAGGAAGGCTCGGATGCGCTCGGCGTCCATTTGAGGAGAGTATAAGGATGAGTAGCAATGAACCATCTCACCCGCGTCCCAAAAATGAAGAAGTGGGGCGCGTAAAGCTGAGCTGGCAGGCCAAGAAATCTCAGTGGCAGGATGCACGTGAACTATTATCTAGCCCACACGACTTATCCCATCATTTTTATTGCGGTCCTCGCACGTCAGCTCTGTCTTCCGGTTCCGGCTATCCTGTTTCTATTGACCGGAGGAGCGTTGGCAGGCTCCGGCAAGCTGAGTTACGGCGGGATTCTGCTGGTCGCTATCCTGGGATGTGTTCTGGCTGACCTGGTCTGGTTCGAAGCTGGCCGTGCGTGCGGCAGGCGGGTGTTGCGATTGCTGTGCACTCTGGCGACCGACCCCAGTTTCTGCATTCGCCAGGGGAGAGTGGTCTTTGAGAGGAGGGGGGTTCGGCTTCTTCTGATTGCCAAATTCATACCGGGCCTGGATGGCATCGCTCCCCCGCTGGCCGGGATGCTAGGAGCTACGCGAGCGGCCTTCCTGTTTAATGATGCGGGAGGCGCATTCCTTTGGGCGGGCCTATACATCAGTTGCGGCTTTCTGTTTGCGGCGAGCCTGGACAGGGTTGAACGCTATATCTCGGTTTACGCAACTGCATTGATTTTGGTGTTCGGCGTTCCCCTCGTACTGCTTTTCGTCTGGAAGCTTGTGCAGCTCGTGCGAATGATTCAATCGCTTCGACATCGGCAGATCACTCCGGAACAACTGAAAGAACGGCTGAATCACGGCGATAAGATCGCCATCATCGACCTGCTGCGCTTCGAGGAAGATCCGCAAGCGGTGTCCGGCATCCCGGGAGCCATGCGCATCGATCCGCGCGAGCTTCGTCGGAAGAGGCAGATCCGTGTGCCCGACGATGTTGACGTGGTGGTCTACTGCCGATCGCAGAATAGCTTCGTGAGCGCGCGTGTGGCGGCGTCGATGCGCCGGCTCGGAGTTCAATGTGTCCATGTATTGAAGGGTGGTCTGGAGGCGTGGAAGGCAGGCGGCTTTCCCCTGAGTGATGAGCTTCCTGATCCGAATGTGGAGCTCAGACGGCTGGGTGTCGAGATGTCCCCGGAATTGCAGCCGCTTTCGGCTCTTCAGGTGTAGGACGAAGGGACAACCGATACTCAGGCCCATTGCTGGCGCCGGCGCCGGACGAAGAGGAAGACTCGTATCTTCGCTGCGCTCAGAATGACGACGTAAAACAAGCAACAGCAAAGGCAACAGCGGATCGCGCTTGGCGTGATTGCCCACTCATTCGATAGGGCCGCATGAATGGGCCACGCGGCGTATCAGTCATTTCGGCATCGGAAATGAGCTCGGAACCGAAAATGATTTGGCCTCTGTGCCTGGTGAGACAGAATGTTGCAACCACTCTTGCGTTGCTCCAGATCCTTTTATTTGTGGATTAGATCGAGCTGCATTGAAAAGTGCCTGATGACAACTTTTTACCTTCTTGATTTGCTCAGCCGAGAGGTTTGGGAAAGGTTGCCGGTCTACTCCGTCATCCAGATTCGAATCGCTGAGGCACTTCTTATACACTTCGCAACTATTGCTGATGATATTGGCTGGATCATTTCCTGCTTGAGGAAGACACCAGCGATTTTTTGAGGGCTGGTCATTGATCCGCTTGTAAACTTCTGTACTGGTCTGAACTGGGCCGAGGCCGAAACAAAACAAATTTGCGACCGCAAAGAACGCTGAGGCAAGAATCAGGCCATTTCGTTGCATAGTTCAACTCACCTATAGTCAGATATTTCTCACAACCTCTTTATACTTGAAAGATATGCCTGCTTCTGTCGCTAAGAATCTGTCCGATTTTCCATCGCTTGAAGATCAGCTTGACCTCATTACCAAGGGTGCGGCGGAGATTGTTCCGCTGGAGGCTCTGAAAGAGCGCATCTCGCAGTCGATTGCCTCGGGGCGGCCGATGCGGATTAAAGCTGGGTTTGATCCTACGGCTCCGGACCTGCACCTGGGGCATACGGTGCTGATCCGGAAGCTGAAGCACTTTCAGGACCTGGGCCATACGGTCATCTTTTTGATTGGGGATTCGACGGCGCTGATCGGCGACCCGACGGGGCGGAATGTGACGCGGAAGCCGCTTACTCCGGAGGAGATCAGGACCAATGCGGAGACGTACAAGGAGCAGGTGTTCAAGATTCTGGACCCGGTGAAGACCGAGGTGCGGTACAACTCCGAGTGGCTGGATAAGCTGAGCTACTACGACATGGTGAAGCTGATGGGACAGTTCACGGTGTCGCAGATGCTGGAGCGCGAGGACTTTCATAAGCGGTTCAATGAGGAACAGCCGATCTCGCTGCACGAGATTATCTATCCGATTGCGCAGGGGTATGACTCGGTCGCGTTGCAGTGCGATGTGGAGCTGGGCGGGACGGACCAGAAGTTCAACCTGATGCGCGGGCGCGATCTGCAGAGGCACTTTGGGCAGCCGCAGCAGATTATCCTGATGACGCCGATTCTTGAGGGGCTCGATGGCGTGCAGAAGATGTCGAAGTCGCTGGGGAACGCGATCGGCATTCATGAGCCGGCGGCGGAGATGTATGGGAAGCTGATGTCGATCTCGGACGAACTGATGTGGCAGTACTGGACGCTGCTGACGGACCTGCGCGGGACGGAGATTGCGGCGATGCAGGCCGAGGTGGAGATGGGCAGGCTTCATCCGATGGTGGCGAAGAAGAACCTGGCGCACACGATCACGGCAGACTTTCATTCGGAGGCAGAGGCGGATGCGGCGGCGGAAAATTGGACAACGCTGTATCAGCAGAAGGGCGTCGCGACGGATGTTCCGGTGGTTGAAGTATCGCTGAGCACTGAGGGATTGTGTGTTTCCCGAGACGGCTCCGATGCGACAATGTTGCGGGTCGCTAAGTTGCTGCAGCTTTGCGGTCTGGCCTCCTCGGGGGGTGAGGCTAATCGGAAATTGAAAGAGAATGCGGTCAGTATTAATGGGGAGAAGTTTGGCGGGACGGAATTTGGCAGAGATGCCATGGGCAAGAGTCCAGTTCTGCGGCTGGGGAAGAAGAGTGTTCGCGTAGAGTGGGTGAAGTGATCGGATAGAGGCTAAACTTTGCTGCAAAATCTGCGTCTTAGGGGGTGTGGCTCTGAAGACTGAACGCTTGATGGGGTTAATGGTCTGTCTGCTGGCGGGGCTTGGGTGGGCTCGCGCGAACGATAACGGAACGGATGCGAAGGAGATCGTGAAGGCGGCGGCGAAGGCGGAGATCGATGCCGATAACACCGACCATTCGCATTGGAGATACAAGGACACGCGGATGGACCAGAACGACAGCGTCTTCATCGTTGTTGAGACGGGCCATGGGTCGGTGAAGCGGCTGATCAGCCGAGGCGGGCAGCCTTTGAGCGAGGACGAGGCGCGGGCGGAAGACGCGCGGGTGCAGGAATTCATTCGCGATCCGGAGAAGCTGGCGAAGCAGCGTAAGGATGGAGCGCAGGACGATAAGAACGCACGGGAATTGACAAATATGCTGCCGGAGGCGTTTCTGTGGAAGGTGGTGAGTGATGACGGAGCGAGAGTGAAGCTGCACTTTGAGCCGAATCCGAACTTCGATCCTCCGGATATGCAGTCGCGGGTGCTCGGCGACATGGTTGGGGAGATGGTGGTGGATAAGAAGCAACACCGGATCGTGACGCTGAGCGGCAGGCTGGTGCGGGATGTGACGATTGGCTGGGGGTTGCTGGGGCGGCTGCACGAGGGTGGGACGTTCCGGGTGGAGCGGCGAGAGATGGCTCCGGGGTTGTGGCAGATTACGGAGACGCACGTTCATATTCAGGGCAGGGTGCTGTTCTTTAAGGACATCTCGCAGGAACAGGATGAGGTCCAGTCGGAGTTTACGCAAATGCCGGATGGGATAACGCTGGAACAGGCGGCGGAGATGTCGAAGCCTGGGTATGCGCCAGCGAACGTAGTTGGGAGATAGCACGACGAGTCGCGGGGGCGGTTGGCTGTATGCTCGGAGACGATGGCACAAAATTCCTATCCGCAGAGTGACCGCGCGCTGATGCGGTTGATTGAGCGCTCGCCCGGGCACAGAGCAGGATATAAGCAGTTGGTTCGCGAGCTGGGGCTCGGCGGTGGGCGCGAGCGCCGGTTGTTGCTGGAGCAGCTTGCACGGATGACAGCGCGCGGTGCACTGGTGAAGGTGGACCGCGAGCAGTGGGCGCTGCCTTCGGCGGCTCCGGAGAAGACGGCACGGGTGCGCGCAGCCTCGAGCGATACCGGTGATGGTGGGCTTCGTGCGACGCGGGACCGGCTGGTGGCGGGAAAGATCGATCTGCACCGCGACGGGTATGCGTTTGTGCGGCCGAACGATGGCGCAGGACGCGAGGATGACATCTTCATTCCGCCAAACGAGCTGAACGGCGCGATGCAGGGCGACGAGGTTCTGGTGGATGAGGCGCAACGCGACCGCGATGGACGGCGCTCCGGGCGTGTGGCGCGGGTGCTGACGCGGCGAAATCCGACGGTGGTGGGGATCTTTCACTATGCGCAGTCGCATCGGCGGAGCCCGTGGGAGAACTCGGTGATACGGGGGAATTATGTGACTCCGCTGGATGAACGGATGACGCAGGCGATCCTGATTCCTGAGGGAGCGGAGGTTGCACCTGTCCCACAAGAGACGCCGCATCGTGTTCTCGGTGAAGAGGCGCGAAAGCAGTTTCGGTGGGACGAGAGCGCAGAAGATTCGCTGGAGGGGATGGCCGTGGATGTGGAGATCACGGACTTCCCTGCTCCGGGACGACCGGCACGCGGGCGCGTGATCGAGGTGTTGGGGCCTCCTGACGCGTTTGGCGTGGACGTGGAGATCATCATCCGCAAGCATCATCTGCCGTACGTGTTTCCGGCGAATGTGCTGGTTGAGGCGGAGGATGCGGCTCTGCGAACTGTGTCGTCACTGAACGATGGCGAACGGGCGCGGCGGCGGGATTTTCGCGGGCTGCCGATTGTGACAATCGATGGCGAGACAGCGCGCGACTTCGACGATGCTGTGCTGGTGCGGCCGCTCGACAACGGCAACTGGGAGCTGCAGGTGCATATCGCCGATGTGAGCCATTATGTGCGGCCGGGTACTGCGCTTGATCTGGAGGCCCGACTGCGGGGGACCTCGGTGTACTTTCCGGATCGCGCGGTGCCGATGCTGCCGCCGCAGCTTTCGAGCGATATGTGCAGTCTGCGGCCGAATGAGGACAGGCTGGTGCTGAGCTGCGTGATGGAGATCGACACGCGCGGCGAAGTGCTGGGGTATGAGCTTTGCGAGGGAATGATTCGCAGCGCGAGGCGGATGACGTATACGCAGGTGCAGGCAATTCTCGATGGCGATGTCGCCGTGCGCGAGGAGTTCCTGGAACTGGTTGGCGACTTTGAGCGCATGCACGAGCTGGCGCTGAAGCTAAATGCGAAGCGGAAGCGGCGCGGGTCGATTGATTTCGATCTGCCGGAGCCAGTGGTGCAGTTCGATCCGGATGGAAACATGCAGGCGATTGTGCGCTCGGAGCGCGGTTGGTCGCACCGGCTGATCGAGGAGTTCATGCTCTCGGCGAATGAGTGCGTGGCGCACTGGATTGAGGCGCAGGATGTGCCGGGAATCTATCGCATCCATGAGATGCCTGATCCGAAACGCATCGTGGACTTCGAGGAGACGGCGGCGCAGTTCGGGCAGTCGCTGGGTCTGGGGAATCTTCCCGTGAGGCGCGTGCAGATGAAGGCCGATCGCAGAGAAGTGCGAGGCACCAGCCGCGCGGCGAAGGTGCATGAGGTGGCCGAGTCGATTGTGGTGACTCCGCAGATGTACCAGCGGTTGACGGCGAAGATTGCGGGCAAGCCGGAGGAGCGGATTCTGGCTTACCTGATGCTGCGTTCGCTCAAGCAGGCGAAGTACAGCGAGAAGAATGTCGGGCACTTTGCGCTCGCCTCTCCCAGTTACACGCATTTCACTTCGCCGATTCGGCGGTATCCTGACCTGATCGTGCATCGGCTGTTGCGGGACTTGCTGCATGCGGGCGCCGATCCCTGGGGACGAGCGATTCTGAGCAGCGAGCCGCAGCCGTGGCAGAAGGATTGGGTTGCGGAGCACGCGAAGACTCCCGACGACGAAGGGCCGCTGCCCAAGGACGAGTTGGAGGCGATTGCGCGGGAGTCGAGCGAGGCGGAGCGCAGAGCCGATGATGCTGAGCGCGAACTGATCGAGTGGAAGAAGATCAAGTTCATGCAGGACCGCGTGGGAGAAGACTTCGACGCGATCATTCTTTCCTGCACGAAGTACGGATTCTTTGTGGAGTTGGATGAGCTGTTCATCGAGGGGCTGGTACCAATTGCGACGCTGATGGACGACCGTTACGTCTTTCGCGATACTGACCGGCAGATCGTGGGCATGCAGCACGGCCGGAACTTCAAGATGGGCCAGCGGGTGCGCGTGTTGCTGGACCGGATCGACCGGCAGCAGCGGAGGCTGCAGTTTGCCCTGATGCCGAGCGAATACGACGATGCGAACGCTCCGCGGTCGTTGCGGCGGTCGAGAAAGGAGCCTCGAAATGGTGGCGGCGGCGGGACGTGGCCGGGGAAGACGGGAGCGAAGTCTAAGGCGAAGACGCGGACTCGCAATAAAAAGGCTAAGGGAAGGCGACGCTAGAACACAGGTACCGTTTGTGCCTGGAAGAGACCGATGAGCAATAAGATCAGCGCGACCAGCAACAAGGCGACGCGGATTCGATGAAGACGATCCCAGCGTACGCGGTCGCTGCGCCATCCCTCGTAAGGGTGCCCAGGGTTGAGTTTCGCGATGCGGTTGTTGATGGGAACAAGTACGGCGACGGTCATGGCTATCACGGCCGCCCAGAGAATCACCGCGGACAGGATGAAGAGTCCTGGACCGGAGGTCATGGGCCGGTGCTCGAAAAGTGCACCGACCATGAGAAGGAGCGAGACAAAGTACCAGAACGGCATTCGTTTTCCCAGGACGTCAGCGAAGAGTGACGCGGCGTGGGCATGGGCCTGGTCGTCCAGGCGCTCTAACTGAGGGTGGGCAAATGCCGATACTGCAAACTCGTTCCCAACCATGGTTGCCGTTACGGTTGCCGCGATGATGTCGTATGCAATAGTCATTGTGGGGATTCGATGAAGCGAATTCCCACGAAGCATCGTAAAATGAGATTTCCTGAAGGAGTTAATTCGCACGATGGCGCATATGGTGTTTTGCACGAAGTATAAGGCGGAGATGGAAGGACTGGACGAGCCGCCGTTCGACTCTGACTTTGGCCAGAAGATCTACAAGAACGTCTCGAAGAAGGCGTGGGGTGAATGGGTGGAGCGGCAGAAGATGCTGCTAAATGAATATCGCCTGCAGCCATGGACGCGTGAGGCTCAGGAGTTTCTGGTGGAGCAGATGAACGAGTTCTTCTTTGGCGAAGGCGGCGCGCTGCCGAAGGAGTATGTCCCGCCCACGCCATAAACGCCGCTTCGGTGTAAACTGGATGCTGCAGGATAACCCCAGCGTCGTCCTCCCTGGACGGCACATCAGCAGGAAGTCGGGACGTGGCTCAGCCTGGTAGAGCGCACCCTTGGGGTGGGTGAGGTCGCTAGTTCGAATCTAGTCGTCCCGACCATTTTTCAATAATTTAGCCCTTTTGAAGATCATGTCGAAGGGCTTTCTGTATGTAGGCGTTACACTTACGGCATCCACCGAGCAGTTCGAAAATAGCATTTTCAGCAATTTGGCCTTTTCGGTCGAATCCTGCGAAACATACACTAAATAGGCCTTATTCGCGAGTTCTAAAATTCTTTGCGCGTCTAACGCTCGGTCGCTTGTTTCGGCGTCCTTCAAGCCTTCGATTGCCATCCTGACCTGCTGTTCTTCCATTCGCCAATCGTTCATCTTTCGTTCCCAGAAGTCCTCCGGGATTTTGCCGTCGAGTTTGTCGGTGTAAGCGTCATCCATTCGTTTGCGAATCGTTGCCAGTCGAGTCTCAAGGCGCGAACGTTCAGCAATCGTTTTATTAATCGTTTGCTGCCGATCTTTGTGTAACGTCGAAACGATTCGAGAAACGATCTCCTGTGGCACCCGGAGGCCCTTCAAAGGTTCACCTAAACGTTCGGCAAGGTCTTCCTCTCGAAAGCGCGGGAGGTCGCATTTGCCGCGATGCCCAGTGCAGCGGTAATAAACGTATTTTTGCTTCTGAATCTCTCCCGTCACCATGCAGCCGTCATAGCCACAGTTCATGAGGCCACGGAATGCAATCTCGCGCTTCGAATATTTCGGCCTGTTGTGACCGTCAAGAATCGTTTGTACCTGATCGAATAGCTTGCGGCTTACGAATGTCGGATGCGTACCGGGATACGTTTGTTTTCTCCATACAAACGTGCCGATATAAAAACGATTCCGAAGGATTAGATAAACGTTTCCGCGACTGATTGTCTTACCGGTCTCGATACGTATCTTTTTACGTATCGTCGAGAGTGTATGTGCACCGGTCGCGTATAGCTCGAAGATACGTTTAACGATCATCGAATCGATTGGATCGATTTCGATGGTGCGTTCCGCCTTGTTGTTTCTGTATCCGAATGGCGCATGTCCGGGAAAGATTCCCTGAGATGCTTTCTCGTGCATCCCCTTCTTCACTTCCTCACGCAGGTTATTCGAATAGTGACGCGCCATGACGAGGTTGAAACCGTAAACCAGCGTCGCTTGCGATTTCGAATTCTTCGATATGATCTGACCTTCTTTCACAAAGTGGACTTCAATGTCGAGGTCTTCCAGTGTCACCGCATCATGGAAGTTGCGGGAAATCCGGTCGGTCTTCTCCACCAGGAGGACACGGCATGACCGGTTGCGCTTGAAAAAGTCCACCAATTTGGCAAACTGCTTCCTGCCTTTTTCCTTTGCTGTCTGCACATCTTCGAACGATTGCACGATGTGGAGTCCGTTACGTTGAGCGTATTCGCGCAGGAGCTTGGATTGTGCGTCGAGAGAATATCCATCCTGTTGCTCCCGGCTGGATACGCGGGTATAGATAACGGCTTCGTTCATTGGGCCTCCGGTTGGGATTATGAGGATAACAGGGCTTCCTTGGAACGTTCGGCTAACGTTCGATTTGGGCCAAATTTGGCGCCTTTGACTTGCTTGCTCACCGAGCTGCGGTAGGTTTCCACAATCGCCTCCACGCTCAAGTCCCTCAAGGATTTTGTCTCTGCGCGATACGCGTCGTAATCCTCCATCAACCGTTTCGCGTTTCCGTGGATATTGAGCATTGCTCGTGTTGCCTGATAGCCATACGTATCGACATAGGTATGGATGCCAGCAAGTTTCAGGCTGCGTGCGTCTCCGTATTGCCGTGGGTCTGGAAGGGTGAACTCGCCCGGTACGATGCAGAGCTGAGTAAACGGATTGAACTCGGTAGCCCGATAAAGATGGCGGAAGGTCGCAACTTCTTGTGGAACCCTTCCCCCGCCGATCTGACGCTCCACACGTGTCATCACGGTGTCCTCGGGGAATCCGAAGATATCTGAGAACGATGGCGGTTCAGCTTCCGGATTGGAATGCTTGAGAATTTCTCGGAGCCGGGATTTACATTCTGCGGGTTTGTCATAAGTTCGGACGCAGTTCGGTGACTTTCCATATCGGAAGTACTCAAGGCGTCGTCCACCGATCAGGTCATAGTCGAGTTCACCACATTCATTCGAAGACCTTTTGAACTTCACCCGCAAGGCGCGATGCAGATGCAGCAGAGGAATGCCAAACATGTCCGCTGCACAATCGATACGCATGAGGGCCATGCGGCCAGGGTCTACGTCGAAGACGCTGGTAATGATCTCTCCGATCTCTTCGAGAGTCTTCTTTCCACTCTCTAAGATTTCGAGTTTATGATTCCTTGCACCGCGTCGTTTGAAATAGGCATGGAGAATAGCGTCTTGCCCGAGGGGGCGAAGATCACAGGTGCCCTCATAGTACTGAGACTTCTTCACTGAACTGCACATCCCGGCGAATCGGACTTCGTTTGGAAGGAATTTGAAATCCGGTCGGAAGTTCGCGCTATACGGGATACGGAATTCAGCCTTGTCGATCACCGACCCCGTACCTCGTCAAATTGACGTGAGTTGCAGGCTGTTAGACATAGCCTGCAACTCACTCCAACTTGGAAGAGGAGGATCAAAACTCGCGCTCCATCTGGTCAACGGAGTCGCGCTTGGATGCCGCCACTAACGCCGTATACGCTTCGCTGAGCGGCTGGCTGAGTGCTTGCAGGGCTGAGTGGCCGGAAGCCCTCATCAGTTCCACCACGCGGTGTATACATGCAGAGCAATAGGGAGTAGATATGCTGCATTTCTGTTTGCGCGGTGTGACTGCTACGGTGGAGAGCAGATGGCACAGGGAAAAAGCTGCTGGACTACCGCACTGGCTACATGACCGGAGACTCATTTGCGCCTCCGGTCCCATGCGTCTAGCAACTGAAAAAACTCAGCCAACTTCGAGATATCGTCGTCATCAATCGAAGACATCTCAGGGGCAGGGGTACCCTCCACGAAGGCCATTGGCTGTCCCATTGCATCCCCTCCGCGCTCCGCTTGGGGACAGCTTTTTTGTTCCCAATCCGGCAGCGATGAAGAAAGCAAAGGCACAGCGCCTTCGGCGCTGATGGGGCTGGCTGCCCCAAACCCCGCCCCCCTTTTATGCTGAACAGGAGAGAGCCTCCGGCTTTCGACCGACTCTTGTGGACTTGTAGGCTGGTTCAGCACCGGCGCGGAGGGGTCAACCGCGTTCCCGGAATTCACCTCAGCCGCATTCCGCTCTCTCCTGTCCACAAAGCGAATGTTGCCGGAGGTCGTCCGCCACAATAAGGGCACAAAAAAATGCGCCTGAATCCGCCATAATGGGGGGAGGGATAGATTTGGCGGAGGATTTAGGCTTTTGAAACCAGAAACACGGGATCGGCTGTTGACTGGAATCGACAGTGCAACAGCCAAGCTCACTCAGTTCTCAACGATTGAAAGCTTTGAGAGGCTTTGGGAACAACTCAAGCGATACACGGAAATGGAAAACGTTCGCAGGCTATGACTGCTCCCCTAGATCCGCACATATGCAAGTATGATTTCGGATTTGAGGGAGGATTGGCATGAGCAGGAGCAAGCACAGTGAGGCGCAGATCATTGCTGCGCTGAAGCAGGTGGAAGCCGGGCGGACGGCGGACGACGTGGCTCGGGAGTGCGGTGTATCCAAGCACACGATTTACGCCTGGAAGGCGAAGTTCGGCGGCATGGACGCCAGCGAAGCGCAGAAGCTGAGGGCGCTGGAAGATGAGAACGGACGGCTCAAGCGGCTGGTGGCCGACCTGAGCCTGGACCGCGAGATGCTGAAGGCGGTGATCGCAAAAAACGGCCTGAGCTCGTAGACCGAAGGACGGACGCCCACTGGCTGGAGGAACAGTTCCAAGCCAGTCAGCGCCGGGTGTGCGGGCTGATGTCGATCGCGGTGAGCAGCTTTCGCTATGAGGCGAGGCGCTCGGACGAGCGATTACGGGACCGGTTGGTGGAGTTGGCCAGGGAGAAGCCGCGCTATGGCTACCGGAGGTTACAAGTGTTGATGGAGCGGGAGGGCGAGCGGGTGAACCACAAGCGTCTCTACCGGGTATACCGCGAGGCGGGGCTTTGTCTGAAGCGGAAGAAGCGTAAACACTGCGCCCGCGTTGGATCTCGCGGGTGCAGTTGACGCGGCCAACCAGGAGTGGGCGCTGGACTTCGCTCATGATGTGGTCGCGGCAGGACGCACAATTCGGGTGCTGAGCGTGGTCGATGCCTTCACCCGCGAGTGCCTTGCTCTTGAAGTGGATACCGGTTTTGCCAGCCGGCGCGTGACCCGCGTGCTGAATGAAGTGATCGGTCAACGTGGCCTGCCGCAGGCGATTCGCTGCGACAACGGCCCCGAACTGACCAGCCGACACTTCCTCGCCTGGGGATTGGAGTGGAAGATCGAGCTGCGCCACATCCAGCCAGGTCGTCAGATGCAGAACGGGCACGTCGAGAGCTTCCACGGACGGTTGCGCGAGGAGTGCCTGCGGGCCAACTGGTTCAGCAACTTTTTTGATGCACGCTCAAAAATCACAGGCTGGAGAAAGGAGTACAACGAAGTTCGGCCTCACAGCAGCCTCAATTACAGAACTCCCAACGAGTTCGCGCAGGCACTCAAGAAGGCGAGCTATGGAAAAGACGCAGGCTACGTCTGCTTGGAAAACGCCGCTGGCGTTTCCCACTTTGCCACAGCTCCCACGACGGGATAAATTCGTAAGATCAAACGTGCGGAATTTGGGGGCAGGTCAAATGCCCCACTCATGCGATGGAACCGCAGGCACCCGATGTATGGGTAAAGCCTATGTATGGGCCACCAGTCCATTTATAGACTGGGGCTAACGCTCCTCATTTTGTTTTGTCAAGTCTCCCTAATGGTATGCAGAATAGAACAATCTGAATCACACCCACTGGTGTGAGAGTTAAAAACGACCAGTATTTCAAGCTATCAAAGGCTAAGTAGACGAGCAGTATCTGCGCTACGAGCATCAGGATTAACCAGCGTTTTGCAGATGCGAGGTGAAGCACATCCTTGTTTACAGCGAGCAATGGGAGGAATACAACGCCTGTCCAGTACACCGCTTTTCCTACCTGATCCAAATACCCCGGACCGAATCCATGCCGAGCCGCGACTACTAGTCCGCCCGACGTCAAGCAGAGTGCCCATATCGCGGGAGTGGCCCATCTCGGGCGTTCCTCGTCCGACTGTGACGGTCTAGTGGCAGTTTTCAACGGCTTCGGCTCCCTCATAAATAGCTACGACCCCCTGAGCGCCTAACAAGATTTCGCAGACGTACGGGATTGCATCTGCAGCTTTAGAACCTGCCAGCAGAACTTTGAGTCTAGGTGTTGCCACTTCGAATCCTTCGTGTACTGCTCTAACCACATCGCTGGGACTAGGCGGACTGTTCTTGCCGAGATCCACAAGTGAAAACGTAGCGCCTTTCACAAAGCAACCTACCTTTCTCCAATCTATTTGCCAAGCTTGCTTATTACAACCTACACCTAACCATGGAGTACAGTGACCGTGCCCGAAGGAGGAGCTTCCCATAAGATCATTACCTCCACACGTCCCGAACTCGCATGACACGAAGTAATCCGTCGTTCCTACCTACGCAGTTGCCTTTGATTCGGAAGGATAAGCATGGCGCAGCTTGAAATAGAATCCGCTATGAGCAAAGACAAGGTTGACCAATGTAAAACAGTTACTCTTGAAAAAATATGACAGGGAATGCACTAAAGCAAATGGTTCGAGAACTATTGCGGACGTAAGAAATAAGATATAAGCACACGAAAGAGTAACACATGGGTAGCGTAGAAACAATCCTAGTGACAATAGCGCAATAGTACACACTACGTCTGAACTAAGAAAGAGAAAGGAAGATGATGGGTGAATACATCTATAGAACAGAAATATAAGAGCTGAGAAATAAGAGCTAAGCACATCATGACAAAGCTGAATATGATCATAGATCACCTTATTAGATTAATGTGCTGCAGTACCAGGGCGTAGAATGAAGACCTCGCCGTAGAGTAACCATTGTTGGATCGACCACGCATGGCTCTCTTTCGAACCTTTTACTGCATCGTAAAGAATTTGATTACAGATTTTCGCAGCGGCAACTTGTCCAGGTGACTAATAGATATTTCTATTTGTGTTTTTATGCGTTTATTTTGGCATTCTCATAGCATAAGTGTGTGTATGACATGCATGTTGATTACTTGTTGGTAGGTTTGGTTTTACTGGCTCGCACTAATAGCTTCCAAAATAGCGTCTTGGAGCTTCTCGATTTTAGGAGTGTAGATCAACCATAGGAATTTTAGGGTTTTTGGTAGCTGTTGCACTAAGGTTCTCAGAGGGTTTGCTCGCGAGATAGTGTATGCCTGCGTAAATAATCTAACCTCACAAGCCTCGAACTGTATATCAACCTCGTGTTGTTAGAAACGTTATGACTATAACAGTTTTAAAAGTTAATTTTGCGTATAAGGTTGCTCGCATTCTTTGCTGCGTAGATGTTAGAAAGGGAAGGCTCACGAAGGTCAGAAGCAGTGCTAAATAAAGCATATGTCCGTTACGTTTCTGAACCAACTTGGGAAGGTTGCGCGACGCCCATAGTGATTTCGCGTATCGCGATTATAGCAAATGCCAGGAAGTTTAGGACGTCTACAAAAAGGAGTATTATCATAACTGAATTGAGAAGTTTTTTCTTACTTGGTTGGGTATCAGGTTTTAGAAGTATTTGTATAGATCGCTCTCTGTTGGAAAGCTTGGAAAGTGATATTGGATTTTGTCTGGTATCAGATCGTACAGAGTGTGAAAGAACGTCGAAGTGGGAATGTTTGTTCAGGGATGAATCAGATCGTAATGATATTCTTTTGTGACTGGTTTACTGCCGCTTCTGCTTCTCTGATTGAGCGCTACATGCTGAGAGCAAAATCATCTGTTCGCTTAGAGCTATGACTGCGCTTGCTGTAAGGGCGGACTCTGGTTGGAGTTGACCACAAAACAACGGCAGCGATTTTGTTGACTCTTGTGCTTTAGCGTTTGAAAAAATAACTAAAGCAAGCTCCGACGTTACTGCCTTGGCGTAAATACCCATATGGTGATTCCGGGCGATATAGGAGTAAGGAGTAGTTAGAAGCTTTTATGGTCAGTTTATAGGGGATGTTGTAGGGGTCGAGTATTGGGGGCGCTGGAATAGATTTGTGTTGTTGTTTTCGATAACTGGGGGGTTGCTTGGGGTTGGCGTGTTACTGAACGGGTCATTACGCATTAAGGAAAGTACGTTGTACTAAAGTCTCTAAAATCACTTGGCTCTTCCTAGTTTAGCACTAATTTTGATGGATCAGTCGCCACAAGCGGATTGTTGTTAAGTAAGCATAGCGATTGAATCTCTGAGGATTAGAGAAGTCGTAACTTCCCATGTACGGATCAGGGCTCAGCTAACGGCTCATCGTGGAAGAGTATTGCCGGAACATGGCGTAGTCAAGATCAGTCTCGCCATTCTGTTCGTCGCGCTCGAGCCCAGTGAACTTGTAGTGGTTAGTGTCTCCCGATATCACTGCAACTCTTCACCGAAGCCCCAGAAGATTGTCAAAAGGGTCGCCGAGTGTTCGCCGGAAGCTATGCCAGATCACAATATATTCTACACATCCACGCGTCGATCTCTGACGATTGGCGTAGATATAATCCGACCACGTACCGCCTATCCGCTTAGTGATTCCCGCCCTAGTCGCTGTACCGGAAAGTGTGCCGTTTTAGCACTGCATCCGGCCAGTAGGGTTCGTTGTGTGTACGCACTAGGGTTGTTGTTGCTGACGGGATGATAAGGAAGATGGAATAGCAGAGTCAAATGAGTAGTTGGAAATCACAATTCCGACGTTGGTTTGATAGAGGTTCTCTGCCTGATCGTAGGTGTAGCCGATGGACTAGATCCGGTTATTAGCGTTAAAGTTCACTTGGAAGTTTTGAGTTTTCGACTGTTTCAGGTTGCTGAATGAGTCGAATGAGTAGGTCTGCTGCAGCTCTATCCCCGTTGGAGAACGATGTAAGCTGATTAAGGTTGTCATAGCAGAAACTCTGCGAGCGGGCATTGCTCAAGTATCAACGATCTGCATGATATTGCCGTTATTAGCTGACTGACAGGACGGGTATAGCTGTACTGTTGTAAAATACAGTCTGGCTTGTCTCGCTAACGTTGGCCGGACTGATATCTCCGATGGCTGAAGCTGGCTGTTTTTGTTGTAAGTCTGCGTGGTTTGTTGCCAAAGCTTAGAGCCTTGGTGAGCGTCCGGCCAATACGTTGCCGCTGCCAGATAGTTATAACAGACGTGTTAGCTATTCCAATTGTCGTAGGTCACGGTTTGCAGGTGGTCTGCTGCGTCTAATCCCTGCGTTACAACGTGTCCATCGGGGTAGGTGAGACTGGTCGTATTTCCAGTTAAGTCATAGGTGAGATCTGTCTCATGAGCAGCTCAACCTGCTTCGATGGAAACGCAGTGTTGATCCGGCTTGGACGCTTCATCGTGTCATAAGAATATAGCTCATGTTCCAGTTGCAGTAAGTCGGATTCTCATTGGCTGGGTTATAGTTGGTTGGCGCTGATCTTTGCGGATTGCAGGCGGGGGGGTTGCTGCCTCCAAAGTACCTCATATCTCAACCAGTGACAGCTTGTGAGAGGCGGCTATGGTGTTTGTTTGCGCTCTCGCCCAATTAGAGGTTTGGTTATACCTGAAATACCTGCTAGGTGTGCTATCGGTGTAAATATACCCGGTGAGACTTTAACGCGTCGTAGGTGAAGGTTGTGGTCACACCTCTGGCGTCAATCATCGAAGTCATATTTCCGCTGTTGTCGTATGTAGCTCGCTGCGCCGCTCTCGGGTTCGGAGATGCTAACAATTAGGTCGAGGGAGTAGGAGGTAATGACGCGGTTGGTGCGCGGCGTTTCGCCACTTACACCCTTTTGAGCAATGGTTGTGGTGAAACCGCTATAGGTATAGTCGGTCTCAGCGGTGTTGGGCTCAATCACCGTAGTCGGCCGTCCGAGACCATCCACCGTGTACTGCCATTGGTGTCCGCTGCGTCCCGTTTGGTGGCAGTGTTGCTGTTATACGTCCATCCCTGAGACGCCCTGTCGGGCGAAGTGGTGAGACTCGTTGTTCGGTCAAGCGCATCGTAGGCATACGTAATTGATCTATCCGTACTAGAGCCAGAGCTTCGGTGTGGGTTGGTTACGGTTTGGAGGAGTCCGGTCGGATAGTAGGTGTAGTTGACATATACGTCCCCAGCAACAGGGTCTCGCTGGGTGATCTGGGACTTCCGACCATAGGAGTCCGTATCGTAGACCGACGTGATGTACGTGTTTCCCTGTTGGAGGACAGAAACCTGTTGTTCGGTCGCCGAGGGATACGATTAGATTCGCTTCCAGCCGTGGGATAGTCGATATCTGTGGGACGCAGGAAACGGTATAGGAACAGTAAGTCGTTGACTGGTTTTCGCGTCGGTCGTGCTGAGTAGCACGCCCGATGCGGCGTCGTGTTGTGAGATTGCGGCAATGATTGTGTTGTTGCCATTGCCGGGGACCGGGTTGGTGACGCGTGTCACGAACGTGTCGGTCGGATCGTAGGAATAAGTGGTTGTGTTCCCCCGGCCATCCGTGCTGGACAAGACCTGCCCAGCGTGTCGTAGACAGTGGAGGTGTAGAACCAGGTATTACAGCTACTGTTCGTAATGCTGGCACAGAAATGGGCGGAGGTCTGATTTCCGCGCGTTCCCGAGGCTACATTGTGCTGTGGGAGTACAGAGGTCGCGGTTGGAGGCTGCTCGTCGTAGCCATAAGTAGCCCATGAGACCGTGGTCCCTGAACTATCCGTTACCTCACGTGCGTCGGTTGCCAGTTGCCGCTGTACTGATATGCTGTGCTCTTTAAAGCATTGTTGTTTGCATCGAAGATATTTACGGCCTCGACCTGACCACTGGAGTAATAGAAAGTGGCTGTCCGTGTTTGCGAAACGCCATTCATGCTTAAGGTCACAACAGTGTTAGTGACCGAAGGCGTGAACATGACCCCGTCGCAGGGAACGTCGTTGTTGTAGCATGTTTGTGACCTGCCCCCAAATTCCGCACGTTTAGATCTCGCGAATTTATCCAGCGTGGGAACAGCTGTGGGAACAGATGGGAAACCAAGAGGCGTTTCCAAGCAGACGTAGCCTGCGTCTTTTCCATAGCTCGCGTTCTTTTTTGCTGCGCGAACTCGTTGGGATTCTGTAATTGAGGCTGCTGTGAGGCCGAACTTCGTTGTACTCCTTTCTCCAGCCTGTGATTTTTGAGCGTGCATCAAAAAGGTTGCTGAACCAGTTGGCCCGCAGGCACTCCTCGCGCAACCGTCCGTGGAAGCTCTCGACGTGCCCGTTCTGCATCGGACGACCTGGCTGGATGTGGCGCAGCTCGATCTTCCACTCCAATCCCCAGGCGAGGAAGTGTCGGCTGGTCAGTTCGGGGCCGTTGTCGCAGCGAATCGCCTGCGGCAGGCCACGTTGACCGATCACTTCATTCAGCACGCGGGTCACGCGCCGGCTGGCAAAACCGGTATCCACTTCAAGAGCAAGGCACTCGCGGGTGAAGGCATCGACCACGCTCAGCACCCGAATTGTGCTTCCTGCCGCGACCACATCATGAGCGAAGTCCAGCGCCCACTCCTGGTTGGCCGCGGTCAACTGCACCCGCGGAGATCCAACGCGGGCGCAGTGTTTACGCTTCTTCCGCTTCAGACAAAGCCCCGCCTCGCGGTATACCCGGTAGAGACGCTTGTGGTTCACCCGCTCGCCCTCCCGCTCCATCAACACTTGTAACCTCCGGTAGCTATAGCGCGGCTTCTCCCTGGCCAACTCCACCAACCGGTCCCGTAATCGCTCGTCCGAGCGCCTCGCCTCATAGCGAAAGCTGCTCACCGCGATCGACATCAGCCCGCACACCCGGCGCTGACTGGCTTGGAACTGTTCCTCCAGCCAGTGGGCGTCCGTCCTTCGGTCTACGAGCTCAGGCCGTTTTTTGCGATCACCGCCTTCAGCATCTCGCGGTCCAGGCTCAGGTCGGCCACCAGCCGCTTGAGCCGTCCGTTCTCATCTTCCAGCGCCCTCAGCTTCTGCGCTTCGCTGGCGTCCATGCCGCCGAACTTCGCCTTCCAGGCGTAAATCGTGTGCTTGGATACACCGCACTCCCGAGCCACGTCGTCCGCCGTCCGCCCGGCTTCCACCTGCTTCAGCGCAGCAATGATCTGCGCCTCACTGTGCTTGCTCCTGCTCATGCCAATCCTCCCTCAAATCCGAAATCATACTTGCATATGTGCGGATCTAGGGGAGCAGGTCATTTGCTGCTCTAGAAGAGGTGTTCCGGAGATAGCACCCTGATATGCCTTCCGATGTGTTTCGTAAAACGTACCCGCAACGTTAGTGAATGTATAGAAGGTATGGTTGCCGGACTCATCCTGGAGATCGGTTGTTGATCCGTTGTTACTCGGAGAACGGCCGTAGGTTCTCGTTCCATCTGTCGTTATGCGGTTTAGCTCTCCTACTGTGCCGTCAGGGTTCAGGCCATTTCCATTGCACCCACCCCAATACTGATAGGATATAGTTCCTTGAGTTGGCAGAGTCACCGAAGCAAGTCGGCCCGTGACGGCTCCAGAGACTCCACCAGGTGTCGGCTCATAATTGAACTGGTAGAAGGAACCATCAGGCAACGTGATCCTGTCGACGAGATCAATGGTTGTACTGCCATTCGCTCCAAATTCTGCTATCGTGCCCGCGCTATCTGAGCAGCCGAAGTTCGTCTGCACCGTATAGGTTTGGTACGACATCGTGACTGTCGCGGTTGTGGCTGCGTCCGGCTGGTTGGCGACATTGTAGGTAAAGTAACGAGGGCTGCTTGCATTCCCCCCGCCGGTAATTGTGAGCACCGTTGTGCCCAGCGTGTCCGTAAATGTCCCGTCACCATTGATATTGACGACATTACGATTGGTGTCGGTGATATTACCTGTTCCTGAGATATTGTTTTCCGGAACCTGGATAGTGTTTCCGTGCCGGTCGTGAATCACATTTCCATCGAAGCTATACCCCGAACTATCTGAAGTTGAACCGTCCCCGGTTGTGGTTCCCTGACACTGATCGGTCGCATAGCTGAAGTTATGCTGCTGACCAAAAGAATCGTAATAGTTGTAGTTCGAGGTCCTCGTTGTGTAATACCAGCTAGGACCATCGGCAAAGCACTTGATATGGGTGTCGATGTTGTAGTTAAGGTGCCCCGCGAATCCATCATTTACCTGGCCGTGAAAGCCCCAGCCCGAATCAGGCTGCCAGTAGTCGTTTCCGGATGAGGAAGCCGCCGACCAGATTAGGCCGTCATAGACAATGGTGTATTTGAACGGAACGCCACGGCCCGTCTTGTTGACAATCGGAATCTCGAAGTGAACGTTGAGATTGCCGATGTTGACTGAGTCAAAACCGCGATTGTCGAAGGAACCGAAATTGTAAAGGCCGGTTCCAGGGGCTTGAGCGGAGAGTTTGGCAGCAGAAATGACACAAAAGAAGGCCATAACCAACGAGCGGAAACGCAACATAGGCATCCCTCAGACGTTCAGGATTCACAAAAAGCTCTAGTTCACTGTTGCGGAAGCGACATCGATGCTGAGTTGAAGACTCCCATTCACGTAACGTTCGATGTGCATGGGTAGCTCAACGCCTGACACATTCTGGTAATTGCTATAGCGCACCTCAACTTGCAGGTTGACGCTTGAATTGCTGTCAGGATGAATGCTGTACTTCAGGACACTGGGAAGGAATGTTGCAGAATCGAGGGCCAAATCTGTTCGGCTCCACGCCCGAATCAACGCTGTAACAGCAGCAGAGGTCTTTCCTGGAGCGACTGTGAGTTGATGCTGAAGATGTGGAACAGAACCTTGAGTCGCGCTTGCCGAAGCCGCTTGATACTGGACGCTAAGATTCGTTGGTTGTCCAGTAGCCTGAAGCGCAAGATGCGGCAGAAACCAGATGGTTGCGGTCCAACAATTGGACGACGCCATGTCGTGGGAGACGCCGTCTTTGCCGGACCAGGTGCAAGTGCGATCATCCGTGATCGCAGACTGGGTTTCGATACCCGTCCCACCACCGAGGTCAAGCTCGATGCTATTCTCGCCATTCACATTCGCGCTCATCTTTACCGGCCCGCTGTCCTTTTGTGAACCAGCAAACCATTGAGCGGTGCCTGTCATGACAACAGAGGTAACGGGCTTGCCTGCGGAAAAGGCTTGACTGGCTTGGGCCAAGACTGGTGTGGAATCAACCGTCGCGGAGTGTAGGAGGATGGGTGAACCGATAGGCAGTACAAAAACAGTGCAACGCAAGAGACTCAAAACTCTCATATGCATCTCCAGGTGCGGCAAGCTCAAATTGTGAACGCCACGGAACCATAACCTAGGTTGTGTCTAAGCGCAAGAAAAATGTTTGTCTTGGAACGAATAACGATTCTCGCATTGAGAATGAACCAACCGAATTGATCTCACTTCATGGTTGGATACAAGTCGTATACCAAGAGCCAAGAGTTCGAAAATCGTCTACTAGGGTCGACATTTATCTCAATCAATTAGCTTCCGGAATCTGGAAACAAATTACGCGGGAACAAGGGCGCTTCAAACCCAGTGAGTTGGACGGGCCGATGGCCTATTCTGAGCGCCACACTTAGCTTCAATAAACCCGCGCTTCAAGCGCTATGGTTACGGACTACTTCCCACATGCGACTTGTCGCTTATCTTTGACGTCTCGCTCGATTCGTTCCGATTTGCCGACCAACCGGAGACAATCCCTAATCCGGCCGTGAACTGCGATCCGAGACCATCACGCCGACCGTGCCAGACGCGATTTGAGATCGCTAAGCAGCGTCTCAATCTTGTCCTCCCGTTCGAGCCTGCGGAAGCGATCGTCGAGCGAGTCGTTCTCAAGCGAGTCTTCACGCAAAGTTTTGGCCGCCACGTTCTCCGCTTCGCTTCCCATGATCTTCGTTCGCATACGATCGATGGGCTGTGTGAAGCTCTTGCTTTCAACTTCAGAGCTCACCTTGTTCGCCTTGCCTACCGCGCGCGCGCGACGCTGCTGAGCGATCAGAAGTTCGCAACGAGCTTCAGTTTCCTTCAGCTTTTGCTGAAGCTTGTTGTAGTTGGAGCGCATAAGCTCCGCCTCCGCACGCTGATCTTCAATCTGTTGCGCAAAACCCAACGACAGTTGCTGATGCGAAAGACTGCGGTCCAGCGCTGCGCGCGCAAGATCATCACGCCCCTTGCTCACAGCCAACTCAGCCTTGCGCTGCCAGCTCTCCGCCGCGTCATCATGCTCCTTCCTCTTTCCCTCCAGCAAGTGCTGATCGGCAATCGCAATCGCCACCTGCGTCTTTACCTGAAGCAACTGATTCTCCATATCCAGCAGAAGCTGCTTCAGCATCTTCTCCGGATCCTCGGCCTTGTCGATCAGGTCGTTCACATTCGCGCGAAGTAAAGTGGAAACTCGTTCCAAGAGTGCCATGACGATTCTCCTTCCTGATGCTTGAAACGCTGACGAAGGGATCCACAATCTCTTCGATCAACGTAGTTAGGTGTGCGGCAGCCGCACAGGGACTGCCGCCTCACACATCTCTTAGTTAGTTGCCCCATTCCCTCCTTCGCGAGGCTTCATAGCCTTGATGTTGCCCATAAGGTCATGCAGGTTCATGCCGGAGAGCGCCTCAAAGAGGGCCGGAACCTGCGCCGCGATCTTCGTCATCTCGCCCGTCAGCTTGTTGGCGCCAATCGTGTTCTCTCCACCCGTCGAGACGATCGTGATCTTATCGACCTTCGCCAACGGCTCCGACATCGCGCGCACAACCTCGGCCATATTAGTGATCAGCCGGTCGACGACAGCGGCCTGCGACCACTCCTGGTAAGCGGCGGCCTTTACGTTCATTGCCTTGGCCTCTGCCTCGCCTTTCTGGAAGATGACGGCTGCTTCGGCCTCGCCCTGCGCGCGAATCGCAGCAGCGCGACCCTCAGCCTCAACCGTGAGACGCGAACGCTCAGCCGCAGCAAGATTCTCTACACGCTGCTTTTCAATCTCGGCCTGCTTCAGCACCGTCGCTATCAACTCCTTCTCATGACGCAGAATCTCGGCCTCCTGCACCTTGATCTGCTGCTCCTTCTCTATCTGCTGCACCTTCACCTGTTCGGCAACGACCTGCTGCTGCATCACGTTCGTCTGAATCTCGTAGGATTTGTCGGCCTGCGCCTGCTGACGCTTGCTCTGCTCCATGAACTGCGCCTTCTGGATATCCAGATCACGCTGCGCCTCGGCTTGCTTCGCGAGCGATGCCGTCTCGGCGATTACACGCTCCTGGTCAGCCGCAGCCTTCGCCACCGCAGCCTCCCGCAATGCCACCGCGCGCCTTATCGCCGTGTCGCGCTCTGCTTCCGCAGCGGCAATCTCGGCATCACGGCGGATCCGCGCGATATCAGGGCGGCCCATATTTGTGATGTACTCGTTTTGATCGCGAACCTCCTTGATCGTGAATGAGATTACCTCAAGCCCCATCTTGCTCATATCATCTGCGCACGTTGAGCGCATACGATCGGCGACCATCTCCGGCTCCTTCACAATCTGCTCGACCGTGAGTTGGCCGATAATGCCGCGCAGGTGGCCTTCCATCACAAGGCGAATCAAGCCTTCGCGCTCAGGAGGCGTCTTGGTCAAGAATTGCTCGGCAGCCGTCAGGATCGACTCATTATCCGAACGAACCTTGATCTGCGCCACAGCCTCAACTGTCACCGCAACACCCTGCTTCGTATAGAGGTCCTGCTTGGGCGCGACATCGAAGCTCATCAGTTCCAGCGAAAGCAGCCGCGAGTTTTCAACAACCGGGAAAATAACAGCGCCATGGCCACGAATAACGCGCGGCCCGCGAAAACCGTAGACGATGAGGGCTTCATTCGGCCCCGCCTTGCGGAATAGCCTCGCCAGCATGGTAAACAGCAACAAGGTGGCCGCTGCCGCAAGTCCAACAATGATGAAATAGACCGAGTTTGGCATAACGTTCCTTTGATTTTGTGCAGCGTGCACAGCAGCAGACCCATCAATCCGCGTCCGCGAATAGGAGCGAAATAACAGCACCGTCAAGTCGGTGGCTGCCGAGCGTCAAGATCGTCAAGCTCTGCCCACCGCCGTACCCAGGCAATGCCGCGCTCGTAGCGCAGAACAAGCACCTGCGTATCCCGCTCGATTGCGCTCCCATCCTCGGCACGAGCGGCAGCACAACGCCGCGTCCCATTAAGCGAGAACAGAATCTCTCCCGTGCCATTCGCATGCACGGTCGAACTGACCCGTGCGACGACGCCGCGCATCTCCGTGTCCTCCGGCAAGAGCATACGCTCGTGCGGCAGAAGCACCTTGACCAGAAACACCGAGATCGCAGTAGCCGCAGCGAGTCCGCTCGCAACGGCCAGCACAAGTACCAGCGGCGTCAGCATCGAATGATTCCGCGACAGCAGATACCCTACCCCGCCAAACCAGCACAGGAACGCCATCATTGAAAAGATGTTGAATCGCGAGACAGTGCCACTGTGCGAGTAAAAACCACGGCCATGCCCGATGTGAAGGTGACCGATGTGCAGGTGCCCAAATCCACCCGCAAACGAAAGCGCACTGAGGACAAGCCCCACTCCGAAGCACGCGAGATAGATTGTTTCCCAGTTCATCTCAACCTCTTTGCCGTCTTGCCTGCGTGGACAACCGGGGCTCCGACCCTTACCTGATTCTTTGAATCGTCCAGGTCTTTTGCCTTCACAACTCCTGGCCGCAACAAATGCAGCAGGCGCTCCGCCAACGAAGGCGTCTCCAGAATCGACTCAAGCAGGAGAAGACACTTGCGCGAATCCTCGTGTCTTGCCAGCGCGAGCAGCGCGCGACGAAGCTCAGGATCGCGGCGAAACCGCTCCGCCCCACTCACGAGCCATAGATCCAACTTGTCCTCAAGCGTCCTCGCATCCGAAAGAAGCTCCGCATGATAGCCCTCAGGGTCGTCCACCAGATACCCAGGATGCACCTTGAAGAACTTCGCCAGCAGTTGCCGCGTCGTGTTGGTGAGGTGGGGCCGATCCCCCGATTCAATCTGCGAGAGATATGACTGCGACAGCCTGGCGTCGGTCTCCGACGCGATGGCCCGTAGCAACTCCTGCTGGGTCATCGCCCGATTCAGCCCGCGCAGCGAGCCTTCAACCTCGCGAAGATAACGAACTTTGTCCGCCAGCTTCATGACTTTCCTATCGCAATATGCGATGATTATATCGCATATTGCGATATAAAGCAAGAGGGTTCCGATTTTGCCGCTTACATGTCAACTTGGATTACCTCAGTGGTAGCTTCCACAGAAGTGAACTCCGCAATGCCTTGACCGTCATCCTGAGTCTCGACGTAGACGCGGTCTGAATCGCGTGCCAACGAGCTGTCTTGGTATGCGCGTGCCGATAGACGTTGGTAAGAGATTCCTGGATAATCCGGAATGCCGCCGACTCAACCTCCTCGGCAGCCTGCCCATCTCCGTATCTATCGCCGGGTCGACTGCAAGACCGCTCCTCTCAGCAATCCCATCCTTTTGGTCATTAAGGTCTGGGCGACCGCCAGAGATTCCTTAAATTGAGACCGTTGCGGCTTATCGACATATCTCTTAGCGCCAGAAACCACGGTTCTATGCGGCCTTTACGTTAAGACAATCTCTAAGTAAGTGACTGAAAAATAATGACTGCTATACGAGACATCCGGTCGTTTGGCTTATAACCGTGAATTCACTTGTTCTTTGGTCTAACTCAACCTCTAGTTAGGTTTGCAGTTTATAAATCCTGGCAACTCTGCGTTCTGTGAGAAGTCTGAATCAGCAATTGCCACGCCCAGACATTGCCCTATATCAACAGCATTGTGGCCGAAACCGGAAGAGGAACCTGGAATGAAATCTGCAGCTTGGAGTTTTGCAAAACATATCGGCCGAATCGGAAACGCTCCACTGGGTGGATCGAGGTTCGGTAAGAGCGCATGGATGGCTGCTGCGATAGTGTTCGCCATATCAACGGTTGCCCCGTCGAGTGTGTCTTTCGGGCAGTCCAGCGAGGCGCGCATTACGGGCATGGCCCACATGGCTTACTACGTTAGCGATATGAAGAAGGCGCGTGACTACTATGAGGGCTTTCTGGGCTTCCAAGAAGCATTCACTATCAAAAACGCGGACGGTTCGGACCATATCGTCTTCATCAAGATCAACGACCGTCAGTTCATCGAACTGTACGCCGAGGGCGCCGCTGGGGCCGAGGGTTATGGGTATATTCACGACGCGGGCTTCGAAACTAACGACGCAAAAGGGATGCGAGACCATCTAGCCTCCATAGGCGTCAAGGTTCCAGAAAAGGTCGGTAAGGACGAGGCCGGCAACCTCAGTTTCAATATCACCGATCCCTCAGGATTTACGATCAACATCGTCCAATACCTGCCGACCAGCAGGACCGGCCGGACAAAGGGCAAATTCATGCCGGCTACACGGATATCCGATCACATCGACCATATTGGCTTGTTGATCAAGGACAGGGACGAGACCTGGAAGTTCTATAGCGACGCCTTTGGTTTCACCAAAGAGGGCGATGGGTCGAAGATGGCGGTTCCGAACAGCACCGACCGCTTTGAACTTGGATGGGAGAAGAAACAACCTCCAGCGGAAGCACGGTTCCATGTCAAAAACCATATATGCCTCTCCCAGTCGGATGTCCCGAAGATGACTGCGGAGCTCAGGGCTAAGCCACAGATCACCGAATTCCCCGATGCCATTGCCGACACGCACCAGTTGGGCAACGGGAAGAACGTGGTAGAGATTTACGATCTGGATAAGAACCGCGTCGAGGTGATGGAACCGCTGAAGGCCGGCGAGAAAGACGCACCCACCGTTGCCTCGGCTGATACGGCATCCGCCCCCGCAGCACAAAAAGGCGGCGGCAAAAAAGGTGGTTCAAAAGGTGGCCCCAGGAAAGTTGAGTTGCCTCACCCGTTCTACTGGGCTGCTCCCGATCCTCTGCGCGGCGACTGGCAGGGTCAGGGCGGCTACGTAGCTCAGGTAGTTCCCGTAATGGACAAGATCTATTCTGTCGAAGATCTGATTCCGCAACAAGCAGACAACAACAAGTATGAGGTCCACATCTTCAAACAATTCGATGTCGCCAACGACAAGCCGGTCGCTGTACTGAACGGCACGCTCGAGCGCGGCACGCTTGCGCTCACGGGTGACGGTTGGACCGGCACGATCGCGGACGGTCACTTCAAGGCCACCAACGGTGGCGAGAGCATCGACCTGCAGCACATTACCCGCCCGTCGCCTACTTTGGGGATGAAGCCGCCTCAAGGTGCGATCGTCCTGTTCGACGGAACCAACATGGACTCGTGGGCAAAGATGATGGAAAAGGAGTGGCTGAAGGAAGACGGACCTTCGCGATTCCATCTGGTTCCCGGCGACGCGATGGAGTCGGTCCCGAGAGGGGGCAACATCATCAGCCACAAGCAGTTCGGCGACGCGAAGATCCACGTCGAGTTCCGCACGATCGGCGGTCCCACCAACAGCGGCGTCTACATCGAGGATCGCTATGAGGCCAACATCAACGAAACGTACGGCAGCCTGACAGCAAACCCCAACGGTCAGTTTGACAACTCGGTCCCCGGCAAGCCCGGCATCCGCGCGTCGCGCCCTGTACTCGAGTGGCAGACCTTTGACATCGACTTCAAGGCTCCTCGCTTCGACGCATCCGGCAAGAAGATCGCCAACGCCAAGGTCACACTCCTTCTTAACGGCGAAGTGATGTACAAGGACCAGGACCTTGGGCCAGTCATCCTCAATGCAGCCAAGCTGGGTGAGGCGCCGACCGGGCCAATCCAATTGCAGGAGCATGGCATGCCGTGTCAGTTCCGGAATATTTGGGTGTTAGAAACAACGAACTAGGTTCTGGCAGGGACTCTTGAAGAAAGAGTCCCTGCGTTTGCTCCGCGTACGCTCTCTCGCACTTTTCTGGAGGCGCTGTACATTCTCTATACCGTCCGCTATTTCGCTATATGGAATGTCGCTTGGCCGGTCGCGAGGGAACTCCCCCCGATCCATACGGTGAACTCGGACGGCTCGACGCGGGCTTTGCCGGCGTTGTCGAAGAAGGAGAGCTCGTTGAATCCGAGGGGGAAACTGATCTCTCTGGATTCGCCAGGAGCGAGCGCTACACGTGCGAAACCCTTCAGGCTGCGCACTGGCTGCTCCAGGCTCACACCGCGGTTGCGCACGTAGCATTGAACGACTTCCGTCGCAGCGACGTTGCCGGTGTTAGAGACGGTCGCCTTAGCGATTACAAGAGGTGCCGCGCCAGGTTGCGCGGCGCTGAGTGGGACGGAGTCTCGCGACAAAGTTACGGCCGAGTAGGAGAACGTTGTGTAGGAGAGCCCGAAGCCGAAAGGAAACAGTGCTGCGTTGGGGGCGTCGATGTAGCGCGAGATGAAACGCGACTTCGCGTCCGGCGGTACTGAGAGATCGGCATTGAAGGCGGGTCTTCCGGTGGGAAACTGATTGTAGTAAAGGGGCTCCTGTCCTTCGGTCTGCGGGAAGCTCATGGGCAGCTTGCCGCTGGGGGCGACGTCTCCGTAGAGCACGTTTGCGAGTGCGTGGCCCGCCTCTGTTCCGGGGAACCATGCCTCGAGGATTGCCGGAACGTGCGAAGCTTCCCAGGTGAGGACCAGCGGACGCCCGGAGAAGACGATGAGCACAACAGGTTTGCCGGTCGCGACGATCTTTTCGAGCAACCGCTGCTGGTTGCCGGGCAGGTCGAGATGAGCGCGTGAGCCGGCCTCCCCGCTCATCGAACTCGATTCACCCAGAGCCATCACGACCACGTCGGCCGCGTTTGCAGCGTCGAGGGCCTGCGCAAATCCGGCCTGGGATTCGGTCAGAATATCGGTACCGGGTGCGTAGACGAGCTTGCTGCCCTGGGCGGCCGCGCGCTCTTCAAGAGCGCGCTTGAGCGTGATGGCATCCGGTGCGCGATGCGCGCCGCCCCAGGCTCCCTGCATCTCGTTCTGGTTATCTGCGAGTGGGCCAATGAGAGCGATGTTCGTGTGCGGAGCGAGTGGGAGAAGCGCCTTGCCATTCAGCTTGTTGTTTTGCAGGAGAACGAAGGATTCTTCCGCAGCCTGCCGGACCATCGGCCTGTGCTCCGGTACCGCGGCGGTCACTTCGGGTGCCGTCGGGAAGGGGTGCTCAAAAAGTCCAAGCGCGAACTTGACGCGGAGAACACGCCGCACCGCTTCGTCAACGACCGACATCGGGACGGCACCGGACTTGATGAGCGCAGGCAGCTCGGCATCGTATAAATGCGACATCATGTCGACGTCCACGCCAGCTTTGATTGCAACCGCTGCCGCTGACGCGGCGTCAAGCGCGGTGCCGTGATGGATTAGTTCCATGATGGCGTTGTAATCGCTGACGACAAAGCCATCGAAGCCCCACTCATCGCGAAGGACGTGCGTGAGCAGGTACGAGTTGGCTGTTGCGGGAACGCCGTTGACCGAATTGAACGCGCTCATGACGGTCGCGACTCCGGCTTCAACAGCGGCCTTGTAGGGCGGCAGATAAACCTGACGGAGGCGGCTCTCGCTCATGTCCGTTGTGTTGTACTCGCGTCCGGCCTCGACTCCGCCATAGGCGGCGAAGTGCTTGACGGATGCAGCCACGCTGTCGGGTTTGGCGAGGTCGTCTCCCTGGTAGCCGCGGATGTAAGCACGGGCCATCGCGGCACCGAGGTAAGCGTCTTCACCCGCGCCTTCGGTAGAGCGGCCCCAGCGTGCATCGCGCGAGATGTCTACCATCGGCGAGTAGAACCAGCGTATGCCAGCCGTAGTGGCTTCGACGGCGGCCATGTGTGAGAGCCGCTCGACCATCTCCGGATCGAAGCTCGACGCAAGGCCGAGTGGGACCGGGTAGATCGTGCGATAGCCGTGTATGACGTCGGCACCGAAGAGCAGAGGAATGTGCAGGCGGCTCTTCTCGACAGCCGCGTGCTGGTAGGAGGCGGCCCGCACCCCGCTGCCAACATTGAGCATCGAACCAAGTTGGCCTGCGGCGGCGAGCTGCATCGCATCGAGCTTGTAGTTGGCTTCTGGATTCGTGGCCAGGTCTACGGCCGCTGCGGCGTTGACCGTCGCGGACTTCGTGCCGACCGTGTTGTACTGCACAAGCTGTCCGAGTTTTTCCTGAAGCGTCATCTTGCGAAGCAAATCGTTCACGCGCCGCTCTATGGCCGGCGTTACAAGTTGCGGGTTCGATGGGGGGACGGTTGAGGCGTGTCTGCGAGGCGTCTGCGCGATGGCGGAGACACCTGCCACCAAGATCAGAAGCGAGAGTGCGGCAAGCCTGAGAGGGCGCGGCGAGATGTTGGCGGAATAGAACACTATCGGTCTCCAAAGACAACCAACTCTGAGTCGGCGGCCTGCTTGTTCTTGTCGTGGACGCACGGAAATCTCAATGCGCGGATACTTTCAGCCCGATGGCCTTCTGCATCGCCGGTATCTCTGGGTTGCTCATGAAGCTGCGCCAGATGAGGCCTGTGCGACCGTTCTCAATCATGACCGCCTGGGGCGCCTGGTTGAGCGCGAGTTCCGTGACAGAGTACCAGTCCTCCGTCTCGTTGAATGCATTACGAAAGCCATAGACATCGAACAACTCAGGGCCGAGATCGCGATAGAAGTGCTTGAGCGCGAGCAGGCTGGCCTCTGGCGTGTAGGCGTATGCGCCCATCGCTGCGGTCGGCGCGAGTGTACCGTCGTCCGTTGAGGGTGGATGGTAGGCGCGATATCCATGTGGGCCAGTTACAGCAGACATACCCCAGTCATTCGCTCCGTATCCCTTGTAGTGATGCGGGTTTTCAATTGCGTAGCGCTGCTGAATGAGCGAGGCGTTGCGATTGTTGGTGAAGTAGTCCGCATATTTGTCTCGAGCACCGCGGGGGTCGTAGCCCATGAAGGAGTAGTGGGTAAAGAAAAGCGGACCGGTGGTCCCGTTAGGGTCCGCGACCGTGAGGGTCAGGCCGTACGCCTCGCTCGGGACACCGAACTTGCGCGCCGGATTGCCCTCTGCAGCCCAGCCCGAATAATAGAGGCTCGGCGGGATGGAGTGTGTGGGCGAGGCAATGCCCAGGAGGTAAGGCATCAGCGTCTCATTCCATCCGCCGATGCGGTTCGCCTTGTGGAATCCGAAGTTGGGTGACCAGTGCCAATAGAGAGCATCGTGTTTCGGCGTCGCGTTAAACCAATCCCACTCGACGCCGCGCCATAGCGCGGTGATCTCATCGCGGAGTTGGCGCTCTTTCGGTGTGTCGTGGTTGAAGTATCCTCGGGCCGCTAACAGACCTTGCATCAGGAATGAGGTTTCCACTAGGTCGGCCCCATCGTCATAGAGGCCGAAGTAAGGCAGCAGCTTGCCGCTACTCCCGCTAAGGAAGTGCGGCCATGCGCCGTGGTAGCGGTCGGCACGGGCGAGGTAAGACGTGATCCGCAACATCCGGTCGACGATTTCATCACGCGGAGCGAAACCACGATCAGCGCCCACAATGAGCGCCATAATGCCGAAGCCGCTGCCTCCGACCGCGATCAAATCGGGATCGCCCGGAATTGACTCACGCGCCATGCCGCTGTTGGGCTCGGCACCGTCCCAGTAGTACTGAAAGGAGGCCTCCTGGACCATGGTCAGCAGTTCGTCATCGGTCATCGGATGCGTCGACGCCTTTGCTTCCGCGGACATCGCGGACTCCCGCATGGCCGATGTCCGCGCCGTGACCTTGTAGACCGCGCTGGCGTGCGCCTCGCCAACGAAGTCCACAGCGCGGTGTGTTTCAGGGTTTTGAACGCCGACCGGAACAAACGGTCCACCATTGAGTGACCGATAGATGACATAGTTTGCGAGGTGGTCGTTGACGACCGGATCCCAAGAGAGCTCCACGTGCCGCTCATAGCCGGTTGCGCGGAGGTTCTTTGGCGTTGGCGGAGCAGAGGCCTTCTGTTCTGAAGCGTTCTCGATACGGATATCATCGAGGAGCAACGCATGGGGCTGACCATCGGTCGCGCCCTGGATCAGCACGACTGCATTCGTCTTGTCGGGTTGGAATGCGTGCACGGAGACCGATCCGAAGCGCCTCATCGGGATGGCGACCCGTGTCCACTTCTCTGCCGGGAGATCATGCTCAAAATCGCCCAGCTTAAGTTTTTCGGTGAAGCCGTTGGCTGCGTCTCGCAGACAGATTAAGGGCAGGTCGGCTCCCCGCATTGCAGAGGCAGAGTAAAGCCAAAGGTAAAGCGTGTCGCCGCGGTAGTCGATGTAACGATTGGGCCACGCAGGCAGAGTGATTTCGACATCCCATCCTCCACCCTCGACAGATTGCCAAGCGAGCTTGAGAGAATTGGGCGCGCTGACAAACGTAGACGTGTTAACCGGCAATTTCCTGTCAATCAACGCCAGGGTGCTGGGCGCGGAGACGACGCCATCGCTGTAGAAGTAGGAACGCGGAGAGATGCTGTTTCCAAAGATCTCCTGCTGCTGCCATTTCGACTGCGCGTGCCCCGCGACAAAACTGCCGCCGAAGACGCACAAAGCTGCAATTGTAAAGCTGAGATGGGGGAGGAGCTTGCGAATGACCTTCTGAGAGTTCATGAATAGCACTAGACCTTCTCGATGCCCGCCAGTTGCATTGCCTTTTGTGGCTCAGGATTCGCCATGAACCACTTCCATATGTTGCCAGACCACAGATTTTCCGTGGCGAGCCTCAGAGTAAGATTCGTCGTCAGGTCTGTGAGCGCGAGCGATGCACCCGGAATCATCGCCCTTTGCGCATCTGTGACCACGCCTTGAATGGAGGCACGGTACTGCGCGAGCGCAGGGGCAGCCGCAAGCGCCAGCCAAATAGTGAGATTCAAAACTGTGCAAGAAAGGTGACTGGTCTCTCTGTGGGACTTCGTCCCGCGAGCACAAAAATGCATAATGGCCATCTACGCTTCAACTTAATTGATAGTGAGTGCCATTTAAGGCGTTTGAGGAGCGTGGTGTCAAGAGTTATTTTGAACTTAGGAATAAATCCAGATATTCTTGCCAGCAGTACAGACTGGAGTTGTTGGGACACAATTTCGACACACAGCGACGCCGAGTGAATTGCTAATCTCGAAAGGCGGCTTAATGAAGACATCGCACTCAATCGCAACGAGACATGCTTGCCTAAGAGGCAACTCGGTCCGGATCTCCCACATTGGATATTGGCATGCCTGGCTGCGCTGCGGGTGCCGGCACGAGTTATCCCATTGGGCGGTGAACCCATGCCGCACTTAAGGCCATCGATAGACCGGCGCATCGCCTCGAATAGGACTCCGCGCCGGATCAACTCAAGCGTGGTTCTGAACACAGTGCGGAAGCGCCAGCCGATCTCGCGTGTTGACCTGGCGCGCGTCTCAGGCTTGCAGCCGAGTACTGTCTCCCTCATCGTGGAAGACCTGGTCGCCAGCGGCTGGCTGCTGGAGGGTGAGACGGTCAAGGGGGCGATGGGCAGGCGGCCTCGGCTACTTACCATATCGAACGAGCGGTGCGTGATCGCGGTCGACATTCACCCGCAGCGATCGTGTCTCGCGGTTGTCGACATATCAGGCCGGATTGTCTGGCAAAAGGAATTGAACCTGCCCAAAGACCCTGCCAAAGCAATCAGCCGGTTGGCGACCGCATTAAGGGAGACTGTACGTATTCACAAGGATTGCACCTTCGAAGGGATCGGCATCTGTCTGCCGGGAAGGACGGACCCAAACGCTGAGGAGCTAATCTTTGCGCCGAACCTTCGCTGGCCGATCACCAGCCTGAAGAGCAGAATCGAACGCGCAACCGGACTGCGTGTTGAAATGGACAACGTTGCGAACGCGTGTGCGCTCCTGGAAGTCTGGCTCGCCGAAGGCGACCAGGTACAGGATCTTGCCGTCGTCGAGGTCTCGGAAGGTATCGGGACCGGCTTGTTTGTCAACGGCGCCATCGCACGCGGCAGGGGTGGCATGGCTGGCGAGTTCGGTCATATTCAGATGGTGGAAGATGGGCCGCCCTGTAATTGTGGAAGCCGTGGATGCTGGGAGACCCTCGCATCCAATCAGGCGACGGTTCGTTACTACAAGGAGGAGTCGCGGAGTACACGAAATGCCGGCTTCTCCAAGGTTCTGAAGCTGGCGCTGGCCGGCGACCCGCCGGCATTGGCTGCACTTCGACGGACCGCAATGCACCTCGGACGGGGCCTACAGATGGTCGCTGCGGCGCTTGCTCCAACTGAAATCATCATCGTCGGCGACATCGCGGCCGCTTGGGAAGCTATCGGAAACATCGTCGAGCAGCAGTTAAGAAAGCACCCACTCGCCCAATCAGTGAAGGTACGGCCGGCTCACGACAGTGAAACAGCGCGTCTCCGCAGTGCCGTCGCCTTGGTGCTCGCCGAACGATTCACCCGTGAGTAAGTTTGCGAAGTAGGCTGCCATGGCGAGTCAAACTCGTGGCCGTGCTGTTTGTGGGCCTAATGAAAATCCCAGTAAATCCTGTACGCGGGATCAGATATGATGTCGCTCACAGCGATCCACCCCTTGTGAGAGTCGCCGAAACAACGAGGAGATCCATGAAAATCCTGCTTGCCACTGACGGTTCAAAGTTTGCAGAAGCAGCAACCCAATCGGTCATTTCGCTATTCCGCACACAGAATGTCGAAGTGCTGGTCCTGCAGATCGTAGAGCCGGTGGTATTTTCTACACCTCCACAGATGGCCCCGGGTTACGCTCCGGAGATGGCTCCAAGACTGCAGAGTGAGATCAAGAACGCCAGGGAATCGGTTTCTTGTACCGCGGAAGTGCTGCGAACGGCCGGCTTCAACGTAGATTCAAAGGTTGTTGAGACTGAGATACGAACCGGAATTCTTGAGGCCGCGGCGGAATGGAAGGCAGATTTGATTGTGCTCGGATCGCATGGAGAAAAGGGATTGCGTAAATTCTTCCTCGGGAGCGTCTCCGAATCCGTTGCCAGGCATGCTCCGTGTTCGGTTCTCATTGTCCGTATTCCTCCTGCCGACTGAATTTCGGCTCTCTCAAGGCTTGGTCTAAGTCTCCAAATCCAATCAGACTCCATCTCTTCTTGTTGAGAGCCTGCAAGTTAAGTAGAGGTTGTTCGCCGGACCTTGTGGCTGGGATCAGTCTCGGCCAATTGAACTGGAGCCAAAGGGCCGCGGGGTGCTGGTGGAACCGCGTGATGGCCATCACTGTATGCGAAGACAGCCGCCAGTATTCTCCTGCTAAAGTAGCCGACGATTGATTGTCGCGCTCCGGGAGGGTTCTATGCCGAATACTGCTAGCGATACCAAACTAGACGCGGGCCCGCATCTTGGGACGACCGAGATCCTTGTGCGGAAGATCCTTGTCGCCATCGACTTTTCCGAGCCGTCGTTACGCGCGTTGAAGACAGCGATTGCCATCGCGCAGTCCTTTGGGTCGGAGCTATTCCTCGTCAGCGCCGTCGCTCCCTTTGTCTATGGCGATGGCGTGCCGGTGGACTCCATCGATATTGAGTTGAACGCGGCCAAGGCTAATATGCAGAGTTTGATCGCTGGCGAGCCGGCCCTGGCAGCGCTGCGTCATCACGAGATCGTCGCATTTTCCGGAGCCATCGAACTGATCGAACAGACCGCCCGCGAAAACGAAGTAGACCTCGTAGTGGCAGGGTCTCACGGCGCCAGCGGAATTGAACGAATTGTTCTGGGTTCCGTAGCGGAGTGCATCCTGCGTAAAGTGCATTGCCCCGTACTGATCGTTGGGCCACACTCGAAGGCCGAACTTCATCCGTTCCGGTCGGTCCTGTTTGCGACGGACCTGAAAGCAACCGGCTTGCGCGCTGCGCAATATGCCTCATCTTTTGCGGAGCGCTTTCACGGAAAGCTTACGATGCTTCACGTCCTCGAGCAGAAGCCGGACAGCTCGCAGCCGGACTGCCTTGAGGAGCCCTTCGTCAAGCAGCAACTTGATCGCCTGCTGCCGGCCGACATAAGCAACTACAGCACGGTAAACATATTTGTAGAGCGTGGCAGAGCAGGAGAAATTATTCCTCGGACTGCCCGCTCGGAGTGTGCCAGCCTGATGGTGACAGGACTGCGAGAGAAGTCTTCCGTTGCGGAACATTCGCCGTGGTCTACTCTATCGCGGACCATTAGGGAGTCGCCCTGCCCGGTTCTGATCGTTCACCGCCGGTTGTAAGCCTAAAGCTCTTCTCTTCTTGGATCAGGCTCGTCCGACAACAGATGGCACGAAAAACAGAGGTCGCTTACAGGCTGCGGGTTCCTTGCGACCAGGTGCCGACGGCGTTGTATCGGGTCGCCTTTGGATTGGCTGCCTGCACGGCGCTGGAAGGGTGAACGGCGCGACCTCGATAAAATTCAATACTTGCCGCACTCCGACGACCGCTTGAGCCACTCGCTCTGCGCTCTGCCGTTGGAAGTTCCAATGGAGCTTTCCCTCGAGCATGACGATGCCGCTGCGCACAGAAACTTTGGGCTCCTTATCGAGAACGCTGGCGATCGTTCTGAGACCAGCGATCACGTCGCAAGCAATCTCGTCATCGGCTCTCTGAGTCTTAGGGACGACCTCGATATTGTTCGTCACCGAGACAACGCCATACACTGCCTTTGCGGCTCTTTCAGCCTCCAGCCTCTCGAGGCAGGTTTCGACTTCACCGGAGAGGAACACTTCCGCGTTCCGTACCTCCACGTTGATCTCCCGAGACTGAATCTCAGGCTGCCAGACGATCTGCCGGCAGACATCGTCGTGGATGCGATCATCCTCTTGCGTCGGAAAGGTAAAGGTTAGGAGTGTCATCGTGGTGTCCTCCTCTCAGAACCAAGATTAAAGCGGGAGGTATCGCTTTCTCTGTGACGGGTGACACCAGCTGATGTGTGAACCGCGACCACCAGGATTGTGATTCAAATCACAGCGATCTTTCCGAGGTTCGTTCAATCTGCCTTAGAGGGTCTTCAAATGCTGAACGTTTATGGGGCTTCCGCCTTTCGTCCACCGCATAAATGCTTGAATACGGCAACGTGTTCAGCATGCTTATCAGAACAACCGTGCCCGCCATTGATCGTCCTGGCCGTTCTCGAACAGGAATCTCAGGTTCTGGCCAGAAAGGATCAGGGAGCAACGTGACGAGCACAGCGCTCCAGGCTAGTTCTTGTCTGGTCTAAGAGTCCTCATGGGCGCCAGTCAGTACTCGGCGCTCATTTTTCTCTTCTTACAATGCTGGTCGCCGTACCAGCCGCTACCGAAACCTTCACCCCTTTATCCCTTAATGCAGAAAGAGCGATGCGGCGCAGACTGAGAGTTTCATCGCTTAGGTTGGTCGAAGCCGAATCAGCTCTTCCAACTATCTATTAGCGGGTCGCTCTCGCTTGTGGATGCGCGGCGAGCAGCTTCCAGCGAAACCGTGAGGACCGGGCACGGCGCAGCGGAGATGACGCGGTACGTGAGATGGGGTGGCAGATGGGATGACAACATCTGCCCTCGACGCACCCCCATGATGATAAATCCGGCCTTGCGTTCTTTTGCATAGCTGACGACACCATGGGATACTTCGCTGTCGTACCGTACGCTGTAGGTCGCCTTTTCATCGCTGATCTGTGCTTGCTCGGCGAGTTGGTGAAGTGCCTCCTTCATGATCGACGCGGCGATTCCGTCCTCTCCTTCGTCTTCGACAGCCAAAGGAAGCACATGAAGACAGTCAATGGGAGCCGCGATGGCGTCAGCAAGAGAAGCCGCGCACATGGCCGCGTGCTTTGCGGGTTCATGAAAATCCGTTGCAAAAACGACAGGACCGTGAGCGTTCTGTTGCTTGTTGGAGACCCGGGGTCCCACAATGAGCACGGGGCAAGTGGCATGGCGAAATACGGCTTCGGCTGTCGAGCCAAACATCATCCGCTCGATCCCATTGATGCCATTAGTCCCTACGACCGCCAGGTCGACCTGGTGCGAAGCAATGAACTCGACGATCGATACGGGAGGGTGACCTGTCTCAGTTAACGCCTCGACCGAAATGCCGTCTTTGCGAACCCGGCTTACAAGGTCCTCCATACTTCGCTCTTCCCTCTGTAAACGCTCCCCCAGGTAGGCTGCGTCACCTTCAGTCCGCGCGGGAGAGGTCCCGTACTCGCAAACGTGAAGCACCGTCAGCTTCGCGCCGGCTCTTCTACAGAGGTCAATTGTTACTACTGTGGCAGCTTCAGAGACCAAAGAAAAATCAGTGCAGAGTAAGATGCGCTGAAAAGACGGCAGCTGTCTCGTTGCATTTTGGCGATGCATGAGGACTGACGGGTTCGACTGTGGTGGAATGATTGCGCCCAAGGCCATTTGTCCTCCTTTTAGGATTGCTGGAGAAAATTTACCTTTGGAGCAATTGTCGACGCTGTGACGACCATCACGTGCGCGGGAGCGATCCACACTTCGCCATCCGAGTCAGGATGCGATGAGACCCAATTTATCCGGGTTGAGGATCGTCATGGAAGAGCCATGCACTAGAATGAGTTTCTCGCGCTGGAACTTGCCAAGGGTGCGAGTCACCGTCTCTCGCGAAGTTCCCGCGAGGCTCGCCAGATCCTCATGAGTGAGAGCCATTGTGAAGCGCATCTCGGACTTGCCACAGCAGGCGGTTCGCCCCCAATCAAGCAAGACTGAGGCCAACCGGCCGGCAGCTGATGGCGAAAGGGCAAGACGCCGCGCATCAAAGAAGATCGACTTGTACTCTTCCGAAAGAGCCTTCGCCGCGTGCATGCTCGCCTCACCGTGACGACCGAGGAATGCAACAAACTCATCTTTGCGAATGGTCTTGATCAGAGTTGGTTCGAGGGCCTCGGCTGTGGCCTCGTAGCGACTCCCTGAGATCACCGCGCCGAGCCCAAGTACGTCGCCAGACACTGCAATCTTCAGGATAAGCGTCTTCCCTTCTCTCGACGTACAGGAGAGCTTCATCTGTCCATCGCAGATCACGGCAACACTTTGACTTGGATCATCTTCCTGAAACAGAATAGCTCCCTTCGGGAGCTTCAACTGCGTGCCAATCTTGTCAAAGTCTTTCAACTCTTCCGGCGAAAGATTGCAGAACATGCGAAGCGTCCGGTATTCGCAGTGCGTACAGTCGGAGGCGTGCCAGCCTTGAGGCTTCTGTGACATAGTGATTCTCCCAAGAGAATTTGGCCTCTAACTTGACCCGAAGTCTACCACGTGAAACGAATACAAGGACCCTTCTAACTCGTGCACACGGTCATGATAGGGCATTCGGCCCCCGCAAGCACATGACCAACCACACCTTCAGACAGAGTTGCCAGCCAGTTTGTACTTCGCCTGGCGCCCATAATGATCAGCTCGGCTTTGACCTTTCCGGCTAACTCCAGAATGTGCGGGGCGGCGCTTCCATATTCCACCTGGCACTCTGTGCTGCAATGCTCGTAAGTCGATTGAGGAACCAGCCTACGCAAGGTTTCTTCGCATTTCAACTGCGCTTCGAGGGTGCGCGAGATGTCGTTGGCCGGCTTTTCGAGCGCGTAGCATAAATGAACCTTGGCGAAGCTGTCCTCGGCGATTGCCAGTGCAACCGCGGCCTTCTCAGCAGCATCGTGCAGGAGGTCCGTCGCGAATACGATGCTCGAAAAGGAGAATCGCCCCTGTTCCGGCGGCTTTGCATGAGGACCCACCGTAAGAACAGGGCAGGTCGCGTGGCGAATAACTCCTTCCGCGCAAGAGCCCAGGATCGCCCTGCTCAAACCATGTCGGGCATGAGTACCCATCACAATCATGTCCACCTTGAGTTGCTCAGCGAGACCTACAATTGCGGCGGCAGTATTCTGAGCTTCCAAGGTCTGGCCCGTCGCCCGAAGGCCGGAGTTCGCAAGATCAAACAGCGCGCGCTCCATGTTTTCGGCGCCGCTGCGGCGCATCTCGTCAATCGGAAGTCCAACGACAGCTCGCTCGGAGCGCGTCGCCACCGACAGATCCACCACGTGAGCGAGCACAAGGCTGGAAGAAAAACGCTTCGCGAGTGCCTTGCCGTACTCAGAAGCCAAGCCGGAGGCCTCGGCGAAATCTGTGGCAATGAGAATCCGATCCATCGCTAGTCCGGCACGATCTTCAATAATGGGCATCGTTCCACCTCGCTGTACGGTTCGCTCGGGAAATACCGTTGTCATGAGGTTACGGGCCCAGTTGGGCTTCCTTCGGTGAAGCGGTTCACTGAAAGTTGTGACGGTCATCACAAACTCCTCAGCCAAAGAATAGTAACAGATCATGCGTTTGCACAGACTACCGCTGATCGTGATCTGAATCACACCTCCAACGGTCAAGCGTCACCGCAGGGCGATGCCAATTTATGGCCTTCTAAATAAGGAGGCTCGCTATGGAAAACGAGCGAAAGTTCTGGTACGCGACTTTAGTCCGAGGAATCGTGGCACTCATCGCCGGATGCGCGATTGCGTTCATTCCGGATATGGCGCGATCTCTGATTCTGCTCCCTGTCGCCGTCGTCGCCTCCATTCTTGGGCTGGCCTTGTACGGCGTAGTCGATAGCGTCGTCATTCTCATCACCAGCTATACAATCTCGTGGAAGTTGCAGAGGCTGGCGCTGCGAATACAGGGTTCGATCGGGCTGGTGATCGGCTTAGTGCTGCTTTCCGTTGTCTACAGCCGTGTCCAGCTTCGGTGGTTCCTGTACTTCGCCGTTCTGCAAGTCTTGGCCACGGCCCTTCTGGAGTTCACGGTCGCGCGACACGCTTCTTCGCATACCAGCTCAGTCTGGAACTACTCTGCCGCCGCGATAGCTCTCGTCTGTGGCATGTCCTATTGGTTTATCGCCATCAAGTATGGGCTTTATCTGCTGCCCCAGGAGATCTCCTGGCTCATCTTCGGATATCTGCTCGCGTTCGGTGTCGCGCAATGTATAACCTCTATGCGGATGCTCTATCTGCGGGATCGCAACGAAGTCTCGTCCAAGGCAACGCTGCAGGATATGAAGAGCGCCGGTGCGGATTGGCAATGCATTGACAAACAAGACGTGCGGGTTCACTCTCGGTAGTAAGAGTAGTTCAGAGAGTTCCTTAGGGCCCCATCTCACGACTTTGCCTCCCAGGCGATCCATGAGGAATGATGGCCCAGCGTCCCATACTGAGCGGTGTTGTCGCGTTCACGATTGCCGCAGCAGCAATGCGGATAACCAGTGGACCATCTACTCCGCGCTCTCCTCTGACCGAATCCAGAACAGCCCCTAGGTCCGAGAAGACCGGAGCGCCAAAAGGACCGACAACTCCGGGCGCAGAATCCTGGTCCGATCGCATCAAGAGAGATCCGGAGGCCGAGGGCAGGAATACTGCGCAGGCCGAGCTCAAAGCGAAGATCTGCGGATTTGTGCAATGCGCCCTCGAACGTGATCACTCCTCCGGCGCAAATTCTCTCTCTTCGTGGCTAACCATCTCTTCACAAGCAGATTCTGCGCCGGCGACAGCCATGTACAGCGAAAGGCCGGAGGTGATGATTGCAATTGCGCCGGATCCAGCGCACACTCACGCGGCGCTTCTGTTCGATCGACTGATCGACACCTTTCAGGATGCCTTGCAGGACAGTGGATGGGACTATCAGGGAAGCTGGATGCCGTGGCAAGTCGCGGCCTCCGGTAAGGCGGACAGTTCCTCGGTAGAAGAGCGAGAAGAGAACAGGCTGTTCCAGACCGGGCGCGAGGCGTACCCAGGTGTGATTCTCTTTCGCCCGAGCGATCGAGGCGATGCCACACGGCCTCCGCTCGTCGTTGTCGTGGCGGCCGACTCTCCGACCGGCGGTATTGTGAAATCGCAGTTTCGTGAGGCGCTACAGATATTTCTTACGTTGAGCGCTCCGGGAGAAAAGCTCCGAATCCTGGGCCCCGATTACACCGGCGCTGGACCGTCTCTTCGGGCCCTCCTGAACGAGTCGAAAGACCTCGATGCGAACACTCCCCTGACGAAGGCGCGCGCTGTCTCCGTAGCGAGCGGATCGGTGAGCGACTGGCACTGCGAGCATTTTCTGCCAGACATCGAGGCGAAGGTTCCCGGTCAAAGTGATTGCGGCGACAGTAGCGCGAAGTTTCTCTCGTTCGGCGTCGACAGCCAGTGGGAGTTGCAGCAGATATGGTCCTTTCTGCGACTGCACGGCCATCTGTATATGCAGGACATCGCAGAACTATCCGAGGACGAAAGCGGATTCGGTGGGCTGTTGTTACTAGGTAAATCAGGGAAAGACACAAGCGGCATACTTCATCTGAAATTTCCACGAGGAATCTCGCATCTTCGCACCGCTTACCAAAAGAACTCCATCTGGGGCTTCGGAGGAAGCAGCAGCGGCGCAAGCAGTGTGAGCTTGAGTATGGATTTCGAAGAACCGCAACTGGCCGATGATTCGGTACCAATCTATGCGCAGCAGCAGATGCCAGTCTCACAGGAGAGCAGCATGGGGCAAGTGGCGTCGATTCTGGAAGAGAACCGTATCAAGGCCGTCCTGGTCAGCGCTTCTGATGTTCTCGACGAAATTTTTGTCGCGCAGATACTGGCGCGACAGGCGCCCAATGTAATGGTCATCCTGCGCGGCACCGACGTCTTGTTCCTGCGCGCAAGCGATAGCAGCGTTTACCGAAATATGTATGCTGTTGGCCCCTGGCCACTGATTCCGAGGAACGCGATCTGGAGCATGCCGGCAAACTCGGAACCGTTGACCCGCACGTTTTCGAGCGGCGACTCCGAAGGAGTCTATGCGGCGACAAGGTATCTGATCGATGAGCGAATCGATCAACTTCAGGACTATCGACCGCCTCTGTATGAAAACCTGCTGAAGGAAGCGGGGACCGCGTCACATGTCGAGACGCGGCCTCCACTGTGGTTCTCAGCAATCAGACATGGGGCCTTCTGGCCCATCGCTTTGCTCAACGACACGATCTCGGATCAAACCGTAAAGCGATCGGAGATCAATCTTCCAAAACTACCGCAACAGATGGGGGCGCCGTCGCCGCGCGGGCAGGAGGCTGCGCTGTCTCAGAGATTGCTGCTTCTCCTCGCATTCGCGCTGAGCTTCCTGCACGTCGGAAAATGCCTGGATCTGCCGCTATTGGAGCGCATCGCTCCTCGATATCGCATCTACGACGAAGCAACACGCCGGCCTAAGTTAGTGCTCCAGTTGGCGATCAGTCTGCTCGGGGTCGTTATGCTCTGCGTGGTACACGAACCGCCAGTCAACTGGAGCTTTGCAGACACGGCATGGCATGCGATGTTCCTGATTGCGATGGCTCTACTGTCGCTAGCGGCGGCGCACGTCTCCTGGCTTCTATGGAGGGCGAGGCCTTCCTCCATCGCGGGCCAGAGCGCGGCAGGTGACCGCATGACCGTCTCACTGCTGACGGGTCTCTTCTTCATTCTAGGTTATCTCCTGTGGATGGGAATCTGGCACTGGCTGCCCGGATCGATGGAATCCGAAGACGGGATGGGAAAGTTCTTCGACTTCCGGGCGAGGTTCCCGTTGAGCGGGGCATCGCCGGTATTTCCGCTTCTTCTCGCCCTCAACGCCATAACGCTTATCCTGTTCAGTCATCTCGCTCGGCTGACCTTTACGCCAGCCATGACTCCGCGGGTGCCAGGCGATGTTCCTGCCATTTTGAACTGTCCCGGACAGCGAGCGACGGAGCCAATCAGCTCCCTGCTCGCATGGCCGATACCTGGGGATAGCTTCTCCGCAAAGATGCGCAGCGTTCGCCCGAAGATCCTAATGCTCGGGGGAGTAATGCTGGCGATGCTCGTCGTAACGATCTCGACAGGGCTGAGACCAATGATGTTTGAAAGCCGGGCGATGCAGATTCTCTTTCCGGCAACCGTGTTCCTTGTAGTACTCAGCATTCTGTGGGACCTGACGATGGCGGCGGTCCTGTGGAACCGGCTGAGGGCGGGGTGCCTCATTCCTCTGGAGTCTTCTCCTCTGCGCCGGGGATTCGACTTTGTCTCGGGCCTTACCTGGCGATCTCTATGGCTGATGCCACAGAGCAATGACGTGCAGTACAGAGCCCTCATGCGTTCGCTTGAGCAGGCAATGCGGGACGTGATGAGCTGTTGGACCGACGAGAAGATCGGCGAAGCGAGCCTGCGAGAAGCTGTGCACCAGATGTGGCAGGACGTCGCCGATGGTCACCGGTCCGCAGCCGTCGCAGAGTTCGGCAGCGTGCAGGACAAGATGGCTGCGATCGCCCAACAACTCCTGCTTCGGCTTGAGGCCCTGTGGGCTGAAGAGGTAGATCTGGTCACCGCGCCCGACCGCACCGATAAGGCAGGGATGGAACTTGTCGAGTCGAGTTCCGCTACAGAGCGGTTGAAGCAGATCGCGGAAGAGTGGGTTGCCTTGACCTACATCCATTACATACGGCTGGTGCTGGTGCAGATCAGAAGCCGTCTGGCGACAGCCGCGATAGCGTACATTCTGCTGATTTGGTCGATTACTGTCTATCCCTTCATCAATCGTCACGTTCTGATGATCGGGCTCTCCGGGCTTCTCGGGATTCTGACGTTTGTAGTCATCTCAACATATGCCTCCATCAATCGCGATCCAATTCTCAGCCGCACCACCAATGAAAGACCGGGCAAACTCGACCTCGATTTCTATCTGAGGACGGCATCGATGGTAGGAATTCCTTTCCTCGGTCTCGTCGCATCGCAGTTCCCCGAGGTGAGCAGCTTCCTGTTTTCGTGGATTGAACCGGGAATGGCAGCGGTAAAGTAACAGGCACATAGATCCAGCCGGGGTGCCTGCAAAAAGAATGGAGACGTTCCGAAGCTATCATGCTTCGAAAACGTCTCCATTGGTTGTGATGCCGCGACGGTATCTGCGTTTAGAAGAACAGCTTCAGCGCGAGTTGCAGGCGGCGGTTGGCATTGCCTGCACCTCGTGCGCTCGTAATGGTTGCAAAGGGCGTGGTCGTGAAATTGAGACTTCCCGGCTGCGCGAGCGGAGTCGTATTCGTTGCATTGAAGGCCTCAGCCCGGAACTGCAGTCGGATCCTTTCGGTGAAGGTGAAGTTCTTCAGGATGGAAATATCCAGGTTGTTGAAGTGAGGCCCGCGAGCCTGCTGCGGACTTCCACCAAGAGGCGCGAAATTGGTTTGTCCAACCGTAGTGACGGCTGGCGGCTGAGCGAATGCAGCAGGATTCAGCCATTGCAGGTAGTTATGCTGGCCAGCGTAGATGTTGGCGCCGGGGACTACGTTGGCGAAGCAGCCGAACACTCCCGAGGCAGTGGTCGCTGTCGGGCAGGTCACGGTAAATGGCTGACCTGTCTGGTAGGTGTAGATGAAATTGACGTTCCAGCCGCCGACCAGAAAATCGGTCGCCTTGTTGACATTGGCCAGGTAAGTGCGGCCACGCCCGAACGGCAGTTGGTACTGTGGGGCGAGGTGCACGACATTTGTGGCATCGGTATCGCAGAGGCCGTAGTCCGAGGTAATCCCGAATCCCGGGAGGAACTCGGCCCTGTACTGCTGGTTCTGCGAGGCCTGCGTGTGCTGATTGCTCAGGCACTTGCTATAGGTGTAGTTCGCAAGCAGCGTCAATCCAATGCTGAGCTGATGCTCGTATGTCATCTGCAACGAGTTGTAGCTGCTGGTTCCATTTGTGGTCTCATAGGTGGCATTCCGGGCAAAGCTCGGAAACGGCACGTAGTTCTGGGGATTCGCGCTGAGCGGAAGAAGCTGGTTTGGCGTATTGAAGTAGCCGAGATTGTCCAGATGACGGCCCACAGAAGCTACATATCCCACCTGGATGGAGTCGTGATTGGTGAACTGGTCCTGCACCGTCAGATTGAAGGACTGAATGTACGGAGTCTGAAAGTTGTACTGCCTCCCGTAAAGATTCAGCCCTTGCCCGGAATTGACAGTAGGGTCGCTGATATTGATCTGGGCAAACGCGTTTTCCATGGTGGCGGTTGCCCCATTCGGAAGCGGTAGCGGATGTTGTGAATCGGGGGAATTGAAGGTTGACGTATACACAAACGGGTAGTTCGTGCCGAGCGTTCCTCCGTAGCCCAGGTTTCCAAGCGCACCGTAGGCGATGCCGTAGCCGCCCCGTACTGCCACCGACGGAGTCACGCGGTACGCAAATCCGAGTCGCGGAGCGAAGTTGGCCTTTTGCGCCTTACCCAGCGTCATGCTGGAGACGCACTGAAGCGTGATGTTGCTGCTCGCCAGCAGAGCGTTGAACGATGCCGACCGCGGAACCTGGCAGCCTTTGTTCGGTATGTAGTAGATACCCGGAGCGCTGTTTCCGTTCGTCGGGACAAAGTTCGCCTGCCGCCCTGAGGTCTCTTCATAAGGCGTGAAGTAGTCCCAGCGAAGTCCGAGGTTCAGGGTGAGGTCTGGTGTCAGCTTCCAGTCATCCTGGAAGAAGGCTCCGATGTACCAGCGGTGGTCGTTCGTAGAAGCGATATTCGAGCCCCCAAAGGTGGCCAGGCCGCCGACGTTGTTGACCCCTCCGACAGTCGAAGCAATGGGAGTCAACAACAGATCGCCGAGACCGGTCAGACTGCTGTTCTTGTTCGGGATGTCGGTGTACTGGCCGCTGAAGGTCATGTAGCCCCTGCCTTGCGGTGGCTGCGAGATATTACCCTCGATGTCAACCACCTGAACCCCGGTCTTGAAGATGTGGTTGCGATAAACCCTCGTCACGTTGTCCGCACCTTCGATACTGTAGACATACTGCAAAGTCGGGGTGAAGTTTCCGACGCCAATATGAGTCAGTCCGTTGATGACGATGGGAGGAACACCGCCGTTTTCGGCGACCTGCGGGATACCTTGAATGCCGTACTGCGCAGGAATCCCAAAGGTATTTCCGTAGACCGACCGCTGCAGCTTGTCGGCATGCATCATGCCTACGTGCATCTCATTGATCAGGGTTGGAGTAAAGGTGTGGGTATAGCTGACGGCGAAGGCATAAGCCGGGAAGCTGTCGTTACGTCCGCCGGTCTCGCCTACGGCAAGGCCCGGGAGCGAGGACGGCACGGTCTGTGAGTACAGACTTCTGTCATATGTGCCATTCAGAAGGTTCTTCGAATTGATGTTTTCATCGATACGTACATCGTAGGTATCGATGTCAGTCCCCAACCTGGGAGTCCACGAAAAGTTATTGACAAGCCCCGGAGACGTTGCAGTGGGATAGATGCCGAGCAGTTTCACCGCGTTCGGATCAATGCGGCTTACCGGAAGAATATTGAGCTGCGAAGTAGATCCGACGAAGTTAGTCTTCCCGGCGAGGCTTCCGCTGTAGAACGGATCGCGAACATAACTGCCAGCCGCTCCAGCGGGGCCGGTGATACCGGTGACAGGGTCCGTTCCCGACGCGGGGATCTGCCGTGTCGTCGCTGGGTCAAGTACCGTACCGTGTGGGAAGACACGTCCCAGAGCATCGGTTCCGGTGCCGCTGCTGCCCGTGATCAGATCCTGAAGGTTGGTAAAACCGCTGCTGGTCATCAACGGTGTTGGCACAGTGCTCGTAGCAGGGGAAGGTGTAACTAACCGCTGGCCCTGATACGCGAAGAAGAAGAAGGTATGGTCGCGGACGATCGGGCCACCTATCGTCGCGCCGAAGATGTTCTGGCGGTACTCGGGCCTCGGTATGTTGTGAATCTTGTTGAAGAAGAGGTTCGCGTTGAAGATGTCGTTGCGGACATACTCCCACACATCGCCGTGAAAGCTGTTCGTGCCTGACTTCGTCGTGGCATTCACGACGCCGCCAGTGGAGTGTCCAAACTCCGCGCTCATGTTGCCATTCTGGAGCTTGAACTCCTGAATCGCGTCGGGAGGAGGCGTGATTGTGGCATTGCTGTTAACGGAAGAACCGCCGTACATCTCGATGTTGTCGTTGATTCCGTTCAGGCGATAGTCGTTCTGCCAGAGATTCGCGCCGTCCACAACAAAGAACGCGCTCGACGTGGCGCCCGAGTCGCCGCTGGGCTGTCCGGGCGGCGCAGTGGTGACACCGGCCGAGAGCTGGGCAAGCGCAGTCCAGTTTCTCTGCTGCAGCGGAAGATCGTTTACCGTCTGGCTCGTGATCGTCTGCCCCACAGAGCCGTTCTCAGCCTGCAGCAGCGGGGCCGCGGCGGTGACATTCACCTCCTGCGACACATTGCCGGCAGCGAGCTGTATATCCTGCGTCAGGATGTTCTGAATGTGGACAACAATTCCGGACGCGTTGTAGGTCTTGAAGCCCTGCGCTTCGCCTTTCAGATCGTAGCTTCCCGATCTCACACCGGAGAACGAGTAGGTACCTGTTCCTGTGGATTGCGTCGTCTGCTGGATGCCGGTTGCTGTATTCGTAAGGCTGATCTGTGCTCCTGAAACGATCGCTCCTGTCGAGTCGGTGACGGTACCGGTAACGCCTCCTGTATCGACTTGGGCTCGAAGCGATACTGGCAATAAGCCAAGCATCGCTAGAAGAACAAAGAGAATTGAGTTACGGGCGTATTTCGTGCGTTGCATAAGAGGGCCTCCCCCTGATTGCTCTGCTGAATTGCACGTGTAGATCTTCGCCGCACTGATTTCACGGCATGGTGGATCGACCAACGAAGATACGTTAGCGGTAACTGATTTTGCAAGCTAGACGCTACGTAGATGTAAACAAGGGAAGAAAATCAGGCTCTATTTCTCATTAACCTGTGGAAAGTGGGACGAATGAACGCGAAAGAGACCGCCAAGTTGAGCAGCTAATGTCGGCTAAACAACGCTAGATGGGAAAAGGTTGTTGTTGCGCGACTAGCTCCCAAGTATAGGTAGGTCTGGATAGTCACACATCATCATCTGAGACCGACTTTTCATGGTCGCTTGCATTGATCTCCGAGGCGAACCCTTCTCTGAAAGAGCTAAAAAAGTACGGCGGGTTGTCCCCGCCGTACCGTTATGCAGGAAGCTCGTTAGAACTTCACGCTCGCCCCCAGCCAGATGGTTCGGTTGCCGGGGTCCGGCCCGAAGAAGCCACCCGGTTGTGCGGTGCTGGTAATGACCCCGAAATTGTTGTTGGTACCTGTGGAACACAATCCGCCGCTACCCGGAACTGGACCGGGAATTGTCGGACTGCCTGGACATGTGACACCCGGGTTAGCGAAATGGGGCGTGTTGGTCAAACTGAAGGCGTCGGCCCGTATCTGGAACGTGCCCCACTCCCACAGTTTGAAGTCACGGATGACGCCCAGGTTGAAAGTGAAGTATCCCGGCCCGATGAATTGATTGCGGCCGGTGTTTCCATAGTGAGCGGTCGCCGCGCTGGTAATCAGCGGCGCGGCAAAGGCGCTCGCATCGAAGTAATGACACGTGAGATCGGTCTGGGCACAGGTTTGACCGGTGCGCAGCGGCCTCCCGTTCGGCTTGTGATAGAGACCGACGAGGTCGGCCGTTTGCCCGGAACCATTGGCGTTGAGATTGCCTCCGGAGCCGACGGTAAACGGCACGCCGCTCAGGGCGCTTATCAGCGGGTTGATTACCCAGCCGCCGAGAATCGCGCCACCGACACCTGTGGTCACCCAGCGTTGTCCCTTCCCGAATGGCGATTGCAGCACGCCATAGATCTCTACGTTCTGGGCACGGTTATAACTGGCCAGTCCCCGATTCTTCTGCCAATAGGTCGGGTACGGGAACGAAAGCGAGCTGAGGTCCTCATTGTCCTCGTAGTTGGTCGCCTTCGACCACGTGTAGACCAGGCCGGCGCTGGAGCCGTTGCCCCACCGATGCGTGGCCGTGGTCTGCAACGAATTGTAGTAGTTGTTCTTGAAAGGAATCAGTTGATTGATCGTACCCGTGTAGTTCTGACCCAAGGCCTGGCTTAGGATTCCGCCGGCGCTGCCGGTGCCGGGCGGTGAAGCGTTCGCATTCATATTGACGAGCGGTCGAACGGCGCGCGCGCCAACGTAGCCGGCCTGGAAGACAAGCCACCCCACATCCTGCTGGAACATGAGGTTGTAGGAGTTGATGTACCCGCGCCGGAATGGGTTGGGGATTGTCGTCGTGCTGGCGCTTGTCGGGAGCGGAATCACGCCGCTGGTGATAGTTGGAACCGGCAGCAGCGTGATGCCTGTCGGGACGGAGTAGCTACCTCCACCCAACCCGTTGGCGTTCAGACCGGTCAGGCTCGCGTCGGCAATGTAGTCCGCGGCGTTCAGCGGATTGTTGGTATCGAGGATCACCGCCGGATAGGCGTTGCGGAAGTAGCGCCAGTTGTTCGGATCGGCGCTCTGGCCGTAGCCTCCACGAATCACGATCGACGGCGTAACACGATAGGCGATACCCACTCGCGGCAGGAACTGTCCGTGTCCCGTGTCAATGCCGTCATTTTTCGGAATGTTGCCGTATCCGCCAATCAGCACGTTACCCGTGCTGAGATTGAGGTACCGAAGCCCCTTGTCGTTGTCGCTGTAACCGAACGGGTAGTACTCCCAGCGAAGACCCACGTTTACCGTCAGGTTGGCGGTCGCCTGCCATTGGTCGCGCACGTACCATGACCACTGAGTCCAACGCAGCGCATTCGGATTGAAGAGCGCTCTGGCTTTCCCGGTCGCGCTCGGCAGACCGAGCATATAATCCGCCCAGGAGTTGAACCATGTCGCGGTCGTCCCTTGCAGAGACGTCACGAAGCCGTTGAACTGGAGCGTGCCGCGGGGGTTCTGGAACGTGCCACCCTGCGGTTGGAAATGGTTGATCTGCGCGTGGTTCCACTCGATACCACCGCGTATGCTGTGCCTTCCTTTCAGCCAGCTCAGGTTAGCTCCGGAGACCCACTGGTTGTCGCGGAACAGGAACGGGTTGGCCGTTTGCGCATTGCCAAGGTTCGCGCCGGTGGTAGTTCCGCAAGCGGGGTTCGAGCAGCCTGTTGGGAAAGTGAAGCCCGGATACCCATAGTAGAGTGACGCGTTGCCAGGAGCTCCCGCGTTGTTGGTTCCAGGGATATTAAATGGCGCATTGAGTCCCCTCGCCGAAGTGAGATCAAAGGTCGACCCCAGCCGTTGCCGGTTGTAGCCGAAGTTCCAATCGAACAGCAAGTTGGGATTGAATGCGTGAGTCGCACCAAGGCCAACGCTCTGAATCCGGCCGGGAGCGTTGCCCAGTTGTCCGCCATTGGTTGCATCCCCTATCGCGGCTCCCAGAAGAGGCGGGTCGTACACAAGAGTGCTCGAGATGCTGTACCGGCCGAAGAAGGTCGTTTTCTGGCTCGGAACATAGTTGATCTTGACGTCGAAGTCGTTGCGGTTGAACAGCGCCGTTCCGTTGCCGACCCAGTTGTTCAAACCGTTGGCAGTGCTGAAGACCTTCGCGAGATCCGGCTGAAGCAAATTGATCATCGCCACTGTCGCGGGATCAAAACGGCTCGGGCAGATGACATTCAGCACGCCATTGCAGGAGACCTGCTGTTTGTTGGCTCCGTGTATGTCTCCAGTGGCGGGATCGTAAATGATGGGGTTTCCCGGCAGATTGCGGAAGTCTCCAGTCGCCATCGCGGCTGTCGGCAATGTCCGGGTGTCCGGTCCTGCGAGTTGGCGCTGCGTTGTGCGCTCGAAGTCGGTGAAGAAGAACAGCTTGTCTTTAAAGATCGGACCGCCGACGTAGCCGCCGTACTGGTTCTGGTTATTTCTGTTCTTCTTCGGGTATATGGTTGGGTCGGTCTGGAAGTAGTTGCGCGCGGCGAAGTTCTGGTCCGTATGGAACCAGTTGCCGCCGCCATGGAATTTGTTGGTGCCGGACTTAACTTGCACGTTGACGGCGGCGCCGCCGGCCTGCCCCTGCTCGGCATCGAAGGAGTTGGTTACGATGTTGACATTCTCAATGGCATCTGCGGGCGGGACATAGGCGACGTTGGCTGGCAGCCAGGAATACGAGTCCTGGGCACCGTCAATTCGAGTGTTGATCCCCTGATTCGACTGCCCATTGATGTTGACGTTAATCGCGCGCTGCGGATTGCCGGCCAGTGAATTGGTTTCGGCAACTAATCCTGCACCAGGGACGACTTTCAGAAGCGATTGGAAATTTCTCCCCTGGGAACCCATGATCGGCAGATTGTCAACCTGCTGTGCTGTAAGTTCGGTATGGACGTCGGACTTGTCGGTTTGCAGTAGTGGGGCTTCGGTCGTAACGATCACGTCTTGCGTCGCGCTCGCCACCTTGAGTTCTGCGTCTACTCGGGAGGCTGTATTCCCGGTTACGACGACGCCCAGGGTTTGCTGCTTCGTGAAACCCTGCGCGCTGATGGTTACACTGTACGTTCCTGGCAAAAGCGCCGGGAATCGATATATGCCTCTGGAGTCAGCCGTCGCGGCCTGGCTGATGCCGGTTTGGGTCTCTAACGCGGTTACCTGAGCACCTGGAATTACGGCGCCGCTGGTATCAGTTACTGTGCCGGTGAGCGTGCCGTAGAGGACCTGGGCAAGAGCAACCGATCCGAAGCAGGTCGAAAGAACGACGGCGAGGAGCCCCACCGCCCAGACAATGTGGCCGAATCCCTTTTGCAGTTCCTTTCGCATAAAGCCTCCACAAAAACGTTTCATTGGCAGACTTCTACCTTCACTGTCATTTATTAGGCGACTCGAACTTTATCCATGACGAGGAAAAGTTGTCAAGAAAAGAAAAGCGGATTTTACAATCTCCAGTTGTCTATTGAGGAAATATGTGACGTAATTCAGCCCCGCTTCAATTCAACAACCAGCCGGAAAGAGCCGGACCATCTCAAATGATTTATTTTGCAACCAAATTATTTATTGATGACCCAAAGATATCCCCTGCCACACCGGTGGCTCAATTTCGTCTATCCGGTGGAGAAAAAGGGCTGACTCAGGCAAGTCGTGAAAGAGTCTGGGAATCCGGCTGACCGGAAAAATATCGTTCAAGCGCAGAAGCGAACAGACGATCGCCCGGGGCTGCCTGGGCGAACAGCGTCATCGAGGAGCGGAACTTCAGGTCGTCCGGGTAGCCCAGAATCTCATCGATTGCACGGTCCCGAACGTCGAGGACAAGCTGCGTACACTCGCGTAATCGCGGGCCCAGTAAAGGATGCTGCAGGAAGGCCTTCGCCTCCGCCAGCGAACGAATAGCGTAGAACTGCGACGTGGGGCTGGAACCCAGGCCGCCGATCTGCGGAAAGATGAACCATATCCAGTGGCTGCGTTTACGTCCGGCTCGCAACTCCGCGACCACCTGGGCATAAACCGGTTGCTGAGCGTCCACAAAACGCTGAAGGTCATGGGGATCGGCTGACGCGGGCATAAGTCCTCCGTAGTCACGGGTGCTCGACTGGTCTGCTTCAGAAGAGATAGTGGACCCCCGTCAGGTCCTCGCAGACACCCCAGAGCCTGGCCGCGGCTGCTTGATCACGCGCACGAGGAGCAATCTTTGCCGGGCCCACGGTCTCGCCGCGCATCTCCTCGAAGCCCTTCGGACCATAATAGCCGCCGTCCCCTGCCTCTGGAGACGTCGCTGCAAAAAGCGTAGGCAGCGCACCCTCCGAGTCCGTATTCAAAAATGCGCCGATGGCGTACCCCACTACGTTCCGCGCAGCCTTTTCGACCGACGACACTCCTTCTTTCTTAAAGAGATTCGTATCGGCTATTCCCGGATGAGCCGCAATGCTGACAACAGGCGAACCCGCAGCGCGCAGGCGTCGGCTCAGTTCCAGCGCGAACATGAGATCAGCCAGTTTGGACTGCTGGTAAGAACGCCACGGCGAGTATGACTTCGACTGCAGGTCTTCGAAGTTCAACCGGCCACGCTTGTGCGCGAGCGATGCGATCGTGACGACACGAGGTTGCTCGCCGCTCGACGTCGCAGAGGCGGTCAGCGCAGGCAGAAGCAGCCCCGTGAGCACGAAGTGTCCCAGGACATTGGTGCCAAACTGCAGTTCGAACCCGTCTGCGGTCTCCATTCGGCGCGAAGGCGCCATGACTCCCGCGTTATTGATCAGCACGTGCAGAGGACGCTTCCGGGCAAGCTCCGCAGCAGCAAACTGCCGCACGCTGGCGAGCGACGCGAGATCAAGGATGGCAAGCTCAACGCGATTGCCAGGAGCCTCCTCAGCGAGCCGGGCAATGGCAACCTCGCCACGGCTGCGGTCGCGACATGCGAGCAGAACATCGGCTCCCTTTCGCGCAAGCTTCAACGCAGCGTGATAGCCGATACCGCTGTTACCGCCTGTGATGATGTAACGCCGGCCGGCCTGCGAAGGAATGTCCTCAGGCTTCCAGTGGTTGCTCATACGTTCGCTCTCTCCACGTATAGGACGCGCCCTCGCTGGACCGCGACTCAATCTTTACCGGGCATGACAAACTAACCGCTAGAATGAGACGATGTCAGTGCTTCTCTTCTCATTGCTGACCTTCATCGGCGCGACGTTGGCCGGGCTTCTCGGCTCGTTGACCGGACTTGGTGGCGGAGTGGTCCTGGTCCCGTTGCTCACGATCGTCTTTCATGTAGACATCCACTACGCGATCGGAGCATCTCTCATCTCCGTGATTGCGACGTCGTCAGGCGCAGCCGCAGCCTACGTCCGCGAGGGGTTCTCGAATATCCGCATCGGGATGTTCCTCGAAGTCGCAACGACGCTGGGAGCATTGCTGGGAGCGTATCTCGCGACCCGCGTCCCCACACGGGCGCTCGGCATCATCTTTGGGTTGGTCCTCCTTTACTCCGCGTGGCTGGGCAGGCGAGCACACCTTGAAGATGGTCACAACACAAAGGCAAGTCCCTGGTCAGACCGGCTGCAGCTCTCTGGTGCGTATCCTGGCGGCCACGGCGGCGAGATCGCCTACAAGGTCGACCGCATCGCCGGAGGCTTCGCCACCATGTTCGGCGCCGGTACGCTCTCCGGACTTCTGGGCATCGGCTCCGGAGCCGTGAAGGTGCTGGCGATGGATCGAGTGATGCGAATCCCCTTCAAAGTCTCGACGACAACCAGCAACTTCATGATCGGAGTCACGGCCGCAGCCAGCGCGGGAATCTACCTCGAGCGCGGATACATCGATCCAGGCCTCGCCTTCCCGGTAATACTGGGCGTGCTGGGCGGCTCGTTGCTCGGCGCGCGAGTGCTGATCAGGGCGCACGTCTCGCTGCTGCGTACAATCTTCACGCTGGTCATCCTCGCCCTCGGAGTGGAGATGATCGTCAACAGCTGGTTGGGCAAACTATGAGCGAGGCGACGAAAACGAAGACGACGGCGAAGTTCGACGACAAAAGGATGGAAGCCGCGATGGGACGGCTTCTGCAATCCGGTGTCGTGCTGGCCTCGATCGTCGTGCTGGCGGGCGGATTGATCTACGTTAGTGCACACGCGCACAGCATGGTGAACTACCGCACTTTCGTGAGTAAGCCGCTGCAGATCCAGCACCCGCTCGATCTGATGCACAGGGTCCTGGCCGGCGAGGCGGCAGCGATCATTCAGCTCGGCGTGCTGCTACTGGTTGCGACCCCGATCGCACGCGTGGCGTTTGCGGTCATCGGGTTCGCCATCGAGCGTGACCGCCTGTACGTCGGCATCAGCCTGTTTGTGTTGGCGGTACTTATCTTCAGCCTGCTTCACGCTGCCTGAGCTGTTCTTTGTCTGCACTTTGTCAAGAATCTGCCAACGGGGAGTAAAATCTCCGGTGAACGCAGCCAGGCGCGAGTCCTGCGCGTCCTTTCATCCGTAACCTCACAGAATCTCCAAAACGAGGAAGAAATCATGCGCAAGGCAATATGGATTGCAGTTATCGCAGGCGCGGTCGCGACAAGCGGCCTCGTGCTGAAGGCCAGCGCGGCCGAAGGCACAGTTCAGGTTGGCGCAACGGCGCCAAACTTCACGCTTCCCTCACAGGAAGACAAGCCGGTCAGTCTGACGGACTACAAGGGAAAATGGGTCGTCCTCTACTTCTATCCAAAGGACCAGACCACCGGATGCACCATCGAAGCCCATAACTTCCAGCGCGACATGGCGAAGTACGATGCGTTGAACGCAGTCGTCCTCGGTGTGAGCCTCGATACCGTTGAAGGCCACAAAGCCTGGTGCGCGAAGGACACCTTCAGCTTCAAGCTGCTGGCCGACCCTGATCACAAGGTGGTTGACGAGTATGGCGTTCCTCTCATGACGCATGGCGACATGAAATTCGCCAGCCGGCAGACCTTTCTCATCTCTCCTGACGGGAAGGTCGTGAAGGTTTGGCCGAAGGTAGATGTGCAGACCCACAGCGAAGAGGTGCTGGCCGAGATTGCATCGCACAAGAAGTAAGTCTCCCGCAGACGCAGAAAGGCCCGGGCGCTCTAGCTGAGCAGACCGGGCCTTTTTGCTTGCCTTGGGTTCGGGGATTCTTCGTTAGACGGATTTCTTGGCTGCAATCCTCTTGGCGATAGCCTTCTTGACGATAGCCCTCTTGATCGCCTTCTTGACGATCGCTCTCTTGATCGCCTTCTTGACGATAGCCTTCTTTACCGCCTTCTTGACTGCCTTCTTTGTTGCCTTTTTGGTTGCCAAAGTTGTACCTCTCTTTGTTGATTTTTTCGTGCTCTTTTTCACGGCCGCCTTTTTAGGAGCGACCTTACCGCCGCGTTGAGCACGAGACTTCTTCGCGGCAGACTTCAATGTTGATTTCTTGCTCTTCTTCGCAACCGCCTTCTTCGCGGGAGCCTTCTTCGCCGCTTTCTTGGCGGGGGCGGTCTTCACCGCAGCCGTCTTTGCCACAGCCTTCTTGGCCGGGGCTTTCTTCGCGGGCACAGCCTTCTTGGCCTTAGGTTTGGCCGGAGCAACGGGTGCGCCGCTCACCGGAGCCTTCGACTCCTGCGTCGCGGGAGTATACGGTTCAGCCGGCGAAGGCGGTATCGCAAACAGGACCGCCTCTTCAACACGGTCTTCTATCTCCGGCACAGTGTTGTTCCCTGTGATCACCAGGATCTCTTCTTCCTCATCGTCCTCATCGAATGGCTGGGAGAGATCATCGTCATCGCTGAACGTGTAATCGTCGTCAGCGGCAGCTGCATAGAACCTGATCGTGTCGTCAAACGTCATCGTTATCTTTTCCTTTGGCTGCGTTTTTTCTCTTCGCTTGTCTGCTGCTGCCTTCACTTCCAAAGCAGACGCAACCTGCATTGCATCTACGGCACGGAATTCTAGCAACAGGATGCCTTCATACGCCAGCGAAGGCAAGCAATCTTTTCGGCTGGGTAACTTATCGTGCAGCAGTCGATGTCGATTTGGGGGAGCTGCTCTTCGATTTCGTGGTCGCACTCTTCGTAGTGGAGCTATGACTCGCATGCGTTGGCGCACTCTTCGACGCAGAGGAATGCGCTACCGTCTTGTGCGACGATTTCGAACGGGAATGCCCGCTCGGAGCAAGTTTCACCGGCTCCGCAACGATAAGCGTGCTGCCGGGCCGCACCGTCTTCGCAGAGAGATGATTCCAGCGGCGCAACTCGTCGGCAGACACGCCAAACCTATCCGCTACCGTGATTAGCGTATCCCCGTGCTGCACTCTGTAATGCTGGGGATGTACGCTTGCCGTGGGAGTCGCGACCGGGATGACAAGCTCATCGCCTGCCTCCACCGGATCATCGGCGGCAAGGCTGTTGACCTGAGCGATCTCGCTTGGCCGGACGCGCATCTGGCTGGCAATCGCATCAAGCGATTCCCCGGCGCGAACCACATGGAACCGCCAGCTGCTCCGCTTGTCCTCGGGAATCTGTTTGACCCGGTCAAGATACGCGTCGCGCGTCCCCACAGGAATGTGCAGGTCAAACGGAGCATCGCGCGGGGTGGTCATGCGCAGCAGGCTCGGGTTAAGCGCCACGATCTCCGGCAGCGACGCCTCCGTCACATCCGCGACCAGATGCAGGTCGATCGTGTAGTCAATCCGGACGGTGTCGGAGACCACAGGAGTCTCCGGCACGACCTTGTCCAGCCCATACTGCGTGGGATTCTTCGCCATAATGATCGCAGCGATGATGCCGGGAACATAATTTCTCGTCTCTCCAGGAAGGTTTCCGCGGCGGTAGAGCTCCCAGAAGTCCGCATAGCCCGTGCGCATCACCGCGCGCTGCACATTTCCCGGGCCCCAGTCATAGGCCGCCATCGCGAGATACCAGTCGCCGAACTGATCGTAGAGCGACTTCATGTAGCGTGCATAGGCCCGCGAAGACTTCTCCGGGTCGAAGCGCTCGTCCACCCAGCCGTTGCGCGTCAGCCCGTAAGAGTCCGCGAAGGGCATGAACTGCCACATGCCTCCGGCGCCGGAACGGACGTTCAACGCCTGCGGCTGGAAGCCGGACTCGGCCACTGCCAGGTAAATCAGGTCCTGCGGAACTCCCTCTTCGCGCAGGATCTGCGAAATCATGCCCTTGTACTTGCCCGCGCGCTCAAGCGAACGCAGAAGGTGCGCGTGCCCTGTCGGCGAGTTGGAGAAGTAGCTGATGAAGCCGGCCACGTAATCGTTCACCACAAGAGGAAAGTCGGACTGCGTCGTCTTCAACTCAGCCGCAACCTGGGCGGTCAGCGCTGCGTTCGGCGGGAAGGTGACCTCATTGGCAGCATCCAGTGGCGCAGCCTCGAGGACAGGCGAAAGGCCGTTCCCCTGCTTGAGCGCCGCGATCTCCAGCGAGTTGATGGCATCCAGCAGATGTTCGAACTCGTCCGACAACTGCGGGTCGCCTTTGAGGTCCATGCCGCTGGTAAGCATGATATCCACCGCAGAGTCGAAGTCCTGCCGCGCTGCTTCAAGGTGACCGGCGCGATAGTTATCCACTCCGCTGTGATACTTCTGCTCTGCACTGTTGATCAGCTGCTGGTCCTTGTAAGCGCGAGCAGCGTCTTCGACAGTCTGCGCCGCGGGCGACGGTTTGGCGCCCGATCCCGCAGCATTAGGGCTTGCAGGCTTGGCGATGCTTGGAGCGGTGGCCTGGGCCGGAACCTTGCCGGGCGCAGCCGTCTGACTCTGCGGACACCCTGCCAGCAGCACGAGAGGTATAGACATCGCTGCCAGTGCCCACTGCCGCACCCATCTGTATCGGATCCATTGCTGCATCGTTCCTGCTCATTGTAAGACGGATCGTCCCCAAAAACTGGAGCATTCTCGCGCTCTCATCTACGCTTCCATCGCCGCAGCAAGGCTGCTGCGGGTGTTAACATGAGAAGTTGAGGAATTCACCCACCCTGTATGGATCCAAGTCACATCCGAAACTTCGCGATCATCGCGCATATTGATCACGGCAAATCCACACTCTCTGACCGTCTGCTTGAACTTACCGGCTCGCTGACCGCTCGCGAGATGCAGGCGCAAGTGTTGGATGCGATGGATCTCGAACGCGAACGTGGCATCACCATCAAGGCCCACACCGTTCGTATGGTCTACAAGTCCAAGGATGGCGATACTTACCAGCTCAACCTGATCGACACGCCGGGCCATGTGGACTTCAGCTACGAGGTCTCTCGTTCCCTGGCCTCCTGCGAAGGCGCGCTGCTCGTCGTGGACGCCTCGCAAGGCGTCGAAGCGCAGACGCTGGCCAACGCCTATCTTGCAATCTCACATGGCCTCGAGATCATTCCCGTTATCAACAAAATCGATCTGCCCAGCGCGGACGTCGCTCGCACCAAGGAGATGATCGAGAAGTCTGTCGGCCTGCCCGCTGACGACGCTATTCCCGTCTCTGCCAAGACCGGACAGAACGTTGAGGAGATCCTCGAAGCTGTCGTTCACCTGCTGCCACCACCAAAGGGAGACCCCGAAGCACCGCTCCAGGCGCTCATCTTCGACTCCTGGTTCGACGCCTACCGCGGGGTCATTGTCCTCGCGCGCATCATCAACGGGCGCATGCGCAAAGGTCAGCGCATCAAGGTCATGTCGAACAACAAGGTCTTCGACATCGAGAGCATGGGCGTCATGACTCCAAAGCCCGTCGAGCTCGAAGAGCTCTCCGCCGGCGAGGTTGGCTTCTTCGTCGCCACGATCAAAAACGTCGCAGACACCAAGGTCGGCGACACCATCACCGACGTCGAGCGTCCCTGCGCCGAGCCTCTACCCGGTTTCGAAGACATCAAGAGCATGGTCTTCGCCGGCCTCTACACGGTCGACTCGCACGAGCACGCCATGCTGCGAGACGCGCTCGAAAAGCTTCGCCTCAACGATAGCTCCTTCAGCTTCGAACCCGAGTCATCCGCCGCGCTCGGCTTCGGCTTCCGCTGCGGCTTCCTCGGCCTCCTGCACCTCGAGATCATCCAGGAGCGCCTCGAGCGCGAGTACAACCTCGACCTCATCACCACCGCTCCGAGCGTGCGCTACAAGATCACCATGACTGACGGCTCAGTCGTCGAGGTCGACAATCCCTCGCGCTGGCCCGACCCCAGTGAGATCGAGACCATCGAAGAGCCGGTAATCACCGCCAAGATCCTCACCAACGAAGAGTACGTCGGAGGAATCCTCAAGCTCGTCGAAGACAAGCGCGGCCGTCAGCAGAACTTCGAGTACGTCTCGGAGACCCGCGTCATGCTCACCTACGAACTCCCGCTCAATGAGATCGTCCTGGACTTCTACGACAGGCTCAAATCGGTCTCGCGCGGATACGCCTCCCTCGACTACCATCTCGCCGGAACCTGGGTCTCACCGATGGTCAAGATGGACATCCTGGTCTCCGGAGAGCCCGTCGACGCGCTCTCAATCATCGTCCACCGCGACTTCGCCTACGAGCGCGGCAAAGCCCTGGTCTCGAAGATGCGTGAACTCATACCCCGCCAGATGTTCGAGGTTGCAATCCAGGCAGCAATCGGCTCGAAGATTATTGCGCGTGAGACCGTCGCAGCCATCCGCAAAAATGTACTGGCCAAGTGCTACGGTGGCGACATCAGCCGCAAGCGTAAGCTCCTCGAAAAGCAGAAGGAAGGCAAAAAGCGCATGAAGCGCATCGGCAAGGTCGACATCCCGCAGGAGGCCTTCCTGGCCGTACTGAAGGTCGGCGAAGAGTAAGCATCCGGTCCGGCTTGAGGGCCGTCCCAGCCCCGGATGCAACTAAAGCTGTAATGGGTTCGTAACTTTTATCTGTGGAAACATTCGCAAGCCCAGATTGAACAAGAGCGATGAGTGTATTTTCCAACGGAAAGCAGAACTGTCGTCTCGCAACTCCGTCATTTACAGATATTTAAAGAAACCGGCACGCGAAAAGACGATTTTCCTTCGCCATCAGAAAACTGCTTTCTCTACTTGGAGCCAGACTTACGATTCACAGGTTTTTCCACAGGACAGCACTTTTTCAGGAACAAAAATGAGGACCCGGACGGGCCCTCATTTGAGTGAGACTCCTGGGAGTTCGCCGAACTACTTGGCTGCCGGCTTGGGAGCGGTGGTAGCCGCAGGCCGTGGATGCGTAGCAGGAGTCGAGGCCGACGGAGCTGCCGGCGGCGGCGGCGCCACACCCGAAGACGTATTGTAAGCAGCGACGACCGCCTGGGTGATGTCGATGTTCGCGGTCGGGCTGACCCACATCACGTTGTTCGTCTGCTGGTTGCTCACGTCAAGCAACAAGGTGTAACCGTTTTCCTGAACATAGCTCTTCAGCGCAACCGAAACCTTCTGGGCGACCTTGCCATAGGCCTCCTGCAGATCGGCCTGATAGGCGTTGTTGGCGTCCTCGGCATCGCGATTCAGCTGCTTCTCTTTGGCGTCGATGCTCTTCAGCCGCGTCGCACGCTCCGCATCGGTCAAGGTCGCCGGTGCGCTCTGCAGCTGCTTCTTGAGCGAGTCAACTTCCTGCGCCATTGTGTCGATCTGGGCCTTCTTCGGCTCGTACTTCTTCTGCACATCCTGGACAGCGCGCTGTCCCTCGTTCGTGGCGAAGACTGCCTGTTCAAACGCGATCAGTGCGATCTTGGCCGGGATGGCCTGTGGAGGAGCTGCGGGGGCGGCAGCAGGTCTCGGTGCCGGTGCAGCGGTCGCAGGCGCGGCGGTCTGGGCCACGGCGGCTGTGGTCAATCCCGCGCTGAGGGCGGAGATGAGAATAAGGGTGCGGTTCACGGTGTGTATTACTCCTTCAAAGTCGTTTCAGGTTGTCCGGCTCCCGATGCAGACTTCGCAACGGATTCCATCGGGAGCACCAGAGAGATGCTACTGCTTGGGCGTCGTAGGCTTGGGCGCTGTGGAAGCCGGCTTCGGCGCTGCTGGCATTGTGGCCCGCGGCCGTGTCGCCGAAGGCGCCGACGGTGGAGGAGCAGCTACTCCCGAGCTGGCATTGTAGGCATCGACAATCGCCTGCGAGATGTCCGCGCCAGGCGCCCACAACAGAGTCAGGCCGCCCTGCTGCTGCTGCTGCTGCCCATTATTGTCGAACAGCATCGTGTAGCCGTTCTGCTGCACGTACTTGATGACCACAGGCCCCAGCTTCTGGGCGATCTTGCCGATGGCTTCCTGTACGTCGGCGTTATAGGCGTTGGTCGCGTCTTCGCCATCGCGCTGATATTGCTTCTGCTTGGTGTCGATGACGCGAAGGCGGCTCGCCCGCTCGTCCTCGGAGAGCGTAGAACCCGAAGCCTGCAGCTGCTTCTGCAATGAATCGATCTCAGCGGCCAGCGCATCCAGCTTCGTCTTCTGCGGTTCGTACTTCTTCTGAAGCTCTTGCAGAGCGCGCTGCCCTTCATTCGTGGCGGCTGCGACCTGCTCGTATTCAATGACGGCAATCTTGGCCGGAATCGCCTGCGGAGCAAGAGGGGCCGCAGGAGCCGTGGCTACAGGATCAGGGGTAGATGATGCAGCGGGAACCTTGGGGCCGGCGGTCTGCGCCACTCCAGCGACAGTAGACAGTGCCGCCGCGAGCGCGGAGGCAAAAGCAACGTTGCGATTCATGCGGTGTGTGGTACTCCTTCGGGGTCGTTCAAATGTTCATTGGCTGTTGTGGCATATCGCCCACCCCAGCCTGCCCTGCCGTGCTCTTTGCATCCACTCAGAGTGACGCGCGCCGGGGAGCGCGGTCACCATATTCCTCGATCACCCGATTACCCGAAGGAGGGAATCGAAAGAGGAGCGAGAGGGCTTCCAGAACAAGACCGATTATAGGACCGAGGTTAATGCCGGTCAAACAAAACTCTTCTGAAATTCTGAAATATGGAGCATTGGCCAATCATTCTTCAGTTTTCAGCGTAGTCCAACCCACCGGCTTGCGAGAAGTTGCAGCAAACAAGGCATTTGTATTTGGCAGGATGATTGCTTATCTATCAGCGTCGCCACTCCGGATTTTCCCGGCGCGGGACATGCAACGCCGCCCACTCTGCGAAGCGCACCCCCGAGAAGGTGCCGCCCGGGGTCAAGGCGCTCCTTATAAGGGGAGTTATTCAGGAGGCCAGTGACTGGCCATCTCATCACGCGACAAGCCGCTTCGATCAGCGAAGCGGCTTGTCTTTCTTCCGGTTCTTCTTTGGTTCTCGAAGGCTGAAGGGTGCTGCAAACTTGAGGGGCAAAGTTTCAGGCACCCCATAAACCTATATTTATGTTTATCTTGACTTCTGATTTCACCGAAACGTCGCTTATTCCCCAAAGGAGTGGTTGCAAACTGTCGCGCTTGCGCGTAGGCTGTTGTTGCCTCGTGAACTGGCTGTAGTGCCGTTCGCTGTACCGCCACTCATATCATGTGATGTAATATGAGTTGGAGCACAGGACACAGTGCACCGGACCTGCCAGACTCTGTCGCAAATAACCAAGAGGGTGATGGGAACGCCCAATAAGGCGTTCCGGGCTGCGCGTAGCATTGAGAATTCATCGGCTTGACGCAGCGTGATGGCAGTAGAAGAAGTCCGATTGAGTACAACTTGAGACCGTTTCCTCCGACGCTGAATGACCGGTTTGGTTCTCTCTCCGTGGTTCCACAGAGAGCGGATGCAAATTGTTGGCGTGGGAACGAAGCGCTAATTGCGTTTTAGTGCAATAGGAAGTGGAAGCATGACTTCAGAACAGAATATGCCCGAGGTGCAGTCCTACCAGGGTTCCCCGACGTCCGGCACGCAGCAGGAAGGCGACGGAGCGTACAGCGGACAACCGAGTCCCCACGGCATGGGGCAGTCAAAGAGCAGCCGACGCCGGCGGCGGAAGCGGAAAAGCAAGGGGGGCGACGCTGCGCCAGGTCCGCAACCTGGCCCGCAAACCAGTTTCGATCCGCAAGGCGGGCAGGTTCCGTCTATGCAGGCCTCTGGGCAACCGCAGTCGTTTCAGCCACAAGGCGGCCAGCAGAACTTCTACGGCGGGCAGCAGCAGGGCTCTGGCGGCGGAAAGCGCTGGAAGAAAAAGTTTCGTGACCGCGACCGTCGCTCCGCGCAGCCGCAGAACCCGGGCAACGTCGCCGAGCCGGGCAACGGGTACCGCACCAGCGATAGTCATCAGCCGGGCAACAACTCCTACAAGCGCAAGGGCGGCGGCAAGCAGCAACGCGGTCCCCGCAGCTTCGTCGGCCCCATGGATCACAGCTATCGCGAGGTCAACGGCAACTTCGCCGACGCCCCGCCCTCGACCATTGAGACCCACGGCAACTACGGACGCCGCAACGGCCACGGCGGCAGTTCGCGCAACTTCGTCAGCGACTCCGGACCGATCGACTATTCCGTGGGACGGCCTATTCCAATCGACGAGAACGCCCCGACCAAGATCTACTTCTTTATCGAGGACCTCTTTTTCCTCGCCAAGATCAACGAGACCGCGCGCAAGCTCGGTGTGAAGGTCGCCTTCGTCAAGAACGACAAGGAAGTGCTCTCACAACTCACATCGGGCAATGAAGAAGACCGCCCAGGCCTGATCGTCTTCGACCTGAACAACGCCAACGCCAAGCCCCTCACGCTGATTCCCAAGCTGAAGGCCAAGCTGAAGCGCGGAACCTCCATCATCGGCTTCCTCTCACATCTGCAGGGAGACCTGAAGGCCAAGGCCGTGGAGGCCGGCTGCGACACTGTCATGCCGCGCGCCGCCTTCTCACAAAACCTGCCCAACCTTCTGCGCCGTTACGGCACTGCCGAAGAGGAAGACAACAGCAACTACAACCAGTAACTCTGGGAGAGATGTAGGGGCCGGGTGGTAAGGGCGCACAGTGCATAGCACTTGCGCCCTTCCGGTTTTAACTCGGGCGCCGCTAGCCCGGAGGCCAGTGCATCGCACGCCCGCCCAACAGATGCAGGTGGAGATGATGAATCGTCTGCCCGCCATCGTCGCCCGTATTCACCACGACGCGATAGCCCCTGGTCAGCTTCTGCGCGCGCGCAAGATCGGCGGTCGCCGCCATCAGATGCCCAAGCAGAGGTTTATGTTCGACAAGCGCCTTGGCCTGCGACGTGATGTGCTCTTTCGGAACAATCAGCAGGTGAGTAGGTGCCTGGGGATTAATGTCGGGAAACCCAATGCACAACTCGTCTTCGTATATGCGGTTGGCTGGAATCTCTCCGGCAACGATCTTGCAAAATAGACAATCTTTATTCATCTAGAAGTAATAGACCGCGTTGATATTTTCACTTCTGAAAGTATTTCGGATGCTCCCCGGGAAGCCATGGGTTGTACGTCGCCGCGAACGCCGCGCGGTGCGCGATAGAGGGATGACTAAACGTCCAGAACTCCACAAACGGGCTCGGATTCGGGTCATCCAACGAAACCTCGCCCAGCAGTTGAAAGCTCTCCACGGCAGTCTGCTGCGGGGCAGCCACAATCCCGTGGATCGCCTCCTGTCCGAAGACGTCAGCGGCATGCTCCTGTGCCCGGCTGTAGGCATTGACGATGGGCTCGCTCAGGAAGGACAGCATCGACAGCACCAGCAGAAGAACAGCCAGCGCGCCCCAATCGTTCTGCGAGCGCACGCCCCACTTCTCCCCGAACCGGTTCAACAGCCATTGCACTCCACGATAACCCAGGTAGAACTCCACCAATAACAACAGGCTCAAAAAGAACAGGGTGCGGTAGATATGGTTCAGGACGTAGTGGCCCATCTCATGGCCGAAGATGAAACTGATCTCGTCCGGAGTCGCCCGCGTAATCGTGTTGTCCCACACAACAACGCGCTTCGACGCCCCGATCCCCGTCACATACGCATTCAGAGTAGTCACCTTCTCGCTGGCCTTCATCAGGTACATACGATCGGGAGAAATCTGCATACCGCCTCGATGCACAAGCTGCTCCAACCGGTCCACCAGCGCCGGGTCGCTCTTCGCCAGCGGCTCAAACTTGTTGAACAGCGGATCAATGAAGATCGGCGCTATGAAGACCGTGAAGACGACGACAATCACCGCCGGAATCCAGAACCAGAACCACCATCGCGTGGGCGACTTGCGAATCACCCAGAAGAGCAGCATCACCAACAACCCTCCGAACACAAACGTGAGCAGAAAGCTCTTCGTCATGTCCCAGAACCAACTCCCCCAGCCCTGCACTGAGAGCCCATACACGACCGAAGCATGGTGGCCGTACATATCAAGCGGCAGCGAAAGCACCGTCATGGTAAGCAGCAGGAGAAACGCGAAGAGATAACCCTGAACCCATGGATTCTTGCTGACGTTCACCGCCACATTCCGCATACGTGCAATAACGCCCAGCGCCAGCAGAAGGATGAGTTGAAGAATTCCCCAACCGCTCGAAAGAAAGTCCAGCGCAACCCGTATGCGCGAATACTCGATCGCCTGCCGCAACTTCTCCGGCGGCAGCGAATACGCAGGCTTCGTCGGCTGAGATGGCGCCTGCATCTCTGGCCTCCCCGCAGTCTCCCCCTGAGCCTCAGAGCGCATCTGGGCGTTGAGACACAGCGTCGCTAACGCGGCGAACGTGACGAGCAGCAGGACGAGGGTACGAAGACGCATAGGCCGGTTCAGGCTCCTGAAGGTGAAGCCAGTCTCCACAATTCCGCCCCAAAGCGCAAAGCCTCACGCGGCGGTTCGAATCAGAATCCCCTTCAATGGTTCACTGCAGGCAGAGAGGTCTGGTCCTGCTCTGAGACGATCTTCCATTCGCCGTCGATCCGGCGCAGCTCCATCCGCGACTTCACGAACCGGTCTGCGATCTGAGCATTGCTCTCATCGACGGAGTCGGCGATCTGCATGAAGTGTTTCGTCAGCCTCACCAACACCTCATCATGGGACTTCGGTGCCACCGTCACCTTCTCCAGCTTCATGCTCCAGATGCCGTCCCGCGCCTGGATCGCGCTCCGGAAGGTCGTCGTAAGGCTGTCAGTGCTCACATTCGAGTCGCCAAGATAGTTCTCCACAGGGTTGGCGTAAAACGACGCCTGCAACTCCGGATCGCGCCCTCGAATCGCATCGGCCCACTGTTCAAGCCACACCTGCGGATTGGCCTCTTCGTGGCGCGGAGGCGGAGGTGGCACCGGAGTAACCGTGACCGGCGGCGCCGGCGGCGCGACAGGCTCAGCCGCCGGAGCCCCCGAGATGATTTGCTTCGCAAACGTCAGGTTCAGGTCTCCGGCCCAGTAAAGATAGACCGAGCCCGCCGCAACAATAACCGCGAGGATCACGACGACAAGGAGTGGCAACTGTGTCTTGGTAGCCTCTGCCGATGCCAGCCGAAGCGTGTGCGCCCCAGAGCGCAGTTGGTTGATCTGCGCGCGCCTCCGCGCCCCGGAGTCCGAGACAGACGGCGCCACCCGTGCCCGAGAAGACGACCGATGCGATAACGTGACCTGCTCGGTCAACGATGCCGCAGAAACGGGCTGCTCCATCGGCGCGGCCGAAGCCTCTGCCCGTGGCTCTATCGCTTCCTCCGTTGCAGCGGCCACGCGTGCCGCGGTTTGGCCGGGCTCCTCCATCTGCGGCTCAACCGGCTCGACCTCAGCTTGGACGACAGGGACGACAGGCTCAACGGCCGACTCGATCAGAAGCTGCTCGGCGCTGCTCTCCGCACGCGAAGCCCTCTTGCGCACGCGGCTGAACTTTTCGGGAGCTGGAACTAAATCAACGGATACCCCGCCCGGGGCCGCCTCGGCGAATGAGTGATCAAGCCCCGCTCCGCCATCGGCAGGAAGATGCGGCTCAAAGTGAGAGAAATCCCCCTCGTGTTCCAGTTGCATCGCGGAAAAGCTCATCATGGCCGGCGCTGGAGGACCCAGACAAATATTCGCACGACCATTGCCAGGAAGTCCCAGTTGCGAGCGCATCAGCTCAAACGCATAGTCCAGCTTTTCGCGCACAACCGTGTCCTGCCCCGACGCGCCCAGCAGCGCCGACGCCTGAAAGGTCACATCGGCATTGATCGTCGTCGTTCCGTTGGTCGACACGACATCAAAGATCGTCGTGTCCCGATAGTTCCGCGCCCGCGGCGACGGCCCCACGCCACGCAGCGTAATCTGATGGCCGGCGCGCTCTATATTGTCCGAGAGCTGCCGCAGTGAGGCCTCCAGCGCATGAATCACCCGCTCGGTGTCAGGCGTCTCGACCGTCTCTGTTGTCTGAAATCGCAATGGGGCCCCTGTGTACCGTACCTAACTTATAAGTAAGTAGATACGGCCTGACAATGACCAATTGGGGGTAAGGTACCTTCCGATATCCAATCCCGGCGCAATCCGTCCAACATCAGTAGCTTCTGCGAAGAATACGAAGCAACGGCGCGAACCGGCGGACTTTCGGTACACTCGGCACAGGTTCAACTTGCACGTGAAACGGGTTCCCTCTTCCATGAAGAACAATCGTGTGGTCCTTGCCGGTGGCGTCCTTACCGGATTTGCCTTGATGGCAGCCCTGCTGCCCAGTCGCGTCGCCGCATCACCCGCCCCCGCCAAACCTCAGGTTCTGCTGGACGCGATGGACGCCGAGTTGGGCCGAGCCATGCACTCCCTTGGCAGCACTGGCGCCGGTGCAGCACAGCAGCCCAGGCCCTACTTCCTCAGCTACGCCGTCTCCGACAGTGACAGCCTCAACATCACCGCGTCCTACGGAGCCATTGCCCTCTCCAATCAAAGCCACCGCCGCATCGCCGATGTCCAGATGCGTCTCGGCACCCGCGACGAGGACAACACCCACGGTGACCACCGCACCAGCGCCCTCACCACCATTCCACTTCCCCTCACCGACGATCGCATCGCCATCGAGCGCACCCTCTGGTTCGCCACCAATCGCGGCTACGCCAAAGCGCTCGACGCCTACCTCAAAGTGAAGACCGAGCAACAGGTACGCGCCAAAGAAGAGGATGGCTCTGCCGACTTCTCCTCCGACAAGCCCACGACCGCCCTGCTCACTCCCGCGCCCGCACTCGCTGTCGACAAGACCGCCTGGGAGGCCCGGCTCCGCGACCTCTCAGGACTCTTCAAGCAGTACCCCGACATCTTCTTCAACACCGTCATGCTGCAGGCCTCCACCGAGACCGACTACTTCATCTCCTCTGAGGGCTCCATGGTCGCGACTCCCAACCAGACCGCGCGCATCATCATCATCGCCCGCACCCGCGCCGCAGACGGCATGGACCTCTTCCGCGCCGAGACCTTCGAAGCCGACTCCGTAGGCCACCTGCCCGACCAGAAGACCCTGGTCGACAAGGCCACCGCCATGGCGAAGAATCTCGTCGACCTGCGCACCGCCCCCGTAACTGAGCCCTTCAACGGACCGGCGATCCTCAGCGGACGCGCCTCAGCAGTCTTCTTCCACGAGGTCCTCGGCCACCGCCTCGAAGGCCAGCGCCAGCGCGGCGACGACGAAGGCCAGACCTTCACCAAACTTCTCGGCAAACCGATTCTTCCTGCCTTCCTCAGCGTCGCCGATGACCCCACTCTGAAGACCTTCGAAGGCACTCCGCTCAGCGGCCACTACAACTACGACGACGAGGGCCAGCAGGCCCGCCGCGTGGATCTCATCAAGGACGGAGTCCTCGAGACCTTCCTCATGTCGCGCCTCCCCATCGCCAGCTTCTCCAACAGCAACGGCCACGGTCGCGCTGAGGTTGGCCGCATGCCAACAGGCCGTCAGGGCAATCTCATCGTCACCTCCTCCAAGACCGTCAGCGACAAGGAACTGCGCCAGATGCTCATCGACGAGGCCAAAAAGCAGGGCAAGCCCTACGGTCTCTACTTCGAGGACATCTCCTCGGGCTTCGCTGTCACCACCCGCCGCTCTCCGCAGGCCTATCAGGTCATCCCACTGGTCGTCTACCGCGTCTACGTAGACGGGCGCCCTGATGAGCTTGTACGTGGCGTCAGCATCGTGGGTACCCCGCAGGCATCGCTCAACCGCATCGTCGCCACCAGCGACAAGGAAGAGGTCTTCAACGGCATCTGCGGCGCAGAGTCCGGCAGCATCCCCGTCAGCGCCGTCGCTCCTGCCATGCTCGTCAGCGAGATCGAGACCCAACGGCAGGCACAGGGCACCGCGCGGCCACCCATCCTCCCGCCTCCGCCTCTCAGCGGAAAGGAGGCAAAGTAAATGACCAGCCTCCTCCATAAATCGCGCACCCGCCTCTCTGTACGGTCAGCCTGTACCGCAGCGGCTCTGTTTGTAGCCATAACGGTCACAAATCCCTGCCGCGCCCAGAGCGACGACCCCATCCTCAAGGCCATGCAACAGGAGCTCGCCCGCGAGAAGGCCCAGCTCGCCCTCCCCGGAATGCAGGGGCCCTACTTCATCGAGTACCGCATGGACGACTTCAACAGCTACGAAGCCGTCGCCAACTACGGCGCGCTCACACGTGAGGAAGAGAACCATCAGCGCGCCGTCAGAGTAACCGTGCGCGTCGGCAACTACGAGAACGATTCCAGCTCCGGTCGCGGCGACGGTGTCGTGCAACTCGCACCCCAGGACAACGACCCCGATGCCCTGCGCTACGCTCTGTGGACCGCGACCGATGAGGCCTACAAGAGCGCTCTTCGCGCCTACTCCGCCAAGCAGGCCGCGCTCGAGCACTTTCAGGCCAGGAAGGCCGAGAACGATCTCTCGCAGGAGAAGCCCGTCACCCACGTCGCTCCTCTGGCCAGGCTCGAGCTCGACCGAGCCGAGTGGAAGAAGCGCATCATCGAAGCCAGCGGCCTCTACGCCACCGATCCTGAAGTCCGCAGCTTTAGCGACCAGATACAGTACTCGACCGCAAACATCCGCGCCATCGCATTCAACCGCTACCTCGTCAACACTGAGGGCACCGTCGTCCGCGACGGCTACTCCGGCTACAACAACGCCATCAGCGTCGGAGGCCAGGCCCCCGACGGCATGAGACTGGCCCGAGACAACGGCTCCGTCGCAATCACCGCGAAAGAGCTCGATAGCTGGCCCGCCTTCCACAAACGCGTCATCGACGATCTCAAGAGCCTCGACGCCCTGAGCAAAGCTCCCGTCGTCGACGCCGCGGACTATCACGGCCCCGTGCTCTTCAGCGGAGACGCCGCCGCCGACACCATGAACCGTCTCTTCGTCTCCAACGTCCAGGCCGACCGTCCGGAGTTGGGAACCGCCGCGCGAACCACCGGAGCGTACGCCTCAAGCTACAAGGCGCGCGTCCTCCCCGAGTTCATCAATGTCGTCGACGACCCACTCCAGACCACCTTCGACGGTCGCGGACTCGTCGGAGCCTACGCCGTAGACGATGAAGGCGTGCCCGCACAGCCAGTGCAGGTCGTCACCAACGGCATCCTTACCGACTTTCTCGTCAGCCGCCAACCGATCAAGGACTTCCCCAACTCCAACGGCCACGGGCGCGCCGCCCCCGGCGCACCGGCTCATGCACTCGCCGGCGTAGTGATCGTCAAGCCAACCAACCCCGTCTCCGTAACCGAGCTGAACAAGCGCCTGCTGGCCATGGCGAAAGAACAGGGTCACGACGTCTACGCCGTCGAGACCATGGGCGGTGAGGCTCCCCGCCTGCTCTATCGCGTCCACGCCTCCGACGGCAGCCGCGAGCTCGTGCGCGGCGCCGTCTTCGACGAACTCGACATCCGCAGTCTGCGCTCGGAGATTCTAGCCGCCGGCGACGATCCCTACGTCTCCGACGCCCTCGGCCCAGTCCCGCAGACCACTATCGTCCCCAGTTTGCTCTTCGGCGACATCGGCGTAAAACGAGCCAACGAAGAGCAACAAAAGCTGCCATACTATCCTCCTCCCCAAAAGTAAACTGCATCGCCGAACCGAAGAGGAAGAACGCATGCACGTTGATTTGAGAACCTTGCAGTTCATTGCTCTCGCTTCACTCTTTGCCCTCATCTACGCTGGCCGCCTCATCAAGGGCAGCGTCCGCCAGACGGCCGAGGGGCTCGTCTTCCCCATGAAGCCGGCCGTCACCTTCACGCGCCTTATCGCGATGCCGATCTATTTTGTGATCTTCGCTTATCCGGCATGGCAACAGCACCGGCTTCCTCTTTGGCTGCCGATTCTGCTGGTGGCTCTGCTGCTCTACATCATCTACCAGTTACCTGGGACCATCATTCTCACGCCGACAGCCGTCGAGCAGCGTTTCTGGCTCCGCCCCACAAAAAAGATCGAATACAACGAGGTCATGGCCATCTATGTCTCTGGTGCCGGTCGAATCACCCGCGTCATGGGCGACAACCGCGTCATCATCGTCCACACCTGGAACCATGTCGCCGCCGAGACATTCCGCACCGAGATAGAGCGCAGGACAGGCAAGCGTATCGTCATTTAATCCGTGCGGATGATATACGGCTCCGCGTCCGGCACATGAATATTCGCCGCGATCTCATCCGCATGCGCCCGGTCCGGAGTCTGCGGATTGATCCGAACCCAGTGTCCCGTAGGCCCCGCAAACTCGATCACCTTCGCCGTCGCATAACGCCGCATCAGATGATTCTTTAACTGAATAGCATCCTCTTCATGAGGAAACGCCCCAATCTGCACGCACCAGCGGCCGCCAGGAAGGGAGCTTTCGCGCGGCGCAGGCGCCCACGCCTCAATCCTCACCTTGGCAACACCCATGCGATACACCCCAATCGACTTCGCCGCGGCCAGTGACAGATCGAGGATACGCCCATGCACGAACGGCCCACGATCCGTAATCTTCACCATCGTCGACTGGTTCGTCGTAAGATTCGTCACCCGCACAACGGACCCCAGCGGCAGCGTAAGGTGCGCCGCCGTCATGGCGTTCTGGTCATACACCTTTCCATCGGCTCCCTTGCGGCCCGCATAGGGCGGTCCATACCAGCTCGCAAGCCCCGTCTCCACCAGCGTCGGCTTGCCGTGCGTGTCAGGCGGAGGCGAGGGCAGTTGCGCTGTCGTACCCGAAGAAGCCCCATGCCGCGTCGTCTCTCTCCCATGCGTGCTCGAACCTGAGTAGATCGCAGGCGGCGGCGGAGGCTGATATGCGGTCTTTGTCTTCTTGTGGCAGCCCGAGGCCGTCAGCGCGAGCGCCGTCAAAAGAGCAGCATCGACGATGCGGCTCCGGCTCACGGCTTCGGCACGTCCTGCGGTGGACGAGGCGGCGCGGATGCCTTACGGCTGTCCATATAGTCCGCCAGCTTCTGCAACTCCGCCGCCGCCGAGCGCAGAGCATCAGAGCCGTTGCTCCGCACCTCCGGCACAACCTCATCGTTGATGTATTGGATCACGCGGCGCAACTCCTCCTCGATGCGGCTTCCCGCCTCGTTGAGGCGCTGCTCCCAGGGACGCTCTGAAGATTCGGCTGTCATGCGCGGACCTCTCCACCCTTAAGTATGATGATGTGGAAAACGCGTGGTCAATGACACAAGAACTATATTCCCGCGCGTAGTGTCGAGGTGGTAACCGCTGAAAATAGAGCAGCATCCCGCGCCATCAACGCGTCTTTAGCCACCGAAATACAACTTGCTCCGGTCGTATTGCGTCATTCATATCAGTGGCTGCGCAGCCAGAAAACTTGCGTAGCATCAAATAAGACATTCGCTTTGCCTTGGGTAGAATGCGAAGCCCAACCTCTTCGAGGATCCCCCTTTGGCTCAAGCTCGCGGCCTTTTCATCTTCAAATCGGCTCTCTCTCTTCCGTTGCTGGCGTTGAGCATCGCCGCTCTTCCAGCACGGCCGCAAACCTCGCTTGCGCAACCACCAATAAGCCGCGCGGCTCCGTCGCTTCCCGATTCTCCCGGTTATATAGCCTCCGTCGAAGGCACTTCTGCAGCATCGGGCGCCAGCTCAGAAGATCAGGATAATGCCACGCTGGCTGCTGACGTCAATCCGGCCACACCGACGACGGCCCCCATCTATCAATACTGGATCAATGCAAATGAGACCGCACAAAGGCTGACCGCGAACCAGAAAATCGTCCTCGTGCTGAAACATTCGGTATCCGCATATTCCGTGAGTGGATGGTTTCTCACCTCCGGCGCATCGCACCTTTTCAACTCAACCCCGAACTACGGTACAGACTCTGGGGCCTACGGCGAGCGGCTCGGAGCGGCCGTGATTCGTGGAGTCACCTCAAACATCTTTAGCGGAGCCGTCTTCGCCTCGCTTCTGCACGAAGATCCCCGCTACTACAGAATGGGGAGGGCTAACGGCAACGTTGGCAAACGTATCCTGTACGCCGAGAGGAACGTGCTGATGACCCGTACCGACGACGGTAAGCCAAGGCCCAACTTCCATATAATCCTTGGAAATCTTTGCGCGGCCGCATTAACTCCGACATACTATCCGGACAGAAATAAGAACGTGAAGGACGTAGCCAAGACGTACGGTGAGTCTTTTGTTGGCGCAGGACTCGGTTTCGTTGCCGCCGAGTTCCTCGACGATGCCCTCACCATCGTCCATCTCAAACGGCATGAGTAATCCTCTCGGCGCACGGGTCAACACAGGGTGTAGGACTGCCTTGAGGTATCGGCTCTTTCTCTACACCCTTGCGCTCTCAGCAGCCGCGGCCTGCGCGCAAGAGAACTCCATCCCTTCCATGAACCTCGTCCCAACACCGCCGGAAGCCTTTTCCTCGTCCGCCGACACCGCCGCCTCAACCCAGCTTCCCGACGCGCCCAGCGCCGTAGCCGCACCACCGACCGACGTCGTCGTCGCAGCCAAAGCCTCCTTCGAACATTCAGGCAACGGAGTCCGTCAGTGCGGTGTCCGGAGTTCACTGACCACCGTTCACTTCGACCCAAAAGAACGCGGAACTCCGGCGCCGGCCTGCACCGAACTCATCTACCCCTATCAACGCTTTCTCGACACCGACGTCGTCATCCCCATGACATGGCAGCAAAAAGGCTACGCGGCACTGCATCAGTTCACCGACCCCGCGAACTTCATGACCATTGCCGGAATCTCCGCCATCAACATCGCCGCCGACTCTGCAACCGCCTACGGTCCCGGATTCAAAGGCTGGGGAAAGCTCACCGGCGTCAGCCTCCTCGAAGATGCAACCGGTGAGTTCTTCGGGACCTTCGCCATCCCCTCCCTCGCACATCAGGACCCGCGCTACCGCCGCAGGCCGGACGAATCCATCCCGCGCCGTCTTCTCAACGCCGTCTCGCAGACTTACATCGCCTACAACGACGACGGAAGCCGAGGCCCCAACTACGGCGTATGGCTCACCTACCCCATCGCCTCCGAGATCGCCAATCTCTACGTGCCCGGCATCCAGAGCGACGGCCCCTCAACTGTAAAGCGCATCCTCGTCGGCTACTCCCTTGAGCCGGTGAACGACCTCGTCACCGAATTCCTCCCTGACCTTGCCCGGCACGTTCACATCCGCATCATCTTCGTCCAGAACATCCTCAACAACGTCGCGGCCTCTCAATCATCTCTGTGATTGCCGTAACTCCAATTCTCCCTATGCGGTAGGCCCCGTCCAGACCCAAAATTCCCCATTCAATGCAGAATCTCGCCGTTTGATTGCTCACGCTTCAGTCCGGCAGGCTCCGTGCGTACTGTTAATGAGGACATTAAAGCCATTGAACCATCAGGGTTTCAATCGGTTCCGTGGCCGCCTGCATCAGGGGCTTTACCCATAACGATGACTTCCGGCCCACAGGGTCCGGAGCCCGCTGCAACCAACAGTCCGCGCGACTGAAACGATTGAACCATCAGGAGAGAAAAACACCATGGCAAAGGCATCGAAGTTCGCCGAAAAGGCGCTCACGTACGGAGCAAAAGCCGCCTGGGCAGTATTCGACAAGATCAACTCGATCTCGCCCAACGATAGCTTCACACCCAAGTGGAGCGATAAGCCTCTCCTGAAGTCCTACCAGAAAGAGAAGCCCCCACTAGGCTGGCCCCGCACAACCGATTCCCTTTGCCCCAAGTGCATCCCTGAGATCCGCCAGCAGATCGTCGACGGCAAGTTGCCTCACGAGATCCTTCTCAACGAGAAGGTCGGCGAGATCAAGGCCCAGATCATCGAGCGCGACGGTCAGATCCTCATGGTCAAGGATTGTCCCGTCCACGGCCACTTCGAGGACGTCATGTCCATCGATCCGCCGATGATGAAGCACCTCGAAGACGTCTTCCCCGGCCGCGACATCCGCGCCCACAACGACGAGAAGCTCCACAACCACGGGACGTCCACCGTTACGCACGGCCGCGGCTCGGTCCTCACCATCGACCTCACCAACCGCTGCAACATGATGTGCGACCCCTGCTTCATGGACGCCAACCAGGTCGGCTTCGTCCACGAGCTCACCTGGGACGAGATCAAGACCATGCTCGACAACGCGATCACCATTAAGCCGCGTCGTCAGATGAGCGTACAGTTCTCCGGCGGCGAGCCCACACTCTCGCCCTACTTCCTCGACGCAGTCGCCTACTCCCGCAAGGTCGGTTATAACTCCGTGCAGGCCGCGACCAACGGCATCGAGTTCGCCAAGTCCAAGGAGTTCGCCAAGGCCGCCGCTGAGGCTGGTCTCCGCTACGCCTACCTGCAGTTCGACGGCATCGGCAATGCCGCCAACTCGCACCGCAAGGTCGGCAACGCGTTCGACGTGAAGCTCCAGGCCATCCACAACCTCCACGAGGCCGGCGTCGACATCGTCCCCGTAACGACGATCGTCAACGGCATCAACAACGAGCAGGTCGGCCGCATCATCGAGTTCGCGCTCGACAACCCCAAGAAGATCAACTTCCTCTCCTTCCAGCCGGTCTCCTTCACTGGCCGCGACGAGGCCGTCTCCGACGAGCGCCGCGCCGCACAGCGCTACACCCTCTCGCACCTCGCGCACGACATCCGCAACCAGACCGGCCTCGGCGAGAGCACCCGCGACTGGTTCCCCATCTCCTTCATGTCCACCTTCTCCGACTGGGCCGACCTCGTCCACGGGCCGGACCACGACTGGGGCCAGCTCTCCTGCGGTTGCCACCCCAACTGCGGCATCGGCATGGCGCTGATGATCGATAAGGAGACCAAGGAAGCCGTTCCCGTCACCGCCTTCCTAGACGCCACCCAGCTCGCCAAGGACGTCGCCCGTGTCAACGATGCCGCCCGCGGCAAGTTCCTCTCCATCCTCGGTGTCTCGCTCGCGCTGCTGCGCAACTACGACCCCACCAAGGCCCCCACGCACTTCAAGATCGTCGACCTCCTCCAGAAGTTCGACAAGTGCTTCGGAGCCACCGGCCGCAACTACGGCAAGGTGACCGCCGACCGCACCATGGAAGACATTCAGAAGCGCCGCGGCGATCGCTGGAACTTCCTCTTCATCGCCGGCATGTGGTTCCAGGACCTCTTCAACTACGACTTCCGCCGCACCGAGCAGTGCATCATCCCCTACGCCACGCAGGAAGGCGAAATCTCCTTCTGCGCCTACAACACCGGTGTGGGCTGGCGCAACATCATCGAGAAGATGCACATGACCGCCACTCTCACCAAGTGGTACGAGGAGCACGGCCGTCACGAGATCTTCGCTGGCGGCAAGAAGGTCGGCATCGAGAAGCAGGAGAAGTACGACCTGGTCCTCAACGAAGCCCACGTCAACGCCGCTGCCAACGACACCTTCGACAAGAGCGGTATCGCCAAGAACGCCCGCGAGGAGAAGATCCGCGCACGCGACGCCAAGATCAAGCAGGACGCCGAAAACGCCCGCATGGCCAAGCTCTACCGCAAGGAGATCCTCAAGGAGCAGGAGCAGCCTGGCTTCATCTCCCTGGGCGAGATCAAGCCCGCCGCCCCTGCGAAGGAAGAGGACCTCGTCGCCGGCGACTAATCGCGCTTCTCAACACCGCATCAACAGAAAGGCCGCCATTACTGGCGGCCTTTCTGTATTCTCCCTACAATGCAAGTCACAAAGAATTCAGTGGCGAAAGCGAGCCGAGTCCTACCAGTACTGTTCTATTATGCGACCGTATTAAGGCGAACATTGACCTACGGTGAACTCGGTAAGATTACCGGCGACCATCATCGTTCATTTAAGCCAGCGTTTGCTGTAATTCACAATTGGATAAAACAAAGTGCAGAGCATCATAATTTCGAGAGGCTTCCCCTCGCTATTATCGTGGTGCAACAAGGGAAATCTATACCCGGCGCAGGTGCTATCAAGTGGCGATTGGCCGAAAACGGCTTGTCTCTTGACTCAAAAACCGAAATAATTCAGGCTCTATTCGCCCGTGAACAACAACGAATTTTCGAATTTGATTACTGGGCAACTGTTTTGCATGACTACAAAATCGAACCATACGTGCCGGAGATTAAACCCATTGCGTCAATAACTCAGGCACTCGTCAAACGAGGTTTTCCAAGAGGTGAGTCGGATGCTCACCGCAAACTCAAGGAATTTGTCGCTAGAAATCCAACATCAATCGGTTTACACAAGGAAGCACAGTTTCTTGGTTACGAAATTGTTTTGCCGTCGCTTGATCGAGCTGATCTTGCTTTTAAACACGCCAACACGATCTATCCGATTGAAGTAAAAAGCCACGAGGTAGATGAGATTGAATTCATTCGGGGAATATATCAAGCGATCAAATATCAATGTTTGTTCGACGCGCGGGAGAAAGATGCCGGCTCTTCATCAAGAGTAGAGGCTCGCTTGGTTTGCGGGCGACCGGTTAGTCCAGCGGAAGCTCTGCGTTGCTTGCTTCTAGGTGTTCCATTATTTCCGAATATTCGACCTGTGTGAAGGCAGCGATAACTAGAACTCCACCAACTCCACACCCAGCCGCTCAAAGTGCTTCCGGTTCAGCGTAGCCACCTTCAATCCATGCACCCGCGCCGTCGCAGCGATCAGAGCATCGCCGAGAGCGGGCGTGTGCCGATGGCTGATGATTGCTTCAACGATGACGCGGCCACAAAAATCAGCGACGGCGGCATCCACCGCCAAAATTCGATCGCCAAAACCACGCAGCAGGTCATCTTCCAGCCACGCTTCCACGGCTCTGCGCTTTTGCCCGGCAGGCATCAACTCCGCCCCAGTGCGGACTTCCTGAATGGTAATAGCGCTGAGGCAAACCTCATCTTCAGAAACGCTTCTTAACCACGCCACTACCTTCGCCACTGGCTGAATCTTGGTTCTTTGAGAGACAACATCCGTGTCCAGCAGATACTTCAAAACTTCACCGCTCGCGGCTTGCTCCGAAGCCTTGGGAAATCCACGTCAAACCGCTGATCGAACGATGGCCGGAGTGCATCCCAGGCACTAATGAACTTCTTGCGTTTTCCTTTGCTGGCTTCTGCAAGCCGTCGTTCAATTTCTTCCTCGGTTGTCACGACAAAGGTTTGTTTGCGCCGGTGAATGAGCTGAGGCCCTTCAGACGCTGCGGCATCCAGTAAGCCGCTAAACTTCGCCTTCGCATTGGTAGCTTGCCAGTATGCCATCGAACAACCTCCAACATGACCATTCTAGTCATACGAGTCATAATTGACTACATTGGTCACTTTTCGAGGAAGACCCCTGACTTAAAAAGCACAGGCCCCACCATCAACGGCAGGGCCTATGCTCACTTTGCAACCGGCTTAGCTTACCCCCAGGCCAACCGCACCCGCCGAGCAAGCACTCCCGCGCCCAGACTGAACAGCCCAAGCAGCCCAACCAGCGGCCACTCGCTCCCCGTCTTAGGCAGCGCCTTCGGAGCAGGCTCCGCCGCCGCAGCAGTCTCCGTTACCTGCGGCGCCGGACCCGGAACCTCAACCAGCAGCACGTCAACCTGCTCCGGCATCGGCTCCGCCGGAGGAGGTGCCGCCGCTGGCGCAACCCCTGTGACCGCCGCATGCTGCGTGACCACAGTTACCGGCTCTTCCGTCACCACTGTTGCGCTGACATTCATTCCCTTCTTCAGATGGAAGGCATCCACTTCCTTACCATTGATCATGAACACCTGCCCCTTCGGAATCTTGTACTGTTTGTTCGTGTTGTCAGGCAGCGTCAGGATGACCATAGACGGCGGGTTCACATGCCAGACCTTTCCCTCGATCGTCCGTACAGTCCTAACCGTCGTAGGAACCGTCTTGGTCGTTATCGTCTGTGTCAGGTGGGTGCCAACCTTCAGTTGGTGGACGTTCACCTGCTGGCCGTTCACTGTGAACATCTGGCTGTCAGGAACGGTGAAGTCCTTCACCACTCCGTTGTCTCCCTTCACCACGACTTCATTGCCGGAGACGTAGACCACCGTCCCGCTCTTCATCGCGGTCTCATACTGAGCTGGTCCCTTTTGGGTTGTCGTCTCACTGATGTCTTGCGCCATCACACCAGCGGACACGAGGCAGGCGCACGTGCACAGCGCCAAGCCGGAGAGTCGCTTCTGCCTGATGCCCAAACGTCTAATTTTCATATTTCCTCCTCTAAGGGTTCGGCCGCACATTCCTGCTTACGGCTGGTTGTGGATCTGCTCGCAGAACAGCAGAGACGATGTACCGCTCCGGAGCGCTCCCGACAAAATAGAACGGGTAACAAGTCACCAGAGTGATCGAGGAAACAGGCCTGGGTTGAAGCACAGAGACATCCTGGGGCGTTACAACCGTGATTCGGTCAACTATGTAAGTGACAACTGCATCCGGATAAACAAGCGTGATCTCGTCCCCTTGCGTTACATCCTTGAGCCCGCGAAAAAAGCCGTCGCGATGACCGGCAATACCGATGTTTCCCTGTTGGCCGGGACGTGCAGTCCCTGCAATGCGTCCCGCACCGCGATCCAGCGTCAGATCGTCCGTGCCATCAAAGACCGGGACCTCCAGGTGAATCTTAGGAATTCTCAACAACGCCAGAGGCGTGCCAAAAGCATGCGCCAAGCTGTCGTTGTAGGCGCGTATACGCTTGTCGCTCCAGAGACTTGTATCGACTCCCCCAGCTCCGTCGCTGTTCGCGGGGGAAGATACAGCCACCGCGTGCGAAGACGCAACTGCCTGTTGCTGACGGAACGCCGCCATCACGGTGCGCGAAGCCACAACACCGTAAACGCGCACTCCCGCGTATGCCCCGAGGAGCATCACGCCGCAGATAACGAACACCCGCTCCAGCAAACGGAGAATCCAAACGGCCCTGGGGGTAGCTTTCCTGATCATGGAACGCTGTCCTCGCGCAAACGGGACCCCGGAGAGATTAATCTCCCTTGCAGAGCTCGCGGACCGTACACGCGACCTCTATGGGCTGCAAGATACTCTTTTTTTTCAGTTTATGAAAGTGACGCAGGACACAACAGGTATAAGCCCCTCTCAAAAAGCGGGAGCAAACCGGCAATTCCCTTCGACAAGACTCAAGCCCTTCTCGATCTCTCCAACCGCCGCTTCGCATGCCGCGCGCGCACCTTCATCGCGCACGTCCCCTCCCGCAACGCCCGCCCAATCATCTCCTCCGCAACCTCGCGCAGCGACGGCTCCTCGCCCGCCAGCAGCCCAATCCCCTCCACCGCCGAGCACCGCGCGACGTTGCTCTCTTCCTCCATCAGCAGCTCCATCAACCGAGCCGCGCGCAATCGCTGCTCACGCGTATGCGCCACCCGAGCAACCACCAGCCCCAGGTGCCACCGCGTCCGCGACTCATCCACCGAAATCTCCGCCAGCAGACCCGCAAGCTCATCCGCATACCGCCCAAGCGGCTCAGCATCCTGTTCGGTAATCCTTCGAGCCACGTCCGCCGCGCGTTTCCGCACCTCCGACTCGTCGCCGAACATCGCCTCCACCAGCGCTCTCACCGCGCGACGATCACCCTCGATCTCCCGCGCCGTCTGCCGAGCCCGCGCCAGCCCCCACGAGCCCCCACTGAGCAAACGCATCGCAATCCTCCGGAGCTAGTCCTTCACCGCGATTCCCTGCAGCTCAAACCGCGCCCCAAACAGCAGCTTCCCCGACCCCAGAAACGCCCGCGGAGGAAGCTGCCGCGTGAAGTAGGTCCGATACACCGCATTGAACCGCTCCCAATGCGACACGTCGCTCGCAAACACCTGCAGCGAAACCAGGTGATCCGGAGTCATGCCTGCCATCGCAAGCACACCCTGCACCTCCTGCATCACCAGGTGTGCCTCCTCCTCAACTGTCTCAGGGACCATCGTCGTTCCCGGAATCAGGCCGATTCGTCCGGAAAGATACAGCGTCTTGCCATCGATCAGAACAGCGTCGGCAAACGGACGGGAGGGATCGTTCGAAAAGTATTCACGGCTCATTCAGCACACTCGCATCAAGAGAGATCGCCCAGCGAATGCAGTCTACCGCAGCAGGCGATCACGCAGGTTCGGGCTCAGCCGCCGGCCGCTTCGCATGGCTGAACACCACCATCGCCACGCCGCAAAGAATCACGGCCATCCCCATCACCTCCGTCGGAGACAACCGCTCACCCAGCAACGCCACGCCCAACAAAACCGCAATCACCGGATTCACAAACGCATACGTCGCCACCTTCGTTACGGCAACATTCTTCAGCAGGTAAGTAAACGCCACCAGCCCGCACAACGACCCGAAGACCGAGAGATACACGATCGCCCCAAAGCCATGCCACGTCCAATGCGCCCGCCGAAACCCTCCCGTAGCCAGCGCCAGTCCCACATTGAATATTCCGGCTGAGCCGAGTTGCCAGCCTGTCGCCACAAACGTGTCCGCCTTGAACTGAAACCTCCGCGAGAGCACCGAGGCCACCGCGAATGCCAACGCAGCACCCAGTATCGCCAGCGTCCCGGCCAGCGGCCGCGAAAAGCCCGACGAAACCGCGCCGGAATCATGTGCTCCATGCGCCGCGTGCAGCGAAGGCCACACCAGCACCGAAATCCCCAGCGTCGCGATCAGGGTTCCCGCCCAGCCCAGCCCGTTCAGCGCATCGCCTCCTGGCAGAACCGTCTCCATCAGGCCGATCATGATCGGAATCGTGCAGATAATCAGCGAGGCAAAGCCCGACGGCACCATCGTCTCGCCCCACGTAAGCAGCATATTGTTGGCGCTCATGATCAGAAGCCCGATCAACACCAGCTTCCACTGCTCTCTCTTCGGAACCCGCAGGCTTATCCCACGCGCCGTCGCGATGATCGCAATCAATACAGCCGAGATCAGCGAACGCGTCGCCGAGACGACCGGAACCGGCAGGTGCTCGCCCGCCACATGGATCGCCACGTACGTCGACCCCCAGAACAGGTAGACGCTCGCGAACGCAACCACAATGCGGCTGGAGGGCGACAGGCGTGAGAACATGCTCTTCTCATGCTAAGCGACCCGCAGCCGCTTCAAAAATTCAGCTCAAGGATTGGCCGGAGATCACTCGCCCGAAGCCGACCGGTCCGCATGATGCACATGCGTGCGCGCCACCGTCCGCCCTGAGCCGGTTCCGTAGCTCCACTGGCGCACCGGGCCCACATCCACATGCACAAACTGGTTCACCGGATAGTACCCCACGCCTCCCTCATGCAGGCTCAGCGCAGCATCGCGCAGCGTCGCCGTCTCCACGCCCGGCACCCGAATGTCGATCGCCTTGGCCAGCATGTGCTGGCTGTGCTCCGCCACACCCGAGTTCGCCGACCTCGACCGCAGCATGTTGTTGCTCCAGGGCGTCCGATACCCGCAAACAATGTCGATCACCCCGTCAGGCCGCCCCAGCTTCGCCATCAGCGAGTGCAGCAGATCAAACTCCCTAGGGTCATAGTGGCTGGCCGCCTGAGTCCTGTGGTCCCGCAGAAAGTAATTAAGCTTCTCCATCGCAGCCGGCAGATACCTATCACCAATCCGGTACACGATATCGATGTCCTCGCCCGTGTGCAGATGATGCAGCCGCAGACGATACTGCTCACCACTCAGCATCCCTGCGTCATCCGCCCTCACCGACCCACAGAGCACAAAGACAGCCATCACAGCCGCGACAAAAATCCCTTTGGAAACCAACCGACGCATCCGCACTCCCGTGAATCCGAATCCAGACCTAACGTCCGAACTTCAAAATCGAACACCGCAAATGCCGTTTACCTTCAGCCATTTGCTCTCACTATTTTATCGGCTTAACCCCAGCGACCAATGTAACCTTGGTGTCATATAAATATCCTATGAAAATAAAGGGCTTCCGCGCAAAATTCTGGCACGAAAACCGCAAGCCAACCAGCCATCCTCCCTATAAACTGGTTAAGCATGTTGTTAGACCCGATTCAGACTCGCGTCCTCGGCTCGCTCATCGAGAAAGAGATCGTCACCCCGGAGAGCTACCCCCTCTCGCTCAACGCGCTGGTCAACGCCTGCAACCAGAAGACCAGCCGCGACCCTGTGCTCGAGCTCACCGAAGACGAAGTCCGCCAGGCGCTCCACTCCCTTGAAGACCTCACCCTCGTCTCCACCGTCCACGACGCCCGCGTCCCCAAGTACGAGCACCGCGTCCGCACCGTCCTGAACCTCCGCCGCGACGAAACCGCCGTCCTCTGCCTCCTCATGCTCCGCGGCCCGCAGACCCCCGGCGAGCTCCGCAGCCGCTCCGAGCGCCTCTACGCCTTCGACGACATCGCCTCCGTCCAGTCCACGCTTGATCGGCTTGCCGCCCGGCTTGCAGCCCGCGACGCCGCCGCCGATTCCGCTGGCGCCGGCCCACTCACAGCCGTCCTGCCCCGCCAGCCCGGCTCCCGCGAGGCCCGCTACACCCATCTGCTGGGCGAAGCCGTCGAAACCTCCGAGCCCGCCCACACCGCGTCAGGCAGTCACGAGTCAACGGTCGAGCGCATCGCCCGCCTGGAGGCCGAGCTCTCAAGCCTCGCCGCAACCGTGAAAGCTCTTCAGTCGCGTATCGACGGCTTCGATACCGCCTCATAATAAGACCTTGCTCTACCTGTTCGCGGGATTTCATCTGTGAGATGATCGAATCCCGTTTCAACCTGGCTTTGTTTATGAACGAAAGTCTCGCCAAAGTCGAATATGATACGCAGCGGATCAACCCCGGCCGCCGCGAGAGCGACCAGCGCAACCAGCATCTCGCTCGACTTCTCACCCAGATTCCCGATGGAATCGTCTGCTTCGACTTCGAATGGCGCATTACCCTCGCCAACCCGGTAGCCACCATACTCCTCGGCCTTACCCCAGACGACTTCAACTCAAAGACACACTGGGAGCTCTTCCCCGAGATGCTCGGCACCAACGTCGAGTACATCTATCGCAACGCGATGGAGACCCGGGAGCCTGCCCACCTCGAATACTTCTGTGTATCGCAAGACGTCTGGCTCGACGTCCACGTCCTGCCCATCGACGACGGCATCACCCTTTACTTCCGAGATATCACGGACCGCAAGGGAGCCGAGCTTCTCCGCGACGCCGCCTCGCGCCAGCTGAATCAGGTCCTCGAAGCCACCTCCGACGCAGTCATCAGCCTTGACCGCCAGGCCAACTTCACCTACCTCAACCGCCGCGCGCGCGAACTGCTCGCCTTCAAGGGCGAACTCCTCGGCAAGAACTTGTGGGTCGAATTCCCCGCCGCCGTCAATCAGGGCCAGCATTACTTCGATCTCGCCCTCAACGAACGCATCCCCGGCGAATGGGAAGACTTCTACCCCGAACCACTCAACGCCTGGCTCTCCATCCAGACTCGTCCCGCAGAAGATGGTGTAGTCGTATTCTTCCGCGACATCACGGCACGCCGCGAAGCCTCCGACGCCCTAAAACGGCAGCACGATCTCCTCTCCATCATCCAGGAGACCGCTTTCATCGCCACATGGGAGTTTGATCTCGCCACAGGAAAGGTCTCCGTCGGCGACGGCTCCTACCCGGTCTTCGGTCATCCCCACAGCGAGATTCCCGACGTCGAGGCACTCAACAAGATCCTGCTCCCCGAGTACGTCGTTGTTCAAGCTGAACTCATCAGGCGCGCCGTCGAAACCGGCGAGCAGATCGTGGCCGATCTCCCCGTCCGCGCCGCCGATGGCTCGATTCGCTGGGTCGAGAACCGCGCACAGATCGTCCTCGAGAACGGCGTACCCAGTCGCCTGCGTGGACTCTCCATCGACATCACCGAGCGCAAGCGCAACGAAGAAGCCCTCGCCACAAGCGAAGCGCGCTACCGCATCCTCGCCGACCTCAACCCCCAGGCCATCTGGATGGGCGCCCCCGACGGCAGCCTCACCTACGCCAACCAGGGGCTGATGGACTACCTCGGCTTCACCAGTGAAGATCTCGAAGGCGAAAACTGGCTCAGGGCCTTCCACCCCGACGACCGCCAGCGCGTCCTCGAGACCTGGTCGCGCTCCATCGCCACCGGGGCCGACTACGATCTCGAAGCCCGCATGATCAGGGCACGCGATGGCCGCTCCCGCTGGTGGTGGGTCCGCGCCCAGCCCGTCCGCGACGAAAGGGGAAACATCCTCCACTGGCTTGGAGTCAACATCGACATCGACGACCGCAAGACCTTCGCCGAAACCCTGCAGGCCCGCCAGGAGGAGACCGAGCGCCAGCGCGCCGAACTCGAGACCATCTACCAGAGCGCCCCCGTCGGGTTCGCGCTCTTCGACCCCGTCGAGTTCCGCTATCTCCGCGTCAACGACCTCCAGGTCGCGACGATCGGCCTACCCAAAGACCAGATCCTCGGCCGGTGCATCACCGATTTCATTCATCTCCCCGGCCTCAAAGAGCTCCTCAGCCGTACCGCCGCCGGCGAAACCATCCGCAATCAAATCCTCGAAGGAGAGCTGCCCGGCCGCCCCGGCGTGCATCGCTACTTCAACGTCAACTACTCTCCCGTCCGCAACGCTGAAGGCAACGTCGAGACCATCGCCGCCATCGTCCAGGAGGTCACGCACCAGAAGAAGTCCGAGGCCGCCCTCATTCAAAGCGAAAAGCTCGCCGCCGTCGGACGCCTCGCGAGCTCCATCTCCCACGAGATCAACAACCCGCTCGAATCCATCACCAATCTGCTCTACCTGATCGACAACTCCGACGACCTTCCCGCCAACCTCCGCGACTTCGTCGAAATCGCCCAGAGCGAGCTCAGCCGCGTCTGCCAGATCGCCACCCAAACCCTTCGCTTCCACCGCCAGGCCGTCAACGCCACCTGGGTCACCGCCGCAGACCTCGTCGACGCCGTCCTCAACCTCTACCAGGGACGCCTCGCCAACTCCAGCATCCGCGTCGAGGCCAGCTACTCCACCTCACGCCCCATCCTCTGCTTCGAAAACGACATCCGCCAGGTCCTCAACAACCTCATCGCCAACGCCATCGACGCCATGCGCCACGGCGGACGCCTCCTCGTTCGCGCTCACGACTCCACCGAGCACTCTCCCTACGGCCTGAGACGCAAAGGTATCCGCCTCACCATCGCCGACACTGGCCACGGCATGCCCCCCGAAGTCCGCGCCCGCGTCTTCGAGCCCTTCTACACCACCAAAGACCTGAAGGGAACCGGCCTCGGCCTCTGGATCTCTGACGGAATCATCAGCCGCCACCAGGGCCATCTCGCCCTCCGCAGCTCCACCGACCCTGCACACCGCGGCACCGTGTTCTCCCTCTTCCTCCCCCGCGAAGAAACCCACACAACCGTGATCTGATTCCGCAACTCACCGGCTGCGAATCAGCACTGCGGTCGCATCATCCGTCCGTTTCGATCCATCCCCAAAGCGCTGCAGATCGGCAATCAGCCCCTCCACGCACGCATCCGGCTGAAGAAAATGCTCCAGCAGCCGAGCCGACCCATACTCCTCCTCATGTCCGTTCGTGGCCTCCGTGATGCCGTCCGTATAGAACAGCACTCGCGTGCCCGGCTTCATCCCAATCTTGTACTCCGGATACGAAGACGCACCAAGGCCCAGGGGAAGACCTGTATCGACCTCCAGGAACGCGCTCCTGCAGTTGATCAACAGCGGCCGCAAGTGTCCCGCGCTCGCAACCGTCATCTCGCGCGACCGCGCATCGAGCACCGCATAAATCATCGTGACATACTTCCCCATCGGAAAGTCTTCCGTCAGCGTCTGATTCAACCGCACCAGAGTTTCGCTCGGAGAGGAATGCAGCTTCGCCAGCGAGCGCAAGATCGCCCGTGTCGCCGACATCAGCAAAGCCGCCGCCATCCCCTTGCCTGATACATCGGCAAGCACAATTCCGTAGTGGTCTTCGCCAAGATCAATGAAATCAAACCAGTCGCCGGCGAGCGTCCCCGCCGGATACCACGCCGTCTCAAACACAAATCCAGGAATCAGCGGGTAGGCCTTCGGGAATAACGCCTGCTGCACGACCCGCGCATCCTCAGCCTCACGCTGCATCCCCTCCCGTGCGACGCGCTCGACCTGAAACAACCGTGCATTCTCGATCGCCACCGCAATATGCCCCGCCAGCGCCTGCACCACCTGCAACTGATCCTCGGAGAAGGCATTCCTCTCTTTGTGTTCGACACCCAGAACACCCATCACCTCGTTCTGCGCGCACAGGGGGAAAGTGACGGCGGAGCAAGTGCCCTCCTCGCACTGGACATAGTAAGGGTCCAGGCTCACGTCGCTCGCGTAGTGCATCTTTCCCGTCGCCGCGACATGCCCCACCATCCCCTGCTTACCGATCTTCAGCCGTGCGCCCTTCCTGTTGACCGTGCAGCCCCGGACGCCGTGAAGAACCATCTCGTCGGTCTCCCGGTCACGCAACCACACAGAAACTTCGACACAGCCGATCGACTCTGCGATATCGTTGACGACTCGATCCAGCAGTGCGTCCAGGTCCAGCGTGGATGTAATCAGTTGGGCGGCCCGCTGCAGCTTCACCAGGGTCTGTACAAAGTCGCACGATGAGTTGATGCACGCGGGGATCGTACTATCCATGTCTTGGGGATAAATTGCGGGAGAAGACATCCACCCCTCCTTCATCTGGGGACGATCGGGGGAACCGGGGAACAATCAACACTTGCCGCCGGTCTGACTTTACGGATTAGACGTCCCTCCGCCCAACCAGTCGCAATCTTTCGTCACAACCTCACCGGCATCCAATATCTCAATACAAAGACAAGGTTTCGCAGGAATACTCCCGCCTCAAAGCAAACGTCATTCCGAGCGGAGCGCAGCGTAGTCGAGGAACCCCCGTATTTTGCCCGAAGCGCCACGGATAACCCGGCTGCCCCATATTCCTCTTGTCGCCCTCGAAGAGGAAGATAGCGAAGAGCAGCCAAGCAATCTCACTACCTGAAACTCAACGAAGCAGAGTTCTCAATTTATTGCAGCCTGATGCCGGGTGCCCATCCATGCCGCAGCCTTATCGCGGAATGGGTGGGGAATGAATCCCAACCCTACATCGGTAGTGGGTCAATTTGAACTCCGGGGCAACCAAAGTTACCATAACCCCGTTTTCAGGGAACTTCGACAGCGATACCGGTAGCAGGATGACCTCCAGGTTACCGACAATCCTCTCGGAACTAGTAGCATCGACACTCAATGAGCGCTCTGGCCTGTTGTCGATATTCGAGAACTTTCGCTGGAGTGCAACTGGTGAAAGCACATTCGATGAATTGTCTCCGCTTAAGCCGGGCCATGCTGTGCCGAGCAGTTTTTCGTCAGGTTTGAAACCGTTGAGCTTGCTTTGGCTTCGTACCAGGGAGAGGGAGCGAGCGATGAACCGGATGTGAAGGTGGCTGCGGCGAACGCTCTGGAGACGGCGCAGAAGCTGGCGTTGGAGAAGATCCAGGCCAAAAAAGATGGCCAGTAGAGGGGCGTCCGGAGATTGCAGGCGGTAGCATTATGATCTCGGGAACGGGGTGGGTTTGAGGCGGGTGGAGGGTGGGGCGAAGGCTGGCGGGGTTGGTGGTTGAAATACAAGTCTGCGTATCAGGAGGAAGGAGCCACCCCTTCCCGTGCTGCGACGAACGTGAACCGCTTCTTTAGACGAAGGAACGGCCGCTCAAAATAGTGAAAGGATAGAGACGCTATGGTAATTGTGAGCATGAGGACTACCAGAGTCCAAACGTGATCGCGAATGGCCGTGGGAAGCGCAGGGCCGGGGAAAAGGCGACGCAGGTACGGGACCGCCTTCTCGAAGGTGAGGAAGAAGATCAGCGAATGAACAAGGTAGAGGCCGTAGGAGATTCGCCCCAGATACGCGAGCCATCCTGGGATGAACCGTGAGGGAGTTCCAAGAGCAGAGAGAAAGAAAATCACAGCACCGGCCAGGACGAGGAACCATCCCAATAGTGCGCCAGCCGGTGTCGGATGGGGCTCCCAACTTTGAACCTTGAAACGGAGCAGGGCTGTAAACCAGCAGCCGAACCCGAGAAGGAAGCCAACTCCACGCATCGGAATGGGCAGCCTGACGAGCCTGCCTCGCAACAGAAGGGCGATCAAGGTTCCGGCGGAGAAGAACTGGAACTGCACGAAGCTGTTTGTCCACTCTCCGTTATCGCCCGAGGTCGGGTGCAGCGCGTAGAAGAGCACCGTGACATACGCGAGAGCAAGAAGAAAGTAGCTGACAATTGCGACGGCCCTGCGGCCCGCAAATGCGGCGAGCACGGGTATTACAATGTAGAACTGCTCTTCAACGGAGATGCTCCAGAGCGGGTCAACCGAACCGGCGATCCAGCCGTGATGAAGGATGTACCAATTGCCTGCAAAAAAGGTGAAGGCCAACCAGGCGAGCGGATCAGCTGTTCCAACCCCAGAAACGAAATGATTCAGCAGCGCCAATCCGAAAAACGCGACAAAATAGAGCGGCCATATTCTGAGGATGCGGCGCATATAGAACGCTTTGATGTGAATTCTGCCGGTTCGCTCTCGCTCGCGAAGCAGCAGTTCCGTGATCAGAAACGCGCTCAGCAGAAAGAAAACAGGGACACCAAAAGGGCCGATGTTGCCTATTCGAAAGAGCCATGGATGGTGGACCGGATCGGTCGGCACGTAGTCCATGCGATGGAAACTGAACACGCACATGAAGGCGAAGAACCGCAGAGCATCTAACTCTGGCCGGTAATATGCGTTCCTCTCCGTGCTCGATGTTGTACCTGGTCCAACGCGCATTTGGCCTTCCTGCTCGACCGTCCATTCTTCCGACTGACTGATAGGTTCTTGTCCAGCTAAAGCCTAAATCAGTCCACTTAAAGCCTAAATCGTAGATGTGGCGCTCTCGAGCGCCACAAAAAACCCTGTAATGCCCGTAACGTTCGAACCAACTAAAGAGAGATATAGCTAGCCAACGGTTCAGCTGTTTTCCGAAGGAATGAAAGCTCCCGCAAAGTCGCATTTTCGGAAACTTCAGTCATTCACTCCAAACTGACCCACTACCCCCACCTCCCAGACCAGCAAAAAAATCCAAATCGCACCGCGCCCAAAAAATCCCCCGGGCTAAAAAAACTCAAAAACCTCAGCAAATTCGCATGTCAAGCCCCGAAATCGAGTATCCCTCACCGAATCAATCACATCCACGTGGCAGAGCAATTTCCTCAACTCGCTATACTTAAATCAGCAGCAGAAAAAGCCTGGGCAGACCGCCTGGGCTTCTCTCTTAACCCATTTGTTTTGAAGACTTTGACCATTAAACCCTTTAGATGGAAGACTTTGCAATCGAGTCCGGTCCTAAACCTAATCGATGGAAGACTTTACACAAAAACAGGGGGAGGGGGTACCCCCGGAAAGGAGCCAGATAAAATGACCCACCGAGCCACTTCACATCTTCTTCCGAATCCTCTCGCTCCACGTCTCCCGAGCCCCCGGCTCCATCGTCCGAGCCACATCAAGCGCCCGCCCATAAGCCGCACGCGCCTCGTCCCTGCGCCCTGCCGCAGCCAGCGCATCGCCCAACGCCATCTCCGTCTGCAGCGCGTCTGGAGCCAGAGCCACAGCCTGCTGAGCCTCCGCGAGAGCATCTCCATTCTTTTTCTGCGTCAGCAACTCCGCCGAGCGCAGCACATGACTCGTTGCCGAAGCCAGCGGCACGTGAAACTCGCCCTCGTAAACCATCACGCCATCCTGGATCTCCGACATCGGCTTCAGCCCCTGAAACTCTCGGTAAGGGTTCAGCACATTCGACCCCGCCTCAAACCACGTCAGATCGCCCGCGCTGATCAGCACCGGCCCACGAATCACCTCCGGAACCGGATACTGCACCTTCGCCCAGCTAGTGTCCGGCGTCGGCAAAGGCTTGCAAGGAATTCCATAGTCGCTCGGCCGCAGGAAAGGATCGGCAAAGTAAGCAAACCAGCACTCCTTGATGCCCCTCTCGTCCGTGTACTTCTTTACCGCAAGCAGTTGCTGCGCCCAGTCCGTGTTCGAGTCCGTCAGAACCTTGTGCGTCTCCGCAGGGCCGCCCCACAGCTCATTCGAATAAGCCATATAGTTCGGATAAGCTCGCACCGAAGAGAGAACGTGGGCCAGCAACAGTCCCGCCACAAGCGCCTTCCACTCCATGCTCCATCTGCCACTCTGCTCAATCCAGGCCCAAGCTCCACCCGCAGCAAACACGAACAGAAAAACGTAGACAGGCAGAATGTGCCGCGCACCAATATTCAGGCTCGACCCCATCGCCACCCAGAAATAAACCACCGCAGGAACCAGCAGAAAGAGCGCCTCTCTCCACCGCCGCATTCTCCGAGTCGCTACCGCAGCAAAAGCAATCACTACCAGCCCAAGAAAACCCAGGGTCGACTTGATCACAAGCACAGCAGGAAAATAAAACCACACGCCATGGTCGTACACCTTGCCGAAGATGAAACTAGGCATGCCATTCGCCATCGCCCGCACGTCCGCCAGCCCGTAAAGATACGACTCCGGCAGAACATGTAACCTCGCGAGTAGCAAAATACCCTTCGCCTCGATCGGCCGCAACGGATGCACATACTCCGCCAGCGTAGGATCAAGCCGCAGCGCCCCCGGCCTCGCGTTGTAGCGAAACCCATAGAAACCCCACAGCACGACAACCGCGATCACCGCAATCGCAACCAAGGCCCCGGCCATCCGTAACGCTCGCCGCGGCCAGTCCCTCCGCACAACTTCCCGCTCGTCGAAGCGAAACACGACCTCCGCAACCGCCAGCAGCACGAGCATCGGCGCAACAAGCACCGCGGAATGCTTGGTAGCGAGAGCCAAACCCGCAGCCACGCCAGCCACCACCAGCCGCCACGCCGACGGAGCCTTCACATAGCGATAGAACGCATACACCGCCGCAAGAAAGAAGCACGACACCCCGACATCGGTCGTCACCAGCGCACTATGAGCCAGCACCGTGGGATCGAAGACCACAATCACCAGCGCAAGAAAACCTGCGCCCAGGCCGAACATCTCAGATGCCGTAAAAAACACAATCACCGCTAGCAGAAGAGCCACAACTCCCGCGGCCATCCTCACCCGAAACGTAAGCGTAGCCGCGCTGTAAGCAGGCCCGTTCCCGAAGAGCATGTCGCGCCCATCCAGATACGACTCGTCCTTGAAAAAGCGATGCTGATTCGGAGGAACCTTAAGCGGCAGCCGCAGCAGAGGAATCGTCGCCAGCGACTTCATCAACGGCGGATGTTCAGGATTGAACCCAAAATCATGCGTCTTCCACGACATATACCCGGCGAAGATATGATCGCCCTCGTCCCACGTCAGCGACTCCTGACGCACCGTCGTCACCACCTGGACCGCGAACACCAACAGCAGCGCCAGCACAGCGCCCACCACAAACCCACGCCGCTTCGGCCTCAATCGAGCCTGCACACTCCCACGCTCGACGACCGCAGTATTCTCCTGCATACCCATAGACCCTCCATCTTACCCATTGCAGCAGTCAGTTCGCGACCGAGTCTCAAGCCGTCTCCCACGAATCACGCATCCAACCTCGCATGAGCCGTCTTCTCTGCACCGCCACGCTAGCCGCAGCGACTGCGGCTCTCTCGTCCTCCGCACAAACCGTCCAGCTCACGCAGGACCAGCCGGTCGGCCAGCTCGAGCTGGTCGCCACCTTCTCCGGTCCGATGCCAACCGGAGTCACTGTCTCGCACGCCGGCCGCATCTTCCTCAACTTTCCCCGCTGGGGCGACGACGTCCCCTTCACCGTCGGCGAGCTCATCAACGGCGACGTCACACCCTATCCCAGCGCCGGGATCAACGACTGGCCCGGCCGCTCCTCCGCCGACCCCTCCACCTTCACCGACGCCGCCGTCAACGCCGCGCACTTCGTCTCCGTGCAGTCCGTCGTCATCGATCCAGCCGACCGCCTCTGGGTCCTCGACACCGGCTCGCCGCTCATGAAAGGTGCCATCCCCGGCGGCCCCAAGCTCGTTGCCATCGACCTCGCCACCAACAAGGTCCTCAAGACCATCCAGTTCCCGCCCGCGATCGCCGGCCCCACCAGCTACCTCAACGACGTCCGCTTCGACCTCACCCACGGAACCCCCAACGGCCCCATCCACGGCATCGCCTACATCACCGACTCTTCCTCGCAGGGTCCAAACGCCATCATCGTCGTCGACCTCTCCACCGGCCAGTCCTCGCGCCGCCTCAACAACCACCCCAGCACACGTCCCGACCCCGGCTTTATCGGCTTCGCCGAAGGCCGCCCCATCTACCGCACCGCGCCCGGCAAGCCACCCCAGCCCATGCTCGCCGGAGCCGACGGCATCGCCATCGGCAACGACGGCAGCAAGATCTTTTACTGTCCGCTCAGTTCAAACCACCTCTACAGCGTCAGCGCCGCCGCCCTCCGCGAGGGCATCACCCCGGACTCACGCGTCGCCCAGACCGTGCAACTCGTCACCGGCAAAGGTCCCTCTGACGGCCTCGAGTCCGACGCCGCCGGAAACATCTACGCCGGTGACTACGCCACTAACAGCATCATCCGCATCGCTCCCGACGGCCACATCGAGACCATCCTCCACGACCCGCGCCTTCTCTGGCCCGACACCATGAGCCTCTCCGACGACGGCTACCTCTACGTCACCGCCAACCAGCTCCACCGCCAGGCCGCAATGCACAACGGCCACGACGAGCGCGTCAAACCCTACGCCCTCTTCCGCATCAAGCTCGACGCCAAACCCGTTCGCCTCAAGTAGCTACATCTCCGCCCAGCGCCGCAGCAGATTGTGATACACCCCGGTCAACTGCACGCCCACCGGACTTCCCGGAACCTCCACCGCCAGCCGCTGAATCGCCGTATCCAAATCAAGCATCATCGCGCGGTCCGCATCGCTGCGAATCATGCTCTGCACCCAGAAGAAGCTCGATACCCGCGCCCCACGCGTCACCGGCTCAACACGATGCAGGCTCGTCGCCGGATACAACACCATATGCCCCGCCGGCAGCTTCACGCTGTGCGCCCCATACGTGTCCTCAACGATCAGCTCGCCGCCGTCATACTCCTCCGGAGCGGTCAAAAACAGTGTCGCCGAAACATCCGTCCGAATCCTCTGCCCCGTCGTCACCATTTGACGTATCGCCGTGTCCACATGCGTCCCAAAGTGTCCTCCACCCGTGTAGCGATTGAACATCGGCGGAAACACCCGCAGCGGCAACGCCGCCGACATGAACAGCGGAGATCGCGCCAACCCCTGCAGCACCATCTCACCCAGCTCAACTGCCACCGGATGTCCCTCCGGAAGCTGAAGATTCTCCTTCACCCGCTGCGCCTGATAGCCAGCTGTTACTCGGCCATCCACCCACTCCGCGGCATCCAGCTTGGCACGCGCAATCTTTACCTGCTCCTGCGTCAACACATCCGGAATCGTCAACAACATATGTATCTCTTTTCGTCACAAAACTAAGCGTGGTGAAGAACACTGGTTCTCCACCACGCAAAACGTTAGGTCAGAACTTGTAATTGATCCCGAACTGCGCATTCAGTCCCTCACCCGGAATCAAATGGCTCGGATGCGGCTGGTCAATATAGAAGCGATTCGCCAGGTTGTAGATATTCGCCTGCAGTTCCAGCTTCTCCGTCACAGGCCTGCGCAGCATCGCGTTGAAGACCCAATAACTCGGAACCTGCTTCATCGCCGTCGCCAGCACCTGATAGCACGTCGTCACAGAGGCACCGCAAGGTGCAGTCCCGGGAGCAAACGTCACCGGCCCCGAGTAAGCCGTCGGCACAAACGGAGTCGTCGAACTCGCCGTCCTGCTGCCTACATAATTTCCGCCCAACCCGCCTGTCAGCCGCAACGGAAGCCGATGCGTGATAAATGCGTTGAACGTCTGCTTCGGCACATTCGCCAGCGTATATCCAATCGAGGCCGGAAAGAGCTGCGACGCGATCACTGAGCTGTCCAGATACGCATAGCCCAGCACAAGGTCCACGCCCTGCGGAAGCCTTCCTACCGCACTGAACTGCACGCCCTTCACCAGCTGATTGCCCGAGTTCACAATATTGTTCGAGTTCGTCGGATCCGTCTCGCGCGCATTGTCCTTCTCGGTCCGGAACCACGCACCTTCAAGCTGCAGTCGCTCATTCAGCAGGCTGTACTTCGCGCCCACTTCATAAGTTTCGTTCTCCTCCGGCGCAAGCAGCTGGTTTGCCAGCGGAATACTCAAACTCAGAGACTCTGCCGCCGGATCAAAACTCGTCCCATAGTCGAAGTACACGCTGCCATGCGAGTTCGGTTTGAAGACAAACGCCGCGCGATAGCTCGGCTGCCGGTCGAGCCTGCTAATCGGCCCAATCGGCGCGCTCACCGTGCCTCCAGCCGGAGGAGCCACCGGCTGATACAAGTTGTACGACGTGTTGAAGTAGTCCCAACGCACGCCGCCGCTCAAATCAAACATGCGGCTCAAATGCACCGTGTCCACGAAGTACACGCCCATGCTCTGCGACTTCGTATGCACGACCGACAAGATATATCCCGTCCCGCCAAACGAGTCCTGCGGATTCGGATGCAGCAGCATCGTCGAAGGCACAGTATTCACGCTGTTGATGGTGTAGCTGGAACGGATGGGATTCGAAAACTCCTGCCCGCCCTCCGCGCCGCCAACAAAGTCATTCCGCACTCCCAGCACCTTGAAGCGCGCTGAAAGCTCCGTCTGGTCCCACAGATCTCCCTCAACGCTGTGCACCCACAACTGATTCCGGTTCACCGCAATCGTCGCCGGATCGGTCGCCAGCGTATACGTGCACGGCAGCTTCGTATTGATCGCATTCGTCGGCAGCACACTCACAAATCCGCCAACCGGCGTGCTCACCGAAACGTTCGAGCAGATCTGCGGTTCTGTAATATCCACCTGCCGCGGATAATTCGCCCACCGCGCGATGCTGTGCAGAGCAACATTCTCGGTGAACTGATGATCGAACTTCGCCGTCACCACATCGTCGCTCGTGTTCAGATAGTTCCCACCATTCGGAAAGCCATAGTAGTTATGCCGAATCGCGCCCGGAGCCACTGTATTGAAGAACCACGGCACACCGTAGTCCGGCGTATCTCTCTCCGTAAAGTGGAAGTAGCTCAGCGTCAGCCGCGAAGGCGAGTTCACTCCAAACGTCACTGAAGGCACCACGCCATAATGCGCATTATTGGCAAATGGACGCCCCGCAACTCCGCCATCTGTCGCCACGGCGTTCAGACGAAACGCAATCCCGCCCATCTCCTGCGAAACCGGCTCATTGATGTCCGCAGTAATCCGGCGCGTTCCGTTCGTGCCAAACTGCGCCTGCACCTTCTCAAACCGATCCGCCGTCGGAACCTTGCTCTCCTGGTTGATCACGCCGCCCGTCGATCCTCGCCCGAACTGCACACCCGCCGGACCCTCCAGCACCTCAACCTGGTCATAGTTGAAGCTGTCGCGGTAGTAGCTTCCAAAATCGCGAATGCCATCCAGGAAAATATCGTTGCGCGCCGTGAATCCGCGGATCGTCAGATTGTCTCCCTGCGCTCCACTCTCGCCCGCGGCAATGCTGATCCCCGGAACATTCCGCAGCGCATCCCGCAGCGTCGTATTTTGCTCATCGTGCAGCACAAACTGCGGCACCACCGCGATCGTCTGCGGAGTATCAATCAGCGGCTGCGAAAACTTCGTCATCGAAACCGCATCCGGCAGCGACGCATTCACATCCACCGACTCCGACCGCTTCAGCCCCACCACCATCGTCGTCGAGTCCTGCACCGTATAGCTCAGCCCCGTGCCATCGAGCAGCAGCCGCAGGCCCTCCTCGACGGTATGCAGCCCCACCACGCCCTTCGTCTTGAAACCGGTCAGCGTCCCTTGCGGCAGCGTCACATCTACAAACAGACCAGTCGTCGCCTCATACGCCTTGATGCCATCATCCAAACCACCCGCCGGAATATCGAACCGTTTTACCGGAAGATTCGCCGACGGATCACCCGCTCCGGGATCACTCGAAGCATTCTTGGTCACCGCCACCGCAACCTTGCCCGGTCCCATCGCCGCATAAGCCGCCAGTGTCCCTACCGCCAGCCATCCGCGCCGCCTCGTGATCCTCTTGCTCTTCACCGCTTCCTCCGATTTATCGCAGCCGCTCGAACGCCAAAATCCCAAAACGGCGCACGAAGGCTCATTGACCGCTCAAGCCGCATTCGCGCGACAGCCGCAAAGCCATCGACGCGCCGGCCACAACTCAGCATTTACGGAAGAGAAAAGACGAGGAGCGCCCCGGTTGAATCAACCTAACCGCGACCCTATAATCCAGACAACCTGCAGTCGCCTGCGGCTGTAGCCCAGGTCCTCGCGGTCTCCGCCAAGAGACAACCCGCGAGGACCTCCTCTTCTCCTCAAACTCCAAAACTCATTCCAGCCCGTTCAAAAACCGAAAACAGGCCCAATTTCGCGATAAATCGAATATACGACAAGAGCAGTCCTATATCAATAGGATATCCGACAAATCTAGTCCTGTATCGTCTCGCCACACCTACACCATCAACCTCACAGGAAACGGCGCAAACACCGGACTCGCCCACACGCAACCCATTACCCTCACCGTAACTCCCTGACTCGAACACCACCGCCGCAAAAGAAAGCGGAGAGCCGAAGCTCTCCGCGAATCGTGCAGGGAGATCCTGCCGTCTGCTAGAACGTGATGCGAGCCGCGAACTGACCGAACCGCCGCTCGTCATTCGCTCCGCCATTCACGCCGCCCTTCCTGCCCTGGATCAGCAGCGGCACCCCATATCCAATTCCGCCAACATCATTCTGCGATTCAAGCACGTACATATTGTGGTGGTTCAGCAGGTCGAACCCCTCCGCACGGAACTCCGCCGAGACGCGCTCCGTGATCGGCACGCTCTTGCTCACTGCCATGTCGAAGTTCCACGCTCCCGGACCGTAGAACGCATTCCGATGAGTCATCCCCGCCGGATACGGTCCAAAGTCCGAGATGCCTCCATAGGGCAAACTCGACGCCGGATACGGCGACGCCGCTGGCAACGCGCCAAGGGTATAGACGTTCGAGCCCGCCTGCGACACGATCTTGTTGAACTTCGCGTTCGTGATCGGTGACACCGGCAGGTACCGCGGAATCCCCGAGCCCGCTCCCGCATTCAGCGAGTCCGTGCTGTCCGAGAACGTGAACGGCGTGCCGCTGCGAACGGTATAAATTCCCGTCAGCAGGTATCCGCCCAGCAGCCGGGCCTTCATGTCGTGGCCGCCCCGGAACCACTGCGTCTGGTAGATCGGCGCCACCACAAACCGATGCCGCGTATCGAAGTCCGACGCGCCATAATCCAGCCCGGGACTGAACGGATTCAGATAGCCCAGATTACCGATGCCGTTCGCCGAACTATTGCTCTCTGAGAACGTAGAGCTGATATCGTCCAGCGAGTGCGCATACGTATAGTTCGCCGTCAGGCTCAATCCCCGGTGGTAGAGATCATTCACCTGCAGGCCGATGTTCATGCCGTTGTAGTGCGAATCACCATTGCTTCCGCGGTCGTTGATGTCGCTGTACTGAGGAATCAGCCGTGTATACCCTGCTGAGAGCGGATCGCCGAGATACACATTCCCGGCGGCCTGCTGGTTGTAGTTCTTGATGTCGTACAGATGCACGCCGCGCGAACCCACATACGCCACCGAACCCACGACGTTATTCACGATCTGGTGTTCCAACGTCATGCTGTAAAACTGCGTCTGCGCCACGCGGATTCCCGGATCCACTGCGCGCAGCGAAGTCGGCGGCAGAGCTACGATTCCCGACGCCCCTCCAAGCGGCCCGCTGTTGCTCGTCGTAATCGCCGTATTGTTGACCGTCACCACCGCATAGTTCGGAGGATTCTGAATGATGTTGAACGTCACATTGCCGAAGTTTCGCTCGTAAGAGATGCCATAGCCTCCGCGAAGCGACGTCTTTCCATCGCCGTTGAGGTCGTACGCAAAGCCCACCCGAGGCGAGAGCGTCCCGTACTGCGGGTCCCACGGCCGTCCATGCGGACTGTTCGGCGTCGTCAGAACCTCCCCATTGCGAATCTGCTGAAACAGATTCGACCCCGCGCCCGGGAAGAAGTTTGCCTGCAGGCTGGGATGCTCCTCGTACGGCACGCCCAGGTGGTCATAACGAAGACCGTAGTTCACCTGCAGCTTCGGCGTCATTCGCCATGAATCCTGCGCATAGACAGCCCACTCTTTGTAGCGGTTGCTGCGTGAAAACTGCGGCTGCGTCGCGGGAAGCGTAATCGAGCACGTCGGCGTGACAACACCTCCGATGCAGGGAAACGCTCCTTTCGGATTCACCGCTGCCTTGAACAGCGCAAGCGTTCCATTCATGAAGCCATCCAACGCATTCGACGAGTTCGACCCGATCCCCTCCACCGCCTGTGCGTAGGCTCCGTAAGCGATATTGTTCTGGATGTAGAAGAGCTGCGTCCCCACTTTGAACGAGTGGTGTCCCTTCGTGAAGTCCAGGTCCTCGTTGATCTGCGAAGTATTCTGTGGTCCCTGCGCCGGCAACCCGCCCGTGCCCTCGAAGATATCGAAGAACCCCGGCAGCTGCGTCTGAATTCCCGCAAACGTCTGCGCGCTTCTGAAGTACAGCACCGGACTGTTCTGCTGCGACGTGTCGTAGCTCTGGTCAACCGAGTTCCGCGTAAAGCTCAGCTTCGTATTGCTCACAATCGAAGCAGAAAACTCATGCGTCAGCGTGTAGAGAAACGTCTGCCCACGAATCGCCTGCCCCACGTTGTACTGCGCGTAAGGAGAACTGAATAGGCCCCCAGGCTCATCGATCTCGTGATACTCGGCAACGCGGCCCGCCATTTGCGTCCTGCCCGTCATCGTGTAGTCACCGCGGATCACAAAGTAATAGGTATTCCCGGGATTCCCTCCGCCCGCGTTCGCCGGCGCCGCAAAGTTCACGATCCCAAACACCGGCGTCGAGCTGGCCAGGCTGTCGAACGGCCCTCCCGGCGTCGGCGTCGTCCCGCCGGCGACAATGTCCGCCTTCGACAGCGTCGAAGAGTACGAAGGCGCATTCGTCCCATACGTCGATAGAAACTCCTGCGTGTTCGCAGCCGAGGCCGCAAGGAACTGAGGCGTCGGTATCAGCGACTGGTTGCTCGCCGTGCCGCGCACTCGTATCCACTCCGTGCTCCCGAAGAAGAACAGTTTGTCCTTCAGGATCGGGCCGCCAATATCGAATCCAAACTGGTTGCGCGTGAAGTTGCCCTTGGCATTCCCGGCCTGCGCGTTCGTCACCGTGTTCGACGTATACGCCGAAAGCCGGTTGTACTCCCACGCTCCTCCGTGAAACGAGTTCGTTCCACTCTTCGTGACCACGTTCACCACGCCGCCCGACGCGCGCCCATACTCCGGCCCGAAGTTGCTCGTGATCACGCGGTACTCCTGTACGCTATCGATCGGAATCTGGACCAGCGCCGGCCCTGTCAGATACGTGTCGTTGTTCTCCACGCCGTCCAGCAGAATCTCCGTCCCTGTCGAACGTTGCCCGTTCAGCGAGAAACCCACACCGCGCGTCGTCTCGTTCTGATCACCGGTCGTCGAAGTCGCGCCGCTCGACGTCACCTTGTCACCCGCGCTGATATTCCCCGCAATCGTCACAAAGTCATACGGGTTGCGCGACAAACTCGGCAACTGCGACACCTGCTCCGTGCTCACCACCTGCGAGACCTCCTGCGTCTGCGTGTTCACTGCAACGCCGCCCTCGCCCTGCACCGTCACCGTCTCAACCGAAGCCGAAGGCTGCAGCTTCACATCCACTGTCAGCCGGCCTCCCACCGTCACCTCGGCCTTCGTCGTAAACCCGCCAAAGCCGCTCGCCGGCGCAATCGACACCTCGTACACCGCCGGCGCAAGGTCCTTAAAGACATACCCTCCAGTGCCGTTCGTCCTCGCCGTATGTACGGCATTGGTGCCCGCGTTTCTTGCCGAAATAACAACGTCAGGAATCGCCGCTCCCGTCGTGTCCGTCACCGTTCCCGCAATCTGTCCCATCTCCTGCGCATACACTGTGACGCTCAACACCGCGACAACAACCGCCACCATTCCCCAACAACAGATCCAACTGCGGACAGCCTTCCACGTGAAATATCTGTTCTCCATGGCACTCTCTCCTCATCGCTCGGGCTGGACCCAACGACTCCCGGCAACCGTCACCAGAACGAAGTCGCAATTCCTTCACCGAACGAGTTCTCCACCCAGGAGCGCCACAATCCCCGCTTTTCACTCCGCGCGCTTTACAAGACTCTGACAAAACAGGCCTTCCGCCCAATCACACAACGCAGACCCGCTCACATCCCATTTTTCGAAAGTGACGAACAGTCCCAGACAGGGATGAACAGTCCACCATCAAACGTGAGTGACAGCTCTTTTTTCGAGACAGTTCGCCACCGGCACGCAACAGTCCGTCACTCCGGCCCAAATCCCCGCAGAAAAAGAAAAAAACAATATCTTTCGTCCCCAAAACGTACAAAAAACAGTAGCCTCGGCTCCTCAAACATCGGAGCCGTCACGCGGCACCGCTCCTCGTACATGTGTCCAGCGACCAAAAAAATTTGGGGAGGCCTCTTAGAGACCTCCCCACGTATGTCAGGGGGTTACTGCCTTTTTTTGGTGTCAGAATCTGAAGCTGGCCTGCAGACGAATCGTGCGCGGATGCTGCCAGTAAAGCGGCTTGCCATACTGGCTGTTGATCGTCTCGGGTCCACCCTGGCTATTCGACAACTGGCCACCGATAGATTGGCCGTTGAACGAAGCCTGTACGTTGTACGGGGCTGTCGCTGCGGCATAGAACGGAATGCCGTTGAAGATAGCCTGGCCACCAGGAGTGATGTACTGAGTGCCGGAGTAGCTCGAGTCAATCTGCGAGTTGACTGCAGTGACCGCGTGCTCGTTGAGCAGGTTGGTGAAGGTTGACTGGAAGCTCAGAGACTTCTCCTCGCCGATCTTATACGACTGCTCGAAGCTGAAGTCCGTCTCGTTGTACCAGGGGTTGCGGTACGTGTAGGGGTTTCCTACAGTGATCGCACCCGTGTTGGGGTTCTGCGTAATGTTTGCCCACTTGCCCCAATCGAACAACTTGACCGGGAAGGCGTTGTAGCTAAGTCCTACGTTGGCATAGGTGGTATTGGGAGAACCCTGGTAGAAGTACTGGAAAAGACCCAGGTTCGTGGTGAACTTGTGCAGCCAGCTGAACTGGTAATACGCATCGCCCTTGATGGTGTTCGGACGATCCGTCGGCAACAGGCCGCTGGAAGAACCGCCATCCGCGTTGTACTGGAAGTAGGGTTCGTCGAAGGCGCGGCTGTTGTTCGGTGAGTTACGTCCACCGCTTCCACCGTCGGAGAGATCCGAGCTGGTGAGACCGGTGTAGTTTCCACGGAAGTGGCTGTACGTGTAAGAGAACAGCCCGTACCAGTGGTTGCTCATCGACTTGGTCGCACGGAATTCGACACCGTCATAGCTGCGAGCCGCCTGCGGATTGTTGTTCGCAGGATAGGCTCCGCCCTGATTGTCGCAACCCGGATTGCCGTAACCGTAGAGGAAGTTGCAATATCCGCTCACGGTTGCGTTGACACCCTGGCCGGGGTTGACGATCACGAATGTCTCGCCGATCTCCGGGTTATAGACGGCCGCATCTTCGATGACATGATCGAGACGTCGACGGTCGTACCGGACTTCGAGGGCAACATTCCGGCTGACCTGGTAGTCCGTGCCGAACAATGCCTCATGCTGCTCGTACGGCTTCAGGCCAGGAGCAACACCCTCCTGCGTCACGCTGCAGGTGGGGCAAGTGGTCGGAAAGGCACGCTGATTCAGGTTTTCCACAAACAATGCGTTGGACGGAACCTTTCCACCTGCAAGATTCGCACCCGTGGAGGTGTCGCCCGACGGGCAGTAACGGCCGCTGCCGTTGAACGTCGGCTGGATGGTCGTGTAATTGGAGTTCGTCAGTACATAGGTGCAGTTGTTCCAGTACTGGCCACCAAATGAACTGATCGCAACATTCAGCTTCATCTGGTCATAGAACTGACCGTAGCCGCCGAAGAGCTTCAGCTTGCCGTCACGGAAGACATCCCATGCGGCGCCGATACGAGGAGCAATCTTGTCCTTCCAGCCGAAGTTGATCGGCTTCTGTGGCGCCCCGCCACCGAATGCCTCACCGGGAAGGTATTCCTTCTCGGCCCGGATGCCGGCGTCGATCGTAATTCCACGTCCAGCTGTCCATGAGTCCTGGCCGTAGAAGCCATTATCGTAGGCAATGGCGCTGCCGCCGGTACCGAAGTCATAGACTGTCGCGTAGCCATCTCCATTGGCATCCTCGCAGACACCGGTGCCAAGTTGCGTCCCGATTGCCGCGCAATTCGTCTGACCGAGCGGGCTGCCGGGAGCATAAACCGTTCCCGGAAAGAGTTGTACTTGCGGCTCGTTATAGATCTGTTGAATAAGGTTCGAGTTCCGGTTCAGCTGATAGCCGAACTTGAAGTTATGTGTGCCGTACTTCGTGCTCTTGAACCATGCGACGTCCTGGCTCAGCTCAATTGCCTTGCTGGAGTTATAGTTCGTAATCTGATTCAGCGGTCCACTCAAAGCACCTTGAGTCTGACCGAGACCGCTCGTCTGCCATGAGTAAACTACGCCGCCCAACGGATATCCGAAGTCGTGATAGTTCTCGAAGTAGTAGCCGAAACGGGTGGTCGAAACGACGCTGGGTGTGATCGTGTAGTCAGCGCCCGTGTTGACCGTAATATTCGGCGCCGTGAAGCCCAGGTTATGGCCATACGTGCCTGGGGAGTTTCCTGAAGACAGATTGTATTGACCTGTCCCTGTGGAGTAGTTGAAAGCATGGACGGAATCAGCGAAGGGCAGCTGCTCGCCATACTGCTTCTGGAGCTGATAGAGCCACGATCCAAAGACGCGAATCTTTTTACTGACCTGCGCGTCGATACGAGCGGTGGTGTAGTAAGTGTTCGTGTTCTGGCTGAACGGAACCACACCACTGGCCGGATTGCCAGCAGAAGCCGGACCATAGTTTACGGAGCGCGCGTCGCGGTTGATATCAGGATTGAAGCCGACAAAGAAGAAGACTTTATCCCGCATCGTCGAAGACAGGAAGGGAAGCAGCGGGCCGCCAAGAGTGAAGCCGGGCCGAATGTCGCTGAAGTGGTCCTTCGAGTTCTGATAGCTCTGATAGTTCGCGTCGCTAAAGCCCTGATAGCACGCCGCGCCGGAAGCAAGCAGAGACGCAGAGCAGGTAGGAAGAACCGAGCTGCCCCAATTGGTCGGAGTCGGGGTAGACAGCGGATCGTATCGTGCCGTCCCGTTCGGTGCCGCATCGAGTCCCTGGTTCTCAAACTGCACGAAGACTGACCCGTGATAGTGCGGGGTGCCCTTCTTCATAATGACGTTGACAACGCCACCGAGCGCGCCGCCGTACTCGGCCTGCACGCCCGAGCTCTTGACCTCAACCTCTTGAATAAAGTCAAAGGGAACATTGGTGTGGGAGTAGCCGCCGATAAGATTCGCCGTCTCCTGCCCTTCAACAAGATAGGAGTTCTCGGAGTCAGAACCGCCGGCGATCGAGTATCCGAACGAGCTGCCGTTGCTGCCATTGCCCGGCGAGACGCTGCCGGTGCCGTTGGTCGTCGTATTTCCCATCAAAGGCTCATTGCGGGCCGAAGGCGCAAACTGAATGACCGACTGGAACGACGTTCCGCGCGGCACGAAGTTGATCACGTCCTGGGTCACGTTCGTCAGCGTCGTAACCGACGTGACATCAATCGCCGGAGCCTCGGTGCTCACGTCCACCACAGTCTGTTCGGCACCCACAGTCATTGTCAGATCGATCGACGGAAGGTGACCCACCTCAAGAATGAGGCCATCCCTTCGCAGCGTTGTGAAGCCGCGCGCGGTTACCGTGATCGTATACGGCCCGGGAGGAAGATTCGCAAAACGGTAGTATCCCTTGCTGTCCGTTACAGTCGTCTTGCCACCGACCAGAGAGGGGCTGGAAATCGCGACGTTAGCGTCGGCCACGAGAGCACCGGTCGGGTCCTTAACAGTTCCCTGCAATCCGGCGGTTGTCTCTTGAGCGTAAAGGAAGGAGGTTAGAGCAACGATACAGACACAAATATGGAGAAGGGTGGAACACCAGAGTTTCCGGGTCATGGCGCTGAATATGGCAATTCATGTTCCAAATTGCAAATACGCGTCTTTTTCTATGTAAGTACCTTGTTTATAGATATATAGGTCCATAGGTGCCTGCTAGTCCCCATCCAGCCAAATCTACAAATTAAAATAGGGTCAAATCTTCATAAATTGTGATGAAGCTGCATTTCCCAGTGACGAGTGACCATTTTTTGGGGGTGAATGAGCGTTCAGCGGTCTAACACGATATTCTTGGATTAGTTTCGCCACCTGACCGAAAATATCAGAAAAAATCGCCGAATCAGACCTCCCTGGACCAAAAAATAGCATCTAAGGTCGGTCGGCATAGAAACCATAGCGCTCAGAGCAAATCTACAAAAAATAGAATCACCCAAAAGAACTACGAACCGCCCCATCAGTGTGGATTACTCCTCGATTCCCCCACCAAACCCAGCCCCCGCAAACCCTCTATAATAGATACAGACACACATGGCAGACGATCAGAATCCCCAACTCCCGCTAGGCCCGAACTCAGACAATCCAAACGGCTCCGACGGCTCCGTCCAGGGTCCCGGTGCGGCCTTTCTCTTCCCCGTCAATATTGAAGACGAGATGCGCCGGTCGTATCTCGACTACTCGATGTCTGTCATCATCGGGCGAGCGCTCCCCGACGTCCGCGACGGCCTCAAGCCCGTCCATCGCCGCATCCTCTATGCGATGGAGTCCGAGGGCCTCCAGTACAACAAGCGCTACAGCAAGTGCGCCGGCGTCGTCGGCGAGTGCCTTAAGAAGTACCACCCCCACGGCGACTCCGCCGTCTACGACGCACTCGTCCGCCTAGCCCAACCCTGGAGCCTCCGCTACCCCCTCGTCGACGGCCAGGGAAACTTCGGCTCCATCGACGGCGACCCACCCGCGGCCTACCGTTACACCGAATCCCGCATGACCCGCATCGCCGGTGAGATGCTCGCCGACATCGAGATGGACACCGTCGACATGGTGCCCAACTTCGACGAGTCCACCGTCGAGCCCACCGTCCTCCCAACGCGCATCCCCAACCTTATAGTCAACGGCTCCGGCGGAATCGCCGTAGGCATGGCGACCAACATCCCGCCGCACAACCTCACCGAAGTCGTCAACGCCTGCATCGCGCTCATCAACGACCCCAAGGCCGGCATCGTCCAGGTCCTCGAGCACATCAAGGGCCCCGACTTCCCCACCGGCGGCTATCTCTACGGCCGCAGCGGAATCGCCCAGACCTACAACACTGGCCGCGGACGCTTTATCATGCGCGCCAAGGTCGCCACCGAGAACATCTCCGGCGGACGCCAGGCCATCATCGTCACCGAGATCCCCTACCAGGTCAACAAGTCCACCCTCATCAAGCGCATCGCCGAGCTCGTCAACGAAAAGGTCGTCGACGACATCGGTGACGTCCGTGACGAGTCCGACCGCGCCGGCATGCGCATCGTCATCGAGCTCAAGCGCGGTGCCGAGTCCCAGATCGTCCTCAACCAGCTCTTCAAGCACACCCAAATGCAGGAGAGCTTCTCCATGATCTTCCTCGCTGTCCACAACGGCCAGCCCAAGGTCCTCCCGCTCGACCAGGCCATCCGCGCCTTCCTCGACCACCGTGTCGAAGTCGTCCGCCGCCGCACCGCCTTCCTCCTCAACAAGGCCCGCGACCGCGAGCACGTCCTCCTCGGCTACCAGATCGCCCTCGACCACCTCGACCAGGTCATCAAGATTATTCGCCAGTCGGCATCGCGCGTCGAAGCCCGCGAGAACCTCTTCAGCTACTTCTCCAACAAGCGCATCAACCTCCGTGGCACCGAGCTCGCCGGCGTCTCTCTCGACCCCGCGAAGTACAACGTCGACATGACGTTCTCCACCACCGGAACCCTCATCCTCAGCTACAAGCAGGTCGACGCCATCCTCGAGCTGCAGCTCTACCGCCTCACCCAGCTCTCCATCGACGAGCTCCTCAAAGAGCTCGCTCAGGTCCGCGACGACATCACCGAGTACGAGTCCATCCTCGCCTCCGAGAAGAAGCTCCGCCGCGTCATCGTCAAGGAGCTCGAAGAGGTCCGCGACCGTTACGGCGACGCACGCCGCACCCAGATCGTCGACGAGACCACCGAGATCCAGCTCGAAGACCTCATCGCCGACGAGCAGGTCGCCGTCACCGTCTCCCACACCGGCTACCTCAAGCGCACGCCTATCTCCACCTACCGCCAGCAGCGCCGCGGCGGAACCGGCCGTCTCGGCATGAAGACCCGTGAAGAGGACTTCGTCGCCCAGCTCATCGTCGAGTCCACCCACGCCTACCTGCTCTGCTTCACCAACACCGGCCGAGTCTACTGGCTCAAGGTCTACGAGATCCCCGACGTCGGAGCCGCAGGCAAGGGCAAGGCCATGGCCTCGCTCGTCGCCCTCCAGCCCGGCGAAAAGGTCGTCACCATCCTCGGAATCCGCGACCTCACCGAAGAGGGCAAGTTCATCTTCTTCGCCACTCGCAACGGCACCGTCAAGAAGACTCCGCTCCCCGACTTCCAGAACGTCATGGCCCGCGGAATCATCGCCATCGGAATCGACAAGGACGACGAGCTCATCAACGTCCGCGTCACCGACGGCCACCAGGTCGTCTTCCTCGCCACCCACGAGGGCCAGGCCATCCGCTTCGACGAGAACGACGTCCGCTCCATGGGACGCCCCGCCTTCGGAGTCAAAGGCATCACCCTCCGCAAGTCCGACTACGTCGTCGGCCTCGCCATCACCCCGTCCGAAGAGTCACGGAAAGAGCGTCAGAAAGAACTCAAGGCCGAAGGCAAGGACATCACCCCCTGCCTCATCCTCTCCGTCTCCGAGAACGGCTACGGCAAGCGCACCGACGCCGAGGAGTACCGTCTCACCAACCGCGGAGGCTCCGGAGTCATCAACATGAAGACGACTCCCAAGATCGGCAAGGTCTCCAGCATCAACCTCGTCGACGAGACGACGGAGCTCATGGTCATCAGCCAGTTCGGAAAGATCATCCGAATCGACACCAAGTCCATCCGAGCCGCCGGCCGCTCCACATCAGGAGTAAAACTCCTCGACCTCGACGCCGACGACAAAGTAGCCGCCGCCGTAGTCATCCCACCCGACGAGTCCAAATCCGAACCGGAGAACGGAACGCTGCTGCAGTAAAAGAGCGATATCCATATCACGGTCATTCTGAGCGCAGCGAAGAATCCCTGTAGTCTTCAAAGGGAGCCACAACCTTATTTGCCTCGCCTTTGCTGTTGCTTTTCTTGTTGTCATTCCGCAGCGCAGCTCTTGTTGTCATTCTGAGCGCAGCGAAGAATCCCTGTAGTCTTCAAAAGGGAGCTACAACCTTATTGGCCTCGCCCTTGCTGTTGCTTTTCTTGTTGTCATTCCGCAGCGCAGCGGAGGAATCTGCTTTTCCGCATTTGCCTCGCTTAAGGGCACGGCTTCAGCCGTGCCGCAAATGCACAAGCGCGAGTGCGGCTTTAGCCGCTGGGGTACTCATCTCACGAGGACACCAAGTCCGTCCGAGCCGCCGGCCGCTCCACATCAGGAGTAAAACTCCTCGACCTCGACGCCGACGACAAAGTTGCTGTTGCTTTTCTTGTTGTCATTCCGCAGCGCAGCGGAGGAATCTGCTTTTCCGCATTTGCCTTGCCTAAGGGCACGGCTTCAGCCGTGCCGCAAATGCACAAGCACGAGCGCGGCTTTAGCCGCTGGGGTACTCATCTCACGAGGACACCAAGTCCATCCGAGCCGCCGGCCGCTCCACCTCAGGAGTAAAACTCCTCGACCTCGACGCCGACGACAAAGTAGCCGCCGTTGCAGTCACCCCACCCGACGAATCCAAGTCAGAACCGGAAACTGGTACTACTGTTGCAGTAGCAAGGAGAAGAGGGCCCATGGCTGTCGATCTCACAAAGCATTTCGTAATCGGGATATCTTCACGCGCTTTATTCGATTTGACAGCAGAGGACAAGATTTACCAAACAGAAGGACTAAGGGCCTACTCGGACTATCAAATTGCTCACGAGCAGGACGTCTTGGTGCCGGGTACGGGCTTCCAGCTTGTTCGAGCAATTTTGAAGCTAAACGACGGACGGAACGGCAAACAACGAGTCGTAGTTGTCGTAATGTCTAAGAACAATGCGGATACTAGCCTCCGGATAGGAAGATCGCTACGTCACTATGATCTCGATGTTGTTCGTGGCGCCTACACTAGTGGCGCCTCACTTGCTCCATATCTCGAAGCATTCAGCGTCGACTTATTTCTGTCAGCTTCCAAAGAAGATGTCCAGGAAGCCACTGATGCAGGATTTGCTGCTGGCCTAATCTACCCGTACCAACAACATGAAGGAGAAACAGTCGAAGGACTACGCATCGCGTTCGATGGAGATGCCGTTCTATTTTCAGATGAGTCAGAGGCAATCTATCAGAAAGAGGGGCTAGAGAACTTTCTTGAGCACGAGGTGCAAAATGCCAAGAAGCCTCTGCCCGACGGGCCTTTTGCAAAACTGTTTCGCGCTCTGTCAAAGTTACAACGCCAAGGTGACATTGTAGAAAGGCAACTTATAAGAACGGCCTTAGTAACAGCTCGTAATGCCCCTGCAGATGAGCGTGTCGTGAGGACATTGAGGGCATGGGGAGTGCGCATTGACGAAGTATTTTTTCTCGGAGGAGCCTTAAAGGCTCCGGTGCTGAAGGCCTTCAGACCTCACATTTTCTTCGACGACCAGGACGTACACTGCTTACCGGCTTCCGAATTTGTGCCAACCGCGCGTGTACTAGCGCGGAAAGCTGTACAGACATCATTGTTTAGCGTAGCCACGGCTACTGAGCAGATGGAACTTGAGGGATCGGAATCTGAGAAGAAGCCGGTGACTTCAGTCCCTACTGTCGTCGTGACATTGCCGGAAAAAGTCGCGTCTTTTGCAATAAAACAAGTGAAGTGAAGACTCGCCGATCAAATGAAGCGAGCGCTTCTTAGAGTAACAGCGGATCGTCCGGCCAAAATTGGTTTGCCGGGTGCCCCATCTTCGCGCCGAAGGCGCTAAGGTGGGCAATCGCGCGAAAGCGCGATCCTGATAATTTCAGACGTTAGCGTCACCATTTCCCTGCCGATCTTCCACCAATGTATTCGTCATGAACCCACTTTGCACCGACCTCGATAACATTGGGAATTGGGTGCTTTCCTTTCCCATAGCCGATGCCGTAAATCGTATGGTAGAGGCCTTTCTGGTCAAAGGTGCGTAACACCTTGAAGCTCCCATCGGGTTGCTGCTTCTCAATATCGAGAATGAATACGGAATAATCCACATCGTATGGAACCGCGGTTGTGGAAGAACTCGATGCTGCAGCAGCAGCAGCGCTTCCATCGTCGGCTGTTGCCGCCGCAGAGGACGAGGTGTTGTTCGTATAGACGTGGGTTCCATGATAGACAGCCGGAGTAGTGTGAATAAAAAAGACTAGGTCGCCTTTCTTGTCTTTATCTCCGACGTAACACACGTCTCCGTACTTACCCAGTCTCTTCTCGATATCCTTCACGCTGTCCTGTGGAACACCCATATTCGTATTGTTTAGGCGATCCAAGTAAGCAACCTGAAAGGTCACCGTACAGGTCGCTGCCGGCTTCGGAGCCGCCAATGCAAGATTCGCAACCATGCAGCAGAAGGCAAACGCGGAGAAAAACCGCTTCATAGAAAGGTCCTCTGATTTCGAGGCCATCAGTTTATATCAACCTAAAATCGCCGGGTGGCCCACACATCAAATCCAGCCAATAAATCGGGTGGCGGGTGGGGCGGGTGGCCCACCCATCGAACCCGACCCGCCACAGCCCAAATAAAAGGCCGGGCACTCTGGAACATGCTCGGCCTCTGTCGTCGCACTCAGGATTCAAACGAAATCCTCCCCCACAGAGTTCAGTAGCAGGACGCAGCGAACACAAGGCCGTCGTTTCTGACCACGACATACCCTCTGCCAGTATTGACCAGCTCGCCGACAACGAACCAGCTATAGCCATTCCATGCCCAGACATTAAATGCAGTGTCGACGGGGTAGATAACCCCATTGACATAGCAGTTCATATAAGCCGAGCTCGCATAGGTCACCGAGGAGAGGTGAGGGAGATTCGATGATTGCGCCGATGCGGACCGAGCCGTGACAAGAGCAATAGCGATCGCGAAGATTGCGAATATGCGTTTCATGGCCGTTCTCCTTTCAAGGCGTCGCTTCTTCGAACGCCTTCACTCACATAAGCGACAAAGAGAAGAGAACCGGGCCAGGACACACCAGTATTCCCCATATCTGGCGCGGGTGGCCCACCCATCAAATCCAACCAATAACTCGGGTGCCCCATTCATGACGCGGTCTTTGCGTCATGAGTGGGCTCCACTCTGCCCCGAGCAACGTCGAGGGGCTTGGAGTGGAGGCGCAGCCGCAACGACTGAATTGCCTTCTTCCGGATCACCCAGGATTCAACGCCTGACCATCTCCGCCCTAACTCCCCGGAGGCACCGCTGACGTCTGCAAGCCATTCTCGAACCCGGGCCCTGACCCGCTATAGAGCAGATAGACCGTCTTCTCATTCCGCAAAAGACCAGCGCAGTTTTCAAAATCCTCCAGGTGATACTGCAACTGTGCCTGCCCACCCACCGATGTATCGGGCGGCAGCGTCGATCCATCCGGATGGAAGATAAGCTGACCAATAAACTTACCCGAGTTGATCAGCCATATCCGCGGCGGAAACGTATTCGCCGAATACATCACCTCATAGTCATTGATAAGCGTAAGCGCCATCGCTCGTCTCCTTCACTTCTCTCTCAGGAGCCCAGACCGCGAATTATATAGGGTGCCCCATCTTCGCGCCGAAGGCGATTCGGACATCTAACTAACCCCGCCGCACCTGCAATCCGCATCTAAGGTTGCATGAACAAGATATGCAACAGCTTACTTATCGCCTCTCTGCTGTTCGCAACGATCCTCCCAGCCAACGCCCAGCGCAATAACAACTTCAATAACGGCGTCCGCAACGGAGCCCACGGCGGCCAGTACTACGACAATCGCCCCAACAATCATTACGACCATCATGACAACCGCAATCAGGGCGGCATCGGTCCCGGCAAGGGAGCCCTCATCGGCGGCGCTGGCGGAGCAGCCCTCGGCGCCGTCTTCGGCGGCGGCCTCAAGGGAGCCCTCATCGGCGGAGCCGCAGGCGCTGGCATCGGCGCCATCGCAGGCCAGGCCAACCAGAACAGCAAGCGCAACAACTACTACAACCGCCGCTAGACCCAGCCCCTCACAGAAAGGGAACCTCCCATGACGACTTTGCGCATCACCACCTGCACCCTGGCCGCCTCATTCCTCCTCCTCACAGGCTGCACCTCCACACCACCCGCAACCCCCGCTGCCAACGCAAACCCGGTCTCCTCCAAGACCGAGCCCCAGGCCCCCACCTCCATCACTCCGAACGCCAACCAAGCCACCGAGTCCCACGCCTGGACCGACGAGCAGATCCTCACCTGCACCGTCTCCCAGTGCTGGCAGCTCGGCGGCAAGACCGAAGACGGTTACTTCGCCATCATCCAGAAGCTCGCCGTCATCTCCGCCCAAAACCGCAACCTCACCCTCCCCGAGAGCGAGGAAGCAGGCCGCAAAGCCGGCGAGTACATCAAGGCCGAGGCCCGCAAGGACCGCGGACAACTCCTCTTCGCCGTAGTCGACGGAGCCGTTCGCAAGGTAGGCACCCCAAACTCATCCAACTAACCCGTATCGAGGCCAGAAGAAAGCCCCGGCATGTCCGGAGGACGCGTGGCCCACCCATAAAATCCAGGGCGAATTTCGATTGGACACTGTGCACACATTTGGCGGGGTGCCTCAAACCACGTCCCTTGACATCCTCCGGAAACCAAGACTATAAGGATGGCCTCCCCAACAGGCCCCCCGTCACAGACCCCAGACGAACCGCTCCTGTGCGGTTGAGCAGCTACCTCCGGGCCTCGCTGGCGCCCCACGGGATCAGAATCCCGCAGTCATTGATCTTCAGGCAGGGTACACACCCCTGAAAGTCCCATCTGTGCAACCGTGAATCCGGCTCCTTGCCTGACCCCCCAGGTCAGTCGGACGCGAAGGAGGATTGAAGATGAAACACCGCTTTCTCAAAGTTTTTGCAGCGCTGGCAGTAGTTGCCCTGGTTGTCTTCGGGGGCACGTCGAAACCCAAACGCGTACTTGCGAACGACTTCGAAGATTGGAAGATCGAGATAGGCTTTCGCATTGCGCCCGTACCCCTCAAACTCGCCGGAAAGAACCTGGCGCTGGTCGGGTTAGGCAGCTATATCGTCAACGCACATGCCGACTGCAACGGATGCCATAACCCGGGACCCGGCGGCAACGAATTCACTCCCACCGGCAACCCGTACTTTGGCGAGAAGAAGCAGGTCAATCCGGCAACCTATCTCGGCGGAGGCCGAAACTTCGGTCCCTTCGTCCCAGGTTCTGCCAGCATTATCTCTCGCAATCTCACGCCGGATAAAACCGGTCGTCCCGAGGGCGGCCACACCCTGGCCGAGTTCATGCAAATCATGCGCACCGGCGTGGACATGGACCACCTCCATCCAACCTGTCCGGCCGGCACCCTCAACACGAGCTGCATACCGGCGCCGTTCGACGGTAATCTCCTCCAGATCATGCCGTGGCCCAATGATCAGGACATGACTGACCGTGACCTCGAGGCCATCTACGAGTACTTGAGCGCCATCCCCTGCATCGCGGGCCCACCCGCTCCCAGCCCTCTGCACAACGACTGTTAGCGAGCCGAACTGGACGGGCAGCCCACCCATCAAATCCAGCCAATCAATCGGGTGCCCCACTCATCGCCGCCTCATCGCGATGAGCGGGAGCATCTGCGCGAAGTCCACGGTCCTAATTGCGCAAGCTCCACACTTCCGATACTTTTATCTCGCATCGGAAGTAGGCCCATGACACCTCGCAGCGCCTTACGTCTCTCATTACAAGCCGCACTCCTCTTCACCATGACCGCCAGCCAGAGCGCCTGCAACCGCAACAAAATCCCGCAGGGACTCCCTGACTTGAAGTTGAAAACCTCCAGCTTCTCCGACACCATCCCCAACCAGTTCTCCTCCTGCGAAAGCGAGGTCAACGACTCTCCCGAACTCTCCTGGCAGTCACCGCCCGCCCGCACCCAAAGCCTCGCCCTCATCGTCACCGACCCCGACGCCCCCATCGGCATCTTCACCCACTGGGTCCTCTACAACATCCCGCCCGAGAGCCGCGAACTCCCTCAGGCCATCCGAAAAGAAGAACAAACCCCCGACGGCTCCCGCCAGGGCCTCAACGACTTCGGCGAAATCGGCTACGACGGCCCATGCCCACCCGGACACTCCACCCACCGCTACATCTTCGACCTCTACGCCCTCGACGCTAAACTCAACCTGCCCACCGGAGCCGATAAGAAGCAGCTCACAGATGCGATGAACGGCCACATCCTCGCACACGGCCAACTGACCGGACGCTACCAGCGCTAATCTGGTGGCCGGCAAAAATCCTGTCAAGCCCCTAAACCACTCAACCCATCCCTCACCAACAACCTGCAACCAGCAACGAACAACCTGTTGAAGACCCTGCTATCCTTTGCACGTTCCGTCCTCTCTCACACGGAAGCTCCCGGGTCTAGTTCTCGTCGCCGAAGAACAGGAGGACCTCCAATGGGCACCAAGAATCCGATAGCACCAGCCGCACCAGCCAAACCCGGTTTCAAGCAGAAAGCCAAAAAAGAGTTCAAGGATTTCTTCCTCATCTCCCTCTATCTGGCCTTCTTCTTCTGCGCGCTCGTCGCCTACACCAATCTGCTCTTAAGACGGTATGACCTCAATTCTTCTCTGAACTATGCCTTCGCGATCATCAATGCTCTTGTCATCGGCAAAGTCATCCTCATCGGAGAGATGGTGAAGGTTGGCAAGTTTGCCGAGAACAGACCGATGTATCAGTCTGTTCTTATCAAGGCATTCGTCTTCAGCCTGCTGGTCCTCGCCTTCCACTTCCTCGAGGGCTTCGTCAAACGCCTCATTCACCACGAGCCTGCTGGAACCGTCTTGCGCGAAATGGACCCCCTACAGTTGATCGCCCGGTCGATCATCATATTCAGCACCTTCATCCCTCTCTTCGCCTTCATAGAACTTCGCCGCCTGCTGGGCGACGAGAAATTCTACGCGCTGTTTCGCAAATCCCCGGCCACGGACAATCCAGGTCTCTCCACCGGCGACTAACAACAAGCTACCAATTCAAATCATCCGCACCGACACGTCTAGGCTTGGGTGATCCACTTCTGACCGAGCCACCAAACCGGGTGCCCCATCTTCGCGCCGAAGGCGCTAAGGTGGGCAATCGCGCGAAAGCGCGATCCGTTTTTCCCCCCACCCTGGCACGAACGATAAAATCCACCCATGCCGTTGGGCCTCAAACGATATCAACAAGAAAGTGACGACCACTTCATCACCTTCGGTTGTTACAACCGCGAACCCTACTTCACCACCCCATCCTCACGAGACACCTTCCTCGACTCACTCGAACAAACCCGCCGCCGTTATAACCTCGAAATCCTCGGCTACGTCGTCATGCCCGAGCACGTCCATCTCCTCCTCAGTGAGCCACCCGACCACGAATTCCCACTTTCCAAGGCGCTGCAATCCCTCAAACTCTCCGTCTCCAAGCGCCTCACCCAGCGCCCCTTCTGGCAGACCCGCTACCACGACTTCAACGTCTTCACCCACAACAAACGAATCGAAAAACTGAAGTACATACACCGCAACCCAGTCACTCGAGGCCTCGTCGAAAAACCCGAAGACTGGCGCTGGTCCACCTACCGCCACTATCGGTTCAATGAACCGACCCCAGTCCAAGTCACCCGTGCCTGACGAGACAGGTCGCTCTTCGAGCGACGACCCACCTTAGGCGCGACAAGACCGCGCCAAAGATGGGGCACCCAAATTCCAACTTCACGCCACAAAAACTCCAACCCACCACCAAAATCGAGTGGACGGGTGACCCACCATCAAATCCAGTCAATAAATCGGGTGCCCCATCTTCGCGACGGTTTTATCGTCGCTAAGGTGGGCAATTTTCGCGGTAGCGAAAATCCATCCTTGGTGAGCCACCAATCATTCCTTAGACGTCTTCTCTATGCGACGGCCCATGGGAGTCACGATCACCTTCGTCCTGATGTGCATAACAAACGCGATGGGCTTCTTCGATATCAACTGGCAAACGCCCAATGCCGGAACGCTCCTGCTGATATTCAGCGTCTTCATCACCATCGGCTACGCTGTTCTCTGGTTTTACTGGCAAGGACGAAACTGGGCGCGATGGCTCGTCATGCTCACATGCCTCCAGTGCTTCTGGAACGTCAAAGGCCTCTTCCATCCGCGTCCACTAGCACCACGAATCGAACCCGTGATGATCGCATCGGAGGCAATCCTCGCCGCTTATCTGATCTGGTATCTCAATACGCCAACCGTCAAAACATGGTTTACGAGCAATCGTGCAGAGAATTCCCAGTCGATCGTTACCAGTTCCTAAGCCTGTGTCTCATCTTCAGGACGGGTGTCCCACGCATCAAATCCAGCCAATAAATTGGGTGCCCCATTCATCGCGGCCTTATCGCGATGAGTGGGCTCCACTCTGCCGAAGGCGGGAGTGGAGGCGTAGCCGCAACGACGGAATTGCTCCGACGCCCCATCTTTGCGCCAAAGGCGCTAAGATGGGCAATCTTCGCGGCAGCGAAAATCCGACTACTTTGTCCCCGCCGCCTGTTGTTCTAGATCTGCATCTACCTTCGCACCAGTTCCTGAGACATTCATAGTTCGAGTCCAGCTCTGGTAGCCCTTCTTCTTGACCGTGATCGTATGAGAGCCGGGCGTAACGTCCACCTTCGACGGCGTGCTCCCAACGAAATTCCCATCTACTTCGATATCAGCTCCAGGCTCGCTCGACTCCACCATAATGCTAGCCATCGCATTCGCAGCGGCAGCAGCTGGACCAACCGGAGGCGCACCAAACTTCGCCATGTCCAGCTTCATGTCTCCCCTGAACGAATGCGGTGATCTCCGTTCCCTTGGGAATCGTGATGTCCTTGCCCTTGATAAAGAGAAAGAGCGGTGCCGCTGGGAAAAAGACAATAGCGGTCGCAACCATCGCTCCTGTCATGGCCCCAACGTGGCCGCCGCCCTTAGTGTCTTTCACAGCGCGCAACTGAGCCTTTTCCCCATCGACGAGCCTGACGCTGTCGATGTTCACATTCAGCTTGCCGCCGCGGCCCATGCTCTTCTTCGATTGTGCCTCTGTCACTGTACCGAGCGCCTGCGCCCCCTTCGCAACGACGGTGACTCCCTGAACGACGACCTCCTCGGTCACTTCGAAAGGGATTTGTTGACCCGTTTTGGCATCGGCAGAAGAGATCGTCTCGCCTAGGCGCAGCTTGAGTGCGGTCCCATCCATCAGCGTATTTGGCACAGGAGCACGCGGTGGCTCCGGAGTGGCTAACTCAGTCTGAGCAGCCGCAGGCGGGGCAGTATTTGTAGCGGGAGCAGGAGTTTGTTGTGCAGGCAGGAAATCGTTGAAGGCTAACAAGCACACAAGGGTGCAGGCGGTTAACGGACGAATCATCTCTACAGTCCTTCGAACCTGATTAGGGGAGCACAGCCACCCTAAATCCAAGCCTGACGATAGGCAATAACTACTTTGGGGTAGAAGAACTTATCGTGCGTTACGCTCGTGATGCTCCCTACCGATTCAAATCATGAATCGTCTGCCCGACCGCCTGCCCAACCTCACCCGCGGCATCACGCGCACTCCCCACAGCCCGGTCCACAACACCCTCACCGACCATCTGGTCGTCCCCGGTCAGCCGACCGAACTCCTCCTTCACCGCTCCCGAAGCCGCCTGCAACTTGCCCCCCTTGCCGGTATAGCCTCGCTCCTTCGTCCCCCAGGCGAAGCTCTTCCCAAGCGGCCACTCCTCTTCCGTGGAACTCATCGAACTCCCCGCGCCGCTCCCCACCGCGCTCCCCGCTCCATGCCGCGCCTCGGCTTCCCTGTACTCATTCATGAACATGATCGTCAGACCTGCACCAATTCCCATTCCAGCCATAACCCACGGAAAAGCCCTTGTCATAGAAACCTCCAGCCATTTTGGATGCACTCCTCCCCGCAAGGGAAACCCGCTCCACGCTCTCTCACCGCACCCAGCCTGTGGAAAAATCCTGTCAAGCCCCCAAACCACTCAACCCATTACCCACCAACAACATACGAGTGGCAGAGCAGTTTCTCCAATTTGCTAGAATAGAAACAGATCAAAAGCCCCGGATTCCCCGGGGCTTTATTCTTTAGCCCATAACTCATTTGTTTTGAATATTTTTGGTCCTAAGCCTTTTAGATGGAAGACTTTGTCCTGTGGAAAACTGCTAAACACCACAAACAAAACACTTTACAGAAAGTAATAGGGGGGGGAGGGTACTACTGCTTCACCATCCGCCCTCGCACCAGAGCCGTCGTAAACTCCCGGGTCATCCGGTTGTGAACCGGCTTCAGCTTGCCGATAGGAACGCACTCCAGGCTCTCCAGCCGGAACCCGCTCCCCGTGACCAGCCGCTCGAACCGCCCGATCGTCATCTGGTTCAACCCGCCCGTCACCTCGCCGAACCGTGTCGCCCCGTCACTGCGAAAGTCGCTCCGCCACCGCACCAGCGCCGCCTCCGTACAAACCACATGCGCCCAGGGAAACACCGAGAACAGATGCCCGCCCAGCGGGTGATACCACGTAGGCCCAAAACTGAAGATCAACTCCCCGCCCGGCCCCAGCAGCGACCCCATCAGAGCCAAAATCTTCTCCGGCTCACCAAAATGCTCAAAAGCATCGATCGTCGTAATCATCTCCACAGGCTCGGTAGTCGAAGTCGCAAAAACACATCGGTCTGAAACTCCCGCCGCCTCAGCGCTTCGCCGAGCGATCTCCAGATGATCCTCGCGAATATCGAGCCCGATGACGCGCGCCGCGCCGCGCCGAACCATCTCGATCGCCTCGTTGCCCTTCCCGCAACCAAAATCGATGACCGTTTTTCCCTGCAGCTTCTTCGTCAGCTCCTCACCAAGCAACGAAAGCTTCGACTTCCCCTCATAAACCTGCTCGGTCAGCAGATCCGGACTCCGCGGATAAGCCTTCTTCAGCATCCAGTATTGAAGATCAGCCAGCGTTTGCATCCAGTTCAGCTCTCCTAGAAATCCGGCAGGTTCGGAGCTTAGTCTACCTCACGCAAATCACTGCGCTGCCGCAGTTCCGCGCAGCGGCTGCAGGTCCTGATCCAGCATTCCCGCCAGATCACGCGCCAGATCAGATCCCTTCGGCTCCGTGTAAGTCCCAAGCTGACCCTTCAGTTCCACGTCCGCCTTTTTCCCACCAGATTCATCCACGCAAGGAGTCGATGTCATGTACGAAGCTGTGTAACCGATCGTCCGCTTCCCCAGCGTCTGCTCCTGGATCACAACATGCAGCGCGCGGTCTGCACTCGCCGCAACTGTCACCAAATCCACACCGGAGAGCGACCGCACCGCCTGCTGGATCTCCGCCGCCCGCTGACCCGTCGGATCGTCTCCCGCGACCGTCACCAGCACCTGAATCCGCGCGCCAGGAGCGAGCGAGCTCGCCGCGCAGCTCAACAGCTTTATCTTCGGATCGATGGACAGATGACTCTTCGCCGAGCTCTCCAGAGCCTCAAGCTGCTTTTCCGTCAGCCGGTTCAAACCATCGGTCTTGAACTCTGCCGACGAAACTCCCAGCGTCTTCTGCACGTCCGGCGTCCAAAACGCCATTTGGACCTTTGCCGAGCTCTTCGTCCTGGGACTCGTATGTGTCGTCGTCTGCCCAAGGCCTCGCTGGTTTCCCAGCGCTACAACCACGATGCTGACCCGAAGGAGACTGACTGCTCTCATTCGCACCTCTCTCTTCATCATCCTGCCTTAACCATAGCCCAATGAGCCCGCCTCATCCGAGCGTGGAAGGCCGTAAAATCCCTTCCATGCGTCTGTTCGCGAAGGCCGCTCTCGCCCTTCTGCTGCTCGCTCCGATTGCGCGCGCGCAGACCGTTGCGCCGCAGCTTATCGCTCCGGGAGTATGGTTCCTGCTTGGCGAGGCTGCCAAAGGCTACTCCAACACCATCGTTATTGAGATGCAGGATTACCTCATCGTCGTTGACGCCAACTATCCGTCACGCGCCCGCGAGCTCCTCACCATCATCCCGACGCTCTCGCCCAAGCCAGTCCGCTATGTCTTTGATACTCATGCCCACGGTGACCACTCCTACGGCAACTCCACCTGGACTGCGGCCGGAGCCACGACCCTGGCCTACAAAGGCGTCACCGAGGAGATGAACCGCTACGAACCCACGCGCTGGAACACAGTAGCGACCCACCGCGAAGACGTCCGCGAGCGCCAGCAGGAGCATGGCGAGAACGACGTCCAGCGCCCGCTAAAGAGCTTCAGCAAGAGCCCCTTCATCCTGCGCGATGAGACCCGCGAGGTCCGGTTCTACTATCTCGGCTGGGCGCATACGCGCGGAGACGGCTTCGTCTGGCTCCCGCGCGAACGCGTCCTCTGCACTGGTGATGCCGCCGTCAACGGCCCGCATAACAAGCTCTGGGATGCCAACCTCGCAAACTGGCCCCGCGTGCTCACCAAGGCACTTGCTCTGCACCCGCTGCACGTTCTGCCAGGCCACGGAGATGCCGGCGGCCCGGAGATCCTCACCGGCCAGCGCACCTTCCTGCTCGACCTTTACGCTGAGGTCAAGCGAGAGGCCGCCGAAGGCAAGACTCCCGAGCAGATGACCGCCCTCCACCTGCCCGAACGCGACCAGAACTGGGTTCCGAAGAGCCTCGCACAGGACGTTGGAATCACCTACAACGAGATCACGCAGCACGAGCCCGGCCGGAGCTATTCCGCATGTCTGGCAGTAATAGGACGGCTGCCCCGGGCTAAGATAAGTGCCAGGAAGCAGAGACCAATGGCGATTCGAGAACCCGCGCGTCCGCTCCAGATTCTTCGCCAGTATGTCACCGACCTCGAGGCCGCAATCCTGTTGTGCCTCGGCGATCCTGGAAAGAAGCCGGTGCATCAGCTCCGCACGATCACGCGTCGCATTGAAGCTCAGCTTGTTCTGCTCTCGATTCTTCGAGTCCCACGGGTTCACGGCCAGGATTCCCGAAGGGCGGGGCGCCTGCTCAAGAAGATCCGTCGGGCTGCCGGAGAGGTTCGTGACCTGGATGTTCAGCGCGACCTGATCGCGGCCAACACTCCCGCGAACTCTCGCGATGAGGCACGTCAGCTGCGCAAGACTCTAAAACAGCAGCGCGCTGAAGCAGCCGGCGAACTGCTGGAGGTTCTGGACAAGTACCACTTCAAACTGGCCGAAGCGCTGGAATCTCTGCTAAAGATTCTTGACGAGACTGAGCCTCTCACCATTGCCTCGACCGAGCTTGCCAACCTTACGGTGGACTGGTTCGACAGGAATGCGCCAATCGGACACAACGATCCGGACAGTCTTCATGCGATCCGAAAAAAAGCAAAGATCGCGCGATATCTCGCTGAAAATGCACCGGGCGAAGGACGCACTCCGAACAAGCTTGCGGCAACCTTCTCGGCGCTTCAGTTGGCCGGAGGCGAATGGCACGACTGGCTCATTCTCACCGGAATCGCTCGCGACGAGCTGGGCGAGTCCTCCACGATCACGGAAGCCTGTATGCGTCAATGTCAGCGAAAGCTCGCCAGCTACCGCAGGCGTCTCACAATCTCAGCACCTAAGGCTGAGGTGCGTTCTGCGGCATAGCCGCTCCAGCCTTGATCCACCGTTCCACAGTGGCGATGTCCGCGTCCGAGAGCTTGAACTTTGGAGGCATCGGCCTGGGATCGTTCGCCGGCCCTTCGTGACGGATCAACTTCACGAGCAGGCTGTCCGCCGGGTCTCCGGGTACCAGAACCACGCCATCCTTGCCGCCTTTTAGAATTCCCGGGCCGGAGGATAGGCTCAGGCCGCCACGATGATTCATTCCCCCGTGGCAGCGGTAACAGTTCGCCTCGAAGATGGGCTGCACCCTTTGCGTGTAAAACTCCGGCTTTGCTGCCTCATCGTCTGCTGCGGCCCGAACCGCCGAAGAACCTGCGCCGAGCGCCAGCAGCACACCAGCTGCGGCGATCGATCCCCGAAACAACTTCACCATGAATCTCTCCAATCGTTGATAGTTACAGATGAGTACACAGAATCCTTCTGATTACTTACAATAAAAGAAGTCCATCCCATAAGGTAGAAGATGCTCTGGCGTTCCGCGCCTCTTGAAACCCTGATGCGCTTGAATGCCCCCATTGCCACTCTGGTTTTCGCAGGCCTGACACTCGCGCCTGCAACGCTGCTCGCAAAGCCGGTGCGCCATATCGCGCATAAGACGGCTGCCGAAGCGTCTGCGACAAAGAAGCACGTTCAGAAGACGGACGAGGCGGAGGCCAAGCCTCACAAGAAGCGCAGGAAAAGGAAGCCACGGCAGGGAGACGGACCGGAGCCGGTAACGGTGAGCAGGGTCCACGCGAGGACTCGCGGACATAGGGGCGGGGTGACACACGTCGCTTCGGCAACGCGGCGCGAGAATGAAGAAGCGCCCCAGGCCACAGCCGGCGCCGCGACGCGCAAGGCTACCTCTGAAGATTTCGTTCGCGCCGCCTCAGGCGCTTCGACAGAACCGGCCAATGCGGTCAGGCCTGCCACTGGAGTCTCGCGGCCGCCGGATGATGATGAGGAGGCACCGCGCTCCTCTCCGCCAATTGAAAAAGCCGCCCCTGCGGACAAAGCAGTCTCTGCGATGAATACGCGACCGGCCGCGCAAAAGCAGTCGCGGGACGGCCTCATCGATGAGAGCTCGGAACCGGTGGTTCAGCCGGCTCTCTCCTATCGGCGCGGACGTCTTGTCGTGCCGCCTCCCCTGAAAGGCTCACACGAGATTCTGGTGCGGCAGAACGTAGTCGCAGACCGCGAGGGTCTGGATCGCATCAAGGATGACGAAGACCTCAACGACATGCGCGCTCACGGGCTTCTCGTATCGCTCCCCACAAGCGGTGCGCTGCAGGTGGATGAGAAGCTTCCGGCAAACCGGAGATATTGCCGGCCCTGGACAGCGGAGTTCCTTCGAGCGCTTGCGCGCGCACACTATGCCCGCTTCCACACTCCGCTGCAGGTAAACTCCGCCGTGAGGACGGTGGAGTTTCAGCAGAGGCTCCAACGCACGAATGGAAATGCAGCTCCCGCAGAGGGCGAGACCGCATCGCCTCACCTGACTGGACAGGCGATCGATCTGGCCAAGCATGGGCTCTCGCTCACCGAGATCGCGTGGTTGCGCGGATACCTGATGCCGCTGGTACAGGAAGGCAAGATTGATGTTGAAGAAGAGTTTCAACAGTCGTGCTTCCATATCAGCGTGTATAAGCGGTATCTTCCGGCGTCGCGGACTCCGAAGCGCGATATCGCTTCAGGGAGCCACAGCGCCACGGCCGCACTGGCGACCGCAATTCCCTGATTCGCTAGATAACGACCGGCTCGCGCTGCCCTGTCTCCCAGCTGCGGAAGGCAGCGTCGAGTGCCTGCATGTTGATGACCCCGTCGGCTCCTGAGGCCGCGAAGGTTCCTTTGCCAAGGAAGGCCTGCGCGAAGCTGTCGAGCATGCGAGTGTAGCTGTCGTCGTTCTCGACCGTGGCGGTTTCGATGAGTTCGCCGGAGCGGCGGAGCATAAGATCCACTGGGCGGTCGACGGTGAGGCCGTTCTCCGCGATGAGAACGCCATCGGAGCCGGTGAACTCGACCACTGTGCGGTAGGGAGCGCGCGCGCTCGCGGTGACGCTGGCGAAGATGTTGCCGGTCATCTCAAGCTGAAGGGACGCGATGGCCTCGACCCGGTCCTGCGAGTGGGTCTTGCTGGCGAGCGTACTGATGCTGCGAACCTCTTCGCCAAGAACGAAACGCAGCGCATCGATGCAGTGAACGCCAACGTCGGCGATGGGGCCTCCGCAGGCGAGCGAGGGATCCATGATCCACTTCCGTGGGGCGCGGTCGGCCGGGTAGGCGTACTCAGCGTGTGCGAGCTGCGGTTTGCCGATGTGGCCGGCCTTGATCTTGTCGCGCAGCCACTCGAGGCTGCGGTTGTAGCGGAAGTTCTGGCCGACACCGAAGAGTACGCCAGCACCCTTTGCCGCTTCATTCATCTCACGGGCCTCAGCTGCATCCATTGCGAGCGGCTTCTCGCACAACACGGCCTTGCGATTGCCCACGGCGAGCAGAAGATCCGCCTTGTGCATCGCATCCGGCGAGGTGATAAAGACGACGTCAACCTCGGGCGAACTGCACAGTGCTTCACGTGTGGGGAAGCACTGCGGAATATTGTGCTCGGCGCAGTTCGCTGCAGCGGCCGCCTGATCGCGACGCCAGATGCCAACGAGGCTCGCGTGCCGTGCGCTCGCAAATGCAGGGAGAAGACGACGGACGGCATGGTGGCCGAAACCAAGAATCGCGAAACGGACGCGTGGCGAAGACATTCGATTGATCTCTTTCCACCTGGGAGGGTGACAGTTTTATCTTGTCACAAGTTGTGTTTCAAAACGAGAAAGACTCCGGCACCAAAGTCGACATCCCTCGCTTATCACCGAGTCGGTCGCGGCGAACGGGAGCTTTTCAGCGGAGTCGCTGTCTTTGTGAAGTTATCCGTTTGAAGCGCTGCTCGCGGATCAGTGGGCGTCGTTCTTGAAGATCTGCTCTGCGAAGAAGTTTTCGACCTTGGACTGATCGCGGAGCATCTCGAAGTACGCAGCCTTCAAAAGCTGTGAGCGGCCATCGCGGAGCTGCTGACGAATGTTCTGCTGCACGCGAGGATCGCTGAGGTCGCGCTGACCTGCAGGCTCACGTGAGATGAGCTTGTAGATTGCATATCCGACTGGCTTCTTGGTCTGCCCGTCGAGCAGAGGAAGAATTTCAGTAGTCTGGCCGGCCTTGAGCTTTGTGACTGCGGCGTAGATCGCGGGGTCGGCGTGGAGCTGCGACTCCGGAACGAAGCCGATGTCGCCCCCGCTTGATGCAGTCTCCGGACGCTCGGAGAAGTTCATTGCCAGCGTGCCAAAGTCTTCACCGCTGTCGAGACGCTGCTTGAGTGCCTGAATCTTCTTCTTCGCCTCAACATCATTCGTGGCCTTGCTCCCCTGCAGGTTGCCGGGTTCGTTGGAGGGCGCGCTGGTCACCTGAATCTGGGCGAGGTGGTACTGAGTCTCGATGAGGTTGTATTCGGCCTTGTGCTGGTTGTAGTAGTTGGTTATGTCGGCGTCAGTGACGGTGATCTTCGAATCGATCTCTTTGGTGAGAAGCTTGTTGACCGTGAGGTTGCGCCGGATATCGTGTTTGAGGTCGTCAAGCGTGCGATTGGAAGCCTTGAGCTTCTCCTGGAACTGCTCCTCGGTGTACGGGGCCTTCATCTCCGCGATCTTGGCATCAACCTCTTCATTCGTGGCTGTGAGGTTCATCTTCACAGCGCGTTGCTCGATGATCTCTTCGTTGATAAGATTACCGAGGACCTGCAGACGCAGGGCATCAGCCTGCTCGGGCGAAGGTTGCTGTTGCTGCTGCTGCGCGTCGCCAAGCTGCGCACGATACATCTTGTCCATCTCAGAGCGCATGATGGCCTTGCCGTTCACCATAGCGACGACATCCGCGCCTAGCGTATGATTGCAGCCGGCCAGCGGCAGCAGAACGGACGCTGCGAGCATCGCAGTAAAACACGAGACCAGAGAGAGGCGCACGAACCGCCCCAGCCTTCTTTCAGTCAACCAATTCGTCACGAAGAACACTCCTGCATCCTGGGCGCTAGTTTCCGGACTTAGCTGAGGGCGCTTCCTGCGGAGCAGGGGGACCCGACGGTGGCGTCTGACCGGACGCAATCAATGCATTGTCAATCATCCGGTACACATACTCAAGAGGCACGGCCCCTTCGAGCTTTTCACCGTTAATAAACAGCGCCGGCGTGGAATCCACGCCAAGGGCCGTGGCCTGCTCAATGGAAGTCTTGACTCCCGAGTCGTCCTGTTTGGCGATACAAGCGTCCAGCGCCGCGGAATCGGCCTTCTGGCGCTTGCCCTCCTCGCGGGTGAGACCGTCGAGGGCGGTGTTGGCCTTGGTCAGGCTCTTCTCCTCGCCTCCCATCTCGGCGGCGTGAGCATGAACGTAGTCCACGAGGTTCCAGTAGCCCGTCGCGCTCTGCGCTGCCAGGCAATTCGCGTCGATCGCCGCGTGCATCGCCCAGGGATGCTGCTCGAGCGGGAAGTCGCGATAGACGATGCGAACCTGGTTCTTGTACCGGTCCAGAATCGCGGGAAAGAGTTGCGCGTGCATCTTGGCGCAGTATGGACACTCAAGGTCATCGAAGCCAACGATGACGACCGGAGCACCTGGCGGCCCTCCTCGCGAGGGACGGCCTGAGTCGCTCACAAGCGACTTGGGATCGCGGCTGATATCGAACTTGTTGAGCTGCGCGAGCGTCTTGTCGTCCTTCGAGAGCAGAAAGACCATCGGCTTGCTGTTCTTGCCTTCGGCCGAGAAGGTCACCGAGATCTCGTCGTAGCCGGCTACAGCGCTGGCGTTTCGCGGGCCGATGTGGACGTCGTAGTTCGGCGGCAGGTTCGCCTTCGTGCGAATCATGATCTCGATGCGGCGGGCCAGGTCTGGAGGAAGCTTGTCTCCGCCACCTGTGGAAGCACCCGCTGAATCAGCGCTATTCCCAGAGAATGAACCATGCACAGGAACCTGGGCATGGCATCCGGCTGCCGCCAGCGTGAGGGCGAGGAAAAGCGGACAAAATGGCTTGAAACCGGTCAACACAATACTTCGATTATCTCACGTGAAGAACGCTGTTCTGGCACAGGGAGCCCCGTAAAATGGGGTAATTTCGCCGCCTAAAAGAGCCGCTCCGCCTTGCGGAGATTGCCCGCCGTCCCGATGTTGGCCAGGGTGAGATTGAACCGGTAAGCATTCTCGTTGCGAACCGCACCCAGCTCGTACTTGCGGTACTCCACGCTGAAGCCGCAGCAGTCCCAGTTCCAGGAGGTCTGCACCGCCGCGTACTGCACACTGCTTAGACGAAGATCGAGCCCAACGTTGGCAGCGACTCCGAGGCCCCGTTTGGCGGGTGATCCATAGCCGGCCAGAAGCCGGATCTGATTGAAGTCCGAGACAGGCGAGGAGATCCCCGTCGTGGAACCAAAGGGCTGCGTGTAGAAACGGCCAGGAGCATTCAGCCGGGCGTAGCTGAGCCCGGAGAAGACATTGCCCTCGTGGAAGTCCACCAGAACATTGTTGGAGTTGATTTTCTTCGCTCCGGTGTCGATATCGAAGTCCCACTCGAAGTCGAAGCTGTCCGAGGGTTTCAGGCGCAGCCGCGAGATGAGAGGCGAGATATTGCGCGGCTCGGTGAGGAAGGCAATGCCCGAGAGGTCGAGCGTGGTCTGAAAGATGTTCCGCCGGCCCTGCACGACCGCTCCGCCAAAGGTGGGATCGAAGAAGTACTTCTGCGTTACCTTCCAGCTGATCAGTTCGCGGCTGCTGCAGGTCGGCGGAGGCTCCTCGTAGCCGGTGTCATAGCCCGGAGCGGCGGGGAGATTGAGGATATCGTTCTGTGCCACTCCGCAGGGCTTTGACTTTTTCCTCTTACGCAGGAAGAGACGCTGCGTGACCCCATACTGCAGTTCGTTCGTGTCGCTCACGATGTCGACGTCGTCGAAGCGAAGAAGCCCCAGGAAGTCGTTCACGCCAGTGACGTAGCGATACGTCACCTCAGGTTCGATCGTATGCTTTATCTCCGAACCGAAGAGCTTATGTGTGAGTGGAGAGTCGTACGTGCGCTCGAGCACCGGAGCGCGGGCATCCACTGCGACCTCGAAGTCGGCGCGGTTGATGGCGCTGGAGCTTTCAACCGGAGTAGGCGTCACGTAAGGCGTCTGGCGGCTGCGCGTGTAGACGGTCTCGCGAGCCGCGATTGTCGATAGAAAGTGCCAGCCTCCAACGCTCAGCGGAAGCGCGAGCTGTGGATGCAGGTCAAGGCGCTCAGTAATGCCGGTCGTGCTGAAGTTGGGCTGTACCCGCTTCAAACCGGCAATGGATCCCTCGACGTTCCAAAGAAGATGTGACCCTCCCAGAAGGTGGTCGGTCGTGGAGAGATCGAGTGAGGGAGCATGGAAGATGCGTATCTCCTGCTCCGGGGTAGTCGTGGTTGCCGCTTGTATCAGCCCTTGATAGCGGTCCGCACGCAGCGAGTAGGAGTATCCGTCGGCTTCATGGGTCGCGTAGCCGATGGAGAGGACGTTGCTGGACACGGCCTGATTGAAGTTCTCGCTGAAGGCCTCTCGGTACGCGAAGGAGCTGAGGTATTCGAGGTCGGCAGCGACGCGCGTCTGATCGGATGGCTGATTGGAGAAGTCATACCGGCCAGAGAAGACAACGTCTTCGCCGCCCTGGTTGACATACTCACCGCCCGTATAGATTCCGCGATCGAGAAGGCCGCTGTAATGCGCCGTGGCAAAGTTATTGCCCAGACCGCGATAGCGGAATGTCGCCGACTGCTCCCATCCGCGCAGCGAGTAGTACTGGACCCCGACGGTCAGGTCTGTGCTGCGGTTGATCACCATGTAGATCTGCTCTCCAAGCACCAGGCCCTTGGTCGATGTATCTCCGATGACCGGAATGAGAAAGCCGCTCTGGCGGCCTTCCGTGTCGACAGGGTGCGTGACGTACGGCAGGTAGAGCACCGGCATGTTGAATAGGCGAAAGATGCTGTTGTGAGCTGCGGCCTTTTCTTCGCCAACCGAGAAGCGCCCCGCGAAGAGCTGCCAGTCGGGATTCGGAAGCTGGCAGGAGGTGACTGTGCCGTTGTAGACCTCGTACTGTCGTGGCCCGGTCTTGACGACCATGCGGCCGGTAAAGAGGAAGGGATTACTGTTGGCGTAGACGACGCGACTGGTGGAGTCCTTGAACCCTACCGAACCGGTAACGTCGTAGAAGCGGCCGGTCTCCGTCTTGAGATTCATGGTGCCGTGGCTGGCTTTGATGATCTCGTGGTTCTCGCCTCCGGTGGTTCTGAGGTGGCCGGTGGCGTTCAGCTCTTCGGTGGATCTGTCGTAGTCGATGTGGTCAGCCTCGACGACGCGGTCTTTGTAGTGGATGACGACGTGACCGTCCAGGGCATAGCGGTCGCCTGTCTTCGACTGCCGGTCCGCGTCCACCGTTACCGGAGTGGTGCCCTCCGTGTCAGAAATCACGATGGCATCGGGATAGTTCTCCCGAGCACTGGACGAGTTGGGACTGTCAGGCAGCGATGATGACGAGAGAACCGTCTGGGGTGCCTGACCCGGTACCTCCTGCGCGAACAGGCGCGACTGTGGATGACTTGCCTGAATCAGCGTGATAGTTATCAGAAAGTAAATGGCCCTCAGAGGCGACGCGATGCTCCAGGCGGGCCGGCCGGAGCAGCAGCGCGGCTTAGAGAATCTGGACTTCAGTTCCGCGGGTTCCAAGGTCGTCAGACGTACCACCTTTTGAGGCTAAACGATTTTATGAAAGCGAGCAGGTTTCGAGCACAATGAGCTCCGCACAGCGAGAGATACAGCAGGTTGACGAAGGCAGCTTCGAAACGGAAGCGGCGGGGTCCCCGCCCGAAGTCTTTGCCCTGAAGCAGCAGATCGCTGAGAAGGTCGCCGCGCACCGTGCACGCAAGGGCAGTCACGCCGGCCCGCAGCTCGCGCCGGCGGGCCCCAGCTCGCCCGCAAAGCCGCGTTCGGCCCGCATCGCCGCGGCCGTCGCGGAGCGCTACTCCCAATCGCAGAGCTACCGGGCCTTTCTGGCCGAAGAGGCCGAGAAGGCGATCCGGCGGGCAGAGGCTGCAGCAGAAATAGCAGCGCGTAACGCACAGGCAGTCGCGGCGGCGCAGTACGAACTGCTCGCGGAACTCGACCAAATGGCCGCAGAGACTCCCACTCCCGATCTGGTGCTCACCGCGCCTGAGATTCCCCACACCGTTGAACCCACTCCTGTTCCGCTAGTCGCTGCCGCGGCTCCAAGGGTTGGGCTGAAGGTCCAGCTCTACGAAGACGTCGAGCTCAACGTGGCACGGCCCGTGGTTGCCGCTCCGGCCCCGAAGGCTTCCGAGTTCGTCGACGACACCGAAGCACAGGCGCTCGATGAAGAGATCGCCTTTCGGCAGGCCCCCGTCTTCGAGGAGACGACTCCTCCGGTCGAGATTCCAGCCAACCTGATCGAATTTCCCCGGCAGCTTGTCGCTCCTCGGCGCGCACGTCCGAGGCTGGCCGAAGGCCCTTTGCGAGAGGAAGGCGATCTCGCCCCAGACAGCTCGCAGCTTCGCATCTTCGAGGTCGAGGCATCTCAGATCTCAACCGCGCCGGCGGTCGAGTCGGCCGCGCCGGAGTGGTCCAATATTCTACTGAGCCCCCAGCCGGAGCCGATCATCGTCCAGATGGCCCCCGAAGACGTGTTCGTCCCATTGACCATGGTGCCGCAGACCGCCCCGATCAGTCTGCGTCTGATGGCCGGCATCGTGGACGCCTGCATTGTGGCAGCTTCCCTTCTGCTCTTCACCGCGGGCTTCGCGCTGAGTGCCAGCCATTTCAGCCCCACCGGAACGATACGGATCAGCCCACAGCCCGCCGCCATTGCAGCCGCAGTAACTCTGGCGGTCTTCGGACTGGCTTACCAGCTTCTCTTCTTTACCTTCTCGGACGCCACACCGGGCATGCGCTACGCTCGCATCGGGCTGTGCACCTTGTCGGATGACAATCCCACCCGCGCCGCAATGCGCCGCCGCATTTTCACGCATCTGCTCTCGGCCTGCCCGCTGGGTATGGGATACCTATGGGCCGTGCTCGACGACGATCGGCTGGCCTGGCATGACCGCATCTCGCGAATGTATCAGCGCAGCTACTGAGGCAGGGCATTCGACGTAGGGAGCAGTGCAGGAAACAGGTGAAAAAAGGGAGGGCCTTCCGGCCCTCCCTTTTTCGTTGCACAAGTGAAGTAGCACAACTGAATTCGAGTGAAGTCAGTTTTCGATTCCCTGAACCCCGTACCCCAAGCCTTGATCCCTGCCCTTAGAAGGTCGTGCTGACCGTCAGGCGGAAGGTCTTACGCGGCTCGCGCAGAACGTAGTCGGCTCCGTAGAACTGCACAGCCTCCAGATAAGAATACTGCCCGGCCCCGGAGTTCGGGAAGAGGTTCTTGAAGCAGGCAGTTGATCCCGGCGGGCAGGTATTGGGCAGCGCCAATTCCTGGGGAATGCTGTTGTAGAGCCGCAGCGGGTTGTACGCGTAGTAGAGGCGGAACGGAGCGTTGACAATCGGCAGAATGACTTGTAGTTCGGCACCGTTCGACATACGCGGCACGAAGTTGGTACCAGGCACGATCTTCAGAGGATTGGGGAAGGTGAGCTGCTGCCCTCCGTAGCAGGCGCCGTTGATGAACTGCGGGCAACCATAGAGCGGGGCTTGGATCGCCGCTATTCCAGAGGGGCTCTGGAGGAGCTGGCTCGGACGGAGGTCGCCTATCAGGCTGAAGTCCGTGAAAAACGCAAACGTGACCTGGTTGACGATGGGGATGCGGTATTCAAGGTTGGACGTAAAGCTCGTGTCGCCGCCAACCGAGACAAGACGATAGATCGGCAGCGGAATCTGCACGTTGCCCAGGCTCGGATTCGTGGGATCGCGCGGAACCGTCGTCCCATCGGGATTCGTCAAGTTGAACAGGTTCTTGGTCGGGATGAAGGTATACGGCGATGCTGACCGCACGTCGAAGCCGCGAATTTCCGACTCGCCGCCGCCGTAGATGCGGTTGGTCGGGGGAGCAACCTCGCCGCCGAATCCGGAGATATAGGCAAATTGGACACGATAGGCCAGCACATTGTGGCCCTCGCGATTAATCTTCAACCCCTTGATTGGGTAGAACTGGCGATACGTCGCGACCGGCTGAATGTACTTCACGTTGCCGCCCGCTCCGGCAACCTGTATCGCTACGTTTAAGTCGCGGCCGGAGTGCGGCCCGACCGCGCGGTCGATGCTCGAATAGCTGAAGCTTGGCGTGAACGCCGAGTTGACGATGCCGGTGAGCTGGTTGAGGCCCTGAACGCCGGAGCGAAAGGCCAGCGACTGAAAGACATTGCGCGTGTTGTCGTTGAACGTCGTCACCGAAGACCGCGACAGCGCGTAGGACAGACCGACTCGGGTGACACCGTGGTTCGCCCACAGGTGCCGCAGCGGCTCTCCGATCGAAAGGGTCAGACCCGTCGTGGACTGGTTGTAGTTGGTCAGAAGAGACTGCTGCGCCGTGGTCAGGTTCTGGCTCTGGTTCGTCGCGATAGCGTAGCTCTTGGCCGGGTTGAAGTCGTACTTGCTGGCATAGACCTGGACGCCGAGCGAGATCGGCTTATTGCGCAGGTATGGCTCAGTAAAGCCAAAGCTCAGATTGCGGGAGAGGTCCCCGATATTGGCCTGTACGGAGAGCGTCTCGCCGAGGCCTAGGAAGTTGTTGGTCTCGTAGTTGACGCCGATGAAGGTTCCCGAAAGTCCGCTGATGCCGCCGTTGAGGCCGATCGAGTTCTTGCCCTTCTCCTTCAGCTTCAGCAGCAGGTCGACTGTCTGGTCGTCCTGGTTCTGGCGGCTCTCCGAGTCCTGATCGGCCTTGAGCGGCTCAAAGTAGTTGAGTTGATTGAGGCGCAGAATGGAGAGTTCCCACAGCCGTGAGTTGTAAACCTGGCCTTCTTCAAGAAGCAGCTCGCGGCGGATAACCTTGTCTCGAGTGATCGTGTTCCCAGTGAACTCGATGCGCGAGACGTAGAAAGGCTTGCCCTCGTCGATGTCGATGTCGAGATAGATCAGCTTCTTCGCCTCATCGATGCGCGGAACCGGCGTACCGACGAAGTTAATGTAGCCATACTCGCCATACGCTTTGCGGAGCTGCTCAATTCCCTTGCCAAACAGGCTGGCATTGAACCAGTCTCCGTCCTTCTCTGCGAACTGCGCGCGCAGGACCTTCGTATTCGAGAAGGCCTTGTTGCCCGTAAATGTAATGCCTCCGAGCCGGTAACGCTCTCCCTCTTCCACGGGCATGAGGATATCGATGCGCTTGCCCTTGGATGGCCGCAAGGTAAAGGGATTCAATCCGCCGGCGTCGCGAACATGGGTCGTCGGTTCGCTGGTGAGCGCCTTGAAGTAGCCGCGATCGCGGTACGCCTGGCGAACGCGCTCCGTGTCCTCGTCGAGCTTGGTGGCGTCGAAGGTACGGGCAAATAAGTTCTCCAGAATAATGGAGTGCGGAATCCCGATCGGCCTCAGGTTCTTCATCGCACCGCGCAGTGTGCGGTTGCTGAGGTTATGGTTGCCGTCAAAAGCGATCTTGCCCACCTTTACCGTCGGGCCTTCCTTCACATTGAAGGTGAGTGCGACGGCCGCCGGCGGAATGGTCTTGACCTCTGTCCGGATGGTGGCGAACTGGTGACCGTGCGCGGCCAGCAGTTCCTTGATGATCACCTCTGCGCGCTTGATCTTGGTGGGATCGTACTGGCTTTCAACGCTCAGCCCAACCTTTGCCTTCTTGAAGGCGTCCAGAACGTCGGACTGCGATACCGCATTGAGCCCCTTGTAGTTGATCTCGCGGATGGTCGGCTTCTCGCGGACGTAGATGACGAGTTGAACGCATTTCGGGGTGTCGACCTTCTCGATGCGGACGTCGTCGAAGTAATTCGTATTCCAAAGAGAGTTAAAGTCGCGCTCGACCACCTGCGGGTCGTACAGATCTCCGGGGTGAGAAAACAACCTCGCCAGCACGGACTCCTTGGGAATCCTGCGGTTACCGATCACCTGGGGCTGGCACAATGTTTGGCTGCCCTGATCCTGCGCATGCAGCGCGGGGGAAAAGCTGGCCAGAACTGCCACCAGAAACACGGCCTTGGCGATGCGGGAGCGGCTGGAGCGCGTGCGCACAGGCTTGGTCTTGCAACTCAGGGAGCTTCCGCTCTCTCGATCCACGGTAAAGATACGCACACCCTCACTGCTGTAGAAAATCGCACCCCGCCGGTTTCATTCTGGGGGAGATTCGATTATATGGGAGCAGCCGCAGGGTTAGCGAGTTCACCCTGAGACCTTTCCCGATTCTTTTGTGATCGTTCGACTACTCGTGCTCGCGCTTCGTCACCTGAAAGCAGCCGAAATCCGCACACGCGGCGCGACGTGGACGTAAGATACTAGGACACGATGGTGGAGCGTGATCCGATGATGCAGGCCGAGCTGGTGACGAACCGCGGACTGGGATTAAGCGAACTGGCCCCGCGCGTGGTGCAGTCGGAGATACGCGCCATGAGCGTCGAGAGCGACCGCGTCGGCGGCGTGAATCTGGCGCAGGGTGTCTGCGACACCGAGGTTCCACCCGTCGTCGCCGAAGGAGCCATCGCCGCCATCCGGGAGGGCCACAACATCTACACCCGGCTCGACGGAATTCCGCGGCTGCGGCGAGCGATTGCCTCCAAGGCAGAGCGAAGCCTTGGCCTCGTGACCGACCCCGACCGCGAGGTGCTCGTCACCAGCGGCGCGACCGGCGCCTTCCACGCCGTTGCCATGGCGCTGCTGAACCCAGGCGACGAGGTGCTGCTGTTCGAGCCCTTCTACGGCTACCACGTCGGAACCCTGCGCTCCCTGCGTGTCGTCCCGGTTGCCGTTCCGCTCGAAGGCGCCGGCTGGCAGCTCGACCTCGCCCGCGTGCGCGCCTCCATCACTCCGCGGACCCGTGCGGTGATCGTCAACACGCCATCGAACCCCGCAGGCAAGGTCTTCCGGCGCGCAGAACTCGAAGGGCTGGCTGAGATCGCGCGAGAGTTCGACCTGTTCGTCCTCACCGACGAGATCTACGAGCACTTCATCTACGGCGACGCGAAGCACATCAGCCCGGCGACGATCCCCGGAATGCGCGAACGTACCATCGTCATGTCGGGCTTCTCGAAGACCTTTTCGGTCACCGGATGGCGAATCGGTTACGTCATCGCCGACGCAAAGTGGATCCCGGCCATCGGCTATTTCCACGACCTGCTCTACGTCTGCGCTCCGTCGCCCTTCCAGCATGGCGTGGCCGTGGGCCTGGAGCAGCTCGCTCCGGGCTTCTACGCAAAACTTGCCCTCGAGCACGAAGAGAAGCGGGCCATGCTCGTTGACGCTCTCCGCGCCGCCGGAATGACGCCGCACGTTCCTGACGGCGCCTACTATATTCTCGCTGATGCAAGCGGAATCCCCGGAGCAACGGCCGCAGAAAAAGCGCGCGCGCTATTGGCAAAGACCGGTGTGGCCGCAGTCGCCGGCTCAGCATTCTTCCACGGAGGCAAAGGCGAAGACCTCCTGCGCTTCTGCTTCGCCAAGAAAGACGAAGACCTGCGCGAAGCCTGCCGCAGGTTGACGAAGTAACCCTCAGGCGGGCGTTCTCTCTTCCTCGCGGAGAATTTCCAGTAAAATTTGCGTTGGCGCATCGGCGCATTGAAGGAAGGAAGTTTATGACATCGGCAATGGCAGGTATCGAAGCGTTAAAGGGCACTTACCAGGAGCTGAAATCGCGGATGGAGAAGTCCGTTGATGACTTCCGGGCGCATCTCCTCGCAGCGCGAACCGGACGGGCGAACGTGCACATGCTTGACCAGATCCGCGTCGACTACTACGGCACGGACACTCCAATTGCCCAGATGGGCCAGATGAGCACACCGGAACCGACGCTGATTCTGGTGCAGCCGTACGACATGAGCATGATCGGCGCCATCGAGAAGGCGATCCGCACGTCGAACACCGGGCTGAACCCGATGTCCGACGGCAAGGTCATTCGCGTTCCTGTGCCTCCGATGACCGAGGAACGCCGCAAAGAGGTCGTCAAGCATCTCAACAAGACGCTCGAGGACCACAAGACGGCCATCCGCAACATCCGCCGCGACGGCAACGATCACATCAAGAAAGCCGCCAAGGACAAGCTCATCTCCGCCGACGACGAGAAGCGCGCCAGCGAAGAGGTTCAGCAGCTTACGGACGCCGAGATCAAGCGTATCGAAGACCTTTGCAAGGCAAAAGAAAAAGAGATCATGACAGTCTGAGAGCGTGCCACCAAGACAGACGAAAGCCGGGCAAACATCGCCCGGCTTTGTTGCCTTTGACGGTAATCGTTATGTCTAAACGACGCCCTGATAGACCAGCTTGACGAACATATCCGGCTGGACAAAGCCCTTGCCCCACTTCGCGTCGAACTGCGCGGTAGGCTTGGCCGCGACCGCCTCGTCGACCGTCTTGCCCTGCTTCTTGAGCGCGGCGACCTTGTCACGGATCGCGGTCAGCATGTCGAGCGACTCCGACAACTGGTCCTTGTTCCCCACCTGGCCATGACCGGGGATGATGATGGTTGACCCGGTGCCGACTGAGAGATTTTTTTGCGTGGCACGGATCATGCCGTCGATGTGACCGCCGGTGGAGTAGTCGATAAAGGGATAAACCCCGCTGAACCAGGTGTCGCCCGTGTGGAGCACATCCGCGTCGGTGAAAAGAACCGAGATGTCCGTGTCGGTGTGGGCCGGGTCGTAGCGGCTAAGCAACATAGTGTCGCCGTTGGTCGTCAGGGTATGGGTATCGGTGAAGATGACGGTTGGAAGAGCATCTGCCGGTTGCGCGGGAAAGGTCGCGTTGAAGAGCGCGATCGTCTGCGGACTGCTGAGACGGCGCCGCGTTCGCTCGTGCGCGATGATGGTCGCGCCAGCCCCGTGCATCCACAGGTTGCCGTCGGTGTGGTCATAATGCCAATGCGTATTGATGAGCTGCTGAATAGGATCGGCGCTGATGCCCGAGAGCGCCTCGGTGATCTGCGGCTTCGAGGTGGAGATACCCGCGTCGACCAGCAGCTTGCCTTCAGGGCCAGGGAGAACCGCGATATTGCCCCCCGAACCCATCAAAACACTGATGTTGCCGCGCAGCTTCTGGGTTGTGATCTTCGCTTTGGCAGCGTTGGCGCGTCCCTGGATCACCATCTCGGGCTCCTGGGCATCCTGCTGCGCGAAGATGCTGCGTGGAGCAAACCACGCAGCGGCTGAGACGGCAGCGGAGCGCGAGAGAAAACGGCGGCGCGTAATCATATTGACCTCATAAGTTCCGGTTACGTTCCTGTTCTTTGATCAAAAGTAGAGATTTAGCCAGTCGTATGGTCCACGACGATCTTCCATCCCTTGTCGGTCTTCTCCATGACGAGGGAGAACATGCCCTCCGCGTTGCCGCCGTCCTTCTTGCCGCGCTCGAGGTGGTATTTGCCAATGGCAACGGCGAAGTTGTCGTCCAGCGGGCGCACTTCGAGATCAGAGAAGGACAGCGTTCCCATGGCCGCCTTGTTGGGATAATCGCGGCGATACGCCTCAACCATTCCGGCAAAGCCGCGATTGACTACGTTGGTGACAAAGAGGATGTCGGGCGAATCCTTGTAGGCCTGAGCGAAGGCCTCAAGATCGCCGCGGTTCCAGGCGGCCTCCTGGGCCAGCAAAACTTTGACCACGTCCAACTGCGTTCGGCTCGCGGTCGTCAGCTGCTGCATATCCTGCGCGCGAACGACGCAAGGGACGAGAAAGAGGACAAAGGCGGCAAGGAAGAAGCGGCGACAGAAAGACACAGAATCACCTCGGAGGCTTTCGTCCACTGTAGCAAATGCGGGCATCTGCCTCATAAGCAGCTATGAAGCCTTCTCATTGAGACAAGGCTCAGCGCGGGCAGTCGGGACGATCCAGATGATTGTCACCAGCGTAATGATGCCGAGCGCTGTATAGGAATGAAAGTGCGCCAGAGGAATGGCAATCAGGTAGAGCACGAGGCTGGAATAGTGCTTGCGTTTCGTCGCTACGTCTTCCTTGTCCAGTTCTCCTTCTTGCCGGAGCAATCGACCGACCGCGAGCCGCAGCAGAAGGAAGGTAAATCCGCTGAAGATCATCGACGCCGCGTAGAGCGCAACCGAGAAGGAGTTGGACTTTTTCTCGATGACATACGCAGTAAAGAACGGCAGCAGCGAGGCGCTGAAGAGAAAGGCCAGATTGGCGTAAAGAACGCGGTGATCGGTTTGCTCGACGCGGTGGATGAGGTAGTGATGATTGCACCAATAGATTCCAATGAACGTGAACGAGAGCAGATAGACGAACAGCGTCGGCGCGATGGTGAGCAAAGCGGCGAGGCCGTCTTCGTGCGGAACCTTCAGTTCAAGCACCATGATGGTGATGATGACGGCAAGCACACCGTCTGAAAAGGCTTCGAGTCGCGTTGTGGGGAAGAGATCTGCGGGCATCGGCTTCTCTGCGAGTGAGGATACATCGGTTAGTGCGCGTGGACTAGAATGAATCTATGGGCGCAACATCCACTGAAACTGCCGCGACTCGCGTGGTGCATGCGGTCTGTTCGCATGACTGCCCAGACTCGTGCGGCGTTCTGGTGACGGTCGATGAGTTGACGGGACGTGCGGTGAAGATGCAGGGCGATCCTTCGCATCCGGTGACGCGTGGATTTCTTTGCGGCAAGGTGGCGAAGTACCTCGATCGCGTCTACTCACCCGACAGGCTGCTCTACCCGATGCGGCGCAGGAAGGGCGTTCCGAAGGGGCCGCTCGAGCAGGGCCGCGAGGCTGAGGCGTTCGAACGCATCTCGTGGGACGAGGCGCTCGATGAGATCGCCGAGCGCCTGAAGGTGATTTCAGCCGAGTTCGGCCCGGAGAGCATCCTTCCATATAGTTACGCCGGAACCATTGGGCAGCTTGGCTACGGCTCGATGGACCGCAGGTTCTTTCACCGGCTTGGAGCTTCGCAGCTCGACAGGACGATCTGCTCGACCGCTGGCGGAATGGCGCTGTTGAGCGTCTACGGCGTGAAGGTGGGACCTCCGCCGGAAGACTTTGCTCACGCGGGGCTGATTATTGCGTGGGGCGCGAACATCCACGGCAACAATATTCATCTGTGGCCGTTCGTCGAGGAGGCTCGGCGGAACGGCGCGAAGCTGGTCGTTATCGATCCGTACAAGACACGCACTGCCGCACTCGCCGATGAGCATCTGGTGATCAATCCCGGAACGGACACGGCGCTGGCGCTTGGGTTGATGCATGTGATTCTGCGCGACGGTCTTGAGGACCGCGAATACATTGCGCGTTGTACCCATGGCTTCGATGAACTGCGAGCGCATGCTCTGAAGCCAGAGCATGCGCCTGAGGCGGTTGCTCGCGTGACGGGCATCGCGGCTGACGCGATCGAGCGTTTGGCTCGGGCATACGCGAACTGCCTGCGTGAGACGGGACGGCCGGCGGCGATCCGCCTGAACTACGGGATTCAGCGCAGCGACAACGGCGGGACCGCGGCTCGCGCGGTGGCGATGCTTCCGCTGCTTACTGGCGCGTGGCAGCATCGCGGCGGCGGAGTTCAGCTTTCGACTTCGGGCGCGTTCCCGTTCAACGAGAACGCGTTGCGAATGCCGGAGCTGATGTACGCGAGTCCGCTCGGACGCGCGGCTCGTGTGGTGAATATGATCCAGCTTGGCGAGGCGCTCACCGCACCAGATGCCGGTGTTGGCGGGCCGCCTGTGAAGGCGATCTTTGTTTACAACTCGAATCCCGCGGCGGTCGCTCCGAACCAGAATGATGTGCTGCGCGGGATGCGGCGCGAGGATCTGTTCATGGTGGTCCACGAGCAGTTCTTTACCGATACTGCGGACTACGCGGATATTCTGCTGCCTGCGCCGACGTTTCTTGAGACGAAGGACGTGCAGGGCGCTTACGGACATCTGTACGCGCAGGTCAGCGAGCAGGCGATCGCTCCGCTGGGCGAGGCGCGGAACAACATTACGATGTTCGGCGAGCTGGGCCGCAGGATGGGATTTCCTGAGGCCTGCTTCGACGACCGCGAGGACGCTTTGATTGACCAGGCGCTGAGCGCGCAGACTCCCGGATCACCAGACCCGCGGTTTGCGGGCATCACGCGCGAGCGGCTTGAGCGTGAAGGCCATGTGAAGCTGCAGCTTCCGGCGAGCGAGCGCGGTGAGGTGCTTCCCTTCGCTACGGCCGAGTGGTTCCGCACGCCGAGCGGACGCGGCGAGCTGATTCCGGTTCCAGTGTTTGTGGCTCCGGTGGAGTCGCGGGCGAACGCGAAGGAGTATCCGCTGGAGTTTCTGCCGCGCAAGGCGGACAACTATATGAACTCGACGTTCGCGAACATGCCGACCCATCAGAGGATGGAGTCGCGCACGGCGGGCGTGCTGGAGATGCATGCGACGGACGCCGCCACGCGCGGGATTGCGAACGGCGACGAGGTTGAGGTCTTCAACGGGCGCGGGCGCATTGTGCTGCGCGCCCAGGTTGATGGCCACGTTGGCGCGGGCGTCGTCGCGGCGCGGCTGGACTGGAACAAGCTCTCGCACGATGGCGCGAATGTGAATGCGCTGACGAGCGAGCGGCTGACCGATATCGGCGGCGGGCCTACGTTCTACTCGACGCTGGTTGAGGTTCGCAAGGCTGGCTGACCCCACCCCCTCCCCTATCTCTTTGGATAAGTCGTTTTGATCCTTTATTTACGTGATTTCCACAGCTCAAAGTCTTCATAATAAATGGGTTAGGGGTCAAAGTCTTCCATTCAAATGACTTAGCGTTCAAACAGAAAAGCCCCGGTTTGGCCGGGGTTCTTCGTTTCCACCTGGTTCTATTTTATCGACATAGAGGAAACTGCTCTGCCACTCGGAAGTTGGTGTGTTTTGTTTAATTTAGATGGTTTTGGTGCTTGACATCGGATTTTCTGGGATTTTGCGAAAAGAGATTTGTAAATTATTGAATATAAACAGCTTAATCTGAGTGATTTGTCATCTTGTTTCGTCGGTGAACTGGCGCTTCCGGTCGTGGGCTGAGAGAGTGATTGATGCGCTAACTGTTCACGAATGCGGGTCAGGAGGTTTGTAGTGTGTCGAGGACTTTTTTTGCGGTTTCGCGTCCGTGGATGGGGAGGGTGGGGTCGTTGAGGAGGCCTAGTTGTTTGAGGACGGAGGCCTGGTCCCAGTAGATGTGCTCGTGGGAGAGCTTGCCGTCGCGGAAGTGGACGATGGCGACGGTGGGGACCTCGACGTGGCGGCCGGTAGGTGCAATGCCGGGGAGCATCCAGGGCATCTCGATGGTGTGGGTGAAGGAGAAGATCATCTCGTCGACGAGCTGGTCGTGTCCGATGGTGCGGGAGACGGGCGTGATGGTGGTGTCGGGGGGCATGCAGGGGATGAAGTCGTGGCCGTAGAAGGCGCGGAGGGCGGGCTTGCCGATAGCTCCGGTCATGGTAGGGATGTGGTTGACGTAGGCATCTTCGACCATGGTGTCGAGTGTGGACTGGAGGTCGCGGGTGACGAACTCGTCCTTGATGTGCTCGCCCCAGAGGGCTTCCAACTCTTGTGGCGTCATACGTGGGAGTGTAGGCCCGGCTGAGAGCGCGAGGCAAATTGCGATCGCGCCAGCAGATCGCTGAGATTGGTGGCTATTGGGAGTTGGGGAGGCCGAGGAAGTGGAAGGGTTCGGATGGTTTGAAGTCCGGGGAAGCGTTGCCCGAGAAGGTGTCGCGCTGATTGGGGCCGAGGTCGAGCTTGAGAACCTTGCCGGTCCCGGGTGAGATTCGGGCGAGGCCTATATGCAGAAGAAGGATGATGCGGAGGCGATCACGGAGTTCCAGCGGGCGGTTGAACCTGGAGTGAAGGATAAGGACGTGAAGAAGAAGCTGGCGCGGCTCAAGTGGGGAGCTATGACCGCGGTGGAAGCCAGACGTTGATTCCGGGTCACCAGGCGGGGGGCAATCCGATGCGTTTGATGATGGAGCGGTAACGCTCGTCGGAGTGAAGGAAGTCGTAGGCCGGGTCGTTCTGGATCCAGAGCAGGAGGGGAGAACGCTGGCGATAGCCCTCTTCAAGAAGCGAGAGAGTTTGTTCCTTTTGGCCGAGTTGCGCGTATTGCAAGGCTAGATTGACTGGCGAGACATATCGCTTTGTGGATTTTTGTTTAAGGTTGTTTATCTGCCAAAGGAGAAGAGCTTTATAGCCGCCCTTCTCGAACTCCTGGTGGATAATCGCGGCAGTATCCTTATCGCCCGACAGCCGCACGATCGTCTCCCATTCCTGCGCGGCCTGCTTCAGATCGCCCTTGCGGCGATAGGTGTCGCATAGCATCCAATGCAGATCGATTTCCCCCGGAACAGTTTCCAGTCGTTGCCGCGCGTCGCTCAGAGCAGCGTCGTACTGACGCGCCAGCAGGTAGGCAAACGCCATAGCGAAAGGGCGTTCAAACGGATCCAGTTCCTGGGCCTTCTTCTCTGCTGCAATAGCTTCCTCGTTGCGATTGAGTGCGTTACGCATCTTCGCGCGGAAGTGGTACGCCTCGGCGAAGCTGGGATTGAGTTCAATCGCGCGGGCGATCTCCTGATCTGCCCGTGCCCAGTCCCATTTCTGAAACATCGTCGCCCCCAGCGCGAGGTGCGCCTCGGGAACAGAGTCATCGAGAGCAATCGCCTTGTTGGCGGCTGCCTCTTCTTGCGGAATTGCGTCCTCCGGGTTGAGATCGCCCTCGATGGCACCGGCACCATAGTAGACCGACAGGCCAGCCCAGCCGAGGGCGTAATCCGGTTGCAGCTCCGTCGCTTTCCTGAAGTATTTGCCAGCTTCGTCGTTGCTGCCCGAGAACCAGATATACCGTCCGCGAAGGTATGCGTCGTGAGCTTCGGGGTTGACATAGCGCGGAGGCGCCGGTTGAGGAGCAGCGCTATTGAGCCGCTTTGCGATTGTCTGTGCGGCCTCCCTCGGGAGCGAGACGGCGTCGTTGGCGTCGCGATCGTAGCTCTCGGCCCAGACGTGCGTGTCGCTGGGTGCCTGAATGAGCTGGATGGTCATGTGGACTTTGTCGCCGGAGCGTTCGACCGAGCCTTCGAGGATGCCGTCGACGCCGAGCTCCTGAGCGATCTGACGCAAGGGACGGTGCGCTCCCTTGTACTGCATGACGGAGGTGCGAGAGATGACGCGCAGGGTTGAGTTTTTGGCGAGCATCGTGGTGAGCTCGTCGGTCATGCCGTCGGCGAGGTAATTCTGGCCGGGGTCGCCGGAGAGATTGTCGAGGGGGAGGACAGCGATGGAGCGGATTGGCTCGGTCGTGTGCAGTCTTCTATAGATGAACCAGGCGGCAGTCATCGCGAGCAATGCGAGGCACGCGGCCTGTAGCGCCCAACGTGTCTTTTTTATTCCGATGACGGATACAGGAGTCTGAGCGGTGGGGAGTTCCTGCATCTGAGGGAGTTTTATGTTTGGCTCTTGCTCCGGTGGCCGGCTTCCGTTGTTGACGGGCGCGATGAAGCGGTAGCCGACACGGGGGATCGTTTCGATGTAGCGAGGAGAGTCCGCCGAGTCGCCGAGGGCGTCGCGAAGTTTCTGGATGGATTTGTTGAGGCCGTGGTCGAAGTCGACGAAGACATCGGAGGGCCAGAGGCGTTGCCTGAGTTCTTCGCGGGTGAGGATTTCGCCGGGGCGCTCGAGGAGCACAGAGAGAAGTTGAAGTGGTTGCTGAGGCAGCCGGATCTTCGTTCCGTTCTTACTGAGTTGCCCGGCCTTGAGGTCGAGTTCAAAGAGGCCGAAGCGAACCCTGTCTACGGTAGGCGAAGCCGCCACTCCGCACCCCCTGCACCTTCGAGAACCGAGTTTAGCACTCGCGTGGAACTGGCGTTTCGAGTGGTGTCATCCTTCGGGCAGGGGATAACTCCTCACAATTCATTGATGTTGAAGAGATTGGCCGGGGAGAAACAATTCGCCCTGCGGGCATTGCTCCCCGGTTGCGGGGGCTGCATACTCCGGCGCACGTCGCTCGCTCGGACGAGAAAAGGAGAATGGCAATGAATCGAATTTCGAGGAAGACCGGGACCGAGCTTACTCGGCAGAGGGCGTTGTGGAGCTGGCTGTCTCGTTGCTGCTTCACGATGCTCGCAGTCGCGGGCCTGATGTTTGCTGCGGCGAGCGCAAATGCCACCTGTGGCATTCTGACGGGCCTTGGGCCGAAGACTCCGATCAAGATGCCTATGTTGGCGCAAGCGGAGAATGCTCTGGGCAACAGTTCCAGCGACTCGATCGTGGGACTGTGGCATGTCGTCTACACGGCCGGTGGTTCGACGTTCAACGAGACGTTCGACATGTGGCACAGCGATGGGACGGAGTTTGAAGCTGCCTTCCTGCCACCGGAAGCAGGAAATATCTGCTATGGAGTATGGAAGGCAACCGGACCTCGCACTGTCCATCTCCACCACGTCGGCTGGACGTTCACTCCCGGCCCCGTACCCGGAACTGCAACCGGCACATTCACGCTGGATGAGGTCAACACCGTCTCCTTTGATGGCAAGACCTACAACGGGAGCTTTACCTTCCAGGCGTATGACATCAATGGGAGTCCGCAGGGCTCGCCGGTAATTGGCACGATGTTGGCAACACGCATCACCGTTAATTGACGGATACTACGGCCGTCGTCCCAGCTGCTGGCTCTTTGTTTCTTTACAGCAGACTGCGGCGGGGCTACGGCCGAATTTTGCTGGAGTGGAGGCGGTGTTGCGTTCGATATCACGTCTGAAACTTTGGTCTATTTCTTGCCGTGAAATGACAGTCCGCTTACATCTTCCAGACATATCCCTTCGCTCGACTCACTACTATTCAGGTTGTCCAGACGCACCGATATCTCGGGGCGTTCTCTGCGCCTGCAGGGAGAAAGTGAGTCACTCATGCGAAATGGAGGCCTTCCCGTTCTGCGCACCGGCATCAGGCGTCGCGTATCTTCGACCGCAGCAATCACAAACCTCGCCGTCGTCATGGTGGCGGCATGCCTGCCGGCGGCGGCACAGGCGTATAAGGTGACCAACCTTGTTTCAGACGGCTCGGTGGCCGCCCCTACGATGGATGCGAACTTCATCAACCCGTGGGCGATGTCAATCAGCGGCACGTGGTGGATGAGCACGCAGGGTTCCGGCTACAGCTACGTTGTTCCGGCCTCCTCCGGCACCATCTCCTTCAAGGTCGTCATACCGGCCGCGTCCGGCTCGACCACCGCGACCGGTTCGCCTGCCGGCGCCGTTACCACCGCGGGAACCACGGGGATGATTCTGCCCAACGGGACGAAAGCGTCCTTCCTCTTCTCCACGCTGGATGGGACCATCTCGGGCTGGAACAGCAAGCTCGGCACGAACGGCGCCGTTGCCGAGATCGCGATCAACAACAGCTCCGCGGGTGCGTCCTACCCGGGCCTCGCGATTCTGAACATCGCCACCGGCGGAGTCACGAGCAGCAGCTATATTCTGGCTCCCAACTTCGGGACGGGGAATGCGGTTGAGGTCTATGACAGCACCTTTAAGCCGACGAAGCTGACCGGCAGCTTCACCGATTCGAGTCTTCCGGCCGGCTACTCGCCCTACTCCGTGCATGTTCTGGGTTCGCAGGTCTTCGTCAACTATGCATTGCGTTCGTCGACCGCGCCGTATTACGCCGTTACCGGCCCCGGCAATGGCATCGTCAACGTATTCGATACATCGGGAAACTTTGTTTCCCGCGTGGTTACGTTTGGCAATCTCAACGCGCCGTGGGGAATCGCCTACGCCCCCGCGAACTTCGGCATCTTCAGTAACGATCTGCTCATCGGGAACTTCGGGGACGGGGTCATCAACGTGTACGACCCGAAGAGCTATGCCTATCTTGGGCAGCTGATGGACTCGACCGGCAAGCATCTTGCTTACGCCAGCCTGTGGGAGCTTCTGACCGGCGGAACGGCGGTGACCGGCACCACTGCCGTCAGCGGCGGCGACACGAGCACGGTGTACTTTACGGCCGGACTCACTGGCGAGGCGCACGGTCTCTTAGCCGGCATCACAAACAGTACAACGACTGGCAGCACACCGACCTTCGGCTTTAGCGCCTCCCAGGGTGCGGCGACAGTCTTCCCAGGTGTCGCGGTACCGGCCACCGTTAGCGCGGCACCCGCGAATGGCTTCAGCGGCAGCGTCAGCCTGGCTTGCAGTGGTTTGCCCGCAGGAGCCACCTGCTCTTTTTCTCCCGCGTCGCTCACTGTCGCAGCCAATGCGGTCGCCACGAGCTCGCTGACCATCCAGACCACAATGGGCAGTGCCGATCTGCGGCCGCAACAGCGTCGTAGCAGGTACGCCGCAGGGATTACTTCGGCGTTGCTTCTGCCCTTCGCGACGATGCTGGCCATTCGTCGGCGGCGGTCATTGGGCGACAAGTCGGGCGACACAGATGATTTTTTTCGTTTGCTCGGAGTCGTCCTCCTATTCGTTGCGACAACCGGAATCATCGTCGGGTGCTCCAGCAGCAGCCCAAAGCCTGTGGCAGGAACTCCTGCGGGACAATCGACGGTGGTCATTACCGCCACGTCAGGATCAATCACCCAGCAGACATCGATGGCGCTTACCGTGCAATAGAACTGGATACGGAGGTTGCGGCGCGGATTAAGCCGCGGCTCTTCTACATCAGTTCCTCAATGAAGGACTTGGCGACGTCGTCGGGGATTCGTATGTCCTGGTGGACGAGAGGGCCGGGCTTCAGGACCGGCTCTGCCTCGTGGAGTGCGGGAAGGTCGGTGCGCTCAAAGAAGAGGCCGATGGGAATCTCTTCTCCCCAGAGGAGCGATTTCTCCATCGCGCCTTGCCAGTCGGTGTGGTCGTATTCGGGATTGTCTTCGAGCTTTTTGACGCGCGGGCGGAACCACTGGAAGGTGTTGTCGTGGTTGTAGGTGACGCATGGGCTGAAGACATCGATGAAGGAGAAGCCCTTGTGCTGGATTCCGCGCTTGAGGAGTTCGGTGAGGTGCTTCTGGTCGGCGCTAAAGCCGCGTGCGACGAAGGTCGCTCCGGCGGCGAGGGCGAGTGAGACGGGGTTGAGTGGAGATTCGATGTTTCCGAAGGGCATGCTCTTGGTCTTCATTCCGAGGCGGCTGGTGGGCGAGGTCTGGCCGGTGGTGAGGCCGTAGATCTGGTTGTCCATCACGACGTAGGTCAGGTCGACGTTGCGGCGCATGGCGTGCGTGAAGTGGCCGACGCCGATGCCGAAGCCGTCTCCGTCGCCTCCCGTGACCAGGACGGTCATGGCGTGGTTGGCGAGCTTCATTCCGGTGGCCACCGGGAGTGAGCGGCCGTGCAGCGTGTGCATGCCGTAGGTCTCGATGAAGCCGGGGAAGTTCGAGGAGCAGCCGATGCCGCTGATGGTTACGACTTCGTGCTTCGGGATCTGCAGCTCAACGAGGGCCTTCTGGACCGCGGCGAGGACGCCGTAGTCTCCGCAGCCAGGGCACCAGTCGGGATCGACTTTGCCCTTGAGATCGGCCATCACCATGGGTTTGGGAACGATTACGTCGGTTGCCATTTGTGAAGCTCCTTGGGGTTCCAGAATTCCTGGGGTTCTAATTCTTCCTTCGCTGCGTCTGTTCCTCAAACCATGATTTCGTGAGCCGGTACGGAGAGAGTGGTGTTGCCGGCGAGTTGTTCTTTGACTGCTTCGACGATGTGGTGCGGCATGAAGGGCTCGCCGTCGTACTTGCGGATGTGTCCGTCGGGAACGAAGCTGGTTTCGCTGCGCAGGTAGCGGGCGAACTGGCCGCTGTAGTTGTTCTCGACGATGATGGTGCGGCGCGCGTTCTTCAGAGTGTTGACAATGGCGTCGCCGTGCAGCGGGACGAGCCAGCGAATCTGGAGCTGGTTGGCGGAGATTCCTTGCTCGCGCAGGAGTTCGCAGGCCTCTTCGATGACTCCGTGGGTTGATCCCCAGCCGATGAGGGTGACGTCGGCGTCGCGTGGACCGATGAGCTCGGGCGGAGGCACGGACTTCTCGATTCCGGCCATCTTGCGCATGCGCTTTTCCATCATGGCGCGGCGCTTTGTGGTGTTGGTGTATTCGTCACTGATGAGCACGCCGTTCTCATCGTGCTCGTCGCTTGAGACGACATGGGTGTAGCCGGGTATGCCGGGGATGGCGCGCGGGGAGACGCCGCTCTCGGTGATGAGGTAGCGCTTGTACTCTTCGTGGGTTTCGGCTCCGTTGGAGGTGATGAGCTCGCCGCGGTCGATGTGGGGCTGGAAGTTAAGTGCCTCGGGTTCGACGCTGAGCCTGCCTTCGGAGAGCAGCAGGTCGCAGAGAACGATTGCGGGGCATTGGAAGCGGTCGGCGAGGTTGAAGATTTCGGGGATGAGGGTGAAGCAGTCGCCGATGTCGAGCGGAGCGGCGATGATGCGGGGGTAGTCGCCGAAGGCCGCGCCGAGCATCTGCCAGAGGTCGCCTTGTTCGGTTTTGGTCGGCACGCCGGTGGACGGTCCCGCTCGCTGGCAGTCGATGACGACGACGGGGATCTCTGCCTGCGCGGAGAGGCCGAGACCTTCGCTCATAAGGGCGAAGCCTCCGCCGGAGGTGGCGCACATGGAACGGACTCCGGCCTGCGCGGCGCCGATGGCCATGTTGATGACGCCGATCTCATCCTCAACCTGGCGCACCATGATATTTGCCTTGCGCGCGTGCTCGGCCATCCAGTGCAGGACGCCGGTCGAGGGGCTCATCGGATAGGCGCAGTAGAACTTGACGCCTGCGGCCGCGCCTCCCATGGCCATGGCGGCGTTGCCGCTGAGCACCGCGTAACGCTTGTCGGTCATCGGGAGCGGCCAGGCGAAGGGCTTGAAGTTTTGCGAGGCGTAGTCGTATCCGGCGCGCGCCACGTTTACGTTCTCGTCGATGACGGACTGTTCCTTCTTGCGGAACTGCTCAGCGAGCACGCTTTCAAGCGCCGGGAAGCCGACGCCCATCATGCTGAGGGCAGCGCCGATGGCGAGGGTGTTTTGCGCCACTTTGTTCTTCGAGATGTCGGCCAGTTTGGAGACGGGGATGGGACAAAGCTGCACTCCGTCAGCGGGAGTGCCGGGGTGAATTTGGTCTGCGTTGTAGAGGCAGGCTGCGCCGGAGCCGAGGAGGCTGAGATGCCGGTCCATCGTGTCCTGGTTGAGCGGAATCAACAGATCGAGGCGATCTCCCATGTTCGTAATGGGGTCGGGGCCGGTGCGGACGGTGAGAAAGGTGTGGCCGCCGCGAATGATGGACTGGTAGGCGTTGTAGGCGTTCAGATGAAGGCCGCGGCGGCTGAAGATTTTGGCGAAGATATCACCAGGCGTTGCGACGCCCTGCCCAGCAGCGCCTCCGATACCTACGGCGAAAGACTGCCTCATATGGGAACACCCCTCTCCGAGCGGAGGCTCACAAACCGTTGCCTCGGCACGGGTGTAATGCGCAGGGATTCTACGTTGTTCCTGGAAGCACAGGCAAGAGAGATGCGAATTGTGTAGTGGTCGGTCTACATTGAATGGTCCGAGAGGCTTGATTACGTTCAACTTTGCGCGTTCAGACCCTCCACCGGTAGTAATGTATCTGAGTGACGACCAATACGAAGAACAGACGATGGTGGGGCCGGACCGGATCGTCCCACTTGCACATGTTTTTGTGTTTCACAAATTAGCCTCTCCGCATCTGAGGGCGACATGATGGATGAGAGCGAATCCCGGCAGTACGTCTCCGAGGCGAACATTGAGGAGCTGCTCTCCGAGCTCACACGGTTACCCGGCGAGCCTCGTCTTGGCTTCTTCGGCCCAGACTCAGTGAGCTGGCGGGTGAACCGGGAGTCTGCCGTCTTTCTCGGCGCCGCACGTGCAGCGTTGCTGCAACTAGCTCATCCCTGGGTTGCGGCCTCGCTGGTTCACCACTCCAACCTCATGAACGATGCCATTGGCCGCTTTCACTCGACCTTCCGCGTCATCTACACGATGCTGTTCGGCACCCGCGCCCAGGCGATCGCGGCGTCGCGGCAGCTGTACGGGGTCCATACCGGTATCCGCGGTGAGTTGCCTCACGCAATCGGATCTCACCCGCGCGGCGAGCATTATGAAGCCAATGAAATCAATGCCCTCTGCTGGGTCCACGCCACACTGATTGAGAGCGCCATTTTGGCGTACGAATTCGTCCTGCCGCCGCTCCCGCCGGACGAGCGCGAGCAGTACTACGCGGAGAGCAAGCTAATGGCGGCGCTCTTTGGCATGCCCGCAGGAGCACTGCCGACGGACTGGGGCGCCTTTGTCCGGTACACGGCAGAGATGATGGAATCACCGCTGCTGGGCGTCGACGAATGCGCGCGTTCGATGGGCCAGAGCGTTCTGTCCGGCGTCGGGACCTGGGTTCACCCTCCGCGCTGGTACCGGGCACTGACCGCTTTCTGGATGCCGCCGCGGTTCCGTGCAGCCTTTGAACTGTCGTACGGCGCGGTGGAAGAAGTGGCGGTGCGGAGCGTCGCTCGGCAGCTCCCTTTGCTTTATCCGCGCATTCCCCGACATCTCCGCTTTGTCGGCCCTTTTCACGAAGCCGAAGCGCGGCTGCGGGGCCGCTCTCCGGGGCCGCTCACACGCAGAAGTAACTGCTTCTGGATGGGTCAGCCTCGTCTGCTTTACCCGCAACTTTCGAAGTAGCTGGAGCGACGGGCTATTTGGATGCTGGTGTCTTGGATTCTGGCGTCTTGGATCCTGGTGTTAAGGTTGCGAGGCGGGACTTGTCGATCTTGAGGACGACGCCGGCGTTGCGGTCGGCGACCTCGCTGACCTTGTACTGCGAAGAGGTTCCGAGGACCTGCGCGATCTCGGAGGGCGTGAGTTTGTAGTCGTCGGCGAGCCAGCCTGCCATGTTGGAGGTTGCCGATGCGAAGGCGTCCTCGATGGAGCCGAGGCCCATGGCGATGATGGAGGTGGCGTTTTCGACGCGCGGTCCGGGCACGTGTTTGTTGGGGATGACGTCGACGGTGACCTCGACGTCCATGGAGGTCTCGAGTGCGTTGCCGTTGAGTTCGCCGTCGCCCTGGAGGGCGTGGCCGTCGCCGAAGTAGAGGAGCGCGCCGGGATTGGAGACGGGAAGGTAGACGGTGGCGCCTTCGGTGATCTCGTTGAAGTCCATGTTGCCGCCGTAATAGCCGGAGTCTCCGGTGCCGGGCGGTGCTCCGGCAGGGCCGGTGGCGGTGGCGACGCAGCCGAGCATGGGACGGAGCGGGACGGTGTAGTGGCCGAGGTGTTCGTCAGGCTTGGCGGGTGATGCGGTGTTGTTGGCGAGGTCGAGGTGCCAGACAATGGACTTGCCGGTGTCCTTCATCTTGACGGCGAGGCTGCTGTCTTTGGCGCGGTCGTCGAGGTAGTCGTCGCTGATGGCCCAGTCGCGGTTGAGGCGCAGGCGAACGATGTGGACGACGAGGGTGTCGCCGGGCATGGCGGATTCAATATAGAAGGGGCCGGTTTCGGGATTACCGCCGAGGACGCGCTTGACACCGTCTTTGTCGGTACCGCCGGCGTCGACGGTGGTGGTGTGGATGGTGTCGCCGGGGTTGACGGTGAGAACAGGTTTGTAGAGCGGGGAGAACTGGCGGTAGAAGACGGTGGGGGTGAACTCGTGGCGCTGGGGTGGGGCGGCAGGACGCGGCGGCCGGAGGGTCGCGGTGATGGTGTAGTTGACGGGCTTGGCGAGCGGGTTGTCTTCGTTCTCGGTAACGTCGGCGTGGAGGGCGCCGTCCTGGATGGTGCCTTTGACCTCTTCGGTGCCACCTTCTTTGTCTTTGGCGAGGAAGTGAAAGGTCTTGCCGTCGGTTGAGCCTTCGAGCGGGTCACCGCGGAACTTGCCGGTGAGCTTGTCGCCCTGCTGTTCGAGGTCGAAGCCGAAGTAGAGGCGATAGCCGTAATAGCTCGCGTCGGCGTTCCAGTGGCCGGTGAGGGGGCTTAGTGCGGAAGACTGGGCGCGGAGCGATGCGGCGGAGAGAGACACAAGGGCGGCGAGGATAAACTTGCGCTGCATACGGGGGCTCCTGGGTGGGGCAGGATTTTTATACGCGAGTTGGCGCGCGGCTGTAGCTGCGTGGAGGTGAATACGTGGCTCTTCGGCGAGAGGTTCCGTGTGGAGGCTGGTTTCTCGACGCGAGCTTATTGTTTTTTCAGGTCGCGCGTGTGGTCGTTCTGGAAGATGGTCATGTGGTCGACGGCGTGGGTGGTGGGGTCGCGAACGAATTCGCACTGCGCGTCGACGACCTTGAGGAAGAATTTTGTTTCGGATTCGGGGAAGAGCTCGACCTCGGGCTGGTTGCCTAGCTTGGAGAAGAGGTGGCCGTCTTTGAGGGTGATGACGTTGTTGACGGTCGGACTCATCTGGTAGGTGCCTACGTAGTCGCCGAGGATTATTGGTGAGACGGCGATCTCCTTGCGCTCGGAGGGGAGGACGACGGGGATACCGAGAGCGACTTTGCCGAGCGAGGAAGCAATCTGGTCGGGTCCGTTGCCGTTGAGATTGCCGAGAACGATGACGATGATTTTGTCGTCAGGGTAGTACTCGAGCGAGGTGTTGAAGCCTTCAATTCCGCCGCCGTGGGCGATGAGTTTGTGGCCGTCGTTGTTGGTGACGAGGAGACCCATGGCGTAGTTCTCCTTGAAGGGCGTCGTCATCTTGGTAAGAGAGGCAGGTGTGAGAACCTTGCCGCCGAAGAGACCCTGCTCCCACTTGAGGAGGTCGCCGGTGGTGGAGTAGAGCGCGCCGGCGGAGAAGGGGATAGTCATGCTGATGTAGCCGGCGTGCTCGATGCCGTGGGTTGAGGGCTGGTAGCCCTGGGCGTGCTCCGGAATGATGGCCTTGTTGCTGTCCATTCCGGTGTCAGCCATGCCGAGAGGGGTGAAGATGTTCTGCTGGAGGAAATCGGCGTAGGTCTGGCCGGAGACTTTCTCGATGAGGTAGCCGAGAAGGACGTAGCCGGAGTTGCTGTAGCTGAATTTGCTGCCGGGCTCGAAGTCGAGCGGCTTGTCTTTGAAGCGGGCGACAAGCTCGGCGGGGGTGGTGTCCTTCCATTCGGTCGAGCGGTAGTCGGGAAAACCGGTGAAGCTGGGGATGCCGGAGGTGTGGGTGAGGACGTTGTAGATGGTGATGTTCTTCCATGTTTCAGGGGCGTCGGGAAGGTATTTATTGATGGGGTCGTCGACCTTGAGTTTGCCTCGCTCTTCGAGAAGCAGCACGCTGGCTGCGGTGAACTGCTTGGTGATGGAGCCGAGGCGGAATTTTACCGGTGGAGTGTTGGGGATCTTCCACTCGAGGTCTGCGGAGCCGTAGCCCTGGTCGACGAGGGTCTTTCCATCCTTGACGACAAGTACGGTTCCCATGAAGCTCTTGTTTTCGAGGTAGTACCGGGTAACCTGCTGCATGCGGGCGGTGGGATCGGTCGCGGGGGTCTGGACTGTGGTCTGGGCGGGGATCTGGGCGGGAGCCGATGTGAGTGAAGCCAAACCGAGGACTGCGACTGCGAAGAGTTTGCGGAGCATGGAACTCCTTACGCAAGCGGCGGAATTTGGTTTCCCCATCGTACGCTACGGAATTCTTGTGAGTTGCGAATTTGGCTGGGCGGAAACCTGGTTGAGGTTAACGGGAACTTCGGAGGTGGCGGCGAAGCGGGTGGTGGGGAAGGCATTGGGGTAGTTCTGCCTGATGTACTCGATCATCTGCTCGCGGACGAGGCAGCGGAGGTCGAAGTTTTCGCTGGAGTTGCGGGAGCTGACGAGGCAGCGGAGTTCCATGGTGCGGTCGGTAAGGTTGGTGACCTGGAGACCGCAGACCTTCTTATCCCAGAGGTTTGAGGCTTCGGCGATGCGCTGGAGCTGCTGGCGCAGGTCTTCGACGGGGATGGAGTAGTCGACGTAGAGGAATGCGGTACCCACAAGGTCGGAGGCTTCGCGGGTCCAGTTCTGGAACGAGTTCTCGATGAAGTAGGAGAGCGGCACGATGAGGCGGCGGAGATCCCAGATTTTGACGACGACGTAGGCGGAGTTGATCTCTTCGATGCGGCCCCACTCGCCCTGGATGACGACAACGTCGTCGATGCGGATAGGTTCGGTGAAGGCGATCTGCAGACCGGCGAAGAAGTTGGCGGCGGTGGAGCGGGCCGCAGTCGCGAGGATGACCGAGGCCACTCCTGCAGAGGCGAGCAGGCCGGAGCCGTAGTGCCAGATGCGTGGATCGTTGAAGGTCCAGAGGAGAGCACCGATGTCGATGATGACGACAAAGGTGATGAGCATGCGGCGGAAGAGCTGAAACTGGGTGTGGACGCGGCGGGCCTGGATGTTGTTCTCCGCGGCGAGGTCGTAGCGGCGGAGCATGAAGTTCTGAAAGACATAGATACAGCCGACGGCGAACCAGCCGAGCGCGACGACGATGGCCATCGCGATGCCCTGGCGGAGGAGGTCGTAGAGGTAGCCGGGCACGCCGGGAACGAGCGGAAGGACGATGGCGAGGCAGGTGAGAAAGAAGATGGCGCGCGCGGGGCCGCTAAGGTGCTTGTGCACTCCCCAGCGTGTGCGGGTCGTTTGCTCCTCCTCTTTCTTGCGGAGCACACGGAACAGGATGTAGTGCGCAACGTTCGCGAAGACGATACCAGCACAGAAGACAAAGATGGCAAGGAACCACGTGTGCGGGAAGTGGGCGTGTTCGAGCATGGTGGCCTTGTCTGCGTCAGTTTCGCACAGTTACTGATTGAGGATGATGAGAGCGACGGTGCGGTTGCTTGTACGCGCCCGCTGCTCAGCGGTGGCTCTGCAGATAGTCAAGCCCTTCGAGGACGGTCTGCTGAAGAGCGATGCGGTGATCGGAGTAGACGTGGTCGGTGGCGATGTGAACCTCGTTAACCTCTGTGTCACCGATCTTGCGGAGGTTGGCGACGAAAGCATCGCTGGCGTCTGCGAGGCCGTCGTCGGAGGTGACGACGAGGATGGGGCGCGCGGAGAGCTTCGGCGCGAGGTCGGGGATGTTCCACTTAGCGGCGTTAGCGAGGAGCTCGCGTGCTAGGGATTCGGGAGTGCATCCGGCGAGTGGAGCCATGTCTTCGGCGGCGAGGGCAGCGGCAATCTTCGGGAGCGCGGCCTCCTGCTGGTTGGCCTGGACAGCAGGCAGAACGCGGCCGGCCATGTTGGCGGCGGAGATGAGTCCGACGCCGCGGATGTCGGGGTCGGCGGCGGCGACGTTAGCGGCGATCATGCCTCCCATGCTGTGGCCGACGAGGACGATGTACTTGGGATCGGACCGGAGCTTCGCGGCGTTGGCAGGGTCGCGCAGGTAGGCGATGGCGGATTGCGTGTCTTCCATCGCGTGGGTGAAGGAGAACGAGCCGGGCGAGCCCCAGGATCCGCGGTAGTTGAAGAAGAGAACGTCCCAGCCGGCGCGGCGGATGGTCTGGGCGAGGTCGAGGTTCTTCTCGTTCCCGGGGAAGCCGTGCAACAGGATGACGACAGGATGCGGCCCGGGTCCCGAGGCGACGTAGACGATGGCGTTGAGGAGCGCTCCGTGACTGGGGAGCTGGAAGGACTGCATCGCGGCGGGGTTGGCCTTGTCGGGAGCGGGGTCGGTGGTGATGGCTACGGGAGTTTGGGCACTGGCGGCGATGGAGGCGCAGAGGAGTGCGACAGTGAAGAGGAATTTTTGGGCGGGCATGCGGTGATTGTAAAGAGGATTCTGAAAGGTTAAGGTACCTTTGTGATGAGTTATCGGTTTTTTGGAAAAACTATCTACTCTTCCAAGAGATGACTCGCCGGTCACGCATTGGGCATGTGACGCGGTTCGTTACTGTTCCAGCGATGAGTGGCTCACATTAGGAGAGATTTTGTGGCTACGCCTGAACAGATGAAGGGCAAGATTTTCCAAGCGCAGGCTAGACCCTTTGCAGAATTCGATCTTCTATCTGGACAGGATCGCATCTTAAATCTTCGGTACGTTTTTAGTGCCGAAGTCGAAAATTGCGGCGGTATTGCTTACCAATGTGAGTGCAACACCAAGCGTTGGGAGCTGCAGTTCTTTCGTAGCGCATTACTACAACGGGAATCCTACCGCGTCCTCTGCGATGACGTTCCGGTTCTCAAGACAAATGTGCTGCGGATATTTCGATCGGTCGACATTACCCATTCAGACGGGTTGGTATGGCATTGTCGTACCGGCATATTTGGAACAGTGGTCCGCGACTCTAAAGGGCTTCGAATGCTTCAGAGTTCTCCAAGGCTAGGAATGATTTTAGGCATGAGCAGCATCCGCATAGATGGATCAGCGGATCAGGAACGAATCTTGCCGATCCTGATCATTCTCCTTCATCTAACGACCCACCACAGCCAGTGAGGATTTCTTCAATTATTTGCGTATTGTAGGCTTGATCGAAAACGATAGTTTTCAATGAACTGCGAAAAGAAATCTAGAATAGAAAAGTGAGCTTTACAGAACAATACGATGCAGTCGTCGTCGGCGCCGGGCACGCCGGGTGCGAGGCGGCGATGGCGGCGGCTCGCATGGGGCTGCGGACGGCGCTGTTTACCCTCAACCTCGACCTGATCGCGCAGATGAGCTGCAATCCGGCGATTGGCGGCATCGCCAAGGGACATCTTGTTCGCGAGGTGGATGCCCTGGGTGGCGTGATGGGCGAGGTCGCCGATGCGTGCGGGATTCAGTTTCGGCTGCTGAACACGAGCCGCGGGCCGGCGGTGTGGTCTCCGCGTGCGCAGTGCGATAAGGCGCTGTATCGCGTGAAGATGCGCGAGGTGCTCGAGGGGCAGAAGAATCTGTTCATCAAGCAGGCCGAAGTGGTGGACCTGATTGTTGAGCGAGACGGCGAGTCTGGAAGACAGCGAGTCCACGGATTGAAGCTGCGGGATGGACGTGAAGTTCGCGCGGCGGCTACGGTCGTGACGACCGGGACGTTTTTGAATGGGTTGATTCACTGCGGCGAACAGCAGTACACAGCGGGGCGCAGCGGCGAGCCGGCGAGCGTACTGCTCGGTGAGAATCTGAAGAAGCTGGGATTGCGCGAATGCCGTTTGAAGACGGGAACTCCGCCGCGCCTGGATGGGCGGACGATCGACTGGAGCCGGTTTGAGGAGCAGCCGGGCGATGCCGATCCGACTCCGTTCAGCGAGCGGTCGAGCTTTGCGCATGGCGGAGTTCCTCCCCTGCGGCAGGTGAGCTGCTATATCGCCCACACGACCGCCGAGACGCTGCGACTGATTCGCGAGAATGTGCACCGCTCGCCGATGTACTCGGGGCAGATTGAGGGGATCGGCCCGCGGTACTGCCCGTCGATCGAGGATAAGATCGTCCGCTTCCCGGACAAGACGAAGCACCAGTTCTTTCTGGAGCCGGAGGGGCTGAACACGCACGAGGTCTACATCAACGGCATGAGCACGAGCCTGCCGATGGAGGTCCAGGCCGCGATGGTGCGCTCGATTCCTGGGCTCGAGAACGCGGAGATGCTGCGGCCGGGATACGCGATTGAGTACGACGCGATCGATCCGACGGAGCTTGACCGCTCGCTGAAAGTGAAGAGCTACGACGGGCTGTATCTTGCCGGGCAGATCAACGGGACGAGCGGGTATGAAGAGGCGGCGTGCCAGGGTTTGATGGCTGGGATCAACGCGGCTCTGGCAGTCAAGGGTCTGCCCGCGTTCACGCTGGATCGCACGGAGGCCTACACGGGAATCCTGATCGACGACCTGATCTCGAAAGGGACGAACGAGCCTTACCGGATGTTTACCTCGCGGGCGGAGTTCAGGCTGCACCTGCGCATCGATAATGCCGACCGCAGGCTGACTCCGCACGGACGCAGGCTGGGCCTGATCGATGAGACGGCATGGGCGGCGTATGAGGCCAAGCAGTCGCGAGCGCAGGTGTTTGCCGACCTGCTGCAGACGACTCGCGTGCGGGCGGAGGAGCTTTCGATTGCCGTGCGCGCGAAGATTGAAGGCACCAGTATCGAGGGGAACACGTTCGCCCAATTGCTGAAGCGGCCGGAGATGACGGTGGAAGAGCTGGCTCCGGCGCTGCATGGGACGATTGGACGGTCACGTGAGTTGACTGTCTGGCTGGAGGCAATGGCTTCTGCAGAGAAGCTGCCGGCGTGGGTGCGGAACGAGATGAAGACCGTCGAGACGGAGATCAAGTTCGCGGGCTATCTCGAGCAGCAGCGCCGATCGATGGAGAAGCTGAAGGCGGCGGAGAAGCAGGTGATCCCGGAGTGGTTCGACTACGGCGCGGTGAGCGGGCTGTCGCGCGAGATGCACGAGAAGCTGACTCGCGTGCGTCCACAGACGATTGGGCAGGCGAGCCGCATCTCGGGCGTGACGCCTGCGGCGATCAGTCTGCTGCTGGTTTTTATCGAGATTCAAGGACGAAAACAGCAGCAGATCGTCGCTTGAACCGCGGTTTGTGACCTCGAGCGCTGGGCCAACATCTAAAGGATGAACAGACCCGGAGGCGAGGGGATGAAGAACGGTGTGGTTTGGTTGCTGGTTGCGGTTCTGGGGGTTGTGCTTGCGGGCCTACTGATGCGAGGAGGACGAACGATGGCGATTGCAGCGGAGAGGAAGGAGCCGATCCCGGCTCCCACAGTGGATGAGCCCGGCAAGACTCACAGCGAAACGGCGGTGTTTGCCGGTGGATGCTTCTGGGGCGTGCAGAGCGTATTTCAGCGGGTGAAGGGCGTGACGGCGACGACAGCGGGCTACTCGGGCGGGACGAAGGAGACGGCGAACTATCGCGATGTCTCCTCGGAGCGCACGGAGCATGCCGAGGCCGTGAAGATCGTGTTCGATCCGTCGAAGGTGAGCTACGGCACGCTGCTGCGTATCTTCTTCTCGGTCGTGCACGATCCCACGCAGTTGAACCGGCAGGGACCGGATGTCGGCACGTCATACCGCTCGGCGATCTTCTACACCACGCCGGAACAGGAGAAAGTTGCGGCGGCGTACATCGCGCAGCTCGACGCAGCGCATGTCTTTCCGAAGAAGATTGTCACGCAGCTTGTTCCGCTGCAGGCGTTTTACGACGGCGAGGATTACCACCAGGACTACGCCGATAAAAATCCGGATAATCCATACATCCAGGTCTGCGATATTCCGAAGATCGCGGGGCTGAAGCAGCAGTTTCCGGATTTGTTCGAGGAATATCAGCGGAAGTAAGGGCTCGATAGTCGCCGAACTGGGGCTTTCCCGTTTAATCATCGTTGCGGGCGCACGCCTGCGATTGAATGTCGCTTCGCATTTACAAAATTGTGTTTCCGCCGGATTTATTTCTTGGGCGTCGTACTTTTGATTTGGTCTTTGCTCATGTCTTGCGGACTTAACAAAACAGCAGTGCCGAGTTTGTCTGTCCCTTTGCAGAAGGGGTCTGCTGTCACTCCCTTGTCAGATGAGCTTAAAGTAACTCTCTTGGTAACAAGATCGGCCCGTAAAGTGTTCACGATGCAAATTGGCGAACTATCTACTCCAATAATCTCTTTGCTGTCCCAACGGAGAATGTCGAAGGGGCTAAGGTTAACAACGGCTTCAGCCCCGTTCCACTCCGCACTCGCCACATTGCAAAACCCTAGCGCTTTGTAGCACTGAATTTCGGTAGAGAGCGCTCCGACATGGTCGCCCGCATCTGACCATTTTCCAACCGCGTACAAGTAGAGTGTTTGAATCCTCTGCGCTCCGACAACAACTGTAGAGACATCAAAAATGACCGGTTTTTGCGCGCCGCTAGGAATAACAAGCGCAATAATTACGACAAATACGGACCAGAGCTGTCGCGTTCCATCCTTAAGGTTCACCACTGTCCCCCCTTTTCAATCTGTCAGAGGAGTATCTCCGGAAGTAATATCCACACAAAGACGAAAATTTTCAGAGGTATTATCCCATTTTTTTCGCGGAGAATGGAGAGAGTTCCCTCATGGCCTCCTTTCCACAACTTACCTCCGACGATGGTCTTCCCTCCTCCGTTCATGCCGAGACCGCGATTATGGGCGCGATGCTGCTCGACGCGCTTGCGATCAACGACGCTACCATGCGCCTTCAGGCGGAAGACTTTTCGCTGGACTCGCACCGGCGTATCTACAGCGCCATCGTCGAGCTTGCGACGCTGGGGCACGGCGTGGACTACATCACCGTGCGCGAAGTTCTGGCGAAGAAGAAGGAGCTGGACTCGATCGGTGGGCCGGCGTACCTCGCGTTTCTAACCGAGGGGATTCCTCGCAATCTGAACATCGAGAGCTACGTCCGCATCGTCAAGGACAAGAGCCTGCTGCGGCAGCTGATGAGCATCTTCAGCGAAGGCGCGACGCGGGCTTCCGATCAATCAGAAGATGCGATCAATGTGTTGGGTGATGTTGAGTCGCAACTGGCCACGGTGGCCGACAGCGCAATTCAGCGCGGGTTTTCCGGCATCGGCGAGATTGTGGCGTCATCCTTCGGCTCGATCGATAAGCTGTACGAGCAGGGCCGCGAAATTACCGGGCTCGCCACGCACTACATCGAGTTCGACCGCATGACGAGCGGGCTGCAGCAGTCGGAGTTGATCATCATCGCGGCGCGTCCTTCGATGGGAAAGACGGCGTGGGCGATCAACATCGCGCAGAATGCAGCGGTGAGAGACGGCAGGGTCGTCGCGGTCTTCTCGCTCGAAATGTCGAAGGAGAGCCTGCTGCGTCGTATGCTGGCGAGCGAAGCGCTTGTCAACTCGCGCAAGATTCAGACCGGCTTTCTGCCCAAGGAAGACAAAGGCAAGCTGTTGGCGGCGCTCGAGCGGCTGATGGACTCGAAGCTGTTCATCGACGACACACCGGGCATCACGCTGGCCGAGATGCGCGCGAAGGCTCGACGGCTGAAGCAGCAGGAGGGCTCGCTGGACCTCATCGTCATCGACTACCTGCAACTGATGACGGGCACAGCACCCGCGGGCAGAAAGGGTTTCGAGAACCGCACTCAGGAGGTCTCGGCTGTCTCACGTGGGTTGAAGGCGCTGGCGAAAGAGATGAAGGTTCCGGTGATCGCGCTTTCGCAGTTGTCGCGTTCGAGCGAACAGCGCGGCGGCGACAAAAAACCCATGTTGAGCGACCTTCGCGAGTCGGGCTCGATCGAGCAGGACGCCGACGTGGTCGCCTTCATCCATCGCGACTCGTACTACAACAAAGACGAGAACGGCGATGAAGATCCCGACTCGAAGGGCAAGGCCGAGATCATCATCGCCAAGCAGCGTAACGGTCCGACGGGCAGCGTGCATCTGGCCTATCTCTCGGACTTCACGCGGTTTGAGAATCTGACTGAGGTCGGCGGTTACTAGCTTCTCAGGTGCGCTAAGCTCGTGTGGTCGCGCCGAAGCACTCAGGGTTTCTCTAATTTTTTTGGTGTTCTTTTTTGCTAAATTCTTCTGTTTCATTAGTTTGCGTGATTCATGCGAGCTAAAATATTCCATCTAAAGGGTTTAGCATTCAAAATATAGAAAATAAAGGAGTTATGGGGCTGGCGCTTACGTAGAATCAATTACTTGCGGACAGCTTCTTTGTAAAATATTCAATGCAAAGGAGTTTTGTTTCACAAACGACAAAAGCCCCGGATTCCGGGGCTTTTTTGTAGTCTTTATTGATTATAGAGAATTGGACGAAACTGCTCTGCCACGTTCAGGAGATTTATTTCTGCTTTGTTTTGTGTGGCTTGCAGGGTTTTCCGCGGATTTGGGGGCTTGACAGTTTTTTGTGGCATAGCGCCAAGGGATCTGGGCCACCCGATTGTGGGGATTCGGTCAGGTGTAGACTACCGGTCCGTGGCTGTCCCTTCGCAAAAAGCGCGAAGGATGGGGCACTCGTGTATCTGTGGTTAGTTGGGAGTGATAGGGTGGGCCACCCCGCCAAACAACTACTTTTGGAAGTAACACGAAAATAAGGTTTTAGATCGATGGATTTGACGATATTATGCCGCAATGCCAATGAGGAAGAGTGACACGATGATGTCTCGGGTGCATCGGGTCTTCCAGGCTGTGGGGTACTGCCTGTTCTTTGTCTCGATGCTGTTGCCAGGGGCAAATTCTGCGCCCTTTAAGGGACCAGGTTGGCCTGGCTATTTCTGCGCGTTGTGTTCCCTTGCCGCGATGTTGTCCCCAACCGGATATTTTTCATGGGCTATAGGGTTGCCGCTGGGTGGGTGGGCGAATGTGCTGGTGGTGGAAAGTTGTTTCAGTGAGTCATTTGAGGTGCTAAGGCGGGCGCGGCCGTTTGTTGCCGCTGCGATGGTCTTGTGCCTGTTGGCGGCGCGGGGCTTTCTAAGGGCAAGCCTGTCGAAGGAAGAAAAAGATAAGTTGATTCCGATGGTAGGTTTTTATGTGTGGGGTGCGGGGATTCTGGTGATTGCGGCGACGGAGTTTGGGTTGTGGTGGCTGGAGCGGAGAAGAGACTTCGAACTCTCGGCCGAAGCATACGGCGGTTGACTGGAGGGATGGAAGTTCTTTACGGCCTTCATCCTCTGGAGGAGGCGATCCGGTCGGGTAGGTTCCTATGGGGACTGTCGCGTGAGATGACGGACAGCCGGAGGGGTACGGGATTAGTGCAGGAGCGCGAGCGGGATGGATTCGCCCATGGCTTTGTAGCCGGCGGGGGATGGGTGGAGGTGATCGCCACAGTCGTAGGCTGGCAGCAGACGATCGGGATGCGCGGGATCGCGCGTTACTTTGTCGAAGTCGATGACCGCATCGAAGTGTCCTGCCGCGCGAATCCATTCGTTGACAGCCTGGCGGTCCGCTTCGTTGGCGGGTCCGGGGTGGTAGTAGTCTGAGCCGACGTAGGGCAGTATCGTTGCGCCGATGACCTTGAGTCCGCGCGCGTGGGCTCGCGCGATGATCTGCTCGTAGGCCCCGAGGATGCGCTTCACGAGCAAAGCATGCTGCTCTTCGCTGACTTCGCCGGTGCGTGTCAGGCCGCCGAGATCGTTCACGCCTTCAAGCACGATCACAGTGTGACCTCCGGGCTGCGCGAGAACATCGCGGTCGAAGCGCGCCAGGGCGTTCGGTCCCAGGCCGTCGGTCAATAGATGATTTCCTCCGATGCCTTGATTGAGCACGCCTGTGCTGCGCATATCTGGCGAGGCCTGGAGGCGCTGCGCAAGCACATCGGGCCAGCGATCGTTTCCGTTCGTCGTCGCTCCGTGGCCATCGGTGATCGAGTCTCCGAGGGTGACGACCGCGCTGCCGGTGGGGACGGCCACATCGACTCCGGATAGCTGATACCAGTGGTCGATCGTCTTCGCGTCAGGAAGATCAGCGGCTGAGACGGCGTCTCCGTGGACGAAGTAAGAGGTTGCGCGGGAGCCGGGATGGCCGGTTTCGCCTGTGGGCGGCGCATCAAGATGAAGTGTCACGGCCAGGTCCGAGAGCGGAGGCACGGCAACGGCGATCGGGTCGGAGATGTACTCGGCTCCGGCGGGGATCGTGACGTCCGCGCTGCCGGAAAAAGTGAGGGGCTTGTCAGTTGCAGGATCGATCTTTGGCGATGCCGGAGAGAGCGGCCGCGCGATGTGGGCGGAGGTGACGTGCAGCGGCTGAGTCCCAAAGGCGTTGGAGAGATGAACGCGCAGGGCCGTGCCTCCTGCGGAGAGATGGACGATCTGGCGCAGGGTGGCATCGCGGAGGTCGTCGGCCGGGAGGGAGTTTTGCGGCTCGGGTATCTGCTGCGAGGCTGCCCAGGTGCCTATCCAGAATGACTGCGCGGCGGCTGTGAGGGTCGTTGGCAATAGAGCCAGCAGCAGGAGCAGGTTTATGTGGACCGATCTCGTCTTCCTCGTCTTCATGATTCTCGCGCCTCATGTTCCAGCTGCTGCGTGGACTCCCCTACCCTTCCAACTGCTCACGAAGCATATTGCTTTCCGTGACGAATACGCGTCACCTCGATCTGCTTCTTTCCGATGCGGTATCGAATGACGTACGGTGCGACGATGACTTCACGTGTATTGGTATGCCGGGTTGGCCGTCCGGCCTGTGGGAACTGCCCTATACGGTTGAGGGCAGCCTCCAGCCGGTCGATCATTTTCTCTGCATAGAGTTCGCTGTCCACTGCAATGTAATTGCGTATCGCTCGAATATCTGACTGAGCGTCAGCAGAGAGAATAACGTTCAACTGGCCTTCCTTGCCTTGTTCTGGGATCTACTCTGGGATATGCTCTGGGATCTAAGCTCGGCAAAAAACTCCCCTGCTGGCCGGCCTTCGCCTCGTCTGATCTGCGCGATGGCTTCTTCATCCTCACGCGCTTCACGCTCTGCATCAGCGATGTACATCTTGACGGCCTGATTCAGGACGTAGGTTCGGTCTCGCTCAAGATTGGTGGCGTAACCGTCGAGCTTGGCGAGGTCGTCGATGTCGATGTTGAAAGCAACGAGTTTTTTTGCCATATAGCAACATTATATACCGTTATATATAGGCTGGTTAGTCGTATACTTCTCGTGTTTGAGGTGAAGCCTCGCATGCGATTCTCAGCTGCTGCAGTCGTACTTGGCACGATTCTCTCCAGCGCGCTATTGTTTGGTCAGCAATATACGCTGGGGCCTGACTCTCAGCCGCTGGCGAGCGTGCCGAAGGGTACGGTGACGCAGCATCAGCTGAAGCCGGGAGCGTTCTATCCCGGTACGCCGCATACCTATTCGATTTACGTTCCTGCCAATTACGACGCGAGCAAGCCTGCGCCGTTCACAATCTTTCTCGATGGCAGCGGCTTTCTGCGCGACAGCACGCGTGCTCCCGTCGTGCTCGACAACCTCATCGCCAGGCGCGAGCTGCCGCCGATGATTGCAATCTTTATCGATCCGGGAGTGCTGCCTGCGGTCTCCAATGAAGTGCAAAGCCGCTATGAGCGCATCTTCGAGTACGACTCGCTGAGCAGCCGCTTCTCGAGCTTCCTGTTGGAGGAATTGATCCCCGAGGTCGAGAAGAGCTATCGGCTCTCGCACAACCCTGACGATCATGCGATCGTCGGCGTCAGCACCGGAGCCGTGGGGGCTTTCATGACGGCGTGGAACCGGCCGGATCAGTTCCACCGCGTCATCAGCTTCATTGGGACTTATGTCGCGATGAAGGGCGCGGACAGCCTGCCCGCGCTCGTGCGCAAGACGGAGCCGAAGCCGATTCGCATCTTCATGCAGGATGGGAAGAATGACCACATCATTCCCGGCGCGCCCTTCGGATTCGCTTTCTCCGGCAGTTGGCCCATCAACAACCAGGTGATGTACGAGGCCCTGCAATATGGCGGCTACGATGCGACGCTGGTGATGGGCGAGGGTGCGCACGATACGAAGCAGGCCGCAGCGATTCTGCCCGATGCCCTGAGCTGGCTGTGGCGCGGCTATCCGCAGCCAATTGTCGTTCACGAGCCCGAAGCCGAGAAGCTGGCGGGCTGGGATCCGCGCGGAAAGCCTTACTCCATCGTCTCAGCCGATCAGCCGTGGCAGCAGATTGAGGGAACTTACACTTCGGTCGATAGCCCAACGAGCGACGACGCGGGCAACGTGTACTTTGCTGATCCGGCGGCGAACCGAATCTACAAGGTCGCTGCAAATGGTGCGGTCACGCTCTTCCGTGAGCACACCGACGGTGCGCGTGCGCTGCGCATCGCTCCGTGGGGAAGCCTGTATGCTTCGCAGCCTTCGCAGCATCGCATTGTGGACTATTCTGCCGAAGGCGGTGAGCGGCCTGTCGCGACGGATGTGCACGCGGATGGCCTTGCGCTGACTCGTTCGGGCAGGATCTACTTTGCGGATCGCACGCACGCAGCAATCGGATTTGTCGATGCGACCGGCAAGGTGAGTCGCATGTCGGTTGAGGGGCAGATGGCGGAGCCCGCGGGAGTCGCGCTGTCGCCGGACCAGTCGCTGCTCGTGGTGACGGACGCGCTGTCGCGATTCAGCTGGTCGTTTCAGATTGCTCCCGATGGATCGCTGCGCAACGGCGAGCCTTTCTATCGGCTGGAGATGCCGGAGATGGGTTGGAAGAGCGGCGTGGCCTCCGTGGCAGACGACAGCACCGGGCAGACGTACTTCGCAACACCCGAGGGCGTCCAGATCTGCGAGGCGAACGGCCGCGTTGCGACGATATTGAATGCTCCTGAGATTGGCGCGGTGACGGCGCTTACGTTTTCCACCGCCGATACGACGTGGCTCTATGTGGCGGAGAACGGAAGACTCTTTCGCCGCCGCGTGAAGGTGTACGGGACGAGCGTCGCGAATCCGGTGAAGCCTCCGAAGCCGCCGCTTTAATCGGTAGCGGGTCAGTTTGGAGTGAATGACTGAAGTTTCCGAAAAGCCGGGTGGTCTCAATGGGTCGACGCAACACTCAGCTCAGACCCACATTCATTGAAAACAAAATCTAAAAAGCGCTGGCTAGGGTTAGATCAGCCGGAACCTTACCCTAGCTAGGTTTGGCCACATCAGCCAAACAGATCGATTCTTCAGGGTAAGCATTTTGTGAATCAGTTGGTTAGATAGTGTTGCATTGACCGGTTGAGCTGGCACGGCTTTGCGGGAGTTGAGCTGGAAAGAGCCGCGTCACAGGCTCACTGTGTAGAAACCTCGCTCTTTGAAACGGAAATTGGGTTCCAGGATTCTGCTGAGCGGAATCTCCTCTCGGACATTCACCGGCTTCGCAAAATCTCCATCCCAGATCCCATACAAGTCGACCGTCTTCTCCCCGCTTTCTCGCAACAAAGCCACCAATGCTTCGCGATTCACGCGTTCGCTAGCCTCCCATGCAGGGTCGTCAACCACGACAGCCGGGTATCCCACCCACTCCCCCCTTGTTAGCGTGACGTGCGGGAAGTCGCATCCGCAGCCAGATGTGGAGCCAATGTATTGAACTTCGCGACGATTGAAGTGCCTAATGATATGGGCATCGCGTTCGACAAGGGAGTTTACACTCAAGCCGCGAGCGTCTTTGTCCCACTCCTTTCGCGGGAGCGGGTTAGTCGTGCCTGCGTACAGGGTGAAGCACATAAGCTGATTCTAGACGACAGGGGCGTCCTTCATTTTCCGTCCGGGCTCACTTTAACGGGCAGAGTATCTCACCAATTACCGAGCGAACTGCATAAAAACGGGCTATAGGTAATTTTGGTTGCCCCGGAGTTCAAGCTGGCCCACTACCTTCAATCGGTCCGATTGCGCGGGCTGAGACGCAGGTGCATAATTTGGGCGGCAGGGATTTATGACTGGAGTCACGCGAGATCCGGATCATGGCCTGCATTGGCCGACGGCGATTGCTTCGCTGGCTGTGGGGTGCCTGTTCTTTGCGCTGTGGTTCTGGCTGCTGCCTTCGTGGCTTGGCTTTCATGTGGATGCGGTAGACGTTGCGCCGTGGCGGTGGATTGCGATGGTGCCGTCGGTGCTTGGGTTTGCGGTCGCGCTGCGATGCGTGTGGGACTTCGGCTGGACGGGACACGGAACTCCGGCAGTGTTTGCTCCGCCGAAGAGGCTGGTTGTGGTGGGGTTCTACCGGTATGTTCGCAACCCGATGTACCTGGGGTTCTTTGTGGGATGGGTTGGACTGTGGGTTGTGTTCGGGCGCGTGAGCGTGGAAGCAATTGTGCTGACAGTTGTCGCTATCGTTGGCGTGAATCTGTTTGTGCGACTGTACGAGGAGCCGCATTTACGTGACGTCTTCGATGGCGAGTATGAACTGTACTGCCGGAACGTTCACCGCTGGATGCCGCGGCTGCACGGGTGGGGCATGCCGCAGTGACGCGCAAAGTGGACTGACCTTTTTGCTCAACTGCGATTCGTCACAAAAATCCTGAGGCTCCTGACAGGATGGTGTCAGCAGGGGTTGGTTATGCTTCATTCTGTAATAGAGAGGAGCATGTCATGAGCACACAGACGCCCGAGCAGACCATCGCGCAGACGCCCGCCAATGCAGATTTGCAGACGGCCGTGCGCACTCATGCGATCAACTGGTTCGAGATTCCCTGCGAGGACCTCGATCGCGCCACCCGGTTCTACGAGACGGTACTCGGCGCAAGGATGCACCGCGAGACGCGGTCCGAGCCGATGTCGATCTTTGCCTCTGACCCGACGGGAACCGGCGGCATGCTGGTGAAGCGCAGTGTACGCAGACCGGGCCGCAATGGCGCGCTGGTGTACCTCAACTGCGACGGCATTCTGGATGCTGTGCTCTCGCGCGTGTCGCGTGCTGGCGGACTGATCCTGATGCCGAAGACGGAGGTGCCGGGTGGTTACGGGCACTTTGCGTGCATGCGCGACTCTGAGGGCAATCACATTGGGCTGCACTCGCACTGAAAGACAGTTGCAGGTTGCAGGTTGTCAGTTGTTAGTAAAATCCAACCTGCAACCGACAACGAACAACCTGCAACTAACATGCGACGCGCCGACCGACTCTTTCGCATCGTGCAGTTTCTCCGCCAGGGCCGCCTGCTTACGGCGCAGACCCTGGCGGACAAGCTGCAGGTTTCGCAGCGAACGATCTATCGCGACATCCAGGACCTCCAGCTGTCAGGCACTCCCATTGAAGGCGAGGCCGGCGTGGGATACACGCTGCGCCGCGACATGGACCTTCCTCCGCTGATGTTTACCCGTGGCGAATTGACGGCTCTTGTACTCGGCGCCCGGCTGGTGCGCGCGTGGGGCGGCGCCGAGAATGTGCAGGGCGCGACGCAGGCCCTGCAGCGCATCGAGGCGGTTCTGCCGCCGGAGCTGCGCACGGAGTTCGACTCCATCCTTCTCTATGCTCCCGGCTTCCGCATGCAGCAGCCGCTGCGCGAGCGGCTCGATGCGCTGCACAACGCCTGCAAGTCTCGCCGCGTGGTGCACTTCGGCTACGCGCGCGAGGACGGCGAGCGCAGCGACAGGAATGTACGTCCCCTGGCGCTCGCGTTCTGGAGCGGCGTGTGGACGCTTAGCTCATGGTGCGAGCTGCGTGATGACTTCCGCGACTTCCGCCTCGACCGCATGGACCAGGTCGAGGTGCTGGAGCGCACATTCACGCCACGCCGCGGGCAGCGGCTTGAGGACTACCTGAAAAAAGTGATTCCGGACGCGGCCGAGCGCAGGCTCTACACATCACCCGGAACTCTTCCTTAGCGCACTTCTGCCGCTTCCCTACTGCTGTTGCATCTCCTGAGGGAGGAGCGCGCGGCCTGCCTGCTGCATCGCTGCGGCGGGCAACTCAGGCGCTGTGATGACGTGACCGCCGAGGTGGTATGGAATGTTGGGCGGCCACAGCGGGTCGGCGGCGGCGATTGCGGTCAGGTTTGCATCGGGGATTTTGGTGTTGATGGCGGAGTTCATCGTATCGATGAAGGCGTTCGCGAGGATGGCATAGCCGGTGTTGGTGGGGTGGATTCCGTCAAGCGCGAACAGGCCTCCGAGGAAGGAAAATGTTCCGGTGTATCCGCCGATGTCGATTCCGGAGACAGCGAGTTTTCCAAACAATGTGTTGATGTCGACCAGCGTCGCGCCTACTGACTGCGCCTGCTGCGCGATGACCTGGTTGTACGCGGTGACCATCGTCCGCACGGTAGTGGCTTCGGCGGCCGTCAAAACTCCAGCGTCGCTCAGCGGGGTCTTCTGCTTGCCGGCGAGGATGGCGCTGATCTCGTTGAGACCTTCGGGCGTGACGTAGTCTCCGGGAGAGATGCCGAAGAGTGTGCTGAGAACCGAGGTTGGATAGCCGGTCGCCGCGGAGTATTCGGCGAGCACGAGAGCTGCCGGGGTCAGATAGGGCACCAGCGTGACGTCGGGAACATTTCCGATCACCAGATGCGCGGTGGTCAGGGTCGAGAGCTGCTGAATGAGCGAGGTGTATTGCGAGGTAAAGTTGGCCACCGACGTCATCGACGCTGGTGTTCCGGTGAGGTCCGCGACGAGAGCGTCGTTGTTGCCGATCCAGAGGAAGATCGTCGTGGGCTTCGCGGCGATGGCGGCCTGCAGTTGCGTGTAGGCCTGTCCGTAGCCGAGTCCGGGAAAGCCGAGCACAAGCTGATTGATCTGCTGCTGACCGGGCGCGGGATTGGCAAGCGGCGCGGTAACCAGGACATCGTTGACGAAGGCGCCGGGAACCGCGAGGTCCGTCGGCTGCGCGGCGAAGTTATCGCGGCCGGTCGTTGTACCGGGCGCGGTCGTGATCACCGGCGGCGGCCCGAGAGACTGGAGAATCATCACGTTAGGCGCGCCAGGATAGGCGATGAGCGGTTGCACGATGCTGAACTGCGCCTGGGTCGCCACCACGGGCGCCCAGCCGTGCACCTGTTGGGTATCCAGCAACGAACCGCTTTGATAGCCAGCCGTCAGCGAGTCGCCGAGAAAGACCGTCGTCGAGAAGTTGCCGACGTTCTTGGCCTGCGCGGCCTGGATCGCGGCGAGCGGGTTGGAGCTTCCGCTGGAGCAACCGCTGAGGGCCAGGGCACAGGCAGTAAATATGATCGAGAGCAATGATACTGAACGGGTATTCATTTTCATGGCGACGGACGGGTCCCTTCGTTCCAACAACCGGACAAGTTTTCCGGACGCTGCTTTGTATCACACCGTGAGTGCGATGGGGAATGGCAATTGGGTGAGCGGTCCTCGGTCAAGACGAAGAGGAATTGGATAAGATACTCGTTCCGGCCCGAGAGTCGCTCTACGACGAATGATGAACCGCGGAAGGAGAAACCCCGATGGACAGACTGAAAGGCAAGCGGGCCCTTATCACCGGAGGTACGACAGGGATTGGAGTCGAGATTGCCTGGCAGTTTCTCGCAGAGTGTGCGCAGGTCGCAGTCACAGACGTTGATCCGGCGAGTCTCGACATCATGCGGAAGGCACTCGCCGCACGCAAGTTGCTGGGCAAGCAAGCGTTCGTTCTCAACTCCGACGCGAGCGACGTCGCAGCCCAGAAGAAACTCGCCGAAGACGTTCACCAGACCCTTGACGAGCTCGACGTCCTCGTCGTCAACGCAGGCGTGGCGGACCTGCGCCCGCTGCAAAAGTGGGACGAGGCAGGCTTTGACCGTACGTTCGCGATCAACGTCAAGGGTCCTCTGTTTCTGATTCAGGCGCTCCTTCCGGTCTTTTCGAAGTCAGCGTGCATTGTGCTGATTGCATCTGTGAACGCGCATGTCGGGATGCCGAACACGAGCGTCTTTGGAGCCTCGAAGGCTGCCCTGCTCTCCTTCACGCGCACGCTGTCAGGCGAGTTGCTTCCGCGCGGCATCCGCGTCAATGCCATCAGTCCCGGACCGATCGATACGCCGCTCTACGACAAGCTGGGGCTGCCAAAGGCAGATGTCAAAAGGTTCGCGGACTCGCTCAAAAAGCGGGTTCCGCTCGGACGCTTCGGCGATCCCAAGGAGGTTGCGAAGGCCGCGGTCTTCCTCGCTTCGGACGAGGCTCCCTTCACGGTAGGCGCAGAGCTGCTGATGGATGGCGGATTGTCGCTTTGACGAACGTGTGGCGACGGGCGCGCGCGAAGTCGAAGGATCTGCGTTTCAAGCGGGGATCTCGATTGATCGGAACTACCGGATTTCCACGCCTCATTCCTGCACCAGCGCGGGTCGCAAGAGGCGGAGCATGCGTTTTGCCTCGTTGAGGGAGCGCGATCCGCGATTGCCTTCCACCCACAACGAAGCGTAGCCGTGCACGCAGCACCAGGCCACCTGGAATCGCGCCGCCAGCTCGTCCTCTGACAGTGTGCGCCCTTGCGCATTAGCGTGCAGCAACGCATCCCGGAGACGCTGCTGGGATGTCTCTCGTGCCTGCTGCAGGTGAGGCGAGTTCTCATTCAGCAACTCACTGCGCCACATCACGCGGAAGTGCTCCGGCCAACGCATCGCAAATTGTATGTATCCCAGGCCCGCCGCCTGGAGTTGATCGTCGGGGTCCTTTAGCTGCTTCCGGCTCATCGCCTCCGCGAGCCGTTCGAACCCTTCGGCCGCGAATTCGGTCAGCAACCCGGTGACACTTCCGAAGTGGTGCGCCGGCGCGCCGTGCGAAACGCCCGCCCTCCGCGCGCAGGCGCGCAGCGTCAGGCCGTCGACCCCTGACTCCCGAATGATCTCCTCCGCCGCCCGGAGCAGTTCGGCCCGAAGATCGCCATGGTGATAGCCGTCACTCTTTCCGGTGCCCCGGGGACTCGGTCGGGAAATACGTTCCATGGCAATATCCTCCAAAAAAATGAAATTTGTGAAACTATCTAGACACTGTCTACATCCAAACGTTAGTTTAGGAGGTGGATATGGTCACCGTCAACTCGGTCATCAATGCCCACAAGATTCTCGTCGCCCCCATCGTTCTCGCCCTGATGGTGTATTTCCATAATTGGAGCACCGTCGCCTTCCTCTATCTTGGCCTGCATGGCACTTACACGTTGCTCTGGCTCATCAAGCAATCGGTGTTCGCGGACAAGCGCTTCGCACAACCGATACCATGGCGGATCGCCGCCTATAAACTCTTTCTGCCGTTGATGGCTTATATGATCGGCCCGTATCTGCTCATTTCGGAACACACCCTGCCCCCGAACTGGGTCTTCGCGGCGGCGCCGTTCCTCGTCCTCGTTGGCGTCTTCCTGCACTACGTCAGCGATGCGCAGAAATTCTTTATCCTGCAGGTGCGTAAGGGACTGATCGCTGATGGGCTCTTCGCGAGAACACGGAATCCCAATTATCTCGGCGAACTCTTGCTTTACGGCGGTTTCGTGCTTGCGTCGTGGCATTGGCAGGCCGGGCTCGTGCTGGCCGGCTGGTTCCTGTACTTCGTGCGCAACATGCGGCAGAAGGACCAGTCCCTGTCACGTCACCCTGAGTTCGCCGCTTACCAACATCGCACCGGCATGCTCCTGCCTGCATTTTTCGGATGAGGCCGCTGGGTGTCTGATGTAAGAAGGCTGACAACGCCAGGCGAATTTCCACAGCCCGCCCTTGACGCTCCTGATAACCTTAAATCAGGAACAAAAGAAGCCCGGCCACCAGGCCGGGCTTTCTGCTTCCTATCAGAATGGCATGAAACGTGCACGCGAAGTCCGGACTTAAAGTATCTAGTTTGAATACTTTGCATACTTTAGATGGGGGAGGGGTACCCGGAAGGTAGGATGAAGGAGTGAATAGTTGGGTGGAGCTCTCCGCGGAACGGCTGGCAGCAAACTACCGCGCCCTGGCCAACTCGGCAGGCGTTGACGTGCTGGCCGTCATCAAAGCGAATGGATATGGACATGGTGCGGCGCAGTGTGCTCCCGTGCTGGCGCAGGCAGGCGCGTCGTGGCTGGGCGTGACCGATGCCGGCGAGGGCGCCGCTGTGTTGGCTTCGCTCAAGAGTGTCGAAGGTGTTGAAGCTCGTCCGCGCATCCTTGTGATGAATGGTCTGCTTGCGGAGGACGCGGCGGCGATTGTCGCGTACGACCTCACCGCCGTCGTCTGGACCATCGAACAGTTGCAATTGCTCGCTGACGCTGCCACTCGCAGCCATGCGGCGCGTCCTCTATCGGTGCATCTGGAGATCGATACGGGCATGTCGCGGCAGGGCGTGGCTCCCGGTCCTGAGCTCGACCGCGTGCTCGCGTGGTTGGCAGCGCGGCCCCAGATTGTGCTGGACGGCGTGATGACCCACTTCGCCTCAGCCGAAGTTGCAGGTTCGGCGCAGACTGCTTTGCAGCGCGAACGATTCGAGCATGCGTGCCGCGCGGTTGCGGCGAGCGGCATGCGGCCGCGGTGGCTGCATGCGGGAAATACCTCGGCGATCGACAATCCGGGCGAGCCTGCACACGGCATATGGCTGGCGGCACTCGCTGCGAGCCTCGGTGCGCAACCCATGGTGCGCAGTGGGATCGGCATCTATGGCTACTGCCTTCCGGTTAAGTGCTCACCCGGTATATGTGACTTTGTAGAAATGAAGATCTACGAGAGACTGCGGCCGGTGATGGCGTGGAAGACTCGCATCATAGACCTGCGCGAGGTACCAGCGGGCGAGGCGATAGGCTACAACGGCACATTCGTGGCCGAACAGCCGATGCGGATTGCACTGCTGCCCGTGGGCTACGCGGACGGCCTGAGGCGTGAGTTGTCCTCAACAAACGCCTCTCCCGGTGGATGGGTGATTATCGGCGGCCACCGCGCGCCCGTCATCGGACGTATCTCTATGAACCTCACGACGGTGGACGTCACAGCGCTCTCGGGTGTTGCGGTCGGCGATGAGGTTACGCTGCTCGGCGATGGCATCACGGCAGACGATCACGCTCGGCTCTCCCGGACGATTCCGTACGAGATCCTGTGTGGCGTACGCGCCCAGACATACAGCATCATCTGAACGATCATCCGCGCGTGCCGTTGTAAACAAGCCGCCGTACAATGGCCGCCATGACAGTCAATCGTACCGTTCCGACCGATATCGTTGTGCCGCACATCGCTTACAAGGACATCGAAGCGGCGATTGCATGGCTCACGCGCGTCTTCGGCTTCCGTGAGCACTTCCGCTATGGCGAGCCGGTGAGCGGTGCGCAGATGTTCGCCTCCCGCGCGTGCATCATGATCCATGGACTACGAGGCGGCTCAACCCCGGCCCAGCTCGGCTTCGGAACACAGTCGCTCACGATCTTCGTCGATGACGTCGACGCACACTACGCGCGCGCGAAGGCCGCCGGAGCGCAGATCGCAGAAGAACCCCATGAGACGGTCTACGGCGAATATCAGTACGCAGCCATCGATCTCGACGGCCACCACTGGCTCTTCTCACGGCACGCCCGCGACCTCAGCCCCGCCGACTGGGGAGCGACGATCGCGGCGCACTGAGAGACTCGCGCTATTTCGGAAGTTCTACGCTTCCGGTGATCGCGAACTTCACCGTCTGAACCGAGGCTCCTTCGCCGGGTTGCGCCCCGCCGACAGAGACGCGGTACTCGCCCGGAACGATGACACGGTTCCCTTTCTCATCGACCTGCCCGAGCGAGCGCGGATCGATGGTGAGCCCGACGTGCGTGGACTGGCCAGGATCGAGATGCACGCGCGTGAATCCAGCCAACTCGCGTAGCGGAGTCTCGAAGCCCTTTGGCTGCGTGAGGTAGAGTTCGACAACCTCGTCGCCCGCAACTGTGCCCGTGTTCTTCACATCGGCTTCAACGGTCACCGGCTCGCCTGCCTTTACGCTAGCGGATGCAACCTTGACATTGCTGTAGGCAAACGTGGTGTAGCTCAATCCGTAGCCGAACCCATAGAGCGGTTTGCCGTCGAAGTAGCGATACGTGCGGTCCTTCATCGAGTACTCCTCGAACGAGGGCAACTGGCTGAGCGATGAGTAGAACGTGAGCGGTAGACGGCCCGCAGGATTGTTGTCGCCCGCGAGTGTCTCGGCAATCGCCGTACCGCCCTCTTCGCCGGGATACCATGCCTCGAGGACAGCCTGCGCGTGCTCCGCCGCCCAATTGACCGCGAGCGCGCTGCCATTCTGCAGCACCACGATAAGCGGCTTGCCTGTTGCGGCGACGGCCTTCAGCAACTCCTCCTGCACTGCCGGCAGATTGATCGCGGTGCGGTCGCCTCCGCTGAAGCCATCGAGCTTCACCGGCATCTCCTCGCCCTCGAGCGATGGTGATAACCCGACAAACGCGATGGTTACATCAGCCTGCTTCGCCGTCTTCACAGCCTCGTCACGCAGAGCGCTCGCGGGCGCCTGCCAGGTAAGGTCGATGCCCGCCGAGCCGGTGCCGTGCAGATACTCAAGGCGAATCGGATGCGGCTTCGTGTCATCAAAGTGCACGGCGGTATCGAGCACTGCGCCACGCTCGCCGGTCTTACCCGCGCTTTCGAGGATCAGCTTGCCGTCGAGATACAGCCGGAAGCCCTCATAGTTCTCGCAGGCATAGCAGTAGTTCACGCGCGCGCCGAGCTTGTAGTCGCCCGGCGCGGGAGGCGTGAGTGTGCCGGTCCAGCGCACGGAGTAGTTGTTGCGCTGCAGGCCCTCCACTGGAACGACTTTGTCCCAGTTGAAGTTGATGTTGCGATCGACACGCGTGAGCACGGGCGAGCTGCTGAGGTCGTTCGAGCTGAAGTACTCGCCCGTGAGCCCATCGCCCGGTCCACTCGCCGGATGCAGCGCCGTGTGCTCGATCGGCATCGCAAGCCCCTCGACAAGGCTCGCCCCCTGTGCGTAGCTGACCTTCGCCGACGAGAAGCGCCTCTCAATCCCCGTCACTGGATAAACCGGCGACGGCGGAGGCCCGTTGTAGTTGCCCTGCAAGGACTGCACGAGCTCAGCCGTCGGCCCGATGACCGCAATGCGCGCGATGCCCGCCTTCAACGGCAGCGTGTGATCTTCGTTCTTCAGCAACACCATCGACTCGCGGGACGCCTGCAGCGAGAGCTGGCGATGCTCCGGCGAGTTGTTCTCCGTCATCGCGATGCGCCCATAAGAGTAGCTATCAGGCGGATCGAACATGCCGAGCCGGAAGCGTGCGTTGAAGAGCCGGCGCAGCGCGGTATCAATCTCCGCTTCCGTGATGAGGTTCTGATGCACCGCATCGACCAGCGCGGGAAACGCCTGCCCCTTGCCGAAGCCGCATTCGAGATCTGTGCCCGCCTTCACCGCGTCCGCCGCGGCGTGCGCCATGTCTGCAGCGTAGTGGTGGCCCGTGTTGACGTCGGCAACCGCAGCGCAGTCGCTCACCACATAGCCGTCGAAGTGCCACGCATCGCGCAGATGCTCGCGCAGCAGCATCGTGTTCGCGCACGCTGGGGCGCCATCAATCGCGTTGTACGCGCACATCACCGACTGCGCATGAGCCTCCGTCACCGTCGCGCGGAAGGCTGGCAGATAGGTGTCCTCGAGATCATGCGGCGAGACATCTACGTTGAATTTATGCCGCAACGGCTCCGGTCCACTGTGCACGGCATAGTGCTTCGGCGTTGAGACGACACGGAAGTACTTCGGATCGTCACCCTGCATTCCACTGACGAATGCTACGCCCATGCGCCCGGTCAGGAATGGGTCTTCTCCATAGGTCTCCTGCCCACGACCCCAGCGCGGATCGCGAAAGATATTAATGTTCGGCGCCCAGAACGTGAGTCCGAAAAACATCTCGTAATGGTCCTCGCGCATGGCCTCGTTGTACTTCGCGCGCGCCTCGGTCGAGATGGTCTGCGCCATCGAGTGCACCAGCCGCGTGTCCCAGGTTGCCGCCATGCCGATGACCTGGGGAAAGTTCGTCGCGTATCCGCCGAACGCGACGCCATGCAGACCCTCGTTCCACCAGTCGTACTTCGGCACGCCCAGCCGCGGAATCGCCGGAGCATGATCGCGCATCTGTTCCACCTTTTCCTCGAGCGTCATGCGGCCGATGAGATCGTTGACGCGCTGCTCCGTCGGCAACGCAGGATTCATGTACGGAAGAGACTTCACGTCGGACTGCTGCGCATGAAGAGACAGCGGCAGAAGGAGTGCGAGGGCGAAGAGGCGAGAGGCGGCGCGGAGACTCGGATAGGCCATAAAGCGGAAAACTCCTGCTAGTAAATCGTTTCAGTCAGAAAGCGTGCCAATTATAAGAGGTCTTTGCCCGATGCGCATCATAAGATGTTGGAGATGATGAAAATGCGTTTTGCAGCCCTCCCCTTCGCCGTCGTGACCATGTTGTTTTCCTCCTGTCTCGCACAATCGGCGGCTGGTCCCGCTGCGCAGTGGCTGTTCCAGACGACGAATCAACATCGCGCAGAGCACGGTCTTCCGCCACTGGCATGGGATGGCGCTCTCGCTCACGCCGCACAAGCTCACGCGGAGCGCATGAGCCGAGAGCCGGGCGAGTCGCAGCATCAGTATCCAGGTGAGCCGAACCTTACTGCGCGTGCCATGCAGGCGGGCGCCCATTTCAGCAAGGTCTCCGAGAACATCGCCGAAGCAACCGCCAGCGTCGCCGACATAGACCGTGCGTGGATGAACTCGCCTGTCCACCGCGCCAACATCCTCGACCTGCAACTGAACACCATTGGCATCAGCGTCATCGAGGTTCGCGGCACACTGCACGCCGTCGAAGACTTCGGGCACAGCAACCCGACGCTCGGACGCGATGAGATAGAGAGCCGCGCACAGCAGGCTCTACGGGAGCAAGGCATCAGAGTGCAGACGTCAGACGCAGCCACGCAGGCAGCGCGCAAAAACTGCGAGTCACCCAATAGCGCTCCCGCCCCGGGAGTGCTTCTCGCAATGCAATGGGACGGACCCGACCTGACGCAGCTACCCGCAACTGTGCTCCAGGGAATGCCACAGGTCAACCAGCACTCTGTGGCCGTGGGCTCGTGCCCAAGTACCCGAGGTGGCGAAGGATTTACGACCTATCATCTCGCCGTGTTGATGTACTAGCTCTACCGAAGGAACACACCGACGCATTTGCGCCTACGCTCTCTGCCGCTTAACATCGTCTCTGAGATACAGAGAGGAACCCGATACATGGAAGCCATCAACATCGCTGCGCGCCGCACCGAAGACATTGCTCTTGATCTGCTGAAGTTCATCGCCGCGCACGCCAACGTCGGAGCGAAAACCCCCGGCTCTACCGGCTTTGCTGCCTCCCCCACCGCTAAGCCCGAGGAACAGGTCAACCAACTGCTCGAGCTCTACGGGCGCTGCCGCCAGGCCGTCGAGGCGCCGGTCAAGTAAGCGTGCCCCAATCGAGTCCACTCCGCGTGGCGGTCGTGGGAGCGGGAGTCTTCGGACGCAACCACCTTCGCGTCTATCGCGAGCTTGAGAAGGCCGGCGAGTCCGTACAGCTTGCCGCCGTGGTCGACCGCGACCCCGCAGCCGCGAAGTCCGCGGCCGAGAGCTTCGGCGTTCCCGGCTTCGACTCCATCGAAGCCTGCCTCGCCGCGACGAAGCTCGACGCCGCGTCCATCTGCGTCCCAACCGTCGGCCATGCCGATGCCGCCGCTGCGCTGCTCGCCGCAGGCGTCGACCTCCTCATCGAAAAGCCTCTCGCTGCGAACCTCGAAGACGCAGACCGAATCCTCTCGCTTGCCTTCGAGAACAATCGCATCATCCAGACCGGCCACCTCGAGCGCTTCAACCCCGCCGTCACCGCCGCGCGCGCGCACCTCAATCAGCCTATGTTCTTCGAGGCGCACCGGCTCAGCGTCTTCACGCCGCGCTCGCTCGACGTCGACGTCGTCCTCGACCTGATGATCCACGACCTCGATATCGTCCTCTCGCTTGTGGACTCAGCCGTCCACGAGGTCCGCGCGGTAGGTCTGCCTGTACTCTCGCGCAAGGTCGACATCGCGAACGTGCGGCTCGAGTTCGTGAACGGCTGCGTCGCCAACTTCACCGCCAGCCGTGTCAGCACAGAGCGCGTCCGCAAACTCCGCTTCTTTCAGCCGCACCAGTACCTCTCGCTCGACTTCGCCCGGCAGGACCTGCTGATGATCGACGTCACCGCCGCCGCAAAGCTCGATCCCGCACAGCTCGCGGCGATGGCGCAGATGCTTTCACCCCAGCGAGCAAGCTCGCAGGGGACCCCGATGCTGCAGGCAGCGCAGCAGCCCGGAGGTCATCCTTCGCCGGGACTCTCGCTCAGGAAGATTCCGGTCGAACCCGGTGAGCCGCTGCGGCTTGAGATCGCAAGCTTCCTGAACGCTGTGCGCACAAGAACAAAGCCTGTTGTCACGGGAGAAGACGGCCGCCGCGCGCTCGCTCTTGCCCTCGAGATTAATCGAGCGATCGCGGAGCATACCTATCGTGCGGGCCTTTAGGATTCAGGGCCGCCGACCCTGCGTCGAAGGCGTAATCGGTGTCGAGACTGGCGCCGCAACTCCCACAAACTCCGTCACCGAGTTGTACGTGAAGTTGGTCACCCACACGTTGCCTGACAGGTCGATAGCGAGCCCGCGCGGCCCGCTCACGTCGGCGGCCGTATAGCCGGTTGAGGGAGTGATCGCCGTGCCACTGTTGCTGAACTCCGAGATCGTATTGCCATCGCGGTTCGCCACCCACACGTTGCCGTCGCCATCCACGGCGATGCCCGCAGGCCCTTTGAGGCCCCCGCCGGTGTAGCCTCCCGACGGCGAGACCTGCGTTCCAGCCGCGCTGTTCTTGCCGATCGCGTTATTTTTGTTGCTCACATACCAGATGTTGTTCGAGGCATCGACCGCCATCGGCGTCAGGTCATTGCCTGACGCACCAGTCACGTTCTCGCCGAAGACAGTGGATGCGGACGGATAGGTAAGGCGGTAGAGCAAGCGGTTGTGACCCAGCGTCCACGCATGGCCGGCCGAATCGATCACCAGCCCCGAATCGTAGGAGTTTGTGCTGAACGCGCCTATGGGTGAGCCACCAGGACCAAGGATCGTCGTCTGCGTGGCGCCGGAGACCCACAGGTTCCCCGAACTGTCGAAGGCCGGGAAGAAGCACGTCGACGAGCAGCTATATGCCGACGAGGTGATCGGCGCGCCATCGTTACGAAAGCGCGATACTCCGGACGAGTTGAGCGGAGCGAAGTTCACCGCCCAGACGCTGTCCACCGAGTCCACCGCAACGGCGAATGGCTGATTGAGCCCACCGCCTGCGAAGCCGTTCCCGCCATCGAGCGGCGTCCCCTGCGGGTCGAACTCGAACAGCGCGTTCGAGACGTAGGACGGCACCCAGAGATTCCCCTGCGAGTCGAACGCCGGAAAGTAAGGGCCGCTCATGTTCTCAGACAAGTAAGAGATGCCGATCGTCCAGTCGTTGGGAGCAGTCGTCAGCGTAGGCTGGAAGGGCGCGGCCGCAGGAACAAGGGAAAAAAGAGTTCCTACATTCAGCGCGGGGTTCTTCGCGATCTTCAGCGCCGCAGTCGCCGTGTCGGCGATGGTCGAGGTGTCGGTCGCGCTGCCCACATTCGCAAAGAGCGTCGAGCAGGCCGAGGTCGTCCCCGTGGAGTTCACGCAAGGCACGAGAATGTCCGCCAGTGTGTCGATCTCAGACTGCGGAACCTCGCCATTGTCCGCCGGATTCTGGTCCTGCGCAGCGCCGGTCTGGACGTTCACCAGGTTGTTGACCAGCAAAAACGCATTCGCCAACCCACGTTGCGAGGCAGCCGATGGCCCCGAACTTACATGCGTGCTGTCGGTCATGAATCCCGAGAGCGCGTACGCTGTCGCGATCGTCGAGACCTCATTGATATAGATGAAGGGCACATTGTCGGCCAGGTCGCCGTCGTTGGGGCAAGGCCCCAGCGCCGACAGCATCGCCAGCGCCTGGTTGTTCGTCCCCTGCGACAGGCCGGGATTCCCCCCCGTCGCGAGCACATAGACCTCCTGCCCCGACGAGCAGGTGTAGATGTTTGAGAGCGAGAAGCTGCCATCCGCGCCGCTGGTGATGTAGGGTCCCAGGGCATCCGTCGCGACCTTCGGGGAGGAGGTGTTCAGCAGCGGGACGCTCACGGCTCCGTAGCCCGCGGTGTTGGCGGCGAAGAGATGGATATGGGCCCCAGCCACTGGTTGCTGTCCTCCGTGGGCAACCCCGCGGAGCGAATGGAGCGCCGGGGTGGGTGCCGCCTGTTGCGACGGCGTGACTCCGCAACCCGTAAGCGAGGCTGTGGCGACCGCAGCAAGCAGCAGAGTAATGAGGCGTCGGGTCAAAATTCAGGCTCCCCTGAGCCGTATGGGCTAAATGAATATATATCAGTAGATAGACGAGGCTTCGCTATCGGGAAGAATACTCCGGAACAGCTTTGGAGTATCTCCCACGATGGAGGTATATGGGCCTGGAATGTAACCCGATTGAAAATATGAGTGTATTTATGTCATATTTTATGCAACCTTTCGGCGCATATAGCGTCTTATCTATAGCTGGTCGGGCAAGACCAACGCAATGTTTATCCCAAGTGGAGGAAGTTATATGACGATCACTCGATTTTCACCATTCCGTACACCCATGAGCGACGTCGCGTTGCTCCAGAACAGGCTGAACTCCATCTTCAACGAACTCCCTCGTTTCTCCGGTGAGTCGGAGAATCTGATGACTGGAAGTTTTATGCCGGCGGTCGACGTCTACGAGGATCCGCACAAGGTCGTTCTCAAGCTGGAGGTTCCGGGAATCAAGCAGGAAGACCTGGACATCCGCGTTGAGAACCAGACCCTGATTGTCAAGGGTGAGAGGAAGTTAGAGAAAGATGAGAAGGAAGAGAACTTTCAGCGCATCGAGCGCAGCTACGGTAGCTTTGTTCGCAGCTTCACGCTTCCGCAGACGGTAGATCCCGACTCGATCACGGCTTCCTACGATGCCGGCGTCCTGTCGATCACACTGAACAAGAAGGCGGAGGCCAAGCCGAAGCAGGTCAAGATCTCAGTCGGTTCTACGCCGGGACCGAAGCAGGTTGAAGCGTCGGCGGCGTAAGTTTCGTTCGAACGAATCTTGAGCGGGAGGCTAATCGGTCTCCCGCTTTTTTATACGCATTGAAGCAGCAAAATAAGAGAGAGGACTAGCATTTTGTTTTTACAGGTTTTTGTGTTGGGGAGGAGTCAGAGATGGCAATTAAGTGGGAGAAACTGACAGTGAAGTCGCAGGAGGCGATTCAGAGCGCTCAGGGGCACGCCGCAGAGAATGGCAACCCCGAGGTGCTGCCGCTGCACCTGATGGCTGCACTGCTTGAGGATCGTGAGGGTGTGGTCATCCCCGTCCTCGAAAAGGTCGGAGTGCCGGTCGAGCAGCTTCTAAGCAATATGAACTCCGCGATCGCGAAGCTGCCGAAGGTGCAGGGAGGCACACAGCCGGGGCTCTCCAATGCGCTGCAGAAGGTTTTGGAACAGAGCTTCAAAGAGGCCGAGAACTTCAAGGACGACTACGTCTCGACCGAGCATCTGCTGCTCGCGCTTGCGAAGCAAAAGGGCGACGGCGTCCAAAGCGCGCTGGCCGGCTTTGGAGCGACGCACGACACGATCCTGAAGGCGCTGAGCGCCGTGCGCGGATCGCAGCGCGTCACGGACCAGAACCCCGAGGGTAAGTTCCAGGCGCTCCAAAAATACGCGAAGGACCTCACCGACCTCGCGCGGCGGGGCAAGCTCGATCCCGTGATCGGGCGCGATGAAGAGATCCGCCGAGTCATCCAGGTGCTCTCGCGCCGGACTAAAAATAATCCCGTTCTGATTGGCGAACCGGGAGTCGGCAAGACCGCCATCGTCGAGGGTCTCGCCCGCAGAATCTTTCTCGGCGACGTGCCGGAGATCCTGAAGAACAAGCGCGTCTGCGCGCTCGACCTGGGCGCCATGGTCGCCGGAGCCAAATTCCGCGGCGAGTTCGAAGACCGCCTGAAGGCTGTGCTGAAGGAGATCGAAGATTCAAACGGAGAGATCATCCTCTTCATCGACGAACTGCACACGCTGGTCGGAGCAGGCGCGGCGGAAGGCTCCATGGACGCGAGCAACATGCTCAAGCCGGCGCTCGCACGCGGTGAGCTGCGCGCCATCGGAGCCACCACGCTCAACGAGTACCGCAAGTACATCGAAAAGGACGCCGCACTCGAGCGCCGCTTCCAGATCGTCTACGTCGGCGAGCCAAACGTCGAAGACACGATCGCGATTCTGCGCGGCCTCAAGGAAAGGTACGAGGCACACCACAAGGTCCGCATCAAGGACTCCGCAATCGTCGCGGCAGCGGTGCTCTCGCATCGCTACATCTCCGACCGCTTCCTTCCCGACAAGGCCATCGACCTCGTCGACGAAGCCGCAGCTGCACTGGCGATTCAGATCGGCAGTGTTCCTGTGGAGATAGACGACCTGGAGCGTCGCGCGACCTCTCTCGAGATTGAGCGCACTGCCTTGAAGCGCGAGAAAGATCCGAACTCGAAGGAACGCCTCGATACGGTCGAGCGCGAACTTGCTGAGATCAAAGAGCAGGCTTCGGCCTTGCGCGCGCGCTGGCAGAAAGAGCGCGGGGCCATCGGCCGCATCGCAGAGTTAAAGGAGCAGCTCGAAGGACTCCGCTTTCAGATGCAGGAGGAGACCCGCAAGGGCAATCTGCAGCGCGCCGCCGAACTGCAGTACGGCGAGATCCCTAAGCTCGAAAATGAGTTGCGCGAACTGACCGCTCTTCAGGACGCGGCAGTACGCGAAGATGCTGCTGAAGCCAGGACCGGAGCGCCTAGCAAGCCATCGCGCATGCTCAAGGAAGAGGTCGACGAGGAGGACATCGCGGCGATCGTCTCCAAGTGGACAGGAATCCCCGTCAGCAAGATGCTCGAGGGCGAGACCGCGAAGCTGGTGAAGATGGAAGAGCGCCTGCGCGAGCGGGTTGTCGGACAGGACGAAGCTTTGGCTGCAGTCGCGAATGCCATCCGCCGCTCGCGTGCAGGCCTTAGTGATCCGAAGCGTCCTATCGGTTCTTTCATCTTCCTCGGCCCAACCGGCGTCGGAAAGACCGAAACCGCACGCGCACTCGCCGAGTTCATGTTCGACGACGAGGCCGCGATGATCCGGATCGACATGAGCGAGTACATGGAGAAGCACGCCGTCTCACGTCTCATCGGAGCGCCTCCGGGATACGTCGGCTACGACGAAGGCGGTCAACTGACTGAAGCAGTCCGTCGCCGTCCGTACTCCGTCATTCTCTTCGATGAGATCGAGAAGGCGCACCCTGATGTCTTCAACGTCCTGCTGCAGGTGCTCGACGACGGACGACTCACCGACTCGCAGGGCCGCACGGTGGACTTCAAAAATACCGTGCTCATCATGACGTCGAACATCGGCGCCGATAAGCTTGCGACCGCATGGGCCTCAGGCGAAGAGGGCTTCGAAGACGCGAAGAGCCGCGTAATGGAGGTGCTCCGCCAGCACTTCCGTCCGGAGTTCCTCAACCGCGTCGACGACATCGTCATCTTCCGTCCGCTCGACGAGGCGCAGTTGATCCATATCGTCGATATGCGCGTCAAGGATCTGCAGAAGTTGCTGGCCGATCGCAAGATCACGATCGAGCTGACCGACGCAGCGCGCAAGGCAATCTTCAAGGCCGGTTACGACCGCGCCTACGGTGCCCGTCCGCTGAAGCGAGCGATTCAGCGCATGGTGCAGGACAAGCTCGCCATCAAGATCCTCGAAGGCGAGGTGCTGCACGGCGACCACGTCATCATCGACGCCGGCAAGGACGGACTGACCTTCAACGTAGCGGCGCATGCGGCGCAAAAGGCATAACAGCGTCGCTTGCCAACCTCAACGATAAACAGCGCCCCGGCAAATTCGGGGCGCCGTTCTTTTGCAGCTAGGAGATCCACTTCAGCAAGCGGATCACTCCCATTGACGCAGGCTTTCGATGTGCGGAAGCATTGGTGCGAGAGCTAATCTCCGCGCGGTTTTTCGCATAGTAGTCATATGCTCTCAGCAGCATCTCTTCATTGGTTAGCGTCGGCCGCCAACCGAGCCGCTCCTTGATGCGGCCGGTGTCGAAGACAAAGCTCTCCGCGATCATCTTGTAGTGGTACGGCCCGAGCGGCGACACTCGCAGCTTATGCGCGAGCATCATCACCGCAATCGTCGGTGCCTTCGGCAGCGAGCGCACCTTCGAGCGGCTGCCCGACGAACGGATCACCGCCTCATACACCTCGCGCATCGACTTCACATCGTCGGAACCGATATGGAAGAGATCCGACTTACCATAGCGCGCGCCGAGAATGCAGGCCGTCGCCATATCTTCCGCATAGATGAACTGGTAGTGGTTGTCTCCCTTGCCGACGACCCACACCGTCTTATTGTCGTCAATAAACTCATACAAAATTGCGAGCAGCCCAAGGCGTCCAGCATCCATGATCGTCGGGCAGCGGATGATGACCACATCAAGATCGTTCGTAAACTCCTGAAGAAGCCGTTCACCCGCCAGCTTCGACTTGCCATATAGCTCAATCGGCGCCGGTATATCGCGCTCCTCATTGACCGGATGTCCAAGATTCGACGCCCAGAGACAATTGGTCGAAACGAAGACAAAAGGTCGGACGCCAGCATCGCGAGCATGCTCCGCCAGTAACCGCGTGCCGTCGACGTTCGAGGTCCAGAGCAACTCCTCGTCGAGCTTCATACCGTGCGCAAGCTGAGCAGCCGCGTGATATACCGCATCGAAGCGATGCTCGGAGAAGACGCGCTTCAGCAGCGCCGAATCGCGCAAGTCGCCCTGAATACTCGTCAGCCCAGGATGCGAATCATCATCGGGCTCGAGGTCGATGTTGACGACGGTATGGCCTTCGCGCAGCAGGCGGCCCTTCAGGACTCCGCCAAAGAAGCCGGAGGCTCCGGTGACCAGAACATGAGGCATCTGTCTTATTGTATCGGTGCGGCGAACGCGGGGTACTGCGCTACAAGCTTTATACTCAGCCCATAGGCATGCCCGTGCCGACAGGACGATTCTTGAGCAAAACAGCAGTGATTATTGGTGCCGGACCTGCGGGATTGACGGCGGCGCTGGAGCTTCTGCGGCGCACAGATGTTCGCCCCATCGTCCTCGAGGCCAGCCAGGAGGTCGGCGGCATCTCGCGGACGATCCGGTACAAGGGCAACCGTATGGACATCGGCGGCCACCGCTTCTTCTCAAAGAGCGACCGCGTGATGCAGTGGTGGATCGACCTCATGCCGCCCGAAACGGCAACCGAAGCCGGCTCAGAGGTGGAGATCAGCTATCAGGGCAAGAAGCGCGTCGTCGAGGTCCCCGCCGATCTGGAAGAGGTGCCTGTACTGCGCGGCGCCGGCCCTCGGAAGAGGGCTGAGACAGACGACGAACAGACAGACGACGAACAGGCAGAGGAAGAAGTCGATGTCTATGACGAGCACGCGCACTCGAAGACGCTGGTCGCGCCCGTCCCGCCCGATCCTGACTTAGTAATGCTGATTCGCCCACGCAAGAGCCGCATCTACTACCTGCGCAGGTTTTTCGACTATCCGATCACGCTGACATCGAAGACTCTGAGCAACCTCGGGCTCGTGCGGACAATGAGGGTAGGCTTCAGTTATCTGAAGTCGCGCGCCGTTCAGATCGAACCTGAAAAAAGCCTCGAAGACTTCCTCATCAACCGGTTCGGCAAAGAGCTTTATCTCACCTTCTTCAAGAGCTACACCGAGAAGGTGTGGGGCACGCCCTGCAACGAGATCTCATCCGAGTGGGGGGCGCAGCGCATCAAGGGACTCAGCCTCACGATCGCCGTAAAGCACTTCGTCAAAAAGACCTTCAGCAGGCCAGCCGGTGCGGACCTGCACCAGAAGAAGACTGACACCAGCCTCATCGAGCGATTTCTTTATCCGAAATTCGGTCCCGGGCAGTTGTGGGAGCATGTTGCCGATCAGGTCCGCGAACGCGGCGGCGAGATCCTCATGGGCTGGCGCGTCGACCGCATCCACTGCGAAGGGCAAAAGGTGGCTTCGATTGAAGCCGTCAACCAAGCCGGCGAGAGAAGGGCCTTCCCCGGCGACTACTTCCTCTCAACGATGCCCATGCGCGAGCTAGTGCAAGCGATGGACGCTCCCGTTCCCGAAAACGTGCGCGAGGTCAGCGAAGGCTTGCAATACCGCGACTTCATCACCATCGGTCTGCTCGTTGACCGTCTCAAAGTAAAGGAGCCCGACGGCGGCCTGCTCAAAGACACCTGGATCTACATACAGGAACCCGATGTGCTCCTCGGACGGTTACAAATCTTCAACAACTGGAGCCCCTATCTCGTCGCCGATCCGTCGAAGGTATGGATCGGGCTCGAATACTTCTGCTATGACACGGACGACCTGTGGAAGATGGACGACGAAGACCTGAAGAAATTCGCCATCGCAGAAGTAGAAAAGATCGGAATCCTCAACGCCGCTGACGTCAGCGACGGCCACGTCGTTCGCGTGCCCAAGACCTATCCTGCGTACTTCGGCACCTACGACCGCTTCAACGAGCTGCGCGAGTTCACCGACTCGTTTGAGAACCTCTTCCTCGTCGGGCGCAACGGCATGCACAAGTACAACAACCAGGACCACAGCATGCTGACCGCAATGAGCGTAGTCGATGGCCTCGTCGCGGGCTACGTAGACAAAGCTGCACTATGGGAGATCAACACCGAGCAGGAGTACCACGAAGAGAAGAAATAGCCTGCGCTGCAGGCATTAAGCGGTGTCCGTGCCCTGGTGAAACAGAAGCTGCCACCGGCCGTCCCGCATCACCCACAGCGAAGAACGATGAGAGGTGGCTTTCGTTGTTGTGAGCCGGTAGGTGGCAAGCGCAGCGGTCTCGCACAGAGGCGTCAGGAAATAGTGGTAGATGGTAGCCGTACGGGGAGGCGAGTGCAGCATGGCGTTGATGGTATGCTGCCGGTTGAAGACGCGGCCGGTTGTGCAGAACTCCTGGTAGTCCTCCGCCAGCAATGGAAGCAGGGTCGTCCGATCGCCCGTCCGCTCGGGATGAAGCAGCTTTTCTTCAAGCGAATACAGGTGCTTCTGCAGCTCCGGGACTGTCACGGTGCTAATCATGGTGCTAAGTAAGACGCGCTTCTCTCGAGGACAGTTTCAACCCCGACTTAGTAAATTCTCCTGCGCGCCTTGCCTCCTTTCGCTATGAATCTAAATGGTTTACGGCGAAAGCCTTATCTTGAACACAGCCTTGAAACCTAAGGGAAGATGCCAATCTCTTTCAGTTGCTCCTCCGTGTAGCCGAGCACCGAGAGCTGCTGGAACGTGACGGTCCACTCGGCTCTGGCGCCTTCACCGTGGGCTATCTGCTCGGACATGCCGGCCCGGCGCAACAAGTTAAGCAGATCGATGCTGTCCTGAAACCGAAGTACCGTGTATCGATCTTTAATGACTCTGTCGCCGGCCAGCAGGCATCGCAGCGTGCGCAAGGAATAGTCGACGTCAAACCGGGCCTGGTAGGTGCGCATCCGCTCTCTCCGCACTCCGTGTGAGACATGCTATCACCGGCATCCGAGTAAGCCGTCTCATCGCAAAAAAGAAAGAGCCTGATGCGTGCGAAGCATCAGGCTCTTTCGGGAATAGACAGGTTGTGCAGCGGTCAGAAGGTCAGCTTCACTGAGCCCTGAAAGAGTCTCGCATTGGTGTTCGATGCGAGAGCTGAGATCTGGGTGAAGGTGGACGACGTGTAGCCTGCGGTTGGGGTGCCGAAGATCGGATGGTTCAGCACATTGAAGGCCTCCAGCCGGAAGGTCGCGTTCAGTGTCTCCCAGATGGGAAAGATTCGCGAGATCTGGGCGTCAAACTGGGTGGCTGTAGGTCCTCGGAAGGCATTTCTGCTGATATTTCCATACGTTCCATACCCCGCACACGTCGCCGGCGAGAGCGGTGTCGGACATCCCGCGGTGACCTGAGCGAAGGCGGCTGGGTTCAGGTATCCCCGGTTCGCCTGACCCGTTCCCGATCGGAGAGCCGTGTGAAGATAGACCGGAACTCCGGGGACCAGGTTCGGGCGATCCTGGCCGATGTCTGTGAAGGAGTTATCCACCGCTGCCGTTACGTTGACCGGGGCTCCACTCACGATATGCACCAGCGGGGCGAACTCCCAGTTGTTGACGAGCAGGTTCGCGGCGCGGTTGCTGAAGTGGAAGTCACTCTTCGTAACGATGACGATGTTGCCCACGTTGCGATAGTCGGAGCCGCAGGGACCGTAGTCGAGTGCGAGGTTGTTTGGATTCTCCGGCCCTGTGCCAGCGTAGTCGCCCTGGGCGTCGTAGACATTCAGGCACTTCGACCAGGTGTAATTGGCCAGCAGGCTGAAGGTGGTCGACAGGCGGTGCTGGACCGTAGTAACCAGACCGTTGTAGTTGGCCCAGGCAATGTCGTTGACTATGGTAGAGCCGGTGCCGCCGCCCTGTATCTGGTTGCCCTGCGCAGGATTCAGCGTAGTCAGATAGAAACGCGAGGCCTGATTGGCGGTTGTGGAGCACGGTGTTCCGGCCGCACCCGGCTTGACTGCGGCGGGGCCTGTGGTGACGATGCCGGCGCACCCGCTGCCATTTGCACCCCAGACTCCGGGGATATAGACGGCTCCGTATCCCCCGAGCGGAGTGCCCACCGGCATATGGAGGGTATGGCTGCCAATGTACTGGACCTGCAGTTGCCAGCCGCGCCCAAACTCACGCTGAACGCTGGCTGTCCATTGTTCGGTATAGGAAGGATGGAACTGGGGTGGCGAGACGATGTATTGAGATTGCGCAAAGAACTGCGCGGTAGCGGGAGTAGGAATCACAGGCTGAGGGAATGGACTGGTTGTAGTCTGGCCGACTGACCACGGGCTGGAGAAGCTGATGGGGCCGGAGGTTGTTGTCTGCGTCTGGCTAATGGCGGTAGCGAAAGGCGGGTTCTGCTGATTGCGCTGGGAGGTAAAGAAGTTCACCTGGTCATAACCCAGTGCAACACCCGCGCGCACGACGGTCTTGCCGTCGCCGATGGGATCGAATGACAAACCGAAGTTCGGAGAGAACTGCCAGGGGGAGTTCTTCGTGAACTGCCGAGTCACGCCGGGGTCTCCATAGTAGAGCATTCCCGCTGGAGCATTCGGATAAACGGAGCTGCCCTTGCCGGCCAGAAAATCAGCCATATTGAAGACAACTCCGCGGTTGAAGTAATCATGCGGGAGGAACGCAGGAGCCCAACGGAGGCCGGCCGTTACAGTCAATCGCGTACTGGCTCGATAAGTGTCCTGAAAGTAAAGACTGGGGATCGGACCGCGCAGAGCGTTCTGCTGAAACTTGCTCTGCTGGAAGGCTTGCAACGCGCCCTGGAGGAAGTCCAGTTCCGGATCGCCCGTCGCTGTGCCTCCGTTGGGCCCGTTTCCGCTGTAGGTGCCGTTGAAGGTGAATGTGCCGTTGGACTCATACGCGTTGGAGATATTGAGCTGATTTTGCACCCACTGCCCACCGAAGACGAACTGGTGCTTGCCGCGCAACATGGTGACGTCGTCATCGAAGGCGAGGGTGTTGTCGTTGAAGTGCGCGACTGAGTTCGTGCCGCCGCCGATGGTGAACCTCGTGGCGGCCATCTGGAGACCGTTGGGCTCACCCTGGTAGAGATTGACACCGAGCGTATTGGCGTTGATGGCTTCGGAGGAATATCCACGGTTGTTGCGTCGCCGCAGCAGTGAGATGTGTGCGGTGTTCACAGTTCTGCTGCTGATCGTGTATGCCTCACCCAGCGTGAAGGTCTGCACACGTTGAGAGTTTCCGGACTGCGTGGTCACAAAGATGTTATTGGGGTAGAAGAAGGCCGGTAGCTGATAGCCGTCGAGGAAGTAGCGGCCGTAGAGGTTGTTCTTCGCGTTGATGGTGTAGTCGACGCGAGTGACGAACTGATTGTCAAAGTTCTGCAACGGGATGGCGTAGGAGACAAATCCGCAGTTTCCGGTGTCGTAGCTGGGATCGATCTTCGGAAAATAACTCAGCAGCTTGAGTGCCTGAGCGTTGTACGTCGGCGGAGTCGCGTATTTGTTGTTTGTGAGCTTCGCGCCAGTCAGGGGGTCGACCAGTGTGAGGGCCTTTCCGGAGGTGCAGCCCGGCCCATCCGAGACGGACCAGTCGCCCGCCAGGTTCGCGGCGGTCGGAACCTGTGCTTTGGTCGCGGCCTGAGATTGTTTCGATACGGTGCGCTGGTATCCCGCGAAGGCAAAGAGCTTGTCCTTCAGGATGGGGCCGCCGAAGGTTCCGCCGAATTGATTCTGGTGCAACGTGTCCTTCGTGGTGGAGAAGAAGTTCGTGGCGTCGATGTAGTTGTTGCGAATGAACTCAAACGCCGTCCCGTGGTATTTGTTCGTTCCAGAGCGCGTCACAACATTGACCATGCCGCCGGTGTGCATGCCATTCTGTGCGCTCAGCCCCGCTGCTTCGACGCTGAACTGGCCGACTGCATCTGGGAAGGGGAACGGCAGGTTGCCGTTGGCCATGTAGTCGTTGTTGTCGCCGCCGTCGAGCCGCCACATGGTCGTGTTGCCCATTCCGCCGGCGACCGAGACAGCGATGGTCTGGTACGAGTACTTGCTGCCGGTGAAGTCGCCGGAAGGGGCTGCCGTGGACCCTCCGGAGAGCGTAATCAGGGCGGTCATCTGGCGGCCGTTGAGCGGCATCTCGGTGACCGTCTGCTGGTCGATCGTCTGCTTGAAGGTGGCGTCCTCCGTCTGCAGAGCGAGGCCTTCGGCTCTTACCTCGACGTGCTCGTTGGCAGTACCCACGTTCATGGTCACCTTGACCGCGATGCTGCTGCCGACTTCGAGCACAATGCCCGTCTGGGTGTAGCTCTGGAAACCCGTCGCAGTCACGCTCAGGCTATAGGTTCCCACCGGTACGTTTGGAAACGTATACAAACCGCTGTTATCGCTGGTCACCGTGCGCTTGACCAGCGTGTCGGTATTGGTGAGCGTGACCGTCGCACCGGGGATCACGGCGCCTGTTGCGTCTGCAACAGTCCCCTGGACGCTGGCTGTGCCGGCAGCCTGCGCCGCCAGAAATGGCGCGCAGACAAGCAGCGTGATGGCGATGACGATCGAAGCTACGATTCCAGTATTGGACAGTCCACTTTCTCTTTCGCGCGACATGATAAGGCCTCGAGTTTTTCTGGCACCAGCGGGAATCAACTATTTAGGGAAACGATAAATATTCCGTCACGAGTGCGTGAGGACTATATGGATGTCATTTCTCCTCTGTCAACAAAAATGATTTGCTAATGAAATCCAACTGTTACCGAATCAGGTGACCGGTAGGACCAAAAATAGCCGTTACCCCCGGGTTTTCAGCGATTGGTCGGCCCCATGGGACACCTGATCACTGCGCAGACGCGAAAAAGGGAGCGCGATTGCGCTCCCTTGCCAGCCCTGAACCTTGAATCGCTTTATTTTGGATTGTTGTTGTCAGCGTTGACCACCGCCAGGGTGTCCGGCACCGGCGTGAAGTCGCTCTGGAACTGCCCCACATGCGCAAAGACGACCGAGTGATCGCTGTTGATCAGGAAGGTCGACGGATAGGCCGTCTGATTCGGGGCATTCCAGCGCACCCCGTAGAGATTGGTGAACGTGTAGTCCGGGTCCAGCACCAGATGAACGTTCGCCGGAAGTGGCTGACTTCCAACAAGATCCGCGGCATCGAGCGAAAGGTTCTTGCCGCCGGTACCGGGATAGACCAGCAGCACCTGGGTTCCCAGCGCGGCAAACTGCCCTGCGGCCTGCTGGTAGCCCTGGAACTGCTGCTGCGAGAACGGGTCCTGGTAGCCGGGATATCCGCGCAGAACCACAATGACCACGCGTCCACTGGCCGCAAGCTTGTTGAGGGAAAGCGTACTGCCGTCAAGGGCATTCAGGGTAAAATCCGGCGCGCGCTGGCCAACGGAAGGGGTGGCAGCAACCGACGGAACCGAGGCGGCAAGCAGAAGGACGGGGAGGAGGAACGATCTGCCGATGCTCATGCCCGGATTCTAGGCAGGCTGCTCAAGTTCGCTAATACAACTTTGGGTGCACCATGAGCCCGGAAAAATGGCTGGCGAGCTGCCTGGACCGCGATTTTGTCGCCTCAGTCAAGCAAGTCCATTGACGGAAGCAAGCATTCGCAGCGATTACTATTCAGTGCAATGACCGCAATGCAATCACCACGATTCCAGGACCCGCGATGAAGATGACACGCTGGAAGATGGCGCTCCTGGTCTGTTCTTTTCTGATGGCTGCGACACTCTCCAGCGTCGCTCAGCAGAACAGCAAGACTCTGGCCGCCCAGCGCGCCGACATAACCTGGCTGGCCCTCGTCGACTCAGGACAGTACGCCCAGAGCTGGAAGGAAGCAGGAGCGGTCTTTCAGGCCGGTATCACCCAGGAAAAATGGGCGGACATGGTGAAACAGGTACGTGATCCGCTCGGCAAGCTGGTCACACGCAGGCTCAAGAGCGCCTCCTACACCACCACCCTGCCCGGCGTTCCCGACGGCGAGTACGAGGTCATCCTCTTCGAGACCAACTTTGAACACAAGCAGCTCGGCTACGAAACCGTCATCACCAGCGTGCAGAAAGACGGCGCCTGGCGGGTCGTCGGCTACTACATCAAGTAACGCACTTACCCCTGTTGCCCGCGTCCCGTGTAGCGATAGATCGCACAGAGCTCATCGCCCGTCGAGCCATACTCGGTCTGCTGGGCGATCGCCTCGAGATCGGCGGCGTGGTCTTCCGGCGACATCGGGATCTGGCCCTGCCAGAGCCTGCGAAAACCCGGATGCTTGTCCAGCGTCTCAGCGTGTTCCGCATTGACGTAGAGAATGTCCAGCTCGCCCGGATGCCGTGCGAACGCCGTCTCGATGCGGCGCAGCAGCGCGGCCACCAGCGGCTCTTCAAAAGGGTGAAAGAGGAAGATGAGCGTAGGCCGCGCGGGAAGCGGAAGATTCAGCGCATCGTCGTGTACGACGCGTACAGGCGAGATAGCCTGCGCAGTCGGGTCCGCCACATGAGCGTGCGTCCAGAGATCCACGTTACGCTGAGCGACCGCTGCCATGGCAGCGTTTAGCTCAACCCCGACGACCTCGCGAAACCGAAACTCGCTGGCAAGCAGAATCGCTCGTCCCTTGCCCGCTCCGATGTCGAGAAAGGTATAGGTGGCAGGTGGCTTCGCTGGCGTAGTCTCGCGCCAGCGCTCCACCAGCGCACGCAGAATGCTCGGCGCGACGCCGTAGTACGCCGTCACATGCTCGTCGTGCGGATGTCCGGTGATGAGATCGGCCGCGGGAACCAGCCCGCTCGTGTCCGTCCCATGAATCTGGTCGAACGGATGAATCGGCGTCGAAGTCGCTCGCAGAAGGTCGCGAGGCCGCTTAGGTTTCGCCGCCGAACTGGCGTCTTGTTTGGGAACAGGCTTTGGCATCGGTCTCAGCGAATCTGGACAAGGTCAGGGTTGCCGTCGAGACCTAAGATGCGCCTGCCCGCAGGGGTGATCTGCTGCGGCGTCCAAGGCGGCGAGTTGACGATAATGACGGTCGTCTCACCCACCTCTTCGATGCCGGCGAGCCGGTTCTGGATCTGCGCGGTGAGTTGTGCCGCAGCCTCATCTGTAGGATTCGTCAACGCAAGCTCAACATACACACGATGCTTCTGTGGAACGCCAGAGATTCCAGCGCCCGGAGCCTCAGGATCAGCCTCGATGCTGACAGAACGGACGAGCCCCAGGTCAACAACATTGCAAGGCAGAGCAGGATCGTAGCAGTCGCGCAGAGCGGCGAAGATGTCGGTCTCAGAGAGCATGATTAATGCTTGCGCTCAACTAAGTAATTCGCAACTGCCTTCAGCGGTTCAGCAGCCTCGCCAAAGGGCGTCAGCGCATCGAAGGCATCGGCGATCAGTTCCTCTGCATCCTTCAGCGAACGCTCCACCCCGAAGACCGCGGGCCACGTCGCCTTGATGCTCGCCGTGTCCTTGCCGGCAGTCTTGCCCAGCTCCTCCGAGCTCTGCGTCATGTCCAGCACATCGTCGATGATCTGAAACGCGAGGCCGGCCTTTTCGCCGAAGGTGCGGAGGCGCGCAATCACATCGGCGTGGTCATGGATCGCGAGCGGCTCGGGCCTCTTGTGATGGCCGAGGCCATACAACCCACCCGAGACGATGCTCGTCGTAATGAGCGCCCCGGTCTTCGCGCGATGGATCGACTCCACCAGCTCGGCAGTAGGCTGCTTCCCCTCTGACTCAATATCAACGACCTGCCCACCGATCATCCCCGGAGGCAGCCCCGTGTTCAGATCGCCCACCGTTCCAACTCCCGAGCCGACGGCGAGCGAGACCTCGCGCAGAATCGCAACCGTCGTCGCCGGAGGCGCCGGAAGAGCGGCAATCGTCTGAAACGCCAGCGTCTGCAGTGCGTCCCCCGCAAGAATCGCGATGGCCTCGCCGAAGACGACATGGCACGTCGGCTTGCCGCGGCGCAGATCGTCATTATCCAGCGCCGGCAGATCGTCGTGGATCAGCGAGTAGGTGTGGATCATCTCGAGCGCAGCGCCCAGATCGGCCGCGCCCTCGGGAATCTCCGTACCGCACGCGACCATGCGCGCCGCCTCCATGCAGAGGATCGGCCGCAACCGCTTGCCGCCCGCAAAGACACTGTGGCGCATGGCCCGGTGGATCGAGTGTGGCAGCGTATCAGGCGAGGGCAGAAGACGTTCAAGCGCCGCATCAGTGAGCTGCGCGCCGGAGTGAAGCAGGCTTTGTACGTTCACAGACATCTGTGCTTGATGATAAATGCTCCAAGGCCCGCGAGGCTGCGCGGCCACGTCGCCAGACGATCACAAGCAGCACAAACGACGCCACGCTGATGACTTCGCCATACGTGTGATCCGACCCGCTGAGCCATGCGACGCGCACATGCGCCGGGCCGGCAGGCAGTGGAGTTGCGATCAGTCCATCATTGCGATCGGCAAGACTGGCCCGCACATTGTTCTCTCGGACGTTCCACGCCGGATACCGCCGCAGGTTGAGAACGAGCGTCTGGGGCCGGTCGAGCATCAAATCGAGCGCACGCGGAGCCGGCCCAGGCCGCCCTCCTTTCGGTGCCGGAGCGTTCGGATCATCCGCGAGCCACCACGGCGGATTGTCATGCGCAAGCGCGTCGTTGTCCGCGGTGTTCGGCGTGTACTCGTCGGTCGGGTCGGTCCCGGGGTTGGACGAAAGAAATGTAGCAAGCCGCGCTGAAACCGTATCCTCCGGATCGCACTGCTGCCGAAAGACCCGGTAGGCCGGGAGCGTAAAGAGCGCCGCGGCTAGCAACGAGGCGATCACCACATAACGGCTTTGCAGCGAAGGAAGAGCCACGGCGAGCGCGAGCCCGAAGACCGCCGAGAGCACCGCCACCAGACGCCACGGGAACTGCAGAAACGCCAACTCCGGCGCGTGGCTCCATACCATCGCCGAGAGCGGCGTGAGCAGAAAGACGACGACCCCGGAAAGGATCGCGAGTCCGCTCATATGCAATGTCCGCTTCGACCTCCTTGCCGCAAAGAAGAGTGCGAGGGCTGCGAGAGCGATCATGAGAAGGGCGACGACCGATGCAGTATGTAGGACAACGTCATGATCGACGTCGCCGGTACGGTGAAAGAGGAAGTTGTCGGCGAAGTTCATTCCCGAAACCACCACCATCTTCACCTGTACCCAACGCCGCTCATACGCCGCCGGCAGAACGTAAATCGCCGCCGCTCCCAGTCCGAGCAGAACTCCGCCGCCAGCCGTCGCCGCAAAACGCAATCCCGTACGATGGCCTTCCGCGCGCCACACCGAGACAACGCGGACAAGCGCCAGCACCGCGAGCGCATAGCATCCCATCACAGCAGCCGGAGCATTCGTGAGCCACAGCAACGCAACCGGCCCAGCGATACGCGGAATCGTCACGCGCTCGCGCAACACGCCGGCAAGCAGCAACGGAAGCCACGCCGCGGCAAGCAGCTCCGCATAGGCTGTGCGCTCGTACGCCGTGAACAGCAGGTACGGATTCACCATATAGACAACGGCGGCAAGCAGAGCGCCCCTCGAAGCTGCTCCCAGATCACGTGCCGCCGCGTATAGAGCGAGCCCCGCAGCCGTCAGGGCAATCAACGTGTACGCGATCGGCGTCCACGTCCACGGCATCACCAGCCCCAGCAACGCGCCGAAAAACCACGAGGCCGGAGGATAGAAGACAAACCGCGGCTCGCCCGCATTCCACGCGGGTGTCGCGGCCCACTGGGGATACAGCACGCCATGACGAAGCTGATGCGCAACCTCAAACCAGTTGACGACGTGAAAATCGAAGTCGTGCCCACACGAGCAGCCACGCACCATCAACGGCAAAACAGCGATCAGCGCAACAATCGGAATGATGAGATATGGCAGCCGCTCGCGCGTCATGGAGTTGAGAGTATCAATAAGGGTGATTCGCAGGACTATTCCTCTACCTTTTCAGCCTCCGCCGCCACCAGCGACAGCTCTCCCTGCCATTCATCGCTCAACATCGGTCGCAACTGCACCGCGGCGGGCTCAAGTTGCGCCAGGTCCTTCTCGCCAATCTCCAACTCCCGCAACCTGCGTGAGATCGAAAACAACCCGCCGCGCCCCTCCGCCTTCACCAGCATGTCGTCGTAAGCTCGCGCCGCGCCACGCAGTTTATTGCCGAGATCCACAATCGCCTCATGCAGCCCCACCAGCTTCTTCTGCACATTCAGCGCCTCATCCCGAATCAGCTGCGCGTCCCTCGCAATCTGCGACTGCTTCCACCCATACGCCACTGCCTTAAGCAGTGCGATCAGAGTCGTCGGCGTCGCCAGCAGCACGCGGCTCTCCGCGCTGTATTCCAGCAGCGTCGGGTCCTGCTCGAGCGCAGCCGAGAACAGCACCTCGCTCGGAAGAAAGCAGACGACGAAGTCCGGCGACTCCGGAAACTGCTTCCAGTACGCCTTGCTGCACAGCGAATCCAGATGCTTCCGCACCTGCGCTGCATGGGCAGCCATATGCACGCCGCGCGCAGCTTCGTCCTCGCACGCGCTGGCCTCCAGAAACGCGTCCAACGGAGTCTTCGCATCCACGATGATGCTTCGCCCGTTCGGCAGCTTCACGACCAGGTCTGGCTTGATCGACACATCCTCGCCTCTCACGAACTTCTCTACTTCAAACGATGCATACTGCACCATTCCGGCGAACTCCACGCAGCGCCGCAACTGCATCTCGCCCCAGTTACCCCGCACCTTCGGAGCACGCAGCGCAGCCACAAGCTGCGCCGTCTCTTTGCGCAGGTCTGCATGCGAGCCCTTCATGTTTTGGATCTCGGCGAGTACTTCGCGATACGCCCCCTCGCGCTTCACCTCGAGGTCCTGGCTGTGCGTAGACAGCTTGGCCAGTGACTCCTGCATCGGCTTCAGCAGACTCTCGATCGCCGACTCCTTTGCCTTTAGCTCGTTCGCCGACTCCATCTGCTGCTTGTCCAACTCGCCCTTCGCCAACGCCATCAATCTCTTGCTGTTCGCATCGAGCGCATTGGCCGCGAGGGCCTCGAAGCTGGCCTTGAGGTTCTTCTCCACGTCCATCAGCGCCTGAATCTTCTCATTGGCCGCCTGTTGCTCTGCCTGCAGACGAGCCTCGAGCGCCGCCGCTTGCACCCGGGAGGCCCCCGCGTCTCTGCGCTCTGCGGTCAACTCCACCTCGCGCTGGCTGATCGTCTGCTCCCGTGCCGCGAGCTCCTCGCGCAGCCGTGCAGCCTCCTCTTCGCGAGACTTGCGCTCAGCCTGAGCGATACCGCGCGCGGCCTGTGCGCGACCGTTCGCGACCAGCCACGCTACAACACCGCCGACCACACAACCGACCAGGAACCAAAGCATCTGCATCTCCTCAATCTACGCTTAATCTTCGCCAAAGCTCAACCTCAAAGAACCTTCGATGAGCCGAGAAACCAAACCCAGACATCTAATAAGAAACGGATTGACGCGGGTGACTCTGGAATTGATACATCGACACTTTCCTGATGCTCCAACGGCTTGATTTCGCACGGCTAATGTGCACAAACTTGCCTTCAGCGTCCCTGTCCTTTGCTTTACACTCTATAAGGCGCTCAGTATGCTTGAGTCTGGCTGTACCAGCCGCGAGCTTGCATCTTTGGGTTTGATTTCAGAAGTTAACAGGAGAACGACATGGCAGCAGTAGATGAAAAGGTAAAACAGATTATCGTCGAGCAGCTTCAGGTGGATGAGGCCGAAGTGACCCCGGGCGCAAGCTTTCAGGAGGACCTCGGAGCCGACTCCCTCGACGTGGTCGAGCTCGTCATGCAGTTCGAAGAGGCGTTCGATATCCAGATCCCCGACGAGGATGCCGAGAAGATCAAGACCGTGAAGGACGCCATCGACTACATCGAGAAGCACCAGAAAGCGGCAAAATAAAGCAATGGAACAGCGTCGTGTAGTCGTAACCGGCCTCGGGCTCATCTGTGGCGTGGGTAATACCGTGCCCGAGGTCTGGGCCGGTTTGCTCGCCGGAAAGAGCGGCATGGCCGAGATCAAAGCGTTTGACCTCACCGGCCACCCCGTTCGCTTCGCCGCCGAGGTCAAGGACTTCGACCCGCTCAAGTTCGTCGAGAAGAAAGAGGCCCGCAAGATGGGCCGCTTTATTCACTTCGCCCTGGCCGCGGCCGAAGAGGCGATGCAGCACTCCGGCCTGAAGGTGACTCAGGAGAACGCCGACAACATCGGCGTCCACATCGGCTCGGGGATCGGCGGCTTCGACGTCATCGAGCGTGAGCACTCCAACATGCTCGCCGGCGGTCCACGCAAGATCTCGCCCTTCTTCATCCCGGGCTCTATCGTCAATCTCGCCGCCGGGCACGTCTCCATCCGCTACTGTGCCAGGGGCCCGAACGAGGCCACCGCGACCGCCTGCACCACTTCGGCGCACTCCATCGGCGACGCCTTCCGCATCATCCAGCGCGGCGATGCCGACGCCATGATCGCCGGCGGCGCCGAAGCCGCCATCACCCCCATGGGAGTCGGCGGATTCGCCGCCATGAAGGCGCTCTCCACCCGCAACGACGACCCCCTGCACGCCTGCCGCCCCTGGGACAAGGACCGCGACGGCTTCGTCGTCGGCGAAGGCGCAGGAATCCTCATCCTCGAAGAGCTCGAGTTCGCCAAAGCGCGCGGCGCAAAGATCCTCGCCGAGATCATCGGCTACGGCATGTCCGCCGACGCCTTCCACATGACCGGCATGGCCCCCGAAGGCGAGGGCTGCTCCCGCTCCATGAAGCACGCTCTGCGCGTCGCTGGAATCGAGCCGGACAAGATCGACTACGTCAACGCGCACGCCACCTCCACTCCCCTCGGTGACGCGCTTGAATCCAAGGCCATCGAAAACGTCTTCGGCGAGCGCGCCCTGAACCACACGCTGCTCGTCAGCTCAACCAAGTCGATGACCGGCCACCTTCTCGGCGGCGCAGGCGGCCTCGAAGCCGGCATCACGATTATGGCGATGCTGAACCAGATCGCCCCGCCCACGATGAACCTGGAGAACGCCGACCCAGAGTGCCGTCTGAACTACGTCCCCAACAAGCCGCTGCAGGCGAAGATCGACTACGCGCTCTCCAACTCCTTCGGCTTCGGAGGAACCAACGGCTCGCTCATCTTCAAGCGCTGGACCGAATAGGCGAACCTCAAGCAAAGAATGAAGGCCCGGAATCTCTCCGGGCCTCTTCCTTTTGCGCCGCTCTCGTCAGCTGGTCGCCGCCGCAATCCCGACACTCACCAGCAACCCAAAGGCCCACCAGCCGAGCACCACCGCAGCAGCCTTGCCTCGCGATACCTTCGCAACAATCGCCGTCCCAAGGATGAGCAGAGCCAGCTGCCAGATGCTGATGAGGTCAAAGAAGCTGAGAAAGGCCTTCAGCCACGGAGCCGCATCCGGCATGTAGTACGCCGGATTCGTGCCGACGGGATTCTGCATATTGTACGAATCCGCACTGCCGCCAAACAGCAACACAACAATCGTCAGCAGCCCCACAATCAGCTTCGGCAGCGAAGCATACATCCACACCGCGAACATCTGCTGGTAGGTCGTGCGCGCACCAAGCCCGAAGTTGAAGCTTGCCCAGTAGAGCAGCGCTGCAAGCGCCACGAAGATCAGAATGATCAGAAACGAGGCGTAGCTGGTATAGCGATAGCCGACAGACATTCCACGAAGCTGCGCCGTCTTCTGCTCTTCAGTCAGTTGATTGAAGCGGTCCTCCTGCTTCGGGTTCAGGTGAATCTGATTCTCCGCCACACGCTGAAACCCGACCTGCCTGTCGACGACGATCGTGGTCGCCAGCGTCCCCACCACCAGAAGCACAAACGGCAACCACCAGCTCGCGCTGCGCAGAATATCCGTGAACGTCTTGGTGGGCGCGAGAAACGTGTCGACCACGCGCTCCACTTCGCTTAGTCCCTGGCCCGTCTGTCCGCTCACAGTCACGTCACTCGTCATTGTGTCCTCACGATCGGCATGTAGCCCCCCTGCCTCAGAGCGACATGCGAGTCAAAAGCTTTAGCCTCCGGATTGTAGCCTCTCCCAAAGGCGCACCCGGTCTGAATCGTCGCTTTAGAAAGAAATTCACGACCCGCGCTTTCGTTGCCGGCTTCTGCCCGCCGATTCGGCCTTCTCATCATCCGAATCACCCTTCTGACGACGCTTCCACCACCACACCGCAACCCCGGCAAGAAACGTAAATCCCGCGCCGCCCGGAATCATATAGCCGAAGACCTGCAGAGGGTGCTGCTGTACGTAATCCTTCACCGTCGTCCAGAACGACTGCACGTGCACCGCAACCGTGGCGTCGTAGGTCTCCACCTGCTGCTCCGTCTTATCGTCGCCTCCCGGATAGATCACCGAGGCCCGCACCTCGATCTTCAGATTGTTCCCCGCCGTGTTCGGCGTCACGCTCCACATCCACGTCGTCGCGCCGTTGATGGGCACAAACTGCACGCTGCCAGTGTCCTGCGGAACGATCGTGAACGCTCCCGGGTTCTCCGGCGCCAGCAGCTCGACCTTCATCCGCTCGGACTGCTTCAGCGCTCCTCCTCCCGTCGGCTGGTTCAGCGTCTTCGTGCTCGTGTCCTCGTACCCATGGATCACCACCGTAACGGTGGACGGCACCTGCAGCGTCATACTCGTCGGAACCTTGTACTCGATCATGCCCTGCCGCAGATGTTCAACCCACTGCGCGACGGTCTCCGCCTGCTTGTATTCGTCCGGCTGCGTCACCCCCGGCGACTCTGGCTGCGTCACGCCCGGCGACGGGGAGGGCTGCTCCACCGGTGGTTGTGCCGCAGGCGCTGGTGGTTGCGCCGCAGGCGCGCCCGTTCCTGTACCAGCTCCCGTGCCTTGCACGGCCTTCGGAGGAGAAACGGGCGCAACCGGCGGCGCGGTCACTGGAGCAGCAGGATGCGCAAGCTCAGTAGGCTTCGGGGGAGGTGGAGCCGGTGGCGCAGTCACCGGAGCACTAGGGTGCGCAATCTCAGTAGGCTTTGGGGGAGGCGCAACCGGCGGCGCAGTCACTGGAGCGGCAGGATGCGCAAGCTCAGTATGCTTCGGAGGAGGTGGCGCGGCCCCAGCATGTGCCGCCGGCAACTCGATCGTGCCCGATTCGATCTTCACCGCCGAGACCGTCACAGCAATCTCGTGCGATACTCTGCGGCCCTGAGTGTCCGCGACCGAGCACGTCACACGCACGACCTGGGGTGCGAGACCCTTAGTGTGCAGCTCCGCAAAGCTCCCCTTCTGCTCCAGCTGTCCCGCGCTTGCCGCGAAGCTGTACTGCAGCAGAAGCCCCTGAAAGCTCGTCCCCTGCGCCTGAATCGTCACCATCCCACCGGGAACTACCGCATTCTGGCTGGCCGAGCATGTCAGGCTCAACAGGATCACCCTGTTCAGCGGCACCGCGACATGGGGCGTCTGCGCCGAGGCACTCACGAGAGGCAACAGCAGGAGGAGCAACCAGAGAGCCACAAATCGCTTCGGCATGCCTCTTCTCCCGAAAGAGAGATCGTAGAGCCCGGCCCTGATCGTGTTGCACGCTCATTCTATAACTGCCCGAATCGCAGTCAGCACGCATCGACGGCGCCGGGCGCTATCTCGCTTATTCGTCTGTCCTTCGCGTCCGTCGCACAACCTTGGTGTACTTGCGTTCGTCTTCGCATCGGTACACACCTACTCGATGACGGCCAGAACCTCACCCGCACCAACCGTGCCCCCAACCTCAACCGCGATGCTCGCAACGCGCCCCGCCTTCGGGGCCTTCAACTCGTTCTGCATCTTCATCGCCTCGATCACGACGACACCCTGGTGCTCCGCGACCTCGTCCCCTGCCGCGACAAGCACGCGCACCACACGCCCCGGCATCGGAGACTTCACCGGACGCGGCCCCGCCGTTCCACCACCCGCACGCCGCCGCCCGGCAAGCGAGCGCGGATCGTCGACCTCAAACTCATGCCGCTGTCCATTCACCACCACGGCATCGCCATCCAACACGCACCGATACTGCCTGCCCGCAATCACCAGCGACATCACGCCCGGCTCAAGGACGCGAGCATCCACCACCAGTGGAACTCCATCGACCAGACACTCCTGCAGGCCATACGCCTCCGACGAGCGAAGATCGATGCGCCGCCGCGTTCCGTTGAGCACAATCCAAACCGTCATCCGCGCAGGCCCTCCCTCCGGCCCGCAACGGCCCACTTGCTCTCCGGCTCTTTCGCAACACCGGCAGAGCCGCGCTGCATGCCGGCACTCAAGAGCGCGGCAGCAATCGCCACAATCTCCTCATCGTCCTTCCTATCGTCGAGTGAGCCGCCAATGGGTCTCGCAGCCAGCAGCCTTTCAAGATATCCCGTATCTATGCGCGCCGCGCGAAAATCCTCATCCTCCAAAATGTGGCGAAACAGAGAGAGGTTCGTGCGTATCCCGCCGATCACATACTCATCGAGCGCACGCAGCATGCGGTCAATCGCCGCCTCGCGCGTCGCCGCAAACGCCACCAGCTTCGACAGCATGGGGTCGTAGTCCAGCGGAACGACCCACCCTGGATACACCGCGCAATCCTCGCGAATCCCCGGCCCTCCCGGCTGAACCAACTTCGTGATGAGTCCCGGCGAAGGGAAGAAGTTGTTCTCCGGATCTTCGGCATAGATGCGGCACTCGATGGCGTGGCCACGCAAATTCACCCGCTCCTGCGTCACGCCCAGCGGCTCTCCCATCGCAACTCGAATCTGCATCTGCACCAGGTCGAGCCCCGTCACCATCTCGGTCACGGGATGCTCCACCTGCAGCCGCGTGTTCATCTCGAGGAAGTAGAAGTTCTGCGCCGCGTCCACGAGAAACTCCACCGTCCCCGCGTTCACGTACCCTGCCGAGAGCGCGAGCCTCACCGCCGCCTCACCCATGCGCCGCCGAAGGTCCTCTCCGACAACAGCCGACGGCGCCTCCTCAATCACCTTCTGATGCCGTCGCTGCACCGAGCACTCCCGCTCGCCCAGATAGATGCAGTTGCCATGGGTATCGGCAATCAACTGAATCTCAATATGCCGCGGCCGTTCAATCAGCTTCTCCAGGTACACTTCGCCCGAGCCAAAGCTTCGCTCCGCCTCGCTGCTCGCCGCCATGTACGCTCCGGCAAGATCCTCAGCGCGAGTCACCGCGCGCATTCCCTTGCCGCCCCCCCCGGCCGCAGCCTTCAGCATCACGGGATACCCAATCTCTCCCGCAACTCGCACCGCCTCTTCCACTGAGGCCAGCCCCTTCACACTTCCCGGAACACGCGGCATCTTCGCCGCATCTGCCGCCTGGCGCGCGAGGGTCTTCGAGCCAAGCGCACGCATCGCCGAGGCTGGCGGCCCGATGAACGTCACTCCCGCGGCTGTGCACGCATCGGCAAAGTCCGCATTCTCCGAGAGAAACCCATATCCCGGATGAATCGCGTCCGCCCTGCTGCGACGCGCCACATCAAGGATCAGGTCTCCGCGAAGATAGCTCTCCGTAGCAGGCGCCGGGCCGAGCCGGTATGCCTCGTCTGCCTGCAGCACATGCAGCGCAGCGCGGTCTGCATCGGAGTACACCGCCACCGCGCTGAGCCCCATCTCACGGCACGCGCGAATCACGCGCAGCGCAATCTCCCCACGATTGGCGATAAGGATTTTCTTCATCGTCGGCCGCAAGCGCCAATTCTACGTCATCCCTCTCACCCGGGCGAAAGACACCCACAAAACGGTAGTGGGTCAGTTTGAACCACTCTCTAGTGGTGGCCGCCCGCCTGACCATGCCCTGCAAACCCGGCGCTGTGTTCACCACTACCACTGTGGTTGGCGGTGCCCACGTGACCTTGTCCATCGCGCGCTTCGTTTGCCTGAAAGTGCGTGAACGGCTGCGCTCCCCGTTCCGGCATAGGTCCTGCGTAACCGTGACGAGGATCATAGCGGTTATCGACGTGGCCGTAGAAGCCGTGAGGACCATGGAACCAGGGGCCGGCTCCAATGAAAATGCCTCCAACGAACCAGTCAGGCCCGTAGTAGCCATAGGGAGCACAGTAATACGGGGGATAGTCGTAGTAGCCGTACGGGCACACAGGCGCCACTCCAATGTTAACGGAGACCTGAGCCGGTGACGTGGGCAGACCGCTCACCAGCGCAACGGTGAGAGCAGAAAAAACAAGCGATTTCCATCGGGTCATAATTCCTCCTTCGATTTCTCCAGATTGAGTCTAAAGGAGAAGTGCGGGCATGTCTCAGCGTCCGGCTCCATCCCCGGCTCTATCTTGGACAGTTGTTCCTCCAACCTGAAGCGGGCTTGCCGGAAATGGACGCACTTTTAATCTCTCGAGGAAACTGACCCACTACCCACAAAACGAAAGAGCCTCCCGCTATGGGAGGCTCTTCGGTTCTGCGAAGAAAGGGGCTACTGCATCGTGACGCCGCCGCCCAGCTTCTCTTCCTTCTTCTTCTCATTCTCCTTGCGGGCTCCCATAGCCTTCTGGCTCCAATCATCAGCCTTGGCCAGATCTGCCTTGCGAGCATTGTCGTCGCCGCACTCCAGATCAGCCTTGCGGCGCCAGGTGAGGTTCAGATACTGCATCGCATCGTCATACGTGGGATTGATCTCGACCGCCTTCTCCAGATACTGCAGACCTTCGGTGACCAGATCGGTGTTGGCCTGCTGCAACTTCTGGCACGCGCCCTTGCTCTTCTTCACGTTGCCGTTGCCGTCGTCCGTAAGACCATCGGCCGCGAGGATCGTGATGGCGTTCTTGTATGCCAGCATCCAGTCGACCACGCCCACCGTATAGTGCGCCTCTGCGTCATTCGGAGCGAGCGCGATCACCTTCTTCTCGTACTCCTTGGCTTCATCGAACTTCTTAATGTTGCGATCGATCGAGGCAATCTGCTTCAGCGCCGTCACGTCGTTCGGATCATTCGCAAGCACGGCCTGAAAGCCATCGATCGCCTTCTGCGCGACCTTCAGGTTCTCCGGAGTATCGAGGTTCGGAACCACCTGGTAGGCATATGCCGTCGCGAGGTAGAGCCTGGCCTGTTCGTATTTGGGATCGAGCTCGATCGACGTCTGGAAGTGGTTCACAGCCTCTTCGTAACGTGCATTCTTAAAGGCCTGAATGCCTTTGTTGAGCTGGTCACGCGCCTTCAGGCGATTGCACCCGGTTACAGAACTAAGCAGAAGCGCCAGCATCGCGGCCGTAACCGGAATACGTGCAGTTAATTTCATGGGGCGTGGTATCTCCTTCTCCTGGGCGCGAATCGTCGATCTTGAAAATCGGTGAAACAATTTATGCTTGCCGTTCGATTGTAATGGTATACGGCTGTCCATTACCAGAGGCTACAGACCTATTCGTGAACATATCTCGGGGGACCGCAGGGCTCACGACGTGCTCATCGTGGAGACGTGGGCCTGCAAACGATTCGGGCGGCCGCTATCATAGCCGAGCCGCCCGCGAAAATACAATCCCTGCGTCAGACTTCTTACTGTCCAGCTTCCACTCGGGGCGTGATCAGACCAATATTGTCCACGCCAGCCTGATGACCGTAGTCGATCACCTCGGCGACCTTGCTGAAGTCCAGATCCTTATCACCCTTGACGAACATCACCTTCTCCTGCCGGGTCGCGAAGATCTCCGCCAGCTTCGGCTCGATATCCGATTTGTTGAAGGCCTGCTCATTAATCTTGTACGAAGGAGCACCCGCGCCATTCGACAGCACCTGGACCACAATCGTGCGATCGTTCGGCTCGTTCTGCGTCTTGTCCTTCGGAGGCTGCGGAACCAGCGTCTCCAGACCCTTCGGAGTCACAGGCACGATCACCATGAAGATAATCAGCAGCACCAGGAGAACGTCGATCATCGGAGTCACGTTGATCTCCGACATCGCTCCGCCTTTATTTCCTCCGCCCATTCCCATATCGAACTCTCCTTAACTCCCGGCAGCCAGCCCTGAGGCTCGGCCATCGACTGAAATCCCTTACTTCTTAATCGTCGCGCCCGTATCGTCGCGCTTCTCGGTCAGCAGGCCAAGCTGACTCACACCAGCTGAGCGGATGCCATCAACGGCGTCCATCACCTTGCCGTAGTTCGCACGGGTGTCGGCGCGCATGTAGACCTCTTTGTTGGTCTTGTTCTCAAGCTTCGCCGCGATCTTCGTGCCAAGATCGTCCAGCGTGACCTGGTCGCCGCCCAGGAACGTCCTGCCGTCGCGCGTCACCGCCACGACAACCGCGTCTTCCTTGTTGGCGTCTTCCATCACCACGGCGGCGTCTGCCTTGGGAAGGTCCACGTTTACCTTGTTGTTCAACATCGGGGTGATGACCATGAAGATGATCAGAAGAACCAGCATCACGTCCACCATCGGGGTGACGTTGATGTTGGAGTTGACCTTCTTGCCCTCTTCCCGTTTTGCGAGTGCCATAACGTATGCTCCGTCCGGTTTGCCTTCTGTGCTGCTCCTGCTAAGATTTGCTACCGCTCCGCCCTCCGGATGCCATAGTTTAGACGGCATCCGGAGAGCCTGAGTGATCAGGATTCTCGCAGGGTTGCGTTGCGTCGCGCTTCTGGAACCAGGCCTACCGGTGGCTCTGCTTGATGAAGTAGTCGACGAGCTCGCTCGAGCTGTTGTCCATCTCGACGTCGAAAGCCTCGACCTTGTTGGTGAAGTAGTTGAACGTCATCACGGCGGGGATGGCCACAAGCAGACCGAAGGCCGTCGTCACGAGGGCTTCCGAAATACCGCCGGCGACCGCGCCGATACCAGAGGTCTTCTGCGTTGCAATCTGTTGGAAGGCGTTCAAGATACCGACGACCGTTCCGAACAGGCCGATGAACGGCGCCGTCGAACCGATGGTCGCCAGACCGCCCAGGCCGCGCTTCAGCTTCGCGTGAACGATGGCCTCAGAGCGCTCCAGGGCGCGCTTGGAGCTCTCAATCTGCTCAGGAGTAATCGCGCCGCCAGAACCAAAGCTGCGGAACTCCTGCAGACCGGCGGTAACAACCTCGGCCAGGTGCGACTTCTTGCTGCGGTCAGCAATCTTGATCGCCTCATCCAGACGGCCGTCCTTCAGTGCGCCGGCAACCTTCGGGGCGAACTCACGCGACTGCTTGCGGGCAGCCGAAAAGTACAGTGCACGATCGATGATCACGGCCAGCGACCAGATCGACATGATGAACAGAATAATAACGACCGCACGGGCCAGGTTGCCCATGTTGCCCCAGAGCTGCAGGGGGCTGAATCCGACCTGCGCCTCCTGAAAGTACATGGCAAGCGAGGCGGGTGCATGAGCGATAGTGGTGAGATGAGCGAGAATCACTGAGTATTTCCTCCTGATGGAACTCTATCTTTCTGAATCTGGGCCCGTGTACTCCCCAAACGGGTCAGGCCCGGGGAGCACGACAGACAGGTCGTTGCGCGAGAAGTTCAGGCATTATCCGCCGAAGTTAAAGTTAACTGTAATCGTCGTCTCCACCTCGGTGGGTTCGCCGTTGAGGATGTAGGGCTTGTACCGCCAGTTCCGTACAGCATCGAGCGCGCTGGCGCGAAGCATCTCAGGACCGCTGACAACCTCAAGCTTGTCGATCGTGCCGGACTTCGAGATAACCGCATGCAGCACGACCGCGCCGGAGACGTGAGCCGCCTTCGCAATCGGCGGATAGATCGGCTTCTGCTGTGAGAGCGCCATACCGGCGACCACACCGCTCGACACGCGGACCGGGCCCGCAGGCTTCGCAACCTTTACCACGGGAGCGGGAGCTGAGCCGATGCCTCCCATCACGCCGCCCGGAACGCCTGAGCCACCACCCATGCCACTCATGCCGGCCACGCCGGCGACCTGCGGAGGAGCAGCGTCCTCCTTCAGCATCTTGATGTCCTTCGGAATCTTCGTGGGCGCATGCAGGCCCTGGTCGATCTCCGACACCATCTTGATCGGCTTGACCACCTGCGCCGGTGGCGGAGGTGGCGGTGGGGGCGGCGGTGGCGGCGGAGCCGTAATCATCGCCGTCAGCGAATTCTTGGGCAAAGCCTCGGGATACAGCAACGGAATCAGGATCAGAGTCGCCAGAATAGCGGCGTTGAACGCAAACGTCGCGATCATCCAGTACTTGGACTTCGTCTTGATCCTTCCGCCGGACTCCATCAATGCGTCTTCAAACATATGCAGCCTCTTTTGTGGTGGAGAAGAGCTATTGGTCTATAGACACCGCGTCGCTTCAAATTGTTCCCGGTCTGTTAACAATAAACAATGGCCCGGATTTCCCCGGCTTCAGGCCTTGGCCTTCTTCCCGGCCGGCAGCGAAACCACCTTGCCCCGGCTGGTCCGCCACTCCTGGTACGCCACAAGCATCGGAGCCGCAACTGCAATGGAGGAGTAGGTGCCGATTAGAATACCTACAACCAGCGCAAATGAAAAGCCGTGCAGCACCTCGCCGCCGAATAAATACAGCGACAGCACCGTAAGAAACGTCAGGCCCGAAGTAAGCACCGTCCGGCTCAGAGTCTGGTTGATGCTGCGGTTCACCACGTCAGCCAGCGACTCCCGCCGCGAAGTGCCCAGGTTCTCCCGGATACGGTCGAAGACCACGATCGTGTCGTTCATCGAGTAGCCGATCAGCGTCAGGATCGCCGCAATCACCGTCAGCGTAATCTGCTGATTCGTAAGGCTGAATGCCCCAACCGTAATCAGCGTGTCGTGAAACACCGCCACAACCGCCGCAACACCATAGATCAGCTCGAACCGGAACCACAGATAGATCAGCATTCCGATGAGCGAATACGCCGTCGCCAGCCACGCCTGCTTCTGCAGCTGCTTACCGGCCGTCGGGCCCACGATCTCCACCTGCTCGATCTGGAACTTCGAGTCGTGGTAGTTCTGGTTCAGCGCATTCTCCACGCTCTGCCGGCCCACATCATGCGCCTGGTCGCTCGCAGACGAGATCGGCAGCGCAATAAGCACCTTGTTCGCCGCATGGCCGCTGGGGTCGCTCACGCGCTGAATGCTCGCGTTATGCACGCCGGCGCGGTCCATCGCCTGACGGATATGGTCCTCGTGCGGAGCCTGGTCGAAGGCCACGCGAATCTGCGTGCCGCCGGTAAAGTCCACGCCCTTCGGAATCCCGTGCCAGAACAGCATGCTCAGCACGCCGGCGACAGAAAAGATCAGCGAAAACCCAAGGAAGTACCACTTCTTCCCCAGCCAGTCGATATGAGTGCCACGAAAAAATTCCACGTTCTTCAATCCTCTTTAGCCGTCAGCTCCCGGCTCATTACTCGCTGCTCACTTAAGCCTTCGCCGAAGCCAAGGCACTGACTCAAATCGACAGTGCCTCGCCCCGCTGCATGTTCTTCAGGTGCGTGTCAAAGATCACCCGCGACACAAACACCGCGGTAAACAGATTCGCCGCCAGACCGAATGCCAGCGTCACCGCAAATCCGCGCACCGGCCCCGTCCCGAACAGGAACAGGATCAGTGCCGAAACAATCGTCGTCACGTGAGTATCGATAATCGTCACCCACGCATGCGCAAAGCCCTGCTGCACCGCTATCCCCGACGACTTGCCCGCCCGCAGCTCCTCGCGAATTCTCTCGAAGATCAGCACGTTCGAGTCAACGCCCATACCAATCGTCAGGATGACGCCCGCGATTCCCGGCAGCGTCAGCGTAGAGCCCGTGAAGCCCATGAATCCCAGCAGGATCACCAGGTTCAGGAACAGCGCCACGTCCGCATTGATCCCCGAACCGCGGTAGTAGATCAGCATGAAGATCATGACCGCGGCCATGCCCGCAACCGCCGCAAAAACACCCTGCCGGATCGAAGCCGCGCCCAGGCTCGGCCCAACGGTCCGCGTCTCGAGGAACGAGATCGTCGCCGGCAGCGCACCCGTGCGTAGCATCAGGCTCAGATCCTGTGCCTGCTGTTTCGTGAAGGCGCCCGTAATCTCGCCGCGGTCGCGAATCGCCGACTGAATACCCGCCACCTCGCGCACCTTGTTATCCAGCACAATCGCCATCGAACCCGGCGTCGCGCTCGTCGCGCTGTGCTCGCTCGTGTACTTGTAGAACCGGTCACCGGCCTCGGTCGTCAGGTTGAACGTAATGTTCGGCCGTCCGTTCTGGTCCGTCGAAGGCTGAGCATCGCGGAAGTCCGTGCCTTCCACCTCGCTCACCCGCTTCAGCAGCCAAACCTGCTCCGGAGACTCTGCCGTCGCCGCGCCCTTCACCAGCATCGAGTCCGGAGGAATCACTCCGTTGTTGGCCGTCAGCGCATCCTGGTCTGTCGCATAAGGTCCACCGACCACGGCATGAATCTCCAGCTTCGCCGTCGACTGAATAATGTCCTCAACGCGCGAGATGTCGCTGATACCGGGCAGCTCAACCAGAATCTGATTCTCGCCCAGGCCGAACTTCTGGATCGTCGGCTCCGTCACGCCCAGCTTGTCGACGCGTTCGCGAATCGTCTCGATCGAGGTCTCCAGCGTGCGCTCCTCGAGCGCCTTCACCGCCGAGAGCTTCATCGTCAGCATCACGCTGCCATCAGGGTTCGTCGCGACGTCGTAGTCGTTGTAGTTCACGCCGTTGAAGACTCCGCGAGCGTCCGTCATCTTATTCGGCGGAATCCCCGTGATCACGATCGTGCCCGGTTTACTCGGATCGGTGCTCCGCGCCGCCATCACGCCGGTCACACCACCCGCCTGCAGGTCCTGCATCAGCCGCTGCGCATCGCGGTCCGCAGCCGAACCGATCGCCTCGGCCACGTGTACCTCAAGCACCAGGTGCGTGCCGCCCTTCAGGTCCAGTCCAAGGTGGATACGGTCCGTAATCGACTGCTTCAGTCCGCCGTGAGGAATCCCCACAATGCCGTAGCAGAACACAACCAGAACCCCGATGATGAATGCCGTCTTACCGGCCAGATTTTTGCCCATGATCTTCGATTGCCTATCGCTTAATACCGTGTAATTTCATTGCCTGTCACTCGCGTGAAGCGGCGGCCTACGCTGCCGGCTCGTCCGTCGTCACCGACGCGATCGCGTTCTTCACAAACTCCAGCTTCACGCCGTCTGGCTGGATCCGAAGAATCACAGCATCGTCCTTAACCGTAAGGATCGTGCCCCGGATGCCCCCGTTCGTCGTCACCCGGTCACCGGACTTCAACTGGCTCAGCATCTCCTGCCACTTTTTCTGCTTCCGCTGGTTCGGCAGAATCATCAATACATACAGAACCACGAAAAATAACACCGGCAACGCAAGTCCGCCCAGACTGCCCAGGCCAGACGCGCCCGGCGCGCTTTGAAACCAGATTGCCAACATCAAGCGCTCCATGAAAATTGCGAAACGGCACCCGCTCGAGCGCAAAAGACCGCACGACCGTGCTCACAGGCCGAATAGGGTGCCTAGCCTTTTAGCATCGCCGTTCCCGCACCCCCATGTCAAGGAAACCCGCTACCGGCGGCGTGGTCCAATCTCCGGATGGACCCATCGCTCGGAAACAACGATTGGCAAATCTATCGCTTGGGCTGCCACCCATTCGCGCAGAGTTCAGTTCACGAAATGGCGATTTTGCGCAAACTGAGATTGGAATAGTCAGCATTCAGCTCAACTTCAGGTTTGCCGACCATCCTGAAGTTATCCGTCCGGTATTGAGGCAGACTGTCCATCCTCCGTACCGTCGAGCATCCTTCCGCCATAGGGCCTAGCAATCAACTCGGAAGATTCGTCTTCTGCCCTTCTCCCATCTCGTCGGGATATTCCTGGCTGCGCACCAGCCAGAACACAATACCGAGAGCAAGTGCGGCGCCCGCGAGCGCTGCAATAGTGGAAGGCGCTGTTTGATAAAGATCCAGAACAATAAATCTTCGGACGATGGCGAGCAAGGCAATCAGAATGACGGACCGAGTTTGGACGACATTGCGTTGATGATGAAGTACGACCATCAGCGAGTGTTTGAACTCAAGGGCAATCAGCAATGTCAGGACCATGCCGAACAGAGATTGGAACGCCTGCGAATCCCCTGGATCGAGGGGGTGGCTCCGTATCATCGCCACGGTATGAAGAATCAATTGCCAGGTGGCGACGGCCACGATCACGGCAATGATCCAGGTCAGGATGGAGACGATCAATTGCTCGAACTTCTCATAGATCGAGAGCGTCTTCCAGCGAGAGCTCCACTCTAAGCCAAACAAATGAAATGACATTTCCTTTTCTCCTCCAATGAAATTCAAGGCAAGAGCTTCTGAAAGTTCAGTTCTGGATAAAAGACCCACCTCCACATTTGGCCGTAAGCGGCGCTCAACAATCTTGATAGAGAAGCACTCAAATTTTGAGCGACCTTTTTTCTGGTTGCGCATCTATTCGGGTAAAACAGCGGGAATCTCCCGCGGAGGTGAATAGCAATGACTGTGCTGACAAGATGGCAGCCGTTCCGCGAAGTCACTTCGTTACAGGAACGCGTAAACCAGTTGTTCAACGACGCATTTTCAGACATCGACTCTCCCGATCGATCCTCTCTAACCTCGTTTTCGTTTGCTCCGAGAACGGACATTTATGAGGAAGATGACCGCATCGTCCTTGAGATGGAAATGCCGGGCATCAAGGAGGAGGATATTCATCTGACGCTCGAAGGCAACGCGCTCTCGATCAGCGGCGAGCGAAAGATCGAAAACGACCGTAAACCGGACCGCTACCAGAGGGTCGAGCGTTATTACGGAAGCTTCTCCCGCACCTTCGCCTTGCCGGCCACTGTCGACCCCGACAGCGTGGAAGCAAAGTACGAACATGGAATTCTCCATGTGAGTATGGCGAAGAAGGCGAATGCAAGACCTCGCCAGATCAAGGTGAATGGTGGCGCGAAGCAACTGACAGCAAACGCTGCCTAATTCAAATCTTCTGACACGATAAGGCCGCGGCAGTCGGCGGAGCACATTCGAGTCATCCAATACTCGATCCTTTCGTTGGTTGCCGGTCCTTGTCGGTGGAACTGTACCTGTGTGGTACGTCATCACTGGAGGACTGCCATGAAATTGTGGAGAAAATCTCTTTGCACGCTTGTAATTCTTGGATTGTATGCCGCTGCACTGCCGGGCGTCGCAGCGTGCACGAAACCCTCGGCGCTTCCTGCCTCTGGCTATACCGACACGAATCTGGAGCAGGCGGCGATAAAGGCACTGAGGAGAAACCCGGCGCTCGGTCTCGTAGACGCGAATGCGTGGCACGGGACAATTACTTTGATGGGAACTGTGGATCACTATCAGGACAAGGCTGACGCCGAAGCTGCTGTCCGCGAAGTGCCCGGGGTGCGAGGTTTCCAAAACGCAATTACTGTTGCAACGACTCCGGTCGATGACTTTGAGTTGCAGAAGCGGTTGGAAGACCGGCTCCGCTTTGCGCGGGCGGATATGGGACTCACGTTTCCGCAAGTGCGCGTCGACGTTCACGATGGCATGGTCGTGCTTTCGGGAACAGTGAAGGATTCCATAGAACGCGCGACGGCACTCGCCTTGGCCGGAAGTACAGATGGGGTGATCTCGGTTCGCGAGGAACTGAGTATTAGCCCCGACCTGCTGACTGACGACGACGTGCGAACAGAGGTCAATAAGGTCATCTATCACGGCACCGATGCGACCTCATCAACATCCGTTCATGCGACATTCCGCGACGGAACTGTGACGCTGATGGGCGCAGTTGCAACGCCAAAAGAGAAAGATGCCATGGTATCGAAGCTGCGAGACATCTATGGAGTCGTCTCCGTCGAGGATGAGCTCGTGGTTAGAAATCCTCAACCCGCACTCAATGAGGCGGCGCTCATGCAGCCCGCGAGCAGTTGCATGAAGCAGTAAGGAGATAGGCCCGTGAGGCATCTCTTCTCAGATTTCGAAAAAACCGCCGCCTCAGCAAGAGGCAGCGAGAACTTATCTCATATCCCTATGGAGGAAAACTGTATGTTTCAGGTACACACTCTTCCCATTCAACACAATCATCGCGGCCCCGACGGGCCGGCGAAACAGCCGCTGGATCTGCTCCGAAGAACGTCTCTCATTCATCTCGCGCTCGTGATCCTCGTGATCGGAGTACTTCTGGCTACGCCCGCGGTTTCGTCAGCACAACCAGTACCGCTGACGCGGCCGCAACTGGACCAGCTCGTGACACGCATCGCGCTCTATCCGGACCCGCTGCTCGCCCAGGTACTTACCGCTTCGACCTACTCGAATCAGATTGCAGATGCGGCTACATGGGCGGACCAGCACAGCTATCTCAAAGGCGATGCGCTGGCGCATGCCATTCAGGACGACCGGTTGCCCTGGGATCCAAGCGTGCTCGCGCTGCTGCCATTCCCTTCGGTTCTGGATATGATGGCGCACGATCCCGCCTGGACAGAGCAACTCGGTAATGCGGTTCTCACGCAACGTCCTGAGGTGATGGATGCCGTGCAGCGGCTGCGTCGCAAGGCCAGGGATTATGGCTATCTTGGACCCAACGGCTACGTGAATGTCCTCACGGACGGAGGTTACATTCAGATTCTGCCGGTGAATCCAGGCGTCATCTATGTACCTTATTACGATCCATACGTAGTCTTTGCGCCACCTCGGCCCGGATTCGTCGTTGCGACCGCCATCCACTTCGGCCCGGCAGTCACGATCGGAGCCGCCTTTGGTAGCTGGGGCTGGTGGTTCGGCTCAGGCTTTCTATGGCCCTCCCATGCAATCCTCATCGACCATCGTCCGTGGGAGCGGGTGTGGGTCGGACGAGATGTCTACGTTCATCCCTATGCCCACCCATGGGTCCATCCGATTGGACCGCGCGTGGAGGTCCATCATCCAAGACGGTAACTTGGTAACCGTCGCAGAGCTGAAGAGGAAGGAGACCCGGAAATCCACTGATTTCCGGGTCTCCTTCAGCAGAACAGTACGTCTCAGATCCACTCATATGGAAGGCCCTTGGCGCCCCAGAGAAATTGAACTGAAGCTCAAACCCGAGGCGCTTTGACTACTCCCGGAAAACGGGCAATCCGGAAACTACCAACGGCCGGCTCTTTCACCTGCTCACAGCTTCTCCGGCCACTCCTTATCCGGACTCACCGGCAACGGCTGCTCCACACCAAGATTCTCCGCACCGATCTTCGCAAAGATAAAATTCTCCGGAGCCACCGGACACCCCGCAAGCCTCCGCAGCATCGCCAACTGCCCCGCGTGCGTCATCGCATCCGAAAATGGCCCCTGCAGCATCACCCCGGAGTAATACCCTTGAACTCCGTCCCCGCCTCCAGATGCCGAGCCAGATCCGCCACCACTGCATGAAAATCCGCAATCGCATCTTTAAACTCCGCATGCACTCGCGGCCGATAGCTCCCGCCGACAAAGTACGTCCGCGCGTACCCAAGCACGCTGTCCATATGCCGCACCAGCTCATGCGGCGTGCGAGCCTTATTACCCGCCTTGAAATCCCCAAACCCCTCTGGAGCATCCCTCAGCGCCTTCTGCGTCCTGTACGCCAGCGCCGCCAGAAAATGCCGCAGCATCTCCCTCTTCTCATCCAGCCGAAGCCTTCCCTCTTTTTCCATGGTGGGCTATTTATACATAAAATCCCCGCCTCTATAATTCCCCCCATGCCCAACCCCGTCGAGCAGGACCCCCGCGTCTACTTCGCCGCCGAGCGAACCCTCCTCGCCTGGATCCGCACCGGCCTTGCCCTCATGGGCTTCGGATTCGCCATCGCCCGCTTCGGCCTCTTCCTCCGCGAGTTCCAGGCCACCCAGATCACGAACCCGACCGCCCCGATCGTCCACAAAACCGCCTGGGGCTCGCCCATCACCGGAGTCACCCTCCTCGTCATGGGCATCATCGTCACCATCGCAGCCTCCCTGCAATACGTCCGCATCATCCGCCAGCTGCGCACAGGAACCTGGATCCCTGGCGAGCTCTCGACGCTCGCAATCACTCTCGCCATCCTTCTCGCCCTCGTCGGTACGGCAATGGCCATTTACCTCCTCCTGATCCACTGACGCCAACCCCTCCCCGAACCCTCAGCGCCTTGGCGTTCGCCTTTCCTCCCCAAAAAATGAGTCACTTACCTCAAAATCAGACTCAGATACCCGGAGGCCCCCATGATCCCACCCAAACGTCACACCCCACAGGAGATCGCCGCCAAGCGCGCCACCTTCCGCCAGCTCCACGATAGCGGCTTCTTCATCATCCCCAACCCCTGGGACATCGGCACCGCCCGCTACCTCCGCTCTCTCGGCTTCAAGGCCCTCGCCACCACCAGCTCCGGCTTCGCATTCTCCCACGGCCTGCCCGACACCGACTGGGCCGTCCCCCGCGACCTCATGCTCCATCACATCGCCGAGATCGCCGCCGCCGTCGACCTCCCCATCAACGCCGACTTCGAGTCCGGCTACGCCCACCAGCCCGAGCAGGTCGCCGAAAACGTCCGCCTCTGCGTCCAGACCGGCGTCGCCGGCCTCTCCATCGAGGACGCCACCGGCGACCCCGCCAACCCCCTCTACGATCTCGACCTCGCCACCGAACGCATCCGCGCCGCCAGCGAGGCCATCGGCCGCTCCGGAGTCCTCCTCACCGCCCGCTGCGAAGCCTTCCTCACCGGCCATCCCCGCCCGCTCTCCGAAGTCATCCACCGCCTCGAGGCCTACGCCGCCGTCGGAGCCGACGTCCTCTACGCCCCCGGAGCCCGCACCCGCGAGCACATCGAAGCCATCCTCAAGGCAGTCAGCCCCAGCCCCATCAATGTGCTCGTCACGTCAAGCAGCCCACTCTCACTCGCCGAGCTCGAGCAGATGGGAGTCCGCCGCGTAAGCACCGGCTCCGCCCTCGCCCGCTCCGCCTGGACCGGCTTCGTCCACGCCGCCCGCGAACTCGCCCAACACAACACCGCCGCCGGCCTCGACAACATCACACCCTACGACGAGCTGAACAACTTCTTCCGCAAAGACCTCGCCAACCAGGCCATCGAAGAAGCCGACAGACCCAAAAGCTGAAACCACAATAAAGAAATTCCCAGAGGAACCGGGGTTTGCCGATCCCTCCGGGAATGCCGCGTCGGCTAGAAGTGGAAACCCACCTCCGCTGTCAAAGCGCGTGGCGTAACGTAATGCGTGCCGCTGAACGTGGAGAGGAAGTTGTAAAGCGCGTATTTGTTGGTGATGTTGACGCCGGTAAGACGGAAGCTCCATTTGTACCGGTCGCCGTGGAAGAGGTTGTCCTCGCCGACAGTGAGATCGAAGAGACTGCGAGGAGCGATCCGTGGAGGATTCTTGTCGTCATTCTCCGTGTTTGGCGCTGGGATACTCACTAGCTTAGAGGTGAACTCTGAAGCGGGGCACAGGTTTGGCAACGCAACGTAGGGAGTAGCTTTAACACCGTTGCAGGTGAAACCAGCCTGGAACTGCTGATCTGCGGTAAAGCCGCTCAGATCGACAGCAGGCGTCCCATCGGGAAGAGTTGCGGCGCCGCACAGCGTATTCGGGTCTCCAGTGTTGTTAAAGCACGGTACCGAGCCGGCGGTCAGGCCGCTATCGAACCGCCAGTTGAAGCCTACCCATGGAGAACGCTTGCCGGGAATCTGATACTGAATGTGCGTTGTCTGGTTGTAACGCTCGTCGTGGTCGATGCGGAAAGGGTACCCACTCTGCCCAACGGTAGCGCCTGCGCCTGCGATCTGCGGCGGGAAGAAGCGTGCCGCGACCGACGACATAACGACGAACGCCGAGAGGTTGTGGAAGTTGGGGACATCGGCACGAAGCGCGAAGCCCGGGATCTTCGAGTTATGCCAATCGATCGGGAAGGTAATCGGAGTGTTGCCGAGGATGCTGAAGTCGAACGCGTTGTGGGTGTACTTCCAGATGTAGTCGCCGCTGAATACGAAGTTCTTGCCAAAGGCCTGCTGGAATCCGGCGTGAAACTCGTTGCGGAATCCCGGTTGCAGGGTCGTCGACACGCCTGGTGTACAGAGCAAAAGCGGCGCCAGCACTTCGCTTCCGCATCCTTGACTGGAGAGCACGAGGTTTTCATTGAACGGCGTTTCCAGTGTCCGCGCATACGACACCCTCAGCACGGTATTGGTCTGCTTGATGTTGTAAGCAATGCCCACGCGAGGTTCCGCCTGACGCTGGATCGCCAGACCGTTGTACAGATCACCGCGAATGCCGAGGTTGAAGAGCCAGTTCCCTGTCGTGATCTGGTCCTCAACATACAGAGCCAGCTCCTTCACATCGGTGTGGCCGATGAAGGTGTACAGGCCGCCTCCGCGAGTCAGGTCATATGGCAAGAGGACCGGATTGAAGGTGCCTCCCGCGGAGGGATCGTTCGAAACCAAGCCGGCAGCCGCGCACTGAGACGGATCGGTGAACCCCGGTTGCGGATTGTTGTTGGCATCGACGCACGGTGAATTGAACGTCGAGTTCACAATTCCCAGCGGGTCGTTCTCCCGCAGAAAGGTCTGCGAGTACATCGCGCCGACCTTGATATTGTTGATCCCCTTTACATACGAGAAATCGGTATGCACACCGGCGTTCGTGAGGGAACGGGTTTGAGCGATGGTCTGGTTCTGTATTGGCCCCACATCCGCAAGGGGGTTGCCGCTCGGATAGTAGTTGTAAGCATCCCTCCGAACATAAGGACCAAAGTTGAAGACAGAGTTGTTTCCAATCGTGCGCGTATACGTTGGAGCGATATCGAAGGTCTCAATCTTCGACCGTTGGTCGGTATTACCGACATTGCCGAAGACCGGATTCGCGCTGGCTCCCCCGCTGATCACATTCTGTACATTCAGGTTGTCGAAAGTGTTCGGAGTCTGAAACCACGAACGGCTGTAATTCAGGTTGAGGTGAATCGCGTCAATGTCCGTTAGCTGGCGATCGATACGGTCGAAGATGTTAATCTCGTTGCCCTTGTCGTGAAAGACGGCGAACTCGGGAGGGTCGAGAAAGCGCCCGGTATTCAAGCCGTCCACCTCGATAAAGTTGCCCCAGTTCTTTCCGCCATAGCTGAGGTCCGCTGATCCCGTCGCTGACCCGAAGGTGCCGTAGGAGGTCGTGACGCTTCCCGTAGGCTTGGTGACTCCCTGGCCGGATCGTGTCGTCACCTGGATGACAAGACTGGTCTTGCCCCCGAACTCGGCCGGCGGCGCTCCCGAGATAACCGTAAGCGACTGCACCGCATTCGAAGGTAGCTGATTGGAGAAGACCTTGCTCTGCTGGTCGGTAATCGGCTGGCCGTCGATGGAAAACGAGTTCGATGCGTGATCGCCGAGGCCATGGAAGAGGCCGTTCGAGTCGGCGGCGACTCCGGGCGAAGCCAGGGTCACCAGCGAGCTGAGTGTCGACGACTGGCTCTCCAGAGGCAGCTTGTTGAACAGGTCCCGATCTACGTCGGTGTGAAAGGTCGAGTCGTTCTCCAGCAGGTCACTGCCCGTAACCTCGATGACGGTTGAAGATTCCCCGATCGCCAGGGCGGTCTTCACCGTCTCGGGCACCGAGGACCGGACATCGACATCCTGCGCGTGCGTACCAAAACCGTTAGCCGAGATCGTGAGATGGTAGGGATTGAACGGCAGGTTCGTGAATTGGTAATGACCGATGCTGTCGGACGTGGTGTGTCTGCTGTAGCCGCTGACAGGATTTTCGATCGAAACCGATGCACCTGGCACAACCGCGCCTGTGGCATCCGTGACGGTGCCGTATATGGTCCCTGAATTTCCGGCAGATTGAGCCCGCACAAATGGGCTGTTGAGCAAAAAGAGAATTACAAAAGCTGCGACGATGCCGCGCCCTAAAGACGTGTACATAAAATACCCCCTGATTAATTGACCTGAGTTTAAAACGAGGCTCTAGGCGAGAACCACATCAACAGGCGGGGGCCGGGTGTAAAGGGCAAACGTAAGAACTGCCGCAGGCCGAGTCACAGGAGACGACGTCTCAATCAGTGACACGAACGTGGCTACGGCCAGCGTGACAGGTGGAGTTACCGCGTCTACCCCAACGTGAGCGATCACGCAGAGAGAGCAATCAGCGTGGGATGCAGCGTTGTCCAGGTGCGAGTGCGCTACCTGGACTGTGGTGCCAAGGGTGACCAAACCGATGCATAGAACAGCGAGGATGATTCTCCAGATCTTCATCCTCGCGGCGTTCGCATTGGGTCTTTGGTAGTCCACAGATATAGGTACTATAGCGCAGCCAGCATGACTTCTACGAGTCGGCACGGTGGCTCTCGATGCGCCATCTCCGCGGAAGCGAAGATTCCCCAGCAAAATTCATGTCAAGCCCATAAAAGACCTAACCCGCCGAAAACAAGCAACTTTCAGGTGGCAGCCAGCTCCTTCAGCGCCGGATAAAGCTTGTCTCGCAGAAACTTACCTGCACCACCGGCCCTGAGCGCCAGCCTTTCAGAGCCCCTTATACAGCCCCCCATCGACCAGCAGAGTCTGACCCGTGATGTACGACGCGCGCTCCGACGCCAGCCACACGATGGCATCCGCCACCTCTTCCGGCTGGCCGACGCGCTTCAGCGCCGCATCTGCGCCCAGGCGTTCGTAGTACTCCTTCTCACCCACGCTGAGCGCCTGCGCGCGCTTCGCCACAAGCTCGTCGAGCCGCGCCGTCGCCGTGTAACCCGGCGCGACATTGTTCACCGTAATGCCGTCCTTGCCAAACTCGTTCGAGAGGCTCTTCACCAGGCCGAGCACACCGGCCCGCACCGCATTCGAGTACACAAGATCGTCGAGCGGCTGGCGCACCGAGACAGACGTGATCGTAACAATGCGTCCCCACCTCTTCCGCTGCATATGCGGAACCACCGCGCGTGCGAAGTGGACGATGCTCATGAAGTTCAGCTCCATCGCGCGCTGCCACTCCTCGTTCGTCGTCTCAAGAAACATCTTCGCCGGAGGACCGCCCGCATTCGTCACGCAGACATCCACACCGCCAAACCGTCTCCCAACATGCTCGACGAACCTCTGAACGGCAGCCGCATCGGTCACATCAATCGGCTCGGCGATCACCTCTATCGCATAGCGGGCGCGAATCTCCTTCATCGCCGCGCTCAGTTTGTGGCCATCCCGCGAGCACATCGCAAGACGCGCACCCTCGCTCGCAAACTTCTCCGCTGCGGCACGCGCGATGCCCTCGCTCGATGCCGCGACGATCACGCTGCGGTTACGAAGACCCAGGTCCAATCCTCAGCCCTCTCGTTCGCTGTAGCTCCTAACCCTGCGGTGTCGCTTCACGGCGAAGATACGCATCGTCGCGATCGATCCAATCCTGCCGCGGAGGATTGAACACGTCGAGATCCACCGTATCCTCCAGCGCGTTCGCCTCATGCGGAACATTCGGCGGGATGCACAGCACCTCACCCGCGCTCACAACAATCCGTTCGCCCGCGATCAGAAACTCCAGCGCCCCCTTAAGGATGTACGAAATCTGTTCATTGTGGTGCTGGTGCAGGGGAACGTTCGCACCCTTCTTCAGCAGAATCCGCGCGACCATGACGTTCTTCCCCACAACAAACTGCCGCCCGATCAGCGAGTTCATCTGCTCCACTTCAACATCCTTCCACTTCACATAGGAATGTCGTTCCATCTCGCTCTCCATGCGCCCACGCTCCTCGCAACCAGACGAGGGATATCCTACGCCTGCGCGCTTTACGCCAGAATTCTAGCCTGCCCTCAAATTCCTCCCTGGCACTTTAACCACCGTTGCAGAATCTCGGTTACCCTTGACTGTCGTAAGTCGCTGGCGTCCCGGATTCGGAGGATTCATGGTCGAAGCTGCCCAGCCAAAGCGCTCATTTCTACTCATGGAAGGTGGACCGCTCTTCCACATTGAGAAACGCCTCGGCCTCATCAAACAAAACGCCCCCATCATTAAGAGAAGGGCTGCATTCGCCATTCTCCTCACATTCCTGCCTCTGTTCATACTCTCTCTCATTCAGGGCACGGCCTATGGAACGAAAGTGCCCGTTCCCTTTCTGCGCGATTTCACCGTCTACACCCGATTCCTTCTCGCCATCCCATTGCTCCTCCTCGCCGAGTCAATCCTCGGCCCCCGCATCGCCGAAGCCTCAGAGGAGTTCGTCAAATCCAATGTAGTCATCGAGAAGGACTACCGGAAATTCGACGAAGCCGTAGATCGCGGCCTGAAATCGCGCGACTCCTTGACCGCCGAAATCGTCCTCATCATGCTCGCCTATATCGGTACCTTCACCGCATTCAGGGAAGGCGGAGTCCACGTCTCCACCTGGTACGCATCTCACACCGATGCAGGAACCTCAATCACGCTCGCAGGCTGGTGGCTCTTCCTCTTTTGCGTCCCGCTCCTGCAATTCCTGCAACTCCGATGGCTCTGGCGGCTCTTCCTCTGGTTCCGGTTCCTCGCGCAGGTACGCTCGCTCGACATTCAACTCTTTCCCACGCATCCCGATCACGCCGGCGGCCTCGGCTTCGTAGGCGAAGCACAGCGCTTCTTCGGAATTCTCCTCTTCGTAGGCGCCATCCTGCTCACCGGGCTCTTCGCGAACGAGATCGTTTACGACAAAACTCCGCTGCAACACTTCGCCCCACTCATTGGTTCGTATGTTGTCGTCGCCCTCTTAATCATCCTCGGCCCGCTCGTGCTCTTCACCGGAAAGCTCCTGAAGACCAAACGCATCGGCCTGCATCAATACGGAGCCCTGGCCACAACCTACACCGGCTTGTTCCACGACAAGTGGATCAGGGGCGAAAACCCCACCAACGAACCCCTTCTCGGAACCCGCGATATCCAGTCACTGGCCGACCTTGCCGACAGCTTCGACGTCATCGAGCACATGAACCCGCTGCCGGTGAACCCCCGAACCATCCTTCAACTCACAGCAGCCAGCCTGCTCCCCATGGCGACTCTGCTCCTCACCGTCATGCCCCTGAAAGACGTCTTGAAGCTGGTTCTGAAGGTCCTGGCCTAACACTTCCAGCCCATTCATCGGAGTTCCTAAGTGGCACGCGTTCGCAATAGCAACATGGATAGCGAGCACATCAATCGCTACATCCAGTCCGCAACTCTCAACGGCATGCCGCTCGAGACGTCATGGTTCCGTCACAGCCAGATCGCAAACGGCGGAACCCTCATCTTCGAGCTAGGCTCTGCCCCTTCAAAATGGGGAACGGCCAACCCTCCGCCCTCCATGTCCGATCCAAAGTCACCACTCTGCGCCGCCGCGCAGCCATGACGAAAAGTCCCCAAAACATGAATCCTGAAGCGCCTTCCTGCCTCCCCACCGCAACCGCCTTCGCACATTCGACAACACCCTAGGCTTCGACCCCAAATCGCTGAGTATTACCGGCCAAACGGAAGTTTCGCGGGGCTAGGTCGAAATGTCCGTATTGCCGACAATACGTCCAGATCAATACGACTGTTCTATGCTAGGGCACAAGGCGATTACATGTTCCACAGATTCAATAAATCGGCGCACCGTTTTGTTCCGTGCCCGCGACAACGCCATCAGCGAGGGAAGCGCCCAAGTCGAACCACATCATATTCTGATCGCACTTCGAGACCTTCATCCGGAAGTGCTCGCAAGGCTTTTCAGTGCTCAGGCTGATGCTGAAGCAGTTTCTGCAGGATCTCCGGCTAAAGCCGTCTTATTCAGGCGTCGCTTACGATCCCGACAAGGTACGGTTCGGGAACCGAACAAAGCAAGTGTTGCTGAGCGCGACCGAAGAAGGTCATCTCTGCTGGCAACAGTGGGAACTGCCCCGAAGAAAGGCTGGCCAAATTTTGCCGGAAGACGTGGCCTACTGGGAGTCTCGCTTGAATCAGCCAATCCGAGTTTCGCTGCGCCCAGGATGGTTCGAGCGATGGATTCTGCGAAGAAGGTGGGGGGTAGATGAACGCCACTTACTGCCCGGGTCGTTGAAGAGTTCGGAGTGCCCCATCACAGCGCTGCTTGCGGAGCGAAGTGTGAGCTTGAATCCAGCACGTGAGCGGCTATGCGCCAGGGTCTGATGGTCGTATCAGCGGCAACACGGAAGTTACCTCGGAATGTCCGTGTTGCCGACCACAGCCCGGGAGTCACGTATACTTCTGCCGACGGAGCAGTTTCCAACGGTTTCGTGATGCAAAAGAGTACCTGACTGGCGGGACGCGCATCTGCAGGACAAGTCGCCGCGCAAGGCGACCAATGCGGTCGCGAAAGTACCCGCCTTCGAGCGCAAACGGGCATAGTAAGGGAGGCATGAATGAAGGAAATAGTCCTGAACTTCCTCAGCATTCTCGCAGTCGTTGCCGGTCTCGCCCTTGCACTTGAGTACTATTTCTGCGCATTCACAATAACGGGATGCGAGGCCCACCCGTTCACAGCTTTTATAGGAGTGCCGTTGCTCGCCGCTGGACTCACGCGCTTTTATATGCGCAGCCGCTTCTACAAGAAGAACTCCAACTGACGCTTCGAGCGCACGACTGCATGAAGCTTATCCCATAGATTCCTTTCATTCTAAAAGCCTTTACAAATTTATTCTTCAAATTTACCAGCAAAATCGCTTGTCAAGCTCCCAAATCGCCTAACATAATTAAAACAAACAACTTACGCGTGGCAGAGTAGTTTCTTGCAATCTACTAAAATAGAACCAGTAGCAAAATAAGGCTCCGCAGGCAGCCGGACAATCATTCTAAAGAACGAACAACTCTCAACAACTTCTTTATTTTCTATATTTTAGATATAAACCATTTATAATCAGTATTGTACGGCCACAAACAAGGAGTCACGCCCGTAAGTGATTGATTTATCGTACAGCATTGAGTCATAACTCGTTTATTTTCTATATTTTGATCGATAACCCCTTTAGATCGAAGATTTTAGCTGGCGCAAAATACGTAAATAGCTGAAAATAAAACACATGTTCCGCTACATAGGGGAAGAAAAAAACTTTGTACCCAAAAGCCGATCCGCCAGCTTCTCCACCGTATTCTCCGGCTCCTCGCATATCCCGCTATGAACCGGCGAAACCTGAATAATCGTGCTCCGCGGCGACACCAGCCAGTGGAACCGCTCACGCAGCGAGAGCTTCGCGATCGGGCCAGCAGAAGGATCGCCCGCCGCAATCTTCGGGATCGCCTCCAGGTGCTTCCGCACCAGCTCCACATCGAGCTGCGGCCAGAGCGCCCTCAATCGCGCCTCATCAACAAAGACGCGGGCCTCGAGATACCGCCGCTCCAGGCAGAACACAATCACGCCCGCGTTGATGAACTCCTCGCGCTCCACGCGAGGCACCACGCGCACCACCGCGTAATCAAATGAGCTCGGCACGGGCACGCTTCGCCTCCTCAACAAACACCGGCGCAGCCTTCAGCCGCCGCGTCAAAAACTCGCGATACACCTGACGCTTCTCGTCACTCGCCAAACCGTCGTCCTCCTTCAACAGCCACTTATCCGGCACAGCCTCCAGAACCTCGTCAAGAAAGTCCGCCGTCAACAAACCGCGCGCCTTGTCGCTCGCCTCATCGAGCGACCTCGCCAAAGGCAACAGAATATGATTCTTCACCTCGCGAAACGGCGACTCTGCCCGCGCCAGCAGCGTCGGCCAGTCATGGTGATAGTAGAGCGCAGCGCCATGATCGATGAAGTAAAGCTCGCGATGCCACATCAGCAGATTCGCATTGCGCGGCGTGCGATCCACATTCGCCACAAACGCATCGAACCAGACCGCCAGCGAAGCCGTCGCCGCGTCGGCCTTGTCTCCCGCGGCCGGATCGAACATCGTCGAGCCCGGCAAGTAATCAAGCGCAAGATTCAACCCGACACTCGCCTTCAGCAGATCGCGAATCTCCTGGTCCGGCTCGTTGCGCCCCAACGCAGCCTCAACCTCAACGAACACCAACTCGGGAACATTCAAACCCAGCGAGCGCCCGATCTCACCGGCGACAAGCTCCGCCACAAGCGCCAGCGGACCTTGTCCCGCACCGCGAAACTTCAGCACATAAAGCCCAAGGTCATCCGCCTCGATGATCGCAGGCAGCGAGCCTCCCTCGCGCAGTGCAGTGACGTACTGTGTCGCCCGAACCGTCCGCAGCTCCATCCGCTCCAGTGTAGCTGCGATCACAGCAGCAGCCTCGCAGCCGCTCCACAGACGGCGACCAGCGCAACGACCAGGAGCGGCTTTGCCTTCGCCACAACCGCGAGAGCAAAGCCCGCCACAACGATGAGCGCGTCCCACCACGTGACGACAGTGCTCGTCCACACCGGACGGTAAAGCGCAGCCAGCAGCACACCGACGACGCTGGCATTGACGCCGGCAATCGCCGCCTGCGCCATCGTGCTCGACCGCAACCTGCTCCACCAGGGCTGCACGGCGATCACTAACAGAAGTCCGGGAAGAAAGATACCTGCAAGAGCAATCGCCGCGCCCCGAAGCCCAGGCATCGGACTCGAGACCGCTCCAAGGTAAGCGGCAAAGGTAAACAGCGGTCCCGGAAGCGCCTGCGCGCCGCCGTAGCCCGCAAGAAACGTCGCCTCCGAAACCCATCCGCGAGCGACCGTGACGCGCTCCAGCAACGGGAGAACGACATGCCCTCCACCGAAGACGAGAGCGCCCGAACGGTAGAACGCGGAGAACAACTGAAGTGCCGGCCGCTGCGTCAGCGCAACCGCCAGCGGCAATCCGAGCAGCAGCACGACGTACAAGCCGGCCGCAACGTTCGACATCCGCCGCGGGACAACGACGCGCCACTCGCCGCCGCGCGTCCCAAGCCCGCGGCAAAGCACAAGTCCGGCAGCAGCGCCGACAGCCAGCGCGGCAATCTGCCCAGCCGCCGTCCTGACCGATAGAACGATCCCCGCGGCAACAGCGGCGATGAGCAACCGCCGCCTGTCGGGAGTGAGCGTCCTGCTCATACCCCAGACCGCCTGCACGACCACGGCGACTGCGGCAAGTTGCAGGCCGTGCAGCACAGCCAGCCCGAGCCTGCCGGTCAGAAAGAGGTGCCCGCGAGCGAACGCGAACACCAGCGCAGCCGAGGGCAACGTGAATCCGGCCCACGCGGCCAGTGCGCCCAAAAGACCACCTTCCGTCAGCCCGATCGTGAAGCCCACCTGGCTGCTCGCCGGGCCCGGCAGCGACTGGCACAACGCGACGATCTCGGCGAAGGTCTCGTCGTCGAGCCAGTGCAGCCGCGTGACGAACGCGTCGCGAAAGTATCCGAGATGCGCCACGGGACCGCCGAACGCGGTGCAGCCGAGGCGAAGAAACCGCAGATAGATCGTCCAGACCGAAGTCCGCTTTACCTCTTGCATGAAGGGAGCACCTACATGAAGAGATTACCGTCACCTGAAGTCCTGCCCAGAAGCACGTTTGCACTATCCTTCTCGCATGACCCTCGCCGAAGACATCGCCCTCATCCAGCGCCAGGAAACCGAGCTTCGTCTCCCCAGCTTCGACCCCGAAGTCGCATGGACTTTGGGAACGCAGCTGCGTGACCTCGCCGCCTCGCGCGGCCACGGACTCGTCATCGACATCCGCCGCTTCGGCCAACCCGACCAGCAGCTCTTCTGCACCGCGCTCGCAGGCACAACGCCCGACAACGCCCGCTGGGTGCACCGTAAGATCAACGTCGTCGCACGCTTTCATCGCAGCTCGTATCAGGTCGGACGCTACCTCGAGCAGGTCGGCAAGAGCTTCGGCGAGCGTTACAACCTGCCTGAAGGCGACTACGCCGCGCACGGCGGCAGCTTCCCGCTGCACGTCACCGGAGCTGGCATCGTCGGCGCCGTCACAGTCTCCGGCCTGCCGCAGCGAGACGATCACAATCTCGTAGTAGAGGCTCTGTGCCTGCACCTCGGGCGCGATTTCGCCTCACTACGGCTCCCCGAACTTCCGTAATGCTCCCGTCCCGCAAAAGTTACGGCGACAACGGTCCTATCGCTGTGTGAGTATAAAGTTCCTCCTCAGAAGGCCGATAGTTATTCAGATGTCCCTACGAGCACGAATGTGGTCCATCGTATGGCAGCTCTGCGCCGCTGCCATCGCCGCAGTCGCGGTGATGCTCGGCTGCGGCTCCGGAATTGTGTCGTCCGTCTCGACCGATGCCTCGCCTCTGGCGGGGCCAACTCCCATCCAGCATGTCGTCATCATCATGCAGGAGAACCGCAGCTTCGATAACTTCTTCAACGGATTCCCCGGAGCCGACACCGTGCAAACCGGAATGAGCGACGGGACGCCGGTTCCGCTGCAGTCCATCACGCTCGCCGATCCGCGTGGCCTCGACCACAGCCACACGACGTGGTGGCATCAGTGGAACAACGGCGCGATGGACGGCTTCATATGGGGCCGCGCGACAGACCTTTATCTTCCTTATTCCTATGTGCCACAGAGCGAGATTCTGCCGTACTGGACGCTGGCCCAGCGATACACACTCGGCGACCGGATGTTCCAGTCCAACACCGGGCCCAGCTTCGTCGCACATCAATATATGATCGCCGCTCAATCCGGAAGAGCCGCGGAAAATCCCAGCGGCACCATCTGGGGCTGCGACGCATCGTCCGGCGACCGCGTCGCCCTGATAGGCCCCAACGGTACTGACCTTCCCGGCGTCTATCCGTGCTTCGACTACCAGACAATGGCCGATCTGCTGGATGCGAAGGGCATAACCTGGCGCTACTACGCTCCCGGAAACGGAGGTGACAGCTTCTTTGTCCTCTCAGCCTTCCAGGCGATTCGGCACATCCGCTTCGGCTCCGACTGGAGCACGAATGTCATCTCGCCGGAGACACGTGTTCTGACCGATATCGCCAGCGGCCAGCTTGCCTCTGTTACATGGATCGTCCCCTCGCTCGCCCACTCCGACCATCCGAGCTCGGCCTCCGCTGAGGGCCCGGACTGGGTCGCCTCCATCGTCAACGCCATCGGCGCGAGCAAGTATTGGAACTCCACCGCTATCTTCATCTCATGGGACGACTGGGGAGGCTGGTACGATCATGTTCCTCCGCCGCAGGTAGACGCGATGGGCCTCGGCTTCCGCGTCCCCGTCCTGGTAGTCTCGCCCTACGCCCGCAAGGGATACGTCTCGCACGTCACCCACGAGTTCAGCGGCTTCCTCAGCTACATCGAAAGCATCTTCGGGCTGCCGAGCCTTGGAGCGCGAGACGCCACCGCCGACAACTTCTCCGACTGCTTCGACTACACCCAGGCCCCCAAACCCTATATTCAGATCCGAACGCAGCACAGCCCGGAGTACCTGATTCACGAGAAGGCTTCGGGCCCTCCCGACGACGACTAGCCCATGCACTCTTTCGCTCTTCCTCAGATAACTCGCGACAGGATAGATGCTTTAATATGGGCCTGCGGCCTGCTGCTGCAACTCACGCTGTTCATCGCGCTGTTCCGTCGAGCTCTCGCGCAGCGTGTCCCATTATTTACGGGACTGATCGGCTTTTATCTTCTTCGCTCGGCCGTGCTCTATCTCGGCTTCGGGCCCATTGGTAGCGAGTCGTATCACAGCATCTACGAGACCTCGCAGATGCTGGAGATATTCATCGAACTGGGCCTTGCTGCCTCACTCGCGCTGACAATCATCCGCGGCGAAGCCGGCGCGCTGACGCAGCCTGAAAGGCGCATGCGCGCCATGGCCGCGGCCGCCCTGGTCATGGGCGCGGTGCTGCTCACATGGCTTGTCGCATCTGTGGTACCAGCCCGGGCTATGGTCCGTCCCGATCGCGCACAGATACTCTTTGACCTGTTGATGATCCTGCTCTGGGGCTGGAGCCGTATTCTCCGCTCACCGCTTGAGCCCGCGCGCACCATCCTCAGCGGATTCGCCGTCTACGGCACGATCGGCATCGCTGCCAGCCTGGGCCGTGCCCACGCGTCGCTCAGCCACAGCGCCCGGGAGTACGGCCTATGGTCCTACGCCGCCTCCGCATCCTATCTCGTCGTTGTTATCTACTGGATTATCAGCATCGTACAGGCGCGCGCCCAGAGCATCGATCAAGCCTCCACTGGCATCCAATTGACAGGCGATGTATCCTGAACGAACTGATCCGGTAGGGAGCTCGGCCGGAAGGAGTATTCGCGAATGACTGGCACCGACGTTCTCTAACTAAACCTACGGAAGATCGAGCTTCGGGAGCGTCTTGAAGTACTCCTCGATCTCTTTCTTGTACGAAGGGATCTCGCGCTTAAGCCTATCAATAAAATCCTTAATGCCCGGCGCATTCGCCGGTGCTGTTGGATAATCTTGCCCTTCCAGCTTCGTCAGGTCGAACTCCGTCGGCGTCCCATACCAGTCGCGGTCGAATGGCCGGTTCGCCTCAAAGTACAGAGTCCCCTGCATGATGACTGAGAATGAGGTGTAGCGGTAAAACTGCTCCTCCACCGGCTTCGCGTTCCAGTCAGCAAACTTCGTCTGGGTGTCCTTGATAGGCTGCGATACTTGCAGTAGATATCGAAATTCCTTGTAGGTCGTCTCGACCGTCATCTTCTCCAGAACGTCATCGATGCGCTCCTGTCCCAGGTAGTGACGGCTTCCGAGGAACAACGGTCCCCAAGTATCGGAGACAACCATCTCGCCGAGCCTGCTCTTGAAGAAGAACTGTCCTTTGTCTTCGCGGAAGACCTTCATGCGCAGTAGCAGGAACAGAAACTCGTAAAGCAGGCGGTCCTTTTCTTCTTGCGTCGCGGCCGTCCAGTCCTTGAGTCGATAGCGGTTCACCATCCGCAGACTGCGCACAATCGGAAGGTAGTGCTTCTCCGACAACTCATAGAAGTGCGGCAGGATCGTCTTCCAGATCTCCTGTCGGCTGGCCTCGGCCGCCTCTTTCTTCTCCCGCCGGCGGGCCTCCTTGGTTTCCTTGCGCTTCAACTCCTCGTCACGTCTGCCCTGCCACCGCTGGAACCAGAAGCCGAGCCCGGCAAGGACCAGCGGCAGCGTCAGGTCCTTGAACAAGGCGATCAACCGCCGGAAACGGAGCTGCCGCTTCTCCACTCGCTCGTCGCGTATTGTGATCGGGCCCGAAGAGATCGCACCCTCATGCACCTGCCCCTGGGCATCGGTGACGCGGTAGCGCACGGTCACCCTGTACCTGCCATGATCCGTCGACGGCGACAGCTTGATCGGCCCCGCAACCTCAAGCCGGCTCTTCGATGAGCCCGTCGCGTCCAGATTCAGAGGAACATACATGAACCCCGGCTCCTGTACATCGACGATCTCGATCTTCGGCAGCGGGTCGCTCGTACTGGTCTCGAACCACAGCTTCAACTGGACCTCACCCTTCGGCCCCACGATGCTGCGGTCCGTCCACATCCGCGCCTGAAGCTGCTTCATCCCCGTCGGCGAGGACGCAGTCACTGCTGCATTCTGCTGGGTCGCGCCTCCCTCAGGTGGAAGGGTCCAGAGAACCCACACCGTCACTACCAGCAGAACGAACAGGACGCCGAGGAGCAGCCATCCCCAATGCTCCTTTGACCACTCCCAGCACTTCTTCAATTTGTCGGGAATCTTCACGGCTGAACACTCGTGCGAAGCGTCTGGGCCCGGTCCTGTTCTGTGTCCCAAAGTCTAAGGCAATCCTGCACGCATGGGTGCAGTTTTCTGCGTGGAATGAATATGGTACGGTTCGGTAATGCGTCTTTTTGTCGTTTCCCTTCTTGCAGCCTCCCTGACACTTCCCTGCATTGCACAATCTTCGGCTCCCGTTTCACCCGAAACCCGCGAAGCTGCCAGCAGGCTCATCGGCGACATCATGGTCAACGGCAAGGCCTACGACTACGACCGCCAGCTCGCCGACAACATCGGCCCGCGCCTCACCGGCTCCGACAACTACGTCCACGCCGTCTCCTGGGCAGTGGACCAGTTCAAGGCGCTCGGCCTCAGCAACGTCCACACCGAACCCTTCACTATGCCCGCCACATGGGAGCCCGAGGTCCAGGCCACCGGCCACATCATCGAACCCCGCCTGCAGACCCTTCACATCTACTCGCTCGGCTGGAGCCCCTCCACGCCCGACAAGGGCGTCAAAGGCCACATCGTCTACCTTCCCCACCTCACCAACGAGGCAATCGACGCCGACAAGGACAAACTCGCCGGCAACATCATCCTGGTCGACCACGGCAGCTTCGGTCCCGAACCCACCATCAGCCAGATCCTCAAGGGCCTCGACCACCTCAAAGTCCTGCACCCGCAGGCCGTGATTCTCTCCGGCGGCCCCAACGGAACCGAGTCGGCCACCGCGCTCACCTTCGACGGCACCCTGACCGAATACCCCATCGCGCAGATCGGACTGGAAGACGAACTCCTCATCAAGCGTCTCCTCGATCACAGCCCCGTAACCATCGAGTTCTCCTTCAAGAACCGCATCCGCAAGAACGTCGAGGTGAACGATGTCGTCGCCGAGATTCCCGGCCGCGAGCTTCCCAACGAAGTCGTCATCATAGGCGGCCACCTCGACTCCTGGCATCCAGCCACCGGCGCACAAGACAACGGCACCGGAGCCTCTACCGTGATTGAAGTCGCACGCGCGATTAAGGCGCTAAACCGTCCTCCACGTCGCACCATGCGCTTCATCCTCTTCGGCGGCGAGGAGCAGGGGCTTATCGGCTCGATTGCCTATGTGCGCCACCACGAGGCCGAGATGTCGAAGATTGATGCGGTCCTCATCTCCGACACCGGCGCGCAGCCTTCAAAGGGCTGGTACGTGATGGGCCGCAACGACGAGCAGAAGGCGTTGGCCAATATCGAGCCGCTCCTCACCGGCCTCGGCTCCGACAAGACCACAACCAGCGTCGAGTTTCTCTTCCAGACCGACCACGCCGGCTTCGACATGCTCGGCGTGCCCACGCTCGTCCTGTGGAACGACACGGACAAGTACTTCAAGCTGCACCACAAGGCGTCGGACAGCTTCGACTCCGTCGTGCAGGCGGACCTGAACCAGGGCGTCGCCACCACAGCGGTCACCGCCTACGCCATCGCCGACTCACCCCAAGCCTTCGCCTCGCACGACACGCCCGCGCAGGTAGACGAGTTTCTCAAAGACAACGGGCAGTTCGACGACTACCAGTTCCTCAACTCACTCTGGAAGCTGCCTTAGCAACCACACCACGCTTGATGAGGTGCAGGCTGATCGCATAACGCGCCTGCACCTCATCTCTTTTCGCAGCGAGGCTGATCGCGACCTCACGCAATCTCCATCACCCATCGCCCGCCCACGACATCGCTCATCGTATGCAGTTGCACTCGATACACCGCGGGGCCCCACGAGCGCCGCATCCCCTCATCTTCAAGCTCGATCTTCTCTGAGCCGAACCGCAGCGCCGACGCGTCATACTTCAGCGAAACGTCTTTCACTCCAGCCTTCGACGACTTCAGCGTGAACACGCCCCTGCCGCCCTCCGAAGGCACACGCGAAGTCATAAACGAAAGCGCCACCGGCACGCTCTTCTCAAGCTCGAACTCCTCCGTCAGCCGAACGACGCCAGCCCTGCGGTCAAGCAATACCTCCCGCACCCACCGGCTCACACCAGCCTCAGCCGGATACGCCGTCGCAAGGTTCATCGTCATTCCCGCGCCCGCGTCGCTGCTGCGATACCTCACCTCGCTCGCGGCATACGGTGCACCATCATGCTGCATCACACCACCTACCGTAGGCAGGTTGTGATACGCCGATTGCATCGTCCATATGGTGTACCGCTGCGGACCGAACGTCTTTGCCGTATAAGCCTCCACACCGACGTCGATAAACACCGGCTCGCCATCATGAAATACGATGAAGCTCCCCGAATCATTGTGTCCATGACTTCGCCCATTACTGGCCGCCTGCACCGCGAGATAAAACCCATCCGTAGTTCCCGCCTTCGCACGAGCCGTCATCAGGTGCAGCGCCGGATACCAGGCATCCCGCCCCAGCGCATCCGCCTTCGTCGCCCCACGAATCTCCTCCGCGCTCAAAATGTCCGGCAACGACTGCGACAAACTGGGGAGCCCGGCGCCAAGCGCCTTCTCCAGCGCAACTCCACTTGCGCACAACCCGTCCTGCGCGCTATGAAACGCGCCAAAGGCCTGCAGCTCCTTATCGCCATCCGCCGCTCCAAACCGGTAGATCAACTCCGGCGAAGGAGCATCCTCCATATGCGCGTCGCCGTAGTTCACATACGCATTCCCGGCAATATGAACATCCGCGATGTAGTGCCCCATCTTCCGCACAAACGGATGCGTCATCACATGCGCAGCCCCGCCTGTGGCCGACTCCAGCGTCCAGCAGCAGTCGAAGTACGACCCCGCCGACCGCTGCCAATAAACCGGCCCCTCCTCGCACGCTCCATCCGGCGAGTAGTCGCTGAGAAACTGATCCAGGCTGCGGCATATCTTCGACACCGCCCTTATCCGGCGCTCCGCATCCTGCTCAAGGATCAGGTTCGTCGTCAGCCAGTTCGAGTTGATCCACGGATTCCAGTTGTTCAGTCGCCCGCGCTTCGGTTCAAGCCCCATCCACCCAAAGTCATCCCGCTCCAAACCCGGATCGAGAATCCGCCGCTTCGCCTCCAGCCGAATACGCGGCACGATCAGCGGAGACACTCCATCCAGCCTCTCGCCCACTGAATACGCCACCCACGCGAGCGTAGCCGCCGTCTCCGCCGCAAACAGATCGATGATCGGCTCCGCGACATCCGGCAAGCCAGCCTTCGCCTTCTGCGCCCCCAGGTGAGCCGGCGCTCCCCAAAACGTCTCCTCGCAGATCAGCCAGACCCCATCCGCAATCGCATCCAGAAACCGTCCATCGGCGATCACGCACTCACCCAGCACAAGATCGATCAGACGATGCCGCCGCGCAAACTGCTGCTCCTCAAACCGCGAGCGGTTTCCATTCCTCTTGAAGTCCAGCAGCGTCGTGGCCAGCAGCGACGGCCACTCCGTCCCCTTCACCGCCTCCGCCCGCCGCACCAACCCCTCACGAATATCCTGCGGAACCCGCAGCCACGCCTCGCGCTCTCCCACTCTCGGGTATGGATGCCAGGCAGTCGCCGGCAGCAAAGTCCGCGTTATCAACTCCGGTGTAAATGTAGAGCTCAACAGGTCCCTGGGAGGTTCCGGAATATCCTCAGCCCGCTCCAACGCAAACACCGAAGGCAGATAAGCCTGCCCAACCAACCCCATCGCTCCGGCAACAAGCTCCCGCCGATTGATCAAAACCAAGCCTCACCTCAAGCTGCAGAATGCGAGGGGTCATGCCCGCTCGACCAGCGCATCCAGCATACCTATTCCTTCGCCAGGCCTTCTGGACTACCTCCGTCTGCTGCCGCATCATCTCGATACAACGCGTGCAGAAGTCCCTAATTGTCTCCAGTTCGCGCGTCGAATATCGCGTAATCATCTGCGATGCCCGGCGTCATTGCTAGCGAGTTATCAGCCACATGAGCTTCCGTCGGGTTCAGTAACCGTTGGAAAAATCTGAAGACGACTTATGCGTCTCTCTCGATCCATGGAGCGATCGAACGATGCCGTTGATCTCAGCCTGCGTCATTGCCGCGGATTTCGCATCTTTGCCTGCGTTGAACCACAACTCGTAGTGTCTATCGTTCATATCAAAAAGTTCCAACCGCACGCTAAACGGCGCGACTGATGGATCCCCTATCTGGATGCCACGCATCTCTCCCTGACGCATGTCATAGAGTCCTTCATTTCCAGATGGAACCATCGATAACTTATTAGCTAGAAGAATCATCCCCCGTGCATTTTTGAGTCGGAAGTCAAAAAGACGAACTTGGTCCGGGGTGGTATGTACTGCAGCCATCATGAAGTCGTAGTTCGACCCTACCGCATCTAGTCCGAACATCCTTTCAGGGCTAATTCCCTTCTTTGTAAGCTCTGCTCGCATCGCACCAACTGAATCGACCTGCGTGGCCGGATCGACTAGTACCAGCCCAGCTCCCGATTTGAACGACATCGCAGCAACCGTTTTTCCGTCTTTCACGTCAGCAAGTTCGGTCCAGGGCACTTGAAAAGAGCAGCCAAATCTCTCGATCTGCATACCTTCTAACTCCGCTATGCGCGTATCGTTTAGGGGATGCGGCACCTTACCCAATCTGGGATATTCCCTCGCCATCTTGCGTGCAAAGTACCAAGGGATACAGGCCACTACCTCTTGATAGATCAACCACGCAACACAAAGACAGAGCACCGTACGGAGCGCAGATCGCCATCTGTGTTTAGCCGGCTTTGATGTAGCTGCACCCAAATCCATATCCGTCATCATGACAGCTCCACGCGTACCCGCTCCATGGTAGCAAGATAGAAGTGCAGATTATGGATGGAGTTCAGCGACAGGCCGAGCGGTTCGCCTGCGACGAAGAGGTGCCGCAGATAAGCACGCGAATATCTGCGGCACACCATGCACGTGCATGCGGCATCGATCGACTTCTTCGTTTCGCGAGATCTTTGAACACACAATTAATTTGTCTTGCTGGAAATGCGCCATTCGATCTAGAGAATGCAACGCTTTTCCACTTCATCAACTCGAGCATTGACCCCCTCAAAATGCCACACGCCAGCGAAAGTGACTCGGGAGTATACTCCGTCCCACAAAGGGCCAAACGGTGGAAATCCAAATGCATCTGAAGGGGGCGTTCAATGTTCCTACGTCACTCGCTCGACAGCATTGCGAAGGCATGTGCGATTGCCTTGATGTTTGCTCCCGGACCCTTGCTTGCCGACTCGTTCACCCAAACCAATCTTGTCTCCGACGTACCTGGGCTGGCTAACACAACTGACCCTAACCTCAAGAACCCCTGGGGTGTCTCCTTTTCGGCGACATCGCCGTTCTGGGTCTCGAATCAAGACACCGGAACAGCCACGCTATACAACGGTGTTGGAGCGATCACTCCACTCGTCGTATCAATCCCCGGCAGCAGTACTCCTCCCAGCGGTCCCACCGGTCAGGTCTTCAACAGTGCCGGCGGTTCGACGTTCCTGGTGAACAAGTCACCGGCGAGTTTCATCTTCGACACTCTCAACGGCACCATTGATGCGTGGAATTCAACCGCCGGCACCACTGCGGTTCAGACGGTCTCCACGCCCGGCGCCGTCTACACCGGTCTCGCGCTGGGGAACATCGGAACCTCTACCTACCTTTATGCGGCGGATTCGACCGGCCAAGTTCGTGTCTTCGATTCGAATTGGAATGATGTCACCAGCACAACGTTCGGCGGCAAGTTCGTCGATCCGAACCCGGTAGCGGGTTTCGTTCCGTTCAACATCCAGCTTATTGGGTCTGATCTCTATGTCACCTACGCTTCCCTGACCACGATGGGTACCGGTAACCCGGGAGGCTATATCGACGTGTTCGATACGAGCGGAAACTTTGTGCAGCGGTTCGCCACTGGCGGCGGTCTTTACGCACCGTGGGGATTGACTCTGGCTCCGGCTGACTTTGAGTCGTTCGGTGACGATCTGCTGGTTGGCAACTTCGGCGACGGCGAAATCCTTGCCTACGACCCAACCACTGGCTTATACCTGGGCACGGTTGATGGAACAAACGGCCAACCGCTCGTCAATCCATTTCTCTGGGCTCTCGAGACGCGCACCGGCGGAACGGGTGTCGATCTCGGCGCGGTATATTTCACCGCCGGTATCGACGATCAGACCGACGGGCTGTTTGGCAAGATCGACCCTGTTCCCGAACCCGCGACGATCATTGAGACCGCATCCGGCCTGATTGCCCTAGTGCTCTGGAGACTCCGCCGCTGCTAGCGGATTTCGAATCGCACCGCACTCCAGCTCCCCGCGCACACGTTCCATCGTCGCGAGATAGAAGTGCAGATTGTGGATGGAGTTCAGCGATAGCCCCAGCGGCTCACCCGCGACGAAGAGGTGGCGCAGGTAAGCGCGCGTGTATCTGCGGCACACCATGCACTTGCACGCCGCGTCGATCGGCCCCTGGTCTTCGGCATACTCCTTGCGCTTGATGTTCATCCGAACGACGTTTCCATCAGCATCGCGGGCCCCGTTTTGCTCTCGTCTAAAGAGCAGGCCGTGCCGCCCCGCACGCGTCGGCAGCACGCAGTCCATCATGTCGACCCCCATCTTCGCGTACTCCTCGATCTCGTCCGGGTAGCCGACACCCATCACATAACGAGGCTTGTCCTTCGGCAGCCACTCGAGCGTGCGCGCGATCATCTCGCGTGTGACCTCGCGCGGCTCGCCGACGGCAAGCCCGCCGATCGCGTAGCCCGGAAAGTCCATCTCGACCAGCCGCTCGGCAGACTCCTTCCGCAGGTCAACATACATGCCGCCTTGCACGATTCCGAAGAGGCTCTGCGTCGCGCCACCAAGCTCCTCGTGCCACGGCACGAGATGCGCATTCGCCGCGAAGTGATCGTGCGACCGCTGCGCCCACGCGTGCGTGAGGCCCATCGATTCTTTCGTGCGCTCCCAGCTTGCGGGAGTCTCGACGCACTCATCGAAGGCCATCGCGATATCGGCGCCGAGCGCAATCTGCACGTCCATCGAATGCTCCGGCGAGAAGAAGTGCTTCGACCCATCGAGGTGCGAGCGGAACTCCACGCCATCGGGCGTCACCTTGCGCAGCTCGCTGAGGCTGAAGACCTGAAAGCCTCCCGAATCAGTAAGCATCGGCCTGTTCCAGCTCATAAATTTGTGCACGCCGCCGAGTCGCGCGATCAGTTCATGCCCCGGTCGCAGATAGAGGTGATACGTGTTCGCCAGGATGATCTTCGCGCCCGTACCATCATCGCCAAGCCTCTCGAGCACGCCCTGCTCGACAGCCTTTACGCTGGCCGCCGTCCCCACCGGCATAAACACCGGAGTCTCGACCACACCATGCGGCAGCGTCAGCGCGGCCCTGCGCCCACCGCCCTCGGCCGTCCTCTGTACATCAAATGAAATCGACATTCCCTATCGATTGTAAGTGGATACGGCGCTTTATTTGACGAGCATCGCCACGGCCTGCGGCACGGTGATGTCGTCCGGCAGCTGCTTGAAGCTGTTATGCACCGCATGCTCTTTTTTGCCGATCGCCTTGAAGAAGATCGCACGTCCATTGATGTCCGTATCCAACATTGCCGTCTTCCACTCGTTCCCATATACATTGTCGCGTGTCGTGCTGAAGTTGCTACCCGCATGGATCGTAGCAATCAATCCGTATCCAATACTGACATCTTGCGGTAGCCTGCCTGTTATACCGTGCAGCCGCATCCCATGCTCGTCAACCAGGATCGAGCCTTCCATCCCATGCAACACACGTTCTTCCAGAGACTGCGGCTCATACGATGGATTTGGCTTGAAGTCGATACGCAGAAAGCCACCTTCTTCCTTCGGCGCACCAAAATCAAATGCCTTCGGCAAAATCGCCAGCATCTGCTTCGCATGCTTCTCATCGTTCTTCAGCGCTTCTCCTCTCTTTGCAAAGGCGTCGGGATGCGCTGCAATGTCGGCCAGCCGCGCCTTCTCCAATGCAGCACGGTCGCCGTTCAATGGTTGTCCGTCTTCAGCGATCAACATACACACCTTCCCCACCGAGGTCTCCGCCACCCACTCCTTCCAAAGATGGCCGCCCGTCCTCTCCGACCGCTCCTCAGATAGGTAGAGGTACCGGCCACGATGCAGCTCGGCTGTGTTTTCATTGGCTACGACCGTCTCTACAATCAGCCGAGACGAGGCGGGCACTCCGGCCCATGTCGCCGACGCGGCCGACATAATGCACAGGATCACTCCAGCCTTTACACAGGTCTGGTTCCAGCTTCGATTCGACAACACGCATCCCATATTAAGGATCATCGCAGACATTCAACCCTTGCTCTTTGTAGTTCTGATGCAGATATCCCATGTAACGGCGGCTACAGATTCGCTTCCGCCGGTATGTCCAAGAAACTGCAGACAAACTCACGTAGACTAGCCATCAACTCCCATGCCTGATCCCCGAGAAAATCCGGCGACTGAGCCCAACCCCATGCTCTCCGAGCCCGCACTCGTCACACCGCTCGAAGGCGAAGCTCTCGTGCCTCATCCTCCCAAAGGGCGCCGCGCCGCTGCGGCCTTCATCTTCCTTACAGTGTCGCTCGACATGCTCGCTCTCGGCATGATCGCGCCTGTCCTCCCGCGCCTCATCGAGAGCTTCCTTCACGGCAACACTGCAAACGCCGCGCAGATGCTCGGCCTCTTCGGAACCGTCTTCGCCGTGATGCAGTTCTTCTGCTCGCCCATTCTCGGGTCGCTGTCGGACCGCTTCGGCCGCCGGCCTATCGTTCTGCTCTCGAACTTCGGGCTCGGCTTCGACTACCTTCTTATGGCCTGGGCGCCAGCGCTCCGCTGGCTTTTTCTTGGCCGCCTCATCTCCGGCATCACATCCTCCAGCATCCCGACAGCCATGGCGTACATGGCCGACGTGACACCACGCGAGCGCCGTGCAGCCGCATTCGGCATGTTGAGCGCAGCCTTCGGGCTTGGCTTCGTTCTTGGCCCTGCAGTTGGCGGCATCCTGGGCAACGTGAACCCGCGCCTGCCCTTCTGGGTCGCAGCCGGCCTCAGCCTGCTCAACGGACTCTACGGCATCTTCGTCCTGCCTGAATCGCTCACCACGGCAAACCGCATGGCGTTTTCATGGCGCCGCGCCAATCCTGTCGGATCGCTCACGCTGCTGCGCCGCGATGCGATGCTGCTGATGGCTGGCGTGCTCCTTCTCGGTTACGTCGCCCAGCAATCGTTGATGAACGTCTACGTCATCTACGCCGACTATCGCTATGGCTGGACCAACCGCACTGTTGGACTCTCGCTCGCCGTCATCGGCATCTGCAGCGCCCTCTACGGCGGCCTGCTGGTAAAGCCCATCGTCGCGCGTCTCGGAGAGATACGCACCATCACCATCGGCCTCATCGGCGGAGCGCTCGGCTACACCGCCTTCGGGCTCTCGCGTACCGGACTGCTCTTCTGGTTCGGCATCCCGCTGCTCAACATGATGTCGTTGACGTGGCCTTCAGCGCAGAGCGTCCTCTCGCACAAGACGAGCCCTTCCGAACAGGGTCAGCTTCAGGGCGCAATCAACAGCCTGCGCGGCATCGCCGGCCTCATCGGCCCCGGGATCTTCACGTGGATCTTCAGCAAGTCCATCGGAGCCGATGCGCTCATCCATCTGCCCGGATCGCCGTTCTTCTTCGCTGCGGCGTTGCTTCTCCTCAGCCTCGTGCTGGCGCAATTCGGCGCAGACACACCGCGACCGATTCAGCCTTGAGGCCGCTGACAGTTTTTGCTCAGGGTGAGAGCTGCACTCGCTGAAGCCGCCACGGCCAATCCCGCGGCCAGCAACACCACGACGCGAAATCCCGCCACGAAGGCTTCGTCGACTGCAACCTTTCCACGCATGTCGCTCGTCTGGATCGCGCCCAGCCGCGCGCGCTGCGCCTCAATCTGCTGCGCGACCTCGGGTGCTGCACCCACGCGACCCAGGCTGCGCGAAAGCGACGGCGCAAACACCTGGAAGAAGACAGGAGCGAACACCGCAAGCGCCAGCAGAGCAGCGACCTGCGAGACGGCGTTGTTGACTCCCGACGCTGCGCCGCTTCCTCGCTGATCAACCGAACTCATCACCACGGTCGTCAGCGGGGCCACGCTTATTGTCATCCCCAAACCCAGTGTCAGAATGCCCGGAAAGTATGTCGTCCAATACGATCCTCCGACGGAAGGCCTCGCCAATAACGCAAAGCCCAGTGCTCCGATGAGCGGACCCACAACAAGCGGAAGCCGCGCTCCGTATCGCGCAAGCAGGCCGCCGGACCATCGCGACAACAGAAACATCAGAAGAATTAATGGAAGAAACGCGGCTCCCGCTGCCGTCGGAGAGTAACCCTGCACTTGAATCAAATTCAGCGGCAGATAGTAGAGCGCGCCGCCGAAGGCCGCATAGAGAAAGAACGTCAGCAGGTTTGCTCCAAGAAAGTTGCGGCTGCGAAACAGGCTCAGCGGCAGCAGCGGAGAACTCGACCGCCGCTCCACCCTTAGAGAGGCCGCAAGCAACACAACTCCTGCAGCGCCGGCAATCCACACCAGCGACCCACGCTGCGAGCACTCGATCAAAGCGAAGGTGACTCCGCTCAATCCTCCCGTCGCGAGCGCCGCACCGGTCCAGTCCAGCCCCCGCAGCCCGGTACGCAGATCTTTTTGCGGACCTGCAGGGACTTTTCGCAGCACAATCCACACCGTAATCACCGCTAGCGGCGCGTTCAGAAAGAACACCCACCGCCATGAGCCGTGTTGCACGAGCCATCCGCCAAGGACCGGCCCCAGCGCGGTCATCATCGACGCAAAGCCCGACCAGGTTCCGATCGCTTTGCCTCGCTCCGCCTCGGAAAAATTTGCGCTCAACAACGCGAGGCTGTTCGGCACCAGAAGAGCCCCGCCGATGCCCTGCAGGCAGCGCGCTGCGATCAATTGCGTAATCCCGGGCGCGAACCCGCACCACGCCGAAGCCGCGGCGAATATCACAACGCCGGAGACGAAGACTCGTCGCAGACCCAGCCTGTCACCCAGCGCACCTCCTACCAGCAGCAGCGAAGAGAGAAACAGCGCATACCCGACGACCACCCACTGCGCCTGCGCTCCCGTCGCTCCCAGTCCCGTCTGCAACGCTGGCAGAGCGACGTTGACGACTGTGCCGTCGATGAAATCCATGCTCGAGCCCAGCACGGTAGCCGCCAGAACCCAGGTCCCGTTGACTGCGGCGACCGCCTGTGCCGGCCGCGAAAGAACCTGAGCCTCATCGCAAGGCAACCGCGCGCAGTTCACCAGGGCACCTCCGGGACAAAGAGACTCGTACAAGCTACACCATCCCGGCTATCCAAAAGAAAATGCCAGCCACAGACTCGTGGCTGGCAGGAAGCAAAATTGGAGATGCTCTAGAAGAGGACCTTCAGACCGAATTGGATAATACGCGGCTCGAAGGTGCTCGAGATCTGGCCTGTGTTCGAAGCCAGGGAGGTTCCGCCCTGCGTTCCGCTGATTCCTCCCGGCAGATACAGGTTCGTATGGTTGAAGAGGTTGTAGAACTCCGTGCGGAACTCCACCTTCAGGCTCTCGACCGGCGTGCTGAACTTCTTATTCACCGCGAGGTCCGTCTGGTAGAAAGCCGGGGTACGGCCCGGATTGCGGCTCGCATTGCCGAACGGGCTCAGCACGTTGCCCGCTCCATCCTTGATCGCTGGAAGCGCGAAGGCGTTCGGGTTGATGTAGTTCACGTAGCCCGTATTCGCAGCGCGGTTCGACTTGCCCTGCGTCACCTTCTGTCCCGGTACGACATTCGGCCGATACTCGTTGGCTCCACGATAAGTCGCAGGGATCTGCGGGCTGACCGCCTGTGCCGAGTTCGGAGAGTACGTGATGTTGAAAGGTGTTCCGGCCTGCATCGTGTTGATCGCGCTAAGCTGCCATCCGCCCACTAAGCCGTTGACGAAGCCATTCGCGTCGCTGAGGAAGTGTTGCCCCCGACCGACGGGAAGCTCATAGACGAGGCTCGTCACGTTCGCGATCGGCAGGTTGTAGTCCGACTGCGAGTAATCCGCCCGGATGTTGTTCCCGTCCTGCGGAGACGGCGTATTGCCTTCCAGCGAAGCGCTCGCGTTATCCAGCGAGTGCTCCCAGGTGAAGGAGTTCAACAGCGTGAGACCAGCCACCATGCGCTGCTCATAGCGGACCTGCAGCGCGTTGTAGTTGGAATAGAACTCATTCAGGGCCTCAGTGATGTCGCTCGGCCAGTTGCCGAACGGCCGCGCAAAGCCGAGAGACGGATTCTTCTGGTTGCCGTTCACGAAGCCCTGCAGCTTCAACCCGTGATTGCCAACATAAGCGATGTCAAGAATGCTGTTTTTGGCCAGCTCGCGTTGCACGCTGAGAAAGTAGCTCTCGACGTAGCTGTCCGCGGTGTTCTTCGGGACCCACGTGATGTTGTCGGTTGCAGAATTGAAGGCAGTGACCAGCGCCGAAGGATAGCCCTGGTCGGCAGTGGCGTAGCAGCTTGGAGTCGTTTTGCCGACGGCGATGATCTGTGCAGGCAGTGGGTTGCACCGGTTCGTGGTCGTTGGAGCGATCTGCGTAACGCTGGCGAACTGAGCCTGCGGAGCGTTGATTGCCAGGATGTCTCCCGAACCGGCACGAGTGTAGTGTACGAAGCTCACACCGAAGCCGCCGCGGATTGACGTGTTCGCCATGGGAGCGTAAGCAAAGCCGACGCGCGGGCCGAAGTCGTTCAGGTCAGGATTGACCAGCGTCTTGCCGTAGACTCCGCCCGGGCTGACAGGCGTAATTCCGTTCCCTTGCACAGCTCCAGGAGTAATTGTGAGCACTGTCTGCGAGGCGGGATCGAAGTTCGAGACGTAGTTGTTCTCCTCCGAGTACGGCGAGCCATACTCCCAGCGCAGGCCGAGGTTCAGCGTCAGCTTCGGGCTCACCTTCCAGTCATCCTGCGCATAGACGCTCTGCATCGTCTGGCGAAGATGCGCGACGAAGTAGTTTGCCAGCGAGTATTGGTTCGTGTTGCCGAAGAGGAAATCGGCCCAGTAGTTGTCGGCGACCGTAGCGGGAGCCGCGGCCTGCGGACCGTTGATATTGTTGGCGCAGTTCGCCGAAGCCGACGGCGGGCACACGCTATAGCCGCCACCGTAGGTCCATGAGCCGTAGAGCGGATTGTTGTCGTTGACGGCCATCCAGATGTGCTCATACTCATAGCCGAACTTCAGCGAATGATTTCCGCGGACCCATGTGAAATTGACCTTGGGATCGAGCAGCGCAGGATCCTGCCACTGCGGGTTGGTGCTCTGACGTCCGAAGCCTGTGAAGTTTGTGATGCCCACTGAGGGAAGACCGCCGGCGACAATCGGATTGTTCGGCAGGCCCGGGATGCTGAAGGCCGTGTTCCCGATCGAGAGGTTGAACTTGCCGGCCTTGGTGCGTGAAAGCCCGAGACGCGCATCCACAATCTTGTTGGCGCCAATAAGGTGCGTATAGCCTAGAGCGATCTGCTGATCCAGAATGCGAATGTTGCCGTTGGTCTGACCGTCGAGAGGAATTGGGATGGTCGGATAGTTGACCGCGTTCTCCTTGCGGTCGCTGATGCGCAGGAACCAGGAGCTGTTCGCGCTCTGCTGGTAGTCGAAACGAAGGTCACCCTTGTCCGCATTGTCGGTAAAGGGCGCCTGCACGGAGTAGTCGTTCGACGCCAGACCGGTAGGTGTCGAGCCCGTCGTTACACCGCTCACCGGGAGACCTGAAATCTGCTTGAAGTAGCCGATGATCTGTTGCGAAAGCGGGTTGATTGCGCCGCTCGGAATCGCCGTTCCTGCCGCATACGTAGCGCCCGTAACTGGATTTTTGACCGGAACCACGAGGATGCCGTTCAACTCGTTCTGTGTCGGCAGAGTCAGCACGCTCAGCGGCCGCAGAGTCTGGCGGAAGCCTTCATAGTCGAGGAAGAAGAACAGCTTGTCTTTGATGATGGGACCGCCGAAGTTCATGCCGAACTGGTTGCGGTTGAACGTGGACTTCTTGAACGGAGTGACCGCGCCGGTGCTGCTCACCAGGTTCGGCTTGAAAAAGCCCGCGGCGTTCAGGTCTGTGTTGCGAATGAATTCGTACAGCGCGCCGTGGAAACGGTTGGTTCCGCTCGCCGAAGCTGTATTGATGGTCGCACCGGACGACCGGCCGTACTCCGCGCTCTCGTTGTTCGTCACCACGCTGAACTGCGCGACCGAATCCGGCGGCACGGCGATGATCTGATTGTCGAAGCCCTGGTTGCTCTCGCCATAGGCGTTGTTGTCCATGCCGTCCAGCAGGAAGTTGTTGAACATGCTGCGCTGGCCGTTTACGTTGTAAGCGCCGGCGCGGGCAAGGCTGCTGATTGAGCTTGTCGTCGCGGCAGTGGGGGCCTGACGCACGCCGGTCACCAGCGCCAGCAGGTCAGAATAGTTGCGAGTCACCAGCGGCAACGCCGCAGATTGATACTGCGTGATGATCTGTCCACGCTGGCTTGTGTCGCTCTCCACCTGCAACGATACTCCGGTTACCTCAACCGAGGTGCTCGTTTCGCCGACCTTCAGTGAGAGGTCGATTCGCTGACGCGACGCAACCGATACCGTGATGTCGGTAGCGCGTGCCGGAGCGAAGCCCTCCTTCGATACCTCGACGTTGTACTGGCCCACGCGCAGCTCAGGCACTTCATAATCGCCACTCGCATTCGTTGTTCTTGTGCTGACGATTCCGGTAGCGGTATTTGTAACCGTCACGGTTGCGCCCTGAACGATGGCTCCCGTGGCGTCGTGTACAGTGCCCACGATGCTTCCGTTTTCATACTGCGCCAGAACTACGCCGGGAAGCAGGAGCAGGCACGCGAGTGCGACGAGGAGAAGGTGAAATTTGCGCATGGCTGAAAATCTAGCCGCGATACGTGGCTGCAGGGTAAACAGATGATGAACAGACGATTGCATCGGCTTCTCCAGTTGAAACATTGGATTCTTCGGATGTTTATTTTGTCGGGCTTGACACTCGCAGTGGCTCGGGAACCAGCTCGCTGCTGAGCAACTTAGCCCCGCTTGTGAGGTAGTAGGTGGGGATGTTGGGGAACTGCTCCTCCACCAGAATCAGCGTCCGAAAGTCAAAGCTTTGCACCTCGGCGCGCGATTCCATATGGCTGCTCACGATCGCGCCGCACAACGCATCGACAAACTTCTGCGGCCCAACCGTGTGGTTCTGATACTCCTCCGGATCTTTCGCTCCTGGAGGCGCCGGCAGGTTCTCCGGCAGAATCTTCGTCTCCAGATTGAACCGCACCCGCGCAGCGTTATCTGCCCGCTCCTGTGCGTGCGGCTGGCCTTTGCCCAGCCCCGTCCGGTAGTACTCCACATAGAAGTTCACAAAACGGAAGAGCTGCGCCACGTACGTCGGAACATACGGGTTGATGAGCCCTTCCTTCTTTGCAAACGCCACTGCCACGGGTGACAGCGAGAGATCGTTCTTCTGATCGGACCCGAAGTGAAGCTTGTCACAGATGAACGTCTTCTGTGCGTCAGTGCTGGAGATGTCGCGAATATACACGCGCTTTTCCATCGTGTACGCCGCACCATCGCCCCTGCGGCACGACTGCGGATTCAGAAACTGATCATGCCAGATCAGCGAGACGCCGTCGGTCGTCACGCCCGTATCGGTCTCGAGCGTCGTGCTCAGCTGGTCCAGTCCCGACTCAAACGAAGGCAGCGTGTTCTCCGGCCGCAGCCCGCGCCCGCCGCGATGCGCAGAGACATCGAAGTTCGCGAGCTTCGCCTTCTGCTCCGCCGTCGCCGTCGCGCGCTCCTCCTTCAGAACCTGCTGCAGAATGTCGGGCCGGTCCGAGATGATGCCATCGACGCCCATGCGAATCTGTTGGCGCATCTTCTCCGGATCGTTCGTCGTCCACGGAACAACCTTGAAGCCCTTCGCCTGCAACTCCTTCAGCGGAACTTCGCCGTTGAGCACGGTGGCATCCACAGGAGACAGCACTGGCTGCTGTGCGTCATGCGCCTTCGCGTGCGCCCATGCCTTATCCATTAATTGCGTATACGGATTCTCTGTCTCACCACGCATCGTCGCTACCAGGGAAACACCGAGCACTACGCCGCACAAAAATCGATGGGCCATAGTGATACAGGATGCAACACAGACATTACGTAACCGTTAACGGAGCAAAACTGCCGCCGGGGAACGTGACGAGTGGAGTCTATCGGCTGGCAGCTCGTTTGGCCTTCGCACGGGAGCCCTTGCGCTTGTTCAGTGATGCCCGCAGCGCATTCCAGTCTGCGTCTGTCTGGTTCGCGTAAGCCTCGGCGAACTTCACCACCGCCCCATCGAACCGCGGTGAGTTTCCCAGATAGCCCGCGATCATCTGGCAGTCTCCCGACCGGGCGTGACCCCGCGCCAGCAGCTCGCCGCAGACCTCGGCATACTCCATCAGCCCCGCGGCCTTCAGATCCCCGACCTGGATCGACGCCTTGTGATCGTTCAGCTGGCGCACCAGGTACTCGCGCCCGTCCAGCGTCGTCCAGCCAAGGAACGCGTCTGACTGCAACTGCATTGCGCGCTCGCCCAGCACCACGCGTTCACCCTCATGCAGCCGGGGCCCCCGCTTCGGCTTCACATAAGGCGCATAACCCGACTCCACCTCCTCCTTGATCTGCAGAAACAGCGGGTCGCGCGCGCCGTTACCTTCCATATAGACGCAGTAATCCCGCAGCCCTACCGACCCGGTCCCCACCACCTTGAACGCCACATCCACCGGCCGGTACATCGTCAGAAATCTTCGTCTCTCCGGCAAAAGACTCGCCCGATACGGCCCAAGCGAAGCCACCACCTTGTCGGCGATCTCTCCCGTCAACCGAGTCAGCACAGGCGGAGTCGTCTTGAAGATCCTCTCCCGTCCATCCACCAACTCCTTCGCCACGGCCTTCTCCGTCGGAACCTTCGCACTCTTGGCTTTTTTCGCGGTAGTGACTTTCTCCTTCGGCCTCGCGCCTTTCGCGTCGCGCGGCTCCGTCAGCGTCAGCAGCGTGTGCAACGGAGTCGCCCTCTCCGCCAGTGTCAGAATCCCCTCCACCGTCGCGACACTCTTTAGCCTGCGCACCTGATACCGCGCCACCTCCAGTACCGGCATCCGCGAGAACTCCAGCATCGTGCTCCGGTACTGCTCCAGAAACAACGTCACCGCCTCAAAGCAGTGCACGTCCTTCGACCCTGCCTCGCGCCCCGACAGCACCAGGCTCGTCGCCAGACGCTTAACGTCCCACTCAAACGGCCCGGCAATCGTCTCATCGAAATCATTGATGTCGAAGACCAGCCGCCCATCAGGCCCCGCATACGCTCCAAGGTTCCGCACATGCGCATCGCCGCAAAGCTGGCTGACAATCCCGGTATTCCCGATCAGCGACAAGTCATAGGCCATCACCGGAACCGCGCCGCGGAAGAACCCGAACGGCGAAGCCATCATCCGCTCATACTTCAGCGTCACTAACGACGGGACTCTCCCGCGCATCGACGCTTCCATGAGCTTCAGCGGATCCTTCCGCCGCGCCTTCCCATCCCACTTTGCCTGATCCGGACGCGGCATATGCTTGCGCTGCTGTCGGCCCAGCGCGCGGCGCTCAGCCGAACTCAAAAGCTTTGCCATGAGCTGCTTCTCCCAAAAGACATCAGCAACAGCTTACGACACCCATCGCACGTCGGGACAAATACTTAGCAGCGATATGAATCGACCACGGGTCGAACGGCAGCACACGGATCTTCTCGAAGAAATCCTTTTTCACTTCGCGTATTCAATCCCTCTTAGTCGGTGAAATCCGTGGTCGAACTAGAAGTGATGCGACAGCCCGATGATCACGGTGTAGTCCGCAAAAAACGCATCGCCGTTCGGAGTGTTGTTCGCAATCTCGGGAACGCTCGGCGGGCGGTTGCGATACAGCGCCCAGGGCCCATTCACCGAGAGCGTCGTCCGCCGCACATTGAACATCACGCCCGGATCGAGCGATATGATCATGCCCGGCCTGCGGAACCCGTCACTGCTTCCAATCAGATCGCGCACCGGAACTCCTTCGCCGCGGACGCCAAGGCTGAACGCAAGACCACGCACCTTCGGAACTCCCTGCGAGACTCCCACCCGATACAGGTATTGATCGGTAGCCGACATCACGCCCTGCCCCGGCTGGCTCCGAAACGTCGGCACTCCATTCGTGTCCATCGGCTCGAACAGGTACTGCGCCTGCACGTACCCGTCCGAGTGCCGCCACAACGTCTTGTACCCCTCCGTACCCAGCATGAATCCCCAACCGCCTGCACCCGGCTGCAAAGACTGATCTGCCGTCGCCTTAATAATCTGCCCTTTGTACAACGCCGATCCCGTCGCATTGTCGATGCCCGTAGGAATCACCAGCGAAGCGTTCACCGCGATATTGCCGCCCTTCTCTGATGGCGGACGGAAGATCCACGACTGCGCCCCGATCGTCATGTCGCCGATGCCGCTCACCTGAAATATCCCCGTCGGCGGATACACCTGGTTGCGCGTCCCATCGAAAACCGGTACGTCCGCGATCAGACTCCACCGCGGCGACACACGATACTCCACGCCGATATCGAAGATGTTCTGGTGGTTCCGGACCGCATTCGGCCGGGCAATCTCCTGATCGCCGATAAAGTACTTATTCGAGTTGAAGACGCGATATCCAATATTGACCGTTAGATTGTGAATCGACCACTCACCGTGCGAGCCGCCGTCATATAACTTCACCAGTTCGTTCATGGTCCGCTGATTGGCATGGGCCGCAACGCAACCTTGCCCATACATCGCTGCACTGGCTGCCGCCAGCATCGTCATCACAAGAACTCTTCGCTTATTTTCTTTTTTCATCACTGAACTCTCCACAAGCACTGGCCACACAAGTCCCGCAGTACAAGACTCATACCTCTAACAGGGACGCCCAACAATAAAGCGAACCATCGCCTGCCGTCTTCCACCAAAAGGTTGAATTTTCATGCACGAATAACAGAGAGATTCAGGCACAAAAAGAAGAGGTGCCCGTGGGCACCCCTGGAGAGCACTTCATCATCACAGTCAGCCTAGGCTCTCCATCTGTGCCTGTCATGGCCTGAATGGCCGAACTTTATCTCCACCTTTCGGTTGAGAACTACTCGCCGCTCACCGCCCGGCTCTCCATCCAGGCCCGCGCCGTCTTCAGCTGCGGCAAGTCTGCATCGGCGTGCTCCCACGCCCGCATCAGCCGCGAGTAGTCCGCCGTCGTATCCGAGGTTCGCTTCGCAGCCTCGTCGGCCTGCGCGATCCCGAAGAGCGCATAGCCTGAGTTTGGCCTCTCCACGAGCGCTGACTCATACGCTCGCTTTGCCTCGCCGTAGCGCTTCGCGCGCATCAGCGCATCGCCACGCGCCTCGCCCACAGGGCGAATGTAGTAAGGCGGCTCGCGATATCCCAGCGCCTTCTCCGCCTCCGCGGCCTTGGTGAACATCGCGTCCGACTCCACTCCGCGACCCTGCGCCAGCAGCACGCTCGCGCGCAGCTCCATCGCCGCGACATCGAGATAGCTCTTCACCGGCCCGGCCATCGCGTCCTTCGACATCCCCGCCATCATCATTGCGGGCATCGACTCCTTCGCCTCCGCAGGCTTCGTCTTCAGCCGCTCGTCCAGATCGTCGGCCGCGTGCTCGGCGGTCTTCACATCGCCGGTCTCGAGCGCTGCCATTCCTTCTGTGTAGTCCAGCATCGAGAGCCGCAGCCCAACCAGGTTTTTCAGCTCGGGGTTTGGCTGACTATCGCGAAGTGCCTTCGATGCGGACTCCCACGCGCCAGCGCGCAGCAGCACCGGAAGCTCCACGTTCAACCGCGACAGCCCGTCGCGCACGTTCCATTGATACAGCGTCGGCCCACTGCTTCCGTGCGCCGCCATCAGCTTCGCCGACACCTGGGTCGCCTCCACAACTCTCCCCGCCTCCATCAGGTCCGCGATCAGGTACATCAGGTTGTGGACGTAGTTCCAGTCGTTCTCATACGCCACCTTCTGCGCCTGCATGTACGCCTCGTCCACATGCATCGAGTTCTCAAACGACACTCGCGCCGTCTCGTAATCTCCCGTGCGATAAAAAATATGTCCCGGCATATGCACCATATGCCCCGAGGCCGGCGTCAGCGACCCAAGCTTCCGCGCGCTGTCCAGCGCAAGCTCAGGATGATTTCCCGGCTCGACCGCATGAATCCAGTAGTGGTTCGCAGCCGAATCATCCGGATGCTCCTTCAGAATCGCGGCCAGAATCTGCTGCCCCTCCACAGTTCCGGCCTTCGGCTCGCCCTTCTTGTCGAAGCCATCCATCAGCGACTCCGCCAGATAAATGCGCGCCTGCACGTCCTGCGGCTTCGACTTGACGAGCTTTCGCAGCACCTTCGTCTCCTTCGAGTCCACATGCGGCCCGCCATCAGCAGCACCCTTCGCCGTATTCGGTCCGTGTGTCGGATGGCTCTTCGACTTGTCCTCTTCGACAGCCGCCTTGATGTACAGCTTCTCCGCCTTGCTCGCATGCTTCTGCAGATCCACTGCCTTCATCAGCGAGTCATGGGCGAGCGTTCCTCCGCTCGGTGGCCGAAACGACTCCGCCTGATACAGACCCCAATAGCACATCGCGCACTTCGGGTCTTCCCGCACTGCCTGCTCGAACGCACGCGCCGACTCGTAGTCCCAGAAGTCGTGCAGCAGGTTCAGTCCCTGCTCGAACCACGCCTTCGCCTCGGCATTGGCCGCGGTGATTTCCATATAACTGTTGCCGATACCGGTCATCTTCTCCGGCGGAGGCAACTTCTCAGGTGCCACCGGCCCTGTCGTCACCGCGCCCGCATGGCAACTCATCCCCTGCTGCGCCACCGCACCCTGTTCGCACGAAGCAATCACCACACTCAAAACCGCCAATGCGGCCACTCGACATCGCAGATCAAACGGCATTCCTACACCTCAAAGCTCAAGCATATCTTCCATCGCTACACTTTGACTCTTTGGGGAGGAAACCGTTGATGCAGAATACACGCCGAAATCGCACTTCGCCCGGAAATTCTGCAGTTCCCATTCGAAGAAGCCTTAAAAGCAAAGGGCCCGGAATATCCGGGCCTTCCGCCGCGATCAAAATCTCTTACTGCCAGCGAGCCGTCCGCTGCGCCTGGTCCACAATATCGTGCGCCGCATCGACGTGGCCGAGCGCCCGGTCACGCAACCCGCGCGACTGCGGAACATCCTCCGCCTTCGCGAGATCCTGGTGCGCCGCCCACAGCAGCTCATTGGCCTTTGCAAAACGGTTCTGCGGAGTCAGCCCTACATCAACCCGAGGATGGTCGTCCATGTCCTTCCCATCATCGATCGACGCCTTCTTGATCTCATTGATCGCCGCATCGATCTCCTTGATCGCATGGTTGTCATCCGCCTTCACCGGAGCCCACGCCCAGCTGTCATGCAGATAGGCCCGCGCCATCCTCAGATCCGAAAGCGCCCGCAAATAATGCGGGTGCGGCCCCGGGACCTGCTGCGCCAGCGCGGTCCCATTCGTCATCGTCATCGTGCCCGTCATAGCCAGTCCCAGCAATATAGCCTTGAGCTTCATTTTTTGTAAGTTCCTCGTTTCTGCGGTCTGCTCGTCCGGTGCTTCCAGCTCGGCAGCGCACCTTTTCAAACGCAGTCTAGGGAGAAAGTTGCGGCCCTGCGAACCCACTTTTGGGTGATTGTGAGAAAAGCAGTCTTCGGGATTCCCAAAAGAGCTGACCACACTCGAATTTGGTAGTGGGTCAGCTTGGAGTGAATGACTGAAGTTTCCGAAAACCCGGGCGGGCTCAACCGGTCGATGCAACACCATCTGATATGAATTCATTTTCTAAAGGTGGTGTTTATGGCACAAGGAAAACGGGGCAGGCTTTCCACGGAACAGCGGATCGACATGTGGCGCCGTTGGAAGGCGGGAGAGTCGTTGCATGAGATTGGCCGCGCCTTTGGTAAGGGCCATGGTTCCATCCGGTTCTTGTTGACGCAGCGCGGCGGGATAGTTCCTGCTGCTCGTCGGCGTTCGCCGCGAACGCTGACGCTGGCCGAACGGGAAGACATCTCACGAGGAATTGCTTCCGGTTCGTCGATTCGTGAGATCGCTAGCGGGTTGCAGCGGCCTGTGTCGACGGTGAGCCGGGAGGTGTCGCGTCACGGCGGGCGTCCACTGTATCGAGCCAGTGAAGCCGATCGTCGGGCCTGGGAGTCGGCTCTGCGACCCAAGGTGTGCCTTCTTGCCATCGACGAGAAGCTGCGGACGATCGTGGCCAGTAAACTGATCCTGGACTGGTCGCCGGAACAGATTTCAGCATGGTTGAAGGTCCACTATCCCAGCAACGAGAGCATGCGTGTGTCCCACGAAACCATCTACCGCAGCTTATTCATCCAGGCCCGGGGAGTGCTGAAAAAAGAGCTGATTCAGCACCTCAGGTCCAAGCGGCTTATCCGTCGCTCACGACATGCGCGGGCTGACGGGCAGTCCCGCGGGCAGATCGTCGATGCCATCTCTATTAGGGAAAGACCTGCGGAGGTTGAAGACCGCGCTATTCCCGGCCATTGGGAGGGCGACCTGCTTAGCGGCAGCAGGAACAGTCACATCGCAACCCTGGTGGAACGACATTCGCGTTTCACCATGCTGGTGAAAGTGCCCAGCAAAGACACAACGACGGTCGTCGCCGCGCTGAGCAAGCACGTGCGTAAACTGCCCGCGACCCTGCGGCGCTCGTTGACGTGGGACAGGGGGCACGAGATGGCTAAACACAAGAGCTTCACGGTGGACACGAATGTGAAAGTCTACTTCTGCGATCCGCAGAGCCCCTGGCAGCGCGGCACCAATGAAAACACCAATGGCCTGCTAAGACAGTACTTCCCTAAGAAAACCGACTTGTCCGGTTACACTCAAGCCGATCTCAACAAGGTAGCTCTGCGCCTCAATCAACGCCCGCGACAAACTTTGGGCTTTGAAACGCCGGCCAGTAAACTGCAAGCCAGTGTTGCATCGACCGGTTGAGCCCGCCCGACTTTTCGAGCACTTCAACAGTCGTGGTATTTTGGGAGCAAGTGACCATGACCATCGAGTACGCGCTGACACGGATCGAAATTGTTCAGGGGTTTTTGCGAAGCTTGGCAAGTTCTCCGAGGTATCTACTTACAGTCCTCCTCTATGCCCTGGTGATGAGCGGTGTTGTCTTGGTAAGCACAGGGGCCTTCTCCCGTTCGCTCACACTCAAGGATGCTATCAGCGCAGCCTTAGCGGCAGGGGGATTCATGATCTTCTTGCCAGTCATGCTCTTCATTCGTGGGAAGACATCAAGACGATCGCTCACCGTGTCATCCGAAGGTATGTCAACGGAGATCGGGTTACTCAAAGGACAGATTCCTTGGCGCAAGGTCAAGGTCATCGTGGGGACCGATCGTTACGTTCTTGTTTCTCGCGCGAACGGGAATGCATTCTTCATACCGAGTCGAGCTTTCTCTGGTCCTGAGCACCAAGCCGAATTTGTCACCAAAATCCGAGGCTGGGCTAATCTCGCTGGTGCGGCGAATCAGGACCATTCGGACTAAGTAGTCCAGCCTCTGGTCAGGCCGTTCGGCTGGCCACTTTACCGAAACCCGACTTCCAGGAATTCGGCTCAATCACGCGCTGAAGGTGCTCGTTCAGAGAGCCTCATAGCCATCTGGATTCGGTCCGTCCCATGCCATGCTGTCCCTCATCGCCCCTTCTAGAGAAGCGAACCAAGCGGAGTCCATTCCGATGTTCATGTGTGGCCCGGAAAGAAACACAAGGCCCCAGGGACTTGCCGGACCAAATCCGTCGCTGCAATATGCAATCCCCGTGTTTGTTTCATGATGCTCAAGGACTGTCCAACAGGGATACGTTATGGCTTCTTTGCCATAGTCCCACGCGCGATCAACCCGGTAGGGCTTTACTCGCAGTTCGGCAATCCGCGCAGAGAGTTTAGCGTCGGACAAGCGAGATAGCTCTTGATCTACAAGCGCGTCGATGGCCTGTTCGCTCAGCATCTGTCAAGCATAGCTGACGACGAGGCGGGCCACTTCCCGCAAAACGGGGTTGGGGTTATAGATAACTTGGTTGCCCCGGAGTTCAACTGACCCACTACCCGAATTTCACTCAACTTTCTTAAAACGGCCTGGGTAGGAAACCGGCCACGATATGTAGGCCCGGTCAACGGCCTCTTTTTCTCGTCGCTCATCCCACCCGGCAGATCAAACACTTCAGATAGTTCGTCTCCGGCAATGTCAGCACATCAGGATGATCCGGCGACGCTCCCCGCGACTCCAGCACCTGCACACGCTTGCCCGCATCCGCCGCCGCCGCTGCGACCACACCCCGAAACGCCTCGGGCGAGACATGGTGCGAGCACGAGCACGTCACCAGCGTGCCTCCATCCTGCAGCATCTTCATCGCGCGCAGGTTCAGCTCCTTGTAGCCGCGCAGCGCACCTTCGACGGCCCGCTTCGACTTCGCAAACGCAGGCGGATCCAGCACAATCGTGTCGAACCGCTGCGCCGTGGCATCGTACTCGCGCAGCAGCTCGAAGGCATCGGCTTCGATCCAATCGACCTGCGCGACAATCGCAGAGTTCAGTAAGTTCAGCTCAAGATTGCTGTCGGCCACCTCCAGCGCCGCGCGGCTCACATCAACGCCGGTGACACGCTCGCAGCGCTGTGCGAGATGCAGCGCAAATCCTCCCTGATACGTGCAAACGTCGAGCGCCACTCCCTTCGCGTAGCGCGCTGCGGCAGAGTAATTCAGCCTCTGGTCGAGAAACGCCCCGGTCTTCTGCCCCCCACCTGCGTCGTAGTGGAACCGCACGCCATTCATCGTGAAGATCGTCGTCGCCTTCGCTGTTCCCTTGGCCGCTGTTCCCTTGGAGTAGAGAGGCGTGTCCGGAGCCGCGGCCAGCTCTTCCAGCTCCCGGATCCTCGGGTCGGGCCGCTCCCATACCGTAGCTTCGGGAAATCGCTCCGAGATGGTCTCCACTACCGCCCCCCGCACATCCTCCTGCGCGGTCCCCTGCGTCAGCAACTGCAGGATCACGAGGTCGTTGTAACGGTCCGCAACGATCCCCGGCAGACCATCACCCTCAGAAAAGATGAGCCTGCACGCATCCCCATCCGTGACCAGCTCCCCGCGCAGCCTGAGAGCCCCCGAAACCCGCTCGCGCAAATCCTCGATATACCTCGCCCGCGAAAGCGGCGCCTCCTGCGACACCATCCGCACCGCGATCTGCGAGGCCGCACTGTACAGCCCGCTGCCCAGCGGAATCCCGCGTCCATCCATCACCGTCACGAGCGCCCCCGGCGTGATCTCCGCCGCACTCAATGCCGGCACCAGCGTCTCCACGTCCGACCGGTACACCCAAAGGTGCCCCGCCCGCAGCCGTTCGGCCGCACGGCGCGCAATCACCACAGCAGGCCCATGTTCCGCACCCGCCACTACCTTCGGCTGAACCACCCGCTCAGCCTTCACCACTCTCTTGGATTCCTTCTGCCGCACCATACCCTACGATGGTCGCACAATCATCCACCGGCAAAGCGAGATGACCACTGATCGCGCGGATGACAACAGATAAAAAAACAGAACAAAGGGAGGGAGACAACCACAGAACTCTTAAATCCGTGTCCCTCTGTGCCAATCCGCGGTCGTCTGTAGTTGTCTGTGGTCGTCTAAGGCCGATGTTGTTTTTTGCTGAAATAGTGCTGGGGCCGCGGCTGGCGCATGCTTCCATCCACTTTGTTCACTCCGGCCTGGTCCTCGAAGAGGATTTCAACCTGAAAAAGCTTTGTCAATTCTTGCTTTAATGATGGGCGGGCTCAACCGGTCGATGCAACACTGGCTTGCAGTTTACTGGCCGGCGTTTCAAAGCCCAAAGTTTGTCGCGGGCGTTGATTGAGGCGCAGAGCTACCTTGTTGAGATCGGCTTGAGTGTAACCGGACAAGTCGGTTTTCTTAGGGAAGTACTGTCTTAGCAGGCCATTGGTGTTTTCATTGGTGCCGCGCTGCCAGGGGCTCTGCGGATCGCAGAAGTAGACTTTCACATTCGTGTCCACCGTGAAGCTCTTGTGTTTAGCCATCTCGTGCCCCCTGTCCCACGTCAACGAGCGCCGCAGGGTCGCGGGCAGTTTACGCACGTGCTTGCTCAGCGCGGCGACGACCGTCGTTGTGTCTTTGCTGGGCACTTTCACCAGCATGGTGAAACGCGAATGTCGTTCCACCAGGGTTGCGATGTGACTGTTCCTGCTGCCGCTAAGCAGGTCGCCCTCCCAATGGCCGGGAATAGCGCGGTCTTCAACCTCCGCAGGTCTTTCCCTAATAGAGATGGCATCGACGATCTGCCCGCGGGACTGCCCGTCAGCCCGCGCATGTCGTGAGCGACGGATAAGCCGCTTGGACCTGAGGTGCTGAATCAGCTCTTTTTTCAGCACTCCCCGGGCCTGGATGAATAAGCTGCGGTAGATGGTTTCGTGGGACACACGCATGCTCTCGTTGCTGGGATAGTGGACCTTCAACCATGCTGAAATCTGTTCCGGCGACCAGTCCAGGATCAGTTTACTGGCCACGATCGTCCGCAGCTTCTCGTCGATGGCAAGAAGGCACACCTTGGGTCGCAGAGCCGACTCCCAGGCCCGACGATCGGCTTCACTGGCTCGATACAGTGGACGCCCGCCGTGACGCGACACCTCCCGGCTCACCGTCGACACAGGCCGCTGCAACCCGCTAGCGATCTCACGAATCGACGAACCGGAAGCAATTCCTCGTGAGATGTCTTCCCGTTCGGCCAGCGTCAGCGTTCGCGGCGAACGCCGACGAGCAGCAGGAACTATCCCGCCGCGCTGCGTCAACAAGAACCGGATGGAACCATGGCCCTTACCAAAGGCGCGGCCAATCTCATGCAACGACTCTCCCGCCTTCCAACGGCGCCACATGTCGATCCGCTGTTCCGTGGAAAGCCTGCCCCGTTTTCCTTGTGCCATAAACACCACCTTTAGAAAATGAATTCATATCAGATGGTGTTGCATCGACCGGTTGAGCCCGCCTGGAATTTTGGCTACGCACCACCAGTGTCTATAACTGATAACATTCCGCCTGGGGTGTTTGAGATCGAATACACATATCTACCCTTTGACTTCAGGAATATCGGATAAGAAGTTGCCGGAAGAGTTATGTATCCGTCCACTCTTGGAGAAGTTGGATTGGACACATCCACTACCGCTACCGATGAATTTGTATAACATGCCACATACGCAGTGGTTCCTTCCACGGTAACGTCTTGCGGCTTGCATGTTCCGCTCAATGAAGCCGTGCCTAGCTGAGAAAGCGATGCGGATTGGATATATCGTAAATGTTCAACGAGTACTGATCGTAAATCGTCTCATACAAGTAACTTCCTTCGACATCCAAGCCTTGTGGACTGTGCGCCACCGGTAAACTGCTAAGCAAATACGGCGATGCGGGATTGGAGACGTCAAATACAAGTATCCCGGATCGGCCGCCGCTTTGCCCTGCCACATAAGCGTATTTTCCGACAACCTTGATGTCGGCAACATGCAGACCGGCAGTTCCCGTATCGGTCGATCCAACAATCGTCGGCGATGCAGGATTGGAAACGTCAACGACCTCTAATGCGCTTGGCGGAAGAATCGCCTACATACGATATAACATAGGCGTACTCCCCAGACACCCAAAGACCAAGTCCATACAGTGGAACTTTAACGCTTCCTACAAACGCAGGAGCGTATGGATTTGATACGTCGTAGATTTGCAATAGATTTGTACTTGCCGTTCCTGTAGAAGACACAAGATAGACGTATTGCCCCTGCACTCTTATCCCGGACTGTCCGTAATATACAAATCCAGTGATTGACGTCGCGCTGACGACGGCCATGCTTGCCGGATTCGTGATATCCACCACATAGAGTTGCCCCGCTGACGATCGTGAACCTTGATTGCCGTTGTCTCCAAGAATGTAAGCGTAATTCCCTTGAATGTCGAACGCGTCAAGTTCGTAAGAAGAGCTAGGCACTACGCTGCCTACGACAGTCGAATTTGTTCTCCGTAAATCTGTAAACTGACTTGCGAAGAAGCTCCGCCGCCGGGTGCGGGATTGGAAACTACTACCGGATAGCTGCCGAGTGCATATAGATCGGACGCACTTAGAGTGATGGTCAGTTGGCTGGCGCTGATGTAAGTTGCGGCATGGGCAATGCCGTTGTACGTTACCGTCGAAGTGGCGAGGAAGTTAGCGCCATTGATAGCGAGCGTCTGCGCCGCACTTCCTACCGTCAGCGAAGCGGGAGAGAGGCTCAGATGCCGGGCACGGGATCGGTGACAATGCCGCATCCGGCAAGGAGCAGCGCTCCGCATAACAACCCAACTTTGCAGGCCGCGAGAGAAGCGGCCCGAATCGTAACTCTCATGGTCCAACTCTCCTGCTGGAATCCTTGTCCAGCGTTTGCAAGCCCCTCATGGCGGACGAACTTCCGCAAAAACATCGCGGGCGATGGAGGATGAATCAGGCCGAATTCGGCCCTCACAACGCCCGAATGGTATTTGCCTAAGGCCGCTGTCCAATCGCGTTGTTCTGCAACGCCAGCGACTGCGGCGTCACCGCCGGCGCCGCCACCCCGACAATCCGGGTCACCATGCCCGATCCGGCACGGACGACCCCAAATTTGCCACCCACACATTGCCCGACCGGTCGACTCCCACACGGACGGGGTTCACAAGCGCCGATCCCATACCCCGAAGCCCCCGACTGCGGGTGCCCCGTGCTCAGAAACTCCGACACGCTGTTGCTGCCCGAGTTCGCCAGCCACACATTGCCCAGCCCGTCCAGCGCGAGGTCGATCGGAGCATTCAAGCCCGCGCCATAGTACGGACTGCCCGAAACGGCCGAGCCAAAGCTCGTCAGTCTGCTCAGGCTGCTGCCCGTGCGGTCCGCCACCCACGCTCCGCCGGCAGAATCGATTGCAACCGCAAACGGCCCATCGATACCGCCGCCGGTGTATGGAGTCCCCGGGATTGCCCCGCCCGAACTGCTCAGCACGTCGATGCCGCTGCCCACGCTATCCGCAATCCACACATTGCCCGAGGTATCCACCGCCAGCCCGACCGGACCGCCACTGCCGCCAGTGTTGTATCCGCCAGTCGGCGATATCGGAGCGCCATTGGGGCTCAGCCTGCTCACCGTAGCGACGTTGTTGCCAATCCACACAAATCCCGAGCCATCGAACGCGATTGGCCCCGGGTTCTGAATCCCGCCTCCACTGAACGGATTCAGCGTGGCGCGCGAGCCTGCTCCGTTCAACTCCGTTACGCTCGATGTCACGGAGCTCGTCAGCCACGCGTCATCGTACGGATCCAGCGCCGAGGAATAAAGTGGCTCCCCGCCTGCGGAAATGTCGCTTCGATTCCCGGCGACGATATTCACGATGCTCACGTTGCTTGAGGCGCCGTTGGGCCCGTTCGACAGCACCCACGGATTACCCTGCGAGTCGATCGCCATGTCTGCCGGGTTCTGCATCCCGGGCGAGACGTAATTGATCGAGAGCGTCCAATCCGCTGGAGCATTCGTCAGCGTCGGCTGATACGGCGCAGACGCAGGCACGCTGTTGAAGATCGCTCCCGCCGAGTGGCTGGGATTCTTCGCAATATCGAGTGCGGCGGCGATCGTGTCCGTGGGCGTCGGGCTTCCGCAGGTGTCGCTGCATCGAACAGCCTGCCACAGGCCGCCGTCGCCGATGTATTGCCGTTCGTGTTCACGCACGAGGAAGAATGGAAGCCAGCGTATCCAGGGTGGTCGTAGGCAGAACAGCGCCTGCAGGCGCCAGCCCCGGCGTCGTCCCACAGGTCTGGTTCACAAGGCTCTCTGCCGTGGAGTAGGCGTTCAGCAAACCCTGCACGTTGCTAAGAGTCGTTCCGACGTGCGCGTAGTCGAGCATGAAGGGAGCCAGCGACCACACCGCCGCCACCGTCGTCAGTTCGGTGATCGTGAAGTAGCTCTTCGAGTTGAGATTGCCGCACTGCCCAATCAACGACATCAGCGCCAGCGACGGATTGTTCGTCCCCGAAGACAGCCCCGGATTGCCGCCCGTCACCACCAGGTACACCGGAGTCGACTCCGACGGGCAGGTGTACAGCCCGGTGAACGAAAAGTCGCCGTACTGGTCCGTCATCACAGGCTGCGTGAACATGGGTGTGGAGGCCGAGCCATACCCGCTCGTCCCCGGAGCATAGAGCTGGATCGTCGCATTCGCGATCGGCTGGCCACCGCCACTGGCATGTCCGCCAATCCCCTGTACCGAGACCGAAGAAGTGGACTGCAGCGCTCCGCCGGCCCCGCACCCGGCAAGCCCGGCACAGACCGCAGCCATCGAGGCTGCCAGAACATAGGCAGGTGAAAAAGGATGGTAGGCTCGCACTGGCGTAGCCCTCCTAAATTAGTTCTAATCTGAAGGAGAACACGCCACTTACGCGACTCCAATGACCGACAAGTTGCATGCTATAGCTACACGATGGCAATCGCCTTGCCACAACCCATAGGAGAACCAACTCCATAAACTTAAGAAGATGAGCAGAACGATTCGAATGAGAGCTACCAAGTTCAGATTGACCTTTTGGCTGCGTTCTCGCGCTGGCATATAAAAGCAGATGGAGCCTAAGTGCAATCAATCGACGTAGCCGTCCTCGGAGCCGGGCGCCGCTGGGCTCAGTGGGCCAACGATTGAGGCCGGACGCCGCAACCGCCGCGTCCTCGTCCTCGACCACGCCGAGCGCATCGGCAAGAAGATCCTCATCTCCGGCGGAGGCCGCTGCAACTTCACCAACATCAACGCCCGCCCCGAAAACTTTCTCTCCGCCAACCCGCACTTCGCCAAATCCGCGCTCGCCCGCTACACCCCCTCCGACATCATCGCCCTCGTCGAAAAGCACGGCATCGCCTGGCACGTGAAAAAACCCTCGGCCAACTCTTTCTGCTACTGCTCCGCCCAGGCAGATCGTCACCATGCTCGAGCGCGAGTGCGCCGCCGCCCGCGTCGAGATCCGCCCCGCCACCCGCATCCTCTCCGTCTCGCGCCCGAACGGATCGCCAGACAGCTTCCTCATTGAAACCGTGCACGGCCCGCATCCGCGCCTCTGCCGTCGTCGTAGCCACCGGGGGCCGCCCCCCCATCCCCAAAATCGGAGCCACCCCCTTCGGCTACGACCTCGCCCGCCAGTTCAACATCAACATCATCCCCACCCGCCCCGCGCTCGTACCCCTCACCTTCAAGCCCGAATACTGTAGATACACTGGTGCGACCTGACCGGCGTCTCCACCGAAGTCATCGCCTCAACCCAAACCCTCTGTATCGCACGATCAAGATGCGCGGCTCAAAACCAGCCTTCCGCGTTAAGACGTTCTTCACCCACCGAGGCCTCAGCGGCCCGGCCATCCTGCAGATCTCCTCCTAGCTACTGGCAACCAGGCGAACCCATCACGCTAGACCTCGCCCCCAACTCCACCGGAACCAAAAGCGGAGCCACGGAACCGGGTGCCCCATTCATGCACGAAGCGCATGAGGTGGGCTTCGCAGGATGCAAAAAAAAAAAAAAAAAAAAAAAAAAAAAAACCAACCAAAAGACCCCAGCCTCACTCGGGCGTCATCCCGACACGGAAAAAAAAAAAAGCGCGAAGCGGCGCAGTGGAGAGAGCGGGACTCTTTTTTGCTAATTTTTCCCGCGGCTTAAAATAAAGAGCACCAACGCCGAAGTCTTCGCCCCACTCCTCCGCCCCCAACGCCCGTCGCGATCTCGCAGCCGCCCAACAAGCCCTCCGCACCGTCCTCCCCGCGCGCCTCGCCGAGCGCTGGCTCACCCCTCAACCCTCCACAGCGCTGGACCAAATCAAGCCCTCGCCGACCTCGAACACCGCCTCCACAACTGGACCATCACCCCCGCCGGCACCGAGGGCTACGCCAAAGCCGAGGTCACCGCCGGAGGCATCGACACCAACGAGCTAGACGCCCGCACCATGCAATCCAAGAAGGTCCCCGGCCTCTACTTCATAAGCGAGGTCGTCGACGTAACCGGCTCGGCGAGCAGGCTACAACTTCCAATGGGCCTGGGCCTCAGGAGCCGCCGCCGGCCGCGCCATCTAAGCCTCGCCCACTGCTGCTGTTGCTTCGTTGTTGCAGTTACAAGTTCTCAAGCCCACCCAAAACACGTCATCTCGACCGGAGCGGCGGACAGCCTCATCGTCCGCCGCGTAGTGGAGAGACCCCTGTATTTAGCTTTTGCTGTTGCCGTTGCTTTTCTTGTTGCCATCCCCAAAGGGGGATATCTGCTGCTCGTGCTTCGTAGTTGCTGTTGTCTTTGAGCACGTCATTCTGAGCGCAGCGAAGAATCCCCGCATTTTGCCCAGACAAACCACAACCACAACCAGAAGCCAACAGCCCCGCCCCTGATTTCAGAGCGACCGCCTTGCAGCGCCTGCGCCTCTCCACTAGCCTGTACCCGTGAAACCTCGGGCATCGCGCGCCTGCAAACTCGTCCTATTACTCTTCTGCCTGCAAGCTCCCACATCGGCAACGCCGCAAACCCCCGAGCCCGCCACCGCCGACTCCGACCTCGCCGACTTCCGCCTGGCACAATTGCAAACCGACTTGTAGAAGATGCCACCCGGCACCGACCGCGACTACCTCGCCGGCCTCCTCGCAAACCGTCTCGGAGAGATAAGCCACTCCATCCAACTCCTCCAGCGCGCCCTCCCAAACCTGCAGAAAACCCACGACCCCCGGCGCGATCCCGAAGCCCTCAACACCCTCGCCGACGACTACACCAAGCTCGGCAACTACGCTTCAGCCGCCAAAACCTACGACCGCCTCTTTGCCCTCTTCCCCGACGAAAACAAGGGAGGCACCCTTGACTACGACGGAGCGCCCCTATCTCCTCACCTCCGTCAAACCCATGACCATCAGCTGGCATGGACCAACGCGCCTGAAGACATCCCGCAACCTCATCGGCTCCCTCGTCACCGAACTCACCGTCAACGGCGTCACCCAGGAATGGCTCCTCGATACCGGCGCAAACTACTCCGCGGTCTCCAGAACCTTCGCCGAAAAACTCCACCTGAAGATCCTGCCCGGCCACGCACAGACAGGCTCCGGCCTCACCGGGTTGGAGAATCTCTCCGGCCGCAGTTGCCCGTCCGCCGACACTCCAGGTCGGCGGAGCCACGCTCGAAAACGTGGTGCTGCTCATCCTCGATGACGCAAATCTCAAAATCAACTTCGGCGACCGCAGCTACCAGATCGACGCAATCCTCGGCTACCCCGCCTTCCAGGCGATGAAGGTCATCACCTTCACTCACGACGGCATCTTCGAAGCCGGAGAATCCGCTCGCCGCAGCGCCCAGGGAATACCCCTCGACATGCGACGCCTCTACCCCGTTGTCAACCTCAAAGCAAACGGAGTCCTCCTGCCCTTCACGCTCGATACCGGCGCCTCATCAACCGACCTCTCCCTCCTGACGGCGACGAACGATTCAAGAACGCCGACCTCTCATGGAAACCGGACGAGTACGAGGCCGGAGGAGCGGCGGCATCCTCAAACGGCACATCTACACGCAGCCCGTGCTTCGCCTCGAAGTCGGCGACAAAACCGCCATCCTGAAAGACGTCGCCATCACGCCTCAAAAGACCAACGCCGGCCTCGACGAACTCTACGGAAACATAGGACAAGACCTGTTCCGATACTTCGAGAGCTTCACGCTCGACTTCACCACCATGACCTTCAAAGTCGGCGATCCAGTCCAACCGCAGCCACCAAAATAGTTCAGCGATCATGCTTCAAACCAATAACTTACAAAGTGAATATAAATATATCAGTCCGGTCACGACCTCTCCCCATTGTTCTTCCGGCTTGACCGTGGTTTGGGCGACGGCCAACGAGGTGAGTAGGGTGAGGCAAAAGACAAGAGTGCGCATGAGCTCTCCTGAGAACATACGAGGCGGTTCTGGCAAAGTTCCCGCATTGCGTTCGCACGTTCGGGCACGATTTCAGGCAGGCGAGGGCGGCTGCCCACATATGGTTCTGGTTGGATTGTCGGCAATACGGAAGTTTCGACCCGGTTCCACGAAACTTCCGGATTGCCGGTTTACCGCTTGGCACTGATGGGAGTGCCAAGGTGCAAGAAGCCGACCTATAGGGACTCTCGTCCGCGCAAAATGCTCCCTTAATGCCAAACCGATCCTCCTCCCAACCCCAGCTGAACTTACGGCTGGTACATCCATAAATCGTTGAGGTAGCCAAATGTTCCGGTGGAGTCGTTGCCTAGGCCACCGAAGAGCCACGTATGGCCTGAGTGGTCAATCCACGCGGCGGCCCACATGCGTGAACCGGGGATGTTGGTGACCGAAGAACTACCGAGAGTTCCGTAGGTTCCGGGCGAGTTCGCCTGTGAACCTCCGACCCAGGTCCATTGTCCGTTGCTGTATTTCCAGAGATCATTGGGCCATGCTCGGCCACCGCCGAAGAGCCAGAGATTACCGGAACCATCAACCCATGAGGATGCGCCTGCGCGGATTCCGGGGTCGTTTGTTGGCGCCGCAACGCGCTGTGTACCGTAAACGGCGGGTTGATCGGGCTGGTCAGACCCTCCCATCCAGGTCCACTGACCGTTGCTGTACTTCCAGAGGTCATTAACCCGTGGAGGGTTCCCAAGGGCTGGTTGTAGCTTCCGCCGAAGAGCCAGAGATTACCGGAGGCATCCACCCACGTGGCACTATCCGTCCGTCCGCCAGGAGTATTTGCAGAGGCGGGGACCCCCATCGTGCCGTAGACACCGGCCTGCTGCACTATATTGGTACCGCCAACCCAAGTCCATTGGTCATTACTGTATTTCCAAAGGTCGCTAAGATAGCCCCAGTTGCCGACGGAGTCTTCGCCCAAGCCGCCGAAAAGCCAAAAATTGCCTGCGGTGTCTGTCCAACCCATGGATTCGGTGCGTCCACCGGGGATATTTTCCGCACCGGCGATGCCTTTGGTTCCGTATATCCCCGGAGTTCCAGCGATAGTGGTTTGAGGTCCCCCCATCCAAGTCCATTGGCCATTGCCGTACCGCCAAAGGTCGTTCAAATCCTCACTCCGCCCGTTCGCATCCAACCCTACCCCACCAAAGAGCCAGAAGTTGCCAGAGCTGTCCGTCCAGGAGACGGCGTTGCTGCGTCCACCAGGAATATTGGGGGCTGCGGGTACGCCCAAAGTGCCGTAAACGCCGCGCGCGTTGGGGATGTTCGAGCCACTTACCCATGTCCATTGGCCACCGCTGAATTTCCAGAGGTCGTTGAAGTAGGTATCTGAACTGGAGGTAGGTGCAGTTATTCCTCCGAAGAGCCATAGGTTGCCCGCGGCATCTGTCCAAGTGGCGGCGCCGTATCGGGCTGGGGGCGCGTTGGAGGAGGCAGGAATTCCCTGCTGTCCGTAGGAGCCTTGCTGGTTGGCAAGATTGGAGCCGGAGACCCAGGTCCATTGGTTGCCTGTGGATGGGGGTGGCGAGGGATTTTGGAAAAAACTGGAACCTGAACCTCCACATCCGATGTTCAGGAGCATGCAGAGCGACGCAAGAGCAACTCTGGCGCTGTGCTTCATCGCCGTAAAGAGCCTCCAAGACTTTGTGAGTATTGATGTTGTGAGGAAGTCTAACACCCCGGATGCTTCCGAAGGCTCTACCGACACCAGCCAGGTTAACCGGCAATCCGGAAGTTACGCCGAGGGCGAGTCAACCGCCTGGAGTCGATTTATGAGATCGGTTCCAAGCAAAATCGCGTGTCAAGCCCCAAAATCCCTGAATTCCACTCAACCAAAACCACAAGACTTACAAACAAAACAACTTATCCGCCAAAAATAAGTCCAACCAAAGTGGCAGAGCAGTTATTTTCAATTCGCTAAAATAGAACCAGAAGTCAAAAAAGCCTCGGAAACCATTCCGAGGCTTTCGCTTTTTCAACCGACAACCTGCAACCTCCAACTCTTTTATTTTCTATATTTTGATGTCTAAACAACCTGAAATCAACATTTTGCAGGCAGCACCCAAAACCATGATCCCGTAAGTCATTGATTCCATGTAGCCACTCGAACCATAACTCGTTTCTTTTCTATATTTTGACCCATAACCCTTTTGGATCGAATATTTTGCGCAGAAAAACAGCATAAGTTACACAAAATAAAGATTCTTGCCGAAAACAAAAATTAGAGGGGAGGGGGGCCCTACTGCACCACCATCATAAGGTTCACAGTTCGGCTTAACCCGGCACTCGAAGCCGAAACCACAATCGGATACGTCCCCGAAGGTGTAGCAACTCCCCCACTACCACTCCCAGACCCCCCCGTCCCCGGAATCCGCCGCCCCGACCCGCACCCCGCCATCAGCATCAGGCAACAGAGCACAACCAAAGCCCGCCGCCGCCGAACAACAAACAACCCCGGAACCAGCACCACAAACCAGATCCCGCGCCCAACCCCCGGCAACGAAGCCGACGTCACCCCCGTCTGCACCGTAACCGAAACCACCGTCGTCGTCCCCAGCGTCACGCTCGCCGGGGTCACCGTGCACACCGCATTCGCCGGAGCCCCCGTACACGTAAACGCCACCGTCCCACTCACCCCCGCACCCGACCCCAGCAGCAGAGGAAACACCGCACTCTGCCCGCTCGCAACCGTCACCGTCGTCGCCCCATCCGCCCCCAGCGTAAAGTCCACGCTCGCCCCTGAGAGCGCCAGCGTCTGGGGCGAGTTCGGAGCGTTGCTCACCACCGTCAGGCTACCCGTCCTCGCGCCGCCAGCCGTCGGCGTAAACACAACCTGTATCGTGCAAGCCGAACCCTGCGCCAGCGTAGCCCCGCAGCCATTCCCACCCGCAGCAATCGCAAAATCCCCAGCCGTGCTCACGCTCGCAATCGAGAGCGGCAGCCCGCCATTATTCGTCAGCGTCACCGTCTGCCCCGCCGACGTCAACCCGACACCAGTTGCCCCAAACGTCAACCCCGAAGACGGCGAAAGCGACACGCCCGGCGGAGCCACGCCCACACCTGAGAGCGCCACCGTCTGCGACCTGTACTCATCCGCGACCGTCAGCGTCCCTGTCTCCAGCCCCACGTTCCGCGGATTGAAAACCACGCTCATCGAGCAGCTCGAGTGCCCATTCAGCGAGTTCCCGCACGCATTCACCACGCTGAAGTCACCCGCCGCAGAGGCCGCAATCAGGGTCAGCGCCGCATCGCCCGTATTCGTCAGCGTAACCTGCTGCGCCGCACTCGCCGTCCCCATCTGCTGCTGCGCAAAGCTCAACGACAGCGGCGCCAGCCCATCGGTCGCCGGAAGCGTCCCCGTTCCTGAGAGCGCCGCCGTCTGGGTCCCCGCATCATCCACCACCGTCAGCGTCCCCTGCTGCGCCCCCGAAGCCGTCGGCCTGAACACCAACGCCACCGTACACCCTGTCTGCGAGGCCAGCGTCGTCCCACACGTATTCGCCGAGATCGCAAAATCCCCCGTCACCACCGGAGTCTGCAGCCCAACGACGCTCCCGCCCGTATTTGAGCCAGTATTTGAGATAGTCACGTTCATCGCGGTACTCGACGCCCCGACCGTAGTCGTCGGAAAGCTCACCATCACCGGATTCAGCACCACCGCACCCGCAGCAGTCGCCGTCCCGATGAGCGCCACCGTAGCCTGCCCGCCGGCAACATTCCCATACACGGTCAACACACCAGTCCGGCTTCCCACCGCCGTCGGCAGAAACCTCACCTGCACGGTGCAGCTCCCACCCACTGCAATCGACGCACCCACACAATCGTCCGTCTCGCCGAAGTCTCCCGTCACCGCAACCTGGCTCACCGTCAGCGGCGCACTTCCAGAATTAGTAACCGTAACAGTCTGCACTGCACTAGCTGTCCCCACCGCCTGGCTCGCAAAGCTCAGCGTCCCCGGACTCACCGCCATTCCCGCCTGCGCCGCCGTGGCCGCCGTCAGCAGCGGAATCTCCCATATCCCGCGACCATACGTAACCGCGCGCAGCTCTCCAGTGCGGCCATCTCCCGTCGCCATCGCCCCAGCCGCCGCCAACCCGACAACAGGAGCATCCGGCAAACCGGCACCAAAAACACTCCAGCAATTCCCCTCTGCGCAACTAGTAACACTTGTAGTTACATATACCCCGGTGTCCAACGCAACATACACCGTATTCGCATCATTCGGATCAACCACCACCGCATTCGCCGGAGCATTCGGCAGATTGCTCGTAATATTCACCCACTGCCCGCCCGAGTTCGTCGACCGATACACCTTAGGCGCGCTGATCCCGTTCCCCGAGAACCCCATCACCGTCGCATACACCGTCGCGCCCGTCGCATCGTGCGAATCCACCACCACCGACGACACATCAAACCCACCCGGATTGAACAACCCAAGATTCAGACTGTCATTCGTAACCTTCGACCCCGCAAGATCCGTCCACGCCGAAGCACTATTCGCAGTCCCCGCACTCGCCGTCCCAAACAAATGCCCGCCCAAACTCCCGCCGCCGTCGAGAACTCCCGCCATCCCCGCATACAACACCTGCGATCCCGCATTCTGCGCCGCCGTAGCCCCGCTCGCCGCGCCACCCGCGGCAAGCGACCGCACCACCGGATTCCCGGTCCCACACGCCGCGCTCTGTGTCCCGCCCAGCATCGCGCTGATCGCGTTCGCCGACGACCACAGCGCCCCACTCCCCGCCGGCCCGCGCCAAACCCTGCAAGTCCCCACGATCAGCTCCGAATCCAGCGCCGGATCCAGCATCCACGGAGCATCAATCAGCGACACATCTTCCGCCACCTGCGCGGCCCCAATCGTCGGGGAACCCGCAAAATCCGCCGCCCCACACGCACTCCCCTTCGAGCACCGCCTTATACTCACCCCCGCCGCCGTCGACACATACCACTCCAACGGAGCCGTCTGATCGATCGCCACCACCCCACCCTCACCAGCCGAAATCTGCGGCCAGGGCGCACCAGATGAAGCAGCACCCGTCGCCGACGTCCCACTCGCACCCAAACCCGCCAGCAGCACATCCGGACTCACCGGGTCCTGCGCAAAGCTCACCACCTCCGCCAGCGACCCCAGCCCGCCATTCAGATTGTCGAAGTGGCTCGCATCGCTCGCCGAGCAAGGCGTCCCCTGCTCATTCACCCCATCGGTCGACCGCCAAAGCCCGCCATCGTTCCCCAAAAACACCACCGGCAACCCCACCGTCGCGATCGCCGCAATCGCATGTTGCGACGGAGACACCTTCGCCGGAGCCGCACATCCATTCAGCGCGTTCGTCGTATTCCGCAGCACGCACCCCGCCGCCAGCGAGCAGCGATAAAGATCCACCGTCCCCGCAAACAGCAGCGTGTCCGAGCCCCCCGACGGCGCCGCCGCCAGCGTCAGGTCATAATCCCCCTGCAGAATCTGTGTGCTCCCGCCACCCACCTCCATCGCCGCCGAGTTCAGCCTCGTCCCAAACGCGACCGCGCCCGTGCACCCCGTCCCCGACGCCGAGCACACATCCTGCCACAACCCCTGATCCAGATTCCCCGCATCCACCGTCAGGGCGAACATATCTCCCGTCACCGGCTGCACCGCAAGCGCCCCGCGAAAGATCGGGCACCCCGCGCTGCCGCCATAGTTCGGATTCGTCGGACAAGCCGTCGTGGTGAGCCCCGTCCCCGGCTGCTGCGCCAGACGCGTCCACGTCACCCCATCCACCGACTCGTAGTACCCATGAAACCGCACCGCCGCATAAAACCTCTGCCGCACCGGATTCCACACCACCGCCGTCGCCGCATTCCCCCCATGGTTCCCGCCCGTCGGCAGCGGAGTCTGCACCGTCTGGCTGCCATCCATCAGTATGCCCATCCGCCACGTCGCACCCGCATCGGTGGAGTAGTACAGCCCCATCACCGCCTCGGTCGCGTTCACCGCATTCACCAGCGTCCCCTCGGCCGCCTGCGACACCGCCGCCACCACCGTCCCCGACGAACTCCCCAACGCGCTCCAGGCAAACCCCGCGAACCCCAGCCCCACAAAGTCGTGATGCCCCGCAACCCCATCGTTCGAGCTCTCAATCAGCGTCCACGTCACACCCCCATCGGTCGAGCGCAGCAGCCCGCCTCCATAAAACGAGTCCGTCGCATCATTCGGATCGCCCGTCCCCGCCAGCACTACCCCATTCGCCACGCTCACCGCGCCAATGCTCAGCGAAGGAATCGCCGCCGACCCTGCATTCGCGCTGAAGACCGGCAGCGTATCCGTCAGCGGAGCGAACGTTACACTCCCCGCCGGCCCCGCTGCATTGGTCGACTTCCAAACTCCCCCGCCCGTCGTCCCCACATACACCGTGTTCCCCGTCGCATCCGCCCGATCGATCGCCACCGAGGTCACCCTTCCCGTGACGTTCCCATAATTAAGACTCGCCACCTGCGCCGGCCCCACCGGCTGCCAGGCCGCGCTCAACCCCGCGCTCAACCCCGAAGTCCGCGCCTGAACTCCCTGCCGCTCAAGCATCGCCGCCTGCTGCGCCCGGGCCTCCACCATCGCCCGCGCCGCACTCACATTCCCCGCCATCACACGCCCGCGCAAAAACCGCTGAGCCCGCTGCGCCGCCTCGCCCCGAACAGCAGCCCCACGAACAGCAGCTCCGCTCTCGATCGCATTCTCGCGCAGAGGCGCCTGCGCTCGCGCCACAACGGAACAAGCCAACAAGAAGGCCAGCCGCGACCACATGCGTCGCACACACCGGCCTCTAAGTTTGAGGGGGAAGAAAAGGCCCATGAAGTCTCGTACAGCTCTGCTTGAGGTATGCCTCGATGCTCAAGGCTCAAATCGAACGCGTCAACAAGGAAAGCAACTTAAAGACCACCCCGCCCCAAAAACGATAAGAGCCCTCTCATCGTTGCCTGCTCCAGTCGCGGAGTCATGATGAGCAGTCAAGTCCTATCCGATGCCTATCGAATCTGCCAGATCCCAACGCGGTTCTCGGCGAAACCCGCGGCCATCAGATGCCCGTCCGGCGTCCAGCCAGCGGCATAAGCCACGTTCGGCGGAGTCCACTCCAGCTGCGGCTCCCCCGACGTGACTCCCCAAACCGCTATGGGAGCCGGCTCAGTCATGTTCTCCGCCTTCATGAACACTACTGCCAGAGCTCCTCCATCGGGCGACACCTCCAGATAGACGATCGGCTCTTTCATCTTCTTCGAGTCGCGAATCAACTTGCCGCTCGCCGCATCGATGAAAGCCACCATCTGATCCGCACCCGCCGCGATCACCTCTTTGCCATCCATCGTGAAATCGATCGCCATCGGTTCCAGCTTAAAATCGTGATTCTCAGCGATCAGCCTGCCCGTGCGAGTCTCGTAGATCCGCACGGCGGTGTCAGCATCGGCAGCGGCAAAGAACCTGCCATCGCGTGAGAACGCAACCGCCGCCGTTCCCACGGTCGTGCTGACCTCGAACAACTTGCTGGCCGCAGCCACATCGAAGATCTGCGTCGCGCCCCCCATCGCAGCGATCGCCAGCAGCCTGCCGTCCCGCGAGAAAGCCGCCGTGCTGGGATAGTGCGGCAGTTGGACCTGCAACTGTACCCGGCCCGTCTCACCATCCCAAACCACCGCTCTCCCGGTATGGTCGCCGGCAAAGATCCAATGGCCATCCGGCGAGATCGCGGTAACGTCTATATTCGCGTCGGCCAACGGAACGGTCGACCTCAGCCGTCCGTCGCTGGAGTCCCAAAGCCGCAGTTTTCCGTCACTGCATCCCGCCACCGCACGCTTTGGTCCCGCTGCCAGAGCCAGCGATCCGACCGGTGCCGGCGCCGAAAGCCACACCGGCTTCGTCACCGGCATCTGGGCCGTCAAAAGCGACGAAGCCACGGCCAACAGAAAGGCCGCCAAACCGCAGGTCCGGATCACAGGCGCTCCACAACAATCTCAAATTGCACACTGGCATGAATCTGCCCGGGATCGCCCGCCAGCGTTACCGGGCACACCAGGTCGCTGCTCTGGATCAATGGATCGCGAGTGTAGTTGCGCTTCGGGTCCCCGTCGAATACCGGGTCCGTGGCAAAGTAGAGCTGCGTCGTCAGCGCCCTATGTCCCGGCGCTCTTACCAAGTAGTGGATGTGCTGGCACACGCGGCCCGGATAGTGACCCGGCATCACCGAATCAAAGGCATACTTTCCCTTCGCATCGGCCACTAAGGTTGTGCGGTACGCGTAACCATCCAGGTCATACAGGCCCACATGGTTGGCCTGCCAGATCTCGATCGTGGCCCCCGTCAACTCGTTGCCCTTCGTATCGAACACCTGTCCGCCCACGCTCACCGGAAGCCCCGGATCGCCGGGGCGTCGCAGTTGCGCCACATGCGGGGCATCGCGCTTATAAAAAGGACCGATCTCGTCCCACGCCGTTGGCTTGCGGGCATCTTCCCCCTGTCGCTGCCACGCTCCGATGGCCTCAGCCAGCGAAAGCGACGGCGCCACACTCAGAAACCCCAGAGCGGCCGATTTGAACAGCAGGTCTCGACGTGTGAGCCCTTCTCGTTTCATCACCTTACCCCGCAGCGATAGGGGCCGATGATATCAGGAATTTCTTTCTCTTCTTTGTTTTTCTTAACCATCTCGCTCAATGGCTAACGCCGACACTCGCCGAAAGTGCCCAGCTGGATGCAGCGGTCAATAAAAAAAATCTCCACACCTCGCATGAACAGGATGACAATAGGGCAACTTATTTTGAACAATCTGGGGCCGGGAGGTTGCGGGTATGCCATCTAGTCAGGATTTCGAGGAGCTATATGGCGTCACGGAGGAGCGAGCTCTTAACTTCTGGGTCTCAAATCTCCACGAAGCAATAGGAAGTGAGCAGTGGTCGCAGATCCGCGACTCTACCGGTGTCTATCTTGCAAGCGTGCTTGGTCATTTCTGCCTGCAGTCGGTAGACCGGAGAGAGATCCTTTCTCCGGATTACAACCCCGGCGATCAGGAATTCCGGCAGTTCGCAGACCTCACCCAGATCGCGGAACTCATGATGCGGCAGCTTACCAGCGCGAAGAACCCTCTCTGGATGGAGTCAGCCGGCGCGCACATTCTTCTCTACGCCGGATTCTTTCAAAGCCAAAATAAGGACCGGCACAACATCGGCTTCTACTCAACCATCGGCAAAGAATGCTATCTCATGGCGGCAGTGGGAAAGAGAGCAAAGATGATGAAGCTGATGGCGGCAGGCTTTCATCAATACCTCTTTCATCTGGCCAACCTCCATCAACATCTGCAGGAAAGCAGATATCTGATAAGGCCGGAGAACTAGGCATTCCGGAAATAAGGAACAAAACCAGCTTGCAAACCGTATCTCGGAGAGAGGATAGTCGCACATATACGAACCGTCTTCCTCGGCTCATTGCAATCGCCTCAACCTCTTCGCTTCCCGGTCAACCTGCGAGGATAGCCACCAAAAAGACGCTTGGCGGGGGCTAATCTGACGACCAGGAAGTCAGCATGCAATGTCCTCTTCCAACATCTCAACGCGTGCTCTGTATCTCGCCGTCGTTCTCGCAACATCCGCCATCACACTGGCACAACGCCCTAAAGCTCTCACCAATTCCGGCGCGATATCCGGCGTAAGCGAAAGCGGGTTGAGTGTTTATAAAGGCATTCCATTCGCCGCCCCACCCATCGGCGATCTGCGTTGGCGGCCGCCGGCCCCGGTCGCACACTGGACTGGCGTACGCAACGCCAATGCGTTTGCCCCGGCATGTATGCAGGACGGTGTATCCATGCCAGGCGAAACACCTCCGGCCATCAGTGAGGATTGCCTGTACCTCAATATCTGGACCCCGGCAACGCCCAAGCAGCACCTGCCGGTCATCGTCTGGATATATGGCGGCGGTTACATCAACGGGTCTGCCTCGATGCCCTTGTACTGGGGTGATCGGCTCGCGCATAAAGGTGTTCTCGTTGTCACCATCGCATATCGACTTGGCCCGCTTGGCTTTCTGGCTCATCCGGAACTGACGCGCGAGTCGCAACATCATTCCTCCGGGAACTACGGCCTGATGGACCAGATCGCCGCACTCCAATGGATTCAGAGAAACATCGCCGCCTTTGGCGGAGACCCGAAAAACGTAACCATCGCCGGTCAATCCTCTGGGTCAATGTCGGTGAGCATGCTGATGGCTTCGCCGCTGGCGAAGGGCTTGTTTCAGCGCGCGATTGGAGAGAGCGGCGGTCTGTTTGAGCCGCTTCAGCTCGCGCCAAAGTTTCTGCTGGCCAATGCAGAACGCGACGGAGAGAAGTATGCCGTTTCGCTGGGTGCTACATCGCTTCAGGAACTGCGCAGTCTGCCGGCGGCCACGCTTACTGGCGACGGCGGCGGCATTGTTCACGCAGTGATCGAACCCTATGTGCTGCCTGTGTCGCCTTACGAGGCGTTCGCGTCGGGGCAGCAGAATGATGTCCCGCTGCTGATAGGTTCGAATGCCGATGAGGCGCGTTCGTTGACGGATGTCAGCCATGTGAAGGCGGCCACGTTCGACAGCGACATTGAGCACAGCTTCGGCCAGCTTCCGCCTCCGCTTATTGCAGCGTATCCCCACGCGACCGACAAAGAGGCTCAAAAAGCGCGGCTAGACTTCGAGCGCGACCTCCGCTTCAGCTGGGACATGTGGGCGTGGGCGAGATTGCAGGCCGAAACCGGCAAAGCCCCCGTCTACTACTACTCGTTTCGACAGCAGCCGCCGTTCCCGGCCGGCTCCGTGTACGAGGGTTGGGGTGCAAGCCACTTCGCCGAGCTCTGGTACGTTTTCGACCATCTCGACCAATCTCCATGGCGCTGGACTGATGCCGATCGAAAGGTCGCCGAGGAGATGTCCAGCTACTGGGTCAACTTCGCGAGATCGGGTAATCCGAACGATCCGACTCTGCCCCCGTGGCCGGCGTTCACCAGCACAAATAGCGCGGTCCTGTATCTCGCCGATCCGGTCACTGTTGGCGGCGTAGAGAATCTCGATAGCCTGAAGGTCTTCGATGCTGTCTACACGACCGTGCGCGGCAAACCGTTTGCTGGACTGTAACCGCCATTCGCGTTAGCGGTCAGAAGCAATCGGCAGCACCCGCATCTGCTCCATATACCTCCTCGAATCAAACTTCCGCCCCGTACTAGCCCCCGACATATACCGGATCTTCCCAAATACCGGCCTCTCGCCCCACGCCCGATCAAACTTCCCCACAATCGCCCACGCCACGCCCGCGTATCCATTCGGATCGCGCCCATCCAGAAAATACTTGTCGTTCAGATGCACCGCATACTTCACTGCCGTCCGCACATCCGGAGTCCACTCCAGAATCTTCTTCGCCCAGTACATCCGCATCACGTTATGCATCCACCCAAATCGCAGCATCTGCGTCTGCGCCGCATTCCAAAGCTCGTCGTGCGTCTTCGCGCCCTCAAGCTCCGCCAGCGAATAAATAAATTCCCGCTCATCCTTCGCATGCTCCGCAATCGTCTTCTTCGCCCACTCCTCCGCGCACTCTGCCGAATCGTAGCGACTGTTCGTCCGCACAAAATTCACCGCCAGCTCACGCCAGACAATCAGCTCGTTGAAGTAAGCATCCCGCGCCGGCCGCAGCTTCGGCCTTGCCTTCGCAGCCTCCTCCACCGCCAGCGCAATCGTCAGCGGCCCGATATGCCCGAAGTGGAGATAAGGCGACAAACAAGACGACCCATCCACCTCCGGCCGGCTCCTCGTCTCCTCATAGTCCTCAAGCATCCTGCCCACAAACACCTTCAACCGTGCGAGCGCCGCATGCGTCCCACCCTGCCACGCCTCCACGGGCTCCACGCTCCGATCAAGCTCCGTCCACCCGCGCGTAATATCTTCGCGCACCGAGTCCGCGAAGAAGCCCTTCGGCCGCTTCCACTCATGCACCGCCTTCACGTTCTCGTACGCGTGCAGAAACTCCGGCAGCAGTCGATAAAGCCGCGGCCGAATCGTGTAAGCCCCATACTGCGGCCCCTCAATCAGCTTCGACGGAACCACCACATCCGCATCCACCGTCCAGAACGGCACTCGCAACTCACGCGCCAGCCGCCTCCGCCACCGCTCCGGCTCGCGCATCGGATTCTCATCTCCAATCACCATCGCCGCCCGCACATCCGCAAACATCTGCTCGTGCGACTCACGCGGAGCCCGCCGCATCACAAACGCGATTCCCCGCTCCGCCAGATCCTCTTCGATATCCCGCAGCCCTTGGTTCAGAAACGCATAGTGCCGCAGATTCGCATGCGGAAAGTTCGAAATGGCCGCAAAATACACCACCAGCGGCAATCCAAGCGCATTTGCAACCTTCGCCGCCACGTCGACTGCATGGTTGTCCCGCCCCCGCTGCGCCCGTTGCATCCAGTACACAACGCACCGGCCCTCAGGATCAGGCGCTCCCTCACGCCGCACCGTCACCCGCGCATCCAGCGCCAGTTCTTCCAGCTCGCGAGAGAGCTTCCCCTCATCCCTCTTCACAGCCATGCCATAGCCGCGCCTCTCCCTCCAAGCTAAAGGAAACAAATGCGCAAAACCGTTCCCAGGGAAGATGCTTTTTGACGAGAGTGCAAAAGGACGCCTGTTTTTGCGACCGCAACCGGTGGCACGAGTCCCTTGAAAATAGATGAGATACTGACTCTGCTAAAAACGGCGAATATCAACGGTCATGACAGAGTCCTCATTTCGTCAGCTGCTCTTGCGCTTCGCGTATGTTCCGGTCGTTTCTATCTGCGGCGTCCTCATCATTCTCGGCATACAGATCGGTGAGATTGAGACGCGGCGAGTAGAGGGCACGCAGGCGACGTACGTTATGCTGCAAGGCGACCGTGTACTGAAGAGCGCCCTCGATGAGGAGACCGGCATCCGCGGCTATCTCGTCACCCACGATCCCGCATTTTTGCAGAATTATGAAGACGCCTCTGACCGCTTCAGCGGCGAGCTCTCCGAACTCAGGACCCTGACCTCCTCCAGCCCATCGCTCTCCCAACAAGTCTCTACGATTACCCGAAGCTTCATGCGCTTCGACGCCGTCAATCAGCAGCTGCTGAAGGGCGATCTCGAACAAAGCTCCGTGGCCTCCCTGTTGGAGGATCAAAGACACGAGATGGATACGCTGCGGGCCGAGTTCGCTGACCTCATATCTGGAGAGCACGACGTCCGGGAGAAGGACCGACAAGGGATCACCGAGCTCCTCAATGAGCTACCCAGGCTCGGCATGCTGGGCGGAGCATTCGTGGCCGGTCTTCTGATATGGCACGGAATCTTTCTCTTCCGCTCGATCACCCGGGCCTTTCGCCAACAACTGAACGAGCGCGAGATCCAGCGCGACTCCTTGGAGACAACCCTGCACAGTATCGGCGATGCGGTCATCGTATCCGACACCTCCGGAAACATCACCCTCATGAACCCCACCGCAGAGGAGGTGACTGGCTGGAAATCGTCCGAGGCCATCGGCCACCCTTTGCGTGAAGTCTTCCGCATCGTCCACGAGACCACGCGGCTTCCGGTCGAGAGCCCGGCGGACAAAGTGATACGGCTCGGCGCCTGCGTCACCCTCGCAAATCACACCCTGCTCATCCGCAAGGATGGTACGGAAGTCCCCATCGACGACAGCGCAGCTCCCATTCGCGACCGGAAAGGCGCTCTCTCCGGCATCGTTCTCGTCTTCCGCAGCGTCGCCGAACGGCGGCAGGCGGCGAAGGCCCTTCGCGAGAGCCAGGAACGCCTCGACTCCATCTACAGCACCAGCCTCGAACACATCGGGATCCTGAACCCGGCTGGACAGTTACTGGACTGCAACCGGGCCTCGCTCGCGATAGTAGGAAAAACACGCGAAGAGGTCGTCGGAATGTACTTCTGGAACGGCCCCTGGTTTGCCCACACTCCCGGAATGCCCGAGTTAATCCGTGCCGCCGTCGAACGCGCAGCAGCCGGGCAACCCACGAGTACCGAGCTACATGTTATCCAGGCATCCGGCGAAGTGATCCCTTTCGATTTTGCCCTCACGCCGGTATTCGATTCGGATGGCAAGGTCATCTTCCTTGTTCCTGAGGGCCGCGACATCACGCAACTCAAGCAGGCCGAGCGCGCGCTCGTGCAGAGTGAAAAACTCGCCGCAGTCGGACGATTGGCGAGTTCCATTGCGCACGAGATCAACAACCCATTGGAGGCGGTAACGAACCTTCTTTACCTGGCACGACACCTCACCGATTCTCCGGAGGTCGAAGAGTATCTCGCGACGGCCGACCATGAACTTCGCCGTGTCTCCGCCATTGCGAATCAGACGCTGCGATTCCACAAGCAAACCTCCAGCCCCCAACCCATCCACGCCGAAGACATGTTCTCGACAGTCCTCAGCATCTATGAGGGCAAGCTCAGAAACTCAAATATCTCGGTCGAGCTCCTGCATCGCACAAAGGAACCCATCGTCTGCTTTGCGGGGGACGTTCGACAGGTGCTTAGCAACCTGGTCGGGAATGCCATCGATGCCATGCCCCAGGGAGGTCGACTGCTGATGCGAACCAACACGACGACAGATTGGGAGACGAATCGCAAAGGCATCGTCTTCACCGTCGCCGACACTGGCAACGGCATAAGTCCTGAAGACCAGAAAAAAATCTTCGAGGCCTTCTTCACAACCAAGGGTTTTGGTGGAACAGGTCTGGGCCTTTGGGTGAGCCAGGAGGTTGTCGAACGTCATGAGGGCACGCTAAGGGTCCGCAGCAGCCAGGCACTCTCTCACTCCGGTTCCGTGTTCAGATTCTTTCTGCCTTTTTTGTAATCGCGTGAAAGCCCTCCGCAGAGCCACGGCATACAGCAAATAAAGGCCTTGCAAAATCCGTTTTGCAGCCCCTCAAAATTCCTTTCACCTATGGATCGGGTGTGGCACCGGGTCGCGATGAATAATCACATGCGTCCGCTCGCGCGTCATGCTGATGCTGCACATGCTCACTCCCACCCCGCACCTGGTGTCTCTCACCTGCAGCCAAGCCACCTGGTCGGCGCCCGTAATCATCCACGCCGTCGCATTCGTTGTATAGTGCACCTGGTCGAGATAGTAGGCCGTGTTCATGTCAACGTTCGCAGCGTCTGCATTCATCTGCAGGCAAACATCCCGCGGAGGAGCCTGTGCTCCATCCGGAGCCGCACAAAAATCCTCGTCATGCTCCAGCAGAATCCTCTTGTGGTTGTCCCCGATAAAGTACCGCGTCGTAATCTCAGGCACCCGCGACCGCGCCGACCACACGCCCAGATCCTGCGCAAACGCCACCGGCAGTTCGCTCATGATCAACGCAGCTTCCTTCACCTGCCGCGAGAACACCGTCACTGTAGGCGAAGGCTCGCCGTTCGTCGGATGAAAATAAAACGCCCCCAGTCCCTCACCGGTCTGCAGATCCAGCCACAGAAATCCCTTGCCCGCAAGATACGGCCCCTCCGCGCCCGCAACCATCAAATACCGTTCCTCGCGAATCTCCACCGGGATCTTCGACCCCGAGATCACCGTATCGATCGCCTCCCACAACGACATATCGTGCCCATAGTGAAACATCACGTCCGGCACAACCCCATGCATCAGCTTCTTGAACTGCTTGTCCTTCATCAGCTCCTTCGCCGGCACGCCTGCAAACTGCCCCAGGTACACGAGCTGATCCGGAGGAATCGTCTTCTGAAAGATGCTCGTCGCATGTCCCCCCGGCGGAGCTTGCGGCGCATCACTCTGCTGCGCGCCCCGCGCCACTCCCGCCATCACCACCACCGCGAACAAACCAGAAACCCATGAAGCCCGAACAGAACGCAAAAGCCCACACGAACACCGCATAGCCCGGAACTCTCCTGATTTTCAATAACGGTTTGTCGGAATTGTACCCAATAGCATCCGCTGTCCCGCACCTGATCCACGCAACCTGATCCGCCCCGGCTGCTTGCCGGGGCGTATTGTTTTGGTGGGAGGGTTTTTGAGTGATGGATCGTCGAGTTTTGGATCGTCGAGTTATAGATCGTCGCGAATTTGGAGTCTTGTTGCCGGCCCTGATGGCTGGTTTGGCTGCCGTGCCCGAGAGTGTGTCGGCCCAGGGTGCTGCCTTGCCTGCGATCGAGTCGGGTGTGTACAAGCCGACGCCTGCGAAGGCAGGGTCGATGGCGGGACACTCTTCGAGCCGGTATCTGATGGGGATGTTGAAGGCGGGGAACATTCGGCTCGAGATGCATGAGTCGACGATTGAGCCGGGCGCACAGCATGAGGCGGTGGGGACGCATCTGCATAGCGAGATTTGGCTCGTGCGCGAGGGGACGGCCGAGCTGACGACCAATGGTGTCGCCAGAACGATGGTCGCGGGTGATGTGGGGATCTGCGTAGCGGGAGACAAGCACTTCATCGCGAATACCAGCGATAAGCCGGTGACCTATTTTGTGGTGACGGTCGGGCCGCCGGAGTAGTAGGGGCTTCGTGCGACCCCTGAAGCAGAGGAACCCCCACAGTGGGGTTCTGAAAAAAACCAGCAAAATCACCTGTCAAGCCCCAAAACTACCCATCGCCAACAAAATAAAGCACATCGGCGTGGCAGAGGAGTTTCTCTCACCTTGCTAAAATAGAACCAGCAAGAAAAGTAAAAAAGGCGTCGGCAAACAGCCGAGGCCTTCGCTTTTTCAACTGACAACCTGCAACTAGCAACCAGCAACTCATTTATTTTCAATATTTTGATATTTAACCCTTTAGATAGAAGACTTTGCGCTGGAAGTCCAGGGCTAAACCACAAGGAATGAATACTTTGCGCAAAACCCGGGGGAGGGGAGGGCGACGTCAAACCGGATGCTAGGCTTGGACGAATGATCTCTCCGTCCCACCGCGGGCCGCTGGCCTTCTATTCGGCGAGTCTGCTGCTGCCATTGCTCGTGGCCTGTGCCAGCCCCGGGCCGCCGAAACCGCCGTCGCTCGATCTCGCCGAACCCGTCACCAACCTCACCGCCGAGCGCGTCGGCGACAAGGTCCTTCTCCAGTGGACCACCCCCTCGAACACCACCGACGGGCTCGACGTAAAAGGCCAGCTCACCGCCGAACTCTGCCGCGACACCACCCCAACGCGCCCGCGCGCCCCCTGCACACCGGTGGCACGGATGCACGTCAAACCCGGTCCCTCGCAGGCCGCCGACCCGCTGCCGGCAGACCTCACCGCTGGCCCCGCAACTCTGATCGCCTACCGCGTGCAGATCTTCAACCCGGCCAACCGCTCCGCTGGCCCGTCGCACCCCGCCTTCGCCGCCGCAGGAGCCGCACCACCGCCCGTCGAGCACCTTCGCGGTTCCGCAATCCGCGGCGGAGCTGTCATCGAGTGGCAGCCACAGCCCGCTGCGTCTGCAGCAACCTGGGTCGAGCTCGACCGCACCCTGCTGCCGAGCTTCCGCCAGCCCGCCACGCAGCCCAAACCGTCCGCACCGAAAGCGCCGTTCGGTTTCGCAGCGGAAGAACCCGCCAACGTGCGGCTCGATACGCCCAAGGGTCAGACCGACCCCGGCGGAATACTCGACCACACGGCCCGCAAGACCGAGACCTATAGCTATCAAGCGCAGCGCGTCCAATCCGTCAGCCTCGAAGGCCACGTCCTCGAGCTGCGCAGCGCGCCTTCGCCCATCATTACAGTGAACATCGCCGACACCTTCCCGCCGCAGCCGCCCGCAGGACTCGCTGCCATCCCGGGCGAGGCGGCAGCAACTATCGACCTCTCGTGGGAGCCGGTCTCAGACACCGACCTCGCCGGCTACATCGTCTATCGCCGCGCGGCGGAATCGCCGGCCTTCCAGCGTCTCACCGCAACCCCAATCGTCGCCCCCGCCTACACTGACGCTACAGCGGTCGCAGGCAAGCGATATATCTATAGAGTCACCTCCATCGACACCACCGGCAACGAGAGCCGCCCCGGCAACGAGGTCGAAGAGACCGCAGGAACCAACAACCAACACTGAGGAAGACGCCACATGCAGTACTGCAGATACGTCGCAACCGAGGCCGGACAACGCATCGCCCGCTACGCAAACGTCGAACTACGCGACGGATCGCTCTGGGCAGTGAGCCCTATGAAGCCGCCGCCCGAAGACCTCGCAGCCCTCGCAATGCCCGCTACGGCATTGACCCCCACGCCGCTCGCTGACCTCGAGCTGCTCGCGCCCGTCACTCCCTCAAAGATCCTCTGCATCGGCCGCAACTACCGCGACCACGCCACCGAGCTGGGCAACGAGGTTCCCAAAGAGCCGCTTCTCTTCCTCAAACCGCCCTCTTCGCTGCTGGCGCCGAACGGCGTGATCCGGATGCCCGCACTCTCGAACCGCGTAGACTACGAGGGCGAGCTCGCCATCGTCATTGGCCGCCGCTGCACGAAACTCGGCCCCGGCGAGGACGTCCGGCCCTACATCCGTGGCTACACCATCGTGAACGACGTCACCGCTCGCGACATCCAGAAGAGCGACGGCCAGTGGACCCGTGGCAAGGGCTTCGACACCTTCTGCCCCGTCGGCCCCGTCGTCTCCGGCCTCATCGATCCTGTTGCAGGAGCGCCCGTCACCGTCACCACAAGGCTGAACGGCGAGGTGAAGCAGCAGGGCTCCACGGCGGACCTGATCTTTCCTATCCCCTTTCTCATGCGCTACATCACGGCAGCCATCACGCTCGAGCCAGGCGACATCCTCCCCACCGGAACTCCCGCCGGAGTCGGCCCTGTCCAACCGGGTGACCACATTGAGGTCGAGATCGACAGCCTCGGCATCCTCAAAAACACGTTCGCAGCCGAGTAACGCGCCGGGCTTACAATCAGTCGTACGCGGCAACCCCAGCGCAATGGCACCGGCAGCAGCGCAACTAGACAGGGCTTTGTAGAATCAAACATCGAAGGAGCACTCAATGGCGACTTTACTCGAACAACTTCGTGGCATGACCACCGTCGTCTCCGACACCGGCGACATCAACTCGATCAAACAGTTCAAGCCTACCGACTCCACCACCAACCCATCTCTCATCCAGGCTGCCGCCAGCATGCCGGAGTATCAGCCCATCGTCGATGACGTGCTTCAAAAAGCGCGCAAGACCGCCGGGCCACACGCGACCGATGCGCAGGTCGCCGCGCAGGCCTTCAAGACCCTCGCCGTCGCGTTCGGTCTGAAGATCCTCCAGATCGTCCCCGGCCGAGTCTCCACCGAGGTCGATGCGCGCCTCTCCTACGACACCGAAAAGTCCCTCGAAACCGCCCGCGACATCATCGCCCAGTACGAGGCCGCCGGAGTCTCTCGTGAGCGCGTTCTCATCAAGCTCGCCTCCACATGGGAAGGCATCCGCGCAGCCGAGATCCTCGAAAAAGAAGGCATCCATTGCAACATGACCCTTCTCTTCGGTATCCATCAGGCCGTAGCTGCAGCAGAAGCCAAGGTAACCCTCATCTCCCCGTTCGTGGGCCGTATCCTCGACTGGTACAAGAAGGACACCGGCAAGGACTATCACGGCGCCGACGATCCCGGCGTTCACTCCGTTACGACGATTTACAACTACTACAAACACTTCGGCTATAAGACCGTCGTCATGGGTGCGAGCTTCCGCAACATCGGCGAGATTATCGAGCTCGCCGGCTGCGATCTGTTGACCATCGCTCCCAAGCTGCTCGCCGAGCTTCAGGCGACCGAGGGAACGCTCGTGCGCAAGCTGGATGCCTCGAAGGCGAAGGACATGCAGATCGAGAAGATCGTCGTCGACAAGGCGGCCTTCGACAAGATGCACGCCGCCGACCGCATGGCTCACGACAAACTGAAGGAAGGCATCGAGGGCTTCTCCAAGGCTCTCGAAGACCTCGAAAAGGAACTGGCCAAGCGGCTCGCCGAGATCAGCGTACCCGCCGCCGCACACTAGTCAGCCTTCACTGGACAAAAGAAAAGACCGCGCTTCGGCGCGGTCTTTTTCCTGCTGACGACGATCAGACAAGATCAGCCGAGATCAGCCGCGCCCCGCAGCGCCGCCGAAGGGGCTGCCAGTCAGGCCGCCGTCGACGAAGAGCTCGATAGCCTGCACGTAGGAGGAGTCGTCAGAGGCGAGGAAGAGTACCGCCTTGGCGATCTCTACGGCCTCGCCCATTCGGCCCAGAGGAATGAGCTTCGAGTACTGCTGCTGGAGCCCAGTGATCTGCTCCTCGGAGCGAAAACCGGCGCGGCCCCAGATGGGAGTCTTCGTAGCGCCGGGAGAAACCACGTTGACGCGAATGCCTCGCGGCGACAGGTCAGCCGCAAGCGTGCGGGCCAGGGCACGGACGCCGGCCTTCGCCGCCGCATACGCCGAATAGCCCGCCTGCCCAAGCGTGCCGATCACCGAGCTGTTGAGGATGATCGACGCGCCGTCGTTGAGGTAGGGCAACGAGTCCTGCACGGTGAAGAAGACCGAGGTCAGGTTGATGTGGATGATCTGCTCAAAGAGCTGCTCGTCGGCTTTGCCCGCCGGCGTATTGCCGCCGGGAATGCCCGCATTGGCGAAGACAATGTCGAGCTTGCCGAACTTCTCCGCCGCTGTCTTGAACGCTGCCTTGCGCGCGGCCGAGTCACTGACGTCGGCGCGAATGCCGTGAGCCTTGGGCCCGAGTAGTTTGACGGCTTCGTCGAGTGTCTCCTGATTGCGGCCAGTGATAATCACCTCGGCTCCCTCATCGACGAAGAGCTTCGCCGTCGCCAGACCGATGCCGCTGTTACCGCCAGTGATGAATGCCTTCTTGCCTTGTAGTTTCATTTTGATTTTTCCTCTCTCTGGCTTTTGCCTAAATCTTATCGCCGTGTCTTTGATGACTGGAAGTAGTTTCAAGATGCAACTAGTTTGGATAAAATGATTCTGCAAGGTTGTTATGAAGCATAAGTCCAATGAAACGAGCGTTTGCCCGGTCGCGCGGTCGCTGGATGTCGTCGGTGAGTGGTGGTCGCTGCTGATTATTCGCGACGCGATGCAGGGCGTGAAGCGCTTCTCGGACTTTCAGCGCAGCCTCGACTCCGCCGGGAGCGATGTCGCTCCCGGCGGAGTCGTTCATTGCGGCAGCTCTTTGCCTGACTGCTCCGCCACCATGTAAGCGGCATACCAGTCTGCCCAGTTCGCGTCGCGCTGCCCGATGCGCTTCTCGTGCTCGCCGTGCGCGGCCTCCGCACGCCGAAACGCGCTCGCCAGATCGTTCGCCGATGCAAAGGTCGTCGCCGTGTCGTCGATGCGACCGGGCAGCCGCGTCGTGACTTCCTGGAACAGCCAGCCGTTCCCATCCGGATCGCTGAACGAGGCGCACGAGCGGTAGCTGCGATGCTCGGGGGCAGGACCGTCGACGCGAATCCGCCCGAAGATGTAGGGTTCGTCCGGGCCAGCGTACACGTCGTCGCCGCCGTGAAACACGTTGCTGACCTTAACGCCGCGACGGAGCAGATTGTCGCGGGCAGCCTCGATGTCAGAGACGATCAGGTAAAGGCCCTGAGCGGAGCCGGGAGCCGCCGGGGTGACGTTCTTGCCAAAGATGACGGAGCACGCGGAGCCAGGCGGCGTGAACTCGATCACGCGATAGTCTTTACCGTTGTCGAAGTCGATGTCGAGTCGCCACCCGAGCCTCGCGTAGAACTCCTTCGCGCGGTCGATATCCGAAAACGGGGATAACGACGATTTCGAACTTCATGTCGACTTTCGCGACGCCCGCGTTTCTTGCTGCGTCGTTACTACGGACTTCATTGGTGCTCATGATTACCTCCTGTGTTCTGTGGAGGATCGCCGTCGCAGTTCTATCCACGAAGGAATGAGGCGTCAGATCATCTTTTTAGTTTGCGGCAAATCTCCGATTTCGGCGAGATCTACTCTTTGAACAAGTGCGACGCGTGGGTGACCGACGCGTTTGCCCGCATTGCCGCGGCGACCATGGCCGCTTCCGTCAGCATCGTGTCATTTGCTCCGGCCTTACGCGCATCTCTCATATGCAACTCAATGCAGTAAGGACACTGCGTTGTCAGCGCGACCGCCACCGCGATCAACTGCTTGTGCAGGACATCGATGGCACCGGGTTTGAACAACTCTTCATTAAAAGCCCAGAAGGCTTTCATCGTGGCAGGTGCATTCTCATCGAGCTTCTTGAGCTTAGTGAGATTCTTCATATCAAACATGTGAGTGACTCCTTTCGGTTTTGTGTAAAGCGCTTCCCCCCAATGGTACTTAATCCAGGCTCAGGATGTTTCGTTATCAGACATAAAAGGGATTGAACTACGAATATCCCTAATGTTATCAGCGTTCCATCAGGTCTCGGGACCGATAACGCATCTTATGTAGGGTGGACTAATGCATCCTATTGACTGCAAAGCCTGCGTCGCATCATTCCCACCATACCCAGTGCCCCAGTACCAAGCAGAGCTAGAGTGCCAGGCTCGGGTGTCGCCGATGTCACCGCAGTGATACTGAGTGGACCGTCATATTCAACAAAGGAGCTGTAAACCGAACCATTCGGTACGCCTACAATAATTGCGCTAATCCCCTCAGAGGAATATAGATTCGCGACATCACCATCTGAAAGAAGAAAGGAGATCCCGTATAGGTCAGGAATCGGTCCTGGATTGACCAGTAGATTGTCGCTCTGAATAAAGGCTTCTGGAGCATACAGGGCTGTAATCGTGGATGTACCGACCGTCCCGGTAATGCCAGTGACGAGGTAGTTGGTTCCATCGGCGATAGCTGTAAGTTGACCAGAAGCGGTCAGTGTGGTGACTCCATCGTTTAGATCGACGCCTGTAATGGAGAAGTTGAAGTCTGTGTCGGCCTTAGCCGGTCTGCACAGTGCCAGCACGAGCAGTACGCCCAATACCAAGGGTGAGAATTTGAAGCTCCTCAATGTAGTTTCAAGATGCAACTAGTTTTGATAAAATGATTCTGTGAGGTTGTTATGAAGCATAAGTCCAATGAAACGAGTGTCTGCCCGGTCGCGCGGTCGCTGGATGTCGTCGGCGAGTGGTGGTCGCTGCTGATTATTCGCGACGCGATGCAGGGCGTGAAGCGCTTCTCGGACTTTCAGCGCAGGCTCGGCATGGCGAAGAACATCCTGACAGTGCGGCTGAAGCGGCTCGTCGCGGCGGGCGTGCTGCGCACCGTGCCGGCCTCGGATGGCAGCGCCTACCTCGAGTACGAGCTGACGGAAAAGGGCGAGGCGCTCCTCCCGGTACTGGTCGCGCTGCGCCAGTGGGGCGAGCGATTCATGTTCGGCCCCGGCGACAGGCACAGCAGGCTTCTCGATAAGAAGAAGCACAAGCCTCTGGCCAGGCTCGAAGTGAAGAGCGCCGACGGGAGATCCGTCGATGTGAAGGACCTGGAGCTCGCCGGCGCGTAGAACTTAGCGACAGAAGCACCTACAGGATGTACCGCGAGAGATCCTGGCTCTTCACAATCGAAGCCACCTGCTGGCGCACATACTCCGGGTCGACCACAATGACCTTCTCCGTCCCGGTCGAGGTCTGACGTTCGATGACTGGCAGTGGCGACGCGGGCTCATGGCCCGCCGATGCAGCAACCTGCGCGACGATGCCCTCTTCGGTCACTTCCGTACGAGGGCTCTTGAACAGGTCCGGCGCCTGGAAGCTGATCTCATCCAGCACGCGCTCAAGGATCGTGTGCAGGCGGCGCGCGCCTATGTTCTCGGTCATCTCGTTCACCTTGAAAGCAAACTGCGCCATCTCGGCGATTGCCTCTCGCGTGAACTCCAGCTTGAGGCCCTCGGTCTCGAGCAACGCAGCAGCCTGCTTGACGAGCGACGACTTCGGCTCGGTCAGGATGCGGACGAAGTCTTCAACGGTGAGCGACTGCAACTCAACCCGAATCGGAAAGCGGCCCTGCAACTCAGGGATGAGGTCGCTCGGTTTGGAGACGTGGAAGGCCCCGGCGGCGATGAAGAGGATGTGGTCGGTCGAGACCATGCCGTACTTCGTGTTCACCGTCGTGCCTTCGACGATGGGCAGGATGTCGCGCTGCACGCCCTCACGCGAGACGTCGGGCCCATGTCCTCCCTCGCGCCCCGCGATCTTGTCGATCTCGTCGAGGAACACCATCCCCGAGTCCTCGACCCGCTCGACGGCAAGGCGTGTGACCTGATCCATGTCGATCAGGCGGCCTTCTTCTTCCTGCACAAGGTACTCGAAGGCCTCGGCGACCTTCATCTTGCGCTTCTTCGTGCGCTGACCAAAGAGTCCAGGGATCATGTCCTTGAGGTTGATGTCCATCTCCTCAGTGCCCTGGTTCGTGATGATCTCGAAGCTGGGAGTGTTGCGATCGCGAACGTCAAGTTCGACGACGCGCTCATCAAGCTTGCCCTCGCGGAACTGCTGGCGCAGCTTCTCGCGCGTCCGCTGCTCGCGCTCGCCGGGCTTGTCTTCGCCTTCAGGCGTGATAGCCGGAAGCTGGATGACATTGGAACCGGGCTCATGCGTGGCTGCGGCGGCAGTGACTGAAGCAGGCGTAGGAGGAAGCAGCAGATCGAGCAGGCGGTCCTCAGCGGCGAGTTCGGCCTTGTCCTCGACCTCCTCCATCTTCTCCTCACGCACCATATCGATGGCGATCTCGACGAGGTCGCGCACAATGGACTCAACATCGCGCCCGACGTAGCCCACCTCGGTGAACTTCGACGCCTCCACCTTGAGGAACGGCGAATTCGTCAGCTTAGCCAGCCGCCGCGCAATCTCGGTCTTACCCACCCCTGTAGGCCCGATCATGATGATGTTCTTCGGCATGATCTCGTCAGCGAGTTCGGGCGCTAACTTTTGCCGGCGCATACGGTTGCGCAGGGCGATGGCGACGGCGCGCTTGGCGGCCTGCTGGCCGACGACGTACTTGTCTAGCTCGGCGACGATCTCGCGCGGAGTCATCTCATCGAGTGCGAGGGCCTGATCGTCTGCGGTTCCGGGTAGATAAATTGCCATGGTGCTGAAACTCCGTGTTGGTACAGCGTTGGACGCGGTCAGAGGATAATACGCTAACGCTAGTCCGCCGGTTCGTCTAGGCCTTCAACTCTTCAATCGTGAAGTTCAGGTTGGTATAGATACAGATGTCGGCGGCGATCTTCATCGACTTCTCGGCGATCTCGCGCGCGTTTAGCTCAGTGTTGTCCATCAGCGCGCGGCCGGCCGCAAGGGCGTAGCTTCCGCCTGAGCCGATGGCGCAGATTCCCTCGTCCGGGTCGATGACGTCGCCGGTGCCGGAGAGCATCAGGGTCTGGTTGACATCCGCCACGATCAGCAGCGCTTCGAGCTGGCGGAGCATCTTGTCGGTGCGCCAGTCCTTGGCCAGCTCAACGGCGGCGCGCCCGAGGTTGCCGGCGTACTGCTCCAGCTTGGTCTCGAAGCGAGAGAAGAGCGAGAAGGCGTCGGCGGTCGAACCCGCGAATCCGGCCAGAACCTTGTCCTGATACAGGCGGCGGATCTTCTTCGCCGAGTGCTTCATCACCGTGGCGCCGAGCGAGACCTGCCCGTCGGCGGCCATCACAACGGAGTCGCCGCGGCGCACGCAGACGACCGTGGTGGAACGGATGCGTCGGCCTTCGCCGAGATCGAGCGGATGAGCGGTTGCAGAGGGGGCTCCCAGGGACTTCGGCTCCTGGAACGAGGAAAAACGGGGGTCTTTAATCACATCCCAGTATATCGCTCCAGCATCGGACATACCTCGCGTGGTCGATGTGGGCAGTCCGTCAGCCTGCATCGGAAGAGAGCGCCTTGGATGAAGGCCGCTGGAAATTCACAAAATAAACGCATCCGCCGATAGTCCATCCTTCGGCTGCGAGGTATAGAATTGCCCACCCCGGGAACAACAATTTAAATCCCAATGAAAGATGAGGTCTGTTCATGTTAGGAGAAAAGATCGGCGAAACAACAGGAAAAAGATTAGTTAGACGCGTCATTTCCGTTGACCCACCTACTGCTGAAGTCTCGTTTGAAGACAGCGGCCAGATGCTTGGCGTTCCCACCACAGGCATAGGCAGCTATACTTCGGTCGTCCGTCCGGATGGCTCCATCTTCGGCCACGGCCAGGGATTGAACACCACCCAGGATGGCGATGCCGTCACCTGGACAGGAACGGGCCTCGGCCACTTCGGCCCCGGTGGCTCAGTGAGCTACCGAGGCATGTTGTTCTTCCGGACGACGTCGCAGAAGCTTGCCCGTCTCAACAACGCCTGCGGGGCCTTCGAATATGAAGTAGATCCCTCCGGCGCTACAGTCTCAAAGATATGGGAGTGGAAGTAGGGCCAGAGTTCTCAGGGCGGGCACGCCATCAAGCGTCCCGCCCCATTCCTCCACAATCGAAGACCGGAAAGGATCGGGGGCGAGGGCGAACCTTCTGCAATACCTTGCAGTCTTATCCGTAATGGGTCATTGACCCCGCACCGCACGGAATGGACTATCCTTCTTACCAGAATACTGTGGACTCCTCGATTCAAGATTATCTGTCGCTGCAATTGCGCTCACCGAGAATCCTGGCAGGGATTGCTGCTGGCGTGGCGGCGGTGGCCGGGGTCACCTGGTACATGCTGCGGCGTCCACGGCCCACGCCTGACGAGATCGAGCGCATGCGCCGGGAACTGCTCGCCTCCAGCGGCCGCATCACCGACGGCAGCATCATCGACTCCCCCCACAAGCTCGAGGACTCAGCGACTCCCCAGCAGGTCATCGTCTACAACTACCGCATCGGTGGCGTGTGCTACGAGGCAGCGCAGGACGTCACCGCTCTGAGCGAAAGGGTTCGCGACGTGCGCACCGATCTTCCCGTTCAGGTTCGTTACGCCCCGCACAACCCGGCCAACAGCATCGTCGTGTCGGAGTCCTGGAGCGGCCTGCGGCTCAGCTCCGAGGTGCCACGCCCCATCCTCGGCATCGACCGCGAGCTGAAAGAGCATCACCGTCACCCGGCAGGCGGCAATTGAACCCCCCTTGCACCGGGGACTACACTTAAACCATGCACATGGTCGCCACCCCAGACAAAAGGATGCAGCGAGTGCTGCAGCTCTCCATGGGCCTCACTCTGGCCTATGTCGTGGCAACATTTGCCTTTGGCCTGCGCGCCCACTCGTTGGCCCTGATCTCCGAGGCCGGCCACAACCTCAGCGACCTCGCCGCCATCGCCCTCTCGTTCGTCGCGGTCTACTTTCAGGCGCAGCCGGCCACCGAGCAAAAAACCTTCGGCTACCAGCGCGCCGGAGTGCTCGCCGCCTTCGTCAACTCCGCAGCCCTCGTTCTGCTCTCGGTCTGGATCGCCATCGAAGCGATCCACCGCATCACCTCTCCTGTGCCGGTTCAGCCCAGGCTGATGATGTACGTCGCCGCCGCCGGTGTGCTGATGAACGGCACCGTCGCCACGCTGTTGTGGCGCTTCTCGCGTGACGTCAACATCCGCAGCGTCTTCCTGCACATGCTGGGGGACACGCTCTCGACCGCTGCAGTCATCGTCGGTGGCGCGGCAATTCTATTCACCGGCAGGACCTGGATCGACCCCGTGCTCTCCCTCCTCATCGCCGCCATGATTCTCTGGAGCTCCATCGGCATCATCCGCGAAACGCTGAACATCCTGCTCGAAGGCACGCCGCGAAACATGCAGCTCGCCGCCGTGCGCGAGGCGATGCAGTCAGTAGAAGGCGTGCTCGACGTGCACGACCTTCACATCTGGAGCCTCGGTTCCAGCTCGCACGCGCTGGCCAGCCACGTCACCATCGCCGAGATGCCTATGTCCGAGTGCTCCACCATCCTCGATGGCATCAACTGCGCTCTGCACGATCGGTTCCACATTACGCACACCACGATTCAGTTTGAGACGACTGGCTGTGAGACCACCCACGGCTGCAGCGCTCCACCGCCCTTGGAGGCTGTCGGCGCGCATGGTCATCACCATCACGGTCATGACCACGCGCACTGAGCGTGGCTAAACCAGCTTCGCGTCCAGCGTAATCTCCGCCTTCAGCACTTTCGAGACCGGGCAGCCGATCTCCGCATTGTGGGCCAGCTCGTCGAACTTCGCCTTGTCGATGCCCGGAATCTTCGCCTTCGTCGTGAGATGAATCTTCGTGATCGTCGGTTTCCCGTGCAGATCGAGCGTCAGCGCGGCCGTCGTCTCAAGCGTATCGGGCTTGAAGCCGGCCTCCGTCAGTTGCGCGCTCAGAGCCATCGTGAAGCAACCCGCGTGGGCCGCTGCGATCAGTTCCTCTGGGTTCGTGCCGACGCCTTCGGCGAAACGCGCCGCAAAACTGTACTGCGTCTCCTTGAGCGTGCCGCTCTGGGTCGTAATGGTGCCCTTGCCCTCTTTCAACGTGCCATGCCAGACTGCGCTTGCGCTGCGATCCATCGTTGTTCTCCTTATGGTTCCGTTCTCTTGAAACGGTACATGATTCGATGCGCCGGAGGCGCGCAGAGGTGTTGAAAATCTCGACAAACGCGCTACCCTATCTACGGCTGCTATCTCAGCCGAGTTGATTCCTACTCAGCGCTATGTGTCATTACGGAATGTCCACGGACACCAAACCCGCGACCGAGAACCCGCAACCCGAGACCTGCGCGCTCACCACCGAGCACCACCAGGTCTACTGCCCCACCTGCTCGTCGCGCCTCGAAGACCGCCGCTGCAAGCTCGTCTGCCCGACCTGCGGCTACTTCCTGAGCTGCGCGGACTTCTACTAGCCCCATCTCATAAATTCCTAAGTAAGCTTACTGGATTAGAGGGTCAAGAGTCTTCCAGTGTTCGTCAGTCAGGTCAGACCTTGTATGTCGCATTCCTGTGTCGATGCCGAGGGTCATTCCGGCGCAACGCCTAGTTGGCGAGCTTGACAGAATTACTTCCGAGTTGCCGACAACTCGAAAACTAATGCCGATTACAGCAGGTGTAAGACACCATCGATCTTTGATAGTTCGCGGCTCTCAAGACCCCCGGCGGAGGGTACCGAGCTCGGCTCTAGGCTCTGCACGGCGACATACCCAAAGCAAAACAGCAGAACCGCAAACCCCACCGGGTCCACTATCTCGGGCGGACTCGGGAGTCTCAGCGGTAGCGACAAGTTGCCATAAACTGCTTCCATCGCGAAAAGAAGGATGCCGACAGAAAGAACAGTGTGCTTGCGCAGGACCAGGAATTTACGCGAGAGCCTTGGCACGGCGACGACTGTTCCCAGAACAGTGAGCGAGATGGCGGCGACGAGATGGTTGTAGGGCATGACTTTGAAGGACGAGCCGGTCAATAAGAAGAGTGCAATACCGGCCACAGCTATCGCGAGTCCCGCCACAATCGCTCCTTGAAGAAAGAGCCGGAGTTTGCCCCGGCTTAGCTGCATAAAAGCCAGCACCGCAATCACTACGACCGAGAACGACAGGATATTCCCCACGTATGGAAGACCGGTAAGAAGCCAATTTGGCAAAAGTCCTAGGTCAGCCAACGAACCGAACAGGTATTCGGTTCCCTCAATCGCGCTCCAGATTCCGAGCCAGGTCAGGAGTTTGACACCGCTCCCCCGGCGCATCACAGCGACACCGGAAGCGCACAATCCAATAAACAGGAAAACTGTTCCAAACAGAATGTAAGGGATTCGATCCCGGAGCATCCCAACAACATCTTGATCGGTCAAGGCGACACCTCTGGACGGCATGCTACCTTCCGTCCGCGTTCGCCGTCAGTGCGCGGCATCACGGCATCCAGGAGTTTCTCAGGCCGGCTCACGTCAGGCTCGCAGGACAGACCCGATTGGGTGTTCTGGGCCAGTGACCGGCAAACCGGAAGTATGCCGAGAGGAGCAAACCGTCTAGGTCGACTACGAGATAGGTTCTAGTCTTATCCACCTCTGCTAACGTTATCTGCGATGGCAAATCGCGTTATCGCTTCCGTAAGGGCATTCTCGCGCTTCCTGCTTCTCGCAACGCTCACCGCCTCCGCCGCCACACCCGATGCTATCCAGTGGGTGAACCCCTACATCGGAACCGGTTCCGGCTCCATCGGCTACGGCGGCACCATGCCCTTCGTCACTCCTCCTTTCGGCATGACCGACTGGACCCCGCAGACGCGCCAGAACCGCCTCAGCATCGTCTCCTACAAGTACGAGGACACCACCATCTCCGGCTTCATGGGCACGCACCAGCCCGCCATCTGGATGGGCGACTACGGATACGTCACCCTCATGCCCCAAATCGGCCCACTCAAGACCACCCCCGACGACCGCAAGCTCGCCTTCACCCACGCCGATGAGATCACCCGTCCCGACTACTACTCCGTCTGGATGACCACTCCCGACCACAAGCGCATCCGCACCGAGATGACCGCCACCGAGCGCTGCGCCTACATGCGCTTCACCTTCCCCGCAGGCGAAGCAGCTCGCGTGCTGGTCGAAGCCTCGCGCCCCGGCATCGCCGGCGACGTGCACGTAGACACCGGCACCCACGAAATCACCGGCTACAACCCCGACCGAGTCGATCGCAACCTCGGCCCCTTCGCGCTTCCGAACTTCAAAGGCTACTTCGTCGTCCAGTTCCGCAAAGCATTCAGCTCCGCAAAGACCTACGGCACCGAATCACCCAAAGCCAGCGAAGCACGCGGAGCCTACGCCGAGTTCCCCGCCGGCGGAGTCATCGAAGTCCGCGTCGGTACATCATTCCTCAGCATCGAGCAGGCCCGCGAGAACCTGCGCCGCGAGATTCCCGCCTGGGACTTCGACGCCACTCAGAAAAATCTTCGCGCCAAATGGAACGACAAGCTGAACCGCGTGAGCCTGGAAGGAGAAACGGACGATCAGCGCCGCATCATCTACACCGGCCTCTACCACGCGCTCCTCTACCCGCGCATCTTCTCCGAGTACGGCCGCTACTACAGCGCCTTCGACGACAAGATTCACAACGGCGAGTCCTACACCGCCTACTCCATCTGGGACACCTTCCGCGCCGAGAACAGCCTCCTCACCCTGATGGCCCCCGAGCGCATCCCCGGCATGGTCCAAGCCCTTCTGCAGAACTACAAGGAAGGCGGCTGGATGCCCAAGTGGCCGAACCCCTCCTACACCAACATCATGATCGGCACGCACGCCGACTCGCTCGTCGCCGAGGCGATGACAAAGGGCTTCAAGGGCTTCGACTACTCGACCGCCTGGGACGCGGTCTACAAAGACGCGATGACCCCTCCCGACGGCGACACCACGCGCCGCTGGGTCGATCGCGAACCGCACACGCCCTACGAAGCACGCGGCGGCCTCACTTACTACAAGCAACTCGGATATATCCCCACCGATAAGACCGACGAAGCATCCTCGCGCACCATCGAGGACAGCTACGACGACTGGTGCGTCGCACAAGTAGCCAAAATCCTCGGCAAACAGCAGGACTACAACTTCTTCCTCCATCGCTCGCTCAACTACAAACATCTCTTCAATCCAGCCCTCGGTCTGATGAACGGCAAGACCTCCGACGGCGCGTGGGCTCCAATCGGCGGAGGTCGCGACAACCCCACCAATCGCTCCGTCTCAGGCTGGACCGAGGGCGACACCTGGGTCTACACCTGGGCCAGCCTGCACGATCTCGGCGGCCTCCTCGACCTGATGGGCGGCCGCGACAACTACAACGCGAAACTCGACGAGCACTTCGCCGGTCATCACAACGTACACAGCAACGAACCCAGCCACCACTATGGTTACCTCTACGACTTCAGCGGCCAGCCGTGGAAGACGCAGGCCAAAGTCCGCGAGATCGCCAACGCCGAGTACGCCAACCAGCCCTCAGGCATCGACGGCGACGACGACTGCGGCCAGATGTCCGCCTGGTACATCTTCACCGCATTCGGCTTCTACCCCGTTAATCCCGCATCGGGCGAGTACATGATCGGCAGCCCGCTCTTCACACGCATGTCGATGCGCCTGGCGAACGGAAAGACATTCACCGTCATCGCAAAGAACAACAGCGCGGCGAACATCTACATCCAGTCCGCAACGCTGAACAGCAAACCGCTCACCGAGCCCATCGTCACCTACGCGCAGATCATGCAGGGCGCGACGCTCGAGTTCGTCATGGGACCGCAGCCATCAAAGTGGGCCAGCGACTGGCACCCAAAGCCGATCGCAACAGCGGTCACGCAATAGAAGGCGAGCATCACAAACTGATGTTGGGATTGACCGAGCCTACGCTACAATTCCGCAGTCTCGCAAAAATCAGAAGGCGGGAGGCTTTGCATGAATAGCATCCGTCACTATCCTCCGGCGATCATCGTAGCGACGCTGTGCTACTTCGGCCTGGGCGCAGTCTGGTTCACTATCTTTCGCGACGCGTGGCTCGCGGGAGTCGGCCGCACCATGGAGCAACTGCAATCGAGCGGCGTGAGGCCAGCCTTCGCCTACGGAGTCGCCCTGCTTCTCGCCCTCGCGCTGGCGCTCTTTCTCTCATGGCTCATCCAAGTCACCGGCATGCAGACCGCCGCGCGAGGCATACAGGTCGCCATTGTCCTCTGGTTCGGCGTCGTCTTCACAACGTGGGCGACCGAGTACGCGTTTGAGGCGCGCGGCGTAAAGATTCTCGCCATCAATACAGGCTACTGCCTCATCGGCATGATGCTGATGGGAGCCGTGCTGGGCGGATGGAAGAGTAAGGCGTCATAAATCGGGTTGTTAGTTGCATGTTGTCCGTTGATGGTTTCAATTTTGCTGAACCGACAACTGGCGACCTGCAACTGACAACTATTTCTGCGAAGCCTTCCTCGCAGCCTCGAACTCATCGCCGTGGTTCCAGCTGATGTTATGCGGCGCGCTGATCGCCTCCCAGCCTAGTTCCATCCCAAACCGATCCAGCTTCGCATTCCCCGCAAAATCCCAGTCCTCATGGTAGTTGTCGCTGAAGTTGTGATAATCATGCTCCACGAAGTCGTTGAACTTCTTCGAGCCCCACGCAAGGTCGTGCCCCTCAAACAACTCGCCCTCGTCGATGGAAAACGCAGGAATCCCGACACGCGAAAGGCTGAAGTGATCCGAGCGATAGTAGCTGCCCGCCTCCGGATGAGCGTCTGGAACAATCTCCAAATCAAATCGTTTCGCCGTAGCCTCCACCGTCGGATAGAAGTTCGTCCGCTGCGCTCCGTTCACATTCACTTGGCGCGGAACGCCAATCGGAAGAATCATGTCGTAGTTGATATCGAGTGCAATCTGCCCTGCAGGCACCGGCGGATGCTGCCCGAGATACTCCGACCCCAGCAGCCCCTGCTCCTCCGCCGTCACCGCCGCGAAGATCACCGAATGCGGAGGCGTAATCCCTGACTCCGCCCACGCCCGCGCCATCTCAAGAATCATCCCGCAGCCCGTCGCATTGTCCGCCGCACCGTTGTAGATGTTGTCGCCCGCCATGCCCGGCACGAAGCCCAGGTGATCGAAGTGCGCCGTGTACATCATCGCCTGATCAGGCTTGTGCTCCGCAACATTCGCGCCGGAAAGAATCCCCACAACATTCGGCGACTGGAACGGCCGCACCACACTCTCCACATGCGCCTGCAACCGCACCGGCAACTCCACCGCTTTGAATCCCTTCTTCCCCGCCGCTGCAAACTCGGTATCCAGATCCATATGCGCCGCCTTGAACAGCTGCTTTGCCACATCAAGTTGAATCCAGCTCGCCGCCTCAAGCTGCGGATCCTTATCGTCGCGCAGATAGGTCTTCTCACTCGTGTTCGAGTTCTTCACCACGTCCCATCCATAGCTCGCGAGATCGGTGCGATGAATAATCAGCGCGCCCACAGCGCCCTTACGAGCCGCCTCCTCAAACTTGTACGTCCATCGCCCGTAGTACGTCAGCGCCTTGCCGCCGAAGAACTTCGGATCGTCCGACGGCGGGTCGCCCACGATACAGAGAATCACCTTGCCCTTCACATCGACGCCTGCGTAGTCGTCCCACCCAAACTCCGGAGCGACCACCCCATACCCGACAAACACAATCGGCGCATCAATATCGACACTCGGCGTCAGCGTGCGGTTGCTCACCGTGTAATCGTCGCCGTACTTCAGGTCGTACGAGTACAGATCAATCGACATGCCGCTCTCAGGCTTCTTCGGAACCAGCGAGAAGTGCGTCTTCTCCGGAATCGCCTTCATCCCCACAAAATTCACCTGCTGCAGATACGTTCCGTTATCGCCGCCTGGCTTCAACCCATACAGCGCGAACTGTGTCGCGATGTACTTAGCGGCAAGCTCGCTGCCGCGCAATCCCGGTCCACGCCCTTCCAGCAGATCATCCGCCAGAAACTTCACATGCGCGCGAATCTTCTCTCCGTCGATCGACGCCTCCGCCGTCTTCACGGCAGGCGGAATACTCTGCGCCACAAGAGCGGGCGCAAGCGCGAGCAACGAAGCAGCAGCGACAGCGGCAAAACGAATCGTCTTCACAGCATCAACTCCTGGGCACAATTCTTTGTGGCAGAGCAGCATGTCAACGAGAATCGCAGGAGACTCCGCCACAGCGCCAACGGCGCGTCTCATACCAGCCTGGGGTGAAGCCCCAGGGATTGAGGCTACACCAGTTCGTCCGCTCGCGGCATCCGCAACGGCCGCAGCGCCATCACATCCAGCCGCTGCAGCACCTTGCGCGCAAGCCCCGTCAGCGGCAACGATTCGAGCCTGCCGGTCCGCACCCACTGCAGGTCCTCCCTCGCAGCAGGCACCGCACGGCGCAACACTCGGTCGCGAGGGCTCCGCGGAGAAAAGATCTGGACATAGTAATTCGTGTTCGTAATCGCATGCCGCAACCGCAACACAGGCTCGCGGCCCTCCACAGCATCCTGCGAGAGCGGCGGCAGCTCATACATCCCGGGCATCAGCGACACATCCTGCGCGCGCCGCTCCAGCAGCACCTCGGTCACCGTGCCCCGCTTGCGCAGGCTCAGCAGATACGCCGCCGGCCGGCTTCGCTGCACGGCTCGCGGAGCCGTCACATGCTCCCCCCGCGTCGCGCACATCGCATACACCGGACAGTGCAGGCACATCGGCGCGCGTGGCAGGCATATCGTAGCGCCCAGCTCCATCATCGCCTGGTTATGGTCTCCCGCCGCGTTCCACCTCGCATCGACTCGACGCCGGGGAACCAGCGCCGCGGCCTGCTGCTGAATCGCCCCACGGCCCGCCGCCGTCCCACTCTCAGCTTTTCCCGTAATTCGCAGCAGCACACGCTCCACGTTGCCGTCGACCACCGCGACGCTCTCGCCAAACGCGATGCTCGCGATGGCTGCGCATGTGTAATCGCCCACACCGGGCAGCGTGCGCAGCTCGGCAGCCGTGCGCGGCAACACGCCGCCGCGCTCCTCTACGATGAACTGCGCCGCCTTGTGCAGCATCCGCGCGCGCCGGTAGTAGCCCAGGCCCGACCACTCCGCCAGCACCTCGTCTTCCGTCGCCAGCGCAAGCGCCACCAGCGTCGGAAAGCGCCCCAGAAAAGCCTCGTAGTGCTCAATCACCGCAGCCACCCGCGTCTGCTGCAGCATCACCTCGGAGACCCATATGCGGTAGGGGTCGCTCGTGCCGCGCCACGGCAGCGCGCGAGCATGGCTGCGATACCAGCTCATCAGCTTGCGCCGGAACGGCGCGGGGTCAAGTTCTTGATCGGCCCGACTTGAAGGAGGTTCTTCCAACAACGCAGCAGATCCAGGTCGAAAAGGCACGTGCATGGGGGTAACGGAATAGCGTGTCGCTGCCAAGGCTACACTATAGGCATGTGGCCGCGACGACACAATATGCCGCGACGTGATTTTCTCAGACTCGCAACATTTGCCGGTGGCGGCGCCCTTCTCTCCCCTCAGATACAACCCGCACAAACGCGGTCTACCTCATCACCATCCGTCCCTGCCTTCCCCACTGCCGATCCGCGCTGGCGCCAGACCTGGGACGCCGCCCTCGCCGTCCTTCAGGGCAACGTGCGCGTCCTGCCCCGCTACGACCGCCCCGTCCTCATCGAGGGAGCCGTCTACCCCGGCATCTGGCAGGAGTGCGGCCCCCACGAGGGCCTTGTCTACGGCACGCTGAGCCATTACGTCACCGAACCCGACCCCACAAAGTCCCCGCTCGCCATCGCGCGTAACAACCACATGGCCTTCTTCGCCCTCCAGTACCCCGAAGGCCACGAATCCGCCGGACAGATCCCCGCCTCCATCAAGACCACCGAAGCCGGCTACGGCCAGATCCAGATGGTTGTCCCCATCGCCGCCACCGCGTGGGAGCTCGCTCAGCTCACCGACGACGACGAGCTCCTCGTCACCGCCTACAACGCCTGCAGCCGCTGGGACGCCTGGCTCCGCGCCTATCGCGACTCCCGCAAGACCGGCCTCGTCGAGGGCTTCTGCACCTACGACACCGGCCACGACAACTCCCCCCGCTGGGCCGGAATCCCCAACCGCTGCCCCAACGCCGACGCACGCCAGTGCCCGACCATCGACACCCTCCCGCGCCTCTGCCCCGATCTCTCCGCAACTGTCTTCGGAGCCCGCATGGCCCTCGCCCACATGGCGACCGCGCTCGGCAAAGGCGACGAGGCCGCCCGCTGGCACGACGACGCCGAAAAGATTCGCCAGCTCATCATCGACCGCCTCTACGACCCCAAAGACGCCGCCTTCTACGATCTCGACGCCAAAAACAACTTCGTCCGCGTCCGCTCCGACGTCAACAGCCGCGTCCTCGGCGAGCACGTCCTCAAGCGCTACGACGATCACCACAAATCCATCTTCGAAGCCCTCTGGACGCGCCAGATCCACAATCCCAAAGCCTTCTGGGCGCCCTACCCACTCACCTCCATCGCCATGGACGACCCCACCTTCGTCCGTCCCATCCCGCGCAACTCATGGGGAGGAGCATCGCAGGCCCTGACCGCGCTCCGCGTCCCGCGCTGGATGGAGTACTACGGCAAGCGCGCCGAGATGAACCACCTCATGCAGCAGTGGTGCGAAGCCATCATGCGCCACATCGAGTTCCGCCAGCAGATGGACCCACTCACCGGCGACTTCACCCAGGCCGACCCCAGCGGCTACTCCCCCGCCGCACTCGTCTTCCTCGACTTCGCCCGCCGCCTAAGCAAGACCCTCTAGAAACTCTCCTGCAATCACAACAATCCCCGTATACTCAACCACGTTCCTCCTGCAGTCACCTATGAGACGAATCCTCCTTCCATTCCTCGCCGCCTGTCTCGCGCTCGCGCCATCTGCTCATGCTCAATCCCCACAACAGCAGCTCGCCCCGTTGCTTGACGAGATCGCGCTCGCAGCCAACGCCCACGACACCGATCGCTATCTCGCGCTCTACCTCCACCAGCCCTCTCTCGTCTTCATCGCGAATGGCCTCGAGATCCACGGCTGGGACGATCTCAGAATCCAGCAGCTCAAGTGGTGGAACAACGGCAAGTCCGACGTCGTCTACACCCAGCACGGCCCAACCGAATTCGTTGTGCTCGCACCCGACTCCGTCATGACGACTCAGTCCCTGACCTCGCACCGCACGCTGCCAAACGGACAGCCAGGCGACGGCACCTTCGTCATCACCAGCCTCTGGAAAAAACTCCCCGAGGGATGGAAGGTCGTCTACGGTCACGAGTCGTGGGTGCGCTAGTACAACCCGCCCTCTTCGTTTAGTCGTCCTCGACTTCGCCCGCTGCCTTAGCCGCCTGATCCGCCCGGCGAGCCGTCTCATCAGAAGGGCATGAGGACGGATCATGAACGCGCTAGCCACTTCGATTCTTGTGATTCACCTGACCTGGCTCGGGCTGGTGATCTTCGGCGCCATCTGGACGCGGGGACGCCCGTTCTGGAGCGCCGTTCATCTGCTTGCGCTGGTCTGGGGGATTGTGGTCGAGGTGGGGCCATGGCCTTGTCCACTGACGTTGGCCGAACAGTACTTCGAAACCCAGGCCGGACTGCACCCCGCGCAGGGGGGCTTCATACTCCACTGCGTCGATTCGATCGTCTATCCCAATCTTCCCGATTGGCTGATCTCGGTCTGTGGGGTGGCAGTCTGTTCGATCAACTTGGGGATTTATCTCTGGCGTCTTCGCGCCTGGGTCCTGCAGCGGAAGGCGAATCCCTGAGCGCAGGCCTCTAGCCCGCCGCCTCGGCCACGCCCTGCAGTAATCGCCGACGCCGAATGATTTGGGCGGAATCCACTCAATGCGCTCCGGAGACAAGACGATCTCTTCAATCGCCACCTCGTTGCCTTTGCCACCCAACGTCGGCCGCACTTCGGCGTTCTCTCTGCGATTAGTCAGCCCGCCTCGCCTCCCACGTTCCCTCTTTGCCCTCGACGTGGTAGTGCCCCGCCATGCTGTTGTTGTCCTGAATCCTTCCCCGAAAACCAAGCGGATGCCTCGTCTTCGTGCGGAAGAAAAACTGGCGCCCGTTCACTGTGCCTTCCAGCGAACCCGACTGATTCGGCCCTTTGAAGTGGCCCGTAAGCGTCGTCCCGTTCTGTGTCAGCTCGACCGGATCCGTATGCGTCTGCCCATCCCAATTCTTCACATAGAAGTTCCACTTCCCCGATACATCAAAGGACGGTGGCTGGTCCCCGGGCGGCGGCTGCTGTGCACGAGCGACACCGCTTCCCACCGCCGTAAGCATCAACAGGGCACAGAGCGCGAAAATGACCTTCCTGCGGCAGTTCTTCATCAGAATCCTCCGGATCGTTTCCAGCGAATCGCACATCGCCGCATCGTGGCCCGAGATTCTCTTCGTAACACAAGGTGCGTTGTAAAATTCTCCCATTTCTTACGGTTCGGCTCCTTCTCCAGTCAAGAAAAATCCCGAAAGGCCCAGAGAGCATGCCCGAAAACCTGAGCAGACGTTCCCTCATAAAAAACCTTGCAGGAGCAGCCGCAACGGCGACCCTTCCCATTCCACTCGCCGCCCGCGCCGCACTCTTCTCCCCGCAAGGGGGAAACGGCGATCAGCTCACCGGTCAGCAGCGCGGCGAGATAGGCCGCATCGCCGCCGCCTTTAAACGCCAGTACAGCGTCCCCGCGCTCTCCATCGCCATCACGCGCAACGGCCAGTTCGTCCTCAACCGCGCCTTCGGCTCCGCCGACCGCAAGGACGCCGAGTTGACCGACACCTCGAACGTCTTCCGCATCGCCAGCGTCACCAAGCCCATCACCTCCACCACCATCTTCACCCTCATCGAGCAAGGCAAGCTCCACCTCACCGACAAGGTCTTCGGCCCCGGCAGCATCCTCGGCGACAAATACAACCCCAAAGGAGCCTACAAGCCCTACGTCACCGACATCACCGTCGACCATCTTCTCACCCACACCTCCGGCGGCTGGCCCAACGACAACACCGACCCCATGTTCCAACACGACGGCTGGGACCACGACAAGCTCATCTCCTGGGCCATCGACGCGCTCCCCGTCACCAACCCGCCCGGCACCCACTACGCCTACTCCAACTTCGGTTACTGCGTGCTCGGCCGAGTCATCGAGCAGGTCACCGGCCAGCCCTACGACGCCTACGTCAAGGCCAACATCCTCTCGCCCTGCGGCATCACCTCCATGCAGATCGCCGCCAACGAAATGAAGCACCGCGCCCCCAACGAGGTCATCTACTACGGCCAGTACGGCGAAGACCCCTACAAGATCAACGTCACCCGCATGGACTCTCACGGTGGATGGATCGCCACGCCTGCCAACCTCGTCCAGTTCCTTGATCATGTCACCGGTGCCGGCGGCCTGCAAAGACTCCTCAAGCCCGAGACCGTCCGCCTCATGACCACACCCACGCCCGCATCCGCGCCGGCCAACTATGCCCGAGGCTGGGCAGTCCGCAACAACGGCAATGGAAACTGGTGGCACAACGGAAGCCTGCCCGGTTCCACTACCATCATGGTCCGCACCGCGACCGGCCTCTGCTGGGCCGCGCTGACGAACACCCGCTCTCAACCCTCAGACGAGATCAACAACGCGCTCGATCAAATGATGTGGAACATCGCCCGCAGCGTACCCGGTTGGAGAGCCTGACAGCATCACGCAGCCTGCATAATCCACGCGCATAGAAGAAGGGTGGGAGAGTATCAGTCAGGCCTGCGATGCTCTGCTGACCTGTGCTCTCGCCACCCTTACCAACAACTACGTCGGATTGCCAACATTCTGTTCCACTTTATCCACACAACGCAAGGTCTGGCCGCCAAATAGCTTCGACCATATCCACGCAGCGAACACCCATCTGAAAATTCTCGCCCGAAGCCCCTTGATTTCAACGCCTAACGAGCGGATACTTCAAGCCCACTCCCCAGGGCCAGCTATTCCCCCGCGAATTTACTTCATTTATCCCAATCGAAAGGACATGCAAATGCCGCAATACCTGGTGCAAGTCTCCTATACCTCCGAGGCTCTGGCGAGCTTGGTCAACAATCCGCATGACCGCATCGCAGTCGTCTCCAAGGCCGTGAAGAAGCTGGGCGGAAAAATAGTCAACGGCTGGATGACGTTCGGAGAGTACGACACCGCTCTCATCATGACCGTACCCGACAACACCGCAGCAGCAGCCTTCGCCCTCGCCATCGGAGCCGGTGGCGCCTGCAAGAATGTCCGGACCACACCGCTGCTCTCTGTTGAAGAAGGTATCGAAGCGATGAAAGCCGCCGCAACCCTCGGCTACAAACCACCAGCCGAATAAGAAAAACTGAAACGACGATTAAAGTAGTTCAACCTAACCCGAACTGGATTTATCCTTCCGCGCATGATCCTTTATCTGGACCGGGTGGCCCGCACCCGACCAAATCACCACAATAGGGTCAAACGGGGGCCACCCAGTCCAAATTTGAACGCGGGGATTAGAGTAATTCGCGTGAGAGCTCAAATCGCTGCATGTCTACTTTTGATCGGGTCAGTAGCTGTGACTGCGGCGCAGCAGCACGAGACACAGCTTTTTGACTTCAACGCGTATGAGCCGGTTCCAAGCCCCGACGGGAAGCTGATTGCTTATGTTCTGACAGGCCGCAAGGTTGAGGCGCTGGCTGGATTCGGGCGCTCCCATCTTCGATCTGACGTCAGGTTTTGCGATGCGAGCGGGGAAACGCTTGAAAGTCCCAGCATGGAAGGGTTCCTGGGCGAATGGCTGCCGGATAGTACCGACGTTGTCAGCTATCGCGACTGGCGGTTTGCCGTACTCTCCCTAAGTGGTAGCCGCGAGTCCGATTCGATGTTTCGAGCGCGGGATGCGGAGGCCCTGCTGGAGAAAGAACATGGGGAGCGTGTGGCGTATCTCTCAAAGCTGCGCAAGTTCGTCTGGCTTGAGTACACCGACACGAGCACCGTTCTACAAACCACCGCTGGTCCAATCGCAGAATTCGAGGGTCTACCCGTCCGAACCTCTGCAGTGATCGTGCCCTCGCCGGACGGACGATATCTCGCGATGGGAGAAGTGGACGGGAGTCAATCGTTGTGGGTCTACGACACCGTAGAAAGGACGTTGGCCAATCTGGGCAAGGTCACGATCCATCCCGATCGGTGGTGGGACTACATCAAGCCGGGTTGGAATCCGTGGTTCGCGGACAGAAAGCATCTTGCGTTCTTTTCCGGAGAGTCGCTGTATGTCGCCACACCGGACGGAAAAGAGCGCCGTGAGCTACTGAAAACTGAGCATGGCGGGCTGGCAATTCCCAGCCCCGACGGAAGATTGATCGCGTACGCCACGTTTTCACCACATCCCGTCGAAGGCAGAAAAGATCTCGAGCACTAGGGGAGGGTCGTCGCTCTGGATTGTCCCGAGTGGAGGCGGCGCGCCAACGCAGATTACGAACCCCACGGAAGATGAAACATACGATCTTCGCTGGCTTACGCAAGATTCCCTCATCTTCGATCGTGTTAGCCGGGGAATGTTCAACGCACACGCGCGTATTTGGACCGTTCCAATCGGGAATCGATGAAAACCGGGCGATCGAATCATTGACACCACCGGCGGGTGGCCCCCATCTGACCCTTCCACCACCAATTTCCACACCCACCCTTGACGCCCCTGATATCCTTAAATCATTAGGAAAGAGAAAGCCCGGCCCCGTGCCGGGCTTTCTTCTTCTCACAACTTTGGCATCCAACGTGCACAACAAGTCCAGACCTAAAGTCTCTGGATCGAAGACTTTGCACAAAACAAGGGGGAGGGGGGTACACCAGCTTTGGCTTCGCCGCATAAGACAATTGCCTCTTGCCACACAGCACAACCATGCTCGAAGCTGGCTACGGATCCCGCCATGCGAATCAAATCCCTCCCCGCGCTCCTGCTCCTCATCGCGTCGCTGCCCATGCTCGCCCAAGGCACAGTCCCCACCTTCACCCACAACGCAGGCCCCAACACCTACACCCTCGCAGGCCGCGACCCCGCGCAACCCGGCACCACAACAATCCCCACCGTACTCGTCCCCATCACACTCTCCTTCGAAGCAAAGAAAGTCGTGATGGACGCTGCACCCGACGTCCCGCACATCCTCGCATCACCCGTCTTCTCCCACTTCGCCTTCGGCCCCGCCGGAACGACGCAATACGCCGACGCCCTGCTCCGCACCACCTTCCCCAACGCAAAAGACTGGCACACCCTGCTCGCGAAGCCCGAAGTCAAACCAGTGAAGATCACAATCCCCGCCGGCTACGGATACGTCCTCACCTCAAAGAAGGAGAACGCCTCCGTCGCAGTCGCCGACATCGAGTTCCTCCAGCAAGAGCTCTTCAAGCAGCTCCCCAGACAAGAAGGCAAGCTCGTCATCGCCATCACGCCCAACACCACCTTCTATGCCATGGGCGATGCGACAATCTGCTGTTCGTGGGGAACACACGGCGTGGATCGCGCCACCGGAAACTCCTTCGTCCTCGCCAGCTATCTCCGCAACGCGCCTTCCGTCGTCACCGACAAAGACATCCAGCCCATCACCCAGCAGCTCGCCGAGTTCGTCAACGACCCGCTCTTCGATCCCCTGGCCGCGCATGAGCTCTACGACAAGCACCAGAGCCCCGCCACCGCTCCCGGCAACCCAGTCAACTGGACGCAGCCCACAGAAGGCGGCCGCTGCGGCGGAACGCGCGTCGGCTCCACCTACTTCCAGCTCCAGCCCACCGATACCAACCCAAAGAACCACTTCCCCGCCTCGAAGCCTTTCATCGCCACCGCAAAAAGCACCGCCTGGCATCTGCAAAACGTAGCGCTGCTTCCCTGGTACATGAGCGCCTTCGGCACAGCCAGCACCGACAGCCTCAGCACAACCTACAGCTTCCCCGACGCAACCGCCCTAACCGCACCAGCCAAACCCTGCGCCAACCGCTTCGGCGCGGCCACTCCGCCGTCCCAACCCACCATCGAGCCTGTCGCTCTAACCCAGGCCCCCAACGGACACAAGCTCATCGGCTACTGGTCAGGCTACAGCCTCGCAGGCCCTGCCTTCCCCCTCCGCGACGTCTCCCCGCAGTGGGACTACATCCTCGTCGCCTTCGCCACTCCCGACCACAACGCCCCCGAAGGCACCATGCAGTTCCACACCCCCCGCGGCCTCGACACCGCCGACTTCAAAGCCGACATCGCCTACCTCAAGAGCCACGGCAAGAAAGTCATGATCTCCCTCGGCGGCGGCGGACAGCACTTCACCCTCGCCGACCCCGCGCGCGTGCCCAACTACATCTCCTCAGTGACGAAGATCGTCGAAGACTACGGCTTCGATGGAATCGACATCGACTTCGAGAGCCCCTCGCTCTCCATCGACCCCGGCGACACCGACTTCAAGCACCCCACCACGCCCTCCATCGTCAACCTCATCGCCGCCCTGCGCCAGCTTCACGACCACTTCGGCCCCACCTTCATGATCTCGCTCGTCCCCGAAGGCACGCAGATCCCCTCCGGCTACCCCAGCTACGGCGGACAGTTCGGCTCCTACCTCCCCATCACCTGGGCCATCCGCGACATCCTCACCTTCATCGACGTGCAGGACTACAACACGCCGCCGCTGCAAGGCCTCGACGGCGAGATCTACCAGCCCGGCTCCGTCGACTACCACGCCGCTATGACCGAGCTCCTCCTCCACGGCTTCAACGTCGGAGGCGACCCAGCGCAGTTCTTCCCGCCCCTCCCCGCCAGCCAAATCGCCGTAGGCTTCCTCACCGGAGACACCACTCCCAAGATCGTCAGCGAAGCCATGGACTACATCATCACCGGCAAGGCCCCCGCAGGCACAACCTACAAACTCCGCAATCCCGCAGGCTATTCCGCCATGATCGGAGCCATGTTCTGGACCATCGACGCAGACCGCCGCGCCAACTACAACTTCTCCAACACAGTCGGCCCGCAGCTGCACAGCTATCCCGCAAGCAAATGATTGCGACTGGCCCCCGCGATGACTCATCCAACCTGATTCATTCAAACCGCGTCACCTGAACCACCCAGTCCAAACCACTCGCGCACCTCATAGCGCACGCCACCAGCTTCCGACACGCTCTCGTAGAGGAGAACCTCCTCCGCCAAAAACCCGCTGAACTTCGGCTCGCGCTGCACTCTCGTCTTCAACTCGCGGAGCCCTCGCCCCCCATCCCGGCCCTTGCTCCGCGCAAGCGTGATATGCGGATGATACGGCCGCTCCTCGGCAGCAAACCCACACAACCCAGTCGCCGCAGTAACACGCTGCTGCAGAGCCAGCAGCTCCCGCGCAGGCCTGACACCCGCAAAGAAAACCCCCACGCGATCGAAGAACCCGATCGCCTCAATCCGCACAGGCACAGGAAGCGAGCGTACTTCACGCATCCGCGCAACAACGCAGTCGTATTGCTCCGGGCCAACGTTTCCCAGAAACTGCAGCGTGATGTGCCACGACTCCGGCGCCGACCAGCGCAGCCCGTCGTCCTTCCTCCGCAGCCGCATCGACATCTTCGAGAGTTCCTCGACCACCGCATCCGCCAGCGCAATCCCCAGAAACAGACGCATACACGATTAATGTAGGCCGCAACCTCAATTGAGATACACTTTTCGCACTTCGGGCCCTCGAAAGTAAGGAGACCCACGAATGAAGCGCCGCAACTTCCTCAAGTCCGCAGCCTCTGCCTTTCCCCTCGCCCTCACCCAGCCCTTCGCACTCTCGGCCGCCTCAAACGATCCACCGTTGCACGAGGCCCACCTCGTCCCCGCCGGACGAGACATCTCCGGCGAATCCCGCTCACTCGGCTTCAGCCACATCGCCTTCAAGACCTCCACCCAGGAGACCGGCGGCAATCTCTTCCTCATCGAGCACAGCAATCTCCTCCCCGGCGGCCCACCACTTCACCTCCACAACGAGCAGGAGGAGTGGTTCTACGTCATGGAGGGCGAGGTCCTCTTCCAGGTCGGCGACAAGCGCCTGCAGCTCAAACCCGGCGACTCCGTGCTCGCGCCCCGCAAGGTCCCCCACACCTTCACCGGCGCAGGAACCAAACCCGCGAGGATGCTCATCGCCTTCACCCCCGCAGGCAAGATGGAGCAGTTCTTCATCGACACCGCTCACGGCAAAGCCCCCGTGTGGGACGCTGCCCTCTTCCGCCGCTACGACATGGAACTCATCGGCCCACCGCTGAAAACCACCTAGGTCCGCCGCGTCCCGTTAGGGATTCGTGGCCTCCAGCAGCAGAAGTCCGAGCTGGCTCCCATCAGTCTCAATCGCGAAAGCCCTACGGCTATCGATTGGGAAGTACGCAAAATTCGACGGGTTCGAGAACGACCGCGAATACAAACCCGCGAGACTCAACGAATTCGTAGAGCTGTTCTCCGTCCCGCTCAGACTTTGAGTCGAAGTAACCGTCGGACTCGGCAGATACTGCGTTTCTTCCACGTTATAGTCAGTCGATCCGCTAAAGGCATTCGAACTCACCGTCACCAATCCGACAGCGCTCCACGGCTGCTGACTCTGAGCATTAAGCTGCCCCTGCCCCACAAGTGCATAGTTGCCGTTGAACGATGTCAGAGGCGCCGACTGCTGATACGCCGGCCCGGTCGTCACCTGCGACTTGTCATCGCCCAGTTCAAGAGCATTCCCGTTCCCATCCAGATACAGCTGAAACCCATATCCCACATCTATTCCCGAAAGCGTCACCCGGCCCGTAGGATCAACCGTATAGCTTCCCGAAGAGATGGTATTCGTTCCATGAAACTGAGAATCGCTCAGCGCCAACAGACCCCCTAATGTGCCGTTGGGATTGAAGACAAAATCACCTCCGATAACATAGTTCCCGCCCGCATTCTGCCCAGTACCCGCAAAAACATAAGTTGCATTCGCCACACCCATCTGGCTGAACTTGCCGGTATTGGCTCCCTGCGCCAAAGCCATGCCACCCATATCGCCACTCAGCATATCGTTACCCTCAACAAGCTGAATCTGGCTCGATCCCACGACATAGCCCACCAGGCTGAACGGCTTTATCCGCGACGATGAACTCGGCGTAAGGCTGAACGTCACCCGGCCATACTGATCCACCGAACTCACCGTCCCTGAATCGAACGTCTGCCCCTGCAACACCCCTCCTATCTCGCTATAGTCAAACACGCTGCCGGCGGTCACAAGCGAACTCCCGCTGAGATTCAGCACCCCTCCAATCCCCAGCTGCTGCGAGGGATAGTCCGACGTCCAGCCGCTGACAGCAAACGCGTACCCTCCCGAAGGCGCCGCAGCACTCGTCTGCAGATCAATCGATCCCGAAGCAGCAGCAAACGAATCAAACTCCGAGACCAGTACGCGCGAACCCGAAACCACCGTCCCGCGCAGAGTGATCACACCGTTCACACCAACATTCAGGCCTGTTTCCGCAGTAGCCAAAACAATCTGAATGTTGTTTCCAGCCTTCGACAAGCTGCAACTTGACGCAACCAGGCTGTCGTTGAACTCACCGCCCCCATCCGCGAGATCCTGTTCCCCTCCCGTAATCACGCCACCCTTCACCGTAAAGGCGCCCGCGGCAAAAACCGCCCCAACGTTCTGCCCCTCACCAGAGAAGTGATAGACATACGTGCCGTCATTCAGAAGTCCGTTTGACGCCTGCGGCGTAATCGTAACCGTAGTCGACACAGATTTCGTGCCATCACTCGCCGACGTCGCGGTCACCGTCACCGTATTCGGTGCAGGCACGATCGCAGGAGCCGTATACGTCGTCGCCACACCGCTCGCCGTCGTCACCGAACTGAAGTTTCCGCACGCCGAGCTCCCGCACGTCACCGACCAAGTCACACCGCCATTCTGGCTGTCATTATTCACAACCGCGGCAAAACTCCCGCTCGCGCCAGCGACCAGTGACATCGGCGGCTGCGGATTGAACGCCACCGTAATCGCAGGTGGCGCCGCAATCGCAATCGTCGCCGATGCGGACTTCGTGCTGTCTGAAACCGACGTAGCCGTGATTGTCACCGTAGCCGACGCAGGCACCGCAGCTGGAGCTGTATACGTAGTCGCCGCACCACTAGCCGTCGTCGCGGTGCTGAAGCTCCCACACTGCGAACTCCCACACGTCACCGACCAGCTCACACCAGCATTCTTCGTGTCATTACTCACAACAGCCGCAACGCTCGTGGCCGCACCCGCTGTCAGCGAAGGAGCCGGCTTGGTACCGAATGCAACCACAATCGACGGCGGCGGCGCACTAATCGTAATCGTCGCCGACACACTCTTCGTGCTGTCCGAAACCGACGTAGCCGTAATGGTCAGCGTACCCGACGCAGGCGCAGCAGCCGGAGCCGTGTATGTCGTCGCCGCTCCGCTCGCTGTCATCACTGGGCTAAAGCTTCCGCATTGCGAGCTCCCGCATGTCGCCGACCAGCTCACGCCGCCATTCTTGTTGTCGTTGGTTACGACCGCTGTAACGCTCGTGCTCACGCTCGTCATCTGCGACGAAGAGGGTTGCGGACTAAACGTAACCGCTATGGGATTCTGTACTTGTGTGAGGCCGGAGGATCCGCCGCTCGCGCTACATCCCGTCAACCATATCGTGAACGCGGCAATCCCAATCGCAAACACACACTTATAGCGCTTCATCACGCACGTCATCAACTGCTCTGCATTCTGCGCGCGACTGCACGCCATCATTCTTCTGTTATCGACGCGGATTCATCTCTTCCGATCAACCGATAGTGAGCGATTTTCGTCCATTACACAGAGAAATCTTCTGTGTAACAGCTGAATCGCAATCCCCACCATTTACGAACACCGACTAAGTTTTTAGCTCAGATATTCCTGGAAATCAATACAACAAAATATGTGTTGCTATCATCAGGGTGACGGCACAAAATCGCTGCCCGCTACTCCACTCAGCAGTTCTGATACTTCCAGTTCCGCTGCTTCCCCTCGGCGATCCACTCCACCGCCTGAGCCACGCGCTTCTCCTTCGTCTCTGCCCGCTTCGCCTCAGCGATCCACTCCACGTACTCCCGCTTGCAGCTCGGGCTGAACTCCGCAAACACCTTCGCCGCGGCCTTGTTCTTCTTCAGCGCCGCAGCCAGCTCCGCCGGAACCTCCGGTGCAGCCTTCGGAGTCTTCGCCTTCGGGCGCGACATCACCTTCCCGCCGTCATCGATAAACGCCGCCGCCTGCCCGATATACTCCATCAGCTTCTTGTCCGGAGGCAGGTCCTTCAAACTCGTGATCTTCCCCAGCGACCCCATGCCATCTTCGGACTTCAGACCGTCCTTCTTCAGCGCCGCGGCCATCGCCGGTCCAAACAACCCCAGGCTGCAATGCTGCTTGAACGCCGCGATGTTTCCCATCAACTGCCCGCGATAGACAAAGAAGGGCATGCTCCACTTGATCTCCTCCACCGCCTCAGGACAAGCCTTATGAAACAGCCCACGCAAATGCTCCAGAATCGGCCTTGCAAACTCCGCCGCCTTCTCGATATAAGCATCCACCTTCGGATTCAGCGACACAGCAGCAGTAGCCATAACGCCAGCAGTCTACAACAATCTCCAACAGCCAGCTAGAATCTCATCCGACCAACTCCCAGCCTCCGATCCGCGTTTGAGAAAGCCAGCTCAGCATCGTCAAAGGAACCCGGCCAGCAGAATATCCGTTCAAACTCATGGAGGACGGAACATGAGCACGCCGGAAACGTTGAAACGCATCGCAGAAGCGTCGCCGCGATTCAAGGCCAGGCTTGCCGGCATCCTCTATCTGCTAAGCCTGCTGACCGCGATCATCGGCGAGTTCGTCGTTCACGGCACCCGAAGCTACGCGCTAGGACTCGTCGCCGTCGCTTGCTACATCGGCGTAACGCTTCTCCTCTACGCCATCTTCAAACCTGTAAGCAACACCCTCGCGCTTCTCGCGCTCTGCTCAAACCTCATCGCCCTCGCCCTCGAAGCGCTCCGATTCCAACCCCAGGGCATCGACATCGCCATGGTCTTCCACGGGCTCTACTGCCTCCTCATCGGCTACCTCATCGTCCGCTCCAACCTCGTCCCTCGAATCCTGGGCGTTCTGATGGCCCTCGCCGGCCTCGACTGGCTCGCCTACCTCTCGCGTCCCCTCGCCAACTCGCTCTCCCCCTGGAACACAGCCTTCCGCCTCGTAGCAGAAGGATTGCTATGCTTGTCGCTCCTCGCGATGGGCGTAAACGTTCAGCGATCGACGCAACAGACCACCGCTAAGGGGGGCGTATGAGCGCGTCTGAAACGATGACCCGGCTTACCGAAACCTCGCCACGCTCCAGGGCCCGCCTCGCCGGCGTGTTTGAAGCGCTCGAAGGTTTCACCTCGTCATGGGGTCAGGTCCTCCTTCTCGGCCGTCTCGTCGTCACCGGCGACGCCGCGGCCACAGCAGCCAATATCCTCGCCCACGAGCGCCGATTCTGGTTGGGATTCGCATTCTCACTCCTCGGAGTCGCATTCCACCTCGCCTGGGCAGCTCTCTTCTATGACTTGTTCAAAATTGTGAACCGGAGCCTCGCCTTGATCGCAGCATTCGTCGTTATCGTCTGTTGCGCCATGCAGGCACTCACCGGCCTCTTGTACCTCGCTCCTCTGCTCGTCTTGCAGGGCGGGAGTTCTGTGACTGCCTTCACCACCCCGCAGTTGCAGGCGTTGGCGCTCATCTTCCTCAAATTGAATTCCTACGCCTTCGAAGTCGATCTGGTCTTCTTCGGACTCTGGTGCGCCCTCACCGGATACCTCATCTTCAAGTCGACCTTCATGCCCCGAATCCTGGGAGTGCTGCTGGCAATCGACGGTTTCGGGTGGATGACGTTTATATGCCCGCCGCTCGCGCACCATCTGTTCCCCTTGATCGCCGCCGCCTCCGCCTGCGCCGAAATTCCGCTCCAACTCTGGCTCATCGTGAAAGGCGTGAACCCCCAACGATGGACCGAGCAGGCAAATTTCGCTAACCGCTAACTAGCTAACCAGTCGCCGGGCGACTCCCACTCCCCCGCGGAAGCGTCCACATGTTCACCGGAAAATCGTACGGATGAGCAATTTGATACAGAATCATCGCTTTGGAAGCACTACGATCAAATCAGTCAAAAGCATACAAAAAATAAGCTTGGCCCTCTCCAACCAGGGAGGGCATATTTGTTTGCCACGTCTCCACTCCGCTGACCAACTGACGCGCGAACTCACGTTGATTTACTCATCCGAACGCGCTACCCTTTGCGAGCCACCCCACAAACCCAGGGCTCCAATTCCATAAAGAAAAAGAGAAAAAGACCAGTAAAGAAGGAAGACGCCTATGGCATCCGTACTCATCACCGGAACCAGCAAAGGAATCGGCTTCGAAACTGCGCTGGCCTTCGCCCGTGCCGGATATACAGTCCACGCCACCATGCGCAACCCATCGAAGTCCCCCGAGCTCGCGCAAACAGCCGCGCGCGAAAAGTTGCCAATCGAAGTCTCCGTCATGGATGTGGACTCCGACGAGTCAGTCAGCCAATGCATCTCGCAGATCCAAAAAACCCACGGTCCGATCGACGTACTCATCAACAACGCAGGCGTGGAGTCTTCAGGCACAGTCGAGGAGCTCTCCCTCGCCCACATTCTCTCCATCATGGAAACCAACTACTTCGGAGCCCTCCGCTGCATGCAGGCTCTCCTGCCTCACATGCGGCAGAGGCGAAGCGGCTGCATCGTCAACGTCACCTCCATTGCCGGACGCATCGCCAATCCTCCCTTCGCCGCGTACGCCGCCTCCAAGTGGGCACTCGAAGCGCTGAGCGAGGTCCTTGCCGGCGAAATGAAGACCTTCAACGTCAGAGTCGCCATCGTCGAGCCGGGAATCATCGATACCGTGATGGCGCAGCGCATAGGAGAACCTCCGCCCGCGTCGCCGTATCCACAGCCTGCCCGCTTCTCCGCTCTCATGGCGGCCTCACTCAAAAATCCAGTCCCGCCCTCTCTGGTCGCTGAAAAGATCCTTGAGGTCGTTCAGAGCGGAACATGGCAACTCCGCCATCTCGTCGGCCCCGACGCCATTCCCTTCATACAGTGGCGCGGCCAAATGACCGACGAACAATGGATCGACCTCAACGGCGGCGACGACCAGAACTGGTATAGCACCCTCCAACGCGACTTCGGACTCGATGCCAGGCGGAAAGCTAGCTAAGAAGTCGGCCCAAATCCTGTCAAGCCCCTGAACCTTTCTTCCCACGCCTGCCCCTACCTATAAACCAAACAAAAACAATCACTTCTTTCTTAGAAATAAATCCGCCGAGAGTGGCAGAACAGTTTCACCCAATCCCTTAAAATAGAAACAGAGCTGGAAGAAGATAAGAAAACCCGGCCATAAAGCCGGGTTTATCTCTTTTAGATTCAAGATTTTGACCCCTAACACCTTTGATTGCAAGACTTTAGCCTGTGCAAATCTGCTAAATCACACAAACAATGGACTTACAAGAAACCAGGGGGGAGGGGGGGTACCCCTCAAACCGTATCTCCCGGCTTCGTCTTGGAAGCCATAGGATACGGCTTCATCGGATACGGCGGCCCCTTCTCCAGCACCTTGTTGAGCTGGTCGTCGTACCCATAGATGTCGTCGAAGAAATGGGTGTGGCCATCTGGCTCCACCTCGGCCGTGACGTAAAAGATGACAATCGAAACCGGAGTCTTCAGGTTCACCTGGTGATTATCCGGCCCATTGGTCATCGTCTCGTGAACCTTGGCGAGGTCCCAGTCTTCGTGGTCCTTCCCATTCTCCTGGCCGTCGAGCAGCCACGCAGCCAGGTCCTCCGGCTTTTGGACCCGTATGCAGCCGTGGCTGAAATCCCGCCGCGAGCGGTCGAACAGCGACGTCGCCGGCGTCGAGTGCAGGTAGATGTCGTACTGGTTCGGGAACATGAACTTCACCAGCCCCAGTGAGTTCTTCGGCCCCGGCTTCTCCCGCACCATCAGGCCGCCCTGCGCGACCTGCTTGGTCGAATACTTCGTCTGCACCTCGCCCTTCGAGTTCACAACCTCGAAGTTGTGGCTCTCAAGGTAGCCTGGTCCGGCGCCCATCTTCGGAACCAGCTCCTTGCGCGCGATGTCGACCGGAACGTTCCAGTAAGGCCGGAAGACGATGTACTTCATCATGTGGGCAAACACCGGCGTCTCATGCTCGCCGATGACCTTGCCGACGACAACCTTCATCGTAAAGTCGAGTTTGTGCTCCGGCGTGTAACCGCGCAGCACAAACTCCGGAAGATTCACCATCAGGCGCGGATTGATGTACTGATCTGGAAGCCAGCGCCAGCGCTCCAGCGAGTCCTGCAACTGCACGACGCGCTGTGTTAGCGGCACGTTCAGCGATTTGACGGTCTCTGGCGTGAGCTTGCCGTCGTCGGCGATGCCATGCCGATGCTGATAGCTCTTAACGCCGTCAGAGAGCACCTTGCTGTAGACCTTCGAAGTCGCGGCGTTGGAAGTGTCAGGAACATCAGCGGAGTCGATATCGCCCTCAAGCTCCAGCCGCTTCAGCAGTTGCGGCGCGGCAGCATACGTCCCGCCAACGCTGACAGGCGTCGTAACCATCGGCAGCGGATCGTCGCCCTCCTGCTCTTGCTGCTTCGCGAGTTCGACATAGCGAGCAAGCGCCGCCTCGGTCTCGCGGTAAGGCTCTGAGTCCGGCTCGACACTGGCGACCAGCTTCGGCACATCGGTGACGTCGACCGCATTGTCGGACACGAACTCGGCCAGATCGTACTTCTTCTGCGCGACGTTGATGTCGAAGTTGAAGTGCTGCGGATTGACGCGCCCGATCCGCAGATCGGAGATATACCGCATCACGCAGACCGTCATCGCAATATCGAACTGCGCAACCGCATCCTCGGCCTGCGGGTTCAGCGCCGCAACACGCGCCGGCCAGCGCGAGCTGTCGTAGTCTTCGGGGTTCAGTCCCTTCGCGGCTGCGTCATTGAAGGCCTTGATGAAGCCGACGGCAGCCGGAGTTGGCTTCCCGTCGCGCGTCCACGCGATCTCGTAGTTACGGTCCTCGTAGAAGGTCTTGATGTAAGTCTGGTAGTCCGAAACGTTCGGCCACCGCAGGAATGAGAGCTCCGTCTCAGCCACCAACGGCTCCAGGTTGTCCGAGTAATCGGTGGTGTTGGGAGCCGATGTCGTCTTGCGAGGCTTGCGGCATCCTCCAACAAGGAGCAGAGCAGACAAAACACAGGCAGCGGCACACGCGGTGCCTGTACGTCGCGGGGAGAGCTTCATAAAAGAGAGAGGACCATCCTTGGGGTGGGTTGACTAAGCCTCGCGCTGCACTATTATGCAGGACTTTGGCCGGAATGCAAGTTGCGCAACAGTAACCTGCAACTATCGTACGAGCGAGGGCAGAAGACTGAGGCAGACAAACGCCTGCGTCACCAGCACCGAGCCGGTCAGCGCGAGGAACATCTTGCGAGAGCGAGTCTCCAGAGCGTCAGCGAAGACCCCGCCGATGAAAGTAAACAGAAACGGCAGCGCCCAGAGCCAGGGCATCGTGAAGACCTGCGTCGTCACCAGCGGAAAGAGCAGCAGAGCCATGATCAGCGGAGTGGTGTTGCCGAAGTAGCGGCAGCGCCGGACCCCGAGATAGAGCACCGCCGCAACGGCGAGCGCAGCCAGAATAGGCAGATTGGCGACGCCGGTGAAGAAAGCGCGCGGGCCGTCGAGCGAGAACCAGAACCTTCCCGCTCCGCCAGTGAACACATAGCTGAACGGCGACGGTCGGAACGAGTACGAAGCGAAGACGACAACCAGCGCTCCAAGCGCGGAGAAGATAAGAATCTGCATCACGTAGCTTCGCTGCCGCTCGGCGAGGTAGAGCATCAGGACCAGCGCAGCGGCAAAACCAATCATCGCCGCCAGAAGGTGAGCCGCAGCCGTAAGGCCAAGCGCGAGCGTAAGCAGCACGATGCGCGGACGCCACTTCAGTCGCGGCCCCTGCATCGCGTGCGCGACGCCGATGGCGGTGTAAACCAGCCCGTAAAGCCCCCACATGGCGAGAACCTCGTTGTTGGGAGTGACGGCAGAACGGACGATCGCCGGGCAGAAGCAGTAAAGTCCAAGGGCGAAGAAGCCGCCTTCATTGCCGTACAACCGCCGCGCGACCCACCAGAGTCCCGCGCCGAGCCATGCGGCGAAGAAGACAAACGGCAAATGCATCAGCCAGGTGACGCTGGTGAGTTCGTGCCGCGCCTCCCACGTTGTCCCGTTAAGCGAGCCGGCTGCGTAGACGCGATTCTCCGGACTGCGCAGCTTGTCCGCAGCCAGAAGTACCAGCCGCTGCGCCGTGAGGGGAAAGCCGGCGACCCGATAGGCGAAGGTTCCGTCGCCGTTAAGATTGCCGCAGCTGGTGAAGTATCCGGCCAGTGGCGACGGCTTCTCCCACATCTCGCGGCCGCAGCGCGCATAGCGATAGTCCTGCGGTGAAAGCTGCTGATGACCGACGACCCAGAAACATTCGGCCAGAAAGAACAGCAGCAGCAGCGCGGCGAGCCGTTGCGGCCGGCCTATCTGAATCGTCGGAAGCTTCAACCTTTGCCCTTACCTGTCACGAAGCGATAACGATGAACGAGGCTGTAACCACGAACACCAGCTTCTATCGTATCGTGAGAGATATGCAGTCGCTCTCTTTCATTCCTGGCCGCGCCTTTCTCTCCTCCGACTCACCGACCGTTCCGTGGACGGTCGTCTTCGAAGACGAAGGTGTCGCCGCATACTTCTACGCCTGCGACCGCTCGCAGACGACGCACGACGAACGCATTCTCGACGCGATGCTGATCTATAACATCAGCGCGCTGCGAAACCCCGAGAACGAGCGTCTGGCCGCCGTGGAGTGGTCGCGCGACGGCCTGCAGGCTGTGCTCTACCTGGACGGAACCGCGCAGGCCCTCTTCGACTTTCAGGCTCGCGAAGGCTACTGCCGCACGAACTTCCCAAACTTCCTCACTGAGAGAGGCGATACGTGGCGGAAGTCCTCGCACGCCTGGTCCGACGCGGTCTTCGAGCGTTTCGAGGCTGGCCTTTACGCCTGAACAGTCAAACTACTGAGCACTAAAAGACAAGCTCCATGAAGACATTAGCGCGCGCGTAAGGCGTCTGCTGTGGCGCCAGGTGCTTGAACCCCAGTGACTCGTACAGATGGATCGCATTGGCCAGCTTTTTGTTGGTCTCAAGATAGAGTTTTCTGGCTCCCATGGCTCGACCCTCAGCGATGGTCCGCGCAAGGACCTTGCGTCCTATGCCGAGACCCTGAAGGTCTTCGTCGACCGCCATCTTGGCCACCTCGTAGACTCCGGGGTCCATGGGGACGAGCGCGCAGCACCCAACGGCGTGGCCATCCAGCGTGGCAATGATGATCTGTCCGCCCGGCCGCACAATGTAGTCCGCGGGGTTGTCCAGCATCAGGCGGTCGTGTTCTTCGATGCCGAAGTAACGCCTGATCCAGGCCTCGTTCAGACGGCGGAACGCACCGGCGTCGCCGGGTTGGAAGAGCCGGAGCTCGATCGATGAGGCAGGCATGAAGGCGGCGTTCTCGTTCAATGGTATGTCAGACAGGTCCAGGATCCGTGCCATTGCAGTACCCCCTGCATTTCAAGCTAAGACAGCAGGGTTGATACGTCCAATATCTTGTTTGTCAGGATTATGATTTACGAGATATGGATCGCGATATCGAGCTGCGTCACCTCCGTTACTTCGTCGCAGTCGCCGAAGAGCTGCACTTTGGGCGCGCCGCGCAGAGGTTGCATCTGGCGCAGCCACCGCTCTCGCAGCAGATTCGCAAGCTGGAGGAGATCCTGGGCTATCCGCTCTTCGTACGCACGTCGCGCGCAGTGCGGCTTACGGCGGCAGGTGAGGTGTTTCTCGACCGCGCGCGGCGCACGCTGCGCAGCGTTCAAGAGGACATTGACGAGGCACGCAGCATCGGGCGCGGCGACGTCGGATCGCTCCGCGTAGGGTTCATTGGCTCGAGCATGCTTACGCCTCTGCCCGCAGTCTTCGGACGATATCGCCAGCAGTACCCGAAGGTGCAACTGCAACTGCAGGAATCGTTCTCGTCGGCGTTGGAGCAGTTGCTACTCAAGGGCACACTCGACGCGGGCTTTCTGCGCGACGGCGATCCGATGCCCGGTCTCGTGATTGAGCCGCTCTTCTCCGAGGCGTTCGTCGCCGTGCTGCCGCATACCCATCCATTGGCCGGGCGAAGATCGATCTCTGCTGCGCTGCTCCGCGATGAGCCGTTCGTCTTCTTCACGCCTGCGGCGGGAAAGCTCGCGTACGAACGCCCCGTCTCGCTGTGCGAAGAGCATGGCTTCAGGCCGCGTGTCGTGCAGGAGGCTCCGCAGTGGCTGACGATTCTGCGGCTCGTCGGCGCAGGGCTCGGCGTGACGATTGCGCCGGAGTGCGTCAAGCAGATCGCCTCACCGCACGTCGTCTGCATAGGCCTGTCGGGCGCGAAGGTGCGCAGCCAGATCGAGCTCGCCTATCGCTCAAACGACGACCGCGCGATTCTGCGGACGTTCGCAGCGATTGCACGCAGTAGCTTTGAGCAGACCGCGAAGCGGCGAAGCGCGCAACCGGCCTAGCCGAAGAAGAGCTTCTCGACCTCGAGCCAGTCTTTGACTCTCTTGAAACCCTTGACGCGAAGGTTATGCGGCGAGCTGTAGAGAATTCCCTCGCCCTGGAACCGCCGAAGCTGCCGCGGATTGTCGTCGATCAGGTAGTCGGCGTGAAGGATGCTCTTGTCGCCGCAGTAGACGATGTGCGACGCCGGGACAAAGGGAAAGTGCCTTCCCAGCCAGCGGAACTTCTGGTGGAACGAAGTCGGGACCTCCATCGCTGCGGTTGCGATGAAGACGTCGTAGTCCTGTTGCAGCCGCTTGAGGACCCGCTGCGACTCGGGCATAACCGCAAGGTGCTCGAAGAAGTCCTCGGAGCGCAGATAGCCTTCGAGAGTGGGATGACGGTCGGCGGAGACGACCTCCCAAAGCCACTTGCCTTCAAGATCATCGCGGGTGATCTTTTCGTCGTGGTCTCGGTTATAGCGCAGCAGATGCTCGCCGAGAGCATCTGCCATCACCTCATCCATGTCGACGCAAATCCGCTTCACAACGCTCTCACGATAGAGGCTGCAATGCTCTCGTTCTGTACCGTCTTCTTCTGCGGCGCATCACGCGCGGGATCCCAGTACAGCAGGCGCCCGCAGCTCTCGCAGGTAAACATGCTCTCGTCGTTGCTGCGGTCGCGGAGGTCGTTCCAGCGCTGCGGGCGCACCACCATCTGGCAGGCGGAGCACTTCTGGTCGACCCCTTCGGCGAGGCCAGTTCCCTTGGCCTTTGCAATGCGGTCGTACATGGAGAGCGCGTTCTCGCCAATCTGCGGGCGAAGTGCGGCACGGCGTGCCTCAACCTCTTTGAGGAGAGCGCGATCGCGTTCAAGCGCCTCAGTGGCGCGTGCGCTATGCTCGGCGTGTGTGCGCTCGGTGTTGAGCAGAGTGTCCTCGGCGTGAATCTTCGAGACTTCGAGCTGCTCGCTGCGCTCCATGCTCTCGAGCTCCTGGTCTTCCAGGCGGCTCACTTCGCCGGTGGCAAAGGCGATCTCGTGCTCGAGGGCGTTGGCCTGCGCGGTGGTGGTGACGACGTCCATCTGCTTTCGCAGGCGGGAAGCCTTCTGCTGATGATCTTTAATCTCAAGCTCGAGCTTGCGGCGGAGGCTCTCTTCTTTGGCGAGCTGTTCAACCAGCGACTTCAGCTGTGCCCGCGCCGCGTCGGCGTTGGCGGCAAGCTCAGAGACGCGCTTGGGAAGCGCGGCCATCTCATCGCGAAGGCGAGCGGCCTCCCCGTCGAGGCCCTGGAGCACTACCAGACGTTCAAGATCAGGATGCATCCTTCGTCTTCCTTTCCCGCAAGCAATTGATGGGCCTTTTGCGTGAAGGAGCATGCAGAGGCCGATCCCGCCGTAGCAGGGAGAATCGAAGTCTAGCACGTCGGTGAGGTTCCTTCTAAGCCACTATAGATAAAGGGCTTGAGAACGAGGTCGCAAAGGAGGATAATAGGGGGCATTACTGGCGCTCCCCGCGCACGACCGGGGTCGAAGAGAGCGCCCTATGCAGCACTGGCCAGCACGGGCTCCTTCCTTGGCGCGAAATCCCGTAAATCCCTGAGACTGGTGCGTGCATGCAACTCTGGAACGATTACGAAGGACGAACGATCGCGGACGCATATCCACTGGGCAAGCTGCTGCGCCCTGAGGGCCGCAGTGCATTCTTCTCAACCTCGAACGGGACGGGCACGCCGTCGGTGATCCGGATTATCGAGGCGCACTTCGATGAGTCAGAGATACTGAACCGCTGGAAGATGATCTCCGAGATGGATCAGCCAAATCTAGTGAGCATGAGGAAGTTCGGCGAGGCGGAACTGGACGGAACCCCGCTGGTGTACGCGTTGATGGAGCCGACAGATGCGAGCCTCGCCGAGGTCTTGTGCGAGCGCACCCTGACGGTGGACGAGACACGACAGCTCGCCACGAGCCTGGTGACTGCGCTGGAGGCGCTGCATTCGCGCGATCTGGTCCACGAGCATATTGAGCCGGAGAACATTCTGGCGGCTGGCGAGACAGTGAAGCTGCGCAGCGACTGCATTCGCGAGGCCTCTGCCGGGCTTGAGGAGAACAGCCCGGAGATTGCGGAGCGCAAGGCGCGAGACGTGCACGATCTCGCGGTCGTCCTGTTGCAGGCGTTGACCGGGCACCGCGCGCTGAAGGGTTCGGCGACGCTGCTGCCGACCCCGTTTGACGGCATCATCCGCAATGGCCTCAGCGGAACGTGGGGATTGAGGCAGATGGCCGCCGCGCTTGACCCCTCGCGAACGGCAGTGATATCGCCAGCGAGCACGCCTGTGGCGACGCCGGTGGACACCGCGCATCTATTAGCGCCGGTCGCTCCGGTGAGAGCGAACCCTGTCTTTCCGGCGGCCGAGAAACCTGCGGCTGCGCCACCAGCGGCTGTCGTTCAACCGCCGAAGACAGAGCCGCCGTTGAAGCCCGCGGCACCGCCTGTGGCAACCGAGCCGGTTGCGCCGCGCCGGCCTGTTCCTGATGTCAGAGACCGCATCGTGAAGCCGGTGCAGACCGATCCGCGGCGTACACGCGTGTGGATGGCCAGCGCCGTGGGTGCGCTGTTGTTGTTGCTGCTGGCCTGGTACTTCATGCGGCAGAGTCCCCAGGCAACAAGTTCCCAGACAAAGCAAGACGCGCGACCGATCTCTACATTGGCTGCTCCAGACAAACCATCGGCGGCTCCACCTCTGTTGGCCGCCAAGCCGCCAGCAGCCGTCTCGACGCCGTCGGCTGCCGCGGCGCCCGCTACCGGCGGAAAGACACGGTGGCGGGTAGTGGCTTACACCTACAACCGGGAAGACCAGGCGATGCAGAAGGCAGCGACCATCGCCAGCCGCACCCCTGACCTAAGGCCGGAGGTCTTTGCCCCCTCGGGGCACTCACCCTATCTGGTGACGCTGGGCGGGCCGATGAGCCGCGAGGAAGCCTCGGCGTTCCGGCGGAAGGCAGTTTCAGCGGGGCTCCCGGAAGACACGTACATCCAGAACTACACCCGCTAAATTCCGCCATAACCAACAGTTGACGGCGAAATACATACGAAAAATGTGAATCGCGCGATTCCTGGCCGGAATCAAAACCGAAACGCATGTCAGCCACGGCCATTGAACTCCCCGGCGCGCAATTAAGCGACGCGCATCACAAAGATCACGCCCACTCGGTTGACCGGCCGTGGCGGCCGAGCGTCAATCCGTGGATCGTCGCCATGACGGTGACGCTCGCGACCTTCATGGAGGTGCTCGATACCTCCATCGCCAACGTCGCACTCCCGCACATCGCGGGAGGCCTCGGCGCAACACAGGATGAAGCAACCTGGGTGCTGACGGCCTACCTTGTGGCCAACGCCATCATTCTGCCGGCCGGCGCGTACATGACGACATTTATCGGGCGCAAGAAGTTCTACATGATCTGCGTTGCGCTCTTCGGCATCTCGTCGGCACTGTGCGGCCTGGCTCCCTCGCTTCCTCTGCTTGTCTTCTTCCGCGTGCTACAGGGAGTCGGCGGAGGCGGTCTCGCTCCTTCCGAGCAGGCGATCCTCGCCGACACGTTTCCGCCAGCGAAGCGAGGGCAAGCATTCGCGATGTACGGCCTCGCCGTCGTTGTCGCTCCGGCGATTGGACCGACGCTCGGTGGCTACATCACAGACAACTTCGACTGGCGTTGGATCTTCTTCCTCAACGTACCCATCTGTCTGCTGTCGCTCTTTCTGACCTCACGCATCGTTGAAGATCCGCCGTGGGTGAAGACGCAGGTGGCGGAGTCGCAGCGAGGCGGCATCAAGCTCGACATGCTGGGCTTCGGCCTGCTCGCCCTGACCTTCGGCTCTCTTGAGTTCGTGCTCGACAAGGGCCAGGAGGATGACTGGTTCAGCTCGAAGTTGATCACCTTCTTCGTCGTCACCATGGTGATCGCGTTCGTTTCGATGATCTGGTGGGAACTGCGGCAGCTTCGCACCGGTCACCGGCCGATCGTGAACCTGACGCTGTTCAAGCGGCGCAACTTCTCCATCTCGTTCCTGCTGATGTTTGTGCTGGGCTTCTCGCTTTACGGCACGACGATCCTGATTCCGCAATTCGTGCAGACGCTGCTGGGCTACACGGCAGAACTGGCGGGCCTCGTGCTCTCGCCTGCAGGCTTCATGATGATGGCGATGATGCCGGTAGTCGGCTTTCTCTCCAGCAAGGTCGATCCGCGTAAGCTGATCGGCTACGGCTTCACCATGCTGACACTGGCGCTGATCCTGATGCACACCATGGACCTCAACGTCAGCTATGGGAGGCTCGTATTTCTGCGTATCATCCAGGCGTCCGGGCTGGCGTTCCTGTTCATCCCGATCAATATGATTGCGTACATCGGCGTGAAGCAGTCGGAGAACAACGACGTCTCCGGCCTGACGAATCTTGCGCGAAACGTGGGAGGATCTGTGGGAACGGCCTTCGTCGCCACGATGCTGACGCGACTAAGCGCGGCGCACGAGACGAACATGACCCGCAACCTAACGACAGGCAATCAGGCCTTCGTTGAGCAGGTCAGGATGCTGAAGGGCGTGTTCGGGAACAGCCACCGCAGCGGGGGCGATCCCTTCGTCGGCAGCGGTTCGCACCAGGCCCAGGCATACGTCTACAACATGCTGCACCGGCAGGCTGGGATGCTCGCCTACCTCGACATCATCCAGACGCTGGCGATCTTCTGCGCCTGCATGCTGCCTCTGCTGTTCTTCATCCCGAAGCCCCCAAAGCACGCCAGCCCCTCGGCGGGGCACTAGCGAAGAGCTGGTGCCGGGCACAGAGCGTGCGTCCCGGACCGATGCAAGAAAAAGGGCACTCTCTCGGTGGAGAGAGTGCCGTTGATAAAGCTGCCGTTTTTCTCTGATTCAGAACTTCACGAGAAAAGCGCCGGTGATGCGGTTCTCGCTGTTGCGCAGATCGGGAGCCCATCCGGGGACAAACGAGCCCGGCGCGCCGGTGTTGCCTCCCGGCGGCGTCACGCCTCCTGGACCGCTGAAGTACGGAACGTTCGCCGCGCGATGGTTGTACTCAAACCGGTAGGTGAAGTACTGGCTCGGCATGTAGTCCGCCGTGAACGAAGTATCCCACGCCTTGAAGGGGTCGCCGGGATTCTCGGTAAAGTACGGCGTTCCCGATGCTGCGGTCGCGCCATTAATCGGAGGCAGCAGCACGAGATACCGGCCCGGGTTGTTGATCCGGCCTCCGCCGATGGTGACGGCGTACTTGTCGCGATCGAACCAGACGCGGTTATAAAACATGAAGCCGAGGAAGCTCTGCTTGAGGCCCGTCTTACTGTTGCCGAAGCAGTTTACTCCGCCGCCGCTCTCGCAACCCGCGTCTCCAGTCAGCGTCATAGCCGCCTTGCTGATCACCGATGTAGGCCGGTCGTAGTACTTGAACTCGACGCTGTCGTCAGTGTGGTACCGCGTACGGTTCGGAACGCCAAGAGCATCCTCGCCGTAGCCGTATTGATTGCCGAGAATAGACACCTTGCCGTTCGGCCGGTACAGGATCTGTCCGCCGAGGCCAGGCCGATTGTTGAACCTGCCATAGGACTGCCAGCCGTTGATGAACCACGGTTCGATCTTTAGCTTCGCTGTCGGGAACCACTGCACACGCACGCCGTTGAAGAACCACGGCGTATTCGACGAGACGTACGAGGGCTGATACGCCCAGTTGTCAAACTGGTAGTAAGAGAACAGGCCGACATACGACATGAAGATGCCGGCATCAACGTTGACGCCATGCTGGATGTTGAAGTGGTAGCCGCCGTAGGCCTCAGAGACATAGCGATAGGCGTCGGCCAGATTCCACTGTCCGCGCGCCGGGCTCGCATCGTTACGGGGTGTCGTCTCCGAGTACAGGCCGAACTGCGTCATCAACCGCGCACGCACGTTGTCGTAGTGGAAGTCGCCGCCGACCCCGAACTGGGTCACCTGCACCTCATTCGAGCGGAAGATCTCGCTCGATCCGCTGATGGTGTCGTCCTGCGGATGACGGTAGTCATAGGTGTAGTTGACGTCGGAGCGGATCTCTGGCGTGAAGAACTTCGTCGCGTACGGAGTGTCCTTCGTACGGGAGTTGCCGTTCAGCCAGGTGAAGTCCGCAAATGCAAAGGGCTCAGACTTCGGGTTCGACGGATTCGTCACCTCAGGCTGCGTCTCCGCAAGTACGGCTTGCGAAAGAGCAGCCGATGCCTTCGCCGTAGTGGTGTGATGCGTCTCCAAGTCAGCCGACGTGGCCTGCTTCAGCTCAGTGAGCTGCCGCTGGATCTCCTCTAACTGCTGCTGCAGCGCATCGATCTTCTGCTGTTGCGCTTTGTGTATGGCCTCAGCATCGGTCTGCGACTCTGGCTCGGGGTTCTGCGCTCTAAGGTTCATCGCCGCCAGAATCAAAATGGTTGCGCAGGCGAATCTCGTCACGGAGGCTCGCCGGAGGAGGAGGCTATTTAGTTTTTTCACTGCGATTCTCGCTTCCTGGCCAGCCTGTGCGATGGACAGTCCTCGCACGCCCGTGCTGACCAGTCCTTCATGCTAGCCATAACGCGATAAGGAAACCGTGAGGAATTCGTAAAGAATCCATAATCGCGAGAGCTGCAACTTCATGCAACTCATTGACAAGGCCGCAAAAAAGAAAAGGAGCGGGGCCGCTTGCCTCACTCCTTCTACTCCTTCATCGAAAAACAGCGCAAACTTTACACGGGCTTCGGATTGCGCTCGCCGAACTGCCGCTGGTGCCAGTACGGATACGCCAGCTTCGGATCGCTGGCCGCATCGAGCTTTGCGATCTGCTCCGTTGTGAGCTTCCAGCCCACGGCTCCGAGGTTCGCCTTCAACTGCTCCTCGTTGCGCGCTCCGATCACCAGCGTCGAGATGGAAGGACGCTGCAGCAGCCAGTTCAGCGCGATCTGCGGAATCGTCTTGCCCGTCTCCTTCGCGACATCGTCAAGCGCATCGACAACTTTGTACAGGTACTCGTCGTCGGGCTGAGGGCCGCTCTCGACGACGACCTTGGTCTGCAGGCGGCTGTCCTTCGGCAGCGGATGCCCACGGCGGATCTTGCCCGTCAGCCTTCCCCATCCGAGCGGCGACCACACCAGCGCGCCCACTCCCTGATCGAGCGCCAGCGGCATCAGCTCCCACTCATAGTCGCGGCCCACCAGCGAGTAGTAGACCTGGTGACCGACATAGCGCGCCCAGCCGTAACGCTCGCTCACACTCAGCGACTTCATCAGGTGCCAGCCCGAGAAGTTCGAGCACGCGATGTAGCGCACCTTGCCCTCACGCACAAACCTGTCGAGCGTGTTGAGAGTCTCCTCGACCGGCGTCGTCGCGTCAAAAGCGTGCAGATGGTAGACGTCGATGTAGTCAGTGCCGATCCGCTGCAGGCTTCCTTCGAGCGCCTGAATGAGATGGTAGCGGCTGGAGCCCACATCATTCGGGCCCTTGCCCAGGCGAAAGGTCGCCTTGGTGGAGATCAGCACATCCTCGCGCTTGTAATGAGCAAGCGACTTGCCCAGCACAGTCTCGCTACTGCCGTCGGAGTAGATATTCGCCGTATCGAAGAAGTTCAGCCCCGCATCCATGCAGATGCCGACGATGCGGTCCGCCTCATGTTGGGTGGTCTCCGACCACGCCTTGAAAAATTCGTTGTTAGCTCCAAACGTACCTGCACCGAAGCAAAGCTCCGGCACCTTCAAACCTGATCTGCCAAGCTGTCTATATTCCATAAGCGTTCGATGTCCTCCTCGCGAGCCCGATTCACTGCTAAACCGTACAGGACCGTGGGTTGGAACAAATTCACCCAAATTTGAAAGTATGATAGGCAAACTTTTGCACACATTCGTTCTGCGGTAAGACTTGCTCTTCAGCAAAATCAATCATTTACCCAGTGGCGACAGAAATGCAAACGGCATAGATGCAAGCACCTTACCCCGGAGACCCCTGTGAAGAGAAAACTGGTTACCTTTGCACTTGCTCTAGCTGCCTTCGTCCTTACACCCCTGGCCAAAGCTGATTCGATCGTCTTCGAGTCCCACACCGGCGATACCTACACCTACGACCTCGAGATCAACAACTACGGCGCACAGTTCATCCTCGACGGATTCACCCTCACCGGCCTCTCCGGCGTCACCGATGCCGATCTGAGCGGTCCTCTGGCTGCGCTGTTCGACCCCCTTGGCGGCGTCTGGTTCACTCCGGACTCGGTTTCTGTCGGAACCATCTATGGGCTCACGTTGTCCAAGAACGCCCCTTACTCGATCGGCACGTTGACAATCACTTCGACCGACCCGGCCGGCGATGTCGACTTCTCGCTCCTCGACAGCAACGGCCAGTTCTGCGGAACGGTCCTCGGACCCACCGACCCAGTGCCGACGCCCGAGCCCTCGAGCCTTCTCCTCCTGGGAACAGGCCTGCTCTCCGCCGCCGGCGTAGCCCGCAGAAAGCTCTTCAACTAACAACGTTTCCAACTCTTGAAAGAGGTCGCCAACCAGCGGCCTCTTTTTTTGCCTGACAGCGGCATCCGTCATGCGGGGTCCGGCTCATAAGCCATGGACTCCGCGCGTTTGCTGATCTGCAACTGCTGCCCACTCCGCCAGTAAATCTCTATTGCTTCGCTGCCGGAATCGTCACGTCCCGAATGATCTTCCAGCCCTGCGGCGTCTTTTCGAAAACCAGCATGTATGACCCGCCCGCATCGCCGCCACCTGCAGCAGTGCGCTCCAGGTGAAACCTTCCCGTCGCCGTTGCAAATCGCGCATCAAGCGGCTGTACCTCGATATCGCTGTAGGTCAGGGTCCCCATCTTCTCTCGCGTAGAGAAGACCGTACGGTACCGCTCCAGCATCCCTGCATAACCACGGCTGATCGTCGAGCCGATGAAAAGGATGTCCGGCGAATCCTTATAGCCCGTTGCGAACGCGTCCAGGTCGCCGCGATTCCAGTCCACGGCCTGCTGGGCAAACACCGCCCTTATCGCAGATTCATCTGCGGTCATGGAGTCATTCTGTCCAAAGACAGGAACACACCACAAAACGACTGCGACGAAAACTGCCAAAACCGAGCGATACATAAACACGCCTCCGCACTACAAATCAAAAGCCGCAGTCAGAAGCATAGCGTGAACGCCATCAAGTGAACATCACGTCTCTGCCTCCAACGGCTTATCCACCTGCGACTGATACACCGCTTCCACGCGCTCCACGGTGTCGATCTCGCTCACCGGCTTGTCATCGCGAATCCGCACGATCCGCGGAAACCGCAGCGCAAATCCACTCGCATGCCTGTTGCTGCGCATAATGTTGTTGAACGCCACCTCAAGCACTCGCAGCGGCTCGACGGTTCGGAAGAAGCCGTAGTCTTCCAGCGTGTGCTGCATCATCCACTCACTCATCTCCGCAATCTCCGCATCCGTCAGCCCCGAGTAAGCCTTCCCCACATTCAGCAACTCGCCATCCGCCCCGCGCACCGCAAACGTGTAGTCGCTGAGAATCCCGGCACGCTTTCCATGTCCAAACTCCGCGCCAGTCACGACCACGTCGAGCGTCGCCAGCTCGCGCTTCAGCTTCATCCAGGCAAGCCCGCGGCGGCCGGGCTGGTAGATGGACCCCGCGGCCTTCAGCATCACTCCCTCGTTCGCGCGCGCACGAGCTTCGGCGTATGCGCGGTCGATATCTTCCGCCGACTCGACCAGCCGTGAAGGCGCAAGCATCAAGCGCTCGACGCTCTCGCCATCCGGCTCGGCGAACATGAAGCCCTGCGCGCCCTTCGATCTCTCGTCGATCGCCAGCGGAGAGCACACGACCTCAACCAGGCGCTCTGCAACCGCTTCAAGCCGATTGCGCCTCTCCCGAAGCGGCTTCTCCAACTGCAGCTCCCCATCGGCGTACATGAGATCAAACGCCATGAAGACGACCGGCACCTGCCTGCGCCACTCGTTCGAGACGCGCTTCCGGCCGATCCTCTGCCCGAGCACCGCAAACGGCAGCGCGCGTGCCTCCTTCAAATCCCACGCCAGAATCTCGCCGTCCAGAATGAGTCCGTTCAAGCCCAGCGGCCCCGTCCCAGCCTGGCTCACCTTCGCAAAGGCCTCCTCCAACTCAGGAAAGCTCTCCGTGACATCCTCGCGATTGCGTGAATAAATAGCGACCCTTCCCACCTGCTCGGTAGCGCCGCAGTGCACCTGCGCCCTCATCCCGTCGTACTTGTCCTCGAGAAACGCCTCGATCCTTCGGTCATTCTCCACTCCTTCCACAGCGTCATCTCGACCGGAGGCACGAACAGCTTCATCGTTCGTGCCGGAGTGGAGAGACCCCCGCATTTCGCCTTCGCTCTTGCTCTTGCCTTTGCTTTTCTTGTTGTCATTCCGCAGCGCAGCGGAGGAATCTGCTTCTCCATCTCCGTCCCCGACCCTCTCCCCCGAAACGGGGTCCCCGGCGAGCTTGCTCGCTGGGGTGGAAGAAAACCGCTCAACCGCCTCCTCAGGACTCTCCACCGGACTAGCCAACATAAACCCGAGCGGATGAAACAGCCGCATCCTGGCCTCGCCCAGCGTTCCGGCAAACGCACGGCGCGCCGCAGAACTCAGATCGGCCTCAAGCATCACCGCGTTCCGCACGCCAGCGACCGGCACATCAGCCGCAACCGCAATCGCCTCCTCCACAAGGCTCTGCTTCACCCCGATGCGCATATCCCCGATCATCAGCTTCAGCAGATACTTCGCCTCAAGCGGAGTCGCTCGGCGCAACAGACCCTCCACGAGCCCCGCGCGAATCGCCGTAGTCTTCGCAACCGCCATCCCCGCAAACGCCTCCGCCAACTCACTCAAGGTGAGCCCAGCATCAGAACCACCCAAAGAACCGGGTGCCCCACCTGGCACAAATCCGGGTGCCGCATATCTCGCGGCCTTATCGCCAGATGTGGGTTCTCTCCGCGCCACCGATCCCGCAGCAGTCAACAAATCAAACCCAGCCGCCCCCAAATCCCCATGCCTTTTATAAGCCGCAGTCAACTCAATCTGCGAAGCCCCACTCACCTCCAGCAACGCCTTCGACAGCAACGCCCCACCCGCATTCAGCTTCCGCGAATCCGCCTCCGCGAACGGAGTCCCAGCCACATACATCGCAAACAACCCGGCATCCGCACTCTCAGGATCATCCGCATGCACGGTCTTCAGAGCCTCAGCAATCGCCGCCCGCTTCTTCAATCGGCTCGACTCTCCCGCCAGCCGCTCCGCCACCTCCGCAACCGCCGCAAACCGTGTCATCCCAAGCCCTCAGCTTCCAAGATGCGCCCGGAACCAGCAGACATAACATCTCCCGAACCCCGCCGAGCCCACAATATCTACTAAATCTCAGGAGGAACGATGGCTCGCAGCGTCAGCACCCGCCGTTCTGTTGCCAAGGCAATCACATATCGGGTCATTATCATGTGTCTCGATTTTCTGACCATATATCTCTTCACCAGAACCGTTCACATCGCCGTCGGATTCATGATCATAAGCAATATCTACACTTCCATCATGTATCTGATCCACGAGAGAGTTTGGGCACGCATCAAGTGGGGCGTCGTACAGACCTGAAATAGCAACTTTCTAAACCTCTAAAGATGCATCTGAACCCCACCCAACAGGAGTAACATCTAATAAGAGCAATGTCCGCCAAGGCAAACCCGGTGAACCCTTCCCGCGTGACCTCTCGTCACGACTTTGCCTAGCTGCGCCTTCGCCTCGCTGTTCCCCGTGCCCTAATCCCTAAGCCTTGAATTTAGAAAGAAGACCCATGTTCGACCGCCTCGACCAACTCGAAGCCCGTTACGAAGATCTCGGCCGCCAGCTCGCCGACCCCACTCTGGTCACCGACCAGAAGAAGTTCTCCGCCACCGCCAAGGCGCACCGCGACCTCGAGCCCACCGTCGACAAGCTCCGCGAGTATCGCTCCATCAAGCAGGGAGTCGCCGACGCCAAGGCCATGCTCGCCGACCCCGACCCCGACATCCAGCAGATGGCCGAGCTCGAGCTCACCGCGCTTGAACCGCGCCTCGCCGAGGTGGAAGAAGAGCTGAAGATCATGCTTCTCCCCAAGGATCCCAATGACGACAAGAACATCGTCATCGAGGTTCGCGCCGGCACCGGCGGAGACGAAGCCTCGCTCTTTGCAGCCGAGGTCTTCCGCATGTATCTCCGCTTCGCCGAGCAGCACCGCTGGAAGGTCGAGGTGCTATCCGAAAGCCCGAGCGACGTCGGCGGCCTCAAGGAAGTCACCGCCATCTTCGAGGGCGACAAGGTCTACTCGCAGATGAAGTACGAGTCCGGCGTGCACCGCGTGCAACGCGTGCCGGCAACGGAGACACAGGGCCGCGTCCACACCTCCGCCATCACCGTCGCCGTCCTCCCCGAGGCCGAAGAGGTCGACGTCAAGATCGAAGCCAAGGACCTCCGCGTCGACACCTTCTGCTCCTCCGGCCCCGGCGGTCAGTCCGTCAACACGACATACTCGGCCGTGCGCATCACGCACATCCCGACGAACACCGTCGTCTCCTGCCAGGACGAAAAGTCGCAGATCAAGAACCGCGAAAAGGCCATGCGCGTCCTCCGCTCCCGTCTCTACGAAGTAGAGATGGAAAAGCAGCACGCCGCCCAGGCCGCGCAGCGCAAGTCGCAGGTAGGCTCCGGCGATCGCAGTGAAAAGATCCGCACCTACAACTTCCCGCAGAACCGCCTCACCGACCACCGCATCGGCCTCACCAACCACCAGCTCAACATGGTGATGGAAGGCATGCTCCAGCCCACAATCGACGCCCTCATCGCCCACAATATTGCCGAGCAGCTCAAGGGTGAAACCACAGCCGCTTGAACCGCGCTTTGCGTCAACGTAGCCGAAAGCTAAAGGCCCAGACACAGCAGCCTGACGACAGCAGGTGAACGAAAACGATTTGTATGACGGCGACTAGCCCGTCATAAATCTCAAGCCTGACCACTCCCTCCCCCTACTCCGGGTAGATGATCAGTTGGCCTTGCTGGCGTCCACCCGTCTGACTTGCGTTGCCGGTGCGGGAAGAGTACGCTCAGGACTCGGCAGGCAGCACCAACTCCCCACCCCCCGGACGATCTGATCTTTGCGAGTTCCTGCTCGCTCTGCATGGGCCCCTAAGCTCAACAGCAAAAGGAGAGTCCACCCATGTCATCGCCTCCCTATCCCCCCATCATCTACTCACCCCAGTACCCACCCGTCTACCCACCCATCTATCCGCCGTACTATCCGCCGAACTATCCGCCGCTGATTCACACACCGCCGGTCATTCACACTCCGCCGGTTATCCATACTCCGCCGGTCATCCACACACCACCGGTCATCCATATCCCACCGGTTATTCAAACCCCGCCGGTCATTCATACGCCGCCGGTCATTCATACGCCGCCGGTCTACCTGGAGCAGCCGCAGATCGAGCCGTACCGCGCGCCGGGTGTGCCTGTGACACCCGTTGGTATCCTCTACCACGTTGTCACGCCACCCATCTACCACATCGTCACGCCACCCATCTACCACATCGTCACACCACTCATTCACTACCCGATCTATCCACCCATCTACCCCATCTACCAGATGGTCTACCTGCAGGTCGCTCCTCCGCTGCCAACCCAGCAGGAACAGCCCGCAAAGCCCGAAGACGAAGCCAAGTCTTAGGGGTAAACCGCTAACCACGACGAGGAACCGATGGCTCACAAAAAAACCACGGGAACCCACCGGACGCCGGCCACATCGACAAAGCCGGCGTCCGCCGCAGGCTCCGGAGCGACCGAAACACCTTCCACGAAACCCTCCCGGCTGAGAGCTCTTTACGTCGAGCTCGCGAGCGATCCGGCGAAGCTCTCAGCCTTCATCGCTGATCCCCAGGCCGTCGTCAAGGCGGCCGGGCTCAGCAAAGAAGAGGCCGACGTCCTCTTCTCCGGCGACCAGGGCAGGATCTACATGGCCCTGCGACCCGAGTCCCCCGTAACCCCTCCACCAGCCCCTCCGCAGCCATCGGCTGCGCAGCCCGCATCGGCCGAAGCAGCAGCGAGTCCTGAAGCCGCTCGCATCACCCCTGTGATCTTCGGCCCGCCATATACACCCTGCATCTCCTGCGTATTCGAGCGGAACCCATACGCCGCGCAGGCGCAGCAGCCTGCCTACCCCGGCGTTCCCTGGAATCCTTACGCCCCCTGGTACTACCCTTACCCTCCGCCCCCCGGACAACGATAACGCCCCCGAGGCCTGCACCAGACGTAAATCACATCCACCAGGAGGGAGAAAAACCGCATGTACGACGAGCGTCTCATCGTTATCGGAACCGGCATCTGCACCATCGGCCAGCTCACCATGGAGTCCATCGCGTGGATCAAGAAGGCCGACAAGGTCCTCTACATCGTCTCCGACCCCGTCGCCGAAGATCTCATCAAGTCCCTCAACCCCAAGGGCGCCGAGAGCCTCTTCCACCTCTACGGCGAAGGCAAGAACCGCCTTCAGACCTACGAGGAGATGATCCAGCTGACCCTCAAGTACCTTCGCGAGGGCCTCGTCGTCTGCCTCGCCGCCTACGGCCACCCCGGCGTCTTTGCCTACCCCACGCACGAGTCCGTCCGCCGGGCGAAAGCAGAGGGAATCAAGGCCCGCATGCTGCCCGGAATCTCCGCAGAGGACTGCCTCTTCGCCGACCTCAACATCGACCCCGCAGTCGCCGGCTGCCAGTCCTTCGAGGCCACCGACTTCCTCATCAACGGCCGCGTCATTGATCCCAGCTCTCACCTCATCCTCTGGCAGATTGGAGTCCTCGGCGACGCCACCTTCAAGCGCTGGTCCTACGACATCAAGGGCATGCCCCAGTTGCTGCAAAAGCTCTACACTTACTACCACCCTTACCACGCCGTTATCGTCTACGAAGCCCCCATCTTTCCCGGCGTCGAACCTGTCATGCGCAAGGTCTCTCTCTGCTACCTCCCATGGGCCGGCGTCTCGGCGATCTCGACCCTCTACATCCCGCCAGGCTCGCAGCCACGGCCCGACTTCAACCTCATCCAGAGCCTCGGCCTGCCAACAGCCCCGCCACCCCCCAAATAACACACCGCTGAGCATCGCCTCCGCACCAAGGGTCATTCTGAGCGGAGCGAAGAATCCCCGTATTTCACATGTGTAGCCACAATGTCCCTGAGGGGAAGCCGGGTGCCCCACCTTCGGCGCGAAGCGACCAAGGTGTGCTCCACTCTGCCGAAGGCAAACCTCCGCGTCTATCGGTACAAATCTGCGGACCGATATCTAACTCGCGTTCAGTGAGTATCTTGGCAACAGTCCGCAGGGGAAAGTGCCTTGCCTCAATGTCCCGATTTCCATCATCGAGCAGCCCGAATATCCGAGGTAATCGACTCCATACTTTTTAGGAATCCAGGAAGGGCCCACACGAATCTAGGAGATGTATACGCACGGCTTCTCGCCGAGTGATAAAGATCCCGCGAATAACGCCAGCCGCAGGAAGCAATGGAATGAGAATCGAATTCAGCCCACCCGAATCTGTCACAGAGCCGCGTCTTTGGGTGCGGCCTGAGCAGGTTCTCGCAATGGTGCTGCGGCCCGGATCCATCGAAGTGGGCGTGCGTCGAACCGGGCTGACGGAGTTTCGTTACGCTGCGGGCGAGATGATCTTGCCCCACCGTCATGAGGGAAAGTGGGTTGGGCTCATGAGCGCACCGCATCTGGAGCTCGGTATTTCCGATGCGGCACTGATGGCCGCCTCTGGCGGAGAGGTAGAACTGAGCATTTATCGCAAGTTTGCGGACCCCCGCCTGCGTGCGCTGGTTGCGTCCGTTCATGCGGAGTCGGTTGCTGGGTTTCCGAGCGGACGGCTGTTTCTGGATTCTGTCGAACAGGAGATCGCCACAGCGCTGGTCAATGGTCATGCAGTAAGGCACCGTCCTGTGCAGATACACCGAGGCGGACTAGGCTCAACGCGCTTGCGAAGGATTCAAGAGTTCGTCGATGCGAAGATGGAAAACGACTTGAGTCTCGGTGAGATGGCGCAATCGGTAGGATTGAGCACAGCTCATTTCGCGCGGATGTTTCGCAAGTCAACCGGCGAGACCCCACATCAATTTGTCCTGCGCCAAAAGATTGAGCGTGCTAAAGCGATGTTGCGTGCTGCCGAAGCGCGAGTATTGGACGTGGCCGTGGCCTGTGGCTTCAAAACCCAGCAGCACTTTGCACAAGTCTTTCGTGATGTCTGTGGAGTCAGCCCGACAGAGTATCGCCAGGATTTTTTGGGCTGGGGAGCGACTTACGCTTTGGAGACCCGCTCCGAAGCAGAAGCTCTTACGCCACGCCTGTGAGTTGTCGTCCGCAGCCACATTGCCCCTTCACGGATTGCCTTTTAGTAAGTTGTTAAAGTCCGGATCTGTCCAGCATTCGTAACTCATCGCTCCTTGCATCCACCTCAGCACTGTGTCCTCCGTCAACAATTCTGACTGGGCGCGCCGCAGCTCATTCGAAGTCTCTTCGTCGTTCCCTCAAGACAAGCCCCAGACTCGGGTGTAAGTCGTTGGAGTTCTCTCTCGGAGCGCATGAATTTAGCAAGATTCCGACCGTCCCAGCAGAAACCCGCACAATTCCGTATCCGATGTGCCGTTTACTCATAGTTGTGCGCGGAGCTACCGCGTCAACAAATCCGGCCACGAGATCAACTGATTATTGTTGGCCGGAGCACAGGAGAGTAACTCAATGGAAGCAATCGGATTATTAGTCACGCTCGAAGCACGCCGAGGCAAGGAAGCCGATGCCGAGGCATTTCTAAAGTCAGCTCAGCCACTCGCATTGGATGAAAAAGCGACGTTGAAATGGTATGCGATCAAGCTCGGGCCGGGGAAGTTCGGCATCTTCGACACCTTCGCAAATGAACCGGGCCGCAATGCCCACTTGACTGGCGAGATCGCGAAGGCGTTGGGGGAGCGGGCTGGCGAATTATTTGCGGTTCCTCCGCAGGTGGAAAAAGTGGAGGTTCTTGCAAACACACCCTTAAAAGGCTGAGTGCCACGTTCAAGCCACCCGGAAAGCGTTAGCTAAAAGAAACGACAAATTATGAAGAAAGAAATGAAAATTAGGGAGAAACAAATGAAAATCTCACAAACGTACCGAGCTGCTTTGATCGCAGCCCACACCATCGATTCAACACCCCAGAAGAAGCCGAAGTCAGCGCTCCGAGGCCTGACGCACCGTCTCGGCTAAGCGTTTCTCGCGTGCACGCTCGCCATCGGTGCAACCGGCTCTGCGAGTGCCAGCCAGGCTCGAGACGAAGCAGCCGTTCGCGCTCTCGGAGACAACTTTGCTAAGGCTTTCCTTCAGAAGAATGCCGAAGTCCGAGCATCCCTATTCGCCGAAGATGGAACCTTCGTGACGCCGCAGGGTGACTTTCTGCAAGGGCATGTCGCAATGGTGAAGGACTTCGGTCCCGAGGCGCAGCAAGCCGTCAACGGCAGCACGCAAGCAGCGTTCTCCAACTACCGGGTCCGCTTCATCAAACCCGATGTGGCGGTCGCCGACGCGCTCCTTACCGTGCGCAATGTCAACGGCCCGGATGGGACGGTCATCCCCGTGATCCCGATCAACTTTTTCTTCGTGGCCGTCCGCCACGGCGATGAATGGCTGATCGAGGATGGGCGTGCGCATTTCGCACCCGCGCCGCCTAATGGGATGACCGCTCGAAAGTAACGTGGAGAATTTCCTGTGTCACCTTCCACGCAGCCCCATAAGGAACAGATGGCTACAAGCCGGGTGCCCCATCCATCGCGCGGCCTCTCGCGCGACTGGGTGGGCTCCACTCTGCCGAAGGCAAACCCAAAACCCAAGCCGCCATAAATTCCAGATCGCGCCGCGCCCCACCGTCAAAATCCTCCGAAAAATCGCAGGTCAAGCCCCAAAATCGCCTCCGAACGAAGGCAGCAATCCATAACGATCACATATAAAACAACCTACAAGCCAAAAATAAACATCGCCAAAGTGGCAGAGCAGTTTTGCCCAGATTGCTAAAATAGAACCAGAAGTCAAAAAAGCCTCGGAAACCGTTCCGTGGCTTTTGTTTTTTCACCTGACAACCTGCAACCAACAACCTACAACTCGTTTGATATCAATATTTTTACCCATAACTCCTTTGTTTCGAATATTTTACCTTGTGTAAAACTCATAAAATGCACAAAATAAACGGCTTGCCAAAAATAACAGGGGAGAAAAAGGGGGAGCATGGCCGGGGCAAACAAATGGCGAATATAATTGCTCCGTCGCCGTGTCCTCTTCGCCCCAACCCGACCGCTTCCGCTTCCTCCACATCGACCTGAACTCCTTCTTCGCCTCGGTCGAGCAGCAACTCCACCCCGAGTACCGCAACCGCCCGCTCGCCGTCGTCCCCACCATGGCCGACACCACCTGCTGCATCGCCGCCAGTTACGAAGCCAAGGCGCTCGGCATCAAGACCGGCACCCAGGTCGGCGAAGCAAAACAGAAGTGCCCCGGCATCATCCTCATCGAGGGCAACCACACCGAGTACGCAAAGTACTCGCACCAGATCTCTGAAGCCGTCGAGCTCTGCTGCCCCGTCGCGCACAACCCATCGATCGACGAGATGGTCTGCCAGCTCATCGGCCGCGAGCAGGAGCCTCCACGCGCAAGAAAGATCGCACTCGACATCAAGCAATCGATCTACAAAAACGTCGGAGTCGCACTGCGCTGCTCCATCGGCATGGCGCCGAACCGCTACCTCGCCAAGATCGCCAGCGACATGCAGAAGCCCGACGGCCTCATCGGGCTTCTCCCCTCGCAACTGCCGCGAGCCATCGCTCATCTCGACCTGCGCGACCTTCCCGGCGTCGGAGCACGCACCGAAGTACGCCTCAACGCGAAGGGCATCACAACGATGGAGCAGCTACTCGCGCTCGACCGCAACGGCATGCACAAGCTCTGGGACAGCGTCTGGGGCGACCGCCTCTACCACTGGCTGCGCGGCGACGAGACAGGCGACGACGGCGCTCCCGTAGCGAGCGAAATTCAGAAGTCGCTGGGCCACTCGCACGTGATGGCGCCGGAGTTCCGCAGCGACGAAGGCGCCTGGGCCGTCGCCAACAAGCTGCTCCACAAGGCCGCGATGCGCCTCCGCATGGAGAAGTTCTACACCGGCTCGATGGCCGTCACCATCCGCTACCAGCTCACAAAGGAGCAGGCCGCGCAGGTGAAATCAAAGCGCCACTTCAGCGGAATCAAGCACTCCGGCTGGGGGATGGAAGCCCGCTTCCGCGAGTGTCAGGACACCTTCACGCTCCTCGAAGTGATGCGCCAGACATGGCGGCAGCGCCCGCAGGGCGCAGAGTTCCACGCCCGTTCTTCGTCGGAGTCACACTACGCGACCTCGTCCCCGAAAACGAACATCAGGACGAGCTCTTCGCCGACCCCGACAACCGCTCGCAGCTCTCCGCCACAATGGACAAACTAAACCTCAAATACGGACACACAACCCTGCACTTCGCCGGCATGTTGCCCGCCCGCGAAAGCGCACCCACACGCATCGCCTTCACCCAAATCCCCGTGCAGTACGGCGTGGATTACATGTAGATTTGACTAGGAATTCTTCGGCCCAAACTTATGCGCTCGATTCTCTTCTATGCAACTCCGGCCCTTCTCGCTATTTCCATTTACGCGCACGCACAGAGCTCCGTTACCATTACTGCGCCGTCTGTAGGCGCAGCGATTGCGGCAACGAACCGAATAAAGCACGTAGAGCCGATCTATCCACCCATCGCAAAAGCTGCACATGTTGTGGGTACTGTAGTTCTCCAGATCGAAATCGAACCTGATGGTTCCGTTGGAAAAGTGAAGATAATCAGCGGGCCACCTATGCTGAACGGCGCAGCGGTTGATGCCGTGAAGCAATGGGCATATAAACCATCCATGCTGGAAGGGTATGCTGTGAGTACCACCGTCACAATTCCCTTTTCGCTGGGCGAACACGTTGCGGACAACGACAACGAAATCAGAGAGTCTTCTTTCCTCTTTCCGACCAATGCCACCAAGCAGTAATGCAAAACAAGGATAGTGCGCAACAAGCGGACCTCTGTCGTCGAAGCGCCGAAGTTGCGAATCAATTTGCTCCTGATAGCCGCTATATCGAAAGAAGTCAGCCTATACCTATGCAACGACCGCCCTTCTTCGCAATCACGAGTCTAAGGAAGCTCTGCGTTATGCCGAGGAGGCTGTTGCAGTTTCCGAAGCCGGCCCTGACGACCATTCTGAAGAGCTGCCGTTTATGGAGTTCGCGGGCAGGCCAAAGCCGCCATGGGCGATTTGAAGGGATCAGACAAAGATCTCACTCATGCTGAAGATGAACAACGATCTGCCCTTGATTCGCCAGCAGGTCAGGATCTACATGTTCCCTGATACGCGGACCCTTATCGGCCTGCTTCGATTTCACGCGCAAGTTTTGCAGGCTCTAGGCGACAGCATCGGTGCCCAGACAAAACTGGACGAAGCTGCGAAACTTCAACAGTAGTGTCCAACAACTCCTACATCGGCCGACTAGCACCATCGCCAACAGGCCTCCTTCACCTCGGTCACGCGGCAACCTTCTGGACTGCCTACCAGCGCGCGCAGCAGCAAAACGGTACGCTCCTCCTCCGCAACGAAGACCTCGACCCGCAGCGCTCGAAGCAGGAGTTCGTCGACGCCATGATCGAAGACCTCGCATGGCTAGGCATCGAGTGGACACCGCCAATGATCGTGCAGTCCGAACGCATCGCCCTCTATCGGGAAGCCTTCGAACGCTTGCTCGCAGACGGCCACGCCTACGCCTGCACCTGCAGCCGCCGCGAGCTAGCGCAGATGATGCAAGCCCCGCACGAGGACACCGACGACGAGCCTGTCTACACCGGCAAATGCCGCCCAACAAACAACGCAACACCACAAACCCTGCAACACAGGAATGAACTACCGCTTCCGCGTCCCCGACGGCGAAACCATCCGCTTCACCGACGCGCAACCTGGGCGCGCAGAGCTTCACCGCAGGCAAGGACTTCGGCGACTTCCTCATCTGGCGCAAGGACGGTCTGCCAAGCTACCAGCTCGCCTGCGTCGTCGACGACGCGGCGATGCAGATCACCGAAGTCGTGCGCGGAGCCGACCTGCTGAAGTCCACCGCGCGGCAGATCCTGCTGCAGCGCGCTCTCGGCCTTCCCGAGGTCAGCTACTTCCACACGCGGCTTCTCCGCGACGAGCAAGGCGTGAGGCTGGCCAAGCGCCACGATGCACTGGCGATTCGCACCCTGCGGCAACGCGGCCAGCGCCGTGAGGACGTGCTGGCCATGTTCTCCGCGTGAATCTGGCAAAGAAAAAGCGGACCTGCGAAGAACATCCGCAGGCCCGCTCTATTTGTAACTACTACTGATCGTCGTCGCTTGGCCCGCCGAGCGAGTGCAGAATCTGCTGGGTCTGGGCGTACGGCTTCATCTCGTACTCATGCGGCGGCAGTTGCCCGCGAGATACCTCACAAAATAATCCCAGCGCCGCCTCGTCATATACTGCGTCGCCTCGCCATAGCCGTGCGCCACATTCGGGATGATGAGAAGGTCGAAGTCCTTATTCGCCTTGATGAGCGCCTCAACAACCAGCAGCGTATTATTCATCGGAACGTTGTTGTCCATCGTCCCATGCGCCAGCAGCAAATGGCCTTTCAGATTCTTGGCTACATACTGGTTGGCCTGACTGTCATAGTTCGTCGTGCCATCGGGATTCTTCACTAACAGGCCCGACCACTTCTCCGCCCAGTCATCCTCATAGTCACGCTGATCGTGATTTCCGCTCTCCGCAATGCCAACCTTGAAGAAGTCCGGATAGTGGAACATCGCCGCCGCCGTCGCATTGCCTCCGCCTGAATGTCCGTACATCCCAACGCGATCGAGATCGATCCACGGATACTTCGCCGCCAGATCCTTCATCCCCGACACCTGGTCAGGGATCGTGTTGTCGCCAAGGTTGCCGTAGTACGCCTCATGGAACGTCTTCGACCGCCAGGGCGTCCCCATGCCGTCGATGCAGACCACGATAAAACCAAGCTCCGCGAGCGATTGCATATCTCCGTGCGCAGCGGCAAATCCACGCCCCCCGCAGGAGCCCGTCTGCGGACCGGGATAGACATGATTCACAATTGGATACTTCTTCGAAGCGTCGAAGTCCGTCGGCTTAAACATGAAGCCGTAGAAGTCGGTCTTCCCATCGCGCGCCTTGACCACGATCGGAACCGGAGGCACCCATCCTGTGGCCACCAGCTTCGTGATGTCCTGCTTCGCCACATCGACGACGACCTTGCCCTTAGCGTCGCGAACAACCGCCGTCTCGGGCTGGGTGACCGTTGAGTCAGTGTCGACAAAGTAGCGCCCGTCCGGCGAAGGAGTCACGGCATGGTCTGCGTTCTCCGGCGTCAGCAGCTTCATATCGCTGCCATCGAAGTTGATGCTGTAGTAGTGCTCGAAGTACGGATCGCGTCCCGGCTCCTTACCTACTCCCAGAAAGTAGATGGTCCGCGTCGCAGCATCGACTGACAGGACCTGCGTGACATTGCCCTCTCCATGCGTGATCTGATTCTTCAGCTTGCCGGTGTCAGGTCGTAGAGATACATCTGGCCCCAGTCGTCGCGTTCGCTGAACCAGAAGATTTCGTTGGACTTCGGCAGATAGTGCCAGTTCACCTTGTCATTGCCGCTCTCGAAAAACTTCGCCGTGGTCTCGCCCAAAACATCGCGAACATCGCCGGTGGATGCATCGGCAATACGCATCCACTCCTGCTTATGGTCGCGAGAGGTGGAGACAAAAGCGAGATGCTTGCCGTCGTCGCTCCACTGAACATCGTCCCAGCCAGTTCCGCCGCGGCAACTAACGTCATCGCACAAAGTCGAACGGTGCTGGTCCGGCGGCATCTTCAGGCGGACGATCTTGGGCGATCATGGACGTCACTCGATGATGACGCGCTCGATCATCGTCACATCCTTGTCGCCGACCAGCGGATACTTCCACGCCTGCAACTCCGGATGGCCATTCGTAACCGGGACGAGATACATCTCGCCGTCCTTGCGCTGATCCTGCTGGAAGGTCGCGATCTTCTTCGAGTCCGGAGACCAGACCAGGATGGCGTTATCGCTCGACTGCCATCCGGCGTTATCGGTGGCATAGCCGAAGTCCTTCACTCCATCGGTGGTGAGTTGCGTCTCCTTGCCCGTCGCCGTGTCGCGAACCCAGAGGTTCCAGTCGCGAATGAACGCGCCTTTCTTGCCGTCCGGTGAGAGCACGGGCTCGACATACGAACGACGCCCAGGCCCGCGCCCTCCCGGAGCAGAGCCGATAGCCGCGCATGTTCCTTTGCCACTAAGATCGCAGCGATACTTAGCGCCAGCCGCCGAAACCGTCACCGTCGCGCCATCGAGTGAAAGCTCGTCGAGAACGAGATGATGTGGATCGCTCTCGCGCCGCGCCCCCGCTGCCGTCAGAGCCGCGGCGAGTTTGGCATGGTCGAAGGCCGGTCCTTTTGTCCCCGTCGTCGCATCGACCAGCATGTAGGTCATGCCCTCAGGGCCGAGATCGCGATACCAGAAGCGGTCCTCGGAACCATTAGAGGAGATCCACTCCGGATGCTCCACGCCATGGAAGACGAGAGGGTTGACGTTGTAGTTCATGAACTTTTCGGCCTGCGCGTAATCGGCCATTGTCAACTGTCTGCCCTGCTGCGCTGCTGCCGCGACCGTAAGACACACCACTATAAGTGCCAGCGCCGGGCGCAGGCCGTTCCCTCGAAACATCGTGAATCCTCCAACAGCCTTGTGCTGATTGCGTGAAATGATTTCTAAGTCTACTGCCATCGTGGATTGGACTGCACAATTTGATGATTTGTCACTGCCTGCGGGCCTTCCACAGCACCTGGCGCACGATCCCCATCCAGACGGGGACGTCGTTTGCGGTGAGCCCCATCCGGAGGATGAGCCTGCGAATCTGCGCCTCATCGCAGTTCGCTGGATGGCGGCGCGTGTACCCCGTCTCTTCGAGCATCTCGGTAAAGAGCGCGATGAAGCGTTCGACCTCGCCTGCTCCGGCCGCCTGCGGGATTCCACCCGCCGGAGTCATGCCGGGCGCCCGTACAAGCTCGTAGAGGCAAACCGCGACGGCCTGGCCAGATTCATCGAGGGATGACGAAGCTCCTCAGGCTCTTGCATCGGAATCGTCAGGAGCCAGTGGCAGTGGCTAAGCTCGTCATTGCTGAGACCGGTCTTCTCCGAGCCGAAGAGCAGAGCAACCCGCCCTTCCTCGCGCGAAAGTTCCTCATCAATCTTCGCCCCTGCCTCGGGCAGCGCATGAAGAGGATGCTGCAGCGCGCGCTCACCGACAGCGGTCGTGCCCACGACCAGCGTGCAGTCCGACGTAGCGTCTGCGACACTGGCCCACACCCTCGCGCTTGAAAGCACGGCGGAGGCGTCAATCGCTGAGCGAGCAGTCTCGAAGGGCACGGCATAATCGTTGACGACGCGCAGATGCCGGAAGCCGAAGTCGTGCATCGCCCGCGCCGCCGCACCAATGTTATTGGGATTACGTGCGCGCACGAGAACGATAACAAGCCGGTCGAGTTGTTCTGCGCGGAGCACTCAAACGCAATTGTAGGGGCGGTTCATCACGCCGGAAAAGAAAAGCGGCCGACAAGATTCTGTCGAGCCGCTTCTTTTGTGACTTCCGTTGGGACTACAGGCTTAGTCCCTCTTTTCGTTGTGGTTCTCCCTATTGATCTGCCTGCTTGCCTGGTTCTGTTCGTGGTTGACCTGCTGGTGCTCCTGAGGAGTCAGATGCCCGCCGTTGGCTTGGCGGTCATTATGAACCTGCTGATCGATCTGCGCCTGCCGGCCATTTGCACGCGCCGCCTCGCCGGCCGTCATCTGGCCGTCACGTACACCATGGGCGATCCGTTGGTCCTGGTTCGCCATACGCTGGTTCACCGTAGACATCGCCATCGTGTGAGGACGTCCGCCGTTGACCGACGCAAGCTGGTTGCGATCCGCACGCATCGCCTGCTCGTGCGCTATCTGGTTGGAGGTAGGCTCAAAATGGTGCTCATGGAAGGCTGCCTCTTCACGCGCCGTCGCCCGAACCTGCAGTCCGCCAACGCCGCCGTTGTAGGCCACGCGGCTGTTGTTCACGATCACGGTGTGGTTGTACACGTTCGTGATGTTACGACGTCGATGTTGGCCACTGCGCGGTTGTACATAAAGGCGCCGCCACGCCAGTAGCCACCCTCAAATCCAACTCCGCCGTAACCGAAGCCATAGTTCACGCCGCCATAGAAGCCGATGTGCGGACCCCAGTACCCGGCGTGGAAGATATACGCTCCGCCGCTCCATCCCCAGTAGGGAGGCGTCCACAGCTGGCCGGGCGCGGGAGCCATCACCCACACGCCAGGCACCCAGTAGTAGCCCGCCGGACTGTAGGCCCAGTAGCCCGGAGTCCAGATGTAGCCGGGGCCGGGGCAGATAGGCTGCGTATAAACCGGTAGCGCCGGAGGAGGCGTGCCCACCGAGATGCCGACCGCGACATTGACGGCTGCAAAAGAGGCCGCCGGAACAAGAGCAAGGGCCGCAGCAGCAATGCCTGCTGCCATCATCTTTTTGATTGGCTTACGTATTGATTTGAGCGATTTCATTCCTTACCTCGGGGAGTATGGGCGGATAAAGATGCCGCCTTAGAGATGTCGAACAGGCCAGTAGCCCACTCACTTCGAACATACAGACCCATCTTCCCCAGAGAAGTTTTCGCAGGCAAGGGAAAACGCGCTAACGCTCTGCAACAAAAGTCGCATAGAGGTTGCGGGCTTTGCCCCGCGACGTGCCTACGCGTAGCTAACCGGCTCTCATCTACACTCATAGTTTGTAGTTTGTTCCCAGGTGTCGGACAATTTTTCCCAACTCGTGAAACAGCAGGCCGATATCGTGCGCATCGTCGGCGAGTACGTGAAGCTGCGCAAGACGGGCGCGCAGAATCACACCGGGCTGTGCCCGTTTCACAAGGAGAAGACAGGTTCCTTTTCAGTAAACGCCGCGCACGGCTACTTCTACTGCTTCGGCTGTCACGAGAAGGGCGACGTCTTCACCTTCGTCATGAAGATGGAGAACATCAGTTTCCCCGAAGCGGTGCGTGTTGTCGCCGTGAAGGCCGGAGTCCCGCTGCCGAAGCGTGAGTTCGCCTCGCCCGAAGAGGCCCGCGAGGCCGGGCTGCGGCGTCAGTTGCTCGACATCCACGAGGCTGCGACCCAGTACTTCGAGGCACAGCTCAAGAGTCCCGAAGCAGCCCGCGCACGCGAGTACCTCAGCGGCCGCGGCGTCACCCCCGAGACGACCGCGAAATTCCGCATCGGCTACGCTCCCGACGACTTCAACCACATGCGCGAAGCACTCCGCGCACACTTCAAGGAAGAGGTCCTCCGCGCCAGCGGTCTCTTCTCCGCAAAGGAGCAGACCGACGGCTCGCACGGCCAGATGTATGCCCGCTTCCGCAAGCGCATCACCTTCCCCATCGCCAACGAATCCGGCAAGACCATCGCCTTCACAGCGCGCGCCCTCGATCCCTGGACGAGAAGGGACGCCAGATCGCGAAGTACATCAACTCTCCCGAGACCGCGCTCTACAGCAAGGGACAAATGCTCTTCAACCTCGACAAGGCCAAGGCCGACATTAGAAAAAATGACGGCGTATTGCTCGTTGAAGGTCAGATGGATTGCATCTCGGTCTTCATGGCAGGGATCCAGAGTGTTATTGCGACTTCGGGCACTGCGTTCACCGAGACGCAGATTCGTCTGCTCAGCCGCTTCACGAAACGCGCCTACGTCAACTTCGATCCCGACACCGCTGGCGTCGACGCCGCGGAAAAATCCATCGCCCTGCTCACCGAAGAGGACTTCGAAGTAAAGGTCGTCACTCTCGAAGGCGGTCTCGACCCCGACCGGTTTATCCGCGAGCGAGGAGTGGAGGCCTATATGGCCGCCATCCGCAGTGCCCAACGCTACGCCGACTGCCTCATCGACCGCGCCCGCCAGCTCTTCCCCGGCCGCACCGCCGAGGCCAAGGTGAAGGCGATGAACTTCCTGTTCCCCCACATTCGCCGCATCACCAACCGCCTCCAGCGCGACGAGTTTGCCGCCGACGCCGCGCAAAAGCTCGGCATCGACTCCGCGATTCTCCGCCAGGAGCTGCGCCAAGCCGCAGTAAAACGCGTCGAAAGCGTCCGCTCGCACACTCACGACCCCGCAAGCGAGACCGAGCGCGTCCTGCTCCGCGCCCTCGTTCTACCTGAGAGCGATCCCGCGCGAACACTCGCCGCCGAACAACTCTCTCAACACCCCGACTGGTACGAAGGACTCACCTCGGCTCCGATCCTCGATGCGCTGGTGCACGCTCCCGCCCCCCAAATCCACTCGACGCCGCGCCCGATCAGGAGTCGCACGCCCTGCTCGCCCGCGCACTGATGCAGGACGAAAGCAGCGCAGAGCCGCGATCCGGCAACGCGCAGTCGACGGTGCAGCTCGTCACCAACGCCCTGCACACGCTCGAGCATCGTCACATCGAACGCCGCCAGCGCGAGATCCGCACTCTCATCGCCGAAGCCGATCGCCGCGGCGACCAGGAGATGCTGACAAAGCTGATGGCTGAGCGCCTCACCCTCGACCGCAGACTCCGCGAGCTCTGACGCAGCGTAGAAAGCTCATCTCGCCTTGCTACAATTCAACCTGATGGGCAAGCCTTTGACCTTCTCCGTAGGCATCCCGACCTTCAATCAGGCGGAGTTTCTGGAAGAGACGATTCTGTCGTTGCTGAACCAGACTCATCCTCCTGACGAGATCGTTATCTCCGACCACTTCAGCACCGATCACACCCCAGAGATCATCGCCAAGTACGCCGACCCTTCCAAGGTCCGCGGCGTCAACCCGCCCGTAGGATCGAACGTAGGCGCGCAGTGGGATTTCACCCTCTCCTGCCTCACGGGTGACTGGGTCACGCTCTTCTCCTCCGACGACCTCGCCCAGCCAAAATTCGTGGAGGTGCTGCTGCGCGGTGCCGCCCGCCGCGCCGATGCAGTGCTCGTCCGCGCGGGATGGGAGAACATCGACAAGGAAGGCATCGTCTTGAGCAAGCAGTATCTGCTGAGCGTGAATCTGTTCTGCTTTCACCCGACAATCTGATCGAACAGAAGCCCGGCCCCAAGGCCAGCTTCGCCGCCTTCGCCGTCAAACGTGATGCCGTCATCGCCTCCGGTGGTTACCCGCTAGCGATGGAGTCCTTCGGCGACTGGCCCTTGTTCGTTCAGCTTGCTCCCTTCGGCTCCTTCATCTGTGAGAACGAGATCATCAGCGGCTACCGGGTGGGACACGATGGCGACAAGTTTCGCAATCGCCTCGGCATGTGGCTGCGGGACGAGCAGCGAATGTTCTACGAGGTGATGCCGTTCGCTGCCGACCGGCTGAAGTGGCGGATCGACCTGGATCGACAAGGCCAGCCGCACAACTTCACCCGCTACCTGGCCTCCGCCTGCCACGAATACTCCCCCTCAGAGCGCGCCGGGATCGTTCCGCTGTTTCAGTCGTGGGCCGCATGCGTCAGAGGCGAAGAGCAATCAGTTTCTGAAGGCGGCAGCGTCTCCGAGCCCATAACCCCCTTGCACGAGTCAAAAGGCTCGTTCGCCCTTTTGCTCAGACGCTCAACGCCCGTCTTCGCAAACAGTAGTCCAGCAGAGGCATGGACAGCTCAACCAAACGACGGCTCCTTCTCGGCTTCATGTCCAACTGGATCAGCAGGCTAGCCAAGACGATCGTGCAGCTCATCCAGGTGCCGGTCTTCTTCCACTTCTGGGGCACCGCTCTACGGCGAATGGATGATCGTCAACGCCATTCCCTCCTACCTGAGCTTCACCAGCATCGGCTTCGGCAACGTCGCCGGCAACGAGATGACCATGATGGCCTCGCGCGGAGACTACAAAGGCGCGCTCCGCGTCTTCCAGAGCTGCTGGTGGCTCATCGCCTTCGTCTGCTCGGCCTGCATCCTGCTGTTCGGTGTCGCGCTGTATTTCTTTCCCGTCTCGGAGTTCCTCAAACTCCATGTCATGGGGCCGACCGACACCAAGTGGATCATCTTCTACCTGGGCATTTCGGTGCTGCTGGGCCAGTTGAAACGCTGCTTCAATCGTCCTATAGCTGCGTCGGACGCTATCCCTACGGCTCGTTGATCAAGAGTGTCTGTCGCTCGTCGCCTTTGGCGCCATGCTGATTCCCGTCTGGCTGGGCTACGGCGCTCGCGTCACCGCGCTGGCCTTCGCGCTGGCCAACGCACTTGGAACGCTGACGCTGTGCATCATGGTGCGGCATGACATCCCATGGATCCGCTACGGCTGGAGCCACGCCCGCTTCACCGAGCTTCGCCGGATCGCCCCTCCGGCCTTCGCCTTCATGGGGTTCCCCATCGGCAACGCGTTGAACCTCCAGGGAACCACGCTGGCGGTCGGCTACGCTATGGGCCCCACGGCCGTCGCATCTTCAGAACCGCCCGCACCGTCTCACGCGTCGCCCTTCAGATGGTCCAGATGGTCAACTCAACCTTCTGGCCGGAGATGTCGATCGCCTTCGGCTCCAGCAATATCCCGCTCATGCGCTCACTCCACCGCCGCGCCTGCCAGATGGCGCTGATCATCGCCGTCGTGGTCATCGCCGGGATGATGTCCGTTGGCCCCTGGTTCCTGCATCGCTGGACCGGAGGCCACGTCCCGCCGAGCCGAGCTCTGCTGGCGATCCTGCTGCTGGTAGTGGTCTTCTACTCGCTATGGGCTACCAGCTCGACCTTGGTCGCCGCCATCAACCAACACCAGAGCTGGCCGCCTGGTACATCACCGGCACCAGCATCACCTTCGTCCTGAGCTACCTCCTGGCGAGCCGCTACGGCCTGTACGGCGCCGCCGGCTCGCTGCTGGTCTCGGAACTGATGATGAACATCTACGTCCTCCCCGAGTCCCTGCGGCTCTCACACGATACTCTCCCGGCCTTCCTCGCCAGCCTGCTCCACTATCCGCCATCCCTGCGGCCGTCCGCCCTGATGGCTCGGCTCCGGCGCTCAAGGCCCCAGTTGGAAGGCTGACCCCCGAGCCAGCTAACTCTGACTGGCCCTAAGACCAGTTCCATGATGAAATTAGCCAAAAGCCAATGGCCCAGCTTTCCGCAAGTAACCTGTCAAACTTATGCAGAGATGTGTCATCCTGAGCGAAGCCTCTCGCAGCCCCACCGCGAGAGGCGCAGTCGAAGGACCTGCGGTTGACGACTTATGACGAGAAGCAGATGACAACAGTTGAAGTAATACGCGTCGGCGAGGAACTCGGAATCATTCTGCCACCCCGAAACCCTGAAGCACCTCAACGTCCAGGTTGGAGACACCCTTCTACAATCACCGAGCAGCCCGATGGCATCCCATTCTAATCCGCAGGTCGAGCCGAAGAAGGCTTACTCGAATGCAAATATGAAACGCGTGATGCGCAAAAATCGGGGGGGGATGTATTGAAGATGCTCGCTGATTCGTTTAAACCCCTTATGAGGGTTTCAGCAGCTTATCCTGGAAAGATTATGGGCGAGACTTATGCCGCCTCGGATGGTGGCAGCACCAAGCTGCCCGACGGTTGGGGAATCGCGTCGGAAATTCCTTTCGGACACAACACTTGCGCCTCCTTAGTCTTCCTGAGGGGTTAAGGTCACCAACCTTTCTGAACAAACGGTGGTTTCAGCGACATGTAAATCATGGATCGAGAATATAGGCTTTACAATCTTAAAATCGCATGACCCGTTTCAAGACCACCGACCCCGGCTACCGCAATCAACACAACCAGATCGTCATCTCCCGTACCGGCTTCCCCTCAGACACCTTCCCCGGCCAGACGATCTACCATCTCCGCTGCAACCGCCATGGCTGCAATCACGACTACGGCGCCAACGGCTGCGATATCCACAACCGCCGCTGTCCTCGCTGCCAGAATGGAGCCTCCGGAGAGCCTCTTCGTACACCTCCGCCGAATCTTTTCCACCCCTGAAGACGTCTAAATTTATGGTATTCTGTGATTCGCTGGGGACGTGTGCCTTCGAATGCCCTGACCTCCTGGAAGGTCATCCGGCTTGCCACCGCGGTTTCAACCGCAACTGCTCCCTGCCCATTACGAAACAACCCAGGGAAGGGTGTGCCTCTGATACCGCAATTGGTTCAGTAGGCATCCCATGAATAGAAATTTATGCAGGAGTGCGCACTGCCGTGGCTGAAGAAATCGATAAGTACGAAGAAGATATAGACAAACTCATCGAGACCGGAAAGGAGAAGGGATATCTGACCTTTGGCGAGGTCAACGACCTGCTGCCGGGCGATATCACGTCCCCAGACGAGCTCGATGACCTGATGACCACCATCAACACCCAGGGCATCGATGTGCTCTCGGGCGAAAAGTTCAGCGGCGATCGCGAGAAGTACGAGCCTGAGGCCGGCGAAGAGTCCGAGGACGTAGAGCTCGATCTCTCGCCCGGAACCCTGGAGAAGACCAACGATCCCGTCCGCATGTACCTGCGCGAGATGGGCACCGTCCCGCTGCTCACCCGCGAGGGCGAGGTCGAAATCGCCAAGCGCATCGAGCGCGGCCAGATCCGCGTGATGAAGGCTATCTCGCGCTCGCCGATCGTCATCCGCGAGATCGTCGCCCTCGGCGAAGACCTCCGCCGCGGCGTCCGCAACATCAAGGAAGTCGTCACCTTCGACGAAGAAGAGCTCACCGAGGAGATCCTGCAGGCCCGCGTCCGCGCCACCGTCGGCCGCATCGACGTCATCCTGAAGCACCAGAAGAAGATTCACGGCTTCGACGAGAAGCTCGCCGCCGTCTCCGGCAAAGACGCCAAAGCCAAGGCCAAGGAGACCCGCAAGCTGCGCTGGCTCATCGGCCGCGAGCACGTCTACATCAACCGCATCGTCCGCGAGCTGAAGTACACCAACTCCGAGAAGAAGCGCCTCCTCGACAAGGTCAACAAGACCGTCGACTCCATGCGCACCCTCGAGCGCCAGATCAAGACGCTCGAGAACAAGTTCGAGGCTTCCAAGTCCGAGGAGCTGCGCAAGGAGTACAAGCGCCAGCAGCGCAACTGCCGCACCGACCTCGAGCGCATCGAGCAGGACGCCGGCATCACGCTGATCGACCTCAAGCGCACCCAGCGCGAGATGATCCAGGGCGACATGGACGCCGAGCGCGCCAAGCGCGAGCTCATCGAGGCCAACCTTCGCCTCGTCGTCTCCATCGCCAAGAAGTACACCAACCGCGGACTCCAGTTCCTCGACCTCATTCAGGAGGGCAACATCGGCCTCATGAAGGCGGTCGACAAGTTCGAGTACCGTCGCGGTTACAAATTCTCGACCTACGCCACCTGGTGGATTCGCCAGGCCATCACCCGCGCCATCGCGGACCAGGCCCGCACCATCCGCATCCCGGTGCACATGATCGAGACCATCAACAAGCTCATCCGCACTCGCCGCCAGCTCGTGCAGGAGCTTGGCCGCGAAGCCTCATCGCGAAGAGATCGCCCGCCGCATGGACATCCCCGTCGCCAAGGTCCGCAAGGTCCTCAAGATCGCGCAGGAGCCCATCTCGCTCGAGACCCCCATCGGAGAAGAGGAAGACTCGCACCTTGGAGACTTCATCGAGGACCGCATGGCCGTCTGCCCGTCCGACGCCGTCATCAGCGTCAACCTCAAGGAGTACACCTCGCAGGTCCTCCGCACCCTGACGCCGCGCGAAGAGCGTGTCATCAAGATGCGCTTCGGCCTCGAAGACGGCTCCGAGCACACCCTCGAAGAGGTAGGCCAGAGCTTCCAGGTCACCCGCGAGCGAATCCGCCAGATTGAAGCCAAGGCCCTCCGTAAGCTGCGCCACCCAAGCCGCAGCCGCAAGCTAAAAGCCTTCGTAGACGGAGTCAAAGAGATCTAACAATCAGCGTCAACTCAGAAACACCAGAGGCCGCGAGCAATCGCGGCCTTGAATCTTTTACTAGCTAGACTCCGGGTTGATTGAAGGCCTTGCCCGCAGGAATCGTAGAGGGCACGATAGCATCTGTACTATAGAACGGGATCTCAGGGAAGCGCTCCGTGGCAACCAAAGCAATCATTAAACCGGTAATGCTGGCCTGGACACGTAATCGTGCCAAGGTCACACTCGAAGATGCGGCAAAAGCCGCCGATGTCGAACCGGCTACCCTGGAAGGGTGGGAGGCTGGCGAGGACGCACCCACTCTGAACAAACTGCGACTGCTTGCCGCAAAGTATCACTTTCCACTAGCGGTGTTTTACCTGGCAGAACCTCCGGAAGACTTTGCTCCATTACGCGATTTTCGGCGATTGCCTGACAGCACTGACCAAGGGATAAGCGCCAATCTCGCCTACCATATCCGCAACGCTTACGAGCGTCGTGAACTTGCCCTTGAACTACAAGAGGACCTGCGCGAGGAAGTTGCTGCTTTTCCACTTCGAGTTAGGCTTAGCGACAATCCAGAAGATGTCGGTAAGGCGCTGCGCACCCTGCTCGGGGTCAAGGATGACGAGCAAAAGCGGGCAGCAAAGCAAGGCAGGGCTTTTGATTTCTGGCGCCGGCGACTCGAAGAAAAGGACGTGCTAGTATTCGTCGTCAGCGGGCCACACTATATTGTTGATCTCAAGGAAATGCGTGGCTTCGCTATTGCGAAGGAGAGACTTCCAGTGGTCGTCATCAACGGCCGAGATAATAGTGAGGGTGGTCGTAGCTTCACCCTCCTGCATGAACTCACGCACATCATGCTCGGAGAGAGCGCCCTTTCAAATGGCACCGGCGACTTTAATAACGGGATGGAAGAGCGAAGGATCGAGCGTTTTTGCGACGCCGTTGCAGCTGCTGCTCTAATGCCACGTGAGCTTGTTTTGTCATTTCCAGAAGCCAGAGCCACCGGTGAACGAACTTGGAGGGACGAGGTTCTAGGCAATATCGCACAGGCCATGGGCGTAAGCCGCCAAGCCTTGCTTATTCGGCTTATAACTCTGGGTCGAGCTACCTGGACTTTTTACCGCCAAAAAGCTGACCAGTGGGAAGAAGAACGGCAGGTCGCCGCTGAACGTGAGGACAAAAAAACAATAGCAATCAAACGTCCCGTAATGTTGATGAGTTGGAACGGTCGGGGCTACACACGACTTGTTCTGCGTAGCTATTACGATCAGCGTATTACCTTGAACGATGTTTCAAGTTTTCTGGGCGCAAAGGTCAAATACATTCCTGATCTTGAACGAGCTGCATTTCAAGGGGCCGAGCGATAGATAATGACCGTCTATTGTATCGATACCAGTTCCCTAATTGCAGCATGGCAAGAGCGATATCCGATCGAGGTTTTTCCAACTCTATGGGATAAGCTCGATGAGCTCATCGAAAATGACCGCCTATTTGCTCCAGTCGAAGTGTTGATCGAAATGAAAAAGCGGTCAGACGAACTACATGCATGGCTCAAGGATCGCAAGGAAATGTTCCTCGAATTAGAGGATGCGGTACAAATCGAAGCTGCTCAGATTTTGGCACAATTCCCACGCCTTGTAGGGGAGCGGAAACTACGTACCTCTGCTGATCCGTTTGTAATTGCTTTAGCACGTGTGAAGGGATGGCAACTTGTAACAGACGAGAAGCCGACGGCTAATCTAAATCGGCCCAACATACCTGACGTTTGCACTCAAATCGGTATGACAACTATCGATATGCTGAAGCTTATTAGAGCGGAACGGTGGGTGCTCGGATAACGAACCGCCTCGCTTAGGGGCACGGATTTATCCGTGCCGTAAGTGTGCTTTGTTCGCAGCGGGGCTTTAGCCCTGAGGTACGATTTTGCTTGATGAGGCACCTTCTCAGCACCCTCTTCGCCCCGAACGCGGAGAAATCCTTGTCAAGCCCCCAAATCACGATCTCGACATCCACAAAGATAGCAACATCCACCGTATCAACAATTTACAGCCGACAAATATTTCTCCCTCAACTGGCAGAGCAGTTCCCCTCACCTGGCTAAAATAGAAATAGGAAGACAACGGCCCAGCGGAAACCGCTGGGCCGGTCGCATTTAATCGCTGACTCGCTAGATGCCTGCATCTATCTCATTTACTTTCAAATCTTTGCACCAAGAGATACCGGGGGGGACCCATGCCTGATACCGCAACGACCGAGAAACCAAAACGGCTCCAGTGCCGCCACATCTTCAACGATGGACGCCGCTGCGGTGCCGTCTGCCTTCGCAACCAGGAATTCTGTTACTACCACAACACCACCCGGCGCCCGGCCGCCGCTGGCGACCGCAACTCCACCTTTGAACTTCCCTTGCCCGAAGACCGATCCGCCATCCAGACCTCCATTGGCCTCGTCCTCCAGCGCATCGCATCCAACGATCTCGATCCCCGCCGCGCCGGACTGCTCCTCTACGGACTCCAGATCGCCAGTCTCAACCTGCCCCGCGAGCAGCACGATCCCGACCGCATCCCCCAGCCGCCCGTCGAGGAGGTCGTCCTCCACCCCGAGCTCGGCCCCATCGCGCCCGAATCCGAACTCCCGCCTCCCTACCGCAGCAGCCGCGAGCAGCTCTGCGACTGGAGAGAGCGCGACCTCATAAAGCGGGAGTCGGAACTCGCAAAGAAAGAAGAAAGGCTCCGGCACGCCGCGCCTCCAGCTCCGCTCGCTCCCGCCGTCATCCCCGAAATCAACGCAGCGATCCCTATCCATCCTGCCTCTTCCCTGGAGTCCACCACAGGCCCCTTCGCATTCCCAGCGATCTTCTCAAACGCGCTGATCGTCTCCTGCTTATCTCTCGACAAGACATGAATGACACCAGCATTTTCCATTGCCAATAGCGCAGTTGTATGCTGTTTGGGCAATTGCAGCTCACTCTGAATCGTGAAGAGTGCCACGTTGAAGGTGATCCCGGGCGCTCCTCATGGCATGCCACCACGCATGCAGATCAGGCTACATGCCGAGTTATTCGCTTTTCAGGGCCCATCAGTCATATTGGAGGAGCCTATGGACCAGGAAAAGAAGGGCATTGTTCCGACGATGATCGATGCGGCGGCTAAGGCAACGATCGAAATACATCCCGTGCGTCGCAACATTAGTGTTTTGGAAGGCGCCGGCGGAAATATTGTGGTGCTGACCGGCAAGGACGGAAAATTGCTGATCGACGCTGGCTTTACGGTGTCGAAGCCGCGACTTACAGAGGCGCTCAACAAGCTCAGCTCCGATCCTATTACTCAACTGATCAATTCTCACTGGCACACAGATCACACAGATGGAAACGCCTGGGTGCATGAGGCGGGTGCGGCGATCACTGCGCACACGAATACAAAGAAGCATCTATCGACCTCAACGCGTGTCGAAGGGTGGCAATGGACGTTTCCTCCGGCGCCGGTAGGAGCGCTCCCCACCACGACCTTTGACGACGAGCACCGCATGCGTCACAACGACACAAATATCGCCCTCAAGTATTACGGCCCCGCCCACACCGACAGTGATATCTCCGTCGTTTTTGAAGAAGCGGATGTGGTCCTCGTCGGGGACACGTGGTGGAACGGAATCTACTCATTTATCGACTACTCAACTGGCGGCAGCATCGATGGAATGATTCGTGCCGTCGAGCGAAACCTAAGCATGGTAACGGATAAAACGCTCGTCATCCCAGGACATGGGCCGTTAGGCAATAAGGCGGGACTTGTCGAATTCCATGACATGCTTGTCGCTATTCGCCACAATGTGGCGGAGCTCAAGAAACAGGGGAAATCCCTCGAAGAAGCGATAGCTGCAAAGCCGACCGCAAAGTACGACGCGCAGTTTGGACAGTTTCTGATTACACCGGCGTTCTTCACAACGCTCGTCTACTCCGGAGTCTAGCCCGGACGCCGGGTGCCCCATTCATGGCGCGGTCTCATCGCGAACGGGGTCCCCGGCGAACTTGTTCGCTGGGGCAGGGCATGAGTGGGATCATTCGAGCGAAGCTCGACCCACCTCGCTTTAGGGCACGGGACAGGGTGGCCCACATCTGACCGCGATCACCACAATCGGGTACCCCACGGCCGCGAGCAATCGCGGCCTCTTTCTTCTTCCTGGCATCAGGTTACTTCGATAGGCAATTCTTTCCGAAGTTCTGCGCAATGATCTTCAGATCGGCCTGGTCTGTGTACCCGTCCTTATTGAAGTCGTACCAGCTCGAAGTATTCGGAGGGCCGCCTTGCACTGGGGTACCGTGGGTTGAGAAGAAGAACCAGTTCTGCACGTCCTGCGTGTTCACCACTTTGTCCAGGTTGCCGTCGCCCGGGCACATCGGCTCCGACGCGAGCGTAGTGAAGATCAAATTGTGGAGTTGCGTATACGTCGCCGCCTCCGCGGTTGTCAGACCCGCCGGACAGGTATTGGTCTCCCCGCACAGTGCCGTGCCCTCTTTGTCGATTTTCAGGGTCAGATTATCTTCATCTTCATTGATCTGGTAGAACTCGTTCAGCACCTGCGTCTTGTCGTCTGTGTTCGGGGCCATAGCGCAGACGTCGACCTCTTTGCGTACCACCTTGTAGTTATCGTTCCTTGTCGCCTGCTGAAAAACCGGCAGCAGGTTCAGGGTTGTGTTGGTCGGATCGTACAGCGCTCGCTTCACCGCACAGCACGAATCAAACGTCCTCCCCTGAGAATCATCCGAAGGGGTGCCGTACCATTTACCGCCTTCGAAGTGGCAGATCGCCGGAAGGTTGAACAGCTGCACGCAAGTGTCGGTCGTGAGGACCGTAAGCACGCATGGAGGCGGCGTCCCGACATGGATGTTGCTTTCTGTCTGGGTAAAGTTCGTCGTGCGAATGCTCTTCTGATTCGGGTTCGTCAGATACGCCAGCATCGGTTGCGAGTCCAGTATGTGCGACTTCGGAACGACCTTTGTCACATCCACTCCCGCGATCTCGCCGAAGAGCTGGAACAGGTCCGCGATGTTCACCATGCTCGTCACCTCGCGGTTCGGTGAGACGACCAGCGGCCCGGAGATGATCAGCGGGACCCATACGCCCGTCTGGTACACAAAACCCTTCGCCCTTTCGATGTCGAACGGCGCCTTCACGCCGGGACCGTAGGTTCCGTTGTCGCCGATGATGATCACCATCGTGTTCGTCTGCTCAGGATGGTAGTCCAGCGTGCCGTCGCTGTTGCGTTGCGCGAGCCCCGACGAGACCATCAGGTTGCCGATCTCGGTGTCCATCGCCTCGATCATCTGGTTGCTGATCACGCGTGTCGCAACGGTGTTTGGCAGCGAGTTCCCCGTGCACGAGAAGCCCGTGGTATCCGGAGTGGGCCCGGGAAGCAGATAACCCGGCGGCTGCTGATACGGCGTGTGGTCATTGGCGAAGGCCACCGTCGACATCCACGGCTTCTTTGCCGCGTTCTGCTGCTGGATCCAATTGACCGCTGCGCTTACCGTGGCGTCCGATATGTAACCGCGGACGCTCGGTGAGGTCGGCGGAATCTGGATCACCCTGCCATCCGGCGTGTTGATCACGCGGTTCCAGGCGTAATACGCATTGTCCACCGTGAAGTCCAGAGGCACGCTCGCCGCAGCCGCGCAGCTCTTCTTCATCACAAAGAGGCCGCCCTGCTGCAGGCAGCTGAAGCCGGGAACCGGCATCGTCGAACTTCGCGTCAGCTCTGTGCATGACTTGTTAGGCTGCACGCAGGCTCCCTGGTCCGCGCCATTCGTTGAGTCTTGCGTCGTATTCGGAATAAATCCGCAGGTATAGATCGGGGGCGGTGGTGGGGTCCCAGTCGGATTAGGGAACTGGCCGCCGATTGTGCTGTCGATCGGGTACGGCGCGCCCTCGAGGAATCCATCGTAGTAGTCCCACCCCAGCACATGCGGCGTCGCATAGGTGAACTCGTTGTTGTTCGGCCCCGCGAGGTGGAACTTCCCGAACAGCCCGCTCGTGTAGTTTTTCGTTCGCAGAATCTGCGGCGTCGTCACTTCAAACGGTGACACCTGCGAGTTCGCAAGATCATCGCTCAGGATCGCGGCTTGCACATTCGTCCGCAGCGGATAGCGGCCCTCGAAGAAGATCGCCCGGCTCGGCGAGCACTCCGGCATCGACCACACGTTCCTGAAGCGAACACCCGCCTGCGCAATCGCATTGATGTTCGGGGTCAGCGGCGCAGTCCCGCCGCCATAGCCGAATATCTGCATCTGGTCGATTCCGACATCGTCCATGATGATGAACAGAATGTTCGGGCGAGATTTATTCGCACCGGCTGATTGACCGGCGACGTTAGAGGACGGCCCTGAAGTTAGAGGGCTGCTAATTTGAGGGTGGACTTGGACGGCCGAAAACAGGCACAAGAAAACTGCCGCGAGACGGCAAACAGGGCGCATAGTTCCTCCTCCAGATCAATGCGATCAAACCGAGGTCGGCCCGTGACCCGCTTATTTTTCCGGATTAGTCTGACACCAATAAATCGAGTTTGTCGAGGAAGGCGACAAACACATCGGGGATGTCTCTCGTGATGTAGCGAACCACACCGGCTGATCTACCTGCATCCGCTTTGCTATCCGACAGATCGAAGTCGGGTGCCCCACTCATGACGCAGCCTCATCGCGACACGAGTGGGATCATTCGAGCGAAGCTCAAACCGTCTCTTCCAAACATGACGAGAATCAGCCCACGACAGGAGCGACGACTGAATCCTTTGTGTCCTTGGCAATCTTCTCAAAGGCGCTGGTGATCGTCTCCTGCGTATCTCTCGACGGGACATGAATCAGCCGCGTGGTCTTCGATGCCGTCTGGCAAAGCTGATATCTGTTTTCGATAATCTTTTTGGCGCGAAAGATAGCTTCTGAACGCATACGTGCCTCCGTTACTTTTACGGCGCATCAGACTGTATGTCGTATCTGAAGTCGCAGGTGAACTGCGTCTGGGACCATTCGAATGGCTATCGCCATCGAACTATCGTCGTAGTTTGAGTCTATACCTCTTTCTGGATGATCATTCGAGCAAAGCTCGAACCGCCTCGCTTGAGGGCACGGCTTTAGAGCCTGTCCTGAGCGCAGTCGAAGGATGCCGCAATGCTCCGCGGAGTTCGCCGACTCGGCACTCTGGACACAGGCATAAGCATTGATTGTGCTATATTCCCGGTGCTGATCATTTGCGAACGGATTAGGAAACGGCATGAAACTGCAACGTCCAGGAGCAAAGTTGAACGTGTTGCTGTTTATTTCCTTGGGGTCTGCTCTGGGGATCGTTTCGCCGGTTAGCGGAGGCATGAAGGCCCAGACAGCGCCACGAACCCAACCACTCATCTATTCGATCAAAGGTCCGGATTTGTATCGCGAGTACTGTGCTGTTTGCCACGGCACAGCTGGGCATGGTGATGGCCCCATGGCGCCGAAGTTGAAGGCGAAGGTACCTGACCTGACGATCCTGGCAAGGAACAACAAGGGCCAATTTCCCGCCGTCCTTGTACGAAAGACGATCGAGGGGACTGACTCCGCAACCTCCCATGGAACCAGGGCGATGCCGATTTGGGGCCCCATCTTTCATCAGGTCGAAGATGACAAAGACTTCGGATATATCAGAGTGGACAATCTGCTGAAATATCTCGAGTCCATACAGCGGGAATAGTCCGTCGGCTCCGGCATTGAGCCAGTGACCCATTTATGGCAACCACTTCTCAGACCGTCAATCGGTCCGCGCCGAAGCCCGCCAGCAAAGCAGTCGCTGCGAACAGCAACGTGTCGCCCACGTAGTTGATCCCTTCCACCGCGAGCGGGGAGTGGATCTCCATCACCATGATCGGCACGTAGAAGAACGCCGTGAGCAGCAGAAGCACCATCCCTGAGCCGGCGGCTGCGATGCGGATCGTGCGGCGCATCAGCAGCCCAACACCCGCGAGCAGCAGCGTGATCCCGACGAGATACGCAAGCAGCGTCGGCGCCGGCCACCACGCCGGCGTCATCTTTTCCAGCGGAACGCCCGGCACATACCGTGGGAAGAGAAAGTGCTCGATCGCATAGAAGATCATCGTCGCCCCGACAAATACGCGCCCGATCAGCATAAGCGCGCCGCCCGCCGAGCTTCCGCGCGGCCACACGCTGCCCGCCAGCACCATCGCTCCACCGGCAAACGCCGTCTCGCGCACGGTGAGCGTCCAGAAGAGCCGTTCATGCGCATTCTTGGGCAGGTTGGGCAAGTCGATCGTGGCGACGATGATCAGGAACAGCACCGCAAGCAGCGTCGCCGACCAGCGCACATGCCGCCACGCGATGAAGCTGATCGCCGCAGCCAGCAGCGCCGCGCCAACGAAGTAGGTCCAGAACAGAGGACCCGGCAGCCAGCGCGGCACGATGGGCATGAGATCGCGCGCTGCAGTGAAGTGCTCCGCGGCAAAAATCGTGAGCGCGACGGCCTCGAAGACCGGCCCGAGCACCAAAACCTTGTCGGCGCCCGAAGCTACCCGAAACCGCGCCCGGACAAGAACGAGTCCCGCAACCAGCGCGACGGAGCCCGCACCAATCATTCCCCAGACCTCTACAGACATGCCAGTCTCCCGTGATCGCGGACTCAAACGCAGGCTATTTTCGAAGGGGCAACAGAATACCATTCAGCCGGGTGCCCCATTCACGCATGCATCTACGCTTCCAGCAAGCGCCATCTTCAGCCAATGTAGACTCAGTCTGGAGGTTTCATGCGTCTGTTGTCTGTCTCACGCCCTGAAGCGGAGAGGCGTTTTGTCTTCGTTTATATTCTCCTGGCGTGCCTTACCATCGCACACTCTTTGTATTACGCGTATGGTGCAGAATACGAAAATGCCCATTCCCACCACCCAGGCGTCACGCAGAGCGAGTATTACCGCCTGCATAACACGATGCCACTCTCGGCGGACCATCCATTTTATTCGGGCAAGGATCACGCGCCGGACCAGTACCGCATTGGGGTGCAGTTTCCGGCCAGGTTCATTGCCGACAAGCTTTCCCTTACCAAGTACTACATTGTCTTCAGCGTCTTCGACTTCTTCTCCGCAGTGGCGACGTGCTGGATCCTCTATCTATTGCTCTGCGGCTCGCAATTCTTTCTAAGCCTGAGCGACACCGCGAGAACAGTGGCGGTCTCTCTCTTTCTCGTGTCGCTCGCGTATCCACTCTTCTGGGCTGTACCCTGGCGCCGCCCGGAGACTCTTCCGACTGCGCTCTACATCGCAGCCGTGCTGCTGATGCTCCACCACCTGCGGGATCGCCGGCTGTGGCTGGCCGCGGTTCTTCTTGCTACCGTCTGGCAGGGATTCGTGCGCGCCGAGGTCCCGCTGGTCTTCGGCGTGGCGGTTGTTCTCTTTAGTCTCAGCTCGCGCGCGAAAGCGATGTTCGGCTCCCGAGCCTTCGGCGCCGTCTGCGGACTCTCCATCGCCGCCGTTGCGATCGCCGTGCAGGCCTATCTGAAGCTATGGCTCTTTCCCCAGGCCACATATCCACCCGATACGGCGGTCATCCAGCTCTTCCTCAATGCGAATTTGCGGGTCCTGATCACGTTCAGCATCGCAATCATTCCCTACGCTCTTTTTCTCATATCGGCCGGAAGATACTGGAAGCGGCTGGATTCGGTGGATCTGCTGGCAGTCCTTGCTTCCTGCCTTTATTTTCCGGTGTGGCTGACAGTCGGAATCATCGCCGAAGTGAGAATCTTTGTGCCTTTCCTGCTCGCCCTCACGCCCACCGCCGCGAAGTTAATTCTCCTCATGATTCGCGGTGAGAGCGAACGAGAGACTGCTGGAGCGTAAAGAGACATCTGTCGCCACTTCTCCTGAGCGCACGCCGTCTCAAAGACTCACGCACTCGCGGCGGAGTGGAATCCGTCGCAACCGCTGATCGGTGTCACCTTCAGGTGCAGCGAAGCGTGCCGCGGATGACCACACTCATTGAGAAAGTTCAGAGGAGCCTCCTTCTTCTCCATGATCGTGACCAGAGTGGAATTCATGGGATGGCCCTCTCCAAAATGGGTACATAAACCGCACTGGCCTGAATGAAGCGCTTCCATGCCTTGCATAAAATCGTCCCCCTTGTCTGCTTGGAACCGAAAACCTCCCCGTCCGTTGCCTCTGACCGTTCCATCACAAATTCCGCACGCTTCGACACAAAACTTAACCGAAACGGCCTAGCCTGTAATTCACTGTCATCAAGTCAGTTAGTCAGCGCGACTCCCGGAACTCTTGTAGCCGGAGTTGCGTATCTCTGTTCGTTCCACTGTGTCGCCTAAACTCCCGGGAGCCCTGCACGCCATGTACCTCGCCGATCCCATTTACACCAGCAACATGTCCGACCAGCAGCGCGCGTGGTTCTACGCGGAGTACGAGCACGCCCGCCGCGATGAAGTCATAGGTGTTCTGCTCGCCGTCTTCCTCGGCTGCTTCGGCATCCACCAGTTCTATCTTCAGCGCACTGGTCTCGGCATCCTCTATCTCTGCTTCTCGTGGACGGGGATTCCTACACTCGCCGGCTGGGTCGAAGCCTTCTTCATGCCCCGCCGCGTCCGCGAGTACAACGCCCAACTGGCTGCGCTGACCGCCGGTAAGATCTACGCCAATAACGCCTTCGCCGACCCAGCCCCCACGCCGACGCCGTGCATCGCCTGCGGAGGTCCAGTGGAGCCCATGTCCACCTTCTGCCCGCACTGCGGGAACGCGACCAACAACCCCGTCCACTCTCAGCAGCCAGCCGTCTAAAGTTGTCCGTTGCAGGCTGCCGGTTGTCGGTTTGACGCAAGCCCACAACAAACAATCTGCAATTAGGAACCTGCAACTGCTTTACTGCCAGGCCACGGTGCTCTCCTTGACGTGGTCGAACTCGACAAAGGGCTCCCCGCCTTCACCCGTCTGCAGCCTCGCCGAAGCGCCGTTCACCGTCACGCTCTTTATCTGGCCGAATCTCCAGCGCACGATCACGTGGGCCACCGAGTCGCCCGTAATCTTCAGCGAGTTCGCGCTCCGCACGACAGTTCTGCCTTCAAAGTCCGTGATCGTCGCGTCCGCGCCGTCAATCACCTCGTACACCCGCCGATCATCCATAGACTTCACCGTCGAGTTGCCGCTCTCGCTCTGCGGCACCAGCGTCATCACGTCCTCCGGAATCTTCGGAATCACCGCGCCAGCGCGCGCATAGAGCGGAACAGCGTCCACCGGGACATCCGCCACGATCGTCTTGCCGCCTGTCATATGCTCGCCCGTCCAGTAATTGACCCAATCGCCAGCGGGAAGATACACAGCGCGCTGCGTTCCCTCACTCACCACCGGAGCAACCAGAAAGTCCGGCCCAAACAGATACTCATCTTGCGCCTGACGCGCATGCGAGTCGTCCTGATAATTCAACACAAGCGCACGCATGATGGGCATGCCGGTCTTCGCCGCCTCCTGCGCCGCGGCGTAGCGATAAGGGAACAGGCTCATGTGCAACACGGCGAACTTCCGATACGTTGCGAGAGCCTCATCTCCGTAGTCCCACGGCCCAAGGTTCATCTGCGACAGCACCTCCATCGCAGGCGAGAACGCCGCATACTCCGTCCACCGCTGAAACAACACCGGGTCAGGCCCCGACGGCGTCCTCAGATACCCACCGAGATCGGCCGTCCACAGCGGCATCCCACTCAAACCCGCGCCCAGTCCCGCTGTCACCACCGTAGGCAACCCATTCTCCGGGCTGAAGCTCGACTCGTTATCGCCGCCCCACAACATCCCCAGGCCGTTCGCCCCTTGCGTCACGCTGCGCGCAAACAGAACGCCGTTGCCCTTCAGGTCTTTCTGAATCAGCTCCTCCATCGCGTTGTTGTAGAGCACCGCGTACCGGTTGCGCATCACACGCGGATCTGTTCCGTCAGCAAACTTAACCGGAGCATTCACAAAGCTGCCCTCGGCATCATCATCCTTGAAGCCATCCGCGCCAGCCTTGATCGCCTGCCGCACCTGGTCCTGCCACCACAGCTTCGCCGAAGGATTCGTGAAGTCAATCAGCGAGCCCAGCCCCTTCCACCAACGCCCGACATAGGGCTTGCCATCGAGACCCTTAACAAAATACCCATTGCCTGCAGCCTCGTCATAGTTCTCCGACTTCTCTTCCATCTTGCCCGCAAAGCCAGCCTCTCCCGGCGGGTTCGACTTCACATTGATCCACGACGTATGCCAGAGCACCAGCTTGTAGCCATTGTCGTGGATGTACTTCACCATCGCCGGCGCATCATCGAACTGCTTCGGATTGAATTTGTAACTGTTATAGGCCGTTGTCCACGGCGAATCGATCAGGATGACGCTCGCCGGCAACCCGAGCCTGCGATTATTGTCCACATCCTGCTTCACCTGCGCATCGTTCTGGTGATAATCGCGTCCCGTCCAAGGCGCAAACGCCCAGTACGGCGGCAGTATCGACCGGCCTGCAAGCGCCGTGAAGTGATCGAGAATCGTCGGAAACTCCGGCCCCGTGAACAGCACGATGCGCAGCTTCTCTGCCGCGACGTTGATCTCTATATCCTGCTCGCTCGAAGCGTTCATGTCGAAGGTCGCATCCGCCGTCGTATCCACCCACAGCCCGTAGCCCGTCGTGCTCATATAGAACGGCATCGCCTTATACGTCGCCGATCCCTTCGCATGCCCGTTGTCCGATGAGCTGTTCCGCACGATGGTATGGCTATGGTTCAGCGCATTGAAGCGTTCGCCCAGGCCGTAGTAGTTCGCATTATCGTGAACCCGGAACCGCCAGTACCCCACCATGTAGGCAACACTCGTAATCTCCACCACTCCCGGCGAGAGCTGCCTGAAGTGCAGCTTGCCCGACTGCACGCGCTCGCCCTCGAACTCAAAGTCGCTCAGCACCAGCTCCGGGCCCGCAGCGTCCGTCTTACCCGGCAACGTCAGGCCAACACTGTAGAGGTCCTTGCGAACCAGCCCCTCCACCGGCACCTCAGGCGTGCGCCCGGACTGCGCCATCACCGTCTGTCCCGCCGGAGCCGCAGGAACATCCTGCTGTTGCGCTGCCATCACACCCGTTCCAACAGCCGTGAGGAGGCCCGCCATCGCCGCCACGCCGCAAGCCACCCGCCTCATCATCACCATCCGCATCTCTCTGCCGTCTCCTCAAAGCAAAGAAAAAGGTCCCGCATACTGGGACCTCTTTCTCCACTCTCATTTGTATCAGCATCTCCAGATGCTGCGGCAAATCCTTACATGCCCGGGTTGTCGCTGTGCTTCACTGCATTCTCGTATCCGGTCACGAAGTTGGCGCGGTACTCATCGCGAGCCGCTCCCTTCACCGGAGGATGCAGGTACAGGTGCGACGACTTGGCGTCGATCTTCCGCTTGGCTGCCCGGTCCAGCTTGGCCGCCTCGATACCATCGCGGTATCCCTGCTGGGCCTGTTCGGTGCCCGCAGGAGGCGTGTTCCAGTCCTGGACGTTCTGCGAGGCTTGGGTGGTTTGGGCGATTGCCAAAATCGGCGAGCCGCCCATAAGAGCCACTGCGATCAGTGGCGTTGCAATGTGTCTAAACTTCATGATTTCCTCTCGGCCAGAATCCCCTCTCTTTAGGGGTTCCAGCACGCACTTCCTGGTGCGTACTCGAAGGCCGCCCTATAAGATACACGAATCCCACAATAGGTTGCAACCAAATGGCCGCTACAACATTGGCGTTAAGCGTCGATTGTTTACAAATGAGTTACAAATTACGGCTGGCGAAACCCAGGCCCAGCCCGCCAATATGCAGGCTACAGCCTACATATTTGTATGTCCGGCGCGCATCTCCTCGTTGAAGGTGGGCTTGATGAACTGCAGCGCATCCGCCAACTCCTTCTCATACTGAGCCTTGTGGCCCATCAGCGCCTCAGTCGGCGTGCCGAACGACGTGTCCGCAGCCAGCCGGATCAACCCCTCCCCCGCCACGGCCTGCGCAGTCTTCGCCAGTTCTTCGACCGTCGTATCCAGATACTGTGCATCGCGCGGATCCAGCAGCCAGACCGGCTCGCCGCCGCCCAAAACGCCCGAGAGCCAGTAGGCCTTCGCCGTCAGAAAATCACGCCGCTGCTCCTCCGTCGTGTCGTTAAAGATGAACTTCTGCCGCTTCTGGCTGTAGTAGCGCGTCGTCACCGGAACCGGCTGCCGGTTGCCGCTCTTCACCAGCTCAAGCTGCCCCTGGTCCATCGTCTTGCGCACCGCGTTGTAGATAAAGCTCTCCGCAAACGGCTGCTCCAGCGCCGGAACCACCTCGGCGAACGTCCGCGTCATCGAGGCCGCGATCTTCGCATGCAACAGGCCTTCGGTACCATCCTCCAAACGCGCCTCGCCGTGCACAATGTACGTGTCCGCGCCCGAGGTCGAGGCATGGAACGGCCACTCAAACTTCCCAAAACTCAGAGGAATCCCATGCAGCGTCAGATAACACTCCGGCCGCGCGCTCTTCAGCCGCACGGCAGTCTCCTTCAGGTAGCTCTCCACCACGCCCTTCAGACCAACGCCGCTGAAGTCAAACCCCGCGCTCAGCTCCAGAAGCTGCGTCTTTGCCGGATTGCCTGCCAAGGCCAGCGTAAACCGCGCCGTCGGGCCGCCCGAAAAGTCCTTGCCCTCGCCGGTCGCAACCACAACCAGCCCGGCCGCCTTCGCCGCCGCCTCTACCTGTCCTGCCAACACCGTCTGCGTTCCTGTGCTCATCTGCCAATCCTTTGCGTTTTTCCGTAACCCATCTATTTTACCGCCCAGAACCTCCTTTTCGCCCTTTCTCCACTCTGCATCTCAAAGACTGGCCAGGTTTTTCGACATGAGGATTCTGATATCAGGCGCGGGAGTCGCTGGACCCACACTCGCATTCTGGCTCCTTCACTACGGCCACGAGCCCACCCTCGTCGAATCCGCGCCCCACCTTCGGGCCGGCGGCTACATCATCGACTTCTGGGGAGCCGGCTTCGACGTCGCCGACCGCATCGGCCTCCTCCCCGAGATCCTCCACAACGGCTACCAGATAAAAGAGGTGCGGATCGTAGACCGCGCTGGCCGCCGCGTCGCAGGATTCCCCGCCGCCGCCTTCAGCCGCATCGCCCACGGCCGCTACACCAGCCTCCCCCGAGGAGACCTCGCCGCCGCCATCTTCCGAAAGATCGAAGGCCGCGCCGAAATCATCTTCGGCGACAGCATCTCCAAGATCCAGCAGTCCCCCGACTGCGTCCACGTCACCCTCGCAAGCGGAGCCTCTCGCGACTTCGACCTCCTGGTCGGAGCCGACGGCCAACACTCCCGCGTCCGCGAGCTCGCCTTCGGCCCGGAGAGCCAATTCGAAAAGTACCTCGGCTACAAGGTCGCCGCCTTCAGCGTCCCCGGCTATCAGCCCCGCGATGAGCTCGTCTACGTCATGTACACCCAGGTCGGCCAGCAGTTAGCACGCTTCGCCATTCGCGACGGCAGCACCATGTTCTGGTTCATGTTCGCCGACGATGCAATCCGCGACGGCGATACCCAGGACCTCCCCGGTCAAAAGGCCCTCCTCAGGCAGCGCTTCGGAGCCAGCGGCTGGGAGTGCCCGCTGATCCTCGACGCCTTGGACCAAACCGACGACCTCTACTTCGACCGCGTCAGCCAGATACGCATGGACCCTAAGCTCCACCCGCAAAATACCGGGCAAAATTCCTGGTCCCGGGGACGCGTCGCCCTCCTCGGCGACGCCGCATCCTGCGTCTCGCTGCTCGCCGGCCAGGGTTCTGCCCTCGCCATGGTCGCAGCCTACATCCTCGCCGGCGAACTCCACCGCGCCCGCGGCGACTACGCACAGGCCTTCACACGCTACCAGAACCTCTTCGGCCCGTTCGTTCTCCAGAAACAGGAAGCCGCTCTGCGCTTCGCAGGAGCATTCGTCCCCAAATCAAAACTCTCGCTCTTCCTCCGCAATCAGATCATGAACCTGATGGCGATCCCGTGGGTTACAGACATGGCCTTCGGCAAGGACTTCTCCGACAAGATCACGCTCCCCGACTACTGACCGTGACCTCCCGCACATTTAATGCCGCCCATAGGTGACGGGTGCCATTCATGGCGCGGTCTCATCGCGACACGGCGATCTTGCTGTCTTTGACTCCCATTGAAGCGTCCGCTGTTCGGCTCACATGCCGCGCGAATGATGATGAGGATGCAGCACCGTAAACAACAGCACCGAAGCCATGCCCGCCACCACCCACACACTTCATGCGTATCCCCCGGCTCGCCCAATCCCGTAACCCATTGATGGTATTATCTCCGGACGAACCTCACCGAAAGCGGTATTTCCCCATTCATTGCGAAGTCATTAGAATCACTCTCAACGACATGGAATCCATCACCCGTCGCAGGGCCCTCGCTTCAATTCTCTTCGCATCCGTCACCCCGCGCACGTTATTCGCGGCGGATTGTCCTCAGTCTCTGTCGTCCACCTTCGCTGCTCTCGAAGCAAAGAGCGGAGGCAAACTCGGTTGCGCCGTCTTCGGCCTCGACACGAACAAGCACACTGGCCAGTGCATCGGCCATCGCATCGACGAGCGCTTCCCCATGTGCAGCACCTTCAAGTTCCTCGTCACGTCATTCGTCCTCAAGCGCGTCGACGCCAAGCAGGAGCACCTCGACCGTCGCATCACCTACACCAAAGCCGACCTCCTCAGCTACGCGCCGGTTGCCGAGAAGCATGTGAACAGCGGCATGACGATCGCAGAGCTATGCGAGGCCGCCATGACCCTCAGCGACAACACCGCTGCCAATCTTCTGCTCACAAGCTTCGGCGGCCCGCCCGCGCTCAACAACTTCCTCCGTTCCATCGGCGACTCCACCACACGCCTCGACCGCACCGAGCCCTCGCTCAACGAAGCCGCTGCTGGCGACCCGCGCGACACAACCACTCCCAGCGCGATGCTCGAAGACCTCCACCGCATCCTCTTCGGCGACGTCCTCGACTTCAGCTCACGCACGCAACTCACCGACTGGATGATGGCCAACAAAACCGGTGACGCCCGCCTCCGCGCCGGACTGCCTCACTCCTGGAAGGTCGGCGACAAGACCGGCACCGGCGACCACGGCACCACCAACGACATCGCCGTCCTCTGGCCCCCGCACCACCCTCCCGTGCTGATCACCGCCTACCTCACCCAGTCCACCCTCAACGACGCCAGCCGCAACGCCATCCTCGCCGACGTCGCCCGAACCATCGCCGGCACGATCGCGTGACCCGGATGATTTGACCTCGATCGGGTGTTTCTCTCAACTTGGAGTGTAAACAAGCCGGACGACCCGGTTCTTAGCATGGCACTCATCGCTGTCTTCGGTACAAGCCGGATACAACTCACCCCATGGCACCGCCAGCGCGATCCGATTCTCCGCAATGCCCTTGCGTATCAGAAGTTGTCTAACCCACTCCGCTCGTCGTAATGAAAGACTTAGATTGTAGGCCGCGGTGCCCGTCGAGGAAGCGTAACCCTCGATGAAAAAGCGAGCACTTGGATGATCCTTCAACCATTGGACATCGGCATTGAGGGTGTTCTCGTCCAAAGCATGGTCAAAGCCGTCATGGGCGAAATAGATTTCGTGCACGCTGTCGTTGAAGGCTTGCTCCTCGGGACCATAGAGAACCACTCTTGGCTTTGCCCAGTAATCAACCCAAAAGGCATCATGAGCGGAATCGTCTGAAGAACCTTTTTGCGCCAATAGCGCGACACTGGTCAAAGGGAGCATTGCCACCGCAACGAGAACAAGTCGGCATTTCATGGGTGTAACCTCCGTTCCGTTGTTAGATGCAGAGTCTGAGTGGGCTTCAGGACAACAGCTCGCGTCGAACCGTCCCCTCACATCGATTGCCATGTGGGTGGCGAGCAATCGACTCGCCAGCCAGCGATGGAAGCGGAGATGACCCCTAACCACCAACGAATCTTGGCTTTTCGTGAGTATCAGATCGTTTGGAACGGACGCTTTGAGGCACTTCAACTCCGACTGATTGGAGGCACCTCCAAAAGGTCGGAGGAGGATTGTTGGCTATTCGGAGACTGCTGACAAAGCCGCATCTGAGTTTTTCAACAGCCACCCCTGTTTTCGCCAACTGAGAAATCATTTCCCGTTTGCCCGTGATACGTCCAGAATGCCGACTCAGCCGTTTAGCCCGCTGGCATTTGAAAGGACGTCGGAATCTTACCGCTTTCCCTCCGATCCGCAGAAAGCCAGCTCATTCAATGCGAGCCCCTGTCCGGCTCACTCGCCTCCAGGCGATCATCAAATTAATTTGATGGTTGGATTTAGTTAGATAATGACGCAAATTCCTTAAAATTACGGGGCAAAATCCTTAAATTTTTGAACGAACTCCTCTTGACAGGGCGAAGATCGCCCGCCTATCGTTTGTGACGCGAATTAAGTCTGGACTGAACACCGGCCGCAAACCAATGCCCGGTGCTCAACAGTTCTGTCGCAAACACGGCCTCCACAAGGTGCTCTAACTGGGCGAGGCGCGTTGGGCGCCTTTCGCCCCTAACCAGGACAGTGGAAAGGATCCCACCGCCCTCCCCCGCGTGAGGAAAACCTATGAGAAATTCCCGCTTGCTACGGATTGGGCCGGCATCACTGCGGCTCGTGACCTTCGCTGTCAAAGCCTCGCTTGCGTTCATGCTGCTGTTGCTCGTGTCGGCAGCAACGCTTGGAGCATTCGCTCAGAACAGGGCTCAGAACAAAGAGCAGACGTGGGGCGACTCGTGGGTTCCCCAGGTCTATCCCGTCGAGAATACCGGTGCGAACTTCCCGGCGCCGACCTTTCCAACGTTTGCTAAGCTCCCGATCATTCGACCGTTGCCGGACCCGTTTGTCTTCGCCGATGGATTTCGCCGCACCGATTTCCAGAGCTGGGAGCGCCGGCGTAACGAGATTTTTAATGCGGTCGAGAACGATATCCTAGGCCCAAAGCCGGATTGTCACGACTGCACCATCACTGCGAACTATGTGCCAAACCCGACCAATGCCCTTCAGGGTACGCTGACGGTAAATGTTACGAGGAATGGGCTGACAATGACCGAAACCGCGGCAATAACCCTTCCATCGGCGGGGTCTGGTCCGTTCCCGTACGTCATTGGTATCGGCGGAGGCGGTACCGGAAGTCTCCCAGCCAGCCTCTTCACCAATATCGCGACCGTTGCATACAACCAGAATCAAGTAACAACGTATGGGAAACCTCAGCCTACAGATGGGTTCTATAAGCTTTATCCCAACCTGTGCGCGGGATCAACATGCGCCGTGGCTACTAACTACGGGCAAGGTGGCAGTAACTCGGGGCAATACGCCGCATGGGCCTGGGGAATAAGCCGCTTAATTGACGGCATTGAAATCGCTTCAAAACAGTCGGTCAATCCGCTCCAGCTCGATACGACCCACTCGGCGGTGACCGGATGCTCCTATGCCGGGAAAGAGGCGCTCTACACGGGTGCGCTCGACGAGCGGATTGCCCTTACGATTGCCCAGGAAAACGGCGGTGGTGGCGCCCCGTCGTGGCGCGTCAACCATGAGATCGAGTCCCAAGCGCCCCCAGGTGCGGCGTTAGGCGCCGCAGGTTCGGTGGAAGATATTGACGATACAAACTACCAATGGTTCAGCGGTCAAATGTTCCAATTTGCCGGCAACAACGTTTACAAACTCCCGATAGATCAGCATGAGCTGATGGCCATGGTGGCTCCCAGAGCGTTGCTGCAAACCGGGAATACCGATTTTTACTGGCTGGGAAATGGCGCGGCCTATGTTGCGTCACGGGCAACGCAGCGAATCTACAACGAATTTGGCATAGGAGACAGGTTCGGGTTCATCATCGATGGCAACCACAACCACTGTGCCGTGCCAGCCGTCCAGATGCCCGAAATAGCAGCGTTTATCAACAAATTCCTGCTGGGTCAGAACGTCTCTACGGATGTCGAGGTCATCCCAAACCCATACGTCCAGGAAGAGACCCAGGCTCCTTTCACGTTACCCATGGGAGACTTCAGCGGAAACTACCTCTCACCGAGCGGAACCCCCTTTCCAACGGACTTTCCGTACCTCTTTTCGACCATGGATTACGGCCGGTGGACGCATTGGTGGGGCACCGGGTTTCCAGTATTCCCGAATGATTGGAACACAGGCGGGACGGCAGTTTTGGGTCAAGGTATATGGCTGCCGCTGGAAATCAATTCTGGCGACACCGTTGAGGGAGGCTACGTTTTGGCGATGCCCGGCAAGCATCCGGCAGCGACTGTGACGGTGGCGAACGCGAACATACAGACGGACGTCCTCTGTCTCGATGGCAGCTCTTATACCCTCAGTATCCCGCTCCAGGTGGACCAGAAATATTCGTTCGCAGCCAACAGCGACTCCACCCAGCCCAGCCCATTTGTCTATCAGGGCTCGACGACGAACCCCGGTTGCAGTACCGGTGGTCCTGGCAGGGCGATAAACAGTTACTTCACCGTCGTGGGGGTACAGGACGGCTTCGCTGGCGACGGCGCAGGACCGGGATTTATCACCACTGACACCACAGACCCGCTCGATGTGACGTACCGCATCAAAGACGCCACCAATGGCGGGGGCAGCCTGTGGAAACCGGCGGTGACCGTTAACCCGTACCCGCTCAATTACCCGGCCCCGCCATTGCCACAGCAGTTTTAGCCAGGGAGCCACGTGGGGCGGGTTCGGGCCGCCCGCCCCACACTTCTGTTTCGGATTGTCAGCTGCCGTGGTCGGTCGCGTGGCACTGAGCTAGCTATTTGTAACCCGACTGGCAGGCGGGAGCCGCATCCTGCGTACTGCTCCACGATCCGGTCCAATTTGAACCGCCGCCTCCTCGGGCGCCGCCGACAACCAACTGTTTCCACGGCTGATCGAGGTTATTGATGCCTTCAGGAGTTCCAGCGTGGTCACCATTCGCTTTCCCGCATGCGGTCTGGTGACCCGCTTTGACATCAAGAGCGTTGTAATCGGTGCTGAAGCCGGAATAAACCGCCCCGCCGTCCCTCTTAAGTGCTATTGCCTTGACCCACCATCAGCGGAATTTTCCACAGAAAATCTTGTCAAGCCCCCAGACCATGTAACCGCTTATACATCAAACACATAAGCGTGGCAGAGTAGATTCCCCGATTTGCTAAAATAGAAGCAGGATCGAAAATCAAAAAGGCCTCGGCAACCGCCGGGGCCTTCGCTTCTTCCAAAGGACACAAGTCCCTACTGCATAACTCATTTATCATCAATACTTTGCCAATAACCCATTTAGATGGAAGACTTTGCAATAAAATGTCCACATTAAGTTGAATATTATGAACACTTTGCACAAATAAGTACGGGGGGGGGGAGGGTCAGGCATCCAACCAACCGCCCCCCAACAACGAAAACTGGTACCTGACAACTAACAACCGACAATCAACAACTAACAACCCGTAATCCGCAACTCCCATGAAAACAGCCGTCTTCAACTCGACCGCAAGCGGCCCCACCCTCACCATCCGAGACGTCCCGCGCCCCGAACTCACCCCCGGCCACGTCATCCTCCGCGTCCTCGCCTGCGGAGTCTGCCGCACCGACCTCCACATCTACGAGGGCGACCTACCGCCCCTCCGCAACGACCTCATCCTCGGCCACCAGATCGTCGGCGAAATCGTAGAAGGTTCGACACCCGAGCTCCCGCAAGGCACCCGCGTCGGAGTCTCCTGGGTCGCCGGAACCGACGGAACCTGCCCCTTCTGCCTCCGCCACGAAGAGAACCTCTGCGACAACATCGCCTTCACCGGCTACACCGTCAACGGAGGCTACGCCGAGTACGTCTCCGCCCGCGCCGACTTCGTCCACCCGCTCCCCTCTACACTCGACGACGCCCACATCGCCCCTCTGCTCTGCGCCGGAATGATCGGCTTTCGCAGCATCCGCGTCGCCGGCACGCAACCCGGCGAGCGCGTCGGCCTCTTCGGCTTCGGAGCGTCGGCCTCGCTCGTGATCGCCGTTCTCCGCCACTGGAACTGCGAGGTCTACGTCTCCACCCGCGGCGAGCAGCACCGCAGGCAAGCCGAGCAGCTCGGAGCCAAATGGGTCGGCACCGAGAACGACCGCCCGCCCGTCGCGCTCGACCGCGCCGTCACCTTCGCTCCCTCCGGAGACGTCGTCGTCAGCGCGCTCTCCAGCCTGCGCAAAGGCGGCATCGTCGCCATCAACGCCATCCACCTCGACCGCATGCCGCAGTTCGACTACGACAAGCTCCTCTGGGGCGAGCGCCAGATCCGCAGCGTCGCCAACATGACCCGCGACGACGCCCGCGACTTCCTCGCCATCGCCGCCGAGATCGGCATCAAACCCCGCATCCGAACCTTCCCCCTCGACCAGGCCCAAGCCGCCCTCGAAGCCGTAAAAAACGAAACCGCCGAAGGCCCTTGCGTGATCCTGCCATGACCCAAACCGACCACGGATCGCACGGAAAACGCGGATAAAGACCACTCTTAATCTTGTTTTAAATCCGCGCTCATCCGCGCCAATCCGCGGTCGCTCTTTATCATGAAAGCAATGGAACTAGCCTCACTCACCACCGAAGCCCGCAACCCGCGCACCAAGCACATCGACCAGCTCTCCACCCTCGAGATGCTCACCATCATCAACCAGGAAGACCAGACCGTCCCCCTCGCCGTGGCGACCCAACTCCCGCACATCGCACGCGCCATCGACGCCATCGCCGCACGCTTCGAGCAGGGCGGCCGCCTCTTCTACATCGGCGCCGGAACCAGCGGCCGCCTCGGGGTCCTCGACGCCAGCGAGTGCCCACCTACCTTCTCCGTCCCGCCCACCCTCGTGCAAGGACTCATCGCCGGCGGCGACTCCGCCCTCCGCAAGTCCAGCGAAAAATCCGAGGACTCGCGCGACCAGGGAGCCGCCGATCTCGCCGCCGCAGGCTTTGGAGCAGTGCCCTCCACAGGCGCCACCTCCACCCCAAACGTCATCTCGACCGGAGCGCGCAGCGCGGAGCGGAGAGACCCCCGCATCTCTTCGCAGGATGATTCCCCAGCCACGCAAACCACCCCCGACACTCTGGTCGGCATAGCCGCCAGCGGCCGCACCCCCTACGTCATCGGAGCGATGGCGCACTCCAAAAAAATCGGAGCCCTCACCATCTCCCTAACCTGTGTGGAAGGCTCCGAGATGGCCGCCCTAGCCGACATCGCCATCGCCCCCGTCACCGGCCCCGAGGTCGTCACCGGTTCCACGCGCCTCAAGGCCGGAACCGCAACCAAGCTCGTCCTCAACATGCTCTCCACCGGAGTCATGATTCGCACCGGCGCCATCTACGGCAACCTCATGGTCAACGTGCAGCCCACGAACGAAAAACTAATCGACCGCGCCGAACGCATCATCGCCGAAGCCACAGGCGTCGACCGCCCCACCGCCGCAAAACTACTCACCGAAGCAGGCAGCGTGAAGGTCGCGATTGCAATGCAGAAGCTCGGGCTCGACCGTGCAACGGCCGAAGCAAAACTCAACGCAGCAAGTGGGAGCCTCGCACGTGCCTTGACTTAGTATTTTTCTGCATTTGAGGCCGTTCGCCGATTGGCCAAACTGGCTGCCACCGCGCTGCGACAAATTACTTCGATTCGCGAATGACGCGACCCTCCAGCTTTTGCGTAGGCCGCGTATCGCGTGGGTAGAGCCTGGCGAACGTCTCAACTTCTCCGCTTGAAATCTCCTCGGGCGTCTTCAGGACAAACCAGGTGACCGGTTCCGTGCAGGGAGGCGTCGTCAGCGACCCCTCAAACGTGTAGTAGCCATGATCGGCTGGCAGAAGATCAGCCGCGTTCACCGACACACCTTCAACTGTCTCCACCTTATCCTTCTCCTTGGGCAAATGATCCCACACAGTCTGCAGCGCCGTGTTGACCTTTCCTGGCTTCAGCAGAACAGCTACGACTGCCAGGTTTCCACTCCCATCCGAGTGGACCAGATGGATCACCATGTCGAAGCCCTTGCCGTTGATATGCTCCTCGCTCGGATGGTGAAAATGGAACTGCGTGAGCTGGTACCGATGATCGCCGACGGTGATAAAGCTCCCAGGCGCATAGTTCACCATCACAGTGTGACCGTTATTGACGATCGAGAGCGGCGAAGGATGGTAGTCAAATTGGATCGGCGGCAGGTCGGCCTTTTCTGTGTGGCGGATGTCGATCGGTGACTGGTGGTGGCCCACCTTACACTCTGAATAAGCAGGGTCAAGCGTCGCCCACTTGTTGGGGCCATCGTTGCCGCTGTATGCCCAATGGGCATGTTGTTCGGTCTCCTGCGCAACGATAGCCACGGAGCCGAAGAGCATTGCCGCTGTAACGAGTCCAACGAGCATCGATCTCATCAGGAGTTCTCCTCAGGTCAATTGCTGATTAGAACGGCCGCGGAGCCCGGAGACGCCTCAACGATAGCAGAAGCGGAAGAGAAATGGCCGTGAAGAGGGATCCGCTGCGAAGTGGCAGCGCGCGGTGGGTATCCCGGAAGATCGCGTCGCCGAGACAGCTACCGGATTAAGACGCTAAATCGCGATGAATGCGTAACTTTCCACCACCAAGCGCATAGATCTGAAGTCCGCTTTTGGTCGTACAGTTCCAAGGCTCGTAACCCGAAGAGCCATTCCAAACTTCCAGCCTGACATATTCTTCAAACTCAATTTGAAGATCAGCAGTCAAGACATTCACGCCCAGGGTGACTACAGGCTTACTCAACAGCTTTAGCGCTTGTACGGCAGCGTCGACCGGCTGCGGAAGCCCGAAATACTGCTTGTCATCTTCACTGGCAATGGCTACTCCATTAGAGGTAACAATCCGCCAGCAGCTCTCAACACACACGGTTGATCTCTCAAACTCGAATTTCCAGATATTCTCGAGCCATTCAACCGACAGGCACGTCGACCCAACAAAACATCGCTGTAACTCTTCGCTAACGGGATGAGAAGTCATCAGAACAAACTCAACTTCCTCGGCATCTCAATCCCAAGATGCTCATAAGCCAGCCGAGTAGCCACCCTACCTCTCGGCGTCCGATCCAGAAACCCAATCTGAATCAAAAATGGTTCATACACCTCTTCCAGAGCATCCTGCTCCTCGGCCAGCGCCGCCGCCAGCGTATTCAGCCCCACCGGCCCTCCGTCGTACTTCTCGATGATCGTCCGCAGCAGACGCCGGTCCAGCTCATCGAACCCGTGCGCGTCCACTTCGAGCAGCGTCAGCGCCGCCTGTGCCGTCTCGCGATCGATCTTTCCGCCCGCCCGCACCTGCGCATAGTCGCGCACACGCCGCAGCAGCCGGTTCGCAATTCTCGGAGTCCCGCGCGACCGCATCGCAATCTCCGCCGCTCCATCCCGGTCGATCGGCACGCCAATCACCTCGGCCGAGCGCTCCACGATAAACCGCAACTCGTCGTCGGTATAAAACTCCAGCCGCAGCAGAATCCCGAACCGTGACCGCAGCGGGCTCGACAACAGCCCCGGCCGCGTCGTCGCGGCCACAAACGTGAAAGGCTTAATCTCCATCACGTGCGTCCGCGCGCTCGGCCCCGTGCCGATCATGATGTCCAGCTTGTAGTCTTCGAGCGCCGTGTACAGCTTCTCTTCGAGCACCGGCTGCAAGCGGTGAATCTCATCGAGAAACAGCACCTGCCGGTCGCGAATGTTCGTCAGGATCGCCGTCAGGTCGCCCTGAATCTGCAGCGCCGGCCCGCTCGTCTGCTGATACCCCACGCCGAGCTCGTTCGCGATGATCGTCGCCAGCGTCGTCTTCCCCAGCCCCGGAGGCCCGAACAGCAGCACATGGTCCAGCGCCTCGCCGCGCGACCGCGCCGCCTCCAGCGCAATCGCCAGCTGCTCCTTCGCCTTCGTCTGCCCGATGAACTCCGCCAGCCGCGTAGGCCGCAACTTCAGCTCAAACGCCGCATCCTCATCCACGCGCCCAGCCGAGACCAGCCGCTCCGCCTCCTCGCTCTTCGCGCTCCGGTTCAGATCGATCTTCGTCTTGTTCTTAGGAATGTCCACTCAAGGCGATGGTAAAGCGAAAGTCCGATGCGGGCAAACAAATCGATTGCGGGCGGCGAAGGATCACTCCCAGTATTGGGCAAACGTGATCTGATGGGTTGAGCTGGACTGCCGCCCGCGCTCTCCCGGAGCATCGAGAAAGAGCGCGGACGACCACCTGGCTGATCATTGCTGATCAATGCAGCTCTAAGCAGAGGCCACATGGCCCAACCCATAAAGCAGTCTCGTGAGACGGTTCACCGCTGTAAGGGTCAGTCCCTGGAAATTACCACTTGCCCGCGTGAGCACCGCCGTCCACATGCAGAAGTTCGCCGGTCACGAACTGCGCGGATTGCAGGTAGAGGATCGCATCGATAATCTCATCCACCTTGCCAAGGCGCGGCATGGGATGCAGGCCCTTGAGAAAGTCATGTGTCTCAGGCTTGTGCATCGGTGTATCGATGATGCCCGCGCCAATCGCGTTGATGCGTATGCCCTGCGATACCAGTTCGAGCGCAAGCTGTTGTGTGACTGCGTTGAGACCGCCTTTGGTAATGCTCGTCAGTGCGGCGTTAATACCCGCAACCGGCTGAACGACCAGCGTCGTGGATATGTTCACGATGTGGCCCTCCTTCTGTGCCTTCATTACCTTGACTGCAGGCTGCGTCGCGTAGAAGAAACCTGCGAGATTCGTTGCAACAACCTGCTCAAATTGCTTCGGCGTGTAGTCCTCAAAAGCGCTTGGAACGAAGACACCGGCGTTGTTTACCAGGAGGTCGATACGACCGCCCAACTTTACCGCGGCATCGGTCAACGCCTTTCCCGTCTCAGGCAAAGCGATGTCGCCATGGATCAGCCGCAGCCTGGCGTCTTCGCGAAGCACTCCCGCCTTCGTGATATTCCGCGAATTGGCAACTACCGCCCATCCGTCCTTATGTAAGCGCTGCACCAGCGCCAAACCGATTCCACTGGAAGCTCCAGTTACAATTGCTGTCTTAACACTCATTTTCCTAATCCCTTTCATCTCGCGCTGCCCAAGCCGCGTACAGTTCCAGAAAGAACCGTAATCCAATCCTCAAACAACAATTACTACTGGTCAAGTACGTACTTTTAAGTAATAATTGGGACATGAAGGCGCAAAGCACTACAGCTAATCCGTTTAACAGTCAGTGTCCATCACGCGAAATTTTGGAGCTCGTAGGTGGAAAGTGGTCACTTCTACTCATCTGCCAACTACAGAGTGGGCCGGCGCGAACCGGCGCGCTTATGCGATCGCTCGACGGTGTGTCGCAAAAGATGCTCACCCAGACACTGCGTGAATTAGAGGCCTACGGAATCATCGTGCGAACGAGCTACCCCGAGGTTCCGCCTCGTGTGGAATACGATCTGACGCCACTCGGAAGATCGCTCGCCGTCGTCGTAAGAAATCTAGAGAACTGGGTGGTTTCAAATTACGAAACGCTTCAGGACAATCGCAAAAGCCAGACTGCTCACAGTTGATTTACCGTTATCCTCATGGATCGCCGTCAACTCATCACTGGTGCAGCCGCCCTCACTACTCTCATGACCACTAATGCTCAAGCCGCTGCTGACCCAGCCTCAACCCGCACCTTCCTCGAAATCACCACCTGGCGCCTCCACAACAGCGACGAAGGCCAGGCGAAGCGCGTCTCCGACTATCTCGAAACCGGCCTCTTCCCCGCACTGACACGCGCTGGCGCAAAGCCTGTCGCCGCGTTTGCCAACCTGATCAGCGCTGACGGCCCCTATCTCGTCACCATCACGCAATACGCCTCGCTCGCCGCAATGCAGGACGTCCTCACAAAACTCGACACGGATGAGGCGCACCAAAAATCCCTGCAAACCCTGAGCGCAGGTCCGGGCATGCCCTTCGTGACCATCGAGAGCAGCCTCCTCCAAAGCCTCGCCATCATCCCCGAGCCGGTCATTCCCAACGACGCCGGCAGCCGCCCTCCACGCATCTTCGAGCTCAGAACCTACCAGAATCAGTCCAGGATCGCCCAGCAAAAGAAGGCCGCCATGTTCAACTCCGGAGAGATCGCCATCTTCCAGCGTCTCGGCATGCACCCCGTCTTCGTCGGCGAATCCATCGTCGGGCCGCGCCAGCCAAACATCACCTACATGCTCTCCTTCGACAACCTCGACGGACGAGAAAAGCACTGGAAGGAGTTCAGCGCCGACCCGGCCTGGAAGACCTTGCGCGCGCCAGCCGAGTTGCAGGACTCCGCCATCGTAGCCAACATCAGCAACGTCATCCTGCGCCCGCTGCCGTTCTCGCCAGTCCGCTGAACCGCACTGCTACTGCAGCTCCAGCAACAGGACGCCATGTGGCGCAATCATCACCCCGTGAAGCCCGTCTTCGACGTAACCCAAATTTGTCTGCGCCCAGACATCTCGCACTTTGTAACTTTTCTTGCGCTTCAGCCCATAAGCCAGCCACGGCTTAGTCATCACTGCGGTTGGCGCATCACCTGTATTAAACAGAGCAAGATACTCACTTCCACCATGAACCTTTGTCGTCCACGCAACCAGATCCCCATCTTGCCCAGCGAATCGCTGCTCGTACCCACGCTGATCCATCGCTATAACATCACCATTCGTCAGCAGTGACTCCGTCCACGCATCCAGCTCCGTCAGATTCGCCCCCACAATCAGCGGAGACCGCGCAATCGACCACAGTGTCACCAGCGTCCTCTGCTCATCGTGCGTAAGCCGCGTCGCTCGCGCATCACCCCAACCGGGGAACGGCGCAAACGTCCCCAGCGGAAGCATATCCGCGTCCGGCCAGTTTCCCGGCTTCACATACGGCACCCAGCTCGCGAGCACTGCAAACTGGTTCTTTACTCCTTGCGGAAAATGCTCGCTCGCCGACCTCTCCCACCTGTCCCACACATCATCCGAGATGCGCCACATCTGCGCGTTCTCCGCGACCTCCGCCGCCTGGTCCAGCGGCGCCGGCCCCGGCGACAGACTCAACACGATCGGCCGCCCCGTCTTCACAATCGCGCGATGAATCATCCGTATCTCGTCGCCCTTGTATGGATGCGAAGCAATGCAATCCACCTTGATGTAGTCCACGCCCCATGCCGCATACTGCTGCATCATCGAGTCGTACCACGCCTGCCCCGCCGTATTGTTTTTCACACCGAAGTTGTCCGGATTCCACGGACAAGTGTCGCTCGTGTCCGCCGCCTGCTCCGCGCGAAACGGGCTGAACGCGATCGGCATATTCGCCTCTACTGCCTTCTTCGGAATCCCTCGGATGATGTGAATGCCGAACTTCAGCCCCCGGTCATGCACGTAATCGCTCAGCAGTTTGAATCCACCACCGCGCGCCGAACTGGTAAACCGGTTCGGCGCAGGCTCATACCGCCCATTCGCATCGATGCGGTACTCGAAGGGCTCGTCCTTCAACTTCTGCGGATTGACGAGATACCATCCCTCATCGACCACCGCGTACTCATACCCCACCGGCTTCAGGCGCTTCGCCAGCACATCAACATTCGCCCGAAACTGCGCTTCGTTGATCGTCAACCCATGAGAATCCCAGCTGTTCCAACCCATCGGAGGAGTCGGAGCCAGCACATTCTTCTGCGCCACGCCGACACATGAGATCGCCATTGCTACGCAACCTAACGCCTCGCGCGCAACCCTCAACGCAAGCTGCAAGTAGAAACTCCCTCTGATGATCTCTCTTCCACTAAGGCCGCACTCCCAGCCTGTCATCTCGCACCGCGAGCGACAGCGGCGTCACCACCGGCGCCGCTGCTCCGATGAACTCCACGCCTCCCGTCCAGAGATTTCCCGACGCGTCGATCGCAATTGAGCCCGAGGTATTCAGCGAGTTGGATGGAACGGCGAAGCCGCTCGATGGCGAGAGCGCATTCCCCAACGAATCGAACTCGCTGAGAGTGTTCGAAACCTGTTGCGTCATCGAATTGACCACCTGATTGCTGACCCATACGTTGCCGAGACCATCGATCGTCACGCCCTGCGGAAGGTTGAGCCCGCCTCCCGTGTAACCCGCACTCGATGAGATGGCATTGCCGTTCGAATCAAACTTGCTAAGGCTGTTGCCCGATGCGTTCGTTATCCACACATTGCCCGAGTGGTCGAGCGCAATCCCTCCCGGACCATTCAAACCGCCGCCGGTAAAGAGGCTCGACGTGGCAAAGCCCAACCCGGAGAGCGCATACCTGCTGAGCGTATTCTCCTTATTCGCCGCCCAGAGATTGCCCAGGCCGTCAAAGGCGATCGCGTTCGCCGTTCCATTCCCCGTCGCGCTCGCCGTCAGAGGATTGGGATAGCTCGCCGGAGTGCCCGTCCCGAAAGCCATTCCCTGCGTCACCCAAAGCCGGCCGCTGTTGTCGAAACCAAGTTGCGCCAGCGACGGCATCCCCGACGCGACCAGCGAAAACGGAACTCCGCTCGTAGCGGCTGGATTCAGCACAGCGAGCGCAGGGGTTGCCGTAGAGCTGCTGGTGTTTCCCGGACAATACTGTCCCACAAACCACACCTTGCCCGTCGAATCGATTGCAAATGAGGTCGGGGTGAGCCCATGGAACGCATTGATCGTAAACGGCGATCCCGGCAGTGTTTGATCGGTTGGATCGGTGGCATAGAAACCGGTCGTGGCGCTCGCGGACGGAGAGGAGTATTCCACGCCTCTCCACACCAACCCACCTGCGTCCGTCGCATAGTCCTGCGGATTGCTCATGGCGGACAACGCGCAATAGAACAAGCCTGCGGCCGGAGTGAGGCTCGGGTCTTCAAGGCGCAGCAGCCAGTCATTCGGTGCGGTCGGGTAAGTCGGCTGAAACGGCGCAATCGCCTGCGCCAAACCGAAGATCGCGCTCACGTTCAGCGTCGGATCGTGCGCGATGCTCAATACTGCCTGCAGCGTGTCGGTCGGCGCCGTCCCTCCCGATGGTGTCGTCAACGACATCAGGTTCGCGCATTGCCCGTCGGTGCCGTTCGAATTGACGCATGCTGAGATTACATCGGCCAGCGTATTCAACGTGAACACCGCGTCGGTGACGTTACCGATCGGACCTCCCGAAAGCCTGGCGACCTCTGCCAGAAGCACGTTCGCCGTCCCCATCGCATAGGTCACGCCGTTGACGTTCGTCGTGCTCGTCGTAAAGTGCGTCGAGGAGCTGTTCTGCGACGAGTTGGTCACCGCAAACTGCGCCAGCGAGTAGGCCGCCGCCACAGTCGTCAGCTCAGTCACATTCACAAACGTCGACGAACTCAATCCTCCGCAACTTCCGAGTGTGGCAGTCTCCACCAGCGAGGCATTGTCCACCATCCCCGACAACCCGGGATTGCCTCCTCGCGCCAGGACATAAATCTGGCTGCTCGCCGACGGACACGAATAGTCTCCCGTGATGGAGAAAGTCCCGCTCGCGTCCGACGTCACGTAGCCATTCCCCGCCGAATCCACGGTGACGCCGGGACCCGTCAGCAGCGACTCCGTCGTCGCGCTATACCCCGCAGTTCCAACAGCGAAGAGATACACCTTCGAACCCGATACCGGTTGCTGCCCGCCATACACTTTGCCCTGCATCATCACTCCGGAAGCGGTCGGCGGCGCGTTTCCGCTCGAGCAGCCGGAGACAAGACCGCACACTGCCGTCAGAACCAGCAGAAATCGCAATGTGCACTGAGAATCGCTAAGAGCGTCGAAACGACGAGAGATGCGTGAACCTGAACGTGGGCACATAAAGTCCCCCTGTTGCAGAATCAACTGCAATTCACCACGCCGCAAGTATAGGCCGTATTTTCTGTGTCCGCGTAGCTATCGCCGACGGTTGCGCTTGCCTTGCAGTCGGCTGCATCTATGCAAGAAACTTCACTCCTCTACAAAAATGCTCGCGTTGGCACCGCGTGCCGCCATCAGTTCTAGGGCCGAGCGCCGAGCGAGTTGCCCGTCACCCCAGCCGACAGCGGAATCGTCACCGGTGCAGCCGCCCCATAGAACACTGAGCCGCCAACCCACACGTTCCCCACGTTATCGATCTGCAGCGCCTTGTCGGTCGTGGCGGAGAAAGTAAAGCCGCCAGCGGGAGACAGCGCATTGCCATTGCTGTCGAACTTGCTCAGCACTCCCACCCCAGGACTGGACACCCAGACATTCCCATCTCCGTCCACCGCAACGCCGACCGGCCCATTCATCCCTCCGCCAGTAAATCCTCCCGATGGCGAAAGCGCATTGCCGTTACTGTCGAACTTGCTGAGGCTGTTGCCCGTCGTGTTCGTCACCCAGACGTTTCCCGCGTGATCGATCGCGATCCCACCCGGTCCATTCAACCCTCCGCCGCTGAAGGAAGCCGACGACGAAAACGACGAAAAGAATATCGTGTATTTGCTGACCGTATTCTCCTGGTTCGCTGTCCAAAGATTGCCTGACCCATCGAAGGCCATAGCGACCGCAGTCCCATTGCCTGTAAGCTTCGTCGCCGGCGGGCTCGTATAGCTCGCCGGAATTCCCGTCTCAAAGCTCGAACCCTCTCCCAGCCAGACGTTTCCTGAAGTGTCGAAGGCAAGCAGAGAAGGAGCCGTCGACGGAGACATCACACGCGTATAAACTCCGGCACTAGGAAGCCCCGGAGCCAGCTTGACCACAATCGGCGTGTTGACCGAGCTCGTGTCGAGGTACCAGACCACGTCCGACTGATCCACGGCAAACGCATACGCAAATTTATTCAGAAATCCCGACATTCCGTAGTCCGTGTTCTGATCCGCCGTCGTCGGAGCCGTCTTGCCATAGATCATGCCCGTGTCGAGAAATCCCGTGCCGGAGCACTTAAGCCCAGTCCATATCCGTCCCGTCGAATCCAGCGCATAGTTCTCGAGGTACGTCGAACCTCCAATCTGCGGCGTCGTCCCACCGGGACACATATTTCCGAGGTCCACATTGCCGCTGCTCCCTTGCAGCCAGTTGTTCGGAGCGATCGTGTACGTCGGCTGAAACGGCGCCTGCGCCGGAATCAACGCAAACAAGCTCGCCGTATTCAGCCCAGGATTCCGCGCCAGGTTCAGCGCCGCCTCCAGTGTGTCTTGCGGGGCGGTCCCACCCGCCGGAGTCGCCACTGCAAACAAACTCGAGCACTCCCCCGTGCTTCCACTCGAATTCACGCACACTGAAAGTATGTCTGCCACCGTGTTGAATCCCGCGCCCGCTCCCTGCCCAAGCACGTACTGGATCGTCTGCACCCCGTTCGCAAGCCCTGCCGCATTGGTCGAACTCGTCGCGAACCACTCCCGCGCGCTCCCTGTCGCGCCCGTCGCGACCGTGGCGAACGGCGCAAGCAGGAACGCCGCCACTGTCGTCGTCTGCTCATCCACCTGCAGAAACGTCGACGACGTCAGCGAGCCGCACGTCCCCGCCGCTGCCATCAGCGCAAGTGAAGAATTATCCACGTTCCCCGGAAGCCCGGGATTTCCTCCCCGCGCCATCACATAAATCTCGCTGCTCGCTGAAGGACACGTGTAGTCGCCCGTGATCGAGAAGTTGCCGCTGGAGTCGCTCGTCACATAGCCGTTACCGTTGCCGTCGGTAGTCACACCTGCTCCCGTCAGCAGAGACGTCGGCACCGACCCATACCCCGTGGCACCCGCCGCGAACAAATACACCTGCGCGCCCGTCACCGGCTGCTGTCCGCCCCGCACCCTGCCCTGCATCGTCACGCCGGAGACCGTCGAAACCGTTCCTTGATTTCCCGTCGAACAGCCCGCAACAAGGCCGCACACAATCACCAGCGCCAGACCAGGCCGCACCAGCGAACTCAGCGAAACGCGATGAGCGTAGGACAGAAGCAGTTTTTGCTGGATCTGCTGGAAATGTTGTGCTCGCATCGATATAACCCTCAGGGCTCGGGGATCAAATTGTATTGACGACGTTGTGAGTATAGGACGACATCATGCCGTCCAGCGCTGCTTCTTGTCGCCGGAAACCAGCTCCTAACCCTACTTGTTAACAGCTCTGTCACATACGCGAGACAACAAACAACCCCCCGGAGATCGTCAGCAGGTCCTCCACCACCGCCACCACATAGTCCGGTAGATTCATGTGCGTTACCAGCCCGTGCCGGATATGGTAGCCAGCGAACGCTGCCACCACACCGCCGATAGCGCCCAGCACCGCGCCAATTAACAGACTTGCCCCCGCACTCACGGCCATCGCTGCGCCGCAGAGCCCTCCCGTTACGATACGCGCGCCCAGCCCCACGGGAGCCGTCCGCGCCGGAGTCTGTGGAAGCATGTCCGCAATCATCTCGCCGATCGCCAGCAACAGAAAAATGATCATCGTGATCCGCGAGTTGAAGAACGCGAACGGCGTTCCCGCCAGGTGCAGCCAACCGACGAAGGCTCCAGCGCACACAATCGCCGGAGCCATCATGGAGCGCAAACCCGCCACGCATCCAATCAAAAAACACAGAAAAAGCACAGAAAACATGGCGAAACCACCTTTCTTCCTCAAGAAGCAGGGGCACCAACGTGAGTCTGGCGACCGTCCACAACGTCGCAGACGGGCGTCTGGCATTTTCTTCCAAATTGCCGCAGAGCGCAAAAACAAATTCAATTCACTCTGCGCTGCCCCCGCCTGTGCTAGCATTCCGGCGTGAATCGATGGTGGAAGGCACTCATCCTTGTCTCCCTGGGCTCCGCATTCGTCCGCATAGTCATACTGCTCAACCACCACGAGATGGGCGGCGCAATCACCTTCTGGCTGCTGCTCCCTGGACTCGCCGCCGGAGCAGCCGTCCCCGACTCCAACTTCGATTACAAAAGCAATAATCCGTGGGGGCCCACCTCCTCGTGCGTCTTCTACGTCGTCAACATCGCTCTCTACACAGGAATCGCCTACCTCATACTCAACTTCATCCACCGCCTGCGCGCATCTCTCAATAAACGCCGCACGAATCAAAGCCCCAAATCGCTCAATCCCGGGTGATCATCCGGCCGCCGCCCCATCTCCCAGTGATACAGCCGCTCCGACTCCTTGATCGCAAGGTCGTTGATGCACGCATACCGCAGCTTCATCAGCCCGTTCTCGTCGAACTCCCAGTTTTCATTCCCATAACTCCGCCACCACTGCCCTTGCGCGTCGAGGCACTCATACGCGAACCGCACGGCAATCCGCGCTCCATCAAACGCCCACAGCTCCTTGATCAGCCTGTACTCCAGCTCCCGCGCCCACTTCCGCGTCAGAAACGCCACAATCGCCTCGCGCCCGTTCACAAACTCCGAGCGGTTGCGCCACCGGCTATCCACCGTATACGCCAGCGAAACCTTCTGCGGATCGCGCGTATTCCACGCATCCTCCGCACGCCTCACCTTCGCCGCCGCGCTCTCCCGCGTAAACGGAGGCACCAGACTCAACTGCGAACTCTCAGCCATAACTCCTCCTGCAAACCACCTGTCTCCGAATTACGAGAGCTTAAGTTCTATCCGCCCGAACTGTTGCGCTACAAGGCCCGGCACGGTCACGGCGCAGCGGCAGCCGAGGCCGAATCCACGTACTTGATGAGCAGTACCTCGTTACCGATCTCGCTGTAGAGCAACTCGTCCACGGTGCCCCTCGCCACGAGGAGACCGTATCCCCCGGGGCGCATTCCTTCTTCCTGGCGCCTCAAAATATGTGCGACGGGATCATCTGACGGATTCGCGATAGCCGCGTGGCTGAGCGATTCCGGGCGGAAGCCAGACCCGGGGTCACGCACGTAAAACACCAGTGACCTTAGAGTGCGAACGGCGGTGACCTCAACGACCTGTTCGGGATTAAACGCCGCTCCATGTTCCATCGCGTTCATCAATATCTCCCGCAACGCATCCGTCACGTCCTGCTGTGTGCCCACAGGCAATTGAGCGCTGAACTGTTTCGCAAAGGTCAGGAGGCGCTCCGCGGTGAGAAGGCGGCAATTGACGCGGACGGACACCCAGCCAGGCCGGGCCGATAGAACATGTATGTCCTCTCGCCACTCGCTGTCGGACGCTGCGCCGCGGGCCACGTTCACGATCTCAGAAGGATCAAAAGGAGGCGTGAAGCAGGCGAACACCCGCGCACGCAACGCAGCGATGGTCTCGGCCGGGGTGCTGTGATGAGCCAGGACAATGCACTTCACCCCGGGCCTGATGGCGCGCATCTCCTCGAGCAGAGCCAGATCTTCATCGATATCGCTGTCCGGACTGGTGATGACGACCCCGAACGATTGCGCACGCAATCGCTTTAGGGTGTCAGCGTGCCCGCACGCAAACTCGATGGGAAAATCAGCGGCGGCGAGCGCATCGCCGATCTCCCGGCTCACTTGCGTGTGACTTCCGATAACCAGGACCCGGCTCATAGTGTGCTCCGAGCGTTGAACAAAATGATTCTAGATCATCGCCTTAAACCCTGCCGCTCGATTCGACCAGGCGCAAACGCCCGCCTCTACCCACCCTCAGCGAGCCGCACCAGGTCGGCACTCTCCAGCACGCGCTTCGGCGCGCCCTCCCTCGCGATCCGCAGCATCACCCTCCCCAGCTCCTCGCTCGAGATCACATACCGCCGCGCCACCTTCACCATCAGCGGATACACCGGACTCATCACGTCATAGAGCCTCTGGTACAACTTCGTCTTCGAAACGATCCCATGCATCGGCTGAATGTATCCCGGCCGCAGCATGTACGCTCCTCCGAACCTCAGCCCCAGCAGCGCATTCTCCGTCTCTCCCTTCACTCGAGCCCACATCTGCCTGCTCTTGGCATTTGTTCCTGTACCTGATACATATTCAAACGTCATCTCCGGATTCAGCCGAACCAGCGTCTTCGCCACACCCAGCGTCAGGTCATAGGTCACACGCCTGTACTCCGCCTCTTTCATCCCCGCCGATGAAACTCCCAAGCAGAAGAAGCACGCATCATACCCACGCAACTGGTCTTCAATCGGAGACAGATCATACAGGTCAGTCCGCAGAATCTCCCGCACCTTCCCATCCGAGATCCCCGAGCAGCTCCGGCCCACCACAAGCACCTCGCTCACGCCGTCGTCGAGCAGACACTCACGCAGCACTCCCTGGCCCACCATCCCCGTCGCACCAAACAGAATCACCTTCACTTCGCCAGCGCCTCCGCAATCGCCTTCTCTGCCAGTGGAGCCATCATCGCGTATCCCTTCGCCGTCGGATGCACGCCATCCTTCGCAAGATCCGGATCAAGCCCGCCCTTCGCGTTCACCATCTCCGAGTAGTAGTCCAGATACAAGATTCCCTCGCGCACACACATCGCCTTCAGCCGCACGTTCATCTCGCGAATCTGCTCCGCCGGCCGCGCATCCGGCTTCCACGAATAGTGGTCCGCCGGCAGAATCGACGACACCACCACGCGAATCCCATTCGCCCGCGCAATCGCAATCATTGACTCGAAGTTGTCCTCGATCATCTCCGGCGTCGAAGGCCCCGTATTCCCCGCAATATCGTTCGTCCCTGCCAGAATCACCACAGCCGCCGGCTTCAGGTGCACCACATCCTGCTGAAACCGCACCACCATCTGCGGAGTCGTCTGCCCCGAGATCCCGCGATTCACATACGGCTCGCCCGGAAAGAACGATCCCGTATCGGGCCGCCGGCCCCAGGCATCCGTAATCGAATCCCCATAAAACACCACGCGCCTCTCGCCCCCAACCGGAGCAGGAAGCGCTGCATCCTCCGCGCGATACCTCTCAAGCTGCGGCCAGTCATTCAACTTCGCCTGCATCGCTGCCATCTGCTTCGCCACATCAGGCTGCGCCGGAGCCTGCGCCGAACCGCCCACCGCCCCCGTCTGCCCCCACAACGTCCCCGTCATCAAGACCGTCAACAAGATCAATCGCATCGCAAACCTCACAAAACTCCGCGCCCATCCTAGAACAGCCTGATAATTCCCGCACCTCATTGAAGTGTCATCCTGAGCGAAGGCATTGCGAAGCAATGACGAAGCCGAAGGACCCGCGGAAGCCTTTGTCCTTAATCCGTGTCATCCGCGCAGATCCGCGGTAGCCTTTCACCCACGCAAAAATTCTCCACACCCCGCCCTGTTGTACCCTTTTGCTCACGATGCAACCCGGAATCTCCACGCACGTCTTCCTCTCCCAGCGCCTTCACCCCGGCCTGCTCGACGCGCTCCGCGGCTCCGGAGCCCGCACCATCGAGCTCTTCGCCGCGCGACACCACTTCGACTACACCGACCGCCCCACCGTCCGTGAGATCGCCAACTGGTTCCGCGACACCAGCCTCCGCGCCACCATGCACCAGCCCATCTTCACCCCCGAGCAGTCCGAGCGCTGGTCGCGCCACGTCCCCGCCACCCTCTCCGTCATCTCGCCCAACAAATCCCAGCGCATCGAGGCCATGGACGAGGTCAAGCGCGCCCTCGAGACCGCCGAGCAGATCCCCATCTCCGCCATCACGCTCCATCTCGGCCTCAAAGACGACCCCTGGGACACCGCCGCCATCGACAACTCACTCACCGCCATCGAGCACATCAAGGCCTTCGCCCACCCCCTCGGCGTCAAAGTCCTCATCGAAAACATCCAGAACGACGTCACCACCCCCGAGCACATCCTCGAGATCCTCCACGTCGGCCACTTCTCGAACGTCGGCGTCACCCTCGACGTAGGCCACGCCCACATAAGCGACACCGGCATCGACCACGCCTTCGAGCTCCTGCGCCCCCGCATCGCCGAACTCCACCTCCACGACAATCAAGGCCACCGCGACGAGCACCTCTGGCCCGGCTCCGGCTCCATCGACTGGGCCAACCTCGCGAAACTCACCTCTACGCTGCCCAACGAAGTCCCCGGAATCCTCGAGATCGCCTACGACCTCAACGAAACCGCCGACTCCGCTGCCACCAAAGCCACCGCCGCCTTCGACCAGCAGCTCCGACTAACCGAACAACTCGAAGCGTAGCGCTGCAACCGGCACAAAACATTCCTTCGCGAGCTTAGACTTGCTTCTCTGGCTGCACGCAGGAGCACGTCATGACACAAAACGAAATCGAAGAAGGGAAGTTACAAGTCGAGCAAGGCAAGCTGAAACTGGCACAAGAGACACTTGATCTTGAGCGCCAGAAGTGTGACGTTCAACGCGGCACTCTAACATTGGAAGCGAAAAAATCTATCTGGACCCCTGTCTCTATCGTCGCGTCGACCGCAGTTGCGGTTGTGGGGCTTCTTGCTAACGGCTGCCTGCAACGCGACATTGAGCGCCGGACAGCCTCCGACAACTTCAAGCTGAAGGCCGCTGAGATCGTGATGAACTCAAGCGGTGTTGCGGCCACCAAAGAGCGTGCTGCGGCACTCCAAAACCTATTCCCCGAAGAGCTTAGCGACAAGTTTGCGCAAAAGCTACAAGCGCCTCCGCCCGACAAGCCCGACTTAGCAGGCGACCCGGATCCGAAGGAAGCCCTCATCAAACTCCTTGCCGAGCACCCCGCGCAGCGCGAGCAAATCATCAAGGATTGGTCGGCAGTCTTCACCGACAAGTGGCCAAAGTGTCTCCAGACACCCAACCCCTGTCAGTAGTTCGCTAGCTGTCCTTGCGGTAAAGCAGGTTCTTCATCGCCTGTCTCCGCGCGGCATTCGCTTCGCGGTCAGACCCTAACACATCGCCACCCGCCTGTTTCGTATCATCCGTCTCAGGCTCACTGCACTCTGGGCAGCGATTCGCGAAACCGGGCTTACCGGGCTTCAGCTCAAACTCTTCTCCACAAACAACACAGACTTTAATCGGAAACGGCATTGCATCCTCATTTTAACGAAAACGCTCCCTCTTCGCTTGGCCAAGTCCACCAACTCCGCTGCCGTTATTCATTACCTGCTGGCATCAGGTTTGCTCCAGAACACGTTGGATCTGGCTCGGTCGGAGCGGAAAGCATCAAGTATCCATCCTTCATTTCACGCACATGAAAATAATGACTGGCAAGAGGTTCCGACTCTCCTCCGGGCCTGCCTGGTACGATTTTTCCCAGCGTTGAGTTGATCTGAACCTGAAATGTTCGAGGAGCCGCACATGCTCGAACTGGTCCATAACCATGACTGATGTACTGGTCGTCGTTTGGTTTGGACAGCTGGGCAAATTGGTCATGAACTTTTTGCAGCGCAGTTGCGGACTCAGCAGCAGAAAGGTCTTGCGATTCGGGCCATGGTGCGGTGAGCCACTCCGCCACGAAGCCGCGGGCATTTATTGCGAGCGGACCCACGCGGCGCACATAATCATTGCCGTCGACGCTATACCGATAAATCACACGGCGTTCGAAACAATTGGCAGAATCAAAAGACATACAGTCGGCATTTAAGCGCAATTCGAACGTATTGCCTGAAGATTTGATCCGCGGATCGAAGCCGCCTCGGGAATACTCTCTCTCGGTGTGCCATAGAACTCGCGGTGAAGCTGGATCGGGACCGGGGGAAAGCAGATCAATCTTGAAATTACTGAATCGCGACGTACACCACGGCGTGCCGTGCGCAACAGCAACGCGCCATGCTGTATCTCTGCTTTCCAACGATGAGGGATCATGAAGAAAGGCTGATACGAAGAAATCGCCGAAAGCATCTGAGATCATTTTCAGCGGGGGCGATTGCCAGCGCAGTTTCTGTATCCAGGCTCCGTCATGAAGTTCGTAAGCCAAGAGCATGACATCTGCTCCGCATTCGATATTGATTGAATACTGGATTGCAAGAACACCAGCAACGCCTGATGGTCGGCTTACCTGAACCCGCAGATTATGTCCATACGACCCAAGTATTTCGTCGTAGCGATGATCATCCTTGGAAATGATTGTGTTTGAGGCCGGTTCTGGAGCATTTGCGTGGAGCGCCTGAACCAGATGTTTCTGCACTTCAATTGGATCTACGGATGGTTCTGCGCAGGCTAGAGCAGCGTCCGAAGCACGACTCAAGCCCTCTTTCAGCTGAGTAATCTTGTCTGCGACGGAGGGAGGGACGCTTACGTCCATCTCGTCAACTTTAGTTTGTCCTAGTTCCTTCTGAAGGGCTAATACCCGTTCAGCAGCCTGCGAAAGGGCACTGGGATTGCAGTGGTTCTGAGCGGGACAGGAAACTGCAAGAGACAGCGGTAATATCCATGACAGGCGCTTCATACGAGCGATTTTATCTCTCGGTCACGGAGATAAATTCTCGAACGGTGCCAAATCGCCGCGTTACAAAATGACTGCCTCAACTGTGAACCATCCATCTCCGTCCAGTCCCTCAGCGCAGACGGCAGTGCACGCCACCATACTCCCCCGTCTCTAAAAACCGCCGCGCCGCAGCATCGTCCGGGTTATACCGGAGCGCCAGCTGCACCAGCTCTCGCGCCCCTGCGCCGTTATCCTTTGCGCAACCGAGCGCCGCCAGGCTCAGCATCGCCGCCGTCTGGCCGGGATTGTGCTCCGTCACCTTTTTCAGCAGCCCTTCGGCCACCGCGACATCTCCGCCCTGCGCCTCCAGCACGGCAAGGTCTGTCGCAGCAATCACGTCATGCGGATCCATCGCCAGCGCCTGCCTGTACTCCGCCTGCGCCTTCGTGCGATCGCCCCCAATCTGGTCGAGATACCCAAGCTCCTCATGCACCACGGCATCCGCGTGCCCCAAGAACTCCACCTTCTCCAGCAGGCTCTTCGCCCGCACATACGACGCCTTGTCTCCCCGAGCTGCAAACTGCGCATACGCCAGCCCCCGCTCGCGATCTCCCGCGTCCACCTCGCCCACCGGAATAAGATCCACCACAGCCGTAAAACGCGCCGGACCATTGCCATCCGTTCGCGTCACCGACTCACCCTTCTTCGGCGGCCGAGCCTCGATATCATGATCCGTAAGCTGCTCATGCGAGATATCCGCCGTATCCCGCGTCGGCATATGGCACGCCACGCAGTCCTGCTGCTCCGGATGATGCCCCGCCGCATCGAAACCCGGAGCCGTATGGCACTGCAGGCACCGCGCCCGATAATACCCCACCTTCTCCTCAGCCGAAGGCATGCTGTGCGGATCATGGCACGTCGTGCAAGTCATCTTCGCCCCCACCGCCCGCCGGCACGCGCTCCGCAACAGCGCCTCATACTGGCTGCTCGCCCGAAGCGCCGACTTCGCCGAGCTCGCATTCACAAAATAAACCGCCGTCTCGAACAGATCCTGCCCCGGCTCAAAGCTTCGCAGCGACCGCCCCGCCCGCAGCACTGTCGCATCTCCCTCCACATGACACTCGAGACACACACTCTCCTGCCGCTCCGGAGCCAGCGCCCCCAGCCGCAGCATCGGCGTCTTCCCGCCCGACGCCACATGCGCCTCCGCGTCTCCATGGCAAGCCACGCACCCCACTCCACCCTGCTTGAACGGCGCGCCCGCCCAGCCGTTCCGTGTATACGGCAGCGGCTCCGCCACACCCGTCGCATGACAGTGCAGACAATTCGGCTCCACCGGCAGCGCCAGCGGAGCCCGCTCCGCCTCCTCATACGCCGGAGCCATATCGTACTTCGATCTCCTCGTGTACCAGTTCACCGGAGCCTCATACCAAAGCGCCCCACCCTCCACCGGCCGCGCAAACAGATACGTCCGTCCGCGCCTCCCCGACCCGATGTAGTACACCAGCCGCTCCTCGCCCCGCAGCGCATCTCCCAGCCCCGGCCGATCGCGCTCATACCGCAGCCGCGCCGCGCCATCCTTGCTGTCCACCTGGTAGTTCACCCCCGACCGCGCATGAAAGAAGCTCCCCCGAATCAGCCCCTCCATCGCCCACCCACTGCCGCGAGCCATCGTCGTCTTCTCCCAACTCGCATACTCCGCCGCATGACACCCGGTACACCGCCGGTCCGGATCATCCCCACCCGCCACCGCCATCACCCGCGACGGACGCCCCATCCAAACCACCATCCCCACAACACCCGCGACCGCAACCAGAGCCGAACAAAGCATCCGCACGGCAGCACTCCCTGTTCGCCACTGCCTGATAGACGCCAAACCTGCGCCATCAGTGCCCCGGAAAATATACGTCATCTCGACCGGAGCCGAAGGCGGAGTGGAGAGACCCCTGTATTTTTCGCAGTATGCTCCTGATCCACGCGAGAATCCCCGTCAGACCCGCGAAAAGATAAACTCATTAAGTCATGTCAGAATCCGCAACACCCACCCCCGCCATCGCCACCATCGCATCCTTAGCCCAGCACGAAGGCCAGACCGTAACCCTCCGCGGCTGGCTCTACAACATCCGTTCCTCGGGCAAGCTCCTGTTCCCCACCTTCCGCGACGGCACCGGCACCATCCAGGGCATCGTCCCCAAGGCCGCCGTCCCCGAGCACGTCTTCGAGACCCTCAAGACCCTCCAGCTCGAGTCCTCCCTCACCGTCACCGGCCGTGTCCGCGCCGATACGAGAGCCCCCTCCGGGTACGAGCTCGACGTCGAGGACATCCACGTCATCTCCCCCGTCTCCGCCGACGACCCCTTCCCCATCACCCTCAAAGAGCACGGCGTCGACTTCCTCATGGAGCACCGCCACCTCTGGCTCCGCACCCCGCGCCAGTCCGCCATCCTCCGCGTCAGAGCAACCATCATGCGCGCCGCCGCCGAGTACTTCGACACCAACGGCTTCATCCGCACCGATCCGCCAATCCTCACCCCCAACGCCTGCGAAGGCACCTCCGAACTCTTCGAGATGGACTACTTCGACGACGACAAGGCCTACCTCACCCAGTCCGGCCAGCTCTACATCGAAGCCACCGCGCTCGCCCTCGGCAAGGTCTACTCATTTGGTCCCACCTTCCGGGCCGAAAAATCCAAGACCCGCCGCCACCTCACCGAGTTCTGGATGATCGAGCCCGAAGTCGCCTACCTCGAACTCGACGGCCTCATGGACCTGGCCGAGGCCTTCATCACCCACATCGTCACCCGAGTCCTCGAACTCCACCGCAACGACCTAAAAGTCATAGGCCGCGACATCACCAAGCTAGAAGCCATCATCGCCCCCTCACTCACACCTTCAAACGCGGTCATTCTGAGCGAAGCGAAGAATCCCAGTAGTTCGCCCGAAGCGCCACAAACCCCAGCGGAGACCACCACAACCAACCCCGCCACAGATTCCTCTTTGTTGTCATCCCGCAGCGAAGCGGAGGGATCTGCTTCTCGTTTCCCCCGCCTAAGCTACGACGAAGCCCACGCCATGCTCGAAGCAGCCTACGCCGCCGGCAAGATCGAAAACCCGCACAAGTACGGCGACGACTTCGGCTCACCCGACGAGACCTACATCAGCTCCCAATTCGACAAGCCAGTCATGGTCCACCGCTACCCCGCGGCCATCAAGGCCTTCTACATGCAGCCCGACCCGAAGGACCCAACGAAGGCTCTCTGCGTCGACGTCCTCGCCCCCGAGAGCTACGGCGAGATCATCGGCGGCTCCCAGCGCGTCGACAGCTACGACCTCCTCAAGCAGCGCATCGAAGACCACGCGCTCCCGCTAGCCGCCTTCCAGTGGTACCTCGACCTCCGCAAATACGGCAGCGTCCCCCACGCCGGCTTCGGCATGGGAATCGAGCGAGTAGTAGCCTGGCTCTGCGGCCTCGACCACGTCCGCGAAACCATCCCCTTCGCCAGAACCTTGAATCGAATTTACCCCTAGCTTAGAAAAATCGTTTGGCAGAGAATGCAAATTATGGCCTATCTGCTAGATCGTGAAAAACTTCGTTCGGCATACGATGCCGATTTACCTATTCTGAAGAAGCTCGAACAAGAGGCAGTACACGAAATCAATTTCGCCATCAATAAAACGGATCTCAAAGTTCATTCTGTGAAATCCCGGGTAAAAGAGTTTGATTCTCTTTGCGATAAAGCCACACGTAAAGAATTTGGAAACCCACTTGTCGACGCTAGGGACTTGGTTGGGATTCGAGTTGTCGCCTTATTCCTAGGTGACGTCGATAAGATTATTGACCTTCTAAAGAAGGCGCTTGAAGTAGTTGAGATTGATGACAAATTGTCGAATTCAGACCCTGCAAAATTTGGCTATCTTTCTATACATATGCACGCAAAGTTTCCATCGCATTACGCGGGAACTCACTATGACAACATCAAAAATAAGTTATTCGAAATACAAGTTCGAACTATCGCAATGGATGCGTGGGCATCTGCTTCCCATTACCTCGACTATAAAAGCGAAGACGACATCCCCTCTGATCTCAAAAGAGATTTTCACGCTTTAAGCGGTCTGTACTATGTGGCCGATAAACATTTCGAAATGTTTTTCAGAAGTCGTCAGGCGTCGGTCAAAGAAGTCCAAAAACTTTCCAAGACAGATGATTTCCTGGATCAGGAAATAAATCTTGATACGCTCACGGCTTATCTTAGGAGGAAGTATTCGGACCGTAAGCAAGGTGACAGCGCTAGCATTTCCGTTCTAGTGACATCCTTACGAACTAGAAATTTTCAAAGCCTTAGGGAGTTAGACAAAGCGCTCGATGAGAAATCTGGTTATCTTTCACTCTTAGAAAAGAAAAACTATCCGAAGGGTGACGGGGAATTCAATTCCGTTGGAGCAGTCCGTATCTCGTTCGCTAATGATCCACTCTTTGAGCCGGACCACATTCGGCCGGAACTGCCAAATTTTACGAAGCAGCAGAAACAGGGAAACAAACCAAAACAAAAATAGGTGATCGGGACGGGTGGCCAACATCTAGAATGGGCACAAATCCGGGTGCCCCATCTTCGCGACGGTCTCATCGTCGCTAAGGTGGGCCTTCGCGGAGGGCGCGAACCACTTCAACTACGACGCTTTGGAGATCCGAACGCAACGTCAAATCTTCGAGCTTCAACATTTGCTCTATCCTTCGGCAGCCGATTCCGATAGTATCGCGCTCACTGTCACAGCATGAGCTGCGCTCCGGACGAAGCATCAGTCCGCACCCCAATTCGAAATAACAGGAGATTCCAATGCCGATGGCCACTGAGGAAACCTTTGAGTCCAAGAATCCCGGAACGGCTACCGCAACGAACAAGAGAGCGGTGTGTGAAGCGATTGGAGACGCACTGAACGACGGAGGAGTTGGCGATATTGTTTCCAAACATGAAAAACTGATTCTTGAGTACTACGAGGATGTAAAAAGACAAGCGACGGAAAGCTTTAAGTTCGCCAAACTGGTCGCCTATATTGGATTTGCTGTCCTCATCATTACTTGGCTCTCCACGCTGGGAGTCGACTTAGCTCAACTCCTGCCGAAATACCAAGACACAAAGGTCAATCACCATCTTGCAGTAAGTATGGGAGCGGTTAGCGGTGCGTTGATCGAGTTCATCGCTGGAGTCAATTTTTGGCTCTACTCGAAGGCATCAAAGCAATTCAGCGCCTTCCACATATGTCTAGAAAGAACACATCGTTATCTGGTCGCATACAAGATCGCGGAGGACACGGGAACCAGAAAAGATGAAGTTCTAGAAAAACTGGTTTGTATTATGGCGAGCGCTCCGATGATCACAGCTCAAAACACCGACCCCATTCCTAACCAAGCCGAGCCTGCCAAATCCTAAGCCGGGCGGGTGGCCCACATCTAGCCTGGCCACAAATCTGGGTGCCCCATCTTCGCGACAGTTTCATCGTCGCTAAGGTGGGTCATTCGCGCAAAGCGCGAACCGCTCTTTCAAACCCTGTAAGGCACCCTCACCCCACGCATCCCGCTCGGAAAATCCTTCACATTCCGAGTCACCAGCTCCCGCCCCGCTACTTCAGCCGTCGACAGAATAATCGCGTCCGGCATCTTGATCTGCATCTGCCGCCGGACCACCGCAGCCCGCTCAGCCACAGCACCCGACACCGGCAGGCACTCGAAGTTCAGCAGAAACGACCGCAGAACCGCCTCTTCCGCAGGCGAAGACGCCCCGGTCATCACTTCGATCCACGTAATCATGCTGATGGCCGGATCGCTGCTTCGCTTAAGCTCCCGCGTAGCCTTCGCAATCCCGTTCAGGTGGTCGATCAGAATGTTGGTATCGAAGAACTCGCTCACCGCTCCCACTCACCCCGGAGCCGCTCCTGGTACTTCACCCCATCCACGGCCTTCTTCTTCCAGAGGCCGAACGAGTCCTCCAGACCGGCCCTATTCTGCTCGAGGTATCCAGCCACTGCCTGCCGGATCAGCTCCGCCCGCGAGACCCTGCGCGCCTTGCTCAACACATTCAGCTGCTCCAACTCTGCATCGGGCAAATCCACCAGCGTCCGCATTTTGCTGCCTCCAGTGATATACACCTATGATATCACTATGACCAAAACCTATCCACACACTCCAAAACATGGCAAATTAGCCGGGTGCCCCATTCGCGCGAAAGCGCGAACCGCCTTCCTCACCTAAAAACTAGCCCGCATCTCCACCCGCTTCGCCACCGGCTCCACAATCTTCACCCGGCCATGCCCCGGATTGATCTCTTCCCGCGTCCTCAGTACCCCCACCCGCACCAGCTTCAGCACATCGCGCCGCACTGACTTCGGGTCGCGCTTCAGCACCGCCGCCAGCCGCGTAACGGAGAAGGCCTGCTTCCGTGTCGCCTCCAGCAACCGCAGCCGTTCCACCGTCAACACCTTGCGCATCTCCAGCGCCGACTCGAAGTTAATCGTCTTCTCCGCCACAATCTTCTCTCCGCGAGTCAGCCTCTCCGCCCGCTCACGCCCACGCTTCGCCCAGCCCTCGAACCCATCTGTCCGCACCGTCAATTTCATGATCGCTCCTTACGCAACTCTCTTACCTCACTCACAAACCGGTCGAACACCGCAACGTAATCCGTATACTCGAATGGCTCAGTCGTTCGTTTGAAATGTCGATGATGATGGCTATGGCTATTGTCATAACCCAATACGCGGCCATTGTCCTCTTGCATTAAAAAATGGTTGATGAACGCAAGATTGTATCGCGCGACCTCACCATCCTCGTCCTGCCAGACCTCTTCGCGAATCAACCCGGCCCCAGCCGCACAACGAACCGGCGAAACCTCGTCAACAACCTTCCGCAAACTTCTCTTAGGCGGCACAACGAAAGACTATCACAGCAGGGTCTCACCATGCCCTATCTGTCTGGTCTCCTTGTCTTAACACCCCCCGGGAGGGGGGAGGTGGGTGGGCCACATGACAAACCGGCCGAAATAACGTCTCATAGTTGTTGGAGCGAAAACCATGGCAATGAACGACTACCGTACGAACAGCTACCCCGGCATCATCGACGTCCCCCGCGAGGAGACCTCCTCGCTGCTCGCCAAGGTGCTCGCCATCACCTCGCTCGGCTTCTTCATCACCTCCATCGGCGTCTACACCGCGCCTGCCTGGTCGACTCTGCCCGGCGTGATCATCGTCCTCGGCCTCGTCTTCGCCATCAGCTTCACCCGCAAGGCCAGCCCCGCCCTCGCGCTCGGACTCTTCCTCACCCTCACCTACTTCATGGGCTGGGAGATCGGCCCGCTCATCCAGCACTACATCCGCAACTTCGGCACCGGAATCGTCTTCAACGCCGCCGCCACCACCGGATGCGGCATGGCCGTCATGGGCTGCGTAGCGTACCTCTTCAACATCAACTACCGCCGCATCGCCGGCATCGGCTTCGCCGCGCTGCTCCTGCTCATCATCGCCGGAATCGCCAGCATGTTCTTCCACTTCCTCTCGCCGGACACCTACTCCTGGCTCACCCTCGGCATCTTTTCGCTCCTCACCGTAGGCGACTTCGCCCGCATCCGTGCCGGCGGAGACGGCCGCTCCGCCGTCTCGCTCTCCCTCTCCATCTACCTCGACGCCATCAACATCTTCCTCGCCGTCCTTCAGCTCATGGGCGGACGCCGCAGAGACTAAGCATCGCCCCGCCTCCCCCAACCCGCTTCGCCTGACCGTCAAAGTCCTCTGCATCGCAAGTCTCGACAACTCCCCAGAGCATCGCACGATCGCGCTCCGCGCGATTCTCCGCATCCTCCGCACGAGGCTCACCAAAGCTCCGCAAAACAACCACCGCATTCCGAGCCGCCGCTCGCCTCACAGCCCGCACCAGGCGTTCGCGATACGCTGGCGTCGCTCCATCAAGAATGTTCGACAGAGTAAACCCATCGAACGACCCAGGAGCGCACGCCTCAAGAACAGCCGCCGCGTCTCCCAATACAAGCCGGATATTCGCCGCTTCCATTCTCGGCTCGCCCATTCTCGGCTCACCAGGAATCTTCCCAAGCAGCAGCGCATGGATATAGGGGTTCGACACATTCGGATGCATCGCGAAACCCCGGGTCAACCGACTCCGCATCACCGCTCCAAACCTCGGTGGCAAACACGAAAGCAACTGCGGCGAGTACATCATGCGCAACATCACGCGCGACATCAGCGCATCAAACCCCACGCGAAAGCGTCTCGTATCGAAATGCTCGCGCCAGAACACCAACTGCTCGCCCGTATCCGAAAGCGCAAGAAACGCCTCCACTGTCTCCTCCCGCCATCCTGCCAGCGGCATAAAGGCACGCATGAAACGCATCGCCCGCTCGGCATCGCCAGTCTCTCTCGGGCCGCCGTCCAGGCGCCGCCTGACGTAGGAAAGCTGCGCTGGATTGATATCGCAAGCAACCACTTTGTGCTCGCGCGACAACCGCATCGCCGTATCTCCGGCCGAAGCAATGCAAAATATGCGTCCCTTTCCCCGAAAGGACTCCTGCTCAACCTCCGCATCCTCATACATCTGCCCAAACAGCAGCCTCTGCGGGGCTTGCAAGGAATTCAGGCGTCCAGCATCCCACGCCGTCTCTGTCATCCACACTGTCTCTGTAGTCATGGCCGCACTCTGGCGGCGGCTGCGCCAATCCACACCAGCACAAGAAAAGCGATGTTCTTGATCACCATGCCGGCCGGATCGTGAATCCTATCCCGCGCCCACAGCAGGCCATTCGCATTCAACACAACCAGCAGCCCTGCCTGCACGACCGCACACTCGCTCGGCGCAACTCCAGACAACACCCACAACGCCAACCCAATCTCTACAACGCCCAACGTCTTCAAAAAGGCCGATCCAAAGCGCGGACCAAAGCGCGGCACCGCGGCGACCACCTCTGCCTGCGATGGCATCCGTCCTAAAACCTTGCACCACAGCCCTTCATAGAGCCACACCGCAGCAATGCTGCTTCGGATCACCAACAGTGGAGGCCAAACCATTGCAATGTTGTTCACGACTCTTCTCCGCGACAGCTACCTTCCAGCACAGCGCATTCGCCCGAAACCGCATCAGCGATTGCAATTTCAGCAAGGATCATCTCCCGCATACCGCTGAGAATATGACTGTGAAGCTGGCGTATCCCAAGCCTCTCCATTCGCCGCCAAAACCAGCGCGGGCGCAAATATGCCTGATAACTTGTAGTCAACGCAATCTCCGAATTGGCGCCTAGTCGGCGAATCCTGTACGAACCGCTCTGTACGGCTACAAAGTCTTCCATCCCCAGATGCTGCTCCATCACCGCAAACCGCATCAGGTATGGCTCCTTAAGAGTCGTTATCTGTTTCATCAGCGTTCCATGCGTGTACCTGCACAGAATGCTCGCCCCCACCGCTGACTTGTCGCCCTTTGTTCCAAGAGGCCGCAGACGCAGTGCGCGCAAAAGCAGCGGCGCCCTCTCAGGAACCTCCTCATAAAACAGGATTCCGCGCCAAACCATCTCCGGCGAAGCTTCGATGCAAACTCGCGTCGCTTCGGATTCACTCACCGCTCTGCCGCCGAAGAGCAACCTCACAAGGCTGTGCCATCCGCCTGTCACCGCTCGGCCCTGTTTGCTATGTAATTTGCAATGAGCAATCGGCATTTGGGCCATCTGTCATTCACCTCTCAAAGCTTTGTACTCCACTGTGCTCTGAGATCATTGTGATATCCATCACCACGCCGAATAAGCAATCCAGCCGCGAGCCTTAGCACTGAGATAGGCCTTTCCCTCAACCCTGAGATACCCTCATCCCATGAAGCTCCAAACCCCCCTCAAGCCCCTCGCCGCCCCACTGCTCCTCATCGCCCTCACCACCCAGGCCCCCGCTCAATCTCAGGAGCGAGGCTACTGGCGAGCCGCAAGCAACACCGCCCGGTCCATCACCGGCGACGTCACCCTCGGCAGCGAAAAGCTCACGATCAACTTCTTCTCCACTCCCATCTCCCATATCCGCGCCCTCCAGCCCACCGAAATCTCCGCCGTCTTCGACACCGACGCCAGCTCCCCCGGCAGCGGAAGCCTCTACCGCGTCGTCATCCCCGGCTCAAAAAAATTCCTGCACAAAAACTCCCTCTGCGGCGACGAGGACGTCCAGTGGATGGTCTCCTACGCCGCATCAGGCTCCCTGCAACTCGCCTTCTTCTCCGGAGACAAGCCTCCCGTCCTCACCTTCGACGCTGTCTCCAAGTCAACCGACCTATGCGGCACATACGCTTACGTAAAGTGATTCAATTACTTGGAGCAGGGCAGCTACCCTCCGGCGGCTACACCTGGTAAGCCATCTGTCCTCTTAAGCGCGCAACAGCATCTAACTTAATGATGATGACGTTACGAATCCTCGCGGCATGCATCGCCGCAGCGGTGCCGCTTTCGACTCTTGCGCGGGCGCAAAGCCACAATGGAGATCTTTCGCAAATTACCCACGAGCGCACCCTCACGTTCATGACTCGCGACCACCACTGCACAAGGGGAACCATAGACGAAACTGACGCGCAGTCCGTAACCGTCCGGGACGGTGCTAATACCGAAACTTTCCTGAAAAAAGATCTCCTGTTCGTCGGCGAGAACTTTCAGAGCGGAAACATTCTGCTGAGCGGTCGCAGCTCCTGGAACGACGTCACCTACGACCTGCCCCAGGCACACGAATACTTCCGCATCACCCTCAAGTCCGGCCAGACAATCTCACAAAGCAAGATCACGGCATCGCCAAACACACTTTCCTTAGGATCGGGCCGGCATCCAAGAGTCATCGCCAAACACGAAATAAGCACCCTCGCATACGTTCGATATCTCCCCGTAACAGACCGGATCGCCACCGCGAATCAGGGCCTGAACTTCTTCCAACCCGCCTTCTACCGCGAAAGACTCGGACGTGAGCCAACCATCGCCGTGAAGCTCTACGACGCCGCTCTACACGAAGACGACACCGAGCTCTACTGCAAATAGAGCGCGAACTCCCGCGTCATAACTCACCCGCCCATCCCAACCTGTGATACTCTCGCGCCAATCCTGAACTCGGCCCCGGCTCCCGCACCACACCATGCCGCTCGCGAGGCTATCGAAATGTCCGTCACTCGACCCTCTGCCGTTCTCGCCGCATCCCTTCTTCTCCCCGTCTGCGCAAGCTGTCACTCATCCGCAACCTCCGAACCCACAACCGCCGCGAGCTCCACGGCAACCCCAGTCACCGACTCCTGTGACGTCCTCACCGCCTCTGAGATCTCCGCCGTCCTCGCCATGCCCATCGACCCCGGCAAGCACGTCCTCAAGACCAGCAACATCATGTGCGGCTGGGCCAAAACCGGAGTCACCAACGACGCCGAAGTCATCCTCAACTTCGCCACCACCGAGTACTTCGAAAAAGAGCGCGAGCCCCACCCCGCATCACGATGACGCCCGCGCCCGGCATCGGCGACGACGCCTACTACATCACCTCCGAATTCGGAACATCCCTCTTCATCAAAAAAGGCAACAGCGTCATCGGCTTCTCCATCCGCGACAAAACCATCCCCTCCGCCGACCTCATGGCCAAAGAGCGAGCCCTCGGCCTGAAAGCCGCCGCACGCATCTAGCGCACAGCAAGCCGAGCCAACCGCCCACCCTGCACAAGTCTTCGCGCAGCCGTGATACGTACGTCTCTGATTACACGCAAGAGCCCGTTATGCAACTTGCAGAAAATTATTGTTAGGATTGAGCCGACCGGGCCGATGCGAAATTCTAGCTTCGGCCGCCGGGCGAAGTCCAGAACGGCGCCAGATAGCCAGGAGGTTCATAAACCAGCGCTATGGTAGACATCGAACTGCTCATCCAACAGCTTCGCAAACGCGGCCACACCGTTGAGGGAGTTCACCACGTACCCGACAACGCGGGAGAATACGAGTTCACCATCGACGGAAACGTCCTCAACCTCGAAGAGGCGCGCCGCGTACTCGAGCTCGACGAACCGAAGTAAAAGACGAACCACTGCCGGACACCCGCTCACGCAGCCTCATCGCATGAGTAGAACATCCGCGCACTCTCGCAAACGCAATCCGGCATCGCTCCTGACACCCGCACCCAAAACCGTGGGAAAATAGACCCCGCCATGAAGATCCTCCTCGCAGGCGCATCCGGAGCCATCGGCCAAACCCTCATCCCCCTCCTCACCGGACCAGGTGCCGCACAGCAGCACGAAGTCTACGGAGCCTTCCGCAATCCCGCCCACGCCGACCGCGTCCAGCGCCTCGGAGCCACGCCAGTCATCCTCGACGCTCTCGACGCAGCCGCCGTCAGCAAAACCCTCGCCGAGATCAAACCCGAGGCCGTCATCCACCAGCTCACCGCCATCCCCCCGCGCATCGACCTCCGCCACTTCGAGCGCGACTTCGCCCTCACCAACCAGCTCCGCACCGAAGGCACCCGCAACCTCACCTCCGCCGCCGTCAGCGCAGGTGTCGAAAAGTTCATCGCCCAGAGCTTCGCCGGCTGGCCCTACGCCCGCAAAGGCATCCGCCTCAAGACCGAAGAGGACGAGCTCGACTCCACCCCCCCAGCCCAACTCAAAACCTCCCTCGACGCCCTCCAAACCCTCGAGAACACCGTCCTCCGCGAGCCGAAATTCACCGGCGTCGTCCTCCGCTACGGCCCGCTCTACGGCCCGTATAGCTCCATCGCTCTCGACGGCACTTTCGTCGAAGACATCCGCCACCACAAAATCCCGCTCATCGGCCAGGGCACCGGAGTCTGGTCCTTCCTCCACATCCACGACGCCGCCTCCGCCACCGTCGCCGCGCTCACCCACGCCCAGCGCGGCATCTACAACATCGTCGACGACGACCCCGCACTCGTCTCCGACTGGCTCCCCTACCTCGCCGAGTGCGTCGGCGCCAAGCCGCCCATGCACGTCCCCAACGCCATCGCGCACATGATGGTCGGCGAGCACGCCGTCGCCCTCATGAACGACATCCGCGGAGTCTCCAACGAAAAAGCCAGACGCGAACTCGCCTGGACCCCAAAATATTCAAGCTGGCGACAAGGCTTCCGCGAAGGCCTCGGCTGAAACCGAACCCGCCCCAGCCTCCGTTACAAATCAATCCCCACGAAATTTTTCCGTAAGAAACCCCGCTAACCAGCTATCCTTAGCGGGCAAAAAAGTTTCACGACCCCCGGCCCTAAGGTGCTTCATGAATCGCACTGTCAGCTTTGCTCTGCCTTTGCTCCTCACAATCCCGCTGCTAAGCCAGGTAACCCCGCCGCCGCAACCCTCCTCGGCATCTGAACCGCCCAACACAGTGCGGTTGGACGTCACAGTCACCGACCACAGCAACAAGCCCGTCGCCGGACTCCCCCAGTCCAGCTTCACCGTCCTCGACAACGGCGCCGCCCAGCAGGTCCTCTCCTTCCAGGCCGTCAAATCACCCTCCAAAGAGCAGCCCGTTCAGGTCTACTTCCTCATCGACACGGTCAACGACAACCTGAAGCTCGTCGGGCTCGCGCGCCAGCACCTCGCCGAGTTCCTCAAAAAAAGCGGCCCTGCGCTTCCTTATCCCACCTCCCTCGTGTTCCTCACTGAGGAGACAACTCAGATTCAGCGCATCCCCTCCACCAGCACCGGCGACCTTCTCACCGCACTCAACGCCATCCCCATGCGCTCGCGCATCCTTTCCGACTCTACCGCCTATGAAGGCGAAGTTCAGCGCATCCAGATCTCCCTTCGCGGCATCCAGCAGTTCATTAATGCCGTGCAGGCGAAGCCCGGACGCAAGATTCTCATCTGGCTCAGTTCCGGCTGGTCAAACCTCGTCATGACTTCGACCCAACTTACCAACCGCGACCAGCAACTCCTCTTCCGCGAGGCCGTCAATCTCTCTGACCAATTCGAGCGCGCCCGCGTCACCCTCTACGCCGTCGATCCCCTCGGAATCGAGAGCACAAAAACCACCTACTACCAGGAGTACCTGAAAGGCGTACCCAATCAAAAGGTCGTCGGGTGGCCCAATCTCTCGCTCCAGGTCCTCGCCGTTCACACCGGAGGCGAAGCCATCAACTTCGGCAACGACATACCCGCCGAAATCTCCCACTGCATCGAAAGCGCCTCCGCCTTCTACACCGTCACCATCCCTCGCGCCAGAACCAACAGCGAAAAACCCGACGTCCTCCACACCCTCCAGATCAAGCTCACCGACCCCAGCCTCAAACCCCGCACCATCTTTGGCTACTACGCCCAACCCTGAAAAACATTCGGATACTCTAAATCTCGCGAAAAACTTCCCCCAATACGTCTATCCTTAGCGAGCAAAAGATTCGGCCATTCGCGCGTGCCAAGGGTGCCTAATGAACTTTCTTCTCCGTACCGTTCTCGCTTTGCTCTTCTCCCTCCCACTACTGGCTCAGGTGATTCCACCGCCGAAACTGGCTCCTCCAGAGGGTGCCCCTCCGCCCACCCCCACCACCGTCCGGCTCGACGTCACCGTCAGCGGCCACGACAAGAAGCCCGTCGCCGGCCTCGCTCAATCCAACTTCACCATCCTCGACAACGGCGCCCCAGCGCAAATCCTCTCCTTCAAGGCCGTCAAGGCCCCCTCCGACGATCCGCCCGTCCAGGTCTTCCTCCTCATCGACACCGTCAACATCGACTTCCAGCTGGTCGGCCAGGTGCGCCAGCGCATCTCCGAGTACCTCAAAAAGAGCGGCCCCACGCTGCCCCATCCGGTCTCCTTCGTCATCCTCTCCGAGAACGGCACCGAGATCCAGCAGACGCCCTCCACCAGCACCGCCGAACTCCTCGCCGACCTCAACTCCATCCAGACCCGCTTCCGCACACTTACCCGCTCCACCGGTATCTACGGAGCCGCCGACCGCGTCAACATCTCCCTCCGCAACCTCCAGCAGTTGGCCCAGGCCGAGCAGGCCAAACCCGGCCGCAAACTCCTCATATGGCTAAGCCGCGGCTGGGCCTATCTCTCCGGCCCTGAAATCGAGCTCACCAATCGCGACGAGGCAATGCTCTTCAATAGCATCGTCAATCTCTCCAGTCAGCTCGAGCGCTCCCGCATCACCCTCTACAGCATCGACCCCATCGGAGTTCAGGACTCCGCCAGCCTCCGCACCAGCTACTACGAGACCTTCCTCAAAGGCGTCGCCATTCCCCGAAACACCCAATGGGGCAACCTCGCACTGCAGGTCTTCGCCGTCCACACCGGAGGACTCGTCGTAAACTACGGCAACGACATCGCCGCCGAGATCACCTCCTGCATCGACGACGCCTCCGCCTTCTACGTCATCACCATCCCCCGCGCCCGCGCAGAAACACCCAACACCCTCCACACCATCCAGGTAAAGATTCCCGACACCAACCTCAAACCCCGCACCCTCTTCGGCTACTACGCCCAACCCTGAATTCGCAGCCACAAATCGGGTGCCCCATCTTCGGCGCGTAGCGCCTAAGGTGGGTTTGCAGGATGTTTCGGGTGCCACAACGCCCCACTCACCACACATCGGCTGCCCCACTCATCGTGGCTTTGCGATGAGATTCGGCTACTACGCCCAATCCTGACGTCGCATAAGCCGCAAAAAGCCGCGAGATACTGAACAACTCGTGATACGCTGCCGTGACTTGAACTATTGCGCGGGGAGCCGAACCGAATTCCGCTCTGGACGGTCTCTCGCAGCTTTATGCCTTCGGCTGGTTGGTTAGGAGAAGCCGTCTTGATAGTAAAGACGTCCTCAAAGACATCTTCGGAGGAGGCCCAATCCGAGCGCGGGTCACAGCAGCCACCAGCCATGTGGCGTCTGCTGCTCATCAGTTCGGCAGCCCTTTATCTGGAAATCGTTCTGATTCGCTGGCTCGGAACAGAGGTCAAAATCTTTGCCTTCTTCCAGAATCTGTCCCTGATCGTCTGCTTTCTGGGCTTCGGAGTCGGCTGCTTCACTTCCAGTAAGCGCGGCAGCTTACTACCTTCTCTGGCCGCGACAACCACACTCGTGGTTGTTGTCAGCCTGCCGTTCCAGGCTTGGCACACCGCATTGCAAGGCCTGTCGTCCGTTCTCTCACTCACGCCTGACGCCGCGCTCTGGGGCGCTCCGCTCAAGCTCTCTGGATCCATCTATTACCAGTCTTTGGCGAGTTCGTTGTTGATCGTTGCTGCGTTCCTGATGCTGCTGTCGATCGCCATGATCCCACTGGGCCGCTGGGTAGGACATTACCTTGAAACCGCGCCCAACACAGTAACAGCATATTCAGTCAACTTACTCGGCAGCCTCGCAGGAATCTGGCTCCTGGCCATACTCGCCTTTCTCTGGCTCTCTCCGTCATACTGGTTCGTCGCAGCCTTCGTTCTGATCCTGCTGTCACAGCCTCTTTCCTGGCGCTCTACTCTCGTAGGCTGCGCCCTGCTGGCGTTCACTCTTCTGGCCCTGAGGCAGGCAAGCGGCAATTCGGTCTACTGGTCCCCGTACCAGAAGCTCACCGTGACGCCCATGGGCGACCAGGGATACCAGATCGACGTGAACAATGAGGGCTACATGTCGATCGCCAATGTGACTCCCGAAAATTTGTCGAAGAATCCAAGACTGGCGAGCACCTATCAAAACAGTTCCTACGACAGCCCTTTTCAATTCGCCAACAGCACAAATAATGTTCTGGTAGTCGGCTCCGGCGCAGGCAATGATGTCGCAGCCGCATTACGCCACGGCGCCTCCCACGTCGATGCGGTGGAGATCGATCCGCTCATCGCCAACCTGGGCAGGCGCCTTCATCCCGAACATCCTTACACATCCCCAAAGGTTCACCTGATCAACAACGACGCCAGAAACTTCCTGCGTCAGACACGGAATAAATACGACGTCATCATCTTCGGTCTGCTGGACTCGCACACCGAGTTCTCCGGCTACAGCAATATGCGAGTCGACAACTACGTCTACACCGAAGAATCGTTTCGCGACGCAAGAAGACTGCTGAACGACAACGGAATCCTCATCCTGAAGTTTGAAGTGAGGCAGCCCTGGACCTGGATCGGGCAGCGTTTCTACACCATGTTGAATCGCCTCTTCTCTCACCCGCCTTTGACTTACTACGCCCCGCCGCTGCCCGGTCTATTGAGTGCGACCGTCTTCATCGAGTCCGATTCTCCTCGCCTGTGGGAGACAAGTCTCGCGAAGCAGCAGTCGGATTTCCTGAGCACACACCCGCCCGCATTTCCGCTACCAGTCGAAGATGCACCGCCGCCCACAACCGATGACTGGCCCTACGTCTATCACCGCGGGCATTCCATCCCGCAGACATATTTCACCGTCTCCGCCATCACGCTGCTGATCGCGCTCTACATGGTCGGGCCATTCGTCAGGCCAAAAGAGAGCAGCATGTGGCAGTTCTTTCTGCTCGGAGCTGGCTTTCTTCTGATGGAGACCCAACTCGTCAGTCGCCTCGCCTTGTACTTCGGTACAACGTGGCTGGTGAACTGCATCGCATTAACCGGCATTCTCACGGTGCTGGTCTTGGCGAACGTCTTCGTCCAACGCCAGCGCCCACAGAGCCTCAACATCTACTACCTGTGTCTCTGCACATCGCTTGTCCTCAACTACGCAATCCCCTGGAACCGGCTGCCGGGCACAGGAACAGTCGTAGGCATCGTGCTCTGCCTGGCCTACTGCGTGCCTGTCTTCTTTGCCGGAATCATCTTCACGGAGAGCTTCCGCCGCGTCGCTGGTCGAAGTGATGCCTTCGGCGCAAACATGCTTGGCGCAGTCGCCGGAGGCCTCGCGCAAAATCTCTCATTCATCTTCGGGATGAAGGCTCTATTGCTCATCGCGACCATCGTCTATGGCGCTGCGGCTCTCCTGCAGGGAGCAAGACCACTTCAAAATTCCGCGCGGGAATAATCTGCGGACGATGCCACGGAATTCCTGCAGACACCGGACTCCCCGGGTCCAGAAATCATAGTTCGCTCCATCCTCATTATTTTCTTGACAATAGACCCCAATCTACAGAACATCGGCGCGCTCCCTTCATGCGTTTTTGAATCTTCGTGTAATCGAGGTTTCCATGAAGCCATTGCCGCGCCATAACTCCTCTTTACTCATCCTTTCCGTAATCTTCTTCTCCATTACGCTCTCTCCCTCAACCTCCGCCCAAACCCTCACACCAAGCGGAGCCCACGCACTCAACGACTGGCGCAGCGTCCAGTCGCTTCCAGCCCGGACTCGCATACGGCTCGCCACCGACAAAAAGAAGACGGCCTGCTTCATCGACTCCGTCACCGAAGACCATCTCGTCTGCTCATCCTCCTCCTCGAAGGCCGGCAAGCAAACCTCCTACGCCAAAGAAGAGATCAAGGAGATCAAGCTCACAAACCGCACACGCTCCACTCTCGCCGGCATAGGCATCGGCGGCGGAATCGGCGCAGGCGCCCTCGTGGCGGTCGCGATCAATTCACACGACAACAACGGTCCGTACAGCATCTGCTGTACAAACAGCGATGCCGCCCTTGTTGGAGGAGCCGTCATAGGTGCAGCAGGAGCAATAACCGGGGCGGCACTTGGGTACGCAAAGGACTGGTTCGCCGGCCCCGTCGTCTACCGTCGTCCTTAGCAAATACAGCTCCTCTTTAAGCTCTCGCGGGTGCACCACCCAGCCACCGTTCGCTCGTGTGGCAGAACTATTTGGCGCCCTTCGCGTATCCTCGGCTAGGCCCTACAAGGGAGGAAACATGAGCTCGACCCGCAACCCAGGGAGAGTCGCCGGATTCCTCTACCTGCTCCTCGTCCTCGCCGGCCCCTTACGCCTGATCTACATCCCCAGCAAGCTGTTCGTGGAAGGCAACGCGACCGCAACCGCCAACAACATCGCCGCTCACGAGCTGCTCTTCCGTCTCGGCATCGTCGCCGACCTGTTCTGCGCGGTCATCCTGATCTTCCTCGTGCTGGCTTTTTACCGGCTGTTCAAGGGAGTAGACCGCAACCTCGCCGTGCTGGTAGTGATCCTCGGCGGCGTGATGCCTGCCACCATCTACTTCATCAACGTAGTGACTGACGCTGGAGCCTTGATGATCGTGCGCGGCGCCGACTTCTTGTCAGTATTCGACAAGCCGCAACGGGACGCGCTGGCCATGCTGTTGCTCAATCTGCACGACCATCAGAACACTGCCGCGGAGATCCTCTGGGGGCTCTGGCTTTTTCCCTTGGCGATCCTTGTGTACAGGTCGCGTTTCCTGCCCCGCTTCCTCGGCGTCTGGCTGATCCTCAACGGCTTCGCCTATCTGGTCCTCAGCTTTACGGGCCTGCTGTTACGGCAGTATCAGGAAAAGGTATTTCTCGTCTCCCAACCCGCCTTATTCGCGGAGATAGCGCTCATGCTGTGGCTCCTGATCAAGGGCGCAACCCCGCAACCCCTCGACGCAGAAGACCCCTCATCCGCGACTGGCTCCTTCCGCAATTAAATCCGCTGCACGGCTCACCTTTGAGCCGAGAACAGGAGTTGAATGAGTGCGTTGGCCTGTTACCAAAAATCGACAATTCCCTGTTTTTTCGCGCTATTGGAGCGTAAGGAATATTCCTGTTAAACAATGGCGCCGCGCATCACAGTCAATACCGCGCTCCTACCGAGGCATCCACCAATACCTTCGTCTAATCAATAGTGACTTGGCAGATTTTCACACTATCATAGATATATAATTTTTCGCGTTCGCCTTCCCGCGCTCGTCGTTTAAAGTCACTCACAAACTACAGGGCCCCAAACAAAGTGAATTCAGGAATATGATTCGCGGCTCCGCTAAGGGGAAGCGAATGGCCTTCCTCAGCAAAACCAGGCATTCCGTAGGAGTTCCTCCAAGCTGCCCGTGAATCCCGTTTAGAGGCTCACGACCGGCAGGAGAGGCTCACTTTGCAAAAGGTATCGAACGTCACGCCTTAGGGAACATGTGATTCTGCTGGCTGACGCTCGCATTCAGCGATTCAGTTGAACGCAAAGGAGGAAAGACATGGCAAATACAACGTATGAAATCCAAGCTAACGACGCCGCCAGCGAGGCTAGCGTTGCGAAAGTCGACATGAAGTTCGAAATCGTCGTTATCCCCGTCTCCGATGTCGATCGCGCGAAGGAGTTCTACGCGAGGCTCGGGTGGCGACTCGACGCCGACTACGACAACGGTAAGGATTATCGCGTGATTCAGTTCACACCGCCTGGCTCCGGGTGCTCGGTCATCTTCGGCAGGAACGTCACCGGGGCGGCTCCCGGCTCAGCCCAGGGCCTTTATCTGATCGTCGATGACATCGAGGCCGCGCGCAAGAATCTGCTCCGTCACGGCGTTGAGGTCAGCGAGGTGTTCCACGGCGCTGCCGACGTGTACGCCGGCCCGGACGAGCCCTACCTGTTTGGGCGGATTCGAGTCAACGGCCCTGATCCCGAGCATCGCAGCTACCGCTCGTTCGCTTCGTTCAGTGATCCAGACGGCAACGGCTGGCTGTTTCAGGAGATCACGAATCGGCTGCCCGGGCGCGTCGACTCTACCGCGACTTCGTTCGCCTCGGCGAACGATCTGGCGGCCGCGTTTCGGCGCGCGGAGGCCGCCCACGGCGAGCACGAGAAGCGCATCGGGCAGCGCGACGCGAACTGGGCAGACTGGTATGCCGCTTACATGGTGGCGGAGCAGTCAGGCAAAGAGCTGCCGCAATGAACGACTCCGCCGGGAGCGACATCGCTCCCGGCGGGACGTCGAGGCTCTCGATCGCGGGTTCCTGTAGGAATCATGAGCACCGCAACAACCACCGCACCCTCTTAGGTCGGAAGCGCTTTACACAAAACCGAAATGGAGTCACTCACATGTTTGATATGAAGAATCTCACTCGGCTCAAGAAGCTCGATGAGAATGCACCTGATACGATGAAAGCCTTCTGGGCTTTTAATGAAGAGTTGTTCAAAGCCGGTGCCATCGATGTCCTGCACAAGCAGTTGATCGCGGTGGCGGTCGCGCTGACAACGCAGTGTCCTTACTGCATTGAGTTGCATATGAGAGCGGCGCGCAAGGCCGGAGCAAATGACACGATGCTGACGGAAGCGGCTATGGTCGCCGCGGCAATGCGGGCAAACGCGTCGGTCACCCACGCGTCGCACTTGTTCAAAGAGTAACGAGAGCAAATGTCTTGAAGCAACGATGTTGGTGCCCCATGTCTCAACGAGACATGGGGCTATGGCTCCTGATCAAAGGCGCAATACCGCAACCGCTGAACCCAGCAGACTCATTATCGGCGACTAGCTCATTCCGCAATTAAATCCGCTGTACGGGTCACATTTTTCGGGCAGCTCCTTCGACCCCAGCAGCTTCAGTTTGTCGGGCTAGCATCTTTCATCGTTGTTCCTCCAACGCGTTGATGCCTGGTCGTCCACATAACGACAGAAGGTGCAGGCTGGCTAGTCAGTGTATTCGGCGCGATGCTTTTCAACGAACTCGCGCAAGGTCAGAGGCGGACGGCCGCCGAACTTCTCGACCAGATCGTTGGTTCCAGCGAACACTCCGCTCTGGTGATCGTGGGCAATCTCCGCGATATGCTGCCAGAAGAAGTCATCGAACTCCCTGCCGTGTTCCTTTGCCATCTGTTTTAAGGTGGGAACATCGATCTGCTGATAACGAATCGGCATGCCCAGAATGCGGCTCGTCTCCTCAGTCATTTCGGCGAACGTCATCTCTTTGGCGCCAAACAGCGGATAAATCTTGCCCGCATGCGCTTCCGGCGCGATGAGAATGTTCGCGATAACACGGGCCTGGTCTTCGGCGGCGATCGGCGCATGCCGTCCCGTCCCAAATGGCAGCGGCAGAATGCCCGCTTTCATGAATCCCGTCCAGTAAAGAGCCCACTCTGCAAAGAGTGTCGGACGAAGATGAGTCACCGGCACACCAGACCAGTCGAAGACTCTTTCAGCAATCCAGTGATCCTGGGCAGCATGGCTTTTCGCGATGCGCCGTGCACTGGCCTGGGACATATTAACGATCGCTTCCACGCCGGCCTCCTTGGCTGCCTGCGCAAAGTACGCTGTGCCCTGCAGGATGCCCGGCTCGATGGGAAAGACATAGTACGCGCTTCGAATGTCTTCCAATGCCGCACGAACTGATTCAAAGTCCCGGAGATCTCCCCGAACGGTCTCCGCGCCTGCCTTTCGCAAAGCCTCCGCGCGATCGTCGTCGCGACGAACCAGCGCCCTCACCGCGTTGCCACGCTCGAGGAGTATTCTTACGGTTTCTTTTCCGGTTGCACCTGTTGCACCGGTTACCAGGATCTTTCTGTCACTCATCGCATCTCCTTGGCCAGCCATCAGGCCGGCAGGATGGGAGCTCTCTAGCCCTCATCTGGAACTTTAGAGTGCATGTGTAATCTAAAAGGTGCGGATATTTTCGTCGACGAGGTGAAAAGATGCGGAAATCACGGAGCGAGGCGGCTGAAACTAGGGCGCGGATTGTCTCGACAGCCTCAACAATATTGTTAGACAAGGGTCTGGCGAACGTAGGCATGCGCGACATCATGGCGGGTGCCGATCTCACGCCGGGTGGGTTCTACCGGCATTTCCGTTCGAAAGACCAGCTTGTTGCCGAAGCGAACCAGGCTGCGTTCGATCGCCTCATCGCTAAGTTAAAGAGCGAAACAGTCGGCAAATCGCCAGCCAAGGCCGTAGAAAGAATCATCTCTTTGTACTTGCACCAATCGCAGGGTAAGGAGCGGCTTTATCTTTGTCCGCTTGCTATGCTCGGTGCGGAGCTCCGTAATTGCGACTCGCAAGTGCGCGCGGTTGCCATCCATGGCCACCAGCGCCTGGTGGAGCTCATCGCAGATCATCTCACGCGTAGGAGCAGGCACGAGGCCCTCGCCACTGCTAGCGGCATCCTAAGCACGCTCGTCGGTGCCGTCACTCTGGCTGAAATCGCACCCGATCCGCCGACGGCGAACGCCATCCTGAACAACGCCTGGCGCTTCATCAAAGGTCTCTTGTCTGATCGAGGACCACACGCAGGCTGATGAGCGGGGACGGATACTGAGAAATGAACCAGTCCTGTGATTTCTCATTGGACGTCAATGTGCGCTTCATCGCCGAGTCACTCATTCACGCCGGGTTGGTATCGGAAAGTCAGTCTGTGGGACGTTACCGTCACTACCGGGTGGGCGCAACCCGAAAGCCACTTCTGATCGCCGCTAGAAGGCACAATTCTCTTTAGCGCCTCGGCTCAATCGCTTACGCCGTTAGAGAGGTTTCGTAACGACCTCATTTGAGTCAGCACCGCACAAATACCGCCAAAAACCCAGCAAAAACCTTGTCAAGCCCCAAAACCAGCCAACACACACAAACCAAGCAACTTACGCGTGGCAGACCAATTCCCGCAACTAGCTATAATTAAATCAGCGAACAAGAAAAGGCCCCGAAACCCGGGGCCTTTCTGCATTAACCCATTTATTTTGAATACTTTGACACTTAAAGTCTTTAGATGGAAGACTTTACACAACCAGCTCAGGCCTAAGCCTAATAAATAGAAGACTTTGCACAAAACAAGCGGGGAGGGGGTACCTATGTCAACAAATCACAATCGAACTCGTGTAACATCCCTCGGAGCAAGGGCCCGCATCCAAATCCGCTCCCCACGGAGGCCGAGCAAATGCCGAAGCGCCCGCAGCACCCACCCGCGAAGAAGCAGCCCACAAAACCCCCGAAATCCCCAACAACCCCGCCGGCTCCGACCATACCTTCACCCCCCGGCGCCCCCGGCGACCCCATCTTCGCCCAGCCCGCGCCCTCGCCCGACCCGACCGGATTCAAAGATCCCGTCACCGATCAGCAGGAGCAGAGCCTCAACAACCTCGAACCAGTCCCTCTTCCCACCCACAACCCCGTCGAGCCCATTCTCACCCTCGCCCAGGTCTACGGCTCGCAGGGAGCAGCCAAAACCACCGCCATCCAGCAGGCCGGACAGATCGTCTTCCACTCCGTCGGAGACACCGGCAACGCCAAAGGCCCGACGAGCCAATCCCTCGTCGCCGACAAGATGGGAACAGACTTCGACGAAGCCAGCCCAGCCGACGTCCCTTCCTTCCTCTTCCAGCTCGGAGACGTCGTCTACTACTTCGGCGAAGCCAACTACTACTACGATCAGTTCTACGCGCCCTACCGCAACTATCCCGCGCCCATCGTCGCCATTCCTGGCAACCACGATGGAGTCCTCTACCCAGGCGATCCTGAGCCCACGCTCTTCGCCTTTCTCCGCAACTTCTGCACCGCAGCGCCCGCGCAGTCGCCCGACTCCGGTGGTCTCCTCCGCACCACCATGATCCAGCCCGGCGTCTACTTCACCTTCGACGCGCCCTTCGTCCGCATCCTCGGCCTCTACAGCAACGTCCTCGAAGATCCCGGCGTCATCTCCGGCGAGAACGGCCAGAACACCGTCCTCGACAACCGCCAGGTCGACTTCCTCACCGCCGCACTTACCCGCGTCAAGACCGACAACTTCACCGGCGCCGTCATCATCGCCATGCATCACCCGGCCTTCACCGGAGGCTCCGATCACGGCGGCAGCCCGCTCATGCTCGCCGACATCGACTCCGCCTGCAAAGCTGCCGGAGTCTGGCCGCACGCCGTCTTCTCCGGCCACGCTCACAACTACCAGCGCTACACCCGCACCGTAAACAACATGCAGATTCCGTTCCTCGTCGCCGGCTGCGGAGGCCACTCGCCGCTCTCAAAGATGCGCGCGACCTATCGCACGCCTTACACGATCGACAGCACGCTCACGCTCGAAAATTACGATGACACCGACTTCGGCTACCTCCGCGTCATCGTCAACGCGCAGACCCTCAGCATCGAGTTCCACCCCGCAAGCGACGGAGGCACCGTCAAAACCCCCAACGATCTCGTCACCGTAACCCTCGCAACCCACACCGTGAGCTGAAGCACAACGTCACTGCTTCGGCTGCTGCGGCGGCCGGTTGCGAGCCTCCATCGTCTCGCGCTTGCAAGCCAGCGGGACGTTCGTCATCTGTTTCACGAACACGCTGTAGCTCACCGTTCCCGGCCGCAGCGTCGACCAGTAACCCGTCTGCGAAAGCAGAGCCTTGCGCCGCTCGATGATCTGTTTATCAAGAATCTTCACGCCGCACTCAAGGTTGTTCTTCGGCTGCAGAATCGTCTTGCCCGGATCGTTCGCCGCAAGCGTCTTGTCATGGTCCCAGTCGAAGTCGCAGCCGTAGCGTTCCTGATCCTCGTAAGTAAGCTGCAGCAGACCTTCTTGTCTCACGATTCGCTTCGTCACATCATCCTGCACTGCGACCTCGGGCTCCGTATGACGAACCCGCGTCGTCGGCTTCAAACCAGCCTCCGCGCCTGCGAGGGCCTGAAAGAAGTAAGCCCAGAACGCGCGCTTGTCCGCCTCAGCCATCTGATAGAACCGCGGACAAAACCTCCGCACATCGTGAGGCACCTGATGCGACAGCATCTGCGGAGGCAGCGCAAGCTCGACGATCTTGTCCCACTCCGGGTCCCACGTCTTGCCGCCCAGCTCCACCCGCTTCGTGTCGATCGGAGTCGCCGGCGCAGGCTTCATCGCCGGCACTGTCGGAGGCGCGGACGCTGCATGCACCTCGTCGTGCTTTCCGCATCCCGACAACCCAGCCGCAACCAATGTAAGAGCTGTCGCCGCGGTCGCTGCAATCATGATCCTCGATCGCATAAAAGGATCCTCAAGCCAACATCTAACTAAGATGCGTCCGGCCTTGATCAAGGTACCGGGCACGATTGCAAGCAATGTTGACACGCTCGTAAACTACCCGATTAGAAGTTCTTATCGACAGAAAGAACTTCTAAGCCGTCTAAGTGAATATATGGATGCTGCGGAACCAACCTCCTCTAGCCATCTCCTCTCGTTCCTCGCTTTGCTGCTGCTGCTCGGTCTTGCGGTCATCCAATTCATCCGCCCTACGCTGACCAAACCGCCGGTCACCGCAGATCTGGAGGCACCACCGGAAGTCAAGCAGATCCTGAAGAACTTCTGCTACAACTGCCACTCGAACGAAACCAGGCTGCCCTGGTTCGACAACCTCGCTCCCGGCTACTGGCTCGTCGTGCACGACGTCAATAATGCACGCAGACATCTCAACTTCTCTGAGATCGAAAAGCTCCCCGCCGCGCAGCAAAAGGCCGCGCTCTACGAAGCCGTCAACATGATTCAGCTCGACGCGATGCCGCTCAAGAGCTACACGCTCATCCATCCCAACGCCATCGTCACACCCGACCAACTCGAAGTCCTGAAGAGCTGGCTCAACCCTCCCGGACACGCACCCGCGCCCGACCCAACCGCAAAAGCCGCAGCCGACGAGCAATACGACAAGTGGATTCACGCAGCCGCAGCGCCCATCACACCGCAACCCGCACCCAACGGCATCGCCTACGTCCCCGGCTGGAAAGACTGGAGGATCATCAGCACTACCAATCGCTTCGATAACAAGACCCTCCGCATCATCTACGGCAACGACATCGCGATGAAGGCCATCGCCGAGCACCACACCAACCCCTGGCCCGACGGAACCACCTTCGCTAAAGTCGCATGGTTCCAACAGGTCGACGAGAACGGCGACACCAAAGCCGGAGCCTTCTTCCAGGTCGAGTTCATGATCAAGGACGCGCACAAATACGCCTCAACCGAAGGCTGGGGCTGGGGCCGCTGGCGCGGCACCGACCTCAAACCCTACGGCAAAGACGCGGCCTTCACCAATGAGTGCACCGGCTGCCACGCGCCGCTCAAGCACAACGACTACGTCTACACCTTCCCGCTCGCGGGACAACAGTGAGGCCCGCATGAAGTCACTCGTCCTCATCGCCGCAGTCTCGCTTCCGCTCGCAGGCTGCACCGGAACGCCCCCACAATCCAACATCAACGAGCCGGCCGCACTCACCGGCACGCTGCCCGCGAATCCACTCGCCTGGAAGGCCATCACCTCGTGGGTCAACGACCGCGACGCCACCATGTCCACGCTCTACGGCAACGACGCGGCCGTTCACTACGCGCGCACGCACGCCGATCAGGCTTACACCGCGGGCTCCGCCCTCGCTCTCGTCACCTGGGAGCAGCGCGACGACCCGCACTGGTTCGGCGCGAAGATTCCCTCCACCGTAAAGTCGGTTGAGTTCGTCACCATCCCATCCGCACCCAACCAGAACCCTGTCTATGAGCGCTATCAAGGCGCGCCGCTCGAGAAGGTCAGCCTCTCTGACCCCGGCATCATCAGCGCGCGAATCGACTATCTGCTCTCGCAACGCGCCGACGTCACGCCTTAGCCGGCCTGCTGTAGCGCAAAATCAGAAACACGCTAACCAACACCAGCGCAGCTCCAATCAGCGTATGGGCCGATAGCTCCTCCCCCGCCACAAAATATCCTAGCGCCACAGCCACAACCGGATTCACATACGCGTAACTCGAGATCTTCGATGCAGGCATCCTTCCCAGCAGCCACACAAACGCCGTAAACGCCAGCAGCGATCCGCACAAGATCAGATACGCCAGTGCCAGCGCGGCGCGCACCGAGACATGCGGAAGCGGATGCAACTCGCCGAACATCCCCGACAATGCCAGCAACCCGCCTCCACCAAGCATCATCGCCGCACCCGACGTCAGCGGCCGCGACTCCGGCATCTTCATCCGCCGCTGCAGCACCGAGCCAAGACTCCACCCCACCGACCCCAGCAGAACCGCCACGCACGGGACCAGCGGAATATCGTGCGCAACATCGCCGCTGCCGCCAGGCATCACCAGCACGCCTACACCGAAGAAGCCCAGCAGCGTCGCGCCAAGCAAGCTCCACCGGAACGGCAGCATGCGAAAGACCAGCATCTCCAGAGCAATCGTAATCAGCGGAATCGTCGCTGCAAGAATCGAGGTCACGCCCGACGTAAGATACTTCTCCGCCCAGAACAGCGGCCCATACTCCGCCACGAACATGACGAGACCAATCACCGCAAGATTCCGCCACTCGAGCCGCGTCGGCCGAGCCGTCCCACGCAGCCGCAAGAATCCATACAGCAGAACCCCCGCCGTGAAGAACCGCGTCCCGGCAGCAAACAGCGGAGGAACCTCATGCACCGCGATCCGAATCGCAAGAAACGTCGTCCCCCAAAGAATGTAGATCGCCAGAAACGCGAGCACCGTCATGAGGTCCAGCGAAATCTTTGCCTGCTTCGATGTCTCGTCGCTAACTGTCATATTCGCCATAGTTGGTTATCACTTTACGAACTGCCAGATAACCTGTAAAGATGCTTTAGGCGGTTAACCCTCGATTTAAGTGACCAAATCCTTCCAACTCGTCGCCGGCCATCCCGCACTCGACCTCGTCAACACGCTCGACTGGCGCTTCCGCGAGACCGGCCCAGAAGAGCTCCTCAGCACTTACAGCGATCTTCTCGGCTTCGCGGAACAAGCCGCGCTGCTGACAACCCGACAGGCCCGGCTCATCCGCCGCGGGACCGGGAACAACGCGGCTACACAGGCGCTGCAAGCAACGAAAGACCTCCGCGAGGCCTTATCGAAGATCCTTTACTCGATAGTGGATGATCAGACGCCGCCCGCAGCTGCGATAAAAAAACTCAATCACCACATTCAGGCGGCGCAAGCCAACCGCACGCTCCGCTGGAGCCAGTCCAGCCTTGAGCTGGCTTTCAACGGCAACAGCAATCCGCAGCTCCCGCTATGGCTCCTCGCACAATCAGCCACCGACCTGCTCACAGGCGAGGCCACCGAAAAGATCCGCGCCTGCGACAACCCCGACTGCCGCTGGCTCTTCCTCGACACCAGCAAAAACCACTCCCGCCGCTGGTGCGACATGGCGCTCTGCGGCAATCGCATGAAGGCCCGCCGCTTCAAAGCGCAGCATAAGACGTAACCGGAAAACAGTTAGTGCGTTTCGTCTGCCGCAGAATCAGTCGCCCAGTAACTGCTTCTCGCCGACACAATCCACTCCGGATGATGCGCAAGCTGCACCTTAATCGTATGCAGCCCCGGCTCCGTCGACGTCGGATAGAAGCTGAGACTATAGCTGTTCCGAATATGACTGTTCACGCGGCCCAAGGCCTCGCTGAGCTCATTCTTATTGTCGAAACCGCTCCACTCCCCTCCCGAGAACGCAGCCATCTCCTCCGACGTATTCTTCTGCATCGCGCCAAAGATCAATCGCAGCGGCTCAGCAAGGTCGAAGTAGGCGACATAATCTCCATTCCCCACATGCAGCGGTGGATTCCCATGCGGAGGATCCTTGAACGCCTGCTTCACCTCTGTCTTCTGCGCCGAAAACGTTATGCTGTACACCGCCGTATTCGATTCGCCAAGATCGCGAACAATCTCTTTCAGTGGAGTCTTGCTCCCGTTATCGCGTTCCTGACTTATCAGCAGGATTGCGCGACGGTTGCTCGCCTGCTCCTTCTTCAACAATTTGAGGGCATACGCAATCCCATCGTAGATCGCTGCGCCGCTATCCCCTTGCTCGGGATGGTTGATCGCGTCATGCCATTGCTCAATATCCGCCGTAAACGGAGAAGCGCCCTCCGGTTGGCTGTCGAAGGTCACGATCGAAACCTCGTTCGGCGCACCTCCCACAATCTCCGCCAGCATCCCTTCGAGATTTCCGTAGTTCGGGAACTGCCCACGAGCGATCCCACCTGTCTGCATCAGAACGACCAGCGAGAGCGGACGCTGGCTCTCTTCTTCCAGACTCACCTTCTGCGGAATGCCATTATCCGTGACAATGAAGTCGTCCGCAGTCAGCGAATACACAAGCTTTTTATCTGGCGTCTGCACAACCGTAGGCACAACAACCAGCGTCGTCGTCGTATGAATCGTCGTCTGCGCAAAGCCCACGCCCGCGAATACTGCGGCAACAACGCCGGATTTGAGAACGGCGAAGCTCATCGTTGTCCAGGTTAGACGAATCAATCCATTACTGGTCCCAGCCCAAATCCTATTCAAGACCTATTAAAGACCACGCATCGACTATCCTGTATAAGACAGCAATTTTTACGAAGCGCCCCGAGCGCCCCATCGAATAAAGGAAACACTCTCTTGCCATTGAACTGCGGAATCGTCGGCCTGCCCAACGTGGGCAAGTCCACCATCTTCAACGCGCTCACCTCGGCCAAAGCCCAGGCGGCCAATTATCCGTTCTGCACCATCGACCCCAACACCGGAACAGTCACGGTCCCCGATGAGCGCCTTTCCAAGATCGCCGAGCTCATCCAGCCCAAATCCCTCGTCCCCACCACGATGGAGTTCATCGACATCGCCGGCCTCGTCGAAGGCGCGAGCAAAGGCGAAGGCCTCGGCAACCAGTTCCTCGGCCACATCCGCGCAGCCGACGCCATCTGCCACGTCGTCCGCTGTTTCGACGACCCCGAGGTCGTCCACGTCGCCGGAGCCGTCAACCCGCTCCACGACATCGACATCATCAACACCGAGCTCCTCCTCGCCGACCTCGAGACCGTCGAGAAGCGCTCCCAGCGCGTCGAAAAGCTCGCCCGCAACACGCAGGATGCGAAGATCAAGACCGAAGCCTCTGCCGTCGCCAAACTCAAGGCCACGCTCGAAGCCGGCAAACCCGCGCGCGCAGCCGACCTCACCGACGACGAGCGCCTCGCCGCACGCGAGCTCTTCCTCATCACCGCGAAGCCGCAGCTCTATGTCGCCAACGTCGACGAGGCCGCCCTCACCACCGGCAACGCCTACACCGAAGCCGTCGAAAAACGCGCCACCGAAGAGAACTCCCAGGTCGTCCGCATCTGCGGAGCTCTCGAAGCCGAGATCGCCCAGCTCGAGCCCGCCGAGCGCACCGAGTTCCTCGAGTCCGTCGGCCTCCACGAGCCCGGCCTCAACCGCCTCATCCACTCCGCCTACGCGCTACTGGATCTCATCACCTACTTCACTGCGGGCGTCCAGGAAGTCCGCGCCTGGACCATCCGCCGCGGCACCAAGGCCCCCGGAGCCGCCGGAGTCATCCACTCCGACTTCGAAAAAGGCTTCATCCGCGCCGACTGCTACGCCTGCGAAGACCTCTTCAAATACGGCAGCGAACAAGCCGTAAAAGAAAAAGGCCTACTCCGCTCCGAAGGCAAAGACTACGTCGTCAAAGACGGCGACATCCTCTTCTTCAAATTTAATGTCTAAAGCCGCAGCTTTGATCAAAGGTCATCGCCCTCAATTAATCGTGAGGGCGATGGTGAGCGGCGCTGGAGCAGGAACTCCCGTAGCTGTCGTCGTGGCCGCAATCGTAACCGTGTAGCTTCCCGGCGTGGTTGGACTAGGACCGGACGGAGCTGACGACCCTCCACCTCCGCCGCATCCGGAGAGCGCCGTCAATCCGCAGATCAACACCAGTACCGTCGCCAATGCGCGCCAACTCCGGCGGCGGATCGGGATCAGCCACAGCATCACAGCGCAAAATTCAATCGTTCCCGAGCGGTCCCACGCTGCGCGTAATCGGGAACCATAAACAGAGAGACTGCCTGCCGGGCGAGCAACGCTGCTGATTGTAACCAGTGACCCCGATGTCGCGTTGCCCGGAACAAATGACAGGAAGATCCGACTCAGCGAACACGTTGGGGGGTTATTGGCCGAGCCTGAGCCGTTATAGGCAACGTTGCACGCCAGGGTTACTGATCCTGTGAAGCCCATGGTTCCGGTGACGGTGATCGCATCGGTATTCCCAGTCGTTGCTCCAGCAGTCACTGAAAGGGTTTGGTTCGTGGGGCTCATGCTGAACGTCGCAGCCTGAGAGAGCACCATCTGGCTCACAGCGTTCGACGTCGATGGCTGCCAGTTCGCATCGCCGGAGTAAACGGCAGTGACCGTAGACGTCCCGGCGCTGGAAAAGATCACGGGAGGCGGCGTATACAGCACAGGAAACGGAGAGCCCTGTGCAACCCCATTCACATAAAGCTGAAGCGTACCCGTCGGACTCGGAGCGGAGGTTGCCGGTCCAGTGACGCTGACACTAGAGTTGACTCCGCCACCTGCACCCACAGTCTGCGCGTAGATCGAGAGATTCGTCGTAGACGGCAACTTACTCACCGCATACGAAAGCGGAGACGAATTCGACGGCGAAAATACCGAATCGCCTAAATAGTCCGCAGTCACCGTATAACTTCCAATCGTCGGAAAGTTAATCGCCGGCGTAGTCGCGCTTCCATTTGCCAGCGGCACTGTCGCAACATAGTCCTCGTAGTTATTCCCTACAACGACAAAGCGTACAGTCCCTGTCGGCTTCGTAGTTCCGGAAGTCGCCGCTACCGAAACGCTGAAGGTCGCATTCGTTCCCACAGGGATCGACGTATTCGATGCAGTGACCGTCGTCGTGGCGGCAAGTCCTGTGACCACGAGTGAAAAGCCCGGTGCGGTCGATGCCGCATAGTTGCTGTCGCCCGAGTAAATCGCCGTAATGTAGTACGTTCCCGCAGAGGTAAAAGGCAGTGCCGCAGTCGTCGCCGTCCCTGACGACACAGCCACCGGCGCGCCCAGCGCGTTGCCGTTCGCGTAAAACTGTACCGTCCCGGTCGGCGCGCCCGGTGTATTCGAACTCACCGTCGCCGTAAACGAAGCCGTCTGCGTGTCGGAGATCGTCGTCCCGCTTCCATGAACGGCAAGCGTCGTAGCCGCGACTCCCGAGTGTGACGCAGAAGCCGCCGCCGCAAGAAAATTCGCTACGTCCAGCGACCCAAGCCCCGTCGCCTGGTCATAGCCCGCCGTCAGAGCATAACCGGCAAGCCCTCCCAAGGTGCTCGAGGCGGATGGAGTGCTGTTGCTGCACATACTCGGAAAGTTGAGCGAACAACTATTCACTCCACTCGAGGCCGGCGTCGCGTCATGAAAAGCGTTGGGAGTGCTCGCCGCAACTTTGTACAGCAGCGGGTTGAGATTTCCCTGCGCCCCGCCCAACTTCTGATTCAGAAGGGCGGCCACCCCGGCCATGGAGGGTGCGGCATTCGACGTTCCGTAAAAGTCAACGAAGTTACCTGTGCTGCAGTCTCCGCCTCCCGCCGCGAAGCAGCTGAAGAATCCATCATGCCCCGCGCTGGGAAAGCTGACATCGGGAACGTCCCTCGCGTTGTCAGCCGGAACACCTGTTCCTGTCTGCCACAACGGCTTCGGAACATACACGCTCGCCCCGCCTCCGGAGGCCAGGACAGGGTAGGCGCTTATGGAAGTGTTATACGTATTCGACTCGTTCCACACGCCCTCCGGAATATAGCTGTTCGCCGAAGCCAGGCTGGTGCTGTTCGTGTTCGACCAGTAATTTCCGGAGGTACTGAAATCCGCAAACTCCGTCCCACCCACGCAGGTTGCATACGAACTTGAGCAGATCTCGTTGATGCTGAGAAACTGCGTCACCGGAGGAGCCTCGCCGGCAAGATCGCATCCCGCGGCTCCGGAGTCTCCCGACGAAACGAAGACTGAAATTCCCTCACTCGCCGCCTGCGAAAACAGCGCGTCCCACAGCGCTACCTCTGACACGCCGCTGTATGCTTCGCAACCGCCGAAGCTAAGATTCATCACCGGATCGAGCAGCGTCTGCACCTCGTACTGCGCCGCAATAAAGATTCCGCTGTAATTACTCGTGTCGCCGCTTACAACGAGATCCACCTGCGCTCCCGGCGCCACGCCAACCACTCGCTCGACGTCCAGCGTCGCCTCGCCCTGATCTCCGTCGCCGGTAGTCCCAGGATCAACACCGCTCGAAGGGATAACGACATTCGGCGCACTCGTCGTCAACCCGGTCTTGCTCTCGAACTCAGTGATATCGCTCATAGCAACCCGAGAGCGGCCGATCACTGCCACCTTCTGCCCCGCGCCGTTATATCCCGCACTGTAGACCGAATTCACGTCATAGATCGTCGCAAAATCACCCGGAGTGACGAAGTGGCTTCCATTGAAAGTGGCATCGGGATGAACGCCGCCTGCACCCGTGATCTCCGAAATCGACCGAACCTCACCGTGATACGTCGGGTGTATCTCCGCTTCAGCAAGGCCTGAAATCGAAGTCACAATCGGCGCCAGCGCGCTCGGAATCGCCGGCTCCGCAGTAGCCGAAACACGTAGCCTTCCGTTCCTCTCGAAATAATGAAACTCCGTGGCCAAAGCCGCACCAACCAGCGAAGCAGAACCCGACACCGTCACGAACATCCCGCTCGGTGCGACCTCTTTCACAACGAGCCCCTGAGAGCCAAGCCACTCCCTCAGGGCAGCGAGATCATGCTGCGTAGGACCATACTCTTCGCCCACCTGCTGCGGTGTCAGCCACCGGTGATAGCGCGGCGAATCGGGATTCTGCTGGTCGTCGAGAAGCTGCGCAAACTGCGCCTGCAGCTCCGGCGAGCGCGAAAGAACGAACGTGATGTTCCACTCCGTGTCAGGCCGTACAGCTCCGCGATCGCGCGCGCTGGTAGCCCAACGAGGAACGTGCCCCTGCAACCTCGTGCTCACCCGAATATCAGGACGAGCGGTAACGCGGTCGCGTTGAACAGGGCGACTCGCTTGAGGAAAGGACAGGCCTGAATACAAGGCAGTGCAAAGCAAAACAAAACAACGGATAGCCCGTGACATACGATTCCGGTTCAGCTCTATTTGGAGTAAAAAAACTCTACGGTATCCCAGCCGGAATTCATAGACCTAAATTTTCAATTTTCCCAAGCGTAAAGCGAGCTCCAAAAACACGAGTCCTTCACTCCGCCTGTTACATTCCTTTCATTCTTGACGACACATCCGACACATCCATCGTCACAATTGCCGAAGCACCCAATCCCTCACGTACCATTACGCGCATGAATTCCTCACTCACGCGCCGCGAATTCCTGCAAACCACTACAGCCGCTGGAGCCACCGCCGCCATCACCCACCTCACGCCTTCTCTGCTCTGGGCGCAGCCAGCATCAACAGGAGCCTCCGCGCCAGTCCCCGCCTGGGCCGCGAAGCCCATGCGCTGGGCGCAGCTCACTCTCGTCGAAGACGACCCGGCGCACTTCGACCCCGCATTCTGGTTCGACTACTTCAAGCGCACGCGCTCCGAAGGAGTCTGCCTCAGCGGAGGAGGCTGTGTCGCCTACTACCCCACTCAAATCCCCTTCCACCATCGCAGCGCATGGCTAGGCGATCGAGACGTTCTCGGCGAACTCGTCACCGGCTGCCGCAATCTCAACATGTCCGTGCTCATCCGCACTGACCCCCACGCCACCTACGACGACACCAAAGCCGCGCACCCCGACTGGATCGCCGTCGACGCAAGTGGCAACCCGCGTCGCCACTGGTCCTCGCCCGAGATGTGGGTCACCTGCGCGCTCGGCCCCTACAACTTCGACTTCATGACCGCCGTGCACAAAGAGATCGTCTCGCGCTACAAGCCCGACGGCCTCTTCTTCAATCGCTGGGACGGCTCCGGCGACTGCTACTGCATCCACTGCACCGAAAACTTCCGCGCTGCCACCGGCCTCAGTCTTCCTCGCAATACTAACCCGCAGGACCCCGCACGCAAAGCGTATATCCAGTGGCGCTCGCAGCGTCTCATCAGCCTCATCGATCTCTGGAACACCGAGATTCGCGCAATCAACCCCGAAGCCAGCTCCATCCCCAACAACGGAGGCGGCGCGCGTAATCCACTCGACACAATCGCCATCAGCGAGCGCACTCCGATGCTCGTCGCCGATCGCCAGGCCCGCCGCGGCCTGCAACCACCATGGCTCATCGGCAAGACTGCGAAAGAATATCGCGCCACAGTGGGCAACAAGCCCATCATCGGCCTCTTCGGCGTCGGCCTCGAAGAGCCCTACCGCTGGAAGGACAGCGTTACCAGCTGCGCCGAGATCCGAATCTGGGTACTCGACGCCGTCGCCAACGGCATGCGCCCATGGTTCACCAAGTTCTCCGGCACGCTCCACGACGAGCGCTGGCTCAACTGCGTCGAAGACATCTACCTCTGGACCGAAGCGAACCAGCGGTACCTGACGCATCAGCAGCCGCTCGCGCGCGTAGCCATCGTCTACTCGCAGCAGACCGCGCTCTACTACGGCGGCGATCACACTGAAGCCAGGGTCGAAGACCCGGCACTCGGCTGGTGTCAGGCACTCATCGAATCGCGCATTCCCTTCGAGATGGTGCACGACCGCAGCCTCGACGCCGCGCACCTCGCGCCTTACAAAACCATCATCCTTCCCAACATCGCGGCGCTCAGCGACTCGCAGTGCAACCAGCTCCGCGCCTTCGTCAAAAATGGAGGCAGCCTTATCGCAACACATGAGACCAGCCTCTATGATGAGCTAGGCGTCCCGCGCAAAAACTTCGCGCTCGCCGATCTCTTCGCCGTCGACTTCACCGGCCAGCGCCAAAGTCCGATGCTCAACTCTTACATCCGCCTCGAGCACACAGCCCTGCCCCACCACATCCTCTTCACCGGCCTCGAAGACGCACCGCGCGTCATCAACGGAGTCTCACGCCTCGAAGTCACCCCACGCGAGCGCTTCGCCGAGACGCCCCTCACCCTCATCCCCAGCTACCCCGATCTTCCGATGGAGAAGGTCTACCCGCGTCAATCAAAGACAGACATCTCCTGCCTCTACCTGCGCCAGCCCGCAGGCCGCGTCGCCTACTTCCCCATGGATATCGACCGCACCTTCTGGGAAGTCCTCTGCGCCGACCACCTCAAGCTTCTCCGCAACACCGTGGCGTGGGCCAGCGACGAAACGCAGCCAATCGAAGTTCTCGGCCCCGGCCTGCTCGACGTCACCGCATGGCGCAACCCCGATTCAGTCACGATCCACCTTGTGAACCTCACCAATCCAATGGCGATGAAGGGTCCTTATCGCGATTTCTTTCCGGTCGGCCAGCAGACGATCAAACTTCGCCCACCCGTGGAGCTCAAAGCGAAACAGGCCCGTCTGCTCGTCGCCGGCAAGACCATCCCCATCGAGCGCTCTGGCGAAACGATGACGATCACAGTACCATCCATCCTCGATCACGAGGTTGTGGCCGTCGACTTATAGCAACTACTTGTGCGAACCGCCGCTCGAAGAACTTCCCCCCGAAGAGCCGCCTGAGCTTCCCCCGCCACTCATACCAGCTCCACCGTGCGAGGCACCGCCACCACCGGCAGAATAGCCTCCGCCTCCACCGCTGTTACCTCCACGCATCGAAGCCGAGTTATTCACGCCTCCGCCATTCGATTGCGCAGCCGAATTCGAACCTCCGCGCCAGCCCGCCATGCCCTCGCTCGGCGAGCCCTGCCGCAAAACCACCGGCCCGCTACTCATCGGATGGCCAACCGACGCACGTGATGCCATCGGCTCCGCATACACCGGCATGTTCACAAATCCATGGCGCTCCACGCCGTTCGAAACACTCTTCAGGCCACCCAGCGATCCGCGCGGAACACCAAGCCCCGCCGAGTCCTTCTGGAACACAAAGTTCCCCGCCGTACTCTCCTTCGAAAACACCAGCGGCCTGCTGTTCGCAAGCACCAGCGTGGAAGCTGGCGCCATCGGCCCGCGCACCGGTCCTCCCGGCGGACGCGGAAGGAGCCCCTGCTGTCCTGTCGCACCCGGCCCGGTGAAGACGCCAGCCGCCACATTGTTCAATCCTCTCCATGCGCCGCCCGGCATCCATCCCCAACCGTACCCCGAACAATACGACCACGCGCCCGAGTGATACGGCAGCCATCCCCACGGATACGGCGACACCCATGAATAGCCCGCACCCTGATACCACGCCCACACTCCATTGCCATACGGGCTCCACGCCGCGCTTGTAAAGTACGGCTGCCACATCGACCCGCAGCCTCCCGCGTTAATAAAGCTGCCGTAGTAGTTCAGGTCGCTCACGCCATACCCATAGCCACCACCGCCCGTGTACGCATTCGCCCGCGCAGCATATTGCTTGTGATAGTCCACCGACTGCTTGTCCCACCCGTCGTACGAACCCTCAGCGATCTTCTTCGTCACCTCGACCTTGGCTGCATCGGTCGCATCCAGCGTCGCCGACTCTTTCTTCCCCACCATCGTCGTGGCGCCGCCAGACACCACTTCCACGTTGCCTGCGAATACCGACACCACTGTCTTCGGCCACGTGAGATCCACGCGCAGATGCGTCGAAGGCGGCACCACCATCGTCGCCTGCCCTGCCTTCAGCGTGAACTCGTTGTCCTTCGAGTTCTCCATGTTCACGTATACCGTGCCCCGCACGACGTTCACTGTCGAGGCCTTCGCGCCCGAGCTGCGCAGCACCAGTTGCGGAAACTCCACCCGCGAATCCGGAGCGAGCCGCATCGTGCTGCCGTCCTCAAACTCCACCTCGGCATAGCCGTCGTCCGTCTGGAGCTTCGCGCCCTCGACGATCGGCATATTCTGCATCGTCTGCTCGTAGCCTTTGCCGGTGCCGCGGTCCATCGCGAGCTTGCCCTGCGCCTCGCTCAGCCGCACAATCCGCACGTGCGAGTCTCCCGCCATCGCGCCATTCTCTTGAGCAGCAGACTGCGCGCTCTCGCTACTTGCCTGTACCGTGCTTAGCTGCGCCGTGCTTGCAGACGAAGCATGTTCTTCTGTCGTTGCGGAGCTGCCGTTGTCTTGAGCCGCCAGCCCACCGGCAAGCATCATCATGACGATCGTTGCGATCGTTCCAGAGCCAATCCTCATACGTCACCGGCCCTTTCGTGGTTCGCACAGAGTATACGCCGCTTCTGGCAGCATAGTCAGGCCAAACATTGCATCCGCAATGCCCGCTATCTCCCCCAACCCCATCTCCGCAACTTACAGCCGGCCAATATTTGCTCCGCTAAGCCACCCGGAGTATGATTCACTCCTTCCTGCAATGACCCGACAAGCGGGTCGCCCGGCTCTGGGCCCGGACTGCAGCATCGCCTCCCCCATCGTCACTCCGGCCTCCACATTGTCCCTTCGGCCTTCACATCGATGCGAGCAGCCGCTTCTTCTCTACAGGAGATCTCCTCATGGCAATCAACTTCACCGACCACGGTGGCACTCTCATCCAGTTCGTCCGTGCCTACCTCATCTTTTGGGGCAAGGCATGGGCCAGCAGTCCACCGCCAACACCCACCACCGCCCAGGTGACCGACGCCGTCAACCGCATCCTCTCCGGAGGCTACATGACCGGCATCGCGCAGTATCGCGGCGTCGGCCAGGGCTACATCCTTGGCACCACCACCATCACCAGCAGCGATCCGCCCAACGGCTTCACCGACTCCAACGTCTCCAACTTCATCAACGGTCTCATCAACGCCGGCACCATCCCCAATCTCGATGCCGACAACCAGACCCTCTACATCGTCTTCATGCCCAAAGGCGTCAACGCCAGCAACAGCGGCTTCATCGGCGAGCACACCTACTACACCAACGCCAGCAACAAGCGCGTCCACTTCGCCTGGATCACCAACAACGGAACTCTCTCCGAGGTCTCCATCATCACGTCCCACGAGATCGTCGAGTCCTGCACGGACCCCGAAGGCTCATCCGTCCTCGGCGACGCCGGAACCTGCTCCGGAGGCGGCTGGTGCGAGATTGGCGACGTCTGCCAGGGGACAGACGGCACCGTCAACGGCGCAAGCGTGCAGTCCTACTGGTCGCAGAATGACAAGGCCTGCAAGGTCTTCGACTACCCCGCCTACACCTTCCCCTTCACCGGCGTTCAATTCACCGGGACCGTTGCGGCCAACAGCTCCCACACCTGGTACACCTTCAACTGGCCGGCGTGGTGGCAGACCGTCTGGCTCGTGATGCCCACCACGGTCAACACCGCCGGTGCGCAGCTCAGTTGGTCCGTCTCGGTGCAGCGCACCGCGGGTGCGTACATCACCTACTGGATCACCGTGAAGAACCAGACCAACGTCGCAGTCAACTTCGAAGGACGCTACGGCGTTCTCGGCAAATGGACGAGCTAGAGGAGAGAGACATGACAACAGGCATTCAGTTTCGCGGAACCGTGCAGCCCAACCAGACACACACCTGGTACACCTTCAACTGGCCGGCGACCGAGTACGTCGTCTGGACCGTCGTCCCCGACTCCATCAACACCTCCGGGCAGGAGATCACGTGGTCCGTCTCGGTGCAGCGAGCTTCTGCCACCGCTGTCACCTACTGGATCAACATCACCAACCAGACCAACACCGCCGTCGACATTGAGGCGCGCTACGCCATCCTCGCCTGACGCATAAGGAGAACACCATGACAGAAAACCTCGTCTTCAACGGCGGCGAATCGCCCCTCGCCGCTAAAAAATCGAAAGACGCTGCCGCGCCGCACAGCGTCGTTCATGTCACCTCCTCCCACAGCAGCGGCGGTGAGGCCCCTGATCCCCTGGCAGGCAAAGCTTCGCGCGCATCCGCCAAATCCGCCAGCATCGGCGAACCTCCGCTGGGCGGAGTCGTACGAGCTCGCAAGAAGTAGGTAACCAAAATCTGAATTCATCCTGCAGTAAAAAAGGCCGCTCTCAAGGCGGCCTTTTCGTTGTGGCCGCAAGCAATTTCGTCACCTTAAGAGAGCTTCACAAATCAAACCGCAATTTCAATGAATTGCGCTGACAGAGAAATTCATTTTGAGGTCGCTAAAACAAATGTTCTTTCTCCCTTGAAAATAACTTTTCAAAAGTGATAGATTTGCCGCGCTGCCGCGATCGCCAAATTTGCAACCTGGATTACGAGCGGCTCCGACGTGTGAGGAGGAGTAGAGATCTCGCTCATCGGCGACGTCGGCTTCTCCGGCGTCACCGGAAGCGGCGATCTCGCCAACGTAACCTTTCAGGCGCTCACAACCGGCACAACAGACATCGCAATTCTGGCGAACAGCGACCTGCAACTCTACGACTCCAGCTTCAATCCGATTGTTGTAGACAACTCGGTGACCACCTCTCCCACGCTGCAGACCTTTCCCACCAATCAATTCCTCTCCGTACCCGTCACAGTCACACCCGAACCCACATCTGGCCAACTACTCCTGTTGGGAGGACTCGTGCTGCTGCTGGCCGCTCTCGCGCGGAGCCGCAGACCCCATTGGCTGCTGCGCTAACGCATCACCCCGCATCTTGTCGCAGCAGACCGCAAACCGAATGGCCGCCACAAAGGCGGCTGCAGTTTCTCCCTTTCGCTAAGCTTTCCCTACCATCAGCACGGAACGAAACGGTGGAGGATAGAAGAACTCCAGGTCGATAATCTCGTGGACCAGGGCCTCAGCGCGGTCTCGATCCCCTCCACGCAACACCGCCGCTACCCGCGCCTGCTTGTCTCGAAGCTGCGACAAGTCCATATCGCCGACTGCGTAGAGCAGCGCAGTCCTCAGCCGAATCAGCTTCTCCTCTGAAGTATCCGCCTTCTTCAGAAATCGCTGACGCTCCTCATCCTCCACCGGCGCATGACTGAGCTTCACATACCCCGAGTTCGTCGCCAGCAGATAAGGCAGCGCCTGCAGAATTCCCCCATAGTAGATATCCAGCGCCATCTCCGGATGGCCCTCAGGATACGAACCTTCCCGCGCCTGCTCGACCACCTGCTCTCCGCGCTGCCGCAACGAGTCCAGCGCCGCCACCACCTTGTCCCCAAGCCTTCTGTACCAGCACTCGTCGATCAGCTTCGCGCCCATCTCCGCAACCGAGCTCACCTGCCACGTCGCAGCCTTCGCCAATATCGTCGAGCACATCGCCGGATCATCCGCCGCCACCGCACCTGCAATCGCCTCGACCAGCAACACTCCCGCCGCATCGTAGCCTGTCGTCCTGCCGGCGAGCAGCTCCGTGCCGACAATCTGTTGCGACGCCTGCTGCAGAAACCGCAACTGCTCCTCAGCCTTCGCAGGCACGGAAGCTAACGTCCGCTGAAAGCTCTTCGCCAGCCCCGCCGCACGCTCCGGACTCCCAACATCCTCCACCGTCGCGATCAGCTCCGCCACCTCAGCGTAGTTCGGAGCCGTCATCGGAACCTCTCGCAGAACTCCGGTAATCCCATCGAGCAGCGTAGGCGTCGGCGCGCCCGCAGGAACATCAATCACCATGTGCGGATCGACATCCGCAGGAATCTCGCCCTCCGGATACCACTGCCCGCTTCCTTCCGCGGTCACCTCAATCAGATCCTGCGAGCCTTCGAACCGGTACCAGTGACCCAGCTCCTTCGCCTGCGCAGCCAGCTGCTCAAAACGCTGCTGCCTCTGCCATGAGAGCTCCGCCTCCTCCGGTGCCGTCGCGACATACAGCCGCAACAGCGTCTGGTACCTGTGAGCAAACAACGACTCCCACTCTCCCATCTGTCTACGCCCCCGCTGCGATCACTCTCAGGCCCTCCGTGCTCACTCTCTCTGATACACGTTTGCTCACACTCGCATCCGCCTGCTGCGCCAGCACCGCGGCCATCGCTACCGCCACGGCTTGCCCGATCGCCGCAATCTCGGCCTGCGAGAGCCCACTCTGCTGCACCGCAGTGGCCGCCGCCTTCCGCGCAGACTCCAGATCTTCCTCGCTCACTGCGCCATCCTTATGCCCAAGCTTTTTGAAGATCCCACCAAAGAGCGACCCCAGTGCATCGCCTATAGGCTCGCCCACCTTCTTCCCCGCCGCCTCTCCGGCCTTCTCCACCGTCCCTTTGAAGAAGGCAAACAGAAACGTCCCCGCCATCCCCACCAGCGCAGCCTCAGCGACAAAGTGCTTTTCGCCCGCGGGCGTAAACTCGGCGACATCCGGTCCAATCTCCATCGCAACCGCAGAACGCGCATGTTTCAGGTCGTTTGTCATGGCGGGAAGTCTAACACCTTATCGCACGCCCATCGCGGCGGACGGCACAAAGCTATCGTGGGCCGATCAGGCGGATACGCGCGGTGAGCGCCCTGCCCACATACTGACTGAAGGTCCCGTAAGCGGGTGAATTGACATTATTGTTCACAATCGCTGGATTTCTCCTGTCCGTGGCGTTTTCCATGACGCCCCGCAGCCCAAAATAAGCGCCACGCAAATGAAACCGCCATTCCAGGCCCGGGCTGAAGGAAACATAGTCAGGAAACCGCCCGGAGCCCGCCGCGCCCACGACCTCGTGGTTCGCGTCGATCGGAGTAAACGGATATCCCGATTGCCAATTCATCGTGTAGACAAAGTCCCAGCTCTTCTTGAACCCGGGCACAAGAAAAGGCAGCCACCCCCACGAGATTAGCCGGTTCGGCGCGTTCCAGGGAAGCGGCGCGCCCTGCTGCGGCCCAAGCATCGAGACGGTAGGCACGTAATCCACTGCCGCATTGGTCGTTGCCGAAGAACGCGTGTACGAGGCAAACAGCGTGTAACCCTTCGCAAACGTGCGGCGCGCATGGATCTCGAAGGAATCGTAGTGGTCATGTCTGCCATTGGTCAGCAGGTAGGTCCCTGATAGCGCACCTGGGCCGTTTTGGTTCGCGTAGACAAATCCATCCTGAATGCGCTTCTCCAAAAAGTTTGCGCCGGCATAGATCTCACCCGGCAGCTTTCTCTCAACGCCAACGCTCCAGTTGATCGCGCGCATCTGTGTAAGCGAACTATCGTTTGCTTCAAACACCGTCTGCAGCGGCCCGCTCACCGGCGTCGTTCCATCGCCAGCGTAGTACGTGTCATACCTCACACCGGCGAGCGCCCGCGTCAGGTACTCAAGCTGCGTGTGCTCGTAGTACAGCCCTACGCCGGCCGAAATCTTGGTCCTCGCCTCCGCGCCGGGCGGCGAGTACACAACAGCAAGGCGCGGCGAAAAGAGCGGGCGCCGGATGATTTCGTCCCAGTCGAAGCGCAGGCCAGGTTCCACCAGCAGCCCCTCTCTCGCAAGCCAGCGGTCCTCAACGTAAGCGCCCGTCTCAAAATTGTGCCGTGTAAACGGAGCCTGGGCCGGAAAGACGCTCTGCCGCAGCAGCGTTCCATCTTCGCGCAGATAATTCACCGGCGCCCGCGATACATCTTCGTCAAAGCTGATGTGGTCCAGTTCGACCCCCGCCTTCAGATCATGGCGTCCGGCCCAGTGACGTGGCGGCAGATACAGAGTGGCAGTTCCCTCTTCGCGCTGGGAGTGCGCGACTTCATTCTCAAAGAAACTGCCTTCCGCGATCTCGGGCGTGAGTTCGTATGGGCTGTTCCCATGCGGCTCATAGCCATCGCGGTAACGCAGCACTCCGAAACCCGTGTCGAGAACCGCGCCGTTTGCGAAGCTGTGCTGGTCGCGCAGATAGGGAAGCCACGCGATCGTGTCCCGCTTCACCGTACTTCCCTGTGACACCAGCGGCGAGATGCCGTCATAGGGAGAGTGATAATCGTTGAATAACAGACCCACGGAGAGGATATTGGCGGGCGTGATATTTACCTGCGCCTTGACCAGGTTGCTGCCGCGTATCAGGTGGTTGCTGTCGGCGCCGGGAGGAAGCTCTTCAATATAGATATTGTCGTATTCCACCTCCAGCCCGTCGAAGAACCAAGCCCGGTTGCGTGCCAGCGGCCCGGAAAAGGTGAACCGCGGAACGAACTTGTCGAAGCGCAGCCCGTTCACCTGATGATAGGAAGGAATGAAGTCCGTAGCGTTGAAGCGAAACTTGTTATCGCCCATGCCTGTGTAAAGGGCAATAACACCTCCTGTGGCGTTGCCAAATTCAACCGGATACCGGGTCGTCTCTACGTTGATCGTGCGCACCGCATCGGCGCTCACCCGCAGTGCCAGCTGGCCGCTCACCGGAGAGCGAATATCGAATCCATCCAGCAGATCAAGCGTCGCGTACGTCTCCGATCCCGCAACATGCACCTGTCCTGACGCACCCTGCACCACGCCCGGGTTGAACGGCAGCAGGTTGCGAATATCGCGAGACGTGGGATACGGAATATTCACGATCTCCGGCGTGTTCATCACGCTCTTGTCGGAGGTCTGTTCCGGATCGATCCCGATTGGAGAAGCGACGACATTCACTTCCTGCTGAACAATCTGCTCATGCGCAAGCACGACTTCAATACTTCGCAGACGCCCGTCGGCGTGAGGTTCAACGGCTTGATAGAAACCGGGCTTCTCGACAAGCACCTGATACGAAGCATCCCCATGCACGAAATAGCGGCAACGGCCCGCATAATCGGTTTGCAGTCGAAGGGCTGGTCGCCCAGGCTCGGAAACTGTAACGTCAGCGCCTGAAACCGGCAGCGCGTTTTCGTCCACGACAGTAAGGGCGACCGTCGCGGGGAACGCGAGCGTCTGCCCCCTTGCAGCTCCAGCGCTGCAAACCAGAAAGAGCACAACGATGACCCCGCTTGCCAGTCGACGACGTGGCATGAGTCTAAGTTTAGTTCCGCCGAACAAAATAGAAAATCATCAGTTGGCTGTGTCGGGATCGGGGTAAACGCAGTCTTCCAACGCACCTTACCCGCCACCGAAAACGCGTCTCTACTGGACATTTCGCGCATCCCGTCGCACAATACCCACATCAAGCCCGTTCGAAATCCTTCCGGGCGAGTCCACGACGACTCACAAGTTTCCAGCACTTCAGTTCCTGACAGACCCCGCAAATTCCAAGTGGCACCCGTTCCATCCGCCGTCCTTCACCCGCAAAGGAGCCTGAGATGACGCCGCCTTCTTCCTTCAATCGCCGCAGTTTCCTCCGCATGGGAGCAGCCCTGCCCATCGCCTCCACCATCCTTCCCTCACTCGCCCACGCCGCGACCGCCGCTGCCTCCGGTGGTGTCCCCGCCGTCGGCTATATCGACACTCCCGCTAACGTCGCCCTCCTCAACATCAACGAATTCCCCTCCGGCCCCACGCCCGCCGCCGTCGCCGTCATGCACCAGATGGCCGTCAACGGCAATCGCTACTACATGGCCGAAGTTCCAAAGTTCTCCGCGGAACTCGCTGCCTACCACGAGCTCAAACCCGCTTACCTCACCACCTACGCCGGCTCCTCCGAGATCCTCACCTTCACCGCGCTCGCCTTCACCTCACCCACCAAATCCCTCGTCACCGCCGACCCCACCTTCGAACAGACCTGGCGCGTCGCCGAAACAAATGGAGCCAAAGTCCACAAGATCCCGCTCAACGCCGACTACTCCTACAACATGAAGGCCATGGTCGCCGCCGACCCCAACGCTGGCCTCTTCTACGTCTGCAACCCCAACAACCCCACCGGAACCCTTATCAAACGCTCTGACATCGAGTGGCTCCTCGCCAACAAGCCCGCCGGCTCCGTCGTCCTCGTCGACGAGGCCTACATCCACTTCTCCGACGCCGACTCCGTCATCGATCTCGTCGGCAAAGACAAAGACCTCATCGTCTCGCGCACCTTCTCCAAGATCTACTCCATGGGAGGCCTCCGCTTCGGCTACGCCATGGCGCGCCCCGACCTCATGGCCAAACTCCACTTCTACGGCGTCAACTCCATGGCCACCACCGCCGTGCAGTGCGCCAAGGTCCAGCTCAACGATAAGCAACTCCTCCCGCTGCGCAAGCAGGCGATCGCCGACGCGCGAAACCGCACCTTCGACTTCCTCGCGAAGAGCAACTACGCCTTCAGCCCATCGCAGGCCAACCACTTCCTCGTCGACCTCAAGCGCCCCGGCAGCCCCGTAGCCAACGCGCTCGCCCATCGCAACGTCATGATTGGCCGAACATGGCCCATCTGGCCCAACCGCCCGCGCGTCACCGTAGGCAGCCCGGCCGAGATGCAAAGTTTTCAGACCGCGTTCCTCGAAGTGATGCAGATGCCCGACGGAAAGCTCAATGCGCTAACCCACCCCTACCCGCATCTCCTCAACAAGCACGCCTGCTGAGAATTGCGAACCTCCAACAAGTGAGGCCAGGCAAACAGCGCCTGGCCTCTTTACTTTTCTACGTGATCACGCAAAAGCACCTTGGAGTGTCTATTGCGTGTTATCGGGAATCAACCGTGCGACCGTGAGGTTTCCTGCGATCTCCGTGAATATCTTATTCAGATTGGTAGTGGGTTGGGAGGCTGAGATACAACTGCTGCTCCCTCCCGTCGCCGTGTAGTCCGAGTAGAACGTCGCCGAACTCGAAGCCATCTGCTGCATCGTCTGGCACGGCGTAATACCTGATGTGTCCGTTCCGCATCCCGATGCTTCGGCGCCATAGGCAACTGTATACACTGTTGTTCCCGCCGCCGTTGCCGCCTGGGCCGCGGTCACTGCCTGCTGGCACTGGTTGATCGTTGAAGGATAGGTGCCCGTCTTCGTTGAGGCGCCGGGCATTGCGCCCTTGTCCGTCGTTCCTGCGTCACCGTCGCTGAGGATGATCATCACATTCTGTGCGGTTGGATTCGCGGTTTGCGCAGCCACCAGGGATGCCTGGGCTGCGTAGATCACACCTGCATAGTACGTGCCTTCGCCGCCGACCGCCGTCATGCCCGGGCAGGTCTTGGCGCTCTTCCCGCTCCCGGTAATGCCTCCCCCCATTGCTGTTACGAGATTGGAACTCGTACTCAACGTTGAAGTGTCGGAACTCTTGTAATCACTTGTGTAATCAAGAATCTGATAAGTGGCTGTTCCTGCGGTATAGGAAGTGGCTCCAGCCGTCGGAAATGTATACGGTGAATTCGTAGGACTGCTGCTGCTGCAGTCATAATCGTTGCCGACAGTGGACGCCGTGACATTGGGAAATGAAAACAGGCTTACCTGGTCCACTGGATTGGTGACGCTGCCATTTGTCGCGGCGCCGCAGCTTGACTTGCTCGAAGCACACGGAGAGAGATTATTCAGCAACGTCTGCACGCCGTTCAATGCACAGTTAATTCTTGTGTCGTTGCAGTTGCTGTCGCTATCGGTCTGGTTCATCGATTGCGTCGCGTCGACGACGATCGCCACGTTAGCCGGGACGTTCGCAGCGCCCGAGATCGCCGCAGTCGCTGTCGCCGTGATCGTCATGGATTTGAAGCCCACCAGCGCCACAAAATACATCGGCACTGCGACTTGCTGTTTCACGATAATGCCATTTGCGTCTGCAGGAGCAGGACACGCAACCCCCAGGCTCGAAAAGCACTTGAATTGCGGATACCCGCTCACCAGCGTAACTCCGGCAACCGTCGCATTCTTATTCCCGGCTACGCCGCTGTACGTCGTCACAGCCGTGGTCACGGCGGTATTGTTGGGAAGGTTCGCCGCTCCCGCCAGTGCTGCGGCATCGGTCGAAGACTGGAGTTGACGGTAGCTGTAGTAAACATCGCCGGCATCAACCACGAATCCGGTAAGCGCAAGAAGCCCGACAAGCATCATGGCTGTCAACGCGAGGACCTGTCCTCCCCGATCCTCGTGCAGCCGGTACAAACACAACCTCGTGAGGTTGATCATTGGACCAGTTCCGTTGTCTTCGCCGTCATCATGCAACCAGCCGTAGACGCTCCCCCGTATATAGTCAGATTGCACGGGTACTTCACCAGCACCTCAGCCGATGACCCCTGGATAAGGTTCCCCGCCGCTCCAGTCGAAGTGCTGCTGCTGCTGCACGTCGCCCCGGAGTAACTTGTCCCATTCAAAATGAACGTATACGTAAAGCTCCCCGATGACAGTGTTGCCGCTGACTGCGTAATAGCCGATGCCGCGGTAGCGCACGGGTCCGTCGTCTGCCCTCGGCTGATGGCAAGCAGCCGCGCGCCTTGGTCAACGGCAAAGGTTAACGTAATGTAGTTGTTCAGAGCGATCGCAAACACCATGATCCCCGTCACAACCATCATCAGGATCGGCAGGACCACAGCAAGCTCAACAAGCGATGAGCCCAGCTCATCGCGGAACTGAATTCGGGCCCGGGAATCTCTGGGAGACAAAGGACATCCTGTCACGCGCATTGGACACCACTCCTTACACCTGTTTTCCGGAGCCTATGCGCGCGTGTCAACCAATCCAATCCAATAAAAGTTACACATCCATCCCCCATTGGTAATTGCACAGAAGTGCATGGCTGGTACTCGGTAAACAATCCATCACATCCACGTTTCGAGCTCCACGTCCCTTTTTGACATCTCCTCAACGCAACCCCAATCATGGAATTGATTCACCTTCGCCAAGCCTTCAGCTTCATTTAATCAATCCAGCCTATGATCGGCACGGCAATGAAGGAGCCCTCCATGAAGCGCGTCACCAATCTCTTCGCGACAGCAGCAGTCCTGCTCGCTGCTTCCGGCCTATCGCTCCACGCTCAATCCGGCCCTTACAAGCTCCTCCAGACCGTCAAAGTCGGTGGCGAGGGCGGATTCGACTACGTCTACGCGGACTCCGCCTCCCGCAAGCTCTACATCCCCCGCCTCGGCCCCACCGGCCATATCACCGTCTTCGATCTCGATACCCTCAAGCCGCTCGGTGACATCCCCAACGCCAGCGCCCACGGCGCCGCCGTCGATCAGAAGTCCGGCCACGGCTTCGGCTCCAGCAAACCCGTCGTCATGTGGGACGCGATATCTCTCCCGACCATCAAGACCATCGACGTGCAGGGCAACCCCGACGGCATCATGGAGGCCGACGGCCGCGTCTACGTCTTCAGCCACAGCGCGCCCAACGTCACCGTCCTCGACGGCAATCACGGCTCCATCGTCGGCACTGTCGATCTCGGCGGGGCACCCGAACAAGCCGTCTCCGACCACAAGGGCCACATCTACATCGATCTCGAAGACAAGGGCAGCATCGCCGTCGTCGACGCCAAGGCCCTCAAGCTCACCACCACCTACTCGCTCGCCGGCAAAGGCGACGGCTGCGCCGGCCTCGCTATCGACACTAAGCACGACATCCTCTTCGCCACCTGCCGCAACCCGCAGAACATGGTGATCCTCAACGCCGCCGACGGCAAAATCATCGACACTCTCCCCATCGGCGGAGGCACCGACGGCGCCGCCTTCAACCCCGCCACCATGGAAGCCTTCAGCTCCAACGGCGAAGGCAACCTCACCGTCGTCAAGGAGAACAGCCCCACCAGCTTCACCGTCGAGCAAACTCTCCAGACCCAACCCCGCGCAAAGACCCTCACTCTCGACACCAAAACCAACCGCATCCTCCTCATCACCGCCGAGTTCACGCCCGCACCGCCGCCCCAGCCCGGCCAGCGCCCCGCCCGCGGCCAGATGGTCCCCGGCACCTTCGCCATCCTCATCGTCGGCAAATAGCCGGAACTTCAGGGGTTGAATCTTCAGAATCAACAGTTTCATTAGTGCACGTAATCTTTCATTGACATTTGTCGCGAGACCGAATTAACGTGCCGCCATAGACAAGAAGGTCGTTCCCGGCGACCAGCATCAGAGCGGTCGTCCTTCTTTTGGAGGCAACCCATGAAGCTGACTACTCTCGCAGTCGTACTTCTCTGTGTTCTCTGCCTGTCATTCGCTCCCTCACTCAACGCGCAACTCACCACCGCCACACTCATCGGCACCGTCACCGATTCCACCGGCGCGGTCGTACCCGGAGCGAGGGTGACCGTCGTCAACGCCGACACCCACTACACCAACACCGTCACCACCAACTCCAGCGGCGACTACCGCATCGACCTCCTGCCCGTCGGAACCTACTCCATGACCGTCGAGGCGCCCGGCTTCAAGAAGTTCCTCCAGACCAACATCCCCCTCACCGTCAACCAGCAGGCTCACGTCGACGCCTCCCTGACCACCGGAACGGCCACTGAAACCATCACCGTCACCGAGCAGCCCACGCCCATCAATCTCGAAAACGGCACCGTAGGCCGCACCATCGACGCCACGGAGGTGAATAACCTCCCCATCGTCGACCGCAACATCTACTCGCTCCTCCCGCTCGTCGCCGGCGTGCAGACCAACACCTTCGGCAACACCCTCGGCTATCCCCAGCAGGTCGTCATGATCAACGGAAGCACCACCGAGAGCAACACCGGGGCCGTCAGCTACTACCTCGACGGCGGACTCGACATGACCGCCCTCCGCATGACCGGCAACCAGATGCCCAACCCCGAGGCCCTCGCCGAATTCAACGTCCAGACCAGCAACTACAACGCCAGCTACGGACGCATGTCCTCCGGTGTCGTCTCCGCCATCACCAAGTCCGGCACCAACCAGTTCCACGGCGCACTCTACGAGTTCCACCGCGAGACCAACTTCAACTCCTATCCCTGGGCGCCTCCAGGCTCCGTCCTCGTCCACTCCGGCCGCCCGCCTGTGCACCGCAACTTCTTCGGAGGAGTCATCGGCGGCCCGATCATCCACGACCGTACCTTCTTCTTCTTCGACTACTCCGGCTACCGCAACGTCGCCAGCAACTCCGTCACCAGCGCCATCCTCCCGACATCTCTCGAAGCCACCGGAAACTTCAGTCAATTTCTTCCCACCAGCAGCGGAGCCATCACCAGCTGCACCCAGACCATCTCCGCCGCCGACAAGACAGCCGGCAAGTTCATCGTCTGCAATCCCACAACGCGCAAGCCCTACGCCAACAACATCATCACCGACCCTCTCGACGTCGCCGCCCAGAACGTCATCAAAGCCCTGCCCACTGCCACCGGAGGAACCGCTCTCTCGCCCCTCTTCATCGGAAACATCCCCACGCCCGCCAGCTACAACGAGTACATGGGCAAGATCGACCATCAGCTCACCACCAACCAGCGCATCAACGGCTCCTACTTCTACCTCAAGGGCTCCAACACCGTGCAGGCCGGCAGCGGCAACATTCCGTGGAGCGACCAGCTGCAGAACTACGTCCTCCACGTCGTCAATCTCAGCCACACCTACACCCTCAGCTCCAACAAGGTTAACCAGGCCTGGCTTACCTACACCCGCAGCTACGGCGGCCGCATCAACACTCCCGGAACCTCGCTCACCACCTTCGGATCCGCCTTCTCCGGTCAGGGCCAGCTCAGCCTTCCGCAGATCACCGTCAGCAACTACTTCACGCTCTCTAACGCCATCATGGGGCCATCCGCCGGAACCAACTTCTACTCCTTCCGCGACCTCTTCATCTGGACCAAAGGCAACCACACCCTCTCCATCGGCGGCGAAGCATCCCTCAACAAAGACGTCCAGCTGACCGACCTCAACAACTACGGCGTCTGGGGATTCCAGTCCAGCACCTCCGCCCGCACCGGCAACGCGCTCTCCGACTTCGTCCTCGGCCTCGCCAACACCCAGACCCAGGACGCTCCCGTCGAAGCCCTCGACAACTCCTTCTTCTGGTCGCTCTTCGCACAGGACGACTGGCACATCCGCCAAAACCTCACCCTCAACCTCGGCCTCCGCTGGGACATCCAGACGCCCCCCACCGACCCGCAGAACAAGGAGTCCACCTACCTTCCCGGCGCTCCGCAATCCGTCATCAATCCTGCCGCGCCCAAAGGCTTGCTCTTCCCCGGCGACCCCAACGTGACCCGTGGAATCGTCGATCTCCGTCTCGACCACATCTCCCCACGCCTGGGCTTCGCCTGGGATCCCTTCTCGTCCGGCAAGACCTCCATCACCGGGGCCGCAGGAATCTTCTACGGCGGCGTCTCCGGCAACGAGTGGAACAGCACCTCCAACTACTACCCCTTCACTCTCCGCTATACCTTCGGCGTTCCCGGAACCCTCGCCAATCCTTACAAGAACACCCCATCGCCATTCCCGTTCATCTACAACCCCGGCCACGTCGCGCCCGCCGCGGCAGGAACCTCGCTCTTCGGAATGCCGCTGTCCTTCCGCTGGCCTTACACCTATCAGCTCAACGCCTCCGTGCAGCAGCAGCTAAACAAGAACCTCGTCATCGGAGTCACCTATGTAGGCTCGCTCGGCCGCAAGCTCGTCTTCGGTATCGACGAAAACTATCCCGTCTTCAATGTCGCCAACCCCACCGCCAACACCACCACCAACGTCAACAATCGCCGCCCCATCAACACCCTCGGCTCCATCAACTCGCAGCAGTCCCGCGCAACCTCGAACTACAACGCCATGCAGTTCACCTTCTCGCAGCGCCTCACGCACGGCATCAGCTTCAAGGGCTACTACGCGTGGACCAAGACCATGGAGAGCTACGGCCTCGATAGCGGAACCATCATGGACTACAACGATCTCGCCCTCGAAAAGGGACCCACCAACGCCGACCAGCGCAATCTCTTCGTTACCGCGCTCGTATGGCAGCCAAACTACTTCACAGGCGAAAACCGGTTTGCGAAATTCGCCCTCAGCGGCTGGACCATCTCCACCATCATCAAGCTCTACAGCGGCTCACCCTTCACCGTAACCACCGGCGTCGACAACAACCAGGACGGCAACAGCCCCGATCGCGCCAACCAGATCGGAATCCCCTTCGACTCGACCATCAACCACCACAGCCGCTCAGCCTCACTCTATCGCTGGTTCAACACCAGCGCCTTCTGCACCTACACCCTCGCCAACCCCACAGCCTGCCCCGGCGTCGGCCCCGCCAACTCCGACTCCACCTCGCAGCGCAACGGCTACTACGGACCCGCGCAGCGTGACGTCGACATGGCCATCCTCAAGGACTTCGGAATCACCGAACACGTCAAGTTCCAACTCCGCGGAGAAGCCACCAACGTCTTCAACTTCGTCAGCCTCAACGGCCCCAACGGAGCCATCAACATCGCCGGAACCACGAACCAGATCACCAGCGCAGCCCAGATGCGCCTGATCCAGATCGGAGGACGCCTGACCTTCTAGCACGCATCGCAAGGCCCGACAGTGCCCAAGCCGCCTGCGCTGCGTCAAAACCCGAGGAAACTGCGTCTCTACCAGCAGAAGTTCATCTTGGGGTTCCGTCGTTTGTTCTTGCGTACATCTTTTTTGCGTTCTGGGCTAGTTCTGCTCTTTGCCTTATCCGTCCTCCCGCCGCTCGCACGCGCGCAGGACACCGTCTTCAAGACACCTGCCGTCAGGATCCCTCTCGACGTCAAAGACACGCCCATCACCATAACCGCCTGGGCCACCCTCGCGCTCGCCCATTCCACTGACCCCCACGTAAAAACCCTCGCGCTCGAACTCAACGGCGACCTCTCCGACCTGCAGCGCAACCTCACCCCGCTCCTCAATGCCGAGATGGACAAGGACGACCGCTGCGCCGACAGCATCGCCATCCAAAACGCCACGCTCAGCCCCGCCGAGCCCGCCGCCCTCGCCGTCGTGCAGCTCCACTACGAGCGCCGCGCCTGCATCAAGATGATGGGCAAGCAGGAGTCAAAGCGTCTCGTCGCGGGCAACGCACAGGTCCAGATCAAGCTCACCCCGCAGGTCACCGACGAGTCCCAGCTCCAGCTCGTCCCCGACGTTGGCGACATCCAGGCCGACGGCTCTCTCGGCGAGCTCCTCCGCGCCGGCCCGCTCGGCGACGCCATCCGCGAGAAGGTCCGCAACGCCATCCTCAAGGCCCTGCAAAAGGGAACCAACTTCCGCGCCACCCTCCCTCCCGTCGCACAGGACTACGCCCCCATCCAGAGCGCATCCTTCCGCGACGCCGGCGACGGCCGCCTCCTCGTCACCCTCGACGGCGAGGTCCACCTCACGCAGGAGCAGATCAAAACCCTCCGCGACCAAATACGCGACCAACTAAAACAACGCCTGCCCCAGAACTAACCCACGCGCTCATCTTCCTTACTGAACGGTAAGTGTAAGACTTCCCGGGTACCCCACTAAAACAAACGTCATTCCGAGCGAAGTCGAGGAACCCCTGTATTTCGCCTGAGGTGCCACAGGTCAATGAGCAGGAGCGTAATAGCCGGAGCGAACATCAATGTTGGCGACGCGGTCCGGTGGTAGCAGGACGATTCGATGGAAGGAGCCATCGTGTCTCAGTTGTGCGGGGTTGTAGACGAGGCGATATTGATTGCGCAGATTCGCCTCGATGATGCGCAGATCCTCATAGATCTCCTCGTCTGTAGCGCTGTCGCGAAAGACGCGTCCGCCAGTCTGTGAAGCTAGCTCCGTTAGTGTCCGGGGACCTGCTGAGGAGAAGTCGGGTTGCGTCTCCGCACGAAAGGCATAAATGGCAGTATTGGTTTGCTGGCACATCTCGACGGCGGCCTGCAGAGGGAGATAGCTCGCATCATCCTCCCCGTCGGAGAAGAGCAGAATGAAGTTGCCACTGGCAACACGGTCGAGCTTCCCAAACTGATAGCGGCATGCCGCGTACAGAGTGTCGAAGAGCGCGGTAGTGCCGCCTGAGACGGGGACTCGGCGGATGCCTGAAGCAAGTGCGACAGGGTCATTGGTCCAGGTCTGAAGAATCTGCGACCGTTGGCCGAAGCGCATGACGAAGGCCTGGTCGGTCTTCTGCTCAAGTACTCGCTGGGCGTATGCGATGGCTATGGCCTGATCGGCGAGGCGGCTCTTATCCATCGACTCGCTGATGTCCATAAGAATGCCGGCGCGGATGGGAAGGTCACGCATGGATTGGAAGACGAGAGTCCGTCGGGGGGGCCGGTTATTGTCGAGGAGTCTCAGCTCGTCGAGCTTGAGGTCATTGACCGGAAGGCCGTGGGCGTCGGTGGCGTGAAAGGTGAGGCTGACCTCATCGACGGCAACGCTCAGGTTGTATGGAGCCCGATTCTGAGGGGTGGCCGAAGTCTGCGAGTCACTGTGAGCATGGACGACGAGCATGAGGACGCCCAGGCTCGAAACAATCCGACGCGGAGTCATTGGTTGAAAGAAGCACATTTCGTACCCTCTTGCCAGCGGTTCCCTGGTCGACCCTTTATGACGAAGCATCGCGGCAGCTCAAGCAGCGTTCACGAGAGCCGCGTCTTCAGCAGCATAATCAAACTTCTCTGGATCAACGGTCGGCGGCGGGTTCTGCTGCTCCCACGCGGCCGTTCGTTGTATCGCCGCGTCGATCTCGACGATCTCCTTGTACCCCAACTCCCTCCGAATACGCTCCGAGCTGACAACGACATGCTGCGCCGCATTGCCCGGTTGCAACAGATGCTTCGGCATCTGCTCTCTCGGCAGCACAACGAACCTCCCAGGCCACCTCATCTGCTCTGCGATCCTCGTCTGCCACGCGAGATCCGACAAACATGGCTCGTCGCAAATGTTGTAAATACGTCCGGCCGCCTGATCCGACGTCGCGGCAAGTGCGATGGCATGAGCAATGTTCTCCACGTATCCTCGCGGCCCACGCCACGCGGCGAAATCATCGGCAAGAAGTACCGAAGACCTCCCATCAGCAATACGTTTGAGCAACGGAAAAAATCTGTGAAGCGGATCGCCCGGACCGTACACCATCGGCAGCCGCAGAACTGTTCCGGCCACAGACGGATCGCTCATCATCGCCTCTTCCACCGCGATCTTGTCGTAGTCCTCGCGAACCCAGGCAAAGACGCCCTGCAGCATCTTTATCCTCTCTGGCGCGTACAGCCTCCGAGCAGTGCGCACCGGAGAGTCCTCCGTCAGCGGCAACTGCTCCAGGCCCAGCTCAGCCACGCCCGCTTCGACTCCCTGAACCACGCCCCACGCCCGGTAAACATCCATGCTGCTGATTGCAACAACTCGCCGCGCGATTCTGCGCGCAGTGTCCACCAACTGCCGCGCCTGCTCCCCCGAGCTCAGGATCAGATCGACGATGACATCTGGAGAAAATCGACGCAGCTGATCCTCACAATCAAAAAGCCGATCTCTGTCTCCCGTGATTTGTACCACTCCAAACTCTGCAAGACTCTGATCGAAGCCACGATGAAAAACCGCAACCTCGTGTCCGGCACAGCACAACTCCTGCGTCAACGGTGAGCCGATGAAGCCATTGCCGCCAATCACTAAAATTCGCATACAAAAATCACACCAGCTTACTGAACCGTAAGTGTAAGCGTGACGGAGTGCGTCAGACTTCCGCTCGTCCCCGTCACCTGCAGGTTATACGTGCCCGGCGGCGTCGAGTCCGGATACTTGCCCGAGCATCCCGTCGCACCAGCAAGCAGCAACATCGCAATCGCCAGACCCAACATCGAAGCCAGCGCCCGGCGCCGCCGCACCGCGACAGGCACAAGCACCAACGCAATCGCAACTGCCGCTGAAGCGCCCCCATCCATTCCCTCGCCAGAACGCCGCTGGCTGAGATAGCCAATCACCGCGTCCGTATCGAGATAGATCGCCGACTTAGCGCTGCCCCCTTGCGGAACCTGAACGTCCGTCGGTGTAAACGTGAACGTAACCCACTGCGGCAACGTCGAAACGCTCAGATGCACCGACCCCGCAAACACTCCCACGCTCGAAGCCGTAAGGTGCAGCGTCGTGTGATGTCCCGTCACCAGCGAAACCGACGGCGAATCCAGCGACAGAGCGAAGTCCGACGGCTGAATCGTCACCACCACAGCCATCGAAGCCGAACCTGCGTCATTTGCATCGCCGCTATAGACCGCCGTAATCGTATGCGTTCCCACTCCCAGCTGCGCCGTCGCGAAGGTAGCCGCACCCGCCGACAACTGCACCGTCGCAAGCCCCACGCCGCCATCAAGAAACTGAACCGTCCCGCCCGGAGTCCCCACACCCGCGACATGAGCAGAAAACGTCACCGCCTGCGTCTGGTAAGCCGTCGCCGGATTGACGCTCAACGTAGTCGTCGTCGGAGCACGCTGAACCACCTGCACAACCGATCCCGCGACGCTCCCGAGCGTGTTCGTGCTCCCCGAGTACGCCGCACTCACCGTGTACGTCCCCGCCGGAAGCGCGCTCGTCGTATACGTCGCAACACCAGTCGTCGTGGACGCCGTCGTGCCGCCGACAACAACGCCCGAAGTCACAGAACCACCCGGCAGCCCCGTCAAAGTCACCGTCGCCGCAGACCCAAACTGATTCACAACCGGATCATTCAGATTGGCCGTCACCGCAGTCGTAAACGTAACAGCCTGCCCATACACCGAAGGATTCGGTGAGCCCTGAAGCACGCTCGCAGTCGCCACCGGATTCACATTCTCCACCAGCGTCGCCGTCGCCGAGCCATAGTTCGCATCTCCGCTATACGTCGCAACGATCGTGTTCTGCCCGGCGTTGGAAAACCCATTCAGCAGCGTCCAGCTGAACGACCCGCTCCCCCCAACCGTCAGCGTGCTTCCCAACGGCGCTCCATTGTCAGTAAACGTAATCGTCCCCGTAGGCTGCACAGCCGCGCCGCCTTGCGTCGACAACCCCGCCGTCAGCGAAACCGCCTGCCCCAGATTCGCAGGATTCAAACTCGACGCAAGCGTAAGCGTCACTGGAAGACCAGTCACCGTATGAGTCGCAGAAAGTTCCACCGCCGGAAAGTTCGTATCCCCACCCCAGGACGCCATAAGCTGATGCGTCCCTTTGGCAAGCGTCCCCGGCACCGATACCGAAGCCATGTTATTCGCCAGCGCAGCAGACCCCTCCGTCAGCCCATCAATCGAGAACGTAACCGGCCCCGACAACAAAGTCTCACTCGAACCCGCAGGCGGAGCAAACGCAGCCGTAACCGTGAAAGCCTGACCCACCACAGAAGGCTCCGGCATCGCACTCAGCGTGCCCGTAACGGTTGGCGTCGGCTGATTGAGAAGCACCACGAATGTGTTTGCGACCGAGTCGCCATTTGCGAAGAGCAGGTCGGGGAAGCCGTCGTGATTGAAGTCGGCAATTGCTGTAGTTGTGTCCCGTCCACCAGAGACGTAAATGTCGCCCAGCGAAGCAAACATCCGGTTTGGAGTGCCATTGACGACGGTAACGGCGTAAACCCCCGTGTAGTAATAGACCGGAGGCAAAGCGTTGTCAAAGCTTAAAACGAGATCGGAGAGGCCATCATGGTTAAGATCTGCGGCACTAAGAGTGGTGTAATTCCGGTTATATGGCCCCAAAGCGACCGGAGCGGAAAAGGTTCCATCCCCGTTGCCGTAGTAAATAAAGACAAAAGAATTAGGTGGTGATTGAGGATTTTCTTCTAATTGAAGAACTGTCTCGAGGACGGCCACATCAAGTTTGCCGTCACCGTCGAAATCTCCTGTGGTTATGCTCGTTACACTCCCCGTGGTCTGAGGAACCGGAATAGCAGGGCCGGCAGCAGCAAAGGTGCCGTCGCCGTTTCCATGAAGGAAGTAGATGTTCTTGAGGCCAACCACTGCATCAATCTTGCCGTCGTGGTCGAAGTCACCAAGCGTGTAGACCGGAGTTGAGTAGATCTCCTGCGGAACCGCAGACGGCAGACTCGGAGCAAAGCCACCACCAGCCTGCGAAAGGCGGACGTAAAGGTTGGCGGAGTCGATATCGATCAGGTCGTCACGGCCGTCCTGATTGAGATCCGCGACGAGCGTAGATGTACTGGGACCAGCGTAATGCGGGATGGTGACTGGACTTGCGAAGGTGCCGTCACCGTGACCGTAAAGGATGTCGGTGGTGCCGCTCGCTACATAGGCAATAACGTCTTGATTGCCGTCACCATTGAAGTCGCCGTGAATGACCGGCGTAGGACCCGACCCGAAATAGAGACCGCCATTCGGAATCGCCACGGCAGCAGCAAACGTGCCATCACCTTTCCCCAGACTCAGATTGAGAGACTGATCGCCGTTGGTTATAACATCCGGGTTTCCATCGTTGTTGAAATCGGCAACCGCGGCCCTCATCACACTTAGACCTGACGTAAACGGAACAATCGAATCAAAAGAACCGTCAGCTCTGCCCCAACAGACATAAATGCCGTTAGGGCCTCCGGTCAGCACGTCAGGATGACCGTCTTTATTGAGATCCGCAAACTCGAAACGCGAAGAATCTATTACGCCGGTGAGGTATGGGGTAGGGGCAGCGAACTGTACACCTGGTTTGCCGAGAAAGACCATCAGGCCTTCCTCGGAAAAGCTCACAACGTCAGGTATTCCATCGCCATTAAGATCGAGCACCTCGAGCGGATTTATGTAGTCCGCAGGGTTCGCGACGGTGGTAGTAGAGACAGGATTGGTAAGGTTGAAGGTCCCGTCCGCGTTTCCGTGCAATACGCTGAACCGTTCCCAGTTCGGCGCAGCCTGCTGGCAGACGGCGTCCAAATGACCATCCCCGTCCAGGTCTTTCTGAACTATGCAGTTCTCGAACGCCGGATTCATGGTTGGCCCCGTCAGCCACGTAAATGTACCGTCACCGTTTCCAAGCAGCACATCGGGCCCGCTTCCATTGATGATGTCGAGCTTGCCATCGCCATTAACATCCGCAATCGACGGCCGGCTGAAGTAGGTATAGCCGGGTGACTGGAATTTCAGCGTGAAGTTTCCCGCTCCGTCCCCCAGCAAAATCGTCGTACTCAAATTCAAAGGGCCATTGGCGATAAGGTCTGGGTGGCCGTCGTTGTTCACATCCGCAATCGCGGCGATGTTGAAGTTTGTGGCAGACTGGTTCGTAACATTCAGGATCGGTGAAGTAATTGGAGCCTGGAATGTGCCATCGCCATTCCCAAAAAACGTGACAATCGAGGCTTCGCTCGTCGTCGTGTTCGTGCAAATGACATCGATCTTGTGATCGCCGTTAACGTCCGCGACATTACAGCTTGGATTCGTGAAGGCGGGAAGAACGATCGGCGTAAGCGCAATGTAACTTCCACCCGGCTGCCCCAGCAGCACAGAGATCACCGCGGGATTTGTCAGAGTAGTGGGAAGACCAAAAACCAAATCCGGCAGACCGTCGTTGTTAACATCCACTACATGAATCCCAACCGGGTCTCCGTTTGTAGGAATACGGAATGGATTCTGAAAGGTCTCCGAATAGAGCGGCGAGGAGCCCAGACCAAGGACAGTTAGGAGACAGCAAACCAAAAAGCTCTGCAAGAGAAAGTGCTCCACGGGGCCTGAAATTACTGGATGAACCGAAGATATCGCAGAGCGAGTATAGGGCCAGCCCACCCATCCGTCATCACCAAAAAGACACCCGACTGCGCAACTCGCTGCAAATAAACGATTTAGAGATAAACACAGGGGAGGGGGTACCCCGCTCAATCCCGGTCGCAAAGATCGGCCCCAACCCACAAGCACTTATCGGACACTGAAAGGAGCATGCCAAAAAAACAACGCATCGGAATCCTCTTCGGAGGCCGCTCCGGCGAGCACGAAGTCTCGCTCCTCTCCGCCGCCTCCATCCTCAAGGCCATCGACAAGAAAAAGTACGACGTCGTCCCCATCGGCATCACCAAGCAGGGCCGCTGGGTCACTGCCGGAGACGCCCACGCGCTCCTCGCCGGTCACCCCGTCCCCTCGAACCCGCGCCTCGCCGGAGACCCCGAGACCACCCCAACCGCCGCCGTCCTCAGAAAGGGCGAAGCCATCATCATCCCGCCCGTCCCGGCCGAATCGCTCCAGCCACTGGAAGTGGGTGCCCCATATCCGGCGGCCTCATCGCCAGATGTGGGTTCAACGAGTGGACTCGACATCGACGTCATCTTCCCCGTCCTCCACGGAACCTTCGGCGAAGACGGAACCATCCAGGGCCTCTTCGAACTAGCCGACATCGCCTACGTCGGCTCCGGAGTCCTCGGCTCCGCCGCCGGCATGGACAAGGCCGCGATGAAGCAGCTCTTCGCCGCCGCCAACCTGCCGCAGACCCCATACCTCGCCATGCTCCGCAGCGAGTGGCGCGCCAACCCGAAGGCCGCGACCAAAAAGATCGAAGCCGCCCTCAAATACCCGCTCTTCGTAAAGCCCGCAAACCTCGGCTCGTCCGTAGGAATCAGCAAAGTCCACGACCGCACCGAGCTGGCCGCCGCAATGGACCTCGCCGCCGGCTACGACCGCAAGCTAGTCATCGAGCAAGGCGTCGGAGGCCCCGGAGTCAAACCCCGCGAGCTCGAAGTCGCCGTCCTCGGCAACGACAACCCGGAAGCCAGCGTAGTCGGCGAGATCGTCCCCGGAGCCGAGTTCTACGACTACGAAGCCAAGTACCAAAGCGACACATCCATCCCCATCATCCCCGCAAAACTAACCGCCGCCGAATCCAAACAGATCCGCCAGATGGCCATCGCCGCCTTCAAAGCCTGCGACTGCGCCGGACTCGCCCGAGTCGACTTCCTCATGGAACCCGCAAGCGCCGCGGCAAAAGGAAAGAAGGGAAAGAAGGGAAGCAAAACCAAACCGCGCATCTACCTCAACGAGATCAACACGCTCCCCGGCTTCACCAGCATCAGCATGTACCCCAAGCTCTGGGAAGCCACCAGCGTCCCCTACAAAAACCTAATCGACCGCCTCATCCAGCTAGCTATCGAACGCCACAAAGAAAAACAACAAACCACCTTCACCCGAACCTGATCGCAGCAACCAACAAAATCGCGACGACCAATAAGTTATCGTGACAACTTAAGTTGTCATTCTGAGCGCAGCGAAGAATCCCCGCAGTTCGCCTTTGCTGTTGCTGTTGCTGTTGCTCTTGCTCTTGCTCTTGCTCTTGCTTCTAGGTAAAGCGAGGCTTCAGCCTCGCGTCTCAAGCCGCCGCGCAGCGGCTACCGCTCTGCCGAAGGCCGGAGCGGAGTCCGAAGGACGAAGCGACTGAATTATCGCTTTTGCTTTTGCCGTTGCTCTTTGAAAATCAAATCACCCGGCTGAACACATATCCGCCATCCGTAAGCGCACCGAGCAGCTCCTGCACCTGCTCCGGTCCGCGCGTCTCAAGCGTGATATCGATCGTCGTATCGCCCAGGTTCACGCCATAGTAAGCGCGGTTGTAAAGCGTATCGACAATGTTCACCCGATGCGCCGCAATCAGCTTCGTCAACTCCGCCAGCGCGCCCGGCTTGTCCAGCAGATGAATCCGCAGCCGGATCATGCGCCCGTCCTGCACCAGACCGCGCTCGATGATCCGCGAGAGCAGCGTCACATCGATATTGCCGCCGCCGATCACCACCGCAGTCCGCGCGCCGTTGAGCGACGTCTTCTTCTGCAGCAGAGCCGCAAGAGCCGCAGCGCCCGCGCCCTCGGCCAGCGTCTTCTCGCGCTCCAGCAGCACCAGAATCGCCGACGCGATCTCGTCCTCATCGACAGTCACGATCTCGTCGACGTACCTCTCGACCACGGGAAACGTAACCTCGCCCGCGCGCCGCACCGCGATACCGTCCGCAATCGTCATCGCCGGCTCAATCGTCACCGGATGATGCCGCTCCATCGCAACCGCCATCGAAGGCAGCCGCGACGTCTGCACGCCCACCACCTTGATATCCGGCCGCGACTCCTTGATCGCGCAGGCGATCCCGCCGATCAGGCCGCCGCCGCCGATCGGCACCGCAACCGCCTCAAGCTGCGGAACCTGCTCCAGCAACTCCAACCCAATCGTTCCCTGGCCGGCCATCACCGCACCGTCGTCGAACGGATGGATAAACGTCATATTCTGCGCCGCGCAGATACGACGAGCCTCTTCATAAGCCTCGTCGTAGTTCGCGCCGTACAGCACAACCTCAGCGCCGAACCCGCGCGTCGCCGTCACCTTCACCAGCGGAGTCGCGAGCGGCATCACAATCAGCGCACGAATCCCGCGAGCCGTCGCATGATACGCAACACCCTGAGCATGATTTCCCGCGCTCGCCGCCACAACCCCGCGCGCTGCCTGCTCCGGAGTCAGCAACGCAATGCGGTTCAGCGCGCCGCGTTCCTTGAACGAGCCGGTCATCTGCAGGTTCTCAAGCTTCAGATAAATCTGCTGCCCGGTAATCGCAGAAAGCATCTGCGAGTGCGCGCACGGCGTGTAGTAGATCGCCCCGCGCAGCCGCTCGCGCGCCGCAACGACATCGGCAAGGCTGATGCTCAGATCGCTCATCGCTCGGCTCACAGCTTGGTCAGTCAAACTCAAACGCAACTCCTTGCCTCACTATATTCACCGCCGCGCGCGGAAACGGTTTGCCTGCTCAAACTCCTCGCGCAATTCAGGAGTCCGCAGATTCTCGCGCACGTGCACCAATCTCTGCTCCAGTGCCTGCAGCGTCTCAGCGATCGGCTTCGTATTCGTCATCGCAACATCGCGCCACATGCTATACGGACTCGCGCCCAGCCGCGTCGTCTCCCTCAGCGCGCGCCCGCCGATCGCCGCAATATCAGGATCGTCCCCAAACTCATCTTCGAGCAGCGCAGCCAGCGCCGTCGAGAGCATCTGCGGCAGATGGCTCACCCAAGCGCACAACTCATCGTGTCGCTTCGCGTCCATATCGAGCGTGCGCGCTCCAATAAAGCCAATCCAATCGCGCCAAACCCTCTCCAACTCCGTCGGCTCGGCCGCCGTTGGCGTAAACAGCCACATCGCTCCGTTGAACAATCCGGCCTCAGCCAGCAGCGCGCCGCCGGACTCCTTGCCTGCCATCGGATGACCCGGCAGAAATACCGCCTGTCCTTCGCCGCCGTAGAGCTTCGCGGCAAGTTCAGTAATCTCCAGCTTCGTGCTGCCAACATCGGTGATCAGCTGGCCTTCGCTCACCACCTGAGCGAGCTTTTGCATCCAGTCTTTGATAGCGAGCACCGGAACCGCCAGCAGGATCACGTCTGCCTGGCGCGCCAGCTCCAGCGCTCCCCACTCGTTCCCCGCGACACCGTCCAGCGCGCCCATCTCATGCGCTGCCCGCAACTCCAGCGAACTTTGGTCCCAGCCGTCGATGCGGCCTGCATAGCCGGCTGCGCGCAGAGCCAGGCCGATCGATGCGCCGATCAAACCTGTCCCGATAATGAGTACGCGATCCATTGTCTATGCGACCGATCTTCCAACCACCGGAGCAAGCTGCCGCAACTGCGCCACCAGCTTCTCCAACTGCTCCGGATACATGCTCTGCGCGCCGTCGCTCATCGCCTTGTCCGGATTCGGATGCATCTCCATCAGCAACCCATCGGCTCCAGCAGCAACAGCGGCCAGCGCCATCGGCGGAACCAGATCGCGAATACCAACGCCATGCGAAGGATCGCCGAGCACCGGCAGATGGGTCAGCTTCTTGAGAACCGGAATCGCCGAGATATCCATCGTGTTGCGCGTGTACGTCTCGTATGTGCGAATGCCGCGCTCGCACAGCATCAGATCGTAGTTGCCGCCGGAGAGAATATACTCCGCGCTCAGCAGCACTTCCTCGATCGTCGCCGAGATGCCGCGCTTCATCAGCACCGGCTTGCGCACATGGCCCAGCTCGCGAAGCAGGTTGAAGTTCTGCATGTTGCGCGCGCCCACCTGGAAGCAGTCGATGTATGGCAGCATCAGCTCGATCTGCGATATCTCCATCACCTCGGTGATGACCAGCAGACCGGTCTCATTCGACACCTCCCGCAGCAGCTTCAACCCTTCGAGCCCCATCCCCTGGAAGCTGTACGGCGAACTGCGCGGCTTGAAGGCTCCGCCACGAAGAAACTTCGCACCAGCCGCGGCCACCTGCTTCGCGCTCAGCAGAATCTGCTCGCGCGACTCCACCGAGCAAGGCCCGGCCATCATGACGACCTCTTTGCCGCCGACGACCACGCCGTTGGGGAATTTAACCTTCGTGCCTTCAGGCCGGAAGTTCCGCCCGGCCAGCTTGTAAGGCGACGAGATGCGATACGCATCATGCACACCTGCAAGAACCTTGAACTCCGCGACGTCGAAGTGCTCCGGCGTCCCCACCCCGGCCAGAATCGTCTGCGACGCTCCCGTCGTCCTGTGGACGTTGAAGCCCAGCTCCACCATCCGCTCAATCACTACCTGAATGTGCTCTTCTGTTGCTTCGTGCTGCATCGCTACGATCATCGTCTTGGCTTCGCTTTCCTATGTGTAACTGATGTAGATACAAATCAAGCAGCCGTTCCTGGCTGCGCCTGGCCGCAATTGCTCCGTGCAGCACTCCAAACTGACAACCTGCAACCGGGTCCCCGGCGAGCTTGCTCGCTGGGGTGGAACCTGCAACGAACAACTTCATCTCTCGCTGTGCCGCTGAACTCCGCGCATGACGTCAATGATCCGCTCATAGATGTCCTGCATCTCGAGATCGGTGAGAGGCCCCGCATTCGAGCGTCGCACGCGCTCGAAGACCTCCTGCTCTCTGCGCGGTTCGTAGATCGGGAGATCAGTCTTCTGCTTGATTTCGCCGATCGCCTGGGCGGCCTCGGCCCGCTGGCTGATGAGCCGAACAATCTGCTCGTCGAGGTCGTCAATCTTGCGCCGCCAGTCAGAGATTTCCATCGTGTGTCCTCAGTGTGCAACGTCGCGCGCTGCGTGGTTTTAGGGTACTTCTCATGATAAACGGCAGCCAGAGCGGCCCCGCATTCGGGTGCCCCACATCTCGATTTTGAGATGTGGGTTTTGCAGGATGCCCGAGGGCACCATTCATGCGGATTGTCAGTCATCACGCTCATACCCGCAACCCCGCGATAAACCGTCCCACGGTCGCCGGAGCCTCCGCGGGCGCAGTCTTCTCAATCAACGCCACAATCGCGCTCCCAATCACCGCAGCATCGGCAAACTCGCCGACCGCCTTCACGTGCTCCGCGTTCGAAATCCCGAACCCCACAGCGACCGGCAACGTCGTAAACTTCCGCAACCGCGCCACCAACTCCGAAGCATCTCCCGCAACCTTCTGCTGCGTGCCAGTAGTCCCCGTCCGCGAGATGGCATACACAAAGCCCTGCGAGGCCGAGCCAATCGCTTTGAGCCGAGCATCCGGGCTCGTAGGCGCCGCAAGAAACACCGGCGCCAACTTGTTCGCGTGCATCGCATCAAGATACTCGTCTGCCTCTTCGACGATCATGTCGGTCAGCAGCACGCCATCCGCGCCCGCCTCCGCAGCCCGCGCACAAAAATCCTTCATCCCCATCCGAACCACAGGATTCAGATACGAGAACAACACCAGTCCCGCAGAAGGCCGAGCCGCGCGCAGCTCCTTCGCCAGCCCCAGCACATCGCAGAGCCGAGTCCCCTTCGCCACCGCCCGCTCACTCGCCCGCTGAATCACCGGCCCATCCGCCAGCGGATCGCTGAACGGCACACCCAGCTCAATCACATCCGCGCCATTATCAATCGCGGCCAGCGCAATCGCTCGCGTCGTCGCAAGATCAGGATCACCCGCGGTGAGATATATGACTAAACCCGGTTTACTACGAAAAGTGATAGGCATGGGCTAGCTATTCGCTTTCGGCTCGGTCTCAATAAGGCTATTCAGGGCTCGTAGAATCTTTTGACCATCCTCAAAGTCACATCCAGTGCGTGTCTGGAACTCATCTTCGCCAAGTTCCTGCAACACCACTGCGAGTGCGTTTTTCAATACTTGCGCTTGCTGATGATCGATTGAAGTACTGCATTTCTTTGGCGTAGCGCGCAGATTTCTGGCGATAACTTTCATTTGTTCTTCTGAGGTACCAATAACTCTTTCAAAATTGTCAACTTTGAAGCCATTAATGACCTCATTCGGGACGGCCCACGCAAGCAATTCGAACTCCGCATTCCCAAGCTCAATTCGTCCTTGATCGTTTTGGTTCATGTTTACGCACCCCTCAGATCAAGTTCCCGCGCCAGAATCCCCATATCCTTATCCCCGCGCCCCGACAGATTCACCATCAGCACATCCGCCTTCCCCATCGTCGGAGCAATCCGAATCGCCTCAGCCACCGCATGCGCACTCTCGAGCGCCGGAAGAATCCCCTCCGTCCGCGCCAGCGTAACCGTAGCCTTCAGCGCATCCGCATCCGTGCACGACGTATACGTCGCACGCCCCGAGTCATGCAGCATCGCATGCTCCGGCCCCACACTCGCATAGTCGAGCCCCGCACTCACCGAATGCGTCGCCGCAATCTGCCCCGCGTCATCCTGCAACACGTAGCTGTAAGTCCCCTGCAACACTCCCGGAACACCGCCACCCTCCTTCGCAAACCGAGCAGCATGCTCCCCCAGAGCCGTCCCGCGTCCACCCGCTTCAACGCCGATCAACTGCACATTCGCATCATTCAAAAATTCGTAAAACGCCCCAATCGCATTCGACCCGCCGCCCACACAAGCAACCACAGCCGTCGGCAACTTCCCCTCCTGCTCAAGAATCTGCCGCTTCGCCTCGATGCTGATCACACGGTGAAAGTCGCGCACCATCGTCGGGTAAGGATGCGCCCCCAGCGCGCTCCCCAGTACGTAGTACGTCATCCGCACATTCGTCACCCAGTCCCGCATCGCCTCCGAGATCGCGTCCTTCAGCGTTGCCGAGCCCGCCGACACACCCCGCACCTCCGCGCCCAGCAGCCGCATGCGATACACGTTCAGTTCCTGCCGGCGCATGTCCTCCTCGCCCATGTAGACCACGCACTCCATGCCCAGCAGAGCGCACACCGTCGCCGTCGCCACGCCATGCTGCCCCGCGCCCGTCTCCGCGATGATGCGCTGCTTACCCATGCGCCGCGCCAGCAGCCCCTGGCCCAGCGCGTTGTTGATCTTGTGCGCTCCCGTATGCAGCAGGTCTTCGCGCTTGAGATAAATCTTCGCCCCGCCCAGCGACTCCGACAGCCGCTTCGCAAAGTACAGCGGAGTAGGCCGCCCGCAATAGTTCCGCAGCAGATCATCCAGCTCCGCCTGAAAAGCCGCATCCTCCTTGGCCTGCGCGTAAGCGACCTCCAGCTCTTCGAGAGCCGCCATCAGGGTCTCCGGAACATACCTGCCCCCGTAGACCCCGAACCTGCCCACCGCCGACCGCACAGGCCCTGCCGGATTCACCATCGCCGCTGTCGTTCCCATACGCTCTCCTCGCTGCAAAACAAAAGCCGCAACCTTTGCGGGTCGCGGCTCGTGTGGAATTCGATCTCGTCTGAACTTCAGCTTACTTCGCTAATCTCTCAGATGAACCTACTCCGCCGATGCCGCTACCGTGCGCCAGTAGCGGTAAATAAAGCTGATAAATCGGCTGGAATAAATAACCATCTTGCCTTCAACCATACATGGCCGCGCATTCCGCTGCAACTCTTTCACGCAATTTATGCCTTTCCCGCGCTGAATAACCCCTTACGGTTCAAGCACAAACTTTTGAATCCCAATCTTCGCCCCCTCACGCCATCGCGACGGAGGCGACCTGAACTCCACTGCAATCTCATCAAACTTCACCCCCTCCATCCTGCTCGGAACCACATACGAAAGCCTCTCCTCTATCGGAGCAGCCTCGTTCCCGCGCACCGCCGCCGGCACCTCGCTCGACGCCAGCGTTGCCGTCCCCAGGTAATACCCTCTCCCATCCGGCATGTCCTTGCCCCGCACCCACAGCTCCAGCGCAACCGGACCATCCCGCCGATCCGCACTCTGCACCACAATATCGATCGCGCCGCAGCAATTCAGATCAATCGGAGTACCCACCCTCTGGTGCGCCTCCATAATCAGCGGATACCAGTCCGTCGACCGTATTGTCGCCTTCAACGAGCTCCCCTGCACCACCCGCGCCGTCGGCCTCGGCTTTCTGTCTGGAGCCTTGAAGTACCAGTAAGCCCCATCGAACGGAATCTCGATCGCCTGCGGCAGCCTGCCCGAAAAAACCGGAGCCATCTCCTTCTTCACCGGCAGCTCAATCTTCTTCTGCTCCTGCTTCGGAGAAAGCAGAATGATCCCCGACCATCCCTCATCTGTGTCTGACGACCCGGGCTTCGCCGGAAGCCCCTTCGCCTTCGCCACCGGCCCGAACGACACCGAAAACGGTGTGCTCTTCAGATAAGGCAACAGAACCACCAGCGTGAAAACGAACGCCATCATCAGCGCCGCGGCCGCACGCCGATTCGAAGCCTTGCCCCTCCACTCGTTCCTCACCTTCCAGATCACCGCCGCAACAAACGCACCTGCCAGCAGCGAAGCCCACCGAAACGATCGCATCGCCGCCACTGTCGCCGTCAACTCCAGCAATACCGCCAACGCAATCGAAGGCAGCAACACACGCGCCCACATCTCGCCTTCAAACTCAAACGGATACGTCAGCAACCCACGTTCTCCGCTCTCATTCTCACGTCGCCCAAACAGAGAATATCCCGTATCAGGCAGCGCCTCGCCATCCCGCCTCAGATACAGCGCTGCAGTGGCCATCAGGAAGCATCCCGCCAATACCGTCACCAGCGAAGGCATCTTTAGCGCAAAGATCCACGCCGGAATCCAGATCGCGGTCACCCAGGTCGCACGCAACGTAATTCCCGAGATACGCCACTCGTCCCTCGAAAACACCGACCGCAAGCCCGTCGCCATCAGCGCGATCAGCACCGACACTACAATCGCATCGAAGAGCAGCCCACCTGCAATCACCAGCAGTTTGCGAAGAGGCAGCGTACCAAGCCGAGGCTCCGGAAAGAACAGGCACAGCAGCACCACCGCCGCCAGTCCTGCCACCATAGCTCCACGCGCAAACGGCCTCGCCCCGGATCCACCCTCATCCAGCGCCTTCCGCCATCGGTCCCACCACAGCCAGCGTACCCCTCGCATAAAGAGGCCCTCAGGTGTCGCAATGAGAATACCAACCGCCAAGCCAGTGCAGATAAAAAAACAAAAGCCGCAACCTTTGCAGGTCACAGCTTATATGGAATGAGATCTCATCTGAACTTCAGCTTGATCCCCTCCCAAGCGCCCCCAGCATCATCGCATTCTCAATCAAAAACTGCGCCCGCACCACCATCCCATCCGGCACCGTCCACACATGAACCACAGGCACCCGATAGCTCGCGCCGGTGGCATTCACGGTCCCCTGAGTCCAGCCAACTGCCGCCACATGATCCCCAGCCCCAATCAGTCTCTCCAGCTCCAGCGTCGAGTTGATCGCCGACCCCAGCTTCCCGAAGAACTCCCGCGCGCCATCATGCCCCTTGTAGACTCCGCCCCAGGGCAACTCCTCCGACTGGACGATCTCCACATCACGCGACAGCAGCCCGAAGGCCTTCGCAAGATCGCGCCGGCCAAACGCCTCATACACCTCCTGAACCGTCTCCACAGGCGTGCGGCCCATCGTCAAAGCGCCTCCACGCAGGCCTTCAGAGCGGCCAGCTCTTCATCCATCAGCTTCATTCCCTGCCAGAACATCTCCTCCGGCAGACCCTCCGGCTTCGTCAGCGTGATCATGTACACCGAGCCCCCTTCGCCCACCGCAACAGCCCGCGCCGGCACCTGCCACCTGCCCTCGCCCGCATCGACGAACTCGTGATCCAGAATCCCGTTCGTCTCCTGATAGTGCGGAATCAGGTACCCCTTGCCGCGCGGGGTCTCCATCTCCCACTTGCCATCTCCCACCTGCCTGATCGACTTCACGTTGTGGATCGCCCACTTCGGCATCGTCGCCACATCGCTGAGAAAGTTGAACGTATCGGCCACCGGCCGCTCAATCTGCACATACTTCGTAACGGAAATCATCGTCATCTCTCCTTTCGTTGCTGAACCCTTCACACCTGAACCTTTCAAGCCGTCGGAAACCCACTGAGCTTATTCACCGCAACCAGCTTCCTGAGCGTCGCCACAAGCCTCGCCCGCTCCTCCGCCGAAAGCTGCGAGAAGAACTCCTCATCGTTCCTGTCTGCAATTGCCGCCAGCTTCGGCACAATCCTCCGTCCCGCCGCAGTCAATTCGATATCCTGGAACCGCCGGTCATCGGCGGCCTCCGTCCTGCTCACATACCCCTTCTTCACCAGCCGGTCGATCAGCTTCGAGACCGCCCCGCGCGTCAGCCCGGTCGTCTTCGCCAGCGTGCTCGGAGCAGTCTCACCAGCCGCAAACATCTCGCGCAAAATCACCCACTCCGCCACGGTAACGCCGGTCGGAACCAGCTTCCTCGCAAAGCTCTGCGACACATAATTCGAAACAAACCGCAACCAGAAACCCGTATGCGTCCGAAGGTCACTCACCGATTCTGAAGCCGTGTTCTTCATGAAGAGAATAGTAGTTTACTAGGAAACAGTTGTCAAGGAAATTATGATACCAAGAGTTTAGAGCAAAAATAGCTCCAGCCTCAGAGCTACTACTTTCTCTTTCTATCGCTCAAAATTCGCCATTTTATGAGCGATAGAAAGCATTCCTATCGCTCATTTCTTCCCACCATCAATAAAAATTTCAACGTAATGACGGTATCAAACGCCTTCCTCCTCCGTCGCGGGCTCCTCGACCTCTTCCGCCGGAAACACGCTCATCTGCCACTGGGGAACGTTATCCTTGTCCATAACTGCCATTACCCAGCCAAGAAAGACCCGACGTTGTCCTGATAGCGACGTAGCCAATCGCAACTCTTCTTCCGATACCTCGCTGACCAGTTTTTCTCCCAGCACAAAATCCTCATGCTGCTTGTCTCGCAACCTGTCTGCCACCGAATTGGCCCACTCGGTCGCCTCCTCGTCCTCCACCGTGTAGTAGCCGCGGCTGATACCCTCGGCCCAGCAGCGGAAAAAGAAGTCATCCGCAGCCTCTTTACCGGTCCGGAGCATGGACATCTCCGCGAGTTCCTTCGCGTCCAGCACCTTATCCGGAGCATGAACGAGTTCATGTGCGATTTGATAGTTCCCGCGCAACTGCTGCCCAATGACCGGCAAGTAAAAGTCCTTCCGCAGAATCCATCGCAGCAACCGCACCTGCTCTATCGCCACTGAAACCTGATTGATCTGCCACCACTCCCAATGCCCGTCGGGCATCATGACCAGCTCACGGTCACGCCGATCCATCTGGTCCCACAACCCGTGGGCTCGAAGTAACTCAAGATGCACGCGACGCGATGTAACCTCGAATCCCTCCGGCAAGACCTTTTGCTTCAAAAAGCTCTCGCTGCCAGCGCGATCGACCATCACCGCATAGAAAAGCGCCAGCCTGGCAAAATATCGCCGCAAGTCCTGCCGTTCCTCTTCAGTCAATTCCTTGACAGCAGGCTTGGAACCGGGCGTTATGTGCAGCAGAACGTCATCCTGCTTCGCGCGGCGATTGCGCCACCATATGACAGGTATCACGAACGGAACAAAAACCAGGGCGCCTGTCCCAACAACCCACGCCGCATACAGAACACACAGGACCGGAATGAGTAACAATAAGGCGATTCCCAACAGGTGCTTGCGGGCGCGCTTGTCCTTGTGGGCGCGCTTAAAGCTCAATCGCGCTTCTCGCCATGTGTCCTTTCGAAGAACCATCCTCCAATAGTTGTTTTTGAACAGGAGCCGGTAGAGCGAGTACATAGATGTCTGATCCTAAATCCCCGAATTTTGACGGCTTATGGAAACCGTAGAGACTCGGCTCCCGCCTAAAGCCAAATCCTTGTCAAGCCCTGCCACCACCAAAAAGAGCACTTCCAACTCGCCAGATACAACAAAAACAATCCCTTATCCGCAAGAAATAAATCCCGGCAAAGTGGCATTCCAATTTCCCTCAATCCGCTAAAATAAAACTAGCAATCAAAGGCCCCGGTCAAAACCGGGGCTCTTATCTTTAATCCATTTAACTCATCTATTTCGAATACTTTGCAAGCATCAATTCGCATTTGGCGAGACTTTTCACCCAAAGTCCAGAACTAAAGTATCTACTTTGAATACTTTGCACAATATAAGGGGGGGGAGGGGTACTAACAACCTGCAACTGACAACCTGTAACTAGATCTTCTGCACGCGCTGCACATCCCGCACGCCGGGAACCCTCCTCAGCCGCTCCACCAGGCGATTGAGGTGCCGCAAGTCTACGGTTTCGATGACGAAGTCGACGATGGCTGTATCGTCCTCGGCCGGTTTCGAGTCAACGCTGCGAATGTTCGTGCCGTCGTCCGAGATGATCGCCGTAAACTCTTTCAGCATTCCGGTGCGGTCGTCGCAGTGGACGGTCAGCTTCACCGGATAGGTCTGCGCCTTCGCCGCTCCTGCCTCCGTCGCCGTCGGAGCCCACTCCACCTGGATCCTGCGATCGGATTCGTACAAAAGATTCTGCACGTTGGGACAGCTCCTCGCATGCACCGCCACGCCCTTGCCGCGCGTGACGTAGCCGATAATCTCCTCGCCGCGGATCGGATTACAACATCGCGCGCGATAGACGAGCAGATCGTCCTGCCCCTCAACCTGCAGTGACTCCGACCCTTTGCCGAAGTAGACCCGCTTCACCGCCTCGGACATCTGCCCGACGGTGTTGCCCGGAACCGCAGGCTCCGCCGTAACAGGCTCCACGGCTGCAGTCGAGCCCGGCTCCAGCCGGTTCAGCACCTGCCGCGCCGAGTACTTGCCGAAGCCGACCGCAGCGAGCAGTTCGGCCTCCGAGCCCATGCCATACTCCACGGCGACCTTGTCGTAGTCAGCCGTGGTGAACTTGTGGAGCGAGAGCTTGTACCTGCGCGCCTCGCGCTCCAGCAGCTTGCGGCCGATCTCGAGCGCCCGCTGCCGCTGGTGCTCGTTGAGCCAGTGCTTGATCTTGTTGCGTGCCTTCGAGCTCTTCGTGAAGCTCAGCCAGTCGCGGCTCGGAGTATGCCCCGTCTGCGTCGTAATCTCGACGATGTCGCCGTTCTTCAGCTTCGTGCGCAGCGGAACGATGCGCCCATTCACCTTCGCGCCGACTGTCGTGTTCCCCACCTCCGTGTGGATCGCATAGGCGAAGTCGATGGGGCTCGCGTCCTTCGGCAGCACCACCACCTTGCCCTTCGGGGTGAACGTGTAGACCTCCTCCGGGTACAGGTCGATCTTCAGCGTCGACATGAACTCGTTGGGGTCGCTCATCTCGCGCTGCCACTCCATCAACTGACGCACCCACGCGAGGCGCTGCTCGTCCTTGGCGCTGACGTTGTCGTCGGCCTTGTACTTCCAGTGCGCCGCGATGCCCTCTTCGGCGACGCGGTGCATGTCCTCCGTGCGAATCTGCACCTCAAACTGATGCCCGCCATCGCCAATCAATGTCGTATGCAGCGACTGATAAAGATTCGGCCGCGGCATCGCGATGAAGTCCTTGATCCTGCCCGGCACCGGCCGCCAGATCGAGTGCAGCAACCCGAGCAGCGCGTAGCAATCCTGCACCGTATGCGTAATCACGCGCACGGCAAGCAGGTCGTACACCTGGTTCAGCGGAATCTTCTGGTCCTGCAGCTTCTGCTGAATCGAGTAGAGCCGCTTGATGCGCCACTCCACGCGGCCCGCGATGTTGTGCTCCTTGAGCTTGGCCTCCAGCTTCGCGACGATTCCCGCGAGGAACTTCTCGCCTTCGCCGCGCACCAGATCCACCTCGTTGCTCACCTGCTCATAGGCCAGCGGATCGACGTAGCGGAAGGCAAGGTCCTCAAGCTCGCCGCGCAGCTTGCCCATGCCCAGCCGATGCGCCAGCGGAGCGTAAATCTCCAGCGTCTCCCTTGCGATCTTCTGCTGCTTCTCCGGCCTCAGGTGCTCGAGCGTGCGCATGTTGTGCAGCCGGTCCGCCAGCTTGATGATCACCACGCGAACATCGGTCACCATGGCGAGCAGCATCTTGCGGATGTTCTCCGCCTGGTGATCTTCGCGATTGGCGAACTTGATCTTGTCCAGCTTCGTGACGCCTTCGACGATGTGACCTACCTGCTCGCCGAAGCGTTCTCCGATCTCCTTCGAGCTGACGTCCGTGTCTTCCACGGCATCGTGCAGCAGGCCCGCGGCAACAGCGGTCGAATCCATCTTTAGCTCGGCCAGCACCTGCGCCACTTCGAGCGGATGAATCACATACGGCTCGCCGCTCGCGCGCTTCTGCCCTTCGTGCTGCTGCAGACAGAACTCCCAGGCCTTGCGGATGATCTCCAGATCGTCTCCCGGCCGGTTCGCATGCACCGTATCGAGCAGCTTCTGAAATTTATCGTCGATCGTCTTGACTTCGCGCGCCGAGATCCCCGCCAGGTGCGACGCAGCCGACTCTTCCGGCACGTTCCCCGCGCTCGTGTGCGCAGGTGCATGGGTCTTTTGCTGTTGATGGTGAACGGGCTTGTGATTCAGCTCAATCGCGTCGCCCACCCGTTCCATGGCGCTGGTCGCGGTTCCCGAAGGAACAGCCGGAAGCGCGGCGGCCGGAGCCGTTTTCGGCTCGACACTTGCGCCGCTTCTGGATTTCTCCGGTTGGCCCTCAGGTTTGATATGCGGCTCTGGCTCGGGGCCGACCTTAGGAGAGGCCGGTTTAGCGAATGCCATATGTCATTATAGGCCGCGAAGGTCTCTCGCTCCACCACGTCTGGCAGCTCAGTGCCCTGCGAGCCCAGGAGACGCCGCATCCCGCTGCCGCTGCGCCCGCTCCAGCAGCAGCCTGCGCTCACGGGAGTTCCTCGTCAGCGACGCCGCCCGCTCGAACTCGTCCCGAGCCTCGGCAGCGCGCCCCAGCTTCGCCAGTAGATCGCCACGCACGCTCGGCAGCAGATGATAGCTCTTCAGCGTCGGTTCATGCTGCAGAGCATCGACCACCTCCAACCCTGCCTCCGGCCCGTATGCCATCGAGACGGCGACCGCGCGGTTCAGCTCCACCACCGGCGACGGAGCAAGCCGCATCAGCTCGCCGTAAAGCATGGCAATGCGTCGCCAGTCAGTCTGTTCGGCCTCGAGCGCCCGTGCGTGGCAGGCGGCGATCTCAGCCTGCAGCAGATACGTCCCCGGTCGGCCCACGAGATTGCGAGCCCGCTCCAGCGCCGTCAGTCCCCGGCCCATCAGCAACCTGTCCCAAAGCGCACGATTCTGTTCGAGCAGCAGAACCGGCTCGCCCGCTGGCCCCGTCCTCGCGCCGGCACGCGACTGCTGTATCTCCATCAGCGCGACCAGACCATGCACCTCGGGCTCACGCGGAGTCAGCTCGGCGAGAATCCTCCCCAGCCGCAGCGCGTCCTCGCAAAGTCCCGGCCGCATCCAGTCATCGCCCGCCGTCGCCGAGTAGCCCTCGTTGAAGATCAGATAGATCACCTGCAGCACCGAGGCAAGCCTCGCTTCAAGCTCCGCGCCGCGTGGCACCTCAAACGGAACCTTCGCCTCCGCCAGCGTCTTCTTGGCCCGAACAATGCGCTGGGCCACAGTCGATTCAGGCACAAGATACGCCCGCGCAATCTCGTCCGTCGTCAGCCCACCCAGCAGCCGCAGCGTCAGCGCCACGCGAGCCTCCGCCGAAAGCACCGGGTGACACGCCGTGAAGATGAGCCTCAGCAGATCGTCGCCGACATCGTCCTCGGCCGCTGCCTCAATCTCCTCTGCAGCGCGTTCCTGTTTCTCCTCCAGCTCGCGGCCAATCTCTTCGTGCTTCTGCTCCACGCGCTTGTTGCGACGAATCATATCGATCGCACGGTGTTTCGCCGTCTGCATCAGCCACGCGCCGCGGTTGTCCGGAACTCCCTGCTTCGGCCACTGTTCCAACGCAGCCACCAGCGCATCCTGTGCCAGCTCCTCGGCAATCCCCACATCGCGAACAATGCGCGCCACCCCAGCGATCACCTTCGCCGACTCAATCCTCCACACTGCGTCGATCGCACGATGCGTATCGGTAGTCATCACAGCTACCGATCACATCATCACCTGCCTCGCACACGCAACCCGCTACTTCCTCGCGGCCAGCTCCTCGCGCATCCGCTGCTCCTTCTCGAAGATCTCCGCCGGAAGCTCGCCGAAGTCCGCTGCCTCATATACCTGCCGAATCTCAATCTCCGAGTCGATCTTGAACGGATTCGGGCAGCGCTTCACCCACTCAATCGCCTCTTCCAGCGACTTCACCTGCCATATCCAGAATCCCGCGACCAGCTCCTTCGTCTCCGCAAACGGTCCGTCGATCACCTCGCGGTTCTTGCTCGAAAACCGCACCCGCGCGCCCTTCGAGCTCGGCTGCAATCCCTCAGCCGCAAGAAGAACTCCCGCTTTCACCAGCTCTTCGTTGAACTTGTGCATATCCGCCATCAACTGAGGATCAGGCAGAGCTCCACTCTCCGACTCATTCGTAGCCTTCACCATCACCAGGAAGCGCATATCTCTTCTCCTCTTCGAACGCACAGCGTTCCGTTATCGAATTGAACTCATCACACCAGCAGAAACATTACACTCGCGCGTTCTGCAGAACCTCCGCAGCCGGACAACTCGTCTCGCCCCGCTCGAACAGCTGACGGATCTCGACCTCGCCATCGCCGGCAATCCTCATAAAGTCCTTCGCCGACAGAATCGCTTCCAGCTTCGACTTCGCCTCAATGATCGCCAGTCCCGCCACAATCTCCTTGGCCTCGGTAAACGGACCATCCGTCACCGTCACCTTGCCGTTGTCCATCCGCACCTTCACTCCCAACGCGGTCGGCGCGCAACCCTCCGTCGCCAGCAACGCGCCGGATCTCATCTGCTCCTCGATGTACTTACCCATCGTCTCCATCTCCGCAGGGCTGGGCGGTCCACCTTGCTCTGCGCGCTCAACATCGGCTGGCTTGTACAGACATAGAAACCTCATCGCTCTTCTCCCTTTTCAGTTGAATTGAAATCATCAGGCACTCTGCTCGCAGTTCACCATCCACGGAACGCCATACCTGTCCGTCACCATGCCGAACGCCACCGACCAGAACGTCGCCGCCAGCGGCATCGTCACCCTGCCACCGTCGGCAAGCGTGTTGAAGACCTTCTCTGCATCGGCCTTCGTCTTCACCGTCACCGAAACAGAAAACCCTTCCGGCTTCACATACCTTTCCGGCGGAGCATCCGACGCCATAATTGCCTCGCCTCCGATCTCCATCCGCGCGTGCATGATCTTCTTCTTCCAGTCAGCGGGGACGTGCTCCTCCGCCGGCGTTCCTTCATGCGGTAACATCGCCATGATCTTCCCTCCCAGCGCCTTCTCGTAAAGCTTGAACGCCTCTTCGCAGTTGCCATTGAAAAACAGATAAGGATTGATCTGCACCGTCATCTCTCCATTCACAACAAGGCTGATAGATCGTTGTAGTGTCCATGAGCCGGTCGTCCAACCGCCTTCTACCCATACGTCGAACGGCGACACGGAAAATCGACACGGCAGGCAAATTATTTTCAAAAAAAATTGAGGCGGCCCCAAAGGACCGCCCATATGTCTCTGAAAATCAGGCCCTGACCATCTCCCGGGCGTCGCGTCTACTTCTCAGATGCAGCCTTCAGGTTGGCGAGACCGATCTCAAAGTCCCCACCGATCAGCTTGTCCATATTCACGAAGAGTCCCATCAGCTTGGAGCGGTAACTGTTCGGCCCCTCCATCGTCCACTTCACTGTCGTCGAGTCGCCATCCGGCTCCAGGGTGAACTCCGTGATGTCGTGCCCCTCAAATGGCTTAATAAAATCGAGCTTGATCGTCACCCGGCTTGAGGGTGCGCTGTCCATGATCTCCATGCTGCCCTCACCCACTTTGTTATTGCCCTGCCAGGTGTAGCCCGCGCCCTTTCCCTTGTCTGGGCCCGAGTAGGTCTTCTGCATCGCCGGATCCAGCTTGTCCCACGGAGACCATTCGCTCCACTGGTGGAAGTCGTTGATCAGCGGAAATATCTTCTCCGGCGGCGCCTGAATGACTGTTTCGCGCGCAACGACCAGCGTGGAGGGTCTGGTCGTCGCATACAACAAAATAGCGACCACAAGAACCAGTACGATCGCCAGCAGCACCTTAAGCATGGTCTTCCTTCCCGGGCGATTTAGGAGCAGCAAGGGAACACATCAGCAGATCTCTCCCGGCCCCGGTTAAGGGCTCTCCTGGGGCGTTCAGAGATCGTACGGCTCTCGCGCCTGGCATTGCCGGACGCCAGAACATCCAGCGCGCGAGTCTCCAACATCTTTATCCAAACCGCGAGCCCTGCACAGGAAAATCTTCGCAGCCGGACGATGCGGACATTGCACGCAATTGCGTTCCTGTAAAAACGGAGGCAGCCTCTGAGCTGCCTCCGCCTGCTTCACGACAAAACCAGAAAACTAACGCGGATGCGACGACGACTCCTGGCCCCGGGGCTGGGATTGCGGCCTTGGTGCAGAGTGCGGCTGCGGCTGAATACCCTGTGGCCGGTATTGAGGCTGTGCCGTCTGTGGGTAGTGCGGCACGGGCGTGATATATGGCTCCGTCGGCCCTGCGTACGGACGCCCGGCAGACTGCGGACGTGCGATACCCGGGTCCGCTGCAGCAGCCCGCGGAGTTGCAGCCAACCCCGGACGGCCCTGGTTTTGCTGATAGTACTGCGCTCCATTCTGCGATGCCTCGTGGCGGTTCTGCACCTGGGTGCTCATCTGCGGCGTCCGCGCCTCGCGCATCGCCACAACCTCTGCCGGACGCGGCTGCATCTGTATGCCGCCTCTGCCGCCGTTATAGGCCACGCGACTGTAGTTATTCACAACCACCGTGCGGCTATACACAGTCCTGACTCGCGCTACGTTCACACGATTGACAGCGGTGTTATAGAAGAACGCGCTCCCGTTCCAGTAGCCGCCATAGTAGCCGTAGCCCGTATAGCCGTAGCCATAGTTGACTCCGCCGTAGAAGCCGATGTGCAGTCCCCAATAACCGTGGTACCAGCGGTACCGATGGCCATACCAGCCCCAGTAGCCCGGAGTCCACAGCGCGCCCGGATACGGCGCCAGCACCCACACGCCCGGTACCCAGTAATACCCCGGGGGGGCGTAGTACCAGTAGCCCGGTGTCCAGATGTAGTTGGGAGCAGGGGCCGACGGCTGATCATACTCCGGCAGTTGCGGCGGCGGCTCATTCGCCTCCAGCGCCTGCTGCCCGGCGTCTACCTGCTGCTCCGTCGCCTGCGGTGGATAGCCCTGCTGCTGCGGATAGTTCTGGTCTTGTGGATAGCCCTGCGGCGCCGCCTGCTGCTGCTGGTTAGCGTCCGCCGGAGCGCCCGCCTGCTGGCCCGTACGCTTGTACTCGTCGGCCCGCTGCTGGCTCTCGTTCTGGATACCCGAAGACGGCGGAGGCGCCTGCTGCTGCTGCGCGCCATTCTGAGCATCTTGATCCACCGGCGCCATGTTCGCGTCCGCCGGATCCTGATCCTGAGCGTTGGCCGCCTGCGCGTTCGCGGTCATCTCATGACCGCTGGCCACATAAAGACCGGCCATCGTAAAGCAGGCCGTCAATACGGCCTGCATAAGATATCGCCTGCTGTGATTTCCCGAAAAACTTCCCATTTTCTCTTACCTCTTCCACTCTGGCCAGGCGACCCTATACGTCTCAATCGAGCCCCTCTCCGTTTATAACCCGGAGACCGTCCATCAGATGCGTTCTGTTTCTACCGCGACCATCTTATCGCTCCTGCCCGCCGATAATTCGCTCAAATTCAAGCACTTGTTCACAGAAGGCTTCTTGCCCAGTCTTACTCCTATGTTGAGACGAATGAATCCGGCAGTGGGCGCTTTTTCTCCCCCGCGACAATCGCCATCTCCGATCCATGCCCGAAGCTCCGCTTCACCAGTCGCCGCCTGGCCGCGTTGTCTGTCCGACTAGCCGCGTGTCTGTCCGATATGCCCCCTGCCCGGAAACTGACCTGCTACCATCCGGCCCAATCCTACCCAAGGCCCCTCCAATCGCAGTAAACTATCTCCGATGGCAGACCGCGTTCCCATTCGGTTGAAGCGCTTCCACCACGGTCGCCCTGACCGCGGACGCTCCTGATTCCGCACCGCATATCACTCGCATCAAAATTTGGTAGCCTTCATCCGTCGCCGTCCCTCGCTTGTCATCCCGGACGGCCCTCACCTCGCGCCCTCGCGGCGCATCGGAGAATGACGCTCATGCCGACCGCAAATCCTGACTCCTTCAAGAGCAAGTCCACCCTCAAGTCTGGCTCCTCCACCTACACCATCTTCCGCCTCGACGCCCTCAAATCCGCCGGCGTCGACCTCACCCGCCTGCCCTTTTCCCTGCGCATCCTTCTCGAAAATCTCCTGCGCCACGAGGACGGCCGCAGCGTCACCGCCGACGACATCAAGTTCCTCGCCAACTGGGACCCCGCCGCCGAGCCCTCCCGCGAGATAGCCTACATGCCTGCGCGTGTCCTCATGCAGGACTTCACCGGCGTCCCCGCCATCGTCGACCTCGCCGCCATGCGCGACGCCATGAAGACCCTCGGCGGCGACCCCGAGCGCATCAACCCGCTCCAGCCCGCCGAGCTCGTCATCGACCACTCCGTCCAGGTCGATGAGTTCGGCAACACCCGCGCCTACGACCTCAACGCCGCCCTCGAGTTCCAGCGCAACCGCGAGCGCTACGCCTTCCTCAAGTGGGGACAGACCGCCTTCCGCAACTTCTCCGCCGTGCCTCCCGGCATGGGCATCTGCCACCAGGTCAACCTCGAGTACCTCGCCCGCGTCGTCTTCACCACCGTCGACAACGTCGCCTACCCCGACACCCTCGTCGGCACCGACTCCCACACCACCATGATCAACGGCCTCGGAGTCCTCGGTTGGGGCGTCGGAGGCATCGAAGCCGAGGCCGCGATGCTCGGCCAGCCCGTCTCCATGCTCGTCCCGCAGGTCGTCGGCTTCAAGCTCACCGGCAAGCTCAGGGAAGGCACCACCGCCACCGACCTCGTCCTCACCGTCACGCAGATGCTCCGCAAGCTCGGCGTCGTCGGCAAGTTCGTCGAGTTCTACGGCCCCGGCATCAGCGAACTCCCGCTCGCCGACCGCGCCACCATCGCCAACATGGCACCTGAGTACGGCGCCACCTGCGGCATCTTCCCCGTCGACAAGGAGACCCTCAACTATCTCCGCCTCACCGGCCGCAGCCCAGAGCAGATCGCTCTCGTCGAGACCTACTACAAGGAGCAGAACCTCTTCCACACCGCAGACGCCCCCGAGGCCCGCTACTCCGCGACGCTCTCGCTCGATCTATCCACCGTCGAGCCCTCCGTCGCCGGACCCAAGCGCCCCCAGGATCGCGTGCCACTCTCGCAGGCCGGAGCCAGCTTCAAGCAGCAGCTTCCGTCGCTTCTCGGCCCCCAGGCGAACACTAACACTGCCCGCCAGCTCGTCCGCTGGGAGGGCGAAGGCGGCCACGCCTCACTCAACGGCGACCTCACCGCGCCCCTCGGAGCCCCCGCGCCAGTCGTCCTCGCACCCACCGTACCGGTTGCCACGCTCGAGGCAGAAGGCAGCACCAGCGTCGCCGTCCTCGATGCCCCGCAGGTCTCCATCCGCAGCCGGTTCGGTGTCGACCCCGACCCCTACCTCGACCACGGCTCCATCGTCATCGCCGCCATCACCTCCTGCACCAACACGTCGAACCCCTACGTCATGGTCGCCGCCGGCCTTCTCGCCAAAAAAGCTGTGGAGAAGGGTCTCACCACTCCCCCGTGGGTCAAGACCTCGCTGGCTCCCGGCTCGCGCGTCGTAACGGACTACTACATGAAGTCAGGCCTGATGCCCTACCTCGACGCGCTGCGCTTCCAGATCGTCGGCTACGGCTGCACCACCTGCATCGGCAACTCCGGCCCACTGCCGACCGATGTCTCGAAGGCCATCGAGCAGCACGGCCTCGTCGCCGTCTCGGTTCTCTCCGGCAATCGCAACTTCGAGGGACGCATCTCGCCGGAGGTCCGCGCCAACTACCTGATGTCACCGCCGCTCGTCGTCGCCTACGCGCTCGCCGGGCACATCGGCCACAACTTCGACACCGACCCCCTCGGCAAGGACAAGAACGGCAACCCCGTCTACCTGCGCGACATCTGGCCCACCCAGGCCGAAGTCGCCGCGACGGTCGCGTCCTCCATCGACTCCGAGATGTTCCGCCACGAGTACGCCACCGTCACCGAGGGCGACAAAAACTGGCAGAACCTCAGGTTCCCCGCCGGAAACACCTACGGCTGGGAGGCGGACTCCACCTACATCCGCAAGGCGCCGTACTTCGACGGTATGCAGCCCGAGCCCGAACCCATCGAAGACATCAAGGGCGCACGCGTCCTCGCCGTCCTCGGCGACTCCGTCACCACCGACCACATCTCCCCCGCCGGCTCCATCAAGCTCAACGGCCCCGCCGGCAAGTACCTCACCGAGCATGGCGTCAAGCCCTCGGACTTCAACTCCTACGGCTCGCGCCGCGGCAACCATGAGGTCATGGTCCGCGGAACCTTCGCCAACGTCCGCCTGCGCAACAGGCTCGCTCCCGGCACCGAAGGCGGCGTCACGCGGCTTCTCCCGGAAGACGCGCAGATGTCGATCTACGACGCCAGCGTCGAGTACGCGAAGCGCGGCACTCCCCTCGCGATCCTCGCGGGCAAGGAGTACGGCTCCGGCTCATCACGCGACTGGGCGGCAAAGGGCCCGCGCCTGCTCGGCATCCGCTTCGTCATCGCCGAGAGCTACGAGCGCATCCACCGCTCCAACCTCGTCGGCATGGGAATCCTGCCGCTGCAGTTCCTCCCCGGACAGAACGTCGAGTCTCTCCACCTCACCGGCGAGGAGATCTTCCGCATCGGCGCCGAACCCGGCGAACTCAAGGCGATGCTCGACAACAAGTTCGCCAGCGGCCGCGACATCGCGGTCTCCGCCGAGTCCCCCACCGGCAAAACCACGGAGTTCTGCGCCACCGTCCGCATCGACACCCCGCAGGAGATCCTCTACTACCAGCACGGAGGCATCCTGCAGTACGTCCTCCGTCAACTGGCAGCAAAGAACTAACGCTTCCTCACTCGCGCGAAGAGGCCCGGAGCGTCCGGGCCTCTTCGTTTTTCTTCCTCACCTTAGGAGAACATTGCTACGACCCAGCCGCGCCACTCAAGTGCGGCTTGAATCCTCTCCAAAACTTGCTTTATTTGCTTCTCGTCTAAATTCCGTGCTGCTTCTCGACTTAAAGTTCGCATGGAACCTCGCTCAATGAGCACTTTTCCAGCACCGGCCTCGATAAAAAAATCCAAAGACAGATCGCCCGATTGATAGCGCAGCATCTCCCACGAGACGAACGTTACCTTATATCCTTCGTCTGACGATGTTGTCGATCGATCGAACAGCGGCACCCTGAAGGCCATACTCAAGCTCCTAAGCGGTTACTCGCCCTTCAACGTCTCCGTATAAACCTGATCCAGCGCATCTCCAATCTCCCGCATCGCCTCCAGTCGCGACATCACCTTATGCACATCCAGTAGCGCCGCGCTCGCATCGCTGCTTGAGAGCTTTGTCGGATCACCTGTGCTGATATACGCCAGCAGATCCGGAATCTTGTCCACCGCCCCGCTCTGGACCTGCACAAACTCATCCTGTAGCTGGTACGCCGACGCATACCGCTTCACCGTGGAGTACTCCATGTAGCTCAGCGCGCCCGTGCTCGCCGCCGTGCGCCAGCTCGCATCCTGCAGCGTCGCCAGCTTCACCCCCAATCTCACAGAAGTCTCCCCGGCCGGCTTGCCCTGCGCCCTCACGCTCAGCAGATCGGCGATCTCCTTCATCTGCCCCTGCTCCTCAGAGATCGAGCTCCGCGCCGAAGCCAGGTCCTTCTGGTTGTCTTCGATCTCCTGCCGGATATTCGCCTCCGCCTCATTCCGCAGATGACGATGATGATTCCACTCCACGCACCCCTCAAGCCCCAGCGCAATCAGCAGGCCCAGCGTAATCGTCAGCATATGCAACAGAAAGTCGCGAAAGCTGTGTATCTTCTCGTGCGGCGCATGAACATCGAGCATCGGGGCCCTCCTTTTTGAACTCTCAGCTTAGCAGCAGCAATCATCCCCTCGGCCCATTTTGCCTGTCGCCTGCCGCCTTGGAACCGGCTATCATCGCGCCATGAGGTTACGCACTCTCTGGCTGCTGCTCGCGCTCGCAGGCACCATCATCACAGCCGCCGCCATCATCAACCTCATCGGTCATATCACTGAAATCCAAGAGGCCGCGTCGCTGCCTGCTCCCTGGCAGCAACTCGCGGTGCAGACCACGGTGCGCCACTGGACCGTCATCAGCCTGCTCTGCGAACTCGCCAGCCTGGGCCTCTGGCTCGCCTTCGCCCGTGCATGGAGCAAGGCCACTCCGTCCGGCTCCGCGGGTCTGCGCTATGCCGTCGCCATCGCCGCGGCGGTTCTCGCACCCTGCATCCTGCTTGCTATCTTCGCCCTCGTGTAGCTCGGCGAACCAGAACCCATCTCACAAATACCTCAGTGTTGACTCTTTGGTGCCGATCCCCACAGCGTCAAACTTCCGTATTGCCGACCATACGGAAATTACTAAAGTAAAACGCGTTTCACAGGCCCAATCTGAGCCTATCGAGGGATCCCGATTCATCTTCTACCGGATAACATCTCAACGTGACCCTCATCACTGAATCCTCCTCCTGCACAAACAATACTGATCTCATCGAAAGGAGGATACGCACATGACAACGCCAATCGTTGTGAAACCGGCTGGAATGAGCGTGATTGAATTTCCGTTTACTCGGAACTATTTCGCCGACATGGATGCTCTTACAAGCCAGATAGCCCAACGCGCGTTCAATCTGTTTCAGGAAAGAGGCGCGTTCCCTGGAAGCGATCTGGAGGACTGGCTCAGCGCTGAGACCGAAATCCTGAAGCCAATGCCGATTGAGATCACCGAAGCGAACGACAGCTACACGGTCAAGGCTGAAGTACCAGGCTTCGACATGAAGGAGCTGAGCGTACAGGCTGATCTCAATTCTGTTTACATCCATGGCAAGACTGAGCAGAAGAAGGAAGGAAAGGAGGGCAAAGACGTCAAATACAGTGAAGTCTCCGCAAATGAGCTGTCGCGCCGGATTTCCCTGCCCAGCTCCATCAACCCGGAGAAGGCTTCGGCAAATCTGGCCAACGGAGTGCTTGAGCTTACGCTTCCAAAGGCCGCGCCTCCGAAGAAACTGGAGATTAAAAGTAGCGGCGTGATTTCGCTTCGCACTTGATCTCTTTGTATTTGTTATTGCCTGCACAAGAACGTTCCGGGGAGGACGTTCTTGTGCAGTTTTCTTTTGAGGCATTCATTCGTCGAGTTTCTTGCCTGAGTACTCCTTGCCGGGCGACCCATTCATACGTGCTCGGAAATACGGACGATTAGCGCATCAGAGCGTGTTACTCTCGGCGCTCTCATACCAACGGCCTGCTGATGTCCGTATGACCGGCAATCCGGAAGTTTCGTGGAACCGGGTCGAAATGTCCGTATTGCCGACGACACCTCCGGAGCGCTGTCAATGAGCGATAGCGCCTGTTCACGCCAATGGACAGCCACCGGAACAATCAACGAACTCTCGATTGGACTTGCCCGAAACGCTGAACCGATGTTTGATATGCACGGGAGGTCCACTGCATGGCGAAGTTGATCTACATGATGAACACGTCCCTCGATGGTTACATAGAAGACGAGCACGGCAACTTTGGCTTCGCCGCTCCCACGGACGAAGAGGTAAAAGCCTGGATATTCCCGTATGCGTCCTCATTCCGCACCTATCTCTACGGACGCAGAATGTACGAGACCGTGGTCTACTGGGAGACCGCGCACACGCTTCCCCTTCAGACGAAGCTCGGGAACGAGTTTGCGAGGCAGTGGCAGTCAGCAGAGAAAATCGTTTACTCGAGGACCCTCACCGAGCCGCGCAGCGCGCGCACAAAAATCGAGCGCGCCTTCGATCCCGAAGTCGTTCGCCAGCTAAAGGCAAATGCCGCGCATGACATGGCCGTTTCAGGGCCTGAACTCGCCGCGCAAGCGATCGAGGCAGGGCTCGTCGACGAACTCCAACTGAGGATCTGCCCAGTGATCGTCGGGGGCGGGAAACGGTGCCTCCCGGGTGGTGTGCGGCTGGATCTCGATTTGCTCGAGGAGCGACGCTTCCGTTGCGGAGATATCTTTCTGCGTTATGCAGTCCGCGGTCAATCGGTCTGACCGCGTAACGTGAATCTCGTAAAGTAGGTACATGATCCTCAAAGACGATCTCGTTCAGGACATTCCCACAGCCAACGGTCCGATGCGGACCAATTTTTTCCACCCCGCTGTTCAAAACACACAGTTCCCCGGCATCGTCCTCTATTCCGAGATCTTCCAGATGACCGGACCGATTCGCCGCTTTGCCACCTTCCTTGCCGGGCATGGCTATTTGGTTGCTGTGCCTGAGGTGTACCACGAGCTTGAGCCTGCTGGAACCGTGCTCGCCTATGACCAGGCCGGCTCCGACAAGGGCAATTACGATAAGTACGCAAAAGAGCTTGCAGCCTACGATGACGACGCGCGCTCTCTGCTGCACCATATGGCTGCAATGCCCGAGTGCAACGGCCGCCTGGGCGTGGTTGGCATCTGTCTCGGAGGACATCTTGCCTTCCGCGCCGCGATGAATCCCGAGGTACGCGCTGCGGTCTGTTTCTACGCGACCGACATTCACTCGGGCACCCTCGGTGCTGGCAAGAAGGATGACTCGCTGGCACGCGCTTCGGAGATCAAGGGCGAACTGCTCCACATCTGGGGTCGACAAGACCCCCACGTCCCGCTCGAAGGACGACGGCAGATCCTCGCTCGCCTCGACGAAATTGGAGCCAACTACCAATGGATCGAGGTCAACGGTGCCCACGCTTTCATGCGCGATGAAGGTTACCGCTACGACCCGGAACTGGAACATCAACTCAAGAGCATGATGCTCTCGGTCTTTCACCGCAAACTGGCACTCGGCCTGTAAGCATTACGGAAGAAGTTCCCCAATATACCGACACCACCTACAACTTGTGCCGCGTTCCGAATCGAAGCCTTGAGCCTGCTGCCGCGAATCCCGAACCTCCGCCTCTTCACAAATCCACGAACTTGTAATTCGCGCAGCAACCCTCCTCGAAGAATCGGGATAAACTTTAAGCCCTGGACGGAGGGTGCAACCTATCTGGGCAGGTAAGCGGCTCTGTTGAATAAGCTCTCCGGGGTCTATTCGCAAGCGACGGAGGACCTAAATGAGTAATCGCATGAGTGTTTTATCGCGTCGACTTGCCGGCTTCGCGGGCGGCTTCTCGTTCGCAACCGTCGCCTTCTTCTCAATCGGGTTGTATGACGCCGCCAACACGAAAGGCCAGATAGTATTCCTCTTCGCCGGCCTTTTTTTGGTGTGCCTCTTCGCCAGCTTCTTTTTGTGGCTGGCGTACGGCTTCGCGTGGGCGATGATCCCAGAGAAGCCTGCAGAGGCATTGAAACCCGCGGACGCGCTGAAACCTGCGGACGCGCTGAAGCCTGCAGAGGCGATGAAACCTGCGGACGCGCTGAAGCTTGCAGAGGCGATGAGACCTCCGGAGCCGATGAGACCTGCAGAGGCGATGAGACCTGCAGAGGCGATGAGACCTGCAGAGGCGATGAAACCCGCAGAGGCGGTGAAACCTGCAGAGGAGAAGAAACCTGCGGAGGCGATGAAACCTGCAGAGCCGATGAAAGCTGCGGAGGAGGAGGTGATCGTCTCAGAGGATCCTCCCGACGCGAAATACACCATCACCGGAAGGCGCATCCTCTGATCCCAGAGAGCTTGTCAAACTGCCCCGCAATCGCGGAGGCTCTGCACGAACGAGAGTGAGACGATGCCGCACGCCCTGCGATTGTTCAGCCGCATCGGGGTGCTCCTGCCCTGGAACCTCGCCCTGACTCCACAGACTCAGTCCTCCCAGCCCGCTTAGGATTACCGGTCCCGGTTGGGTTTCGGCAATCGAGCGGAAGTACGCCGGCATGCCGAACTGACCGGCACACCCGACGGCCCGCCGCGTAAACGGCAGGCCATCTGGCGCGACATGCATAGACCACATTTATCGCATGGCGCCTGAAAGCGCTACCGCATCCGCTCCCGCCGGGAAACGAAGCTTGCCGCTGGCGTCGTTCACGGCCAGCCATACGGCCTCGGCCACATCGCTTTCCTTCGTGGTCAGAGCTGGTCTTGCGAACTCCGCGAAGATCGGAGCGGCGAAGTCGGCGTAGGCTTTCGGAATGAGATCTTCGACGCGAACCTCGGTATTCTGCGTGAACCTCGTTGTCGGAGCGTATCCGGGTTCGACCAGCTTCGCACGAATGTTGAAATGCCCAAGCTCGTGAACCAGCGAATCGGTGAAGCCCTCGATGGCCTGCTTGCTCGCGGTGTAGGCTGCCGCCAACGGGAAGGGCGCCAAGGTTGTGCTCGATGTGACGTTGACAATCACACCGCAGCGCCGCTCGCGCATCTGCGGGATCACGGCCTGCGTCATCGCCATAACGCCGAAGGTATTGGTCTCGAAGACCTTGCGAATGTGCGACAGGGGCGTCGCTTCAAAAGCACCGACGACGCCGATGCCCGCATTGTTGACGAGGACATCGATCGGACCAGCCGCTTTGATGGCCGCCGCGATGCTCTTTTCGTCCGTCACGTCCAACGGCAGGATGCGCAGCGCCGGCGATCGTGGCAGGATGTCCTCACGGGGGGTACGCATGGTTGCGATGACATTCCAGTCTTTCGAGAGGAAATAGCGGGCCGTTTCAAGGCCGTAGCCGGAAGAGGATCCGGTGATCATGATGGTTTTCATGGTAGATCTCCTTTGCTGAATCCAATCTACGCGGACGTTTCAGGACTATCTACAATTGACAGTCCGTATTTGATTTGCAATAGTCCAGAAATGGTTGATCCACTCTCCGAAGTCATAGGTCTGCTCCGGCCCCGGGCTGTATTCACTAAGGGCATCAGCGGGGCGGGATGCTGGGGCGTCCGCTACGCGGATTTTGGCCACCCAAGCTTCTGTATCGTGATTGAAGGGTCGTGCCGTCTGGCTGTGGACGGACAAAAAGAATTGACGCTGGAGGCGGACGACTTCGTATTGCTATCGACTACCCCGGGGTTCACCATGTCGGGGTTCGAGCCCGTCATTCCGCAGTTCATCGATCCGCATGTGGCCGCGCTGGCGGACGGAGAAGTTCGTCATGGGACGCAGGACGGCCCGCCGAGCGTCCGCATCCTGGGCGGCTACTTTATCTTCGACAGCGAAGACTCCGGCTTGCTGGTTTCTCTGTTGCCTGGGCAAGTTCATATTCGTGGTGTCGAACGGCTGTCGATTCTAGTGAAGCTCCTGACCGACGAGGCAGCGGAACAACGACCGGGACGCGAATTGGTGTTGAGCCGTCTCGTTGAGGTTTTGCTGGTCGAGTCGTTGCGCCTGACACCCACTCCCAACGCCCCCGCAGGACTGTTGCGCGGTTTGGGCGATGTGCGGTTGGCGGAAGCAATCCGGAAGATACACGCCGACCCCGCTCGTTCCTGGACTATAGCTCAACTTGCGAAAGAGGCTGCGCTGTCGCGCTCGGCGTTCTTTGAACGTTTCACCCGCAACGTCGGCATGCCGCCTATGGAATACCTTCTGGGGTGGCGCATGGCGCTCGCAAAAGATCTGCTTCGGCACCGCGAGATCGACGTTGCCGATGTAGCCGAGCGCGTTGGGTACGGATCGGCGAGCACGTTTAGTACGGCATTCAGCAGGTATGTAGGCCAGCCACCCGGACGCTATTCTAAAGCCACCATAGCATCAGCAAAGTAGATTAATCGCCCGCGCGGGACAGGGGATAAGTGAGGCGTGCCATCCAAAAACCTTTGTCAAGCCCCCAAACCCGTGCAAAGCCCGTAACCAAATTGGCAATCAGCTAAAAACAAGCCACTTGCACGGCAAAAATAAAGTTCTCCAAAGTGGCAGAGCAGTTTCACCCAATCCCTTAAAATAAAAACAGCAATCAAAAAAGCCCCGGGACAACAACCCGGGGCTTTTCTCATGCATTTCAACCTGCAACCGGTAACCCTGCAACTGATAACTCACTACATAACCCATTTGGTTTCAATATTTTGATACATAAACAACGCATAATCAATAATTTACAAGCCTCACCATCTCCCCACCCCTTGTAAGTGATTGATTCCACGTAGTACCTACGCACGTAACTCTTGTCTTTTCTATATTTTAGATCATAAACCCTTTAGTTTCTATATTTTATCTCGCAAAAATCTAGCAACTTATTACAAATAAATAACTTACGCCTAAACGCCACTCAAGAAAAAAAGGAGCAGCAATGGAAAAGGAACATCGAGGTCCACTCTGCGCGCACGTCAAGACCAACGGAACTCGATTCATGAGACAGGTTCTAGCCCGATAACAAACAACCAGCAACTAACAACCAACAACTAGCTCGCCGGCTCCACCAGAAACTGCTCGATCTTCCCATCCGCCGTCGTATACGTCGTCAGCACGACGTTCTTGCTCGCAAACGCCACGCGAAACACCCGGAAGGTCATCCCTCCGCGCAGCAACTCGGCCTGCAGCGCGACGCTCTTGATCTCGCCCAGCGGCCTCAGGCTGCTGGCGAAGTCTCCAATCGTCTCCTCGGAGAAGTAGAACCTGCAATCATCTGTCAGCAGGCTCGTATCGATCCTTCCCTTCTGCAATCCTGCCAGCATCTCCCGGGCCTGCGCCTCCGCGGCGACGTTCTTGGGTGCAGCGGCAACTCCGCCCAGCACCAGCGGAACCACCGCTCGCGCAATCGAGCCCGCCGCCGGATTCGCCTCCTGATTGGTCAGCACCGCCACGGCGAGCTTGTCGTCGGGATACACCACATTCGCCGCCACAAAGCCGCCGACCTCGCCGCTATGCGCGACAACGCGATGCCCATCCCTCACACTCACATCCACTCCGAGCCCATAGTGCGTCCCGGAGCCGTCCTTCAACTTCATCTCTGTCTCCAGCGCGTCATAGCTCTCCGGCTTCAGCAGCTTGCGGTCGATGATGCTCTGGTCCCACTCCAGCAGCGTCCTCACCGGCATCGCCAGCTCGCCATCGGCGAAGTACCACCCCGGAGCCTCAAGGACCGCTGGCCGCAGCGGCCCCAGCGCATTTCGCATATAGCCGCGCGGCTCCATGCGGTCACGGTCGGTGTCCAGGTTCAACACCTCTTTCAACTCCAGCGGCCTCAACACGCGGCTCTCCAGAAACTGCCAGAACGGCTCGCCGCTCACCTTCTCCACAATCAGCCCGGCCAGCACGAAGTTCGTATTGCTGTACTGCCACTTCGTTCCCGGATCGAAGTCCAGCGGCTTGCCCGCCCACTCGCGAACCACATCGATCGGCTTCGTCGGCTTCGTCCACGCCGGAATCGTATAGTCCTGCGGGGCATAGTCCTCATAGCCGCTCGTATGCGTCAGCAGATTCCTGACCTTTACCTCGTTGGCGCGCGTCAGCTCCGGAAACCACTTCGCCACCGGATCGTCCAGGCTCATCTTGCCGTCTTCCACTAGCAGCAGCACGCACGCCGCCGTGAACTGCTTGCTGATCGATCCCACGGCATAGTGCATCTCCGGCGCCGCCGCCACCGCAGTCGTACCGTCGCTATTCAACCGCGCCGCCCCAAACGCCGCCGTGTACACCACCTTACCGCCCCGCGCGATCCCCACCTGCGCGCTCGGCACGCCCGACGCCTCCATCACACGACGGACCTCGGCCTCGACCTTCGCCCGCGTGGCGTCATCCAGCTCCTGCGCGCACGCAACCCCACTCGCCGCTGCCAGCAGCAACGCACAACACCACAGTTTCATCGCGAATCGGTTCGCCACGGTCATCTCCTGTTCAGAAAGTCCTACTATTTATATCGCCCTATAGCCCTGCCGAGCCGAAAGCCGTTGTCTGCGCACAGAATCTCGAGCCACGCAGCAAGGCGCGGCAAAGACACGAAGGGCTTTGTTTCGTATGAAAAGGGAGAAGAAGTTAGCGCGAGGAGAAGACCGGAGCAGAGGCCGACGAGAGGGACGCTTGCGAGTTTGGTGCCGGCGTGTCCTGCTTGGGTCCGAGCCCAAGCTTGATGATCGCCCGCGAATCCGGAATCAGCTTCGTCTGCCAGCCATTGTCCGCCTGGAACTTCTGCATCGCCGCTTCAGTCTGCGCGTCCCAGTGGCCCGACGCCGCCGTACCCGAGAGATAACCCGAATGAACCAGCGCCGTCTGGATCTCCGTCGCCCGGCTGTCATCGATCGACCGCTGCCCGCTCGAGTGCTTCGTGCTCGCCTTGGAAGTCCCCTTCGACGGATGCTTGGTGGACTGGTGAGACGTAGGCCCGCGACGCGGGTGCGCCATGGCGACGCACGGCGTCAAAGTCAACGAAAGAGCAACCGCGATAAAGGTTCGGCCGAAAAGCATCGTGGAACAGCACCTCAAACACAAAATAACGTGACGGATAGCTGGAATCTGAACTCAAATCCCTTCCACAATCAAGTGGAATCCTATCTCTAGACTAAATGATTGGCAAGAAAAAGGTCATACCACGCCTACATCTTTCGCGTAAGCCCAATAGCTGCAATATATAACTCATTTTAAATAACTTAGCGCGGAAAAGGGCACAAAATATCCCTTTTCCGCGCTGAATTGGTCGCCCGTCAGCCTACGGAAGCGTCCCGCCAACGTACGAATTTCCGCCGTTCTTCACCGTCGGGTTGTGGACTACGAAGACCACGTCATCCTTCGACTTGAGGCCGCTGACCACGGCGTTATAGCTCGCCTTGTCGTTGACCGGCTTCTTGTTGATCTCCGTGATGATAGCGCCCTTGCCCAGGCCGATCTCGTCGGCGAACGAGCCCGGCTTCACGCTGGTCACAATCACGCCGCTGTGGATTCCCGTGCGCTGCGTGATGGCGGGCGGAATCGCATCCACCGTGATCCCCAGCGTCGCCTGCCCGGCATCGGACTCCTGCGGGGCCGAATTATCGTCGTCCCCGCCCGCGATCTCCGCGTAGGTCTTGGCACGGTCGCCGATAACGACGTTCGCCGTCTCCAGCTTGCCGTTACGCAAGTAGCCCAGTTTCACCGTCGAGCCGACCTTGCGCGCCGAGATATTGTTCACCAGGTCGTCGCCGTCCTTGATCTTCTGGTCGTCCACCGACACGATGACGTCTCCCGGCTGAATCCCGGCCTTCGCCGCGCCGCCCGTCGCAGTCACCGTGCTCACCAGCACGCCGTTCGTGAACCCGTACATCCGGCCCACCGCCGAGCTCAGACTCGGCTGGAAGCTGATGCCGATCGACCCACGCACGACCTTGTGCTCCGGCCCGATGAGCATGTTGTACACGCCAGCGATCGTGTTCGACGGCATCGCAAAGCCAACGCCCTGCGAACCCATCGACTGCGTATAAATCGCCGTGTTCATTCCGATGACCTCACCGGCCATATCCACAAGCGGACCGCCCGAGTTGCCCGGATTGATCGCCGCATCCGTCTGAATGAACTTCTGGAACTGGCTCTGCGAGATCCCGCTCGGGCTCGGCTCGTCGATCGAGCGGTTCCGCGCCGAGACGATACCCGCCGACACCGTCTGCGAAAGACCAAACGGGCTGCCGATCGCCAGCACCCAGTCGCCGACCTCCGCGCCATCCGAGTTGCCCAGCTTCACCGTCGGCAGCGGCCTGTCCGTATCGATCTTGATCACGGCAATATCCGTGTCCTTGTCGACGCCGATCACGTGCGCCGGACGGCCTTCACTGTCAGGGCCGTTGTCCGGATCCGTCGACAGCTTGACGTAAATCTTGTCGGCCTTATCGACAACGTGGTTGTTCGTAATGATGTAGCCGCGAGAATCGACGATGAACCCCGAGCCCAGTGCACGGCGCTCGCCGTTCATTCCGTCCATGCTGCCGTCATCATCCCCGTTTCCCTGGCCGCCGAAGAAGCGGTTGAAGAAGTCCTGCATGTCGCCCGGAGACTGATCGTCATCATCTCCATTGCCCTGCGGTGGCCGCTGTCCGCGTCGCCGCGGGCTCTTCGCAGCCTGCTTCGGCAGCGACTCTGTGTTGATATTGACGACCGCCGGACCCACCTCTTTGGCGATCTGCGAGAAGCCATTCGAGAGAACCGTCGGGGCAGGAATCACCAGCGGCTTTGCATCGGAGGAGTTGACCGTCTGCTCTTTGCCGCTCACCCCACGCGTCATCACCGATCCCACCAGAATCCCTATCGAGAGAGTGGCGAGAAGCGCAAACGTCGTCGTGAGACGGGGAGTGCGGATGCGGTCCAGCAGTGTCTGCTTCGTGCTTTTCGGAGTATCCATCTGAACGTTGTGACCTCTTTCCGTGTGTACGGTTCGCCGCAGGCCGTCGAGGCGGGCGAATACATCAGTATATCTCTGTTGGAGGACACTAGTCGTCGGCTAGAGACCTCTCAGGCCCCCCGGTTAGTTAGTTAGACGCGATTTGCACGCAAATGGCTCGGTTCCCTGAGCCGCACGGTTTGACGCCCACATTACATGCGCAAACTGGACTCAGGTCGCTGGACTCAGGTAGAGGGATGCGCCGCCACCGGCATCGCCGCGGGCGCAAGCTCAATCACAACAATGCCGGCGAGGATAAGACCCGCTCCCACGAGCGACCGCGACGTCAGCCGCTCATGCAGCACCACAAACGACGTGATGCACGCAAACACCGGCTCCAGCGTCAGCAGAATCGCCGTATGTGTCGGCGGAAGATGCTGCTGCGCCCAGCTTTGAATCGTAAACGCCGCCGCCGTCGCCAGAACGCTCGTAATCGCCAGAGCCACCACGAGCCGCGGAGTCATGCTGAGATAAAGTTTCCCGCCAAGCGGGAGCGTCACCGCCATCACCAGGGCCGCAAACCCAATCTGCAGAGTAGCAAGCTGTCCCGTCGGAATCCGCCGCGACGTATGCGCCAGCGAGAGCAGATGCCCCGCAAACGCAACCGCGCATGCCAGCGTCAGCAGATCGCCCAGTCCTATCTGCGAGAAGAGACCGCTCCACGTCGTCCCCGCCGGAGTCGTCAGCAGAAACAGCCCAGCAAAGGCCAGCAGCGCACCCGCAAACGCCGTCCACCGTGTCGCATGAACTCCCGCCGGCCGCAGCGCAGGAATAGCCGTCAGCAGCGGAACAAACACCACAACCATCCCCGTAATAAACGCCGACTTCGCAGCCGTCGTCCGCGCCAGCCCCGCTGTCTGAAACTGATATCCCGCCGCAAGAAAGATTCCCACCACGAGCCCCGACAAAACGGCACGCCGGTTCACACCCCGAAGCCTGCGATGATGGATGATCACCAGCGCCACAAACGCCAGCGACATGCGCAGCAGGTTGAAGACCAGCGGAGACGCATCCCTCAGCGCGTCCTTCACCAGAACAAACGTCGCGCCCCACACAAAGACGACACCGAGCAGAAGCAGGTGTGCCAGCGCAGAATCACTCAGCCGCCGCACGAGTTTTCTTTCGCATTTGCCTTTTTGTTGTCATTCCGTAGCGAATTTGTTGTCATTCCGCAGCGCATTTATTGTCATTCCGCAGCGCAGCGGAGGAATCTGCTTTTCACTCCCCTTTGTTGTCATTCCGCAGCGCAGCGGAGGAATCTGCTTTTCACTCCCACCAACCTTATCTCACCGCAGCCGCATAAACCGTCTCGCCACCCATCACCGTCCGCAGCACCTGCGTGTGCAGCAGCTCCTGCGGCGTCGCCTTCGTAATATCGCGATCGAGCACAACGAAGTCCGCCACATAGCCCGGCTTTAGAATCCCCTTCTGCTTCTCGCGGAACTCCGCAAACGCCGACGCCTGCGTATACGCATAAATCGCCTCGTTCAGCGAGATCTTCTCCTGCGGCTGATACGTCTTCGTCCCCGCCTCATTCTGCCGCGTAATCGCCGAATAGAGCCCACGGAAAGGACTGATCGACTCCACCGGATAATCCGTCCCAAACGCCAGCACCACCCCGCGGTCCAGGAACGACCGCCACGCATACGAGTACTTCACCCGCTCCGGACCCACCCTTGCCTCCGCCCAGTTCATATCCGTCAGCAGATGACTCGGCTGCATCGACGCAATCACATGCAGCTTCGCGAACCGGTCGAAGTCAATCGGCAGCAACACCTGCGCATGCTCGATGCGAAGCCGGAGCCGCGCAGGGTCCGCGTGATTCGCCTCAATCGCAGCCTCGAACGCATTCAACGCCATCCCGTTCGCACGATCGCCGATCGCATGGAAGCCCAGTTGAAAACCCGCCGCCACCCGCTCCACCGCCATCGCATTCAGCTTCTCCTGCTCATAGCGCGGAATCCCCATATTGTCCGGATCGTCCGAGTAAGGCGCCGCCATCGCCGCCGTGCGTGAACCCAGCGACCCGTCCATAAATCCCTTCAGCATCGCCGTGTGCAGCAGCAGATCGTCCGAGCCGTGCGAGGCACGCTCCTTCTTCAACACATCGACAGCCGCGTCGAACGTCAGCCACTCGCTCACCCGCAGATGCAGCTTGCCCTCGCGCTCCATCTCCTCCAGCGCAAGAAAATCCTGCCAGTCCGAAAAGTCCTGCACCGAAGTGACACCATGCGCCAGAGCATCGTTGATCGCCACATTCAGAGCCTGAATCCGCTCCTCGCGCGTCGGCAGCGGAATCACGCTCTCCACCAGTGCCAGCGCCGGCCCTTCGCGAACGATTCCAGTGGGCCGTCCTGCGTCATCGCGATCGATCTTTCCACCCGGTGGGTCCATGGTCGCCGCCGATATCTTCGCCGCCGCAAGCCCCGCCGTGTTGACCACAGCAATGTGCCCGTCGGTTCGGAAGAAGATCGCCGGATGATCTCCCGTCACCGCATCCATATCAGCGCGTGTCGGCAGAGTCTTGCCCGGCCAGATCGTGTGGTCCCAGCCTCCACCCTGCAGCCACGCACCCGGCTTCGCCTTCGCAGCGTAGTCCTTGATCTTCTGCTGCATCGCCTCCAGCGACGGCACGTGATCAAGATCGACCGCCAGCTTCTGCTGTCCCGCTCCCGCGATGTGCGTATGCGCGTCATTGAACCCCGGCATCGCAAACGCGCCGTTCAGATCCACCACCTTCGTCGCAGCGCCCTTCATCCGCAACACCAGCGCATCCGAACCCACAGCAACAATCTTGCCGTGCGACACCGCAATCGCCGTTGCTCGCCCGGGAACTTTGTCACTCGGAGGCCTCGAGAGACCGTGCCGCTGCGCAGTCCCGGCCACGGGATTCAAACCCGAAACCAGATCGCTTCCCGTCAGAATATCGCCATGAAAATAGATGACCTCCGGAGCTGTGTTCTGACCGGAAGCCATCACACAGACAGAGAGAAAGGCGCTCAAGATAAAGGATTTCACGTCGTCGAGTGTACCCCAACCAACTTCTGCGCTGTCAGCTGCGTCGTCGCCAGCAGCGTCAGCAGAACCCTTCGCAGCGCCGTCTCGCGATTCGTCGGGTCATACCACTCCTGCAGCGTATGAATATTCGCCCCCACGCCTCCCGTCCCGATCGCAATCGCCGGAATTCCCATCGACAGCGGAATATTCGCATCCGTCGACCCCAGCCTCTGCTCCGTCGCCAGGTTCAGGTGCCGATCCACAGCCTTCACCGTCTGCAGCAACACCGAATCCTCCGCAAGCATCGCCGCCGGCCGGTCTCCGATCGTCTCGATATGCACGTTCGGCGCAATCACGCTGTCCTCGTAGCCGGCAATCAGCTCATCGAAGATCTCGCGAATCGCAAGCGCCGTCGTCTCCAGCGCCGCCGGATCAGTCGAGCGCAGGTCCAGCAGCGCGCTCGCCGACGAAGGAATCGAGTTCACCGACGTCCCGCCCGAGATATGCCCCACATTGATCGTCGTCAGCGGCTCCGCCGGAAGCTCCAGCGAATCAATCGCTGTCAACGCCCTGCTCAGCAGCAGAATCGGGTTCGGCACGCCCGCATCGCTCCACGAGTGCCCTCCCGGACCCGTAACCGTCACGCGAAAACGAACACTCCCCAGCGCCCGCGTCACCACCGCCGACGTCCCGCTGCCCTCCAGCGCAATCGCCACGGCAATGCGCTCGCGATACCCTCCCCGCCGGAAGAGATGCCGCATCCCGCGCAGATCGCCCTCGCCCTCCTCACCCACATTCGCCGCAAACAGAATCGGAATCGGCGGCACAATCTTCGCAAACTGCAGCGCCGCCGCAATCCCCAGCAGCGCCGACAACCCCGCCGCGTTGTCGCAGATCCCCGGAGCATAAATCCGCGGCCCCTCAGGGTCCTCCAGCGGCTCGCACGGAGTCCCCGCCGGAAAAACCGTGTCCAGATGCGCCGAGATCAGCACACAAGGCGAATCCGGCGCCGCCCGCTCCGGAGCAAGCTCGCCCAGAGCATTGCCCTCTTCATCGCGATGCACATCCGTCAGCCCGAGCGAATGAAACCGCTCCAGAAACCACGCCGCCCGCTCCGCCTCGCCAAACGGAGGCGCCGGAATCCGCACCATCTCCAGCTGCCACCGCCGCAACTGCGGCTGATGCAGATGCAGCCAGTGAAACGCCCGATGCACCGCCGTAAGCGTTGCCAGGCGAACAATCCGCTGATGCGCCGAAAGAACCATCTGCTACTGAGAGTAGCTGTCCCCTCTCGAAAATCAAAGACAGAGCAGACACGGCACCAGCTCCGAATCAAGACCCCAGTGGCATTATTCAGACATCCGCTTCCTTAACTGTGGCGATCATGGGAATGACCGAGTCCACATTGGTCATCTCGAACAATTCGACGACGCGCGGGCTCGCTCCAGCGACAACCATGCGCACGCCTTTGCCCCGGCAATGGACATGATGGCTGACGATCCTGCCCAGACCGGTGGATTCCATGTACGGCACATCAGTCAGGTCGCGGATGTTAAGGGCTGGCAACTCTTCGCTCGGCGTCGATTCGAAACTCAGCATGTTGTGCAAGGCAATGGGCGCCAACGTGCCGAACATATCGCGAGCGGTAAACGTTCCCGAGAGACTGAAAATCACAGTGCCGGGAGTCTTGCCTTCTTTGCGTTCGATTGTGAAAGGAGTAGCTGTCCAAAGCTGCGCCGGAATTATCTCCATCATTCACCCCTGTCTCCCGCCTGGGACGCCACTATTAAGTGTTAAAGGTAAAGGCAATATTCGAACGTTGAAGCATTTTACCTATCCAAGAAAGGGGTACCCAAGACCACCTGCGAAACGTCGTACTCAACATTCAACCAAGAACAACCCCTGCGGAGGCGCCGTAGGTCCCGCCGCAGACCGCCTCCGCGCCGCAAGAATCTCCGGAATCGCCCCTGCAGCAGTCCGCCCGCGCCCCACATCCACAAACGTCCCCACCAAATTCCTCACCATATGGTGCAGAAACCCCGACCCCGTCACCCGATACACCAGCAACTCCCCATCGCGACGCCACGCAGAATGATAGATCGACCTGATGGCTGTCCGCACCGGCACATCCGAGTCCTCATCTTCAAAAGCCTCCTGATCGCGCGCAGCAAGATCAGGATCAGTCGCCGCAAACGAAGTGAAGTCGTACGTGCCTACCACTCCCGCAGCAGCCTCGCACATCGCCGCCAGATCAAGCGGCCATGTGCAGTTCCAAACATAAGGAGCGAGCATCGGCGGACAAACAACCTGCGTAGCAATCCGATACTCATACGTCTTCCGCCGGGCACTGTGCCGCGCATGAAACTCCTCGCCCACCTCCTCAATCGCCGTCACCCGAATACTCGGCGGCAGGTTGTGGTTCAAAGCTCGCTGCAGGTTCGGCCCCGGAATCGGCGACCCCAGCGTCACCGACGCCACCTGCCCCAGCGCATGCACTCCCGTATCCGTCCGCCCCGAACCCTGCGGCAGCACCTCCTCACCCGTAATGCGATGAATCACCCGCGCCAGCGTCCCCTGCACCGTAGGGAGGTTCGGCTGAATCTGCCATCCGTTATAAGGAGTGCCATCGTAGGCAAGAGTGAGCTTCCAGTGAGGCATAGGACTAATTTGGACGGTATCACGCAAGGGGATTTCCCCATAAGAATCCCACTAGAACTCCACCCTCACCCCAAGCTGTATCTGCCGCTCGCCAGACGTCGCGCTCGACGCCGCCGTATACGTCCCAAAGGGCTGCTGGTTGATTCCCTCGGCCGCAATCGCCGCCGCGTCCTGAAACACCAGCGGCGTGACCTCCGCGACGGGCGTACCAACAAGAAAGGCGCGCTGCACGATGCCAGAGTAGTTCACATGGTTCGCCACGTTGAAGACCTCTGCAAACGCTCGACCCTTCAAGCGCTCGGAGACCGAGAAGACGCGGCTCAGCCGCAGGTCGAGGTTAGCAGTGTCCGGCAGACGAAGCGTGTTGCGCCCAACCGTCGGCAGATACACAGCGCCGCCGGAGCCGTTGATGCTCTCGCGACCGCCGCTCAACCGCGTGCCGCCGAAGATCTCATAGCTGTACGGCCGTCCGCTGCTCTCGGTAAAGATTCCGGCGACCGACCAGCCGTTCGCCACGCGGCGAAACCGACGATCCTCGAGGTGAAGTTTCGGCTCCCACACAGCGCTGGCGACCACGCGGTGCGGAACGTTGAGCTTTGAGAGCCCCTTGTCGTACGCGATGCTGAACGGATCAAACTGCCCATTCAGCTTCGGCGCCGCGCCGCTCGTCTGCCCATAGTCGATCGCCTTCGCCCACGTCCACGAGGCGCGAACCTCAAGCCCGCCGCGGCTCCTGCGTCGCGCCTCCAGCACAAGCGCGTTGTAGCTGGCGTTGGCGTGCGAGACGATGTCGGTAATCGGCCCATAGCTCGGATCGATGCGCTGCGAGTAGACCGGCAGAGCGAATGTCTCACCGTCACGAACGCCCGGCGCGCCGCTGCCGCCCTCCAGTTGAAACACCTTGCTATCGGCCGAGGGAGCAATATTGATATCGACCGAGTCCGGAAGCTGCCTGTCGAGGTTCACGAGATAGCTCGCGCTCGCGACGAAACCAGCGCCGACCTCGTGCTCAACACCCAGGGTGCCCTGCTGAATCGCAGGCAGCCGGAAATGACGATCGAAGACAGTCGCAGAAGTAGTCTGGCTGACCGCAGCGGGAGGGGTTGAAGTGAACGCACACACGTAGCCGAACCCCTGGTTGCTCACCTGCGGGCAGTTTGTAACTGTGGAAGGAACAATACGAATGTTCGTTACGGACGACGGCGTCGCCGTGTTGGTCAGCGCGTTCTGGATCGTCGCGCCGGGCAGCTGTCCATAGTAGAGACCATAGGCTGCACGCAGAATGCCGTGCCCTGGGCCGAGTGGCTCCCACGCGATGCCGACGCGCGGAGCGATGTTGTTCCTGTCCTCAGGAAAGACGCTCGTAGCGCCAACGCTTTCGAAGACCGCGTCGAGCGTAACGTTAGGCTGCTGCGGCAGCGGCTCGAGCTCATACTCGTAGCGCAGCCCGAGATTTACGCTCAGCGTCGGCGTGGCGCGCCAGCTATCCTGCACAAACGCGGCCCACTGCTGCGTGCTGAAGCTAACGGTGGGCTCGCCGAAGCTCTGGGTGAAGGAGCGAAAGCAGAAGTAGTGAGTCGTCGCGCTGATGGATGGGCAGCCGCCGTTGGGATACGCGTTTACGTTGAAGCTGTAGTCCGTAATCCAGTCGACGAGGCCGCCGGCGTAGCCGCTGGTCGTGCCGCTGTCATAGTGAAACGCGCCTTCGGTGTTGTTCAACGCATCGATGTGGTCATGCGCAAAGCTGACGTCGAAGCCGGCCTGAATCAGATGATGGCCTCGCGCCCACGAGGCCAGATCAGCGATCTGCAGACGATTCTCGTCCGGATATGCAGTACGGCCAAGTGTCGCGGGAGTGCCGAAGGTCAGCTCCTGCGGGCCGATGGCAACCTCCGGAGCGTAGCCGCCGGGGCCGATGGCCGGCTCCTGCGGCAACGGCGATTGCGGCGTCTGATACTGCAGCTCCCGGCCATAGGCAATACGCAACTCCTGCGTCAGGCTCGGCGACACAATCCAGAGCCACCGCGCCAGGGCAGCGTCAACACTGGCATAGGCGTTGCCAAGGCTTGCAATGCCACGGTCGACGACCGGCGCACTCCGCAACCCTGCCGGCGCGCTCGACCGTGCGCGGTTGTACTGCGCGCTGAGCCGGTGGTTCTCATTGGCCTGCCAGTCGAGCTTGCCGAAGTGGATGGTCTGGTCGCTGTGCCGGTCGACCGTGCCCGTGAGGCTGTCGAGATACTTCAGTGCTGCGTCCACCTTGACAGAGGAGATCCCACGATTGGCGAGCAGCGCACTTTGCGTCGCGGTAAGAGAGTAAAAATTCGGATTGGCAGGCGACGAGATCGCCGGGAACCCGCGCCGCTGCTGATCGAACGCATAGAAGTAGAAGAGCTTGTCGCGAAGCGCTGCGCCTCCGACGCTGCCGCCGAACTGCTGGCGCAGATCATGCGGCTTCACCACAGCGCTCGTCGGCGCACCGGCGTTGTAGCGAGTCGCGATGGAGAAGGGATTCGCAGCACCCCATGCGTTGTCGCGCACGTTGTAGAACGCGGTGGCGTGCAGGTCGTTGGAGCCGCCTCGGGTGATGGTAGTGACGATCCCGCCCGAGCCGTGGCCGTAGAGCGCCGTCTCGTTTTGCGCGCTGATGCGAAACTCGCGCACCGCCTCCTGCGAGAAGGTATACGTCGTGCCGGAGTGACGCCGCGCCCCGGCGTTGAGACCCACGCTGCCGGGGTCGAGCTGTTGCTCGTCGCTGCCCTCTTCGTTCACGCCGCTGTCAGCCCCGCGCGGAACGGCGTTGAAGCTCTGATCGTTGACTGCGCCGTCGATGGTGGTGCTGTTCTGCGTGTAGGCGAGACCGCGAAAGCTGAGCAGGCCATCGCCCTGCGGGTCGAGCGAGACCGTCGGCTCCAGCAGAGCAAAGTTCTGCCAGCGGCGGCCGCTCACGGGGAGACGGTCGATCTCAGATCGCGATATAACGGTCGCGACCTCGGCAGAGGATGCGTCCCGCAGGTCAGCCGAGGCTTCTTCCTCCTGCGAGGTGACGACGATGCTCGTTACGGCCTCGGCGATTTCGAGGTGAGCTGGAATCCTCGTGATTGAGCCCAGTTCGACAACGATGTGCTGCAGCGTGAGCGGCGCGAATCCCCGTGAGGAGACGGTGACCTCATAGTCTCCCGGAGGCACCCGCGTGCAAACGAACTCGCCGCCGTGGTCGGTCATGACCTGCTGCGATAGCGATGTTGCAGTATTGCGGATGCTGATGCGCGCGCCATCGATGGAGGCGTTGCCGGGGTCGACGACTGAGCCGGCGATGGCTCCGTCGACTGCTGTTTGGCCGCAGGCATTCATGCCAAACCCAAACAACAGCAACCACAGGAACTTCAAAGCAACCGCGCCTGATTCCGCGCGGCATGGACCAGCCCGCATGCTTTACCCGTGAATCTTGGAGTAACCGCAGACTAACTGAGTTCGAACAAATTAGATAGTTGGAAACAACAAAGGGCGGAGGCCGAAGCCTCCGCCTTAGGTTTAGGTAAAGAGTGTTTTAGAACGAGAAGCGCGCAGCGATCTCGATCTGACGAGGCGTATAGAGGAAGCCGCTGTTGTTCGAGCTGGTCGCTACGCCGAAGGTGGCAGGTTGGAATGTTGCAATACCCTGAGTAGACGTCGCACCGCTGCTCAGCTTGTACGCTGTGTTTCCAATGCCGTCGTAGTTCTGGTGATTGGCGACGTTGAAGACGTTGGCCATCAACTGCAGCTTGTAGCGCTCGTAGATCGGGATCTCCTTTTGAACGCGCAGGTCGTCCACGATCTTTCGCGGCTGCCTGTTCGTGTTGACTCCGATTCCCGGGATCGCAGCCAATCCGCCGGCTCCATTCCAGTCACCGAGGATCGCGGCGTTCGAGTTGAAGCCGCTGACAGCAGTCGTGTACGGCAGACCGCTCTGCGCCTGGAAGGAGGTGTCGACGCTCCAGCCGTTGCTCAGGTAGCGGTACCATGCTCCCGAGTTGATCCCAGGAAGGGTGTAGAGGGCGTAAGCGACGAACCGGTCGGAAACGTTGTAGTTCGAGTTCCCGTAGTTCGCCTGTGCGTTGGAGTAGGGATCGTACCAGCTATTTGCAGAGGTGGTCGTCGTCGCGTTCTGCGCATAGTCCAGTGCGTGCGACCAGGTGTAGTTGAAGTCGAACTGCAGGTTGTGAATGGAGCGGTTCTGAACCTCAGCCACAAAGGCGTTGTAGTTCGAGGTAACGTTGCTGACGACTTCCGTGATGTTCTGGAAGTTGGTCGCAACCGATCCAAACAAGGCTGTATTGCCATATTTGGTGTACGTCGGGACGACGTACTGAGCTCCGTTGGGCAACGGACCCTTGCCACTGGTATCGGAAACAGTGATCGTCACCGGCGTTACCGTGGTGGGGTCGAGGTTCAGGTCGATGAAGTTAGGCAACTCGCGGCCAAGTGCTCCGAGATAGCTGACTGAGAAGACCGTCCCCCTGCCGAAAGCCTGCTGGACCTGCAGATCGAACTCATGCACCTGCGGGTTCTGCAGATTGTTCGACAGGAAGTACACACCCGGAGCAGCCGTTGATCCCGGGATTGCCGGACCTCCCGATGAGTTTGTGGGAACGATGTTGGGGAATACAGGTGCGCCAGTGGTCGTCGGCTTGAACAGTGACGTGTACTGGCCATTTGGGCTGCCGGTATTGAGCAGCGTATTCAGCAACGTGCCGTTAACGATGCGGCCGTAGAAGATGCCGTAGCCTCCGCGAAGGACGGTCTTCCCGTTGGCGAAGACATCCTTGGCAAAGCCGAGGCGAACACCGAGGTTGTTTTTGTCGCTGGGATGATTTGTGACTCCCGGGAATGGAACATAGGAGCCGACTGACCCAGTGAGGTTGGAGACTGACGAGGGCAGGAACTCGTAGTCATACCGCAGGCCAAGCTCGAGGGTGAGGGTGGGCGAGATCTTCCAGTTGTCTTGTCCGAATAGACCGTAGTCGAACGTTTGGATGCTCAAGGACGGGCTCGCTCCGAATCCCTGCGTATTGGTCGAGTAGCACGGCAGGGCACCGGTCCAGCCTGTCGTCGTCGCAGAGGTCGGCGCCTGGCCAGTCTGCGTACCGCAGGTTGAATTTGCCTTACCCTTGTTGAGCAAGTCGTTGATGTAGTTGCCAAGATAGCTGTAGCTGATGTAGCCGTTGGCCTCGTAGAGGTTATTCAGCAGGTCCCAGTTGTGCACGGTATCTACGCCAAAGGTGAAGTTATGGTTGCCGTGGGTGTAGTGAAGCACGTCCTCGATCTGCCACTTGCGCTCATCGGGGTAGGCCGTGCGGTAGGAGTAGTAGGGAGAGCCGATGTATGCGAAGACGGTGGTGTCGACCGCGACTTCAGGAACGTTGCCGCCATTTCCGACGAGGTTTGCCAGGGTGTAGGCGCTGTAGGGTTGCTGGCTCTCATCGTTGAGCTCGCGACCGTACTGATACAGCAACTCGTTGCTGAGGTTGTTGCTAAGCAGGCTCGTCAGCTTGGCAACACCGTAGTCCAGCTTGACAAAGTCATTGCCCCAGGTATCGAGACCGTAGTCGGTTGTGGCCGAGGTCTGAACGCCGCCAGGCGAGTCCCAGCGCAGACGGTGATATAGAAAGCTGACATGTTCCTTGTCATTAATCTGCCAGTCGAGCTTCGGCGTGTTGATCGTCTGGTACCCGGCACGTGGCACATTGCCGATGTCGGTTGAAAGGCCGACGATACCGGCCTGATAAAGCTGCGCGCCAATCGCGTAGCCGGCAGCCGTAGCTGGATGACCCTGACGAATGGCCAGAACACCGGCCTGGCTATCCAGCGCATTGGCTCCGCCACCCGACACATAGCCGTTGGCCGCAATTGTGGCTCCTGCCGGGAGAGTCAAATCCGGCAGAGCGTAAAAGCTGCTCGGTGAGCTTGGAACTCCAGTTCCCGGAAAGATGCGCCGGTGCTGGTCGAACGTATAAATCCAGAAGAGCTTGTCCTTGATCAACGGCCCGCCAACGGTAAAGCCAAAGATCTTGCGTACATCTTCCGGCTTGAAGGGCGTGGTGGGGAAGGTGTACCCGCCGCTTCCGTTCGGAACGGCTGTCGTGATTTTGGTGAAGTCGTTATATGCATTCCATTTGCTCTCACGGTCGTAGAAGTAAGCCACACCGTGGATGGCGTTGGTGCCGCTGCTGGTGACAGAATTGATGACTCCGCCAGCCGCACGGCCATACTCGGCCGAATAAACGCCCGTGTTCACGGCGAACTCGCGTACCGCGCTTGCCGAGGTGGAATAGGCCTCACGGGTACGTCCCCGCTCTTCAGAGAAGAACGCCTGGTTGTCGTCGGCTCCGTCGATCAGCACAGTGTTGAGGATGGGGCTGATACCGTGGATGCTCACGAGGCCGTATCCATTCGAGTCGGAGACGACGCCCGGGGTGGTCATCGCAAGGCTCGACCAGCGGCGATTGTTGATCGGAAGTTCGTCAAGGGTCTTCTTGTTGAGATTGGACGAAAAGTCAGGCGACTCGAAGTTCAGGATCGGAGCCTCCGCCGTGACTTCCACAACCTGGGCAGCGGAGCCCGCCGCGAGGTGTGGCTCAAGAGTCGTCAGCTGACCCACCTGCACGATCACCGACCCAATGCGGTATTGCGTAAATCCGGTCGAAGTGACCGTGACCGTGTAAGTGCCCGGCTCAAGCAGCGGCGCCTTGAAGTAGCCGCTGTCGTCAGTGGTCAACCGCACCTCGCCGTTGGTCCCTTCGTTACGTATGGTCACTGTGGCCTTGTCGAGCACAGCGCCGGTCGTGTCGAACACCGTTCCACCAATAGCGCCTTGAGTCGTCGATTGTGCGTGGCCCGAGAGGCTGATTCCGCAGCACAGGATGGCTATCAGTGCATATCGCAGCAGATTCTTGATCGTCATTTGAGGTCTCCTAAAAATGAAGCCGGTCGCGCCCATCGAGGCGACGGCCTTTCAATTGTTCTTGCCTTAGGTCGATAGGTAAAAGCCTTGCACATCGCGATGAAAACACGATGAACCGGCGCCCTTTATCGGAAGGGTACGGCCGGGCAATCGCCCGGATCAGGCTGGCAGGATGTCTGTCCCTTCAAATTTCCCTCTATACCTTCCTATCTATATAAAGGGCGAGACTCACATCCGGTTACAGCGAACAGTCTGCGCTGAATGCCCCCATACTATCCGAAGCCTGTAAACTTGAAACAGAAAAATGTTTATCGATGAGGCGCGAATTCGGGTGAAGGCCGGCGACGGTGGTAACGGTTGCATGGCCTTCCGGCGGGAGAAGTTTGTGCCTCGCGGCGGCCCCTCCGGCGGCGATGGCGGCCACGGCGGCGATGTCCGGATGAGCTCGACGTTGAGCCATAACACCTTAGTTCACTTCCGGTTCAACCCGGAGCACAAGGCCCAGCGCGGCGGACATGGGCTCGGCTCGAACTGCTCCGGAATCACCGGCGATCCGACGGTCCTCGAGGTTCCCGTCGGCACCCTGCTGTACGACGACGACACAGGCGAGTTGATTCACGACTTTGCGCAGCCGGGTGAGACCATCGTCATCGCCAAGGGAGGCCGCGGCGGGCGAGGGAATCAGCACTTCGCGACCAGCACCCACCAGGCTCCGCGCGAGCACGAACTGGGACGGCCGGGCGAGGAGCGCCACTACAGGCTAGAACTGCGGCTGCTGGCCGACGCCGGGCTCGTCGGGTATCCCAATGTAGGGAAGTCCACGCTGATCTCACGCCTCTCAGCGGCGAGGCCAAAGATCGCCAACTATGCCTTTACAACGCTGGAGCCGAACCTGGGCGTCGTAAAGATCGGCGAGTGGCCGCACGAGCAGTCCTTCACCGTGGCCGATCTGCCGGGCCTGATCGAGGGAGCGCACCTCGGCGCAGGCTTGGGAATCCAGTTCCTGAAGCACATCGAGCGTACCAGCGTGATCGTGCATCTCGTCGACGTCTCCGACTCAAGCGACAGGCCAGACCCGGTCGAGGACTTCAAGGTCATCACCGAGGAGCTGAAGAGTTTTGACCCGGCGCTGGTCAAGAAGCCCACGATCGTGGTGGCCACCAAGATCGATGTCGCCAACCCCGAGAAGCTGAAGAAGCTGACTGCGATGGCGAAGCGGAAGAAGCTGCCGTTCTATGCCATCTCGGCCGTTACGGGCGAGGGCGTGGAGAAGTTGAAGTATGCGATTGCCGAAGTCGTGGCCGAACACCGGCCGGCAAAGCTGGAGGCGGCTGTAGTGGAGCAGGTGAAGCTGAAGCCGCACTATCCGCCTCCACCACCAAGTCCCGCACGACGACGGTAATTAATGAGGTGTAGGATTTCGGGACTGCAGTTTGGGAATCAGGTTCGCCACCGCAGAAGAGCAGCTAAGTGACGTTACTGCTGCGGTAGCCTCGAAGGAGAGGCCCTCCCATGAAGCACCTTCGATTCGTCACCATCCTTCTTTTTGTAGCAGTTTCGATAACAATCTTTGCGAATCGTCGCGCCCACGCCCAGACTGCCGTGTATGCCGGATTCAGCGGAGCGTCGGTTACTGCCGGAGCAAACCCATCCGCGTACGGAGGCCTGGTCGGCCTGTATGCGCAGAGCGGACACTACGCCTACTTCGGCGGCGACTTTCGCGGGTCGTTCCTCTCGCGTAACAGTTTTAACTACTACACAGGCGCGCTGGGGCCGCGGCTCGCGCTAAAACCACCGGTCCTGCCGATACGGCCATACATTGAAGGACTAGTGGGCGCCGCGAGCACGAACGGCGGGACGCACCTGAACTATCAGGTCGTGGCGGGAGTGGACTGGACATTGCTTCCCCACATCGACTGGCGCGTGATCGACTACGACTACAGCGCGACGACCGGCGGCGAGGTTAAGGCAAACATCTTTTCGACCGGGCTCGTGCTGCGGCTGTGGTAGAGCGCGGGGGTCGCCGGCGCGTGGCCCTCTTCGGAGGGTCGTTCGATCCGCCGCATCGCGGCCACCTGAGCATCGCGCAGGCAGCGGCCGATGCATTCGGGCTCGATGCGGTACTCTTCGCGCCGACGGGACGCCAGCCCCTCAAGCATTGGCTGGCCGCAGCATCGTTTGCCGACAGACTGACGATGGTGCGGCTCGCCTGCGAGGCCGATGCCAGATTCCTCGCTTCAGAGATCGATGCTCCGCACTCCGACGGCTCGCCCAACTACACCCTCGAGGCGCTGGAAGAGATGCGGCGCGAGATGCCCGAGGCGGAGCTGTTTGCAATCGCCGGAGCGGACAGCTTTTTGACACTCCGGCAGTGGCATGAACCGGACCGGCTGCTCGAGCTGGCGGATTGGATCGTGGTGAGCCGGCCACGGTCTTCGCTGGACGCGCTCGAGGGACTGAAGCTCTCGACAGAACAGCAGGCGAAGGTGCACCTGCTGGAGACGGTCCACGAGGATATCTCATCCACCGAACTAAGGCGGCGGCTTTCTGCCGGTGAGGATTGCCTTGGCCTGCTCCCGGGGGCAGTGGCCGCATATATCGCAAAACACGGGCTCTACCGGCCGGGCTGAGACCGGAGAGGCTGTTACTTCGGTTTCAATTTGGGACGGACTTCTGCTCATGTTTCAAAAAAATTGCTGAAGTCGCTCATTTTTTGCGCGGCGCGCCGATAAGGAGCAACAGGAACGTTGCTTTGGCTGGCTGCGAGTAACCCCTTCGGGTGACCTGAAGCCGAAACTATTAACCCCCTATTGGTGTCTCTAACAGGAAGCAGCGGCGCAAGCCCCTTCCCGTCAAGATTTGAGGAATCCGGTGATGAAATTCAAACTGACCTACTATGCGCTGACCGCAGCCCTTTTTCTGGCCCTTGGACTTAGCCTGGAGCCTCGTGCATACGCGTACGTTGACCCAGGCTCCAGCTTATTGATCTTTCAGAGTGTCAGCGCGGTGGTTACCGGGGCCCTTTTTTACTTCCGCCGGCGTTTGAAGGCGCTCTTCGGAAAGTCTTCGGCCGGCTCCAACAGCACTGCAGCGAAGTAGGCCCGGCATGGCCGAGTTGAGGTCTTTCGCCTATCTGCCGACCTTCCGCGATCCGGCGGGAAGTGTCGAACTTCGCCCCGATGGGGCCTATCGCAGCATCCGCGCGCCCTTTGACGCCGAGATTCTGGCTTTTCTGGCGCTTCCGCTGGCATCGCAGATGGTGGCCGACGGCCGCCTCGTGGCGAGCGAGGTGGTCTCTGATGAAGAGACTCTCTTACTGCGGCATCCTCGTGTCTCATTTCAATCGTACCCGTGGGAGTGGCCGGCCTCGCTGTGGCTCGCTGCAGCAGAGTTGACCCTGAACCTGTGCAGCGACCTCCTGAAAGAAGGATGGCTCCTCAAGGATGCGACTCCGCTGAACGTGCTCTTTCAGGGGACGAAGCCTGTCTTCGTGGATGTGCTTTCGATTCAGCGCGCTGCGCCTGGACGGCCGCTCTGGCTCGCCTATGGGCAGTTTGTGCGGACGTTTCTGCTTCCGATGCTGGCCCACTCGCAGCTTGGCTGGCCCCTGCAGGTGACGCTGACGCGACGCGATGGTTATGAGCCGGAGGAGATCTTCCACGCTCTCTCGTGGCCATCGCGAATGCGCCAGCCTGCGTTGTCCTCGGTGACGCTTCCCGCCCTGCTCTCAGGCAAGCTGGGCAACTCGAGTGGCTTGGCCTCGCGGACGACCAGCGACCCCGATGTCGCTCGGCACGTCATTCTCAAGACACTGGGGACTCTTCTGGAGCGAATGCGGCAGGCAGCCCCGGACCACCGCAGCTCGAAGTGGTCAAACTACGTGGAGACAGCGAGCCACTACAGCGACGAAGACCATGCGCAGAAGAAAGCATTTGTGCGTGAGACGCTCGACGCGTGTGCCCCGGAACGCGTGCTGGATGTGGGGTGCAACACGGGAGTCTATTCGGAACTCGCGGCAGATGCCGGCGCCGAAGTGGTTTCGATCGACACCGACTCTGGCGCGGTGGACCGTCTCGCGCAAAGCCTGAAGGGCAGCGGAAAGAACATTCTGCCGCTGTGCGTCGACCTGGCGCATCCGACACCGGCAACAGGGTGGCAGAATCGCGAGTGCGCGTCGTTTCTGAGCCGTTGCGCTGGCCACTTTGACACGGTCATGATGCTCGCCGTCATCCACCACCTGCTCCTCGGCAGTCAGATTCCGCTGGAGGGGATCGCAGAGCTCGCCGCCGAGCTCACCTCGCGCAACCTGATTCTGGAGTGGGTGCCCCCAACCGATCCGAAGTATCAGGAGATTCTGCGCGGCCGCGATGAGATCTACGCGCACATCACGGAAACCGCCTTCCGCGAGGCTTTTGCGAAGCGATTCGTGATCGCACGCGAGCGAACGCTTTCGAACGGGCGCATTATCTTCCACTTCGAGAGGAGATAGCCCCATTGAAGACGCTAACCCACCCGGCAATGATGGCGCTGGGAGCCGCAACTCTGTGTCTCATCGTGCTCATTGCGCCTCTCGTATCACCCTCGCACACTGCGATCTATCACCTGAGCGGCGATCCCAAGACCGTCTTTATTGCTGTGTTGCTGAATCTGGCGGCGGTTTGGCTGCTGTTTACGGGAGTCTTTTTTCTTGCCAGGCGGCCTGGCCGGCTGCAAATCGCGATATGGTCGTCATTGCTGCTGGTGCTGCCCTGGGTCCTGCTGAAAAACTACGCAATGCTGACCGAGTGGACCATTCCGCACAGGCTGAGCATGAGTGTGCTTGCCACGTGCCTTCTGACCCTGGCAGCACTGCCCTTTCTCTGGCGGCCATCTTTCATCGCGCACTTTGAGCGCGTGCACCGGCTTGCGACCACTTTACTAGGCTTCCTTTCGCTGGCTAGCCTTCTGCTGCTGAGTCAACTTGCCTGGTTCGGATGGGAGGCGCGCAATCTCAATCGCCCCAGGCCGCTCCATCAACGGCAAATGGCCTCGCTTGGGTCAGCAGTACGGCCGGCGAAACGCCGCGTGATCTTGCTGCTGCTGGATGAGCTCTCTTACCAGCAGGTGTACGAACAGCGTTTTCCTGGGCTGCGATTGCCGGCCTTCGACCGCATGGCCCGGCAGTCCACGGTATTTACCCACACCGTTGCCCCGGCCAACAAGACGGAGATCGCCGTTCCGGCGTTGCTGTCGGGAATTCCCGTGGACCACGTTCGCCCTTCGGCTGCCGGAGAGCTCACAGTCCACGATGCAACGACCGGCGATTGGCATCCGTTCGATGCTCATGACACCGTCTTTGAAGACGCGCTGAACGCAGGCTATAGCACCGCGGTTGCCGGCTGGTACAACCCCTACTGCCGCATCCTGCCATCTGTTCTGGACCGGTGTTTATGGAGCGCGCATTCCTTCCAGGTTGAAGCCGCCGTATACCGGGGCCAGACCATCGCCGACGAGATGCTTGTCCCGGCACGTCGTTTTCTTGAGGCTGCATCTTCGCTTCTTCACGGCAAAAACAGGACGCGAAACGATGTTGTTCAGGCAGCCGGTTTGCATGTCGCAGACTACCGCGAGCTCTTCGCCGATGCGGATAGCTTGTTGGCCGATCCTTCAGCGGACTTCGTCTTTCTGCATCTGCCCGTGCCTCATCCCGGAGGTATTTACGACCGCCGCAACTCCAGCTTCACGACGAGCGGCAACTCCTCCTACATCGACAACCTCGCCCTCGCCGATGCGTATCTGGCACATCTTCGGCACGTGCTTGAGGAGCGCGGCGAATGGGACTCGTCGACAATCGTGGTGATGGGCGACCACGCATGGCGGACAAAGTTACTATGGGAAAACTCGCCGCTGTGGACCGACGAGGATCAGGTCGCCAGCCACGGAGGGCAGTTCGATGACCGCCCCGCCTGCATCGTGAAGCTGCCCGATCAGAACGAGCCTCTGAAGATTACCGAGCCATTCGCCACGGTGCATATGCGCGCTCTGCTCGACGGAGTGATGGCCGGACGCCTGCAGAAGCCGGCCGAGCTTGCGGCCTGGGCCTCACAGCAGAACTAACGCCCACCCGCACCACGCATCTCACCGGACACGCTGGCACGCATGGGCGCAAACCCGATACCATAAAAGCTCCAAGGAGTCGCATGCCATCAATTGAGAGCAACCAGCTATTGCTGGCCGCCGCCGCCGCCGCCGAAGACAAGAAGGCTGAAGACCTCCGCATCCTCGCGCTGGACCCTTCAGAGAGCGGCCTCACCGACTACTTCCTCATCTGCAACGGAACCAACGATCGTCAGAACCTCGCCATCTCCGACGAGATCGAGCTGCGCCTCAAGCGTAACTTCGGCGTCTACCCTAACTCCGTCGAAGGCCGCCGCCAGGCCGACTGGGTCCTGATGGACTACGTCGACTTCATCGTCCATATCTTCTCCCCCGAGAAGCGCGCCTTCTACGGCCTCGAGCGCCTCCGCAAGTCAGCCAAAACGATCAGCGTCGAAGACCTCAACGCCGAGATAAAGTCCATGGTCGCCGCCGCACGCGCGAAGGTCCCGGCAAAGAAGGCACCCGCGAAGGCCCCGGCTAAGAAGCCGGCAGCGAAGAAAGCCCCTGTCAAGAAAGTTGCCGTCAAGGCAGCAAAGAAGAGTCCGCCGAAGAAAGCCGCGAAGAAGGTTGCCGTCAAGACCAGAACGAAGGCTCATTCGAAGTAGCCGCGACTCATGTTGCGCTCGAGATGACGATCTATCTGGTCACCATTACGCCGCGGGGCTCACGCCCTAAGTCATCTGCCGCCGGCGATCTCGTCTCGGAGTACATCGAGCGCTCGTCCCGCTACTCCGCAATCGAACAGCTCACCTTCGCCGACGAGCAAGCCTTCTTCGCCTGGAACGAGAAAACCAGGGGCAGAACCCCCGCCCACCTCATCCTCCTCGACTCGCGCGGCAAAACTCTCTCCTCCGAGGAGTTCGCCGCCACGCTCTCGCGCCTACGCGACGAAGGCGCGCAGCGCATTGTCCTCGCCATCGGTCCGGCAAGCGGCTGGTCAGCCGACGCAAAGCAGCGCGCGCAGATGCTCTTCTCGCTGGGCCGCATCACCCTGCCGCACGAACTAGCCGCCGCCGTCCTCGCAGAGCAGGTCTACCGAGCCCTCACCATCATCGCCGGCCACCCTTACCACTCCGGCCATTAGGACTCATACTGAAACCATGACCGAAACCTCCCGTCGCGGACTCATCCTCATCAACACCGGCCCCGGCAAGGGCAAGACCACCGCCGCCCTCGGAACCGCCTTTCGCGCCGCCGGCAACGGCATGCGCGTCCTCATCCTGCAGTTCCTCAAGGGCTCATGGCACTACGGCGAACTCGACGCCGTCGAAGCGCTCGGCAAAGCACTTGGCACACCCGACCACCCCGCCATCGTCATCCGCCAGATGGGCCGCGGATTCGTCAAAGTCGGCGGGGCCGAGACCGACCCTGAAGACATCCGCCTCGTCGAGGAGGCCTGGAACGAGGCCGCCGCAGCAATCCTCTCCGGCGAGTGGGACCTCGTCGTCCTCGACGAGATCAACTACGCCATCGGCTACAAGATGCTCGACCCCGAGAAGGTCGCCGAAGTCCTCCGCGCCAAGCCCGAGATGGTCCACGTCATCCTCACCGGACGCAACGCCCACCCCACCCTCATCGAACTCGCCGACACCGTCACCGAGATGCGCGAGGTCAAGCACGCCTACCAGAAAGGAATACTAGCCCAGCGCGGCATCGAGTTCTAAGGCCGCGCCTCCTTTTGCTAGCGGGTCAGTTTAGAGTTTGACTCTACGTGCTCTTCGCCGGCGTTTTGGACTTCTCCAGAGCCTTCGCTCCATCAAGATGCTTCTCAAGAACGGGCAATGCCTGCTCCGCATATGACTTCAGAGCCGGATTCTGCGCGTCTGCCGATTCCTTCTTATAAACGCCGATCGCTTTGGTGTGTCCGGCTACCATTTCCCGGATATAACGATGATCAAAAGCGGCGCCCTTCAGTTTCTGGAAGGGGTCGATCATCATCTTGTTGTGTTCGGCGTCGATTGCGTTCGGCACAGTGAGATTGGCCTGACGCGCAACGTCGTTCAGTTGGCTGAAGTCTTTCGTGTGATCGGTGACAAGCATCTCACCGTAATCTTTTACTGCCTGCGAAGACGCTACGGTTTCGGCCAATTGTCCAAGGTTGGCCTCCACCATGTCGGTTTGTGCAACGAAATCGACAAACTTCTGGTCAGTCATAGCCTCTCCTTTAGAGGCCTTGCTCTGGGCCAGTACAGGAATCGAACCAAGGGCAATGCAGCAGACAGCTGAAAGAACAAGTTTCATCTGATTTCCTCCAATCGAAACTTCATCTGTCAAAGTTGGATGCCGGCGCAGCCGATAGAGATATACATCGATGCACAATCTTCCGCGGCAAACTAATCCGCTGGGCATCCTCGCCCAGCGCCGCATCTCGTCTTTGAGGAAGTTCGCCGGTAACAACGAGTACACGATAGCTTTCGGCTTGCTGACAGCTCAGGAGTTTGAATGACGTCGAGATGTCTTCATGCCGGGTCTCCGAGTAGCCGGTTACACAGCCAGGTGGACTGAAATTGTAAACACAAGACGACTTTTAAGGATCTACTCCGCCTTCGCGAGTGAGTTGGCGATTTACCACTCGTCGCGATTGTCGTAGCGGGTCAACTGGCAGCGATCACTTGCCTAACAAGCCGGTGGTACATCGAGAACAGGCAATCAGCATTGCTCCGGCCCTGATGCCAGCGCCTCAACCGTGACGGCTCGGGCTCCTGCGCAGGTTGTGGTGTGCACTGTCATCGTCAGGTTAATGAGTGATTGCTTGAGGAAGCCAATTTTAAGACCATGCACCCAGCTGCGATACGCGGCTCATGGGGGAATATAAATTAGCGCACGTGTCAGGGTTCCGAGATCAGGGATTAGCAATCAGGGATCGCAAAAATCACCCTTGACATTAACAGGAAATCCACTACCATACGGTTGTGGATAAATTGGGGACGACATTTGCGGCTTTGTCTGATCCCACCCGTAGGGCGATGATCGAACGACTCTCACATGGGCCTGCCTCTGTGCATGGGTTGACGAAACCGTTTGCACTCTCGCAGCAGATGATTTCAAAACATATTGCCTACCTGGTTCGGGCGCGGATTGTAATCAAGACGAAGCGTGGACGAGAGAGTGTGTGCACGCTTAGGCCAGAGGCGATTAAGACGGTCAGTGACTGGGCGATTAGCTATCGCCGATTCTGGGAAGAGAGTTTCGACAAGCTGGAAGTAGTTGTAAATCAAATGAAGAAAGAGGAGGTCAGAGATGACAGGAAACACGATTAGCGAAATTGAGCGGATGGTCGTTACAAGAGTTTTTGATGCCCCACGCGAGTTGGTTTGGAAGGCGTGGACAGACCCGAAGTACGTGATGCAGTGGTGGGGACCGAAGGGCTTTACTGCGCCCGTTTGCGAGATGGATTTTCGCGTTGGAGGAAAATTCCTCTGCTGCATGAAGTCGCCGGATGGGCAGGAGTTCTGGAATGCGGTTGAATACCACGAGATTGTTCCGTACGAGAAGATCGTTTCCTTGATGTACTTTTCCGACTCGAAGGGAAACAAGATCGAGCCTGCGCAATTAGGAATAGAACATGAGGCTATAGACGGTGCGTACGACGTGACCATCTTTGAGGATCTCGGAAACGGCCAGACGAAACTTACCTTCATTGGAAATGAACCCATGGAGAGCGCGAAAAATAGCGGTCAAATGGAGGGCTGGAACCAGATACTCGATAAACTTGCTGCGGTTATTGCGGGGTTAGCGCAGGCGAAATAAGAGTGATAGTTTCACCGAAGTCATGCGCGGAATTCAGCTAAGGCTGGCGGCGGAGGCTTGGTAAGAACGGGCTTCTCGCCGCTTGGCCGAATAGTCGCCATCTCGTACAGTTGGGAGCCATGAGCTACGTCACAAGCACTTCAACGGATAGCCGGTTTTTCGGCAACCTACCGAAGACAGGTCGATCTCAATAGGTCAATGTGCGCATTGTCTGAAGTCGTCATTCGAGACCCATCTGCGTCAGCTCATGATTGAGGAGTTGCAAAATCTCGCAACGAAACATCGGCGTCTGGGGCTGAATCTCAACCCTCAGAAGATGATCTCCATCCTCGCGCCGAGAAGAGTCGTAGTGTAGGCTTTGGTTGCGTAAGTGGGATGGATGGAGACTTCAAGATCCGGGCCAATGTTTACGCTTTGCGTCAGACGGAGGCGATAAAACGACTCGACCAGGTTCTCATGATGGTTACCGTGACTGGCTATGCTGTAGTTGTATGCCATTGCGAACAAGTCTCCGCGACGTCCGAATGGATGCACCTGAGCCAGACCGACTCCCTCGACTTGCTTAATCGCGGTCCCGGTGCTGGTACTGAGGGCAAACCTCCCGAACGGGGTCCAGCCATTGTAAAATTCGTGGTCGAATGCAAAGCCGCCTCCATAACCGCTCCCGCTGTTCTTCGTATCGTCCCGCCACATACCAATCCGATAATGCCGGTACTGCTCACCGAGTGATCCTGAAGTCCAGCCCAGTTCCACGCCTTCCGCAAATTTTCGATCGACGAGCGTATCGATGTTTCTCTGCTGTCCGCCTTCCGTATCCACGGCGATAGCGTGAATGTAAACATGGCGGGTCGCCTGGAATTCAACCGCGCCGCCGCCGGCATAGGTTCCATCGTAAGCGACCGCCAGGTTGCCATCGTTCGCCCCATTTAAGAACTGCGTTCGCTCGTCGTTGTTGAACATGCTGAGAGTGACATACTCATTGGGATGGATCTTGCCAACATAAAATGAAAGCCTCTTCCTGAGGAAATCCTGCCGCCAGTAGAGGATGTTCAGGGTGATCGGCTGCTGCGGACCGCCACCCTGCAGACAGTTCAGATAGAGGCCTGAGCCAAGGCTGTCGCTGAGGTTGAATTGCTGACTGATGCCGATATTTGTGCCAGAGCGAACGAGCAGGCTGATCGATCCGGCGGTGCTCCCGTGATCGTACACACGCCAGGCCCCGGTAAAATCGAACCGTCCGCTCAACTGGTTATGCCTGACGCCGTCCGGCGTAAGGGTCGCGTACTGATTCAGAAACGTATACGTTGCCCCAAACTTCAGGCGCGCCAATTGACCAAGACGATCGATGAGCTTATCGACCGGCTGAAAGATCGGCGCCAGGGGATCGGGGCTGATAAGCGGATCGGCCGGAATCTTCGACAACGCGGCTGCGTCTATGTCGAGTTGCTGCCTCAACTCGTCAGTCTCCCGCTTGACCTGAGATGGCTGGCTCGATTGAGGAGCGGAGGCAGCGTTCATGCTGGGGCTCTGACCGGCGGCGAATAGGCTTGATGCCAGCAAAGGCAGGAGAGGCCAGGTTCTCAAGTATCGCCTCCGAATTGCCTATCCATCTTACGCAAACGAATTTCGCGAGCGCATCTCGCTGAGCTTCTCAGTGCATTCCATAGCCTCGGCCTCCCCGGGACGGTAACATCAGATCACTGCGCGGAGGGCAATCGTCAAGCCCTCACGTACAGCCCTGACAGCCGTCTCTCCTGCGGCCATCGTATGCGCGAGTGCCGATCTCCTCCGTGTTCCCGTGTGCTCGACGGCGACGGTCTCGATCCCGCCGCCGAAAAGTGTGTACCTCTCTTCCATCCGATCGAGCGAAGCGTTCAACTCCGCGACAACTGCCTCGGCCTCATCAGCGACCACGATCAGTTCCACATTGATCTTTTTGTACAGCATCTGAATACCTCTAGCCTCCAATCTTATGCCTGTCCCACCCAACGCTCCTTGGGCTTACCTTTACACCTTGCTGGAAAAGGTGCGGACAGCGCAGACCAGACGCGGCTCTCCAGAATGCTCGATAGCATGGCGGGCCTGATCACCGGCACGCGCGACGCCGCTCACACGCTACACCCAGCCGTTGACCGGCTCCTATTATTTCGTGCCTTCCGTCGAGCCCTCCGTCGAACCATTCCCAGCAAACCAACTACCCCGGTCGCCATCAGCAAAAGCGCCGGCGGCTCCGGAGTAACAACAAGCGTCGGAAGGTTCGATGCATCGATCGTGGCCTCAGCTCCGGTGGCATCATCAAGCGTGATGCTCGCCGTACCCAAGGGCGTATACATACCCGGCGGAATGCCAGTGAGGATAAGAATGAAGAATTGGAAATTAACGGACTGGCCGGGAGCAAGTGGACTGCCCACGCTGATGGGAGGCTCACCAAACCCAAAACCCGTAACGTACTGAGACATAAAGGTAGCCCCTTCAATGTCAACGGAGTCAAGCTCGGTGGACCCCACATTCGTGAGCGTTGCTGTCATATCCACAGTGAGATTCGGCCCTTCACCGCTGTAGGTGGCGGGATTAAAGGACCATGCAAATACCGGAGTCGCCCAGGCAGGTCGAACCGCGAGTACGGCCAACAGGAGAAAGAATAGCCTTCTCATCGGAAAGACTCCTTTCTCGATAAGGGTGCCTTTGAGAATCGCCCGTTACCTCCAGTCTGTCAAGGATTAGCTCGACTAGACTTCGGGCAAAATCGATATCTCGTCCTTTCATCAATCACTTACAGCTTCTCCTCCTCAAAACTGCCCAAAAATCGCCTGTCAAGCCCCAAAACCACCTAACCCAAACAAAACCGAATCCTTGCAAAAGAAAAAAGGCCATCCGTCAGGATGACCTTCTTCTTTCTCTTCAACAATGAACGCTAAGCCCTCCGTCGAACCATTCCCAGCAAACCAACAATCCCAGTCGCCATCAGCAAAAACTCCGACGGTTCCGGAGTGACAATCAGCGTCGGAAGATTCGATGAATTGACTGTAGTGATGGCGCCGGTGGCATCATCAAGCGAGAAGCTCGCCTGACTCACAAACGAGGAATTAAAGTACGTGCCCAGCGGAATGCCGGCGAACGTCATATTGACGAAATCGAACGTAATGGATTGGCCCGGATTCAGAGGATTGCTTGAACTGATGTTTGGATCAGTGCCAAACCCGAAACTGGTGAGATACGTACTGTTAAAGCCTATCGACTTACCCTCTAAAGAATCTATGGCCGTAGTGCCCGTATTCGTGATCGTCGTCATAAGCTCGAGACTGAAATTGGATACCGAACTGGTGTACGTGGCCGGATCGAACGTAAAGGTAAACATCGGAGTCGCACTCGCAGGTCGAACCGCGAGTCCGGCCAACAATAGGAGAAAGACCAGCCTTCTTAACATGGGGGGAGTAGTCCTTTCTCGATCGAGATGGACAACAGGTGTCTACGAGAATCCCCCTTTACCATCGCGCCGTCAAGAATTCGCAGGTTAAATCTCTACCAAATCGGGCCTTTCGGAGAGCTTCAGCTGCGCGAAAAAATCGCCCATCCACGAAAGGGCTTTAGCCCCTGCGAAGGGACTTTAGCCTCTGTGTTTAACGAAAGCGCCAAAGGCGCGACATATACCAGCCTGGGGCGAAAGCAAAGGCGAAGCCGTCGCTGCAGCCCCAGGTTAAGAACCAAAGAAGGAATCCAAGCGCTGATAGCGCAACCTATTCCGGGTCTTTCGGGATTACTTCAGCGCTGCGAAAAATCACCAACTCTGGTCAATCATAGAAGGTGTCGGATTGCGACTCCTGCCGGAATAGCAGCGCCCTTTTACGTATGCGTGGGGTATCGGCAACGGCCGGTAGAGCATCCTTTGTCTTCCTATTGCCGATCCTCTTGGTGATCCGCCTCTGTGGCTACTCCGGAGATCGTTCCCGTAATCTCTCCCGTAGCGGCGAAGAAGACAGGGTTGTTAAAGACGTCGGCCAACACCGGGACCACCGTCTCGGTCAACGTAAGGAGGCCGGACGCATTTTTGAAACGGCCGGTTCCACCAGTGATTTGAAAGTTCAAAACACAGTGTGCCTGCCCAGCCGCGAGATCGATGCAATCGGTTTCTTGCGTGAGACTGACGTTCAATAGACTCCCATCCTGGAAGCGAAATACAGCCGCGCCGACATAAGCTGCACCAGCAATCTTATTTGGGCCCGAGCAGGTGCTGGATGGTTGCGGAGAATTTGTGACAGCCCTGACATCGCGATAGGTGAATGAGCCTAGCGTACCGTTCCCGGCGTAATCGTCTTCGCTGTTAGATGTGTTGGGCTGCTGTAGATTGACCGTGCTGGGCACGCTAGTTCCCGAAACCGCCATCTTTACGGAATAGTGTTGTGCGTAAAGGCTTGCGACACCGAGATTGAGCATCAGCGCCATAGTTGCTATGTATTTCATTTGTGCCTCCTGTTTCGCATTTTGTAAGTACCTTCTGTGAAATGAGTGGTAAACCGAAGGGCAATCAACCGGGTTTAGCAGGGCCATCAAAGCTCACGCAGCCATCAAGGTCAAAGGAACTCGCCATGAAGACTTCGTTAACTGCTAAGCTCGTGTGTTTTCATCCAAGTAGGGATGCCCCATGAACTGCCGCAGGTAGCGCGGTGATAGACTCGACCTCATCGATCCTCTACGGCTTGAGGTGCCCAGGTGTGCAGACACATCCAGGAACCGTCTATCGATTCGGCCCGTTTGAGGTAAACGCCGCCTCAGGCGAGCTCCTGAAGAACGGGAGACCGGTAAGGTTGCAGGAGCAACCCTATCGGCTACTCCTCGTGCTCCTCGAAACTCCCGGAGAAGTCGTCAGCCGCGAGGAACTTCGCAGCCACCTCTGGCCCGGCGATACCTTCGTCGACTTCGACGGCAGCCTCAGGGTGGCGGTTCGCAAACTCAGAGAGGCGTTGGACGACAACGCCGAAGATCCCCGATACATCGAGACCATCCCAAAGCACGGATATCGGTTCCTCGTTCCGGAGGTCCGGAGACTGGATACCGCTCCCGAAGTCGCGCCACCGAACGGCAATCGGGCACGTTTGCAAACGGGCGCAAGTCCGGTCGCCCCCCGCCAAAGCCGCAACCCTCTGTTCCGGTATGGCTTCGCAGCCGTCGTGCTCATCCTCACCGCAGTCGGCGTCTTCCTTTGGCAACATCGCAAGCAAGCCAAACCGCTCACGAATAAAGATGTGCTGGTGCTCGCCGACTTCACCAATACCACCGGCGATCCGGTCTTCGACGGCACGCTCCGTCAGGGGCTGACTGTCCAACTCGAACAGTCGCCTTTCCTCAACCTTGTCACTGAGGAGCGTATCCGACAGGTGCTGCGAATGATGGGCCAGCCAGCCGATACGCGACTTACTCCGGCAGTTGCCCTTGAGATCTGCGAAAGGACCGCAAGCGCGGCCGTCCTCAATGGCTCGATCGCGCCCCTCGGCAGTCAGTACGTGTTGGGATTGACCGCGGTGAACTGCCGCAACGGACGGGTAATCGACGCGGAGCAGGCGCAGGCAACGAGAAAAGAAGACGTACTGAACACTCTGAGTCAGATTGCGAGTCGATTTAGAAGTCGAGTCGGCGAATCGCTGGCCACAATCGAAAAGTACGATACTCCGTTGGTTGACGCCACAACGCCATCACTTGAAGCACTGAAGGCGTACAGCCTGGGAGTGAAGAGGCGCGCAACGGAAGGGGACATCGCCTCTCGGCCCTTCTTCATGAGGGCGGTCGAACTCGACCCGAACTTCGCTATGGCCTACGCGTACCTGTCGACCGTGTACGGCAACCATCGGGAACCGGAGCTGGCATCTGAAAATATCCGCAAGGCTTACGAGCTGCGGGCGAAGGTGAGCGAGCGGGAGCGGTTCTATATAGAGTCACACTACTACTGGAACGGTACAGGAGAGTTGGAGAAGACAGTGCCGGTGTTCGAGCAGTGGCAGCAGACCTACCCGGGGTACTACTCGCCTTACACCACCCTCGGAGTTATTTACAGAAATCTTGGGAACTTGGAAAAGGCGTTGGAGGAGGCCCGCGAGGCGATGCGTCTAGAACCAAACAATGCGCTCAGCTACTTGAACCTCGGCATCGACTACGTCTTCCTTAACCGGCTGGAGGAGGCAGAAGCAGTATTCAGGCAGGCGGAAGAACGCAAGCTGGAAAGCGACGGGATGCCCAGGGCCCGTTACAGGTTAGCTTTTCTAAAGGGGGATACGGCAAGAATGGCGCGAGTCGCCTCAGCCGCCATGGGAAAGCCGGGCCAGGAAGAGATCACTCTGGCCGCGCAGGCAGACACCGAAGCGTGGTATGGAAGGTTGAAGGACGCACGCGAACTAAAACGACGGGCGACGGATTCAGCCGTGCACAACAGTGGCAAAGAAACTGGTGCCGCCTTTCAGGCGGATGGAGCGCTACTCGAGGCAGCAGCGGGCAACCTGAAGCTGGCCCGTGCCGATGCCAATGCAGCATTGAAGCTTGCCCCAAACCGCGATGTGCGCGAAACGGCGCCGCTGGCCATGGCTCAGGCAGGCGATACGGCAACGGCGGAAAAGCTGGCAGCCGGACTCGACAAGGACTTCCCGCTGGACACGTTGGTCCAGCGGTATTGGCTGCCCGCGATCCGGGCGGCCGTCGCCTTGCAGCGCAAAGATCCGGGCCGGACGCTTGAACTCCTGCAAGTGACGAATGCAATAGAGCTAGGGGAGAACCGGCTCATCGTGGTCTATTTGCGCGGAGAAGCCTATCTCATGCTCCACGACGGCAGCCATGCAGCAGCAGAATTCCAGAAGTTTGTCGATCATCGCACCCTAGTGGCGAACGCAGAATGGGGCGCGCTGGCCCGCCTCGGCCTGGCGCGCGCCTACGCGATGCAGGGCGACACAGCGAAAGCCCGAAAGGCGTTCCAGGACTTCTTCGCACTCTGGAAAGACGCCGACCAGGATCTCCCGGTCCTCATCGAAGCAAAGAACGAGTACGCTGTTCTGCACTAGAGAGATCAATCAGTAACTAATTGAAAATTAATCACTTATAAGTTTCCCTCTTCAAGAACAAAGGCAAAATCGCATGTCAAGCCCCTAAACCACCTAACATAAACAAAATAAACCAGATATACTTGGCAGAGCAGTTTCCCCCGATCCCGTAAAATAGAACCATAGACAGAAAACGCCCGGAGACTCTCCGGGCATCTTTCATTAACCAACGTATTATCAATATTTTGGCGACACCATGCCGCTAAGTGCTTGATTCTACGTCAATGCGCACTTAGAATTGCGCCGCAACTCGTTTATTTTCAATATTTTGATATCTAAACCATTTGGAATGAATATTTTGTAAAAGTATAATCACACAAGCTACTGATAATAAATGAGTAGAAGAAATCCACGGGCGGTAAAAAACCACCAGCTTGCATTCTCCCAAAGCGCTCTGTATCGTCGGCATCGTTCCCCGGAGGAAACACTTTCTCGATGTCAACGATCCCGACCTCGCGCCGCGCCTTCCTCAAAACCTCCACTCTCGCCGCCGCAGCCACAGCGCTCAGCAACTCGTCGCTCGCCAGGGCCGCAACCGAGGTCGACGCTCACATCCAGATCGTCCCCAGCGAGCCCATCGGAACCATCGCGCCGGAGATCTACTCGCACTTCATCGAGCATCTCGGCGGAGTTATCTACGACGGCGTCTGGGTCGGCGAAAACTCGCGCATCCCCAACGTCAACGGCATCCGCAAGGACTTCATCGAAACCATGCGAGCCGTCCAGGCTCCCGTCCTGCGCTGGCCCGGCGGATGCTTCGCCGACTCCTACGACTGGCGCGACGGCATCGGCCCGCGCGACAAGCGCCCAGCGCGCACAGCATTCTGGAACCAGCAGGACCCCAACGAATACGGTCTCCACGAGTTCATGCACACCTGCCGCGCCATCGGCTGCAAGCCCTATCTCGCCGCCGACCTGCGCACGCTGCCCGCGCGCGACTTCTACCAGGAGATCGAGTACTGCAACGCGCCCGCCGGAGACATCCCCTCAAACTCCTCCGCGCCCGCCAAGCCCAACGCGCTCGCCGCCGAGCGCGCCGCCAACGGCGACCGCGACCCCTTCAACGTAGAGTTCTGGGGAGTCGGAAACGAAAGTTGGGGCTGCGGCGGCAATCTCACTCCCGAGGAGTACGCCGCAATCTACCGGCGCTTCACCGCGTGGACGCCGACCTACAACAACCAGCCGCCGCGCTTCGTCGCCGTCGGCCCCAACGGCGACGACGTAAGCTGGACCCGCCGCCTCTTCGAGTCGCTCCACTCCAACCCCGAGCGATCGCACCTCTGGGGACTCTCGGTCCACTACTACACGTCAGGCAGCGCGACAAAGTTCGCAAAGGGCGATGCCCTGCAGTACAGCGAGGGCGAGTTCTACGACCTGCTCGCGCGCGGCAGCTTCATGGAGCGAGTCGTCACCGATCACTGGAGCGCGATGGGAGAGAGCAATCATTACGTCAAACTCGTCGTCGATGAGTGGGGAGCGTGGTACGGAAAGGGAACTGAGCTCGCGCCGCAGTACAACCTCTCGCAGCAATCAACCGTGCGCGACGCTCTGCTCACCGGCATCACGCTCGACATCTTCCAGCGGCACTGCGACAAGGTGGCGATGGCGAACGTTGCGCAGTCCATCAACTGCATTCATTCGCTGATGCTGGCCCAGGAAGACAAGTTCACGGTCACGCCGACGTTCCACGTCTTCAGGATGTACTTGCCGCACCGCGGAGCGCAGGCCGTGCGCGCCGACTTCACAGCTCCCACGATCCGCAATCCGCTGGCGATCGAATCGAGCCCGGTTGGAGGAAACAGCACAGCCGGCTCCATCAAGGCCAACGCCTCGCTTGCCGGACTCAGCGGGTCAGCGTCGGTTGCTGCGTCGGATGGGAAGCGCGTAACGCTCACAGTGGTGAACCCGCACCTCGATCGGCCGATGACGACAGAGATCGCTGTGCTCGGCGCGAGCATCGCCTCGGCGAAGGGCACGGTGCTCGCGAGCCACGACGTGCATGATCACAACGACTTCGCCCATCCCGATGCGGTGAAACCCGCAGCCGCTGCCGTTGGAACTCCCAGCGGCGGACGCCTGGTCCACACATTTCCTGCTGCCAGCGTTACAGCTCTGGAGATCAGCCTGGGTTGAGCAGCCCTGCTCTTCAGCGATTCGGTAGCCTGAAGTCCACGCGGATGTTGGTGCTCACCTCGACCGGCCTGCCGTTCACCGTGTACGGCCGGTAGCGCCATTTGGAGACGGCATCCATTGCGGCCGCACGCAGTTCTGGATCCCCGTCGATCACGTGGAGCTGCTCGACCTCGCCTTCCTTCGAGATGGTGGCCTGCAACAGTACGCGTCCTTGAACGCCCTCCGCTCTGGCGGCCTCAGGATATGCCGGGACACGAGATGTAATCAGATTGTTCTCCATCACGTATGCCGGCACAGATACTCCGCCTTGCGAATCGTTCCCGGTGAACGGTGTGAACAATCTGTAATCTTCAGCGGATCGAGTGCTATTGCTATGAGGATGAGCTTCCTGCGGCTGCGGCGCACGAGAACTGCTCGCCGTATCCTCTGACTGCGCCGCACCGGAGCTGCTCGGTGTACTCGGTGTATCCGAGTCCGAACCGGATGAACTGACTGTTGTCGCTTGCTGTACTGCGTTATGAATCGCCGTGCCGATCGAGGGAGCAACGCTCATTGGAAATGTAGCCTTGACAGGTGGTGGCGCCTCATCCGACACCGCAAGGCCTGTCACCTTGCTGATAAGAGGAGCCACGCGATGCTGCAGAGCGACGTGATATTTCCAGATGAAAAAACTGGCCGTTGCTATCACGAGCAGGAGCGCAATGTCGATCCCGATCTTGTCGCCTCTCTTCTGAGGCTGCCGGGAAAAACTCGCGAGAACATTGTCGGTTGAAAATTCTTCGGCCTTTGACTCGGGCGGTGTCGACGGTTCCGTCAATACGAGACGCGAGCTTTCTCCTTTCCGCACCGTTTGCGCCACGACGCCATCATAATTAGGCTTTGGGCCGACTTCTTCATCCGGGACAGGAAGAGTGCCGGCGACAGACGTGGCCATCTTCGCTGCCTGCTGATCCAACTGAAGCTCAAGCGCGCTTATGCGCTTGTCCAGCCTGTCGAGGTACAGCATAAGACCGCGGTATCTCTGCTCTAACTGCAGCAACGTCTCCTCGAGCTGACTCTGGGTTATCGTGTCACTACTGGAAGGAGAGGTTTTAGTGGAAGGAGAGGCTTTTGATTCGTCCTGGATGCTACGCTTCGACTCGACGGCTGGTATGGCTGCTTCCGCAGTCCGCGTCCTCTCTTCCGCAGTCCGTATCTTCTCTTGCAGTGAATCCGCTGGTCGAATCCGAGAGATCACTTTGACCGGCGGCTCCTCCGAGTCCTCCGGCGCTGCCGAGTCCGGGGTTGTCACCGTGCCGTCGGGCTCTCTCGATGGATTATGGATATCGACGCCTCTGAGCAGATCCCTCAATTCATCAAGATATTCGTTTAGATCACTACGAGATCCACGAACCGTCGCGACATCGCATCCGGCAATGGCGTAGACCACGGTCTCAAACATTCGCTCGTCCGAAAACTCCTCGCCCTCCTCAGCGCTCATCGTCGCACTGAGCGCCCAGAAGTCCATGGCAAAGTGTCTGTTTTCGCGCAGGTTGTTCAGAAACGCAGGCAGAGAGCCCGGCGCCCCGAAGGGCACGTTATGCATCTCGCATGCGGAGCGAATCTTCTTGACGTAGATACTTGCGGAGATGGGAGCCCGGTGGGCCGTGGTGTGCGCAGCCATAGCAGTCTTGGATGCTCAAAAGATGCGGGAAGCTGTCGCTCGCAGTCGCGGAACGCGAATCTACCCTTATGCCAGAAAGATACGCGAAACCGGGGAGAAACTTCCTGCGTATTGTGCACCAAATACAGTGCAATATTTCCCGTAACTCACAGAAACAACTTTGGATCTAGTTCGAGTTAAATATTAACTCTGCTCACCATCGGCTCGATATAACAAGGCCGAGGGTGGGTTTGGCGATCCAATGCAAGCCCTTCAATCTGTTCTGCGATGCGATTCTTTGATCGCGGCTCCGCTTCAGTACAATGGTCGAGGTGTCAGGGAAGCCCTTAAGAGCAAAATGAGCTGGTTCAAACGAGAAGATAACGAGATCGTGAACGACGAGCAGAGGACGGTCCGCACCGAGGGTCTGTGGGTGCGTTGCCCGAGCTGCCGCCAGGTCATCTTCAAGGCCGATCTCGAGGCCAATCTGCAGGTCTGTCCCAAGTGCGGATATCACTTCCGCCTCGACGCGCGCTCTCGCATCGACAATCTGCTGGAGCCCGGCTACCAGCTCGTCGATCTTGAGCTGCGCTCAACCGACCCGCTCGAGTTCACCGACCTGAAGCCCTACAAGAGGCGCCTCGCCGAAGCACAGAAGAAGACCGGTCTCAACGACGCCATCATCAACGCCATCGGCAACCTCGGGCCGCATCCGGTCGTGCTTAGCGTGATGGAGTACAGCTTCATCGGCGGCAGCATGGGCTCGGTCGTCGGCGAGACCATCGCACGTGCCGTCGACCGCTCGCTCGAGACGCGGCATCCTCTGATCATCATCTCTGCTTCAGGCGGAGCGCGCATGATGGAGGGCATCGCCTCCCTGATGCAGCTCGCGAAGATCTCTGCCGGACTTGCGCGCCTCGATGACGAAAAGATCCCCTATATCTCCGTCATGACGGACCCCACGACGGGAGGAGTCACGGCGAGCTTCGCCATGCTGGGCGACCTCAACATCGCCGAGCCGGGCGCGCTCATCGGCTTCGCCGGCCCGCGCGTCATCGAGCAGACCATCCGGCAGAAGCTACCCGAGGGATTCCAGCGCTCCGAGTTTCTTCTGGAGCATGGCTTCCTCGACGCCATCGTTCTCCGCAAAGAGATGAAAGTCTACCTCGCGCAGGCTCTCTCGTGGATGACAGGCCAGGCGCAGAAGACGGCCTGAGCTTCGACGCATGGAAGCTGCTCGCCCCTCACGCACAGCCCTCCGCGTAGCCATGCGCCGAACGGCACACCAGCTCTACGACGCGAAACCACTGGTCCTCGAAGACGCTATCGCCGTCCCCATCCTTGGCCCGTACATCGAAGAAGTTCGACGCACACCCACGCGCCCGGATCGCCCCTTCTCCGTAGCTCTTCGCGCCTTCCTCGTCGTGCGCAGCCGCTATGCCGAGGACAAACTCGGCCACGCAGTCGCCTCCGGAGCGACCCAGTACGTTCTGCTCGGCGCAGGCCTCGACACCTTCGCGCACCGCAATCCCTATCCGCATCTCCACGTCTTCGAGGTCGACCATCCAGCAACGCAGCAGTGGAAGCGTGAGCTTCTTGCTGTGAGCAACCTGCCTGTGCCGGAAAGTCTCACTTACGCACCCATCGACTTCGAGCACCAGACTCTGCCGGAGCAGCTCCTCGCTGCAGGCTTTGATCCGAATGCGCGAACATTCTTCGCGTGGCTCGGAGTCGTCCCGTACCTCACGCACGCTGCCTTCCGCGCGACGCTCGACTTCATCGCGAAGGCGCCCGCAGGCAGCGGCGTCGTGATGGACTATGGGCAGCCGCGTTTTGCGTTGCCTTTCCTCGAGCAGCTCGCACACGACTCACTCGCTTCGCGCGTTCAACTGGCCGGGGAACCGTTCCAACTCTTCTTCACACCGGAGCAGATGGCCGGAGAGCTGGCCGCTTTTCAAAGGATCGAAGACATCGGCTCGCAGGAGATCAACGCCCGCTACTTCACAAACCGTCCCGACAACCTGAAGGTCATGGGCTCCGCAGGCCGGCTCGTCAGCGCCTGGATTTGACAGCTCCCAAACGACTCCCAGGACGTGCGGGTGCGCGGTAACATGGGGCGTGCAACTCGCCGTCAATCCGCCTCTGCTTCCCATGCTGGCCAAGCGCGTGGACGAGATACCAGAAGGCACCGGCTGGATATTCGAGCCGAAATGGGACGGCTTTCGCGCGCTCATCTTTCGCGACGATGACGAGATTCTGATTCAAAGCCGCGATCAGAAATCTCTCAATCGTTACTTCCCTGAGCTCATCGAAGTTCTGCTAAAAGAACTGCCCATGAAGTGTGTTCTCGATGGCGAGATCGTCATCGCCGGCCCCAACGGACTCGACTTTGAAGCGTTGCAGCTACGCATCCATCCGGCTGCCTCACGCGTGAAGCTTCTTGCCCGGGAGATTCCGGCTTCCATCGTCTTCTTCGATCTGCTCTGCCTGGGCGAACGCAATCTCGGCGTTGAACCCTTTGAGTACCGACGCATCGAACTCGAGTCTCTTCTCGCGACCGCCAAGCCCCCGCTGCACGTCACACCCGCAACGCGTAACGCAGACGTCGCGCGCGACTGGTTTCGTCGCTTCGAAGGTGCCGGTCTTGACGGCGTGATGGCAAAACCAGGTTCGGGCACTTACGAGCCCAACAAGCGGACCATGCTCAAGGTCAAGCACGAGCGCGACTGCGACTGCGTCGTTGCCGGCTTCCGATGGCACAAGGACGCGGAGAACAAGGCTGTTGGCTCGCTGCTGCTGGGGCTCTATGATGACTCCGGCGCGCTGCAGCATGTCGGTGTCTGCGCCAGCTTCACGCAGACGAAGCGGCGCGAGCTAGTGACATTTCTGGAGCCGTATCGTCACAATGCGCTGGCAGATCATCCCTGGAAGTCCTGGGCCGAATATGCAGACGGCGAGCAGCGCATGCCGGGTGGGCAAAGCCGGTGGAGCCAGGGCAAGGACCTCTCATGGCAGCCGCTGCGGCCGGAGCTTGTGGTCGAGGTCGCTTATGAACACATGCAGGGAAGGCGCTTCAGGCATATGGCGCAGTTCCGGCGTTGGCGCACCGACAAGCCGCCCGCCGAATGCACCTACGCTCAACTGGAAGTAGTTCCGCCGCATGAGCTTGCCGCAATCTTCGCCACACTGCGCTGATACCGGCAACTACTCTTCCTTCTGTCGCGAGGCTCCTGGGGCTTTCTCTCGTGCCTTTGCACGCGCCTCGCGCCACTCCCGCGTAGGATCGCCATCCGGGTCGGGAGTCTCCTGCGGCGGCCGCAGCTCTTCCGGAACATGCCGCAGATTGACACGGATTCGGGTCCAGGTAGAAGACCTGCCTCGCATCGAGTCGACGAGCACATCATCCACCGCCAGCAGCTTTGCTGCGTCAGGGTGCTTGCCCTTCCATCTTTCCAACCCTTCCAACGCCGCCTGCTTGTCGGCCGAATTTGCTACCACCACAAGCGGCATCTTTGACTGACGTGTTCGTGAAGGCAGCGCATCTCCGTTGTCCGCGGAAGCTTCAGACGACTTCGGCAACGGTCTCTTCGCAGCAGACTTCGCACGCGAAGGTGCGACCCGCGCGCCTTCACCCTCCATCTTGCGAAAGTGAGGTGGCCACGGCGCATCGCCCAGTCCTGCCGCCTCATCTCGCGCAGCTAATTCGAGCAGCGCATCAAGCGAGCCCGGTGATCGATCCATCTCAGCCTGAGGATCACCCTTCTTCGCGAAGCGCGACGGCACTGTGAAGACCGTGAACTCCGCCGGGTCGCACTCCATCACCTCGTCCCACTCGAGCGGCGTCGACACGCGCGCATCCGGCAGCGGGCGAACCGAGTAAGCGGAGCATGTCGTTCTATCCTTCGCGTTCTGGTTGTAGTCCAGAAAGACACCGTGCCGCTCCTCCTTCCACCACTTCGAGCTTGCGAGTGCAGGCGCACGACGTTCCACCGCGCGCGATAACGCCAGTGCTGCACGCCGAACCTCAGTGAAGGTCCAGCGCGGCTCAATCCGCACATTGACATGCATGCCGCGTGAGCCGCTGGTCTTCGGCCAGCCGCGCAGACCCACCTCTTCAAGCAGCCTCTTCACCTCAAGCGCCACCCTTCGCACATCATCCCAGGTCACTCCGGGAATCGGATCAAGGTCGATCCTCAACTCGTCAGGATGTTCCAGATCGCCTGTGCGCACCGGATGCGGATGGAGCTCGATGCATCCAAGGTTGACGATCCACGCGAGGCCGGCTGTGTCGTCAACAACTACCTCTTCCGCCGTGCGTCCCGAAGGAAACGACAGTGTTACGGTGCGCAGCCACGCAGGCCGCTCGCTCGGCGCGCGCTTCTGGTAGAACGCCTCCGCCTCGGCGCCATTCACGAACCGCTTCAGGACAATTGGGCGGTCGCGAATTCCCTGGAGAGCTCCCGGCGCAACGGCGAGGTAGTAGCGCACGAGATCGAGCTTGGAGACCTTCACCTGCTTTGAGAAGTAGAGCTTGTCAGGGTGCGTCACCCGCACCTCGCGTCCTTCGATAGAAAGTATCTCGGCGGCTTCGTCTTTGCTCACGACGACAGCCTATACCTATTTGCGCGAAGACAAAAAGCGGCGAGAGCCTGAGCCCTCGCCGCCGTTACCGCGGAGATCCAGGACGTTAGTTCGCGTCAGGTGCGGCCGCATTTGGATAAATACCTTTGAGCGGTGCCGTCTTTTCATGATCGAGCTCAGGGTGCGGGAAGGGCTTGCGCGGCATCATTGCCTCGCGCTCGCTCGTGTTGTAGAGGAAGATCGCCTCGACGATTGCTGCCTGCTCAAGATCAGCAGCGTGCAGCCTGTCGAAGGTGTCCATATCGGAGTGGTGGGTGCGGGTCTCGTAGTCCATCGGGTCCTGGATGTACTGGAAGCCCGGCAGCCCCACCGCGTCGAACGACAGGTGGTCCGTGCCGCCTGTATTGCGGTAGCTGATCGTCGTCACGCCGAGGTCCTTCAGTGGAGCGATCCACTGCGCGAAGATCGGGCCGATGGCGTAGTTCTCCTGCGTGTACACGCCGCGAACCTTGCCTGTGCCGTTGTCGAGGTTGTAGTAAGCGTCCAGCGTCTCCCACTCTTTGGTTGTCGTCAGCTTGCCGCGTTGGCGCAGGAACGCCGGGATGGTCGGCGGATCGGGATGCTCCGGCTCGGCGAAGGTGCCGAAGTGGTTCTTCACGTAGCCCTGCGAGCCGTACAAGCCCTGCTCCTCGCCCGACCACAGCGCGATGCGGATCGTGCGTTTCGGCTTCACTCCCAGTGACTTCAGGATGCGCACGGCCTCCATCGCGACGATCGTGCCCGCGCCGTTGTCGGTCGCGCCTGTACCGGAGATCCAGCTGTCGAGGTGTCCGCCGACCATCACGACCTGGTCCTTCAGCTTTGGATCGTTGCCCGGAATCTCAGCGACGGTATCGAAGCCATGTTCGTGGTCGCCGGTGAACTTCGTTTCGATGTTCACCTCGACAGTGACGGGAACGTGATTCTCCAACAGCCGCGCGAGCCGGTTGTAGTGCTCGATCATCATGACGGCGTTAGGAATCGTGACTGCGTTCTCCTTCACCTGTGCGTTGCGGACGAGATTCGCGCCGTTGTCGTCGAAGATGATTCCGGTGCCGCCGCCGTTGCGCCCATCGCGCGTCGGAGTGATGATCGCAGCTACGCCTTCTTCTTCCATCATCTTCACCGCCGCAGTGCGCACCTGCAGCAGGCGAGCGCGATCCGCGAGAAGCTGCCGGATGTCAGGCGGCTGGGTTGTCGGATACTTCTCCATCTCGGCCAGCTCTTCATCCGTGTAGCGGTGGAAGAGCGGCTCGGTGATATCAGGCGTGGTCCGGATCGCGCCGAACAGCACGATCTTGCCCTTTAGCTTGCCCTTGTACTTATCGAGGTCCTTCACATCCTGAATGCTGATGTGAACTACCTCACCCGTCACAGGCCCGTTCGTTGCGGGGGACCAAGGCGCGGCCTGCAGCCAGAGCGGCTCCGGGTCCGGAGTGATCATCCGTCCCCAGGTGTTGATCTGTTGCCAGCCCATGCCGAACTCGCCCCAGTCCTCAAGACGAGCGTTCTCTAGCCCGATCTTCGTCAGCGTCTCCTTCGTCCACTCGTTGGCCTTCGCCATGTTCGGCGAGCCTGTGAGGCGCGGCCCGATGCCGTTGTCCAGCGCGTCAGCAAACTCCATCACGTGGGAGTGCTTGAAGCCCTCCTCGCGAATCCGCGCGTACACCGTCAGGTCGATGTTCTCCGTGGCAGGCTGCGGCCCGTAGTACGAGCCGGCGTCGGCCTCCTTCTTACCGTCCTTGTCCGCGGCGATGGATGGAAGAGCAAAACAAGCGATGGCAGCCGTGCAACAGCTCCAGCGCACAAACGTGCGTGCAAATGACATGGGTGGTGGTCCTCCGGAATGTAGCTAGAACGGAAGAATAGCAGGACGACGCATCCACGAGAAAAGTTTCCCCGCGGCCGCTACTGCCGGCGAAGCATCCGGCGCACGCGCAGGGTTCCCAGGAATCCCCATGCTGCTACCAGCACTACGATTCCCGCCGGAAGGCCGATCCGCTTGTAACTCAATGCATAATCGACCGCATGGTGGGTCGTCGAGTTATAGAACAGGATGCTGATGATCCCCACGAAGGTCGCGGCGAAGAAGGCCGCAAAGCCCGTCGCTGCACCCATCAGCAGCGTGGCGAACCAGCCGAGGTCTCCCAGAGGAATCCCAAAGAGCGTGCCCTGACCGGTAGTCTGCGGAGTTCCGGAGACTCCGCCCTGCGATGCTTGCGTCATACCAGTAGAATACTGCGTTATGGCAGAAGGTGTTCAGAGCGGTTTGCTTCAAGCGGCGCAGGTCGCCCGGGTGGTCTCCCTCCGCAAAGCCTCAAACGGTATCAACTACGCGGCTTACGGCGACACGAAGCTTGAAGAAAGCGACCTCAGCCGCATGGTCGAGGCGGTGCCCACGTCTATCGCCGCGGCGCTCACCCGCAAGGCCTATTACTTTGTGCCGCTTGCGATGAGCGAGGGTCGATCGGGAACGACGGGCGATACCACCCTCATCGCCCCCATCTACACCACCGAGTTAGGCGACCAGGCCATCTGCCACCGCAACGTCGCTCTCGACAACGCGGATGGGGTCTTCATCTCCACGCGCCTGCTTGGCGACCGCTTCGCCCTGGCCTTCGAGTTCTTCATCAACGTCGGTCACGCCTTCGTCGACGCTGCCGGCGTTCCGGAGAGCTTCGACCAGCTCGTATGGGCTCAGGCTGTCGCGGATGTCCGCGGCGAGACCAGCCTCGACGCATGGGAGAGCCGCAACGCCGCGCTGTCTCCCGAGTCGCGCATCGGGCGCGTCGACGGCAAACCCATCGTCGACGAGAAGGCCAAGCTCAACTACATGGAAGCCGCCTTCTCGGACGCCGTCGGCATCTACCTGCTCTCGCTCGCCGTCGATTTCGACTACTCTGAACTGCGCGAACGCGAGTATCCGCTGCTCGCTCCGCAGGCGCTGGCTGAACGCCTTCGTCTGGCAGCGCGATTGTTCCCGCCTAACGTCGGCTACGAGTTCGCCATTCGGTATCGCCGCCGCGCCTGATTACTCCCACCCGCCAAAAGCGCCAAAGCTGCTAAAGTGACTCCGTAGCGCAGGAGCCCGTCATGCCCCTTATCGTCACCTGCAAGCATTGCGGACAGAAGAACCGCATTCCCGCCAAACACCTTGCCGACACAGGCAAGTGCGGCAACTGCAAAAATCCTCTTCCTCCTGCAAGCGAACCGCTTCACCCAGACCCCGAGCTCTTTGACGAGATCGTTGCGCAGTCCAATGTGCCGGTCCTCGTCGACTTCTGGGCGGAGTGGTGCGGTCCCTGTCGCGCCGCCGCCCCGGAGGTCGCGCAGACCGCCGCGAACACCGCCGGCCGCGCTCTCGTCCTCAAGGTGGACACGGAGCAGTATCCGCAGCTCGCCGCGCGCTACAACGTGCGCAGCATCCCCAACTTTGTCGTCTTCCACAACGGCCGCCTCGTCGCCCAGAAGGCCGGCGTCGTTCGCCATGATGTGATGGAGTCGTGGCTCTCGAGCGCCGTCTGACAAAACGAAAGTCCGTAATGATTCCTCCGGACCTTGACCTGTCAGCGAAAGGATCTTTTTCTCAGCGTCATCCCGTTACAATCCCCATGGCGAACACCGTGAACCCTATCGCGAGTGCATCCTCCAGCAACGCCACCTGCCAGTCCTCGTACTGCAAACGATTGACGATCTCTTTGCGGCAGTAATATCCGCAGAACGCGCCTGTGAGCGCACCCAGCACACCCAGCATCCCGCCCTCAAGGCCGGAGCCGTTCAGCCCCGCTGCTACCATCGCGCCCATCAGCCCACCGAAGAACAGGCGCACCGCCAGCGGCACCGGGTCGATCCGTCTTAGAGTCTTCGGCACCTTGTCTGCGACGAGTTCACCGATCGCCAGCACGGTAAAGATGATGGCCGCCGGCAGCTTTCCCGCCCACTCGGCCCATGTGCCATCCAGCGGGAGATCTCCCCTGTAGGCGAACCAGCATAGTACGGCCATCGGCGTCATCGTGCGCAATCCAGTTACAAACCCGAGCAGGGGAATCGCAAACAGCCACGACAACACCGCCTCCGCCATGCCCGTCACCCCCAGCTTTCAGAGCCCTGCTCGGACCCTCGAATCCGTCGTGAACAAGGTACACCTTCCCCGCCGAAGGCAAGACCTCGCCCGGACGGATATCGGGTTCATCGGTGATTGACGGTCGTGCCGCCGGGTAAGCCGCACAAAAGTTACACCAGAGTCAGAAATTCGCCGGCGTCACGCGTCATGGCCGCAGCCAACCATACAGCGGGAACCTCTCCGCCATCTCGGCCACCTCGCCCCGGATCTTCGCCAGCGCCGCAGCATCGCTGCGCTGTTCAAGCGCCCGCGCGATCCATCCGGCGATCACGCGCATCTCGGCTTCCTTCATCCCGCGCGTCGTCAGCGCCGGCGTGCCGATGCGGATTCCGCTCGGCTTCAGCGGAGGGTTCGTGTCGTACGGAATCGCGTTCTTGTTGACCGTAATTCCTGCGACACCCAGCGCTGTCTCCGCCTCGGAGCCCAGGATGCCTTTCTGGAAGACATCGACCAGCATCAGGTGTGTGTCCGTGCCGCCCGAGATGATGCGATAACCCTCCCCGGCCAGCGCCTCGGCCAGCACCTTCGCGTTCTTCACGATCTGCTGTGCATACTCCGCGAACTCGGGCTGCAGCGCTTCTTTGAACGCAACGGCCTTGGCCGCGATGATGTGCATGAGCGGGCCGCCCTGCTGGCCGGGAAATACGCTGCGGTCGAGGTTCACCGCGAACTCCTGCCGGCACAGAACCATGCCGGCGCGCGGTCCGCGCAGAGTTTTGTGCGTCGTCGTGGTCACCATGTGGGCGTGGGGAACCGGCGAAGGATGCACGCCGCCTGCCACCAGTCCGGCGAAGTGCGCCATGTCCACCATCAGGTACGCGCCGACCTTGTCCGCGATCTGCCGCATCCGGGCAAAGTCGAAGAACCGCGGATACGCGCTTCCCCCGCCGACGATCACCGTCGGCTTCTCGCGTACAGCGATGGCCTCAAGTTCGTCGTAGTCGACCCTTTCGGTGTCCTTGCGGACCTGGTAGCCGACGATGCGGTAGAGCTTGCCGGAAAAATTCAACTTGTGCCCATGCGTCAGGTGGCCGCCGTGCGCGAGGTCGAGGCCGAGGATGCACTCTCCGGGCTGCATCAGCGACATGTACGCCGCCGCGTTCGCCTGCGAGCCGGAGTGCGGCTGCACGTTCACGTGCTCGGCGCCGAAGAGTTGCTTAGCGCGGTCGCGCGCGATGTTCTCCACCACATCGGCAAATTCGCAACCGCCGTAGTAGCGCTTGCCCGGGTAGCCCTCGGCGTATTTGTTGGTAAAGACCGTCGCCGCCGCCTCCAGCACAGCGCGGCTGACGAAGTTCTCCGAGGCAATCATCTCCAGCCCTTCATGCTGGCGATGGATCTCGTTCGTTATCTGTGCTGCGATGTCAGGATCAGAGGCTGCAAGGGAGGCATTCAGATCGATGGGCATATGCTTTCATTCTAAGCGGCATACATCCTCCCCTGGCAATTACCCGTCACTGTGGTTGGTAAACAGTACGGCGTGAGGCAGGCTCCGTAGGTTGCTTCGCCGGCGCCAGCGCGATCAAGGCTACGCCGATGACCGCCAGAACAGCCACACCGATCAGCTCTCCACGCGCAACCATGTTGCGCAATGCCTGAAAGCCCATAACAGCGGCGTGAACGAGGCTGGACCATGCTGTGAAGGCGATCAGGCTGCGATTCGCCGACGGGTTGCGAATTGCGAGAAGCAAGAAAACGCCGAGCGTGACGTACAGGCTAAACATCATCGACAACGCAGGGTCTTGTCGCATAAAGATCATCATGGGATAAGCCAAAGCGAGAAAGAGCAACCCCACAACCGCCAACACGATCTTCAAAGCCAGTTCTCGATTCATGCATGCCCTCCCGAACACCGTGCAACCGCCCTCGTCTCCGATTTCGCGCAGGTGAGGTGGTTCAACACTGGTAGAGAGTGTAGCTTGGCGTTTAAGTTTGAGTCAGATTCTGTCGTAAGCCAGCCTACTCGGCGAGCCGCTTGAACGCCCCATACACAAACGAGCCCAGATACCAGCCATCGAGATATTTGTACGGAGTCTCGCCCGTCGTATAGTGACCGCACGGCAGCACCTTGGAGACGTAGTCGATGCCGCAGCGGTCGAAGTTCTTCAGCACATCGAGCGAGAACTTGCGAATAAATGTGAGGTCGTACGTCGCGTGCACCACCAGCACACGCTTCGGACTCGCGGCGAACCGCTCCATGTAGGCCATCGGACTGATGCCTGTGAACATCTCCCGCACCTGGTCCTGCGTCAGCCCCACCTCTTCAAATGCCGCGCGAATATGCCGCGTGCTCTGGCCCGTCCACACAACATCGCCGAACCACGTCGAAGCGTGGTTGAACGCGCAGACCCTGATGCGTGGATCATGCGCTGCCGCGATGAAGGCGTAGCAGCTCCCGAGGCTCGTCCCCAGCACGCCGAACTGCTCGTACCCTTGCGATTCGAGCCAGTCGATGCAGCAGCGGATGTCGATCGATGCCTGCCGGCACGCCTCGATCGTTCGCCCCACATTTGCGCTTACGGCGTAGTCGGAGCGCTCCAGCTCCTGCGGCCTGCGGATGTCGTGGTACGGCTTTGACAGGCGCAGCGCGGAGATGCCGAACCGGTTGAAGAGTGTGCAGAGCGCGTTGTGGCTGAAGGCATCCGCGTTCCACTGCGGGAGGATGATGATGGCCTGCTTCGGCTTGCCTGCCTGTTTTTGCGCCGGGGCCGGATACCAACGCGCGTTGACGATGTCGTTCTCGGGGTAGCGCGTGCGAACCGGCGAGGTGAACCGCAGAAACTCGGCCTTTTCGAGCTCTCCGGATTCGGCGAGGCGCTTCAGCTCCGCGTCCTGGGCGAGAGTCTCCGGCCGGACGTTGGTGGGGAAGAGTTCGGGGTGACGGTGTTCGAGACGGAAGTCCTGCGGGGTCTCGTAGCCGAAGAACTCCTCCGATCGCGCCACGATGTCATGATTCAAGGCAACCATGTGCTCGAACTCGGCGTGATTGAAGGCCGACATTCCGGGCGAAGGACCTGCAGAGGAGGCAGCAGCAGCCAGCGGACTGAAGCCGTTGAGCCAGTCGAAGCCCCACTCCAGCGGCCGCACAACTCTGTTGGTATCGCGAGTGGTGAGGGCAGTCTCCCAGGCGTACATCCACTTCGCATAAAGCTTTCCGAGCATCTCTTCAAGCTTATCAAGTCAGACAGTTGCAGGTAGTCAGTTGCTGGCAGCGCGAAGATCGCTCTTGCGGGGACATCGCACCGGACCGGTCACTACGCGACCTGTCGGGTGGGTAACGTTTGTCCGTTTGTCATAGCAATTCCTTGCACTGTGTGGTTGTGGGCCACAACGGGCAAAGCATTGAATCTTATAGGTTTCCATGTTGGCTATTTACGTGCACCATGTAGCCCGCAATCCCGGCCAAGTAAATCCTAAATTCTTTACCCATTGGAGAACAACATATGAAGCATTTTTATCGGAGCATCACAGCGGTGCGGAAAATGCTGCCCGTTGTCGGAACCGTCGTCGCCCTCGCCGGGTGTGCATGCGCGGCGAATGCCGGCACTCTCACAGTTTATAGCGGTGGGGACAACTCCGTCTCAAGTTTGGCCCAGATGACTAACTCTCAAACCGCGGAGACGAGTTTCGTCGCGGCCGCGCCCGGTCTCAACCTCATCACATTCGAGAGCGCTCTGCCTTCGGGTGTCAGTGTTTCGGGCGGCACCGTTACTAATAGTTCAGGTTGTGGTGCGCTTTGTGGCTTCAACACTACCCCCGGTGGCAGTTACTTCTATCTACTCGATGGAGGTACGGGCACCTTCACCTTCGCCACTCCGATCGACGCCTTTGGGCTGTACATCACCGGACTGCAGACCGAAATCGTAACCACTGAAACACTCACATTCAATGATGGTTCGAGCCAGACAATCGATACGCCATCGGCTACCGGAGGCGGCGGTGCTTTCATCGGCTTCACTGACACCGGAGCGAGCATCGTAAGCGTGAGCTACAACGCTGTCAACGACATCGTATCCCTCGATGATGTGCAGTACGGATCGGTAGAATCGACCACTCCGACGCCGGAGCCGAGCACGCTGGCTCTGCTTGGGACGGGTCTGGTCGGCGCCGTCGGTGCCTTCCGCCGCCGTTTCGCTAACTCCTAAACCGCCCCCAACGATTCAGACAGCGCGGCAGCCTGATTGGGCTGCCGCGTTTCAACACGGTTACCACAAGCTGACAACTAACAACCAGCAACTGACGACTCGCTAAACCTCCGCCACCACCAGACAAATCCGCCCCACCACATAATCCGCAGGCGACTCCCCCTCCTGCAGTCCGATCAACTGTACCGGAAACTCCCGCAAAAACGGCCGCAGGATCAGATGCCGCTTGTCGAAGTCCACATACCGCAGCATTAGCATCGACCCCGACCGCACCGCATAAATATTCGGCTGATTCGCGCGATACGGAGCCAGTGAGTTGTAGTGCCTGTCGATCACGGCAAGAGCTCCCAGTGCAAGCACGGGCGACATCGCCGCCGCCTGCTGCGCATCCACCCTCACCGCCACAAACCGCTCCCACTGCGTCCGCCGCGGAGCAGGCCGCGCCCTGTTCTCGTTCAGCCGCGCCCTGACTACCGGAACAGTCTCGATGAGCGCCGTCGCCGCGATCTTCGAATCATCGATCGCCGCCGACGGGGATATGACAGGCACCTCCTGCACCTGCTCCGCCGCCGCACTCTCCTCTGCCCGCGCAGCCGTCAGCTCCAGGGGAAGGATCTGATCGATGGACAAGTTCTGCGCCGCCAGCACCCGGTCGAGTCCTTCAAGCGAGAGCGCCCGCTTCTTGTTCAGGAAGTTCGAGATATGTGCCTGCTGGAATCCGGCCTGGCTCGCCAGACGGCTGCCGGTCAGAGTTCCCTGCTCAATACGGCGGACTAGCTCAACGCGAAGCAGTTCATGCAAATCTTGAAAGTTCATTGACTTCAATCTCCCAGGCGTTCAATATCATTTGACAAGACGAAGATTAGGCGAATATTTAGCTTTGTGCAACATGGTTCTCGTCGTAAGATGCTGTAAATGACAGTTTTATATGCTTTAATCCGTTGAGGAAAACTTGGGGCTTGACATAGATTTTGTCTAAAGCTATAACCTTGAAACTTCCTGTTGATGCCAGATGAGCGAAAGAGCAAAGGGTGTTCCATCGCTGTTTCTGACATGAAGAGGCGGTATAGCCAAGTTCTCCCAGAGTAGCCAGACCGGACACAACAAACCAGCAAAACGGGTCCGTCTGCCGCGATCGACCGAGCCATAGAGCTCAGCGCTCCGGCAGCGACCCCATAAACAGACCGAGAGAGCACCTTCGACCGCGGAAAAACACGGATGCTCTCCGGGGAGTTGTACGCCTTGAAAGGGAATGGGAAATGAAGTATTTGCGAATGAATCTGAAAGTATGCGAAGGGTGCGGAGCTCTGTGGCTCCGCAGGGACGCGGCAGATGGACTCTACTGCCGGGGCTGCGCACGACGGTTGGCGGAGTTTCCGGCTCCTAGAGGGAAGCGTGCAGGAGGACGGAAGCCGCGGTTGGCGCGGACTTCGCGATGCCAGGCTCCAGCACCGGTCGAGACCGGAGGTGCGCGATGAGTGCAGCCCTCGCCATTCTGCCCATCGTCTGGGCTACCGTGGAGGAAGTAGAGCGTACGCAGCCGGCTGAGCCTGAATCGGGTCTCGCCTTCTACCGCAAGTACACCGAGGCCCTGCTCCGCAGATACGTGAAGATGGCCATGGAGGCCGGCCGCGCTCCCTCGCTGCTGGGGCGCGAACTCTTTCGCGGCAACGTCACCCACTACCGCGTGCAGTGCTTCGACGACGTGGTCATCTTCGTCCATGACATCGAGCGCTGCCTCGCCGCACTCGAGCACAGCCATCAGACTGTCATCGACCGGGTCGCGCTGCAGGAGTACACGCACGGCGAAGCAGCGGAGCTGTTGGGACTGCCGATTCGCACGCTGATCCGCCGGTACGAGCGCGCGCTCGATCACCTGACGGAGATGTTTCTCGAACGCAAACTTCTGGAGCCGCTGAAAAGCTGTCAAGAGGGGTAAACGGTGGAAAACTCGCTAACGCATTGAAACGCTTGCAAATATATTTGCCTGGAAAGTGGCAGAGCAGTTTCAGCCGCTTTGTTATTCTGGATAGGTAATCAAGAAATGAGACGGGAGAGCGCCCACGGGCTGCTCTCCCGTTTTGCGTTTGGGCTTGTAACAAGGAGGTGGCATGGCAGAGACGGTACGGCTGCATCGGCGGCCAACAAGCGGGATTGGGCGTCCGGCCGGTATGGAGTTGCGCGCGATGGCGGTGGAGTTTCCGGTCGTCCACGGACACCCGAACCGATTGCCGTTTGAAGGCGTGCTGACGCTGGTCGACGTGGCCAGCGACCGCGCACCCAGCGGAGCGCGTGGACATCGCGTCATTCTCACGCGCGAGGCGGCCGAAGCGGCGCTGCCGAGCCTGCTGGGCATGGCGGTCGACTACAAGGCCGGCTGGGACGGCCACGACGCGCGGCAGAAGTGCGGCATCATCACCGCAGCTGAGATCGAAGGCAACCGGCTCACCGTAGCCGGCTATCTCTACGCGCGCGATTACCCGGAGATGGAGGCGCAGATCCAGACCGAAGGCGCCATGGGAATGAGCTACGAACTGGCCGACGCCCACGTCGCCGACCTGCGCGCTTCAGTGTGGACGCTGACTCACGCGACCTTCACCGGAGCGGCAATCCTGCTCCGCGACAAGGCCGCCTATCGAAGCACGAGCTTCCGGGTGACGCGGCTAAAGGAGGGACGCGCGATAACGCAACGCTCACTGTCTCTTTAGCCAGACGCCGGTTCCTGAATCGGGATCGCCTAGCACCCAGTAGAGATGATAGGGCTTCGAGCGGCCAGCAATTTCTAGAAAGGAGTACGAACCGGATTCGCATGATCCCGGTGCACCGTCGGAAGTAACGATGAGATCGAGACGCTGATCTTCATCCGGACCACCCCATCTTCCCGAACCGGAAAGAGTGCATGTGCTCGTTATGGAATCGTTCGGCAAGGCTCTCACACGCATCGTACCGTCGCTCTTCAGTTCGAGGACAGCATCGGGACCAGTCTTGGCGAGATCCCAATGGCGCTCTGATTCGACATACCTGCCTATGAGGTCCTCTCGCGGTGGGGTATGACGTGGGCGATTCCAGATTGCGGGCGGTCCAATGATTGCTCCGGCAAGGTTGTTCGCTGCAAAAAACAGGATGAGCAGCATGGGCGCACCAATGATCAGAACAGGCACAAGGAGAAGCACCCACGATTTCGAGATCGGCCTGCCGAACACTTGCATGATCGGAGTCTAGCTTCACTTGATCCCGGCAACAATACACAACCCAGAAATCACACCAAAGGAGAGAGCAATGAGTTTCGTTAGCGTTCTTGAGGCAGTCGGAAAGGGTTTTCAAAAGGGATTGAAGTGGGCCACAACCTACGCGGTTCCCGTGGAGAGGCTGGTAGGGATGTTGTTTCCTTCCGCCGTGCCCGTCGTCAATGAGGTCGCCGATGCCACCTCGTTGATTCAGACGGCCGTGTTGCTGGTGGAGCAGAAGTACGCCGCATCGGGAGTGCAAAACGGCACCGGCCCGCAGAAGCTGGCGGAGGTCCTCACGCTAACCCAGCAGGCCGTGACTGCGCTGCTGGCTAAGGCTGGTCAGCCGGTGGATGCGAACTACATTTCGAGCCTGGTCTCGGCCGTCGTCGCCATTCTGAATGTGCAGCAGGCTCCAGTGGCAGCAATCGCAGCGAAGGCTTAAGAGAGGGGAGAGAGATGGAAAGCAATCACGAAGTAACAGAAATCGGTCGCATCTCGGCGACCGTGGCGTCAACGGTAGAGGAACGTCTCGCGGAGGCCGAAGCTCGCCTGGCGGCGACAGAGGCTCGGCTCGCCGAGTTGCAGGCATCTGCAACTGTGCCTGAAACAGTTACAAATGGACGCAAGACGCTGCCTGCGAGCATGGCAACGCTGCTGGCGAAACAGGGTGTCACGATCGATTCTCTGGAGGCGGGCGCACTCGATGCTGCGCTCACAAGCCTGAGCATCGAGCAGCGGATTGCCGTGAAGGCGCAGTTGATGCGCGCGGGAATGTTGGGCTGAAGCCGACCGCGGATTCCACGGATTAAGCACGGATAAAGCACACGTAAGGATGATCCGTGTTCATCCGCGCCGATCCGTGGTCGTACTTGCTTTTCAACCTGTTGGGGCAAAGGGTGTGGCTGAGGCCGCACTCTTCTTTTTTTGAAAGGGAGAATGATGAACGCGAAGTTTACTGACATTCATGCGACAGCGGACTACATCGGACCTGGCGCAATTGAAGTTCCGTTGTACCAGACGGAGATCACCGACCTGGTGCGCGGCCGCGGTGTCTTCGGGCGCAGGATCAAGCAGGTCCCGGCGACGGGCCATCCGTCGCGCTACTTTGAAGAGACGGCTATTCCTGCGCCTGATCCTTCCACCGGGTTTGTCGATCCGCGCAATATTGTCGCGCCGCTCGTCAGCCCGACGCGCGTGGAGCGCAGCGTGCCGCTGAAGGCGCTGGTCTCGCAGATCAACTACAACCTCTTCGACATCGAGCTCGGCAAGCAGCAGAGCCAGTTTGCCTATCTGCAGGCCAAGGATCTCACCGACACGGTCGACGGCGTGCTGCGCACTCACGATGTGGCGCTCTGGAACGGCACCGACACCAGCCTTAGCTCGCCGACAACTGCGCAGTACTTCGGCGCATCTGGCCAGATCGTCTCGGGAGGCAACACCACGACCATCGGCACCACGCAGAGCATCGTCGATGGCCTCAAGTCCACCGTTGCCCAGATGGTCTCGAACACCTCTTTCGGCGTGCGCCCGACAGCGATCTACGCCAACCCGGTGCTGCTCGATCTCATCGACCGCGAGATGAAGGCAGAGTTCAACGTCGTACTCAACACGAAAGAGATCGACGCTGGCCTGACGGTGAAGACGCTCTCCACGCAGGCGGGCGACCTTCCACTGATTCCAGAATGGACGCTGCCGTATACCGGAACCCCCGGCTCCGGCTCGGCTGTGCTGCCGGCCTACATCGTCACGGAGGACCTGATCGAGTACCACTGGCTCGGCGACCCGAACCCGCGCATCTTCCAGCTCGGCGTCCCTGGCTCGCTGGCCTCGCAGTACGTCGTGGTCAAGTTCGGTGGCGTCGTCGTCAAGGGCGCGAACTACGCGCACTACCAGGTGCTGGTCGATCGCTAGCCGTTTGAGTTTCTTCTGAGGCGAAGAGGGTTGCAAGGTCATTTGCAGGGACCGGCGCAATTTGTGCCGGTCTCTGTTTTTTTGAGAAAGGTGAGATTGATATGGGTTATCTGTTGCCCTCAGAGTACGTGGCGTATGGGCTGGAGGCGGAGACGGCGGACAGTTGGGTGACGATGGCCTCGTCGCTGATCGAGGCGTACTGCAGGCGGCCCAGCCTGCTTGTGACGCAATACGTCGAGCGGATGCGCCTCACCGCAGGCTCGCAGACGATGCGTTTGAGCTATCGTCCACTGGCCATCGCCGCGGGAGCAACGTCAGCGCTCGTGGGAGTGCGCGTACGCTATGGCAAGCCTCGGCGCGGCGAGACTCCTGATCCGTTCCGCGAGCAGATCGCGTGGGCCTTCAGCGTGCCGGGAAGCTGGACTACGTTGGATATCGCCAACGTCGACGTGAACATGACGACGGCAGAGCTGACCTTTCCCCAGAACTTTCTCGGCATTAGCTACAACGAAGCCGAGATCACCTACACATCCGGCGTCGCAACGATTCCTGACGCGGTCAAGTTCGCCTGCGCCCAGCTTGTGAAGAATGCACAGGCAACGCCGGCGCTGAACGTGAAGAGCAGCCGTGTCGATACCGTGCAGATGCAGTACTTCAGCGGCGTGCTCATCGATCCGCAGGCGCAGGCGTTGCTGCGGCCCTACGTGGCAGAAAGGTTAGGGTAGGGCCGATGGCGAAGACAGAGATGGCAGCCACGCGAAGAGCGATGGACGTGCTGCTGCGCAGTGCTCAGGGACGAACCGTGCTGCTGCGCATTCCGGCTCCCGCAACTCCGGGCAGCGCGGCAGAGCAGCTAGGCCTGGCGACGCCGGAGTTTCAGGACGTGGAGATGGCTCCGGTTGTATTTCGCAAAGCACGCGCAAAGATCGCCGCCGGCAAACCGGCGCAGTGGGAGCTGCTGGTCTCCGCAACGGTTGTGAAGACGCTCGCCGGAAACATGAGCCTTGCCGCCACCAGTGCAGTCTTCGCATCGGCGGCCGGCGTGTTGGTGGGCGAGGCGCTGATGACGATCGTCTCTGCCACCGGGATCGAGGCGGGCGGCGCAGTCTGCGGTTTCAGGCTCCTGCTGCGCGAGCCGGTGGCGCTCGAAGTCTAGACCTGCCGCGCTATTTGCTATGGAAAGGGATGACGCATTATGCAGAACGCGAAGGATACGTTTTTCATCACGCTCAGCGGGAGGCTGGCTGCGCTGAACCCTGAGCGGACCATTGTGGTTCGCGGCGCGACGCGGCCTGGAGTGCTGGTCGAAGAGAACGAGTTGGTGACTGCCTCTGAGCTGCCGGACTGCTTCAGGCTTTCGTGGTCCAGCGCGAGGATGGACGTGAATACCGCGCTGCCACTCGTCACGCTGCGCTGCGAGATACGCTATTGCACTGACAGCAATGCCGGCAACGGAGGCATGGATCGCGGGCGTCTGCTCGCCGCGATGGATGCGGAGCTGGTTGCAGCGGTGGGGGCTGCTCCGCAGAACGCGGCAAAGATGAACTACTCGGCCACTGTGCAGGGAGCGGCTCCTGCAGCGATGCAGACCAATATCTTCTGGGGGGATGCAGTGTTCGGAAACGTAGTGACGAATGGCGAGCGGCTGGAGCGCGCCGCCACGGTGGATGTCTTCAGCTACCAGGAAGCAGGTGAGCTGTGAGCACTGGGATCGTTGCAGCTGTGGCTCCCGTCACGCGGCGTGTGAGAGCGTACTTTGCTCCAGTCAACCGCGCAACTGAAACGCCCGCACTCTTCGACGCAGCGCAAAACGGTGCGTTCACTCTCGATGCGCCTCCCGCGCCGTGGCTAGATCTCGGGTGGTGCACGAAGTTCGCGCGCAAGAGCGGAGCGAAGATAGGCGCGCTCAACACCGGGGCCCCGGCAATGGCATCGAACCAGGTGAGGACTGAGGTTGAGGCTACCGTGCAACTGGAGTTCGAGAGCTGGGGCAAGCTGCAGATGGCGCTCTCGTGCGGCTCGCAGCAGATGAACCTGCTGGCGATCGCTGCCGGAGCATCCGCAAATGGCAGCGGCGGAACGGCTGCGGCTGCGGTGCCTCTTGCGGCGGGATCGACGGCGACTGCGCTGAATGTGGGCGCTGCTGCTGCAGGCTTCTCCGTCGGCGAGCTGGTCTCGGTGGACGTGGACTACACCGGTCAGACCGGCTACGTCGGAAGCGGCGTGAGCGCGGCCTATGTGAGTGCGGCAGCCAACGTTGCGAGCGACGTGAACTACATCCGGCGCGTATCGCTGAATGTCGGTTGCGTCACGGCGATTGCGAATGGAGTGCTGACGCTGGGCGCGCCGCTGCCCGCCGGAGCGCCAACAGCGGGAATGCAGGTGAGCCCGCTGGTTGGCTTTGTCGATCGCGAGGGTGGCACCTTTTTTCAGGAGTAGTCCGGGCTCTTTGTGATGGACGGCGAGCAGGGGGACCGCATGATCTTCCACTACCCGCGCCTCCAGGCGATGCAGGGAGCGGCGGAGACACAGGAGACCCTCGAGGCGCCGCTCGAACGAGTGAGGCTGAGCGGTGCCTTTCGCGCTCTGCCCGTGAAAGATGCGAATGACAGTGAGATTGTGCTGTGCTTCCGGAGCTACCTGCCGGCGGCCATGCGAGCGGTTTAGAAGAATGAGGAGAGAGACGATGAGTTGGAAGCGTAGAGGATGGACGACCCTGATCGGCATGCTGGTCGCCGTTCCTGGCATGCTCGTATGGCTGACCGTCATGGGGGTCGCGCAGATTGTAACAACGCAGGTTACAGACACCGTCTATCGTGCCGATGGCACCGCTGCGACTGGAACGGTCCTGATAAGCTGGCCCGCATTCACAAACGCGGCTGGTCAGACTGTGTCCAGCGGCAGCACATCCGTCACGATTGCCACGGGCGGCGCGCTGAGTGTGGCGCTCGCTCCAAATGCAGGCGCGACGCCGATGGGAACCTACTACACGGCGGTGTATCACCTCGACGATGGCACGGTGAGCCGCGAGTTCTGGGTCGTTCCCGCGAGCCAGACTCCGGTTCAGCTAAACGCCATCAGAAGCACGGTGCTACCCACGACAGTGGCGATGCAGACCGTCAGCAGGAGTTACGTGGACACGGCCATTGCCGCTGCGGTCGCCGGTCATCCGCTCGACCAGTCGAATCCCTACGTGCTGAAGGCCGGCGACACCATGACCGGCCCGCTCGTGCTCCCCGGCGATCCGACATCGCCGCTGCAGGCTGCGGAGAAGCAGTACGTTGACACAAGCATCTCCGGCCTCACCGCAGGCCTCGCGCAGAAGGTGTCGACGCTTCCGCAAGGGACTCAGACGGTCGCTCAGCCCACCGGCTCTGACCTGCAGGTCAATCTGCTCAATGGCACGGAGTACGCCAGCCAGTATGTGAATGGCCGCGGCAACAATGGCATCGCAAACGCAGTAACCAGCACGGATTGCGCCAACGGCTGCGAGGTGAAGGCAGAGCAGAGTTACGCCTCAGGAGAGATCTACACCTCCACCGACTGGAACAACCAGACGCACCTGGAAGACGCACGCGACGGCCAGAGGCACGACGTGTATCTCAATCCTGAGAGCGTTACGACTCCTGGCACCGAGACCGGGCAGGTGATCGACGTGACCTCAACACGCGGTGGCGCCGCAGTGCATCAATTGACGGGCACGCAGAACCCCGCCTCCGTGGGGCTGCAGATCAATCACTTTGGGCTCGGCGGCGGATCGAATCAGTTTCCGCAGAACGTTGAGAGCCCGCCCCCCTACTTCAAGACCGGATACAGCGCCCTCATGGTGAACGGTACGTACAACACGCAGGGGCAGCACGTGTTGGCTCCCATGGGAACCAGCTGTTACGGTGTGGGCGACTGCCTCATCGGCGCACAGTCCATCGTCTCCTCAGGAGGCTTTCGCGACAACGCCGATGAAGGAGCACATCCATTCGACTTGCAGGTCCGCGAGGACTCACGCGTGTTTGAGGGAAGCTGCACCGCAGGCTGTTCGACAGGCTCGACCTCAATCACGGTAACGCCGAGCGCCAACCAGGGCACTCAGGGAGATGGCCGCTTCCTCATCGACACAAACCCGGCAAAGGTGCTGACCGCAGGTATGCTTGTTGGCCGGGGCGCGGGCGGCCCTAATGCCTCGGCTGCGTTCAGCGGTAGCGGCTTTCCGGTAAGCACATTCTTCACAATCGCGCAGGCGATTCCATCGCAGGCCAACGACGTCGCTCCTGGTGCTGTGACAGTTGCGATTGCGACCACCGGTGTTCCCACCGGCTTCGCGACCAACACGGCTGCGGCCCAGGCACAGAGCGGCGTCGCGTGCCTGGCCGATCCGACGGTTCCGGTCAACGGCATTGAAGAGTTCGAGATGGCGAACTACACCGTCGTCGATGGAACGCACCTGCAACTCACGCTGAACAAGGCCCATGCTGCCAACGCGACCGTAGCGATCGGCGGCCTGTGCGGCTACGGTCTGGAGCAGACTGTAGACACGGTGAGCGGAATCCGGCAGGTCTTTCCTGTGATCGGCTCCTACTCGGCGACCGGTCTTTACTATGCCGGCGGAGCGACTCCGATTGTCGGCTCTATGGGCAGCACCTCGGGCTTTGAGAACATCTCCCTGCAGATCACCTCAGTCGCGCGCACCAATAACACCGTTACTTTGACGACGGCGGGCAACTTCCCGGTGGATGTGAACGGACTTACCCTGACCGTGGCCGGAGTCGCCGACGCAAGCTACAACGGCAGCTTTGCTGTGACGACAATCTCCGGCAACACCCTTACCTACGCGCAGAGCGGGCCCAATAGCACGAGCACCAGTGGGACCCTGACCTACCTCACCGGAAGTTATGCACTCTATCCGATGGCCGAGGTGCTCAGCGTGATGAATCCGTCCAACAAGCGCGTCGACGGAACAATGACGCTTGCGCCGAACAACGTCGCATGGGCCGCGAACGACACCGTGGAGCAGCCCCACTACTATCAGCAAAAGATAGGTCCCGATGTCGAGTTCGTCGGGCAGACCGTGCCGCGCCCCTCTTCGTTCCAGTCGGCCGGAGTGCAGTACGAAGGGAACAACGGTCCTGGACTGCAAGGCTGGACAGTGTCGAATGCCGTCCCTGCGAGCGCGTACTACGGCAACGGAGGCACCCATGCCGCTCCCGACATGGCATATCAGGCCATAGGCGTGTGGCAGCGAATGATGGTGGCCCAGGCCGGCGAGCAGAGCGTCTTCACGATCCACTGCAACTCGCACGGCTGCGGAAAGTGGAACTCCGGCTACAACCTGTTTGAGCTGGACTCGAGCGTCGCTACCGATACGATCGCGTTTCAGCCGACAACCAGCTCCCTGACGTTGAATCTGCGGGGGCAGACCTACGGATTCTCTCCACAGGGCTTCTCCGCGAACACCATCAACGCCGCCACGGTGAATGCGACAACACTGAATGGAGCAGTGAGCGCTGCGCAGTTGCCGGTCTTCCAGGCCTCCGGCAGCAATCACTCTCAGGGAGCAGTACCCGACCCCGGAGCGACCGCGGGCACAACGCGCTATCTGCGTGAAGACGGCACATGGGCGGTCCCCGCAGGCGGAACAGCCGGTTCCTCCAGCGTCGATGCGAACCTCGCGGCGGCGCTGCTTGCCGGAGCGACGGCAGACTACAACTTCCTGCAGGGAACCGGGTCTGCCCTCACCGACAATACCGGAAACGGCAACGACGGAACGCTGGCCGCAAGCACGCTGGCTCCAACGTGGACGCCGACCGGTCTCTCTTTCACTGGCCAGCAGAGTGTCGCCCTGCCGCCGGCTCTGAACGCCTCGCGCACCTTCGTGATGGCGGTCTATATCAATCCGCTCACCACCGGCACGCAGCCATTGAATTCGTACCCCATCCTGGTATCAAGCAGCCTTGGGAACACTGGTACGAACCTTCTTTACACCGAGAACATCCCGGGCGTGGGGCACCAGTCCTTTGGGTATGCTCAAAGCATCTATACCGGCAGCTTCAATACCTCATCGTCCCGCCTGACGAGCGGATTCCACGTGTATGCCTACACGCTGGGGGCTGGCTCGGGCTCAGTGGATCACACCTATATCGACGGGGTTGAGACGCCCTATACCATGCAAGGCAACTCTGCGGGCGCGCAGACCTCCGGCAACCTGTTTCTCGGTTCGAGCAACGTCTCTCCGTGGACCGGCTCCGGCTGCAACTGCACGTATTACCGCTTTCTCGCATATCCTTCGCAGCTGTCTTCGGCAAGCGTCGCCGCGATCAGCGCCTCGATTCGTACAGAGGTTGCATCGCGTGGTGTCTCCGTCTCTCCGACTCCAACTCAACTGAATGCGCCGCAACTGATCACGGCAGGAGACTCGATTACATTCGGCCTGAATGTTGCGACGCCATGGCCAGGGCTGCTCTCGCTCGTAAATCAGCCCGCTTACGTGCTGACGAACAACAGCATCGTAGGAATGACGATCCTGGAGACAGAGGGCTCCGAACCGAACCGGTCCGCGCTGCTTTGCCAGAATGCCAATGGGCCATCCATCGCCATCGCTTTTGCGGGGACGAACGACTTCAACAACTATGGAGCTAGCGCGGCGACAGCGTTCAGCAGTCTCACTGGTTGGATACAGACGATGAAGCAGGCGGGTTGCCGTGTATTCGTTGGGACGATGATCTCCCGCACTGGCAATGACTTCAACAGCATCGCGATGGACACCGACAAAAATAACTATGACGCCCTGATCCTCCAGCAGGCAAAGTCTGCGGGCGCAGATGGCGTGATCGACTTCGCCGCGAATCCGTTGCTCGGAGCGAATGGGGCATATTCAAACGCAACCTGGTTTCAGAGTGATGGAATCCATCCGACGCAGGCAGGCCAGCAACTGCTGGCGAACGCAGCGAGCAACGTGCTCAACTACGCCTTCGGCTACAACGAGTCGAATCCGCATACTGTCACCACGCTGCCGTACAGCATGACAGCGGCTGATGGCGAAGTGAGCCTGGCTGGCCTGACTGGGGCTAGCGCGCTGACGCTGCCGGACTGCACCGGGCAGAGCGGCGCGGTCTACCGGATCAACAATCCGCAGTCGGCCTACGCAGTAACGGTGGCTCCGTTGAACGCAAACCAGCTCATCAACGGGCTGCCATTCGCCACACCCGTGACGGTGCCGCCGAACGCGACGCTGACGCTGCGGGACGTTCCGAATCCCAAGACAGTCAGCGGCTGCCACTGGGAGATGTAGAGAGCAGTTGTTGGTTGTTAGTTGTTGTTGGTTGTTGGTTGTTGGTTGTTGGTTGTTAGTTCGATGGTTGCAACACCCAACCAACAACCGGCAACTGGCAACCAGCAACGTCCTTACTACCGATTCATCTGGTACGGCGACTTGATGCGCAGGGCCTTCAGCGTCCGCAGAACCGCATTGCGCGCGAAGATGCGCAGCTTGCGGCGTCTCTCGGCTCTTGCAATCATGCTCCACTGGCGGCGGCGGAAGACTGCCTCCTCCGGTGGGCCATGGTGCAGTGCGGCGTGGGCGGCGGCGACGACGGCATCGAACTCCTTCTCGGGAGCGAAGTGCTGGAGCCATGCCTCGTGCGCGAGTCGGCCTCGTTCGGCCGCTGTGGGAAGGTGCGGCTCCAGCAGCTCCGGGAGGCGCGCGATGTCCTTCTCAGGGACGCGCAGCAGAAACCTGTCCCAGTCCACATGCGGGGGCAGCGGGTAGTCATCGGCCAGCAGAACCGGCGCGATTCCTGCCTGCATGACCTCAAAGAAGCGGATGCTGCCGGTGCCGGCACCGCGAGGACACAGGACAAAGTGTGAGGAGGCCAGGATCTGCGCGTATCGCCTCTGACGCTCTTCGCGGCCTGGCTGGTCGAGGTCCCAGTGGTAGTAGGTGCTGGTGTTCTCGATCAGGCAGTCCGGGCGGTTGAACTTCAGGTTGAACATGCGTTTTCGCAGCAGCGAGGTGCTGCCGCCGAGGAACGAGAAGAGGTACTGCTTATTTGTTCCTTCAGCAGTTACAAACTGGTTGCCATAGCGACCGCTGGCGCTGGCATAGGAGTAGGTCGAGACGCGTCCGGAGCGGATATTGTCATCGAAGGCCGCGGAACAGTAGACGCCCGGAGCGAGCGGCAGATAGTTATCGTCCTCTGTGTAGACTGCGCACTTCTCAGGGTGGGCGCGGTAAAGAGGATGGTCGAGCAGGTAGTGCGGCTCCGCGCCGAAGCTGCCGAGCAGAAGGATGATGTCCGCGTCTTCGGGCGAGTGGGTGAGGCTGTGGCTGCTGTGCGCGGCGCGCTCCGGAAGCAGCGTGATGAGCTCAGTCTCTTTGACTGGGGAGAGGTGAATCTTCATGGGCTCTGAGTTCATTGTGGGGCCTTGGTTGAGGGATGTCGAGCCTCAAAGGACAGCAAACGACAGGGTGGAGACGATGCAGGAGACTGAGTGGAATGTGGAGCGGCTGTTGGCCCTGGGGAGGTCAATGGAGGCGCGGCCGGAGCAGCTGATCGCCGAGGCCGCAAACCTGCTGCGCATGCGCGACCGCGAGGGCAAAGTACGAGCCCTTGAGGCCAACGCTGCGCAACGGAAGTTCGAGCAGATACGCGGGCAGCACAATATCGTGCTGAAGGCCCGGCAGATGGGGATCACGACGTGGGTTGCAGCGAGGTTCTTTCTCAAGACGATTACGGCCGGCGGAGTGCTGACCGTACAGGTGGCGCAGACACGCGAGGCCGCCGAGGGAATCTTCCGCATGGTGCAGCGCTTCTGGGAGTGCCTGGACGATGATCTGCGCAAGGGCCCCCTGCGCCGCAGCCGCGCCAACGTCGGGCAGATGCGCTTCCCGGAGCTCGACAGCGAGTTCCGGATCCTGAGCGCTGGCGATGAGGGAGCAGGCCGCGGGCTGACGATCCAGTACCTGCACTGCAGCGAGCTGAGCCGTTGGCCGGGCGATGCGCGCGAGACGCTCGCAGGTCTGCGCGCCGCACTCTCGCCGCGCGGCGAGCTGGTCATGGAGTCGACGCCGAACGGCGCGAGCGGTTGCTTCTATGAAGAGTGGGCTAGAGCCGCAATCAACGGCGCAGCAACCAATGCAACCGTGCGGCACTTCTTCCCCTGGTGGCTCGAGAAGGCATACGAAGCCAGCGAGACGGCCGCTGAAGTGACAGACCTAACGGAAGAGGAGAAGCGGCTGATCCAGATGCACAATCTGGGGCGGCAGCAAATTGCCTTTCGCCGCGGGCTCGAGGCAAACTATCGCAGGCTGCGCGTGCAGGAGTTCGCCGAAGACCCCGAGAGCTGCTTCAAGGCGTCGGGCGACTGCTGCTTCGAGATCGATGCGATCGAGCAGAGACTCACCTGCCTCCCCAACCCCATCTGGGATGAGCACGACGGCGCTCTGCTCACGTGGCTTCCGGCGATGCCGGGAGTGAAATATGTGGTGGCGGTTGATACCGCAGGCGGAGGATCGGAGGGCGACTACGCCGCAATACAGGTCATCGAAGTAAAGCGGGGAGAACAATGCGCGGAGCTGCAGAAGCGCATCAACCCGCTCGAACAGGCGCGCATGGCAACCGTGCTGGCGCGAAGGTATAACAACGCCACCGTCGCAGTGGAACGCAACAATCATGGCTCTGCCGTGCTCGCATACCTGGAGCGCGTCGAGCGCTACCCGCACGTTTACCAGACGAATGGCTCGCCCGGCTGGTTGACCACGGCGGTCAGCAAGCCCGCCATCATAGGCCACATGGGCGCGCTGCTCGTGGAATCGCCGGAGCTCTTCCGCAGCCGAAGGCTGTTGGCCGAGTGCCGCACCTTCGTCAACATGCAGGGAGGACGTACCGGAGCCGCCAGCGGTGCGCACGACGACTGCGTCATGGCCATGGCAATCGCGCACGCCGTAAGGGGGGAGATCCTTACCCGCAGGCGTTAGCAGCTCGTTGTTAGTTGCTGGTTGCTGGCTGTTAGTTTTGAGGATCCGGCAACTAACAACGAACAATCAGCAACTAGTATTCTGAACCAGAGGTAGCGCCCTTGGCGGTAGTGGCAGTGCAGGCGATTCGTCGGATGCGTGGTGGAGCGCAGAGCCAGCTGATGCTGGGGGCCGACAGCAAGCTGTGGGTCGTGAAGTTTCAGAACAACCCGCAGCACCTGCGCGTGCTGGCCAACGAGCTGATCGTGACTCGCCTGGCGGCGGCGGTCGGGCTGACGGTTCCGGCGTGCGACGTCGTCGAGGTGAGCGAGTGGCTGGTCGATCACTCGCCGGACATGTACGTCCAGCTCGGTCGCGGGCAGCGCGAGCGATACACGCCGGGGCTGCAGTTCGGCTCGCAGTTCGTGGGCGGCCTGATGCCCGGGCAGGTTGTGGACTATCTGCCGGAGCAGCAGCTGGACGAGGTGCGCAACCTGCGCGAGTTTGCGGGCATGTTGTGCATCGACAAGTGGACGGGCAACTGCAACGGACGCCAGGCGGTCTTTGAGCGTAAACCGCGCGAGAGGAAGTACCGCGCGACCTTCATCGACCAGGGCTTCTGCTTCAACGCAGGGGAATGGAGCTTCCCTGACGCGCCGCAGCGTGGCGTGTACCTGCGCAATCGCGTCTACGCAGGAGTGACGGGATGGGAGAGCTTCGAGCCATGGCTGAGCCGCGTGGAGGAAATGCAACCGGAGACGCTGTGGAGGATCGCCGAGGAGGTGCCACCGGAGTGGTACGGCGGAGACACGGCTCTGATCGAGCGTTTGATGGAGCAGATGTTGGAGCGGCGCTCGCGCGTGCGGGAGCTGATCCTGTCGTTTCGGGACTCGAATCGTGAGCCTTTCCCGATGTGGGACAAGGGAGCCAGGATGGTTGTGCCGCGACAGTTCGCGGAGCTGAGCAGCGAAGGTAAGTTTGTAATGTAAAGGCAGGTTGCTGGTTGTTAGTTGGTAGTTGCAGGTTGTTTGTTGCGGTTTGAATGGTGTTTGAATTGCTACATGTTCTACAGGAGTTGGGGATTGTCGATTTGCTCTGAAACAAACAACTAGCAACTCGCAACCAACAACTAACAACTGTTTTTCGGGAGCTTGATGCCAGACCGTACCAAATGCGAGTTCTTCCTTATCCGCTACGTGCCGGATGTCGTGAAGGGCGAGTTCACCAATATCGGCGTCGTGTTGCGCCAGGCTGCGCCCGGCCGCGACGAGAGCGCGAGCGCCGCGGCAAATGCCATCGTCCGGTTCACCCGCGACTGGAGCCGCGTGCGCTGCATGGATGCTGACGCCGACGTTGCGCTGCTTGAAGCGCTGGAGATCGAGATCGCCGAGCGGCTACGCACCGCGGCGACAGATGCGAAGCCGGTCATGCAGGTGCTTGAGGATACGCTCTCAAACTCGGTCCAGATCACCGAGGCGCGCGCGACCCTGGCCGAGAGCATTCCGGCCGAGATGGAGCAGTTGATGCGCATGTACGTCGAGCCCCTGAAGGTAAAGGCGGAGCGCAGGCGCACAGGGCGCGCGTCAATCGCAGCATCGATGCGCACGGAGTTCGAGCGCGCCGGCGTCTGGAACCTGATGCGCAAGCGAATCGCTGCCTCGCTCTATACGCGGCCGGGCGACCCGATGAAGATTGACTGCGGGTATAAGTCTTTCGGCAGAGAAGCAGTACAAGGCGGAATGATTCGAATGTTTCAAGCGATCTCGCTCGAAGGTGACGTCGAATCGGCGAAGGGCCTGGCGTTCTCGGCGCCTCAGCTTCGTGACGGCGTCCAGCGCGTGGAGAACGCACGACTCGAGCTGACGGCAGTCGTCGAGCCGCTGCGCAGCGTCTCCGACACCGAAGACGAGGCGATGGAGCGCTACCGCTTCGGCGTAGAGACGATGGAGCAGCAGGAGATTCGCGTGGTGACGGTGAACGATCTGGCGAGAGTCGCGGAGACGGCGAGGATGGAGTTAAGGGTCTAGCAACAATTCATGATTTGGGATACGACCGGCATGGCCTTCGGGCCGTGCCTTTTTATTTCTGCGTGTGGAAGCGAAAGAGGTGAGGGATGGGAGTTCGTGCGGCAGTGAAGGATGTATGGCAGCGGCTGGCAGGCGTCGAAGCCGCGAGCAGTGATGCGGGTGCGAGGAAGACGGCGATGCTTCCGGCGATTCTCTCACCATGGAACCCGGCGGGACGCGCGGGGCAGAATGCGATGCCCAAGCCGACTCCGGCGAACCTGCGCAAGTTCGCAGAGACGCCGGTGGTGCGGCGCGCGATCAACGTCGTCAAGGACAAGGTCGCCAGCATGGACTGGCAGGTGCGCGTGCGTCGTGGCTACTCGGCCGCAGAGGTAGAGAATGCAACGGAGCGCATCAACATCCTCCGGCGATGCCTCGAAGAGCCGAACGCCTCGGACAGTTTTCGCGTCCTGTGGGAGCAGGTGATCGAGGACCTGTTCGTCGGCGGCTTCGGCGCGGTCGAGATGGAGGCGACCAACGATGCGCTGCAGCCCTTCCATCTGTGGGCTGTCGACGGCGCAACCATCCAGATCGACAGCAAATGGAACGGCGACCCCGCGAAGCCGCGCTACGCCCAGGCGACAGGACAACTCGGCATGCCAAGCAACGAAGCTTTAATTCCGTTGCTTGACGACGAGCTGATGTACCTGCGGCTCAATCCGCGCACGCACACGCCCTTCGGGTTGGGCCGTCTTGAGGTCGCGTTCGAGACCGTGAATCAACTCCTCAGCGCGAACCGCTACGCCGGGCGCCTCGCCTCGAACTCGGTGGTGCAGTACGCGCTATGGCTCAACGAGGCGACGCCCGAGCAGCACGACCGCCTCATCCGCTGGTGGCAGGACGAGATCGAGGGCACAGGCCGCGTACCCCTGCTGAGCTGCGAGCAGAAGCCCGAGGTGCTGCGCTTCGCCGGCGGCACGGACGCGGACCTGCGCCTGCAATGGCAGGAGATGCTCATTCGCCTCATCGCGAACGCCTTCGAGCTTCCGCCGATGCTGCTCGGCCTCGAGAGCGACGTGAACCGCTCGACGGCAGGTGAGATGGCCGACGAAGCCTTCCAGAGCGCCATCGTTCCTGTCGCGAAACTCGTCGCCGAGCACATCACGCGCGATCTCTTCGCAAAGAAGCTCGGCTGGCGCGAGTTCGAGTTCTGCTTCAACCAGCTCGAAAGCCGCGACGAGATGGAAGAGGTACAGATCCAGAAGACTCTCATCGAAGCCGGCGTGCTGACCGTCAACGAGGTCCGCGAGATGCGCGGACTCGGCCCCTTGAACACAAGCGAGGTGTCGCAGTGAGGATAACGATCGACAACCTCGATGGCGCGGGTGCGCTGGACTACAGCAGCGCCCTCGCCGCCGATGGCCCGCTAAAGATCGAGCGCACGCTGAACGCGCCATCACTGTGCACAGGCATGCTCGACGTAAGCGCGCTCTCGCTTCCTGTGCCCTCGCGGCGCGGGCGCATCGTCGTTACATCCGACAGCGGAACAGTCCTGTTCACAGGCTATCTCGCGACTGAGCCAGAGAGTATCTACGCCGGGGTCGCGACGACGGGACCGGTGTATCGCGTCGTCATCAACGCAGTGAGCGACGAGTGGCTGCTCGACAAGCAAACCGTTCCTCTGGGCGGTTCAGGCGCTGCGCTGCCCGGCGGGCAACTTCTGCTAACGCTGACGAACCGTGTCGATGGCAGCCTCTTCACAACGGCGGGCGTGGACAACGGCCCTACGTTAGGAGTCTTTGTGCCCGAGCAGGCGCAGAGCTGGTCGGCCAATGCCGCCGCCATCGCCAGCGCATCGTACTCGGCATATCGGGTCGTGAACGGCGCCCTGAGCCTGCAACCCGCTGGCACCGTAACGCACGCGCTGAGCGATGGCGACGGCACCCTGCAGGTCGCCGCGCTGAAGTCGTCGTCAGTAAAGGAACTGGCCAACGACGTCACGCTGAGCGGCGAGATGGAGCCCACCGCCTACATCACCGAGACGTTCGCGGGCGATGGCACGACGACCGTGTTTCAGTTGACCGAAGCTCCGTTTCGGCCGAAGCGAATAGCCAACTCCACAAGCGCCACTGCACTCATCGCCGACAGCTTCAACGAAGCCGCACCCGACACGCGCGTCTGGCAGGTGTCGGACCCCGGCTCGCACCTCAGCCTGAGCGCCGCAGGTCTCACGATGACCGGAGGCAACGGGCTCGACGGCCAGACGACGCTTACCGCGATCGACGCGATCGAGATGGGCGGCTCGCTCGTCGTCGAAGCCGGAAGCGTACAGCTCACCGCGCCCAGCGACGGCGTCCTCTGCGGGCTCTATTCCGGCAGCACGCAGCGCGCTAACTGCTTCGCCGGATACAACGTTCGCCAAACCGGCGGCTCGACCATCGTCGTGCCATTTGTGAACGGCGCAGAGGTCGGCACTCCATACACACTGCTGAGCGGGCACACCTATACGCTCCGGATACGCCTGCACTGCGTCGAGATGCAACGCGTGATGCAGACCTACTACGCAATGGTCGATGGCGCGGTCCAGGCCTTCGGCGGCAATCTCACCGACGCGCCGATGTCCATCGTCTTCGAGCTGCAGGACCTCGGCGCGGCTTCAAACACGCCCGCAACAGTGCTCTACGACGGCGCGGTAACCAGTTCGCCTGCAAGCTGCACCTTCGTCGCGGTGGACAGCGTGCAGCTCACAGGCTCCATGGCCTACTGCCGCGTGACGCAGACCGGTTCAGCCTGGGTAGTAAGCACGCTTCCCAGCGGCACACTGCAGACACGGCTCATCGGAGTTGCAGGCGAGGGCGTTGACTGCAAGGAATCTGCTACCGGAAAAGTTACATTTCTCTCGGGACGCGTGCCGGTCGCTGGCGAGCTCGTCACCGTGACGTATCGCGGCAGCCAGCGTTCGGTTGCGCGGCTCGCCAACAGCACCAGCGTGACCGCCGAGACAACGGCGGGCTTTCCCGGAGCTGCATGCTGGCTCGGCAAAGTGCTGCTGCCCGCGGCGCGAAGCACGGCGGACTGCGAAGCCGCAGCCCAGGCCGTCCTGAGCTTCGCGACCAGCAGAGCCGCGGCCGTCTCAGGCACCTACGCCGCGGTCAATCCTGCCGCGGACATCTGGCCCGGCGATGTGCTCTCGCTCTCGTCCGGCGGAGTGACGACCAGCGTCGTCGTCCGCAAGGTCGCGCTCGAAAACGGCCACGCCGTGCCGGAGATTCTGACCTACAAGATCGCCTTCGCGAACGACTGGGCCGAGTCGCTCGGGATGAAGTTGTCCGAATCCATCGCCTCAGACGCTCTGCTGCCAACAACAGCATCAGCCGCGCCAGGCAACGTGCTCGCGAACCTGCAGCAGTTGCAAGTGGTGAGCGCGACGGCGACCGCGCTGCAGGTGGACGCCGGAACCGTTCTACCTGCAGGCGGAGGCTTCGAGGTGAGAAGAAGGGACTGGGACTTCGGCCCGGGCGTGGACCAGGACCTCGTGCTGCGCAGCCCCGTGCGAAGCTTCTCCATCCCGCGCGAAGCCCAAATCGAGCAGTACTACGTGAGGATGTACGACGGCTCGACACCGCCGCTCTACTCACGTTTTTCAAGCGCAGTCTTTACAGACCTCCCAGTCTCATAGCTCAGTTGTAAGTGGCAGGTTGTCAGTTGCAGTTCGCCAACAAAATCGGGTGCCCCATATCTGGCGGCCTCATCGCCAGATGTGGGACATTCGCGCGAGGCGCGAAACGCCTTGCTTAAGGGCACGCCATCAACGCAAGAAACACGGAGAAAGACCAATGACCGATTTTGAAGCCCAGGTCCTCGCCGACCTACGCGTCCTGAAAAGCCAGGTCGACAATTTACTCGGCATAGGCCAGCCAGGCCGCATCGTCCAACTCGAACAACGCGTCGAGACCCACGAGCGCGCCATGCAGCGCCTGAAGGGAATGGTAGCCGCCAGCAGCGCACTCCTCACCATGCTGCACATCGCCATCGACTTCCTCTGCCGATGACAAGTTCCTGATACCTGATGAAGACCACGGTCTGCAGCTCATCCTCAATCTCACGCTACAAAAAGCGCCAAAGGCGCGATCCATACCAGCCTGGGGTGAAGGACGAGGCGAAGCCTCAGTCCGAAGCCCAGGTACACGAACCAACTCAATCCCAAGCGCCAAAGGCGCGACCTATCAACGATCAACGAACAAACCAACAACTATAATCAACCTATGAAAACAAAGCCCCTCGTGGGTGTCGTGATGGGAAGCCGCAATGATTATGCCGTGATGCGAAGCGCTGTAGAGATGCTCACTGAGTTCGGCGTGCCGCATGAGGTCCGAGTCGTCTCCGCGCACCGCACACCCGATCTTCTCTTCGAGTACGCCGCCAGCGCCGCAGATCGCGGGCTCCGCGTCATCATCGCCGGAGCCGGCGGCGCCGCACACCTTCCGGGAATGCTCGCGGCCAAGACCGTCGTCCCCGTGCTCGGCGTGCCCATCCCCGCAACTGCGCTGCAAGGCATGGACTCGCTCTTGAGCATCGTCCAGATGCCCAAGGGAGTTCCCGTCGGCACGCTCGCCATCGGCGCAGCAGGCGCGGCAAACGCCGGCATCTTCGCGGCGGAGATTCTCGCCACCACCGACGCCGCCCTCCGCGCGAAGCTCACCGCATGGCGCACCGCGCGTCGTGACGAAGTCCTCGCCCAAACCGTCGGCGAGGAGCCAGTCGTAGAGGCGGGCAAAGCGTGAGCGGCAACATCTCTTCGACAGCACAGCCGATACTTCCCGGCGCGACCATCGGCATCTTCGGTGGCGGACAACTCGGCCGCATGACCGCAATGGCTGCCCGTGCGATGGGCTACCGCATCCAGGTGCTCGACCCCGACCCCGCGTGCCCCGCACGCTTCGTCGTCGACGGCTGCATCGAGGCTGGCTGGGACGACGCACGCGAGGCCGCAAACCTCGCCCGCGGTTGCGACGTCATCACGCTCGAGATCGAGCAGATCTCGACGCGCAGCATGGATGCCGCAGCCAATTTTGCGCCGGTGCGTCCAGGACGCGCGATGCTCGCCGTCATTCAGGACCGCATCGAACAGAAGAACTGGCTGAAGCGCAATAGCTTTCCCGTCGGTGACTATCGCGCGGTCCACACCATCGCTGAGCTGCGCACCGCAATTCGCGAGCTCGGCGGCCGCTGCTTCTGCAAGAGCGCGACCGGAGGCTACGACGGCCGAGGACAGGGCAAGGTCGGCTTCAAATCAGGCGCCGATCCCGAGGCCGAGGTCCGCGGAGCCTGGGAAGCGCTCGGTGAAGGCGCAGGAATCGTCGAGAAGGCCATCGACCTCGAGCGCGAGATCTCTGTACTCGTCGCGCGCTCTCCGCACGGCGAGGTAAAGGTCTACCCCGCGGCGTGGAACCTCCACGAAAACCAGATCCTCGCGTGGAGCGTGATGCCCGCGCCGCTGACATCTGCGATGGAAGCCGAGGCGCGAAGCCTCGCCGAATCCATCGCGGACACGTTTCAGCTCGAGGGCATCCTCGCCGTCGAGATGTTCTGCACCAAAGACGGCAAGCTGCTCGTCAACGAGATGGCTCCGCGCCCGCACAACAGCTACCACGCGAGCGAGCGCGCCTGCGTCACCAGCCAGTTCGAGCAGCTCGTGCGCGCCATCTGCGATCTGCCGCTTGGTGACGTCGACGTCATCCAGCCCACCGCCATCGCAAACCTGCTCGGCGAAGTCTGGCTCAACGAAGACGGCTCGCCGCGCGAACCGCACTTCGACGCCGCCCTTGCCGTCCCCGGCGTGCGCCTGCACCTCTACGAGAAGCACCGCCCACGCAAGGGCCGCAAGATGGGCCATCTCTCTGCGGTAGGCAAAACCGCTGACGAAGCGGTGAAGCTTGTATTGCAAGCCGCAGCTCTGCTCTAAGGGTTATCCGAAAAGAAAACGCGGCAGACGAAATTCGCCTGCCGCGTCGTGTTTTCGCGATAGTCAGCCGATGTCTTCGTTCCAGTTCTCCAGATACGCCTTGAAGTCCGACATGAACTTGCCGGCGTCGGCACCATCGACGATGCGGTGGTCGAAACCCAGCGTGAAGCGCTGGATCGAGCGGATGGCAATGAAGTCGTTGCCTTCCTTATCGGTGATGACCTCGGCCTCTTTATTCAAGCCGCCGATGCCGAGGATCGCGCTCTGTGGCTGGTTGATGATCGGCGTGCCGAACTGCTCGCCAAAGATGCCGGAGTTCGTCAGCGTAAACGTGCCGCCCGAGATCTCGTCGGGAGCGAGCTTCTTGCCGCGTGCGCGCTCCGCGACATCCACAATGGCGCGCGCAATGCCGAGGAAGTTCTTCTCCTCAGCCTGCTTGATGACCGGCACGATGAGGCCCCAGTCAAGCGCGACGGCGATGCCAATGTTGATGTTTTTGTTATAGCGGACCGCATCGCCATCGACCGAGCCGTTCACGATGGGGTGCTTGCGTAGCGCGACGATGGCAGCGCGGGTGATGAAGGGCATGTACGTCAGCTTCACGCCGTTACGCTGCTCGTACTTGTTCTTCTCCTTCTCACGCAGCTTGACGATGCGCGTCATGTCCACCTTGAAGACGGTGTGGACGTGCGGGCTGGTGCGCTTGGACTCCACCATGCGCTGCGCGATGATGGAGCGCATCTTCGTCATCGGCACAACCTCGCCCGGAAGCGGAGCGGCGGCAGGGGCGGGAGCCGCAGGCTTCGCTGCTGCGGGAGACGGAGCGGCGGCCGCAGGAGCAGCGGCTGCGGGCGCTGCAGGCTTCGCTCCACCTTCGATGTAGCCGAGGATGTCTTCCTTGGTGATGCGGCCCGAGGCGCCACTGCCAGCGACCTGCGAGAGGTCGACGTTGTTCTCCTTCGCGATCTTGCGGACCAGCGGCGAAGAACGCGCCTGCTCGCCCGACAGCGCAGCAGCGGCGAGCGGGGCCGCCGCAGGTGCAGCGGCAACCGGAGCAGCAGCCTTCGACGGCGCGGGAGCAGCAGCGGCAGGCGCAGGCGCAGCTTTACCGGCAGTTCCGCCGATCACCGCAACAACCGTATTGATCGAAACTGTATTGCCCTCAGGAACCTTGATCTCGGTCAGAACTCCCGCGGCGGGCGAAGGAATCTCCGCATCAACCTTGTCCGTCGAAATCTCAAAGATAGGCTCGTCGCGCTGAACGGTGTCGCCCACCTTCTTGAGCCACTTCGTGATCGTGCCCTCGGTGATGGACTCGCCCATCTGCGGCATCAACACCTCGGTGGCCCCGCTGGCCTCGATCTTCGTCGGCGCAGCAGCAACATCAGCCTCTGCAGGATTCCCCTGCGTCGCGGCCGGCTCGTCCACGGCGGCGGGAGTCACACTATCGGCTGCAGGAGCCCCTGCCGTCTCGGCCTTGGCGGTTGAAGCAGCGCCGCCGTCAATAACCGCGACCACGGTATTAATCTGGACTGTCGCTCCCTCGGCGATCTTGATCTCCTTTAGGGTCCCGGCCGCAGGGGAGGGAATCTCGGCGTCGACCTTGTCGGTCGAGATCTCGAACAGAGGCTCATCGCGCTGGACGCTGTCGCCCGGCTTCTTCAGCCACTTGGTGATGGTGCCTTCGGTGATGGATTCGCCCATCTGGGGCATAACTACGTCAGTCGGCATGTAAGTGCTTCTCCCTCAGGTGCAGAACCGCTGCCGGAAGCCAGCCACACCGGCCCGGCGCGCAATCGAGCATACGATTCGGATTATAAGGCTGCAACTGGGCCTCTGGCTGGCGCTGGGTTCGATTAGCGGACTGCATGGCCGTTCAGCGGTCTTTCGTTGATGCTGCAAGAAGTTCGTCCACAGACTCCACCCAAAGCATCTGCCGCTCGAAGATACGGCCGAAGTGGCGCGACGTCGAGTTGATAGCCGCCTCCATCGTCGGCTGCTGATCCTCCGGCGCCTCAAGATCAAGGCTCGTCACCTGCCGGTCCGAGATGCCGCACGGCACGATCCACTCAAAGTCGCGCAGGTCGGTGGTCACGTTGAGCGCGAATCCGTGCGAAGTCACTCCCTGCGAGACGTGCACCCCGATGGCCGCCACCTTCTTCTCAAGCACGCTACCTCCGGCGAGGGTCCACACGCCGGTTCGGCGGCAGATGCGTTGCGCCATCACGCCGAAGTCATTGCATACGCGAATCAGCACCTCTTCCAGCATCCGGACATAATCAACCGGCCCTAGATGTTTTAGGCCCGGGCCCTTCTTGCCGGGCCAGTCGCCGCGCAGGTCGATGATGGGGTAGCCAACCAACTGTCCCGGCCCGTGATACGTCACGTCGCCGCCGCGATTGATCTCGTGGATCTCAATCCCACGCGAGGCAAGAAACTCATCCGAGACAATGACGTTGCTGCGGCTCGAGTTGCGGCCCAGCGTCAAGACAGGAGGATGCTCCAGCAACAGCAGCGTATCGCCAATTAAACCCTGCTTGCGCGCAGCGATGACACGCTTCTGGATTTCGAGACCCTCGGCGTAGGGGACGCGGCCGAGATGGAGGAGGTGGATGTACATTTACTTCTTCTCAAGCGGATTGCGCCAGCGCAGTCCGGGGAAGCGCGCGAAGTCACGGTCGTTGGTCTGCAACTCGCCACCATATTCCATCGCAGTTGCTGCAATCAGGGCGTCTGTCACTAACCTCCCCGACGATTGGCCTTCCAACAGCATACGGCGGAAGATTGGCCAGTGATGTTCTCCAGGGATCAGCAAGCGAACATGCGGAAGACCGAACCACTCTTCTACAAGCGCGACGGCCTCAGGCATGGAAAATTGAGCTCCCCGCAGGCTGCGTTGTGTCGTGACGCGAAGAAATGCCGAGACGCACTGAACAGGAATTCCTACGGGATAGGAGGCGGAAAACACCTTTTCCAAATACTCCCGTGAGGCTCGATGATGCGAGGCGCCGGTGTCATATGCGTAAATCAGGATGTTTGCATCAATAACGATCATCGATGCGACGGACCTTCAAGCATATCAATTAGCTCCTGGACGCAGCCCGATGTCCATTCGGCAGGCAAACCGAGGTTTCGTGCCTTCACGCGAAAGGGCTTCGGCTTCGCAGGAGTTGAAGCCTGCTGCAGGCCAGAGCGAAGCAACTGGTTCACGGTCTGCTTCAACGGCTGGCCGGTGCGGCGCATCTCCTTTTCGAGAAGCATTGCGACATCATCGTCGATGGTCAGAGTGGTTCGCACATCATGATGTTTTCATAGAAGCATCGTGATGTCTAGATTGATAGCTTTATTGTTACACTTCGCTATGCGATTTTGGTTGATCACCGCGATTCGTTATCTGCTCGGCGTTTTCATGGCGATCCTGGTTTCGATTCCCGTTTCTCTCTTTTCGATTCTTCCCTGGGTGAAAGGGGACTCACCTGTATACGGGCTGCTCTGGGGATTCGTTTTTGTCGTCGAAGCAATTGTTTTGACTTCTCTTGGCATTGCGCTGACTGGAGAACTCGTCGAGCGTAAAGTTCAGTCGAGACATTTCCGTTGGGCGTTAGTCAGCAAGCGCTTCTTTTTGGCTCTCTTGATGCAGATCGGACCAGTGTTCTCTTTTTACGTCTGGGGTATCGCCCCGTCTCGCCGACCACAGCACAAACTCGGGCTGGAAATCTTGGCTTACGGCATGTCGGCCTTGTTCGCCTATTACGCCTTGCGAATAAAGCTCAAATCGCAAACAGAAAGAGGGAGCGCATCCTTCGCGTTCCCTCTTTGATCTCTTGACTTTGTGCTTACACATTCACCGCTTTGCCCTCAACACTCGAGAACGCATCCAGCAGCGCCTCGGCCACCGTGGGATGCGCGTGGATCGTGAACATCATCTCCTCCACGGTCGCCTCAAGCTCGAGCGCCGTGACGCACTCCGCAATGATCTCCGTCGCAGCCGGGCCAATGATGTGCACGCCGAGAATCTCGCCGTACTTCGCATCCGAGACCACCTTCACGAAGCCGTCGTGCGCATCGAGAATCGTCGCCTTCGAGTTGCCGACGAACGGGAATTTGCCGACCTTGACGTTATAGCCCTTCTCCTTCGCCTGCGCTTCGGTGAGGCCCACGCTGCCGATCTGCGGCTCGCAGTACGTGCAGCCCGGAATGCGCGTGCGGTTCACCGGCTTGGCATACTTGCCCGCGATACGCGCCGCGACCACGAGGCCGGCCATCGAACCCACGTGCGCCAGCTGCGGCAGCCCTCCAACGATGTCGCCGATTGCGAAGACGCCCGGCTCGGTCGTCTCCATCCATTCGTTCGTCATCACGAAGCCACGGTCCGGCTTGATGCTCGTCTTCTCAAGTCCGATGCCCTCGGTGCGCGGCGCGCGGCCCACGGCCATCAGCACCTTCTCGGCCTGCTTGGACTGCGGCTTGCCGTTCGAATCTGTCCACGTCACCAGCGCGCCGTCCTTGTTCTTCTCGACCTTGGTGTCCTTGATCGACACGCTCACGTCGATGCCGCGCTTCTTGAACTGCCTCAGCAACTCCTTCGATATCTCTTCATCTTCGACCGGCACGACACGCGGCAGAATCTCGAGCACCGTCACATCCGCGCCGAAGCTCTTGAAGACCGAGGCGAACTCCACGCCCACGGCACCCGAGCCGATCACCACCAGCGACTTCGGCATCTCCGCGATCTTCAGGATCTCGTAGTTGGTCAGGATTGTGTCGTCGGGCTTGTAACCGGGCAGCATGCGCGCGTCGGAGCCCGTCGCGAGCACGACCTTCTTCGCCTTGATCGTTTCGGGCTTGCCGTCGGCGAGCTTGACGTCGATCGTGTGGACGCCGTCCTTCGCAGGGCCGGTGAGCTTGCCAAAGCCCTTGAACGTCGTGATCTTGTTCTTCTTCATCAGGAAGTCGAGGCCCTTCACGTGCCGCGAGATCACGTCGTCCTTGCGGGCGAGCACGCCCTTCCAGTTCAGCGTCGGCGTGACGCCATCGATGCCGTAGCGGTCGGCGTGCTTGAGGTGGTCCCACAGTTCGGCCGAGAAGAGCATCGCCTTCGTGGGGATGCATCCCCAGAGCAGACACGTTCCGCCCAGCCGGTCATTCGCGTCAACCAGGGCGACTTTCAAGCCATACTGTGCTGCGCGGATGCCGCAGGTGTACCCCGCCGGTCCGCCGCCGAGGACCACTAAATCAAAAATTGTGTCAGCCAAAGGAATCTCCGTTTCTATTGCTATGCAAACATTCTAGATTACGCGAGCTGTCAAGCCCTCCGGTTCGTGCCATTGCGTCCGAAAGGCCGCTGTCGCGAGATTTAGGGTACTCTTGCGCAATTGGAGATGCAGAAGATGTCGTCGTGGTGCAGCTATCTTGTGCTTTTGTTCGGGTTTGTGTCTTCCGTTACGGCTGGACTCGCACAGTCTTCTGCGGGCCCGGCGAAGGTCATCATCGACACCGACATCGGCGACGATGTCGACGACGCCTTCGCGGTCGACCTGATGCTGATCAGCCCCGAGGTGCAGGTCATCGGCATCTCTTCCGCCTGGGGAGACACCGCTCTCCGCGCGCGGATGCTCGACCGCATGCTCTGCGAGACCGGACGCACCGAAGTCCCAGTCCACGCTGGCGTCGTGACCAAGTCCGCCACGAACTTCTCGCAAGCCCCGTGGGCGAGCGCTGGCATCGAACACCGTCACACCGACGCCATCGCCTTCCTGCTCGACGAGATCAACAAATACCCCGGCGAGATCACGCTCCTCGCGCTCGGTCCGCTCACGAATATCGGCGCAGCCATCGACCGCGACCCCGCTACGTTCCGCAGGCTCCGGCGCGTCGTCATGATGGGAGGCGCAATCTACCGCGGGTACGGCGGCTCCCAGTACACGCCGCCGCCCCCACCCAACGCCGAGTACAACATTGCAACGGATCCCGCCGCCGCGCAGAAGCTCTTCCGCTCCGGCGTTCCTATCTACATGATGCCGCTCGACTCCACGCAGATTAAGTTCGACGAAACGAAACGCTCGCTGCTCGCTGGGATCAGCACGCCTATGACGGATACCCTCCAGATCCTCATCGCCGAATGGAGCCACGCGACAAACCAGGTGACGCCCACGCTCTTCGACGCCGTTGCCGCAGCCTACGCCATCGATCCCGCAACCTGCCCCGCGACGCCTTTGCACATCGACGTTGATGACAAGGGCTTCACCCGCCCAACGCCAGGAACGCCGAATGCTAACGTCTGCCTGGAGCCAAAAGAAGAAGCTTTCTACAAACTCCTGATGCCGCGTCTTCTGCAGCAAAAACTCGCTGGCGATCAGGCCTGCGTCGTACCCGGCAAGCAGTAGTTCCGCGGCGAACTAAGAAGAGGGCTTCGCCATGGAAGAGGGCGTCGCCATGGCTCGCAGCAGGGCCACGGTCATCGTGTTCGCTGGCGTCGCAACTCCGTGCTTCTTCCCCATCCGCACGATCACGCCGTTGCGCGCATCGATCTCCATCGGGCGGCCGGCCATGCGATCGGCCAGCAGAGAGTTGACGCCATCCGGAGCCGCGCGACGATACGCAGCCAGCACATCCTCCGGAACCGAATCGGCCAGCGTTGCGCCTTCCGCTCGACCGACGGCAACGCACTCGCCGACAATCTGCAATACAACCTCGCCTATTGCCTCGTCGCGCATCAAGCCATTCGGCTGCAACGCAATCGCCGAGAGCGCACCCGCCGAGTTGTGACAAAGCTTGCGCCACGCGATTGTCGTCCAATCCGGCACTACTGCAGCATCGGCAGCGCTTCCGGCAAACAACGAGACAAACTCGCTGCCCAGCGTACTCTCCGGCACCTTCAAACTCATCGGCCCGCGCTGCAGAATCAATTCAGGCGCTCTGCGCTCCGCCGGACAATCCACAATCACCGGGACAATCCTGTCCATCGGAACATAAGGAGCGAACCGCTCACGATGCTCCACACCGTTCTGCAGCACCGCCACCGGAGCGCCCTTCACGCACAGCCGCTCGAGCCACTTCGCCGCACCGGCAGCGTCGTAAGCCTTCGTCGCCACCATCACCCAGTCGACTGGCTTCGCTTCGTCGGGATTCGTCCACACTGTCGCGTCGACACGAATCGTCCCATTCGGCGTCTCCACAACAAGCTCCGGCAACGGCCTGCGGGTGCAAAGAATAAGCTCATGCCGCACCGTAGAGTGAAGCAGCGAAGCCACCACACCGCCAATCGCACCGACACCTACAACTGCTATTCGTGACACGCAGTGCTCCTGTCTCGTTTATCTTCGACGATAGCTGCCGAAGACCTCCCTCGCAACCCAAATGGGTATGATATAACAGTTATACCTCAAATGCGGTTCCACTTCGACAAGCGAAAGAGCGAACGCCTAAGAGCAAATCCGAAACGGGGAATTGGCTTTGAGGAAGCACAGGAGATCTTCTCCCGTCCGTACTATCTCGACCGACGTTCGGATCTGCCCGAACAATACCGTGCAATCGGATGGGTAGAACAGAGGTTGTATGCGGTCATCTTTGAGGTCCGAGAGGATGAAGACGGCGAGTATTATCACCTCGTCACCTTATGGAAAGCGACCAGACAGGAGCAGGAACTTTATGAAGAGCACTCGTAATCGGAAGAAGCCGGTCGCGGTAGAAACAATTGCGCGTCTCGCCGATGCAGGGCACGACGTCTCGCGCTTTTTCACGAATAAGGGCCGTATGATGGCTCCAATTCAGCGCGTGAACGTGGATTTCACGGCGCCGATGCTGGAGGAACTGGATAACGCCGCGGAGGAACTGAACATCAGCCGTCAGGCAGTTATCAAGACTCTCGTGCGGCAGGCCCTCGACCAGCACTACCTGGCGACGGCGCGTCATTCGGCAGCCAAAGCACGATAGCCCATGTCTACCCCAGCACCTTCGCCGCATCCTTCGCAAAATAAGTCACAATAAAATCCGCCCCGGCCCTGCGAATCCCTATCAGCGACTCCATCATCGCGCGCTCGCGCTCCAGCCATCCTCGCGCAAACGCGGCGCACAGCATCGAGTACTCCCCCGACACCTGGTACGCCCCCATCGGCACATCAAATCGCTGCCTCGCCTCGCGAATCACATCGAGATACGGCATGGCCGGCTTCATCAGCACCATATCCGCGCCCTCATCGAGATCGAGCTGAATCTCGCGCATCGCCTCGCGCAGATTCGCGCCGTCCATCTGGTAGCTCCTCCGGTCGCCAAACTGCGGAGCCGAGTCCGCCGCCTCGCGGAACGGCCCATAGAACGCGCTCGCAAACTTCGACGCGTAGCTCATCACCGGAGTCATCTCATGGCCGCCCGAATCCAGCACCGCGCGAAGCATCTCCACGCGGCCATCCATCATGTCGCTCGGAGCCACAACGTCCGCTCCTGCGCGGGCCAGTGACGCCGCGGTCTTCGCCAGCAGCGACACGCTCGCATCGTTGTCGATCTCGTAGTGGTCGCCGTCCCGCGCCACCACGCCGCAGTGCCCATGCGACGTGTACTCACACAGGCAGACATCCGCCATCATCACCAGCGAATCCAGCGTGCGGTTCGTCTTGAAGACACGCAGCGCCGTCTGCACGATGCCGTCTTCAGACCATGCTCCCGTAGCCTGCTCATCCTTCTCCGCAGGAAGCCCGAACAGCAGCAGGCCGCCGATGCCCAGCGTCGCGCACGCCTCGGCCTCTCTCATCGCCTCGTCTACCGAAAGATTGAAGACTCCCGGCATCGAGCTGATCTCTTTGCGGACGCCCTCGCCGGGGCAGATAAAGAGCGGATAGATCAGCGCGCCGGGATGCAGATGCGTCTCGCGGACCAGCGAACGTATCGCCTCCGTCCGCCGCAGCCGGCGCATACGCGTAACAGGAAAGTTCATATAACCAGTTTACGGCTAACAAAGACACGACCGCGGATGACGCAGATCAAAACGGATTAAGACAGAGACAAAGGACAAATAACGTCTTTATATCCGCGTTACTCCGCGCCAGTCCGCGGTCGGGCATTCAACTACGGTCCGCGATCGCGTCATACTCCGCTCCCGAGAACCCCGGAGCCAGCACCCACAACGTATAGATACCGAGGCCCGTACCAACCGGAATCCTGAAGAGCGACAGAATCGCGATCACAATCGCCAGCGTTCTTCCCCATGGCTTGCGCGTCAGCAGGCCGTAGCCTACCAGCAGCGCCAGCCCTGCCATCACCACTGTCATGGTAGCAATCACAGGCAGCAGGCCCATCCATCCCGGCCCATGCATGCCGAACGGGCCGAACCCGCCGAAGTGCCGCCACGCAAAGGCGCGCAAAAAGAACATCCCGACGAAGCCTGCCAAAAAGCGATAGACCCCATAGACGCACCAGAGCGTACCCAGCGTCTGCAGATGCCGCTGCACCCTCGGAGCCGCAACCATCGGCGGATATTGTGAATACGGTGGATATCCCGCATACTGCTGCTGCTGTGGAGGCGGCCCCGCAGCAGCAGCCACAACCTGCGCTCCACATCGAGGACAGAACCGCGCCTCGGCTCCCGCCATCTCACTTCCGCACGCCTGACAGACCATACAGCACCTCCTGTACTTCTACGGCCCTGTATCCACTCTCTGCTACGCACATACGCGGCAGACGGTTCCGTGGGCGATTACGATATTAGACGTGCATTCGCCGGATTTATTGCCAGATGTCCCGTTCCCGCTCGCCGAAACCAGCGCCGCCGCGCTCGAGTGGCCGCGCCTCCGCGACCACATCGCCGGCCGGACCTTCTCGCCTCTCGGCCGCGCCTGGATACTCGCGCTAAACCCCTCGTCAGACCTCGCCTGGATCGAGCAGCAACACCAGCGCACACAAGAGATGCAGGCGTTCTACGCCGGGGGCGGCGCCTACGACTTCCACGGCCTCTTCGACCCCACCGACCTCCTCGACAAGGCCCGCATCGAAGGCTCCGCGCTCGAGGCCCTTGAGATCCTCTCGCTCCTCACCATCGTCGAACGCATCGCCGCCTGGCGCAGCATCATCGCGCCTCCAGCAAACGCCACGCGACCGGACTGGCCCGGCATCGACACACTCTCCGCACCCCTGCGCGGCTACGACCTCAACCCGCTCCTCCACCAACTCCGCGGTAAGATCGAACCTGACGGTTCCCTCTCCGACGACGCCTCACACGAGCTGCGCCGCATCCGCCGCGCGATGGAGCGTCAGCACCGGGCCATCGAAGAGAGCCTTCGCCGATCGCTGCGCAAACTCAGCGACGACGGCAGCACGCAGGACGCTCTCATCACCATCCGCGGCGAGCGCTTCGTCATCCCCGTCAAGGCCGAGTTCAAGCGCAAGGTCCCCGGCGTCGTCCACGGCTCGTCATCATCCGGAGCAACCGTCTTCGTCGAACCACTCGACACCATCGAGCAGAACAACGAACTTGTCCGTCTTCTCGACGAGGAGCAGTCCGAAATCCACCGCATCCTCGTCGCCCTCACCCGCGCGCTCGCCACCAACGCGGACGCGATCCACACCGGTACAGCGATCCTCGCCGAGGTCGAATCCCACGCCGCCCGCGCCCGCTTCGCCCTCGACCTCCGCTGCGTCCGCCCCACCTTCGCTACGGAGTCGCCCGAGCTCTCCCTCACCGCCGCCCGTCACCCGCTCCTCGAACTCCGCATGCAGTCCGAGAACAAAGGAGCATCCCCGGTCCCTCTCACCGTTACTCTCCCCAACGACGCGCGACAGCTCATCATCAGCGGCCCCAACACCGGCGGCAAGACCGTCTCCCTCAAGACCATCGGCCTGCTGGCACTGATGGCGCAGGCCGGAATCCCCGTTCCCGCCGAAGAGGCTAAACTCCCGCTCTTCACCAACGTCTTCGCCGACATCGGTGACGCGCAATCCATCGAGCGCAACCTCTCCAGCTTCTCCGCGCATGTCGTCAACCTCGACCGCATCTCGCGCGAAGCTACATCATCCTCTCTCGTCCTGCTCGACGAACTCGGCTCCGCCACCGACCCCGAAGAAGGCGCAGCCCTCGCCGTCGCCGTCGCGGAGCACTTCCTCGCGCTCAAGGCGTGGTGCTGTATCACAACGCATCTCACCTCGCTCAAGGTCTACGCCGCCAACCACGCCGGAGTCCTGAACGCCGCCGTAGGCTTCGACAGCGAAACCCTCACCCCGACCTACCAACTCCGTCTCGGAGTCCCCGGGGCCTCCGCCGGCCTCAACATCGCCTCACGCCTCGGCCTCTCGCCCGAGATCGTCGACGCCGCCCGCTCGCACCTCACCACCCAGACCGCCGACATTGCAGCCTTCCTCGATCAACTGCACTCGCAGCTCACCGCCGCCACTGAAGAGCGCAACTCACTTCGCCTCAAAGAAGCGCAGCTCACCCGCGACCGCATACGTCTCGAGACCGAAGGCCGCGCCGAACAAAAGGCCCGCACCAAAGAGCTTGAAGCGAAACTCAACTCGCTCATGGAGGACTTCGCCTACCAGATCCGCGAGACCGTCAAATCCATCGGCGACAAAGCCCTCTCGCAGAAGTTCGCGCGCAACTCCGCCACCACGCTCGCCCGCCTGCGCCGCGAGTTCTCCGAGCAGTTCAACTCCACTGTCGTCGCCCACACCACCGGAGCCGACAAGAACGACCCCAACGCCCGCCCGCACGTCGTCAAAACCGCGGCCATCGGCGACGTCGTCAAACTGAAATCCCTCGGCCGCCAGGCCCGCGTCGAGCGCATCCTGGAACGTGGCCCCGGCGGTGACGCCAAGACCTTCGAGGTCTCCATGGGGCCGATGAAGATGCGCATCCCCATCGAAGACATCGCCGAAGTCGAGCAGGTAAAAACCGTCACGCCCCTCGAAGCCGCACGCAAACGAGGCAACGTCACCGTCTCCACCGCGCAGGACCCCGACTACATGACCTCCGAGATCAACGTCATCGGCCGCACCGCCGACGAGGCCCACGACGAGGTCGAGCGCTTCCTCGACCGCGCCTTCCTCGCCGGCCTCCCGCGCATCCGCATCGTGCACGGCACGGGCATGGGCGTCCTGCGCCGCACGCTCCGCGACTACCTCCGCAACCACCCTCACGTGGCCAGCGTCACCGAACCACCGCAAAACCAGGGCGGCCAGGGCGCCACTGAAGTCGAATTGAGGCAGTAATCTGGACCATGCGCTTTGCGTCAAAGGCGCCACTGAAGTTGAGCTACGGCAGTGAAGGTAAGCTAATCTGCATGAGCCCTCTCGTCGAACCCGCCTGGCTTGCCGACCGCATCAACGACCCCAACACTGTAGTCCTCGACGCCACCCTCCCACCCGTCGGCGTCACACCACCCGTCGACACGCGCGGCCGCTATCTCGCGCGACACATCCCCGGCGCCATCTTCTTCGATATCGACGAGCACTCGGACCACTCCACACCGCTTCCGCACATGCTCCCCACACCCGAAGCCTTCTCCCACAGCATGTCCGCCGTCGGCATCGGCGACGACGCGACCATCGTCATCTACGAGCAGGAGGGCGTCTTCTCCGCTCCCCGCGCCTGGTGGATGCTCCGCACCTTCGGCGCGCGAAACGTCCACATTCTCAACGGAGGCATCAACGCCTGGGTCGCCGCGGGCCTTCCCACCGAATCCGGCGAGGCTCACCGCGCACCCGCAACCTTCCACGCAAAGCTCGATCCCAACGCGGTGAAAGACTTCGCCCAGATCCAGCAGCTAATCGCCGGCCACAAACAAATCCTCGACGCCCGTTCCGCCGGCCGCTTCGCCGGTACTGCGCCCGAACCGCGGCCCGGCATCAGCTCCGGCCACATGCCCGGTTCCACCAGCGTCCCCTTTACCGAGCTGGTCGAAGAAGGCCGCCTCAAGTCACCCGAAAAACTCCGCGACCTCTTCGCCGCAAAGAACGTCGACCTCGAGCAGCCCATCACCACCTCCTGCGGCTCCGGAGTCACAGCAGCAGTCGTAGCTCTCACCGCCGAGATCGCCGGAGCAAAACAAGTCACCCTCTACGACGGCTCCTGGGCCGAGTACGCCCAGCGCCCCGAAGCCATCATCGAAAAGAGCAGCTAGTCCTCACAACACGATCCGCATCTCATTCGTGGCCTTGAAGCCCAGTGCCTCGTACATGGCCCGCCCAGCCTCGCTGGCGTGCAGCACCACCGTGTCCACATCGTGCTCGCGGCACCACTGCATTGCGGCCTCGACGAGATGCCGCGCCAACCCAAGCCGCCGAAACCGCGGCTCCGTGTAGACATTCAGGATGTTCCCACGCCACTGCCCCTTCCCGACAACATGCGCAGGCCAATCCATCAGCCAAAGCCCGGCGCCCGCAGCGTTCGCCCCATCGCTCGCGACAGCAAACCACGCGAGATACTCCTCCGAAGCGAGCTTCTCCTCGACCCACGGCGTGAACCGTGCGGCCATCTCGTCGAGCACAGCCTCACCCGCCGAACGCATCTCCTGAAACATCGCCCGCCGATGCGCCGTGATCGCCGCCGCATCTTCTACCGTCGCTCGCCTCACCGTGAACCCTTCAGCCAGACTCATCCTTCCCTTCTCTCACGCCTCCTGCGCAGACTCGATTGTGGTATCGGAAAGCTGAATGTTCGCCACGCTCTCGCAGCGCTCAGCGGCTGCCGAAGTAGCAAATCCCGTCAAAGCCAAACAAAACACCAACGCAAAAAGACCGGGCACACAAACCGCTCGCACGCAAACTCCTCCGTTTGGGGGATATCGCGCCGATTGTATTCTTTGCGCCCTCGGACGTGTCGTTTGATGACCAAGATCGGTATATTTGACAAAACGTTTTGCACTTTTCTTTCACAAACAGGAACCTACGAGCAGCGAAGGAGTTACGCTAACCATGTCATCGCGCATCACCATGAGGACCCTCCTTCTCTCCGGACTCGCCGCTCTCCTGATAACCCAAACGGCCCACGCCCAGAGCTTTACGTCGGCGAACAAACCTGCCGAGATCCACCGCCTCGACGGCTCCAAGATCACCACCGTCGAAGCCGAGGCCCTCGCCGCCCGCACCCTGGCCGCGAACCACGTCACCGGAGCCCAGATCGCCGTCCTCAACCAGGGCCACCTCGTCTGGATCCACAGCTTCGGCCTGCGCAGCCGCGACCCAGAACTTCCCATGCAGGACACGACCGTCATCGCCGCAGACTCCATCACCACGGGAGTCTTTGCCACATATTGCTTGCAGCTCTCCCAAAGTGGACAGCTTCCCCTCGAGGCTCCGATCAGGGGCCTGCTGCCTCACCCGCTCGACCACTATGAGCTCTACCACGACGCCGTCGTCGAGCTTGTCCACGATCCGCTCTACGCCAACATCACGCCTCAGATGCTGCTCTCAAACACCGCGGGCTTCGCCAACTACACCTCCAACGAGCCCGACTACAGGCTCCACATTCATTTCATCCCCGGCTCGCGCTTCGCCTACTCGAACGACGGCATCAACCTGCTGCAGTTCGTCATTGAGGCGCGTACCGACAAGCCCCTCGACGAGCTCATGCAGCAGAGCCTCTTCACGCCGTTCCACATGGACCACACCAGCCTCGTCTTCAACGACTCCTTCGCCTCCAACATCGCCGACCGCTACGACGCCGACGAGAAGTTCATCGGGCACACCCACCGCACCCGCGCCCGCGCCGCTGTCTCGATGACCACCACCGCAACCGACCTGGCCACGTTTCTCACCGCGCTCATCGCGCCCGACAAAAAAACACAGCACATACTCATTTCACATGCGCTGAGCGCCATGCTGAAGCCCGGCGTCGCCATCACCACGCCCCACCAGTCTCCCTCCTTCGACCAGACCGAGAACCGCGAGACTTCGGACCTCGGACTCTCCTATGCCCTTGGATGGGGCGTCCTGGGGAAGACCCGCTTCGGGTCGGCCTTCTTCAAAGAGGGCCACGGAGACGGCGCGCAGAGCTACCTCATCTGCTTCACGAAAAGCCGCGACTGCATGATCATCCTCACCAACAGCGACAACGGCGAGCTCGCCTTCCGTCCGCTGCTCGAAGGCATCCTCGGCGACACCGTCACCCCATGGGCCTGGGAGGGCTACACCCGCGAAGAAATCCTCGCCTCACGCCAACCGCACTGAGGCAAAAAATCGACACTAACAAAAGATGCCCGACATCACCACTCGTTCGGGGCCTGCCTGGCGTCCGTGTACGGCTCCGCCCACAATGCCAACTGCAGCTGGAGCGATTTGCACCACGCCTGATGCATCTTCTCGACCTCTGCGACGGGATGTCCCTTTGCGGCAAGATACGGTTTGATGGTCTCATTGATCACCGCAATAAATGCGATGATGTCGCGCAACGGCACGTAAGGCGTCGACCGGACCCCATCGACCTGGTTCTTCTTCACGCTCGTATGCCGCAGAGCGATCTCCTGCTGATAGTTGATCCAGTCCTGATCATAGGGTCGCAGGCAAGTATCCAGAATCCATTGCTCAAAACGAAGATTGCTCTTCGCCAGATAATCGGGGATCGCGTCACCTTCAGGCGTGCGCGAGTGCCGCGCGAGGTTCGGGATGCCGGCGATGATTCCGCTGCGCCAATGCTCCACGATTTGCCTGGTCTGATCTGCAAGCACCTCACCCGCCAGGTGCAGAGCGCGCTCGTCGTCCGCAGTAAAACCTACGCTGGCCTTCAAATCCTCCAACTCACGCATCGACACGGGAGACCGCGCCACTCCTGCCGTTGCATACGTGTATCCCGGAATCTCTTCGGCGACCTTTTTCAACGCATTTCTCCTTGTCAAACAATTCGTCCAACTACTTCGTCCAGCTACTTCGCAATCGGAGGCACGCCCGCGAACAGCGCAATGAGCCCTTCCGGAAGCGTGGGGTGAGTCAGAATGGCATCCCGTAGAGCCGTATACGGCAGTCCCGCAATCATCGCTATCTGCACACAGGCCATGATCTCTCCACCACCCACGCCAAAGACGGTAAAACCTAGGATGCGATCGCTCTTCGTGTCGATCAGCGCCTTCATAAATCCCCGCGTCTCAGAGAGCGTGCGCGTCCGCAGATCCGCGGCCATCGGAATCTTCGCGAGCCGATAGGCGATTCCTCTCCCCCTGGCCTCCGTCTCGTTGAGTCCAATCCGAGCCAGCTCCGGATCGGTGAACATACAGAACGGAACCTGCCGTCCGGTCGTCACCCGATGACCTCCCGCGAGGTTGTCTCGAATCACTCGAAAATCATCGAAGCCAATATGCGTGAACAGCGGACTTCCCGCGCAGTCGCCTACCGCCCATACATCGGGCGCGGTCGTCTCCAGCCGCTCATTGACTTTGAGATAGCCACGATCCGTCAGCTCGACGCCAGCCAGCTCCAGGCCGATATTCTCTGTATTAGGAGCGCGGCCAGTCGCAACCAGAAGGTCCGTGCCCTCCAGACTGCTCTCGCCTGAATCCCGAGCCACGCGAAGCTTCACCCACTGCCCTGACGTGCCCTCAATATTCATACAGCGGGCGCCCATCGCAAGCTCGATGCCTTCATCGCGGCAAAGCTCCTCCAGGGCCTGCGAGACGTCCTCGTCTTCCCGATGCGCTAAACGCGTATTGTGATCGATGACCGTCACTCTGCTGCCGAAGCGGCGCATCGCCTGCGCCAGCTCCAGCCCAACGTAGCCGCCTCCCAGAACGAGGAGGTGCTCCGGGATGTGGTCCAGCTCGAGAGCTTCGACGTGGGTGAGTGGCTTCGATTCCAGCAGTCCGGGGATGTTTGGAAGGGTGGCGCGAGTTCCCGTACCGATCACAACTTTGCTCCCGCGAACAACGCTGGTCCCTCCGTCATGAAGTGCAATCTCCAGAGTCCTGGGCCCGATGAAGCGCCCCGATCCAATGATCAGCTCGGCACCGCTCCCTTTGAAGTTGGCCAGATGCATGTCGACCAGACCATCGACCATCTTGCGCTTGCGATCGCGCACCGCGGACATATTGATCCGCACGTTCTCCTTGCTGATTCCAAACTCCTCGCTCCGATAAAAATACGAAGCCACTTTGGCGCTATGAATAATGTTCTTGCTCGGAAGGCACGCAATATTCGGGCACGAGCCCCCAATGTATCTTCGTTCGATAACCGCGACGCGCTTTCCTTGTTTGGCCAGCGTCCACGCAATGAACTTCGACCCTTCGCCGCTGCCCAGCACAACAAGGTCATACTCCTTCGCTACCGAAACATTCTCGGTTGCGTTCTTCGACGATTTCGCGGAATCAGATGCTGCGATGCGGTCCATGATGAGCTCCATCTCTCTAGACGTTTGAAAAGCTGCCTGAACTGAAACCGCTGTCGGCTGATCCTTGCGGACAACAACGGTGTCAGAAAGGCTGTGGCCCGGGACTTGATGATTAGAGCGTCAGATCCCCGCCAAGCGCAAGCAAGCCAATGAAAAAAGGCCCGGCATCAAGCCAGGCCTTTGCATTTTCTTCGCGCCGAAGCCACCTTTCGCTGTGCGCCTCGGCGATACGGCCATGGAAGTGAGATGGCTACTTACGCGAGGGAATTCCTGCATCACGCAAAGCTCATTGAAGAACAAACCGGGTACTAAGCCGGGCTCCCCTTCTCATATTTGTGAAAGAACTGTTACTTATTCTTCAGTCTGGCTGCGACCTGTGAGCCGATCAGGAATGTAAACATAAAGACAATGGCACGAGCCGTCGCCTGTGCGAGCGTTGAATTCACTTACAGATAAACTCCTATCCGAACGTTTCTATTGACATTCTATGATGGCGCGCAGGCAAAAGGCCTGGCGATCAAGCCAAGCCCTTGCGTTTGTCTTTGCGCCGAAGGCGCCTTTCGTCGTGCGCGTAGCACTCAGATGCGCATCGGCATCAGAATGTAGCGGTACTTCACATCCTCGTTGCCGTCTTCGGGGCGCATCTGGCCGGCGCTCTGCGCGTCCTTGAACTCAAGCCGCACCTCGCCGGTTGATCCCGTCGCCTTCAAAAAGTCCAGCAGATACTGGCTGTTGAACCCGACCACAAGCGGGTCGTAGTTGTAAGGCGTCTCGATCGAATCCTCCGATTCACCAGCCTCGGTGGAAGATGAGGAAAGCTTCAGCTCGTTCTGCTCCAGCCGCAGCTTGATTGCGCCTGAGCGCTCGTCGGCGAACTGCGCGACGCGCTGAATCGACCCCATCAGGTCCTCCGACTTCACGATGACGAACTTGTTGTTGTCCCGCGGCAGCACGGCCTCGTAGTTCGGGAACTGCCCCGTCAGCTTCCGGCTCGTCAGCACGCGCCCGCCAACGCGGAAGTACAACGTCTGGTCATCATCTGCAAAATCCAGCGTCTCAGCATCCGTGTTTGCCAGCAGCCCGGAGAGCTCGCTCAATGCCTTGCGCGGGATCAACGTCTTCTTCTCACCCGTCACGCCTTCCAGCGTCTCGCCGAGCTTCTCGATGTGCGCGAGTCTGTGACCATCCGTCGCAACCATCGCCATCGACTCCGCCTTCAGCACCAGCAGGGCACCGTTCAGCGTGTAGCGCGACTCCTCGTTCGAAATAGCGAAGATCGTCTTCGAGATCATGTTCCGCAGCGAAGCCACCGACATCTTCACCGCACCCGTCGCAGGAAACTCCGGAACCTGCGGAAAGTTCGCCCGCGCCATCCCCACCATCTTCGTGTTCGAGCGTCCCGCGCGAATCTGCACCCAGTGGTTGTCCATCAGCTTAATCGAGATGTCGCCATCCGGAAGCAGCTTGATGTAGTCGTACAGCTTGCGCGCAGGTATGGTGCATGCGCCCGGTTTCTTCACCCGCGCCGCGCAGCTCGTCCGCAGGCTCTGGTCGAGGTCAGTTGCCGTAATCGCCAGCCTGTCGCCGCCGTCTGCCTGCGTCGCCTCGAAGAGGAAGTTCGACAGAATCGGGATCGTCGTCTTGCGCTCGACCACCGATTGCGCCGCCGTCAGCTCACGCAGCAACTCCGCGCGGGAGACAGTGATCTCGAGGTTTCCCGTCAGGGTTGCGGCAGCAGTTGCATTCATCTCGGACTCCTGGGTAGCGGTCGTCGTCACTGTAGTTTCACTCCGTCTTTGGCATTTCGAAAGCTATTCGCCAAACTGTACACCGAATCGTGTCTCTCGTGCAGACACTACCTGGCTTCCCGAGATCGGCTCAAGCGTCTGCTTGATTCTAGGGTCACAACCCATCCACAAGCGATAGATTTCTTTGTGGAAACCACGGCCGCTTGTGTGGGCTACTTTGGAACACTCTTTCGGGCTGCTCCGGTCTCCATGCCGGCTGTCGCGACTGTTATTAAGAAGATTAAGCTTTAAAACTAATAGATATCTCGTAGTCGTAACCGTTCAACGCTGAAAAGTGGATAATCATCCCATCTTCTGTGCTCACAATCACTTGAATCATTCCCCCGTTTTAGAAAACGCGCCGGCGCAGAAGGCAAACTTTGGATTGCAGGTCCCCGGCTCTCAGTTTGGCCCTCGGTTATCCCACTTCTTCACAACACTCGTCACATATGCCCCGCGAAGACTGCACCCGTTTCGTGGGAATGTTCGCCAAACAGAATCAAATCATGGACTTTCCTGAATCTCTTTTCCCACAACTGCGCCCCGCGCCGGAGGATAATCAGTCTCAGATCTTGAAGCCATGGAGTCCAGTCAATGAATGTCGTCATCTTCGGAGCAAGCGGCGCCACTGGACGTCTCCTGACCAAACGCGCGATAGACGCCGGCCACAACGTGACTGTACTTATCCGGCCGACCGCACCCTTCCCCTCGCACAGCCGTCTCGCCATCGCCCGCGGCAGCGTCTTCGACTCATTCCACGTCGCCGACGCCATTCAGGGCGCAGACGTAGTCTTGTCCGCCCTCGGCGCCCGCTCCCTTAATCGGGAAAACGTCCTCGAGCGAGCGGTTCCCAACATCATCGAGGCCATGAACCAGACCGGAAGGCATCACAAGCCCGTCCGCCGCATCATCGTCCTGGGCTCCGCCGGAGCCCTTCCCAACGCGCTCGACAAGCAACTCCCCTGGCGGCGCTGGGTCGTCGAGAAGATCCTCTACAAGACACTTCTCAAGTGGCCCGTTACCTCGCAGGTCGCCCAGTACGCCGCGCTCTCAGCCAGCGACCTCGACTGGACCATGGTCATGCCGCCCATGCTCACCAACGCGCCAGCCCTCGGCACCTACCGCATCGACCCCGATGCTCTACCCCCGGGAGCCACCCATATCTCCCGCCAGGACGTAGCCGACTTCATGATGTTCCTGGTCCAGACCGACTCCCGCAACTGGTACCGCAAAGGCGTCTACATCGCTTACTGAATCGAACTCCGCGCCGCCACCCGCGTATCCACCTCATGCTCGATGCGCCCCAGGTCCTGCTTCAGCAACTTGCCGCGCTCCACCATCAGCTCACCTCCCACGTAGACGCGCTCCAGATCAGGCTGGCTCGTCACAAAAACCAGCGTCGCATACGGATCGAAGACGTGGCCATACTCGCTGGGATCGATCACTAGAAAGTCCCCCAACTTCCCCACCTCAAGACTCCCCAGCCTGTCCGCGACGCCCAGTACATCCGCGCTTCCCATCGTATGCAGCCGCAGCACATCATACGGACTCATCACTCCCGCATTCTCATACTTGTCGCGAATCGCATACAGCCCGGTGCGCAGGTTCTCGAACGGGTCCGCCAGATCGGCACTAGCCTCGCCATCCACTCCCATCCCCACGCGAATCCCGGCCTTCAGGTAAACCGGAATATCCGCGACCCCGGAAGCCAGCCTTCCATTCGACAGCGGATTCCAGCTCATCGCCGCCCCTGCCTTCCCCGTTGCCGCCAGAATCGCTGGGTCCGTATGGATGAAGTGCCCGAAGATCATCTTGTTCGTCACCAGTCCGCTATCCACAAACCACGGCCAGATCTTCTCCCGGTCCTCCACCTGCGTCTCCGGCTGTTCAAGATAGTGGCTCTGGTTGCCAAGGTTGAACTCCTTCATCAGCGCGGCCTCCATCACCGCCTGCTTCGGAGTCCCATCAAACGCCGTCCCTCCATTAATCATCACCGAGAGCAGCCGCCCGTCCGTCTTCTGCGTCGCTGTCCAGTCCAGAAACGTCGTTAGATTCTTCCGCGCCGAATCCAGCGTGTAAGTCTCGCTCACCTTACCCGGCGACCATCCGTGCACAAAGCGAATCCCCGAATCCATCTCCCCGCGAAACTCCTGCTCGTTGAACTCCGCAGATTGCTCCGGCGCATGCCCGCCATAGGCGAAGTTGTAGGCCGAGGTCACACCGTGCCGAAGATGATCGAGCGAGCCCTCCAGTTCAAACCAGTACAGATCCTCCGCCGTGGCCTGCTTCACACGCTTCCCATACAACTCCGCGATCCACCCCAGCAGCGTCTGGTCCGACGCCAACCCGCGATACGCGCTCTGCCAAAGATGGCTATGCGCCGAGATGAACCCCGGCATCACCCAATGGCCCTTCGCATCCCACACCGTCTGGGCCTTCAGCGAAGCAGGCGGCTCACCCTTGCCCACCGCCACAATCCTGCCATCGGCCCCCACCGCGATGTACCCCACAAACGGCTCCCGCTGTGCCGGCGCCATCGTGAAGACGTAAGCGTTGGTCACAACCAGCTTCGCCGAAGCCTGCGCCGCCGCACGCAGCGGCATCAACATTCCCAGCAGACAAACAACAGCCATCGAGAGGAAGCGGGAGATGGAAGTCATACCCTTTCTTATCCCGCACCAGATGCGAATACAAGAAGATTCAACATGACTCAGGTGCAGATTTCCTGGTGCGTCGTCGTTGTTTGTCATTCTGACCCTGAGCGCCGCGAAGGGGAAGAACCCCCGCATTTCGCCAAGAGTGCCCCAAACGCGTGGGTGCCCCGTTCATGCCGCAGCTTCATCGCGGCATGGGTGGGGAAAGTGCAACTCCGCGACCCAGCGTTGTAGAGTGTTTCAGTCAACAAAGCAGGAGCCCGCATGAAGCAAGCCATCCTCATCCTCGCCCTCGCCTGCGCGACAGTTCTCGCCCAGCAGCCTACCCCAACGCCGGCACCCAAGCCACTCGTCGGCTCCATTGCCGCACACCCCGACTGGCCCAAGGCCAGGCCCGAAGACGTCTCCTCCATCGACGCCATCATCGCAGCCACCTACAACGTCATCTCCGGCCCCAAGGGCCAGCCCCGCGACTGGGACCGCATGCGCTCCCTCTTCCTGCCCGACACTCGCCTCATCCCCGCGCGCGCCATCAAGGACTCCCCGCACGCCGACGCCATCATCCTCACCATCGACGGCTACATTGAACGGAGCAGCCCCACCATGTCCGCTAACGGCTTCTTCGAGCACGGCATCCACAACGAGGTCCAGCAGTTCGGCAACATCGTCCACGTCTGGAGCACCTACGAGTCCCGCCACAACGCCGACGACCCCAAACCCTTCGCCCGCGGCATCAACAGCTTCCAGCTCCTAAAAGACGGAGACCGCTACTGGGTCGTCCAGATCTTCTGGGACAGCGAAACCCCAGACAAGCCAATCCCCACGCAGTACCTGCCAAAATAAATCGCCCTAGACCGCAACCTGAGCAGACCACGCGCGCGCGTTAATCTTTCGGCAGTGAAGTTTTGCGATGATCTAACAATGAGTAATCCGCGAATCAAGCTTCTCTGTCTCTTTGCCTTCCTTCTCGCGTATCTGTCCACGGCCTTCGCGCAGGCCACATCTGCACCTCTCATCGTCATCTCTCTCGACGGCATGCGTCCCGACTATGTCACCCGCGCCGACGAGCACAACCTCAAGGTCCCGACACTGCGCTCTTTCATCACCCAGGGAACCTACGCCGAAGGCGTCACCGGTGTTATCCCTACCGTCACCTATCCCAGCCACACAACAATTGTTACCGGCGTGTGGCCTGCGGAGCACGGCATCCATGACAACACGGTCTTTGATCCCCTGCACGAGCACCCCAACCGCTGGTACTGGTACTTCAGAGACATCAAGGTCGAGACTCTCTACCAGGCCGCCGACAAGGCAGGCCTCAAAACAGCCGCTGTAAGCTGGCCCGTCACCGTCGGCGCTCCCATCGACTACAACATCGCCGAGTACGCCCAGTCCGAGCAGACCGACACGCCCGAAGGCTCTCTCTTCAATCCCGGCGACATCTTCGCCCAGCTCAACATCACCAAAACATCCGGCGAAGACGAAGACGTCCTCCGCACCCGCGAAGCCGTCGCCATCCTCAACAAATACAAACCCACGCTTCTTCTCGTCCATCTCGCCGACCTCGATCACCAGGAGCACCTCCATAGCCCCTTCAGCCCCGAAGCCAACGCAGCCGTTGAAGTTCTTGACGCTCAGGTCAACCAGATCCAGCAGGCCGCGCTGGCCATCAATCCCGCCACGCGAATCGCCATCGTCTCCGACCATGGTTTCCTGCGCGTCGATCATCACGTCAACCTCAACGTCCTCTTCGCGCAGGCCGGCCTCATTCAAACCGGCTCACCGAAGCCCGGTTCCAAACAGCCCACCGTCACTGCATGGACGGCGCAGGCCTGGCCCGCTGGTGGAAGCTGCGCCATCATGCTCAGCAACCCCAACGACACCGCCACTCTGGCCAAGGTCAAGGCTCTGCTCGACAAGGCCAGGTCAAATCCCGAGTACGGCATCGAGACGATCCTCACGCATGATGAACTCGTCAAGCGCGGCGGCTTCCCCAACGCCGCCTTCTTCGTCGACTTCAAAGACACCTACGCCTTCTCCGGCAATATCGCGGGAGCGGTCGTCCAGGACGCGCCCTCGACCGGCACCCATGGCTACCTGCCCTCTCGCCCCGACCTTCGGTCAGCCTTCATGATCAAAGGCGACGGCATCGCTGAAGGCCGCGATCTCCACATCATCGACATGCGTCAGCTCGCCCCCACCTTCGCACAACTCCTCAACGTCAAGCTGCCCGCAGCCAAACTGCAGCCAGTCAACATCAAGCGTTGATCTCAGCATTCACATCAATCAACGTTGTTCTCAATCATTGCTCGGCAGCATCAGTGGACAAAACAAAAGAGACCATCTCGCAGATGGTCTCTTTTTATGTCACTGCTCTTCGCTTAACTCAACGTCTCCATCAGCCTATTCACCGTGCGATTCAGATCCTTATCCGTCCGGCGCTGCTCATCGCAAACCCAAACGCCGATCGAATCAGCGTGGCAACAAAAAGAATCAGCAGAACCGCAACCGTCGTAGCTTTCCATCCCACCTCAAGTGTCGCAGACTAATCTTTAGCCAAGCGCTCCGAAGATCATCATGCTGAACCCAGCCAGCCCAATCCGCGCAAAGGCGTTGACACTCCCAACACCCGGATATAGCATCCCTGACACTCCCCAGAACTTTAATCGCAGAGCACTAGCGCCCTGCTTTCTAAGAAATTGTTCGGGAGGATCGTATGTCCAGGATCGCTGCGCTTGCCTATGGAGGCATCGCCTATATTATTTTCTTCGTCACCTTTCTCTACGCCATCGGCTTTGTCGGCAACTTCTTCGTCCCGAAGTCCATCGACTCCCCGGCCGGTCTATTTTCCATCCCCGCCCTCATCATCGACTGCATCCTGCTCAGCCTCTTCGCCGTGCAGCACAGCGTGATGGCGCGACCCTGGTTCAAGCGGGGGTGGACTAAAGTCGTCCCCAATGTCGTCGAGCGCAGCACCTTTGTTCTGCTCGCCAGCCTCTGCCTCGACCTCCTCTACTGGCAGTGGCGCCCAATGACCGCCATCGTCTGGTCGGTTGAGAACGCCGCCGGTCGCTTGATCCTGTGGGCGCTCTTTGCCTTAGGCTGGCTCCTCGTGCTCCTCAGCACCATGCTGATCAGCCACGCCGACCTGTTCGGCATCCGGCAGGTCAGGTTCTACGCGCAGGGCAAGCCCTACGAGCCCATCGGTTTCAAGACCCCCTCCGTCTACAAGAGCGTGCGGCACCCGATTTACCTCGGTTTCCTCTTCGCCTTCTGGGCCACGCCGGTGATGACCCAAGGCCATCTGCTATTCGCAATCGCCACCTCTGCCTACATGCTGGTCGCCATCCAGTTCGAAGAGCACGACCTCATCACCCATTTCGGCGACGCCTACCGAAGGTACCGTCAGAACACACCCATGCTCCTGCCGTTCTTCAGACGCTCACGCTAAAGACTCCTGCACTCGAAAGGGTCACCTGAGAAGGTGACCCTTTCCTTTAACTCGCTGACCTGCTGACTAGCTAGCTCAACGTCTCCATCAGCTTGTTCACCGTGCGGTTCAGATCCTTATCCGTCCGGCGCTGCTCATCGATCTTCGCAATCGAGTGCATCACCGTCGTGTGGTGCTTGCCGCCGAACTGCCGCCCGATTTCCGGCAGCGACGCCTCCGTGAGCTGCTTCGCGAGATACATCGCAATCTGCCGCGGAACGACGATCTGCCGTGAGTTGTTCCGCTGCTTCAGCTCAGCGACCCGCATGCCGAACTGCTCCGCTACCGTCCGTTGAATCGTCTCGATCGTAATCTTTCTCACCTGCGTATCGATGAACTGTTTCAAACACGTCTGCGCAACGGCCAGCGTAATCTCCACGCCATGCATCGAGCACCACGCAATCAACCGCACCAGCGCGCCCTCAAGCTCGCGCACGTTCGTCCGCACGTTCGAAGCGATAAACATCGCCACGTCCGTCGGCAGCGGAGTGTTTTCACTCTCCGACTTCTTCTGCAGAATCGCGACCTTCGTCTCCAGATCCGGCGGCTGAATGTCCGCAATCAATCCCCACTCAAAGCGCGACCGCAGACGGTCCTCAAAGTCCGGCAGCTCCTTCGGAGGACGGTCGCTCGCTATCACAATCTGCTTCATCGACTCGTGCAGCGCATTGAACGTATGGAAGAACTCCTCCTGCGTCCGCTCCTTGCCCGCAAGAAACTGAATGTCGTCGATCAGCAGCACGTCCACGTTGCGGAACTTGTCCCGGAAGCTCGTCATCTTCTGGTACCGCACGCAGTCGATCATCTCGTTGGTGAACTTCTCGCCGCTCACGTAGCAGATCGAAGCGTGCGGCTGCCTGCGCTTCACGTCATGCCCAATCGCCTGCATCAGGTGCGTCTTGCCCATCCCCACGCCGCCATACAGAAACAGCGGGTTGTAAGCCTTCGACGGCCTCTCTGCGACGGCCTGTGACGCCGCCGCCGCAAACTGGTTGCCGCTGCCCACCACAAACGCATCGAACTGATACTTCGGGTTCAGATTAGAAGCCGCATTCCAATCGAACCGCGACTGCTCCGGCCCCGGAGCCAGCGGAACTCCCTGCGTCAACGTGCCCGGCCGGTTCTGCCGCGGAGCGCTCTGGCTGTGGCTCGGCACCGGAGCGAACCCTCCGTCGTCCCTCACCTTCGGCGTCCTCTCCACCTCAGGCGCCGTGAATGTCACCGAATCGATCTCCAGCCCCAGGTTCTCAATCGCCTCCTGAATCAGGTCCGCATAACGATCGCCGATGTGTTGAAAGTCAGGCGACGGCACCCGCACGAAGAGCTTCTTACCTTCAAGATGGGAAAATCGCGTCGGCTTCAGCCATGTTTCATACGACTGGCGATTGATCTTCTTCTCAAGGGCGGCGAGTATACGAACCCAGTAATTCAGAACGGCGGTCGCCGTCGGAACGAATGACATTCTTTTTTCCTTTTATCTTCTTCTCTGTTCCAACCCAGATGCACGCACGTTCGTTCCTTCCCCAAAGCTAACCAAAAAGTCAAAAGCGGCAAAACAGAAGTCCCTCCCGCCACCTTCCGGCAGGCCGTGACAGGTCTGTCTAGCCAGAGTTCCCTCCGCTCGATGTTCGAAGAAAATCGAGCGCGGAGTGGATGAAATTCAAAGTAAGTCAGAGTGCGGAACACCTGGTCGTGCAGAAAAATCTCTTACAGAACGGACTCGATAGTAGCACGGATTTCCACGCCCATTTCAAGCACTCTTTCAGAAAAAAAATTGTTGCACCATCTACGGTGAAGAACACAAAACCCGCGCTCTTCTACCCGAAAAAAATCGTGCGATGACTGTCGTTACCCTCTGTTCCTGAACCGCGACTTGTGATACCCGTGACGGCATCTGCATTCAAAATGTCTTCACTCCATCGCCAACATCGACCAAACACGTGACGAAGAGTAACCATCGATCCGCACAACGAAGATATTCTCCGACAACGACGGGTCAGTTGCGATGATCGCAGCTCGTTCCCCAGGGACCCCGCCATCTTCTCCCACCGAAGAGCGAAGACCCAAAAGACCGGAAAACCGAAAGACCGAAAGTCTCCGTCGACCTCAAAGCGGTAAACTGGTCCGCCAGGGAGCAACGCAGTTCCGAACCGCAAGCGAACAGGAACTCCTGGTTGCACCCTCAGCGCCTCGCTCGAAGGATGGCGGTCCTGATCTCCGAGGTAGCCAACATCGTTTTGGCTGCAGTCCTCGTGGCCATGCCCATCTGGTTCGTCTGGTTCTTCGTCACTGCGGTCAAAGTGAAGAGAAAGAGAGATCTCCTGCGACCGGAGCAGAACACTCTCGCGAAAAACACTCGTCACCGCCCTCCCCTGTGAAAATCCCGCCGATTAAGCTACAATCAGAAATTGCTGCAATAGCTAAAAAGATCCGGCAGGAGCACCTCCTGCCCTCAGGAGTAGTTTCATGCCGAAGCGCACCTTTCAACCCAACCGCCGCCATCGCTCGAAGACCCACGGCTTCCTCAGCCGCATGAAGACCAAGGCTGGCGCCTCCGTTCTCAGCCGCCGCCGCGCCAAGGGCCGTCACAAGATCGCCGTCAGCGCCGGTTTCCGCGACTAACCCGCACATTCCATAAGGAATCTCGAGTTTCCGCAAGAGCCACTTCCCGCAAGTGGCTCTTTTCGCGTTTGCCCTCTATCGTATCTTCCCCTTGAAAATTTACATGCTTTGTCTTCCGTCACTTACTCGAAGACATCAGCACTTACGGCCGCTGCTGAGCCGCTCAGGAGGGCAACCAACCCTTCGCGTCGTGGCTTCCTATCATGTGTCGGCTCGCCGAAACGAACGAGGTGACCTGCCGACAAATGCAGGAGAATTGCATCATGAATCAACCGAATCAGCAGCAGCCTGGAAACAAGCAGGGTATGCCCAATCAGCAGCGTGACCAGAAGACCGGCCAGAGCGGTCAACAGACCCAGCAGGGCAACCAGCAGGGCTCAGGCGGCTACAACGCCCCCGGCCAGCATCAGGGCGGACAGTCCAGCTCCCCAGAGAAGAAATAGCCATCCTTGTCTCCAAGTCAACTTACGAGAAAGCCCGCCCGAGCAGCGGGCTTCTCTTTGCGCCCGAGCACGCAGGAGTACGGGGTCCCCATTCATGCCCGGCTTTATCGCGGGATCGGTGGGGTTTGCGCTGAAATGTACGATAAGAACTGGCAACGCCCAGTCGCCCTTGCCAGTCTTCATGTCTACCAGCACGCCCACCTCCGTCTTCCGCCTCCGCAAACACGCCGACTACCAGCGCGTCTACAAGGCCAGCCGCAAGCAGTTCGCAAAGCAGATGAGCTACTTCTTTACCCTTCGCTCCACCGACGACTCGCAACCCTCCACTCCGCGCGTCGGACTCACCGTTGGCAAAGTCATGGGCAAAGCCGTCGACCGCAATCGCATCAAGCGCCGCATGCGCGAAGCCGTCCGCCGCAACATCGCCGCTCTCACGCTGCCCGTCGACGTCGTCCTCCACCCCCGCCGCGCCGTCATCGACCTCGACTTCGCCACGCTCGACCGCGAGATCGCCCAGGTCTTCCAGTCCATCGAGAAGGCCGCACAAAAGCAGACCAACGCCTCCCACTCTTCGACGCCCGCCTGATCCGGCCATGTCCGAACCCGAATCCAACCCGCAGCCGCCCGAATCACTCGCCATCCGCTCCCTTTACTGGGCTTATAAGTACAGCCTCTCCCCTATCCTCCACGCCTTCGGCTCCTCGCAGTGCCTCTATCTCCCTACCTGCTCGGAGTACGCCTACGTCGCCCTGCACCGCTTCGGCCCTATCCGCGGCTCCTGGCTCGCCCTGCGCCGCGTTCTTCGCTGCCACCCCTTCGCCAAAGGCGGCTTCGACCCCGTTCCCGATTCAGCTCCAGTCAGGGGAAATCCCCCATCCGCGGGAGACTCCGCTCCCTCCGCATCCGTCTCTAATCCCGGAAACCATTTACCATAGAGTAGTGTGCAGCCGCACCAGAGCGGCCCGTTTCACCAACAGATAGGAATCCCTCACTTGCCAGAGTTCAAAAACCCCAATCAATCGGGAGGCACCCAGGACAGCCGGTCGTTCCTCGTCATGATCGTCGTGATGGTCGGCGTCTTCATCGGCCTGCAGTACTTCCGCGCGAAGAACACGCAGCCCACGGTCTCGCCCAACGCTCCCTCAGTCACGCAAAGCGCCGCCCAGACAAGCGCCGCTGCGCCGGGCAGCCCGGCCTCGACCGCCACCGCGCCCGCGCCCGTCGCGAACCCGACCGTCCCTGCCGTTCAGGCCCAGGCCGAGTCCACCACGACCATCGAGAACGAGCTCTACCGCATCACCTTCACCAATCGCGGCGGCCAGGTCACAAGCTGGATCCTCAAGCAGTTCAAGGACGCCGACGGCAACCCGTTGAACCTCGTCCACGGCCAGGCTGCGCAGAAGTTCGGCTATCCGCTCTCGCTCTACACCTACGACCCCAACCTCACCAACCAGCTCCGCACAGCCCTGTACGTCCCTTCCGCCACCGGCACAATCACTTCGCCAACCACGGTCAGCTTCAAGTACTCGGACGGCTCGCTTGAGGTCACCAAGACCTTCTCCTTCGACGAGACCTACGTCATCCACACCGACGTTCAGGTTCTGCGCAACGGCCAGCCCATTCGCGCTCTCATCGCATGGCCGGGCGGCTTCGGCGATCAGTACAACGCCCAGACCTACTCCAGCGTGCAGGTCGACTACTCGCGCAACTCGAGGGACGAGCATCTCGCCGCCAAGAAAGTCTCCGGTGGCGAAACCCTCAACGGCCCCTTCGACTGGGCCGGAGTCAGCGACTCCTTCTTCGCGGCCGTCTTCCTTCCCGACCATCCGGAGGACGCCACCGTCGCCACTCTACGCGATCAGCTCGACGTAGCCAAGACCATCCGCCGCACCGGCTTCGGCTCCGGCTCGCCCGCCAAGGGATCGATCGATGTGCCTATCCTCGGCGCAGCGCTCGGCGATCTCAGCGGCCACACCCAGACGCGCATCTTCGTCGGCCCGAAGGAAGTCAACGTACTGAAGCACGTCTACGCAACGACCGCCGACGGCAAGAAGATCACCCTCGAGCCTCTGCTCGAATTCGGCTTCTGGGGCTCCATCGGCAAGTATCTCTTCCTCGCGCTCCAGTTCATCCATACTCACATCACAGGTTCGTGGAGCGGCGCGTGGGGATGGGCCATCATCATCCTCACCATCATCATCAACATCCTCATGCTGCCCTTCCGCATCAAGACCATGCAGAACGGCCTCAAGATGCAGCGCATCCAGCCCCAGATGGACGCCGTCAAAGCCAAGTACAAAAATCTCAAGGCCACCGACCCCAAGCGCAACGAGATGAACGCCGAGATCATGAAGCTCCAGAAGGACAACGGGGTGAACATGTTCGGCGGCTGTATTCCCACGCTCATCACGCTGCCTCTGCTCTGGGCCTTCTTCACCATGCTTCCGCGTGTCGTCGAGCTGCGCAACGCGCACTGGCTCTGGCTGCCTGACCTTCAGGCTCCAGACCCCTGGCACATCCTGCCCATCGTCATGGTTGTCAGCCAGGTGCTCATGCAGCTCTACACGCCCTCACCCGGAGTCGATCCTCAGCAGCAGAAGATGATGGCCTTCACCATGCCCGCCATCACCGGCTACTTCGTCTGGAACTACGGTTCTGGCCTTGGTCTCTACTGGGCCGTTGGAAACTTCATCGGCATCATCCAGCAGATGATCATGAACCGCACCTCGCTAGGCCGCGAGATGCGTGAGATTGCGGCAAAACGCGTGCGTCGCAAGACCGGCATCGGTAAGGCCACACCGTCAACAATCCAGGGCAAACGGTAGACAGGAATTTTCGATCCTGTATACCTTTACCTCGGTGCAACCTCCACGCCAACTATGTCTTCGTATACTTAGTATGTGCGTGAGAATGAAATTAAATGGGCGACCCTGAAGTAGCATCAAAAAAAATTGCCGACTTTCTTCGGACCCTCACACGATCCGGAGGCCTTGACCTCAACTACAAGATTGCCTGCAACGGCCAAGTGCAACCGGGGTCCCCGGCCGGCTCGCGGGCTGGGGTGGAAGTGCAACCCAACTCCAGCGAACCAGCCGGTGCAACAGCCCCTGCTTTAAAATCCAGCGAAACAACCCCCTCCACCGCAATTCCCACTACTGTTCCGGAGATCTCAGTCGAACTCTCTGGCCGCGACGTCCCCTTGCTTCTCGCACGCAACGGAGAGCTCCTTCTCGCCATCGAGCACATCGCCGCGAAGATCCTCCGCTTCGAGCACGAAGAGCACGACCGCATCTCCTTCGACGCCGACAACTTTAAAGTTCTCCGTCACCAGGAGCTCCGCATGGCAGCCGAAGCCGCCATCGAGCGCGTCCGCCACACCGGACAGCCCTTCGCCTTCGCACCCATGTCTTCGCGCGAGCGCCGCATCTTGCACCTTGAACTAGCGGCCTCAGGCCTCCAGACCGCATCCTCAGGCGAAGGCGCACGCCGCTTCGTCGTCCTCTACCCCGAGAACACCAAGCCGCAGACCTCCACCGAAGAACGCACGCAAGCAATTCGCAGCCGCTTCCGCCGCCGCTGATCTATCAGCGCTGTAAAAACGGGTGCCCCACATCTCGATTCTGAGATGTGGTTTCGCAGGATGGTCGGTGCTTCGTTTATCGAATCGCGGCCATAGCCGCGCGGAACAGCTTCTCGAAATCCTTCGCCGCATCCGGATCCTTCTCGATCGCCGCCTCGATCGCCTTCTGCGCGACCGGCCGCGCATACCCCAGGTTCACCAGTGCCGACAGGGCATCATCACCCACCGGCGTCTGATGCCCCGCACCTGCAGCCACCGGCACAGCCATGTCTTCGAGCTTGTCCTTCAGCTCCAGCACTACGCGCTCGGCCGTCTTCTTCCCGATCCCCGGAATCCTCGTCAGCGTCGCATGATCGCCGCCACGAATCGCCGCCACCAGCCGCTCCGCCGAGATCCCGCTCAGCACCGTAATCGCCAGCTTCGGCCCAATCCCCGAGATCGTCAGCAGCCGCTCAAACAGGCTCTTCTCCTGCATCTCCGCAAACCCGAACAGCGCAATCTGGTCCTCGCGCACGTGCGTGTGAACATGCAGCGCAACCTCCGCGCCCTCCGCCGGCAACTCTGAAAACGTCGCCACGCTGATAGCGACGTCATACCCAACGCCGCCACAATCCACCACAACCTGATTCGGAGCCTTCGAAAGAACCTTACCGCGAAGATGAGCAATCATGCTCAGAAGATTCTACCGTCAACCACAGAGACGACCGCGCTAATCCGCGGTCGTCCTATGCAGCTTATCAAGATTCGGCAACAATCCCGTCAGCAATCCAATCGCCGGCAGATATGCACACACGTGATACACAAACACGATGCTCCTCACATCCGCGAGATGCCCAAGAACCGCGGCCCCGATGCCTCCCATCCCAAACGCCAGGCCAAAGAACAGCCCCGAGATCATCCCCACGCGCCCCGGCAGCAGCTCCTGCGCATAAACCAGAATCGCCGAGAACGCCGATGCGATCACAAACCCGATCACCACCGAGAGCACACCCGTCCACATCAGACTCGCATACGGAAGAATCATCGTGAACGGCAGCACGCCCAGAATCGAAACCCAGATCACGAGCTTGCGCCCATAGCGATCGCCCACCGAGCCGCCGATCAGCGTCCCCGCAGCCACCGCCGCCAGAAACACAAACAGCATGATCTGCGCGAGCCGCACCGTCACGTGAAAGCGGCTGATGAGATAGAACGTGTAGTAGCTGCTCAGGCTCGCAAGATAGAAGTACTTCGAAAAGATCAGCGCAATCAAAATCGCAATCGCGCCAAACACCTGCATCCGCGAGAGCCCATGATGCGTGGCCCGCTGCTCCTTCTTCGCGCTCGCAGCCTCGCGATGCCGAGCCTTGTACCACCGCCCAACACGCAGCAGCACAAAGATTCCGACAATCGCCGGCAGCGTAAACCACGCCATCCCGCGCTGCCCCTGCGGCAGCACAATCAGCGCTGCCAGCAGCGGCCCAATCGCCGACCCTGTATTCCCGCCGACTTGGAAGAACGACTGTGCAAATCCATGCTTGCCGCCAGAGGCCATCCTCGCAATCCGCGAGCTCTCCGGATGAAAGATCGCAGACCCCACGCCCACCAGCGACGACCCAACCAGCAGCCACGCGAACGTAGGAGCGAACGCCAGCATCACCAGCCCCACCAGCGTAAAGCTCATGCCAATCGCGAGCGCAAACGGCATCGGCCTCTTGTCCGTAAACTGCCCCACGAACGGCTGCAGCAGCGAGGCCACAATCTGGTACGTCAGAGTCAGAAAACCCAGGTGCGTAAAATCCAGATGAAAGCTGCTCTTCAGAATTGGATAGATCGAGGGCAGCAGCGACTGCACCATATCGTTCAGCAGGTGGCAGAAGCTCACCGCCGCCAGCACGCGAAACAAAGTGCGCGCAGCTTCAGTACCGGGAGCCTTCTGCTCGGGCGACCCGATCACATCGACGATGTCCTGTGCCGGTGTAGCAGAGGAGTAGGTTGTCTCGCTCATGGGGAGAAGTTTTTGTTTGCTTACAGCTTTAAGTGTACCTTTGTGGGCACGAATCCTATGTCGAAGCCAGGCGTGGCGCTCTCAGACAGCAGGATGAGAGTCGTCCCGAAGCGATCAAGGTGTGAACCAATTTATGATTGGTTTTGATGCCACTCCGGGACCGAAGACTCAAGGGAAGGCGGAGCGCGTAGGCAATTGGCGTCGGCTAGGCCATCTCCTCGCGATCGTTTTCGTGTGTGCGGCCGTGATGCTCGCCTCTGCTCAAGCCAAAGCACAATCGCAGTACGTCGACTCCGGGACATGGCTCGGCGGCTCTGCCACAGGCAGGCTTCCGCCGTCGATGAACGACGCGAAGGGTTCATGGCGGCTATGGATCGACGGGCAGTTGCGCCTTGGAGACAACTCAAGCCGTTTTTCACAGGGACTCGTGCGGCCGGGCATCGGCTATGCATGGAATAACGCATGGAGCGTTTGGGCCGGTTACGCCTATGTCCGCACTGATCAGCCGTACGCCTTAATACCGTCCAACGAGCACCGCATCTGGGAACAGGTGAGCTGGACCGGCCCAACAGGTGGCACGGAGCTGTCGTCGCGGACTCGTTTGGAGCAGCGATTCCGTAGCACGGGAGGCGGGACGGGCTGGCGTCTCCGCGAGATGGGCAAGCTGATTCAACCGCTGGGCTCGAAAAATGTCTGGGTGATTGCGGTGTACGACGAGATCTTCGTGAATCTGAATAGCACCAGCTGGGCGAATTCCGGAGCGGATCGGAATCGAGCCTTCGCCGGCCCCGGCATCAACTTCAGTAGATCGGTGCGCGTTGAGCTTGGCTACCTGAATCAATATACGTTCAACAAAAATGGACCCGACAGGGTCGATCACATCCTCTCCATCAACGCCTTCTGGAACTTCTCCCGCAAAGAAAGCGCTCCGGAGGAATGAGATAAACCCTGGCCGCCTCCCCAAAATAATTCCGAGCGAAATCTCCCCGCAGCCGTCTTTCCGAATAGATGGGACCTATGGCATCGATCGAGGAATGCAGCCTGGTGTTGTCGTCCATGGAGAACGTGGGATCGGAGATCGACCTCACGGCCCTCGTGGAGATCTACTCCACGCTTCTCTTTCGAGTTGCTCACTCCGTTCTTCGCTCTCGCGCCGAGGCCGAGGACGTAGTCCAGGACACCTTTGTCCGCGTCATCGAGCATCGCCGCGGACTGCCCGCCGTTCGCGACATGCGCGTCTGGCTCATCCGCATCGCATGGAATCTCGCCATCGATCGCAGGCGCCGCGCACGACCCGAACAGATAGACGAGAGCTTCGCCGAAACGCTCGCCGCAACCAGCGTTCCCGCCGACCAGGCCCTCCACGAAGCGCAGCGATTGAAGGCCGTCATGCGCGAGTTGGAGAGACTGCCGAAGACAGAGCGCCACGTCCTGCTGCTCTCCTCACTCGATGAACTGAGCACTGCGGAGATCGCAACAATTCTGCAACGAACCGAATCCGCCGTCCGAGCGCTTCTCTTCCGTGCAAGAACACGCCTGCACGAAAGGCTCGAGAAAGGAGACCGCAAGCAATGAAGAACTCCGAAGAAGCGGTTGAAAAAGTACTCGCAGGATTGCGAAGCGCCGAAGCTCCCGATGGAATGCAGAGCCGCATCGCGGCAGCCTTGGCAAACCACGCCACAACGCGCCCCGGCCCAGTTGGGAGACGCTTCGCAGCAATCACGCCACTGCGGTGCGCTATCGCCGCCGCAGCGGTCCTCGCCATCGTCTGGACAGCCCCCGCAGTCCGCCGTTTCGCGCACGCTCCCATGCAATCGAAGGCGGCTTCACCCGCCACGCCGTCGCTGATTGCAACAACTCCAGACACACCCACCGTCAGGACGCAATCTCCCTCGCGACCGCAGGCCCCGGCAAAAGCCCGGCCAATCACCTGGACGAATGCGCCGAATACGAAACCCGTCCTCGACATGGAGGCCATAGCCCTCGACGAGATGCGCGCTCCCAGTCAGCCGCCACCCCCGATCCCCCTGACCGAACAGGAGAAGCTGTTGCTGCGCATAACGCGCAACCGTAACCCTGTACAGTTAGCCTCGCTGAACCCCGCGATGCGCGCCGAACGCGATGCACAAGAGGAAGCGGACTATCAGAGTTTTTTTGAACCACCCAAGACCGGAGACACCGAATGACATCGAATTGCGACCACAGAGTAAGACACAAGATGAACTTTGCCGGCGGTATCGTTAGCGCGATTCTGGCCCTCATCCTATGTAGCTCCCTTGCATGGGCGCAGCCCGAGCAGGCACCCGCAAAATCCGGCACAACCCCGACCCCAACATCGGTTGAGACCTTCTACCTCGCGAACACCAGCGCGCCGCAGGATGCGAATGAGATCCTGACCGCGTTCCGCAACATACTCGACCCACGGGTCAAGATCATGCTTGTTCCGTCGCGAAACGCCATCGTCATCGACGCCCCGCCAGAGCAGCTTGCGCTTGCGCGAAAGCTACTCAACGACCTCGACCAGCCCAGGAAGACCTACCGCCTCACCTATGCCCTCACCGACATGGATGGAACCAGGCGCCTCGGATCACAACACTTTGCCATGATCGTCGTTACTGGGCAAAGGACGCAGCTCAAACAAGTCAGTAAGGTGCCCGTCGTGACCGGCTCTTACAAACCGGACAGCAGTGTGCCGGAGACGCAGATGACCTACCTCGACATCGGAATGATCTTCGACGCAACCGTTGATGAGTTCACAAATGGTGTGAAGCTGAGGTCCAGAGTCGAGCAATCCAGCGTCGCCGAGGAGAGGTCCGGAGTAGGCCCGCAGGATCCAATCGTCCGCTCAAGCTCTCTCGAAGGCTCATCCTTCCTCACCCTCGGCAAGCCCCTGATTCTCGGATCGCTCGATATCCCCGGAACCACCCGGCATCTCGACATCGACGTGGTCATCGAGCCCGTTCAGTAGTGGTCGAGGCTGGAGGCGATTGTCGCAAACGGCAAGCCAAAAACTAAGCGGCCCCGCAGTCCCGTTCCGGACCAGCGGGGCCACATCATGCAGACGGCTCGTAAGCCGAATTCTGTTCTAGACGATCATTCCTCTAGGCGACGCATTACTGCGGCGCTCCAGCAACCTACCCGCAGGTTTCGGCTTCGGTTTTGAACTTTCGTTCTCTGCCGATCTCTCCGCCTGAGCGCACCGGGCCGATACGCTTATGCCGCCTGAAGAGAAGCGGCAAAATCCCTGCCTATTTGGTCTTGCTCCGTGTGGGGTTTACCCTGCCGCTGCCATTACTGGCCGCGCGGTGCGCTCTTACCGCACCATTTCACCCTTACCCTAAGACTTGCGCCTCAAGGCGGTTTGTTTTCTGTTGCACTGGCCGTACCGGCGCTTTGAGACGCCGGCCCCGGACGTTATCCGGCACACTGCCCTGCGGAGTTCGGACTTTCCTCTCCCGCCCAACGTCCGTGCGGACCCGGGCGGCAGCGATCATCCGGCCGCCTGCACCATTAGTGTAGCAGCCTGCAAGCCATTGAAAAACGGTGTCTCGAGGGGCCGGGTGGGAAAATAATTGACCCATACCCTGAAGCGGTTTGCGTGTTTCCCAAAATCGGTCCTCTGGAATCACGCACTTTGCGCTCCACAACCCACCGCCCTCCCGCAAAAATCAAAAAGTGAACAATCTAAGGCAATCTGGCAACGCAATTGCAGTTAACTAGTTTATCTACACGGGGCCATCTCTGTGGGCCGCGAAATAGCTCCCTGAAAATTTTGAGTTGGACAAGAGGCCGCATGTTCAAAAGGACGCTAATCCCCGGCTCTGGAACATTTCGTCTTGTCCCCGAACCGTCACCTTTCCTTCTGCTCGGCAGCGACCGATTCGTAGCAGCAGGCATCATCCGCAGGCACGTCTCCTCCTGAAACCAACACCCTTTCGCAAGACAGCAGCCTCTTCGGCAAGTTCTGAAGAGGCTTTTTTTTGCCTCGCGGAAGAGCCCTCGACCTTAATTCACATCCATCCCCGCATCCACATCCAGGACGAGAGACTCTCCCTCAACGATCATCGAGTGGATCTTCAGCGAAGTCAGCGAGAGAGCATACCCAGTCGTCTCGGCTGAGCGAGCCAGCACCTGCCGCATCAGATCCGCCGCATTCACCTTCATCTGCTGAGGAAGCTTCCGGCTCAAAAACGGAGTCAGCAGAAAGCTCAGCTCACGGTTATCGCTGATCCTCTCAATCCGAGCATCGCGAAACCCGATCGCCTCCCCCTCCGCATCCGGTATCACCGAGACATCCGCCTCCGTATTCAACCCCACCCCAAGGCATGTCCCATACACCGAAGTCCCCAGCTTCGACCGCGTATGCACATGCACCACCACGCGATCGTCCTTGAACGACACCTTCGGCGAATCCGCATACACGAAACACGACGACTTCGCATCGCCGCGAATGTAGTAGCGTCCCTGAGGCCCATTGAAGAGCTGCGTCTTCAGCGTCCTCTCCAGCGCCTGCGCCGAAATCTTCACCTCTATCGCCGAAGCCGTTCCAACCAAACCAAACAAAACCCCACACCCAACCAGAAAGAAGAACAAACGACCCATGACTCAAGCATACCGGCAGCCATGCTGAGTTCCCGCTTGCTGCGTCACGGACGCTTCACTAGGTCCGATTCAGACCGCGTTCCGATGTCCCCGTGGAGAGACAAACCAGTCGGCTTGTACTGATACGTGTCGTTCGTTTCAACCCGAACCGCGGCCAAGCGATCTTTGAGATGCGCCGTCAGCTCTTCATACCCTGCCTTCCCGTAGAGATTATTCGCCTCGTCCGGATCAGTCTGCAGATCGTAAAGTTCATACTCCTGTGGTTCGATGAAGAAGTGGATCAGCTTGTATCTCTCCGTCCTGATGCCACGACAGGGCCGCACGTTCTCAAAGCCCGGGTACTCGTAATACTCATACAGCCAGTCTTTGCGCCAGGAGACATTGGCCTTGCCCTCGGCCAGCGGCAGCAGGCTCCGCCCCTGCATCTCGCCGGGCACCGGCAAACCCGCAATCTCAAGCAGCGTCGGGGCAACATCGAGATTCAATGTCATCTCGTCCAACGTCGTTCCCGCTCGGACGCGCCCCGGATATCGCATCATCATTGGAACCCGGATCGACGGCTCATACATCAGCCGCTTGTCATACAGATGGTGCTCTCCTAAGAAGAATCCGTGATCGGAACTCAGCAGGATCGCCGTATCATTCGCAATATTTTGCCGCTCCAGTTCCTTCCACACCGCGCCAACGTTTCGATCGTTGTCCTGGACACCCGCATAGTGGTCTTTGACGAGCTCTTCGAGAGATCGCGGATCGTCCGTGTAGACCTCCGAATACCCAACCTTGTTGTCGGCATCGGCGACCGCGCGCGGCTTGCCCGGATAGCCCTTGACATCCTCATCAAATGTCTTCGGCTTAGGTATCGGTACTCCATTGAAGTCGTTGACCATATCCTTCGGCCGGTAAAACGGCGCGTGAGGCGCATAGAACCACAAAAACAGACAGAACGGATTGTCTCGCTTCTGCTGAAGCCACTCGACGGCCTTGCGAGTCAGCAGCGTATCGACATACTCGCCTTCATACAGCTTCGCCTCCCCAAACTTCCCGCGAACTCCCTCCGTGATCTTCGGGCGATAGTAGTCTGCCTGTCCCACGAACCCGAAGTAGTAGTCCCAGTAGTGGTCCATCAATGCGCCTTCAACATGCGACTTGCCAATAAACGCGACCTCATACCCACCCTTCCGTAGCAGATCCGACACCACAGGAAACCGATCCGATATCTTGGACTCCACATTGGAAACGGCCCCATTCGTATGCGAATACGTGCCGGTCATCAGCGTTGCACGCGACGGAACGCACAGCGCATTCACCACAAATCCATTCCGAAAGTTACAGCCCTCCCGAGCGATGCGATCCATGTTCGGCGTCTGCACCAGCTTGTTGCCAGTCGAGGACAACTCGTCCGAGCGCAACCCTTCGCCCAGAAAGAAGACGATGTTCGGCCTCCTGCCATTGCCGCTCAACTGCCGAGCAAACGACTCCACCGCGTTCAGCCCGCACGCCGACGCACCCACCGCAGCTGCTATGGACTTCAAAACGTCTCTACGTGTTGGCATCTGTTCCTTTTAACCGGTGATTTCCCGGACGCACTCTGCGGGTGAATGATTCACTTGAGCCTGAACTAATATTTGCTGCGACAGCTCGATGTCAAGAAATATCCATCACGGAACTGCAGCGATCTACTCTTTTCTCCGCGCCAACCCGCAGCCTCACGCATCAATATAGAATCATGGCCACTCACTTTACCCCCGAAGCGATCAAGTTCTTCCGCGGCCTCAAGCGCAACAACGACCGCGCCTGGTTCAACGATCGCAAGCCCACCTACGAGCGCGAGATCAAAGCTCCCATGCTCGCGCTCATCGCCGAGATCAACGAGGCCATGCTCGCCTTCGCCCCCGAAAACGTACGCCCGCCGCAGAAGGCACTCTTCCGCATCTACCGCGACACGCGCTTCAGCCCCGACAAACGCCCTTACAAATCTCACCAGGGAGCATGGTGGGCCCGCACCGGCCTCGAAAAGACCTCCGGCGGAGGCTTCTACTTCCACATCGGCGCCGACGAAGTCGTCATCGCCGCCGGCGTCTACATGCCCGAGCGCGAGCAACTCCTCGCCATCCGCCGCCACCTCGTCGACCACCACACCGAGCTCCGCAAGATCCTCGCCGGCAAAAAACTCAAATCCCTCCTGAAGCCCTTCGAAGGCCTGCCGCTCAGCCGCCCGCCCAAAGGCTTCTGCGCCGACGATCCCGCCATCGACCTCATCCGCTGCCGCCAGTGGGGTGTCAGCGCCCATCTCCCCGCCGATACGGCAACAAAGCCGACCCTCCTCAAGGAGATCGTCGAGCGCTTCAAAGCCGCCGCCCCCATGGTCGAATTGCTCAACGCGCCCCTTGTGCCTAGGCCCAAAAAGCCGCTATTCTAGCGGGCGTTCTTCATCCCGCCGTCGCGTCGCATTCTTCCGTTGTGCCCGGAAATCGCCCGAAAACGTGCAAAAACAGGGACAAAACCAATAAAAACAGGAAAAAACCTGTGGAAACCGTTGAAATCAGGTTGACAAAGCCTTTAGAAAGGATGAAGGTGAATTGCGGTACAGTTCATCGCACCCGCATGAACATTGAAGATTTCGCATAGAAACATCATGTCGGAGCAGCAGCGTTCAGCGGGGTAAAAAGAACAAACCAACTGCATCACACTTTTGATTAAGTAAGAAGGAGCAACACACATGGCAAAGGGAATGACCAAGACAGCGCTCGTACGCCACATGGCGGAGAAGCTCGAGATCACCAACAAGCAGGCAGCCGCCGGTCTGGATCTGCTCGCTGAGACCGCCGTCAAGGAAACCAAGAAGAACGGCGAGTTCACGATCCCCGGCATCGGCAAGCTCGTCAAGGCTGAGCGCAAGGCTCGTCTGGGCCGCAATCCTCAGACCGGCGAGACCATCAAGATCAAGGCGAAGACCGTCGTCAAGTTCCGCGTCGCCAAGGTCGCGAAGGACACGATCGCTCCGCCGAAGAAGTAGTTGTTGGAACGCCGTCGGCCGCTTGCAAGGGCCGCGACGCAGGGCCCTCCCCATTCGTATCTGCACGCAGCCCCAGAGCTGCCAGTACCAGAGTGTGTGTGAGTGCATAGCGAGTCAACCTGAGCCCGTTGTCTACCCCAACAGACAACGGGCTTTTTTTCTGAGCTACGCAGGTGCTTGGGTGCCCGATCCTTCGCAATCGCGGAGGGTGGGGAAGTAAACTCCAGTCGCCTCTGAGAACTACCCCTCACTCCGCCGAGGCAGAAACGCCCTCACAACCAGCGAAACTCCCAGCGAGATCAGCACGCCCCGCGTAATCAGCAAAGCGTTATACCGCCACCCGACAATCAGCCACGTGAGAAAAAAGCCCCAGAAGTACGTCTCACCCAAAAAGGCCGTACGCCAATCCGCCCGCGCATCGGACGGGGGAATACGCGGCGTAAGCGCCGGAACAAGCCGCGGAACCCGCGAGCGATAAGCTGTATAACTCTCGCCGAGCTTCGCGCTGAGAAACGGCTCCTCGCACGCAATCAGCACCAGCTCAAACACAACGACGCAGACAACCGAGAAGATCGCTCCGCTGGGCGGCATCAGCAACGCCAGCGCAAACGCCATCATGATGATGCCCAGGTACAGAGGATTCCTCACGTAGCGGTACGGCCCTCCCGCCACCACCTCGTCGCCGTGCATCGAGAGCGATTGCACCGTGGAGAATCCGATGTAGGCCGAGCCCCACGTCCGCAGCACGGCGGCAATCAGCGAGCACACGGCGCCGAAGGCCATAACCGCAATCGTCGCCGCTGAAAACGAGAGCCAGTGATTCCGCGCCGGCAACGTCGACAGCAGAAGCCACGTCGATCCGTTGTCATCGAGACCGAAGCGCAGCCACCGGTCCCATGGAACATTGAAGCCGAGAACAAAGATTGCGGCATGAATCAGAAAACGAAACCGAAATACAATGGCAGACACTTTCATAACTGCGCCAGGCGCGGGGATTCCTCTCTTTATCCGTTCAGGGTTTGTGCGTCTCGTCCTTGTAGACTACGCCACCCTTCATCACAAAGTTCACATGCTGAAGAATCCGCACATCCTTCAGCGGATCGCCCTCGACCGCGATCACGTCCGCCCACTTGCCCGCCTCCACCGTCCCCACCTTGTCGCTCCAGCCCATCAGGTCCGCCGCATTGATCGTCCCTGTCTGAATCCCCGCCAGCGGAGACATCCCGTACTGGTTCACATAGACATCGATCTCATGAGCATTCAGCCCATGAGGATACACCGCCGCATCCGTCCCCAGTGCCACCTTCACGCCGGCTGCAATCGCCTTCTTGTGATTCGCCTTCATCGCCGCGCTCACCTCCTTCATCTTCTGCTGATAAAGCTCCGGCAGATGGCCGTTCGCCTGCATCCAGTCCACGAGGTACGCCGTCGGGACCAGGTACGTCCCATGCTTCTTCATCGCGGCGATATCTTCGTCGTTGATATAGCTCCCATGTTCGATCGAATCCACCCCCGCTTCCGTCGCCCACAGAATCCCCTGCGCGCCATGCGCATGCGCCGCCACCTTCCGCCCTAGCCTGTGGGCGTCGGCCACGATCGCCTGCATCTCTTCCAGCGTGTACTGGCTCGCCTGCGGATCGTCCCCCTTCGACAACACCCCTCCTGTCGCCCCAATCTTTATCAGGTCGGCCCCATACTTGATGTTCTCTCTCACCTGGTGCTGCACCGCGGCAATCCCATCCGCCACTGCCTGACCATGCACGTGGTACTCGTACGGGAGCAGGTTCTCATCCATATGCCCACCCGTAATCCCCAGCGCAGGGCCCGACGCCTGCATATGCGGCCCCGGAATATGCCCAGCATTAATCTCATCGCGCAGCGCAACATCGGTGTAGTCGTTCGCGCCCACATTCCGCACCGTCGTGAAACCAGCCTCCAGCGTCACCTTCGCGTTCTCCACGCCGATGATCGCCTCCTTCCCCGGAGTCATGCTCAGTTCATAGTAAGGATCGAAGTTGTTCGCCATCGTCAGGTGCGTATGCACATCGATCAGCCCCGGCATCACCGTGTACTTCGTCAGGTCGATCTCCGTATCGCCCGCCTGCTTCGGAGTCGAAGCCGTAGCTGCAATCGCCGTAATCTTGTCGCCCGTAACGATGATCGTCTGCCCCGCCGTCTCTGCGCCTGTCTTCACGTCCAGCACACGCCCCGCCCGCACCAGAGTTCGTCCAGCAGTCTGCCCAAGCAACGAAGCAGAGAGATGTAACACCGACAAGCACAAAAAGAGTCCGAACCACTTCGGCTGACGCATGAAGTTCCTCCAGAGGCAGAGTCTGATTTGAGATTGTCCTGAAAGCTTACTCCGCGGGCCCACCCAATTGCAGGAAATTCTCGCTATCCTTTTGACAGGCGATGACAGGCGATGACGGGCGATAATCTTGGTGGACAGATAGTTCTGCTTATGCGACCGCCGCCAGTCCCGCAAAATCTCAAGCGAAGAATCCTGAAAGACGGTCTTCGCAAAAATGAGCAGCGCGACGACGCCTTTCGGCGCATCATTCGCTCCGTCCCCAAGGGCAAGGTGTCGACCTACGGCAAAGTCGCTGCTGCCGCAGGATATCCCTTGTACCACCGGGCGGTAGCACGGCTGCTGCGCAATGCTCCGCTTCAAGGCTTACCCTGGCAGCGCATCGTCGGTGCCGGCGGCGAGATCAAGCTAAAAGGTGAGGCTGCAGCGGAACAACGCCTCCGGCTCACCATGGAGGGCGTAAAGTTTCGCGGCAAGCGCGTCAACATGGAAATCTACGAACACCCAATTCGCAGTTGGGAGACACTCGACTAACGCCGCGGGGATGTCTTTGTCCTGATCAAGTGAGCATCCTCACTCACTCACTCAAACTGCGCCGCACAACGATGCTCGTGCCCGGAAAGAGAAGATCCCCGATCTCCTCCACCTTGTGTCGCGGCACATGAAGCCGAAACAGAACCCGTTCCACCTGCGCCCATGTCTCACAGAAAACAGCGCCGCCGCCATCAGGACCGGTGAGTTCATACCCCTCTTTGGACTGCCTGACGACAAACGATTCCGCACGGCTGAGAATCGAGTTAACCGCTGTAGTACGCACTCCGGTTTGACCTTCAAGGGGATGCATAGCCACAAGACTACGCAGACCCTCAAGTGGCAGCCAATCCCACAATCGGTGCACTGAAGCGGCTTTAACCGACCACGATTCGTCGAGCAGCGGCTAGTCAACGTCTCAATTTAGAACCAGGTCTGCTTCCTGTATCGTTCGTACGTCTCTCCAAAGGTCTCGCTCAGCACCTTCCGCTCTTGCCGGCTTCTTACTATCTGCACTGGAATAACGATCAGGAAGCATAGAAAGTACCACGGCTTATTGAGAAACAGGATCAGTCCCGCCACCGCTGCGATGCCAGACAGATAAATCGGATTTTGAATGTGGGAGTAAAGCCCATGAGTGACTAACTGCCGGGCCTCCGCTGCCGCCGTAAACGACGAACCAAGCTGCAGACGTGCAACGAAGACCAGCACTGCCGAAACGACAAACAACACCAGTCCGATTGCGCGCACAACGGTCCAGGGCTGATGACGCGTTACAACCAACGCCCAGCATAGGACGACAACGATCAGCGCCGCTGAGAGGATGTTCGACCTTCGGGCCGTGCGGCGTTCGAACGTGTCACCCCCGCTTTCATCCTTGTTTTCCATACTCGACGACCTAATGCGCGGACGAAGAACTAAAAGTAACTATAGTAGTTACAAATTACTGAGCCGAATTGTTCGACCCCAACATCTCCAGCAAGGCATCAAAGTCCTCAAGCCCCGAGTACTCGATAATCACCCGGCCCTTGCCCTTCTTATCCTCGATCCGCACCTTCAGCCCAAGCTTTCGCTGCAACTGCTCCTCAGCCTCGCGAACATTCGGGTCCACCGCCTGCTGCGGCTTCTCCGCCTTTTTCGGCTTTGCCTCCGGGTTGATCAGTCCCTGCACATAGCTCTCTGTCTGCCGCACCGAAAGAGACAGCGCCAGCACCTTCTGCGCCGCCGACGTAATCGCCTGCATCTCCTCCAGCGCCAGCAGCGCACGCGCATGCCCAAAAGTCAGCTCGCCCGTCTCCACCTTCTGCTGCACACCCTCCGGAAGCCGGAGCAGCCGGAGAAAGTTAGCCACCGACGTCCGGTCCTTGCCCGTCCGAGTCGCCATCTGTTCCTGGGTCAGGTGAAACACGTCGCTCAGCTTCTGATACGCCTTCGCCTGCTCAATCGGGTTCAGGTCTGCCCGCTGCAGGTTCTCGACGATCGTCATCTCGAGCACCTGCTCGTCCGACACCTGCTTCACAATCGCCGGAATGGTAGGCTTGCCGGCCCTGCGCGAGGCGAGCCAGCGCCGCTCACCGGCAATCAACTGGTACTTCCCGTCCTTAAGTGACCTGACAAGAATAGGTTGCACCACACCCGTCACAACAATGGATTGCGCCAGCTCCCCCAGCAGTGCGTCGTCAAATCGCGTCCGTGTCTGCCACGGATTCCGCTCAATCACATCAAGCGAAAGCTCAAGGGGCTTACCCTCTGATTCCACAGGCGTTGCAGCTGTGGCGGCGATATTCACTGGCCGTTGCGGAAGAAGGGACTCCAGACCCTTCCCCAGGGCGCGTCGTTTTGGATCATGCGTAGCAGTCGGCATTTTGTATCTCTTTTATAATCAAGTGTATATGTGAAGTGTAGAGCTTTGGCGACACCCTTGGTCGAGGTTGAGGCCCGGATTTCAAGACTTTGAAGAACCCCAGAAGCGTGATTTCTTCTCCGGCTGAGTAAACGATTTCAGAGAGCTCGCCGCCGCAGCCGCCGCAGCCCTCCTCCGCTTCACCTCCGGACTCTCCATCCCATTACGCTCGAGCAGCTCAAGCGCAAGCTCGCGGTAAGCCTCAGCCCCTCTCGACTTCGAATCGTACAGCGCAACCGGCTTCCCGTGGCTGGGAGCCTCTGCGAGCCTGATGTTTCGCGGAATCGTAGTCTTCAATAGCTTCTCCGTAAAGAACCCCTTCAGATTCTCCGAAACCTGCTGCGAGAGATTCGTCCGGTCGTCGTACATCGTCAGCAACACGCCCTCAAGTGCGAGCGATTGGTTGAACGCCGACGAAACCCGGTCCAACGTACTCATCAGCTCCGAGATCCCCTCCAGCGCAAAGTACTCTGCCTGCATCGGAACCAGCAGCCCATCCGCCGCAACCAGCGCATTCAGGGTCAGCAGGTCCAGCGCCGGCGGGCAATCCAGCAGAATAAACGGGTAGTTGTGCCGGACCGTCTCTATCGCATCGCGCAGCCGATACTCTCGCCGCTCCTGACCAACCAGCTCGATATTGGCCCCAATCAAATTCTTGCTTCCCGGAATCAGCGAGAGATTCGCAACTTCTGTGGGCAGAATCACTTTATCGGCGGACACATGATCCATCAGCAGATCATAGATGCTGGCGCGCGAGTCCTCCCGCGCAAAGCCAAGTCCGCCAGTAGTATTGGCCTGGGGGTCGCAGTCGATCAGCAGGGTTGGCAGACCCTCCAGCGCCAACGAGGCCGCAAGATTGATCGCTGTCGTCGTCTTCCCGACACCGCCCTTCTGGTTAACGACCGCAATCACTTTGGAGGGCGGTTTCTCCGCGCTAGCATCTGTCGCCGCAGGCTGCTGTTCGGCAGGAGGAGAAGGCTCCGCCGGGGGGGAAGATTCTGCCTTGAATTGAGGGCGGGGTTTGTGGACTGGGTGGATCGTAATCATCGGCGTAGGAGCAGGTTATTCGGAGCGGCCTCCTAAGGCAATGCGCAGATGTTGTGGAGAAGAGGCCGGGGCTGTGGAGAACGTGTGGAAGGGAAAATCGGCTGCGATTCTAGAGGGTTTTTGCCGCAGCCGATGTGGAAAACTTTTGTTTCCGTCGGAATGATTTCTTTGGATTCCAGTAGCGGCGCACCGATCACGAATGTTCCACGTGGAACACATTCGAGGCGAGGATATGGCGGCTTACCTGTGAAGTCGCAGGAAAAGTAGCGCTCCAACGGCCAGCGTCCCGAGAAGGATCTCGGTCACCCGATAATCCAGCAGCTTGTGGTAGAGGGCAGGAGGATAGTTCAATTGAAGGTCGGCGTTGGTCTTGGAAGGGTGGTTCTTCTCGGCAAAGGTGTTCATCGGGGTCCCCCAACGAGGCATTAGACCTCGTGGCATTTTCTCTGCAACTTCTTGGGGAGGACCCTTATCACTAAGGGCGTATTTGGTTATATCAAAGGTTCATTTATGCGGCAATATCAAAATTATTTTTTTGATGAGCAAAACTTGTGGTTGGCAGTCCCAAATTGGAACGGCCTGAAATGTTCCACGTGGAACATTTACACTCGCTTGGCTCGCAAAAGGACCGTCGACTCGCTATTTGGTATTGGAATGGTGAGCTCGGGCAGAAAGTCAGGCGGCAAAACCGGAGGCGCTCCAGCAAGTAAAACGATCTGATGTTTTGCCCGTTGTGCGGCAGCCGCGATAGCCGCTGCCATATCGTCCACCGCGCGCAGCGCTACGGTGTGGAAACGTCGCTCTTCCGGCATAGATTCAGCCCGCGCCGCCCACACCTCGACGTTCGGCAAACCGAGGGTACGAACCGCTTCACGAAGAAACGATGCCTTCTTGCCCTGCGACTCAGCTAGGGTGACTTTGATCTCCGGCCTTAGTAGCGCAATGGGAAGCCCCGGGAAACCTGCTCCTGAGCCCAGATCGAGCAGCGTATCTGGAAGCGGGGCTCCCAAATGCTCGCCGGCGAAGAGGCTCTCGCCGAAGTGACGACGCACGATATCTTCGGGTTCTCGAATGGCAGTGAGGTTGGTGCGGGTGTTCCACCTAACGAGTAGGTCGAGGTACTCCGACAGCCTCGGCATCATGTTCTTGGGCGGCGGCACAGTCAGGTATGGGGTTAGAAGGCGGGCGATCTCGGATTCGGACAGGGTTGCCATTCCAGTTTCTAGTTTCTCAGGTCCGAACCGCGCTTGATTGTTCCACGTGGAACATTTTCGAGGAAACAGGGAAGTTACTTGGCTACCGAGGTCTGGACTGAGCGAGGCTTCCAGGCTGCCGCCTCGGTGATGAAGCGCTCGAAGATGGCTTTGGAGGCTGGGCTGATGTCGTAGCTGCGCTCAGGGTGCCACTGAACTCCCAGGACGAAGTGGGCGTCCGGGTGGTGCGGGTCCTGGCCACCTTCAACCGCTTCAATGACAGCGTCTTGCGGGCAGCGGGCGGTTATGCGCAATCCGTCGCCGGGAATCCCGATGGCCTGATGGTGGCTGGAGTTGATGGGCAGGCGGAGGAAACCATCCTCGACAGGAGCCTCGTCCACCGGGACGATGCCGCCGAGGGTGGAATCAGGGGCGATGGACGCGGTGTGCGCGACGGCGACCGTCTTTCCGGCAGGGTGGTTCACGGGCATCGGGGCGAGATGCTGGATCAGGGTGCCCCCGCGCCAGACGTTCAGCGATTGTGTTCCGAAACAGATGGCCAGGATGGGCTTATAGAGGTTGTGGGCGTCCTGTAGGAGCAGCTCGTCGACGTTCTCGCGGGCCGGATCGGCGGGGTTGCACTCAGGGATCTGCTCGTGGCCGTACTTTTGTGGGTTGACGTCCGCGGGGGAGCCAGGGAGAAGAACTCCGTGGCAGGTATTGATGATGTCGATGGTCTCGCGTGGGGTCGCGTTGAGCGGAATCTGGACGGGCTCGCCGCCGGCGCGGGTGATGGCCTCGGCATACTGGGGCCAGGACTTGCCGTTGTACTCAAGGTTAGTGCCGGTAGGGACGGGGATGGCGATGCGTGGCTTCATAGCAGCGAGCTTTCTCTTTTCGATGGTACATCTTTAGTGGTGCTGGAACGTTCAATCCGACTTTGGAATGCCAGGTGCGCCCCACCCCCCCCTATTTTGCGCAAAGTATTCATTTTACTTGCTTTAGCCTTGGCCTTAACGCGCAAAGTATTCATAACAAACAAGTTAGCAGCCAAAGTCTTCAATCGAAATAACTTAGCGATGCGGGTAGACCTGGTTTCTGTCGTCGCTTCGTATTTCTCACTGCTACTTCTATTTTAGCGAATTCGCAAAACTACTCTGCCACCGGGAAGTTGTTTTCTTTGATGGGGTTAGCTGATTTTGGGGCTTGACATGAGATTTTGCTGGGTTTTTGGGAGATATTTGCCGGGTCGAGCTCTCTATATCGATGGTTTTCGCTCTCGTGGAGGAGGATGTCTTCATGACCGAGTCGCCGGAGCAATTGCATGTCGAGTTTGAGCGGGCGTTCAATCGGCATGACCTGGAGTCGGTTATTGCGCGGGACCGCGTCGGATGGCACAGAGATTCGCCGGGAGGGGCTGATGCGGAGACTGCTCGGTTGTAGGCGGATGGGAGATGGTTGTTTGTGATCGACAGTGCAAATGTGCCGTTCAGTGATTAACGATTTGTGCTTATTTTTGTTACAAATAAAGACTGTGACCTGGGCATCTTTGGCGCGGAGCGATTTTATTGATGGCTGGTTTGGCGGCGGGATTGGGCCTTCGGCAGAGCGGTAGCCGCTAGCGCGGCTGATTTAGACGCGAGGCTGAAAGCCTCGCTTTACCTAGATGCAACGGAAGGTTTCTTCCTTCGAATCCGTAATTGTCCTAAGTATTCCGTTGCGGTTGTTCATTCCTTCTTCGTTTGGTGATAACGCTGGCCGATGGGTATGGCCGTGGGAGCAGTTTACGTTCCCACCCTTCGCATAAGGCGCGAAGGATGGGGCACCCGAGCATTTGTGGCTAGTTGGGAGTTGGAGGGTGGGCCACCCCGCCCAACGATTCTTCCCAACTATCTTCGTCAGCCGCCCACTCCAACGCTCGCAGCACGAAGCTGCGAGAGCTAGGAACATAATCGCTAAATTTAGATTTGTGTGTTGTTCCTCGGACCAGACGTTAGATTGAGCATACCTTCATTTGGTCTTCGTAAAACGAGTTTGGGCTTCACCAGAAACGGTGCGACTCGAACCAAAAGTGTCAAAACTAAGAATCCTATTGGAGCCCAAAACAGAAGAAATCCCCACGGAATGCCGAAGCAAAACCTTGGACCGTGAATTCCTACTTCCCATGCGAGAGCATATCCGGCGAGAGAACTAAGTACAACCAGAAACCGCAAGTAAAACGTCGATGCTTGAATCGCCGCCCCACAGTGTGGGCACTGGAAATCATTACGCAAAACATGGTTCGTTATTTCAATCGAGCGAGAGCATGCGGGACACGCCACCGATTTACGGTTAAATAACACCATAGTTACTCCAAAAATGAACTCTTCAAAGACTCCTCAAGCTATATATTGTTCCATCCATTTTTCAGTGACTCTGACACAGTTGTGTGATTTGAGTTTTCAAAATAACTCCTTTTGCGACAAGACCAGGGCCCAATCCAACTCTAGCCAAATTTTTATAGATCCAGCTAGCACCTCTATTAAGTAAGCTCGGATAATTCTCGGTAGCCGCGCTTACGAGCTCTCCGGCGTTTGCCGCACCAACGCCTACAGCCGCAACGGTTGCCGATGCGGTATAGAACGCAGGGACAAAACATACGCTATTCAACGAATAGACGCCAGTCTTCCCCAGCGCTACGGCAAGTTGATACGAAGGATCATCGGGATCGGGCTTGCTATTTGAGGCACTCGTCGTACTCCCCTGCCCATTGGTTGCGTTGAAGACGCCGCCGTTGCATACTCCGAACTCGCACCCTTGCGTAGGCAGTCCCAGGATATCGGAGAGTCCGGAGGCGATATCGGAGTACGGAGTGGGTTGGAAGCCGCCATGGTCAGTCCACAGGGGACCGTTTGTAGGGGTCTTTCACCGGGGGTGCTGGAGTGGGTGCGCCGCTGTTGTCGCTCAACGGGCCGCTCGGGCCGCCTGGCTCAGGAAACGGGTCGCTCCCGCAGTAAGGGAGATCTGGAGTGCAATAGGTGTCCCACCCGTCATCCACAGTGTTGATGTCAGTAGAATCGTTCTCCTTCAACCCTGACGGATCAGTCGCTACCAGAGGATTGTTGTTGACGTAAGCATAGCGATTGAAGCTCTGCGGATTCGAAAAGTCGTGGCTACCCATGTACGGATCAGGGCTCAGCCAACGGCCCATCGTAGAGGAGTATTGACGGAACATGGCGTGGTCAAGGCCGGTCTCGGCTGGGTGGCGCACCCTTCGATTCTCAAACCGCCATGATATAGCTTGCGTGCCCCATCCTTCGCGTCTTTTGCGAAGGGTGGGAATGTAGAGTGCTCAGACAGCCGCCCGTTCGCGTCTACGAGCAGTCCACTCGGACTCGATCTCGACGGTTCCAAATTCACCGGTGGCATAGTGGTTGAAGCTGCTCCAACGGTAGTCTTCCGGACGTGCGACGAGGCCGCGCGTTACCGGATTACGGTGAATGTAGCGAATCTTTTCAATGCGTCTCTCTTCGGAGTGAACGTTGAAGTCGTAATAACGCCGCTGCCAGAACTGTTTTTCGCCAGACGGTTTGAGTTCGCGTGAGCTGAGTTGCTTGAAGATTTGAAGAAAGGTGGCGAGACAGCCGATTGCAGGTTCGTCCGTAAGCAGATGAACGTGCTCCGGCATGAGGACGTATGCAGCGATGCAGAGTTCATGCTGTTTTCGGGTTCGTTCGAGAATCAACTGAACCGTATCCCTGGCGGTGTTGGTTTCGAGGAAAGGCATGCGACGGTAGCAACTAAAGGTGATGAAGTGGAAATTCTTCGTTTGCTGATATCGCTGGAGGCCGATGGGCATGGCTGTGCGAGCAGTTTACATTCCCACCCTTCGCAAAAGGCGCGAAGGATGGGGCACCCGAGCATTGTGGTTAGTTGGGAGTGGGAGAGTGGGCCACCCCGCCTCTGCGAGCAGTTTACATTCCCACCCTTCGCAAAAGGCGCGAAGGATGGGGCACCCGAGCATTGTGGTTAGTTGGGAGCGGGAGAGTGGGCCACCCCGCCCTGCAGAACGTCCTGCGCCACCTGATTCGTTATGTCCCATAGGTCATCCGTTAGATTGACCGCGTCAGTCGAGCAGTTGCTCACCTTCGGGCTCAGGCAACCAGAAACTTCCGATCAAACCGGCCACACAGGCAAGTAGAGCGACTGTGCCGGCTGCATAGGAAAGACGAACGCCTGCACCTGGGCCGGGCATTACGTTGGCGAGCTGGGTTGTGAGGAGAGCGGCAGAGACCCCGATCGTTCTACCCCCGACGCTGCTCGCGAAACTCTCGCCCGTGCAGCGCAAATGTGTTGGGTAAACCCTGGGCAAATAGTTTCCCCAAAAGCTGTGGAGCGCGTTAAAGAGCAGGGTGGCGAGGAAAACTCCAAGCCGGAGTAAAGCCAGGCTGTGCGTTGCCGCATAGAAAAAAAGCCACGAGAAGACGATCAGCGCTGGCACAAGGGAGATGCGCATACGAAGGCGTTGCGTCACGACTCGGACGACCAGCAGGGCGAAGATCGCGCGGCCAGCCAGGCCGCCCAGCTCTTGAAACATTTGCACGTTGCTGACCGTTTGCTCTACCTGTCGCGGTGCCAGATTTCGCACCTCGGCAAGCCCGGGGATGATGCGAACGGTATGCTGTAGCGCTCCAAACGCCAGAGCAAAACTAAACGCTACCAATAATGTGGCGATAAGGGTGGTTCTTCGCAGTGCGGGGCGGAAGAGCTCCCGGATGCTCGGCCGTTTCAACGTTCCCTGGGATTTCTTCTCTCGCCAGACCGGCGATTCGGGCAGGAATGGCCGAACGAGGACCAGTGGAATTGCAGGAATCATTCCGGAGAGCAGAGTGTAACGCCAAGCCTCATGGCTTCCGCGGATGGTGGGGAATCGTTCCGCGTAAGTAACGGCTAGATAATAGGCGCCTGCCACCATCAGGCCCCCCAATGTGTAGAAGGCCTGAGTGTAGGCCAGGACGGACTCTCGCTGTTTCGGATGGGGGAACAGCTCCGCCAGCCACGCGAGCGCGGCCACATATTCGACGCACACGCCGATCATCGTAGTGCAGCGAAAGACCACGAGCACCGGCACGGAAGTGGCAAAGCTGGATGCGCACGCCGAAAAGGCATACAGCAATATGCTCCAAACCAGCACGCGGCGGCGGCCGAGAAGGTCAGTCAGATAACCACCGAGGAGCCCGAAGATGCCGCCGGTCGCAATCGGAATAAAGAACAACAGCCCAACCCAGAGGTTGAATGCCGGCGTCCCCGGTTTCAGGTCTCCGAGACTGGTTAGCGCGGGCCGCACGATGAGAGGCAGCATCACAATTTCGTAAAGATCAAAGGCGAAACCGAGGCAGGCGACAGCACAGATCAGCCACTGGATCGGCGTGAGGCGAATGGCACCGGGGATTGCTTCCCTTAGCATATGTTGGAGTAGTGCGCCTGATTGACCAGCGTTGCGTCAAAACCGACTCGGGAATCAGGGCTGGGTGATCTCTAGCCCTAGGACCACCCAGTTGTCAATTCAATCCCTTGACGAGCGCCGTATGCAGCGATGCAGAGTTCATGCTGTTTTCGGGTTCGTTCGAGAATCAACTGAACCGCGTCCCTGGCGGTGTTGGTTTCGAGGAAAGGTAAGCGATGGTAGCAACTAAACGTGATGAAGTGAAAATTCTTCGTTTTGCTGATAGCGCTGGAGGCCTATGGGCATGGCTGTGCGAGCAGTTTACATTCCCACCCTTCGCAAAGGCGCGAAGGATGGGGCACCCGAGCATTTGTGGTCAGTTGGGAGTGGGAGGGTGGGCCACCCGCCCAACAGGAGGTTCCGAGGCGGACATCAACCTCTGAGCCGAGGGCGTGCGCAGCCTTGGGTCCTCAGAGCCACTACAATCGGATGGCACACCGGAGCAGACTATGAGCTCGACGAGCATGAGCCTGATTGCGTTTGTATTCATCTTTGGAGGCGCAATCACCGGGATGCTTCTCCGCCGTGCGTTGCCTGATCACCATGTCCGTGATGACTCAAGGGACGTGATCAAACTTGCTACGGGACTGGTCGGGACAATGGCTGCTCTGGTTCTTGGGCTGCTCGTTGCCTCGGCCAAGGGCTTTTATGATGCGCAGACCACGGAGATAACCCAGATTTCGGCAAACATTATCTTCCTCGACCGCGCCCTCGCCCACTACGGACCGGAGACGAAGGAAGCTCGTGAGGCTTTGCGCAACACGTCTGAGAAGATCCTCGATCAGTCGTGGTCGAAGAACGTTTCCGGAGCCTCCCGATTGGAACCAACCTCCGTTGGGGGCGGTGTCCTGTACGACAAGATTCAAGCTCTGACCCCAAACGATGACATGCAACGTTTTTTGAAGCCCCAGGCGCTAAATATGGCCGTGAGTATTGGACAGACGCGCTTGATGATGTATGAGCAGGGGACTTTGTCCGTTTCCAAGCCGTTGCTGGGCATGATGGTCTTTTGGTTGACCGTCACATTTGTCATCTGGGGCCTGCTCGCACCTCCCAACGGAACGGTCATTGCTGCGATGTTGGCCTCAGCCCTCTCGGCTTCCGGGGCGATCCTGTTGATCCTGGAGATGTATTCACCTTACGAGGGAATTATTCGGGTTTCGGACGCCCCGATCCGCGCCGCGCTCGCGCATCTCGGCCATTGAGTGCTGCAAATTAGCGTTGAAGGTGACAGAGGAGCGACCCTCTCCAAATAGTGGACGGCCTCCGGAGTGAGGTAGGTTCGAGCTTCGCTCGAATGAGCCCACATTAGCCGCGACGCGGTGAAGATGGGACACGCAATTCCAGATGTGGGCCATCCAGCCAGACCACTTTCCCACCCTTCGCAAAAAGCGCGAAGGATGGGGCACCCGAGCATTTGTGGTTAGTTGGGAGCGGGAGAGTGGGCCACGCCTGGTCAGAATTTTGCGGTACGAATTAGCTGTGTGAGCGGCTTACCTTTCCGCTAGAATTGCCGCCCATGTCCACATATCTGCTGATTCATGGCGCCTGGCACGGCGGCTGGTGCTGGCGCGAAGTTGTACCACTGCTCGAAGCCAAGGGTCACAAAGTCCTCGCACCTGACCTGCCGGGGCACGGAGAGGACACCACACCCACGGCGACGGTAACGCTCAAAAGCTACGCCGATCGCATCGGCGAGATCGCGGGCGCGCAAGCGGAACCGGTGGTTCTGCTGGGCCACAGCATGGGTGGCGTCGCTATCACGCAGGCGGGCGAGAACTGCCCACAGCAGATTCAAGCGCTGGTGTATATGTGCGCGTTTCTGCCGCGCAACGGCGACTCGCTGATGACGTGGGCGTTGCAGGATCGGGACAGCATGGTCAACCCCACGACGATGGATCCCCTCTCGGATGGGGTCGTTGGCTTCAGGCTGCAATACACACGCGAGGCCTTTTACGCAAATTGCAGTGATGAAGATGTAGGGTTCGCCCAGTCGCGGCTTGTCCCGCAATCTACCGCACCCTTTGGGGTGCCCGTAGAAACAACGGCGGATCGGTGGGGGAGAATCCCGCGGTATTACATTGAGTGCGTGCGCGACCGGGCGATCACCCTCAAACTGCAACAGGAGATGCAGAGGCAGTCGCCCTGCCGGCAGACGTTTTCCATCGACACGGATCATTCGCCATTCTTCTCCGCACCTGAGCAGCTTGCGGATATTCTCTCGCAGATTGGAAGCCTGTCTTAGAGGGGGGCCTGGGCTGGTTCGAGTTTTGCCAGGAGACGTTGTTTTACGGGGTCGTCGATGAAGGCGGCTGTGAGGGCGGCCTGGTTGGTAGCGGTGAAGTCGGCGTCGGTCCAGCGGAAGTGGTCGCGTAGGAGGGAGTATTCCTGTTCGAGGGTGATGTTGGTGATGGTGCGGCAGTCGGTGCTGACGCTTAGGGGGACTCCGGCGCGGTAGAGGCGGTCGATGGGGTGCTGGGGGTACTCGTCGGTGGCTCGGGTTTGCACGTTGCTGGAGGGGCAGAGCTCGAGGTGGATGTTGCTGGCGCGGAGGTGGGCGACGAGGGAGGGGTCTTCGATGCTTCGGACTCCGTGCCCGATTCGGGTGGGCTGGAAGGCGCGGAGGGTCTCCCATACGCTCTCAGGACCACGGGCTTCGCCGGCGTGGGCGGTGCGGTGGAGGTTGTGGTCGAGGGCGTAGCGGAAGGCGGGGATGTGGGCGTCGATGGGGAAGCCGGCCTCGTCGCCGGCGATGTCGAGCGCGACGACGCGCGTGCCCTGGAACTGGTGGACGAGGCGGGCGGTGAGGAGGGACTGCTCGGCGGTGAAGTGGCGGAGGGTGCAGAGGATGAGGCGTGCTTCGATGCCGGTGACGCGGATGGCGTCGTCGGTGGCGCGGTCGACGGCGGCGACGACCTGGTGCGGGGTGAGGCCGCGCTCGGTGTGGAGGAACGGGGCGAAACGGATTTCGGCGTAGAGGACGTGGTCGCGGGCGAGCTGGAGGAAGAGGTCTTCGGTGACAAGTTCGAGGGCACGCTCATCCTGCATGAGCTTGAAGCCGCGAGGGGCGCGGGTGAGGAAGTCGGCGAGGGAGTTGCAGCGGCGCGGGGCGATGAAGTTGTGGTTGTAGTCGGTGTGGGTGATGGCGGGGTCGAGGCGGTGGACTACTTCGTAGGAGAGGGAGCAGTCGAGGTGGAGGTGGAGCTCGACCTTGGGGAGGGGACGCATGGGGAATTTTAGCGCGAGCTAAGGAACGATGGATGGAGGCGGGCTGTGCAGGAATCTTGAGAACCCGTGGCCCCCGAAGATGGAATTTTCCGCTTTAGTGAGTGGAAGGGAATTTCGAAGGACTCCGAAGAGAGCACCGATTCCCAAGCACAAGTTTCTATCGGTGCCTCATCTTCATGCGACGAACCTGTCCCGGAGATGAGGCACCTGCATGTTGGCTGGATTTGGTTTGCTGGGTGCTGGAGATAGGTGGGGGTGGAGACTCAACCTTTGGCCACGAGTGATTCCAGCCGCGACTCATGAATGCAAATGCTACGGGTCGTCTCAAAGATTCGGGAGCATCTTTGTTAGTAGCGGTGTCTAATGCGTCATGCCCGTTATTGCGGTCCTGAAGTGTCTCCTGCGCTGGGTCGTTCTTCCGATTCTTGTGGTCTTCTTTGTGTTCACTGCCGTGGTGCGGATTCAGAGCTACCGCTTTCAGCACCGGGCGGAGCATCTGATGGCCGATATCCAGGAGTTGAAGCTGCGGCAGAGCAACTGGGGCGAGGCGAAGGCCCTGATGACGCGCTGGGGTCGGTATGGAGGCTACGAAGGGAGTTGTAATGCTTCGTTTTGTCACTATCGCATTGCGCTTGAAAGTCCGGTCGAGGCGATGTCCAGATACATTGGGGGACGGTTTGCTGTCAGCAGATACGGCAGAGTGTTTCTTTTCCCGCTCGAGATCGCAGGGGCGGTGATTGATTATGCGGGAGGAAGAGCGGCCGAACTGCATGCGGGTTTTGTGGTTCAGGACGGAGTGGCGGTGCGAAAGAATGCAACCTTCATTTACGACGTTCGACCTTCGCTGTCTGATCCGTCCGGCTATGCGCTGATTGCTGCAAGCCGAACGGGGAGCCGCCTGACGGGGGATGACTTCTTCCTTGTCGATACCGAACAACTCGCAGAGCATCCGTATTACGTTGTCAGCCGGCCTGGTGGCTGTACGTTCTGCGTTATGGCTTGGGTCGGGTTTGCGCCTGATATTCCTCCGACCGATCTTCGTCCTTTGTTGACCTTCGACTTTAGCTGCGTTACTCGGTTGATTCGTGCATGCAAGAACCTTGAGGACATCTATCCGGCAGCCGATGCCTGGCACCTTTACGACGGAGCGCTCGGAGCGCGTCCGAGGACGCCGCGTGCTCTGGCGTGCCGTGTGCCGCTGTTTGCGCGCGGGCGAGAGGCAGCGCAGATTCTCAGCGTGACAGCGCTTACTGCTCATGAGGAACGGTCACCGGGTGAGGTCACGGAGACAGCCGAGGTGCGCCTGAACGAAGTGATCAAAGGGAAGAGCGACTACAACCCGGGTGATATTTTGAAGGTGGTCTCCCGGTCTTATGCCCCGTATACGCCTCTTGCCATCGAGACGCCGCTGACACCAGGGAGGCGGTTCCTAGTCCTCAGTTTCTTTCGCGAAGACAAATCGCCAATCGAGCTTAAACGGTGTCTCGCAATGCCTGACACGGCTGATGCGCGTCATCAACTTGCGCTGGGTGCCGCGCAGAATGAAGCTCTGCGTGTTCGTGATCCGAGGGAGGGCTTCTTTATTCCTTACTAAGGCCTTTGGGCTGAATTGCGCGGTTTGCGCTCGGCTTGAGGTTCCGGCCTCGGTGTGGGTTAGGAGTTGGTAGTGTGCTGGAGATAGGTGGCGGTGATGGTGTCGAAGAGGCGCTGGGTTAGGGCATCGGCGTCGCGAGTGGTTAGGCCAGCGGTGGGGATGGGATCGCCGACGATGACGGCTAGCGGGCGCGGGTGCAGGTGGTAGGTGTGGATGGGAAGCAGCTCGTAGGTTCCGACGAGGGTGATGGGGACGAGGGGGACCTGGGCTTTGATGGCCATCCACGCGGCTCCGGAGACGAAGGGCTTCGTCTGCCCGTCGGCAGTCCGGCCGCCTTCGGGAAAGATGACTAGCGGGAGGCCGTGTTTCAGGGTCTGGACTCCGCGATTGAGGCTGGCGACGGCGTTGCGCGCGGTGGACTGGTCGACGGGAACCTGGCCGGAGCGGTGGAGGTACCAGCCGATGAAGGGGATTCTCCAGAGGGATTGCTTGGCGAGGATGCGGAACTGGAAGGGAAGACGGGCGAAGAGCACTGGGGTGTCGAAGTAGCTGAGGTGGTTGGAGGCGTAGACGGCGGTCTCGTGGAGGTGGAGCTTTTCGGCGCCTTCGAGGCGGACGGGGGAGAGCGAGAGGATGAGGAGAGTTCGGGCCCAGAGGTGGGCGATGTAGTGTTGCTGGTTTCCGGACTTGTCCCAGAGGCCGACGATGAGGGAGATGGAGCCGAAGAAGGCGGTTGCGAGAGCGACGAGGGGCAGGAGGAGCAGGTAGGTGAGCCACTTGAAGAAGGGCGACCGCGGATTTTCGCGGACGGGCGCGGATGGGCCTGCTGTCTCTTCCACAGAGGCTAGTGGCGCTTCGGACGAAATGCGGGGGTTCTTCGCTTCGCTCAGAATGACAACCTCATTTTTGTGCGGCTGAGTCATGCGGGGTTGCGCTCAGGATGACGGCTCAAGTTTAGCGGTTTGTTCGAGTGCGAGGGTGCGGAGTTCGCCTACTAAATAGATAGAGCCGGTGGCGAGGATGATGCCGTCGGGTGGAGTGAGGCGGCGGGCCTCTGCGAGTGCGTCCTCGACGCTGGGAGCGGCGGTGGCGGGGACGTCGAGGGCGCGGGCGGCGGCGACCAGGTCGTCGAGCGAGGCGGCACGGGGGTTGTGGATGGGGGCGAGGATGACGTGGTCCTTCCGCCTGTGGGGCGGCCGGTCGGCGCTGGAGTCGAAGAGAGGGAGCAGGATCTGGGTCATCTCGCGGAGGTCTTTGTCGCGGAGGCAGGAGAAGATGAGCGTGCGGGGTTGCGAGTCGGGGAGTTGGGCGATGGCGGCGCGGAGGGTCCAGGCGCCAGCGGGGTTGTGGGCTACGTCGAGCAGGAGGTCTGGGCCTTCGGGCAGGTTGAGGAGCTCGAGGCGGCCGGGCCAGAGGGTGTTTCGGATGCCTTCTTCGATTTGCTGGTTGGTTATTCTGTAACGGTTTGGGTTACGTATTGCGATATTGTAACCACTTTGGTTGCGTAATTCCTCTGCTGCGGCGATAGCCAGAGCAATGTTGCGCTGTTGATGCTGGCCTAAGAGGGGTGAGTCGACCTCCAGGGGTTCGTTGGCGAGGGTGACGGTGTAGTGGTTGTGGGGGAGTTCGGATGATTGCCGAACATCCTGCGAACCCACATCTGGCGATGAAACCGCCAGATATGGGGCACCCGCACCCGGTTTTGTGGCTGGGATGGGCGCGTGAGGAATGTAGGGTGCGGCGCTGATGGCGTGGAGATCGAGGGTTGCGGCGACCTCGCCGATAGTCTGGTTGGCCTCGGGGTGTTGGGGGAGGGTGATGAGGGTTCCGTGGGGGCGGAGGATGCCAGCCTTTTCGCGGGCGATGGCGGCGATGGTGTCACCGAGGTAGTCCTGGTGGTCGAGAGAGATGTCGGTGATGATGGAAAGGATGGGCTCGACGATGTTGGTGGCGTCGAGGCGGCCTCCCATGCCTACTTCGAGGACGGCTATGTCGACCTGCTGCGCTGCGAAGTAGAGGAAGGCGAGCGCGGTTAGGGTCTCGAAGAAGCTGGGGTGGTGGGGCAGGGCGGAATCGCGGACGAGATGCAGGGCGACGTTGTCGACGTGGAAGTAGAGGCGGGCGAAGTCGTCGTCGGAGATGGGGGCGCCGTTGATCTGGATGCGCTCGTTGACCCGGGAGAGGTGCGGCGAAGTGTAGAGTGCTGTGCGGTATCCTGCTGATTTAAGGATGCTTGCCAGCGTGGAAGCCGTGGAGCCCTTGCCGTTGGTTCCGGCGATAAGGACGGCAGGGAAGGCGTTCTGCGGGTCGCCGAGCGCGCGGGCGAGGATGCGCATGTGTTCGAGCTCAAACTTGCGGCGGGGTGCGGTGGGGGACGTGGGAGCCAACTCAAGGCCGAGGGCATAGAGGTGATCGACCGCTGCTGCGTAGGACATGGGGTTATTTTAGAGCGGTTTGGGGATGGGTGGTGGGCAACCAGCAGTGACGGAACTGGATTTGCTCCTGCGTATTCCCAGCAGTCCCCCACCGGGCAAACCACTTACCTTGCTGTTGTAAGATTTTAGCTATGATCAGAGCCTTTCGTTAGCGAGCCTCTGCGCTTTCCCTGTCTTTTAATAGAGGTGTCGCTGACTTTCTATTTAGACCAACCTGCCACATCCACAGGAATTACTCTTTGCAATTGGAAAAAATAGAAGCTGCATGGAGCACAGGACTGTGCCATTCGGGGCGCTCCTGGTAATCAACCTTCGTAGTCAAGCTTCCGAAAAGGAATTTTCAATGCCGGACCTAAAAGATTTTCTGCGCTCCAGGCTGCCTGTTTTTGCGGCAATCGCTGTTGTAACGATCCTTCTCAGCGCAGGAATCCATATACGCGGCAATGTGCCTGATGCGTGGCGGATGATGCACGTTCCGGCCGTAGCACCTACGTTTAGCGACACATTAATGATCACGGAAGCTATTGACTGCCTTCTTCACGGTCAGGATCCTTACTTTGTTCGCGACTATGATCCTCTCCGCCGCGTCTATAACTACCCGCCAATCTGGTTGGATCTCAGGTATCTGGGCGTCACTTCGCGGACAACCAATGTAGTTGGAATTGTCTTTGCGTGCATGGCTCTTGCCGCTCTACTGATCCTGTTTCGTGCGAAGAGAAAGATAAGTGCAGCAGTAGTCTTTCTTTCCTTGCTCTGCAGACCTCTGTTAGTTGCGATCGAACGCGGCAACTGCGACCTTGTTATCTTTTCACTGCTGGTGTTTGGATTTTTCCTCATTGAGCGGCAGAGCGAAAAAATCAGGTCGGCGGCTACCGGCGCGTTACTCGTCGTGCTGACGGTGCTGAAGATCTATCCGGTGGTGGCAGTCTCAGTCCTTGCACGCACGCGAAGGTCAATACTGACCGCTCTGCTGACTGGAGTTGTCGCAATCGGGGCACTCGTCCTCACAGCGGGACATCGCCTCTCCCTGGTCCGCGCGAACACACCGCAAAACACCATGTTCTCGTTCGGAGCCTATCCGTTTTTCCTTGCAATGGCTGAGCATACGATGAAAGGCATGGTCCCGAAGATCATGGACCACCACGCTATTGCAGCGATGGGCGCGATGTTGATCGCCGTTGTCTCTATCTGCTTTGGTTGGAAATTTCGAGACCGGCTTGACCGATTTCTTCCGCGACTCGAATTTTCGAGCGCCCGGGGATGCATCGCGATCTCCGGCCTGGCAATCTTCTGCTTTACGTTCCTGCGTGGCGCGAGCTATAGCTACCGGCTGATTTTCTTGTTCGGTGTTGTGGCTTACCTTGTAGACGATCTCAATCGACGCAGGTCCATGCGGTCGCTACCTGCGTGTATCTGCCTCCTGATATTTTTCGGAACCCAGACTCTGTATCTACACTTCACGACAGAAGTGTTTGATGGGTTGACCTTTGCGGTGGCTTGCGCATGGCTGGGCACGACTTTACTTTCTGCGTGGCTGACACCAAGTAAAAGCTCGCTTGAGGCGGGAGTAGCCCCGGCAATGCTGACTCAGGAGTGACTTTCAGCCGCCTCTTCGAAGACGGAGACTTTGCCGTTGCTTCGAATCGCTATCGCAGCAGTTAGAGGCTTGAGAGGCGCTCTGCTATTTTCGGCCAAGCCGGGCGCTCTCCCGGGTATGAGTGCGGTGCACGCTAAGAACCGACTCATCAGCAGAGCCCTCGGGTTCGTTTAGAGCATGATGGTGATGGACTTCGAATAGCTGGCTGGGCCGTGGATGTAGCCCCATCCATTGATGACGCGATCCCAGGCATAGAGGAAAAAGGTGTGGGCGCAGTGGGTCGAGGTCGGGTCGCCGGTTACGGTGGCGTTCCACGGAGTGGGGCCCGGGGGTGGAACGGCGACGTCGGTGATTCCGACCCAGATGCGGGACGGGGTGATGTGATTAGCGTAGACGTCGGAGGAGACGGCTTTGGACTGGTTGTCTCCCCAGTAGGCCGTAAGGCTCCAGCTAAGCAGGTGGGCCGGAGCGGAGGCGGTGACCTCGAAGGTGAAGGTGGGGGCGCCGGTGGTGACGATGGCGCAGGTGTTGATGGGAACGTTGCCGGGTTGCTGGAGGATCTGCTCGATGATGGCGGTGGGCTGGGTGTTGTCGATCATGAGAGCGGCGAAACGGCCGGCGTCGGTAGAGTGACCTATCTCGCTGGCTGCGCTCTCTGCGGAGAAGAGTTTGACGCTAATGGTAGCGAGGGCATTGGGCTGGCTGGTGGTATCGAGCAGGAGTCCGAGCCAGTTGTTGAGCCATATCTGGCCGGCTGAGCGCAGGGGGTAGTAGCCGCTGACGGGGACTGTCGTCTGGAGCTCGAAGACATTGAGCGTAGTGCTCCATAGATAGTCGGCGAAGGGCGAGGTGACCATGACACCGTTAATGAAGACCTGATAGAAACTGGCTTTCAGGGCGCGGGCGCTCTGCCAGTTGATCATCAGGGGCAGGGTTCCGCCGAAGGGGGCGTCCTTGACCTGGAAGAAGTAGGTGGGGTCACTGGTGGTGTCGGCGAAGCCGTTGGGAAGATAGGTGAGGCTGTTGGGGACGAAGCCGATTCCGAGCAGGATGGGGCCAGCGGCGGAGATGAGTGAGGCTGCGAGATCGACTTCGCCGATAGTGGTGGCGCAGGTGATGAGGATCTGGTTGGGCGAGAGGACGTTGACGCTGTAGGGCGCGGCGGCGGTTGGGCCGGCGATGGCGGTGACCGTTGCAGGGGTGGCGGTGAGATCCACCTTGAGAACGGTGCCGGTGGGGTTGGGTTGCGGGAAGAGGATGACGCTTTCGCCGGCGTCGGCCCAGGTGAGATGGCGAGGGCCGTTGAGGCCGCTGGCGACGGTTATGGTGATGCCGGTGGCGAAGTCGACGCGGTCGATGGTGCCGCCGTCGCTGCTGACGTAGATGAAGCGGCCGTCGGAGGTGACGACGACGCCGCGAGGACTGGGGATGCTGGCCACGACCTTCTTGACGCCGGTGGCGAGAGTGACGCGCTGGATCTGGCCCGCGGTGAACTCGCAGACGTAGGCGTAGCCGTGGGTCTCGTCGAGCGCGACCTGGTCGATGCCGTTGAAGCCGGAGGCGACGACGGTGGCGGCGGCGCGGTTGAGGTTGGTGAGGCTGAGGCGCAGGAGGGTGCCGGGACTTTCGGTGACGTAGGCATGGATGCCGTCGGAGCTGAGCTCGATGTCGTGCGGGAAGTTGTAGCCGCTGCCGACGATCGCTTTGACGTGAGTGTGGGCGGTAAGGGTGACGATGTTGTTCGCACCGGAATCGGCGATGTAGAGCTGGTCGGTGAGTTGTCTGTAGTCGCTGCCTACGGCGTCAGCAAAGCCGGTGGCGATGGTGGTAGGAACAGGTAATGGCATGGGGAGGCCTCTTTCCTGATTCACCCGGGGAGCAGCAATTGTCCCACCGGGTGGTGGGGAAGTCAATGCAAGCAGCGGTAGCGGGTCAGTTAGAAGAGGTAGGAATCGGCGACCAGGCGGAGAGGGAGCGAGGCGTTGGGTGCAAGGAGGTTCTCATCTCTGCAAAGGAATGTGAATTGGTTACGTCGCGCTGTGGGATCGGAGGAAACCAGTCATTGCTGCACGATGGTCCAGGCGGAGTCGGGATCGAACTCGGTCATTGCTGTTGCGGTTTCAGTCGTGTTCTTTCCCAGATTCTTTTGGAGCAGCACGCCATCCTGGTTGATGATGAAGGTCATGATCCCCGAGTTGCCGTATTGCGCAGGATAGGCGACAAATGCGAATCCGCCTGTCTTTTTGCCATTGACCACATACTGCTTCGCTCCACCTGGCGCTTTATCTGTTTGGCCATCCAGCATGTGTAAGTAGTAGCCGTGGAAGGCTGTGTGTCCACTGGGATTCTGTTTATATCCTTCGGCCGTCGCGGATGCGGCCATCGGCCCAAGCGGGCTCGCTGGCTGTCCTTCGTCCGACTTCCAGTACAAGCCGTTCTGTTTGCCAGGGTCGCTGATGAACTTCACCGCGTATTGTTTTGCGGGTTGTCCATCGTGAGGGTGGGCGAAGTAGTCGGCCTCGGCGTCCGCGACTGCCCGGCAGACGTCGATGATGGCGAGTTCGTTGCGGCCAATGCGGCGGTTCAGGACCTCTTCCTTGCCCGCAGCCGTATCGAAGAACCACTTTCCGCCGGCGTTCTTCTTGAGCGGGATTGCGAAGGGGTAGTTGTCGGCACCGACGATCAGGATCTCGGAGTTGTCGGGCATCCTGCGCCAGCGGTGCATGACGTCGTATTTTGCTACGAATGCTGCGACGGCGTTCTTGTCGTCGACGGGGTCGCCCGAGTAGATCAGATCTTTCGACTCGGGACCGAAGATTGCGAGGATCGCGTCTCGGTCGCCGGCCTTTGCCGCGGTGATGATCGCAGTACCCGCTTCTTCGGGAGAGGCGAAGACAGTGATCGCGGGTTTCTCGGGCTCCTTGTTACTGTTGCAGGCGGCAAGGGGAATGACGAGCACCAGAAGCAGTAGTCGAGTCGTGAACGATGTTCTGCGATGTTTGAGCGACATTCCACCCTCCAAAACCTGGTCTGAAAAGTCTTTACCGCTCACTAAGGTTGATTTCGTCTGCGTCAGCACTGTTGGCCTCACCTGCGACCTCCCCAGCCGCCACCACCACCGCGGCTTGCCGAACCACGAGCGCTTTCCTCCCTGGACTGCCAACCGCTGCCTCCACCTCCGCCAAAGGCCGAGGACCCGCTGCTCTTTGGCTGCTCTCCATAGCCATGAGAAGCAGCTGAGTTGGCGCCCGAGTAGCTAGAGGAGGATTTGTTGTAGCTCGATGAGCCCGAGTTGCTAGAGGTGGATTTTGGAGTGCCCTGGGTCTGGTTCCAACCGCTGCCAGTGTTCTGGTAGACATTGCCGTTTGACGACGCCGCATACTTGGTTCCATTTGCGGACTGTCCTACGGCAGCACTGTTGCCGTTTTTGCCCGAAGCAGCAGCAGCGCTGCCACCGGCGGTCGTTTGGGCGGTCGCTACGGTGCCATTGGCGTTCGTTTGATGCTGGGTGTATGCGGTGTTCCCGTTCTTTGAGACTTCCGAGTTTCCATAGCTGCCGTAGGCGTTGGATGTTTGATGGGTTTGGGCGTAGGCTCCCGTGTTGGGGTTGTAGGCCTGAGCGGCGCCGGTAGTACCGTAGGGGGTCGAGACGGATCCGCCTCGGGCATATGTGCCGGTGGACGGGTTGTATCCGGACGAAGCATGCGCGGAGCCGTACGGGCCGTAGGCGCTTGCGCTGGATCCGTAGTAGCCGCCGTGCCATGCGGCGTTTCCGTAGTATGCCCCGCCGTGATACACCACCGCGGTGGTACCGTGCCAGCCACAGTTCCAGTAGCTATACCCCCAGCCGCAACAGCCGCCGCTCATCATCGCGCCAACAGCGATACCAACTCCGAAGGCGACCACGGCGGTAGTAACTACGGCTGCAGTGCTATACCCCGGCGTGACATACGGAGTGCCGTAGACGACGGTGGGGTTGTATGTGGGAACGTACACCACCTGCGGATTGGTAGGCTGGATCACGATCACCTGCGGCGACTCCTGCACGACCGTGATCTGCGAGCCTGACTTCAGATTGCCGGCAGCCTGTGCTTTGGCACGCAATGTCTGGACTGCGTTCATGACATCAGGCGCCTGCGTGTGGTACGCCTCCCCTAACGAGGAGGTCCAACTGAGGTTCTTCGCCAGGTTGTCGAGGACCGAAGGAAACTGTGTGAGCGCCTTGACGCTGGGATCCCACTGCTGCGCATCAACGGCCTTCATGAGATTCGCGCCTGTGAGATTGGAGTTCTGGTGAAGCCAGTCGTCGGCGTACGCAATCTGGTCTGGAAAGGTCGAAGCTCCTAGAATCTGGGCTACCAACGCGTCCGGGTAGAGCGCGATCGGCGCCACGAGTTGCTGCAGCTCATTCGCAGACAGGGGCGCGCCTTGTCCCGAATATCCGGGCGATCCTGTCGGTGCCGGTTGCTGACCACCAGCTTCCCATGGCGTAGCAGGGAAGACCAGCAGGAAGGATAACGCCGCGGACAAAAGCTGTTTCGAGAAAGACCTGGTCATGTTTCGCTCCATCTGAGAAAGGCATCGAAACTTCGCCTTCATTCGCCAGTGATGATGAGCCTCGTTTTCCCAACGTGAGACAAGGGGCCGAATGAGCCCTCGATGATCGTCTCTCCCCTGACAGGAGAGTCCGAGAACGGACCGCTAAGATAAGCGTTCCATGGGATTGGCCTGGGCTGACCGATCCCCGAGTACTGGGAAGTATAACGCTGGAGCTTTACCCCCGCTCTGGCAGGCTCACTTTTTTGGTTGAGTCGTGCTGGTGGTTCAGCTGGGGTTAATCCGGTGGTTAATGATGATGGCACTATCACCCGAAGGTGGGATAGGCAAATAGCACAAAGGTTGGAGGGGTAGACCGGAAGGTGGGATGCAAAGGTTTGCGTACGGGGGCCATAGTTGGGAGACGCTGATGAAGAAGCAGAGGCCGAAGGCAACAGACCTCAGCACGGCGTGTCCTGAAGTGGGCCCTTCAGCTCTTTCGGGGAGAGAGGAGATGTTGATGACAATGCGTCTTGCTTTGGCTGTATCGGTTTTCCTTATCGCCGCGGCACCGTTTGTTGGGCGTTGGAGAGCCAATGTCTGGTTAAAGAAGCATATGCAGGATGAGACGACCGTTGAAACCGGGACGGCCGCCAAGCCCGCATAAGAGCAGTATCCGTTTTACCGAGCAGCAGCATAGTTTTCCTATAAGCACCAAGCACTCAGGACCGTCGCCCCGCCAGGCACGGTCCTTCTTTTTTGCTGCCTAAGGGCTCGAGATAGTGGGGAGTGCGAGGTCCGAGGCGGAAGTTCCTCGATTTGAGGCGCAAAAGAACGGGCCGCTTGTGGGCGACCCGTCGCTAAGGAGGAAGTGCGATTGGTGGTCTCTGTGCTCGGCGTGTACGCCGGACCTTGGGCAGGCGGCCGCTATCGGTTCTGACGGCGGGTGGGCGTTATCTTGTGGAAGCCGGTAAGGCCGCCGAGGATAGCTGCGCCTGAAAACTGTGGGGGGCCGGACCAGTCCGGCACGTTGAAGGGGAGCTCGGGATGAGCGGATGGGTCCTGGGTGGCGCGGTGCTGATGGCGGAGCTCGCCTTCGATGATGGAGCGCATGGTCTCGCGCTCGGCTGGAGACGTGCGCTCCCAGTAGGCGCGGAACCCCTGGTTACAGACACTGCATACGATGTCCTGGCGGGTCGTGGATTTTCTCAGTAAGACCTGCATGTTGACCTTCCGGGCTTCCCCATGTGAAGATCGGGGCCCGGCCTTTCTCGACGTTACGGAAAAACCTCACCTTTGCATGAGGAAGTTCTAACGTTAGCGGGTAAAGGCGCGGCTACCAATACAACGGAAGTACCAACGTGGGAGTGCCGGGTGGCCGCCCGCGAGCTAGGCGGCCTTCTCCGCAGGTGCTCCACCGAGCAGGGCGGCAGCGGAGAACTGCGGCAGGCCAGACCAGCTGGGAATGTTGAAGTCGGATTCAGGGTGGGCGAGGCTGGCCGCCGCGGCGGTCTGGTGCTGGTCGCGGAGGGCCTGTTGGATCTTGGGGAGGGCGATGGCCTGCTGGTCGCGGCTGGAGCGTTCCCAATAGAGGAGAAATCCGCGTCCGCAGACGGGGCAGTAGAGATCGGCGGAGCTATCGGACGGTTTGCACAGAACCTGCATGGGGCCTCCTTGATGCAGTTTGAATGGGAAGCCTTTCGTCAGGCTTCGGCCGTCGGAGGTCTTCGTTGTTGCTAATTGGTGTGAGGGCTTTCGTTGAGCCTCATTAACTATAGATGCGAAGAGGGAGCCGGAAGTTGGTGCCGGAAGAGCAAAGCAAATATGCTTATAGAGATAACCTTTATGAGTGTACAGAATATTAAGATTCAACTTCCTGATGGCTCCGTGCGTGAAGCTCCGCGTGGGACGACTCCTTATGACATTGCGATGAGCATCTCGCCGCGGCTGGCGGCTGCGGTGGTGGTGGCGCGGATTCGTCCGTTGACGAATCACACCCATGTCCCGGAAGCGGGAGATGGGACAGCCGGTTCTGAGGAGGGGTCGGAGGCTGCGATGTACAGCGGCGATGGCAGCGGGGAGCGGCTGGTAGACCTGTCGGCTCCGCTGACCGAGGATGTTGCGCTGGAGCTGCTGAAGGAGAGTGACGAGGCAGCGCTGAAGGTGGTGCGGCACTCGGCGGCGCATGTGATGGCGACGGCGATCCTGGAGCTGTTTCCGGAGACGAAGCTGGGGCATGGGCCTGCGACGGATTCGGGGTTCTTCTACGACGTCTATCGGGAGACTCCGTTTACCGAGGCTGATCTTGCGGCGATTGAGGCGAAGATGGCCGAGGTCGTGGCGCGGGATGAGAAGTTCGTCCGCGTCGAGGAGTCGCGCGATAAGGGGCTGACGGATTATTCGGCGCAGGGCGAGTTTATGAAGGTGTACTTCATTGAGAAGTTCACCAAGGCTGGCGAGGATATTTCGCTCTACAAGAACGGCAGGTTTTCAGATTTCTGCCGCGGGCCGCATGTTCCTTCGACGGGGCGGGTGAAGGCGTTCAAGGTGACGTCGATCGCGGGCGCGTACTGGCTGGGAGACGAGAAGAATCAGCAGCTGCAGCGCGTGTATGGGACGGCGTTCTTCAACGCGAAGGACATGGAGGCGCACTTCAAGCGGCTGGAGGAGATCAAGGCTCGCGATCATCGCGTTCTCGGAAAACAGTTAGACCTGTTCTCGATCCAGGAGGTCGCGGGTGCGGGGCTTATCTTCTGGCATCCGAAGGGTGGGCTGATTCGGAAGACGATGGAAGACTGGATGCGCGATGAATGTATCCGTCGCGGTTACGAGATGGTGTTTACGCCGCACATCATGCGGCGGGAGCTGTGGAAGATCTCGGGGCACGAGGGGTTCTATTCGCAGAATATGTATCCGCCGATGGAGCTGGATGACGCGGAGTACCGGCTGAAGCCGATGAACTGCCCGGGCCACATCCTTATCTATAAGAATTCTCCGAAGAGCTATCGGGATCTGCCGGCGCGGTATGCGGAGTTGGGGAATGTGTATCGGTATGAGCGGTCGGGGACGATGCATGGACTGCTGCGCGTGCGTGGGTTTACTCAGGATGATGCGCATATCTTCTGCACGCCGGAGCAGATCGTCGGCGAGATTGAAGCCTGTCTCGATTTCGCCGAGGCCGTGCTGAAGACCTTCGGGTTCAGCGAATACCGAGTGGAGCTCTCGCTGCGCGACCCGAAGAAGGCCGGTGAGTTTGTGGGCAATGCAGCCGATTGGGACAAAGCCGAGTCGGTGCTGAAAGGTGTGCTGACGAACCGCGGCGTGGCCTTCAAGAGCATCCCCGGCGAGGGAGCGTTCTACGGGCCGAAGATCGATATCAAGCTGGTGGATGTGCTGGGACGGCTGTGGCAGTTGTCGACGGTGCAGTTCGACTTCAACCTGCCGGCGCGGTTTGAGCTGGAGTACACGGGCGAGGATGGCGAGAAGCATCAGCCCGTGATGGTGCATCGGGCGCTGTTTGGCTCGGTGGAGAGATTTTTTGGCGTGCTGATTGAGCATTATGCAGGAGCGTTTCCGCTGTGGCTGGCTCCGGTGCAGGTGGGGCTCGTGCCGATCTCGGAGAAGCACCTGGAGTATGCGGGGTCGGTGAAGGCGAAGCTTGAGGCCGCGGGCTTGCGGGTGGAGCTGGATGCCCGCAACGAGAAGATGAATGCGAAGATCCGCGAGTTCACGCTGCAGAAGGTTCCGTTTGTGCTGGTGATGGGAGATAAGGAAGCGGCCAGCGATGCGGTGAGTGTGCGGACTCGGGGTAAGGGCGATGAGGGGTCGGTGGCGCTGACGGTGTTTCTTGAGAGGGCGAATGGGCTGGCGGCGTCGAAGAGCTCGAGCCTCTAAGGATGCAGTCGATCCGGCTTGAGACGCGGATCGCGGCTCCTGCGTTGCGATGCTTTCTGCTCTCGCTGAATATTGATCTTCACCCGGGGACGTCGGCTGGGTTTGTGAATGCAACGAAAGAGCCATCCCAATTTTCTGTACGCGAAGGCCATTCGTGTGCGAGAGTTAGGCATTCGTAGACAGAGGTTTTGCGAAGACCCTGGAGGCTGGCTGCTGCATGTTTGTTGTGCGGGACTGTGTTCATATTCGAGCTCCGCTGGAGCGATGTTTTCTTTTGTCAACCAATCTTGAGCTTGTACGGCGGACGCTGAGAATGCGCCCGCTCGATGACGCTACGGCCCGCAGCTCCGGCAACGTTGTCGGCGGCGACCGCGTGCTTTGGGTTGGGTGGAAGTTTGGTCTGCCGGTCTTTCACGAGAGCCTCGTCATACGGTACGAGCCGCCGTATTTTTTTCAGGACACGATGGCGCGCGGTCGCTTCAGGCGGTTTCAGCACGATCATCACTTAACGGAGATCGGTGGTCAGGTGCTTTTGACCGATACCGTGCGGTTCTCGCTCCCGCTGGGTCGCGTGGGGCGCTGGGCGGGGCGTAGCGTACTGGTGCCGCATGTGACCCAACTGCTGCGGAAGCGACTCGACCTGCTCCGCCGTGTCGCGGAGTCCGACGAGTGGAGGCGATATGTGCCGCAGAGTCAGCAGTTAGAGGTCGCCAGCCCAGCCCTCTTGTCGAAAGAAAGGGTTTAACAGAAGTATCTGTAGCCGGATATTCACAGCCGCTCAGGTGGCGAAATGGCTTCGGTGCGCATCACAATTAGTATCTGAACGTTGAGGTCCTTTTCGTGAAAGCAGTTGTGTTGCATGAATACGGAGGGCCGGAGAAGTTGAAGTATGAGGACTGGCCCGATCCGCAGGCGGGGAATGGTCAGGTGCTGGTGCGGGTATCGGCCGCCGGCGTGAATCCTATCGACTACAAGCTGCGAAGCGGGGCGTTCAAGGAGTTTATGCCGCTGACGTTTCCGGTGATCCTGGGGTACGACTTCTCAGGCGTGGTGCGCGCTGTCGGGCCGAACGTGAAAGATTTTGCGCCGGGCGATAAAGTCTTCGGCCGTGCGGGAAGCGCCTATGCTCAGCTGGTTGCGGCCGATGTTATTGGCGTAGCGAAGCTGCCGGAGAGCCTTGATCTGGTGGAGGCGGCCGCCCTTCCGGTGATTACGAATACGGGAGAGCAGCTGATCTCTCGCGGGACGAAGATTCAAAAGGGCCAGACGGTGGTGGTGACCGGAGCGCTGGGTGCGGTGGGCCGCACGGCAGTGTGGGTGGCGCGTAAGACTGGTGCGGTCGTGATCGCTGCGGTGCGGGGCTCGCAGGTGAAGGCGGCTGCGGCGCTGGACGCCGACGATGTGCTTGCGCTGGATGACAAGGCGTCGCTTGAAAAGCTTGGTTTTGTGGATGCGGTGGCGGACACGGTTGGCGGAGCGGTTGGCGAAACCCTGCTGGGGAAAGTCAAACCGGGAGGGGTCTTCGCGACGGTTGTAGGGCCTCCGGCAAACGCCAAGCTGCACCCTACGGTGAGGATTGAGATGATTCAGTCGGCTCCCGATCCTGCGACGATGCACTCGCTGGGTGAGGATGTGGCGGCGGGCCGGCTGGTGATTCCGGTCGACCGCATGCTCCCGCTCGAGGAGGCCTCCAACGCACACGCCGCCGCTGAGAAGGGCGGAGTGGGAAAGATACTGCTCATTGCCTGACTGCCGTGCTGCTCTGCCTGTGACAATCTGCCGCACGAAATGAGGCCTATGGAGATTATTCGGCTAAGTACGTGGATTAACGCACCGGCAGAACGATGCTTCCGGCTTGCGACAAGCAGGGAGTTTCACCTTGTGCTGGTAAAGGGGAAGACCAGGGCCAGTGCGGGGGCCCTGATAACGCTTGCGCTGGGAGATCGCCTTTTGTGGCCGGGGCACTACCTGGGTCTGCGGCTGCACTACGCTACGCGGATTGACCAGATGCGGCCCTTCAATTTTTTTCGAGAGGTGCTGGACGGAGGCTATTTCCGGCACCTGGAACACGAACACTACTTCACGGCCCTCAATGATGGAACCAGAGTCCGCGATGAGCTGCGCTTCGTTGCACCGGTTGGTATGCTTCGCCCGCTGGTGCGGCGATACCTCATGTCACAGCTAAGGATGCGTGGCCAGATTTTGAAGGAGACGGCGCAGTCCGACGCGTGGAGGAGTTACCTGGAGCCACTCGAGAGACCGAACAACTCGGCGCATCCGGAGACTCGTCAGCCCAGAAACGACGCTCCACAGCGAGTTGCGACGAGCCATATGGCGACGCATCGCAGCTGAAGTTGGGCGTTGCCTAAGCTCAACTGTGTGCAACATGTTTCCTGTCCCGTAGGAAATTGTGTTCCCATCAAGGTTGCAATTTGCACAAAATTGCAGCGTTTTCGTAGAAATCTCCTACCTCATTGCGTTGGACCCGATTGGTTATTTAATTGCTCTGTTATCGGTATTAGATCAGTCATACGAGCGCTGTAAGTGGCTCAGGACCTCGGGTAAACATCAATGCGTCGGGTTGCGTTGTATTTGGTTCTCTTTCTGGTTACTATCTCTGCGGCCACTGGGGTTCATGCTTCCACGGAGTGCGAGAAGTGGCTGACCGAGTATAAGAACTCGCTGGCGCACTCGCCTACGGCACATCGAGTTTCTTCGGCTCACCGTCGCCTGCACCATTATGTGCATCGCAAGCTGGCTTCGCTAAAGAAGCCCGCTCCGAAGCCGCATCTGCTTCCGGTCCGGCATACCCGGCCGAAGATGACCCGCGAGGAGATGCTCAGGAGGCTTGAGCTGGCCTGCGGAGATCTTCCCCTGGATATACCTGCCGACGGTAAGCTGCCCCCGGATCCGCTTCCCAACTTCATCGCGGAGATGTCGCCGGACGACACCCCTGTTGAGTTGGCCTCCACTCCCGGCGGAGGGTTCCTGCAGACATATGCGCCGCCAGCCTACCCAGGGACGTTTGCCAGCGGGACCCCGTCGTATCCTGGGTATCCGGTCGCGCCTCCCTTTGGCGGCGGCGGTAGCGGAGGCGGAAAGACTCCGCCGAACTTGCCTCCGGGTGGCGGAGGCGGCCAGCCAATTACTACGGGCACTGGCGGCGACACCCCGCCGACGCCAGTGCCGGAACCGGAGAGCCTTGTGCTCCTCCTTACGGGACTGTCCGCTCTGGTTGAGGTAATTCGGAGACGCAGCTAAACCGGTTCCATCAATAAGCCATAAGTCGCCTTTTCTTCGCGCGAGCAGGAAGATCCTTTCCTCTCGCGCGAAGTTCTTTCCAGCTGCGTCTATTGCAAAGTAGTTAACGGTTTGAACTTTAGTAACAGGTAAAAGTTCTCCCAATTCCCACCTCGTCCCAAGGAAAGTCAAGTACATAGCGGGATTCCAGGCAATCTTTAAAAGTCTTATATCCCGTAGTTTGCGAATGGCATCGCTCCTGCAAAGGCTATTTGCAAATGTCGCTGTTTGCTGTAAAGGGAGGTTACTAAGGGGAAGGATTAAGAAGACTTAACTTGCTAAAGTAATTAAACGAAGTTACTACTAATCCATTTGGTAATGCATTACTTTACAAGTCTTGACAGGAGTTTATTTACGAGCTTGCAGATGGGTCGCTGACGGGTAGACCCACGCTTTATCAGCCAAAAATACGAGTTTCAAGAAATGGAGTTTTCCGATGAGCAGCATTTACTCATTTCTTCTGCACTTCGCCGCAGTTTTGCTTTCTGCCTTCCACCCCACCCCCTCTACAACCGTGCGCATTGCCAGCCACCGGGCGACTTCTCACCACAGAGTCGTTGAGGCCGCGATGCGCGCGCCCGATACCGGTTACTGGCACACGAGCGGCAACCTCATCCTTGACGAACAAAACCGCGCCGTCCGCATCCAGGGGATCAACTGGTATGGGTTTGAGACAGTCCGCGAGGTTCCTGGCGGACTCGCCCAACAGGACTACCGGGCGATCCTGAGGACGATTCGCGACAACGGCTTCAACACGGTCCGGATTCCCTTCTCCAGCCAGATGATCGAGAGTCCGATCGTGCCGTCGGCGATCAGCTTCAGCAATGACCGCGGCCCTATCAATACTGACCTTCGGGGTCTGAACTCGATTCAGATCATGGACCGCATTGTCGAAGCGGCGGGCGAACTTGGTCTGAAAGTGATCCTCGACAACCACCGGTCTGAGGCCGGCGACAGCGCCGAGGGCAGCGGCCTCTGGTACACGGCCGATTATCCGGAGTCCAGCTGGATCGCCGACTGGCAGATGCTGGCGCAACGGTACCAGTCGAACTCCACGGTGATCGGTGTCGATCTGCGTAACGAGCCGCACAACGCGAACTCCGGCGGATCGTGCTGGGATTGCGGCGGCGCCCGTGACTGGCACCTTGCCGCTGAGCGCGCCGGCGATGCTGTGCTCCGCGTGAATCCTCGGCTGATTGTCTTCGTCGAGGGAGTGGACGCGTATGGCAACGACTACTACTGGTGGGGAGGAAATCTTCAAGGCGTGCGCCGCTCGCCGGTGCAGCTGCAGGTTCCAGGGCAGCTCGTGTACTCGGCACACAGCTATGGGCCGAACGAGTACAGGCAGAAGTGGTTCAGCGCATCGGCGACTGTCACCAGCCTTGAGGCGGTGGAGTACCGGCACTGGGCCTTCGTCAGTCTGCAGGGGATCGCTCCGGTGTGGCTTGGCGAGTTCGGAACGACGAACAAGACCGAGGACATTCGCGGAGCGGAGCCGGGCTCTGAGGGCCAGTGGTTCCAGGCGATGGTTGATCTTCTGGCAAAGAATCCGGAATTGAACTGGAGCTCATGGGCGTTGAACGGCGAAGACGCCTACGGTCTGCTCGACGCAGACTATAGCCTGACTCCGGCGAACCCGCTGAAGATGCAGCTTCTGGCGCGCATTGAGTCCCCTGCCCTTCCGCCGGCGATTGCTCCTGCGCAGCCAGAGGTGCAGATGGCTCGCAATGTTGCGCCTGCTCCGGAGATTCAGTACCCGGCTCGTGTGGAAGAGGCGAGACTGCAGCGTACCGCATATGAGGTGCCGAGCAGGCCGAGCTACACCACCAGCCCCGGCGGCTCCGGCGCCGCAGCGTGCCACGTGTCGTATCGCAACCAGAACGACACCGGCTATGGAGCGACCGGTGTGGTGGAGATTGAGAATCTCTCGGGCCACGTGATCGACGGCTGGACGCTTTTGTGGATCTACGACGGCAGCCAGCAGATCGAGCAAGCCCGCAACGCGCGCTTCGTGCAGAACGGCGACATGGTGATGATGACCAATATGCAGGCCAACCCCACCATCCCCGCAGGCGGCAGAGTGGCCGGCATTACCTTGCAGACCAGCTATCGTGGGGCGAACTCGCGTCCGGCGAAGTTCTACCTCAACGGCAGCCTCTGCAGCTAGCCTTCAAAGCTATCAAGTCCCCTTATGAGGCGGCCTGCTCATCGGAGCCGCCTCACTTTTTTCTCTGGGGATGACTGGTGACTTCAATATTTATTGAACGTGTTCATTTTTTTCTTGACGCACTCTGAGGAGTAGTGTCAATGTATTGAACATGTTCAAGTCGACACGCCAAAGCGTCCGCAAAGCATCCGAGCCACCGTCTCAGACTTCGACGCCGGAGGAAAAGATCAGCCGTGGAGAAGCGGCACGGGAGCAGATTCTTGACACAGCTATCCGGCTGTTTCGCAAGAATGGCTTCGACGAGACGACGATGCGCGGGGTAGCGGCTGACGCGGGTGTGGCGCTAGGCCTGACGTATCACTACTTCCCAAGTAAAGAGTCGCTCGTGATGGCGTACTACGAGCGCGTCCAGCGGGAGCATCGAGCCGTGGCTTATGAGCGAGTGATGAAGATGCGAAATCTGCGGCACCGGCTTGCGATGCTGCATCAGTCGAAGCTGGACATTCTGAACAACGACCGGAAGCTGCTGGGGGCGCTGTTCCGGTACACGGGGAATCCGGAGCATCCGCTGTCGTTTTTGGGGAAGGGGACGGCGGCGCTGCGCAAGGATTGCATGAATCTCTTTGCCGAGGCGATGGAAGGGGAGAAGTTGCCGGACGATCTGCGGGAGTTACTGCCGGTGGCGATGTGGGCGCTGCACATGGGTGTGATGCTGTACTTCCTGTACGACCCGACGCCGGGGCAGATACGGACGCGAAAGCTGATTGAACGGACGATGGATGTGGCGATGAGTTTTGTGACGCTGGCGAAGCTGCCGCTGCTGCGGCCGGTGCGGCGCAGTGTGATGGGTTTGCTGCAGGAAGCCGAGTTGATTCCGGATAGATAGAGCGAGGTGCTGCGATGCGGCGAAACTGGTTGAAGTGGCTCTTCACGTTTGAGGGGCGGGTTAATCGCAGGGAGTATCTTGTTTCCGGGGTTTTGCTTGCCGCTTTGAAGATCGGGATTGACTGGTGGGCGATGGGCCGATTCGGAGGAATACAGTACGTGTGGAGCTACGATCTTACGGCGTTCTACAGAGTGGTTCCCGCGGCCCGAACCAATATAGTGTTCCTTCTGTCGGCGATTACGATTCCCTTCTTCTGGTCGGGAATCGCACTGACGACGCGAAGGCTGCGAGACGCGGGCAGGCCCCCGGCGTGGGTGTGCCTGTTCTTTGTGCCTCTCGCAAAAATTGCGATGTTCCTGTGGCTGATTGTCAATCCAAGTGTGACGAACCACAGTGAAGCCGATGGAGAGCAGAGAGCCGCAGAAGGACTCAGCGGACGCGATTGGGGTGTGCTGGGAATTGTTGTCGCGACCGTACTGGGCCTTCTGTTTGCGGCCTATGGCACTCGCACACTGGCGATGTATGGGTGGGGGCTGTTTCTCTGGATCCCGTTTCTGATGGGATTTATTGCTTCATGGTTTTTCAACCGTGAGAGTATTCACTCCGCCGGGCAGACGGTGTGGATGTCGATCTTGCCGATTGGTCTACTTGGTGTGGGTTTGCTCGCGTTCGCATTTGAGGGGCTGATCTGCCTGGCGATGGCGCTTCCGCTGGCGCTGCCGTTTGCGATTGCGGGTGGGCTGGTGGCGCGGAATATTCTGCGCGGCGACAGGCCGACTCCAGCAGCGCCGAGGGCGTTTACGGCGTGCGCGGTGATGGTGCCGGTGATGATGTTTACGGAACATGCGGCGAAGCGGGAGCCGCCGGTGATTCCCGTGACGTCGAGCATCGTGATTCATGCTCCGGTGTCAGTGGTGTGGAAGAACGTGATCTCGTTTCCTCCGCTTGCTCCGCCGAAGGAATTGATCTTTCGGGCGGGGATCGCGTATCCGATTGCGGGGCAGATTGTGGGTTCGGGTCCGGGGGCTGTGCGGTACTGCAGGTTCTCGACGGGCGATTTTGTGGAGCCGATTACGACGTGGGATGAGAACCATCTGCTCGCGTTCGATGTGGCGGCTGAGCCTCCTTCGCTGCGGGAACTGAGCCCGTGGAAGATCTCGCCTCCGCATCTGGAGCGGAACTACATGCGCTCGCGGCATGGGCAGTTCCGTCTGGTGGCGTTGGACGATCACACGACGCTACTGGAAGGAACGACGTGGTATCAGAACTACTTCTGGCCGCAGGCTTATTGGCGTGAGTGGTCGGATGGGATTGTGCACCGCATTCATATGCGGGTGCTGGAGCATGTGAAGGAGCAGGCGGAGGGTGCGGTTGCGGGAAAATAGCCGGCTCGCGAGACGTCCTGTGAAACCCCACCCATGCCTCGATATTGCTGCGGCATGCATGGGGCACCCGGAGCAAATCCGCGCACGGGAGGCCACCCGGGTTCAGTGAGTGCTAAGGTCTGTTCTCGGCAGTCGAGATTCTTCCTTGTCGGAAGTCAATAACCACAAGATGACTTGTCAGAGTAATCAGCACGGCGCGGTATGAGAAACGCGCCCTTGTCTCATAAGTTTCATATCCCATCCTCTAGGGGGTGCGATTCTGATGCCACTCGTGTGGTGTAGCTCCAGTGACCCTCTTGAATGTCCGCGTGAAGTGGCTCTGATCTGCAAAACCTGTTTCCACAGCCACCATGGAAAGGCTTTCTCCTTTCGTCAGCAGTAGCTCCTGCGCTTTGCCGATCCGGGTGTTCAGTTGATAGCGATGCGGGGACACTCCTGTAGACGCCTTGAACATCCTCGCAAATTGCGAGGATGACAGGTCGACCAGACGGGCAAGCTGCAAAACAGAAACGGATAAATCGAGATGCTCGTGGATGAAGTCGAGAACGAGACGGAGTTGTGAGACCGATAGTCCTGAGTTCTCTTTTTGGGGTCGCCCCTGGAAGCAAGCGCTCAGGAGGGCGATCGTGAGTCCTTCTCCGTACAATCCTGTACTCGGGTCAGATGCGTCACATTCGGCTGCAAGGAGTCGCGCGCACTCGACCGCTCTCTTGTCATGAAACATCAGCTCAGGATTTCGTGCTTTGCCCGGGTCCAGATCGGGGCCGAACCAATCCCCCAGAGATTTCCTGTCGAAGCTCAGGCGAAGTTCGCGTACAGACTCCATGTTGTCCGTATAGCCCCAGACCCTCATCTCTGCCGGGACAAAACTGATGTGATTAGGCCGTTGACGTTCCAGGGCAGCGGGACGATGCAGATTTGGCGGGCCTCACATCTGCCACCTATCTCCGCGAGCACAACTGTGAGAATGTCTTGCGGACCCGACAGATCGTGCCAGGCACGGCCTGGGTGGTTGAAGTGCTGCAGGTGACGTACCGCTATGCCCGCGAAGGTTCGAAGTCTGCTATGCGCCGCCTTCATACCGTGCGGAGAACGAAACTCAAATGTGTCCAATCCCTCAGAAACCTGCATCTGTCGTCATCCTTTTGCGGCTCTCGCGCATAGCGTTTTCGTACAATCGTAGCCGTTTCGTACAAGCCATTCTATGTTCCTTCTAAGTATTTTGAGAGAAATGCCAGGAGGAAGAGTGGCCGGAAAGCTCAAAGGAAAGATCGTTACACTGGCAAAGAGAAACGAGGGAGAGAAGATGACAGTCGCAGAACTGATGCACCACAACTTCGATAAGATCTTCATCGAGCTTGATCCAGTGAAGCGCGAAGCCATGATGCGCAATGCTTATACAGAAGATTGCGTATGGATACACCCGGGTGGCCGCCTGGTCGGCATTGCGGCGGTCAATGAGGCAGCATCGGAAATTCGTAAGCACATCCCGGAGTACCGCTACACGGTGGTTGGCGACATTCACACGATGCACAATGTCGGGATGTGCCGTTGGGGGAGCGGACTTCCTGGCCAACCGTTCCGCTATACCGGTACGGACGTTCTGGAGGAACGCGACGGCCGTGTTGCTGTGTTCTACACCTTCATCGATAGTGGAACTCCGCCGGTCTCTTCGACGGAATAAGGCCTTCGCTTGGATGGAAAACGTGGCTGACGCGCAGTAGCGCCGTTAGATACCTGCTGGACTGCTGTTGCGAACCCAGCAGTCCGGCCTTATCCGTTCTCGTCAGCGGATGGATAACGACTAACGCGCTTTTCTTGAGTCAAGCGAGTCAAGCAATTGTTCAATCTTGACGAGTGCCAAATCGCCAATTCACTCATTGAAGTCGGATTAGTGCCTACTCAATAAATCCGGCTGCGTTTCTGACCTGTAAGGAAAATATCCCTTCTGGACGCCCCAAAAGAGAAAAAGAGCTTGTAAGGCAAGAGAGAATCTCTGCGACAGACACGCCTTTCGTGCTTACAAGAGCTACTACGGGTTGGGCAGGGCGGTGAATCTCGACGCGTTGCGAGGGTGTGCCAGCAGTGATGGCTTCTCAGGTGGCTCGGCTTTTTTGAGTGCCGGGACGCCTCAATAATCCCAATACCCAATCCCGGCACTTGAAGCAGTTAGCACTGCGGTGCCGGTGTCATTACAGGTGCCACCTGAGACAGTGTAGTTCCCGTTAATGTTAGTTCTGCCCGGGTTCAACTCGCCGAGAAAAGTAAGGGTGCCGTTGCCGGTATCAAATTCGAGACTTACAGATGTGCCCAGAATGAAACTGCCGGAAGGATACGTTCCCGCAGTGATGGCCCCCGCACCCAGGCACGGTGTATCGAAAGTGGCGTTTCCGGTGAACTGAAAGCTGCCCGTGGAGCTGGGGCTGTCGTTCTGCACGATGTTTGCTGTTACGTGGAATATCTGTTGCGCGGAACTATTGGTGAAGGTGCCGCTCAACTGGGTAGGGTCCGACTGGCGGGCGATGGAATCAATGTAGTTGCCTGTGACCGTTCCATGATCGCCTGCGGCGCAACCGCCGTCGATCCTGTACGTCCCACTGAAGGTGTCGTAAACGACCGTCCCGTAGTAGTAGGTGGGGTGAGTGAAGCTCGCGGTTAGAGTGACCACCTGACCATCAAGGGTCGTGAAGGTCAGTGAGGAATCGCTGGCAGTTACAGTACCTGTCAAACCATTAGGAGTCAGCCGATTGAAACAATTTGACTCGTCGACATGCAGTGCGCCGCTGACCGTGGAGTTGGTCTGGCTGATATTGCCGGCAAGTGTAAGGGGAGGCATCCCCGGGACTGTGGACGCCGTACTGAATTGCCAATTGCCGACTATGTTGGGGGTTACTGGTGTTTCAGGAGGTTGGGGTGCGGGAGACGCTGTGGTGGAAGACGTAGGAGTTGAAGTCATTGATGCTCGTGGCACACCTGCACACCCGAAGAGAAGAACCGCGGCTGAAAGAGCAAAGACGGTCGCCAAGTGTTTCATGAGCTCCCTCCCGATGTGTCTCGGAGCTCCTGGGCTGGCCCGGCGTCGAATCAGGTGGTGCGTGCCTAAGCCGGCAAAGAAGGATTACCCACTGGATAGCAATTATGACGAGGAAAGTATTATAAACCAAGGGTCCTAAAAGGACCCTGAAAACTTTTGCAACTTCGTGCCGGGAGCTAAAGCGTGCGTTATCGTCCGATGCAGCCCAACGACGTTCGCGAGGCCGCGGAGATTATCGCAAAACATCCGGTAATCGGCCCGCGCTATGGGAGCACGATCGCGGATCTGCCTGCAGCGTGGTTGCACTTGCTCGACTGCGAAGCCGGACTCGCCTATGTGCATCACGCAGAGGAAGGTTCGCGCGTACCGATCTGCTTCGTCGGCGTTAGTGTGATCGTGAACGACGATTTCGTGCGTGACCTGAAGACTCCACCACACTCTTGGGTTGGCCCGGAGCTGACGAAGAGAATCCTGAGCGGCGATTTTCCTGTCCTCTCCGAGAGGCAGCTCCGCGAGGCAAACTCACGCGGCGGCCTGAATCTACTGGTCTGGGAGGGCTGCGCCCACAGGGACTTTGAGAGCGACCCGGAGTTGTACCGCAGCGTCATGGACGGATTTGTCCATGTGCATCGAGGATATCTCTGGAAAGAAGTGATCGCCTCGCAGATGGAGAGTGCCGAGCGGCTGCATTGGACGATGAAGACCGGTGGATTGTTGTGGGATGCCGCGGCGGACCGCTACGTGGACTCTTTGGATGACGACGCCGAAGCGATCATACGCAAACCCCACGTCGTTGGCGTTAGGCGAAAGGAACTGCTCGAGCGGCCGGATTTGTCGGCTGCCTCATGGGTTGGCTGCCTGTTCGACTACCATCCGCCGATTCTCGGTTTCAATCACAGCGAACAACGCGTGCTTGCTGCGGCGCTGACGGGAGCAACAGACGAGCAACTATCGAGCACGTTGAGGACCTCCGTCCCAGCGATCAAAAAGACCTGGACCTCGATCTATCGCCGCGTGGCCGACCACCTGCCGGATTTGGTACGCGACGCATTGCAATCGCATGCGGGAGGAGCGCCGCGCGGGAGAGAAAAGAGAAGAGAGCTTCTGGCCTACTTGCGTGAGCATCCTGAAGAGTTGCGCCCCGTATCACGCAAGCTCCTGTAGAGATTGGTGAGTGGGTTAGCTTGGCGTTTTCCATGCGCCAGCAGTGAGGCTTGTTGGCTAGACGTCTCGTTGGATGGCGAGCATGTCGTCCAGCAGGGATTCGAGGTGGTCGTAGCTCATGGCGACTCCGCTGGCCATTGGAGTCTTGAGGACGCCGTCGCGTGCGGCTTGCGACTCGTACCGGATGGTGGTGGTGATGGTGGTGACACCGTTGTGTTCGGTGAAGTCGAGGGTGACCTGCGCTTCGCCGGGATACCAGGGCTCGTCGAATCTTTCGATGCTGACGATGCGATTGGGTGGGTCGAACTCGCGGCCAATCATGCGCATTCCCATCTCTTCGCCGTTGGGGCCGCGCCAAAGAAAGCGGGTGACGCCACCTTTGGTGAAGTCGACTTCGCAGACGGCCATGACCCATCCGGGAGGCCCGGTGAGCCAGCGCTTCAGTAGCTCGGGCGCGGTCCACGCTTCGAAGACCATCTCACGCGGCGCATTGAAAGACCGCGTCATGACGACTTCCCTGTCTCCGTTCGCGTTGACCTGAAGGGTCCTCTTTTCGCTCATCGTCTGCTCCTCTTGCGTTTTGTGCGCCTGGATTTGCCGGCGGCCTTTTTTGCTGCCTTCATCTCGTCGAGAAGCGTGTCGAGCCTTCCGTAGCTGGCTTCCCAGAAGGTGCGGTAGCCCTCGAGCCACTCGCTGACGTTGCCCAAGGGTGCGCCTTCGAGGCGGGAGGGGCGGCGTTGCGCGTCGCGTCCACGCGAGATGAGGCCCGCGCGCTCGAGCACCTTCAGGTGCTTGGAGATGGCGGGCTGGCTCATGGCGAAGGGCTCGGCCAGCTCCAGGACGGTGGCCTCGCCTTGCGAGAGGCGCGCGAGGATGGCTCGGCGGGTGGAGTCGGAGAGTGCGTGGAAGGTTGCGTCGAGGGGGTCGTGCATAAGATAACCTTAGAGTTATACAACTCATTAGTTATACTAAGAATGGCTCCCTGTCAAGAAGGCGGCATCCATCTGAAATCACATTCGTCCCCATCACTGTAGACTTTGGGGTGAAGTCTACATAAACATCTCATCCCCACGTGATGGAGGAGAGCGATCTCAAGCCCTATTGAGATATATATCAACGAAACGACGCGATGATATGTCAATCTATCACAAAGCCCTCTCTCTACCTCTCTATACACCCGCGCGCAGATTGATGAGCTGAGGAACTGCGCGCGGGGAGCGTCCTCCCTCTCCCCACTCTAGCTGAGGCGCTCGCCTGTTTTCTGCCGGCCGGCCGCACGTTCCCCGCCGACCTTACCACCTCACTCCTGCTTCGTCCTGCGGCACTCTCCCTGTCTCTCCCCTCTTCTTGCTGCTCTTCTTTTTGGTCGTCGTCGTGGTGCTCGTCGTCGTGGTGGTCGTCCTCCTCCTCGTCTCCCGCCTCTCTTTTTCTCGCCCTCCGGCGGGGCTGCTCCGCCGATGGCTCGACAAACACCCTCCTCACCCCCCCCTCCCCCAACAAAATAGGGGTGCCGGAATACTTTATCCGCGCTGGTAGCGCTTGAGGACGTCGTCGAGGGTGAGGACGCCTTCGATGGCTCCGCGCATGGCTCGGTTGGAGACGGGGAGCACGGGCCAGCGCTGGAAGTGCGGGAGCGCGTTGGAGAGGGGCTGGTCGGGAAAGATGAGCGGGGTACGCTCGGGACCGATGCGCTGCTCGAGCGTGGCGCGCGCGCCGGTGGAGTCGTCGCTGTCGACCTCCTGGAGAATCTTCTTCAGCTCCTCTTGCCGTGCGGCGTACCAGCGGCCCTGGCTGCACCTGATGAGGACGACGGGTGCCTTTGCTGTGTCGGGGTTCTGCTCGACGATCTCCTTGGTGTCCCAGATGGTCTCGGTGCCGTCGAGGATGGGCGAGGCGATGGGGAGGAGAGCGTCTTCGAAGTGGAGGTGGAGGTCGGCTTCTTCGCGCTGCTCTTCCATGGAGGGAAGGTAGAGGCCGTCCTGGTGGGTGAAGAGCTCGAAGATGGGGATAGGCTGCAGGCTGCGGGCGATGAGGTAAGCGATGGTGTTGGCGACGAGGACGGGAAGGATGATGGAGTAGTTTCCGCTGACTTCGAGCACCATGAAGACGGAGGTGAGCGGCGCGCGAAGGAAGGCGGCGAAGAGGACTCCCATGCCGACCAGCGCGTACGAGCCGATGGAGCCTGTCAGGTGTGTGAAGAAGATGTGTTCGAAGGAACCGACTGCCGCGCCCAGCATCGCGCCGACGAAGAGCGTGGGGGCGAACATGCCTCCGGGGGTTCCGCTGGAGAAGGAGAGCGTGGTGGCGATGATCTTGAAGAGTGCGAGCAGCAGCAGCATCTTAAAGGCGAACTGCGCGTGCATGGCCTGGTCGATCGCGCCGTATCCTGCGCCCATGATCTGAGGGAGGCCGAAGTAGCCGATGGCTCCAACGATGGCTCCGGCGAGCATGGGCTGGAAGAGCTGGAAGGTCTTTGGCTGGCTGCGCAGCTTGGGGCGGAGATAGGCGAGGGATTTGGCGAAGAGAAGTGAGGCTCCGCCGCCGACGACACCGAGGACGGCGTAGGCCATGAGCTCGCGCGGATCGCGGAGGGTGACGGAGGGAATGCGGAACATTGGCTCTGCTCCCCAGAACCACCGGGCGACGACGACGCTGGAGACGGCCGAGAGGACGATGGAGCCGAGCACCGCGGCAGACCATTGACCGATGACCTCCTCGATGACGAAGAGGATTGCAGAGATGGGCGCGTTGAAGGCGGCGGCGAGGCCGGCGGCTGCTCCTACGGGAGCGAAGAGACGAAGGCGCTCACGTGAGAGTCCGATGCGGCGGCTGATGAGCGAGGCTACTCCGGCGCCGATCTGGAGCGACGGGTCCTCGGGGCCGAGAGAGAATCCGCTGCCGATGGCGAGCGCGGAGAGCAGAAACTTGCCGACCATCGTGCGCGCGGAGATGTATCCGTTGTGGATATAGAGGGCGGCCTTGGTCTGGTTGACTCCGCTGCCGCGGACGCCGGGGAAGAAGTAGCGCGCCCAGAGAGCGATGACGAGGCCGGCGCAGGCTGGGACGATGATGAGTCTTGGTTGATGCGCGTCCGGCGCTGAACCTTGCAGGAGAACGCTGAGCCACTCGATCGCCATGCGGAACGAGACGACGAGCAGGCCGGAGATGACGCCGATGAAGATGGATAGAAGAAGAAAGAGCCGCTCTTCGCGGAGTGGCAGGATCTTCGCTAACTCTGCGTCAGGCTGCGCATCCGCAACCGTGATGTTCGCCTCGGTTGCCATATCTACTCGAGTGCTCCGTTCTGTTGTGGCCTCCTGGCCTGTGATCGCGATAGTGTCAGCAGCAGAGCGTCGTCGCCGGTTGGGGCTCCGCAGATCTGTGCGGTCTGGATTTCGGTGTCGAAGATAAGCTGCGCCATATTGTCCTGCGCCGCAGCGTTCTCACGCAGCTCGCGCCGGGTCGCGGCTCCGCCCATTGCTTTCCATCGTGCTTTGAGGTCCTGCAGCGCGGAAAGGTTTCCACTCTCCGGGCTCTTCTGCTGCGATTGCGCCGCCAGGCAACTGTCTAGTCTGGCCAGTGCGATCTTTGAAGCGATGGCGAGATGCCCGGCGCGATCGTTCGCGGGAAGTTCGCGCGAAAGCGAAAGCTCGAGCATGCGCTCTGCATTATGCGCCATGGAGCTCATCTCCTGCGCCGCGGCCGCGTTTGTTCCCGGCTTCTCTTCATTGAGGGCGCGAATCAGCAGCCCACGCGCCGAGGCGTAATCGCCGAGCGAATACGCCAACTCTCCGGCCTTTCTGAGCGCCGCCTCGTTATGCGGATCGCCGGCGAGCGCCTTTTTGTAGAAGGCGAGAGCATCGACGGCATCGCCGGTGGCTTCGAGCTTGTCGCCAAAGAGCAGGTTCAGGTTTGGGTCTTCGCCCGCGTTGCCTGCGGCGATGAGCAGCTCGGCGCGTGCCGCGGCAAACTCTTTGCGTTGGGTCAGGTAGTCGGCCAGCTCGAGCCGGACCTCGCGGCGGCGGACGGCACCATCGCCTCGCCAGTCGCCGAAGATGGAGGCGCGGTAGAAGCCGATGGCCTCCTGCGGATTGTTCTTCTTGCGGGCGAGGCGCGCGAGCTCGAGGTTGATGAAGCCGTCTCCGGGTTGTGAGTCGCGCAGGGTCATGAAGTAGTTGGTGGCCTCCTCGGTACTGCCGGAGTCGGCGAGCGCCTCGGCCAGCAGCAACTGATCCGACCGCTCATCGGGTGCGTAGGACAGTGCGACGCGCAGCGCTTTCACGGCCTGTTCGGGGTGGCCTTGCTGCATGGCGGTCTGTCCGCGGCCTGCCCAACGCACGGCTAGTTCCTCGCGGTGGGATTCGAAGGAGCGGAAGAGAAAGAGCGTTACGCCGGCGAGCGCGGCGGTGATGACGGACAGGACGACGAAGAAGAGGCTGTCGCGCAGGAAGAGCTGTCGCTTGGTGACGCGCGTCAGGTCAGCTTCCCCGGTTTGCGAAGCTATGTGATTCAAAAGGGGCTCCCTCTCTCAGTCTAAGATGCCGGACGATAAATGCGAAGATAGGCTGAGTTTTCAGTCCTCGCTGCAGATGGGGCTACTGCCGGGCTGCTGCGCGAACTTACGGGGATCACCCTTCCTCTCACCTTCGTTTTGACATCGGTACCAGTTGACAACTGTATCTATACGCGATACGCTCGCAGACTGATTCGGTCGTTCACTGGTTGCTCGTTCAACTAAGACTCGGGTCAAAAGGGTTGGCATACCCCCCCACTGGATCTTCACTCACTGTTCTCAACCGGTCTAGAGAAGCGGACTGGGCGGAACTTTCTCCATGGGCATGGTAGCTCCTGGTCGGTGAAGGTCAACCAACTGGAGAATGACGTTCCGTTTCGAGGGCTGGAGGACGCCACTTGCTGGACTTAGAAGGAAGCTCTCGCAAAGTGATTCCGATGTCCATTACCGAATTTGCTGCGCACATCGGCGTCTCGCGTGTCGCGCTCTCTCGTGTCGTCAATTGCCACGCGGGCTTCACCCCGGAGATGTCCATTCGGGTCGCTCAGGCCTTCGGTCAGCCTACCGAGGATATCTGGTTCAAGATGCAGAACGACCATGATTTCTGGCAGGCCTCGCAGAAGAGGCGGAAGGGAAGGTGGCTCGGCTGCACTTGAAGAACGACCGTGCAGCTGAAATTGCTGCCGATGCTGCTTAGACAAGGCGTTGCAGCAACTCGGAGATGGTGAGGTGGAGGGCGGGATGCTTCATGTCGGGAGCAATCTCGGCGAGGGGGGCGAGGACGAAGCGGCGCTCGTGCATGGCGGGATGCGGGAGAGTGAGGTCGGCGGTTGAGAGGATTCTGTTGCCGTAGAGGAGGAGATCGAGGTCGATGACGCGGGGGCCTTTCGAGATGGCGCGCTCGCGCTCGCGGCCCATGGATTTTTCGATGGCGAGAAGCGCGTGCATGAGGGCTTCGGGCGTGAGAGTGGTCTCGAGCAGCGCGGCGGCGTTGAGGAAGCGGGGCTGGTCGAGGTAGCCGACGGGTTGGGTGTCGTGGAAGGTGGAGACGGCGCGGACGTGGCCGATGTCGGCGAGGCGCCGGATGGCCTCGTGGAGGTTGGCGGCGCGGTCTCCGAAGGGGGAGTCGAGGTTGGAGCCGAGGGCGATGGCGGCTAGAGGCATGTTGTCAGTTGCAGGTTGTTCGTTGAAGGTATTTTATTGATTTGATTTGGAGAACGGTGACCCCACTCTCGCGATAAGTGCACGAAGCCATAACAATGATGGCGGGCTGCTCTCGCCGGAGTCCTGCCAGCAGCCGTAACATTTGACGGTGCTCAGTTAAGGTGAATCGGTTACATATTGCTGCGACGACGATGATACGTATCTTGAATGCTTCGAACGGACGCTGTGGTCACCTTCGCTTTCTTCTATGTATCACGCTAATGATCACCATCGTTGGCGGTCGAGCAGCCCTGGCATTCTCCAGGCAGGCTCCAACCGTCGAGTTGCGGGTGCCAGAGCTTGACGCAGGCTTTCACCTTCTTTACGAACTCAAGTTTGTGGAAGCTCGCACCCAATTTGATGCGTGGCGGAAGTCCCACCCGGAAGACCCTCTTGGAAGCGCCTCGCAAGCGGCGAGCTATCTGTTTGAGGAGTGTTATCGCCAGGGCATCCTGACCTCCGCGTTTTTCCTGGACGATAAGCGTTTCCTTGGCAACATCCCCCTTACGCCCAACCCGGAATTACGCACGGCCTTCTTCGCGGCGGACAAACAGGCGCAGGACTTGGCGCAGCTGCGATTGAAGGCGAACCCGGGCGACACGAACGCTCTGTTTGCCATGACTCTGAGCCTGGGTATGCAGTCGGACTTTGCCAGTCTGATCGACAAGCATCAGGTGGAGAGCATGAAAATGGTCCGGGATGCTGATAAGTATGCCCAGAGATTGCTCGAGGCGGCGCCGGACGCCGCCGATGCCTACCTCACCTTGGGCGCTGCGAATTACATTATCGGAAGTCTGCCCGGATTCAAGAGACTTTTTCTCGGCTTCGCCGGAATCCATGGCAACAAGCAGGTCGGCATCCAGCAACTCGAGATCGCCGCCGAGCGTGGCCATTATCTCCGCCCGTTTGCGAAGGTTATGCTGGCGCTTGCGGCCCTGCGGGAAAAGAAGCCAGAAGTAACCCGCGCACAACTTCAGGAATTGGTTGCGGAGTTCCCGCAAAACGAGCTTTTGTCAATGAACTCGCCAAACTCAATATTCGTCCCACCGCGGGTTGTCCCTAAAAAATAGATTCTCACGCACCCGGACGTTGGGAACCCTTCGTTTCAGTGCGGGAAATGGCGGGACAACAGCATTGCACAAAAAGTGGCAAAGCCAAGGAGGATAAGACCCAGGATGGCATTCACGACTTGGAAGAAGATCGGACCGATCCAGTGGCTGAGAAAGCGAACGGCGATGATCAGCGCGGTGAACCAGGTCATGAGGCCGGCGGCGACCATCAGGATTCCCCACCCCGCTACATCGTTGCCCAATACAGAATGGGCAAAAGGGAGCCAGTTGGAAGTGACGCCAACCCAGTAGGCGATCGTTAACGGGTTGAGGATGGTCAGGGCGACACACTCGGTGAGTTCGGCGATCAGATGCGCGGGTACCGTTCCTTCGTCCCAGTGTTTGCGAGCGCTGGCATAGGCCCGCAGGGGGTCCTTGACCGAACGCATGAGGAAGTAGATCCCCAGCGGAAACAGGACGATTCCGCCGATGGTCGCCATGATGGTCCGGAGCCTAGGGTTGGACAGGTCGAAAAAGAGGTAATGCTCCCCGAGGAGGACCAGTGAGAAGAGGATTAGATCTCCAGTGACGGAACCGATTCCGCAGAGGAGAGTATGGCGCCAACCGCCGAGCATGCCGCGGCGGATGGCCAGCATGTTGACAGGACCCATCGGCGCGGCCGCCGCTAATCCCATCAAAAACGCGGCTAAAAGCACGTGGATGTAGGAGACCAACATCATGTCGGGTAGATAGGTAGGATAAGCCGACAATTCCACTCGAGCCTATTCTTGACTGCGAAAACAGCCGCAGTTCGATCACAAGCCTCTTATGTGGCCCAGGCAGGAAGGTGTATTGATCGTGCCAGGATCACGGTGTATCCAGAAATAATCGAGTAACACTAGCATACGAATCCAGGCGGATCTTGTGGATCAGCTTTTCAACTCCAGCGAAAAGCAGTTGGCGAGAATTCTTTTAGGCGGCCTTGCATTTTCAGCACCCTGCTCGCCTTGGACTCCGAAATGCCGCAGATTTTCACGCCAGACCTCTGCCGAGCCCCGGTAGAGGTCACTCAAGACTAGCAAATGCTAAGCTGGCTTCTCGTCAGTGATGTGCAAGCCCGGCTCGGATTGGCGGGTTGCTGGGTTTCGTAACATCCACCAAGGATGGGCACCTGAGCGGTCGTGGCTCTATGACGGGGAAGCAGATTCCTCCGCTTCGCTGCGGAATGACAACAAGAAAAACATCGGAATTGACAAGGGGAGGTTTTGCGGCGGCCGGCGTCAGGCGGTGGCGGGGTGGAGGACGGCAGAGGCCGGGTGCGGCTCGGGGACTTCGTCGTAGCCGTGGACGAGGTCCCAGGCGGAGCGGTCGCGGAGGAGGCGCTGGACGAGAGCGGTGTGCATGGCGTGGCCGGCGCGCTCGGCTACGACGCGGCCCTGGATTCTGCGGCCGGCCAGCGCGAGGTCGCCGATGAGGTCGAGGACTTTGTGGCGGACGAACTCGTCCCCGAAGCGGAGCGGGCCGTTCTGGACGCCCTTGCGGGTGAGAATGATGGCGCTCTCGTCCGAGACTCCGCGGATCAAACCCATGTTTCGCAGCATTGCCTCGTCCTCTTTGTAGCCGAAGGTGCGGGCCGGAGCGATGAGCTTTTCGTAGTCGCCGTGCGCGAGGTCGCCGGTGAAGCGCTCGTAGCCGATGGGGTCGGGGAACTCGATGGTGTAGTCGATCTCGTATCCGGTGCCGGGGTAGACTCCGATGAACTTGTTGCCCTCGCAGACCTCCATCTCTTTGAGGATGCGGATGTATTCGCGCCTGCGCCGCTGGCGCTTCAGGCCAGTGGATGCGAACGCCCGAATATAAGGAAGGGCGCTGCCGTCGAGGATGGGGACTTCGAGGTTATTGATCTCGACGATGACGTTGTCGATGCCGGTGCCGATGAGGGCGGAGAGGAGGTGTTCGGTGGTGGAGATCAGGACGCTGCCACGCATGAGGCTGGTCGCGTAGCTGACCTTGGCGACGTTGCGGCCGATTGCGGGGATCTCGAAGTTGTCCAGGTCGATGCGGCGGAAGACGATGCCGGAACCTGCGGGGGCCGGCACGAGGCACATGGAGACGGGTGCTCCGCTGTGCAGACCGATGCCGTTGAACTCGATCTTAGACCGGATTGTGCGCTCGTAGTGAGCTTCCGATGCCACGGGCCGTATCTCCACTACAATTTCATCTAATAGGTTAATGGTAGATTTCCACATGTGTATGTGGTAAATATGCCACAGTTTGTCGCTGGTTTCTTTCACGAATCTTCGCTGGCTGGAAGCTGTAAGTTGTTTGTCATCAGGAGATATATGAGCGCGCGCGCTGTTTGGGCCAAGGTCCAGTCTCAGGAGAGATGGATACATTCGCACCTTCGGGCGCTTGTCTTGCAGGAGTCTGCAAGTGAGGACCGGGCCGGGGTTAATGCCGCCGCCAGGCTGGTTGAGGGGTGGGCCCGGGAGCTGGGCGGCAAGGCGCGGTGGCATCGGCAGAAGGAGTTCGGGGATGTGCTGGAGCTGCGCTTTGATCAGGAGAGGGGGAATCAGGGAGGGGGGAAAGCTCGTGCGGGGCAGAAGCCGGTGCTTCTGCTGGGGCACCTGGATACGGTGTGGCCGTTGGGTACGCTGAAGTCGATGCCCTGGCGGGAGGCGCAGGGGAGGTTCTTCGGCCCCGGCGTGCTGGACATGAAGGCCGGAGTGGTGATGGCGCTCGCGGCGGTAAGCGCGTTGCGGGAGCTGAAGCTGACGCGGCCGGTGACGCTGCTACTCAATAGCGAGGAAGAGGTCGGGAGCACGGTCTCGCGGCCGATCACGGAGTGGCTGGCGAGGGAGTCGGCGGCCGTCTTTGTGCTGGAGCCGGCGCAGGGGCTGGCTTACAAGACGGCGCGCAAGGGCGTGGGGCATTATGTCGTGCGGGTGACAGGTGTGGGGGCGCACGCGGGAGTGGACTTTGCGAGGGGGCATTCGGCAGTGCTGGAGCTGGCGAAGCTGATCGAGAAGATCTCGGGCTTCACGGATTTGAAGCGCGGGTTGACAGTGAATTGCGGCGTAGTTGCGGGCGGGACGCGGTCGAACGTCGTGGCGGCGGAGGCGCATGCGGAGGTCGACGTGCGAATCGCAAAGGCGAGAGACGCGGCGCATGTGGAGCGGCTGTTTCGGCGGCTCAGGGTCTCGGATCGGGCGTGCAAGCTGGAGATCACCGGCGGGATCAATCGGCCTCCGATGGAGCGGAAGGCGGGGACGATTGCGCTGTTCAAGGAAGCGAAGAGGCTGGCTGCGGAGCTGGGCTTCGCGCTCGACGAGGCGGCGACCGGTGGCGGCTCGGACGGGAACTTCACGGCGGCGCTTGGAGTGCCGACGCTCGATGGAATGGGCGCGGTGGGTGAGGGTGCGCATGCGGCGCACGAGAATGTCGTCGTCGAGCACCTGGCGCCGAGGACGGCTTTGCTGGCGGCGATGATTGCGAGCGTGAAGTGAATACTAAGCCGGCGGGGCGGCCTCGCTGGGGCCTTCCTCGGCTTTTGTGAGCAGCGCGATGGTGCGGGCGATGGGCAGACCCATGACGTTGAAGTAGCAGCCTTCGATGCGCGGGATCCAGCGGGCGGCGTAGCCCTGGATGCCGTAGGCTCCGGCCTTGTCGAGCGGCTCGCCGCTGGCGAGGTAGTGGACGAGCTCCTGCTCGTCGATGAGGTCGAAGAAGACTTGTGTGACCTCAACATCGCTCACGATGGTGTGGCGGGTGATGGCGGCGATACCGGTCATCACCTGATGGTTGCGGCCGGCGAGGCGCTCGAGCATGGCGCGCGCGTCGGCCGGATCGAGGGGCTTGCCCAGAATCTCTCCGTCGAGGACGACAGTGGTGTCGGCGCCGAGCACGGTGAGGTGGTCGGCGGAGGTGTCATCGGCTCTGTGACGTTCCCATACGGCCTGCGCTTTCTCGACGGCGAGCCGTTGCACATATTTTGCGGGGGTCTCGCCGGGCTGCAGATCTTCATTGATATCTGCGGACTCGACGATGAAGTCGAGGCCAGCCTGAGCGAGTAGTTCGTGGCGGCGGGGCGAGGATGAGGCCAGGATGAGCATAACTCTTTGAGAGTAATGGAATCGGCTTGCGGCCGAAAACGGAAAGGTGAGTCTTGAGATGGAGATAGAGACAAAACCTGACGGGAGGGGATTGCATCGTACTACGTGGTGTCTTACCTTGCCTCCACGAACGCAGGTATACGGGGAAAAGTAGGGCCACCCGTCGAATCTCTCCTACCTCTTGAGGTGACTTTGCGCCGCGAGCGAGATCAAGGATTGCCAAACATGCCCGGCGATCAGGGTTCGCGCTTTCTTCTCGCTGCTATTGTCGCCTCCTGCGAAGACGCCATTCTCAGCAAGAGCCTGGATGGGACCATCATGAGCTGGAATCAGGCCGCCAGCCGGATGTTCGGATACACAGAGGAGGAGATCGTCGGCCAATCGATTCTGCGAATCGTTCCTCCGGAGCTGCATGAGGAAGAGGCCGAGATCCTGAGGAGAGTGAAGGGCGGGGAGCGGATCGAACGTTTCGAAACCGAGAGGGTGACAAAGGACGGCAGGAGGGTGGAGGTGATGCTGACGACGTCGCCCATACGTGACGAAGAAGGCCGCATTATCGGCTCATCGAAGATCATGCACGACATCTCGGAGCGGAAGAGGATGGAGCGGCTTCTGATCCAGTCAGAGAAGCTGGCCGCGACGGGACGTATGGCCGCGACGATCGCGCACGAGATCAACAATCCGCTGGAGTCGGTGATGAACCTCGTCTATCTGGCGCGCATCCACTGCAGTGAGGACGGCGAGGTTCAGGAGTATCTGCTGACGGCAGAGAGGGAGATAGAGCGGGTCTCGCTCATTGCCCGGCAGACTCTGGGCTACTACCGCGATACAGGCAGGCCGGTGAGGGTTCTCGTTCACGAGCTAATCAATGACGTGCTGAGGGTCTACCAGGCGAAGCTGCGCGCCGCTGCCATCGACGTTGAGTGCCACTTTGACGATGTGCATCCGGTGGAGGTGAGGAGAGGCGAGATGTTGCAGGTCTTCTCGAACATCATTGTCAACGCTATCGACTCGATGCCGCATGGGGGATTGCTGCGGATCCAGGCTGCGGAGACTCCGGAAGGGCGCAGCGTCCATGTCGTGATTTGCGATGACGGCACAGGCATTGAGCCGGAGCATCTGTCGAAGGTCTTCGAGCCATTCTTCACGACGAAGGCGAATTATGGCACGGGCATCGGGCTCTGGGTAGCGAAGCAGCTCGTGGAAAAACACTACGGGAAGATCGCAATGAGCAGCAGCACCGAGGGCGGATGCAGCGGCACGACCGTCTCGATCACCTTGCCGATCGCAAATCACCAAGCAGTTCGTGACGAATCGTAGTGCCCGAGTGTTCTGAAGAGCGTATCTTCAGGGAGCAGCATCGCAGGCATATCTGAGGAGCACTCCCGTGAAGAAACTTATCTTTTCATTCGCTGCCTTTACCATTCTCCTTATGTCTTCTATCGCACACGCGCAGCAGCCTCCTATCATCGACCGGCAACTCTTCTTTGGCGAGATTCAGATCGCCGGAGGACAGATCTCTCCTGACGGCCAGTGGATCTCGTTTTTGAAACCTTACAAGAATGTTCGCAACATCTGGGTGAAGAAGGCGAACGAGCCTTTTGACAAGGCGCGTCCGCTGAGCGCGGAGGCGACGCGGCCCGTCGGCGGATACTTCTGGTCACGCGATTCGAAGTATGTGCTCTATGCGCAGGACAACGCGGGCGACGAGAACTTCAATGTGTATGCGATCGATCCGACGGCTCCGGCGGATGCCCAGACGGGCGTGCCGACGACGCGCGCGCTGACGAACCTGAAGGGCGTGCGAACGATGATTTATGCCGCACCGAAGGCCAAGCCGGACATTCTGTACATTGGTTTGAACGACCGCGATCCGCGATGGCACGATCTGTATGAGTTACATATCTCCACGGGCGAGAAGACGCTGGTACACAAGAATGTCGAGGAGATTGCGGGATGGGACTTCGACCACGACGGTAATCTGCGCATGGCGGCACGCACGAACAAGGCCGGGGACACGGAGATTCTCAGCGTCACACCGGAGGGATTCAAGCAGATCTATAGCTGCTCGGTGCTGGAGGGTTGCGGCGTCTCGGGCTTTACTCCGGACAACAAGCTGGCCTACCTGATTACGAACAAGGGCGAGCTGAACCTGACGGAGCTGGAGACGATCGATCCTGTTAGCGGAGTGACGGCGAAGGTAGAGAGCGATCCTGAGGGGCGCGTCGATCTTGAGGGCGTGCATACGTCGGAGGTCGACTACCGCATTCTCTTCACGCAGTACGAGGACGATCGCTACCGGCTGTACTTCCGCGACAAGGAGTTTGAGAAGGAGTATCACTGGCTGCAGTCGAAGCTGCCGGGCAAGGAGATTGGCTTCGGGTCGCGCTCGAAGGACGAGAATCTCTGGATCGTGAGCGCGTACAGCGATACCGAGCCGGGCGAGACGTATGTGTGGGACCGCAAGGCGAAGACGATTACGCTGCAGTATCGCATTCGCGAGGAGCTGCCGCGCGAGTCGCTCTCGGAGCGCAAGCCGTATCACTACAAGTCGTCGGACGGGCTGGATATTCCGGCGTACCTCACGCTTCCGAAGGGGCTGCCGGCGAAGAATCTTCCGCTGGTCGTGTTTCCTCATGGCGGGCCGTGGGGACGCGACTCGTTTCACTACGATACTTTCGCGCAGTTTCTGTCGAACCGTGGATATGCCGTGCTGCAGCCGAACTTCCGCGCGTCGACGGGATATGGCAAGAAGTTTCTGAATGCGGGCAACGGCGAGTGGGGCCGCAAGATGCAGGACGATATTACGTGGGGCGTGAAGGCGCTTGTCGCCGATGGGACCGTCGATCCGAAGCGCGTGGGTATCGCGGGTGGGTCGTACGGCGGCTATGCGACGCTGGCAGGGGTTGCGTTTACTCCTGATGTTTACGCGGCGGCGTTCGCGATCGTCGCGCCATCGAATCTGATTACGCTGCTCGATGCGATTCCGCCCTACTGGGAGGCTGGGCGCAAGCAGATGTACACGCGCATGGCGGACCCGAACACGCCGGATGGCCGGGCGCTGCTGATTGCGGAGTCGCCGCTGACGAAGGCGAAGTCGATCGTGACTCCGCTGGTGGTGGTGCAGGGGAAGAATGATCCGCGCGTGAATATTCGTGAGAGTAACCAGATTGTGGCGGCGGTTCGCGACAACGGCAAGCCGGTGGAGTACCTGGTCGCGCCGGATGAGGGCCACGGCTTTGCGCGGCCGATCAACAATCTTGCGATGGTGACGAAGATGGAGGAGTTCTTCGCGACGTATCTTGGCGGGCGGTATCAGAAAGACGTTCCGGCTGATATTGAGGCGCGACTGAAGATACTCACCGTCGATCCCAAGACGGTGAACGGCGATGTGACGCCGAAGAGTGGAGCGGCGGAGGCGGCGAAGTAGGGCGCGCCCTACTTCGCAGATTCGACCGTTACGTGTGCCTGCATGGTGTGGGTTGCTGCGGGGGCGAGGGTTACGGCATTCGCGGCTGCGTTGGCCGTCTCCACGGCGAGCATCTCGTGCCACTCGTCGCGTGCCATGTCCGGCATTTCCTTCCATGGATTGAAGACGACGGTGGTGTTCGAGTTGGCCTTCGCGACGGTGATGCTGCGCTTGCCGGGGACGTCGTGAAGGACGCAGGTGGCGGTTGTGTTCTCGTAGACGCGATCTGTGAAGGCGGTCGGCGTGAAGGGCGCGTTGGCGGCTGGCTTCACCTTGAAGTTGTCGGTTTTGTCGATGTAGGGCGTGGGCTCAAGGCCGGTCAGCGTTGCTTCGTGGACATCGACGACGGCGTAGTAGGTGTGGAGGGCCTCCTCGAAATGCAGCGGCTTATCGCTGTCGTTGGCGACGGTGAGGGCCATGGTGAGCGAGCGGCCGATGGTGAGCTGGAACGCCAGCTTGAAGTGATCGAAGCCCATCTCGCGGCTGAGCTCCGTGGGCCCGAGCGTGAGGGTAAGGTGAAGGTCGTCGCCCGAGAGCGCGGCGAAGGCGAGGGTCCAGTCCTGGATGCGTGCGAAGCCGTGCGAGGGGCCGGGCTTGCCGTGATAGCGGTTCGGATTGGAGTCGGTTGCGAACCACGGGAAGGCGATGGGAACACCGCCGCGGATGGGCTTGCGGGGGGCGAAGTCGCTCTCGCGGCTGAGAAAGAGCACGGGCGCGAAGCCTGAAGGCTGCCAGTGTGTGAGGTGCGCTCCCTGGAGGTAGATGGTCGCAGAGGCAGCCGGTGAGGTGACGTTGGCGCGAACGAGGCCGTTGTGGTCGTCGAAGCGGAGAACGCCGGGGATGCCGAAATGGTCGTTGAGTTCGGTGAGATTCATGTCGATTTCAAGTGTAGCCTGCGAGACGTACGCCGGCCGGTGTCCATCTTCGAACAGCGGTTGCAGGTTTTTGGACATTGTCTGTGGCTTCCAGCATCCTTTCTTATTGCGGGGACAGGACTTGCGGGGCCTTCGATGTGGAAGGTGAGTTGCTGTTGCGTATGCTGGATTCTGTAATGGATGAGGCGGTCTATGTTCCCAGCGTTGTTCCGAGCGTTCCGCTATGCGACTCGCCAACTGCGTCGAAGCCCCGGCTTTGCGATTATCGCGGTGCTCACGCTGATGCTGGGCATCGGAGCGACGACGACGATCTTCAGCGTTCTGGACGCAGTACTGCTTGAGCCGTTACCGTTTCCTCAGTCCGACAGGCTGATCGCGATTACGGTACGTCCGTGGGGCTCGCTTTCTGTGCCGACAGCGCTTGACTGGAAAGAGCGCAGCAAGGATATCGAGTCGATTGCGGCCTATCGCGGATGGGCGCCAACGGTGCGTAGTGCAAAGGGCAACGAGACTGGCCTGGTGCTGGAGGTGACACAGGGATTTCTGTCGACGCTCGGCGCAAGGTTGTCCCTGGGCCAGGACTTTGCCCGCAGCGGGAATGAGCGCGACTGCAGCTCGCAGGTGATCCTAAGCGCCGCGTTCTGGACGCGGCTGGGCGGAGGGAGCGATCTTGGGGGACGCACCCTTGAGATTGACCGCACCACGTACCAGATTGCCGGTGTGCTCGGGGCGGGCCAGCCAATCGAAGGGCCGTCACCGCTGGACAATCCGGACATTCTGGTTCCGGTGGGTTGCGATCCTTCGAATCATCCGGAGAGGCGCGGTTCGTCGTCGTATCAGGCCGTGGCGCGGCTGCGTCCGGGTGTCAGCCTGGAGCAGGCGCGAGCGGAGATCGCCACGGTGCAGCAGTCGCTGCAGAAGGATTTTCCTGGATACTATCCTCCCAGCTACGCGCCGGACATCCAGCCGTGGAGGGACTATGTGGCGGGCCAGGACACGCGTTCGGCGCTGTACGCCACGTTGGCTGCGTGTGCTCTGCTGCTGTTGATCGCATGCGCGAATCTGGCGAATCTTCTGCTGGCGCGCAATACGCGACGCAGGCATGAGTTTGCGACGAGGGCGACACTTGGGGCATCGCTGCGACAGCTTCTTTCGCAATTGATGGTGGAGAGTGCGGTGCTCTCGGGGCTGGGCGCGGCGGCTGGGATTGGGTTTGCGGCGGTTGCTCTGCGGCTGCTTCGCCAGCTTACGGTCGTGCGGATTCCGAGGATCGGCCACGCCGCAATTCATACGAACGTACTGGCGTTTGCCGTGCTGGCGTTCGTGCTGATTACGGTCCTGCTTACTCTATTGCCGGCGTGGCGCACGCTGCAGCCGAGCCTGCTACGTGACCTGTCGGCGGGAGGCCGCGCGTCCGGAGACCGCAGCCTTCGTCGCGCGGGACGTCTGCTGGTTGTAGCGCAGATCACTCTCACGATGGTGCTGGTGGCTTCGGCAGGGTGGATGGTTGCGAGTGTGCTGGTGCTGCTGCACCAGCCGCTGGGATTCGAACCCGCTCATCTTTTGATTGCGGGCGTGGATGTGCATGGCAGCAGCATTACGCCCACGTACGATGCGGCGCGCACGAATCAGTTTTTCAATCAGATGTCGGAGGAGCTTCGCCATCTTCCCGGAGTGGAAGCGGTCGCGGCGGTCAACCACTATCCGCTCGGAGGCTTCACCAACCGCTTCGACTTCTGTAGCGACGCGCATCCTGAAGATTGCCACCGGTTCAACAGCAAGTCGCCAGATAATTTTCACGTCACTCCCGGATATTTTGCGACCATCGGTCAGACGCTTTATTCAGGGCGCGATTTCACGAATGGCGATGAGGGACGGCGGCATGTCGCTATCGTCAACCGCGCATTGGCGGCGCAGGAATGGCCCGGTCAAGACCCTCTGGGCAAGAGCATCTACAGTGGAGACATTCACGAGTGGGCCACGGTGATCGGTGTTGTCGGAGATGTGCATAACTTTGATCTCTCATCGCCACCCGTGCCTAACCTGTATTTTCCGGAGGCCGACAATTCGCAGACCGCAATGGCGTTTGTGCTGCGCACCAGCGGCGACCCGGAGGTGCTGAGCCACCAGGTCCGGGAGACCATTCAGCGTCTTTATCCGGATCTTGCGCTTTACAGGTTGGAGAGCATGGAGCATCGCATGTCTCGCCAGACGGAGCAGCGCCGGTTCCTGATGTGGCTGGCTGTAGCCTTCGGTCTGCTGTCGCTGCTGATTGCTGTGCTGGGCACGTATGGGCTGCTTGCCTATGAGATATCTCTGCGTGAGAAGGAGATCGGCATTCGCATCGCTTTGGGCTCGACGCGGGAGGGCATCATGAGATTGCTGCTACTCCAGGAGGCGCATTGGATTCTCCTTGGCGCGGGCAGCGGGCTGGTTGGCGCCACTATTACCGGCTACCTTTTGCGAGCGCAGTTTTATGGGGCAGCGGACGCGTCGGCCCCGGTTCTGCTGGGCTCGGTGGCTCTTCTCGTCATTACGGCGCTCGGCGCGACGGTATTGCCGGCGCAGCGCGCGGCGATGCTCGACCCGGTTCAGACACTGCGGAACGAGTGAAGCAGGTCGATCACTATGCCGCAGTGCAGCTGTTTGCAACGGCTGGATGAAACCGCTCGGGTATTCTCCCTTATCACTACGGCTTCACCGAAGGCGTGAGATAGCCGTGAGTTGCCAGGTGCTGGCCCATGCTGGCGTACATCGCCGGATCTTCGGGCTGCCATGTGGCCAGTCCGTCGACGTAGCGGTTGTACATGCTGAAGGCGGCGGCGATGAGCACGGTGTCGTGGATCTCGATGTCCGTTGCGCCGAGCTCGTGCGCACGCGCGACGTCTGCGGAGGTCACCTGCTTGCCGCCCATCTGGACTTTGCCTGCAATCGCGAGCAGGGCTTTGAGCTTGTCGGATACTTCGGCGCTTGCGACGTCCCTCTTTACCTGCTCGACGAGCCTTCCGTCGTTGCCGAAGTGCGCCGTTGCGGCTGCGCCGTGGCTGGTCTGGCAGAAGAAGCAGTCGTTCCTGCTGGAGACGTACGTCGCGATGAGCTCGCGCTCGGCCGGCGTGAGGCTGCTCGGGCCGTGCAAAATGACGTGCGCCAGTTCGCGCATGGGTTTGGCTGTCTCGGGACGAAAGGCGAAGCCGCTGGTGATTCCCGGGAGTCCTTCTGGAAGTGAGATGTGTGGCACGGTGGTCTCCTTGTTTATCGAGTTGCTTCTGCAGGCAGGTATTCCCTGCTGATGCTGACGTATCCATCGAGGGCGATTCGCTTGCCGCGCTCGCGGTACATGGCTTCGTCGCGAGGCTGAGCCGTGCCCAGGCCATCGACGTAGCGGTTGAACATGCAGAAGGCGGCGGCGATCAGCACGGTATCGTGAATTTCGATGTCGGTTGCGCCTTGTTCACGCGCGCGAGCGACGTCTTCGGCGGTCACGTGCTTGCCGCCTCGCTGCACCTTGCCTGCGATGTTCAGCAGAGCCTTCAGCTTGTCAGAGATCTGTGCATGATGAAAGTCGTGCTTGACTTGTTTGACGAGGGTCTCGTCGCCGTTGAGGCATGCTGCAGCGACGGCGCCATGGATGGTCTGGCAGTAGTAGCAGTCGTTTTCGGACGAGACGTAGGTTGCAATCAGTTCGCGCTCGCCGGGAGTAAGCGAGTTGGGCGCGTGGAGGAGCACGTCGACGAGGTCGTTCAGAGGCCTCGCCGTCTCAGGACGAAAGGCCATCGCACCGCGTATGCCGGGGAGGCCTTCAGGAAGGTTGATATATGCCATGTTGCGGAGTCCTTTTCCATTTCGGCGCAATGCTACGCGCGCGCGTACTGCGCGGTCATCCACCTAAAGATTGAGAGGGATCGTTCTCTGTTGCGCGGGCGAAACAAAAAGGGATGCAGAGCACCTGGCGCTGCATCCCGCTGTGAGGCTTCATGGACGACCTGACTACTTCGCCCCATCGCGCAGAAGAGCCGATGCCGCCCACAACACCGGAGCCTGGCCGTGGAAGTCGCCGGTGCGGCGCTTGCGCATGTAGTAGTACTCGAGCGAGTCCTTCTTGCCGGTGCCTTCGCAGACCTGCGTGACGTCGTGGTTCTGGTCGACGTAGCCGACGACGGCGATCCAGCTCTTGCGCGCGGCGGGGCCGTAGGTGCTGGCGTCGAGCCAGCCGTGCTTCACGCCTGTGATCATGGCGAAGGAGAACATCGCCGAGCTTGAGCTCTCGGGCCACGCGTCGTCCTTGTCGATGAGCTCGCGCCACATGCCGTCCTTGCCCTGGTACTTCAGCAGACCGCTCATCATCAGCTTGTAGCCCTGCATGATGCGAGCGCGGTCGGGGTGGTTTTCGGGCAGCGTCGTGAGCATCTCGGCCATGCCGGCGGCGAACCAGCCGTCGCCGCGTCCCCAGAAGTACTTCACGTCGGGCGCGTGGAAGAAGAGGCCGTTGGGCTGCTGCAGCTTGTCGAGGTACGAGACCATCTCCTTCGCGTCGCGGTCGAGATACTTCTTGTCACCCGTGGCGCGATAGGCCTCGAGCTGCAGCATGACGAGCATGTACATGTCGTCGACCCAGTAGCGCGTCTCGGCGGAGAGGCCGTCGGGCTGCGGGTTCTCCCACTGGCGGTCGGCCCACCACTTGCCTTCGGTGAGGTACTTCTGGTCCTTGGTCTGGATAGCGATCTCGAGCGGCACGACACCGAAGATGGAGTCGTCGACGTGGTGGCGCTGCGGCCTGCGGTCGGCCTCGGCTCCGCCGGGCATCAGCGGCTCGAAACGCTTGATGAGCTCCTGCCGCAGAGCGTCGTCGTGCGTGAGCTCGGCGAAGGCCAGCGCGCCGTACCAGGTGCACACCTCGGAGTAGTGAATCGTCTTGGAGTATTGGTGCGGGCTGGTGACGAAGTGCTCGGCCAGCGGCTTGGCCACCTCCGTCGGCGAATATCCCGCGGGCCAATTGCTGAAGTAGTTGTCTTGCGCGCTGGCTGCCCCAAGAGAGCTCAGCAGCAGACATCCTGATAACACGAGTTGCAGACGCATCTTTTCCTCATCACTTATGAAAGTTTGGTTTTCAGGCCGCAGACAGTCTAATCACTGCGAAGTACGGCTGACTAGTGGCGACCGCGGATTTGCACGGAGATTCGCAGATTAAAGACATTGGATTGCTTTTTCTTATCCTGTCTTCCCATCCGTACTATCCGTGTCATCGGTGGTCGCTGTCTTGTGTCCTATTCCGAGGCTCCTGTTCTGCGATACTTCATGGGATGTCCCTTGTTCCTGACGACACCATCGTTGCTGTCTCGACTCCGCCCGGCCGCGGAGGTATTGGGATTGTGCGGCTATCGGGGCCTGAGGCTCGCGCGATTGCGGAACCGATGCTTCGGCTGCGTCATCCGCTTGCACCGTCGCAGGCGCGGTTTGGTGAGGTTCTGGACACGGCGACGGGCGAGGTGCTGGACGAGGCTGTGGTCACCCTTTTTGCAGCGCCGCATTCGTACACGACGGAGGACGTCGTCGAGATTGCGGCTCACGGATCGCCTGTGCTGCTGGAGCACATACTGCGGCACGCTGTTGCTGCGGGAGCGCGGCTTGCTGCTCCAGGTGAGTTCACGCAGCGAGCTTTTCTTGCCGGACGTCTCGATCTCACGCAGGCCGAAGCCGTGCACGATCTCATCGAGGCCACCACGCTGCATCAGGCACGTGTTGCCGCACAGCAGCTTGGGGGAGCGCTCTCGCGTCAGATCACGCCGACGAAGGATGCGCTGATTGCGCTCATCGCGACGCTCGAGGCAGGAGTGGATTTTGCCGAAGACGACATCGATGTGCTACCGACATCGGACATTCTCGAGCGGCTCGCGGCAATTCAGCAGCCACTTGCCGCGCTTGACCACACGTTTGCGTACGGGCGCATCGTGCGCGACGGCTTCACGCTCGCTATCGTCGGCAGGCCTAACGCGGGAAAGTCGTCGCTCTTCAATCGCCTCGTCGAGCGCGACCGCGCGATTGTCACCGCAACTCCCGGCACTACACGCGACCTCGTCACCGAACGCGTCTCGCTCGATGGCATCCCCGTGGAGCTGGTCGATACGGCCGGACTGCGCGACGCCCTCGACGAGGCTGAGTCGATTGGAATTGCGAAGTCGCGCGAGGCGATGGCCGAGGCGGATATCGTCCTGCTCGTCATCGACGCCACCGACCCGGCTCATCCCGAAGACGAGGCGACTGTCGCTGCGGTGACGGGCCGTCCGCTGCTTATTGCTGTGAACAAGAGCGACCTTGTGCGAAGCTCAAACCTGGCTCCGGCTGAGAGTCATGCTCACACTGCGATCCGCACCTCGGCGCTCACCGGCGAGGGAGTCGCTGAACTTCGCGGCGCCATCGTTGCGCAGGTTACCACGGGCACTCCTTCGTCGGAGACCGCGCTGCTCACCAACCTGCGGCAGCAGCAGGCCGTCTCCTCTGCGCGCGGGGCGCTCGATCGGGCCACAGGAGCTGCGGCGTCGAACTTTCCGCACGAGATGATCCTGCTCGATCTCTACGAGGCTCTTCGCTCGCTCGATGCCCTCACTGGCGCGACGACGAGCGACGACATCCTGAATCTCATCTTCAGCAAGTTCTGCATCGGCAAGTAGCCCTGGTTCCGAGGGAGTCCGAGGAATTCCTAAATTGCAGAGAACCTAACAGCTTCCCGATTGTGGACGCACCGCTCGCTTAGCCCTTCGGCCATTGTTTGAACATCTTCTGGATGGCTTTTTCTACTTCCTGCTGGTTCTTGTTGCCGTTGTTGCTCAATGTGTCCTGGCCTATACCGCGCCAGATAAGCGCCTTCTGCTTCGCGTCATAGATGCTGATTACCAATGTCCCCTCAACATTTTGCTCGGGAGTGATTCCGCCCATGCCGCCACCTATGCCGCGCATACCCCAGGCACTGTAGGAGGTCTGTTGTTTCAATCCGCCGGTCGCGATTACGATCAGGTCTGGCTTTGCGCTTATGTCAACTTTGTTTAAACCTTTTCCCGCGAGCGCGCTGTCGGTGTCGCTGATCGCGACCTGCGCCAGGATGGAATTGGCGATTTTGTTTGGGTCGTCGATTTGCCATGCGTAAGTATGGAACTGCGCGAAGCTCTGGCTGTGGTTGTAGTTGACTTGGACAGTTTGCCCGAGGGCAATCGTGGACGTGAGGCACACCAGGATTGCGCAAGATGTAATTAACGTTTTCATCGCTTCCTCCTGTTTCATATTCTGAGTACTTACTACAGCGCGAACTAAGACTTCGGGGATTATGAGTCAACATCGCCTTTCGTAATGATTGATTCCCGTCACTGAGCCTTGGGCGAATTTCTTATCGTGCGCGATTCTGCGTGCATTATTCCCGAAATGTGACCGTCAAAACTAACGGTCTGGGCTCCCCAATCTACGTTCAGGAATCTGCCTCCCGAAAATCACTCCCGCGTTCCTTCCGATGGGAATCTCGATGGTTGCCCGCCGCTGCATGGCCTTGTTGCGAGTCTTTATACTCCTTTGCAGACTGTCTGGAAACTGTCGCTTGCGACAGTTGGCGGAGCGTCGTGCGGATGAGGATGTCCACCAAGTCATCCTGAAACGTGAATCATCGGCTATCAAGTATGCCTCCGCGGATTACCCAGTCCCTGACGGTCTTCGACTGAAGCCTCCTGCCTGTCTTCAATATCTTCGAAAGACCTGGCAATGGTCGCGTTTAGCCTCAAGTCGTATTGCTGAAGAGCTTTGTGGCGCTCTTCCGGCAACGCGAAGATCAGGTCGCTGACTAAGGCCTTCATCCGTCGCATCACCTGCACGCTATTCACACCGTAGAGGCGAATCTCCTCGAATGCCAGGACCAAAAAATCTTCCCATGCCGGATGCGGAATCACCAACCGGAGCTTACCCTGGCGGTCACGAATGGCGCCGATCTCCAACCGCCGCGAACCTAAACGCCGCAAAAGGTCTTCAATCTGATCGAGCGCCTGGACCGCGGTAGTAGGGTCATTTACGGCCGGAGAGAGCGCCCTGATAGCGATATCGACCAGCAAACGAATAGCGTATCTGGGATCTTGTTCAAAAGTCCTCTCCTCTCCCAGTTCGAATGCTTTTCTGACATCGCGGTGATCGAGATTCTGTGCTGGTCCGTAAACGCGCACTAACTGCGACCCCTCGACGACGAAGTCTCCGGGAGACGAGACCACTTCCATCACTCCTCCAGCGGCCGAGGATAAGGTCAGCAGGGCCTCCTCATCGAGAAACTGAATGGCCCGTGGGGCCCCTGTGTGAAGTATCGTGTGACTCAAGGGAAATTGTTGAAGTTCTTCGAGGTCGGCGGTGGCCTTCGGCGTGTCGAGCGACGGGTACATTTTCTCGATTACGAGCCGCCCGTGGTCTCCGGTGAGTGTGAGCATTCGCCGGATCCGAAACATCGATATTCTTTGGACGAGAGCCACCAACATGGCTACGCTCGCCAGCAGAAGAAGGATCACGAGCAACCCGCTAAAGAACGGGGTATTGCCGGAACGATTGCGGTCCAACCAAGCGATAGCCCCAAGGGAATAAAGGAATGTGGCTGTAAAGACTCCAAGGGAGTGCCACAGCACACGGTCGCGAACGATCCATGGAACCAGGCGTGGGGAATACGCGATCGCACTGAACTGAACCATGACGAACACAAGCGAAAAAACAACACCCGTCAACGCCATCATGCCCGAAGCGACAGAGGAATAGATCACGACTGCTGCCACCGGACTCAACCCGATGTTAATAGTCGGCAGCCAATGGCTTTCAATTCTGGGCAGAGTCCATCCCGCTAGAACCGCAAGGAGCGCATACGAAACGGGTATGCCCCAGTTGGGCAATTCCATCCTGCGTCGAGAGATCATAGCTTCGCCTAAGCGGTTTCCCTCCGGATGAAGTATAGCCACAGCTATCTGCTCGAAGTAGCCCATGCAAAACCAGCGAGAGATCAGAAGCTTATTTTGGGGCCGGCTTGATACGTCCAATTTGAATTCGTTGCGAAGACCTGGTGCGAGATGAAGAAAAGATAGGGCTCAGTTCCGCGTCCCGGCGGAATGTCGGAGTAGTTGGTGCGGTAGCGGATGGGGGTGTTGCCAATCACGCTGCGTATGCCGAAGTGGCGGGTGAAGTTGTAGTCGGTAGAGATGGCAAGTGTCGTCGTGAAGTGCGTGATACGTCCGACCTCGGGGATAGGCGTGGTTGCGTCGGGGCTCGCGAGGTAGGCGTCGCTGTAGCTTGCGAGGCCGGGCCGAACAGCGAACTTGAGTGCGAAGTGGTCCGTCTCGAATCCGACGCGAAGCCCGAAGGTCGCGAGCAGCAGGCTGCCTCCCGCGCGATCGGAGGGCAGAGGGCTGGCGTTCGGCTGGTTGCTTACGTCCATATCGAAGTCGGCCCAGCTTGCGATGCGGGTCGAGAACTCCACGCCTGCTCCGGTTGTGATTCTTCGGCAGGTTCCGCAGCCCGGCGTGTTGACGGGAAGCGAAAGCGCGTTGAAGTGAGGAAAGAGCTGGAAGCGCGGGGGACTCTTCAGGGCCGCGTCATCGTCCGGGAGAAAGTGGATATTCGAGTTGCGGTGAGGATTGTCGGCCTGCTGGAAGTCGCGATACCACGGCAGTCGTCCGCGCATTGCGTTGGCCATGGTTCGGGTTGGGTTGAGAGAGCCGCGGAGAATCTTGGGGAAGACGGCGTTGCGGTTGTCACCCTGGACGCGGTCGCTCACGTAGCGGTCGAGAAAGTCCTCGTTCAGCGCCCACAGAGTGCCGATTACCGGCGTAGTGATGAACTTCACCCAGCCCGTGTTGTTCGTCACCTTGTAGGTAGCCGGATTGTAGGAAGGGCATGGAGCAGGACAGCCAATGGGATAGGTATAGCCGCCCTCGCTGCCCAGCGCCGTCTCCCCCAGCGGGCCAATTTTCTGGTCGGTGCTGAAGGCTGTAGCCCACAGAAAGGCCTTGAAGATGCTCTTCCAGTATGCTGGGTCACGGCTGATCCGCAGGTCGCGTCCGCTGGGATCGTTCTGGATCTCGATAAATTCGGTGACTGAACCTTGCATCGGGTGCCCGATGTAGGCCACAAGGAAATCATCTCCATCGCTCCATCTGCGCATATTCCACTGCCTGAACGAGGCGATGTAGTCATGCCAGAAGGGCTTGTCCGCAGTGAGATGCCGAAAATAAGGGTCGGTCATCAGGCGAAAGCTGTTCTCGACACCGAAGAACGCGAATGACTGCCACAGCAGGCCCTTCCAGTGGTAGCGCTCCGGCTGCGGTTGCGTTGTTGCCGGGATGACATCATTTGTGGAGATGGATGCAGGAGCCGACGTCTTAGCGAGGCCTTGTCGCGCCTGGGCGATCAGGGCCAGGAGGTCGAGTCCCTGGGTTTGTGCGGTGCTGTCCGGTGTTTCGTCTGTCTGAGCGTTCGCGCCAAACGCTTCGATGTAGCTCTTCCGGTCTAAGGGGTACGGGTGGTACGGAGAGATGTTCGCGTTGCCGTCAGCGTGGAAGAGACCGTCACGAGGGAATAGCAGCACGCCGGAGGCGGAGGCCGGGGATTGCGCCGGAGCGGGTCGCGGCGACTGCGCAATGTTCTGCACGCATAGAAGGAACAGACATGCGCAAAGCGCGAGCTTTGCGACGCTGCGAACGTAGGACGCCACAGATCCCCCTCTTACGCTGATCCAACAGCGAGCAAGCCAAGGGCCCTTTATGCGTAAAACTCAACGTGGGTCGCTGATTCGTGAGTGAGATCTCCTTCGGTAGTTTCCTGGGAAGCTACAGGAGAGGCATGTTCCCGTCATGGGTTCATGCCTCTTATTACTTAATTGACGCGGTAAGGCTGAAGAAAGTTACGGATTGCTTGGCGTCTGCGGAGTTCCCGCGGTTGGGATAAGCGGCGCGAGGAGGTAGTTGACGCCGTTGACGGTGCCGTTGCCCAGCACGAGGTTGTAGCCCTTGTGCGTGTAGTAGAGACCGTTATAGCCGCGGATATTGTCGTGGAAGATGTTCTTGAGGAACCCGTAGGACTGCAGGAGCGCCATCGTGTAGAGCGCCTGATTTTCGTTGCCTAGCCGTCCGCCGGTCTTCTGGATCTTCAGGGCAATCAGGCCTGCGAAGTCCTGGACTGAGGCGCTTGTTCCAATTACGCCATAGAGTCCACCGTCGATCGCCGTTATGTCGGCGCTCCGATCGGGACCGCACGGGAGTACTGAGTCAACGACGCATCCTCCCATGTGCAGCGAGACGTCAGGCACCGTCCGCATGAGTAGAGACCCGGTATTGACCAGGAACTGGTAGGACGGCCGCGTGTAGTAGATGCTGATGCCACCGCCCGAGCCCCAGAAGGCTCCGGTAGCGGGAGTGCCGTAGAAGATATCCTCGGTGACTGGATCGCCGAAGGCCGCTTCGCTGACGTAGTTTGAGTCGAGCGATGTCGAACTCATGGTCGTCACCAGATTCGTGCCACCTACGCCGGTTACATGCGGGCTCGAGGCCGGCATCTCCGCTGATGCCACAAATCCTCCGCAGGAACTGGTGGCGTCCGGATTGAAGCAGGCAGCTGCCGGAAGAGAGAGAGCGCCCTCGTCACCGGAAGAGGCGAGGAAGGTGATGCCCTGCGCGTTGCCTTGTTTGAAGAGCCTGTCATAGACGCCGAGGAGTCCTATGGTATTCACACCGCCGTTGTAAGCGGGCAAATAGCCAATCTCCGGGCCGCCGAACGACATGCTTACCACGTCGGCCTTGTTGGCCTCCATGATCGTGACGAGGCCGTCCATGATGTGCTGGTCCGACAGGTCGGGGATGTTGTACAGGATATGTTTTGCCAGGGGAGCCATTCCGCCGGTCTGCTGCAGGTCAAGGTGCGTCTCGAGCGAATTGAAGGGATTTGTGGGATCGTAGGGCGACCCACCGTCTACGTTTACGGTCGTCATATCGGGGACCGGCAGCTTCTCATGCGAGAAGTACAGCGTCATGTCGGGAGGGTTGAAGCCGCCGGTCATGAGGATCCCCATGGTCACGCCCTTGCCGTTGAGCGACTGATAGCTGGGATAGCTATATGCCTGCTTGAGATCGTCGAACCAGTAGGGTCCGACATTGCTGTAGCGGTTCTCCGGAAGCGGGCCTGCCAGCTTGTGCGCGTGGCGCTGCATCCGGATCATTCCATCGAGGCCAACTACCACCACGTTGTTCAAGACCATTGCTGAGGGCATTGAGATTCCCCCGACTGCCACGATGGTCTTGCTGCCGTTCCTGAAGACACCGTTGTGAAGCTCCGTCGCAAACATCAGCTCGACTGCGTGCGCGGAACCGGTGGCGTGAATCTTCTGCGGCGACGCGAGAGTGGTCGTCATGCCGAACGCTTCAAGTTCGTGCTGCACCGCGGCGACGGTGGCGGCGCTGGGGCCGAACTGGCTGTGGAACTGTTCCTGCGTGAGCCACTTGTGGTAGTTCGGTGAGTTGGGATCGTTCAGGCTGGTCAGCAGAGCATCGAGCCCCGCCTCATTCTGCAGCGGCAGGTAAACGTCAAAGGATACCTGCTGGGTCGCAGCTGTTGCGCCTGTTACGGTTGCCTTCTCCACCGCAAACGCGGCTGTTGTACAAAAGAACGCGGCGCACACAATGGCTGCACATGTAGAGTGAACCCACTTCGCAAGTCGCATAAACCCTCCAAAGCAGATAAGTCTGAATTTTTGAATGGGCCCACCGAGCATCCCGGAAGGGGATGAGGCAAATATCTACTCCTCGCCACGGAAAAACACAAGTCTCTTTCTGTGAAGAGTTTGCCTTACTTCGCCTGTTATCGATAGAGCCGCACCTTCGGCCGCATAAACCCCATCGATGCGACAAGAAGCAGGGCAACAGCGATCAGCGCGATCGTTTCGGGAAGCGCTATGCCGTGCCCGATAAACCGCACCAGCAGGACAGCTGCCACTGCAGCCAAAACAGCCGGGGCTCGACCTCCGTATTGCAACGTCCTTCTGCAATGCGGACAGTGCAGCCGCCATGACCACCCGGACAAGCGCATATACCAAGGCACGAGCACATCATGACCGCAATTCGGGCAGGTCGCCATCTCTCTCCCTCCCGTTCTGCACAGGACTACACGCCTCTTACCCTAGGTGGGCATCGCTGCAAAGTCAAAGACCTGAGAGGCGAGTGAGGCAGTTGGATCGCTGAAAATGTCAGTCCTTCTGTTGAATCTCATGGAAAGAGATCGTTCCACCGTTGAAAGGCTAAGGCCGCGTCCCGACGCTCTGCTCGCGGCCAACGCGCAGCCGCACCACCTCATCGAGAATCCGCTCAGCCATCCGGGTCTTCGGCATCGCCGTGAGAGCCACCGAGCTTTCCGGAGTAAGGAAGCTGCCAGCGTTGCAGTCCGCGTCGAAGCCGGTCGCCGCGCCAGAGACATCGTTTACTACCAGAGCATCTGCGCCCTTACGCTTCAGCTTCGCGCGGCCGTTGGCGAGAACATCCTCTGTCTCTGCGGCGAAACCGATGACCAGCGTCCCTGGCCGCCTGCGCTCCACGACCTCCTGCAGGATGTCCGCCGTCGGCTCAAGCTTCAGGGTCAGAGGTCCCTCGCGCCGTAGCTTTTGTGCAGCGGGTTCGGCCATGCGGTAGTCGCTCACCGCCGCGGCCATGACCACGATGGTGGCCTCGCCCACGCGCGGCATCACGGCGTCGTGCATCTCCCCGGCCGTCACCACGTGCACCATCTCGCAGCCTTCAGGAGGCTTCACGGCAGAGGGCGCGCTCACCAGTACCACACGCGCGCCGCGTCTTTGCGCTGCTGCAGCGATTGCATATCCCATCTTGCCGCTCGAACGGTTGCCGATGAACCGCACTGGATCAATCGGCTCGCGCGTGCCGCCTGCGGTCACCAGAACCGTCTCGCCGCTAAGGTCTTTCGTCGCCGGAGCCTTCGACAACACCTCGCCCACCGCAGCGACAATCGCGCTCTCCTCGGCAAGCCTTCCGCCGCCGACCATCCCGCATGCAAGATAGCCGCTTCCGGGCTCGACGATCGTCACGCCACGCTCACGCAGCGTTGCGAGGTTCGCCTGCACGGCAGGATGCTCCCACATCACGACGTTCATCGCCGGAGCGACGATCACCGGAGCGGTCGTAGCCAGGTACATGGTCGAGAGAAAGTCGTCCGCAAGCCCATGAGCGAACTTCGCCACCACATCGGCCGTCGCGGGAACCACGACCAACGCCGCGGTCGTCTGGGCCTCGTTGATGTGCTCGATGCCCGAAACCTGATTACCGCCCTCGCCGCCGCTCGCTGTGTCTTCGCTCCACAGGCTGGTGACGACCTTGTGGCCGGTGATGGCGGCAAAGGTCAGCGGCCGCACGAACTCCTCGGCGGCGCGCGTCATCACGACGTGCGGATCGAAGCCGGCATCCTGAAGCTGGCGCACGACTTCCACGGCCTTGTACGCGGCAATTCCACCACAGACCCCTACCGTTACCTTCACGCGATCGACGCTCATAGAACCGAGGCCCTCCCATCTATTAATACGCCTCTTCGTCCGGGGGACACAGAAAAGCCGACCGCGGATCTAACGGAAAAGCACGGATTCTTTTTGGACTATTCCCTGCCTGTTTCTTAAATCCGTTTCCATCCGTGTGATCCGCGGTCTTGTCTTTGTAACTGCATTTTCATCATTTCCTCCATGTTTACCCGCTAGTCTGTGGGTTCATTTGATGAAACGCCCATGAATGTCCTGGTCATCGAAGACGATAAGCGTATCGCCTCGCTGGTCGAGCGCGCCCTTATAGGCGACGGCCACCGCGCCACGCTCTCGCACAACGGCCGCGAGGGCGCCGACCTCATCCTCGCGGGTAAGTACTACGCTGTGCTGCTCGATGTGCTGCTGCCGGGCATGGATGGCTTTGCTGTCCTCGAGCACGTTCGCGCGCGCCACTGCAAGACTCCGATCCTGATGCTCACCGCTGTCGATGCGGTCCCGCGCATCGTGCATGCGTTCGACCTCGGGGCCGACGATTACCTGGTCAAGCCCTTCATCCTCGAGATCCTGCTCGCACGGGTCAGCGCCATCGCGCGCCGCCTGCCCTCAGCGGCAGGGGCCGCCGCTGTCAGCGCGGGAGGTATCACGCTCGACCGCGGCCGTCGTGTCGCGATTCGCGATGGCCGCGACATTCCGCTCACGCGCAAGCAGTTCGAACTGCTGGAGACGCTGATGCGTCGCGCCGGGCTCATCACATCACGCGAGGAGCTTATCGAGGCCGGGTGGGGCGGCGTCGCCGACGTTAAGGAGAATACGCTCGACGTCTACATCCACGGTCTGCGCGCCAAGCTGGAAGACCTCTCTGACCATCATGCCAACGATGCCGCTGAGCCCGCGCGCAAACCTATCATCCGCACGATCCACGGCGCCGGCTACATGTTCGTGGCGGCCTGAGGAATCCGAGGAATGCGCTCTCCGTCGGTTCGCGTCAAGCTGATGCTGCTGTACCTGCTGGTCACGCTGGCAGGACTTGTGCTCTTCGGCCTCATGTCCTTTGGTGCGCTTCGCTACGCTCTGCTTGAAGGCAAGAAGACCCATCTCGAAGGCCGCGAGCAGCGACTGATCGCTCTGCTCAATGAGAACAAGGCCAAAGGAGTCACAACGCCGCTCGAAGAGCAGCTACGTGCGTACGCGCTCGTCACCCATGAGGGCAACCTCTTCCACATCCATCACCTCGACGGCAGCCTTCTGTTTCCGCGCGAATCGACCACGGACGACTGGGGGCTCTCGCGCGGGCGCGACTGCGCCGAGCCTGCATACGGCACAGCAGTCGCCGACCACCAGCCCATCATGGTGCTCTGCCACGACATCATCATCAACGGGCAGCAGGTGCGTCTTCACATCGGCGGAGCCCTCGACGAGCAGACGGAGATTCTTCGGCTCTATCGCAACGCGCTTTTGCTGCTGATGCCTGTGCTGCTTGCGCTCTCGATTGGCAGCGGCTACTTTCTCAGCCGCCACGCGCTCAAGCCGGTCGATCGCATGACCCGCGCCGCGCTTGGTATCGGAATCGGCAATCTCTCTGAACGCCTTCCCGTTCCTTCGGCTCGCGATGAGATCCAGCACCTCGCCGTCGCGTGGAACCAGCTTCTTGCGCGGCTGGAAGCAGCGGTCTCGCGGCTCAGCCAATTCTCCGCCGATGCCTCGCACGATCTGCGCACTTCGATCACGGTCATCCTCGCGACGGCGCAGCTCTCGCTGCAGCGTCATCGCTCAGAGAACGAATACCGCGAAGACCTCGAGAAGATTGTCACCGAATGCCGCACCGGAGCGACGCTGCTCGATGCCCTTCTCTCGCTTGCGCGCAGCGACAACTTCGTCCACGAGGTCGCCTTCCGCAACATCAACCTCTGCGATCTCGTCGTCAACGGCTGCCGCCGCGTCGAGGACCTCGCCGAGGGCAGCGGTATCCTTCTGGACTGGCATCTTCCCCGCGAGGCAGTCTTCATCGAAGGCGACGAGGTCCTGTTGCAGCGCCTGCTCGGCATTCTGCTCGACAATGCCATCCGCTATACCCCCGAGCACGGCGAGATACGCGTCGAGGTCGCAGTGGTGGCCAATGAGGCGCTCGTTACCGTGCGCGACACTGGCATCGGGATGTCCGAGGATGTGAGGCTGCGCGTCTTCGACCGCTTCTACCAGGCTGACCTTCGCGAGCGCAAGACGCAGGCCGGGAGCGGTCTCGGTCTCTCCATTGCCCGCTGGATCGCACACGCCCACCGCGCCTCGCTCACCGTCGAGAGCACTCCACTCCAGGGATCTGTCTTCCAGATTGGCTTCCCGTTGCCTGTGCCTCTCTACAGCAACGAGACGCGAACGCAGACTGCATCATAGGTGATGCATGGAAACAACAGCCTCGGTTTCACGAGGGTGGAAATCTTAAATCGACCTTATAAAAATCAGCCATTTCTTAAGCATCTCGCCAGCTGCCCACGCGAAATCCAGTAATCGCTGACGCGGCGAAACCTCCAGCAGAATCAGTCGTTTTCGAACCTCTGCTCTCAACCCGCGATCTCTCCGCACCTCGCCTGATGGCTCAATGTAACACCGCATTCACAGCAGCTTTCTACGTTGGAGGAACCGCAAAACTCAGTGCACCACTTTTTTGGAGGAACTCTTGAAGATCCACTTCATCAAGCGCTGGAGCCATCTTTTTGCCATTGGAGCGTTCGCGCTCTTCTTTGCCGCGAATCCTGCGCGGCTGCACGGGCAGTCCACGGCCACGCTCTCCGGCACCGTGCTCGATCCCAAGGGCAGCGTCGTTGCCAGCGCCGAAGTCACTGCGCGCAACGAGGCCACCCGCGCCGCGCGCCGTGCCGCCACCGATTCACAGGGCCGCTTCACCTTCACCGCTTTGCCTGCAGGCGCCTACACGGTTGAGGTTTCGGCTCAAGGCTTTGACTCCGCCCGCCGGCTGGGCATTCAACTCGCCGCAGGCGGAGCGCAGGAGATCTCAATCCCGCTCGCCCTCGGCAACGTCTCCCAGCAGGTCACGGTTCAAGCTGATGACACCAAGTCCATCGCCGCCAGGCTCGCGCCCATCGACGCGCTCCTCAGCGAAACGTCGCCGCGCAGCGAGATCAACCTCACCTACATCCAGAACTACGCCGCTCCCACGGCCGACTACGGTGAGCTCGTCCAGATGGTCCCCGGCGCCTTCACCACCAGCGCCAACGGAGTCGGCCTCGGCCAAAGCGCGACCAGTTTCCGCGGCTTCCCCGACGGCGATTACGACATTGACTTCGATGGCATCCCCTTCTACGACACCAATACTCCCACCCACCACTCGTGGGCGTTCTTCCCCTCGCAGTGGATCGGCGGCATCGACTTCGACCGCAGCCCCGGAACCGCCTCCACCATCGGGCCCACTCCCTTCGGTGGTTCCATCCACCTCCTATCGCGCGAATTGACGCCCGAGCGCAACATCCGCGGCGGGGTCTCTTATGGCTCCTTCAACACATTCCTCTTCGACGGCGCCCTCAACTCCGACGACTTCGGCGGAGCGAACAAGAAATCCAATCTCTTCGTCGACGTGCACCACATGTCGTCCGACGGCTATCAGACCTTCAACCTCCAGACCCGCAACGGCGGATCGTTGAAGTACCAGTACAAGCTCTCCGACAAGACGGTCCTCACCGGCTACAGCGGAGTCATCTGGCTCGACTCCAGCTCGCCCAACCTCTCGTCGACGCGTCAGCAGTTACTCACGTATGGCGACAACTATCTGCTGCAGAACACCGATCCCACGCAGGCGAACTACTACCGGTACAACACGTATCACGTGCCGACGGACTTCGAGTACGTCGGCGTTAACCACGAGTTCAGCCACAACTGGCTGCTCACCGTGAAGCCCTACACGTATAACTACGACAACTCCGAGTTCTACGCGAAGCAGCCAAAGACCGGGCCGATCAACGCCACCAACTGTCTGCCGGTCGCCTCGACGGTCACCGAGGGAGGAGTGAAGGTTCCCGTCGCCATCAGCCCATGCGCCGTCGACAAGTACAACAGCTACCGCAAGTATGGCGAGACTGCCGCGGTCAGCCAGACCTCGAGGTTCGGAGTCTTCCGCACCGGTCTCTGGTACGAGTGGGCACGCACCAACCGCCACCAGATCCCGTCAAACCCGCTCACTCACGTCGACGACACTCTTCCCAACTTCAGCGAGAAGTACTACACCAACTCCTACCAGCCCTACGCCGAGTTTGAGCTCCACGTCATCCCCAAGCTCACCATCATCCCCGGCGTAAAGTACGCGTACTACACGATGGACTTCACGCAGCTTGCCGACAATGGCGGCAAGATCGGCAGCATCAACCCGGTCACCAAGCAGCCCTTCACCTCCGTCACCAACTCGGCGGACTATCACTCCTGGCTTCCCGCGCTCAGCCTCAGCTATCGCATCAAGCCCAACTGGTCGGTGTACGGTCAGGGCGCCGAGGGCAGCGTCGTTCCGCCCACCAGCGTCTTCGACGTGACCGGAGGTGTCGTCGCCGTTCCGCCCAAGCCGCAGAAGTCCACCACCTATCAGACGGGCACCGTCTTCAAGCTCAACCGGCTGGCCTTCGACGCCGACTACTATCACATCCGCTTCCAGAACGGTTACTCCACCACGACCGACAACAACCCCAACTCTGCGACCTTCGGCGAGTCCATCAACTACGTCTCGCCCAGCTCCATTACTCAGGGCTTTGAGGCCGAGGGCAATCTCTACATCGTCCATGGTCTTAGCGTCTTTCTCAATGGCAGCCGCGGTCAGGCGACCTACGTAGGCACGCTCAGTGCCCCCTGCGTCACCGGAGCAGCTGGTTGCACCTCCTCCACTCCGGCTCTCGTCCAGACCGCGCCCTCAGGACTCTGGGTCGCCGGTACACCGACCGACACGGAAGCCGAAGGCGTCTCCTACCAGGACAAGGGCTGGAACCTGGGCTTCTTCAACAAGCGCGTGGGCTCGCAGTGGATGGACAACGGCGCCTACCACAATCAGCTACGCGTCGATCCCTTCTCAGTCTCCAACGTTTATCTCAACTACACCATCCATGCCGGCTCACATTGGGAGCGCTTCGACCAGACCAAGATCCGCCTGAGCATCAACAACCTCACCGACTCTCACAACCAGACCAGCATCACAGCCGGTGGCAAGCTCATCACCCCGACCATTGGTGCGAACGGCACCACCTATACCGATCTCTTCAACTCGACCACCACTTCGTCGCCCGGCTATAGCGGGGGCTACAACCTGGCCGACAACCCGACGCTGCTCCCCGGCCGCAGCGTGATGCTCTCGGTCACCTTCGGGTTCTCGCCGAAGCGGTAGACGGCGAACTCCTCCAATGCAAAGCCCCGGCGCATAGCCGGGGCTTCTTTTGTTCGTCCGTTGAATCTGTCACGACAACAAGCGCGCGTGGCTGCCTTGCGAGCGCAGTATGGAGACTGCTTCGGAGTCAAAAGAAACCAGCTCGTCCGCTCCCAGCCAATTTCCCTCAAAGGCGATGACGCCGTCAGCGAAGTCGCCTCCTGCTTTGAGCACAGCTAATCCAGCTTCGACGGCGGGCCGGTTCATCACGACATTTGGGCTATTCATAAGCCGATGAATAGCGTCTGCAACGTCTGCGAAGGACCTCTTATAACCTCGGCGAAGCACCCACACAAACTCACAAAGGACAGGAACGGGCACAGCGATAAGTTCGGCCTCCCGCAAGATCTTTGCCGCCTGCCTCGCCTGACGCGGATCATCCTGAACCGCAGCCCTGACCAGCACATTCGTGTCCGCGGTGATCTTCATCTCCCTTTGGCCCATCCCCGCGCGGCGATCTCTTTCATAGCATCGATCGTCAGCTTCGGCCGGCCCTTTTGCGGCAAACAGCCGATAAAGTCGTCAATGGCGCCGCTCTGCGGGGCGGCTCTCACGATGATCCTTCCATCCGGAAGCTTGTCAGCCTCAATCTTTTCCCCAGGCTCGACGCCAAGGTGTTTCAGGAGCTCCCGTTTCAGGGTGACCTGACCCTTTGTCGTAACTGTAAGCGTGGTCATACGTTGCTCTCCTGTCCTTATTGTAAGGTATATTTACCTTACAAAAGCAAAAAGAAGCCCGGGCTCAATGCCGGGGCTTCCTTTTGACTGTTCGTCTTTATCGCGACTTAGTTCATCTCGTCCACGTAGTGGGCAAGAATCACCGGCTGACCGCCGATCGGGTTCTTGATGAGCAACCCAACCACGCGGATGTTCGTGAGGTTCGCGACGCCGGACAAGCTGGTCGGGCCATTCCGGAACTGCGTCCCGTTCGCCACATAAACCGTCACCGGTCCGGAAATCAGTTGTCCGGCAAAGCCAGTCACGTTCATCTGGAACGTATTGCCGGTCTCACTCACGCTTCCCGGCACCAGAGTCCCGTTGAAGCCCCAGTGGCGCAGCACAATCCGCTTCACCGTTACGTCCTGCGCACTCGTTGCGCCGGTAGCGGGTCCACCGACAGCCACTTCCTGACCAGCCAGAAGTCCCGTGTCGTTGAACAGAAACTGCGTCAACGGATTATGCATCCAGTAGATGAAGTAGTTCTCGTTGCCCGAGAGGCTGACCTGCGCAATCTGCCCCAGCGTCAGCCCGGTCGTCGTCGGCAGCACGCCGCGGACGAAGAGGTCAAAGCTGTTCGCCGCGCCCGAGGCAGGCTGAACATACGTCACCTGTCCCGAGGCATAGAAGCCATTCTGCGAAAGGATCGCAACCTCATCCGCGTCGATCGTCGAATCCGCCTTGTCGATTGTTCCCGAGACCTGCACGATGCTGCTCGTCGTCAGGCTGCTCAGACTCTCGTTGTTGTCAAACTCCGTCCCTCCGTTCACATCCACGGTGAACTGGCGGCCGTGCGGCCCCTGAATCACGAATGACTGCCCCGTCGCATTCACGCTCACCACGGCCGCGTCAAATTCGTCGACATAGCCGCCCGGGTCGCTCGTAGCCACCGAGGTAATCTCGAACGTCGGTGTCACCGTTCCTGTAATTGCGCCGTTCGTCACCTGGATCGACTTGCTCAGATTGAAGTCCACGCGCAGGCCCACAGACCCGGTCTGGGTCACAACCAGCGGATTTGCCAGATTTACAGTCACCGTGGACGACGTCAGCGTAGCCGGCTCGGTCGTTATCGTAGGTGCCGACCCCGCCTGCGTGTTCAGATAAGTGATCGTCGCGCTGCCCAGCGACACAACAATGCTGTTGTACGTGCCTACAGGGACATTATTCAAATCCAGCAGCGTCTGCAGGCCGTTGAATCGCGCAAAGTCCACCGTCGGCGATCCGCCCAGCAGAGGAACCTGGTTGCCGCTCGTGTCTACCGCGTTAACGCTGTTCACTTGCGCGGTAAATGAAGTCACGGCTGCCATCGGAGCATCCGTGCCGATCACAAAGGCCTGGCCGGTCGCTCCGCTAGTCGTCGTGGATGGAGCGGTCCCCGAGGAGCATCCCGCCACCAGCAAAGCCGCCAGCGGCAACGAAAACAGTGAGAGTATGGTTGTCTTGTTTCGGCTTGATCGACCTGTCATGAGACTCTTCTCTTTTCTGCGTGCTCCAAAACTCTGTTCATTGAAACCCCAGCGCCGGTTGTAAGCCGCACGCAAACGCTCTTCAGAAGTCCACTTCGAGAACTCAGGCCGCCAGACACACGTCGGCTATGAGCCGCATAAAGCCAATGCAGCTGGCTGAACCTCACTGTTCTCGGAAAAAGGAGTGGACCTCCAGGAACGAACAGATCCCGGATACATCGCTACCTTTTAGTTATCGGCAGAGTCCTCGCGAAGAGAACTCTGTTCCGGTGCTGTCATTCGGAACCCGCCCTCAATGCAAAAGTTTTGGAGAAATATTGGCCAGACCGAGGGGCAATTTTCCTGCCACTTGCCCTGCAACTTCGGAGTTACATTCTTATTCGATCAGGTGAGATCAGGCAGGTCTTTCACGAGCCGCGCTACTTCAACGTCTCGATGGCGATTCCGTCAGGAATCGTGAGTTGGAACTGGTCATCGTCCAGATGCTCGTTCAAGGTCAGCTTCGTGATTGTTACAGTCAGGCTGTAGTGATCCTTCGGGCGCTCGATCTTGATGTACGTCGGGAACGGTGTGTCGTTGTAATACTTGTAATCGCTGTAGTACGCCTTCGTGATCACCTGGCCATTTTTGTCATAGATGTCCTGCTGGTAGGGCAGAAGGTCAGTCGAGTTGATGTGGATCACACGCAGCGTCTTCACGGTCTGCCCTTCGGGCTTGGCCAGGATCTGGAGCGCATACGCCGGTTCCTCGATGAGGTCCTTCTTCTTCTTGCCGCTTTCAATGATGCGGATGTCGGTGGTCATCGAGATGATCTGGTCTTGCTCCGGTCCCTGGATGAACATCGAGTCGAAGAAGACGTCGGGCCGCAGGTTCTCCAATCCGTTCTTCGAAGGCGTCGTGATCTGGTTGCTTCCAACAATGGCGCGCTTGCGTGGCGGAATCAGCAGCTTGAAGTTTTGCCCGTCGCTCACCATGTCCAGCGCCTGGGTACGCACGACTGGCACCAGCAGCAGAACGCGCAGATACTCCGGCTTCTCCATGAGAATGTAGCCGCTGAAGCTGAGCGATTGGGTCTCCTTGCCCTGCAGTGCGCCGCCCGTAATGGACGACATTTCGACAGCCGCGTTGAAGGTCTTGATCTCGTTATTTCGCCGCGCCAGTTGCCGCGCCATCTGTTCCAGAGAAGTGCTCATCACCACGTCAGCGATGCGAGCCTTGGGGACAATGCGTGTATGACTCAGGCAGCCAGTCAACATCGGCGCCAGCGCGATTAGCCCAGCGGCTAATCCCTGTTTTATCTTCATTGACACGAAGCTCAAGTATATCTTTCCCGGAACACTAGGGGTACAGACGGGTTAGATGACTCCGGGATGTCACGCGGTGCGGAAATTATGTCCGCGACCCACCTATCTCTCACCGTCCCTGTGCTTTACGGTAGGAGGCCACGTTGCTGTTGTGCTCCTTGAGCGACGACGCAAACCGGCTGTGGCCTGCCGCGTCGCTCACAAAGTACAGATAATCCGTCTTCGCGGGCGCAAGTGCTGCCTTCAGCGCCGCCATTCCCGGGTTGCAGATCGGGCCCGGAGGCAGCCCGGCATGCACGTATGTGTTGTAAGGCGAAGGAGACTTCAGGTCCGACGCGTAGATGGTTCCCCGCCACCGGTTCTCCAGCAACGCCGCATAGATCACTGTCGGGTCCGTTGCGAGCGTCATCCCCTTCGCCAGCCGGTTGCGGAAGACCCCCGCCACAAGGGGCCGCTCCGCGTCCTGGCTCACCTCTTTCTCGATCAGCGAGGCCATCGTCACCACGCGCGGAACGTCCTGGGTCAGCCCCAACTGCAGCGTCTCCTGCCGGAACCGCCTGACCATGGCCGCGAGCATCTGCTCCGCGGTTGTGTGGTGCGCGAAGTGATACGTATCGGGGAACAGATAACCCTCGAGCGACTCGGGCTGCGTCTCGCTGTTGGCCGTCCACTCGGCGATCAGCTCCGTGTGCTTGCGCTCTGCGGCGAGAAAGTCGTCGCGCTTGCCCAGTCCGGCGTTCTCCACCGCCTGCGCGATGTCGAAGATGTTGTAGCCCTCCGGAATCGTGAGGCTGACGGTGTAGACCTCGCCGCGGGCGATCTTGTCGTAGACGTCCCGCATCGAGACGGGATGATCGAACCTGTACTCCCCGGCCTTCAGACTCTTCCCACCCCGTACCGCCGCGACCGCACGCAGCAACTCAAATCCATACCGGTTGCGGATCACGCCCTTCTGCTGCAGCATCGCGCCGATCGCCTCGCTGCCGGTGTGCGGAGCGATGTCGACGAAGGTCTCCGACTGCGGCCCATAAGCTGCATTCACCATCCAGTTGGCATACGCGCCGAGCAAAACCAGAACAAGGATGACGAGCAGGGTCCAGAAAACCTTCAAGCGAACTCCTCCGACGATGGCAGGCAGTCGCGCCCGCCGTATAGTTTCATTCTAGTGTTCTGCGCTATCTCTATAATCAAGCCCGTGGAACCCCATCCCACCCCTCGCATCATGGCCCCGCGCATTTTGGGCTTAGACGTAGGCGACCGCCGCATCGGCATCGCGCTCTCCGACCCGCTCGGCTACACCGCGCAGCCTCTGCTCACCCTGCACCGCACCACCCTCCGCGCCGATCTCAAGTCCGTCGCCCGCCTCATCCGCAAACACGGCGTCGCCGAGGCCGTCGTCGGCAACCCGCTTTATATGTCCGGCGACCAGAGCCCCCAGGCCGCCAAGGCCCAGGCCTTCGCCCAGGGATTGACGGACCATCTCGCTGAACGTGACGGCATCACCCTTCCCATCCACCTCTGGGACGAGCGCCTCACCACCACACAGGCTCACCGCCATCTCGACGACTCCGGCCACTCCCGCGGCCAGACCGGCCGCAACGACCGCAAGCAGATCATCGACCAGGTCGCCGCCGTGTTGATTCTGCAGGGCTTCCTCGACTCCCGAGCCGCACAAACCCAATAGCCACACCTCGCATCGTATAATCATCTTTTGACCCCACACGCGCCCCTGCCGGCACGCGGAAGAGCTTTTGTTCCTGTCGGCCAGCGCGACCCGGAAGGCCTAATGCCCGAACAGATCATGAAGAGGCTCGAAGAGGAGATCAAGCAGCTTGAGTACGAGCTGACCACTGAGCTTCCTGCCGAGATCAAGAAAGCTGTCGCCCTCGGCGACCTCAGCGAAAACGCCGAGTACCACATGGCCAAGCAGCGCCAGGTCTTCGTTAACGCGCGCCTTGGCCAGCTCAAGAAGCGCATGGGCGAGCTCGCCATGGTGAACCTCGTCAACATCCCGCGCGACAAGGTTGGCTTCGGAGCCACCGTCACCGTCTTCGACGTCGTTAAGAACGAGGAGCTCGAGTACAAGCTCGTCACCAGCGAAGAGTCCGACGTCACCAAGGGGCTCATCTCCACCACAAGCCCCATCGGACGCGCCCTGCTCGGCAAGAAGGTCGGCGATACCACCGTCGTCGTCACCCCCAACGGCAAACGCGAGCTCGAAGTCCTCAAGCTTGTAACCATCCACGACGAATCGGTGTAGTGTTACATCGCAGCCTCAATGGCTGCGACGGGAAACGTACCAGAGGAAATGACCTGGACTAGCGCATTCGGAAAAGGCAGCGGTTGGCTACTACAGAAGATCGTCAACGGTCTTGCTTTATCCCGTATCTCGCCCAACACCCTCACCTTCATCGGCCTCATCATCAACATCATCGCGGCCGTCTTCTTTGGCTACGCCAAGGGAAACAACGCCAACCGCATGTTTTTATATGCCGGCCTCACAATTATCGGAGCCGGCATCTTCGACATGGTCGACGGCCGCGTCGCCCGCCAGACTAACCAGGTCTCCATCTTCGGAGCCTTCTTCGACTCAGTCATCGACCGCTACTCCGACGTCGCCATCTTCTTCGGCCTGCTCGTCTACTACGCCCGCGGAAACCGCCTCTTCTACGTCGCCCTCGTCGCCTTCGTCATGACGGCCTGCCTCATGGTCAGCTACACCCGCGCCCGCGCCGAGGCTCTCATCGGAACCTGCAAGGTCGGCTTCATGGAGCGCCCGGAGCGCATCGTCTGCGTCATCATCGGAGCCCTCTTCAACAAGTGGGGAGTGATGGCCGCCGCCCTCTGGGTCCTCGCGGTCATGTCCACCATCACGGTCATCCACCGCATCCGCTACACCTATCTCGAGACCGAGCGCCTCAAAGTACTCGCCGCCCAGTCCGAGACCCACGCCGAGCCCACCGCCGTAACCACCCGCTAAGCACACATCTCAATCGCGGCAAATCATTCCAACTTGCCTGCAAACCATTGCTGATTTTTTCTTTGGTTAAATTGGTTACCAACCGGTGTAAGTGATTGTTTAGCGATACATGGCAATTCTCATCCGTGCTTGAAAAATGGTGACCTAAGTGCAGGTGCTACCCGAACAGGCTTGTTTCTGCCCCTTGAGGAGCATGATGAAACTCCCCCTCTCGCTTCTTGCTATCCCTTCCCTGGCAGCCTTCATGACGATTGGCGCAGCTGCTCACGCCGACACCTTCACCTTCAGCGCAACCGGCGAGTTCGGTTTTACCGCCTCCGGCACCCTGACCGCCGTCGCGGACCCAACCATTCCAGACGCCTTCGACGTAACCGCTATCTCCGGTAGCGTCAATGGGGACGTCATCACCGGCCTCCTGCCCTGCCCCACTTACGATCCGAGCAACCCCTGCTCTAGCTCTGGCAACAGCTTCCTCTACGACAATCTGCTTTACCCCGACGGTACCGGCCTCTTCGGCCTCCAGTTTCTGGACGACCACGGCATCGGCTTTAGCCTGGCAAGCGGCGCCGATGGCGATTTCGCCGCCTACGGAACCCACCAGTCCATTTTCTATAACAATCTTCCACATTACCCAGGTACGGTCGTCGCCTTTGTGCTCACCCCTGAACCCGGTAGCTTCCTCCTGCTCGGCACTGGTCTTCTCGGTATAGTCGGCACCATTCGCCGCCGCATCAAGAGCTAGACATCTACCTCGAAGCCGGGCGGCGTAAGCCTTACCGGCTGAGGTACGCTTGATGCTATGCGAAAGCTGCTCGGCCGCCCAATCCGAGGTCCAGTCCGAGGTCCAGTCCGCCGAGCACACGGTCGTCACCACTCGCTTATAAAACCACCTCAGCGGCAACCAATCCGCCTTCCTCGTCTGGGAACGCGAGCTTCCAGAATTACGCGTCAGCTTCAATGGACCTGTTCCAAGCGCAACAGCCCGATTTGAGCACCGTCCACCTCAATCGCCAGTACTCTCGTGCTGTCGATCGGGTAGTAGGCATAACCCCTCGCGGTCGTAAAGGAGGTTGCATCCAGGCCGGTAATGCTCAGCGTGCCTGCCGAGCTATTTTCAGTTCCGGTAAGCGCTTGATTCGAGGTCACCGGGCCGCCCTGTGGCGTGTAGTCAGTAAATCCCTTCAAGGCATCGGAGCTGATCGTGACCGGCCCGGCGGCGCCCCAGCCCGGTTCCCCGGTGGCGTTCAGGTACCCCTGGCCTCCGAGAGCGTAGTTTCCTTCGAAGTCAGCCGAAGTGGCAGTCTTGAGGTAGGCTACTCCTGCGGTTGCCTGCAGGCTGTCAGCACCCAGCTCCAGGGCGTTGCCGTTTCCATCCAGATAGAGCTGGAACGTAAAGCTCGTTCCCAAGACCTGGGCCTGCACGCCGTTCATGGTAACCCGCCCGGTTTGATCCACGACGAAGCTCCCGCCGGTGATGGTGTCCTGAACAAAGAAAGAGAGATCGTTCAGGGCAAGGGCGCCAGAGATGGAGCCGCTTGGACCGAAGACAAAATTGCCGGCGAGTGACGTGAGGCCGTGAATATCTTCTCCCGAAGCGGAATAGGCGTAAGTCGTGTTCGCGAGGCTGGCCTGGGTGAACTGGTATGTATTGGTCCCCTGGCCTAACGCCATGCCGCCCAGATCGGCGGACAGCGGGTCGGTCTGGCTTTCAACAAGCTGGATCTGGTTCGTTCCGACAATATAACCAGTCAGAATAAACTCGGGGACTCCCGTAGCCGAACTCGGCGTCACGTCGAACGTCACTCTCCCAAAGGAGTCAGGGGCGCTGATAGTTCCCGAAGAGAACAACTGCGCCTGCCCCACGTTGCCCCCATTGTTGTAGTCGAAGACACTGTCGGCGGCTACGAGTGAACCTCCACTGACATTCAGCACGCCTCCAACGGCCAACGGACTCGGAGTTGACGAAAGATACCACCCTGAGACGACAAAGGCGTACCCTCCTGCAGGAGCCGCCGTGCTGGTCTGAAGGTCGATGGACCCGGTAGCCGACGCAAAGGTGTCAAACTCTGAGATCAGCACGCGAGTACTCGAAACCACTGTGCCGCGCAGGGTTACAACCCCGCTTACGCCGATGGCTGTGTTGGTGGTGGCCAGAACAATCTGGATGTTCCCGCCAGCAGCGGTGAGACTGCTTGATGATGCCACCAGGGCGTTCCCATACCCTGCCTTGGGGTCTGAGAAGTCCTGTTCGCCACCTGTGATGGCTCCGCCTGACACTGTAAACGCACCCGCGAAAAAGACCGGTCCATTGGCGTCCCACCCCGAGAAGTGGTAGACGTAGGTGCCATTAGCGAGCAAAGGAGCTGTAATCGTGATTGTCGCCGAGGCGAACTTTGTTGGATCAGTGACGGAGGTTGCCGTAACCATAACCGTATTCCCAGTTGGCACCGCCGCAGGGGCGGTATAGACCGTAGCCGATCCGCTCGCGGTCCCGGTGGGATTAAAGGAGCCGCAAGCCCCCGAGCTGCCGCAGGTAACCGACCAGTTGACGCCTGCATTCTTGCTGTCATTGCTCACAACGGCGGTAAGACTGGCGGTCGTGCCGGTGACAAGCGACGTGGGGGGCGTCGGATTGAGGGCAACCGAGATCACTGCCGCCGGCGCTGTGATCGTAATGGTGGCGGACATAGACTTCGTTGTGTCGGTGACGGAGGTCGCCGTAACCATAACCGTACCTGAAGTTGGTATCGCCGTCGGCGCGGTATAGGTCGTAGCCGATCCGCTCGCGGTAGAGGCGGGGTTGAACGAGCCGCACGCCGCGCTGCTGCAGGTAACCGTCCAGGTGACGCCGGCATTCTTGCTGTCGTTGGTCACAACAGCCGTGATGCTGGTGGTCATGGAGGTAACAAGCGATGAAGGTGGTTGCGCGCTGAAGGCAACTGAGATCACAACAGGTGGTGGCGTTGGGCTGGAGCCGCTGCCGCCGCAGGCAGTCAGCCAGAGAGTGAACGCTGCAATCGCAATGAGAGAAACACTCTGTCGGCATTTCATCGCGCACCTCCGTTCAGCTCGCTCTCGCTTCGTTTCGACCCGGGAGCGGCACTGCCCGATGTGTGCGCCAGAAATCCGTGATCATTCCGAATCTCAATCGTCTGGTCGCCGTTCTGACCGGCAATAACGAGCTCACGAACCAGCAGATAATTCTGGCCATGAAACGTCCGGACAAGGCCCGTAACCCGAATGACCTGGCCGGGAGTAAGCTCTCGCGTTACATCTTTGCCGAGGTTCGGGCCGAGGCTGGCGTACAGAACGCCTTGTGAGCCGGTCATCTGCAGGTTCAGCCCGGCCGGCGCGCCGGCAGAATGCTGGGAAGCGACCCCAAGGATAGCTCCGCCCACCGTGACCTCATCGCTCATCTTCCACTCCGTAAATGACGGAAAGGACTGAGGAGAGCTTCGATCCTGTGCTGCACACAGACCTGTTGGCGCGAGAGAAAATAAAACCAGACAGAAAGGAACAACCAGCTTATGCAATTTCATGGACTTGTCTCCCGATCAGGCGGTGTAACCGGCCGTTCGTCAGATTCGTGGCCCTCGAAACGCGTGCTAAACAGCTTGCCCTGCAGGTAGGAAGTCTATGCGTGGCCCGTTGCGGCTGAGATGCTTCGGCTCCCGGAATACCTGCGTGCCACAGCATAGCCCTGCTTGGGCAGGAAAACAATAAAAGAAGCAACGCCACAACCTGCATGAATTTGCATGAATTCGAGTGAGGTCAAATGGCGCTGCAATGGTGAACCCGGTTTTTGACGCTGAGTTACGCTTAATCCAATGCACAAGTTGAAAGATCTCGGCATCCTCTACGCCGGACTGGCCAGCTACTGTGGCTTCTGGTTCTGGTGGCCCAAATCCGCGCGCAGAGAGATCACGCAGGCCGAAAAGATCGGCCTCGGCCTCATCGGCGTCGTGGGCCTGCTTGGGACCCTGCTCATCCTCTTCCAGCTCGACGCACAGTAGATCGCTCGGGTTTACGACAAAATCCTGTGCAACACGTTTGTCTTCGCCAGGTCGATCACCTCGTCGCCGCGCCCGCTAAGCACCGTGCGAGCCGCCCACAGCGAGAACCCCTTAGCCTGCTCAAACGTAATCGTCGGAGGCATCGAGAGCTCCTGCCGGTTGACCATCACCTCCACCAGCGCCGCCCCCGGGTACGCAAACGCCTCGCGCAATGCGGCTTCTACGCGGTTCGGCTGCTCCACTCGAACACCCATCATCCCCACTGCCTTCGCCAGCTCGGCAAAGACCGGATTATCCAGCTCCGTCCCGTAGTTCACAATTCCCGCAGCCTTCATCTCCAGCTCCACAAACGCCAGCGACCCATTGTTGAAGCAGATCACCTTCACCGGCAGCTTCAACTGACGCAGCGTCAGCAGATCGCCCAGCATCATCGCCAGTCCGCCATCGCCCGAAAACGTAATCACCTGCCGTCCGCGATGCGACGTCTGCGCTCCAATCGCCTGCGGAACCGCATTCGCCATCGATCCATGATTGAACGACCCCAGCAGCCTGCGCTTCCCATTCATCTTCAGGTATCGCGCCGCCCACACCGTCGGAGTCCCCACATCGCATGTGAAGATCGCATCCTCCGCCGCAATCTCATCAACCAGCTTCGCCACATACTGCGGATGAACCGGAGTCTTGTTGTTATCCGGCCCAGCCAACTCGCCCAGCCCCTCGCGAACCTTCTTATAGCCCTTCAAATGCCCTTCCAGCCGCCCCAGATCCGTCTTCGGAGTCACCATCGGCATCAGCGCAGCCAGCGTATCCTTCACGGTGCCCACCAGCCCAAGATTCACCTTCGCGCGCCGTCCAATCTGATCGCCGCGCAAATCCACCTGGATGATCTTCGCCTTCTCCGGAAAGAACTGCTGATACGGAAAGTCCGTCCCCAGCATCAATAGCGCATCGCAATCCTCCATCGCGTCATACCCTGAGCGAAATCCAAGCAGGCCCGTCATCCCCACATCGAAAGGATTGTCGTACTCAATAAATTCTTTCCCCCGCATCGCATGCACAATCGGAGACTTCAACGCATCGGCCGCCGCCATCAGCTCATCATGCGAGCCCTTGCATCCCGCGCCCGCAAGAATCGTGACCCTCTTCGCACCGTTCAGAATCTCCGCCGCCTCATTCAGCTCCGCATCACCCGGCCTTATCACCGTCAACGGTCGCTTCATCGGCAGCACGGCCGCCGTATTCACCGCATCGTGCAGAAACACATCGCCCGGAATCACGAGCACCGCGACCCCCGACCGCGTGATCGCAGTCCGCATCGCAATCTCGAGTGATCGCGGCATCTGTTCGGCAATCCCCACCATCTCGCAGTAGTCGCTGCACTCACTGAACAGATTCTGCGGATGCGTCTCCTGAAAGTAGTTGCTTCCAATCTCCACGCTTGGAATATGTGCTGCCAGCGCCAGCACCGGAACCCGCGACCGGTGGCAATCGAACAATCCGTTGATCAGGTGGAGATTCCCCGGTCCGCAGCTCGCCGCACACACCGCAAGCTCGCCCGTCAGGTGAGCCTCCGCTCCCGCAGCGAACGCTGCACCCTCCTCGTTCCGCACGTGCGCCCACTCAATCGTTCCATCGCGCCTCAGGGCGTCGGTAAATCCGTTCAACGAATCTCCGGGCAGTCCATACACCCGCTTCACGCCCGAGTTCCTCAGGCTCTCCACGATCACATCGGCAACAGTCTTCGCCATTCCACACCTCGCCTTTCAAGCTCCGCAGGTCAGCCAACTCGCGTGAAGCCTCTTTGGGGTAGTCTGATGCTTCGCTACTTGGATGCAAAATTTGAGGTGATGAAATTAACGCGGCGTCAAGCGTAGCGGAAGAGGGCCTTGAAGCCGTAATCCATATGCTGCTGGATATGGCAGTGGAAGAGGGCGAGGCCCGGCTGGTCGGCGGTGAAGTCGACGGCAGCGCGTCCGTAGTAGGGGACGACCACCGTGTCCTTGATGACTCCGGCGGTCTTCTTTCCGTTGATCTCGGCCAGCTCCCACAGATGCCGGTGCAGGTGCATGGGGTGGGCGTCGTCGGTGCGGTTGCGCATCACGAGCCGGTAACGGGTACCCTGCTGCAGCACGAACTCGCGGTCATGAGGGTATGGCTTGCCATTGATAAGAAAGGTGTTGAACTTGCCTGCGCCCCGGGGGATCTTCTCGAAGATCGTCTCGATGGTCTGTTGTGGAGCAGGCGAGCTGGAGGTCGCCGTACCAAAGATGGTGTAGTCCCACCGCGCCTTGGGCGGGTCGACCCATTGCGGCTGGTGGTGCTGCCCGGCGTACTCCACCACGACGCCGAGACCGGACTCGCGGATCATCTTCTCGGTCGAGCCGAGGATCCACACGCCGGGGTGGTTCATCTCGACGACGACGTCGATGCGCTCGCCCGCGCCGAGAAAGATTGAATCGAGCGACTGCGGCGTCGGCACCGGATTGCCGTCGAGAGCGATGACCTTCATCTTGTGCCCTGAGAGTGCGATGCGGCGGTTCTCAATCGCGCTGGCGTTGAGGAAGTGGATCAGCAGCCGCTGGCCTTCGCGGACACGTATCGGGTCACCCGAACCGAGCGCTTTATCGTTGAACGAGTAAGTCATCGAGTTGACCTCGAGGCCGTTAGGGTCGGTGTTCAGCGTTGCCGGCTTTTCCAGCAGCGGGCCGTCGTGGGTATCGTCGTCATCGTCATCCATCGTGTCGGTAAAGAACGGCTCCCAGTCGCGCAGCGCGAGGAAGAGCTCCTGGTCGTGGCGGCCGGGATCGTTGCCGCCGTCGACATAGACAAAGCCAAACTGGCCGGAATATGCGCCCTTGTGCAGGTCGTCCATCGCCATGGCGTGCGAGTGGTACCAGCGGCTCCCGGCCGGGCCGGGCGTAAGCTGGAAGCGGCGGCGGCCGTGCGGCGCCACGAGCGGCGAACCCTCCTCCGCGGTGCCGTCAACCTCCGGCGGAATGAGCATGCCGTGCCAGTGCACAAGCTCCGGAGTGTCGGTGTCATTGATGACGTCGACGGTAACCGGTTTGCCCTCGCGCATCCGCAGCACCGGTCCCGGTGCTGTGCCGTTGTAGCCAATGGTCGAGATGATGTGCGAGCGGTCGAGTTCGACCGTCACCGGGGAGATCTGCAGCGTGTAGTCCGCTTTACCGTCTGCGAGCGCGGCGGAGGGCATAGTCATGCCAGCGTGCGCCAGCAGAGGTAGCCGCGCAGCGCCGGTTTGCGCTAGGGCCATGCCGCCGAACTTGAGTAAGTCACGCCGTTTCATAGTTATTTCCGTCTCAAAGCGTGCCGGGCAAAGCGGCGGGGTGCAACAAGCCACCCGTCCGCTGCGTCTATCCGTCTATTAGACAGCGCCGAAGGCATTTCTGGTACTCTCGCCCAACAACTCCCTTTCGCGGAGGTCCTGATGAAGCTCTCGCAGATCGCACTGGCGTCGGTGGTGGCTGCGACCTGCTGCGTGGGACTGCGCGCTTACCAGCGGGTAGCGGACTTCGGCTTCGGCAACGACGACTCACCGAGCAACATCAAGGCAGAGTTCTACTGGTCGCGCCTGGCCTACGCCACCAACATGACGAGCTTCGGCGGCGGCTACGGACGGGGCGGCGGCTACTGGGGGCGTATGGCCTGGTCGCGTGACTATCCCAAGGCCGACCGCCAGTTTCTCATCGCCATGCACCGGCTCACCCGCATCGACGGCCGGCCAACCGAGCAGGTCGTCTCGCTCGACTCCGATGAGATCTTCAACTATCCCTGGATCTACGCAGTGCAGGTGCAGATGTGGACCTTTACTGACGCCGAGGCAAAGCGGCTGCGCGAGTATCTATTAAAAGGCGGCTTCCTGATGGTGGACGACTTTCATGGCACCGAGGACTGGGAGAACTTCATGAACGGCATGCGCCAGGTGCTGCCTGACCGTCCCGTCGAAGACCTCCAGAGCGGCGACGAGATCTTCCACACCCTCTACGACGTCGACGACAAGATGCAGATACCGGGCGAGCAGTTCGTCTGGAGCGGGCGCACCTACGAGAAGGACGGCTATCAGCCTAAGTGGCGCGCCATCCGCGATGACAAAGGGCGCATTATGGTCGCCATCTGCCACAACATGCACCTTGGCGACGCATGGGAGTGGGCCGATGATCCGAATTACCCGGAACCTTTTGCATCGATGGCTTTTCGCGTGGGGCTCGATTACATCCTGTACGGCATGACACATTAGACTCGCCCGCGGCTGTGAGGCGATGGCAGGTCGCAACAGATAGATAGGAGTTCCACTCAGGTCCCGGCGGGCATGTTTGAGTTTCTCTTCAGGTATCCGAGTCCGGTTTTCACCAAAGGACGATTTGTGCTGCTCTCTGCCTGGCCTGCGTGGCTGCTGGTTGTGCTGATCGTCGCCGCCGCCGGCGCCCTCGCGCTGCTGGTCCGCTGGAAGCTGCGCGATGCCGCGCCCAACCTGCGGAGCTGGCGCGCATGGGCGGTGTGGGCGATGCAGTCGGCGTTTGTGGCTCTCGTACTGCTGCTGCTGTGGCAGCCGGCGATCGCGGTGACAGAGCTGAACTCGCAGCAGAACATCATCGCCGTGGTGGTGGACGACTCCCGCAGCATGGCCATCGCGGACAGCGACGGCAAGACGCGCGAGGCCGCAGCGCTGGCTGCGCTCCAGGACGGAGTTCTCTCCGGACTGCAGAAACGCTTTCAGACGCGCATCTATCGATTAGGCACTGGCGTCACGCGAGTCGATGCGCTCACCGGCATCACACCGACGGAGCCCGCCACCCACATCGGCGACGGTCTGAAGCAACTCGCCACGGAGACGCAAGACCTTCCCATCGGGGCAATCCTGCTGCTCACCGACGGCGGCCAGAATACAGCCGGCATGAGCGGCTCGGGGATCGGCCTGGACGCGTTGCAGGCGCTGCGAAACCGTCGCCTGCCGGTGCACACGGTAGGCTTCGGCACCCTTGAGCCAACGCATGATGTCGAGCTGGAAAACGTCAGCATCGCGCCGAACGCCGTCGCAAATGCGCGCCTCTCCGCGACGGTCAGCTTTACGCAGCATGGCTACGCGGGACAGAAGGCCGTCCTCACAGTCCGCGACGGAGACAAAGCGCTCGCAGCGCGCGAGGTGACGCTGACGGCCAACGGAGCGATCCAGACCGAGCCGCTCTTCTTCTCCGCTGGCGCTGCCGGTGCAAAGAGCCTTCAGTTTCGAATCGAGCCTCTGGCCGGAGAAGAGAATCTCAACAACAACGCGATGACGAGACCAGTGCTCGTAAGCGATACGAAGCGGCGGATTCTGTACATCGAAGGCGAGCCGCGCTGGGAGTTCAAGTTCATCCGGCGCGCAGAGGATAACGACCCGACGGTGCAGCTCGTCTCGATGCTGCGTACGAGCGAGAACAAGATCTACAGGCAGGGCATCAGCGATCCCAGCGAGCTGGCGGACGGCTTTCCTGTGCGGCCCGAGGACCTCTTCGGTTACTCGGGCATCATCATCGGCTCAGTAGACGCCGACTACTTTACGCCACTGCAACAGGAACTCCTTCGCGAATATGTCGACCGTCGCGGCGGCGGTGTGCTCTTCCTCGGTGGCCGCTCGTCGTTGAGCGACGGAGGCTGGAGTGCATCGAGCATGAATGAACTGTTGCCGACCTTCCTGCCCGCGGGCCGCAACAACTTCCATCGCAACTCGGCGACGGTGGAGTTGACGACGGAGGGTGTGGACTCGCCCATCACGCGGCTGCTGGATGATCCGGTAAAGAACGCCGACCGCTGGAAGAAGCTGACGTACCTGGCCGACTACGAGAACGCGGGCTCACCCAAGCCCGGAGCCACTGTGCTGGCACAGTTGGATGTGGCGCATCACAAGCTGCCGCTGCTGATTACAGAGAGCTACGGCCACGGCCGCACGGCAATCATGGCGACAGGCGGTACCTGGCGCTGGCAGATGAGTGAAGCTCTGGGTGACCCCTCGCACGATCTCTTCTGGCAGCAGCTCCTGCGCTGGCTGGTCGCCGACTCACCCGGCCCCGTCACCGCGTCCATGCCCGCGCGGACCCTGATGGATGAAGGGCGCGTGCAGCTTTCGGCGCAGGTGCATGATAAGCAGTTCAAGCCGGCGGCAGACGCGCACGTCACGGCGCACATCGTAGGCCCAGAGGGCGCGAATGCGTTGCTCGATCTCGCTCCGTCGCAGGACACGCCGGGCCAGTATCAGGCGGAATGGACTGCGGAGAAGCCCGGCGCGTATCTTGCGGAGATTACGGCGGAGGCCGCCGGCAGCAAACCGCAGGAGCTTGGCCGCGACGTGCTGACATTCCAGCGCGAAGACGGCGTCGCCGAAAACTTTCACACCGAACAGAACCGGCCGCTGCTCGAGCAACTCGCATCGCAGACCGGAGGCCGCTACTGGGAGCCCTCTGAGCTGAAGGACCTACCTCGCGACATCTCATACTCCGAGGCGGGCATCTCCGTCCGCAGCACCAAAGAGCTGTGGAACATGCCGATCGTCTTTCTGCTGCTGCTGGCACTGCCAATCGCAGAGTGGCTGCTGCGGCGCAAGTGGGGTGTCGTATGAAGCGCGTTATCCGCCGAATCGCGCTTCTCGCGGCGGTGTGCGCGCTCGCGTTGCAGGCGCACGCTGCGGTGTACTACGTCACCGTGGCCGGACTTGGCGGCGAACCGGATTACGAGCAGCGCTTCACCGCAGCAGCGAAAGATTTGGACAAAGTGTTCAAGGCTGCGGGCAGCACAGCCCATGTCTACACCCTGACCGGTCCACAGGCCACGGCGTCGCAACTGAAGGAGACGCTGGCCTCTGTAGCGCGCGATGCCAAAGCAGACGACGACTTCGTGCTCATCCTGATCGGTCACGGCTCCTTCGATGGCATCGAGTACAAGTTCAACCTCGTGGGCCCGGACGTGACCGCCGGCGAGATCGCAGCGATGTGTGATCGCATTCCAGCTCGCCGTCAGCTTATTGTCGACACAACCAGCGCCAGCGGCGGAGCTGTACAGGCTCTCGAGAGGCCGGGCCGCGCCGTGATCGCGGCCACGAAATCGGGCACGGAAAAGAATGCGACGGTCTTCGCGCGCTACTGGGTTGAGGCCCTCCAGGACCCTGCGGCCGACACCGACAAGAGCGACTCCGTCAGCGCCATGGAGGCCTTTACCTATGCCGCGAAGAAAACCGCCGCGTTCTACGACTCGCAGAAACGCCTCGCGACAGAGCACGCCGTCTTCGACGATGTGGGCCACGGCGACCCGGTGCGCGCACCCGGCGACGGTCAGGGCGCGCTGATGTCGAGCTTCACGTTGCTGCGTCTCGGCACGAGCCAGCAGGCAGCCAACGATCCGGCAAAGCTCGCATTGCTGGCCAGGAAGGAGGATCTCGAACAGAAGATCGACACGCTGAAATACCAGAAGGCTGCAATGGACCCCGCGGACTACAAGAAGCAGTTGACGTCCGCACTGTTGGAACTGGCGAAGGTGCAGGAGGACCTCGACAAATGAGACGCCCCGCGCTACTTCCTGCGCTGTTGCTGCTGTGTGCAGCCGCAGCCCGCGCCGCTGTGCCAGCGGACTGCTGGTCGCTGCGCAAGCACGGGCATCGCGCAGAGGCGCAGGCGTGCTTCGACGGCTTGACACGCAGCGGTGATGCGTACACCCGCGCCGAGGGCTTCTGGGGACTCGAAGAGTGGGAGCAGGCGAACGAGCAGTTCCGCCTCGCCACTCAGCCCGCGAACAGCAAGGCCATCTACAAGGTGCGCTGGGGCATGTTGCTGCACGAGCGTTTCAACAATCCCGAAGCCGCCGATCTCTTCCACGAAGCGCTGACGAAAGATCCATCGAACGCACAGGCCTATCTCGGACTCGCGATTATCTCCGCAGACGGCTTTGACGGCAAAGCCACCGAGCACGCCGCGAAAGCGATCGCGCTCGACCCGAAACTTGCCGAGCCGCACGAGCTGCTGGCGAACCTTGCCCTTGAGAACGATGACCGTGATGCGGCCGTAGCGGAGGCAGACAACGCGATCGCGCTGGAGAGTGACGCACTGGACGCGATGGCGATTCACGCAGCAGTTGAACTTCTCGCCGACCGTCCTCCCGACCCGTGGTTCGCGAAGATCACGGCGATCAATCCCGGCTACGGAGAAGGGTACGCACTCGTGGCGCATCAGCTCGAGATGCACTACCGCTACGAGGACGCTGTGACCTACTACCGCAAGGCGGTTGCTGTGGACCCGCGTCTCTGGTCGGCCCACTCAGCACTTGGCATCGAGCTCATGCGGCAGGGCAAAGAAGACGAGCCACTGAAAGAACTGGAGCTGAGTTACAACAACGGCTATCGCGACGCCGCAACGGTGAACAGCCTGCGCCTGCTGGACAGCTACAAGAACTTCGAGACCATTCGTGATGACACGACGATCCTGAAGCTGAAGAAGACAGAGGCCGATCTGCTGCAGCCGTACTTCCAGGCGGAGTTGCACACGATTCTCGCGACCTACGACAAGAAGTACCGCATGAAGTTGCCCGGCCCGGTGCAGGTCGAGGTCTATCCCGACCACGAAGACTTCGCCGTGCGTACGATGGGAATGCCCGGCCTCGGCGCACTCGGCGTGACCTTTGGAGAAGTCGTCGCAATGGACAGCCCCTCTGCTCGGAAGCCCGGCGACTTCAACTGGGGAGCGACGCTGTGGCACGAGATGAGCCACGTCTATATCCTCACCGCCACCAATCACCGCGTGCCGCGCTGGTTCACCGAGGGGCTGGCGGTGCATGAAGAGGGCGAGCGCTCATCGGAGTGGAGCAACCGCGCCACACCTGAGGTGCTCGTCGCCATTCGCGAGAAGAAGCTGTTGCCGGTGGCGAAGCTCGATCGCGGCTTCGTCTACCCTGAGTATCCGTCGCAGGTCGTCGTCTCATACTTCCAGGCCGGCAGCATCTGCGACTTCATAAAAGAGAAGTGGAGCGAAGAGAAGCTGCTGGAGATGGTCCACTCCTACGCGAAGCTGCAGACGACGCCGCAAGTCGTGCAGCAGGATCTCGGCCTCGCGCCGGAGGAGTTCGACAAGCAGTATCTCGCGTGGCTCGACAGGAAATACGGCGCGGAGGCTGCACACTTCGACGAATGGCGCGAGAAGCTGAAGGCGCTCGTTGCAGCATCGCAGCAGAAGCAGTACGACGCAGTCCTGGCGCAGGGACCGGCAGTATTGACCATGTATCCCGAATACGTAGGCGACGCAAACGTCTACGAACTGATGGCCGATGCCGACAAAGCCAAAGGCGATGCGAAGGCCGAGGCCGCGATTCTAACCGCCTACGAGCATGAGGGAGGGCAGGAGCCGGCTGCGCTGAAGCGGTTGGCGACCCTCGAAGAGGCCGCTGGCCAGCAGGTCGAGGCGGCGGCGACGCTCGAGCGCGTGAACTACATCTATCCCGTCAAGGATGAGGAGCTGCATCGCCACCTTGGCGATCTGCTGTACGCGCAGAAGCAGTACAACGGCGCGATCCGCGAGTACATCGCAGTGGTAGCGTCGAATCCGCTGGACAAGGCCGGTGCGGAGTTTCATCTGGCGCAGGCCTATCTCGCCGCAGGACAAAAGGACAAGGCCCAGGAGAGTGTGCTCGCCGCACTTGAAGTTGCGCCCGGCTACCGGCCAGCGCAAAAAATGTTGCTGGAGTTGAATCAATCGCCCGACAAATAACTAACGAGGACGAAACCGATGGCTACTTTTGCCGACTTAGATCCAGATGCAGCACAACTACAGCAGCGCGTCGAGCGCTTCCACGCGGTGCGCGAAGGCATCGTTAACCAGGTGCGCGAAGTAATCGTAGGCCAGGATGAGGTGCTCGACCAGGTGCTGATCGCGCTCTTCGTCGGCGGCCACTGCCTGATGACCGGTCTGCCCGGCACGGCGAAGACCCTGATGGTGCGCACGATCGCCGAAGCGCTGGGCCTCGAGTTCCGGCGCATCCAGTTCACGCCCGATCTGATGCCGTCCGACATCACCGGCACCGACATCATCGAAGAAGATCTCACAACCGGCCATCGCAAGTGGACCTTCGTCGAAGGGCCGATCTTCGGCAATATTCTCCTGGCCGACGAGATCAACCGCACACCACCGAAGACGCAGGCCGCGCTGCTCGAAGCCATGCAGGAGCACTCCTGCACGGTGCGCGGGCACCTCTACCGTCTGCCTGCGCCGTTCTTCGTCCTGGCGACGCAGAACCCGATCGAACTCGAAGGCACTTATCCTCTGCCAGAGGCGCAGCTGGACCGCTTCCTCTTCAACGCGATTCTGGACTACCTCAGCGCTGATGACGAACTAAAAGTTGTGGACCTGACGACAACAACGCGCACGGCGAAGATTGTGCCAGTGACGTCAGCCGAAGAGCTGCTCGATTTCCAGCAGCTCGTGCGAATGGTGCCAATCGCCGAATCGCTCGCACGATACGTGGTGAGCCTGGTGCGTGCCACGCGGCCCAAGGTCGAAAACGCTCCCGACTTCGTGAAGAAATACGTCAACTACGGTGGAAGTATCCGCGCGGCGCAGTTCATCGTGCTGGCCGCGAAGGCACGCGCGCTCTCGCGAAAGCGCTATCACGTCACCTACGACGACATCACGTCCGTCGCGGTGCCGGTGCTGCGGCATCGCATCCTGCTGAACTTCCACGCCGAGTCTGAACGTATCGACACGGACGAGATTCTGAATCGGCTCGTGGGCTATGTGCCGCGGCCGAAGGAGATCTGATGCAGCGCTTCCTCGATCCCGCGGTGCTGGCCGGCATCTCTTCGTTGGACCTGCTGGCAAAGACGGTGGTGGACGGCTTCGTGGCCGGCCTGCATCGCTCGCCGGACTTCGGGTTCAGCCAGGAGTTCGCCGAGTACCGCGCCTACGTCCCCGGCGATGATCTGCGCCACGTGGACTGGAATCTGTTCGCGCGCACCGAGCGCTGCTACCTGAAGCGCTATCGTGGGGAGACGAACAGCCAGCTCGCAATACTTCTCGATGCGAGCAACTCGATGCTGTACACCTCAGGGCCGCCGAAGAAGATGGACTACGCGCGCTACATCGCGGCCTCGCTCTTCTATCTCGCGATCAGGAACCAGCGCGATGCCGCCGGTCTGATCGTCTTCGATGACGAGGTCCGGGACTATATACGGCCATCCACGCGGCAGGGCCAGCTTGCGAGGCTCTTCGCGGGACTCGAACAGGCGGAGCCACGCGCACGCACGGACTTCGGCAAACCGCTGCAGCACTTTCAGCAGTTGCTCCATCGGCGCGGCATCGTGATTGTCATCTCCGACTTCTACGAGCAACCGGAGACGATCGTGCACGCCATCGAGCCGCTGCGCTTCCACGGTAATGACGTGGTTCTGTTCCATATTCTTGATCCAGAAGAGATACGGCCTGTGCTGAAGGCTCCCGCGATTCTGGTCGATCTTGAAACCGACCAGAAGATCGAAGTGATCCCGGAGTACACCAAGACGACGTATCGCGCGAAGATGGAGGCGCACATTGAGCAGCTGAGCACGCGCACGCGTGCAGCGGGCATGGACTACCACCTGCTCGTCACCGATCAACCTCTCGATGCAGCGCTGCGCGAGTATCTTTCGCTGCGGCAGGCAGGCAACTGATGGGACTCCTTGCGCCATGGTTTCTAGCGGGGCTCGCGGCACTGAGCGTGCCGGTCTTCGTGCACCTGCTGCGCAAGCATGTCACCATACCGCGGCCGGTGAGCTCGCTGATGTTCTTCGAGCGCGGAATACAGAGCTCCACGCGCCATCGGCGCTTGCGGTATCTGCTGCTATTCGCTCTGCGCTTCGCACTGCTTCTGCTGGTGGTGCTGGCGTTCGCAAATCCGTTTGTACGGCGGCCCGCAACAGACACAAGCGGGCACTTGTTACTCATCGTCGTGGACAACTCCTTCAGCATGCGCGCGGGCACGCGGTTCGCGGACGCGAAGCAGCAGGCGCTTGCGCTACTCGCCGCAAAACTGCATTCGCAAAAAGCACAGGTGATGGCGCTCGGAGGGCAGCTGCAGGTGCTTACGCAGCCGATCTCGGACGATGCGCAGCTGCGCGCAGCGCTTGAGAGCATTCAGCCAGGAGACGGCCACGCGAACTTTGGCGAGCTGGGGCGAAGTACACGCGCAATGGCCGAGACGGTTCACAACCCGATCGATCTGCACCTCTTCAGCGATATGCAGCGCACTGCAATGCCTGCGAACTTCGCGGACATGGTGTTGCCAGGGAACGCGACTCTGGTGCTGCATGCGGTAGCAAAAGGCACGCCGCCGCCTAACTGGACAGTCGAGAGCGTGAGCGCGCCCGCCGAACTCGCCGACCCGAAAGATCCGAAGCGCTCGCGCGTACAGGCTGTAGTCGCAGGCTTCGGAACGCCGGCAGCGCAGAAGACAGTCTCGTTCATCGTGAACGGCAAGCCGGTCGCAACGCGCAAGGTAGACGTGCCGGCCAACGGCCGTGCGACGGTGGAGTTCGCGCCGCTCGACGTGGGGTATGGGTTCAATCGCTGCGAGGTGCGGATCGAAGGCGGCGATGCCTTCCCCGCGGATGATGCAAGCGTCTTCGCAATTCGCCGGTCTGACCCGGAGCGTGTTCTCTTCGTGCACGCCGCGAACGATACGCGCTCGCCGCTGTACTTCGGCGCTGCGCTCGGCGCTGCAGCGCAAGGTTCGTTCGTGTTGCAATCTGTGACGGCCGAGCAAACAACTGACCTCGATCCGTCGAAGTACGCCTTCGTGGTGCTATCTGACGCTGTGAAGCTGCCGTCCATCTTTGAGCACACGCTCGAGCAAAACGTCTCCAAGGGAGGCAGCGTTCTTGTCGCGCTCAGCACAGGCGCGGGGCGCCACGCACATATTCCGCTGTGGGGCAGCGACGTGAGGGACGTGCATGACTACGCGCGCGCCGGCAGCGTAGCAACGGTTGGTCAGGTGGACTTCACGCATCCCGCGCTCGAACAGGCGCAGCCCGGGCGCGACAACGGCGGCTGGGCGGAGACGAAGTTCTTCTACGCCGCAACGGTAGACCCCGGGCAGGCACGCGTAGCGGCGCGGCTGAGCGATGGCACGCCGCTGCTGCTCGACCGCCAGATCGGCGAAGGCCACGTGCTGCTCCTCACCTCCGGGCTGGAAAACCTTACGAACGACCTGCCGCTTCACCCGGTCTTTGTCGCGTTCGTCGACAAGGCCGCCCGTTATCTCTCGGGCAGCGAGCGCCTCAGCGGCTCCCGCCTGGTGGACTCGTTTGTGCAACTCCGCTCGGGGACCGAGCCGGTAGGCGAGGTGGCAAGCGTGGAGGTCATCGACCCCAGCGGCCAGAGGCCGCTCACACTGGCGGAGGCGCGCACCGCGCAGACCTTCCGGCTGCAGCGCGCGGGCTTCTACCAGATTCGGTTTGCGAACGGACGCGATGCAGTGATTGGGGTTAATCCCGATCGCCGCGAGTCGGACCTTGAGCCGATTGCACCGGATGTGCTGCAGCTTTGGAGCGGGAGCAAAGGAGCCGAAGCTGCACAAACGGCCTCGGCTGTGACGACTGACGTGAAATCCCGCCCCGTGAGCCTGTGGTGGTACGTTATGCTGCTTGCATTGGTAGTGGCGCTGGCGGAGACCGCGCTGGCCAGCCGCTACATGGGCACGCAGCGGGAGGAAGCATGAGCAAGCGGAACGAGCTCAACTCCTATATCGCGCAGCTGCAGCGCAGGTTGCGGCTGGGAGCGTGGCTGCGCGGCGCGGCGATCTTCACCGGCACAGCGCTCATCGTCACTGTGACGCTTGTGCTGCTGCTCAATCACTACGCCTTCCCGACAAAAGGAGTCACCGGTGCCCGCCTCACGATGCTGGCGGTGCTGGCATCAGTCGCGGCGTTTTGCATTGCACTCCCGCTCGCTCGCCTGACGCGGGCACGCGCCGTGCGCGAGACCGAAGCCGCGCATCCGGAGTTGGAGCAACGGTTAACAACCTTCCATGAGCGCGAACGCGAAGGCGACCCGTTCCTGGAACTGCTCGCCGCCGATACGCTCTCACGAACCGAGCATGCGGCGCCGTCCACCCTTGTCCCGGACAACCGGATCTTCGCGCTCTGCGGCGCGGGCCTCGCATGTCTCGGCGTACTGATGTGGATGATCGCCGCCGGGCCGGGCTACATGGGTTACGGCGCATCGCTGCTCTGGACGGGGCCAAAGAAGAACGTGGCCCCGCTCTACGCAATCACCGTTGCGCCGGGCGACGTGGCCGTACGGCGCAACAGCGACCAGCTCATCACCGCGCACGTCACCGGCATGCGTCCGGAGAAGGTGCAGATCCTCGCTCACTACCAGAGCGCGAGCGCGTGGGAGCCCGTCACCATGCAGGCGCTGCCGGACACAGGCGGCGCGGCGGCGTATCAGTTCGTCTTTGCCGGTCTGCCGGAGAACGTCGAGTACTACGTGGCCGCTGGCCCGCTCCTCTCACCGCATTACAAGGTGCGTGTCGTCGACCTTCCCTCTGTGAAGGGGATTCGGGTGACGTACCAGTATCCGAAGTGGACCGGAATGAAGCCGGTAACAGAAGAACACTCCGGCGACCTGCGCGCGATCGAAGGAACGGACGCTGCAATCGAAGTCGAGATGGACCACCCGCTCAAAGACGGACAACTCACGCTCGACGGCGGCAAGACGATTCACCTCTCTGGCGGCGAAGGCAACAAATATCAGGGCACCATCCACATGGAGAAGGACGGCGCTTATCACGTTGCTGCGACCGACGAAGGCCAGCCGGTACGGCTCTCCGAGGACTACTTCATCGCGACCGACAAGGCGATGCCGCCCGAGGTCGCCATCAGCCGCCCCGGTGGCGACTACCGCGCCAGCCCGATCGAAGAGGTGACGGTCGGCGTGAAGGCAGCTGACCAGTTCGGGCTGAACGATGTGCATCTGCATTACTCCGTCAACGGCGGCCCGGACCGCGACGTAAGCCTGCTCAAAGAGCCCGGAGCGAAAGATGCCGACGGCACTTACACGCTGCGGCTCGAAGATTTCAAGCTGGTGCCCGGCGATCTCGTGAGCGTCTATGCGACGGCTCGCGACGGCCACGCTGAGTCCCGCACCGAAATCACCTTCATCCAGGCCGATCCCTTCGAGCGCGAGTTTTCGCAGTCGCAGCAGAGCGGCGGTGGTGGAGGCGGCGGAGGTGGTGGCGGCAGCCAGAACAACCAGACCGAGATCTCCAAGCGCGAGAAGGAGCTGATCGCCGCAACCTGGAAGCAGCAGAACGACAAGACCGCAACGGCGAAAGACTCAGCCGTAGCAGGACAATTCCTCTCCGACGCACAGCAGAAGCTGCGCGATCAGGTGATGGCGCTCTCCGTCCGCATCCAGAGCCGCGATCTCTCGCAGGCGAACGAGGAGTTCACCGGCTTCGAAAAGGACATGCAGGCCGCAGCCGAGGCGATGGCCCCGTCAGCGGATAAGCTGAAGGGCATGCAGTGGAAGGACGCCCTCCCGCTGGAGCAGAAGGCGCTGCAGGCGCTGCTGCGTGCTGAGGCCACCTTCCGGCAGATCCAGGTCGCCTTCGGTCAGCAGGGCGGCGGTGGTGGAGGCGGCGGCAACAGCGCAGGCCGCGACCTCGCCAGCCTCTTCGACCTCGAGCTCGACACCGAAAAAAATCAGTACGAGACCGCGCAGACCGCGTCTCCTGCCGAGCAGCGCCAGAAAGACATCGACGATGCCCTCGCGAAACTCGACGCACTGGCCAAGCGACAGGAGGAGCTCGCCAACCAGCAGCACAATCCGCAGCAGAGCTTCCAGGAGCGCTGGCAGCAGGAGATGCTGCGCCGCGAGGCCGAGCAACTGCAGCGCCAGATGGAACAGCAGCTCGCGCAGAACAGTCAGGGTCAGCAGGGCGGCCAACAGCAGGGCGGCGAGCAGCAGAATGGGCAGCAGGGTTCAAGCGGGCAGTCTTCAGGACAGTCCGGCTCGCAGTCGTCGCAATCCGGACAGCAGCAGGGATCATCGTCGCAGAGCGGATCGCAGCAATCACGCCAGCAAGCCGGTGGTAAATCCGGGCAGACTCAAGGGCAATCTCCCAACCAGTCTCCAAATCAATCTCCAAACCAGTCTCAAGACCAGCGAATCGAGCAGGCCCTCAGCCGCCTCCGCCAGGCCGGTGACGCGATGAAGCGCAGCGGCGGTCCGCAGCAGAACGCCGATGCAGCGCGTCAGGCCGCCGACCGTCTGCGCGAGGCGACGAACCTGCTTGGCGGTACGCAGCAGCAGCTCGCCTCAGGCAAGCTCGGCTCGCTCTCGCACGAGGCCGACCGCCTCACGCAGGAGGAGCGCGCGCAGGCTGACCGCATCAACAATCTCGTCAACAAGCAGAACGGCTCCGACGCCACCGACCGCGACAGCATGATGGAGCGCCTGCATGAGCGCGACCAACTCGCCGGCGAGCGGCAACAACTCTCCGACGACTTGTCGAAGCTGCAGAAAGGCGTTCGCGACGCCGCGCGCGAGATGGCCCCGAACGAGCCCGGTGTCGCACAAAAACTTCGCGACGCTCTCACCGAGATGGATCAGTCCGACCTCGACAATCACGTGCAGCGCACCGCCGACTGGCTGCGCGGCGGCATCAACCCAAACTCCAACGGTACGGAGAACGAGATCGCGCAGGGCCTGCAAAAGCTGAGCCAGCAGCTTCACCAGGCGCAGCAGGGAATGGGCCAGGGCAAGCCCGGACAGCGCGGCGCCGAACAGGGCGATCAGACCGCAGCGCTCAGTCAGGTCGAACGGCTGCGCAGCCAGCTTGAGGCGATGGCCTCCTCGCGCCGCGGCAACGGCCAGCAGCAGGGCCAGAACGGCCAAAACGGTCAGCAAGCCCGCAACGGACAGCAGGGCAACAACGGACAGCAAGGTCGCAACGGACAGCCAGGCAATCAGAACAGCAATCAGCAGGGGCAGAACGGAAATCAGCAGGCTAACGGCGGCCAGCAGCCAGGCAACGGTAACCAGCAAGGTCGTGGGGGACAGCAACAGGGTCAAAACGCACAAGGCGGACAACGTCAAGGCGGCGGTTTCAACCCGCAAGTGGGCAATCGCACGGGCCAACTCGACGGCCAGAGCGGTGACGTGCGATTCGGCGGCGGAGGCGGAGCCGAAGGCACAGTCTGGGGCAACATCAACACCGGCAACAATCGCTACGGCGAGCGCGGCCAGCGGCCAGCGCCCCCTGACGCCTCCGGCAATCCGGCCGACACGGAGCGCACCTATCAGCAGGGCATGCGCGAGCTGAACCAGCTCCGCCAGATGGTGCAGGGCGATCCGCAGACCGCGAAAGAGGTGCAGGAGCTCACCCGTCAGATGCAGCAGCTCGATCCCAGCCGCTTCCCCGGCAACCCTGCGATGGTGGAGCAGATGCACAATGAGGTGCTGAGCTCCATCGATCGCATCGAGCTCCAGTTGCAGCGCGATGGCTCGACCGAAGCGCGCACCGGCAAGCCTTACGCTGTTCCCGCGGGCTATCAGGACTCCGTAGCTGAGTACTACCGCAGGCTGAGCAAGAATCCGTAGAAGACCTCCAAAGCACGAATCATTCGAAAGCGCCGGTATCCCCTGCTTCAGCCTTACTTAATGCTCGATAGCTAGCATTCGCCTATGCGGTGGAAGATTCAGTGCATGGTGGTTCTTCTGATACTCGGCGTAGCCTGGCGAGGCTATGCCCAAACTGCGTATTCTGTGCGTGGCTCTGTCCTCGACCCCACCGGCGCCGGCATCCCCGGCGCAACCGTCCAGCTTGAGACCCCGGCCGGAGCGCTGATCGCTCAATCCCATACCGATTCCAGGGGAGACTTCACGCTTCCCGATCTCTCTTCCGGCAACTTCACTCTCGTAGTCCCGGCCTACTCCGGATTCGCCTCGCGAGCGATCCCGCTTCACCTCACCGGCAACATCTCCGGGATCAAGATGGCGCTCAGTCCTGAAGCTGTCTCCCAGGAGATGACCGTCGGAGCCGACGCGACCCTCTCCACCGACGCATCGGCGAATCGAGACACCATCACCACCATCGGAGACGATCTCCGCAAGCTGCCGGTCTTCGACCAGGACTACATCGCCGCCCTCACGCCCTTCCTCGACGCCTCCGCAGGCTCCTCTGGCGGCCTCACCATTCTCGTCGATGGCGTCGAAATGAAGAGCGCCGGTGTCTCCGCCTCCGCCATTCAGGAGGTCCGCGTCAACAACGATCCCTACTCAGCGGAGTTCAACCGCCCCGGCCGGGGCCGCATCGAGATCATCACCAAGCCCGGCTCCCCCGTCTTCCACGGCGAGGCGAACTTCATCTTTCGCAACTCCATCTTCAACGCGAAAAACTACTTCGCGCCCGTCAGGCCGCCTGAGGATCGCCGCATCTACGAAGGCCATCTGGCCGGCCCGGTCGGTCGCGGCGGCCACACCAGCTTTATCGCCTCAGCGACGTACCGTCAGCAGAACACCGCCGCAGTCGTCAACGCGATCGGCCCGGATGGCCCCATCATCGAAAACGTGCTTACGCCAAACCGCAACTCGCAGTATTCGATGCGCGTCACCCATGACTTCTCGCCCAACCATAGTCTCTCCGTGGGCTACAACTTCGAAGGCAGCAACAGCACGAACGCAGGCGTCGGCGGCATCACCCTTCCTGAGGCGGGCTACAACCTGAACTCGCGGGAAGACGACGCCATCTTCAACGACCGCATCATCATCGCTCCCAACCTCATCAATCAGCTTCAAGTCACCTTCGAGAAGGACGAAGACGTGACCCAAAGCGTGACCGAGGCGCAATCCATCCAGGTCAGCGGCTCTTTCATCGGCGGCGGCGCACAGGCCGACTTCGCCCGCACCGAGAACACAATTCACGTCAACGAAGTCGTCACATGGAGCCATGGAAAGCACTACATCCGCGCTGGAATCCAGCTACCCCAGTTCAGCCGCCGCGCCGTCGATGACCACACCAATCGTCTCGGCACCTTCAAGTTCTCTTCGCTCGCCAGCTACACCGGCAATACGCCTTACGTCTTCACCTCACAACAGGGCCCGGGACGCGGCCTGTACTGGATCAACGAGTTCGGCTCATTCTTTCAGGATCAGATCAAGTTCAGCCCAAAGCTCCAGATGTCACTGGGGCTGCGTTACGACTGGCAGACCTTCCTTGATGACCACAACAACTTCGCGCCCCGCGTCTCTCTCGCCTACGCACCAGGCAAGGGAAAGACAATCCTCCGCACCGGCACCGGAGTCTTCTACGACCGCACCGGCGGCGACTTTCCCGCCACCGTCGTCCTCCATAACGGCATCGTGCTCCACTCGATACAGATTCAAAACCCGGCGTATCCTTTCACCGCCCCGAACGGCAGCAGCCTCCCGACCAACCTCGTCCGCTTCGCTCCGAACGTTCGAACACCGTATGCGCTCCAGTACAGCTTCGGCGTCGAACGGCAGGTGCACAGGACCGTCACCGTCACTGCGGCCTATCGCGGCCAGGTTCAGGTCAAGAGCTTCCGCTCCCGCGACGCAAACGCTCCGATCCTTCCGCCCAACCCCGATCTCAGCGCCGACTATCCTCGCCCCGACCCAAACTACGGCCAAATCCAGCAGATTGAGTCCGGCGGCCGCACTCTCATCAACGCTCTCGATCTCTCCTTTCGTGGTCAGGCCGGACGCTGGTTCTCAGGACAGGCCCAGTACACGCTCTCGCGCTTCGAAGGCAACACCGGCGGCATCAACTGGTTCCCGCAGGACCAGTACCATCCCAACGCCGAGTGGGGCCGCGATACCAGGGACCGCCGTCAGGCCTTCAACCTCATGGGCAACATCAACCCCGATCACTGGCTCTCCCTCGGAGTCAACGCCACTCTCTACGCAGGCACCCCGTACACCGAAATCACCGGCGACGACTACTATCACACCGGCCTCGGCAACGCCCGTCCCACCGGCGTCAGCCGCAACACGCTCCAGGGTGGCGGAGTCGCCTCGCTCGATCTGCTCTACGGCCACGACTTCTACCTCACCAAAGCTCGAGACGACAAAGCCCGGATCCTCTCCGCCGGCGTCTCCGCCTTCAACGTCCTCAACCGCACCAACTACACCGGCTACATCGGCACTCTGAGCTCTGTCCGCTTCGCGCAGCCGACAGCAGCCCTGGCAGGCAGACAGCTCCAGTTCTCCGTGGGCTATCGTTTCTAAACGAAGGACTCTCGAACTCGAAAATCGTCGTCCACGGCCGCCACGATTTGTGTTGCAATGTTTTCCATCATGAAGGGCAACTCCAGGTACGCCTCGATCATAGCGGCAAGGTCGAGGGCTGACAGTTATAGATTCATTTAGCAGGCCTCAATTTATGCAGGCGGAGCGGCGTCGGTTGTCTGAGCAAATCACGCGCTTTCGGTTGGACGGGGGAGAACAAACTGAAATGGGCAGACAGGTAGCAATCGTGCTTTACGGGGTGGTGATGGCAGCCGTCATAGTCAGTGTAGATTTTGCGTTCTTCAGAAACCGATTCTGGGAACGGCTGACAGTGAATATTGGCATTGTCTTGGTGTTCGCAGCTTTCTACTTGAGATTCCTCAGGCGTCCATGAACAAGGCGCGATAGCGTTTAGCGTAAACTGCAACATTCAAATGCCCGAAGCTGTTCCTGTCGTAGATGTCATTCCCTCTAAAAGGCTTTCGATTCCGCATCATCGGTCGAGCAGGAATCCCTGCGAGACGCAGCGAAACCTCAGTCCGCGACCATGAGCTCCCCCGGCACAATCGGCCGCGTCCGCGGCAGCGCACCGCGATACGCCGCCAGCCCCATCACGACCAGCGCACCCACATAGACGCCGAGCTTCTCGAGCGTCGCTTCACGAGGCTGCGGCAGCACCTTCCACAGCATCAGAAGCAGCGCCTGCGCCACAGTCACCGCCCACACCGACCCGTAGAAGTACCTCCGCTCCGTGCCCTCGCCCTTGGTCGACGGCCCAACGCGCGGCAACTTGCCCAACGCTCCGAGCAACAAAATCGCTACGCACAAAGGCGCATAGCCATAGAGATAGATCTGCTTCATGTACCACGTGCCGGTCGCCGCAGCGATCACCAGCCCCAGCAGATTCAGCAGCGCAAAGCTCAGCACGGCGTTCCACGCAAACGTGTAGCAGACGCGCCGGTACAGCGGATTAGGCTTGTCCTCGTCGAAGCGCAGGATGTACGGCCGCGGTTCCACACCCGGCAACTGTCCACGCAGCCCGGCGATCCCTGTGCCAACCATCACGACGACAAGCCACGCCAGATTTTTCCCGCCAAACCCATGCGCAAACAGAGTGAACGTCAGCGGTCCCGGTGCGAGAAAGAATACCCAGATCCATATCGGCCAGTGCGCCAGCCGGTACAGACGCGTATTCGACTCCCGCATCTTCCGTGCCTGTGCATACTCTACCTTCCCGCTGTATCGCATACGCCGGAGTCTCGCAGAGCCGAACACCTGCGTCAATCCGCAGTTTCATCCTCCCCTTTATCATCCTCTCCATGCTGCGGTCGACACGTCCGCTGTTCCTCTGCGTCATCGCGGGAATCCTCACGCTCCCCGCGACGGCTCAGCCCTGCGGCTCTAATGCACAAAGCACGATCGCCACCGACCGGCCCCAGATCACAAGTTCGAGCGTCGTCGTCCCCTGCGGAAGCCTGCAGTTTGAGAACGGCTTTCTCGAGACCAGCAATGGAGGCCAACGAACCTACGACTTCCCCGAAACATCGGTGCGATTCGGAATCGCTAACAAGACTGAGCTTCGTCTCGCGGTACCGGACTACTTCCACAACGCCGAGACCGCCTCGGGCTTCACGAGCGGATTCGGCGATATGAGCCTGGGCTTCAAACAGCAGCTCGGCCCAACGCACGGATTCGACATCTCGCTCATCCCCGCCGTCAGCATGCCCACCGGAGCGAACCTGATCTCAAGTCACGGTTACGACCCCTCCGTTCAACTCCCCTGGTCGCATTCGCTCACAAAGAACTGGACCGTCGCCGGAATGTTCTCCGTTGCATGGCCAACCGAATCAGCGCGGCGAAATGTGACGGGCCAGTCCAGCGTCTACTTCGACCGCCAGCTCACCCAGCCCTGGGACGCCTGGGTCGAATACTCCGGCGCCTTTCCTCAACGCGGCGGCCCGGAGCACATCATCGACTTCGGCACGTCCTATAAGCCCACGCCGCATCAGCAACTCGACTTTCATTGCAGCTTCGGTCTGTCGGCCGCAGCTCCCGATCACTCCATCGGGGTCGGCTACTCCGTCCGCTTCCAGATCATTCGGCCTCGGTAAACAAGCAGCTCGTCACAAGCGCGACGTGAGGATAAGCGAATCTGGGGTCTTGAAAAGGTTATCGGTGTAACATTCGGTTACCCAGCCGATACGTTCCATTCTGCTGCTCTGCAGAGGTGTTGAAGTCATTGGAGTGATGACATGTCTTGTGTCTTTTACCGTCCTTACGCATTGACGATTTTACTTTTCGCCACAATCGCCGGAGCGCAGGAGCCACCGATGCCACCGAAGGATCAGCCGCCCCTGTGGAGCACCAGGCCTGACGTCGTTGCATTCGAGAAGATGGAGAACGCGCGCCTCGCGGCGGCACAACAGGCGATCGATCAGGTCGCCGCCGTCAAAGGTTCAAGGACAGTCGAGAATACCCTCGTTCCTTACGATGAAGCGACGCGGCAGCTTAATGCGGCAGACTACTTTTCGAACCTGATGCAACAGGTACATCCGGATGTCGCGTTCCGCGATCGCGCGACCGCGATGACCATCAAGGTCAGCGGCGTTATCACGGCGCTATCGCTCAATCGAGAGGTCTATCACGCGCTGGCGGCTCTTGACCTCTCCGGCGCAGACGCAGCCACCCGCTATTATGTGCAGCGCCAACTGCTTGAATTCCGGCTGGCCGGTGTCGACAAAGACGATGCGACTCGGGAAAAGCTCAAAAAGCCGAACGACAAGCTAACGGAAGATCAGTCCCTCTTCGACCGCAACATCTCAGACGGAACCAATGTCGTCGAGGTCGCCGACGCATCGCAACTGGACGGCCTGCCGCAGGATTACATCGACAATCACAAGCCTGGACCGGATGGAAAGATTCAGATCACGACGAAATACCCCGATTTCTTTCCGGTCATGACGTTCGCGAAGAGTGACCAGCTTCGCCGCAGTCTTTGGGATGCCTTCAATACGCGGGCGTACCCCAAAAACCGTGACGTGCTCACCGATATGATGCGAACCCGCTACGAGATGGCGACCCTGATCGGCTACTCCTCCTGGGCAGACTACAACGCCGCCGACAAGATGGCTGCGAACTGCAGCAACATTGCCAGCTTCATCGCGCAGCTCGATGCAGCGACACGCCCCCTGGCGCAACGCGAGTTCGCAATGCTGCTGGCGGAGAAGCGAAAGACAGACCCTGGCGCAACTGAGATCATGAGCTACGAGCAATACCGCCTCTCGGAGCTGGTCCGCCGCTCGCAGTACGACTTCGACTCCCAAAGCGTTCGCCCCTACCTGCCGTACAACCAGGTGAAGCAGGGCATCATGGACACCGCCGCATCACTCTTCCACGTCACCTTCCGCCAGGAACTGAACGTCCCGGCGTGGGATCCTTCGGTTGAGACCTGGGACGTGATCGAAGGCGGCAAGGTCGTCGGACGGTTTTATCTGGACCTGCATCCCCGCCCGGGCAAGTACAGCCACGCCGAGATGGCTCCGGTGCTCGACGGTATCCGCGGGAAACAATTGCCGGAGGCAATTCTCGTTTGCAACTTCCCCAAGCCGACCGCGACCGATCCGGGCCTCATGGAGTACGGTGACGTCGAGACGTTCTTCCACGAGTTCGGCCACTTGATGCATCACATCCTGGGCGGCAGGCAGCAATGGGCAGGAATCAGCGGCATCACGATGGAGCCCGACTTCGTGGAAGCTCCTTCGCAGATGCTCGAGGAGATGATACGCAGCCCCCAGGTCCTTGCCACGTTCGCGCGTAATTACAAGACGGGCGAGCCGATCCCCGCGGAACTGGTGGCGCGCATGAATCGAGCGTCCGCATTTGGACGCGCGGGCTGGGTAGCCAGGCAGAACGCCTTATCGGCGATCTCATACGATATCTACAAGGACCGTCCGGACAAGGTCGATCTGGATGCGGTTCCTGCCGCTGCCTGGCGACGCTATACCTTGCTGACGCCTCTGCCCGCGGACGCTCACATGTATGCATCGTTCAATCACCTCGCCGGATACTCATCCGCGTACTACACCTACATGTGGGACAAGGTCATCGCCGAGGACTTCTTCCTGCAGTTTGACGAGAAAAATCTGCTCGCCGGCGAGACCCCGATGCGCTACCGGCGCACGGTCCTGGAGCCGGGAGGCTCAATGTCCGCCAATGACCTCGTCAAGAACTTCCTCGGCCGTCCGCAGAACATCACCGCCCTCCAGCACTGGATGTCCGAAGAGTTCGCGAGCGCACCCTCGGGCAGCCACTAATCAACTCCGGCGCGCCCTTTACGAAGGCCTATCTCTTCCGCAGCCTCATGGCTGCGAGTTTCTCCGCTGTTTCCAGCGCATCGGCGGCCTTCACTTTCACATCCGGCTCCACGCCTGTCCCTTCCCAGTCAGTCTTTGAGAAGGGATTGATCGCTCTTACCTCCGGAATCCCCATTCCAAAGTGATCATCGATCCGATGGAAAACCCCGGCGTGTGCACCTCCACGTGTCGTCTCACCGACAAGCGTGGCGCGTCTCAGCATCTTCAGGTCGTAGCTGAACTGCTCCGCGCCGGACCAGGTCGATCCTGACGTCAACACGTACACCGGCTTGTCCGCCAGATTGTTTCCCGGAACAGGTGACCTCGTCCATGACTGCTCTGTCGGCGCTTCTCTGGGGTTGTACAAGTACTCCGGGTGGTCGAAGAGATAGCTGGCAATCAGCGCGACCATCTCGGGGTACCCGCCGCCGTTATCTCGCAAATCAAAGATGATTGCATCCACATGATTCAAAGAGACCATAGTAGCCGTCGCTGTTGACCTGCATACCGAAGGATCAGGAAACGAATTCAGCTTCAGATAGCCGATATTGTGTGGCAGGATCTCGACATTCTCGAACGTGCAGTTGCTCTGCTCCATTGCCTTCCGATAGCGCGCAAGGCGTTCCGGTGTTGGCCCGGGCGGCCGATCAGGCAGAGGGTCCTGACTGTAGACCACGGCCAGGTGCATGTCATGGCTCACATCCCTCAGCTGCCTGGTGAGCAGATCGGCAAAGGCCGCGCCATCCGCCACGCTGTTGTCATCGCCGCTCTTCTCGTGCGCCAGCAGCGCATCCGCCATCTTCACTGCGACATCTGCATCAACGTAGTGTTCCTTCAGGTTCCTGATCACCGCGTCAATCACACGTTGCCGTTCTGCGGCGTCCAATTTCGCGCTGTCGGCCACGGCCACGCTCGAGAGGCCTATGGCCAATATCGAGATGCACTTGCCCACTCGTCGCATAAATCTTTCTGACCGCGCCCCGCCATCGAGCGCTTTAGTAGCACCATTCGTCACTCAATCGTGGTGACTATAGTAGCTAGTCGATTGATGACACTTTTCATGGGTCGTGATGCCCATACCGCTAAATATGTCCCATCGAAAAAATGTTTGCGACAAGCAAACCCAACGCAGATTATGATGCGCGCAGTAGCCGATGCGAGCGGCTTCTACATGGAAGCTGCTGAAGCGGGCCTGCACTACTCCACACTACTGCCGACCACCACAGTGAAGTAAAACCCCCGGCGGGCCCGATGCTCACCCCAGGAACGGCACACACGCAGACCTGGCGGTGCGAAACGCGACGATAAAGCAGAGACATTCCAATGGCACAGCGCGCTAGGTGTGCGCCTCAGCCCATTGGCTCATGCCGAAAACCTGCAACCTGGAGCAAAGAATGCGCGCTATCCTCCGATGCGTCATATCGCTGTTGCTGATTCTCTATGTCCAATCGTCGATGGCGAAAGCTCAGACGACATGGTACATCCGTCCCGATGGCGGAACCCGCTACGATGCCAACGTTCCGACGGGGCAGTGTGACGGCACCGGCGACGCCCCTTATCCCGGCTCAGGGGTAAATCAGCACTGCGCCTTCAACGATTTTCGATTTCTCTATGACGATCAGACGTGGCAGAACTGGGCGTGGGTGATCGCCGGCGGCGACACGGTGATCGTCCGGGGCGGCCCATATCGCATCGGCATCGCCAACGCCGCCAACGCCCCGGACGCCAATGGCAACACCTGGTGTTCCGGCAACAGCTCTCTTCCCTACGGCTGCTTTAACCCGACGATCCCCGCAGGAAGCCCAGGCCGCCACACGCGCATCCTTGGCGAGAATTACGCATCGTGCGGCGCCTCCAACATGACGCAACTCTTCGGGGGCTTCGGTGTATCGACTGTCCTCAACCTCACCGGAGCGCAATACGTTGATGTCGCCTGTTTCGAGCTGACCCGTCACTCGCAGTGCATCAAATTCGGCCAGCCCGCCTACCCGAACGTGTGTAACACGACGTATCCCGGACTCGATGACTACGCGGTCGACGGCATGCTCGTGGACCCGAACACGCAAAATGTAACCCTGACGGATCTTTGGATTCACGGCTTTACCGCCAGTGGGATCCAGGGTCCGATCGGCGGTCCCGTCACCGTGACACGCGTCAATATAAGCTTCAATGGCTTTGCCGGATGGAACTTCGACGATAACTTCGACACTCCCGACGGGCCAGGCTCCTCCATCAATGCCAGCTATGTCACGATGATCGGAAATGGCTGCAACCAGGAGTATCCCATCGTCGATGCCTTCCCCGCCGTCTCCTGCTACGACTCCAACAGCGGCGGTTTCGGAGACTCATGGAGCGGCCAGGATGCGACGCTCGATTCCTTCACCTGCGACCACTGCATTCAGGCATACAACACAAAAGACGGATTCATCGGCCCGCACACGCAAATCACAAACCTTACCATCACCAACTCCCAGTCCTACGCCAACATGGGGCAGCAGTGGAAGTGGGGGGCCACTCCAAACTCCACCACGACCTTCGTCAATAATGTCACCGTAGGAAACTGCCAGCGAATGTCGCAGCAGCTTCCCGGAGCGCCGATCAACTACAACATCGCAACAGGAGCGCAGGGAGCACATCTCAGCTTATTCTGCCGTGCCGCCGGAGACATTTTTTCCTTCTACAGCGCCGCCAACAGCTCCGTCCTCATCGCCTTCAATACAACCGTGGGCTACTCCTCCACGATGTTCGATATGGACTGTCAGGCGGCTAACGCCTGCGGCTCGACTCCGTATGTCTTCCGCAACAACATCATGCTCGGCTTTCTGCAGCCGACATACAACCCGACGTACGTCCGGCTGCCAGGCTTGTATTACCAGAGCGATAGCTCCGATCAGGTGACCGAAGATCACAACCTCTATTACAACCTGCGAAATGCCACTTGTTCTTCGCCGGGAGACATCTGCTCCGATCCCATGCTCGTCAATGAACCGCCATTGACCGTGGTGAGCGAGTCGCAATTCGATAACTTCAACTTCAACCTGTCCTCGACGAGTCCAGCCATCGGCGCTGGAATCGCCATCTCCGGCATCTCTACCGACTTCAACGGCAACCCGCGGCCAAACCCGCCAACGCTCGGCGCGCTCGAGGCGCAGGCAGGAACGTCCGGCGGAACGTCTCCGCCACCACCCACGCCGCCGCCGTCAAATCCCCCGCCAACATCAACGCCGCCCCCGACGCCAACATCTCCTTCAGCAAATCCTCTCTCCGGCTCGGACATCGCGCTCACGACGAGTCCGGTCTGGATCACCGTAACCAGTGAAAACCCGTCCGTGTCGGTCGCTCTGCCCGCGGGCGCGACCTATCGATTCGGCGACTACACAAACAACCAGTGGTCGACGCCCATCACTCTCACCACGGCCACGACCTTCAGCCCGGTCTTCTGGCCGGCAGGCGTCTTCCCCTTCCCCGATCCGGATCCAGGCGTCGCAAAGGAACTCGATGTCCTGATGTACGTGCCAACCGATGCGCCACAACCCGCGCAAACTTCAGAAAATCCTCTCTCCGGCCCGAACATCACGCTCACGACGAATCCGGTCTGGATCACCGTCACAAGTGAAAACCCGTCTGTGTCGGTCACCCTCCCTGCGGGCGCAACCTATCGATTCGGCGATTACACAGACAACCAGTGGTCGACGCCTCTCACTCTCACCACGGCCACGACCTTCAATCCGGTCTACTGGCCGGCAGGCGTCTTCCCTTTCCCCGATCCCGATCCGGGCGTCGCAAAGGAACTCGATGTCCTGATGGAGGTAGCGCAGTAGCGGCCGGAACTCTCCACTTCGCGCATCACGCTGCTTCAGCGTGACACGGTCAAGCGGATGGAAGGTAATTCACCACGTCAAGAAAAGGTGGCTCGATGCCCTGCTCCCGCAGCAGCGCGCTCATCTGTGCCGTGTGCCGCATCTCGTGAATCATGACGTGCCACAGCAGGCCATCCACCGTGTGCCGCTCCTCTGGCCAGTCGTGTTTGTTCACACAGCGTTTCAACTCCTCGTCCGTCAGGGTGGCGAGGTAAGTGAGGGTGCTCTGCTCTACAGCCCGCGAGTAGTCCAGCAGCGTTTCGAGCGCGAAATGCCCGTAAACAGGGCCGCCCCTCGCGTTCATCAGGGCGGGAATGCTCTTCCGCACCGGCTCGTTGCGCAGGATGTCTTCGTGAATCCAGTAGTCCTCCACGGCGGGTACGTGAAACATGAGGTCTTTGATGCAGTGAAACCGCGAACCCTCCAGCAAGGGGCGCGATAGAACCTCGTCCGGCGCGCCCTCCAGCGTGGCCCACAAATCCCTGCGCGCGCGAACGAGGTAGTCGTAGGTTTCAGGAATGTTCATTCGTCCCTCCCTCAAGGCTCGCTCTGTCGTCATACCGCGCCCCCTCATCATTCTTCGAGTGGACAGATTTTAAGCTGAAGCAATGAGGTTTGGCTCAACTGTACTTAAGCTCCCAGAGATCCACTGAGCCGACACTGAGCGAGCGGAGTGAGTCGAAGTTCAAGCGTTCATATTCCAGATGTCGGTGTGCCACTTCCACGCGCCATCTTCCTGTTTCCACTCGACTACGTACTTCACCTCTGCGGACTGGCTTTCAGGCAGAAACAGTCGCGCGCGACCGATCTCGATGATGCTGTCGCCTGCAAGATGAGCGTCGACGGAGACCAGCTTCGCATCTTGCACGTTCATCCCCGTAACGGCCGCCTGCCAGAAATCCGTGATGTTCTTGCGGCCTTGGATGAGGTCGGCGCCCGGCGGCAGAATTCGGGCATCGGTCGTGTAAATCTGATCGAGTGCGGCAAACTTGCGGCCCTTGACCACGGTCTCGCCAAATAGATCGTTGAGTCTCTGCATTTCAGTTTTGACCGAATCGGGAACAGGCAATGTGATTCTCCAGGACAACGCCAAATTTGAGATTCGTTCAATCTATAGCACCGGCGGTGCCTTGTCACTGAAGACGCCGGGTGGGTAGTGGTCAAGTTTGAAATGACTCCTAAAACCATCAAATCGTTACCATTTAGTAACTACATCGACTCTGCGTGGCCCTTGGTGAGACCATTCGGTACTTACCATTGGCAGAGGTGTATGTGGATTCTAAGCAGAGGCAGAAGGTTGTCGCTCAGTTGGTTCGACTTACGAGTAATCCCGAAGTTTCGAGCATTGCCCGACGAATACTCTGTCCACCGAGTGCAGAAGAGAACGCTGGGGAAATCCCAAAGGAAGAAAAAGGTGGTCGTCGCCTTCACTTCGTTGGGATCGCCTTGGCCTTCGCCTCATGGTGGTACACCTTAGTGTTTACGGAGCCAAACTTTTTGTTCGGCAGCGCCCTTTTATTCGGTGCGGCTTTTTTCTTCCTTTTGGCGGCGTGGGAATCTGAATCTATGGAGCGCAGGGGAAAGATAATTTCTGGCATGGTTGCCCTATTGCTTTTCTGTGCTACCGATTACGGTTGGTATCATCAGAGGCTTACGGTGTCCAGAGCAGCGATTCTTAAGTCACAAATAGACGAGCGAGACAAAGTACGTAGATTGCTGACTGCGCAGATGGAATATGATATGGGGGACAATCCGATACACTCGGTATTCGCCTATGAGAATGGGTCCGACTCCGAGATAGTCGTAGATCAAATTGGCGCAATTATTAAAACAATTTCTTTCGGAGATAAAGTCACCTTTGGTGAGAATCACCTTGCCGTCAACAGCAATAAGAGTCCCCTCGGTGCGGAGGGCGACGGTCAGTCATATCCCTTCTTAGAGTCTTTTTTTTCCGATGGACCGATTAAGCCTTTAGACAGGGATGGTAAACCACTACCGCTGTCATGCGCCGATATAGTAATGGAAATTGAATACCATTTGAATTCTCAACCCGCAATTAAACAAATCAAGCAGTTTCGATTTGCGACCCGCCCTATGAAATATGGAGTAAAGTGGTTTAAAGTCTCCTTGATGCCGTGGACTGACGACCATTGTACTGACCCGTTGTTTCAAAAGAAAAATCTCAATTAATTCGCGATATATCATCTTACTTTTCGAGTAGAACCTCATCATCGCGCCTTCCCTGAAACAGCGCAATACCCGTAGCTTTCAAACTTGACCACTACCGCCGGGTGCCCCAACCATCGCGATGAGGAACGCTCGAACGATGAGAGTCCCATGGCATTTTGGCCGATTGCATGCTCTTTTCTTTTATCCCAGCTTTACGGAACTTCCAAGATATAGCCTCCGTATTGTTCAACAGGGGGTACTTCCATGACACAGCCTCCATATCGTCCACCAGAGGGCGATCCCATGAGCCGCTTCGCTCTCTTCGCAGCCGCATTGATCGTCATCGTAGCCATTGGCGCTCAGACCTCGCGCGGGAGCGCATCGATTAAGTCAATGTGTGTGTGCGTTCCGACTCGGGCGAGATTAATGATGAAGTCGGCGATCGCGAAGACGCAGACACAATACGCGGCGTTATCTAACGCCAGGGCGGCGGCGGCTACTCAGTAAAGACTCCAGGCGCTGCCGATCCTACGCATAGACATCGCACGACAGAGTCCAGCTCAGGGTAGCTTGTCGAAAAAGAGATAAATGGCGGCAATCCGGCCGTCCCGGCCAATGATGAAATCAGTTCCGGCATAAGCTGGCGCGTCGCCAGGGCGACCGGGTGACTCATTCATGCGGCGTTATCGCATGAGTGGGCAATCGCGCAAGGCGCGACTCGCTTTGTTACGGGCACGGCTTTGGCCGTGCCGAGATAGCCGCCTCGAAGAGGCGCTTCCGCTCTGCCGAAGGCCGAATCGCACACCCAAACCATCCACCAAATCCCAATCGCTCGGCGCCCCAAAAATAAAACCTCAAAAACCCCAGCAAAATCGCATGTCAAGCCCCAAAACTACTCAACCACCACAAAACAAACAACATATAAGTGGCAGAGCAGTTCCCCCAATCCGCTAAAATAGACCATAGATAGAAAGAGCGCTGGCCTGGACCGACTAGCGCTGTTTACGACTTTATAAACAGAATCAACTCGACTCGAATCTATCTCCTTTATTTATAAATCTTTAGATCTAAAAGATAGGGTGAGGGGAGTACCCCTGAACCTGCACTTCCATACAATCGCTAGGAGATGAAGCCGCAGCCGACACTCCTGATTCACGGCGGAGCCTGGGCCATGCCCGACGACTCCGTCGCCGCCCACGAGGCCGGAATCGCCAACGCCCTCGCCGCCGGATACAAGCTCCTCGAACAGGGAGCCAGCGCCGTCGACGCCGTCGAGGCCGCCGTCGCCGTTATGGAGGACGACGAGACCTTCGATGCCGGGCGCGGCTCCTTTTTGACTCGCGACGGCCGGGTCCAGCTCGACGCCCTGCTGATGAACGGAGCCAACCTCCGGACAGGAGGAGTGGCGTGTGTCGAACATCTGCGCAACCCCATCCACGCCGCGCGGCTGGTCCTCGACCACAGCCCGCACGTCTACTTCGTCGGCGTCGGAGCCGAAAGATTCGCGATGCAGCACGGCATGCCGCTCATCGACAACACCGAGCTCATCGTCCCCCGCGAGCGCGAGCGGCTGATGGCCTTTCAAAAAGCCGAGCTCGAAGGCGCAAAGGACACCACTTTCTCCGGCCCCGTCTTGCTTGACAAAGTCCTGTTGGATAAAGAGGACCCGACCGCAGCCTCGCACGACACCGTCGGAGCCGTCGCCCTCGACCAGCACGGCAATATCGCCGCCGCAACCTCCACCGGAGGCACGCTCTCGAAGGCGCCGGGAAGAGTCGGCGACTCCTCGCTCATCGGCTGCGGCTGCTACGCCGACAACCACTCCGCCGCCGTCTCGCTCACCGGCTGGGGCGAGCCCATCATGAAGCTCGTCCTCGGCAAGTGGGCGGTAGACCGGGTAGCCGCGGGCCATGCGCCGCAGGAGGCCGCCAAATCCGCGATTGCCTACCTCTACACGCGTCTCGGAGGTCACGGCGGAATCATCCTGCTCGGCCCCGACGGCCGCGTCGGCCTCGCGCACAACACGCCGCGCATGGCCTGGGGACTGCAAACCCCCGCAGGCGCGCAGCTCGGAGTGACGCGAAATCCCTGATAAATTCAGGGCTGAAACGAAGCTCACGCATCAAAACAGCAGGCAATGGACGACTCCCTCTTCACCGAGCAACAGACCGACCCAGGCAAAGACAACCGGAAGGGATACGACGATCGCCTCCCGCACATTCACCGGCTGCTGCTCGGCCACTTCGGCCAGCCTCCGCGGCGCGAGCCCTGGGACCCGCTCTCGCAGTTCATCTACTCGCTGCTCGCCTCGCGCACGAAGACCGAGACGACCTACTCGGTCGTCCGGAGCCTGCGCGCCCGCTTCGGGGCGGAAAAGAGCTGGGAGAACCTGCGCGACGCTCCGCTGAAGGAGATCGAGCAGGCCATAGCCGACGTCAGCTTTCCGGAGCAGAAGGCGCTGCACCTCAAGGCGTCGCTTGAAGCTATCACCGCGCGCTACGGCGAGCTGACGCTCGACTTCCTGGCCCGCTACCGCACCGAGAAGATCCGCGCCTGGCTGGAGCAGTTTCCCGGCGTCGGCCCGCAGATCAGCGCCGCCGTGGTGAACTTCAGTACGCTGCGGCGGCGCGCCATCTCGGTCGACGCGCACCACCTCCGCGTCACCCAGCGGCTCGGCCTTACGCCGCGCGCGGATTCGGCGACCACCGAGGAGCGACTGATGCGCCTCGTCCCCGAGACCTGGACCGCCGAGATGCTGGACGAGCACCACCAGCTCATCAAGCATCTCGGCCAGACCCTCTGCACCTTCAACGACCCTAAGTGCAGTCAGTGCCCGCTGTTGAAGCTCTGCCCCTACGGCCAGCGGCGAGTGGAACCCCAGAAGTAAGTGACGAGCTAGAGACAGTTTAACTGCAACCCTCTTGCGTAATGAATGCTCATTCATGTAGAACATCGCGTCGCAAAGTTTGGCTGTTTCGCGGCTGCGAAAGTTCTATTGCCGCTCGGCTTGTAAGGGGTTTCTATGGTCCAGTTTCGCCAGCGGCTCTCTGCGCTGTTCGCCGCTCTCTCTGTAGTCGCAGCGTTGTCTCTTGTACTCTTCACCGCGCCCGCGCCGGCGCAGAACATCTCCACCGCAGAGCTGAGCGGCACAGTACACGATCCCTCGGGAGCCGTGGTCCCAGGCGCGATCGTCACGATCTCTGATGCCTCCAAGGGCTTCTCGCGGAGCACGGTCAGCGACGGGCAGGGCAACTATCAACTTCACCTGCTGCCTCCGGGGACCTACTCCGTGACGGCGACGTCGCCGGGCTTTTCGAAGGTGACCGCGGGGCACGTTGTGCTCACGGTCGGCGAGGAGGCCGAGCTGGGGCTGAACCTCGCTATCAGCGGGAGCGAGGTTGTAAATGTGAATGCCGGAGCCGAGCTCATCGAGACGCAGAGCAGCTCGCAGTCCACGACCGTCGATCAGGTCCGCATCAACAATCTTCCCATCAACGGACGCAACTACATTGCCTTCACGCTGACGAACTCGCAGATCGCGCGCGACGCAGCGCCTTCCGTCGGGGCCATTCCGACAAGCGGGTTGAACTTCGGTGGCGTGCGCGCCCGCTCGAACTCCATCAACGTCGACGGCGCGGATGCCGGCGATTACATCTCCGGGGGAACCCGCACGACTGTATCGCAGGACGCTGTGCAGGAGTTTCAGATCATCACCAACGGCTTCGACGCCGAGTATGGGCGCGCCTCAGGCGGTGTCGTGAATATTGTAACGAAGTCAGGCACAAATGCGACGCATGCCAGCGCCTATGGCTTCCTGCGCAACCGGTATATCCAGGCGACGAACCCTTTTTCGACGGTCAATCAGCCGGCGTACACGCGCGTGCAGGCTGGGTTCACCATCGGCGGGGCGATTGTACCGAACAAGACCTTCTACTTCTTCGCGACCGAGATCACGCGGCGGCAGGAGACGGGCTTCTCCGACATCGGCCGCGGCAACTTCGGTCTGACCAACATCGACGTCAGCAAGTTCTACGGTGCGCCTGCAGGCGTGCTGACGATTCAGGGCACGCCGGAGCAGCAGGCGTTTCTCACAGCGGCGCCTGCAAACACGCCGGGGATCCAGCAGTACGTCGCGCTGGTCGGGTCAGGCTCATCGCTGGCGTTGACGGGTAAGAATCCAGCGTTCCTTGCGCCCACGATCGGAGCGAGCAACTTCGTTACGTCGGGGCAGGCGACTCCGGCATCGTACGTGCCGTTGAACAGCCTCATCGGCAACTTTCCGGTGACTGAGAAGACGGAGACTTACTCGCTGCGGCTCGATCACAAGATTACGGACAACCAGCGGATCTTCATCCGTGGGAGCGTGACGCCGAGCTACATCACGGGTATTCAGGAGAATGCAGCGAACCAGAACTTCGGTGAGAACTCCTTTTCGCGCACGGCTACGCAAAGCCTGCATGATGTTGCCATCGTCGGGGACTACACCTATGTCATCGGCGTCAACATGGTGAATGAGCTGCGCTTCCAGTACGCTCGCCATCCGGTGCTGTATTCGCCGGCGAATGCACCGGGCAGCAACAACACTGCGGTGAACATTCCGGGCTTTGCGTACTTCGGCAAGACGCCGTTCTCGGTGGTGAATCGCATCGAAGACCAGACGCAGTTGCAGGACAACTTCACGTACACGCGCCGTCACCACACCTTCAGATGGGGCATCGATCTGCGCTACATTCCGATCAACCTGATACAAGGCCAGCTCTACGGCGGCGGCGACTATAGCTTCGCCGCGTTGAATGCTACGGATGTTTCACCATCGCTTGCCGGGCTTCCCGGCTTCTCCCCGATTCAGGCGTACGGGCTTGGAATTCCACAGTCGTTTGCGCAGGGCATCGGGGTTACGGAGTTCAAGTATGACCTGAAGGTGCTGGGTGCGTACCTCCAGGACAGCTGGCGGATGACCAGCCGCCTCACCCTGAACGCCGGTCTGCGCTACGACGTCGAGGCGTTCCCCACGCAGGGCGCTCTAAACGCCAACACCTATGCGGCTGAGCGGGCCTATGGAATCCGCCAAGGCATTCGCCTGCAGGACACCAACTTCGCTCCGCGCATCGGCGTTGCGTACGACGTTCGCGGCAACGGCAAAACCGTGGTGCGGGCGAACTACGGCATCTTCTATGACCGCGCGCCGGGCAATCTCGAGGCGCAGTCGATGATCTTCAACTCGACGACGGTTCCGCTGGTGATTCTTGCCGGTGGCGCCCCGTGCACCGCGGCGAGCACGGTGAGCCCGCTGAACCTGAATGCGACCAATACCTTTCAAGGCTCGCTTTCGAATGCGAACTGCCTTCCGATCCCGGGCCTCAACTTCCTGGGGAATCAGCAGCGGTTCGATCCGAACAATGACAACTCGATATTTGTGAATCAGAACTACCTCACGAGTGGCTTCCCGTTGGCGATCCTGCCGTCGGGGCTTCCAGCGGACGTGTATTTCAAGACGCCGTATGTGCAGCAGATCTCGTTTGGTTTCGAGCAGGATTTTGGGCATAACCTGACGCTGAACGTCGCGTACAACTCGACCGGCGGCCGGCATCTGAACCGCCCGGTGAACGTGAACCCGGTGAATCCGTCGCTGCTGGTGGCGAACTGGCGCTCGGCGGTTGCGGCGGTGCAGGCAGGTACGGCGTCGGTCCTGCCTGGTACTCCGCAGTCGGCCGTGGCTGGTCCGACGTCGAACCCTCTCACGGTGGCGACGGCGAGCGGCACGGTTCCGTGCGGGGTTGGGCCGGCTGGACCGTATGTTGCGCCTCCGCTGCTGAACTTCTTCCGCAAGTCCGGGCTGAACGAGTCGCTGGCGCCGTTCCTCGTGAGCCAGGGCGCGGGACAGTGTGTCGCGCTGGCCAGCGAGATTGCGGCGAGCGAAGGGCTCGGCGTGGGCGTTCCGGTTCCGTTTGGCGATATGACTCCGAATCTCACGACGGGGACGTCGAGCTACAACGGGCTGAGCGTGAACCTGAAGAAGATGCTCTCGCAGAAGTATGAGTTTCTGGTGAGCTATACGTGGGCGCACGCGATCGATGACTCGACAGACGTGGTCTCGACCTCGGACTCGCCGCAGAATAATTTCAACCCGAACGCGGAGCGGAGCAACTCGACGTTCGATCAGCGGCACCGGCTGGTGCTCTCGGGCGTGTACAACTCGGGAAGGCTCGGCGGGACGGGCTTTATGCCGGCGGTCTTCTCGAATGTAACGGTGGCTCCGATCTTCGAGGTCTCTTCGGGCCGGCCGTTCAACATCCTCACAGGCACGGACACGAACTTCGACTTCAATTCGCTGACGGACCGGCCGAATGCGGTCGCTTCGGGGAGCGGGGTGACGGGCTGCGGTACGCCGGCGGTGCTCTCGAAGTACTCGCCGACGGGGGCGTTTAACGTGCCGTGCTATATCGACTCGCCGGTGACCGGAGCTCCGATCGGCAGCAGCTACTTCAACGGCGACCTCAGCCGCAACGTAGGGACGAAGCCTTATACGGTCTTCACTGACCTGCGGCTGGGGAAGGATATCTCTTTCCCTCACGAGGTGACGCTGCAGTTGACGGCGGATATCTTCAACCTGATCAATAAAAACAACACGCTGGATGTGAACCTGCTTTACACACAGGCAGGTCAGGAGACGGCGGCGTATGATCCGCGGCAGTTCCAGTTTGGGGCGCGGTTGTCGTTCTGAGGGATGGGTAACCCCCCTCCCCCTGTTTTGTGCAAAGTCTTCCATTCATTTGGTTTAGGTCTGGACTACTTGCGTAAAGTCTTCTATCTAAATGGTTTAAGCTTCAAAATCTTCAAAATAAAGCAGTTAGCAAGTCAGATGGGTATGGCTGGTTGAAAAAATAAAGGCCCGGGGTGGTCCGGGGCTTTCGGCTGTTTTCCATCTACTTCTATTCTAGCGAATTGAGGAAACTGCTCTGCCAGCTGTAAGTTGCTTCGTTTGTTGGGGATGAGTGGTTTTGGGGCTTGACATGCGATTTTGCTCGGATTTTTGAGGGTTTTATTTTTGGGCGCTGAGCCGCAGAGCGACGTGGATTTTAGTAAATGTCTCCAGCACTGAGGGAGTCGGTGTCACTCCTGGGAGAGCAACACCTGCCTCTCTTCCGTTGCCGATCCCACGATCAGCTCACGCCACCCTTTGGCACCCCGTCTACACTACCAGTGGCGGCCAACGCCGCCGGACCTCCTCCAACCAGGCTCGCCCCCGGAAAGCCAAGGAGCATCCACTCATGCAGAAGCCCCTGCCCACCGAGGTCCCCACTCTCGCCGGTCCCAGCTTCTATATCACCGACCGCCAGCCGCTGCGCCCCGGGGCCATCCTGCTGGCTACCGTGGCCGCCGTCGGTGCGCTCTCGTCGGTCCTCTATGCCCTGGGTCACACCGGACATACACATCTCGGCTCCGGCGCTGCCCGTTCCGCCAGCGCCACATCCGGAGCCGCCTCGGCCGCGGACGAGAAAGACGATCCATCCCAGATCGACACGATCGTCCTCGGTGATCCCGCCGACGCTCCTGTGCCCGCCCGGCCAGGTGACCACGTCAGTCCCGTTCACCCCACCATCCTCGTTCACCTGCCCCGCTTCGGCGACCAGGTGGGCCTCATCCCCGACACCCCGGCCGGCCACCTCCTCTACGACTGGCTTGCCGCCTTCAACCAGGCAAGCTATCCCGCGCTTGGCAACGCTCTGCCGAATGTCGCGCTCGCCTCCGCGGCCGCTGCACAGATGGAGCTCCGGCAACAGACTGGCGGCTTCAACCTGCTCTCTGCCAAAGAGGTCCAGCCCGGCGTCCTCGTATTCCGACTCCGCGACCAGACCCCCTCGGCGACCGAGGTCCTCGGCACCCTCCAGGTGCGTCCGAACTCCAACCCCGCCGCTATCGCGAGCTTCAGCCTCCGCGCCGTTCCCCCATTCCGCCGGGACGCCGCCGCAGGGGCAGCCCCACTCTCGGCGGCCTCGCCGAGATGAGTCGGCAATCGCCTGCAAGCCCGACTCCTCACCCCGCCGCACGCGAGCTCACACCCGGCAGTGGGTTAGTTTGAGTTGATTGATCGAACTGCGCTGAAGGTGAGCTGCCAGCTCGTGCCATCGGCGACCGCAACGGTGTTTCTCGTTACCTATCTTCGGATCTTTGAGGATCTTTGAGGTCTACTGCGTGGGTCCCGTGAGCTGGCGCTTGATATCCTCGAAGTCGGCGCGGTCCCAGCGTTCAGCCATCTTGCCGCCAACAAATCGGCCACGAGCATGGACGCCGAAGCGAATCTTTCGTCCCGACGCCGCGGGTGCACCCATCATCTCCTCCCCCGTGTGGGTTGCGCTGATATCAAGATCTGCCTCGATGATGTCGTCTCCCTCGAAACGCACAGCAGTAAAGACAATATGTTCATCGGGGATGGCCGCATTGACCTGCCGCCGGAACTTCTTAAACCCTTCCGGTCCGGGCGGGTATCCGATCGCTTCCAGTTCATGAAAGCGGGCATCGAGGCTCACGACTCTATCAATCCCAACCGGGTCCGGCGCGAGGATGGCTTGCGTGAAATCCAGGTAGTGTCTGAGAAGTTGAGACTTTGGGGTATCGACTTCCAGAATAGCTTTGACTGCCGGACTCAGCTCAATTTGGCTCGATGCAGGAATGGCTGACATGTCTCTATCCCTCCGACGCTCCAGATCATGCTCCCGGTGAAGGAACTCTCAAGCTTCCGTGTTCGTGAAGTGGCGTGGTGCCAGGGTTCCATGCTTCACGAGCGTGCTGACCGCGAAGCGAATCGCTGGATTATACATAGAGACTTCTATGGATTCATAGGCAATAGCACGATGGGAGGCGCTCGATAAGCCTTAGCGTGGACATTAATACGAGGTCGTCGTTAGCGTAGAAATACGGAACTTTGGGATAGATAACGTGCGTAGATGCTTGTGGGCGGCTGTAGACTGGACGCTCCGAGACGACACGCTATGGAATTCAAAGAGGCCGTCAAGATCGCCACCCAGTCGCTGTGGGCCAATAAGCTGCGGACGATCCTGACGCTGCTGGGGGTGGTGATCGGCGTTGCCAGCGTGATCGCGGTGGTGACGCTGGTGAACGGCGCGAACGTTTATGTGGCCAGCAAGGTGAACAAGTACGGCGCGGATGTGTTCACCATCAGCAAGCAGCCGCAGATCATCACCAACTACGACGAGTACGTGAAGTGCCAGAAACGGAAGAACATTCTGCTGGACGCTTACAAATACATCTCGGAGAACTGCAGGCATTGCTCGCAGGTGGGAGCGCAGCAGACGACGACGGGGAAGATTGTTTTTGGGACGCAGTCGAGCACAGACACGACGATTCGCGGGCAGACGTATGCGATGCCGGAGATGCAGAACCTGAACGTTGTGCAGGGGCGAGGGTTTACGCCGACGGATGATGAGCATGCCTCGCAGGTGGCGATCATCGGGTCGGATATCCAGGAGAATTTGATGAAGGGCGACGACCCGATCGGCAAGGAGATTCGCGTGGACGGCGCGCCGTATACGGTGATCGGGCTGGGCGAGAAGCAGGGCAAGACGCTGGGGCAGAGCCAGGACAACTGGGTGGCGGTTCCGCTTTCGGCGTACCAGAAGACGTACGGCACGATGAAGACAGTGACGATCTATGCGAAGGCAGGGGGCGCGGAGGGTGCGCTGGAGTCGGCGACGGATGAGGCGAGGGTTCTGATGCGCGCGTTCCGGCATGATGCTGCGGGGACCGAGGATAGCTTCACGCTGGAGACGAGCGACACGTTCGTAGGTTTGTGGAAGAGCATCAGCTCCGGGTTTGAGGCGGTGGCCGTGGCGATTGCGGCGATCTCGCTGGTTGTGGGCGGCATCGTCATCATGAACATTATGCTGGTGAGCGTGACGGAGCGGACGAGAGAGATCGGCGTTCGTAAGGCGTTGGGTGCGCGGCGGGGCGACATCATGATCCAGTTTCTGATTGAGTCGGCCACAATGGCGCTGATTGGCGGGGCGATAGGAGTGATAGGAGGCATGGTCGTGGCGCAGGTTGTGACGGTGCTGCTTGGCTTCCCGTCGTCGATTGCGATCTGGAGCATCTTTGCGGGACTGGTTGTTGCGGCGAGCGTTGGGATCTTCTTCGGGGTTTATCCGGCACGGAAGGCGGCGCAACTGGACCCGATTGTGGCGCTGCGGTCGGAGATTTGAGAGGCGGTTGTTGGTTGTTTGTTGTTTGTTGTTCGGTTTCTATGTTGAATAGAGCGTTGCAGCGACGACCGAAATGCGGGGGTTCTTCGCTGCGCTCAGAATGACAAGAAAATAAACCACCTGCAACTAACAACCAACAACTAACAACAGGCGACCTGCAACTGACAACTGGCGACCTGCAAATTGGGAGAGAGCGATGAAGATTGGCGATCAGAAAGAAGCGGTCAAGATGGCGTTCGACCAGCTGCGCGCCAATAAGCTGCGGTCGGGACTGACGATTCTGGGGATTGTGATCGGCGTGGTAACGGTGATTGCGATCTCGTCGGTGATCAATGGGCTGAACTCGAACGTCTCGGCGTGGGTGGCGACGATGGGAACCAACGTGCTGTGGGTGTTCCGGTTCCCGGTGATTGGGGTGCGGCCGACGACGGAGATGCTGACGCGGAAGCAACTGACGATGGATGACGCGTTGGCGATGGCGCAGCTTCCTCATATCGTTGCTGTGTCTCCGGGGTTGCAGTACAGGAATCAGCAGTGGGGTCAGGGTTCGGTGACGGCGAAGTATGGAATGCACAAGTCAGAGAATGTGTCGCTCGAGGGCGATACGCCTTCGGTGACAACGGTGTATGACTTCGACATCCATGAGGGGCGGTACTTCACCGATCAGGATGAGGAGCGCGCGGCCGACGTTGTGGTGCTGGGGCACGACACGGCCGATGATCTTTTCGGCGATCAGGAGAACCCGATCGGCAAGGAGATAACGGTTGATGGGAGGACTTTTACGGTTGTCGGGACGCTGGAGAAGAGGAAGGCTCCATTCGGCGGCGGGAAGAATCCTGACGACAACTTTGCATACTTTCCAGTGACGACGTTCCACAAGATCCATCCTGAGGTGCTGGACTACTGGATCAGCGTGAAGTTTGACGATCAGAAGAACAAGGCCACGGCGATTGATGAGATTACAGAGCTTCTGCGGCGGCGGCGGAAGGTAAGGAATGAGGCGGAGGACAACTTTGCGATCTTCGGCTCGGACTCGCTGACGCGGCTGTGGCAGCAGATTACGGGGAGTCTGTTCCTTCTGATGTTCGGGCTCTCGTCCGTGGGGCTGATGGTGGGTGGCGTGGGCGTGATGAACATCATGCTGGTGAGCGTGACGGAACGAACGCGCGAGATTGGCGTGAGGAAGGCGATCGGCGCGACGAAGAAGATTATTCTGGCGCAGTTCACGCTGGAGGCGGTGACGCTGTGCGCGATCGGCGGGATTATCGGGATTCTGATTGGAAGCGGGGTTGCGGTGGGGTTGAAGTACATTCTGTCATCGCTGGTGTCGCCGCTTTGGGTGATTGCGGCGTTTCTATGTTCGTGCGCGATTGGGCTGGTGTTTGGGATCTATCCGGCGTGGAAGGCGGCGAATCTGAATCCGATTGATGCGCTGCGGTATGAGTAGCAGCCTTGCGACCGCGGATTGACACGGATGATCACGGATTAAGTGCGATTGATGCCGTCATTCCTATGTCATTTAATCCGTGTCTGTCCGCGAAAATCCGCGGTCGGCTTGGGCTGGCCTGTAGACGATAGACTGGATAGATGCTGGCGATTGCAGTTGAGGTGGTGACGGCGCTGCTTGCGCTTGCAGGAGTTGTGTATCTGATGCTGGCGCTTTTGGGGGCGCGGGATTTCAATCATACGTGGCGCGGGAAGAAGCTGGATAGTGGGTTTGCGCCTGACGTTTCCATACTGAAGCCGGTGAAGGGCGTGGATCCGCGGATGTTCGAGGGCCTCGCGAGTCACTGCAGGCAGGAGTATGCGGGGCGGTTCGAGATTCTGTTTGGCGTGAATAGCCTTGACGATCCTGCGGTTGCTGAGATTGCGCGGCTGCGGGTTGAGTTTCCCGAGTGCGTGATTCGCGTGATCGAATGCCGCGAGCGGCTGGGGACGAGCGGCAAAGTGAGCAACCTGGTGCGGATGCTTCGCGAGGCGAGCTACGACTATGTGCTGATTAACGACAGCGATATCCGTGTGGGGCGGCGATATCTGGCGCGGGTGATGGCGTGTTTTATAGATGAGGGCGTGGGGATGGTGACGGCTCCGTACCGGGGGATGGTTGCGGAGCGCGGGGCGACGCTTTGGGCGAGGCTTGAGGCGCTGGGAATATCGACAGATTTTTTCCCGGGAGTTCTGACGGCTCGGAAGCTGGAAGGTGGAATACGGTTCGGGCTTGGATCGACGCTGGCGATGCGGCGCGAGGCTCTGGCGAAGGCGGGAGGACTGGAGCCGTTGGTGGAGTGTCTCGGGGATGACTACGAGATGGGTGCGCGGATCGCAGCGGCGGGCTACAAAGTGGAACTGGTTCCGGAGGTGGTGGAGACGACGGTGCCGGCTTACGGGTTTCGCGGTTTCGTCGAGCATCAGCTGCGGTGGGCGCGGACGGTGCGAGACTCGCGTAAGTGGGGTTATGCAGGACTCATCGTTACCTATGCTCTGGCGTGGGCGATGATAACGTGCGTGGCGAGCGGGTTTGCGATGTGGAGCTTCACACTGCTGAGCATCGTGGCGCTGGCGCGTGTCGCGGTGGCGTTGAGCGTCGGGGTCGGCGTGTTGCACGATGCGCAGGTGCTGCGCGATCTGTGGCTGCTGCCGCTACGCGACTGCATTGGGTTGGGGTTCTGGCTTTGGAGCTTTGCGGGTGACACGATTGTGTGGCGCGGGGAGCGGTTCCGGTTGAAAGATGGTCGATTGAGCCGGGTTGCGGATCAGGGGTGACGATTGCGGCCGAAGTGAGCAGCGACGACGCTCGTCACAATTTACAGATTTTTGCTTCAGGTTTTCGTAACCGCGGGTGCGGTTTCCGGTCATAGGTGCGGGTCTTCAGGCGATCTAATCAATCTACGAGAGTTTTCGTTGACAAACTACGAATGCCTTCGTATATTGAGTGAGACCTCATGGGACAGCGAATGGGGGTTGCGATGGATACGCGTGCTTTGCGGTGTCGAGGCGGGTTGGGTCTGAAACTTTTTGCCTGGCCTGGGATGCTGGCAGAAAGGATCGATGCGGGCGTGAAGCGTTTCGTCACAATCTGTGAACTTTTGCGTGAGGGGCGCGTAATCGGCGGCACGGTGATTTTTTCAAGTACCGGCGGGAGGCTCCCGATGACGACGCATGGAGCGATCTTCCGAATTGTTGCGAGTTGTATCTGCATTGACCTGCTGACGATGGTGATGTCATACGCAAGGGCATTTCAGGTGAGCGCACCCGGCGGGCTTGAACACAAGATTGCGCAGGAGACGGAGAAGATTCGGGAAGGCGAGCGGAGCGGGATGGATGCCCTGAATCTGGGAAGGATGTGGGGACATCTGGGCGAGGACTATGAAGATGCAGGGCAGTTCGACAAGGCAGAGAGCGCGTACAACGATGCGCTGCGACTTCTTGGGCGATCGCCGGAGATGGCGAAGGACTATGCGGCGGCGCTGGACAATCTGGGCTCGCTGTACATGGTCGAACATAACCACAGTGCGGCGGAGAGGTGCCGTATGCGAGCGCTGGCGCTTCGCGAGGCGACTGGCGACAAGGTGGAGATTGCGCGCGGCAAGTCGCTGCTGGCCGAGGTGTATCTGATGGAGCGTAAGTACAAAAACGCGCAGCAGATGGCCGCGGAGGCCTACGACGCGATGGTTTCGCTGAAGGATGCTGCCGATGAGATCGTCGCGACGCTGGTGACCCTTACGTTCGCGAGTTCGCAGCATGGGCAGCGCGCGTTTGCAGTGGAGCGGGGACGAGATGCAAAGTCTCTGGCGCTGTCTGTGCTTCCGGCTGATTGCCTGCTGATTGGAGAGGCGCGGATGGCGCTGGGCTATGCGGAGTGGAAGGCTGGGATGAAGGATGCTCCCGATGAGGAGATGCAAGAGGGCATTCGGATACTGAAGAAGTGGTCGACGGCGGGTCATCTGTATGGCGTTGGGGCCATGACGCTGTACTCGACTTATCTGAAGTCGACGCACCGCAAGGTGGAGGCCAAGCAGGTCGCAGAGCAAGCACGAGTTGAAATGAGCAGGTTGCCGGGCGCGTGCGTGGACTGCACGGTAAGCGTCTACGGCCTGCGTACGCAATAAGGGCCGTGTTCGAGTAGAGATCAAAGAGTAGGGACCGAGGCTGCGTGATACGCGGCACAGGAGAGTTGTGTGCATCACGAGTGATGCCGGATGCGAGATTGTCATTCGCGATACGGCACGCTATTCGTCACAATTTCGTGCAATTTACCCTTCGAAGTTCGTAACCGGAAACCTTCACTGTTGTCTCAAGCGCGAATTGGAGGTAATTTCATGGACTCGCTCAGGCTGCTTCACCGTACCGGGATGATGCTTGCGTGCATCGTGTTTCTCTTGTGGGCGACGTGCTGTGCGCATGCGTTTCAGGCAGCTGCTCCGGCGCCCCCTACGCTGGAAGAGCGGATTACACGGGACCTGGAAGTGATTAACGTTGGGGAGCGGACAGAGATTGATGCGCGGAGTCTCGGAAGATTGTGGGCGCGTCTCGCCTTGGACTACGAAGATGCGGCGGAGTTTTCGAAGGCGGAGGACGCGTACAACCGCTCGTTGCAGATTCTGGAGCATGCTCCGGATAGCGCGAAGGACTTTGCGACCGCGCTGGAGAATCTTGGCTCGCTGTATCTGGCGATGCATAACAATGACGAGGCTGAGAGGTGCAGAAGGCGCGCGCAGGCCGCGTTCGAAAAGATCGGCGACAAGGCAGAGATTGCGTTAGGGAAGGCGCTGCTGGCGGAGGCCTATCTCGGCGAGCACAAGTTCAAGGAGGCGCAGAAGGCGTCGGCTGAGGCCTACGCCGCGATGGCTGCGTTGAAGGATCCGGACAGCGGCCAAATTGTTTCCGCGCTGATTACGCTTACGTTCGCAAGTTGCATGCGCGGGCAGTGCGTGTATGCCTTGGAGCGCGCGCGAGAGGCGAAGTTGCGGGCGCTGGCTGCGTTTCCTGCTGATTCGCTGCTTGTCGCCGAAACCCGGTCTGCACTGGGGTATGCGGAGTGGAAGACGGGGATGAACGATGCAGCGGATGAGGAGATGCGGGAGAGCATACGGATTCTGCGGGAACGAACGACTCCCGGACATCCGTACCTGCGCGGAGTGCTGGCGCAGTATCACGCGTATCTGCAAGACACGCACCGCACGGCGGAGGCCGATGAGATCGCGAGGGAGGAGCAAGCACTCCCTCGCGCGATGCCGAGTGTGTGTGCGAACTGCACTGTCAGTGCGTACAGCCTGCGCGGCCGTTAACGCGGGTTTCAATAAGGGGTGAATTGCGATTCATCCGCGAATTCCGGCGTTTCGTCACAGAGTTCGAACTTCGCTGCAACGAGAGCCGTAGCGAACACAGTCACATTTGCAGCACCCGGATGTCGAAATCGCCCCAGACGCAATCGTCATTGCAGTGACGGACAAGTTGCGAGGTGATGTATGGCACAGGTCGTATCTTTCCTCCGATGTGATGTGCAGCGGGCTCGCGCTGCGGCAGGTGTTGCGGCGCTTCTGATGTGGGTTGCGAGTGCGAGAGCGTTGCCGCCCGATCAACCGACGTCTTCGACGATGGAGAAAAAAATAGCGCAAGACCTGCAGATGGTCCGCGCCGGAGAGCAAAGCGGAATGGGGCCGCTGAAGATGGGACGGCTGTGGGCGCATCTGGCTTCGGACTACGAGAACGAGATGCAGCTTGCGAAGTCAGAGGATGCATACAACCATGCGCTGCGGCTTCTTGAGGGAGTTCCCGAGGCGAAGATCGACTATGCGATTGTGCTCGACAACCTTGGATCGATGTATGTGATGGCAGGGAACTTTGAGGATGCGGAGCGATGCCGAAGGCGCTCGCTGACGGCGCGTGAGCTCCTCGGCGACAGGCTCGAGATTGCGCGGGGCAAATCGCATCTCGCCGAAGTGGAGTTGGGGAGGCACAGATTCAAGGAGGCGGAGGAGCAGTCGCGTGAGGCGTACGACGAGATGGTCGCATTGAAGGACTCGGATACCGGCGACCTGATCTCGGTACTGGTCACGCTGATCTACGCGGAGTGCACGCATGACGGCTGCGTGGATGGCCTGGAGCATGCGCGCAAGGCCTCGTCGCTGGCCGTTGCTGCGTTTGCGGCTGATTCCCTGCCCGTGGGACAGACGCATCTGGCGCTGGGATATGCGGAGTGGAAGGCAGGCGTAAAGGACGGTCCCGATGAAGAGATGCGAGCGGGTATCGAGATTATGAAGGCGCAGACCTCGCCGGGGCATCCGTATGTGTTGAGTGCGCTGGAGCAGTACAAGGCTTATCTGAGCGCGGTTCATCGCGCGCCTGAGGCAAAGGCGATTGAGCGGGAGCTTCAGGTGGAGAGCGAGAGTCGCGGCGCTTGCATGAGTTGCACGGTGAGCGTGTATGGGCTGCGATGAGCTTTAAGAGATTTTGACGCGGTGCAGATGGCGTGGGCGAATGTGCCGTTCACCCGCGGTTTCTGCCGGTGGTCACAAACGCGAATCGATCAGATTTTTGATACGTCAATGAACCATCCGTTACAGGAGGTGGTTCCATGGCATCGCTTCGGTTACACCACCGAGTTGACGTGAAGCGCTCATGCGAATGGGCGCTTTTGACAGGGCTGATCCTTCTTCCTGCATGGGCGCAGGGCGTGGACGTGGAGCAGAGGCCGCCGGCCGCGCAGAAAATGGAGCAGCGCATTGCGCAGGAGGTCGAGGCGGCTCGCGTGCAGGAGCAGCGCGGGATGGAGCCGCTAAAGCTGGGAAGGTTGTGGGCGCAACTTGCCTCGGACTACGAGGACGAGATGCAGTATGCGAAGTCGGAGTTGGCGTATAACCGCGCGCTGCGGTATCTGGAGACGTCGCCGGGAAGAATCGATTATGCGATTGTCTTGGGGAATCTTGGGTCGTTATATGTACTGGCCGGGGACTTCGCAGCGGCGGAGAGGTGCCGCAGACAATCGTTGGCAGTTCGTGAGGAGCTGGGCGATCGGCTACAGATTGCACGCGGCAGGATGAATCTGGCCGAAGCGGAGTTGGCCCAGCGGAAGTACAAGGACGCGGAGCGGGATTCGAGGGAGGCTTACAACGAGATGGTCGCGTTGAAGGATCCGGATATGACCGATGTCGTCTCGACGTTGACGATGCGCGTGTACGCGGAGTGCAATCGCGGCGGCTGCGCCAATGGTGTGGAAGATGCGCGAACGGCATGGACGCTGGCGCATCGCGCATTTGCCGATCGTTCGCTGCCAATCGCCATGGCGCATCTGGCGCTTGGTTTCTCAGAATGGAAGACGGGAGTGAAGGATGGCCCGGACGCGGAGATGAGAGCGGGGATCGAGACCATGAGAGCGCTCATGCCGATGGGACATCCCTATGTTCTGGGCGCACTGGAGCAATATGGCGCTTATCTGAAGTCGGTTAACCGCGGGCAGGAGGCGCAGCGGATTGCGGCGGAGATTGCGCAGATCAAAGGCGGAGTGCGAACCGATTGCGCAGACTGCACGGTGAGCGTGTATGGACTGCGATGAGAGTCAGAGTTCCGCCGATCAGTATGGATTAGGTTGATTGCTGATGATCTCCTTGCCTCCGCTCTGGGCGATGAAGAAGGTCTTGCCGGGGAGCCTGGGCAGTGGGTCGCTCAGGTCTTGCCAGAGGAAGACGCGGCGGGTGTCGTCGGTCCATTTGAGTGAGAGCGAGAAGGTGTCCTCGAAGATGGGCGGCGCGTCGGGGAAGAAGCTGCCGTACCAGAGATTAGAGCTGCGGCCCTCGTAGATGTGGATGTCGTCGCGGCGCAGGTAGAAGCCGAGGGTGCTGGCGGCCTCGTACTCGCCGTGGATGACGATGATGTCGCCGGGCTTGACCTGGGGCGCGATGGCGTCGGCGAGCTGCTTTGACGTGAGGACGGGTGAGAAGATCTGCAGGCCGAGGTGTGCGGCGAGCAGGAACAGGAAGGCTCCGGCGGCCAGTGCGAGATTGGCTGCGTGGGGTCTGTAGTCGCGGCGCAGCAGCCAGGAGCCGAGGGTGCTGCCGAAGAGCGCGATGACGGTGAGGATGAGTGGAATGCGGAAGGCTCCCATGGCCTGCGCGTTGAGGTCGAGAAAGTGACCAAAGGAGAGCGCGTAGTCGCCGGGGTTTTGCTTGAGCAGCGAGGCGAGGTCGATGTTGGGGCCGGGCGGCTGCGAGTGAATGACGAAGAATCCTGCGGCGAGCGCGGCGATGGAGCCGAGGACGAGCATGACGACGGCGATGCGCTGGCCTGAGGTGACGAGCGGGCTGGGGACGGTGAAGGACTCGGCCTCGCTGGCTTCGTCGTTGAGCCATGCGGCGATGAGGAGAATGATCGCGGGAAGCGCGGGGAGGACGTAGTACTCCTGGCGCGTGGAGAGCGAGAAGAAGAGCAGCGGCACTGCGGCCCAGATGCCGAGGAGGAGGAGTGTCGATTGCTGGGGGGTGAGTGAGGCGCGTGTGAATGATTTTCGCCAGGGGACTTTTGCGACCGCGTGGAAGACGAAGGCGCTCCAGGGCATGAGCCAGACGAGGATGAGTCCCCAGAAGAGAAGCAGCGGGACAGTGTCGTAGTCGCGGGGGACCCGGAGGTTGAGGTACCTCAGGATGTGCTCGTTGATGAAGTAGAACCAGAACCAGCCATGGACGTTGCCGTCTGTGGGCGCAGGGACGTGCCAGTGGCCGTGTGAGAAGGTGATGCTGCCGGGGTTGCCCTGCGTCGGGTTCGCGAGGCCGATGAGGATGTGCCACGGTGCGGCGATGGCGAGGAAGATGACGAGGCTGGTGATGGGGTGGCAGCGGAGGATGCGTAAGATGGCTCCGCGGAGGCCTCGTGTGAGGAGCAGGTGTGCGACGACGATGGCGATGGGGAAGACGAGGCCGATGAGTCCCTTGGTGAGGACTCCGAGGGCGCAGACGGCGGCGAATCCGTAACAAGGGAATGGCTTTGGTTGAGGCTGCTGCTCAGTGATCCAGTAGCAGAGGATGGCGAGGGTGAGCCAGAGGCAGACCATCGCGTCCGGGATGGTGATGCGGGTGAAGATGAAGATTCCGAAGCTGGTGAGCAGGATGATGCCGGCGTAGAGGCCGGCGCGCGTGCCTGACTTCTGTTGCTCAGGGCTGCTGAAGGCTCTCCTGGCGAAGGTTTCGACCGCGAGGGCGAGGGCGAGTACGGTGAAGGCGAGCGGCAGGCGGGCGGCGGCAGTCTCCGGGCCGAAGAGTTTGAAGCTGGCGGCCATGCTCCAGTAGAGCAGCGGGGCTTTTTCGAGGTAACGGATGCCGTTGGCGTAGAGCGTGGTCCAGTCGTGGCGCACAAGCATCTCGCGGGCGACCTCGGCGTGGACGGAGTCGGCGTCGTCGAGCAGCGGAGGCGTGAGGAGGGTGTAGCTGCAGTAGAGAATGAACCAGATGGCGATGAGGATGACGCGATTGCGGCGCGTCGGAGTCAGGTCGATTGGCACGTATTCAGTGTATTGGCAGGCTTATTCGCTTGTGCCGGACATGGGACTCTGTACCATGGAGATTCATGTTTCGCGGTGCACTCACACGTCCGCTTCCATTACTCCTGTTCGTTACCGCGCTCTTCACTTTTCTCATCCAATCGGGCGAACTTGGAACGTCGGATACGACGCATCGCCTGCAGGTGACGCACTCGCTATGGACGGGCGAGCCCCAGGTCTTTCCTGAGGAATATCCGGACTTCGGAGTGCACGGACGCGGCGGGAGGCTCTATGCGACGTACGGGATTGGGCAATCGCTGCTGATGTTGCCGGCCGACCTCGCGGGCAGTGAGGCGCGGCATTTGCCGTTGTGGTGGGGGTACGAGAAGAGCCAAACGGACCCGATGATCCGCAGTATTTTTGTGAGCATCAGCACAAATATTCTCGTGAACGTACTGACGGCGTTGGTGGCCTATCGTCTGCTCGGGCTGCTTGGATTTTCTGTGGCGGAGTCCGTTGCGGGCACGCTGGGTCTGCTCTGCGCTACGACGCATCTGCACTACGCGCAGAACATGACGGAGAACGACTACGTCCTGCTACTGACGATCGCGGGTCTCTACCTGCAATACAAATGGCTCATGACCGGCGACCGGCGTTCTCTGCTTTGGGGCTCGGCTGCGCTTGGGCTCAACCTGCTTACGCGCATCACCACGGCGCTGGATATTGTTGGCGTTGCCTGCTTCATGCTTCTTGCGGCGAAGTTTGCGCCCGTCGAACGCCGTCCAGATGCAGGTACGGGGCCTTCACGTTTGCACACGTATCTGCGAACTGCGCTTCCTGTGTATGCGGTGTTCTTCTTCCTCGATCGCCTGTATCAGTACATTCGGTTCGGCTCGTGGAGCGATACTTACGTTGCAGTGCTGGCACGTGAGGCGCGGCAGAGAGATCCCTCGCTGCCGTACAACTATCCTTTCCATGGGCACTGGCTCCGCGGAGGACTCGACTCCGGTATTCTCGGCCCGCTCTTCGCGCCTGAAAAGAGCATTTTTCTGTTCGACCCGATGCTGGTGCTGACGGTGCTGCTCGCGGTTCTGCTGTGGAGACGGCTGGCGCCTGGGGTTCGAGGCCTTCTTTTGACTTCGCTCGTCCTGGTGGGTTGCTACATCATCCTTTATGCGCGGTACTATTCGTGGGCCGGCGATTACGCCTGGGGCGATCGTTATGTTTCGAGCGCGGTCGAGCTGGCTTCGCTGCTTGCCATCCCGCTGATGCTTCGATACCGGCAGTGTCTGGCCCGGGGCGTCAGTCTCCTTGCGCTTATCGTTACTGTTTGCAGTGTGGCGATCCAGTGCGCGTCGCTCGCCTTCTGGCTTCCGCTGGAGATCTACCAGAAGGACGCATTCGGCAGGCATACGTGGGTGGTGTTTCTGCGATTCAAGAACATCGCGGCGTTCATGCTCGGGCGGCGGGATGCGTGGGGGCTCAATTCGCCCTCCATGAATCAGGATCCATGGGACGCGGCGCACCTCGGCGCATGGAATTTTCTGCCATCGCTGTTGCGTCACATCGGCGTCGCCCCGATGTGGGTTGTGTATGTTATGGACTGCGTCTGGTTTGCTGTGGCACTTGTGCTGGTCGTTGCTTTGGCGAGGCTGGTTCGAATTCTCCTCCGGCAGCCGGCAGATAAGGAATGTATAGGAAGGGTGGCCGAGTATCCGGCTCAAGGGTAAGTTGTCGTAGACTCAGGCTGACTGCATGATGCGTGATCTGGTTCAAGTGAGTGGGCCATCCGGACCCCCGGCGGAGTTGATCTTCGGCGACTGGTATCCTGCGCTGCGCGTGCGTGAGCTACGCAAGGGCAAGATGACTACGGCGCTGCTGCTGGGCGTTCCGCTGGTGCTGGGCCGCAAGAGCGATGGAAGGCTCTTTGCGATGCGCGACCTCTGTCCGCATCGCGGGATTCCGCTATCGGCGGGGTGGTTCGATGGCGAGACGGTGCAGTGCAAGTACCACGGCTGGAAGTTTGAGCCGTGCTCGGGGCGGTGCAGGGAGATACCTTCGCTGACGAAGCACGAGTCGCTTGAGCCGGGGAAGATTTATGCAGGCGCGTATCCGTGCGAGGAGCGCGATGGCTATGCGTGGGTGTACATGCCAGAGCCGGGGACGGGGCGTGTGGGCGAGGCGCTGCCTCCGGTGCCGGAGCTGCCGAAGTTCTCCGATAAATTTCGCAGCGCGCATCTGGTGGCGGACCTGCCCTGCAATGTGGATCACGGAATCATCGGGTTGATGGACCCGGCGCATGGGCCGTTTGTGCATCAGGCGTGGTGGTGGCGCAGCCGGGCGAGTATTCATGAGAAGGAGAAGCACTTCGAGCCATTGAAAGATAGCGAAAACAATGGAAGAAATGCCGGGTTCCGGATGTCGTCGCATGCTCCGAGCGCGAACTCGGCGCCTTACAAGCTGCTGGGAGTGTATGGCGAGCCGATTACGACGACGATCGACTTTGTGCTCCCGAACCGGCGGTATGAGACGATTCGCGCGGGCGACAAGTGGTTTGCGAGCCTGACGACCGTGACTCCGGTTACGCCGTCAACGTGCAGGATCGACGTGATCGCAGCGTGGAATGTCTTCTATCGTGTTCCATTTGTTACTTCTATCGCTACATTTTTTGGTGCTCGATTTGTGGGGCAGGATCAGCAGACGATGATCGAGCAGGCCGAAGGGCTAAGGTTTCATCCGGGGCTGATGCTGATTGATGACGCGGACAAGCCGGCGAAGTGGTACTTTGCGCTGAAGCAGGCGCGGCTTAAGGGGATAGGCGAGCATCCGCTGAGCGGGCCGGTGACGCTGCACTGGCGGAGTTGAGGACGATGGACGAATGAGGAAGCCGGCGGATCGCGAAGGGAATCTGGAGCTGTCCTCCGAGGCGATCTTTCTTCTCGTCATTGTGGCGGGATTCTGCTGGTTCGCGCTGTTCGTCTTCTCGCGCACGGCAATTCTGGACTTCAGCGTGTTGTACACCGCAGGCGGCGTGGTCGCGGAGGGGCATCGCCGGCAGCTGTTCGACCTGACGACGCAGGCTGAGTTTCAGCGCAGAGTGCTGGGCATGGATGCGCCACTGCCGTTCATGCACCTTGGCTATGAAGCGCTGATTTACGCTCCGCTGGCGCTGCTCCCGTTCCGGGTCGCGCTGTGGGTGTGGAGGCTGTTGTCGTTAGGCATGCTTGTGGCGTGTTCGCGTTTGCTCAGCATGATCTTTGCAGTGCGGCGACTTTATATTCTTTTGCTTGCAACGGCACTGTTTCCGGTAGCTCTGACTGTCGTGCAAGGACAGGATTCTCTTCTTCTGCTGTTGCTGTTCTCGGCGTCGCTGGCGGCGTTACGCCGCGACAGGGACGAAGTCGCCGGCCTTCTGCTGGCGTGTGCCTCGTTCAAGCCGCAGTTGGTGTTGCCGCTTGCGGCGGTGCTGCTGTGGAAGCGCGGCGCACGTTTTGCGCGTGGATTCCTTGCCGGTTGCGTGGCGGTTCTTCTTGTCAGTTTTGGCGTTACGGGGAGAAGCGGCTTTGGATTGATGCTGAGTCTCATGAGTTACGCGGGATCGGGCGCGGGCGATGAGATCGGAGCTACCGCGTGGGCTCGGCCCAATCTGCGGGGCTTCATCGATGTATTTGGTCTGAGCCCGAAGGCTACAGTGGAACTCACGGTGGCGCTTTCTGTGATCCTGCTGGCGGCGGTGGCATGGCGGCTACGTCATCGGGACGATGTCCGCGATCTCCTTCCGCCAATGGTCGCGCTGACCCTGATCATCAGCCTCAACGTGAATCTGCATGATTTCTCGCTGCTGTTGATTCCGGTTCTGGCGTTGCTGAAGGTTGGATCCCGGCGGGCCTATCTCTGCGTGGGGGCGTGTTACTGCATGCCCGTGCTCATGTTTATGGGGCACCTTGCATTCTTTCTGCTACTTGTCGCGGTGCTGATTGTTACGATGACGACACTACCGGCGGAGGAGAAGCAGCAGCGTGCGGTCACTGCATGAGGGACGGGCTGGAGCACCGCGCACGTATGGCGCGGCGTCTCTTGCAGTGGCCTGCGGTTATGTTGCGATGCACCTGTTGCGCGCGCGGCCAATGTTTCCGCTGGATGATCCGTACATCACGCTGCATGCGGCGCAGGTGCTGCATTGGGGCAGGGATCCGAACTTTCCCGGTGTTCCGGCGCTTTATGGAGTGACAAGCGCTCCGTTTCTTGCGCTGCTCTATCTGCTGCTCTTTGCGTTGTCTCCGCTGCTTGCGCTCGACATGGCGTGCTGGCTGGGAGTGCTGGCGTATGTGCTGGCGCTCGTCCGCCTGACTCGCCAGTTTGGGCTCAGCCGGAGTGAGAGTGTCTCTCTTGTTGTGCTGGGGCTGGTGGCGTCCTTCGTGCCGTTTCATCTGATCAATGGACTCGAAACGTCGTGGGCCTTCGCTTCAGTGACGTGGACGCTGGCGCTGGGGTCGGGCGACCGGCGCAACTGGAAGTGGTCGGCACTCCTGGCTGGAGTGACGGCGAGCATACGGCCCGATCTGTTTCCGTTCGCTGTGCTGGTGGCGGCGGCGCTGACGTACAAGGTGTACCGGGCAGATGGAAGCGCACGTCGTGCGGTTGCGTGGGGCGCGATGTTTCTTGCGCTTGCGCTGCTGCCGGGAGTTCCGTGGATGCTTTGGTATTGGCATGCGACCGGAGTTCCGTATCCGCTGACAGGCGTGGCGAAGCGCTACTGCCTGGCGACGGCAAGGGAGCTGTGGACGAACAAGGCAGGGATCGAGGGGCTGATATGGGTGGTGTACCTCATCTCGTGCGGGCCTCTCGTGATCGCGTTGGTGAGAGCCGCGCGGCAGCCGATGGCCAAGGCGGTGCTGGCGTTCTTCGCGGTGTTCCTGGTGGCGATCTATGTTCAGTTTCCGCCGGCGATGATCTGGAACTGGTTTCGCTATCCGATCGTGCTTACGCCGATGATGGTATGGGCGATGGCGGTTGGGATGAAGCAGGCAGACGTTGAGTTGCGGCGCCGTGCGGCGAGGTTGTTGCGCGTGGGTCTGATCTACTCGCTCGTGCTGTGCCCGGTCAGCATCTACACCTATCTGCATGAGTGCCGATACTACGACGGAGGATTGCACGACCTCGTCGCATGGTGTCGCCAGAACTTGCCTTCTGACGCGAGAGTGATGGTCCACGACGCGGGCTACATGGCTTTTGCGACTGACTATCGCCTGATTGATCTGGTGGGGCTTAAGACGCCTGAGGCGATTCCTCTGCATCGCCGCTACACCTGGCCGACGGCGGGAGCGGACCGGGCAAAGGCGGTAGCGACTCTCGCGCTCGAGACGCAGGCGGAGTACCTGGTGATCGTTCGCAACTGGGAGATTATGGTCAGGCTTCCGGATGAGCTGCGCAGCCTGGGCTGGCGAGTCGATCCATTGCGGACGGACGGCGCGTATCGCGTATACCGGCTTACTGCTCCGGTGAAGTGAGATGCCGGCGTGCGATCAGAAGATCGTGACGCCCTGTTCGACGACGAGTTGGTCGACGTTGATGTTCATCGTCTCGCCGAGTTTCTTGAAGCCCTCTTTCCACTCCTCGGTCCAGTAGCCTGCGTCGCTGCGGCGCAGCAGGTCGTTCCAGATATTCTGCGCCTGCCAGAAGTTGACCTCGAAGGGCAGCGTGCGCAGGGTGGAAGCGATGAGCACCGCGTCGCTGAGCGTGTCGGCGACCGAGGTGTCGTCCGCAGTTGCTTCTTCAAGGCGCACCATGGCTCGTTTCATGCGCTGGCCGGCGATGTAGGCGAGCTGCTGGGCGTTGAGTTCGGTCTGGTCACGTTCAGCACGCGCGACGAGCGAAGCGATCAGGTCCGCATCGAAGGCGTCGGCCTCGAGAGCATGGCGGAGGCTGGAGTTGATGGCGTAGTTGGATGCGACGGCGAGCGCCGGCGGAGGGGCCATGCCGGTTTCGGTGAGGAAGTCGAGCAGCGAGGCGTGGTCCTCGTAGATTTTACGCAGGGACTCCTCGGTCTCGGCGATGGTGCGGTTGAGGATGATCTGCACGATGCGGTGCTGCTCGTCGGCGAAGAGCGATGTGAGCGAGTAGCCGGTCTGGGCCGGTGCGGACTCGGGATCGCACGGCTCGCCACTGGTGTCGAAGAAGCGGTCGATGAGGCGGATGACCTCAGGTAGATTCGCGCGGCGAGTTGCGGCCCCGACTTCCTTCGAGAAGGCGGAAAAGGCCGCGAGCTCCTTCTCGCTCGAGACGTCGTAGCGGCGCACTGCGGCCGAGAGGTTGTGGTCGCCGAGGTGGAGCACGGCGAAGCAGATGGACTCATGCTCCTCGGTGATGCGGGAGCGGATACGCGCGCGGCCGAGAGCGACGCGTCCGCGTCCGGAGTTGAAGACCTCGTGGCTTTGGCGATGCACGTCGAAGCAGAAGATCTCACCCTCCTCCGGATAGGGCCGGAAGATGGAGCTGATCGCGTAGTGGGCGCCGACCTGTTCGAGGCCGATCTTCATGCCGGTGACGTAGCGGCGATAGACCTCGGCGCCGTCACCCATCTCTGGAACATTGCTTTTGGCTTGCGCGAGCGTCTCGAGGAAGTGCCGCTCGAGTTCGGCTCCCGGCTTGCCGAAGAGCTTGGCCGCAAGCTGTAGCACGCGGCCGGCGTAGGCGATGACCTGCACGGTCTCGATGCCGGAGATGTCGTCAAAGAACCAGCCGCAGGAGGTGTACATCAGCTGCGTGTGACGTTCGAGCTCCATCAGCTCGATCGCAGTAACGCGCTCCTCGGGTGACAGCGTGTGAGTGGTGTGGCCGGCGAAGAAGGCGTCGATGGTTGCTGGGGAGCGGTCGAGGATGACCTGGATGTAAGCGTCGCGCGCGGCCCAGAGATCTTTGTAGAGGGACGCGGAGAGCTGTTCGGCGAGCGGCGTGACTGAGTCGCGGAGAGTGTCGAGTGCGTTCCGCAGCGGAGTGCGCCACTCCTGGTTCCATCCCGGGCGGCCGCTGCTGCAGCCGCAGTTAGATCGCCAGCGCTCGATGCCGTGGAAGCAGCTCCAGGCCGTATCCTCCACGACCTCGGCCTGCCACTGCGGAGGGAACTTCTCCAGGAACTGGGCGTAGTTGGTGACGCGGGCGAGACCCTCGTCTTCCATCCAGCGCAACGCGTAAGAGAGAGCCATCTCGCCGTGCCGGTGGTGGTGGCCGTAGCTCTCGCCATCGGTGGCGACGTTAGAGAGTTGTGCAGTGGGCGCGCCGTTGAAGAGCGAGACGAGCCGCCGGCCGAAGTCTTCACCGCTGTTCAGCAGGCCCTCGAAGGCGATGGCGCGGGAGCCGGGGCCATCGTAAAAGAAGACGGCTATGTTGCGGCCATCATCAAGAGGCACGATATACGGGTGCGTGGGATCGACGCTGGCGTCAGGGGTCTCGGTCCAGACAGGCTTCGTGTCGATATGGTCGACCTCGCCGACGCTGGGGAGCGTGGAAGCCGTCCCCTGTGGTGCCGCGTCGGCCTGGCCAGGGGCGGGCGGCGGCACGGGACGCACACGGGCGCACTGGTGCGGAGCGAGGATGGTGAAGCGGATGCCCTCCTGCGCGAGAAGGTCGAGGACGTTGCGATTGACGGCGGTCTCGGATAGCCACATGCCTTCAGGCCTGCGGCCGAAGCGAAACTCAAAGTCCGCGATGCCCCAGCGGATCTGCGTGAGGGCGTCCCGCTCATTGGCGAGCGGCATGATGATGTGGTTGTAGACCTGCGCCATCGCCGAGCCGTGGCCGCCGTAGCGCTCCGCTGAGACCCTGTCGGCGTCGATGATCATGCGATAGGTGCGCGGGGCGTTGTCGTTGAGCCAGCTCAGCAGCGTGGGGCCGAAGTTGTAGCTTATCCGCGCGTAGTTATTCATGATGCGGATGATGTCGTTGTTCTTGTCAACGATGCGCGAGGCGCCGTTGGGGGCGTAGCACTCGGCAGTGATGCGGTCGTTCCAGTCGTGGTAGGGCGCGGCGGAGTCCTGCACCTCGACGGTTTCGAGCCAGGGGTTCTCGCGCGGCGGCTGGTAGAAGTGTCCGTGGACGCAGACGAATCGCTCGCCCTGGGTTGGGGCTTCGGGTTTCGTCTTCGCTTGTGCTCGGGTCTTAGCCATATACATCCTAGAGAGAATAGGGCGAGTGCGGTTACGAGGGCAACGAGACGAATGGGTTACGGGCGCGGGACCTCTTTGGGTTGGATTCAGAGCAGCAGCGTCAGTTTGCCTGCGAAGCGGGGCGGCCCGGGGAGAATCGGCGGTCAAGTAGTGCAGCGACAGCGATTGCGAGCAGGTAGGCGACGATATTTTTGAAGGAGAAGTAGCGGCCCAGGATGAGTTGGCCGGGGAGGGTGAGGCGGAAGGCATCGATGGTCGATTGTGGAACGAGCCGGGAGAATTCGACGGCGAGTGCGGCTGCAGCGGACATGGCGGCGAGAGCTGGCGGGTAGAGTTTCGGGAAAAGCGTTGCGATGAACCAGTAGAGCGCGACCGCCCAGAGGAACGAGCCTCCGTATTTGAAGAAGAACCACGGGAGGCCCAGCGGGAGCTTTCGCCATGCGATTCCGATGGGGATGGTGATGAGGAGGATGGCGAGGGTTGTGAGGGAGCGGCGCATGGCAGCAAATTTTATTTATGACTTTCGCTCACTCCTTCGCGCCCGGCAGAACCATCTTGCCGTTGGCGAGGTCGCAGGCTCGCCATAGGTACCAGCTTGCGATGGAGCGCCACGGCTCCCAGCGTTTTGCGCGCTTCTGCATTACGTCGGGTTTGGGGAGGTCCATGGGGGTGACCTTGTCGGTGGGCTTGAGCTTGCCGAAGGTCAGAGCGAAGCCCTTGCGGACGCCGTAGTCGGAGACGGGGAGCACGTCGGGGCGGCCGAGGCGGAAGATGAGCAGCATCTCGACCGTCCAGCGGCCGATGCCGCGCACTTGCGTGAGGTGCTCGATGATGTCTTCATCGGACATGCGGCGGATGGTCTTGAGATCGGGGACGGTGCCGTCGATGGTCTTCGCGGCGAGGTCTCTTAGCGCGAGGGACTTGTTATGGGAGAGCCCGGCGGCGCGGAGTTGCTCGTTGGGCGCGTCGAGGATATGTTGCGCGGCGAAGTGCTGTTCGCCGTGCGTCGGGTAGAAGCTCTCGACGAGGCGGCGGTGGATGGTGGCGGCGGCGCGGCCGTGGAGCTGCTGGTAGATGATGGATTCGGTGAGTGCTTCAAACGGAGATTGGGTGCTGGCGAGGCGGAGTGTGAAGGGGCCCGCGCGCTGGATGAGCTTGCCGAGCTTCGTGTCGGCCGCGGAGAGCTGTGCGATGGCGAGGGCGGAGTCGTATTTTGGGGAGCGGGGTTTGGCGATGGTTCGCGGCATTGGATGACGGTAGCAGAGAGTTGCTGGTTGCAGGTTGTTGGTTGTCACCGGGAATTGTTGATTCCGTTGAGAAGGAAATCCAGTCGCTTCGTCCTCCGGACTTCGCTCCAGCCTGCGGCAGCCAAGAGCCCACATCTGACTTCGTCAGATATGGGGCACCCGATCCAGCGGCCACATTTTGCTTTTCAAAAATTTGCCCTCAAAAATTTAACCCCTCTTTTTGCGCAAAATATTCAAAACAAGCGGCTTATGCGATGCTATCTGTGTAAAATATTCCATCTAAAGGGTTTAGATGGCAAAATATTGAAAATACGATAGTTAGTGAGTCCGAAAAGTGAAGCCCCGGTTGGTCCGGGGCTTGGTCTTTTTCTATCTATTTCTATTGTAGTGACTTGGGGGAATTGCTCTGCCACGCGGAGGTGGTTTGTTTTGTGTCAGTTGAGTGATTTGGGGGCTTGACAAGCGATTTTGCTGGGGTTTTGGATAGATTTGGATGTAAGTGATTGATTTGTAAATTCATCATTTTGGGTCGCGGAAAAGTGGAGGTGTAGCGAATGCGTTCTGGCGGGCGGTGCCGGGGCCGGAGTTTGCTTCGCTGGCGCAGAAGCAGCGCCCGGCACCGTGCAAGGCAGGCTTGAAGTGAGCGAGTCTAGCTGGTTACAAGCATCATCGCATCAATCACTCTGAGAAGATTTAGGTGATGGGGCATATCAACACGAACACCATAGAAGGGCCCTGGAGCCTGCTAAAGCATGGAATTGGAGGGGTTTATCACTCTCTCAGCGTGAAGTATCTTCAGAGTTATTGCGACGAGTATACTTTCCGCTACAATCGGCGGAGCGAAGGAAAGCCTATGTTGACTTCGCTTTTGGAGCAGGTTTCTGAGCGGCGTTGTGATCGCCCGCTTCAACAATGAATGGAAGTCTTCCCGCGTATACGGGCGTGACTGTGGTTCCGGTTTCTTACCTAATGACGGTTTACTCGCACTCTGCATTGTTTGTTCTCGGCTCCTACACCGAGGCAAAACGGCGGCCCACCCGAAGTGTATCGACAGGGGGTAGTCATGGCTAAGAAGGACACAGGCAAAACGTTGCATTTCAAAATTGATGGCTATACACCGTCTACGCTTCCAATGGCGCGGTTGGCGGATTACATCGCCGATTTAGCGGCCTTGCTTGGGCATCAAACGCATGTTCACTTTGTCAAAGTTGCCGAGGGGAGTGCAGACTTAGTCCACCAAGTAGAAGAGGAAGAAGAGCGCAACGTGCTTGAGCGAATTCACTTGGTTAAGCAGGGCTTAGGTCCTGCGGATGCGCAAAAGGCGTTCCGAGATTTGAATATGAAGCTCCGAGCGGATGGTAAGACTGCGCGGATGGTACAGGGACGAGGCAAGCTCTTAGTCTTCCCTGGCGTCAATGCCGATATTCCCGCTGTCTACGGTCCCATCATTCAGGCAGGGACATTAGAAGGCAAGCTCATTAAAATCGGCGGCAAGGATGAGACAAAGCCTGTCCACATCATGGACAACGATCGCTACTACATTTGCAATGCGAATGCAGAAGTAGCGAAACGATTGTCCAGTGCCTATGAAGAATACGTTCGCGTATATGGCACAGGAAGATGGTCTAGGGATGAGGATGGCAAATGGTGCTTAGACCACTTCAACATCAACGATTTTGAAGTCTTAGAATCTGAACGGCTGGGCACAATAGTAGGAAGACTTAGAGAAATACCCGAAAACAATTGGCGAAACGTCGATGATCCCCTTAGAGAACTGACCTCTATTCGGCATGGAGGCAAGGTTCATTAATGGTCGCTATCGACGCTTGCATCGCGCTCATTATCTGGTTCCCTGATGTACCGTCTGAGATTGCAGATGCCAAGGCACGCGTCGATTACTTGTTGGAAGATTTGGAGAGAAGGAGCGAAAAGATTCTGATCCCCGCTCCGGCTCTAGCAGAGCTGTTAGTACAAGCGGGAAATGCTGGCAAGGAGTTCGTGAATCAACTTAGCAAATCATCGCGGTTCCAAATTGCACCGTTCGACACGAGAGCGGCGATTGAGGTAGCTCTTTCAATTGGCCGCGCTCGAAAGAGTGGCAACAAGCGAGGCAAGGGCAACAAAGAAAACTGGCAAAAAGTAAAGTTTGACCATCAGATTGTGGCTATTGCCAAGGTAGAAGGGGTTTCTGTGCTGTATTCAAATGACCCCGGCCTAAAGAACTTTGCTACTGCCAATGACCTGCGAGTCGTATCTCTGGCCGACCTGCCGTCACCCCCAAGCAAGGCACCTCTGTTTGAAGGGGTTCCAGAGTTCGAAGACAGCAGGAGTCATGAGCGGCTTAGCCTGCCCTCTCCTCCAGAAAAAGTCTAACTTGTTCTGAGGGGATATTTACCTCAGCGAATTTGATTTGACCCAGGTGGAGGCGTCGCTTCAATACGAAGCGAAGGCGACTGCGAAACGTGTACTGACGTGAGTCGTACAGCACAAGCGACGCCGTCGAGAGTCAGCAGCTAATGTTTGCAGGGATTTACTGCGAGGCGCTACTGCTCTGGCGGCAAGGCGGCGACGAGGGCGTCGATTGCCGAGGCTTGTGTTCCTGCGTTGGGTGAGAGCGGTGGGCCGGACCAGACTGCTCCGAAGGTGTTGCCGGGAGCCCGGTTGTTCGACCAGATGGAGCGTGCGTTGGCGAGGAATGCTTTGCGGTAGCGCGGGTCAGGCGCGGTGTCGTTGAGCTCGCGGAGGTTGCGGATGAAGATGCCTTTGAACTGGATGCCGTCGGCGCTGCATTTGGGCTCGCAGGGGTCGTGGAGGATGCCGTTGCTGTCGGTGAGGTGGGTGAGGGCTGCGTTGGCGATTTGTTTGGCGTCATCGAGGGCGGAGGCGTTGTTGGGCAGCCTGGATAATTCGGCGAGGCCGCCCAGGACGACGCCCTGGTTGTAGGTCCAGATGGTGCGTGCGTTGTTGCGGCAGGCTCCTGAGGCTGCGTCGATCCTGAGGCCGTCGTTGATGAGGTTGTCGGGGTTGATCATGCCGGAGGCGCGGAACCATTGCCATTCTTTTGCGGCCCAGTCGGCGAACTTTTGGCGATCGGCTGGGGCGCGGGTTGCGAGATGAGCGGCGACGGAGAGGAAGAGTTCGTTGGCGATGGCGTTTTTGTACTTGCGGTCTTTGTTCCACCAGATGCCTCCGTTGCAGGTTTCGTCCCAGCCGCGGGTCATGTCGTCGAAGATGGATTGCGCGGTGGCGAGATAGCGGCTGTCGTGGGTGAGGTCGTAGGCATCGATCCATGCGAGCGCCCACCAGCCTTCGTCGTCGTAGTACTTGTTGAGGAAGCCGGGGTGGCCGGTTGTCTCGTCGTTGCCGGCGGCGCGTTGTTCTGCTATCTGGGCCTGCGTGTAGGTGTTTGCGAGGATGCTGACGTACTCGTGTTTGCCGCTGAGACGCATGTAGCCGGTGAGCGCGGTGATGGCGTTTGCCGAGTTCCACCAACCGGTTGTGCGGTAGAGGCCTGTGCGGGGAACGTACCACTGCTGTAGGGCCTTGACGGCGAGATCGGCGCGGTGGTGCGATTGTTTGGGCGATGTGCTTTGGGTCTGGTGCTGCTGTGCGCCGCATACGAGCGTGAGGTTTAGAGAGAGGATGAGAGTGATGATGCAGCGTTGAGTCATCTATTTCTTTTCTATCAAGAACGAACCGGGGCAATTCGGACTGAATCGGTTTGGATTTACAAGTGCGATTCTCTTCGTGCAGGGTAGATGTTGTAGTGAATTCGCACATGAGGGCATGTGTGCACGAGATATAGTGCAGGGGGATTTTCACGTTTCGATAATCGGATGTGGTGGCTGCAAAAACAGTTGCGAGTACCGAACGGCCTATATCGTGAATGGATTTTCCACTGCTATACTCTGAGTTTCGAGAGCCAGTAATTTTCGGGATGGCCAAAGCGGTTCCTGGTCATTCCCGCTGACGAAGTAACAGCCGATGGATTCGATCCAGATCGATCGGCACACAGCCTAAGTTGCACCACCCTTGAAACCACCTCCCCTGGCTGCAGCCGGGAGACAAAGAGGAAGCAGGAAAAGCACTCATGGCGCAAGTTTTTGACCGTAGTTCGAACGCGCTGGCCCGCGCGAGCCTGGTTTTGACGGGCCTGATCGTCATCGCGCTCGGCGTAACGCTGAATGAGCTCCAACGGTCACCGTGGGTGACCAAACAGGGCCAGCGACCGGACCAGCCGATTCCGTTCAGCCACAAGCACCACGTGGAGGGCCTCGGGCTGCAGTGTCAGTACTGTCACACGTCGGTGGAGAAGAGCTCTTACGCGGGCATTCCTCCGACGAAGACCTGCATTAACTGCCACGCGCAGATCTGGACCAACGCCGAGCTGCTGGAGCCGGTCAGGGAGAGCTGGGCGACGGGGCAGTCGATCCAGTGGATCAGGGTGCATGATCTTCCGGATTTCGTCTACTTTAATCACGAGATTCACGTGAACAAAGGCATTGGCTGCGCGAGCTGTCACGGCCGCGTGGACGAGATGCCGCTGATGTATCAGGAGAACACGCTGCAGATGGAGTGGTGCCTGAACTGCCACCGCGATCCAGCGAAGAATCTGCGGCCGACGAGCGAGATCTACAACATGGCGTGGGCCGGGCCCTCGACGGACAAGCCGGTATGGTGCACCTCCGAGGTGGGTAATAAGACCGGCCCAACGGCGCAGGCTGTGAGCTGCACGACGGTCGATCCGACGAAGGGCGGGCCTGAAGTTGCGGCCCTGCAGGTTCCGGGCGCTGCCTCGGGCACGGTTAGCGATGCTCCGACCGGCAGTATGGTACGGGCCGCAGTCGTTACGAAGTTCACCAACCAGATGGATCTGGGCAAGTACCTCACGGCGCAGTACCACATACGCACGCCGAACGAGCTGTCCAGCTGCGAGACGTGCCACCGATGAAGACGACCGGAATAAATACGACTGGGACTGGAACAGAGCAGACGATGGCTGACACAACTACACGGACGGAAGCTCAGGTCGTGACCAGCATCTCCCCGGCGGCGCCGGCGAAGATGACCCTCGCCGAGGTTCAGGCGAAGCTGGACGGCAAGACGGGCAAGCGCTTCTGGAAGAGCCTGGATGAACTGGCCGATACGCCTGCGTTTCACGAGCTGATGAGGGAGGAGTTCCCGCGGCAGTCGACCGAGTGGGTTGATGCGGTTAGCCGCCGCGGCTTCCTGAAGGTGATGGGAGCGTCGCTGGCGCTGGCCGGCCTCGCAGGTTGCACCAAGCAGCCGGACGAGCCGATCTTCCCTTACGTGAAGCAGCCGGAGGACCTTGTCCTCGGTAAGCCGATGTACTTCGCGACGGCGCATCCTTTCCCGACCGGCGCGATTCCGGTGCTGGTGAAGTCGGACTCCTTCCGTCCCATTAAGGTTGATGGCAATCCGGAGCATCCGGTGTCGAAGGGCAAGTCTGACGCCTTCACTCAGGCCACGCTGCTCGATCTGTACGACCCAGATCGCTCACAGAATGTGAAGTACCGCGGGCAGACCTCAAGCTGGGGCGCGTTCCAGGGGGCCTTCACCGACGCAGTGAAGAAGACGGGCAATGGTCAGGGAGTCTACTTCCTGAGCGAGACCATCACCTCGCCAACGCTGGCGGTTCAGTGGAAGCAGGTGCAGGCTAAGTTTCCGCAGGCGAAGCTGGTGCAGTGGGAGCCGGTGAACCAGGACTCCTCGCGTGCGGCCTCGAAGCTGGCCTTCGGCAGCTACACCGACGCGCAGTACAAGCTGGAGGACGCCGACGTCATCCTCTCGCTCGACGCCGACTTCCTCGGTGGCATCGCGCATCCGGGCTTCCTCCCGCTGGCCGCGGCCTATGCCGAGCGTCATCGCTACGAAGAAGACAAGACGATGAACCGGCTGTACGTCGTCGAGACGATGCCGACGGTGACCGGGCTTCGCGCCGAACACAGGCTTGCTCTGAAGCCGAGCCAGGTGGCGCAGTTTGCTGACGCGCTGGTCTTCGGCACCGCGCCGCAGGGCCTGAACCCCGACCAGCAGAAGTTCTTCAACGCGCTGCTTGACGATCTCAAGAAGAACAACGGCCGCGCCGTGGTGATTCCGGGCGAGCAGGCCCCGGCTTCGGTGCACGCCGCTGCGTACGCGCTGAACACGCTGATCGGCGCGGTGGGCAAGACGGTGGTCTACACCGAGACGGTGAACCCGCTGCCGAGCGAGCAGGGAGCTGATCTCAAAGACCTCGTCGCGGACATGAACGCCGGCAAGGTGCAGTGGCTGGTGATTCTGGGTGTGAACCCAATCTACTCGGCCCCCAAGGACCTCGACTTCGGGAGCGCATTCAATAAGGTTCCGGTGACGGCCCACATGAGCTCGCATGTCGATGAGACTGGCGCGCTGTCCACCTGGCACCTTAATAAGGCGCACTACCTCGAGAGCTGGTCGGATGCCCGCGCTTACGACGGCACGATTACGATCATCCAGCCGATGATCGCTCCGCTCTACGATGGCAGGAGCGCACACGACGTCTTCCAGTCGCTGCTCGACAATCCGCAGGCCTCGGCCTATGACGCGGTCGTCGCCAATGCAAAGACCTACGTCCGGCCATCAGGGGGCGGCGACTTCGCCGCGAGCTGGCGCAAGGCGCTGCACGATGGCTGGGTCGAGGGGACGGCATTTACCCCGAAAGCTGGTGTTCCGGCACGGATTACCTCCCTCTCTGCGAATACACCCTCTTCGGCGACGGGCTATGAGGTTTCGTTCCGGCCTGATCCGTCGATCTATGACGGTCGCTACTCCAACGTCGGCTGGCTGCAGGAGCTTCCCAAGCAGGTGACGAACCTGAGCTGGGACAATGCCGCCCTGATGAGCATGCAGACGATGGCCGAGCTGAAGGTCGAGGAGACGGATCTGATCGAGCTGAGCCTGAACGGCCGCAAGGTCGTGGCTCCGGTCCTGATGGCGCCCGGTCATCCGGACGGCGCGATTACGATCCACCTTGGCTTTGGGCGCACCGTGCAGGACTTTCGCGTGGGCTCGGGAGTCGGCTTCAACGCCTACGCCCTGCGCACGTCCGACGGTCTGCTCTCGGCCGCTGGAGCGACGGCGAAGAAGGCCCCCGGAACTTACGAGATCTGCGTCACGAAGGTCCACAACATCGAGCACCGCGGATCGTTTGCGCAGCACGATCTCGAGAAGCCGCAGTACGACACCGAGGGAACCTACTCGCTGGCGGGACACGAGGCGATGGAGCGGTCGATCATCCGTTACGCCACGGTCGACGAGGCGAAGAAGAACCCGAAGTTCGCCGAAGAGGGCGCAAGCGGCACGTTTGTCAACAAGGTTGGCTACAGCCCGCAGGGCGAGAATCCGGTGCATGGCGAGGTGGGCTGGAAGTCCGAGGAACATATCAACAACAGCATGTTCCCGGATGCCTGGAACTACAAGAAGACCGACCCCTCGTCGCTGAAGGTGCAGAACGCGTGGGGCATGGCTATCGACCTGAACTCCTGCATCGGCTGCAACGCCTGCATCGTGAGCTGCTATGCGGAGAACAATATTCCGGTGGTTGGCCGCGAGCAGGTGAAGGTTGGCCGCAACATGCAGTGGCTTCGCATCGATACGTACTTCGAGGGCGACCTGCATGCTCCGAAGGCGCACTTCCAGCCGATGGCCTGCCAGCACTGCGAGAACGCGGGCTGCGAGCAGGTCTGCCCGGTGGGAGCGACAGTGCACACTCCGGAGGGCCTGAACATGATGGTCTACAACCGGTGCGTGGGCACGAGGTACTGCTCGAACAACTGCCCGTACAAGGTTCGCCGGTTCAACTTCCTGCTGTACGGAGACTGGGACGCCGAGAGCCTCAAGTTCATGCGCAACCCCGACGTCAGCGTGCGTTCGCGCGGCGTGATGGAGAAGTGCAGCTACTGCGTGCAACGCATTGAGGCGGCGAAGATCATCGCCGATAAGGAGAACCGCGAGGTCCGCGACGGCGAGATCATCACGGCATGCCAGCAGGCGTGCCCGACCGACGCCATCGTCTTCGGCAACATCAACGACCCGGCGAGCAAGGTCTCGAAGCGCAAGGCGACGGAGCGCGACTACCAGGTAATCGCCGATCTGAACTATCGTCCACGCACAACCTATACGGCTGGCGTCATCAACCCGAACCCGGAGCTGGCATAAATGGCGACGAAAACTCCAATCAACGACCCGATGATTGATCCGCGGACCGGCGAGTACGCGATCATCGCGCCGGGCCACAACTTCAAGTCGGTGACGCAGAAGATCGCCGGCCTGGTGCTGACGTCGAATACTCCGCTGGGCTGGTTCTTCGGCCTGATCGTGGCGGCAGGCGTCGCGCAGGGAGTTGTGATCGGCGTGACGTGGCTGTTCCTGAAGGGCGTCGGCATCTGGGGCGTGACGATGCCGGGCGCGTGGGGATTCGCGATCATCAACTTTGTGTGGTGGATCGGTATCGGCCACGCCGGCACGCTGATCTCGGCCATTCTGCTGCTGTTCAAGCAGACGTGGCGCAACTCGATCAACCGCTTCGCCGAGGCGATGACGATCTTCGCCGTGGTCTGCGCGGGTATGTTCCCGCTGATCCACGTCGGACGTCCGTGGCTGGGGTACTGGCTGCTCCCGTATCCGAACACGATGAACGTCTGGCCTCAGTTCCGCAGCCCGCTGGCTTGGGACGTCTTTGCGGTTTCGACGTATGCGACGATCTCGGTGGTCTTCTGGTACATCGGCATGGTTCCGGACTTCGGCACGCTGCGCGACCGCGCGAAGATGCCGATGGCCAAGTACTTCTACGGGCTGCTGTCGCTGGGCTGGAGAGGTTCGACCCGCCACTGGATCCGTTATGAGACAGCCTCGCTCCTGCTGGCCGGGCTCTCGACGCCGCTGGTGCTCTCGGTGCACACGGTCATCAGCTTCGACTTCGCTGTGGCGGCGATGGCGGGGTGGCATACGACGATCTTCCCGCCCTACTTCGTCGCCGGCGCGGTGTACTCCGGTTTCGCGATGGTTCTGACGCTGGCGATTCCGATCCGCAAGTTCTACCACGTCGAAGATCTTGTGACCCTGCGCCACCTGGATAATATGGCGAAGGTCATGCTGGCGACCGGTTCCATTGTGGCCTACGGATACGGCATGGAGGTCTTCATGAGCTGGTACTCCGCCAGCCACTGGGAGTTCTTCATGATGTGGAACCGCATGTTCGGGCCGATGGGATGGGCCTACTGGATCCTGATCCTGACGAACATCGCGATTCCGCTGACGACGTTGTGGTCGCGCAAGTTGCGCGTGAACGTGACCTACCTGTTCATCCTCTCGCTGATCGTCAACACGGGCATGTGGTTTGAGCGCTTCGTCATCGTTGTCACCAGCCTCTACCGCGATTACCTGCCATCGAGCTGGGGAACGTATCGGGCGACGAAGTGGGACTACATGATCTACGTCGGGACGTGGGGCCTGTTCAGCTTCCTGTTCCTGCTCTTCGTCCGGTTCCTCCCCATGATTCCGATGTCGGAGATCCGGATGATGCTGCCGCAGACCAAGATCACGCGCGGCGGAAAGACCGCTGAGACCAGAAGCGAGGAGATGACCTAATGCCGCCGAGAGAAGGAATCTACGGCCTGTTGGCGGAGTTCAATACTCCGAGCGAGCTGGTGTTTGCGACCGAAGAGGCACGTCGCGCGGGCTACCGGAGGATGGAGTGCTATACGCCGTATCCGGTGGAAGAGGCGGCCGAGGCGCTGCACTTCCACAAGAACCGTGTTCCGCTCGTCTGCCTGCTGGGCGGCATCATGGGCGTGACAACCGCCTATCTGATGGAGACGTGGATTGCTGTCTGGGCGTATCCGCTGAACATCGCAGGCCGTCAGCTGTTCTCGTGGCCGGCGTTTATCATCCCGGCGTACGAGTGGACGATCCTTTTCTCGGGCCTTTCGGCGGCGTTCGGCATGATCGCGCTGAACGGGTTACCGCAGCTTTATCATCCGGTCTTCAACGCGCCGAACTTCCGCAACGGGGCGACGACCGACAAGTTCTTCCTCTGCCTGGAGGCGACGGATCCGCAGTTCTCTCTGGCCGGGACAAGAGCATTTCTTGAGCGGTTCCACGCGGTCTCCATCGTCGAGGTGGACCACTAATGCTCAGGGCACAGGAAACAGGGAGCAGCATGCTGAAGCTCAACAAATTCGCGGCGCTCGGGGCTCTTGCAGGAGCCAGCCTGCTCGCCGGCTGCCGGCAGGACATGCAGGACGAGCCGAAGTTCTTCCCGCAGCGCGGAACGACGTTCTACGCCGATGGCCGGTCGGTTCGCCCGCAGGTTGCCAACACTGTGGCGCGCAACCAGCTGCATGAGGACTCTTACTTCTACACCGGTCTGGTGAACGGCAAGGAGGGCGATGGCATGCCCTTCCCGGTGACGATGCAGGTTCTTCAGCGCGGGCAGGAGCGGTTCAATGTGTACTGCACGCCCTGCCACTCGCGCGTGGGCAACGGTGAGGGCATGATCGTCGAGCGCGGTTACGCTAAAGCGGGTGACTTCCATTCTGAGCGGCTTCGGTCCGCTCCGCTGGGCCACTTCTTCCACGTCATGACGAACGGCTACGGCGCGATGCCCGACTATGCCGCGCAGGTCACTCCGGCGGACCGCTGGGCGATCGTCGCTTACATCAAGGCGCTGCAGTTGAGCCAGGATGCGACCCGGGCGGATGTACCCGCTGGAGTCAACGTTGAGCCGCTCACGAGCATCGCGGCAAGCGTGGGCCTGCCCGCCTCGTTCGGACAGGAGTGGACCGTTCCCGGTACTGCAGTGACCGGTACGCCCGACAATCAACCATTGGTTCTGCCTGCTCCGGGCGCTGGAACAGGCGCGGCACCAGGCGCGGCAAAGCCGGCAGCGCCGGCGGCGCAAACGCAGAAGACGGCGGCTCCGGCTGGAGCAGCACAACCGCAGTAATCTCGGAAGCTTCCGAATGAAGGCTTGAAACGCATGTCACCTGGCCACGAAAATTACGGACACGAACATCACGGAGACGCTGGGCACTACGACCACTACGCCCCGCGTCCGCTTCCCGACTCGCTTGCGCCGCCGGAGGTGATCTCGGCGTGGCGCACCCGGCTGCTGATCGTCGCTGTCGTCGCGACGGTGCTGTCGATTCCCTTTTTCTTTGTCGAGAAGGGCAGCGCCCACATCCTGCGCGCATATCTGCTGGGCTTCATGATCGCCTTCGGCTTCGCGGGCGGCGGCCTCTGCATGCTCATGCTGCAGTATGTCTCCGGCGGCAAGTGGGGTCTGGTACTGCGTCGTCCCTTGGAGGCTATGTCGCGGACGATGTGGCTGGTGGCAGCGATGATCATCCCCATTCTGGTCCTGATGAAGCACCTCTACCAGTGGGCGGCTTTCCCTGATGCCAAGGCGACGGCCTGGGCCTTCGCGAACGGCTTCATGACGAAGGAGCAGCAACTCACGGCCAACGCCAAGCACTCGATGCTGAGCCCCGTGCCGGCGATCGTACAGTCAGTGATCATCTTCGCGATCTTTGGCCTCTTCGTGACGTTGCTCAACAAGTGGTCGCTGCAGCGCGATGCCGACCCCGAGGCGGGCACGCCGACGAGCTTCGACCGCTGGCGCTTGAAGTTCGAGAATCTGTCGGGCATCGGAATTCTGATCTACGTGATCCTGATGACCAACGGTGCGATCCTGTGGATCAAGTCGCTGGACGTGACCTGGTACTCGTCGGTATATGGCCTGCAGTTCCTGGTCGGGCAGGGTTACCAGGTTCTGGCGCTGGGTATCCTGAGCGTCATCCTTCTTTCGCGCTACGAGCCGATGAAGACGCTGCTGCGTGTCACCGAGCAGCATGACCTGGGCAAGCTGGCCTTCGCGTTCACGATGCTGAACATCTATCTCTGCTTCGCGGAGTTCCTGATCATCTGGTCGGGCAACATCCCGGACGAGATTCCCTGGTACCTCGCGCGCATCAACGGCGGCTGGTGGACCATCTGCTCGCTGGACTTCATCTGCCACTGGCTGATTCCTTTCTGCCTGCTGCTGTCGCGCGACCTGAAGCGCAACAAGACGAAGATGATCTGGCTGGCGTGCTGGATGCTCTTCGCGCGCTGCCTCGACATGTTCTGGCTGATCGAGCCGAACTTTGCCGACGCTGCGGGCAATCTGCACATCACCAACAACATCGGGATCCTCGCGTACATCACCGTTCCCGTGGCCGTGCTCTCGGCCTGGGGAGCGTACTACCTGACGCAGCTCAAGGCGCGTCCGCTGGTGAACGTCAACGATCCGCACCTTGAAGAGATGCTGGAGCCTGAACATGCCCACTAACGATTCGACACCGCACAGGCCGCTTGACGCGCATGACGCGCCGGCGAATCTGGATCAGCCGGGCTACGAGGTCACCGACGTCAACGTCAATGGCATCGTGGTCTTCCTCTCCGGTCTGGCTGGCTCGCTGCTCGTCTTCTTCCTGGTGTGCTTCCTTCTTGGCAAGCTGATCAACCATCAGCTCCAGGTGGCAGACGGCCCGCCGGATAAGTGGCATGAGAGATCGGCCTTTGAAGGCGCGGCGACGACCGGCGGCAAGCGCGAAGATCTTACCTCCAACCCGGAGTTGCAGCAGCGCGAGTTGCAGCAGATTACCAAGACCTTCCCTGCGCCCAGGCTGGACCTCGACGACGGCGACCAAGCCACGGCTGACCTGCATGCGCGTGAGGACCTCTTCCTCGACTACTACAGCAGCTCGCCTGGCGAGACCGGCATCCGCATCCCGATCGACCGCGCCATGGAGCTGATTGCACAGCGCGGACTACCAGTGAACGCCCATGCGTCGACCGAGCCGCTTATGGTTGGCGATGCCAAACCCGTCGTGCAGGCCCCATTGACCAATGGCTTTGCCCGCACGGGCTATGAGCTGGGAGTGATCGAGGCGCGCGAGCAGAAGATGAACTTCTACCGTGCAGAGGGCACGCAGGCCGAGTTGACTAAACAGAAGTGAAGAAAATGAGCGAAAGCTTGTTTCTGAGGTAACAGAATGAAGAGCAGACGGACAATTCGAGGTGGTTGGCAGGCAGCGGCGCTGGGATGCGTCCTTGCCGGTGCGTCTCTCTTTGTCTCGCCTCTTCACGCTCAGGTTGCGGGCTACGGCGACAAGCAGACCGGCCAAAACTCAGGCGACCAGCTTCCGCAGGTCCTGCAGAAGGTCGGAGTAGCGCAACACCTGAACCAGCAGCTTCCGCTGGACGCTCAGTTTGTGGACGATACCGGGAAGCAGGTTCGCCTCGGCGACTACTTCGGCAAGCATCCCGCCATCCTCACGCTCGTCTACTTCAACTGCCCGATGCTCTGCTCGGAGGAGATGGACGGTCTGTCCGGCGCGCTTGAGATGGTGAATCTCAAGCCGGGCAAGGATTTCGACATCATCGTGGTCTCCATCGATCCGGCCGACACTCCCGCGCAGGCGGCCGTGAAGAAGGCCTACTACGTGAAGCGCTACGGCCACCCGGAGACCGCGGCAGGCTGGCACTTCCTCACCGGGCAGCGTCCCTCGATCGATGCCGTCACGAATGCGGTGGGATTTGGCTATGTCCGCGTGCCGGGGCCTGACGGCAAGCTGACGCAGTTTGCGCACGCCAGCTCTATTGAGGTCGTTACGCCCGGCGGCAAGCTCGCGCAGTACTACCTTGGGGTCGAGTACTCGCCCAAGGACATCATGCTTGGGCTGATCGAGGCCTCGGACAACAAGATTGGTTCTCCGGTCGCGAACATCCTGACTTACTGCTACCACTACGATCCGCAGACGAATAAGCAATCACTGAAGGTAGTGCGGGTGCTGCAGCTTGGCGGCATGGTGACGGTGGCGGGACTCGGCGGGTTCATGTTCCTGATGTTCCGCAAGGATGCGAAGCTCGGCCGCGACCACGATTTGACGAAGAAAGAGAATGGATAAAGGGTAACGATGCATATCAGTCCCGTACTGTGGCAATTTCTGATCAAGTGGCTCACGAACTCAGCGCTGTTTCCGCGCGAGGCGTCGACGATTGCGCCCTGGGCGGATGCGCTGTACTTCTTCCTGCTGCTGATCACCGTCGTCGGCCTCGTCCTGGTGGGAACGCTGGTCTTTGGGTTCGCGATCCGCTACCGCGCCGACAAGCACCCGGTGGCGGAGCAGATCGAGGGCTCGACGCTGCTTGAGGCGACATGGACCATCATTCCGCTCGCCCTCTTCCTCATCGTCTTCGTCTGGGGCGCGCTGCTTTACTTCCGTATCTACAACCCGCCGACCAACGCGATGAACATCTACATCGTCGGCAAGCAGTGGATGTGGAAGGCTGAGCATCCCGGCGGCCAGCACGAGATCAACGCGCTGCACGTTCCCACCGGTCAGCCGATTCAGTTGACGATGATCTCGCAGGACGTCTTCCACAGCTTTTCGATCCCTGACTTCCGCATTAAGCGCGAGGTGATTCCGGGCCGCTACTCCACGGTGTGGTTCAACGCGACGACGCCTGGAACGTACCACATCTTCTGCACGCAGTACTGCGGGACGAATCACTCGGCGATGATCGGCGAGGTCACCGTGCTGACGCCGGACGACTACAAGAAGTGGACGGAGAGCTCGATCAGCGGCATGTCGCTGTCGCAGAACGGAGAGCGGCTGTTTGCGAGCATGGGCTGCAACGCATGCCACTCCGGCAACGCCGCGGCACGCGGGCCGAGCCTGGCCGGAGTCTACGGCTCGAAGCTGCAGCTTACGAATGGCACTGAGGTTCTCGTCAACGACGCGTACCTCCGCGATGCGATTCTCAATCCGTCGCAGCACATTACTGCGGGCTACGCGCCCATCATGCCCACCTACCAGGGGCAGATCAGTGAAGAGGGTCTGATCGATCTGGTGGAGTACATCAAGACCCTGCATACGAACTACCGTGTTCAGCAGACGCTGACCACGTCGGAGTCCAACCAAGCGGCGCCGATGACGCCAGGAGTAGTAAAACCATGAGCGCAACGAGTTCAACAATTCTGAACCTGCCTGATCAGAAGACAGCTACTCTGCCGAAGAGGAACTACCTCAACGCGGAGCAGGGGATCCTGAGCTGGCTGTTGACCGGCGACCACAAGCGTATCGCGATCCTCTACCTCATCTCGATTACGTTCTTCTTCTTTATCGGAGGAGCGTTCGCCGGCCTCATCCGCCTGGAACTGCTGACGCCGCAGCCCGACCTGGTGGCGTCGGACACGTACAACAAGCTCTTCTCGATGCACGGGATCATCATGGTCTTTTTGTTCCTGGTGCCGTCGGTTCCGGCGACCATTGGAAACTTCCTGATTCCGATCATGATTGGAGCCAAGGACCTCGCCTTCCCGAAGATCAACCTGTTGAGTTGGTACCTCTTTATCGCCGCCGGCGTCATGATGCTGGCGGCGCTGGTTCTGGGCGGAGTGGACACGGGCTGGACCTTCACGACTCCGCTCTCGACTCACTACGTCAACACTCACGTGGTGACGGCCGGTCTTGCGGTCTTCGTCGCCGGATTCTCGTCGATCTTCACTGGCCTCAACTTCATCGTCACCATTCACCGGATGCGCGCGCCGGGCATGACCTGGTTCAAGATGCCGCTGTTCTGCTGGTCGCACTACGCGGCGTCGATCCTGATGGTGCTGGGCACGCCGGTGCTGGCGATCACGCTGGTGCTGGTGGTTCTGGAGCGCACGATTCACATCGGAGTCTTCGATCCCACGCTGGGCGGCGATCCGCTGCTCTTCCAGCATCTGTTCTGGTTCTACTCCCACCCTGCCGTGTACATCATGATTCTGCCCGGCATGGGCGTGATCTCCGAGGTCATCTCGACCTTCAGCCGCAAGCGCGTCTTCGGCTACACGGCGGTCGCGTTCTCCTCAGTGGCTATCGCGCTGTTCGGGTTCTTCGTCTGGGCTCACCACATGTTCATCATGGGGGTCTCGAACTACTCGGCGCTGGTCTTTTCACTGCTGACGATGCTCGTCGCGGTTCCTTCGGCGATCAAGGTTTTCAACTGGGCGTTCACGATGCAGAAGGGCTCCATCACCTTCGAGACGCCGATGCTGTATGCCTTCGGCTTCCTCGGGCTGTTCACCATCGGCGGCATGACGGGAGTCTTCCTCGGCGCGCTTGGCATGGACATCCACCTGACCGAGACGTACTTCATCGTCGCGCACTTTCACTTCGTGATGGTGGGCGGCATGCTGATGGCGTTTCTCGCGGGCATCCACTTCTGGTGGCCGAAGATGACGGGTCGCATGTATCCGGAGGGACTCTCGAAGCTGGCTGCGGTGACGACGTTCATCGGGTTCAACCTGACGTTCCTGCCGCAGTTCATCCTGGGCTACCTTGGGATGCCGCGGCGGTATCATTCGTATCCGCCGGAGTTCCAGGTGCTCAATGTGCTCTCAACCGCGGGAGCGACCGTGCTGGGCGTGGGCTACATGCTCCCGTTGCTGTACCTGGGATGGTCGCTGAAGTACGGCGCCATCGCCGGCAACAATCCGTGGCAGGCCACCGGGCTTGAGTGGCAGATCCAGTCGCCGCCGCTGACGGAAAACTTTGTCGAGACGCCAATCGTGACTCAGGAAGCCTATGACTACGAGTGGCTCGCCAACAAGACCCAACATGAGGTGACGACCGTTGGATAACGCGATCGTAGCAACAAATACGCAAGAGGCGGCGCACGAAGAGCATGTTCACGTCGTGCTGCCGCAGCACCGTCATCACTTCGAGACGCCGGAGCAGCAGCGCGAGGCCGGAACCTTCGGCATGTGGCTGTTTCTGCTGACTGAAATCATGTTCTTCGGCGGGATGTTCTTCGCGTACCTGCTCTATCGCAACTGGTATAACCCGGCCTTTGTGGCGGGGTCGAACCAGCTGAGCATTCCGCTGGGGACGACGAATACAGCCGTGCTGATCACCTCCGGCTTCTGCATGGCGCTCGCCGTGTGGGCGGCCGAGATGAAGAAGAAGGGTGTGCTGGTTCTTACGCTGATCCTCACGACGTTCTTCGGCCTCGTCTTCCTTGGCATCAAGTACGTCGAGTACCACGAGAAGTGGGAGAAGCACCATATTCCCGGCGCCAGCTTCGATGTCTCGGAGTTCGTAAACCCACAGGCATATGGCCTCAAGGAAGAGCCGCTCGCTCCGGACATGGCGCAGAAAACGCAGGTCTTCTTCTCGCTGTACTTCGCGATGACGGGCATGCATGCGCTGCACATGATCATCGGTGTGGTCCTGCTGATCTGGTTGATAGGGCGGGCGCAGCGAGGCGATTTCACCGCAGGTTATGTCGCACCGATAGAAAACTTTGCGCTGTACTGGCACTTTGTGGACATCATCTGGCTGTTCCTGTTTCCGCTGCTGTACCTTATCAACCGTCACCCTGTTTAGCGCCCGAGGCGCGCAGCCAGATGCAATGGCTGCGAGGAGAAGAGAAAAAATGAGTGAGCAGCACTTTCACGATCCAGCGAACGTGACCAATCCGGAGCACGCTGAACATCACATCGTCACCCCGAAGACCTATTGCATCGTCTTTATTACGCTGCTGTTCTTTACGGGGATCACGGTGTGGGCCGCGTTCATCAACCTGGGCATCTTCAATCCTGTCATTGCGCTGGCCATCGCGTGCACGAAGGCGGTGATCGTCATCCTGTTCTTCATGCATGTGTTCTTTCAGTCGAAGCTGATCAAGATGACGGTTGGGGCAGGGTTCTTCACCTTCATGATCCTGATCACCATGACGCTGAGCGACTACATCAGCCGCGCGTGGGGTCTCTGGTAAGCGAATTCCTGTTGTCGGGTGGATGAGAGAGTGCGGCTTGCGGGCCGCATTTCTCTTTGCTCCTCGATATCCTCCGCCCTGCGAAACCACCTTAGCCGGGGCGGCGGGCGAGGGCTACGCGGGGGATTTGCTGGAGGTCGTTGACGAAGGTGACATCGTTCCAATCCTTCAACAGCGTTGCGAGGGACTCGCGTTGGCCCTGGCCTATCTCCAGGGCGAGGAGGCCGTTGGGCTTGAGGTGGGCTTTCGCCTGGGGAATGAGGCGGCGGTAGATGTCGAGGCCGTCTTCTCCGGCGAAGAGGGCGGATGTGGGTTCGTGGTCGCGGACCTCGGGGTGGAGTGTGGCGTCGTCGGCGGAGGCGACGTAGGGAGGGTTGCTGACGATGGCGTCGAAGCTCTCGCCCGGTTGGAGGGCGTTGAGCAGGTCGGATTCGAGGAAGCGGATGCGGTCGGAGACGTTGTGGGTTTCGGCGTTGGAACGGGCTACGGCGAGGGCTTCGGGGGAGATGTCGAGCGCGGTGATTTGAGCGTGGGGCAGGTGGGCGGCGAGTGCGATGGCGATGGCTCCGGAGCCGGTGCCTATGTCGGCGATGGTGGCAGGGGAGTCTGGTGGGAGCCGCTCAAGAACGGCTTCGACGAGGTGCTCGGTCTCGGGGCGGGGGATGAGGACGGCGGGGGTGACGCGGAGGCGGAGGCCGTAGAACTCCTGGTGGCCGGTGATGTACTGGATGGGCTCGTTGCGGGAGCGGCGGGCGATGGCTTCGAGGTAGAGGGCGAGCTCGGCGGAGATGAGCTCGCGGTTGGGGTCGGCGAGGAACTGGGCGCGCGTGAGGCGGAGGGTGTCGAGGAGAAGGAGCTCGGCGTCGCGGGCGGCGTTGGCGCGGAGGGAGTCGATGGCGGCGAGATTTTCAGTTGCGCGGGTTAAGGCCTGGCGGAGGTTCATTGAGTGGCTCCCAGTGGCTCTCGATGGCAGGGGCCTTTGATGATTTTAGAGGCAATTTGTGACGGCGGGGTATCAGGCGGTGCGGTCAATGCAAAGTCGCAGAGGGAAGCAGATTCCCATTCGGGGCTGACAACAAGGAAAGCAACGGGTTCGTAACGGCTACTCGGTGCGGATCATCAGGAGGTTGCCGTCGGGGTCGGTGAGGCTGAGGGTGTCGTCGGACTTGATGAACTTGATGTCCTGATGGTGCAGGATGCGGGCGGATCTGGAGATGTTTGTTGTGCGGAGGGTGAGGCGGGCGCGGGTGGTGAGCCTGGCGTAGGGGGCGATCTCGATCTCCTGGCCTGAGTCGCCGGGCATGTGGAGGAACATGGGGTAGCCTGCGATGGATTTGAACTGGAGCTGGTTGAGGTAGAAGTCGCGCGCGTCGGCGGTGTTCTTCATGGCGAGCGCGACGGCGAAGATGGACTCGGCTACGCGGTCAGAGCCGATGTGCTTGCCCTGGTCGTTGGAGTGGAGCGAGCCGGGCTGGTACTGGGTGTACTCGATGTTCTGGTGCTCGGGGCCTTCGAGGGTGAAGAGGAGGTTACCGGCTCCGGCCTTGCGGACGGCGGTGGGGGTGAGGCCGCGGGAGACGTAGTCGTCGTGGATGGCGTTGAGGTCGACGCCCTCGAAGCAGACGTGGAGGAAGGCGGGGTCGGGAGTCTTGTCGTTGACGGGGTAGAGCTCGATGAACTGGTGGTCGTTGATCTTGATGAAGGACTCGTAGGGGATGTCGTTTTTGCGGAGGTCGAAGGCCTGCTCGAAGCCGAGCTTCTCGTAGAAGGCGCGCGAGGCGGCAAGGTCGTGGACGCGGATGGCGACGTGGGCGACTCCGGCGAGCGGCGGGGTGTGGTCCTGCGCGTTGAGGGCCGGTACGAAGAGGGCGGCGGCGAGGAGGATCGTGAGGGCTAAGAGAGCGAGGCGCAGGGTTTGGGTACGACGGCCGGGGGCGAGGGGCATGGTTTAGGGGTCCTTGAAGATGCTGACTGTGGCTCGTGGAGATTTTCGCTGACGTGGAGAGGAATGCCAAGCTGCATGTAGATTTTGTGCTTCGGCTGTTGCGTTTTTCACTGCGGCCCCCCCGTCAGATTTGTGCAAAGTCTTCAATTTATTAGACTGGGCTTTGAGCGTAAAGTCTTCAAAATACATGGCTTAGCTGTCAAAGTCTTCAAAACAAATGCTTTATCTTGCATGTTTTTACGGTTGCCGGGTCGACCAAAAAACAAAAGCCCCGCCTGTTGGCGAGGTTTTTTCTTTCTAACTCTATGATAGCAAGTTTCGGCAACTGGTATGCCAGCGGGATGTTGTTGATTTGGAACAAGATGAGTGAATTTGGGGCTTGACATGCGAATTTCCTGAGGTTTTTGGGTTCCGGGTTGCGGAATTTAATTTTTGGGCGCGTTGCGATATTGAGAATTTCTGCCGGCGATTTGGGGGGACGGACGAGGTCAAAGCCTGCGGTGCCGGTGAAACGGGAGGTGGGGGCGAAAGGGGCGGCAAAACATGCGGGAACTTCGATTTTATTTACACCCTACGGCCACTACCCCGGCTTTCTTCGTCAGCGTACAAACCGATACCTTCTCGCTCACCTCTATAAATAGGCCCGCCCTCACACCCTGATACTTGCAGACCATCTGCAAACCATTGCCCGCGACTGCGTGTGTGACGTTCCAGCTTTGAAACCAGTCATCGCCCTCGACTCTCGACTCATCGGGCACCAACGTTGTTCTGTCGCTCGCCAACGTTCTTCTGGCGCTCGCCGACGTCCACTCAAAGAAAGCAGCATCCGTGAGCTTCTTGCCATCCCGTGTCGCAGGGCAATTGACCGCTTCCGCGTGCAACGCGCTCACCATCATCAAAAACAGACAAATGGCAACCTTTCTCATCCTGCCTCCTGACTTTGAAAATTCACGCTTGTCTTTTCCAACTTCGTGGCACTGCTCCGTGGAAAGCCTGTCCCGTTTTCCTTGTGCCATAAACACCACCTTTAGAAAATGAATTCATATCAGATGGTGTTGCATCGACCGGTTGAGCCCGCCCGACTTTTCGGGAGCGAAGCGAAAAAGGCGATCAATACCGCAGGTTTGCTCATCTCTGTTGGGCGCCAAAGTGGGCTCGGCGCCGACGCCACAGCCCGCGCAGAGCCTATGATTCAAAACCCCGTATGTAGGGGGTATTCGGCGGCCGCGGCCCCGTTTCAAAGAGCGGTCCGTGTGTCGAGTGATATTTCATGTTCATGAACGGCGTCTCGATGCGGCGTCCGACGGCAGAGTAACGGCCGTTCTCCCAGTTTGAGTCCATGTAGTTGTTCACAATCCCGGTTGACAGAAGCAGCCGCTCCGCATTGAACGGTTCCTTTCCGGTCAGCATCATCTCGATGATCCAGTGCTCGTAGGCGTTCGTAGCGTGGTACTGCGAGATGGGGCCGGGAAAGCCAAGCATGGAGACGATCGTCGGGTCTTTCTGCCCTTCGATTTCGCCGGCGTAGGTCCAGCCCACACCCTCGCCCGAAATTACCGCCGCTTTGGTCCCATCGTTGTACTCCACGATGCAGACGTTTGGGCTCCGGCCTTCCTGAAAGTATCCCGGCTTCAGGTCAAAATTTTTCCGCACTGCTTCAAGCAGGTTACCGGCCCAGGGATTGCGTTCGACCCACTTCCATGTTTCAGGCCCGCGAATGGACTGCACCGACTTGACGCCTGTCTCACCGCCCTTGCGGCGATCTACAAAAGCCTGAAGCACGTCGACACAATGGAAGATGGCTCCCTCATCTGGGGAGCTTCCAACCACGATCGAGTTCTTGATCGGCGTATCGGTAGCGAGTTCTATCTGGGGCTTGCGGAAGTAAGTCGGTATGGAGGAGCCCCCGGTCAGGGGAAAGTTCAGTTCACGGGATTTGTCAAACATCCACTTGGCGTCGTCCCAATTGTAGGAGAGGTGCTTATCGTTAAACACGGGCACCGAGCGTTTGCTCTGCTCGAAGACGCGGATGACCTGCTGGTAGATCCACCAACGCGGCAAGAGCCAGTGCCCCTTGAGATCGGTTGGGTAGTTCCCGTGTTCGCAGACGATGACAACACCGTCCACAGCAAGTTCCTTGCCGCCAAGCGTGACGGCTTCACCTACTGTTTTATAGATGGGAATGTTTTTCGCTTTGCATACTTTCTGACCGAGTAAGCTCGTGTCGAACTGATGGATGTAAACGGACACCACGTCCACCTGCGAAGGAGTGTGGGCGCCCTGCCACCAATAACCGTCTATCAGCTTGTTTACGATCCAGTCCGCATGTGAAGTCGGGAGACCCCAAAAGCTGACGAGACAGGCGATACGAGGCCGCTTTTGCGGAGTCTGCGCAACAGCATCGGGCACTATCCCGGTCAAAGCCGCCAAACCGGCCATACCGGTTATTCCCAGCATTTCACGCCGGGTGAAGAGAGAGTTCGACTCCATCGTTTCGGTGATTGGGGATGTATCTGCCGCCCTGGCTGCATTTTCGATTTGGTTCTTTTTCATGACGGTTATTTGATCCTGTTGGATACAGGTTTATTTTCTTACAACAAATGCAGCAACTTGCTCCTTCCATCTCTGGTCGGTGTTCATCGTACTCCTATCACTGCTCCGCCGCCTGGGAGTCGGCTGCGTTGACACAGGCTCCGCGACGAGAAAGGAAGTGTAAAAAATATTTGACATTCGCTGAGTGTGGGGCTATCTTTTAATGTCAAAGATTTTTTACAAGGAGCGATTCGCCATGGGGACAAGCCTTTCATACCGGGAGAAGAGTCTTTACGCCTCGCTTGCGGCGGAGCTCGTTGTGTACGGCCCTTACTTCTTCCTGCATCAGCAAAACTCCGTCAACAAGGTCGCGGGCATGATTGTCGCAATTATCGTGTTGGAGATCATCCTGCAGTCGGTCATTGCGGCTGCAACGCGCAACCGTGTCACAGACGAGCGGGATCGCTTGATCGAGCTGCGCGGCTATCGTGCCGGTTATCTAACGCTCGCGTCCCTCATGGTGATCGGGCTGGGGATGTTGTGGTTTCACGCGACCGTCGGCCATCTTCAATTGGAGAACCGATGGGTGGGACTTCATTTCCTGAGCGTCTTCTTTGGCATGCTGGTGCTCGCGGATATCACGAAGACCGCCACGCAGATTGTAGCCTACCGGAGAGCACTCTGATGCCCGCGATACGCAATCAGATTCGAGAGCTCCGGGCCCTCCGGGAGATGACGCAGCAGGAACTCGCCGATCAAGTCGGCGTCACACGGCAGACGGTGATTGCGATCGAACAAGACAAGTATTCGCCTTCCCTTGAGACAGCGTTCAAAGTGGCAATCGCGCTTGGTGTGCCGCTCGAGCAGTGCTTCCAGTATGACCCTCGCGGTAAGCGTCACGTAAGCTGAGCAAGCTGCGATTTCGTGCTAGTCGGCCCGCTTGCTGCTCTTTGGGCGGGGCTTGGGCTTGGGTTTGGGCTTCGGCTGGGGCTTGGCTTTGGTCTTGAGGTTGAGCGCCACTGCGGCGCGGATGAGATCCTTCAAGGCCGCCTCATCGATCTTCTCGCCTTCGTGGATGTCGATGGCGCGGCGGACATTCCCGTCGAGGCTGGAGTTGAAGAGACGTGAGGGGTCCTTCAACGCAGCTCCCTTGGCGAATGTCATCTTGACGACGTTCTTGTAGGCCTCTCCTGTGCAGACGATGCCGCCGTGGGAGAAGACGGGAGTCCCGCGATGTCGCATGACACTTCCACTCTTCGACGATCTCAGGGTCTGCCTCGTGGATGATTGTGCGCACTCTCGCGAGCATCTTCCCGCGCCAGTCCCCAAGTTCCTTGATTCTCTGGTCGATGAATGCAGAGGCAGATTCCATCGGGACAGGCCTTTCCATGTACAGATCCAACTCTCGCACCTAATTTAGCTGCGCTCAGCGTAACCTGCAACTTCCGCGAGTGGAGGCCTATTCTGATTCGACAGCGGGTTCGGAAAGATGAGCCGGGTAGGGCATTTATTGATATTTAAGTCGGTATTTTGGGGGATTAGATCGTATTATGTTCACGCAATGACGCCGCTCGGAGGTCGTTACACTATGCCCGCTGAAGAGAATCAAGAACCACCCTTGACCTCATCTGGATATACAAGAGCCAGAGCTCTGTGGATCGTAATAGGAATATTGATCGTCCTTGCAGTTATCGCGATTCTCTTATTGATATGGCTCTTCCATATTCTTGGAGACAAAAACGAGCTGCAACTTGAGGCAGCGAAGTCGCTATACGAATTTATTGGTGTCCTGCTCTTTGGAACTGCGGTTTCCTTCTTGATCAAATATTTGGCGGGCTCAACCGGTCGATGCAACACTGGCTTGCAGTTTACTGGCCGGCGTTTCAAAGCCCAAAGTTTGTCGCGGGCGTTGATTGAGGCGCAGAGCTACCTTGTTGAGATCGGCTTGAGTGTAACCGGACAAGTCGGTTTTCTTAGGGAAGTACTGTCTTAGCAGGCCATTGGTGTTTTCATTGGTGCCGCGCTGCCAGGGGCTCTGCGGATCGCAGAAGTAGACTTTCACATTCGTGTCCACCGTGAAGCTCTTGTGTTTAGCCATCTCGTGCCCCCTGTCCCACGTCAACGAGCGCCGCAGGGTCGCGGGCAGTTTACGCACGTGCTTGCTCAGCGCGGCGACGACCGTCGTTGTGTCTTTGCTGGGCACTTTCACCAGCATGGTGAAACGCGAATGTCGTTCCACCAGGGTTGCGATGTGACTGTTCCTGCTGCCGCTAAGCAGGTCGCCCTCCCAATGGCCGGGAATAGCGCGGTCTTCAACCTCCGCAGGTCTTTCCCTAATAGAGATGGCATCGACGATCTGCCCGCGGGACTGCCCGTCAGCCCGCGCATGTCGTGAGCGACGGATAAGCCGCTTGGACCTGAGGTGCTGAATCAGCTCTTTTTTCAGCACTCCCCGGGCCTGGATGAATAAGCTGCGGTAGATGGTTTCGTGGGACACACGCATGCTCTCGTTGCTGGGATAGTGGACCTTCAACCATGCTGAAATCTGTTCCGGCGACCAGTCCAGGATCAGTTTACTGGCCACGATCGTCCGCAGCTTCTCGTCGATAGCAAGAAGGCACACCTTGGGTCGCAGAGCCGACTCCCAGGCCCGACGATCGGCTTCACTGGCTCGATACAGTGGACGCCCGCCGTGACGCGACACCTCCCGGCTCACCGTCGACACAGGCCGCTGCAACCCGCTAGCGATCTCACGAATCGACGAACCGGAAGCAATTCCTCGTGAGATGTCTTCCCGTTCGGCCAGCGTCAGCGTTCGCGGCGAACGCCGACGAGCAGCAGGAACTATCCCGCCGCGCTGCGTCAACAAGAACCGGATGGAACCATGGCCCTTACCAAAGGCGCGGCCAATCTCATGCAACGACTCTCCCGCCTTCCAACGGCGCCACATGTCGATCCGCTGTTCCGTGGAAAGCCTGCCCCGTTTTCCTTGTGCCATAAACACCACCTTTAGAAAATGAATTCATATCAGATGGTGTTGCATCGACCGGTTGAGCCCGCCTTCGATAACAGCAAAAAGCTGATAGGGCTCTGAACGACTTTCGGTCGGATTACCTCCGCCGATTTACTTCATGCGACGAAACAATGAAGATGTGTCGGCACAAACTGCGAGCTAGAGGCCTCACTGGAGTGACGGCGAACGCGAGGTGTTGGATGAAAATCAATTAGAAGCTTATGACGAAGCCTCCAACGATTCTTAGAACTTGACATCACTATTGAACGGTCAGAAATGAATTGAAACGTTTTCCGGATGCTTTCAAGAACGGAGCGCGGATAGAAGGCAAGCTTAGTCAGATGCATAAGATGCTTACAGAGCTTATCGAAAAACACGTACAGCACCGCCAAAACCGCGAAGTCAAGTGCAGAAGCTTGACTCGTTTGAATGCTCTCACATGCGCAACGGCGAAATTTCCAGTGAATGTAAGTACTGTTCAAGATTGGACAAATTGGGTTTCTTCCGCCGCGATTGCCATTCAAATTGATCTACTTCCCCTTAAGGCCAGCGTTGAAGAAAAGGGGGAAGGTTTATCGAGCGCAAATATCGGCGGTTAGTTGATTTGCAGCTGTGATTCGCTGGCACCGCCGGAGCAGTCCTCTGCGGTGCCTCATCCCTCCAACCCTCCAGGGCCCGATGATCTTCGCGTCGATGAATACAAAAGCAGATTGCGCCGGACGGTCCTTTTCCATATATAGCTCCAACTCTCGCACCTAATTTAGTTGCGCTCAGCGTAACCTGCAACCTCCGCAGGTGGAAGCCTGTTCCGTATGCAAAAGCAGTTGGACAGATGGTGACGGACATTCCTATAGAGAACCCCCATCTTTCGCGAATCAGTAGCGATTGCACTGCGCCAAGAACAGATCCCTATAATCATCCGGGTGCCTTCACAGATCAGCAATTTCCGACTATCCCGAGCGCTTTGTGCGTCGGTCGCCAAAATGCTACGCGGGTCGCATGAGACGCGGACTTCGCTCTTTGTAAGTGCGGGTGCACCATGTCCGCCATCTGACATAGCGACCTTGTCGCACGCGTCAAAATGGAAAGAATGGCTCTTTCGCGTTGGTCAGGACCCAAACGTCGACAGTCTAGCTGTCCTCGGAAATGTGATTGAAGAGGGCATGGACAGCGCGCCAAGCGGACCCCTGAATATGACGAATGGAAGGCAGACCGAGAGCGTGTGCTGCAGGCGCTGGAGGAAAGCGGGCTACGTTATTACCGAGGTGGGAGAGTGCTCCCCCTGGGGCAGCCTTTACCTGATGCTGCGCCCTATGTTCAACGTGGTCCGGCGAAACCAGGTGAGGTAGAGGAGCTTTTGTCAGTCCTAGTGAAGGGGCTTCGCCGGGCGATGTATCCTCTAACGAATAGGCGGAGGGGCGCTACTCAGCTTTCTTTCTCCTCGGAATATGATGTGCAGGATTTACTCCACGCCCTGCTACGCCCTTGGATTGCCGACATTAGAGCGGAGGAGTATACGCCTAGTTATGCTGGCTCCAGCACACGAATGGATTTTCTCCTCCCCGCCCATCGGCTCGTTCTGGAAATAAAGTTTGTGCGGGATAGGAGCCATGCCAAAGGTATCGGTAACGAGTTAATTATCGACAGTGACCACTACCGACGCCATGCGGAGTGTGACAACCTTTGGTGTGTTGTCTTCGACCCGCAGACCTTGTTACCGAATCCTGAGGGCTTGAAAAACGATTTGGAGGGAATACGGTCGACCAAGGACGGTTCGCTTAACGTGAAACTGCTTGTTCTAATAGGCTCCGGGCTGTGCGCGCTCAAGCGCTCGCCGACGTGGCTTGCAGACCTTCCGTTCCTCGTGTAGGGGTGCCACGTAATATAGATCCGAAAATGGACCCACAATGAACACGGAAATGCTGCGATTCAACGGCGCACTCGAACACGATCCCGCCATCGACGCGTGGATGAAACAGCACGGGCGAATTGGGAGCCATCGCGCGCGAGTGGTTTGCGGCGATGCGAACATGCGGGGACGAAGTCCGGGAGCTCCTGCATGACGGCTGTCCGGTTGCGTGCCTCGGAGATGCGCCCTTCGCCTACGTCAATGTATTCACTGCGCACGTAAACGTGGGGTTCTTTCACGGCGCGTCGCTGCCCGATCCGGCCCATTTGTTGCAAGGCGCCGGCAGGCACATGCGCCATGTAAAGCTGAGACCGGGAACGGCGACAGACGCCGCATCGCTCGCGGCTCATCGAGGCCGCATACTCAGACATCAAGGCGCGCGTGGAAAACGGCTAGCTCGGAGAAAACGCCTACTATCGTTAGGCGTACTCATCCTGATCTGACCTGGTAGGAGACCTCGGATTTACGTCAATATTCCCGCAGGACGAAGCATGCTACGATTTTCACCTAGGCTGTTGAAGAGCACGCAATGTCACGTCCATAGTCGCAACGCCACTGCTTTTTGCCGTTTCAATCGCACACGCTCAGAACAGTGTGCCGATCACACCGGAGATCGACCGCCGGAGTTGTCGAGGGCTCAAAACGTCACAAAGTGATCTACTAAGGATCAGGACATCCGCGTATCCGGACGTGATGGCGGACAAGAGAGAGTGCTGAGGAGTCATCATGACCGAATCTATTGATTTTCGGATGCGAGAATACCGCTCAATCACGGAACCGGCGATATGCCTGCACTCGGGTTTGGCACCCTGATTCCCGATCCAGCGGTGACTATAACTGCCACCAGAGATGCACTCGAAGCCGGATTTCGGCACTTCGATTGCGCGGAACGATACCGGAACGAGCGCGAAGTCGGCGAGGCGTTGCAGGCAGGACTTGCTGCTGAAGGGATCGCGCGCGAAGACATCTTTGTCACCACAAAATTGTGGAATACCAATCATCGACCTGAGCGCGTGGAACCAGCTTTCGATGCGAGTCTGAACAGACTCAGGCTCGATTATCTGGATCTTTATCTCATTCATACTCCATTTGCATTTCAACCGGGGGACGAGCAGGATCCGCGGGATCAAAACGGCAATGTCATCTACGACAACGGAGTGACTTTGCTCGACACCTGGAGAGCAATGGAAAGTCTCGTGGACCGAGGCAGATGCCGGGCCATCGGACTGTCGGACATCAGCCTGAACGAACTGTTGCCTATCTACGAATCGGCGCGAATCAAGCCAGCCGTGGTCCAGGTCGAGTCGCATCCGTATCTGCCGGAAACGGAGCTGCTGGAATTCTGCAAGGAGAAGGGTATTGTGTTTTTGGCCTTCGCGCCGTTGGGTCATGGAATGAAGCCGGGGCTGCTCGAAGATCCAGTCATTTCGGCAATCGCCGCACGAGTGGGAAAGACGCCGGCGCAGGTGCTGCTGGCATGGGCGGTGCAGCGCGGCACGGCTTTGCTGACCACACCCAAAACTGCGGCCCGTGCGAGAGAGAATTTCGACATCTCTGCCCTTCCGGAAGACGCGTTTAACGAAATCAATCGCATTCAGACTAGGCAGAGGCTCAATGAGGTGGTGAAGACAGGCGTCCCTGGTTTTATCGCACAAGGCAATTAAATGTGACAACCAAACGACTGGAGCGGACCATGCAAGAGGAACAAATACGTGAAGCCCTGAATGCGCACTGGCACGCGTCGGCAGTCGGCGATGCAAACGCGGAACACGATATTTACGATGACGATGCCATCTGTGACTATCCCCAGTCAGGCGAGCGAATCCTCGGGCGAAGCAATTTGCAGGCCTTGCGGAGTCATCATCCCGGCAAGCCGTCAGGCTTCAAGGTCAAGCGAATTCTCGGAAAAGGTGATCTCTGGATCACGGAATACACAATCACCTACCAGGGGCGACCAGCATACACAGTGAGCATTATGGAGTTCCGCAACGGTAAGGTCGTGCACGAGACACAGTATTTCGCGGATCCCTTCGAGGCGCCGGCCTGGCGGAGCCAATGGGTTCAGCGGATCGCGTGACGCCGAATTGAGATGCGATTAGTGGCGACAAGTCGGCTTCTAACCTAGGTTCGATTGACCGATGTGCTCCTGTACGTGGCGGCGGCGCTCGCTCTCCCTCATCAATTCGCTAATATCCGCAGCTGGACGTATCTCGATTGTTCCACACTGCAACCTCACTCCCGGAGATTGGGAGATGAGCTGAATTGCGTGATTCAGATCTCGCGCTTCAACCACCTGAATGCCACCCAATTGCTCCTTCGTCTCCGCGTACGGACCGTCTGTCACTGCAACCTTTCCGTTCTTCCAAGACACGGTCACCGCCGTGTTGGCGGGCTGAAGAGGTTCCTCAGCGAGCAGATGTCCGTTCTTCCGTAGTTCGTCGTTGTAGCTAAAACACTCGTCAAACACGGTGTTGCGCTCGCTCTCAGACATGTTTTCGAACTTGCCGGGTTCGAGGTATCCCAAACAGATGTATTTCATCCATTCCTCCTTGTTTCCTGTGACTCAGAGAACTGCGGCTCATTGTTCTGTTACTGGATAGCCGTTCGGGAGACCGACGGGCCCGTCCTCATCGCACGGTGGCCTTTCGCCGTCGTTGCTCACTTGCCTTCATGATTTCGTTCATGTCCCCCGCTGGCCGAATCTCGAAGATGTTGCCATACGTCATCGCCGGATGCTGCGCCATGAGCTGTGCAGCATGATTCATGTCCCGCGCTTCAAGGACGAGAATGCCACCGAGTTGTTCCTTGGTCTCCGCATAGGGACCGTCGGTAGTTGCCACTTTGCCGTTTTTCCAATACAGGGTCAGGGCAGTTTCCTGAGACTGAAGCGCTTCTCCACCAGCCCAGTGCCCGTTGGCGCGAAGATGGTCGTCGTATTCAAAGCATTTGTCGAACATGGCGTTTCGCTCGCCCTCGGCCATGCCATCAAATTTGTCTTTATCGTAGTATCCCAGACAGACGTATTTCATTGTTCTTCTCCTTATGGTGGAAACCCTGCAGCACAGTCCTGCGCGCTGGCTCGTTCAACCTATAGTCGTCGCGCACAGAGAAAATCGACAGGGCGCCAATTTCTTACGGGGGTATGTACTTTACGCAAACGTGGAAAGTTAGGTAGTGGGCCGCTTGAATTGGAGACTGAGAAACAGGGAATCACTATTATTCGACGATAGATTCTAGCTACATGCGAAAGGGCCACACATTGCCCCTAATGTCATAAGAGCGCAGAGGAACGCACCCCCATTGGCTACGAGTCCGAGCCATCGATTCCATCCAAGGCCAAACAACGAAAATACGCCCAGAAGTACCGAGCCGTAAAAACTGACATTCCAGAAGAGTGTCAACGTTTGCGCATGCTGAAGCCTTTCTTGCACATGCAAGTTCGATAAATCTGAGGCGTACCTTAGGTAGACAGAACAGGCACCTGCGAACAAGAGAAGACCCAGTGAAGTGCTCACCACCCCGATTCTTCGTCTCCAGATTGCAATACTTGGATTGTTCATGACTCAGTTCCTTTCGAGTCCTATCTGATTTTGATCCATCCGAGGCCACCGGCAGTGTTGCCACTACCGCTCAGCGGCTTCTGTGGACTGAAGAGGTGTTGAAAAAGTCGGCTCGGGCAAAAAACGTACCTCAGCGGCTGAAGCCGCAGTGCAAACAGGATACGTACGGCACGGCTGAAGCCGTGCCCTTAAGCAAAGCGGGGTTTTTCAGCACCCTCTGGAAGCCTCCGACAACGAACGTCTGCTCGCCATGGATGCAAGAGCGGCTATTTGTTGGCGGTCTGATTTGGCAGCTCAGCCCGTTTCGCTGCTTTGTGCTTGATCTGCTCTTCAGTCAGGATGGGTGCGAAGTCTTCCATCTCAAAGACCTGGCGGATTTCGACTTCGTAGTCGCCGGGGCCGCAGTTGGGGCCACGCTTGACCCACTCGATGGCCTCTTCGAGGGACTTGACCTGCAAGATCGAGAAACCGGCGATGAGCTCCTTGGCCTCGGTGAAGGGGCCGTCGACGACGGTAAGAGAATTGCCGGAGAATTTGACGCGTGCGCCTTTGGAGCTGGGATGGAGGCCATCGAGGGCGAGCATGACGCCAGCCTTCATGAGCTCTTCGTTGTACTTGCCCATCTCGAGCAGGAGCTGTGGATCGGGGAGGGCCGCCTCTTTTTCTGCCTCTGGGGATGTTTTGACGATGACCATGAATCGCATTGCGAAATCTCCTTTGGGTTGAGCGATGGTTGGGTGGCTTGTTTTCGAGTTTAGCTATTCGTTGGCTAACCAGTGAACTCAATTGAAACCGGTTCGCCGGAGGGGGTGCTTACGGCTTCAGCCGCGATGGGTGAGGTGTGCCGCCCCAAGGCTGCTGTATGGGATCTCCCGCACCTCGCCCCGCACCCGGGGTAAGCGGCCTTGCGGGCCCACCCAGCGCCTCGTCCATGTCAGCGGCTTCCAGAATCCAAAAACCGCCAATGTGCTCCTTGGCTTCCAGATACGGGCCGTCGGTGATGAGCGCTTCGCCATTGGGCTGCCCCCGCACCGACTTCGCCTGGCTGGCCGGGCGAGGCCGCAAGCCATGAGCCTGCACCGGCAGCTTCCAACTCTCGTTGAGAACGTCGATCGCGCGGACTGTAGCTTCGGCCATGGTGGACGGGTCGAAGTTGTCAGGAAGGTAATTCGTGACCAAATACTGCGGCATGATTTCTCCTCTTTATCCTGTCGTGGTCTTTGGGCGGGCCGGTTGCCCCGGCTTCACTATATCGCCGAACGGAGACTGGAATTCGACAAAGCGTCCAGAAATTTTTACTTCTGTTTTTTTATTTCAGCTGTCGAATCCGCTCCTGCAGGAATTGCCGCTCGGGTTCCTGTTGGGTCAGCGCCAGCGCCCTCTCATAAGAAGCACGAGCCTCAGCTGTCCTGCCGAGCCTGCGGTACATGTCTGCACGGGCGGAATGCGCCAGGTAATAATCTGCCAACTCACCATGTTCCAACACCGCGTCGATATGCTTCAACCGGCCTCTGGACCATCGCGCATGGCAATGGCCACGGCACGATTGAGCTGTACAACTGGCGAAGGCTGAATTCGTAGCAGTTGGTCGTAAAGCGCAACAATCTGCCGCCAGTCGGTCGCAGCGACCGATTCCGCCTCCGCATGAACCGCCGCAATTGCAGCCTGCAGTGTGTACGAGCCAAGCCGCCGGACTTCAGGGCTTTCTCCAGCCATGCCACTCCCTCCGCGATCTGCTCCCGGTTCCACAGCGCGCGGTCTTGATTCTCCAGCAAAATCAGCTCTCCGGTTGGAGAGGTTCTCGCGGCACAACGGGATTCCTGCAGCAACATCAGGGAAAGCAGCCCCATTATTCCGGAACTCATGCTTTCCGGATCGATGATTTCCGGACCCATGTTTTCCGGCCCCGTTACTTTCGAAGCAACGACCTCCGGCTCTGGCCGGAGCTCGGTCAGCTTGAGTTCCACCAGCAAGCGGCCCAGTCGAATCGCCTCGCCGGTGAGCTCCGCCCGCGTTACCTCCGCTCCCGCCGCAGCCGAATAACCCTCGTTAAAGACGAGGTAGATGACCTGAAGCACTGCGGCCAACCGCTCCGGCAATTCCTGCGGCGTTGGTACCTCGTACGGAATCGGTGTCTCTCGAATCTTTGCCTTGGCGCGCACAATGCGCTGCGCCAGGGTACGCGGAGTGGTAAGAAAGGCCTTTGCGATCTCTTCGGTGGTCAGCCCGCACACCTCACGCAAGGTGAGCGCAACGCGCGCTTCCGGCGCTAGAGACGGATGACAGCAGGTAAAAATCAGGCGCAGCCGGTCGTCCTCAAGGCGATCATCTTCAAGGCGACCATCATTAAGGCTGCCCTCTTGACTAGACCTTCCCGCCGAACTCCATTGCGCTTCGAGATAGCGTACGAGCTCGTCTTGAGAGCCATCCAATCTTGCCCGTCGACGCAGAGTATCAATGGCTTTGAATCGGGCCGTCGAAATCAACCATGGTCGCGGGTTGCGGGTACATCGCTCCTCGGCCACAGGCTCAGCGCAGCCGCAAAGGCTTCGTGCATCGCCTCTTCGGCAAGATCAAAATCACCGAGCAAGCGGATCAGAGTCGCCAGGATCCTTCCCGAATCTACGCGATAAAGGGAGTCGAGCAATTCGCGTATCTGTTCCCTGGAACGCTCGGACATGAGGACGACCTTAGCAAACCAGCTACCCCGAATCAATTTGGCGAGCTGCGGACCGCTTCTGACAAGCGCGTTTGGTAGCCTGCGCTGAGCCTGGCAGCACATCAGCTGTGTGACCTGAATGAGATTGCCGCAGGTGTCGTTCAGCATGGCGATTTTGGAGGCTGTCACGTCCGTTGGTGGAATGGCGGACTCGGCGCCGCTTGCTTTCATACGCTCGTAATCGCCCTGTAGGTCGTCGGTGAAGAACATCGCCGCGGGCTGGTTCTGTCGCAAACAGAGCCTGCGGGGGGGTGTCGGCTGCCGCGTCGTTATTGAGGGCGAGCCGCAGCTCGGTACGTCCAGGTCTTCGGGTGGAGCGCCACCGTGAGCCAGCGATACTGCCTGTTGCTGAAGTCGTTCTTCTTCACCGAAGCCCAGCACTTCGGTATAGAAGCGCAGGGCCTTTCCCCATCGTTGATGTGTACGCTGGTCAATTTGATCTTCATTTAGTCTCTCCTTTGTCACGTTCGCGGTTTGGGCCGCGTCGTCTTTTCCTTTTTTTCTATTTTCGTGAGTGACGGATGCAATGCGATCAAGACAATGTCCGCTGCTCTCGCGTTTACGCCGGCACGCCGCTTGTGGCAGGAGAGAGGACGCCGATGACACGACTCTGAGGCCGCAGCGCCCACGCGTCACAGTAAATGCAGTAAGGATGAGCGGGGCGATGACATGAAAGCCGTAAGCTCCATAACCTCACCTCCGCAGCGCAGGATGCAGCAGCACCCGTCAAGTCGAAGAATATCCCCACATTTGGCCTGTTCTTGAGCTGTGTATAACGCGGCACGAGGATGGCAATAATGCCAAGGACCTTCCAGGTTCCCAGGATGGCAAAGAAGTACAGCGGGTAGCCGAGGACGGGCACCGTGCCATGAGGGTTGGCCCGAGACTCTCAGGCTGTCCCACGCCGCCGCTTCCGATTGGAAGCGCTACGAGAATCGTCATTGTCCAGTAAACGATGGATTTTCCACTCGCGGTCATTCCGCCCCTCCAAGCACCCGCTCCAGACCGTCGAAGCAGCGCTGCCAGCCGTACTTTGCACCGTTATAAGCTGCCTGCTGATCGGGACCGAAGCCGGACTGCTCCATGCGAACGTGAGTGCCGCCTTCGGCTGGAGTCAACGTCCAGAGCACCACCCACTGAAGCCCGGATTGGTCACCTCCAACACCCCAGTTATAGGACAGGCGTTGCAATGGGTCGACGATCAGCACCTCGCAGTCGACAACACCATTCCACTTCGCCATGGGCTCGGCCGGGTTTTTAACTTCCGCCCGACCACGGGCTCGAAGTCGTTTTTCATCATCCATTGCGCGAGGAGCGGGCTCTCGGTGAGCGCTCGCCACAGCTTCTCGGGCGGGGTGTGGGAATACCCTCTCGACCACAAGGGTGCGGGTACTCTCTGCTGTCGGATCACTCATGAGTCCATCCTTTCCAAAAGTGCTTCGAGACGGTCTAACCGGTTGTGCCAGAAGGCGCCGGAGCAATCGAGTGAAGCCCACTAGTCCGGCGCCAGTGATCGGGCTGTGCGTGATAGTGAGTTTCGCGTCCCTCGCGGCGATGCCGTACCAGCTTTGCCCGCTTCAGCACCGTGAGGTGCTTGGAGACAGTGGGCTGCAGTACGCCCGCATAGCGAGTCAATGCGTGGACGGTCTGTTCGCCCTGCCGGGTCAGCTCCTTGAAGATGGCCCTGCGGGTCGGGTCGGCGAGAGCGCGGAGCACTTGATTCGCATTGGCCGGCTTCACGGGAAAAACCATAGCCAAATGGTTATGGTTTTGTGAAGAGAGACATCAAAACGACTTTTTGCAACCTGTGTTGTCTACTCTCCCGTCACTCCGCCAATGACCTTCAGATGGAAGAGCGCTTCCCTGTGGTGATTGTTTTCTGCATTCCCTCGCTAGCATGCTTGCTGAGGTTTTGTATTAAGTTGTAGCTAAAAAGAATATACAGTTGACTCAACAAGGGTTCAGTCGCTGCGGTGGTGTAAACGTGAACCTCCCATCTCTGGCTCGATTCTTCCGGCAGCAAGTCCTTTACATTGCTATCGCCGCAGTCATTGCCGCCATTTTCTGGGCCATCGGACAGAAGATCAATCCCGCGTCAGTTTTGGTGTACTGTCTCTGCATCGGGAATCTCCTCTCGCCTGCAATAGGTTGGTTGGGGTTCCTTTATGAGGAGAGGCCTTTCCCCTACAATATGCTGATTTTTGTGCCCGTCCTGCTTGTGCTGACGGTTCCTATTTACCTGATTACGAGCGTAGTCGTATGGTTGGTTGCTCCACCGTTTCCGCAGCGCTTTCCGACCTAATTAGACGCGATGGAAGTTTCCGTTCCTGGTCACTTTCGCCTTCGGTGTTCCCTCGTTTCTGTACCACAGCACGAAAGAGCAGCTGGAGCGGCGCAACGTCGAGCTCCAGAAAACAGTGGAACGGGGCAGTGCCCGGCTCGAAATGCAGGAGCGGAATTGGAGCGTGCCCGCGAGATACAGCAGTCTCTACTGCCAAGAAAGATTCCCCAGCTTCGGGCTTCGAGGTCGCAGGAGCGTGGCAGCCCGCCAGCACCGTGAGCGGAGATTACTACGACGTGCTCCGGCTTGACGATCACCGGCTTGGGATCTGTATCGCCGACGTCGTCGGGAAAGGTGTATCCGCCGCTCTGCTGATGGCCAATGTGCAGGCCGCGGTGCGCGCGTTTGCGAGCGACTCGGAAAGCCCGGCGCGGGTGTGCGCCAAGGTCAACAGCCTGTTGCACGAGAATATCGCAACCGGAAAGTTCGTGACCTTCCTCTATGGAATTCTCGATGGCGAAGCGCATACGTTCCAGTATTGCAATGCCGGGCATCTTTACCCAATCCTCCTCTCTCGCGGCGCGGTCCGAATGCTTGAGCAAGGCGGTGCGGTGCTCGGCGTATTCGCGGACTGGACATACGAGGACTCCAAGATCGAGTTGACGAAGGAGACCGGTTGCTCCTGTTTACCGATGGCATCACAGAGGCGTCGGATGCGAACGGGCAGGGTTTGAAGAAGCCGAATCGCAGCATTTGCCTGGCCAAGGCACGCTCTCCGCAAAGGAGTTGAATAGCCGGTTGCTCGCGCAGGTCACCTCCTATTGCGGCGCGCAATTTCGGGACGACGCAACCCTGCTCGTAATTGCCGCTTTAATGAGAGCCAAGTAGCGACAATGACTGTAACAAGTTGCAATGCGACTCAGCCCGTAGAAGCCTGCGAGCGGCGTGACGGTAATCACTTTACTTCCTTTCCGTAGGGTGCATAGAGTTATAGTTTCCGGCAAATTGGGCCATGCAGAGAGAGGGTGGAACTGCACGGCCTTCGAATCACCTCTGGTGGCCACCCCTGGCGTTCGCAGGCGGGGACAACAATCGCTACAGCCCCTGGCGCACAACCGAAAGCTGCATTCGAAGGAGACATATATGCACTTTGAAGCTCGCAAGTGGGCCATAGCGTTGACAGGAGCCTTGATCATCTTCCTGGTGGCTGGAGTAAACCATGCAGCGGCACAAACAAAGCAGCCCAACACCGTCATCATCTGGGGTGATGACATCGGCCAGACCGATATAAGCGCCTACTCGATGGGACTGATGGGCTTTCGTACACCCAACATCGACCGCGTCGCAAAAGAGGGCATGATCTTCACCGACTACTACGCCGAGCAGAGCTGCACCGCAGGTCGGGCGTCGTTCATCACCGGCCAATCGGGCCTGCGCACTGGCTTGACCAAGGTCGGCCTGCCGGGCGCCACGGTAGGTTTGCAAAAGGAAGACCCGACGATTGCCGAGCTGTTGAAAGCGCGAGGCTATGCGACCGGCCAATTCGGCAAGAACCACCTGGGCGACCGTAACGAATACCTGCCCACCGTGCATGGCTTCGACGAATTCTATGGGAATCTCTACCACCTCAACGCTGAGGAAGAACCGGAACAAAGGGACTACCCGAAGGACCCGGCGTTTCGCGCGAAGTTTGGACCGCGCGGCGTGCTGGACTGCAAGGCCTCGTCGACGGACGATCCGACTGTGGATCCGCGATTCGGCAAGGTCGGCAAGCAGGTGTGCACGGACACAGGCCCCCTGACCAGGAAGCGGATGGAAACAATCGACGATGACGTCGCCGCCCGGGCCGTGGACTTCATCCAGCGGCAAAACAAGGCCGGCAAGCCAGCCTTTGTCTGGGTGAACTTCACCCACATGCACTTCCGCACTCACGTCAAACCGGAGAGCTTGGGTCAGTCTGGCCGGTGGATGGGGGAATACGCCGACGCCATGATCGACCATGACAAGAATGTCGGTACGGTCCTCAAGGTGCTGGATGACCTGAGTATCGCAGACAACACGTTCGTCATGTACAGCACGGACAACGGTCCGCACATGAACTCGTGGCCGGACGCAGCGATGACTCCGTTCCGCAGTGAAAAGAACACGAACTGGGAAGGGGCCTACAGGGTACCGGCGATGGTCCGCTGGCCGGGTCATATCAAGCCGGGTAGCGTGTCCAACGAGATTGTCTCCCATCTCGACTGGCTGCCAACCTTTCTGGCCATGGCTGGTGACACGCAAGTGAAAGAAGAGTTGCTCAAGGGCTACAAGGTTGGAGACATGACCTACAAGGTCCATCTGGACGGGGACAATCTCGTCCCCTACCTGACCGGACAAGTCGAGAAGAGCCCACGGGTATCGTTCCTATACATCAACGACGATCAGCAATTGGTCGGGCTGCGGTACGACAACTGGAAGCTCGTGTTCATGGAGCAGCGGGCCGACGGCACGATGCTCCTCTGGGCAAACCCGTTCACCAACTTGCGGGTTCCGAAGATGTTCAACCTCCGGTTGGACCCGTACGAGCGGGCGGACATCACGTCGAACACCTACTACGACTGGCTACTGGATCACGCCTTCTTGATGGTCCCTGCGCAGGCGTATGTTGGCGACTTCTTGATGACGTTCAAGGATTACCCGCAGCGCCAGAAGGCCTCGAGCTTCAACATGGACGAAGTTCTTGCGAAATTGAAGGAGAGCGACGGGTCGAAGTAGCACAGGGACGCTGTGTCGCAAAAGCAACGAGGACCAGCCAATCAGCTGAATTGCTTACGAGGCCGCACCCGACAACCATCGGGTGCGGCCTCCCAAACGAACGGGGATGATCCAGCGAGGCACTCCCAAATTGAGACTCACTCAATGCGGAGACACCAATGATGATGAAAACCACACGCGCACTGAACTTCCTGACCACTACGCTCCTTTGCGTAATGTCTTTCACGGCAGCCGTTGCTCAGACCGTCGACCCGTTGCCCTCATGGAATGACGGGAGGGCCAAGGAGTCGATCGTCGCCTTTGTCGACAAGGTGACGAAACCTGGCTCGACTGACTTCGTGCCGGAGCCCGAGCGCATCGCCACCTTCGACAACGACGGCACGTTGTGGTGCGAGCAGCCGATGCCTGTCCAGCTGTACTTTGCGCTCGACCGTGTGAAGGCGCTTGCGCAACAGCATCCTGAGTGGAAGACCCAGGAGCCGTTCGCCTCGCTGCTTAAGGGCGATGTGAAAACCGCGCTCGCCGGCGGCGACCGCGCAGTCCTGGAACTTTTCATGGCCACGCATGCGGGCATGACCACAACGGAATTCGAGAAGATCGTCAGGGACTGGATCGCTACAGCGAAAGATCCGAAGACCGGAAGGCTCTACACCCAAATGACCTACCAGCCGATGCTCGAACTGCTAACCTACCTGCGCGCGAATGGCTTCAAGACATTCATCGTCTCAGGCGGCGGCATCGAGTTCATGCGTCCGTGGGCCGAGAAGGTGTACGGCATCCCTCCGGAACAAGTCGTCGGCAGCAGCATCAAGACAAAGTTCGAAATGCGTGACGGCAAGCCCGTTCTTGTGCGTCTGCCGGAGCTGAACTTCAACGACGACAAAGGCGGCAAGCCCGTAGGCATCAACCAGCACATTGGCCGCACACCCCTCATGGCATTCGGCAACTCCGACGGCGACCGCGAGATGTTGGAATACACGCAGGGCGGCAGCGGCGCACGGTTCGAGCTCCTGGTGCTCCACGACGATGCCGTGCGCGAATACGCCTACGGTCCTGCAAAAGGTTTGCCGGACGTCAAACTGGGAGCGTTCACGCAGGCACTTTACGACCAGGCACAGAAAGAAAACTGGACTGTGGTCAGCATGAAGAGCGACTGGAAACAGGTCTTCCCGAGCGAGCCATCCCAGGTGACAGCCATTGACGTACTGCTCGAGCCGGATGCAACGATGCTCCAGCATGCCTCTGCCAACAATGCCCGTCTGCTCGAATCCTTTCCGAAGGGATTCCACCTCGACGCGACGCACACTCCCCACATCACGCTGGTGCAGCGCTTCGTGCGCAGCTCAGACCTGGATGCGGTCTATGCTGCGCTCGGTAAGGTCTTCGCCAAGGACAACGTGTCCAGCCTGGAGTTGGAGGCGTTCAAGTACTACTACATCCCAACGGGAGCCACTGGCCTTGCGGGTATCGTCGCCAGGCCCACCCCTGAATTGCTCAAGTTGCAGCAGGACGTGATCGCCGCTGTGGCCCCGTTCACAGTGGAGACCGGAACCATCGCAGCATTCGTCGCTGGACACGACGATCCCGCTCTGGACACGCAAATGATCGCATACGTATCGGCCTTCGTCCCCAAGGTCTCCGGCGAACACTACAATCCGCACGTCACCACCGGCGTTGCCTCTCGGGAGTACCTCGACAAAATGCTCGCCAAACCGTTTGAGCCCTTCGCCTTCTCGCCGGCGGGCGCGGCCGTTTACCAGCTCGGTCCGTACGGTACGGCTGCAAAGAAGCTGAAGGAATGGGAATTGGAGCCTCAAGGCCGGTAGGGAAACAGCAAGCCGCTTGTCGAAGTGTTGCAAGAGATCTACCGTGCCGCGATGGTCTTGGCTTAGCCTTGGTGGCACTACTGACGCATGTCCTTTCTGCAGGTCGTCTTCTGGGAAGTTATCTATTACTCCCGGATGACGGGCAAACCGGAACTTAGCCGTCTGTCCATCACGGCTGGGGGTGGGTGGTGTCGTCGAGGTTGGTGATGATGCGCGAGGTGACGTTGGTCTTGTGGTAGTTGCGGTAGGAGGCTTCGAAGCCCCACTCGGTGGAGTTGTCGCTGGAGAGGGCCTTGGAGGCGATGGTCTTTGGCATCCAGAAGATTTTGCCGTCGATGTTGACGGGGGAGTAGTCGATGGACCAGGTCCAGAGGACGACCGAGCCGTCGGGCATGTGGTGTTTGGGGGTCTTCATCTCAAGGCGCAGGACACGGAGGTCGTCGGGATCGATGAAGGCGCGGCCGCTGTGGGGCTCGGGGCCGGGGCAGCCCGGGTCGTCGACCATGGAAGGCTTGAGGTCGTAGTCGATGGCGAGGACAGGCTTGCGGTGCAGGCGGGCGTTGGTGATGAGGCGGTAGTCGTAGCAACGGAGCTCGTCCATGGAGACCGCGTCGAGCGCGCTGCTGAAGCCTCCGCTGAAGATGGAGGGCCCTTGAATCGCGTCGCCGTGAGTGGGGAAGCCATCGACGGCGCGGATCTCGCGGGATTCAACGAGAAGGGGCGGCCTGACGGAGGGATCAGTGGCGCGCCTGAGGCGGAAGATGGAGTCGGTGGTGGTGTGGACGCTGGCGGCGCCCATGTTGCGGAAAGAGTAGACGCGCTCGTCGGCGAAGAAGTCGGGGACACTGGACTGGTAGGCCCAGAGATGGATCTGCAGGCGCATGAGAATGCCTTCGATGGGCACCTCTTTGGAGGTGTCATCGGGCGTCTGGGCGGACTGGGCAGACTCGTCGACGGGCTGCTGCTGGGCGTGGGAAGGCCGGATGGCGAGGAGTGCGGCGAGAAGAATGCCGCAGGTCAGATTCGTGGGATGAAAGAGGGACCGCAACGCGAGGCTCCGGGTTTCGACTGATTCCGGCTAACGGGAATTGTCGCTGAGGAGCGCTGCGATGTCACGTGGGGAGTTGCGGCGCGGCTAGCTGGTGGCAGGCGCTGTGAGCGAGGGCGCGGGTTTGGGGTGTGGCTGGGGCTGCGGCGTGGGCTGGGGCGCGGGGTTTCTGGAGCGACCGACGGGCAGGTGGAGGAAGTAGCTCTCAATGTAGCGGTAGGAGAGGCCGGAGAGGACGACCGTGGTCACGAGGAAGAGTGCGAGCTCAAGCACCCTGGAGTGCAGCAGCGGAAGGTTCAGGTAGAAGTTCAGCAGGCAAGGGTGGAACATGTACATCGCGAAGGCGTATTTTTTTCCTCCGGTGGCGAAGAGCTTCGAGCCGAGGATGCGCGCGGTATACGATGCGGGCTGCAATGCGGTGGCGATCATGCCGGCGCAGGCGAAGGCGACGAGCTGATAGCCGATCAGCGAGCCGGAGATGGAGTTGAAGTCGAGGCCGAACCACATCCAGACGGCGCAGAGCAACGAGAACGGGAGGAAGCCGCGGCGCAGAATGGGCGTGAGGATGGTGCGCTCGCGGCGCTCGAGGGCGATCAGGCCGCCGAGGCACATGCATCCGGCGACAGCGGGAAGCAGGCGGCCGTAACGCGCGGTGGTGATGGCCGGGCTAAGGATGATGGCCCGGGAGACGACGGAGAGCGCGATGCCGCTCCAGCAGAGCCAGCGCAGGGCGCGGTTGGAGTTGCAGCGCCAGAGCAGCAGCGGCCAGAGGAGATAGAACTGGTCCTGCACGGAGATGGTCCAGAGATGGTAGGTGTGCAGGACGCTGCCGGTGTGGCTGGCAAGGTCGGGGAAGAGATTCTGCGCGAACAGGGCAAAGACCCAGAAGTGGCTCGGCGGCGCTCCAGTGACGATCCATGTGGCGATAACGGCGAGCGCGAGGTAGCCAAAGTACAGCGGGAAGATGCGCAGGATGCGGCGCAGGACGAAGTTGCGGTAGCGGTTCTCGGAGTTGCGGGCGTCGAGGATGACCGTGGTGAGGAGCGCTCCGGAGAGCACGAAGAAGAGAGGAGGGCCGAGGCCGTTGCCGCGCTGGAGGCCGACGATGTGACGGAAGAGCGAGGTGTTCTTGCCGCTGGTGAGGTGATGCACGATCACCAGGCCGACGGCGAGGAGCCTAACCCCATCGAGGGCAGGGAGGTGGTTCGGTCGGGAGTGGCCTGACTGGGGGGAGGGGCCCAAATCTCTGCGTCCTTCGTGGGATATGAGGAGAAACCCTTCCCCATGGTTGTCCTATCCAGAATACTAAGAATTTGCTAATAAAGCAGTGACCCAAATGGGTGATGTGCGTAATAAGTAAAGGGGTGAATACGCGCGGCACTGAAGATAGGCAACCTTGATGCCATTCGGTGAGTGAAAGGCTAACCGTCCTCTCCCGCTGCTAAAATCGCTGGCTATGGCTGCTGCCGAACATCCCGCTCCCCCGCAAGAGAAGCCGCATCCGCATCATGACCGTCTGGCCGAGCTGGCTGCCCGCCACGCCATCGCCGAGGAGGGTGGCGGCCCGGAGCGCCGTGCCCGTGAGGCTGCCGCGGGCAAGCTCTCGGCGCGGGAGCGGATCGAACTGCTGCTGGATGAGGGCAGCTTCGAGGAGACTGACAAATTTGTAACGCATCGGGCGACAGATTTTGGCATGGATGCGCAGCGCGTTCCGGGCGATGGGTTTATCACCGGGCATGGGCGCATCGATGGGCGGGTGGTCTTCGTCTTCGCGCAGGACTTTACTGTCTTTGGAGGGTCGCTCTCAGAGGCGAATGCCGCGAAGATTGTGAAGATTATGGATATGGCCATGAAGGTCGGCGCGCCGGTGATCGGGCTGAATGATTCGGGGGGAGCGCGGATCCAGGAGGGGGTCGTGTCGCTGGCGGGCTACACGGATATCTTTCTGCGCAACACGCTGGCGAGCGGCGTGGTGCCGCAGATCTCTGCGATTCTGGGGCCGTGCGCGGGTGGCGCGGTGTACTCGCCGGCGATTACGGACTTTACCCTGATGACCGAGCGCACGAGCTACATGTTCGTTACGGGGCCGGATGTGATCAAGACGGTGCTGCACGAGGACGTGACGAAGGATGCGCTCGGCGGCGCGGTGACGCACAACGAGGTTTCGGGCGTCGCGCACTTCATGGCGCACGACGACCAGCAGTGTCTCGCGATGATCCGCGAGCTTGTGGGGTTTATTCCGTCGAACAATCTCGATGATCCACCGCGGCGCGCGTGCAGTGATGATCCGAACCGCGCAGATGCGGCGCTCGATACGATCATTCCGGAGGAGAGCAATCAGCCGTACGACATGGTGGACGTCATCCGGCGTGTGGTCGATCGGGCCGAGAGCGGGGAGGGATATTTCTTCCAGGTGCATGAGCACTTCGCGCGAAATATCGTCGTCGGCTTCGCGCGCATGAATGGACGGCCGGTGGGAATTGTGGCGAATCAGCCTGCTGTGCTTGCGGGAGTGCTTGATATTGATGCGAGTGTGAAGGGGGCGCGCTTTGTGCGGTTCTGCGATGCGTTTAACATTCCGCTGGTGACGTTCGAGGATGTCCCCGGCTTTATGCCCGGCACGCGGCAGGAGCATGGCGGCATCATTCGCCATGGCGCGAAGCTGTTGTATGCGTTTGCCGAGGCGACGGTGCCGAAGCTCACGGTCATTACGCGCAAGGCATATGGCGGGGCTTACTGCGTTATGAGCTCGAAGCATTTGCGTACCGACGTGAACCTGGCGTGGCCTACGGCGGAGATTGCTGTGATGGGGCCGGAGGGCGCGGTGAATATTGTCTACAAGCGTGAGCTCGACCAGGTGATTCGCCGCGCAGAGGCGGTGATGCCGCAAGGAGTCTCGCTGAACGAAGAGCAGAAGATGGAGATCCTCGCCGAGGCGCGCAGCGAGAAGGTCGAAGAGTTCCGGGAGCGATTTGCGAATCCGTATGTCGCTGCGGAGCGCGGCTACATCGATGCGGTGATTCGGCCCAGCGAGACGCGGCGGCGGTTGAATACGGCGCTGGATATGCTGGCGACGAAGCGCGAGAAGAATCCTCCGAAGAAGCATGGGAATATCCCGCTGTAGCCATGCGTCAAAATCCTGCGTCCTGCGAGCCGTTCGCTCATCCTAACGCTATGCCTGCGAAGATCGTCTCCACTGCGAACGCCGAGCACTATACCTGGGGCAACAACTGCGATGGGTGGTATCTGGTTCGCATGCCTGAGCTGAACGTGATCGAAGAGCTGATGCCTCCGGGCACGAGCGAGACGCGGCATCATCATGCGCGCGCGCGGCAGTTCTTCCTTGTGCTTGAGGGCGAGCTGACGATGGAGATCGAGCACCACGAGTTCGTGTTGAAGCCGGGCGAGGGGATTGAGATTGCGCCGGGACAGGCGCATCAGGCGATGAATCGCGGGGCGGCTCCGCTACGCATCGTGGTCACGAGCCAACCGCCTAGTCATGACGACCGCGTTGAGGACTAAGCGGCTAGTTGCGGTCTATTTGTCGATTTTGAGGTTGATGTAGAACTGGCTCTTGTTGTCGAAGGAGCTGATGGTCTTCGTGGCGCTTCTCTTGCCATCATTCTCGGCCCACAGCTCGTAGTCGACGTTTTGCGAGAGCTGGCCGAACCTGTACTCGCCCTGGTCGTCGACGATGAAGCTCTTGACGGACAGCGAGCGAGTATCTTTCAGGTAGACGATCGCTCCCTTCACGACCGCGTCGGCCTTGTCGGTCACCTTGCCCTGCACGACGCGCTGCGCCGGGCCGCGCTGCGCAAAGACCGGGGTGGGCTGCGCCGCTACGGCGAGAAACGCCAGCGGAGAACCGACCAGAGCCAGATTGCAGGCAAAAGATCGAAGCGATGAGCGAACTGCCTTCATGTGATTAGTATACGGCGAACTATTCAGGTGCCGCAGGTTACTCGTCTTCATCCTCACTCATACGAGGAATGTCTTCGTCGTCATAGCCGGCCTCATCGACGGGTGCCAGTTCCAGTGGGTCGATTGAGATGACTTCAAGATCGACACCGCACTCTTCGCATTGAAGTGTCTCGCCTTCCTCCATGTTATCGGCGTCCATGATGATTGGGTTGTCGCACTCAGGACATACAGCAGCCATGATTCCCCTCCACGCTTTCGGGCCGCCGCGGGTCTGCAGGATGGCAGAACGACGCACAACCCGTCCGCTATTTTTTTAGCGGCCCCGTGGCGCTTCGTCAAGGTTACGATGATGGAAGCGCGAAGGTTTCCAAGAAAGGGATTGTTCTCATGATGATGACGCACCGCTCATTTCGTGATGTCTGCCTTGTTGCAGGGGTTTTGCTGGCCGGCGCCTCTGCTCTCCACGCCCAGACCGGAAGTCCGATTCAGCCTGCGCCTGTGGATCCTGCGATCGCCGGAGCGCTGCGGCAGGTCTCCGCGGATCATATTCGCGCGACGATTGAGAGGCTGGTCAGCTTCAACAACCGCAGCACGCTCTCGAGCATGGATACCGATCTCAAGCCCGGAACGGGCGTAAGCGCCGTGGCCGACTGGATCGAGTCTGAGTTCAAGAGCATCTCTGCGGACTGCAACAACTGCCTGGAAGTGAAACGCGATGAGTTCATTGAGCCGCCGCAGCCAGGGCCGCTCTCGCGCATCACCAAGCCGACAAAGCTAACCAACGTCTACGCCATACTTCGCGGAAGCGATCCCGCGCAGGCGGCGCGCATGGTGCTTGTGACCGGCCACTATGACTCGCGCAACAGCGACAACTTCAACACGCACGATCCTGCTCCCGGAGCGAATGACGACGCCAGCGGCGTGGCGGTTTCGATTGAGTGCGCGCGCGTTCTTTCGAAGCTGAAGTTTCCATCGAGCATTGTCTTCGTTGCCGTCGCGGGCGAGGAGCAGGGGCTGAACGGCAGCCGCCATCTGGCAAAGCTAGCGAAGTCCGAGGGTTGGCAGCTTGAGGCCGTCCTGAACAACGACATCGTCGGTGGCGACACCACGCCGGGCGCGACGGGGCAGGACAAGTCCGTCGTCCGCGTCTTCTCCGAGGGAATTCCGGCGGCGGCAACGCCCGAGCAGCAGCGCACCCTCATCAGCCTGGGGGCTGAAAGCGACTCGCCCTCGCGAGAGCTTGCGCGGTCGATCGCGGAGATCAGCGAGACGTACTTCGCTCCCACGGCGCATCGGCTGGCCGCAGACCAGCCTGCCGGGCGTCCTCATAGCAATGCGGTGAAGCTGGAGCCCGCGTTTCATCCTGTGCTTATCTTCCGCCGCGACCGTTTCCTGCGTGGAGGTGATCATACGAGCTTCAACCTTGAGGGCTTCACTGCGGTGCGCTTCACCGAGTGGCGCGAAAACTTCGACCATCAGCACCAGAATGTGCGGATCGAAAACGGGGTACAGTATGGCGATCTGCTGCAGTACGTTGACTTCAACTATGTCGCGAACGTGGCGCGGATGAACGCGGCTACCCTGGCGACGCTGGCCTCGGCGCCTGGTAAGCCGCAGGATGTTCGTATGCTCACGTCTGCGACAGATAACAACACCGACCTGACCTGGAGCGCGCCGGCCGGGATGCCCGCAGGTGCGACGTATGAGGTCGTCTGGCGCGACACGGATGCGCCCACCTGGACGATGTTTGTGAGTGCGGGCGCGGCCACGAGCATCAAGCTGCCGGTCTCTAAAGACAACGTAATCTTTGGGGTACGGTCGGTCGATGCAGCGGGTCATCGCAGCATGGCGGTCCTTCCGATGCCGTCGCGCCCGACGCGGGACTTCGCCCAGCCTCCGGCACAGCCGCAGGCCGCGCCGCGGTCTTAAACAACTCTCACGGGGCTGTGTTGAAATAGAAGCTGACGATGCCGCGCTCCAGCCCCACCACGTTGTCTCTACCGCCCTTCAGCGGAACGACGCGGAGGCTCGTTCTGTTGAATGTCGGAGTCTTCTTCGCTCTGGCCATTCTGTCGTGGGTCTCGTCCACGGCAGGCGTCCTCCTGATGCGTCACCTCATCCTGGAACCGGCGGCGGTGGTTCGCGGGGAGATATGGCAGCTGGCGACCTACTCCGTGGTGGGTCAGGGTATTCTTTCGCTGGTCTTCGCCATGCTCACGCTGTGGTTTACCGGCCCGCTGCTTGAAGGAGCATACGGGAGCCTGTGGCTGGCGGAGCTTTACTGGTCGTCGGTTGTCGGCGGGGCGGTCATTGCGACGGCCTTCTCATTTACGCACATCTTCGGGCTGCGTCCCGATGTGGGTGCGGCGGGCCCATGGGCCGGAATCTTCGGCCTGCTCATTGCGATCGCGGTGCTCTTCGGGGATCAGGAGTTCTTTCTCTGGTTTCTCGTCCGCATCAAGGCGAAGTACCTGGTCGCGATCTACATCCTGATCAACGTGGCCGTGCTGTTGAAGCAGGCAGACAGCTTCGATGCCCTGCTGCAACTCTCCGGCGGCCTCTGCGGCTACCTGTTTGTGCGCTTCGCCCCACGCCGCGGGCTGGCCTTTGGTGTCACGGAGAGGTTCTTCGGCATTCGCAACAGCTACTACCGATGGCGGCGGCGGCGGGCTGCGCGCAAGTTCGAGGTGTACATGCGCAAGCAGAACCGGGAGGTGCACTTCGACAAGGACGGCCGGTATATCGATCCCGATGAACTGCGCCGCGACCCGAACGATCGCAAGTGGATGAACTAGACTTCACTAGCCAGCCTGGGTAGTGTCCTAAATCTGCGTTGATCGCGGGAAGCAGTGATACGATAGCGCCCATGGCTTCCAGATTCCAGAACGGGATGCAAGGGGTTTTCTACGCTGCTGCGGAGTTGACCTATCGCGGATTCGTTGTTTCACTAACGGCGCGAAACGCTTTCGGCGCAGACCTTCAGGTTACCGACAACAAGTGTGAACGGTCTTGGTCTGTTCAGGTAAAAACCAACAAGGATACGTCTGCGAATTTCTGGTTATTGAACCCTCATTGCGAGAATCTCAAGAGCGATAACCATGTCTACGTGTTCGTAGCCCTTAAGGGGAATCAGCGACCACAATTTCTGGTGGTCCCTAGCCGCATTGTGGCCGAAAACGTATGCAGGGATCAGGCAAAAACGGGCAGCGTGTGGTATTCGTTTAGCCGCGAAGCAAAGTGGGACCGCAAGGACGAAGGGTGGGAGGAGTGTTTCGGAAGCCCCGGTCCTATCCCAGAGCCTGAAAACCCCTCTCCGCCACCTCCGAGTCCAGAGGATCTCAGATAGACTCTCGTTTGGTCATGGCCAGAACGCGTCAACGCAGATTTAGGACACTACCCCAGTCTGTTACGAGGCGTCACATCGCACGACAAAAGAAGGCCCCAAATCGGGGCCTTTCTTATGTGCGTTGAAATGTTCCAGCGCTTTTGGCCGTGTCCGTCATGCACTTCGTCGCCATGAAAATTGCCGGGAGGATGCTCCCTGCCTGCTTCCACTTTGTCGCCAGGGTGCTAACGGACACTATGTAAACTCATGCGGTAGGAGATCACCCCCTGATGACGACTATCGAGCTCTCAAAAGAAACACGTGCTCACGCAATTGCGTCCATTCAACGGTATTTCGAAGAGAATATGCCTGAAGCTCTCGGCGATCTGCCTGCAGGTTTGCTGCTGAATTTTTTCCTGGAAGAGATCGGGCCGGCGGTCTACAACAAAGCAATCGCGGATGCGCAAACACGCGTGCAGCTGAGGGTGTCAGATCTCGATGGCGAACTACATGCTGATGAATTTCAGTACTGGTCCCGAGTGGACGGTCGACGAAGGAGCCGCAGGTAGCGGCTCATCGATGCGATGACTGATGCGATTACTCGCGCAGGCTCTGCGCGCCAGCGAGATCATCACTTCGTTACTACGGCCGCCTTCTTCTCCTCGGTGAGCTCCGGCTTGCCAAGCCGCATAGTCATCTGCTCGATGTCACGCTCTCCCAGAAGCTTCTCATCGAACACTCCATTCGTCTCAATTATCCGTGCAACGAGTCCGGTCCATCCAGTCTGATGGCTCGCGCCGATGCCAGCTCCGTTGTCGCCATGGAAGTACTCATAGAAAAGAATATTGTCGCGCCAGTGCGGATCGGTCTGGAACTTCTCAGCCCCGCCAAACACCGGCCGCCGCCCGGAGGCATCCTTGAGAAACGTTGCAATGAGGCGCTCTCCCAGCGCGGTCCCAACCTGATAGAGATTCATCTGCTTCCCTGAGCCCGTGGGAAATTCCACCTTGAACGAATCTCCGTAGTAGGCTCCCAGCCGCAGCAGTGCGACGAAGAGCAGCATGTTGACCGGCATCCACACCGGACCCCTCCAGTTCGAATTGCCTCCAAACATCCCGCTATCGGAATCCCCCGGCAGATACGAAACCTGTGACTGCTGGCCCGCCATGCTGAATACGAACGGATGGTCCACGTGGTAGCGCGACAGCGCGCGTATACCATAAGGTCCAAGAAACTCCTTCTCGTCCAGCATCTTCTCCAGAATGCGGCGCAACTTATCTTCATTCACAGTCGCCAGCAGGCGTCGGCCTGCCATCCCCGGCGTCTTTGGCATATGGATGTTCGCGGCCAGCTCAGGATGCCGCTCCATAAACTCAACCGCCCGCTTCGTGAAGTTCGGCAGCTTCTCCCGCAGGTCCTCCTCGAAGATCGCCACCGCAGTCAACGGCAGCAGCCCTACCATCGATCGCACCTTCATCTGGAACGACCGCCCATCCGGCAGGCGCAGCACGTCGTAGAAGAACCCATCCTCGTTATTCCACATCGTGTCATGCGCCTTGCCCATCCGGTCCATGGCCCCTGAAATCCACATCGTGTGCTCGAAGAACTTTGTGACGAACTCTTCGTACATCGGGTAGTACAGCGCCAGCTCAACCGCAATCCTCAGCATCTGCTGGCTGAAGAACACCATCCATGCCGTTCCATCCGCCTGTTCGAGGTACCCGCCACCCGGCAGCGGCGCGCTCCGGTCGAACACGCCGATGTTGTCCAGCCCAAGAAATCCGCCCTCGAACAGATTGTTCCCCGCACGATCCTTGCGGTTCAGCCACCACGTAAAGTTGACCAGCAGCTTCGAGAAGGCATACACCAGAAACTGCAGGTCCCCCTTGCCGTCGTTGCGCGCCTTGTCCGTCATGTAGATCTGCATCGTTGCGTACGCATGCACGGGCGGATTTGTATCGCTGAAGTTCCACTCATACGCCGGCACCTGTCCGTTCGGGTGCATATAGTCGTTGCGCAGGATCAGCTTCAGCTGCTCCTTCGCAAAGTCCGGATCGACCGTCTGGAACGCAAGCATGTGAAACGCCAGGTCCCACGCCGCGTACCACGGATACTCCCACTTGTCCGGCATCGAGATGATGTCGTCGTTGAACATGTGGAACCACTCGCCATTGCGCACTTTGTCTCGAGCCTCTGGCGTGGACCACGGCCCCACTTTGTGCTCTCTCAGCCACACGTTCAGGTCGTAGTAGAAGTACTGCTTGCTCCACAACATCCCCGCCAGCGCCTGACGCATGACCATCGCGCGATCCGGGTCCGCCAACGCCGCCGCCGGCGTAATACTCGCGTAGAACTCGTCCGCCTCCTTCAGGCGCGCCGCAAAGACGGCGTCGAAGTTGGCAAACGGCTTCGTCTCAGTCTTTTCGCTCGCCCGCACGAGCCGGAGCCGGACTATCTTCGTCTCGCCCGCTCCTACATTCAGCACGTAGTGCGGAGCAGCCTTCGTCCCCTCAAGCGACGGGTTCACTGCCTCCACCTGCCCATGCACTACAAAGTTGTGAAAGGCATCCTTTACATACGGCCAGGCGTTCGCGGTCCCGAACAGTCTCGCATTGTTGCTATCGTTCTCCGTGAACAGCAGCGGCGCATCGCCCTCGCAGTACAGACGGTAATCCCCCAGCGACTCCTGGAAGAGGGGGTCGGTCAGACGTGTCGTGATCACGCTGAACTTATCCCCCTGCTGTCCCTTCATCTCTGGCTTGCTGCCCCCGTTCGACCACGCCCATGTATTGCGAAACCAAAGCGTCGGCAGCAGATGCAGCGTCGCCGCCTCCGGCCCCCGGTTCGCCACGCTGATCTTGATCCCAAGGTCTTCCGCGCCCGCCTTGGCATACTCCACAAACACATCGAAGTAGCGGTCCTCATTGAACACACCGGTGTCCAGCAACTCGTACTCCAGATCATGGCGGCCACGTCTCCGATTCGTCTCAATCAGGTCGTTATAGGGGTAAGCCGCCTGCGGATACTTGTAGAGATGCTTCATGTAGGAGTGCGTCGGCGTGCTATCCAGGTAGAAGTAGTACTCCTTCACATCCTCGCCGTGGTTGCCTTCGCTGTTCGTCAGGCCGAACATCCGTTCCTTGAGAATCGGGTCTTTGCCGTTCCACAACGCAATTGCGAAACATATCACCTGGTGGTCGTCGCACACCCCGGCGATGCCGTCTTCTCCCCACCGGTACGCTCTTGATCTTGCCTGATCGTGCGTGAAGTAGTTCCATGCGTTGCCGTCCGCGCTGTAATCCTCCCGCACCGTGCCCCACTGCCGCTCACTCAGGTAGGGTCCCCACTTCTTCCACGGAACGAGCTTCGCAGCTTCCTCGTTCAGCCTTTGCTGTTCGTCGGTCATTTGGTCCCTCCACCGGTTATAGCCCAGACGCGACGGGCCCATTCACGCGAGCAACCAACACCATCCTAATCCAGATAGTGTTACTGGCCTTCGCTCTTAGCCAAATAACTCAAAATGCAGATCGCGTGACCCCAATGGTGGTGCGCACAATTTTGCGGGATATCCATTTTGCTATCTCATTGCAGCCGAGATACTTGGAGGATAGTCCCCGGGCACGGGAAACAACATGCAACGAAAGGACTGGCCGGCGCCACGCTCGAAATCTTCGACTTCGAAATCGACGTTAGATGAAGAAGAAGACGAAGGGTGCTAAGACATCAGCCTAACTCCGCGCCACAATCTTCAGATGCAGCTCCTTCAACTGCTGTTCGGTTGCGTGGCTCGGAGCGTCTACCATCAGGTCGATCGCCTTGGCTGTCTTCGGGAATGCGATCACCTCGCGCAGGCTTTGGGCTCCGGCGAGGATCATCACAATGCGGTCGAGTCCCAGGGCGATGCCGCCGTGTGGAGGCGTGCCGTACTCCAGCGCCTGGAGGAAGAATCCGAAGCGGGCCTGAGTTTCTTCATCGCTCATGCCGAGCGAGCGGAAGATCTCCGCCTGAACATCCTTCCGATGGATACGGATCGAGCCCGAGCCCAGCTCCGTGCCATTCAGCACGATGTCGTAGGCCAGCGCACGCACCGCGCCCTTGTCGTTGACGAGCTTGCCGGACTTGATGTCGTCCTCATGTGGTGAGGTGAAGGGATGGTGCGCCGCGTCCCAGGTCTTGGTCTCCTCGTTCCACTCGTACATGGGGAAGTCCGTGACCCACAGAAAGCGATAGTCGGCCTCGGTGCCGGTCTTCGCAAAGCGGCCGTGCTTGTCGGCGAACTTCTGCGCCAGTGTGAGCCGCAGCGCGCCGACGCGCTTCCAGATCCACTGCGGATCGTAGTTCCACTTCTCGGGCGTACCCAGCTTCGGCGTGATGACGATGACGAGGTCGTCCGCCGTCACTCCGGCTTCGAGTGTGGGCTCGGCCGCGAGCTTGGACTCGATCGCGTTTGCAAGGGGAGCAAAGTTCTCGTTCGTCTTGAGGCGAGCGACGTCGAGCGAATCGAGACCGCAGTCGCCGAACTCCTTACGAATCTCATCGACGAGAGCGCGCCGCTGCGTGCCGCTTAGCCCGCCGGCCTTGGGGATGACGAAGCCAAGAACGGGCAGCTTCTGCTCGATCTTCAACTGCTCGCGCAGTGTTGGCGTCAGCTCTTCGGTGAGATCGGTCAACGCGGGCAGCCGCATGTCGGGCTTGTCGATTCCGTACCGCCGGATCGCCTCGTCGTAGCTCATCTGTATGAACGGCGTCGTCAGCTCGATGCCTGCCGTGCGGAACGCCGCGGTGAGGAAGCCCTCGACGACGCGAAAGACCGTCTCCTGCGTGGGGAATGTCATCTCGAGATCGATCTGCGTGAACTCCGGCTGGCGATCGGCGCGCAGGTCTTCGTCGCGGAAGCAGCGTGCGATCTGGAAGTAGCGGTCGAAGCCCGAGATCATCAGAATCTGTTTGAAGATCTGCGGCGACTGCGGCAGCGCGTAGAAGTTGCCCGGATGGACGCGGCTCGGAACGAGGTAATCGCGCGCGCCCTCGGGCGTCGACCGCGTCATGAACGGCGTCTCAATCTCGAGGAATCCGTTGTCGGAGAGATATTCGCGAACCGCGCGGGTGACCTTGTGGCGCAGCGCGAAGTTGTACTGCATCTCCGTGCGTCGCAGATCGAGATAGCGGTACTTCAGCCGGACCTCTTCGTTCGCAATCGCGTCCTCGGCTGGCGAGAACGGAGGTGTCCTCGCTTCGTTCAGCAGCAGAAGATCATGCGCAACGACTTCAATCGCACCGGTCGGCATGTTCGGGTTCTCGAGGCCCGTGCCGCGCCGTCGCACCTTGCCCTTCACGGCGACGACGTACTCGGGCCGCGCTGCCTCAGCCTTCTGGTGCGCCGGGCCGGAGATCTCTTTGTCGAGCACCACCTGGGTGATGCCCGTGCGGTCACGGACATCGAGAAAGATGAGGTTGCCGTGGTCGCGCCGCCGGTTCACCCAGCCCATCAATACCACGTCCTGACCATCGTTATCCGCGCGCAAAACGCCACACGTGTGCGTCCGCTCCAAACCACCTAAAAAGTCGAGTGTCACAATACTTCCCATTGTACGAATTTCCGGAATTGCTGATCTTGAGAACCGGTCTAACCCTTCAAAAACACAGCCAGTTCCGTACGCGGCACCTTGGTCTGTTCACCAGAAGCGAAGTCCTTCACGGTGGTAACACCCGATGCAACCTCATCCTCGCCGAGAATCACAATCTTGCGGGCGACTTTGTCCGCTGCATCAAAGCTCTTCTTCAGGCGGAAGCTTCCATCGCCCACCTCAACCGCCAGTCCTGCACGGCGCAGCTCGCGAGCCAGCTCCAGCGCGGCAGCGTTGCGCTCCACACCCATGGGAGCGATGTAGGCATCGAGCTTCTTCGTCTGCGCCTCCGCGGCCTGCGCCTGCAGGGTGAGGATCAGGCGGTCTTCTCCGATCGCGAAGCCGATGCCGGGAGCCTTTGGGCCGCCCAGCATCTCCGAGAGGCCGTCGTAGCGGCCGCCGCCGAGCAGAGCGTTCTGCGTGCCGAGGCCGCTTCCGGCTTCTCCCGAAGATGGCACTGTGAACTCGAAGGTCGTGCGCGTGTAGTAGTCGAGCCCGCGTACCAGCCGTGCGTCCACGACATAAGGGACTCCGCACGCATCGAGCGCGGCCTTTACCTGCTCGAAGTGCTCCCGCGAGTCTTCGCCGAGATAGTCCGCGATCTTCGGTAGCGCGTTGATGATCTCCTGGTCGCCCTCATCCTTCGAGTCGAGCACGCGCAGCGGGTTTGTCTCCGCGCGCCGCTGATTGTCCTCACACATCCGGTGCTTCACCGGGGCAAGCGCCTCGCGCAGCGCCGTGCTATATCTCGCGCGATCCGCCGCCGAGCCTACTGAGTTCAGCGCCAGCCGCCAGCCCTTGATCCCCAGCTCGTCGAGCAGCGTGGCGAGCATCTCCAGCACTTCGGCATCGCGAATGGGGCTCTCTGAGCCTGAAGAAGACGGCCCAATTACCTCCGCACCGATCTGCCAGAACTGGCGATAGCGCCCGCGCTGCGGTCTCTCGCGCCGGAACTGCGGCCCGATGTAGAAGAGCTTCTGCAGCGAGCCCGTCTCGCCCATCTTGTGCTCGATGTAGGCGCGGACCACGCCGGCCGTGTTCTCAGGCCGCAGCGTCAGGCTTTGGCCCTTATCGCTCTCGGCGCGGCCGCGGTCCTCCCACGTGTACATCTCTTTGGAGACGATGTCGGTTTCCTCGCCTACTCCGCGGGCGAAGAGCTCGGTTGTTTCAAAGATGGGCGTGCGAATCTCGCCGAATCCATACCGCGCGAAGACGCTGCGCGCCGCCGCCTCTACCTTGTTCCACAACTCCGTCTCGGGCGGCAGAAGATCCCGCGTGCCCCGTACTGCCTTCAAAATTACCATTCTTTTCAGTGTAGCGGCTTGGGGGACCCCCCTCCTCCTGTTTTTGTGCAAAGTCTTCGAAGTAGAGACTTTAGGTCTGGACTTCGCGCGCACGTTTTATGCCATTCCACAGGGAAGCAGAAAGCCCGGCTTTGGGGCCGGGCTTTTCTTATCTCCTGATTTAAGGTTATCAGGGGTGTCAAGAATGAGGTGTGGAAATCAGGTGGGCAGATTGAGTGAGGGGAACCCGGCGATGATCTTCTGGGTTTCGAGGGAGACGGTGATGACCTGGCCGATGAGGCGGAGGATGTAGGTAGGGTCGTCTTCGCGATTGGGGTCGTTGACGATGCCGGAGCGGGGGTCGGTGGAGACGCGGTACTGGTCGATGACCCATTCGAGGGCGGAGCGGTTGCCGAGACGGTAGTCGAACGCGGCGGCGGGGATGCCGCGGAGGGTGAGGAAGTTGTTGTAACGGAGTTCGGTCTTGTCTTTGGAGAGCTTCATGCGCTCGACGCGGAACCCGACCTCGGCTTTGGGGTCTTCGATCTGTTCGAGCTTGTATTCCGGTTGCTTTTCGTAGTTGATGTGGATTTCCATGAGGCGCTTGCCAGCGGCGGCGAAGGCGTGGAAGTCGGGCGGGAACGGGATACGGGGGAGTTCGCGTTTTAGGTTGGCGGCGTAGCGGGTCCGGTACTCGGGGTGGTGGAGGACTGCATAGGTGGCGTGGAAGATGTCCCACTTGGTGATGGTGTCGTTGGAGTAGTGGGTGCGGAACTGGGTGAGGGCCCAGTCGGTGATGTTTTCGCGGCGGTTGGTGCCGTCTTTGTCGTGCGCAAAGAAAGGAAAACATTGAAAACCGTCTGCGGTTGCGCACAGGTGCAGATCGACAGGGCGATCTGATGCTAATACTGAGTAGCTAGCGCGAAATCCTTTGTCGCTGACGGAAATGAGTCGATTCTGGGAGTCACCGCAGAAGTAGCCGCCGGTCTTGCTTGCTTCGTCGACTAGGATGTCTTGGTTATAGAGCTTTGTGGAAGTAAACGGACGATAAAGACAATCGATGATCGCATCCGCACCAAAGGCCGGCTTGTCGAGTCTGCGCAGATGTGTCTTTAGATTTCGGCTCCATTTGAGATCTATCGAACTCGCGAATTCGTCGATGTCCTCTGGTTCATCTGCCGCTACGTAGGCGGCCACGGCTCCGCGATATGCGTTGATGAAGGTCTTGGCTTTCTCGGTCACGCATCCGGCAGAGAAGGCGAATACATCTGAATCCCTGTTGGTGCTAATTCCAAGTGAATGATCTTCAAAGATTCGTTCTTGGCTTGATGAAAGGGCAATGAAGCCCGAGAAATCATCTTGTTCACCGTCGCGGATCCATGTATGGCGCTCGTCCGGCGTCAGTTTCTTCCATTCGATGGAACCCGTGCTGCCCCATTCATCTAATTGATCGAATTTTTGGGTGCGCTTCCAGCCATCCGGGGTTTTTGCGTAAAGGACTTCGGCTGGGGCCTGCGTGTCATTTTCTGGTTGCCGGATTAGAAAATTTATCGAAACTCCGAGCTGAATTCCGAAAACATTATGTGTTGTTCCCGACAGCCTGGGGTTCTTTCGAACGTCCCCTCCGAGATCGAGGATGTATAGTCTCGAGAAATCCCTGAGGAGATGGCGCCGCATGCCGTCGAAACTATTTTGGTCAACGAAGCTATTGTTGCTGACGAAACAGACGATTCCGTGGTCGCGAATTCGGTCGGTGGCCCAACGAAACGCCTTTACGTAGGGATCTCCGAGCTTGCTGCTCAAAGTTGCATTTGAATCTTTGGCGTATGTTCTCGTGACGCGCTCGTCGATGCCTCCCTCTCGGTCGTAATTGCGGTTCTTGGTACGGTCGTTCTCTCTTGTTTGTCCCACGTTGTACGGCGGGTTGCCGATCACCACTCTTATTTCCGCATCCATCTGTTTTCTTATTCTCTTGGTGTTCTCCGCCGAGAAGAGGCCACCCTGACCAGTAGTGTCAAACGTATCAACTAAGCAGATTCCTTCAAACGTTTTGTACTTTCCCACATTTTCCATGTAGGCATGTTCGATATTCATGCTGGCGATGTAGTAGGGCAGCAGCATGATCTCGTTGCAGTGGAGTTCTTCGGCGTACTTCTGCGGCAGGGCGGAGCGCTTGATCTGCTGCATGATGCGGGTGATGAAGTTGCCGGTTCCGGTGAAGGGGTCGAGGATGTGGACTCCGGAGTCGGAGAGGGACTTACCGAACTCCTGGTGGAGGATCTCTTCGACGCTGCGGACCATGAAGTCGACGATGGGCTGCGGGGTGTAGACGATGCAGTGCGTGTCGGCTTGTTTGGTGTCGAAGCGCTGGAAGAACTTTTCGTAGACGGCGTTGAGGAAGGTTTGCTTTTCGCTGTAGTTTTCGTTTGCTTCAGCGGCTTTTTCTATTGCTTTGTAGTACCGATCGAGAGACTTCAAGAAAGTATCTCGTGAGAAGTGCCGATCAGTGATGGACCTTATTACTTTTTCAATTTCGATTGCAATTACGTTGCGTGAAAGGAATTCCTGATTGTTGAATACCTTGCGAAAGATGCGCTCGGTGAGAAGGTGTTGGACGAGCATCTTCCGTATGTCGTCGTCTGCGAGGTCGGGATTGATGGACTGGCGGCAGAGTATGGCGAATGACTCAAATTTCTCGCGAAAATCTTGGTTCTTTCCTTGTTCAGAGATGAGGATCTTGGTGGTCTTTTCGGCGAGTTCTGCGATCTTTCCTGAAAACTGCTCGACGGCGTCTTTCCAGTCAGGAATATCGGGGTGCGTGTAATCGAGAAAGAGCTTTAGGACGTCGAGCAGTTTTTCGGCTGTCGTGATAGAGCCATCAAATTCGATTCGATTATTTTGATAAAGGACGGCGCGGCTCGGAGACTGGAAAAGGATGTTCGTGAGGGGGTAACCGTCCGCAACTTTGGATTTGATTTCCTTGTCCAGGTCGTCATCATCGTCCTTCGCTTCCCAGAGTCCCTGAACGACTCCAAGGCCGTCCTCGATTGCACCGTCGGCTATGAGCCTTTGCTTTCCTGTGCCGCGAAAAGGAAGGGATTCGACCAGATGCCAACCATAGGGGCTGGAGGATTTCTTGAGGAGATCGGCAAAGGCGGAGCGGGTGTTGCCTTCGGTGTTGTGGCCGTGCTTCTGGAATTCGGCGAGGGCGGCGTAGTAGTCCTTGACGGACTTGTGCGTGGGCTTCAGCGGGAAAATGCTCATGAGCGTACTTAGGGCAAGGTAGCATGACTCGATTTGTGTGGGCAGTGCGGATGTGGGAACAGCGGTTCGCGCTTAGGCGCGAATGCCCACCTTAGTCGCGATAAAGCTGCGACGAAGATGGGGCACCCGGCTACGCATTCGCTCCACCCAGCCGATAGAACCGGAACCCATCCCCACCCATCCATTCCACAGCCTTCGAGATGCCGCCCTGCTCGCCGTCGATGACCTTTCTGAGCCGCGGGGCGCAGTGGGTTACGGCGTGCTCGCCCATCTCGATGCCGATGAAGCGGCGTTTCATCTTCGCGGCAACAGCAGCGGTCGTTCCTGAGCCGAGGAAGGAGTCCAGCACGAGGTCGCCTTCTTCGGTTACTGCGCCGAGGACGGTCATCAGCAGCTTCTCCGGCTTGGGGTAGTCGAAGGCGTCTGCGCCGAAGAGTTGTGTGCTCTCGATGGCTGCGTCTTCGTAGGTCGCCATGCTGTAGTGCGAGGCTGAGAGGAGGTTCTTCAGCTTCTTTGGCTCGCCTCCGGGCTTGATGTGGTTTGGCCGGAACGGCGCTTTGCTGATGCGGATCAATCCGCCGCCGGCGAGGACCTCGTCGAGCGTCGCCTGCGTGTAACGCCACTCTCCACGCAGCCGGAACGCTGTCTTGTTTACGCCGCCCGAGACTTCGATGCGGTCGAGAAGCTCCGTGATGATGTTGCCCTCTGACATGTCCTGCGGCTCGAAGACCTGGTCGCTGCAGGCGAAGTGCACGCTGCCAGCTGGGAACGACAGCACCTTCAGCGCGTTGCCAGCGTTATTCATTGGCCACTTCTTGTTCGCGGTCGTCGCGCCATATGCGAAGGCGGGAGCGAGGTCCATGTTTGCCGCGTAGGCCAGGATTGACTCCGTCACGTTGCCCATCTTCGAGTGCAGGAATGACGGCTTCTTCTTCTTCTCCCAGACGAGGGTGCCGCAGAAGTTGGTGCGTCCGAAGATCTCGTCCATGATGACTTTGAGGTAGTGGCACTCGCGATCGTCGATGATGGCGAAGATGACGCCGTCCTCGCGCAGCAGCTCACGCAGCAGCTTCAGCCGCGGATACATCATTGCCAGCCACTGCGCATGCTCCAGGTTGTCGTCGTAGTGCTCGAAGGCGCTCTTCGTGTTGTACGGAGGATCGATGAAGATGCAGTTGATCCGGCCAGCGTAGAAGGGCAGTAGAGCCTTCAATGCTTCCAGGTTGTCTCCCTGGATCAGCATGTTTTCTGTTTCCGGGTCACCGTAGGAAAGCTCTGGAACTGCTTCTAATAGCCGGTATGGCACACTTGCCGCCCGCCGCTCGTCTTCTTCGCGCGTCAACCATTCAAGCCTGGGCATCTATTGGCCGATTCTTACAGACTTCGTTCGCACCCGCTACTTCGTGTGGCTACCGTGGGCTTCCTTCAGATAGATCGCCGTGTAGTCCAGGTAGTTCTGCGCGTACATCAGGATCATCTTCCGGTCCGCATCGCTCAGCAACCTCTTCACCGTTCCGGGTACTCCCACAACCAGCGAGTTCGGTGGAACGGTTGCGTGCTCCGGTAGCACCGCGCCCGCTGCAATAATTGATCCCTCGCCGACCCGCGCATAGTTCAGAATCACGGCACCGATCCCCACCAGCACCATGTCCTCCAGCACGCAGCCATGTACGGTCGCATTGTGGGCGATCGACACATGCTCGCCGATGATTACCGGGCACTTGTGCCGCATCCCGTGGATCACAGCGCAGTCCTGCACATTACTCTTTGCGCCGATGCGGATGGAGTTCACATCCCCCCGCACGACGGCGTTCATCCAAATGCTGGCGTGGTCACCGAGAACTACGTCACCGATGACCTGTGCCGAGGGGTCCACGTAGCAGCTCGAGGGAATTACCGGCGAAACTCCTTGGTAACTGCGAATCATGCAGGCGATTCTACCCGGTATACGGGTTTGCTATCACGTCTGCGCTCGGCGAAAACCACAAGAGGCTGATTGTAAGCAACTTGTATGCCAAATTCTTTGGGGCCGGCTTTGGGTACCCGGTACCCAAGACCTGCAAGGCCCTGCAACGTCTCAAAATTAATGCGCTTGACTCCCTAATCTTCAGTGGTTTATGCAAGATACACCATCGAAAGGGAGTATCCTGAGATGTGCCCTAATTGGGACTGTTTGGAGGTGTTTTTTCTTGGCAGAGGTTCGAGTTCAGGAAGGCGAACCCCTTGAGAATGCCCTGCGCCGCTTCAAGCGGAAGGTGCAGACGGAAGACATTATCAAGGAGGTCAAGCGCCACTCCTTCTATTTGAAACCCGGCGAAAAGAAGCGCGTGAAAGAGGCGCTCGCTCGCAAGAGGAATCGCAAGAAAGTCCGTAAGGAGCAGGACTAAAAAAGCTCCACTGCCGCGGCCGCCTCCGCTATCCCGAGAACCGGAGGCGGCCGTTCCTCCCCCAGCCCAAGGACTCCCGCCGAAGGTTGGAAAATCATAACCGGGCAGGCAACATTCCTGCCGCATTGAACATCTGTGTAGAATCCCGGGCCCAGGCAACCGAGAAGTAAAGACCCCATCCAGGTTGATGCTCGGACGACCCACCCACATCTGGTCAACGAGCCGTCATCCTGCTTTCCGCAACACGGGAGAAGCGGCTATGGAATTTGTAGATCGTTTACTGACCTGCGCAGACTGCGGCGGCGAATTCATCTTCACCGCTGGCGAACAACTCTTCTTTTTCGACAAACAGTTCAAGAACGACCCCAAGCGCTGCAAGCCCTGCAAGAGCCGCCGGGCCGGCCTTACTGCCGGACACGGTCCAGCCCCCGCAGGCATCTCGCGCACGGAGACCCGCACGCACTGCTCGGAGTGCGGTGTCGAAACCACCGTTCCCTTCAAGCCAACCCAGGGCCGCCCCGTCCTCTGCCGACAGTGCTTTCAAAACAAGCGCGCCGGCGGACCCACGGTGACGACGTCCGTTTCCAGCAGCACTCCAGTTGTAGGCGGACCGGCTCCCGTCAGCGCTGAGCTGATGGTTGTGGTTGCGCAAGCCTCGCGCGTCTAATTCACTGGTTCGCGGCCTCCGCCTCCCTCGCAGTACGATGGGGAGCGGAGGCTGCTATGCCTGTTGCTGTATCCGACCTCGTGCGCGCCCGCACGCACGTCGGCGACTTTGAGCTCACCGTGTGCACAGATGGCACTTATCGCCTCGACGGGGGAGCCATGTTCGGGGTCGTGCCCAAGACGCTGTGGGAGAAACGCGCTCCCGCCGACGCTCTGAACCGCATCCTCCTCGGCCTCAATACCCTCGTCGTTCGGACCGGGAACCACACCGTCGTGATCGAGACCGGCATCGGCAACAAGCAGTCTCCCAAGATGCGCGAGATCCACCGGAACCAGGAACTCCTGCCGCACTCTCTCGCCGCCGCGGGCATCGATCCCGCGAAGGTGGATATCGTGATCAATACTCATCTCCACTTCGACCACTGCGGCTGGAACACCACCCTCCAGCCCGACGGCAGTGTCACCCCGACCTTCCCCAACGCGCGCTACTTCGCCCACCGCGGCGAGGTCGAGCATGGCCGCCTGCAACTCGATCGTGACGGCGTGGCCTACCTTGCCCCGAACTACGAGCCACTCATCGCCACCGGCCAGATGACGCTGCTCTCCACCGACGGCATCCGCACACATCCGGAGATTGTCCCCGGCATCTCGGTCGAGCTCTTCCCCGGCCACACCCGCCAGCTCATGGCTGTACATATCGAGTCGCGCTCACACGGCGGAGCCTTCGAGCACGCCTGCTACATCTCCGACCTCATCCCGACAAGTGCCCACCTCGACCCTACCTGGGTCATGGGCTACGACCTCGACCCGCTTGAATCGATCGCGCAGAGGAGGCGATTCTACCAGCGAGCTATCCCGGAGAGATGGCTCGTTCTCTTCACTCACGACCATGTGACGCCCATGGCCCACATCACACTGAACGACAAAGGCAAGCCGGTGGTGGCCTCGTAACTTTTTCTTGCTCAGAGAATTGGCGTCTGCTCTAATGCGGCTCACATGCAAGATGCAGAGCACCACCTCCTTCGCTGGCAGACCGCTGGCCTGCTGGACGATCACACTGTCGCGTCCATTCGCGCCTACGAACAGACACAAGCCAAGCCCGCAAGCCGCCAATGGCAGGTTCTGCTCGCGGTTATCCTCGGCGGACTCCTCTTGGGCGCGGGCGTTCTCCTTTTTGTTGCAGCGCACTGGGATCAGGTCTCACCCATCAGCCGGTTGCTGCTGGTACTCTTCATGCTCGTCTTCTTCCACGGGCTTGGGGTGCTGGTTCGCGAGCGTTTCTCCGGCCTGGCGACGGCCATGCACGCCATCGGCACAGTGTCGGCGGGCGCCGCAATCGCGCTCGTCGGGCAGATATTCAATATGCAGGAGCATTGGCCGTCGGCCATCATGCTCTGGGCGCTCTGCGCTGCTGCCGGATGGGCTCTTCTTCGCGATCAGTTCCAGCAGACCCTCACGCTTCTGCTTATTCCCGCATGGGTCATCTGCGAATGGGGGGACCGCACGCATCTCTATAGCGGTTCGTACGTCTATCTCTCGCGCATTCTCGCAGTCGCAGGGGCCGCATACCTCATATCGTTCCTCAGCTCTCGCAAACGGATCGTCTTCGGCATTCTTTTCGCCGCGGGCGCAATCCTGTTGCTCAGCTCAGTTGGGATTCTCAGCGGTGGATGGCAGTCTTACTACGCTCGCGACTGGGGCTTTATCCCTCTGCACTTCCGCATCTGGGCGATCATTCTGATGGTGCTGCCCGCCGCCCTCGTGTTTATCAAGGATCGAATGCAGACTATCCCTGTGGTGGTCGTCGGCCTTGTAGCCTTTGCCCTGCCATGGTTGCAGACCAGAGTCACCGAGTCGGGCTTTAACGGCAACTGGACACACAGCGAGCCAAGCCTGATGGCTTACGTCCTAGTCGCGGGCACGGCGGTCTTCTTCGTCTGGTGGGGAGTCCACGTCGCGTCGAAATCCCTCGTGAACTTCGGTATGGTCGCGTTCGCGGTGACCGTCTTCTGGTTCTACTTCTCGAACATCATGGACAAACTCGGCCGCTCACTCGGTCTGATGCTCCTCGGCGTGCTCTTTCTCGCCGGCGGATGGTTCCTCGAAACGACTCGCCGCAAACTCGTTCGCACGATCGCTGCCGGAGGCGCCCAGTGAATTCTCGCCGATCCGCTATGCTCCTTCTGGGTATTCAGCTCTTCCTCGTCCTCACCATTGCAGGAAAGTATCTCTATGAACGAAAGGTTTGCCCGCGGCTTTGGGTCAGGGCAACCCAGTATGATCCGCAGCTTCCCCTTCGCGGACGTTATCTCGCGCTGCAGCCAGTGGTCGACGCCTGCGGCCTGCCGCGCGATGACGCCCATTTCGAAAAGGGCTACAAGTACCTCGGAGGCTACGCACCGGGCTCCTGGACGTGGAACGTGTCGCTCAGTGCCGACCAGGGGAAGCTTGTTCCTCACCTGCAGGATCATCAACGCGATCCCGGTCGAGACTATGAGATAGTCTTGCGTCCGAATCAAGCGTGCGACAAGGCTCCCGTAAGGGCGGAGATGGAATACTTCATCCCTGAGCACGCAACGAGCCCGTTCCCTCTCAAACAGGACCAGGAGTTGTGGGTCGAGGTTACGGTACCGCCGAGCGGACCTCCCCGCCCGATCCAACTCGCGCTCTCAAGCGAAACAGGATTCCAGCCGTTGAAGTTTGAATAATTCGATAATCGCGGCGAGAGACCATCATCTAACAAAAGTGCAGGCAAAGTTCCAGCCGCTCGCCACGTCTTACATTGCAGTTCCCGGCAGGATCGCGAAATAGAGATGGCGACTGCTTGCGCGAAGGAGGTTCTATGAGAGCCCTACGAGATGTGTTGGAACAAGCCCAGAAAAATGGAGTAGCGGTCGGCCATTTCAACATCGCCGATTTCACTATGTTGAAAGCGGTCTTTGCATCCGCACAGCAGCTGAAGGTACCGGTCATCGTGGGGGCATCCGAGGGAGAGCGCAAGTTTCTCGGAGTCCGTCAGATCGCGGCTATGGTGCGAAGTCTGCGTGAGGAATTCGACTTCCCGATCTTTCTGAATGCAGACCACACGCACTCTCTTGCGAGCGCAATCGAAGCAGCCAAGGCCGGATTCGACGCCATCGTCTTCGATCTTTCGGCATTGCCATTTGAAGAAAACATACGTCAGACCAAAGAGGCGATCGGGGTACTGAAGCAGATCAATCCGGGCATCCTTATCGAGGGAGAGATTGGCGACATCGGAACCGGTTCGGAGATTCATGACGCAGCTCCTGACCTGTCGAAGGGCCTCACCACCCCCGAACAGGCGAAACAATACGTTGACGCCACTGGAGTCGACATACTAGCTCCGGCAGTGGGCAACATGCACGGCATGCTCAAGAGCATGGTCGAGGGAAAGACGAAAAAGCGTCTGCAAATCGAGAGAATTGCAGAGATCAAGAAGAGAACGGGGCTCTTCCTGACGCTGCACGGAGCATCGGGAACAGACGATGAGGACCTGCGGAAGGCAATCGCCGCTGGAATCAATATCGTCCACATCAACACCGAAGTTCGGGTTGCGTGGAGGCGTGGCCTCGACGAGGCTCTGGCCAAACAGCCCCAGGAAGTGGTCCCTTACAAAATCCTGCCTTCCGTGATCGAATCGATCGAGCAGGTAGTCACCTCGCGCCTGAAGCTTTTTAACGAAGCAAAGTAGGACGTGGAAACATCAATAAAGCGGAAGGGCCTGAGCCCCGGTCGAGGTCTTAGCCAATGTGCCGAAACATCAAAATGCTCTTCAACTTCGATCCTCCCGTTACCCCGGATGAGGTTCGAGCCGCTTCGCTTCAGTTTGTGAGGAAGATCAGCGGATTTAACAAACCTTCCAAGGCAAACGAAGCTGCGTTTCAAGCCGCGGTCGATGGAGTCGCCAGTATCTCCATGCAGCTTCTCGCTTCGCTTGAGACGAATGCGCCTCCAAAGAATCGAGAAGAAGAAGCGGCAAAGGCCAAAGCCCGCGGCGCGAACAGATTTAGACCGGAGACGGCGTGAGCCGCCTGATTTCAGATTCATACAGCCATCTTGCGCCGAGAGTCCCCTACGGCGGATGGGATGCCGCTAGTGGGTTGCAGGCTGAGGAGAACGCGACAGCACAATCGCTACATTCCTGGGCAGGCTGCCTCCCTTTTCGACTTTGAGCAAGGTCTCAAAGTATGGGAAGGCATCCTGTTTCTTCGAGGCAAGGCTGGATCGCAGCTGTGACATCGAAGCGTCGTCATTCAGAAATTCCATCGCTGCGCCAACAGCCGCGCCTCCGGAGCCGGAGATGATAAGAACATTACCGCTTCCGCCCAGATTTGGGAGAAATGCGACGCCTGCGTATCCTTCACGGGTCTTGCCGACGTCGGTATTCGACCGGAACTTGTCCGCCTCAGCGGGCTTGGCTGCGCTGTCCACGGGATAGTATCCGTCGAGTGCGGGGTCGAACTTCCACCGCAGGGTCAGGTAGGAATCGAACGACTGGATCCATGGGTTCGACTGCCTGGTTCCCAACAAAATCACGTTGCCGGATTTCATCTGGCGAAAAGAGAAGTCTCTTGCAAATTGCAGAGTGGCGGAGCCTCCGAGAGCCTCCGCGTTCTGTGACAGCCTGCTCGTGAGGTTTACATCGGCGAAGTTGGACTGTCTCCTCAACAGAAACGAATGAGCCAGCTTTGGATCAAGGTGGGCTGCAGCCGCGGCTTCTTCCAGGGGGTGGAAGTAGCTTCGATCGAAGTATTCGGCGAGCGCGACCGGGTGTCCAGTGGCTTCCTGATAGAGGTCCACCGAAGCATCATCGAGCACTATTTGAGTTGGGGCATCTGGACGAAAGATTCCGGACCAAAACTGCCGTACTGTAGGTGCGTTCGCGAGAGATTTGTTCGATCCATAGGGTTGATTGCGACTGCGAATTAATTGGAAGACAAACAACGTGGCAAAGGCAAGCGCCAGAAGACCCAGCGCCCAAGTGATCCATGGCCGTCCTGGCCGGCGTTCCGTGGACGAAGGCGGAGGCAGAAGCTGTACGGACGATTCCGTGTTCTCCAGGATCGTCGAATGTGGCTGAAGAACGATGTTGCCGCTCTGATCGGGCAGGCCGGGAGCGGCGGGAAGAAGATCGCGCTTTCGAAATATCGGGGCGTAGTTCCCCTTGGGAATCTCGATAATCAGCGGTTCGCTGATGCCTTCTGTCTGGAAGTATTCCGCGAGGCGCTTGCGCAGCAGGGAGGCATGGACCCGGACGATATTGTCGGCAGCTGTGTCGTAATGCTCTGGCCGACCGAAGACCTTATATCCCAATTCAAGTTCGTGAATGTCTTCGATTGAGTCGTCGAGCACCCTGTTGCAGAGGTAGAGAAAGAGATCCCTTAGACGTGCGGACTTACAGATCACGCTGCTCGATAGGACGCGGCTCACGAGCTCTTTGCGGGTCTGTAAATCGCAGTTTTCTTGCGTCTCTAGCACAATAAGTCACGCTACCTGAACCATTGAACTGCAGTCAACCACCGGTCTGACCACTCTTAACGTATAGAGCGGCTGCGCAAGCCATTGAAACTAAATACCTAGCATTCGGGGCGTCGTAACCAGTTGCTATACCGTAAATTAACTTGCTGGCGCTCGCCGACGGAGGCTCTAGTGAAGAGCAGACCTATCAGGAGGAGTGGCGATTGAAGCGGCGTTCAATGCAGACAGATCTAACCCGGCGTGACTTCGTAAGAAGGGCGGGAGCGCTTCCACTGGCCGCAGTAGCCGGCTTGAACGTCTTTGATTCGGTCGCACAGGCTGAGATCAAGCCGATACCCAGATCGGGTGCGAGCATGTTGAAGGTGTCTCTCAACGCATTCTCCTTCAGCAGACTGTTGAACGCGAAGCTAAAGCATGGGAAAGAGGGGATAGACCTCTTCGATCTGGTTGATTTCTGTGCGAAGCACAACATCGACGGGATCGATCCGACAGGATACTTTTTTCCCGGCTTTCCGGATGTTCCGCCTGACTCCTACATCTTCGACCTCAAGCGCAAGGCGTTCGAAGCGGGTGTCGGTATCAGCGGTACCGGCGCTCGGAATAACTTCACCACGTCGGATAAAGAGAAGCGCGCGGCCGACGTAAAGATCATTAAGGACTGGGTGGTGGTTGCCTCGAAGCTTGGCGCTCCGGTGCTTCGCGTCTTTGCTGACACACAGATGCGTGCCATGACCTGGCAGGATGTGGCCAAGGGCTTTACTCAGGATCAGGTGCGTGAATGGATCGCTGACGATCTACGTGAATGTACTCAGCATGGCAAGGAGTACGGCGTCATCATTGGCGTTCAGAACCATGGTGACTTCCTGCGCACCGCAGACGATCTCATCAAACTTGTCGGGCTCGTCGACTCACCCTGGTGCGGAGCCATCGTCGATACCGGCTACTTCCGGTCGCCGGACCCCTATGTGGACATGCAAAAGGCCGCGCCCTACGCCGTCAACTGGCAGGTAAAGCAAAGCGCCTTTGGCGCCGCGAGCGACGTAAAGCTCGATCTGAATCGTTTTCTGCATATCGTTCGGTCTTCTGGCTATAGCGGATATCTCCCGGTCGAGACACTCTCGACACCAGATAAGCCCTACGATCCTTACCAGATTGTCCCGCCATTCATTCAAGAGTTGAAGGCTGCTATCGCTCGAAGTGCTTAGTTTTTGGGGCTCTTCCACATTCAATCTCGCAACTTTGTACGTCTAGGGCGTCTGCAATGGTTACTCAGGCATCATCTCGGCTGACTAGGAAGGAATCCTCGACCGCTGTGATAGCGGGGGGTGCCGAGCAACTCGCTGGCGCGAAGGTCGGCGGATACCGTTGGAAGATCTGCGGTCTCCTCTTCTTTGCTACGACGCTGAACTACATGGACCGGCAGGTTCTCGCTCTTCTTAAGCCGATTCTGCAGGATCCAGTCCGCGGCATCGGTCTGACGGAGGTTCAGTTTGCGGCCATCGTCTCGATCTTCTCCGCGGCTTACGCTCTTGGCCTGCTAGTGTCAGGCAACTTTATCGACAAGGTCGGAACGCGGGTAGGCTACGCTGTCGCACTCATCATCTGGACCACTGCGTCGGTGGGACACTCACTCGTGGGATTTCCTTCGGTCACGGGGCCGCTTCACACTCTTGCCGCTGCGCTTGCTTCGTTCCTGGAGCACATTCCTGGGATTGGCTCCGCGCACTGGGTAACTTCCATGGCAAATCTGTCGGGAGCAGTCATCGGCTTCGGCATCGCGAGGTTTGTCCTTGGCTTTGGAGAGGCAGGGAACTTTCCGGCCGCAATCAAGGCGGTTGCGGAGTGGTTCCCGAGCAAGGAACGCGCGCTGGCGACTGGAATCTTCAACTCCGGAACCAATATCGGCGCGACTCTTGCACCGTTCGCAGTGGGTTTTCTGCTCTATCGTCTGGGATGGAAGTACGCCTTCCTGACGACGAGCGTCTTCGCGATCATCTGGCTGATTCTCTGGTTGACTCTCTATCGCAGTCCCGGAGAGAACCCGCACGTCTCGGCAGCCGAGCTGGCTTACATCAACAGCGGTGGCACCCAGCCGACTTCGAAGGTTGCGTGGGCTCGTCTTATTCCGCATCGGCAGACCTGGGCTTTTCTACTTGGCAAGGTCATCACCGATCCGATCTGGTGGTTCTATCTTTACTGGTTGCCGGGATTCCTCAATTCTCGCTTTGGGCTATCTATTACCGGAATGGGGCTGCCGCTGCTGGTCATCTACAACGGCTGCACCGTCGGCAGTGTCTTCGGGGGCTGGCTGCCGGCGCGGTTTATCTCAATGGGTTGGTCGGTCAATCGCGCACGAAAGACGGCGATGCTCATCTATGCGATAACGATTACGCCCATTATGCTGATCGGCCGCGCGCATACTCTGTGGCAAGCAGTTGCGCTTATCAGCCTGGCAACTGCCGCGCATCAGGCATGGTCGGCAAATCTCTTTACGCTCTCATCGGACATGTTCCCTCGTCGCGCCGTAGCCTCTGTCGTGGGCATCGGTGCTTGCGGCGGCTCAGTTTCCATGATGTTCTTTGGGCTGGTCATCGGTTTTGTTCTGCAGCTTACGCATGGAAACTATGCTCCTGTTTTTCTTCTGGCGGGATCGGCATATCTCGTCGCAATAGGGGTTATTCATCTGCTTGCACCAAAACTTGCGGTCGCCGCGATAGATTAGACCTCGACTGATATTTCACACCCGCATCTTCTAACGAAAGGTAACTTCTCCAATGCTCACCAACCGTCACCGCATATCGCTTCTGGCTGGTCTAGCGATCGTGCTGTCACTCTCGCCGCAGCTCTTCGCGCAGGACGCGGGTCCCGCGCGCCCTAAGATCACGGGAATCTCGCATGTCGGCTATTTTGTTTCAGACCTTCCTAAAGCCGTTGCGTTCTGGCACGATTTCCTTGGCTTCGATGAGGAGTACACGCTGACCAAGAAGGACAGCAGCGATATTCGCATCGCCTTTATCAAGATTAACGACCATCAGCATATTGAGCTCTTCAATGAGCCGCCGACTCATCCGCCTAACATGATGAGCCATCTCTGCTTCACGGTTGACGACATCGAAGCGATGCGCACCTACCTTCGTTCCAAGGGATTCGATGTCAAACCAGGCAATGGCGGCAAGACTCGCACCGGGGACTATGCCTTCGAGATCAAGGACCCTGATGGCATGCTGGTCGAGTTCGTGCAGAGTCTTCCCGATGGTCTGGAAGCGAAGGCTGCCGATAAGTTTGAGCCGGACACGCGCATCTCGACCCAGATCTATCACCTGGGTTTCCTTGTCGGGAACAGCGAGAAGTCCATGGACTTCTACGGCAAGATTCTCGGCTTCCAGGAGACGTGGCGGGGAGGCGCGAATCCGAAGGAGCTGAGCTGGATCAACATGCGCGTTCCTGATGGCAGCGACTACGTTGAGTTCATGCTCTATAACAAGATGCCTGATAAGTTCGGGACCAAAAACCACATCTCATTGCTGGTGCCGGACGTTGCTAAGTCGGTCGCTATCCTTGAGGCTCGCCCGGCATTCAAGGAGTATGGCAAAGAACTCAAGGTTGCCACTGGCGTCAACCAGAAGCGGCAGGTAAATATCTACGATCCCGACGGCACTCGCGTCGAACTGATGGAAGGGAACACCGTCACGGGTAAGCCGACTCCGTCTTCGACGGCTCCCCCGCCGCCTCCAGCACACGATTGAGCAGATTGACTCTCCAGAGCGGCCAGGGAAACGTTGAGCTTAACCTGGCCGCATTTTTGCAGATAGTCTAGTTAACGTATCGAAGTAAGGAGCAATGAAGCATATGACCTGGAGCCTCTCACGACGTACCTTCCTGGCAGGTTTTGGCGCTGTAGCAGCCAATATGTCGCTTCCCTTATTCGCAGCTCCGAGCCAAGAAGGTCGAATTCGCTTCGGCTACACCGCGATGACCTGGGGCAATGAAGAGCGTCAGGCGATCAATGACATTGCCGCAGTAGGTTTTGAAGGGATTCAATTCCGCGCGAATGCCGTAACGGACTTCAAGCCTGCGGAGCTCAAGGAGTTGCTGGCGCAGCACAAACTTATTTTCGTAGCTCTCTCGAGCGGCGATGTCTCGCTCGATGAGCCGGTGGCAGACCAGATTGCGAAACATGTTGCCAATGCGCAGTTCGTAAAGGACTCTGGCGGACACTATCTCCAGATTCTGGATGAGCTGAAGTCTTATCCGCGCTCGGCTACTCCCGATGAGTGCAAGCGGCTGGGCAGTCTCTTGACGGAATTAGGCAAGCGTACTGCCGATCTTGGTATTCCGCTTGGCTATCACAATCACCTGAACACTCTAAGCCAGAGCCCGGCGAACCTCGATCTCATCCTCGAAGATACTGATCCGAAATACGTCAAGCTTGAGCTCGACACTGCGCACCTTGTCGCGGGTGGCGGGGATCCTGCCAAGGCAATCGAGAAGTATCACGACCGCCTTCTCTTCCTTCATCTCAAAGATGTTCACGATATTCCTGCCGACACACCCAAAGCGAAATATCCGTTCGAGTTTGTCGAGCTTGGCCGTGGCCGTGTCGATCTTCCGTCAGTCTTTGCGGCGCTGGATAAAGTCAAATTCCGCGGCTGGGCCGTGGTAGAACTCGACCGCGTTCCGGATAAATCGAGAACACCGAAGGAGTCCGCCATGATCAGCAAGAATTATCTCGAACAGAAGATCGGCGTTACGGTTTAATTTTTCTCTTTTCGGCTCGGAGGTTCAGTTGCGCGTCGGCATCATTGGGACAGGCGCCATCTCGGCGAAGCACGCCCTGGCGTATCGAAACATCGGCTTCGAGATCGTGGCGTGCACGAACAAAACGGAGAGCAAGGGGCGGGAGTTCGCGGCGGCTCATGGAGCGGAGTATGTCGCGACAGTCGAAGAACTCTGCCGGCATCCGAAGGTCGATTACGTTGACCTGTGCACATTCCCCAACTTTCGTCTGCCAGTGGTAGAACTATGTGCGCAGAACGGTAAGCATCTTCTGGTGCAGAAGCCTATGGCAATCGATCTCGCCACTGCGCAGGCGATGATCTCAGTTGCTGCGGGGGCAAGGATTCAGCTGGGAGTGGTGAGCCAGCATCGCTTCGATGATTCCACGCTCTTCCTCAAGCGAGCCATCGAGGAAGGCCGGCTCGGCCGCATTCTGCAGGCCGACGCATACGTCAAGTGGTATCGCTCCGCGGAGTACTACAGTCGCCCTATCAAAGGCGCCTGGGAGGTTGAAGGCGGCGGTGCGCTGATGAATCAGGGTATTCACCAGGTTGACCTGCTGCTGCATCTCATTGGGCCTGTCGCTCGCGTCTTTGGGGAGTGGCAGTTGGGAGCGCTGCATCGCATCGAGTCGGAAGACGTCGTCAATGCCGTCCTTCGTTACGCTCATGGAGCAACCGGCGTGATCCAGGCCTCCACTGCCTTCTGGCCCGGCTATTCAGAGCGTATAGAACTTCATGGCACCAAAGGCTCTGCGATCGTCTCCGGCGACAAACTCACCGTCTGGGATGTTAAAGACGACGTCGGCGAACCCGCACCCGTCGCTTCGCAGGTTGCCTCCGGCGCGTCGGATCCAATGGCGATCTCAGTAGTGCCCTTTGAGCGACAGTTCCTGGACTTCGCAGAGGCATGTCAGAAAGGAAGAGCGCCACTATGCTCCGGCGTAGACGGCTTTCGCGCGCTCGATCTTGTCATCAGCATCTACGACTCTTGCCGAACGGGGCAGCCCGTCGCGATTACACCGTCGCAGCTCGCCTGATATATTCAGCCGCTACAAAGTGCAACGAGCGGGGAGATGTGCTCTGCCCCGCTCGCTGGTTTTTACTGGATCAGCCCCGCTATTTTTCTATAACTGGACTCGATGCTAGGACGACAATTGTCTGATGCTTGCATCGACCTGATTCGTCTGCTCGGGCGTCATCGCAGGCGCATCGGGCCGCCGCGAAGCTATCTTCACCTTCAGGATCAGAGCCTTCTTTTCATCCGCTGAGAACGCTGCGTACTTCGAGACCGCGTCTGAGAGCGACTCTTCAGCGACAAAGGGGTCGACCGGATCCTCTGCCTTCTTCTCCTTTCCGCCCTTTGAAACCACCTTGCTTGCCACTCCCTCCCTGCAGACCTTCGCCGCCTTTCGCTACGGTATCAATCTCCTGATCCATCTTCGCCTGCTGTGCTGGCGTCAGCAGAGGGCGAATCTGCTTTCTGGCAGCCACCTTTACCTGCAGCATCACGTCTTTCTTCTGCTCCGGCGTGAACGCCTGGAATCGCAGCAAGGGCTTGCTTACTGATTCTTCATCATGCAGCAGCGGTTCCAATTTAAGTTCCTGGTCGCAGGTCAATTGGAACGCAGCGCTCATTCTTTCAAGCAGAGCGTGATGGCCCGGAATCCCGCATTGCGCTGGAGTTGGCGCGGTCGCGGGAGCGGCTGTCTGGGCATCCTGCGCCCGCGCTGCCAGGGGACAGATGCCGAGTGTGAGCGCGAGGGTGGCCGTGATCGGCCCTGCGAGTCCAAAACTACGCGATCTGCGATGAATGTTCATGGTTCTCCTTGTGCGTGGGTCGAATTTCTAGAAGGTATAGCGCCCGCTGAGCTGGACGAGACGCTGATTGCCCGTCGTGGAAGAGATAACTCCGGCAGTTGTGGTGCTGCCGATCGTTGCGGTCGGGTAGCCAAAGCTGGGATGGTTCAGTGCGTTGAATCCTTCCAAACGAAACTCGAGGCTTCCATACTCCTTAATGGAAAACACCCTGCCTACAGCCAGGTTGAGGACCACGCTATCCGGCCCGCTGAGTATGTTGCGGCCAGAGTTGCCGAAGGTGCCAGAGGCTGGAACAGTAAAACAGGTTGGGTCGAACCATTCAGAGATAGTGCGATTCGACAGTGTTCCATTGCATACCCGGTTCGGGCGAGTGGCCTGGCCGAGATCCTGGGTGCCGGAGACTTTCGGAGTAAACGGCTGTCCGCTGTAGGCCAGAATGCTTCCGCTCTCCTGCCAATCTCGCAACCAATAATGTCTCGAGCTGGTGCGATAGACAGAGGTCGCCGTAAAGTTGTGGCGAATATCAAAGTCTGACCGTCCATATTCGGCCGATTGATTCAGGACATTCTGGAACATCGAGTAGCCGCCGGCGCCGGCGTAGTTCGCACCCGATTGCGAGTCGAGAGACTTGGCATAGGTGTAGTTTGCGCGGAAGAACAGGCCATGCTCGAACCTTCTGGCGGACGGTGACCTGTCCAGAGTCATAGTGGGATACGCCGTTGAAATACTGCATGGTGATTGCTGAAAACTGTGGGAATGGGCGCGAGGAGTTTACGCCGGAGATCCGCTCCTGGTTATAGTCCTCCTCCTGTGCCAGATGCGTACCCTTTGAACCGGCATAGGCGATCTCGAGTGCGATGCCCTTGCCAAGGTCTTGCTCCAGGGTGAGGTTATAGCTCTGCAGGTTTGCGGAGGGGGCGTTGGGATCGTAGCCATTCGGAGTGAGGACACCTGAAAGCGATCCTCCCGAAGCGGGGAATGGTTTGGTGGGTGAGATGAAGGCTGAACCCGCAGCGGTCGAGCTGGGAGAGACCGCGGAGTAGGTCGTCGTTTCAGAGAAGGGGTACTGTCCGGCAAGATTTGTCCTGATAGCAGATAGCCGAATCCCGGTATAGAAGATTCCGTAACCTGCGCGGATGACGGTGCGATCGCTATTGAATGGGCGAAGAGCAAAACCTACACGCGGAGAGAATCTCAGATTGTTTGTGTGGATGAGCGCCGTTGGATATCCGGCCGCGCTCGCTGAAACGTAATAGTTTGTAAGCCCCGACTGTGCAAGCAACGCCTCGATATTGGGCACTGTGGACGCGTTGGTATAAACAATCTGCCCCAGAGTAGGAACGAAGTTCGAGAGCTGTCCATTCTCTTCGGAAGGAAGCGTCTGCAGTTCATAGCGCAGTCCCAGATTGAGGGTCAGGCTTGGCGATACCTTGTAGTCGTCCTGAACGAACGCTGCATAGTTGGTCTGGAAGAGATGGTTGGTTTGGCCTCCTGTCATCACGACGCTGGTTGCCGGATAGCCTGCGAAAAGATCGGCAAGCGCATTTGCGGTACTTACGTCGGTAAACTTGCCGTTGTAGGTAAAGGCTCCGTTCTTGCTAGTGTTCGTTGGCTGGAAGAGCTGAACATGAAGAATGTCGCCGCCGATTCTGAAGGTATGTTTTCTTTTGTTCCAGGTAACGAGGTCGCTTCCGTCGTAGTCGTTCACGACGTAGGTGATGGGATCAGATGAGTTGTCGCCGATAGTTTCGAAGCCCGATGGCTTGAAGCTTGGAAACCCAAGCACTGCGGGATCGGTAGTCGTTCCCTCGATTCCCAGCTGAAGCGCGTAATTGGTGCCAGCGTCATCCGCAACTTCGGCCGAAACGGTGCGCGTGCGGCCGAACCGGAAGTCGTTAACCAGGTTCGGAGTGAATATCCGGGTCTCTCCGATGCCGATAAGGGTTTCGTGCGAATCGGTTGTGGAGCCAAAGGTTCCCAGATTAGAGCCGGCAGTAGGATTTGTGGAATAGGCCCAACGTCTGAGGAAGCGGCCTGAGAGCTGATCCTTGTCGGTCAGCTTCTGATCCATCCTGATGAGACTATTGTTCCAGTTGCTGACGCTGTCGGTATCCAAAACGTAGTTGTTGGTGCCCGGGGCCGCACCCGGAATATTGGGAAGAGGATAGTACGCCAGCAGGTTGTGAGCCACCGAATCCAGTGCCGGGATTTTGTCGTAAGGTGCAGGGTACAAGCAGCCGCTGCCGCCGGTAGCAGTACATGGGGCCTTGCTCGAGGTCAGAGGATTGTGAAAGTAGTATGGCTTTCCGCCGAGGGACTGACTGAAGTCTCCCGACCGTTCGAGCAAGGTTGGCACGATTCCGTACTGGTTGGTGCCCGTTACCGAACGAAGGCTCTCCACGCTGAGCTGAAAGAAAGTTCGGTCGCGGCCGTTGTATATGCGCGGTATCCACACCGGACCGGAGAAGTCGCCACCAAATTGGTTCTTGCGAAGCTTTGTCTTTGCGAGCGGAACGGTGCTGAAGTTGAAGGGTGGGGCATCAAAGAGGTCGTTGCGCAGATATTCGAAAAGCGCGCCATGAAACTGGTTGCCTCCCTGCTTGGTCACCATGTTGACGACGCTTCCCGAGAGCCGGCCATACTCCGCCGTATATCCCGAGGTCTCCATTTTGAACTCTTGAATCGAGTCGAGCGGCGGGCTGATCTGCGAGCCGGCGTCGCGAGGGCTCTCATCATTGATTCCATCGATGAAGACGCCGCTCGAGTCCGCGCGTGAACCATTGGCTACATAAGGCGAGCCTTTCGCATTCTGTTCTGCGGGCTGAACACCGGCGACCGTGTAGGCGAGATCATTGAAGTCCCGGCCGTTGAGTGGAATTTCGGCGATCTCAACCGGAGTAATGAGATCTCCCTTGGACGATGTTTCGGTGTTCAGCAGTCCCACGTCGGCGGTTACGCTGACGGTTTCAGCAGTGGCCCCGATCTGGAGAGTTGCATCGAGCCGCGCGGTCTGGTCCGCCGCTAAAAGAAGGTTGTTTTCAGTAATCTGAGTGAACCCCGGCATCGAAATGGTCACTGCGTAGGTTCCAGGGGCGAGATTGGAGATCGTGTATTGGCCGATCGAATCGCTCTTTATGGTTCGTGTTTCATTGGTTGCGGTGTTCCGGATCGTTATCGTTGCTCCGGCGATATTCGCTTTGGTCGGGTCAACCACATGTCCTACCAGAGTTGCCGTCGGTGCCTGCCCGAGCAGTACGCCAGCCACGGCGAGAAACCAGCTTAGCCAAACGACTCTATACTTAGTTTGCATTACGAACTATCCTCCCAAAGTACGACCTGAATCGTATTTCGTCGTGTATTCCCGAGGGTCGAAGCAGCGCCATCCGGGTGCCTTCTTTGTCCTTTGTTGCCTCAGTTACCTGCGCTGTCGGATGCAGTCTTGTTCAGGGGCGGCTCCATCAGCTCCACCCGGTTGCCATCCAGGTCATAAATCTCGATCACGTTCTTGCCGCTGCCGAGTTGATGAATATCTGCGATTGCCTTCGGAAATTCGCTCATGACCGGCTTCGCCTGCAGGCCCGCGGTCACCTTCGGGACGTCGGGAGCAGACAGGCAGATATGATCTTTCACGTGATACCGGTCAATGGTCGGCACTTTACGATCCACTCCCAGTTCAAAGCGATCGTCGCTTCCCGGGACTTTCATCTTCGAACCATCGCCCTCTTTTATGAACCCGAATGTATCCCCGTAAAACTTCCAGGAGGTCTCGCGGTCGTTCACCAGGAGGCCTAAATGGTCGATGTGGGTCGAGATCCGCGACGCCGGCATGAACTTCCCCCTGGTACGTCCGGTCATGCTGTCGGGCAGATACTGAACGATCTCAATCGTGAAGCCCGATGGGTCTGTGATGTCGAAGCTCAGGTTGCCCGTTGCGTCTTTGACCACCTTGTCGGGAACGGAGATCCCCAGGGAAGCCAGGTGGTCCCGCAGTCCCCTTGCGTCGTCTGTCTCGAAACCGGTGTTGTACAGGAAGCCATGATTCTTCGGCGCCTCCGCGACCAACTCGATGTACTGACGATCATTGATCTTGATGAAGACGATGTGGTCAGAACCATCCGCGTTCTTCAGTGCAAATGCTTCCTGAAAGCCCAGGAATCCCTCGTAGTAATCCCGGGCTTTTCCGAGATCGCTGACGTAGTACGCCATATGGGCCATGCCAACGATGTGCGGACCATTCGCCTGCGCCTGCGCAACCCAAGTTGGGGTAAGAGCGGCAAATGCAAACGACGACAGAATCAGCTTTTTTATCACGTAGCAACCCTCTCTCTTCGAGCTCTTCAGCTTTCCAGACACTTTTGTCCGCCACTCGCCTTGGCTTCGGGCGAAACGGAGTGTCAGGGTAACAATGGTGTTAAATTGATCGCCGACCACCATCGGCAAGTTAATTCACCGTATACGGTGCTTGACCATTCGGGGTCTATTATTTTGAATCACTTAGGCCGAATTTATTTACGTAAAGACCACCCAGACATCGGTCAAAAAAACAACCGCACAAAAGGAACTCTTGGAAGAATGCGGTTAAAGTCGGCAGATGTTCCTCATGCCTAGACTGTCGGTTCGGGCATAAGCAGCAAACCGAGGATCAGGCATTCGACGGTGAACATTCGGAATGCGACTTCTTGCCCATTCCATATCTTCGATTGCCACATGAGAAACCATTCGCCGCCAATGGAAAGAAAGGCGACCAGCCACAGCAGAAGGCCCGTCGTCAGGGCAAGAACTCCAGTTCGCTTGGCCACGGTGAAAGCATCACGAGGTGAGTTGCGGGCACGAAAGAGCGCGATGGCTCCGACCCAGCAGAGCACGGCACTGAGGAGTTCCCACAGGATGATTCCGAGATAGAAGGCCAGATGAATAGCGGGTGCGTGCAGCGCGCGCCAGAGGCCGCGATTGCCCGGAAACGTTGAGTCCATCGATAGAACGTGACGAACGAACTGATAGTTAGAGTCGAAGTCTGTCGTGTTATTGAAAAAGACAAGCGTGAAATACAGAGCTACCGAAGTAAGAAGCAGCATCTTCGACCACCGTGCGGCGCTCTGAGTAGAAAAGGTCGAGTCATTCATCGCGGCAAGGCCTCGGCGAAAGGCTGGAAGTAGGCACGAAGAGCTGCGAGGGTCTGGCCGTCGTACTCAGGACTTGCCAACATCTGCGATGCCGGATTCATGCTCTTCGGGTGCCGGACATAATCGTCGAAGTATTTCGGGTCATGAACAGAGCGCCGCGCTACAAGCTCCCACGAGCGCCCTGCCTTCGTGCCGCCTTCGGCCCCGCGATTGTGGCAGCGGAAGCACTTCTGCCGGGCAATCGTGAAGCCCTGCTGGACGATCTCAGTCGAAGCGAGAGGTCCCTGCGGTTGAATGCCGGCGTAGACCTCAGACTCATCCCGGAAGTCGATGCGAATGACACCCCAGGGAATCTGCGGTTCGTCAACGTAAGAAAGCACATGAAAACTAGGCGCAAAACTTGAGTGCGAGATCATATACGGCTCCATAGAGGACCCATCGACTGACTTTGGCCAGCCAGCCGGAGGTTGTCCCTGGATGCGCAGCACAAGCAGGGGATGGTGAGAGCTCAGATACGCAGCAGTGTAGTTGGCTTTGTAGCCATCGTCGCAGGATGCGGTGACCATTTGTGCCCGACTTGCGGCGCCCAGATATGTGGGAAGGCGTTCGAGGAGGACGCCGCTCACCTGCACAGGATGGGCGAAGTTCGTGTCACCCACCGCGAGCACGGTTTCCTGAGGAAGACGAAGGAGATCGGCATAGCGAACGAAGCGTGATTTCCCACGAACTACGCCAGCAAGGTCGCCACCGATTTCAAGATCGCTCGGCGAACTCCTTGTACGGTGCAGAGGGATGCTTGCCGCTGAAGCATTGCCAATCGCCGCGCTGGAGGCCGGAAGGAACAGATACCAGACGAGCAGGGCCGCGAACGGCCATCCTGCCAGAAGCCTCTTATCGCGGAACATGCTCCATCTTAAGCATGGAGACTGAGTATGACAAACACTTTTGTCCTGAAACGTCGCTTTTCGCGCGCGTCTCGCGCGTGAGGAGGCATGCTAGAGTAGCTCCAATATGGATCCGTATTCAGCGCTGGCGCAGCTTGGTTTGGAGCTCCCGCCGCCGCCGTCACCCGGCGGAAATTACTGCGCGGCAAAGACGGCCGGAGCTCTCGTATTTTTGGCTGGCGTCATTTCGCAGGATGCCAGCGGAGTCATAAGCGGTACGGCAGGCGCCGACCGTACATTGGATGAAGCGTACGCGGGTGCGCGCAGCTGTGCGCTTCTGCAGCTTGCCGTTCTCGAAGGCCACCTCGGCTCACTGGAACGGGTGAAAGGCGTTGTCTCGGTGAACGGATACGTGAACAGTGTTCCTGGGTTCGCTGATTCGCCCAGAGCGATCAACGGAGCGAGTGACCTGCTGATGGCGGTCTTCGGCGAAGCGGGACGGCACGTACGCGCGGCGATCGGGGTGAGCGGGTTTCCCCGCAATGCGCTTGTCGAACTCCAGATGGTCGTGGAGACAATAGCCTGATGGCGGAGCACACGCTAAGCGCCGAACCCACACACTCGCGCTGGAACGCTGACCTTGCACCGCGCCTGAGTATTCAGTCGGGCGATATAGTCCACTTTGAATGCCAGGACTCAAGCGGAGCACAGGTGCGGCCGGGGATGACGGTCCAGGAATTCGTCGCTATCGATCGTGGCAGAATCCATGCACTGACCGGACCTGTCGCTGTGTACGGAGCCTCTCCGGGAGATGTGCTGCAGGTGGATGTACTGGACGTGCGACACAAGGGCTGGGGGTGGTCCAGTGTGATCGAAGGGCTTGGCTTTTTGAAGCAACGATTTCACGGGCCGTTTCTGTTTCATTGGGAGCTCGCTGGGGCGGTCACAGATTCACTCGCACCGGCGGTAGTCCCGCTGCGGCCATTCTGCGGAATCATGGGTGTCTCTCGCGCTGAAAAGGGCGAGTTCCGGACACGCGCGCCGGGTGTGTTTGGCGGCAACATGGATGTTCGCGAATTGTGCACCGGTGCAACGTTGTATCTGCCCGTGCAACAGCCAGGTGCACTGTTCTCCTGTGGCGACGCCCACGCCGCGCAGGGCGACGGGGAGGTATGCATCAACGGCATCGAATGTCCCGCAGACGTCTCCTTGCGCTTCACTCTGCACAAGACACGCACGCTCGCTGGACCGTTGCTTGAATCGGCTGAGACGCCGTTGGCCGAAGACCGCGGAAGCTGGTTGGTTATAGAATCAGCGACCGATGCGATAGAAGCAGCGCGCGGCGCGACCAATCGCATGATCGATCTGTTGGTCGATCGCTGGAGCATGGAACCAGTGCATGCCTACTTGCTATGCAGTGTTGTGATGAAGCTGCAGTTGAGCCAGGTTGTGAACGAACCAATGATCACCGTGGCTGCTGCCATCCCGAAGACTGTGCTGCCACCTCGGAGGTTGTTCTGAATCGGGGCTCCGGAGGGAGTGTCAATGGTTGTGAACGACCCTGAAACCGTTGCGGAGCTTAGGGCGCTCTATTTGCTTTACGAAGATGCTCTGGTAACCAATGACATCGAGGTGCTAACGAAGATGTTCTGGGCGTCGCCGCTGGCGATCCGCTTCGGTGCGGGCGAAAACCTGTACGGCGCCGATGAGATCGATGCATTTCGTAAAGACCGCCCCGCAGTCAACCTTGCGCGGCGAATTGTCCGGCTCGAGATCGTAACCTTCGGTAAAGATTTCGGAAGTGTGACACTGGAGTTCGAGCGAGACGCTCCGGGGGGCGGCGTAGTCAGGGGACGTCAGAGCCAGGTCTGGGTGCGTTTCGAGGAAAGATGGCGAATCGTCTCGGCACATGTATCGATGCTTCCGGTCAGGTGATTTTGCAGGCAATACAGCGTGCCCTTATTCAGAGACAAGGACCTCAAGCGTCTTCATGGGCGCCTGTGCCAGCCGGGCCGCCAACTCTTCTGAGGATGTGAAGCGTTTCCCGTGAACGAATCGAGCTCGCAGAGAGAAGCGCATGACCGGCTCACTTAGCGGGTAGGGCGACAGTCGGAAACTACGTTCGTCCGTTCGTTCGACTGCGACGTGCTGCGCTGTTCCAAGATGCGTGGGAAGCGGATGGAGCAGCGTTGCAGGACGATCGAAGTCCACACAACTTAGAAGAGAAAGGTTGTCGACGGCCTGCAACAGGCGGAAGTTCTCGAGGAGTGCTTCGTCGGTGAGATGCTCGGGAGACAGGACATGGCCGTCCAGCAGCCGCTCTCGCAATTCCTCCTGCAGATGAAGCTGTGTGGCGAGAAAGCTATCGAGCAGGGGCAGTTGCTCTTGGCGGATCGTGCTGCGATCGGCCCGTTCCGAGAGCAGATTGTGCGTGTGCATGGAGATGAGAATTGCGGCATAAGCATCTTGATCAGCCATCGCGAGCACGGCGTCGCGTCGCACTGCGAGATAGGCCTCCAGGTCGATCTCCTCAAACGCTGAGTACTTGCCGACCAGCTCGGTAGAGAAGGCGGCTGGTTTTCCTTCACGTGTCATTGTGGGCGCTGCGTCGCGGGTCCGCCAACCGTCATCGTGCGCATAGATGCCGCGAAGCACATGAGTGCGGGGCTCCGGCAGAGCAAAGACTGTGTTGCCCCATGCGGCGGCGAACTCACCGGCAAGATGTGCGTGGTCAGGGTGCGTTACAAGCCACCAGCCGTCGGGAGTAGCGAGACGAAGCATTACTGTTTGGTTCTCCTTTTGTGTAAGGCGGGTTCCTTACCGATCCACTTCCGACCGCGCCGACTCGTGCCACTTATGAAGAAACAGCCACTCGAAAAACATGACCGTGAAGAAAAAGGTAAACCCAAGTATCGTTGCGGCAAACACCAAAGCAAATAGATAATCCGTCTGCAGTTGCGCCATCGCGTAAAGGATGGAGTAGCCAAGGCCGCCCTGGCCGACGCGAGTGGATCCTGCAAAAAGCTCGCCGGTGATTGCGCCGATAACCGCGATTCCGCTGGAGATGCGCATGCCTACGAAGAGATAGGGAAGAGAATGCGGAAGGCGCAGCTTACGCAGGATCTGCCCCTGCGAGGCGTTGTGCATCAGAAAGAGTTGCAGCAGATTATTGTCGACGCTGATGAGGCCCTGTGTCGCATTGGCGATGATCGGAGCGAGGCAAATGATAAAGGTCACGAGGGCTACGGCAAACAGGCCCTGCCCGGCCCACATCAGAATCAGCGGCGCGATCGCGACGATAGGAACCGTCTGCAAAAGAATCGTGTAGGGAAAGAGCATGCGCCGGAGCCAGGGCAGGCGTCCGAAGAGGAGCGCGATCAGGAGGCCGCCAACGATGCTTCCCGCAAGGCCTAATGCGGCTGCCTCGGCGGAGATGAGAAACGAGGTCCAAAGCTCAGGAAGGTGCGTAACAATGGCTCGCCCAACCTTCACTGGCGGCGGCAGCATGTACGGCGGCACCTGTAGCGCCCAGACCGCTGTCTGCCAAACGAGAAGCAACGCAGCGAAGACGAGAGCAGTATTCGCGGCAAGAAGCAGCTTATTCTTCATACGCGGTGGGCCTCCCGCAGAAGGCGTGAAACTCGATTGACAAGGGCATCGAAGTCGGTAGTTTCACGCAGAACGGCCGTGCGTGGATAGGGTAGGTCAATAGAAACCGTGTGTGCGATGCGTCCCGGATGCGGCGACAGAACAACTACGCGCGACGAGAGAAAAACGGCCTCCGCAACCGAATGCGTGACAAAGAGCACAGTCCAGTCGCCCGTTTCACGCAGCCGAAGAATCTCTTCATTCATTCGGTCACGGGTCATCTCGTCGAGTGCCGCGAACGGCTCATCCATCAGCAGAAGCCTGGGTCGAGTTGCGAGAGCGCGCGCGATTGACACCCGCATCTTCTGGCCACCAGAGAGTGCCCTCGGATAGCTCCGGGCAACGTGAGTCAGTCCCACCAGATCGATTAGCTTACCTACGGTGCGCAGGGCATCCTCTCGCGGCCGACCCTCCAACTCGAGCGCGAGCGCGACATTCCCTTCGACGTTACGCCACGGAAGCAACGTCGGCTCTTGAAAGACAAAGGAAACCAGGGTGCGAGCCTTACGCGGCTCGAGGCCGTTCACCCGAATCTCACCGGAGCTGGCTGGTTCCAGACCGGCCACAAGCTTGAGCATCGTGGATTTGCCGCAGCCGGAAGGACCTAGAAGAGTCACGAACTCTCCCCTGTGGATCACGAGGTCGATACCTTGGAGCACAGGCGCGTCCGTGGCGCCAAAGCGCTTCGTCACATCGTCGAAGACGATCTCGGGAACGGGAATCATGCGGTCACGGGAAGGTACAGGCTCGAGCGGTACTCCGTGCTGTGGTGGACGATGTGGGTGGAGCGGCTCCAGTTGAACGGCGTCATCTCAGCGGGTGGTGTATTGTTGCCCGGATTGCGGTCGTACAGCGGAAACGCACAGCCTGCGATCTCAATCCGAAGGCGTTCGCCAGGGCTGAACATGCAGGAGGTGGGTTCCATGTGGAACTCCCAGAGATGGATCGTGTCGGCTTGATAATTCTCACCGAAGAGAAAGGAGGAGCGGGCTGCTCCTGTCGAGATGGACTCGGCGCGCCCGGAGGGAAGCACTCGGACAAGTTTCGTGGTGAGATCAGCCGAGGGAGCGGAGGTGGCTAAGTAAAGAGAGACGTGCGGCGCTCCGAAGACATGCATCGGTTCAGAGAGCGGTTCGCTGGTATAGACAAGCACATTGTTCCCGGCTTCGATCGCAGTCTGGTCGAAGAGGCCGGGCTGCGACATTGGCCCACCTGGAGCCGCTACCGGCACTTCAGGATCGTAGACGAAGAGGTCGGGGGGTTCGGCAGTGGCCGGTTCAAGGGTAGTCAGGTGGCCATCGCCCTTGATGGAGTTAGCACGGCCGTCGCTGTGGAGATAAAGCCTCACTCCAGAGTCGCCCTGCCAGTCGTCAGCCTCGCGCCAGACGTTTGCGCCGAGAACGAAGTGACGCACGCGAGGCTCGGCAGCCCAGGTGCCGGCATCTTTCAGCCAGTGATCGAACCAGCGAATGAGGAGTGAATCTGTATCGAGAAGAGCCTCTGGCCCAAAACTTCCCTCACCGGCGCGATCACTCCAGGGAATATGCACCCAGGGACCGGCGAGCAAATACTGATGCTGCCGCGCATGCCCGGAGCCAGCGTTGCGCCGCAGAAGATCGAAGCCGCGGATGCTTCCCTCAAGATAGGTGTCGTACCACCCGGAGACATGCAGAGCGGGAACTTTGATGCAATCCGCCCTCTCGCTCACGTCCATCGATGACCAGAACTCTCCCGGTGCCGGATGCGCAAACCAATCGCGAACGTACGATGGCAGTGCCGGATCCATGATCGCTGGATGCGTACCATAAGGCAGGTGCATGGCTTGCGATCGCACGTTGAGCCACGCAGCTTCCAGTCGAGCACTGGCCTCGTACAGTCCCAGGCGGCGCGCGTCTTCCTTGAGCATCTGCAGACCCCAGCCAAGCGACGCGGAAAGCCGAAGAGCGCCATTGTGATAGAACCATCCGGCAAACAGATCACAGGCTGTCATTGCGGGCGCGATGCACTCAAGGCCATCAGGCTGCTCGGCTGCAGCGAGCAACTGTGTCGCACCTTGATAGGAGAAGCCGTACATTCCAATACGGCCGTTCGACTCAGGCCGGGTGCGCAACCATGCAATCGTCTCGGCACCGTCCCTGCCTTCGTGGCGAAAGGGGTAGAAAGAGCCTTCGGAGCCGCCGCGGCCACGTACGTCCTGGATGACAACGTTATAGCCGTGACGCGCAAACCACGCCGGATGCGCGTAGACAACGGTGGATGCAATATCGCGTCCGTATGGCTGACGCATCAGCAGCGTAGGCTCCGGTCCTCTACTCGGTGGATAGTAGTGATCCGAGACGAGAGCGCTGCCATCAGAAAGCTGAAAGCGGACACCCCGTTCAAGAGTGACACCCCCGCCGCAGTCGACGCGTGCTGTACCCGCGTGGTGTCCGACAGCACCAGGACTGGGCGAGTTGCTCACGCCTTCGCTTCTCCTCCGGCTGTTTGAGCAGGTTCACTGAATTCGAGAATCTCGCGTAGCACTGCGGCGATCCTGGCGGCTGCTGCATTGAGCCAGAGTTCGCCATTGTCGGCATTGGCGGGGCGAGGGTCACCCATCACACCGCTCGCGGCGATATCGCGTGTGAGCCAGGCGAAGTTTGCCGCGCCGTTTTCGGGGGCGAGCAGGGTGTTGTCCTCGATTGAAGCAATGTAATTGACGGTGTAAGCCGAAGTATCCACCAGCTCCGGCGTAGCGGCGAGAAGGAACGCGGTTTCCAACTCACCGGCATGGAATCCGTAGGTGCGCTCCTGCCGGTTTAGCCCCTCAAAGGTCGCGCCCGCTGAGCCGAAGATAGTGAAAGTACGCAGGCCGAATTCTGCGCGAAGGTCGCGAGCCATCACGTCCACCAGCGAACTATTGCCGCCATGCGTGTTGAAGATTGCAACGCGACGAAATCCTGCAGCAGCCAGACTCGCGCCCAGGTCTCGCAATACAGCCATGAATGTAGAAGAAGAAACCGACAGAGTACCGGGAAAGCCCAGATGTTCGTTGCTCTTGCCGTAGCAGACAGGCGGCAGAGCGTAGACAGGAGCATCTGACGGCAGCAGGTCGAGGGCGCGGCCAAGCAGCATGTTGTTGATCAGCGTGTCAGTCGCGAGTGGAAGATGCGGGCCATGCTGTTCGATAGCCGCAGTCGGGAGAACCAGAAGCGTGCGGTCGCGCGAAAGAGCATCAACCTGCTTCCAGTTCAGGTAGGCGAAGTTTCGGGAATCGGCTATGGCGGTCTTCATGCCAGCGATCCCTCTCGGTTTGTCGGTGCAGGTTGCGCGGAGTGCGGCTCGGTCCGATGAAATGTGAGCATCTTTCCAGGGTTAAGCAGACCCTTCGGGTCATAGAGGTACTTTGCCTGGAGCTGGACATTGTCTGCGCGGTACCGGCCGCCGCCCTCAACATGATTCACGTGCGGATTCGCAACAAACACTCCGTTGGCCCGGCATGTATCGATCATCTCGTTCAGGCGTTCTGCAGTGCTGAAGCGGACCACAGGGATCGCCCCGGGAAAGACCGTGCCGGTACCGTTCTTCATCCACTCAAGATGATGCAGAAAGTCGCGGCCGAATCGCTGTTTGAGAATTGCCATCTGCTCCCGCGCCCGACCCGCATCCGCGTCAAAACCGCATTGCAGGTAGGTCCAGGCAGGATCCGATTTCATTGCCCAGAGAGTGGTGTGGTTCCATGTGTAGTCCGAAAGCAAGGGAGACGAGCGCAGCCCAGCATATGGCGCAGAGAAGGTTACCGAGCCTCCAGCAGCTACGGCTGCTCTCTCGAGCTGCGCGGCCTGGATATTTGCAATGAGTAGAAAGACCAGTGCCGCTCCCTCCTGTATGAGGTTACGAACAGGAGAGAAGAACGAAGGAAGTGGCCACTCAAAGGCGGTGACCAGACGTTTTGTCCACTCAGAGTTTGTCGCCACTTCGGTGCCGAAGTCGTATGCCGCATCGAAACTGGGGAAGCAGACTGCGCATTGTGCCCACTCGACCGCGGGAGTAAGTGCAAGCCAGATGCGCGTCATCACGCTGTTGGTTCCCCACGCATGAAGAATCCCATGCACGCCCTCGCCTTCGTGCCTGAGAATCTGAGGCTCCGACTCCATCGTCACGGCTTCGAAGGCTCGCACTGTGTCGAAGTCGCGGAGGCCGCCATGCGCGACCGAACCGATGCCGCCCGAACCTCCTCCAAGGAAACCACCGACCGTCGCCTTGACGATGGTGGAGGGATAACACCGCAACTCCCAGCCAGATTCGCGCGCCGCTGATTCGAGAGCGCCAAGGCGGACGCCAGGCTGACAGATCGCCACTCCATCCGCGGTGATGCTTTCGATACGATCCATGCGCGCGAGATCGAGAACCACCCCGCCTTGCAGCGGCACCGCCTGCCCGTAGTTTCCCGTGCCTGCTCCGCGCACTGTGACCGGCACCTCGAGCTCGTAGCAGAGCCGAAGTATGGCGCAGATCTCTTCAGCGGACTGCGGCTGTACGGCGACGTCGGCGCATTTGCCATCGAGCAGGGGACGAAGCACCGGCGAGTACCAGTAGAAGTCACGCGACAGCCGTTCAACGACTGATGCCTGCGTGATGACACGAGAAGGGTCGCCGAGCACCTGGGCTAACTGAGTTGCGAGCGTCTCCAATCGGGTTAACCTCCTTTCAGAACGACGATGCTGTGCTCTAGGTCGAAAGCGGTACTTCTTTAGCGCTGCTCCAGGTCTTGAAGGTCTGCTGCATATTGGGGTGGGTAAAAATCGCGAGGCACTCGTCGCGGCAAACGGGTCCAACGACGGCAGTAGAACTCATATCGGATCGCTCTGCGATCTCGGTCGCGGGGATGCGAATTTGGCGACAGAAACGGTTGGCGTCCTCAATCGTCGCGCCGTAGACGACACGGTCGATCCCGGCCCACAGCGCGTTGGCCATGCACATGGGGCATGGCTCGCAGGTGGTGTAGAGCGTGTAGCCCCTGAGCGAATAGGAGCCAAGCTTGCGGCAGGCGAGTCGCACAGTGCGCAACTCGGCGTGTGCGCTCGGATCATTCTGCCGGGCGACGGCATTCAGCGCCCGCATCAGACGCACGCCCGTCGTGCTATGGACGATCTCCGCGGCAAACGGTACAGGATGCGACGTTTCCAGCGTCCGTGCGGCCCAGCGCGCGAGATCTCCCATGCGCTGCTGATCGAGCTGCGCCAGATCTGGCGACAAATGCGATTCGCTGCGAAGGGCCATATTTGAACGTAGCACAGGGTGCAACTTTTTCCACGTTGATTTCACCGCCCCGCCGCTTCCGGGTGTTGGGGCCGCTTACAATGCGCCTATGCCGAATTCGGACATTCCCTCCTCCATTCGGACTCTTCACGAGCGCTGCCGAATGGGCCTCTCTGAGCCACGAGAGGTCGTCGAATCGGCTCTTGCACGGGCGAACTCAAATGCCGGGAGGAACGTATATCTCGCGCGGGACGAGGCATGGTCCCTGCGCGAGGCTGAGCGACTGCTCCGTGGGCAAAGTGCCGAGTCACTCCGGAGCCAGCCACTGTGGGGAGTCCCGGTTTCACTGAAAGACTGCTTTGATCTGGAGGGTTTCGTCACGACCTGCGGGTCGAAGGCGCTGGGCGACTGTCGCGAGGCCGCCATTGCTGATTCGGCCGTCGCATCCAGGCTCCGGAATGCAGGCGCAATCATCACGGGGAAGACACACCTCCATCAGCTTGCATACGGCATTACGGGAGAGAACCGGGACTTCGGCGACTGCCTTCAGCCATCCGACCCAAAGCTGCTGACGGGAGGATCGACCAGCGGCGGCGCGGCGAGCGTGCAGGAGGGCTCCGCGATGGCTGCCATCGGTACGGACACCGGCGGCTCTATCCGCGTTCCAGCCAGCCTGTGCGGGCTGGCAGGATATCGTGCTTCGATCACGATGGCCGCAAGAGATGGAATGGACCTTTGGCGAGGCGGTGAACATCTGGCCCCGAGCTTCGACACAATTGGATGGATCTACCGCGAGCTCTCCGACGGACCATTGCTGGGTGCGGCGTTGTTCGGCCTTCCGCAGGTCACGGCGCCCCGCATCGCGGGACTCCGCATAGGCATCCCGGAGGCGTCATTTCTATATGACTGCGAGCAAGAGGTCCTCGCTACGCTTGAACAGTGGACGGTTGTACTTCAGCGTCACGGATCGCAGATCGAGTACTTCGATACAGCGATGTGGCGCGACGCAAAAGATATCTTCATGCCGCTCCAGGCAAGTGAGGCCGCGGCTCTCCACCCGGAACCGCGTGACGGCTTCGAGCCTGCGATTGCCGAGAGGCTTCGATGGGGAGCTGGTCTGGCGCCGGAGGAACTCGCGACTTTGAGAAAACGGCTCGCTGCCTTCCGGCAGGAGAGCGAACGGATATTGCAAGCCTTTGATTTTCTATTAATGCCAAACGGCCCCAAGGCTGAGCTGCTCGCTGGCGTCGATCACTCAAATACCCGGGCAACGATCCTACGCTACACGATGCCGGTGAGCCTGCTAGGCAGGCCAGCCGTCACCTTGCAGAGCCGTCGTGGCGGACCTCAACTCATAGGCAGACTGGGTGCGGACGCCGAACTGCTTGCACTAAGCGCTGGGCTTGCAAACGAAGCATGCTAGGCTGCTGGCATGAGGTCAGCACGCTGCACTCTCGCAATCGTTGTGGTTACGATTTCGCTGCTAAGCGAAGGCTGCCGGACTGCGCAGAAGCCCACCGGCCTCACGACGGTAAAGCTGCAGTCAGACTGGTACCCCCAGCCAGAACATGGCGGATTTTACGATGCGATCATCAAGGGCTTTTACAAGGAAGAGGGTCTCAACGTACAGATCATTCCAGGAGGGCCTTACATCTCCAGTGAGCCCCTGGTTGCAAGCGGAGCGGTTCAGTTCGGTCTGAACTCCTCGGATCATGTCATCGAATCGATTGCCAACTCCGACGAACCAATCATCGCTGTGGGAGCCACCATGCAGCATGATCCGCAGGGAATCATGGTTCGTGCCGATTCGCCGGTGCACACCTGGACCGACCTTAACGGCCGCACGGTGGCGGTAAAGCCAGGTTCCACCTGGTGGGAGTTTCTGGTCCACAAGTTTCATCTGGACCGCGTTCGTGAAATCCCTGCCACCTATAGCGTTGCTAACTTCCTTCAGGACCCCAACTACATCCAACAGGGATTCGTCACCTCCGAGCCCTACTTCGCGCAAAAGGCAGGCGTTCCAACTCGCATGCTCATGAACAGCGATGCCGGCTACGACCCATACAGGGTCTTCTACACGTCTAAAGATTTCCTTCGTGACCATCCAGAGGTCGTGGCAAAGTTCGTGCGCGCCAGCGTGCGCGGATGGCGTGATTACATGAACGACCCAGCCGCAGCTAACGCCATGATCCTCAAGCTCAACCCGGCGCTCAATCCGGAATGGATGCAGTACAGTTACGCTGCGCTGAAAAAAGGGAAGTACATTACCGGTGCTGACGGAGACGGAACGCTCGTAGGACAGTTCGATTCGACCCGCTGGCTGAATATGTACTCTCAGCTACTCGATCTGCATGTCCTGAAACGGCCCATTGAGGTGAACTCCGCATTCACGATCCAATTTCTGAAGTGATTCGCACGAATCACTTCAGGGACGCGAGGCACCCTCTTCTCAATTGCAAGCCCAATTCAGGGGCGAGTGCCTACTGTATCGTCGAGGTCAGCCGAGTAAATGTTGGCTGTCGATGTACGCGCACGGATCAGTGGCAGATCATCAGGAGTCAGCCCGACGAAGCGGAAATCCGCGATATCGATCGATCGCAGATTGCCCAGTCCTGCGACGCGCTCCACGCGCCCATCGGGAACCGAAACTCGGTAGATGGCCTGCGACGCTTCCTCAAAGTTGTGGAAGTAGATCCAGTGCCCATCGTGCGACCATAGCGGATCGGCTGCCGGCTCCGGCACCAGCGTCTTCCATGTATTGGTCGTCCGGTCAAAGAGCATCAGCTTGCGTTGCCCTAGCGGCAGGGCCGCAATGTAGCGGCCGTTCGGCGAGGAGCGGGGACTGAAGAGACCCTCCGACCCAGGAACAACAACAAAGGTTCCGGTTTTCAGGTCAAGGCGGTAGATCGCTTTGGGCTGCGACCGTTCCGCCATCACATCCGGCGGGCGGCCAAAGACCAGCGAAGTGCCATCCGGAGACCAGGTTGGGTCCGCTTCGTTCCGTTCCTCGTTGAGCAGGGGGCGCAGATTGCCGCCATCGGCATCCACCTCGTAAAGACGCCACAACTTGCCGGGCTCGCGGCCCATCAGCACCAGGTACTGACCGTCCGGTGACCACTGCATCATGTAGACTTCCATTGACGCTGGAGTCAGTTGCAATCGCTGCGTGCCGTCGGAGCGGCTGCGCCAGAGCGTGCTGCCGCGCTGGCTGATCCACGCCACCCATTCTCCATTCTGCGAAAACCTCACAAACTGCGCCGAGTTCAGAGGGCTGTTTGTCGGCAGAAAGAGCTTCAATGCGGAGTCATACCGCAGCAACTCCGAGCGGGTGTTGAGGCCAAGAGAAAAAATCCCGTGTCCCGTGCGCGATGTGACGGGAGACCGATAGCTCAACGGACCATTGGTGACCTGAAAGGGTTTCACCGGGAGCAGACCGCCAAGCAGACCGCCTTCATCCAGCGCCCAGATATTGTTCGATCCGTTGTGCGCAGACTGAAATACGAAGTACCTTCCGTCCCTGGTCCAGCTTCCGCAGCACTCGGATTCGGGATGACTCCAGCCCGGCAGCAGTGGATGGATCTTCTTGCCATCGGCCGACATCTCCCAGAGCGATGTGATGTGGTCCAGCGTGTTCAACAGAGTGAAGCGGAGCAGCCTGCCATCAGGTGACCAACGTAGCCAGAAGGCACGCCCCGGCAGGGACGCGAGCTTATGGCGATCACTGCCGTTCTTGTTGGCGACCATCAGATCCACGCCATTGGCGTAGAGAATCCCTTCCCCGTCCGGCATCCAGGTGGCATCATGCGCCAGAATGTCGGAGAACTGCTTGGCCGACCCTCCAAGAGCGGGCACGATCCACAGTGGCCCTTCGGTCTCCCGCGCCAACTGGTTGCGGACCAGGATCTTCGATCCGTCAGGCGAGATGTCCTCAAGAGTTGGCGCCGGAATCGAAGAAGAGATGGGCAGCGTGCTGGTCTCGCCATCGCCAATCGTGGCCTGCGACAAGACGGCTCTGCCGCTCTCAATCTGTGGGAAGTAGAGGCGAGAGCCGTCGGTAGCCATCTGAGCCAGACTTTCCTGCAGTGGCAGGCCCGGATAGACGCGGCCAGAGTAGGTCACCTCACGGATACGGAGTGGCCTGATGTGGGCATGTTCAGTCCGCAGAAACAGAATCGGCAGGGCCACTACCAGCGCGCCGGAGATTGCACCGGCGAGTAACCAAAGCAGCCTCCGGCGATCCCGCTTCCGTCGCTCCAGATCGTTGGATACACGAAGTTCGGAATGCGGTTCCGGTGTATCGGCTTTGTGTGACACCCACGCCGAAGTGTCTTCTACGGCTGTGACCGCCGCGATGAAGCGGTAGCCGCGCTTGGACAGCGTCTCAATGAAGCGGGGATTATCGGCGTCGTCTTCGAGCACCTCACGGATTTTGTTCACCGCGATATCCAGTCCGTGATCAAAATCGACTGTCGTCTCGTCACCCCACAGGTGCCGACGCAACTCTTCGCGCGAGACAACTTCTCCGGCACGTTCCACCAGGACGGATAACACCCGGAAAGGCTGCGCCTGCAGTCTGACACGAACCCGCGACTTGCGGAGTTCCCCGCTGCGCAGGTCCATCTCGAAGGGCCCAAAGCGTACCAGCGGGGTCGCATACAACTTGTGGTCCACCTCTACTGCCATTCCCATCCTCTAATTACGATTCCTACGGTACTGTCGATCCCAGGGAAACGCTGGAAGATCGCAGGTTTTATGCTCCGGGGTTAATGCGGCAAATCCGCCGAATAGATATCGGCCACCGACGTTCGCACGCTAAGCAACAGAACATCGCCCGGAGCCAGCCCTGCGAACTGGTAATCGACGGCGTTTGCGGCGCGCAGATCGTGCAGGTTTGCCACCTGTTCTATTCTGCCGGTTGCCAAGGTTAGCCTATAGATCGGCTCGCCCGCCTGCACAAAGTCATGAAAGAACACTGCGCTGTCGTCGTGCGACCAGGTGGGATTGTCGATGTTCTGCTCGGCCAGTTGCCGCCAGGTTTTTGCCGCGAGATCGTACAACATCAGTTTCTTCTGATTAAGAGAAAGCGCCACAATGTACTTTCCGTTCGTTGACCAGCGTGGGCTGAATAGCCCATCGGACCCGGGCAGCTTTGTGACCTGCTTCGTCGCCAGATCGACGAGGTAGATGGCTTTGGGCTGCGATGCCTCGGCCATCAAGTCCGGGGTGCGCCCGAAAGCAAGCATCTTCCCATCCGGAGACCAGTCGGGATCAGCCTCACTGTGGTCTTCATTCAACACGGTTTCCAGGTGCCCGCTGACAGCATCCACGATGTACAGTTTCCACGGCTGGCCGGTCTGGCGACCCATCAGCGCCAACTGGTGGGAATCCGGGGACCAGCGCATCCTGAAAACCTCCATGGAGCGGGAGGTGAGCGGCAACGGTTCCGACCCATCGCTGCGGCTGCGCCACAGTGAGCCGTCCGCCTGGCGGATCCAGGCGACCCACTCGCCGTCACGCGAGAATTCGACGCGGCGCGCATTGCGGAGGCTACCGGAATAGGGGACAAGGGCGCCGGACTGCCGTTCCAGCTGCATCAACTCCGATTTCGCATCCAGTCCCACAAAGAAGATCCGGTGGCCGTCAGGCGACGTGATCGGCGCTAGATAGCTCAGCGGACCATTGGTGACCGGAATCGGGTTGGTTGCGCCGCCGAAGAATCCACCGTGTTCGGGAATCGCCCAGATATTGCTTCCGCCTGCTCCTGTCGACTGGAACACATAATATCTGCCGTCCTTCGTCCAGCTTCCGCAGCACTCTTGTAAAGAAGAATCGTCAGAGCCGTCCTTCCAGTTCCCGAGCAGCATATGCAGCCCTGAGCCATCGGCCGAGACCTCCCATAGCCGGGAGGTCCGTGTCTCATCGTTTACCAGGGTCAGACGCAGGTGGCTCGTATCCGGCGACCAGCGCACCCGGAAAGCCCGTCCCGGGAGAGTGACGAACTTGCGGTTTTCCGTTCCGTCATCACGCACTATATATAGGTTGTTACCCGTCGCGTAGACGATGCGCTGTCCATCCGGCATCCATGTCGCATCGTGGGCCGAGATACCAGGAATCCGGTGCGCCATCCCGCCGATCGTGGAAGCGATCCACAGCGGTTGCTCCGGTTCGGTATTCAGATGATTGCGCAACAGCAGCCGGGAACCGTCCGGCGAGAGGTCGTCGATCGTGGGCGCGGGCAATTCTTCCGGAAGTGGCAGTAGGCTTGTTTCGTCGTCGGGGATAAGAACCTGAGCCAGGGCTGAGCGTCCATCTTCGATCTGCGGGAAATAGATGCGCGACCCGTCGGTCGCCATCCCGGCGAAGTTCTCGAAGAAAGGGTTGTCGGGGGAGACACGGCCGGAGAGTGTCACCTGCGTAACCCTAGACGGGATAGCAGGATGTGCTCCGACCCGCCGTTCGGCCAGATATGCCCCGACTGCCGTCAGGGTTCCGACGAGCGCAATCGCGGCCCAGAATCGCCCCTGTCCAATTCTGTATGGCAGAGATGGGTGCGGCTCAGGATGGGGGGATGTCTGTAGCTCAGTTTCATGAGCCGGAGACGGATGGGATTCTTCGTCCCCGGATTCCTGAGGCTCTGGCGCGTCGACGACCGTGATCGGCGCAATAAACCGGTAGCCACTACGAGCCAGTGTCTCGATGAAACGGGGATTGACGACTGAGTCATCCAGGCATTCGCGGATCTTATGAATCGCGGTCGCCAGACTGCGCTCCAGATCGACCGTGGTGTCCGCCCCCCAGAAGTGGCGCTGGAGTTCCTCGCGCGAGACGACCTGACCGGGGCGCTCAAGCAGGTAGGTGAGGACACGGAAGGGCTGGCCCTGAATACGAATCCGGATTCCAGACTTACGCAACTCTCCTGAGTTCGGGTCGGCTTCAAACAGGCCAAACCGGAACCTGATTGCCGCCCTTTCCTGTTGTTCCGGGGGACTAACCATTAACCTGGGGAAACTGCACCCCTTGTTGTAACGCCCTTCTTAACCTCGGGTCAAGATCACCGTTCGGCAATTACAGATAAACTATTCATGTATGTTACTGAATAGCAATTAGTTAACAGGTAATAAATTCTTGCGGAAGAAAAGAGGCATGGACAATTGCCCATCGTGTTTGCGAGCGAGTTTAGTTCGCAGTGGCTTCGCGGCAGACCCAAAAACGGACTTCTCCAGAGCCGCGGTTGCCAATAGATTTGGGAGGCAACATTGATATTGATATTCAGAAAGAACAATCCCGGGACGGCAATCAAACAGTGGTTCATACTCTTCGCTCTCCTCATATTGCCGGCGCTGTCTACCGTACAGCTCAGAGCACAGACCGATACCGCACAGATTCAGGGCACGGTCGTCGACTCCTCGGGCGCCATCCTTCCCGGCGCCAGGATCACTCTCACCAACCTCGACACCTCCGCCATCCTGACGACGACCGCCGACAGCTCCGGCCGGTTCAATTTCTCCGCCCTCGTCCGCGGCCGCTACAAGGCTGAGGTACGCGCCGAAGGGTTCCAGAGCGAGGTGCAGAACCTCGCGCTGGATGTCTCGCAGGTTCAGGCGCTCAACTTCCGGCTGAGCCCGGGTTCCGTCAACTCCACCATTACCGTGACTGACGCCGCGCCGCTGGTAAACACGACGACCTCCTCGACCGGCACGGTCATCGAGGGACGGCAGGTAACGGAGCTTCCCCTCAATGGACGCAACTTCACCCAGCTTGCCCTGCTGGTGCCTGGCGTCACGAGGGGTGCCTATGGCGCCGACGCGTCAGGACTTAACGGCAATGCCGAAACCTGGCGCTACAGCGAGACGGGCGGAGGCGCCTTGTCGGTCAACGGACTTCGGCCGCAGTCTAACAACTTCGAGCTTGATGGCCTTGATAATAACGACGCTCTGGTGAACAGCATCATCTTTTTCCCGCCCGTGGAGGCTACGCAGCAGTTCCGCGTCACCACGTCGGTGGCTCCGGCTGAGTTTGGCAGGGCCGGCGGAGCGATCGTGCAGAGCTCTATCAAGTCGGGCACCAACCAGATCCATGGCTCGGCGTTTCTCTTCGACCGCGACCAGATCTTCGATGCCAGCCCTAACTACTTTGCTCCCACAAAGCCGCCCGCTTCCTTCCATCGCGTGCAGTTCGGCGGAACGCTCGGCGGACCTATATGGAAAAACAAGCTTTTCATGTTCGGCGACTATCAGGGACTGCGGCTCAAGCAGCCGAATGGAAGCTCGTTCCAGACCGTTCCTACGGCTTTAGAGAGGCAGGGAAATTTCTCTGAGTTGCTGAGTTCCGGGAGCACGATCACGACCAGCACTCCGTACTCAGTTGTGACGGGCTGCAACACAACGCCTGGTCCCAAGGGCACGATCTACGATCCTGTAACCTGCCAGCCCTTCTCCGGCAACATCATTCCGCAATCGCGGCTGAACCAGGCGGCGATCAACTATTTGAACGCCTTCCCGCTGCCAAACACCGGTCCAGCGCAAGGCAACAACACGCTCCAGAACAACTATTTCACCAATCCTACGCAGGTGCAGCGCCTGGACGACTTCGACGTGCGGCTTGATTGGACGGCGACGGTCAGGGACTCCTTCTTCGTTCGTTACAGTTACGGCCAGGACATCCTGATCAAAGGCAGCCTGTTTCCGAACCTGCCGGCTGGTTCCGGATCAGGAACCAATCCGCAGCATCCCCGGGGCGAGGCGGTCGGATACACGCACACGTTTACACCCAACCTCGTGAATGAGTTCCGGTACGGGCACATCTATGACTTCTACGGATACCAGCCGCCCTTTGGCAATATCCCGGTATCCGCGAATCTGGGGATCGCGAATGCCAATCGCAACTCGAATCTGGGTGGCGGCGCGGCGATCAACGGCGGCCCACTGGCCTACACCGGCGACGGTGGACAATATACGGTTCCTCAATCCAGTAATCAGTTTGTCGATGAGGTTTCGTGGATCAAGGGCCAGCACACCATGAAGTTTGGGGCCAGCATCGAGAAGCGGCAGGTCTCCTTCTTCCATGGAGCTGACGACAAAGGCCTGTTCGATTTCAGCGGCAAGCAGTTCACCGGTTTTTCCATCTCCGACATGCTTGCGGGGTTCGTGGGCACCTATACGATCGGTGTTGCCGACCAGTACTTCGTGACACAGAACTGGCAGACCGGCTACTTCGCGCAGGATGATTGGAGGGCCACCCGCCGCCTGACTCTGAACGTCGGGTTGCGCTACGACCTCTTCACCTTCCCATATGAGATCCACAACTACCAGTCGAACTTCGACCTTGCGTCGCAGACGCTGCAGGTTGCGGGCACAGACGGGCTCTCGCGAAGCATCGTCCATACAAACTTCAATGATTTTGCACCGCGTTTCGGTTTCGCTTATGACCTGACCGGTCAAGGCAAGACAGTGCTGCGCGGCGGCTATGGAATCTTCTACTTCCTTGATCGTGGCGGCGTCGGCAAGCAGTTGAGCTCAAACCCTGACTTCGATGGAGCCCTTGCCTATTCGGATGTTCCCACCAACGGTGGATACCGCATCAACTTCTCTGGGCAGGCGCCAGCGAACGACAACAACAATCTGCACGCAACAGCGGCCCTGCCTCTGCCTGTCTTCGGCCAGACGGTCAATCGCCTGGATCCGATCAACGCCAGCCTAATTTCGGTGGACACGAATCTGCCGACGCCAATGATCCAGCAATGGAACCTCCAGTGGCAGCAGCAGTTGACGGCGAACACATCGGTGAACATCGCCTATGTGGGCACGGCCTCGGAACACCTGCTGTCCTGGTACAACCTGAACAGCCAGCTCCTCGATGGCGCGCCGAATGCGAAGCTGTATCCGGCGTTCGGTTCGATCGAACGAGGCCAGGCGAATGGAATAAGCCGCTACAACGGATTGCAGGTGTTTCTGAACAGCAGGATGACGCACGGGCTGCAATACACCGCTGCTTATACCTGGTCGCATAATCTGGATAACTCGAACGGAGCGTTCAATACCGGAACGAACACACCGGGCAATCGCCTCTTCATCCTGCCGACCGGCCCTGACTTCAAGGACAACTACGGAAACTCGGATGAGGACCAGCGGAATGTCTTTGTGTTCAGCGCGCTGGCAGAGCTTCCGTTCGGCAAGGGCAAGAGATTCGGATCCACCTTGCCCAGAGCGCTGGACGAGGTAGTCGGCGGCTGGCAGGCGAACACGATCGTCACTCTGGATAGTGGGACACCGTTCGATGTAACCACCAGCGATTACTTCTACACGTCGAGCAGCGGAAAGACGTCGCTGGTCAGCGCCAGCCTGAACAACCGCGCTGACATCACCGAATCACCTCGGTACCTCAAGAGCATCAATCAGTGGTTTGACATCTCGCGCTTTACCCGGCCGCCAGTTTTGAATCCCAACGGGCAGACCAGTACCTTCACACGAGCGGGAACACTCGGCCGGAACCAGATGTTTGGTCCCGGATACCGCAACGTTGATCTGTCGCTGTTCAAGAACTTTCCTATCGCCGAAAGAGTGGTCGGACAGTTCCGGGCAGAGGCTTACAACCTGACCAATACACCTGCCTTTACCAATCCCAACGGAAACCTGGATAGCTGTCCCGGTACGGCTGCCGCCGTGTGCTCCGCGGTTTCGGCTACCGACACTGGTAGTTTCGGGCAGATCAACGGAACGCGTATCCATTCGGAACGCCAACTCCAACTGGCTATTCGGCTGGCGTTCTAAGGCTGGCCCTCCTGGAAGCCACGGCGGCTCCCGTCGCCGTGGCTCTCTTTTTCAGCAGCACGTCTTGACGTGATTACGTATTTGTTATTTAGAGGACTTGTCATGTTTGCTAAGAGGTTCGTGTGTCTCATTGGCGGTTTGTTGATTTGCTTCGGCGCGGCCGATTCTTCCGCGCAATCGGGGAGGGCACCGCTGGCAGATTGCGCGGCGGTCGCAGGCCCCTGTGTTGATAAAGTCGATCCGCCGAACTGGTGGGCGGGCTTGCCTTCTCCGATGCTGCTGCTGCATGGAACCCATCTCGACGGCGCGAAGTTCGATGTCTCAGGCAACGGCGTCTCGATCGAGAAGTCGCAGGTTTCCGCGAACGGTCACTATGCCTTTCTCTGGCTGAAGGCCGACCAGGCAACTCCGCAGCAGGTTCACATCCGCGTCAGCACCGGATCGGGATCCACGACGGTTCAGTATTCGCTGAATCAGCGGAAGCAGGCATCCTACAGTGGATTCTCTTCCGCCGACGTGATGTACCTCATCCTGACGGACCGCTTCGCCAATGGCGACCCCTCGAACGACAATCCCGCAGGCACCTCCTTCCTCGCGGATCGCACACAGCCATTCAGCTGGCACGGGGGCGACCTCCGCGGCATCGAGCAACACCTGGACTACCTGCAACAACTTGGCATCACCACCGTGTGGATCACGCCTGCCTATGAGAACAGCCGGGAGCCTCACGCATATCACGGCTACGACGCGACGGACATGTACGCGGTCGATCCGCACTTCGGCACGCTTGACGACTATGAGCACCTGGGCGCCGCTCTCCATGCGCGCGGCATGAAATTCGTCCTCGACCTCGTTCCCAATCATGTTGGTCCCGCGCATATTTGGGCCAATGATCCTCCCGCTCCCAACTGGTTCCATGGAACGCCAGCGGACCACACCCGCGCGAGAAGCAACTTTGAGTCTCTTGTTGATCCGCACGCTCCGCGACGCGATTCGTACGATGTCACCGATGGCTGGTTTTCCAATGTGAAGCCCGATCTCAATCAGGACAATCCGCTCGTGTCGGAGTACCTGATTCAGAACGCCGTGTGGTGGGTGGAGTCCGCTGGTCTCGACTGGCTACGCCTGGACACCTTTCCCTATGTCCCACGCACCTTTTGGCACGATTTTCATGCCACGCTGCATGAGCTGTATCCGCACCTCACGACCGTGGGCGAGATCTTCAACCACGACCCTGCCATCACATCGTTCTTTGCCGGCGGCATTGCCCGCCGGGGAGTCGACAGCGGCCTTGACACGCCCTTTGATTTCCCCATGTTCTCCACGCTGCGCAACACGTTGCTCAAAGACGCTCCCATGACTGACCTCGCAAGCCTGCTGAGGCAGGATAGCCTCTATCCGCATCCGGAGCGGCTCTCTCCCTTCCTCGGCAACCACGACACCAGCCGCTTCCTGTCTGAACCCGGCGCGACGCCCGCGAAGATGAAGATGGGCTTTGCTCTAGTCACAACAATGCGTGGCATGCCACAGATTTACTCCGGGGACGAGATCGCGATGCGCGGCGGAAAAGATCCCGACAACCGGCATGACTTCCCCGGCGGCTTTCCCGGCGATACACAAAGCGCGTTTACGGCTCAAAGTCGCACTGCCGAACAGCAGGACATGTACGCCTCCGTCTCCGCGCTCCTGCACTTCCGCGCGGCGCATACTTCTCTCCAAAAGGGTCACCAGCAGGACGTCTTTGCTGACCAGTCCGCCTTTGCCTTCGTACGGACGGAGAACATCAAGGCCGGGTGCGCCGCAACCAACCCGCAGGATCGCGTGCTGGTCATTGCGAACAACGCGGACAAGCCACACGAAGTCGCGATCACGCTGAAGAACAGCGCGCTCGAAGGCTGCACGCAGTTTGAGCCAGCGTTCCAGACGCAATCCAACGCCGTCGCAGACAGCACAAACGTGCGCTTCACCGTCGCTCCGCAGACTGTGGCCATTTACCTGGTGCGTTGAAGTCCAGCCCCAGCGCGGACGGGAGAATCCGAACCGCGCTGGGCTCAGAGATAAGAAAACAAGAGACGCATGAAGACATATATTCTCGCCCTCTGCGCCGCCGCGGCCCTGCTGTGCTCCGGAGCAAGCGCCCAGACTGGCGCTGCATCCACTTCCTCGCTTGCGACCCGTCCCACGCAGCCAGTGGTGCTCGATTTCGTGAGTCAGAGCCGTCCGCTGCCCAACGGCATCGAGCTCCGCAGCGGCAGCGCGATTCTGCAGATCACCGCGCTCCGCGACGATGTGCTCCGCATTCGCGTCGGTCCGCAAGGCAAGCTGCCTGAAGACGCCTCCTGGGCAGTCCTCAATAGCGCGCGGACGCAATCGGCCCGGGTCACTGCAGAAAGAGACAGGTCCACCGCAGGCTTTCGCACGCAGGCGTTGCGCGTGCAGATCGAGTTGGCATCGATGCGCCTGCGCATCACCGACCTCCACGGGAACGTCGTCCAGGAAGACGCACCTGGGCGCCCCGTCGAGTTTCACGGAGACGCGTTCCGCGTCTACAAGACGATGCCGGACGACGAACACTACTTCGGGCTGGGAGATAAAACCGGTCCACTCGACCGCCGCAACCATGCCTTCTCGATGTGGAACACGGACGCATACGCCTATCAGGAATCGACCGACCCCATCTACAAGAGCATCCCATTCTTCCTGACCTTTCGGCAGGGACGCGCCGCCGGCGTCTTTCTGGACAACACCTGGCGCAGCAGCTTCGACTTCGGCAAGGAGAGCCACACGGCTTACTCGTTTGGCGCAGAGGGCGGCCCGCTTGACTACTACGTGCTCTACGGCCCCGACCCCAAGCAAGTGCTGCAATCCTACGCGTGGCTTACAGGCTACACGCCGTTGCCACCGCTCTGGTCGTTGGGATACCAGCAGTCGCGCTCCAGCTACTATCCAGAATCCAGAGTGCGTGAGATTGCTGACCGGCTGCGGGCCGACAAGATACCCGCCGACACCATCTATCTCGATATCGAGTACCAGCAGAAGTACCGGCCATTTACCGTCGATCCCGAAAAGTTTCCACACTTCACGCAGATGCTCGACGACCTGAAGCGGCAGAACTTCCACGTCGTCGCCATCACCGATCTCCACATCGCGTATCTGCCCCACTCCGGCTATGCGCCATTTGACTCGGGCATGGCAGGCGACCACTTTGTAAAGAACCCCGATGGTTCGCCGTACAGCGGGCGCGTCTGGCCGGGCGCCAGTGTCTTCCCGGATTTCACCCGCGCCAGCACCCGCGCCTGGTGGGGGTTGCTCTATAAGCAGTTTGTGTGCGAGGGCATCGCTGGCTTCTGGAACGACATGAACGAGCCGGCCATCTTCAATGCCACAAAGACGATGCCGGATGACGTGCAGCACCGCATCGACGAGCCTGGCTTCGCGAGCCGCACAGCGAATCATCTCGAGATCCACAATGTCTATGGAATGGAGAACTCGCGCGCAACCTACGAAGGCCTGAGGCAACTTGTTCCCGATCAGCGGCCTTTCGTGCTCACGCGCGCCAGCTACGCTGGCGGCCAGCGCTACGCGACCACATGGACGGGCGACAACACCAGCACCTGGAATCACCTGCGCATGACCACGCCCATGCTGCTCAACCTCGGCCTTAGTGGCTTCGCCATGAGCGGCGCCGACGTTGGCGGCTTTGCCGGCACGCCGCAGCCAGAGCTTCTCACCAGATGGTTCGAACTAGCCGCATTCGAACCTCTCTACCGCGACCACACAGCCCGCAACACCGGCGACCAGGAGCCATGGGCCAACGGCCCCGAACAGGAGAACATCCGCCGCGCCTACATTGAAGAGCGCTATAAGCTGATGCCCTACCTCTACACCACGACGGAGGAGATGTCGCGCACGGGACTGCCCGTCGTGCGCCCACTCTTTCTCGAGTTTCCTGAAGCAAGCGCCGACAAGCACCCAATCGATCTTGATGCCGGTGGCGAATTTCTCTTCGGCCCCGACCTGCTGATTGCGCCGCCACCGTTTCCAGACGAGCTGGACGCCTACAAGGTTCAGCTGCCTCCCACTACCTGGTACGACTACTGGACCGGCGAGAAGATCGACAGCCGGCAGGAGACCACGCAGGCAAAGGACGCCCCCGAAGCAAAGCCAGTCATCATTCATCCCACGCTGGCTGTGCTGCCGGTCTATGTGCGTGGAGGCTCGATCGTGCCGATGCAGCCGCTCACACAAAGCACGATGGAAACGCCACAAGGGCCGCTCACGCTGCGCGTCTATCCAGGAGACAACTGCAAAGGCTCGCTCTACCTGGACGACGGCATCAGCTTCGCCTACACCCGCGGTGACTTTCTCCGCGAGAGCTTTAGCTGCGAGGCAACTGATCACGGTGTGCGGCTCCACATCGGCCCACGCCAGGGCAGCTATCCCGCCTGGTGGAAGGAACTGAGCGTGGAAATATACGGGACCGAGGCCGCACCACAACACATAGAAGTGAACGGCAGGCTCGGAACTCCACTGCGAACATCCTTTGACGGCACACGGCACTGCGTCGATATTGTTGTGCCCGACGACGGGCAGCCACAGGAAATCTCGATCGAGGTCAAAGATTAAGATTACGTCGCGAGGCGCAGGCTGGCTCCCGGCGGCTTCGTCTTCTCTTCAAAAGCCACAGAAGTCTCGCGCTGAGCGCTGAACAATATGCTCCGCTGAGACGCGCCCACTAAGGTGAACTTCCAGAAGACCACAGCAAACCTCAAGTCTGCGACCAGGTCTATCATTGTTCCGGAGAAAGACCGTGCACCAGAATGTCGAGAACAGCGTGCAGGCGAGCGAAAGCAGCGCGACTATCTGACGAAAACAAAGGTGGCTGCTCAGGCCCTCCTCGGCATCATCAAGTACTTGAGGACCTCTCCTCCGTGGTCTGCCAGAAGGCCCCTGACAAGGATCTGGAATTATTGATCGCCTCGCCAAACAATCTGCCGCGGAATCTTGTCGGCGACCCCTTGCGTCTTGGTCAAATTCTGATCAACCTGGTAAACAACGCGGTCGGGTTCACGAAGTGTTAGTGACGGTTGCGCTAGAGGAGCAGTTAGCAGACCACGTGAAGGTGAGGTTCTCCGTCCGCGACAGTGGTATCGACGCACCGTGACTGCGGCGAATAGGATGCTGTGGTAGAAGGATGACGCAAATTCATCGAGTCGCGATCCTGATTCCGTTGGCGGTTGGCGCATGCGCCGTCCTATGTACGATCTTGATCCACGCGTTGGCTTTGGGCGCGACAGTAAACTACTTTCGCCATGAGAGAAGACTCGGCCGCGCGGGCGCAGGCCTCTGGATCGACCTCACAATCGTGGTGCGGACGATGTCAATCGCGTTCGGGGCGCACTTGATTGAGATCGCCTTGTGGGCGGGCTTGTTCGTGATCTGCGGAGAATTTCAAGAGTTCGGGACGGCCTACTACCACTCAGCGGTCAACTACACGACCCTGGGTTATGGTGATGTGATTATGAGCCCGACGTGGAAGTTGCTGGGGGCCGCTGGAAGCAGCCGATGGAGCGCTTATGTTCGGTGTTTCAACTGCGATGATTTTTGCTGTCACTACACGGTTGATTCTTGCGAGGTTTGTGGATCTCAGAAGCTGAGATGCCTCCCGAGGGAGTGACCCAGAGGTATAGATTGCCGCTGTCGCTCATCTTGTAAGGCTTCTCTTGGTGCCTTGGCCCTCTTGACCGCAGTGTCCGTCAGCATCGTGTTCTTGGCCTTCCAGGAATGTACCCGCCCTTCGAAACGAAGATACCCGCAGATATACCCGCACTAAGCGCTGGCTTCCAGCGTACCTCATAGGACGTCAGAAGACGAAAACCCCGATACCCAATTGAAGTCTGCGATACCGATCCCGGCGTGGGATTCATATTGCACCGTATAACAGCGCAACGCGAAATTGATGCAGCGCTCCGCTCTATCGTACCCTCCAGCGCGTCGAAAGCGCGGCCAACTTGTCCTCCATCGTCTGTGGCGGAGACGTCCGCTCCTTCTGAAACTTCCGCGCTGGTTTCTCCTTGCGATTTTGCTGAGGCGGTCCTGCCGTACCCACCAGCGCCTTCATCGAAAGCGAGATGCGCTTTGTCGCCGCGTCCGCGCTCAGCACCTTCACCTTCACAATTTGGCCGACCTTCACCGCATCATTCGGGTCCTTCACAAAGCGATTCGAAAGCTCTGAGATATGCACCAACCCATCCTGATGGACGCCCACGTCGACAAACGCGCCGAACTTCGTCACATTCGTCACTACGCCTTCCAGTACCATCTCCGACCGCAGGTCCGTAATCTCCCGGACGCCCTCATCAAAGCTCGGCATCACAAACTTGTCGCGCGGGTCGCGTCCTGGTTTGCGCAGCTCTTCGATGATGTCAGCGAACGTGAATGAACCCGCCGAGAACTTGGACCGATCTACGCCGTCCAGCAGCGACGGATTCGCGATAATCTTCTCCACTGGCGACTTTAGCGAGCCCGCAATCTGCTCCACCAGCGCATAGCTCTCAGGATGCACTGCCGTCGAATCCAGCGGCTGCGATCCTCCTCGAATCCGCAGAAATCCCGCAGCCTGCTCGAACGTCTTCGTACCGATACCGGGCACCTTCTTCAGCTCGGCGCGATTCGTGAAGCGTCCATTCTCATTGCGAAACTGAACAATGCTCAGCGCCGTGCGCTCGTTGATTCCGGCCACATACCGCAGCAGCGTCCACGAAGATGTGTTCAGGTCGACGCCGACCATATTCACGCAACTCTCAATCGTCGCCTCGAGTGACTGCTGCAGTTGCCGCTGATCCACGTCATGCTGATACTGCCCCACCCCAATCGACTTTGGATCCACCTTCACCAACTCCGACAGCGGATCCTGCAGCCTGCGCGCAATCGAGATCGCGCCTCGCACCGTCAGGTCAAGGTTCGGAAACTCCTGTCGCGCCACCTCCGATGCCGAGTACACGCTCGCGCCCGACTCACTCACCGTTACCTTGAACACATCCGTCATCTCTTGCTCGCTCAGAAAGTCGCGAACAAACGCGTCCGTCTCACGCGAGGCCGTCCCATTCCCAATCGCAATCGCGCGAACCTTGTGCTGCCGCAGCAGCGCCGCCAGCGTCTGGTTCGCCTTCGCCGTCTGCCCCGTGTGCGGATAGATCACGTCATGCGCCAGGAACTTGCCCGTCTCATCCACCACCGCGACCTTGCACCCGGTCCGCAGTCCCGGATCGATCCCCAGCACCGAGATCGGCCCCGCCGGCGCGGCCAGCAGCAGATTCGCAAGGTTGTCGCGAAACACCTGAATCGCATCCACGTCCGACCGCTTCTTCAGCTCAAGTCGAAGCTCGCCCTGTATGCTCGCGCTCAGCAGCCGCGTCCACGCATCCTCAATCGCGAGATCAAGCTGCTCCGTCCAATCCCCCTCTGCCTTGTGAACATGGCGGCGAATCACGCCAAGCGCACGCTCCGTCTCCATCTCGATCAGGAAGTACAGTACTGACTCCGTCTCGCCGCGCCGTATCGCTAGCATGCGGTGCGAAGGGATCGTCTTTACCAGCTCGCGATACTCGTAGTACATCTTGAACTTCTCCTGCGGATCAGCTGCATCCATCGCCTTGCGGCTCACGATCACGCCTTCGTCGTGGAGCAGTTGCCGCAGAGCCTTGCGCAGCTCCGCAACCTCCGAGATGCGCTCCGCCATAATATGCCGCGCACCTTCCAGCGCCTCCGTCACACTCGTGACGCCCTTCGCCTCGTCAACGAACGTCGCCGCAAACTCCAGCAGCGTGAGCCCCGACTTCTCCTGCGCCCACATGTAATCTGCCACGGGCTCCAGCCCTTTCTCGCGCGCAATCGTCGCCTTCGTGCGCCGCTTCGGACGATATGGCAGATACAGATCCTCAAGCTCGCCGCGATCGAGCGCCGCCTCGATCTTCAGTCTCAGTTCATCCGTCAGCTTGTCCTGCTCCGCAATCGAGTTCAATATCGTTTCGCGCCGGCTCGCCAAGTCGCGAAAGTACGCGGCCTTCTCTTCGATGTCGCGGATCTTGACCTCATCTAGGGCGCCCGTCGCCTCTTTGCGATAGCGCGCGATAAATGGCACTGTCCCGCCCTCATTGAGCAACGAGATCGTCGCCACCAGCGAGTGCAGCGGAATGTCCAGCGTTTGAGCGATGTGCAGAAGAATATCCGGGGAGAGCTGCTTCGTTTCAGTCATATTCCTCAAACGATCTTAACTCGCCACACAGAGGAAAACTCCCCGCCCGAGCACTTCGCAAAAGATCGCCGCATCACAACGCAGCAGACAGAACAGGAAAGGCCTGCTTCATCGTCCTCTTATCGTCGCTTAGTTCAGAGCAATTGATTGATTACTACTGACGGGATGGCAACCGACGCAGTTCCGTACCAACGCTGGCGTCTTCTTGAGACAGGTCCGTACGCACACCCAGGATGAGAGATTGATTAGACTGCCGCATTCCGTGACGAGGCGTGCCACAAACAGGACATGCTTCAGCCTTCAAGGTAATCTCTGCGCCGCAGCATGTACAAAAAGCAGCCATTGTTAGACCTCAAAATCCTCTAGTCTTTTGATGAAACAGCAACGCAGAGGATTCAGGCAGAGAAATAGGTTTAGCTCGTCCGATCCCTCAGCAAAAGTCAGAACTCATCCGCGCAATTCGGCGATTCACGCGGATCTGATTAAGTAAGGAACTTGACTACCGGCTCGAAGCAGAAGAGCTTAGATGACCAAATGCCAGAATTGACCGGAAACACAAACCGGCCGATCCAGTCCTACAGAGACAGCGTTCGCGACAGCAACACAATTTCTTCAAATACAGCTAATGCCCGCGATAGGCTGAAACTCTGGTGCTGCAGATTTTGTGATTTGCTGATTCCGAGGTGCGATGGCCGAACGACTTTCCCGAAAAGAACTTTACGATCTCGTCTGGTCCGAACCGCTGAGGACTCTTTGTTGCGCGATTCGGGATATCCGATGTAGCGCTGAAGAAAACATGTGCCCGGGCTGATCGGGGGGATGTGTTCATGAAATGTTTATTCATAGCGAAGCGCCTCAATCGGATCCAGCCGGGCTGCTTTACGCGCGGGATAGTAGCCAAAAAAGATCCCAACTGCCGCTGAGAAGAGAAACCCTCCCATGATCGCAGAGGGCAGAATCCTCGTGGGCCATCCTCCAACGACCGAGATGAGTTCGGAAGTTGTGATACCGCCTAAAATCCCCGCGACTCCGCCGATGCCGCTTAAAAACAGCGCTTCGATCAGGAACTGCAGAAGCACCTGCCGCCGGCGCGCTCCAATTGCCATGCGCAGCCCGATCTCTCTCGTTCTTTCGGTCACCGATACCAGCAGGATATTCATGATCCCTATGCCACCGACAAGAAGCGAGATGGACGCGACGGCTGCCAGCAGCAGCGCCATCACTCGGCTGCTGCCTTCGGCAGTCGTGGCAATCTGGCTCAAATTTCTCACTGCGAAGTCCGGCACGTCTCCGGGCTTCAGATGGTGCTGCCGCGAGAGAGTCTCCGTAACCTGGTGAATCGCTGATTGGACGGCATCCGCTCCCACAGCCTGAATGTAAATCTGGTTCACCAGCCCAGTGAGCCGTGGTGACACGCCAAAAGGATTCGTCGGCGGCAAATAGACCCAACTCGTCGTCATCTGCTGCGTCGGAGCCGCGACCCCCAGCACTCTATTTTCAGCCGTAGTGAAGGGAACCATGACAAGGTCGTCCTGATCTTGGCCATACGTCGACTGCCCCTTCGCGGCCAATACTCCGATGACGCGAAGCGGAACCCCCTTCACGAGAAGGGTGACGCCGACTGGATTCTCATTCGGTTGGAAGAGTTGTTGATAGACAGTTTGCCCAATCACCACAACCAAAGCACCACCGCTATCGTCGGCATCAGAGATAAGGCGGCCTGTGGCGATCTGCCAATTCGTGATCGGCGCATAATTAGGCGCAACTCCCTGGATTGTCGTGGTCCAGTTCTGATTACCATACTGCACTTGGCCCATCTGTCGAATCAGGTAGCTCACCTGCGCAGCCGCGCGATCCTCCCTGAGAATCGCATGCGCATCTGCCATAGTAAGGGTGGAGGCGCTTCCATAACCGGCTCGCACTCCACTTGTCGTCGTGGCGCCGGGCAACACCACAATCAGGTTTGTTCCCAGGCTTGCGATTTGCTTTTGAACCGCCTCGTTTGCCCCCTTGCCCACTGCCACCATAGTGATCAACGCCGCTACGCCAATGAAGACACCCAGCATCGTTAACATCGACCGCATCTTGTTGCGGCTGATCGCCTGCAGCGCGACTGAGATGACCATCATGTTGAAGTGCCATGCCTGCGCACTGGCTTTGCCAGCAGAGACACGTTCCTCGCCGCAAGGCGCGGGCGCGGGCACCTCTTCCTTGCGCGAACGAACACGTTGTCCTGTCCGGCGCTCGTCTGTCAGCACGCGGCCGTCTCGCATGGTGATACATCGATCGGCGTAAGCGGCAATATCAAACTCGTGAGTAACCAGGATGATCGTGACGCCCTTCTCGCGATTCAGCCTGACCAGAATCTCCATGATCTCGTGTGATGTCTTGCTATCGAGATTCCCGGTGGGCTCATCGGCCAGCAGCAGCGCGGGCTCGTTAACGAGTGCTCTCGCGATAGCCACTCTCTGCTGCTGCCCTCCAGACAATTGGCCAGATGTGTTCTTTTCCCTATCCGCAATGCCAATCTGGGCAAGGGCTTCATGCGCTCGTCGTTCTCGCGCCCCCCTCATATGCGGAGCTGACTCTGAATAGAACAACGGCAGCATGACGTTCTCGAGCGCCGTCGTCCTGGGCAGGAGGTTGAAGCTCTGAAAGACAAACCCCAGCCGCTCGCTTCGAAGCTGCGCCAACTGCGGCTCGTCGAGTTCCGACACATGGATGCCTTCGAGGAAGTATTCTCCCGACGTAGGTCGATCCAGACAACCAAGAATTCCCATCAGAGTCGATTTGCCAGATCCAGAAGCCCCCATGATCGCGACGAACTCGCCACGTTCGACCTTGAACGTGACCCCCTGCAGAGCAGGCACTGTCACGTCGCCCACGTGATACGTGCGGGTGAGGTCGGCAACCCGGATTACAACATCCGCTTGACGCGACATTTTCGTAAGCCTTTAGTCAGAGTTTCGGAAGGAATCCGCTTCCGGTCTTCCCTGCCTTCCCTGCAGCCTGTTCCGCTACGATGACCCGGTCGTTTTCTCTCAGATCGCCGCCTGCGATCTCGGTAAAGCTGTCGTCGTCGAGTCCGAGCTTTACCCTTACCTGTTGTGGAACACCATTCCGTAAGACCCACACAAAATCTTCTCGCGATGGTTTCTGCACCTGCACCCCCGTGGGCGAGTTGCCTGCCGCGCGGGAAGACTCCGCGCTGGCGATACCTCTGGGCGTGTAGCGCAACGCCTGATCGGGAACACGCAACACATTGCTGGTCTCGGCTGTAACGATTCGGATCGTGGCAGTCATTCCGGGCTTCAGAGCCAGATCATGATTATCAAATCCTACGACGATGTCATAGGTGACGACATTCTGTACCGATTGCGGCGCCTGTCGCTCCTGGACCACAGTGCCCTCAAACGTTCGCGAAGGAAACGCTTCTACTGTGAACGTAGCTTTGTCCGACTCACGAAGATCTCCCATGTCGCTCTCGCTGACATTGGTATCCACCTGCATCTTGGTGAGGTCAGTCGCGATCAAAAATAACGTGGGCGTCTGAAAACTGGCTGCCACCGTCTGTCCCATCGTCACGTTGCGTTGGACAACGATTCCATCGACTGGGGAGCGGATATTCGTGTACTCCAGATTGACTTCAGCCGTGTGAAGTTCCGCCTCGTGTTCCGCAATGGTCGATTGATCAACTCCAATTTGAGCCTGCATCTGGTTATATGCGCTCTTAGCGTTGTCGTAGACATCCTGTGAGACAACTCCCTCCTTCAATAAAGCGGCATCGCGATTGAACGTCAGTTCTGCATAGGCGAGATTGGCCTGGTCTTTTGCGAGCTGGGCATTTGACATCTCAACATTCGCTCGATCCTGATCGACAACTGTTTGATACGGACGAGGGTCGATCTTTGCGCAAAGCTGACCCACCGTCACTCGCGTGTTGTAGTCACAAGTGAGTTCCTGGATGACGCCCGAGACATAGGTCCCGACCATAATCGTGAGAACGGGATTGACCGTACCCGTTGCTGTCACTGTCTTAACGACTGCTCCTCGCGACGCTGCGATGGTGCTGTAGCTTACTGATTCATGCTTTCGGCTAGCCCACCAGGGCACCATAAGCCCTACAACGCATAGGGCTGTAACAGCCAGTAGTTGTTTCATCCACCGTCGCCGTTTTCGATCCAACGCAGGAAACGACCTCACTCGAATGTCGTCGTCAGTGAGCGGCGCCACCGCACTGACTTCGGTTTTGGCCTCTTTGGTGACCATATCTCTCCCGAGCCGAAAGGCCGAAGCCAACTCCGGACCAAGTCTCCCGCCAGCCTTCCTCCATGAGAAGCCGCAAATAGAGTAATTGTCTGTGACAAGAGACACAGCGGCCGAACTCGCCTGATTGCAGTCAAAACCACGAGCCTAGGGTCTGAAAAATCGGTGGCAGGATAGGCAAAGACAAGATTCTTCGCGGGGCGATGGCCAACCCTGAGGTGCCCTGGCTTGGCGGAGCGAGGGCGCCTCACAGTTAGCTTCCAATGCGGGATGGCCAACGACAACCGCAATGAGTGCCATGTCAAACTCCCGATTCCGATTCGACACCTACAGAGACTTTGCGCGGACCTCGGCTGCCTGCTTCACAAGTCTGAGGGCCACCCAACGGATCAAGACGATCCCAGGTCTTGCGAAGGCCCAGTAGTGCCGGAACTTTGTACGAGAGACTGGATCTGTCGTGACAACGCGAGTTTCGGTGCACGCAGTGGACGTTGTGGCATCAGCGGGACGAACCTGCAACGTCCATGCAATTTTGGCGTAACCCGGTTCGTGAAACGCGGGGAAGTCCGCTGGCGAAAGAGCACGAAATGCGGGGCGGGCGAGCCAGGGCTGGGTCACTGCACCAAAGATGATTTTGCGGCCGGGATCTTCGGAGAGAATGCCCCAGCCCCAGAGCTTTGCCTGGTCTACGAGACCAATCGGAAGAGCCTTCTTGCGTGCTGAGGTTGAGCCCAAAAGAAGTTCGCGCGCTCTGAAGAGTGCGCGCACAATCGTGCAGGATTCTAGATTCAGATCACAGGCAGCAGAAAATGCAATCTCCGCAGGGGCATTTACTGTGATCCGATGACGTTCCGTCACCTCGTAGTCCGGGATAAACCGTTCCAGCTCTGAATCCTTACCTTTGTCTTCGATCCGTTTGGGATGGCCATACTGCGCCCAGGCAAGGGCGGCAAGCATCGCATATCCAAGACAATTCAAGCTGATTTGGAAGTATGGTTGCATTTCAATCGCATCCCGGGCTTGTAAATCTCGCACGTTGCGACGAGCACGGCATTCGGGAGCCTGGGCTTTTTGGAGCCACGAATTACCAGCAGACCGAACTCACCAGCTATCTCGCGCACGCCCAAAGAACTCGTGTGTTTCTACCGAAGACGGCCGCGCACACCGAGCACGGGGCACGTCACCTCGCGGATGACGTGAGACAAGGTCGACCACGGAGCGTGGTCTGCCAATGCGTGATCGCGCAATCCGACAACCAATAAACTGGCGCACTCGGATTCGGCAACGCCGTTGATGACCTGAGCCGGGTCACCATACTCGAGCCGTATCTGCGACTTGCAATAGTGGTCAAGGTCACTGGGGAGAAGGTGCCGAAGTTGTTCCCAGATCCGTTCGCGAACGATCTCTGGCTCCAATCCGGGAGGAATAAATTTTCGGTCCATGGCGTGCAGAAGCGTCAATTCTGCGTGAAAGCGTTCGGCAAGTCCGGTTGCGTACTGAGCTCCGCGAAGTCCTGTGGTCTTCAAATCAGTGGCGAACAGTACGGATCGAAAAGGATGTTTTTCGGCCTTACAACGCGGACCGGCGATTAAGACGGGGCACGTTGCCTTATGCAATACGGCTTCTGCGACTGAGCCCAATGCCAAACGTTCAAGGCCACTGGCTCCATGTGAGCCGACGACGATGAGATCAGGCTTTTCTTCGAGCGAAACCTGCTGAATGAAGTTAATCGGATCGGCATATCCAACTCTCACCGTGGGTTTGAGAGCTTTGAGTTCAGGAGTTCGCTCGATCAAATCCTGCATGTTAGCAGTCGAAGTTTCCAGATCAGCCTGAAGAAGATCCGGAGGAACTATTACTCCATCAACCTGATAGAGCGGTGGTGTGATGGCATGAACGAGGCACACTCTGGATCCAAAGAGATAGGCGATAGTAGTGGCCAACTTTAAAGCGATGTCCGCCGGTTTTGAGAAATCGGTAGCGACGAGAAGACGTTGAAAAAGAATCTCAGTGGTGCCCAAATGTGCGGCCTGATCGGCGATGACAGAGGGTGTGGTTTCATATGAATTGGCCATGTTGACCTCACTCAAGGGAACTATGTTATTGACGATAGGGTATGGTTCACCACCCTCACGAAGCAGTGATCTCGATCACGTAGTCAGCTAGTTGACCTGCGCGGTAAGGACGTTCAGGAAATGATCGAGTCCGGCTGTATTTCTTGCGGTAGCCTGATCGACGAAGCGCTTTGCGGACGGGACGGCTCCGTCCTGCTGCCTGATGTCTTCGGACAATGGGCCAGCTTGAAGATCCCGATCACCTTCACCTCCATCACGGTTGTGGTACCTATGTTGATCTATGAATGGGTAAATCGGCTGGGTCACACAACACAGAGCAATGTGATGCGCGTCAGATTTGCTTGTTGTTTTGCGTCACTGCCGGTCGGGGCTGCTTTCCCTAGCATGTTTTTATACCGCGGGGTTGAAGAGCATAAGGGGGAGACGTATGCTGCATCAAACCGATTTATCGATTCGTACAGTCCTATTTGCTACCGACATGTCCGATGGCTTCCGAGTTCCGCTGTGGTATGCGGTCCAGATGGCGTCGCGCTTCAAAGCGAAGCTGTTTCTGGTGCATGTCGTTGATTCGTCTGTGGACAACCCAATGAGTTCACTTTCGTCGGAGCTTCGTGATACTGCGGCGTCCGCAAAGGCTGAGTTAAAGCGAATCAGCGAAAGCGTGCCGGCAGCCGCGGGGATTACCACCGAGGTTCTTGTACGGTTTGGCAATGTTCGCGATGTGATCTTCGATCTTCAACAAGAATGCAAGGCAGACCTTGTTGTAGTAGGTTCCACTGGTAAGAAGCCGGGCCATGGTAAAGCGGCGGGATCCGTCGCGGAAGCAATTCTGCGCAGCATGCCCTGTATGGTGCTTGCCGTCGGGCCAGAAGTCGAAGAGCGACCCTACCCCGGCCACGGGGGCACAGTACTTTTTCCTACAGACCTATCCTCGCCCTCGCTCGATGCGCTTCCTGTAGCCGTCTCAGTCGCCTCCGCCTCTTTCGCGACCCTTTTTGTGCTTCATATATGCGGCACTCACGTGCCTGACATGCTCCCGGAGAAGGAGACAATTGGCCGACAAAGGCTGCAGGAGATCGTTGCCTCGGTTCCGACAGTTTCGGCGAAGATAGAACAGACGGTTGGGGAAGGTACTGTGGCGGATGAAATTTTGTCCTTTGCAAAAAAGAGAGATGTCGGCTCTATAGTTATGAGCGTCCATCATGGAGATCTCGACGATGGAACACGGCTTCGTGGAATTGTGTCCGACGTCATACGCAGGGCACACTGCCCGGTTCTATCCGTGCCTGAGCAGCAATCCTGATTCCTCTCATTTAGAGGTGAAGATCCGGCCAGGAGCAGCTAGAACCTCAAACACCAAAGACGCGCAGCACAAATAAGCGGCGCACATTGGAGGACCTCTTCTACCTCCTGCTACGATGGGCCTCAACGACCATGAAATTCGGTCCAGACTTTCCCGTGGTCAGACTTCTCACCTCGCACGTGGAATTGATCTGATTTTCTATAGTTGGACTTGGGTCACGCTGGCTCTTGACCTGCACAAGATGTGAGCGCACGGGTAGTTGCTGTCGTCTACTGTTACAAGTCTTCCTTGAGCTGCACAAACTCTGCTTCGAGGGCCTGAAAAAGCTAAGGAGACAAATCCATGTCGCCGACTGCTGCTGAAACTCCCGTAGCGATTACCGGCCTGACAGCCCAGGAAGCTGAGGCTCGGCTAGACCGGTTCGGGCCGAATGAGCCCGCAACGACGCAGCACCATTCCTTTCTTTCCGATCTCCTGCATGTGTTCATGAATCCGTTGGTTTCGATCCTCGTGATTGCAGCGGCTGCATCGGCATTCCTGGGCGAAAAGGTAGATGCCGGAATCATCGGTGTGATTGTTTTGCTGAGCGCGGCCATTGACTTAAGCCAGACATATCGTTCTCAACACGCCGTCGAAAAGCTGCGCGCACAGGTCGCCCCTACGGCAACCGTTCTGCGGGACGGTGAGTGGACGGAGGTTCGTCGGCGCGACGTTGTGCCGGGAGACATCGTACGCCTTTCAGCCGGAGACCTGGTTCCCGCAGACGCGCGACTCCTAACTGCACGTGATCTCTTTATTCTCCAGGCGTCCCTAACAGGCGAATCGCTCCCCGTCGAAAAACAGGCGACCGGAGAGGCCGCGTCGACCAAAGCAGATGCGCCCAACATGGTCTTTCTCGGTACGTCCGTCGTTAGCGGAACGGCAACCGCTGAGGTGGTGGCGACGGGCGGTCGGACCGCCTTTGGCGATATTGCGGCCCGCCTCGGCGCACGTACGGAAGCGACGGCCTTCGATCTGGGCCTGCGAAAGTTTAGCCAGCTCCTCGCGCGAACGGTTTTGTTTCTCGTCCTTTTCCTGATTCTCGTCAGCGTCGCACGCCACCGCGATCCGCTTCAATCTCTGCTGTTTGCCGTTGCGCTGGCAGTTGGCTTGACTCCCGAGTTCCTGCCGATGATTACGTCGGTGACGCTTTCGAAAGGTGCTATCGCTATGGCCCATAAAAAGGTCATCGTCAAGCATCTTTCCGCCATTGAGAACCTCGGCAGTCTCGATGTGCTCTGCAGCGACAAAACAGGAACGCTCACCGCAGGAACCATGTCGCTTAACCGTTCTCTCGATTCCTTTGGGAATGTATCCCAGCGCGCACTTGAACTCGCCTACTTCAACAGCAAGTTCGAGACGGGAATCCGCAGCCCATTCGACGAGGTCATCCTGCATCAACCTCCGTCAAGTAGGGAAGATTGCACCAAGTGCGACGAGATTCCGTTCGATTTCGAGCGGAGGAGGCTCTCGGTTGTGGTGGAGCGGCAGTCAAAACGAATTCTCATTACGAAAGGTGCGCCGGAAGGGATCTTCCCGCTTCTCTCCGGATACGAGATCGAGGGCAAAACATTCCCCATCGACAAAGACGCTACCAAGCGCATGCAACAGACCAGCAATGAGCTGAACAACCAGGGATTCCGCTCGCTGGCAGTTGCCTATGCCGAGGTTCCTGCGCTTGCGAACTATTCAGTGAAGGACGAGCGCAATCTGATCCTTGCGGGTTTTGTGACCTTTTCTGATGAGCCGTTACCGGACGCGGCCCAAGTAATAGCTGCGTTAGAGCAGGATGGGGTTGAGGTGAAGGTGATCTCCGGTGACAACGACCGCGTCACCGGCCATGTCTGCGCCAAGGTGGGTATGGACCCCGGAAAAATCGTCACGGGCGAAGAACTCGACGGAATGACGGATCCGGCGCTGGCGCACGTCGTCGAGGAGACGCGCGTGTTCGCCCGTATCTCTCCGGCGCAGAAAAACAGAATTCTCCTGGCTCTGAAGCACAACGGCCACGCGGTGGGTTTCATGGGGGACGGCATCAATGATGCGCCATCGCTGCACGCGGCCGATGTTGGCATCTCCGTGTCCACTGCGGTAGATGTGGCTCGCGAGGTTGCCGACGTCATTCTCGTTGAGCGCGGCCTGCGGGTTCTCCATGACGGCATCATCGAGGGACGCAAAGCATTTGGCAACGTGATGAAGTATTTGCTGATGGGCACTAGTTCGAACTTTGGGAATGTATTCAGCATGGCGGGGGCTTCGATGTTCCTGCCATTTTTGCCAATGCTTCCGATGCAAATCCTGCTGAACAACCTTCTTTACGACTTATCCCAACTCAGCATTCCAACGGACAATGTTGACGAGACTTATCTCCAAAAGCCCCAGCACTGGGATGTTGGTCTGATCCGCAATTTCATGGTTTTCATCGGACCGATCAGTTCCGTCTTCGACTTTCTGACCTTCTACGTCCTGTTGCATTTCTTCCACACGACCGAGGCGCAATTTCATACCGGTTGGTTTGTCGAATCGCTCGCAACCCAGACGCTGGTGCTGTTCGTCATCCGCACGGCGAAAAATCCACTTCGCAGCCGCCCCAGCAGTCCCTTGATCGCCACCTGTCTTGCCGCTGTTGCAGTCGGTATTTATTTGCCGTTCAGCCCACTGGCAAGTGTGCTTGGCTTCACGCGGCTGCCAGCGACGTACTTTGGTTTTGTTGCCGTGGCTACGGGAGTCTATCTATTGCTGGTGGAAGCCGCTAAACAGCGCCTCTTCCGCGCGGCAACGGCGAAGAAGAAGAATGCGACCAAGCGCGGAAGTACCTTAGCAGTCGCAAGCTAGGCCTGACGGAGTAGATGGCTAAAATGGAAGCGGCATTCCTTCATAGGTGAGCACCACCCAATGCCGAAGAAACCGATTTGTGATGACAAGGATGAGCAGCTGCGCGAACCGTCAGGGAACCTCGGAGCCTCTCGTTTCTGATATTGATTGTCTTCTGCAGTCGAGCGGATCAGTCGAAAGGGTTCTCACAGAGAAATAGGCAAAGAACGGATTAATTAGCCGCCGAGCAGCCTTCTCTGCTAATACTTCGAGGATGGGATCAACAGATTTTTCGGGTATTCCACGCTGATTCAGGCCGCTAGAGACTAGAGCAAACGAACGCGAAGACGAAATGGCGGTGGATGCAGTCTGCAGCGAACTGCTCTCTGCGATCAATTCCCGATAACAGGGAAAAATACAGGGAATTTTCTCGATTCTGCTATAGGTGGCCCAACGAGAAATGTCTCTATCGCTTTGTATTCAGGCTATTTACTGCACTCTAGATCTCAATCCGGGCGGTAAAGAACAGGGAATTAACAACGATGTATCAGGGAATTGCATTCTCTGATACATCGTTGAAACTCGCTATACACAGCGGAAAATCCGGTTCCGATCCCCACGTGGGATCGAGACGGTCGCTATCGGGCACCCGGGAACACGAAAGAAATCGGCACTCGAGCATACGATCGCCGCCGTGAGACGGTCGCTGTTGCTCTCAGAGCTGCACGTGAGAGCGTGACTGTTACCCTGCGCGCAGTCATCTGATAAAGACCGCCCTGGCAAAGCGAGGGCCAAGAACGCTGAGACCGCGGTAAATTGAGATCAGTATCGGTAAGTCGGCCAACGAGGGAAAGTTCGTCAAGCGGCGTTAGGTTCCTAGCCGATTCTGTCATTCACGGCGTGTGATGGCGTTGTTTGCATCCGAGATAGCGCTCAGTCGCCTCCACTGAAACGTAGCCGAGCAAGAAATTGGATTGCTTCAGTTCTCCGCCAGCCTGATGGCACGGATGAGGTCAAGTCCTCCGAAGACCGTGCGGGGCCACGGAAGGAAGCGACAACTGGCTGCCTTCTGCTTCACGATGGACCATGTGTGACCTTAGTTGCTAGCCCACTTTAAGGCTAAACAGAAGGTGGATTGCTACTCACTGAACGGAACCCCAAATGCTAGCAAGGCTGTTTTAGGTGGGCGATGAAGAAGCCCAACCAGTTTTGGCTGCTTTCCCATCGCTTTCCATACTAAGAAGTGCAGCAGCGTTCATGTAAAGCAAACGCACCTGATCTCGGGTTTCACCGTGCTGAGTGTAGATGCTGATCGTTGTAAGCAGTTTTACCTGGTCCGACTCGACTAGGTACTGCCCCATACTGATGGCCGGGGCATTTTGGATGTTCTGCACTTCCTCTGCGCTTTGTGCGACGATCTCGTAGTTCAGTGCCGTTCGCGAACGTCCAAGATCAAGATCGAATAACAGATCGTTCGAAGTATGTGCGGCAGGGTATTCAGAATTTCCCATGTGGCCTCCTCACCAGAAGCGGACAGTAACCGGTCATGCGCGATCCTCTTCGGTTGATTTCTCCCTTTTGGAAAACCAGTAATATCGTCGCCAACAGTTAGCGCAACGAACTGGGGTAAGTGCAAACCAACTCAACGGCCTATCCATGGCGCCCCACTCGGCCGTCTGAAATTCGATCGAGCTACAGAGAGGACATTCTCTATGGAACCACAGCAGTCGTGGAAATCGACTGGGCCAGTTTAGATTTGCGACATTCATTCTGTGATCCTCACGGTTGGATAAGTATTGCGTTAGGAGCTGTTTTCGTCGGCGGGGCTGGAATTTGAATCAAGCCAAGAAAGAAGAGTGCGAATGCTGCCGGTTGCCATTGCCATACAGGAGTCGCCTGCTCCGTAATAGAGGTGAATCGTGTCTCCATCAGGTCCTATCGTTTGCCCACAGGGAAATACGACATCATTAACATCTCCTCCTCGCTCGTAGGGAGCTTCCGGACCAAACATCCATGAATCCCCTCGCCGCAGGCAGATATCTGGACTGTCCAGATCGAAGAGAGCAAGCCCTAGACGATAGATGCTTCCGGACGCTGTATGTCGGACTCCGTGATAGATCACCAGCCAACCCTTCTCGGTCTCAATCGGCGGTGAGCAGAGACCTATCTTGTTGGCATCCCACCATCCGCCCCGGCGCGCCTCGAGCATCACCTTGTGACTTCCCCAATGCCGAAGATCTGGTGAGTACGAGATCCACATATGTGCTCCGAGTGTTGTCATCGGTCGATGAATCAGCGCCCAAAAGCCTCCTACCTTTCGGGGAAGAAGAGCCGCGTCCTTGTCTTCCGGCGGCATGATAACGCCAAATCGTTCAAAGCTTCTGAAGTCTTTCGTCAGCGCAAGTGAAACTCCAGGACCGCCCCGAGCGAAGGAGGTGTAAGCAATTGCATACTGTTGCAGTTCCGGGACATAAGTAATCCGCGGATCTTCGATGCCCCAGATCTCTTCAGGAAACTCACGTGGGCTTGCCATCAATGTCGGTTGAGCATCAATGCGCCATCCGTCGACTCCATTTGCGGAGCGGGCGGCGCAGAGATGCGACAGGCCTCGCCGGTCTTCCACGCGGCAAAGCAGCAAGGTGTCACCGTCGGGAAGCTTTACGGCACCCGCGTTGAAAACGCTATTAATTGGATACGGCCAATCTTTTCGGCTCAGGATGGGATTGGCGGAATGACGGGTGAATAAGGCAGACTCCATGCTCATATTGGAATCGGACTGTTTCGTAACTGTGTGTTGCGGCCGTGCAGCCGGAAGGATAATTGATGTCAAATGGGAACACTCGCTTCCTGGGTCAGGTTCTCTACGCTTGATGTTTCTAGATTTTGCATTTCAAGAAGCGCCATTAGAAACGAAAGCGTAGATTCGGCTCCCTGGTTTTCATTCACTCGATCTGGATGAAGCCCATCTTTACAGCCGCCGGTTGCTGCGTCGTACAGCGGAACCTGTAGATCGTTCTCTCCAAGAAACCAGCGAAAAGCACACCATGCCTCTTCAAGCCAGTGCTGTTCGCCAGTGAGGCCAAATGCCAGTACACAGGCAGAGATCGTTGCACAAGCCTCCACAGGTTGTTGGTCGAAGCGTGCTTTATCCCCGCCCGCAACAACAAATCCTCTGGAACCTATAGGAACAAAGACTAGGTCATCGCCTCGATGTTGCTCGGCAACAAGCCATCGAAGAGATTCGCATCCTGCTTCGATCATCCGCTTGTTGCCACTTCGGTATCCCGCGATAAGCAGCGCCTGTGACAACCGTGCATTTGAATAGGAAAGGCTTTTTTCAAACCACTGCCATGTCCCTGAATGAGTACTTTCATAGATCGCCAGCAGGCGGTTCGCGAGTACGTTGCGTGAGTTCTGGATAACTCTATCCCCGGGAAACCTGTCGAGATAAGCCTGCATACCTAACACGGAAAATGCCCACGCACGAGGGCTGGTGAATGTCAAAGCAACTGGGGCTGCGGCCTCGAAGAGCCGGCCTGCTGCACCTCTCATGCCTAAATCTTCCGTATAGCTGAGCACAGTTCCCAATGCCCATATGGCACGGCCGTGACTATCCTCTGAGCCAACTTCTTCCTGCCATTCCCGTCCGTAGCTCAGAAAGTTTCTGAACCTTCCGGTCTTGTCATGGAAGGCAAGCCAAAGAAAGGCCAGGTATCGGCGGGACAGCGCTGCGGGTGCCTGGCCGCTTGAGAGAGTTGAGTTGTTTAGCAATGTCGTCACAATGAGAGCACGTGCATTGTCATCTGTCGTGTAGCCCTCTTCGCAATTGGGCAAAGAGAAGATCGCATGCTGCAACAGGCCGGTGTCGTCTGTCATATTTAGCAAATGGGAGCTATTCAGACTCGGCAGCTGATCGGTCGTCTTTACTGCGAACAGATCCTTCAGCGCCGGACGCGGTCGCAGCATTCGTTCCGTCCGAGCTCGCTGAAAGCTTGCCATGTAGGCCCGTGCGGTCTCTTGCCATGTCGTACCACGTGAATGAAGATAGGCGCGTTTTCGCATCGCATGTCGTTCCGCATCGTCATCTAGGAGCCTGATCGTCTCGTTCGCGATTGAAGATGGATCGTCGAATGGAACAAGCACACCACGGTCGTCGGCAAGAAGCTCCTTGGCGTGCCAGTATGGTGTAGAGATGATTGCTTTTCCCGCGCCAAGAGCGATTGCAAGCGTGCCGGAGACAACCTGTGCTTCCTGGCGATAAGGAGTGATGTAGATGTCAGCAGCGCCTACGTGCTCTATGAGTTCTTCTGGTGTCACAAAGCGATTGTTAAAAATCACATGGGAGGAAACGCCGAGGTCTTCGGCTAGTGCCTGCAGTTCATTTCTATATTTCTCGCCTTCCGACCGCCTGATGTGCGGATGTGTCGCTCCAGAGACAATATAGACCACGTCTTTATGTTCCTTCAGAATGCGCGGGAGGGCACGAATTACGTTTTCAACTCCCTTATTCGGGGAGAGCAATCCAAAGGTGAGTAATACAGGCTTTCCCTGAGCGCCAAACATGTCCTTAAAATAATTGGGGTCCGTGAATGGAAGATCTGGAACTCCGTGCGGAATCAGGTCGATCTTTCCATCGGGTACACCATAAACATCACGCAAGAGGCAGGCAGCGTGCTCACTCATCACGATTAATCGATCCGAGAGATGTGCAATTTCATCGAGCACAGCGAGTTGATTCGAATCTGGTTCGCGTAGAACCGTATGAAGGGTTGTCACAAGCGGCATCTTCAACTTGCGGAGCAAGGTCAAAACATGGCTGCCGGCGGGGCCTCCGAAGATTCCGTATTCGTGCTGCAAGCAGACCAGATCGTTTCCATTGAAGTTGAGAAACTCCGCGGCTCGCTCGTAGGAAGCTCGATCTTCCTGGGTAAGCTCCAGCCGTACTCGTTCAGGATATTGGTATGCCGAATCTGGATCGTTTACTGGAATTGCGAAAAGCCGTGCGTCACCATATTCGTTTGCGATTGCCGTGCACAGATCTGTAGTGAACGTAGCGATGCCACATTGTCTCGGCAAGTAGTTGCCCACGAATGCTATACGGGTCGGCAAGGATAACTGCGATGTTTCTGATGTTGTCGAAGATTTCGAGAGAAACATGCTTGCCTGCTTTCAGGGCTGTCGTATCGAGTGGCGGCGGAAGGGAAATGCGGAGATTTACAATCAGACTTCCATTTCCGGGAAACACCGTCTCAGTACGCGGGAGTTTCCCGAAGGGCGATCGCCTCGCCGAGATCAAGAGAAGCATGCTGTTGAATCTGGCGAGTGTGAAGGATGATCCTGGCGACTTGGAACCCCGGGTATTCCGTGAACTTGACCAGGCCCAATTCGGCAGCATTGAAACTTTGCTTCACCTTCGATAAGGCAAGAGTTATTGCGCGCCTGCGAGCTGATTCGGCAGTTCGACCGACGCCGCGACAGGAATAGGCTTCCATCAGCCACATGAAGTGCCAGCCTGCGTTTCGCACCTTAGTATCCAAAGCGAAGGCTGTCGTATCTTCGACAGACATCCATAACTCGCAGAACTGCTTTTGGAGGAGACCCAATCCACTGGGCAGCAAGCATTCCGTACGCAGAAAAATCGCATGTCGTTTCACGCCAACCGCCTTCCGGGTGCCGGTACGGAGCCTGAAACCTCATTGCTAAGGAAAACTGCGATGGGGTTGCGAATTGAAGAATGATTTCTGCTCCAGTCCGAACCAGAATTGGTTGGCTGGCGCTTTTTCTTCAAGGATTCATTAACGGAGTAACCCGTTGCATCAGGCTCCGTCACTGGTTTGAACGGGAAAATGTTCTTTCTGATTCGTCGAGAAAGATGCTTCCTTACATCAGATGTTTGGGTGGGGCTCATAGAGACTCCAGTCGTCCTGTTGCTTACTTGAAAGGTGCTCGTCTGGAGCAAAGCAATAGACAGCTGAAGGCGAGAAACAATGAACTACTGTCTTGATCATACGCTTGAAGCGGTTGCTGCGCTGCCGAAAGCAATGAATGATTTGGGTGAAAGCGAATTCTCGCTATGCTGCTCCTGCTATGTGATAGCAGGAGCAACAATCGAGAAGGAAATGCAGTATGGCAGCCTTTGCTAATGCTGTGTGGCCTTTCCATGTTTGCTAGCGCAGGACTCCTACCGTTACGTTTGCTGGACTGCCGATCGCGTCGCCGGATACGAGAAGTTCCACTCTCCTGTTCTGCTGCTGTCCGGCAGAGCTTTCGTTCGAGGCTACTGGCGAGGCACTCCCGAACCCTTTTGCGCTGACGGAGTTTGTTGCCACGCCTTGTTGCACCAGGTAATCCCGCACCGCCCCAGCGCGATTCTCAGAGAGTTCCTGATTCATTGCGTCGCCGCCAACATTGTCGGTGTAACCGCCAACCTGAATGTTGAGTCCAGGATAAGACAGCAGAATACCGGAGACCTTTGCTAACTTCTCCCGTGGGTCCGGCTTCAAGGAGTACTTACCGGTGTCGAACAAGACATCCGACATGCTGACAATGAGTCCGCGAGCGCTGTCACGCGTTTGGAGGACATTGTTCAGCTGCTCAGACAGTCGTGTACGCATGGCGGCCTTATCGTTCTCCGCCTGATGTGTATCCTGCTTCGCCTGTGCTGCAGCTAAACGAGATTGATCTGCATCGGCCTGGGCCTGATCTCGCTCGCGAATTGCGTCGTCAGCCTGACCCTGCGAATTCGCCTGTGCGGTCACTGAAGCCTGGCGCTCTTTGGCCAGATGCTCCTCGCCTATCTTCTTGATTGCGATCGCGCGTGCATCTTCGGCTGTCTGGACCACTTCGCGTGAGGTCGCGATCAGCTGCTTTCGTGGCGAGCGCTTCTCCGTGGCATAGCCATCCGCAGTATTCATCAATTGGATCGCACGCTGATAGCTATCGCTGGCATACTGTTCGGCCCCTTCAGATTGCGCGATGCGCACCGCATTCCGTGCCTCGAGGAATTCCAGTGGTACCTTGGCATCGAGAACAACCGGGTCGAACTTGTAGCCGGTCGGAATATAGCCCCCTCGTTCCATGAGTTCATACTTTGCGTTCACCGCTTCGGTGGTTCCCTTGGTGTCCGCGCGTACGATATTTTCGAGCACGACAACATTGCTGGGTTGTCGGACAGCATAATAAGGCTCTGCAGTCACAATCATGGCGAATGACTGGAGGTCAGTTGTCACGTCCAGCTTGCTGCGATGATTGCCGCCTAACAACACTTCTCCCAGGTTTGACGCCCGGCCTTCGGGGGAAATCGCCCACAGGATATAAGTGAGATACTCATTGCCGAAGGTTGTAGGTTTTTGTAGGTTGCCAAATTCCACCTCGATCTCAATGGATCCGCGCTTACTTTCGACCTTGGCCTGGCCGTTTGCTGAGGGCATCAGGTCTGTGCCTGCAAAGGCTACCTTCGTAGCTCCACTTCTATGCTGGTAATTCACCGCCTGCACTGTACGGCTGATTACATTCGTTCGAAGCATGGGTGCTGGATTAGCAGGCTCAGCGATCATGGTGGTTTGTGGAACGGTGTCTGTTTGAATACTGGTTTGAGCGAAAGCGCTCAGACTGACGGTTATTCCGACTGCGAACAGAAGCTTGGTGTTCAAAATAACTCCCTAAGACAGATGACTGTCATATTGCGTTGGTGCAAGCTCGTATTTGTATTCATCCTTCGTGACTGATTTCGTCTTGGGTCGTTCCTATGTTCCAACGTGGATTCGGGAAAGGGAATGAAACAGCCCAAAGACATTCAGTAGCCACAAAACGACAGCGATGACGACGACGCCGTTTAGGATGGATTTGATGGTCGATTGCATGGGAATAAAGCGGTTCACAAGCCATAGCAAAACTCCCACAACGATCAATGTGACGACAAGCTGGATAAGCGGCATATGATGTACTCCTTTCGGTTTTCTGAGGTTGATCGAGATTCGCAAGGAATGCTCGATCAGTCCTGATTACTAATGTTTGTCTTTGTTCAGTTCGGCAATCGTGCCCGCGCGGCCTGTCTGGACAATTGCCTTCATAAAGCTCAGGGTAGATTTCGGCGCGGGGACCTTGCCTGACAGAATCGTTTGGAACGATTGATCGCGACCATAGATTGCCCGCGTGGAGTCGTTATCCTGCTCAACCACGGCACCATCCAACGTGATTCCCGCAAACGCGCCGCGTGAACGCGAGTAGGTAAGGATTTCTGTATTCAGTTTCCAATCGGTGCCCGCGGAAGCATGGCGTCCCACAGGACCGGCCGAAGCGGAGGCATCGCCGCTGATCGGGAACTTGCTTGAGAGCAAATGCTGAAAGCCCTGGTCATTCATGACCAACATCACGAGATCCACACCTTCTACGCCGATCTGCAATCCCCAACTGCCCCCGCCGATCGAGACGAAAGCGGGAGCGCTCCAGCCCTCGGGAGTGCGGCAAGAGGCAATGCCCCGGCCGTGCTCGGCACCGAAGATGAAACCGCCTTTCACCAGATGAGGAACGACAACGATGCACTTCGTGCCGCTCAGTACCTCTTCTGGAATTCCTTTATCTGGGGCCTCCATAATGGAGTGGAGTACATCCGTGGACAACTGTAAGCGATCAATCGAGTCCTGGTAGCTTGAGGCAGCCCAGACATTTCCATTCGTCAGCGCAAAGGCACCCATCAACAACAGTGAAGTGATCTTCATAAGTTTTTCCTTGAATTGCAGACAGCTAAGAGGGACACATGTCAGATGGGCTGACTTAGCTCAGAACCATGAGGGAGCCGATAACACGGACACGGACTCTTCTCCATGCTCATTGGAGCAAGGATCGAAAGCAATGTCTGGTCTGAATAGCTCACTTTGCGGCCAGCGTGCACGCTACCTTCTACAAAGATGTAGACTTAACCCGACCCGGTGGGTGAGATACGAAATAGTCAAGCCGCGCAATGAAGGGAGTGCAGCAAGTGCGCTAGCGCTGAGGAGCGGGCACGAAAATCGGATCGGATGGCTCGACAATTGCGTAATGAATCAAACTGGAGCAATGAACACAGCCTGTTTCTTTGATGAGAGAGGGTTTCTTGCCGAAAACCTGCGGAAACACTCTTAGACACTCCGGGCAGGTGATCAAGACGTACTCCTCTCCAGCAGGGTCATGTCCATTCTTCGGAATCCAGATGGGTGCGAGTGTACTGGGACGTTGAAAAAAACGCCGATCCATGTGAGTCATATCTTGCATGATCTGCAACAAAGAACTCAGCCTCAATCCTTTCTCATAGAAAGCATCCGCGACAATTCCAGGCGGCACGACACCGCCTGAAAGCGTACCGCTCATGGCGATTACACGGATCGCAGGAAACCGGCGACGAACCACCGAGAGAAATTCAAAGCCAGACATACCGGGCATGTTAAGGTCCGAGAGAATGATGTCGGGAATCTCGTTCCGGATCTCACTAAGTGCAGAAAATCCATCTTCGGCTGACCGCGTACTATACCCAAACTCAGTGAAGAGTTCTGACAAAGACATCCGAAGTGCCACATCATCGTCTACGATAAGGAGCTTTGCTTTCGCGCCGGGCATCATCTGCCTTCCTCCAGGCATCAAATGCCGGCCTAGAGTAAAAGTATCCCATCGTGCCAATCTCGATACTGTTCACTTTTGCTCATACTAGGCGCGGTCTCGCGACCCTAACCTGTTGCACATCCGCAATACGGGTTTTTTTTGCGTTCTGTTCGGGTAATTGATCGTGCAGAATCACATTGAGCAACGATTTATGCACCCGGATGCGACCGTTATATTCAATAAAACCGAGCTTGCGAAAGCGATTCATGAAGAAACTGACGCGAGATCGGGTGGTCCCGATCATTTCCGCCAGGGTTTCCTGCGTGATTGTCGGAATCAGCGTTTCCGGTTCACCCGGCTTACCAAATTCCGCCATCAGCAAGAGAACCCTCGCCAAACGCTTTTCGCTGGAGTTGAAAAGCTGATCGATGAGATCGGCCTGGGTTCGCATGCTGCGAGCGAGCAGAAACTTCACGAACAGATCGGAGAACGTGTGCTCCTCGTGCATCACACGGATCATCTCTTCGCGCTCGATCTTGAGTGCTGTACATGCGGTGATGGCAGTGGCTGTTGCTAATCGTAGCCCGACCACTCCGGCAAGTGACTCCTCACCAACGAAATCGCCGGTAGAGAGAAGCGTGATTGTAGCTTCCTTACCATTTTTCGAAACGACAGTAAGTTTTGCGCGACCCTTCTGAAGATAGAAAATGGAATCCGCGGCATTCCCTTGCGAAAAGAAGACCTGCTTTGGCTTGACCTGGACGATTCTTCGCCCTAGCGTTCGCCAGAAAGGTGGCGGCGTCAAAGGTCATGTTCTTTAGATCGGTCATCTGAATGCTCCCTTCCTGGAGGCGGTCTTGCCGGGACGGCTGAAAAGAGAACGCGACCGCGATCCGATCCGTGCGCAGGGGAGAGCCTACCAACACTATAAATTAGGGACGGCAATTCAGGCTGTGCTTCCCGAGAACCTGCTCATCGAATTGAGCGGCTTCAGTATTCAATCTGTTCCGGTCCCTATTGAGCAAAACACCACAGCATAATGCGCTATCGCAACGCTGGTGTTGATTTAGCAGCGATGGTCCGTACTTGTGCCGGCGTAAGGCGTAAAGGATCGCAATAGCCGTATCCAGTGTTGCAAGCGCTAAAATTACGCTGTTGTTCGGCACGTTTCAAGGTAGCCATCTCGGATGAATTCAACAGCGAATAGTCACAATCTGCGGTTCCGTCTCCGCATGCGGAATAATTACGCTGATGATCTGCGAAGGCTATGGCGAGTGCATCTCGCGAATCCAACTCGGGCCGATCACACGTTTCCAATCCGCTTTTGCAGTCTGAGAGATTGCGCATGCGCTTAGCATCGGCTACCGCGGTCGCTTCAGTATGCGTAAGGTCACCGTGATTGCAAGAGTCTATTGCATCCGTGCAATCGGAAACATTGCGCTGCCTTTCCGCCGCAGCGACGGCATTGTTCTCCCGTGCACTCAACTGGGAAAGATCACACGGCTGCCAGCCATTCATACATTGGGAGATATTGTGCTGCCGCTCTGAGGCCGATACCGCAAGCGCTTCTTTCGGAGTCAGCATCGCATGGTTGCATGGCCCCGACCCATCCATGCAAGCTAAGACATTGTGCTGATGATTGGCCACGGCTAGTGCGATAGTTTCCGGCTCGGTGAGTGCTGACTGATTGCAGGAGCCAATGCCCGCTCTGCAATCTGCCACATTTCGTCGATGAGCTTCGACTCGCAGTTCATTAGATTGCTGGTCAGTTAATAGAGTACGATCGCAGGACTGCAATTCGCTTTTACATGCTTCCAGATTGGTGTTGGGCTCTGACACTTGCGCAAATAAAACGCCATCCCGAGAGATGATGCAAATCATGAAGAAGCCGAACATTATGTTTATAGCGGTTTTCATTCGAATCTCCCTCTGGAGGGGGCATGAGCGATTACGTTAGACACTGGCGTAGCTACTCAGAAGCGCCCTTCCACTATCGGCTCCTATTACCGCTAAAGATGGTCAAATTTGACCAGTAGTTCCACGAAGGCTTGCTGCCTGAAATTACGTAAAGAGCGATTGATTGCAGTACTCGACATACGGGCAACAAGCGCATCGCAATCGTTACTCATCACCATCTCGGGAAACAGAGCTCTGAAAGAGGGTGGCTCGGGCGAACGATTTAGAGGATCGAAATCTAGAGACTGGGGAAGACGGAGGGTACCGCCTTCCCCAGAACATGCTCATGGTTCCTACGCGTGTACGGGAACGGCGATCTTATGGAAGGTCGAGTTAACAACCTCGCACGTCTGAACCTTGGGAGTTCCATCGATCACTTTCGAGAAGGTCTTCACCACTTCGGGATAAGTAGCGGTGTTATAGGCTTCGGCATCCGCTTTGTTGTCCCACAGACTGATTGCCGTGACGTCGACTCCGTTGGAACTAGCGAACGAGAGTTCGTCCCTAAAGCCCTTTTGTTTGCGAAGTAAGGGAAGAATTTGGCTCTCAAATACGTGGCCGTACTCAGAAAGCATATTGGATTTCAGATGAATAGAGACATTGCGTGCGAACATAGGTCCTCCTTAAGAGGCTATTGTTAGCTAAGAAGGGAGAACTTCAGATGGGCTGACTTAGTTCAGGGAACCTGAAAGAGGAGGAGGTGTAGTAACCGCCTCATTTCTGACACTACCTGAACGCAATAGGTTTGTCCATTGGAACAGCTAAGTCAGCAGATTCTATAGTGCTAGGTTAAGCATCCCGCTAGTATCACGGCTCTCGATGCTGAGATCGAGCATCAAATTGAACGCCGCGCTCGATCGGCTGGAAGAGAACGCACACACTTTTCGATCGTGGGATCGAGACCATCGCCTTCGAGCACCGGGGAACACGAAAGATATCGGCACTCGCGCATACGATGGACGCCGGTAAGACGGTCGATGTTGCTCTCAGAGCTGCACGTAAGAGGGTGACTGTTGCCCTTCCGCGCAGTCATCTGATGTAGATCGTCCTGGCGAAGTGAAGGCCATAGAGCCTTTAGACCGCGGTCAATTGAGATCGATTCTGTCATTCACGGCGTTGTGAAGGCGTTGTTTCGCATACGAGATATCACGCAACCTGGTGAAAGAGCGTAGACTCGCAGGCATGTCTACAAAAGAATCACTAAGCGCCCGGATGCATGATTTTGATCGCAAGATCCTTTTGAACCACTCCCGACAAGGAGAGATTACCTTCGTCCGGAATGGAACGCGAGATTCCGCTCTTGCGATGAACGCCCTCAAATCTGAGATGGAGGGTCTGCAGGTTGGTCGGGCGCAGATCCAGGCGGAACTCATTACCTTGCGAATGTTGTTGGTTGTGTCATCCGCCGTAGCAACCGGAGACTGATGAGCGGTGGCCCTGGAAGATTGATGCCGTCTCAACATTTCGGTAGAGCTTCCTCCATCTGGCCGGCTGCCTCAAATTTCTAGTGGGTGTTCAAACCAAGAATTCCCTCATGTAGTCTCGATGGCCCGTTATGCGATTCCGCAGCGGATTCACTCAGGTACTGCGTTCAATCCCAAAATCCTTCCTCGAGAGGTCCTAATGAGTCAGCTTCTCGGAAGTAATCATCAATCTCAATGAGTGACTTGGCAATTTTGCGCAACCATCACTCAAGGTTTCCTTATCGGCAAATTCGATTCTTAGTTGATTTAGCAGAGGTGGATATTGAAAAACTCAGATGCGTGAAGAGGTCCAAAGGCCTGGGGAAAACAAAATGGGAGGCGGTATAAGCCGCCTCCCATTTTTGCCACTGGCTCCTGATTTTACGCGGCCTTGCCGGACGCCATGGCTTCGAGGGTCTTCTCGCCGCCAACATTAACTTTGATCTGCGTAGGCTTGGCTTCGGCCTTCTTGGCGAGGTTGATCTTCAGCACGCCCTTGTCACATCGGGCGCTCACTTGCCCCGGATCCACGGAGCTGGGAAGCGTGAACGAGCGGGTAAAGCTTCCGTATTGCCGCTCGACGCGACGGAAGTTCTCCTCTTTCTCTTCCTTCTCAATCTTGCGCTCGCCATGGACGGTGAGGGTGTTGTCCTGAATATGGACATCAATGTCTTTTTCGTCGATGCCCGGAACTTCGATCTTCAGAATAATGTTGTGCTCGTCTTCGTAGATGTCCACGGGCGGTGCGAGGGTGGTGGTTGTCAGCGCCTCTTCCGGAACTTCGGGGCCGTACGACTCACGGAAAAGACGGTTGATGCGGTTCAAGCGGTCTTGCATGGCGGATAATTCGCGGACGGATTCCCAACCGGCCAATAGTGTCATGACGCAGTTCCTCCTTAGCAGTAATCTAAGAGGAAAAACTTCAGATGGGCTGACTTAGTTCAGGGAACCTGAAAGAGTAAGAAGTGGTATTTACTCAATTATGAAGCTAGGCTTGTGCGCCACGGTTGTCAAGCTGCGGTAGTATCCTGCGCAATGTTGCTTCTTCGAAAGCTCGCCCTCGAAATGACCTTCAACCTCTTCACGTAGCGCCAAGTTGGGTAGGATTAGCATCAGCGATGCCCATCTACCGGTAATGACATGGCGCGAATATCACGAAGCCACAAAGCACAGCGTTGAATCGCTGAGTCGAGCGCGGCACGTTCTCGACTGGACGAACATGCCTGATCCATTTCGTCATTACGAAGGCGTGCCGGTGATTGATCTGCCAGTAGATCCGCCCGCCCCTGAAATACCAGCTTTCGACGTGCTTCACGGCGCCTTTGGCACCATGCCGGTGGGTGACGGACCGGCTTTCCTTTCGCAGCTTCTGTTCTATTCCGCCGCGATCAGCGCGTCCAAGCGTGTCCCCTCTACCGGAGAAACGTACGCGCTAAGAGTGAATCCGTCCTCCGGGAATCTGCACCCGACAGAATTTCACTTCCTCACACGGGGCCTGACGGGGTGGCCAGATGGTTGGTATCACTACGATCCATCCAGGCACATGGCGGAGCAGCGCGGGTGCGGCGATTTTGAAATGAAGTTGGCCGGCGGCTCCGCGCCCATTGTGTTTGTCTTAACCACTATTGTGTGGCGCGAGGCGTGGAAGTATGGTGAACGGGCATATCGGTACTGCTTGCACGACATAGGACACGCATGGCAGGCGCTTGCACTCTCCGCGCGGGCTATCGGTTGCGATAGTTTCGCTGCCGGGCATTTCTCGGACGATGAAGTGGCGCAGTTGTGTCGCCCACATGTGGATGAGTGGCCCCTGCTGATTGTGAGCCTGCACGGCAAGTCCATTCCAGTACGCGAAGCAGATACCGGCAAGACTGTCTGGTTCGGCGGGCAGGCGAATCAGCTTTCAAAGGAGACGATTGCTCACCCACTGATTGACAGCATCCACTTCGCCACGAAACGAAGCAGCAGCGGGAGCTGTGGCACCTCCTTCGCAGAGTCGGTTCCAACTGGCTCCGGCGAGATCAAGCTGTCTTCTCCGGCTTCATCGACTCGCAGCTTTGGTGAGGTTGCCCGCATGCGACGCTCGGCGCTCAACTTTCTGGGTGGAAAGCAATCGATGTCGTTGGCGGAGTTCTCGGCCATCCTCGCCGTCACAGCTCAGCCATTGTCGGCTGACTTTGCCGGCACACGTTTCATCCAGCTGTATTTGTATGCTCACCGCGTCGATGGGTTACAGCCCGGCGTCTACAGGTTCTGGCCGGAGCGTGCCGAGTTGGAACAGGTGAGAAGCGGCGATCAGCGCGTAGCGGCCGCTGGTCTGAGCCTCGGGCAGGACCTGGCCGGTAACGCCTGCGTGACCTTTTCGATGATCGGCGATCTCGATCGTGCCGCTCGTACCTATGGCGACCGTGGTTATCGCTATGTGCATTTTGAAGCAGGCGCTATTGGCCACCGCCTGTATCTCGCCGCTGAAGCACTTGGACTGGGTGCGACCGGCATCGGTGCCTTCTACGATGATGAGGTGCACCGGTATCTCAACTTGATCCCCAAACAAGGGCAGGTTGTATACCATTTTGCGATTGGTTATCCGGTCCCCGATCCGCGCCTCTCGGCATCAAATGAGCCGCATGCCATCACATAGTAGGCATGCTTGTGCACGGCGACGATCATTTCATCGTGCGTGGTCCATTGCCGAATCGAGACACTGCACGAGCACTGATCGACACTGGTCCACCATTCGGATTGATTTTGGAACCTGAACTTCCGCTGAAGATGCGGCTCGAGACGGTCGATGCGCAACACATGGAGTCGTTGTCGATCCAGCAGTTGTGGATAAGCTGGTTTTGCAATCCGATCTGCCCACATAGACCCCTGTACAATTCCCTTTACCATGAATGACTGGCAAAGCGGGGCGCGAGAATTGCCAGGATCCCTTAACTGGCCAAAGCACACGCGGCCGCCAAGCCGTCGTCGCAAACTCCTTCTCCTTCTAGTTGTAGTCGCCGGAATTCTATTCGGGGGGCGGACTGCGCTATCGTACTGGGTTGACCTGCTCTGGTTCAGATCGCTCGGCTACGGGGATGTGTTCTGGAAGACATTGAGCCTGCAGTGTGGAATCTTCGCGGTTTTTGCAGCCGCAACGTTTCTCATTGTGTATGGAGCATTTGTGGCCCTGAAGCGGGCTCATCAAGCCGATCTGCCGAGCGATCACGAGATTGTCATTGCGGGACAGCCAGTCAATCTGTCAGTCGAGCCTGCCTTGCGCCTCATAGCGTTTTGCACTTCGCTTGCCATTGCCGGTGCGACCGGTGTCGCGATGATGGAGGAGTGGCCGACGCTGGCGCTGTTCTGGTACGCACCGCGCACCGTGAGCAGCGTCGCCGACCCGATCTTTGGTAAACCGCTCAACTTCTTCCTGTTCACCCTCCCAGCGTGGCATCTCATCGTCGGCTGGCTGCTTACGCTGTCCGTCATCACCTGCATCCTTGCCGTCTTGTTCATCCTGGTCACGAGCGGATCCCGTGCGCTTGACAAGCGACGCATCAGCTACGCCTCATCGCCTTGGCGCGGTCTCTCCATCACGATTTCGTTCCTGCTGCTCATCCTCGCAATCAATGTCTATGTCGATCGGTTCGACAGATTGCTTGATCATCACACAATCTTCGAGGGTGTAACCTACACGGACGCGCATGTCATGCTCACCGGACTTCTCGTCGTTTGTGCGGCGCTTGTTCTCGGGGCGGTGATCGCCGCTGTCAATGCTGTGCGGAAGCCACGCGGGCGATGGCTTGTAGCTGCAATCCTTCCTGCCGCGGTCTGTTATGGCGTGCTTGGGGTAGTTGGCTGGTACGTCGGCAATTTTGTCGTCAAGCCGAACGAACTAGTTCGTGAGCAGCCCTACATCGCCCACAACATTGAGATGACGCGGCAGGCGTACGGCCTGGATCGGTTCTTACAGCGCGAATTTCCTGCTGAAACGTCCGTTGAAGCAACCGAACCAGCGAACAATCAGCCCACGCTCCAGAACATCCGACTATGGGACTGGCGTGCGCTGCAGGATACTTTGCGTCAGATTCAGGAAATTCGCACCTATTACGACTTTCCCGACATCGACATCGATCGCTATGTGCTCGACGGCACCCTGCGCGAAGTGATGCTCGCAACCCGCGAACTGAACGTCGAGAAGCTGCCCGAGAGCAGTCGAAACTGGATCAACGAGAAGCTGATCTACACTCACGGCTACGGAATTACGATGAACCCCGTAAATGGGTTCACGCCGGAAGGCCTGCCGACGCTCCTGCTGAGCAACATGCCTGTTCAGAGCGCGGTGCGCGGTCTCACCGTAACACGCCCTGAGGTCTATTTTGGTGAGCTGACCGACACCGACGTGTACGTCAAAACGAGGCAGCAAGAATTCGACTACCCGCAAGGCCAGACCAATAGCCTGACGTCCTATCAGGGTACCGGCGGTATCGTCTTGGGCGGCTTCCTGAGCCGCATCATTCTCGCTCTCGACCGCGGCGATCTCGCAAAGTTGCCGTTCAGCGATGACATCAACGCGCAGAGCCGGCTACTCATGCGGCGCAACGTGCGCGATCGCGTAGCGGCCTTGGCGCCGTTCCTCACTTACGATCAGGACCCCTACATTGTGGTGGGTGATGATGGCCGGCTCTCCTGGTTAATGGATGCGTTCACCACATCGGACAGCTATCCATATTCGAGCCACTACAACCTCGACAATCGTTCCATCAACTACATGCGGAACAGTATCAAGGTAGTGATTGACGCCTACGACGGGACCACGACATTTTATGTATTCGACACTGAAGACCCAATTCTGACGGCCTACCGCCGCATCTTTCCCGGCCTGTTCAAGGACGCTGCATCGATGCCCGCGGGTCTGCGGAAACATGTGCGCTACCCCGAGCTATTGTTCAAGTTGCAGTCGGAGGTATACGGCCTGTATCACATGACGAATCCGGAAGTTTTCTTCAACCGCGAGGATCTGTGGACGGTCGCCACTGAGACAGGTTTGGGCAATGATGGGGAGCAAACGAAACAGCCGATGCAGCCGAACTTCGTCCTGATGAAACTGCCAGGAGAAACCGGCGTCGAGTTCGTAGAGATTCTCCCCTTCACACCAGCCAACCGGAACAATCTGATTGGGTGGATCGCCGGGCGCTGCGACAGCACACACTACGGCACATCGGTGGTTTACGACTTTCCAAAGACCAAACTGGTTGACGGTCCGCAGCAGATTGAGTCACGCATCGATCAGAATGCACAGCTGTCAGGACAATTGACGTTGTGGAATCAGCAAGGTTCCCACGTGCGACGCGGAAGCCTACTGGTCATCCCGTCTGGGCGGGCACTGCTCTACGCGGAGCCAATTTACCTGCAGGCTCAGCAGAGCCCTATGCCGGAGTTACGGCTCGTCGTGCTCGCGCTGCAGGACCGGCTTGCGTACGGGCCAACATTTGAGGCGGCCTTAGCGTCCCTCTTCGACGGAGAAGCCTCGTCTCTGAGTTCCACGGAAGCGCCACAATCTGCACCTGCATCCCAGGAAGTGCCGCAACCGACGGACCTCAACGCACTGATCGCAGAGGCCGGCAAAGACTTTGCGGACTACCAGCGGCTGACGGCGGAAGGCAAGCTTGGCGAAGCTGGGCAGAAGCTTGATGAGCTGAAGCGCGTAATCGACAAACTGAACGCGCATAAAAAATAAACTCGCTTCGATTTTCCGTCTTGCATCTTTCACTTGAAACCCTTAGGCACTTCGGAAACACATCGGGCGGATCGGTAGCGACAAGCGGGATAGAGCACTGATCTGCACGCCAAGAGCACAAGAGTTCCTGCTGTCGGGTGACGGGCAACCGGAAGACCAACCTATGCTATCCGCCTAGCTAGTCGACCACTGTTGGAAAATCGCCTTCTCATTCAGCGACCTTTCCCTCTTTTCAGCCTTGTACGGGGCGATCTGTCGCCAGGTTACTTCCTGTTTGCCGACAACACTCTCGCGATCCGGGTTTTATCCTCAATAGGTGAGGTCTGCGGCCCCATGCGCCTTAATCCTGAGCAGCTTGCGGTTCGGTACTATTATGACGATCTGCAGTATTGAAAGCTTCCGCGAATTGCTGTCGACGCGCTCGAAGAGGGCTATGACGGCCCTGCGTTGAGGTCCTGACGTGCAGAAGGTTCGAGGTCCGGAGTGATCGGAAAGCGGAAGAGAACAGAAATCCCGGGTCGGACCTCCAGAAACAATCGGATAATCTCCTCTGGGAAGGATACCGCTCATGTCGCTGCGCAAAGGGTTGCTGTTCGCAATGCTGTTCGCGATCGTTGCCTTGGCGGAGCCCGGAAGGGTCAACGTTGATAAGGCGGAATTTGATGTGCCGAAGCCGAATACGTTGTTGCGCGCTCCTGCGCCTGCCACTGCGGCACTGCCTTGGTACGGCAGCTGGCCGGCAAACAAGCCTAGTCGATGGCTCAAGGCATTCCGCAGGAAAGGCGAATTGCTGCCGGCGTCATTTCTTCCGATTCAATTCAAGAACCCCAAAGATTTAGGTATTGGAAAGTTGCTCGTCGCGAGCCGCGGCCTCGGCGACCCGCATTTCGCTGGAACAGTAATCCTGCTAGTTCACTACGATGAAAATGGCGTAGTCGGACTATTTCTCAACCGGCGCACCGATGTGCCGCTTTCTCAAGTTCTTGATCTCAAGGCCGCGAAAGACCGCTCCGACCCGGTCTATATCGGGGGTCCTATGGAACCTTCGGCTGCATTAGCACTTTTTCAGTCCTCGGCCAAGATTGAAAAAGCTGAAAACATCTTCGGTGGTGTTTATTTGATCTCCGACAAAGGCCTCTTCGAAAAAACAATTTCGGCCCGGCCCGACCCTAACGTTTTTCACGTTTACCTGGGATATGCCGGATGGACGCAAGATCAATTGCGGACCGAGGTGCAATTGGGCGCGTGGTTCGTTTTTCCGGCAGACACCGCCACAATATTCAATTCCGATCCGGATTCTTTGTGGTTGCAGATGATTCAGAAGACAAAGTTGCGATTGGCGAAGACTGAGCCTTCGTAGAAATCTCCCAGCCAGTAGAATTGTTTTGATTAAAATCCCGAGTCATTCACCAAGCCTATATTTCGCACAATACATCGTTCCGGGAGAATCACCGCCGATCCGGAAATTTATAGTTGATCAATGACCGCGTAAATGTTGCCGGAAAGATTAACAAAGAACCCGCCACGATTCGGCCCACGACGGCTCTCACGCTGTCGATTATCTTCTCGATTTAGGAATTCGGCCGAAGCGAGGGTCATGACGCAGCAGAAGATCGCAGGCATGAAGTGCTTCCATCTCGAAGCCGGGGCTGTCACTCGGGATGAGGAGCCAATGGCCGATCTTATTTTCCAGGAGCTCGATAGAACGGATAGAAGGAAATTCACGGTGAAGTTCTGGATCTGTGGGGTTCGTGCTGTCCGAAAGAACAAGCCAAACGCCGTTGTCCCTCGGAGATTTGGGATGATCTCGGAGCATACAAACTATGCGGTCGCCTAGGTAGACGGCAAAACCAGAAAACATGCGACGCAACTCGGGGTTCAAGGGCATGAGCGCTTCCAAAACGAACGCGAGCGGAGCCTTCTGTTTTGGTTTAGCAGGACAAGGCATGGTCTATATGGTCTATCAGAAAGGACCATAACAGACTAGACCTGATCGTGGACTAACAGACATCAGCGGTAGTTCTGGACGAATGACGGGCAACTCTGACGTTGTCGGATTGGGAAGAGTTGCCGACAAACCGTCCGGAACGCCACATGGGTTAGGAGCCAAGGATCCCCGCTGGCCGCGGCCATGCTGCGGAATCGTGAAAAACAAGTTGGATTGTCATAGTGCCAACTGCCTACCATCGCGGAGGGCCGCATGAACTATCGAACTGCGGCGATGGCTAGGCGGAACTCGTCGGTGAGGCGCTCGTATCGCGTCTTCAGGTTGCTGAGGACGTCGAGCTGCTCGGGTGTGTCCCAGTTCTCCTGGGCGATGTGCAGATTGATGGTTTCGAGATCCGTCATAGCGGAGTAGTACTGCTCCATGAGCAGCGCGGCAGTGGCTTGTGGAGAATGGAACATGAGTGGTCACTGGCCCGGTCGATATTTCCGCCTTCATCAGGCTTGCGTAGTCAGCGCCTATTCGGGTTTCGCCGAGGTTTTGCCGCGAGAATGAATTTGCTCTCAAGCAGATATTGATACAGCGAATCCAGCGCCCCTGCGGGATGCACGTTGTCAGCACTGACCATTCCATCCGTCTCTTTCCATCTCCATTCAGTCAGCTGATCTGCTGTTACCCGCCGGCGCAGTTCTTCCACTGTCATGGGATACACACAGAGCCGGACATTTTGCCTGAAGAGCCGCGCGATGCCTTCCAGCAGTGTCCCCGCTAGTTCTTTGTAGCTGTCCTGCAAGATACGCAAAAGCACCGAGAGTCCAATCGCGAAATGAATCCTTGATTTCGTGTAGCGATTCGCGAACGCACTCATTGCATAGAGTTGCTGATCGCGAAACAGCATTACCCCGTAGCCGAGCTCTTGAAGCATCACCACGTGTTGCAAACTTTCGTTGACGGACTCTTCGCTGTCCGGGGCGCTGCTGCTGGCAACAGAGAGACAGAACAACCCAAGTCCACCTTTGCTCTCGTGCAGCACTTCTCCGGGCAGCTCTTCCAGGGTGTCATCGATCAGGTTGGCATGAAGGCTGGTTGCTTTGTCGAACCTTCCTGGCGCCAGCACCAGAGCCCGCTTGTAGAGCAATTCATTTGGGGGAGCCAGCTGGTTGTCTGCGGGAAATACCACAGCCTCGGCGTACCCGCCGGCAACGAGGAAGGCGTGAACTTCATCCCGGTTCCAATCAGCGAAGGCGGGTCCACTCCATTCCAGGCAGTCGATCTCAACTCGCTGCAGTTCAAGTTCCTCGAAGACACTTGCAAGAAACTTCTTTGCTGACGCAAGCGCATGATACGCGGCATAAATCAGGTTCACACCGAGAATCCCTACCGCTTCCTGTTGCTGCGCGTTACTGGAATCCATCAGGTTGATATGCAGAATTACGTCGTTTGGCGTTTCCCCGGGCTGCCGGAGAAAACGCAATCCCACCCACCCGTGACAGTCATTGGTGCCTGCATAGTTTCGAGCAGAGATCGTGTCTACAAACGCGAAAAACCTCGCGTTGGCTCCTCGGGTGGCCTGTAGCTGCTCCAGCAGTTGCTCCCACTCGGCCTCCAGCATGGCCTGCAGGCGTGGCCTGGAAACATAGCGAGTCCCTGCTCCGTAAAGTTGGTCGCTGACCTCCTTGTCATAAGCCGAGATCGTCTTCGCTACCGTGCCGGAGGCGCCGCCCACCCGCAGAAACCAGCGTGCCACCTCCTGTCCCGCGCCGATTTCAGCAAATGAGCCAAAGATCGTGCCATCGAGGTTGAGGGATAGTGCTTTTTGATGGGCATCGAACTTTTCGTTTTCGGGCATAGTTCATCCACCATCCCGCAATAGACTCTACCACTCTGGATCGCATCGCCGACCCGGCAGGCAACCTGGAAGTAAATCCCGAACTGCCTGTGAAGTCAGCTTTTGAGTAAATTAGAGTGGTGCCTCGCTAGGAACTAGATCTGCAGGCGAAGCCTAATGGGGCCGGATGTCTCAAACGGTCAAGAGCCGTCTGAAAATCTCAACTCGCAGTGGGCTAGAAAGTGAGAAAATCATCGTTTTGAGCGGAGTTCTGGCGAGGTACCGGTGAAGCTTGATCATCTACGATAGTACGTATAGCAGTATGAAACCCGGGCTATGTCAGCGAATAAAGCCGCTGGCATCTGAACTCGCGCGTTACGGTTGCAATGCGTTCAAATTCCCACCCTTCGTGAACACTAAAAACTCGTTGAGCCTGGGCTACGACCCCCGAACGGACCTAGACATCGGTCAATGGGAGCCTTTGCACATTACAGGGAACGCCAACGACCTGAAGGATGCGATCGATAGTCTGCACGAGCAAGGCATCTTGGTAATTCAAGACTGGGTGAACCGTCAATACGGCGGCCCGGCCCCGATGTACGAGCGGGGTGCGGATGGACGAATTGATGAAACACTCTTTCCGAAGTCGAAAGAGTGTTTCGCTCCGCCAGCAAGTCCTGACGTGCCCTTCGCCGGAAACGACGGCCCTAGCGACGGAATTCTCGCCAGCTACCAACACACTAGGGGCTACATGCTGAACGGAAAAATCCAATCGGGCAAGTGGCAGGAAACGGTACTCGGCATCGACGGTTTTCGCTTGGATGAAGCAAAGGGTTTACCTCCCAGCGTCAGCGCTGCACTGTCGAATGCGCGGCCCGGACTGAATTATGCGGAGGTTTATGACGGCGACCCCGCGACCCTGGCAAGCTTCGTCCAGCAAACGGGTATGCCCGTTCTGGACTTCACACGACAGTTCGCCTATCGGGCAGTTTCACAAGGTGCGCCGCTGTCGACGCTAGTGGGGAACGGATTCTGTGTCCATGATCCGGATCACGCCTATATCTATGTCGAATCAAATGATACGGATGGTCCCCAGGGCATTGTGAACAACAAGCTCTGGTTCTATCTGGATGCGCTTACCATGCCTTGCAAGGGCGCCCTCATCTTTGCCAAAGACTACGAGGTCTATGGCTTGGCGCCGTTCATCCAGAACCTGATGTGGATCAGTACGACCTTCGCGATCGGTAAACTTGCCTGGGAATATATAGACGAAACTCTGCTCTGCTGGAGTCGCGATGGGGATGGAGGCTCGACCTGGAGCGGAGGACTATTCTGCGGCTATAGCTCCGACCCCATTCATCACCGTAGCGAGTGGGTCCATACGCCATTCGGTCCTAACCGGCATCTACACGACTACACAGGACATGGACCGGATGTCTGGACTAATCAGGACGGCTGGGGGTATTTCACGTTCGGTCCAAACGTCTTCGGATCCGCTCAAAACTATGTCGCCTATGCGCCAAGTGGCTCCGAGTACCATATCCCTATTAAGCCGAAGGGCCGAAAAGGTACGGGCCGATTCATTGACTTCACTTCGATCAGCGTTCGATTCGCTGGACAGTGAACTAGTGCAGGATAAAGGAAACGCGGATTCAACCAAAGACTTAAGACGATAGATTCAATGGAGTGATCCGATGAAGAGAAGCTTACTCCTAGTCACACAATTGGTAATGGCGCTGTCGTCGTTCGGGCAGCAGATGCAGCCATGGCTTACCCGCAACGCCGACAACGCGCGATCCGGGTGGAACAGCCATGAAACCGTGTTGACGCAGCAGAG